>NZ_JABBFP010000009.1 GCF_018494085.1 Rosenbergiella collisarenosi | reverse complement strand
CCCATGCGAGAGTAGGGAACTGCCAGGCATCCAAATAGACAAAAAGGCCATCCGTAAGGATGGCCTTTTTGCATTGGAACTTTTTTATTTTAACGACGCACTATCGTTAAAATTTGCAAAATGGGGAAGTTCCTCGCTAAATGGTAATGCCATGCCGTGAGCATTAAAAAAGTCTAGCACCTTACGCCGTCCTTGAAGATAAAGAAAATCTTGTAATGGGGCCTGTAGCGCTCGATTAATAAGACAAAACAGCGGATGATCGCGATCCTTTTGACGGACCCACGCTACGGGCAATTGTTTTTCTTGGACGAATTGATAGAGCCGTTTTACCAAGTCATTAGGAAATAAGGGACTATCACAAGGGGTAACCGCTAACCAAGGCGATAGCGTGGCTTGCAAACCTGCTTCGATTCCTGCTAAAGGGCCCAGTCGTTCTGTGAGCTTATCTTGAACCACAGAAAAACCGCGCTGCTGATAGCGGGAGTGATTGCGATTTGCATTGATAACTAACTCACTGACCTGTGGAGCAAACTGCTCGATGGTGTGATCAATCAGAGCCTTTCCTCGCCAGAGGAGTAACCCCTTATCCTTACCCGCCATGCGGCGACCGGCACCGCCGGCTAAAATAACACCACTAATCACCATAAGACCTTCTCAATAAATAGCGCAAATAATCAGGTCGCTAGGATACGATAATGATATCCTGCCATTCAGTTTCTTATATTATTGCAGAGATTATGAGTCAACCGAGCTTCAATTTCCAAACTCTCGATCCAGAGACCGTGCTCGACGCGTTATGGAACACGGGTATTCGTGTTGAATCGGGATTAACCCCACTTAATAGCTACGAAAATCGTGTCTGGCAATTTAGCGATGAAGATCGCGTGCGCTATGTCGCTAAGTTCTATCGTCCACAGCGCTGGTCGGTGGACCAACTCCTGGAAGAACATCAGTTTACGCAAGAACTTGCCGATGCGAATATCTCAGTGGCTGCCCCACTCACTTACCATGGGACAACCCTTCAACAGGTAGAAGGAATAGGGTTTGCGCTCTTTCCCAGCCTAGGTGGGCGGCAATATGAAATTGATAATTACGAGCATCTGGAACAAGCAGCACAAACCTTGGCGCGTATCCATCAAGTAGGTCGACAATACTGTTTCCAACATCGGCCCACTCTTGGCTTCGATGAATACTTTCAGCAACCTTCTGCGCTATTACATGAAAGCTCGCTCATCCCTGCTGTATTGAAAACGGACTTCCTCGATACGCTGACTGAACTCGGCAAGCAGCTTGCGAAAGTATGGCATACAGATTGGGAACCTTTACGATTACACGGTGACTGTCACCCGGGTAATATACTGTGGCGTGATCAACCATTGTTCGTTGATTTAGATGACGCGCGTAATGGTCCAGCCGTACAAGATCTATGGATGCTGGTCAGCGGTGATTTGAATGAGCAGCGAGTCCAATGGGATATTCTGCTAGAATGTTACACAGAGCTGACCGAATTCAACATTAATGAATTGTCACTGATTGAACCTTTACGTGCGATGCGCATGGTTTATTATCTTGCATGGGTAGTCAGACGCTGGCATGACCCTGCTTTCCCTAGAGCTTTCCCTTGGTTTAATGAGGTGGACTTTTGGCGTCGGCAGATTGCTCAAATGAAAACGCAAATTGCGTTACTGCAATCTCCACCCTCGCTGGTGATGCCTCAATTTTGATTATTAATTTGGAGATAAGTAAAAAATGAAAAAAGTATTATTTGCTCTATTTGGGGCAATGCTGGCCTTCGGTGCCTCTGCGGCGACCTTTACCGAAGGTAAGCAATATCAGGCTGTTGAGAAGCCGGTCAATGGCGCACCAAAAGTGGTCGAATTTTTCTCGTTTTTCTGTCCGCATTGTTACGATTTTGAGCGGACTTATAAAATTAACCAAGCCGTCGAACAAGGCTTACCGGCAAACGTAAAATTGACGCGTTACCATGTTGATTTCCTAGGTGGCGATTACGGCCCAATCCTTACCCATGCCTGGGCAGTCGCGATGGCGCTAGGTGTCGAGGATAAAGTGATGGATCCTATTTTTGATGACTTACAGAAGTCTCAAACGATCAAGGACCAACAAACCCTAAAAGCCGTTTTCATCAAAGCGGCTGGTATTACTTCTGAAGCCTATGACTCAGCATGGAATAGCTTCGCGGTCAAAGCGTTGGTCAGCCAGCAAGAAAAAGCCGCGGCCGATTTTAATATCAATGGCGTACCAGCTCTATTTATTAACGGCAAATACCAAATCAACAACGCAGGTCTTGATACCAGCTCGTTGGCTAACTTCTCAGCAGACTATGTCAATGTTACTAAGTTCCTGTTGAACAAGTAAGCGTAATTAAGGCCTCTGAGCGCTGTATGCGTCAGAGGTCCCTTCCTTCTAGATGAAGAGATGATGTATTTATTCACATAACCTTGATATGCCGAAATGTAAATGAAGCACTAGGTATTAATCATAACTTGTTGTTTAAAATGATTTATATATCTTTATATTGTCTAGTTAAGTCAAGATGTAATTAGTGTAATAAATAGATCCACAGAGTTATCCACAGGATCTTAAGTATTATTTTATGTGATCGAACTGCCCAACTTCGATCAACATTCATTCTATTCTGTGGCATGCTAACGCTTATCCACGGTCCAACGCAGAAATTAATACCTATGGCTCAAATCGCACAAAACCCACTGATCCTTGTAGATGGTTCTTCTTATCTCTATCGAGCATTCCATGCTTTTCCGCCACTAACCAATAGTGTAGGAGAACCGACAGGAGCAATGTATGGTGTATTGAATATGTTGCGTAGCTTGTTGCTGCAATATCAACCTAGTCATGTTGCGGTGGTATTTGATGCTAAGGGAAAAACGTTCCGTGACGAGCTTTTTGCGGAATATAAGTCGCACCGACCTCCGATGCCGGACGATTTACGATCGCAGATAGAGCCGTTACATCAGATGGTCAAGGCGATGGGCTTACCGCTGCTCGCAATTTCTGGTGTCGAAGCGGACGATGTGATCGGGACACTTGCTCGTGAGGCCGAGCGTGAAGGACGAGACGTGCTGATCAGCACAGGAGATAAGGATATGGCGCAACTCGTCAGTCCTCATATTACACTGATCAACACTATGAATAATACGGTACTCGGCCCTGCAGAGGT
This sequence comes from Rosenbergiella collisarenosi, assembly GCF_018494085.1. GTDB lineage: Bacteria > Pseudomonadota > Gammaproteobacteria > Enterobacterales > Enterobacteriaceae > Rosenbergiella > Rosenbergiella collisarenosi. The sequence goes on along the minus strand of NZ_JABBFP010000009.1, from coordinate 151,480 downwards.
CAATGAAAAATACGGTATTCCTCCAGAACTGATTATCGACTATCTCGCACTGATGGGTGACTCCTCGGATAACATACCTGGCGTCGCAGGCGTTGGCGAAAAAACCGCACAGGCACTGTTACAGGGGCTGGGTAGTCTACAGACCATCTATAATGATCTCGATAAGGTGGCAACCTTAAGCTTTCGCGGCGCCAAAACAATGGGTAAGAAGTTGGCTGAAAACCAAGAGATGGCTATGCTCTCTTATCAACTTGCCACCATCAAAACCGATGTAGAGCTTGAGCTGAACTGTGAACAATTGCAGGTGAGCCCATTGGACCAAGCACAGCTTCTCGAACTCTTTGCTCGCTTCGAATTTAAGCGTTGGGTGAGCGATGTTGAGAACAACAGCTGGTTAGCCGGTAAATCATCGTCCCCCAACACCAAAAATAGTACGCCTGAGCAAACGCCAGCTGTCGCGGAAGTCACGTTATCTGCAGATAATTACCACACTATTTTTGAGCAATCTCAATTGACTGAGTGGTTAGAAAAATTACGCGCTAGCGAGCTGTTCTCGTTCGACCTTGAAACCACGTCGCTTGACTCTTACTCTGCAGAAATCGTCGGACTCTCATTCGCGACAACCGCAGGTGAAGCCGCTTACCTGCCTGTTGCCCACGATTATCTTGATGCTCCTGAGCAACTTAATCGTGACGATGTTCTTGCCCAATTTAAACCCCTACTGGAAGACGAAAATCTGGCAAAGGTTGGTCAGAACCTAAAATATGACCGAGGGGTATTACTTAATTATGGTATTGAGTTAAAAGGTATTCGTTTTGATACGATGCTCGAATCCTATCTTTACAACAGTGTGGCCGGTAAACACGATATGGATAGCCTATCTCAACGCTGGCTAGGACATAAGACGATTACTTTCGAAGAGATTGCCGGTAAAGGGAAAAAACAGCTAACCTTTAACCAAATATCCCTCGATCAAGCCGCGCGGTATGCCGCGGAAGATGCTGACGTCACATTACAACTGCATCATAAAATCTGGCCATTATTAGAAAAAGAGCCTGGTCCAAAGAAAGTATTTGATGAAATCGAGATGCCACTCGTTCCTGTTATCTCGAAAATCGAACGTAATGGCGTATTAATCGAGCCACTGATTCTCTCTGCCCATTCTCAAGAGCTAGCTCTACGTTTAGACGAGATAGAAAAGAAAGCGCACGAGCTGGCTGGGGAAAGTTTTAACCTTTCTTCCCCTAAGCAACTACAGACCATCTTGTTTGAAAAACAAGGAATTAAGCCGACGAAGAAAACGCCGGGTGGCGCGCCCTCTACCAGTGAAGAGGTACTTGCGGAGTTAGCACTCGACTATCCCTTACCGAAAGTGATTTTAGAACATCGCGGGCTTTCGAAGCTAAAATCTACCTATACGGACAAATTGCCACTGATGATAAGCCCTGTTACGGGACGACTACATACGTCTTATCATCAAGCGATTACGGCGACGGGAAGGCTTTCTTCTACCGATCCTAACTTACAAAATATCCCAGTACGTAATGATGAAGGACGGCGTATTCGTCAGGCGTTTATTGCGAGTCCCGATCATAAAATTTTAGCCGCGGACTACTCGCAAATCGAGCTACGTATCATGGCACATCTCTCTCAAGATAAAGGTCTGTTGGACGCTTTCGCTAAAGGCGAAGATATCCACAGGGCAACAGCTTCCGAAGTCTTCGGCGTCCCTGTAGAGAAAGTCTCTGGTGAGCAACGTCGTAGCGCAAAAGCGATTAATTTTGGTCTGATTTATGGCATGAGCTCATTCGGTTTATCGCGGCAATTAGGCATTTCCCCTGGCGAAGCTAAGAAATACATGGATCTTTATTTCGAACGCTACCCGGGCGTATTGACCTATATGGAGACCACGCGGCGGAGTGCTGCAGAGAAGGGCTATGTTGAAACGATTGAAGGCCGTCGCCTCTATCTACCCGATATTAAATCCAGTAATGCTATCCGTCGCAAAGCCGCTGAGCGTGCCGCCATCAATGCGCCGATGCAGGGCACGGCTGCCGATATTATTAAACGGGCGATGATCGGCGTGGATCAGTGGTTGGCAAGTCAAGATCCGAACCGTATTAAAATGATCATGCAGGTCCACGATGAATTGGTCTTTGAAGTTCATCAAGATCTTGTAGAGACTGCAACTCACACCGTCCGTGAGATCATGGAAAACTGCGTGACGTTAGCGGTTCCCTTACAGGTCGATACAGGTCTTGGCGATAACTGGGACGAGGCGCACTAAGCGAATAGGTGGATAATAATGTTAATAGATAATTACCCAAAGATAGAATTAGTGGGTGCACCAACCCCTATTGAATATTTACCGCGACTTTCTGATTACGCTGAACGCGATATCTATATCAAGCGTGATGATTTAACGCCGCTGGGCCTTGGCGGCAACAAGTTACGTAAATTGGAATTTTTAGCGGCAGAGGCGCTCCAAGAGGGCGCTGACGTACTTGTTACTGCGGGGGCTGTCCAGTCTAATCATGTGCGACAAACCGCGGCGGTTGCAGCAAAGCTTGGCCTGAAATGTATGGCTATTTTAGAAAACCCCTTGCAAGAGGCCAGTGATAACTACCTAAAGAACGGCAATCGCTTACTCCTCGATCTGCTGGGTGTTAATGTACAAGCGGCTCAGATTGGGCAGTCTCTGACCGAGCAGCTCGCTGCACAGGCTGAGTTACTTCAAGCGCAGGGCTTTCGCCCTTATATCATTCCTGTCGGTGGTTCTAATTTATTGGGAAGCCTAGGCTATATTGGTTGCGCGCAAGAGATCGCGCATCAGGTGGAAGATATCCCAGACCTTGCTGCGGTGGTCGTGGCATCGGGGAGCGGTGGAACGCATGCAGGCTTGTCGGTAGGCTTAGAACATTACTTACCGCAGGTTCCCTTGGTGGGTGTCACGGTTTCACGCGATGTCGCCCAACAACTTTCCGTAGTCGACACGCTGCGCCAATCGGTCGCTCAGGCACTCGGTGTGACGCTTAAGCAACCGCTTGAGTTATGGGATGACTTCTATGCTCCCGGTTACGGTTATACTAATGATAGCGGTAATGATGCGTTAAACTTATTAGCGCAACTTGAGGGGATCTTCCTTGACCCGGTTTATACCGCCAAAGCGATGGCTGGCTTACTAACGGGTATCTCTACCCAACGCTTCGCGCAAGACGGTCCATTGCTGTTCATCCACACCGGTGGCTCGCCCGCTCTATTCGCTTACTCTTGATCCGTCCAGATTAACTGCTCGGTCGCAAATCCGGCCTGCTTTGCTTTAGCCAACATGGTTTGACGCAAAGCAGGCGTTAAGTGGCGTTGTCGGGAGAGCAGCCAGAGGTAGCTTCTGTCCGGCCCACAGACTAAAGCTGTCTGGTAGTTATCATCTAGGGCAATAACATTGTAGCTTGCGTAGAAAGGTCCGAAGAAAGAGACTTTTAACGCAGCGCGATCAGCACTCCCTGTAAAGCGGGCCTTTCCGATACTCTCTGACCATTGGCCTTTTTTTGGATTAAATCCGCGGTTAATGACCGCTACTGTACCATCGTCTTGTAGGCGATAAGTTGCTGTAACATGAGTCAGACCTTTCTCGAATCGATTTTCGAGCCTAGCGACTTCAAACCACCTGCCTTGATATTTCTGAATATCAAAGGGTGAGATAGGCTTAATACCCCGAGGTGGTGTTAGGGTTTGACAAGCCGAGAGTAAAGCGAGAGAACCTAAGCCGATAAGCGGGAGTAACAGTTTATTTTTCATTTCTATTACCTTTATTTAAATGCGGTCACTAAATAGTCTCTTTCTTTCCATTATAGAGATGTAGGACTAGCTCACTCTTCCAAAACTCGCCTAAAAAGACGTCTTCCACGGTTAGGTTTTTTTCCTCAAGCTTAGCCTTCAACCAGTCCTCATCCTTCTCAATAATCTCTAGACCATGCTGACGCATTTCACCGGTTTTTATCACCAAAACTGAAAACATCGTGGCTTCTTTGGTGATCACACTGAGTTGCCCACCGGGTTCGACTTGCGCATAGCGCACCTCTTCAAACGAGTTGATACCCAAAGAATGTAGTTGAGAGGTTAAGCTGACAATATCGAGTTTATTACGGCTTTTTAGGACGTTCTCAAGAATAAAGTTACCATTCTTCATAATGGGAATCGGATCACCGATGGTGATCGTACGTATTGACGAGATATGCTTACTGGCAAAATTTAATGCGCTAATCAGTAACACTCCCAGTAATAGTAAGATCACATACTGTTTCAGAGGAATGGTGTCACTGTAGATGACGCCGCCGATAATCCCACCTAGGACGAAGTTGCCAATAAAATCGATAGGCGTCATCTGTGAAAGCTGGGTCTTACCGGTAAGATTGAGGTGGGCAATAAGAACGCAGAAGCCGATCAGTAATTTGAGGAAAGTGAATTCGTAATATCCCACAAATTATCCTTACTTATTTGAAAAATGAATGATACTAAGGATAATACAAATTCTTGCTCAGAGAAGGGAGAGAGCGAAAAATTGTTCCCAATAAGAGGATTACTGGGAACGATGTAATACTACTTGGCGTAGGCCTCAGTAGAGATCGATAACGCAATTGTGTCACCGACCGCAGGGACATACTTGTCGATACCGAAATCAGAGCGTTTTAGCGTACCGGTAGCATCAAAGCCTACCGCTTGCTTCTTCACCATGGCGTGCTCACCGATCTTATTCAGAGTGGCATGAAGGGTGACCGGTTTGGTAATACCTTTCAGCGTTAAATTTCCTTGAACTTCATACTTATGCTCACCACGTGGGATCACTTTAGTACTGGTGAAGGTCGCTGTAGAATATTTGGTAGTATCGAAGTATTCACTGCCTTGGAACTCTTTGGTTAAGGCCGGGACATGGGTGTCGATATTACTCACCGGAATAGAAACGTTTACCGATGAGGTAGCCGGATGTTGCGGGTCAAAATTAATCTTCCCTGTTGCCCCTGGAATATCAGCGGTCGGGTGGGAAAAACCAAAGTGATCCCAACTCACGACGATCGAGGTATGGGCAGCATCGAGTTGATAGTCAAGAGCCGCAGCGTGTGACGCCGTGCTATACAGTGCGCTTGCGGTAATAATAGGGAGTAGGAGAGGGATGATCTTCTTCATTATTTTGTATCCTGCGTAGGGTGAGTATATTAAGCATGGCTTATTTACCGAACGACGGATAGTTAATAGTTTTGCTCCCTTTGTTCAAATATATTGTTCGATATTGCGGGTGCCCGGTGGGCACCCGCCTCATATTAGAAATCGTATTGTAGCGCTACACGGTTTTGCCAAAAATTTTTCTTATAGAGCGGCGATGTTTGCACTCCTGCAAAATCAGTCAGGCTTAAGCCCTTCAATGCACCGCCAAAACTGTAAATACCATAAATCAGATATTCGGATTGACGTAAGCTACCACTGCTGTTTGCAGGCTTGAGGTCCATCCATGAATAGCGGGTTCCTACGGTCACTTGTTCTGTCGCGCTATAATTCAAGCTAGTGGCCCAAGCGTTACCATTGCCTAGGTCTTGAGTACTGGTAAAGAAGGGTTGTGCGAAATAAGGGCCTGAGGAGGCATTATGCGAGTAAGGTGTGACCAATGGGTATTGATGACCACTGGCATTATTCGCTAAGTAATCATAGCCGAGTTTCCAGTTTAGATTACTCAGTAAATTTAATGAGAGCTGCCAGCCGACACTTTGGCTATTTACCGGTCCTGCAACATCTTTACCATTACCCGTACCACGCAGATATTGAATACCGATATCGGGCTGCATTGGTGCTTGATTCCATTGGGCATGGCCTTCGGTATAGAAAATATCGCTATAATCGTTGTAATTTTCATACCAGGCGACCCCATTTAGGTGGACATCGTTAATGTCCCAATGATGCCCCGCTCCCAACGACCACATTCCATTGGTCTTTTCGTCCGAGTTATACGCAGTGTAACGCTGCTGGCGATCACTCCCCCAAGATTTGTAGCGGAAAACCTTGGTCGCACGGATAAAATCCTCGCCATGTCCGTATTCGGCATCCACTGCTTGATAAATCATTGGGGTGATACGCCAATCGTAATTACCTAAGAAGGGGATATCGAGCTGTTGATTCCCGGCGGTAATACGGAAATCATCGTTTTGCCATTGTAACCACGCCTCACCAATATTTGTTTGGTTATCGCCCAGTTCGCCCACAGTTTGACTGGCTGCACCATGGTTAATACCGCGTACAAAAATTCCGCTTACCCCTAAGTTAAATCCATCAAGAGGAGCCGTTTCATATTTCAAAAAGCCACCGTAGCTGATGGTGTCCTGATTCAACCCTTGTACGAAATAGGCGTTATGTGTTGAATAATACATGGAGCGAAGGCTTCCACTCACCTTACCTTGAGTGATGGCCTCTTCGAGCGTTGAAGCTGGGGTCATCTCGCTGGAGGCGGCGAAACTACAAAATGGCAGTAGTGTACTCAGTACCAGATAACCGGCCAGGCGATGACCAGAATATCTTGTTTGAGATAATAGCGGTGATGTATGCATGTTATTCCCTACCTAAATATAAAAAATGTTGTTATAAATTGATCAAATTTTTTGCGGCTGCGCGATGATGATTAAGGAGCGCAGGGAGATCTATATTCACTATTTCGCCCTCTATCACCCGCCATTTTCCTGCCACCATGACTCTATCGGCACGGTCGGCACCGCAGAGTAGTAAAGCGGCTAAAGGATCATGGCTTCCGCTAAAACGTATATCTTCTAATGTGAATAATGCGAAATCGGCCTGTTTACCGACTTTTATTTCCCCGATATCTGTCCTACCTAGTGTTTTTGCCCCTCCTCGTGTCGCCCACCCTAAAACAAGCTCCGGCGTAATCGTTTGCGTACCGTAGCGCAATCGCTGTAGATAAAGCGCTTGCCGTGCTTCGTACATCATATTGGACGCATCGTTCGAAGCAGACCCATCTACACCTAAACTGATGGTGGCTCCGGCGTCGAGTAGGTCCAGTGTCCTACATATGCCGGAAGCAAGCCGCATATTAGAAACTGGACAATGGCTAATGGCAACGCCTTCTTTCCCCAAACGGCTAATTTCTTCATCATTGAAATGGATCCCGTGTGCCAGCCAAGTTCTCTGACTCAACCAACCGACTGACTCCAAGTAATCGACGGTGCGTAAACCAAAGCGTTGAAGGCAGAAGGCCTCTTCGTCGAGTGTTTCCGCCAAATGGGTATGCAGTCGTACGCCCTTCTCTTTCGCCAACATGGCACTTTCCCGCATGATTTCGGGGGTGACGGAGAAGGGGGAACATGGAGCGAGAGCGATATTGATCATCGCGCCCTCTCGACTATCGTGGTAACGATCAATCAAGCGCTGGCTATCGTGTAAAATGGTCTCAGCGGCTTGCACGGTCTCTTCCGGGGGTAATCCCCCCGACTTTTCTCCTAAACTCATCGACCCTCGACTTAAGGTGGCTCGCATTCCCAGATGATTCACGGCGGCAACTTGTATATCGATCGCCTCCTCCATGCCAACAGGGAACAGGTAGTGATGATCGCTGGTGGTCGTGCAGCCAGAAAGTAGTAGCTCTGCCAGGGCAACTTCGCTCGCGACGCGGAGTGCTTGCGGAGTCAGTTTTGCCCACACGGGATAGAGGGTCTGTAGCCACGGAAAAAGAGGTTGATTGATAACCGGCCCCCAAGCCCGGGTTAAGGTTTGATAGAAATGATGATGAGTATTGATGAGCCCCGGTAGCACCACGTGTTGGCGAGCATCGAAAACCTTCTCACATGGGCGAGAAGGGAGCTGTTGGGCGGCGAGGACTTCAACGATCGTATTCCCTTCGATTACGATACCGTTGCTCTCTATGTGCTGAGTCCCATCAAAACAAGCTAACGGTTGTTTAATCCATAGGCGTTTAGCCATCATTATTTTCCTTTGTCTTGGGTAACAGCAAATTAAGTAACAGGGCGAGGGTTCCACCACTGGTCACAGCATTCTGAAAAAGTGTTTGAAAGAATTGGGGCATGGCACTCAGAAAATTTGGCTGTGATTCAATACCGATGCCGACACTGAAAGAGAGAGCGATGATGAGCATACCTCGACTATCTAAAGTCTCTCGCGTCATGATACGTATGCCAGCAGCTACCACGCTGCCAAACATCACCAAGGTTGCACCCCCCAATACAGGTTTGGGGAGCTGTTCGAGTAATTGGCTAACGGGCGGAAATAGACCCAATAGGATAAATAGCCCTCCAATCCATATGCCGGCATAGCGGCTGGCAACCTGAGTCATTTGGATGACGCCATTATTTTGGGCGAAAGTAGTATTGGGAAATGAGGAGAACACTGCCGCCACTAAACAACTGACACCGTCCCCCAGGATGCCCGCGCGGATCCTTTTCTGAAACTCTGCGCCCACCACCGGTTGCTGGGACAGCATGCAATTCGCGGTTAAATCACCGACGGTTTCAATAATCGAAATTAAAGAGACCAAGGCGATAGGGATAAATACCGTCCACGAGAAACTGATACCAAACCGAAATGGGCTAGGTAATATCGGTAATAGATCGGGACTAAAGTGTGGATGAAATTTTCCTAGAAGCGAGGCGAGAAGAGTCCCAGCAACGATTCCCACCACGATACTAGAAAGCTTGCACCACGGGCGGCGACTACAGTTCATCAGTACGATAATAAACAGTGTAAACAACCCCAGTCCAAGATTATGCGGGGATGCAAAATCGGCGGCACCGAACCCGCCGCCCCAGTCGGTAATACTGACTCGAATTAGACTGATGCCGATCAGCACAATTACAATACCGGTGACTAGCGGCGTTAACAAACGCGAGAAGGAATGGATAAATTGACTGACGATTAGCGGAATAATAGCGGCAACTACCGTGCAGCCGAAAATCATCGCCAGTATTTGCTCCGCAGAGTCACCCTCCCGCTTAAGCAGTAAGCCGCCTGCGATAATAACGCCCAAAAATGCGAAGCTTGTCCCTTGTAGACAAATCATCCCCGCGCCGATGTTCCGAAATCGCACCGCCTGAATAACGGTACCCACTCCCGATGCGAACAACGACATGCTTATTAGGTAGGGTAACCACTGAGTCAGCCCTAAGGCCTGACCAATAATCAGGGGGGGTGTCACAATACCAACAATACTTGCCAACATATGCTGGACGGCAGTAAAGACAGCGGGTATGACAGGTATGCGGTCATTCAATCCATACAGGAGTGATTCATTATTTAATTTTGACATCGTCTTGCTCCACAATTTTTTATAGGCTGAGCAAGAACCGTTCCATTCTTAGGAATTATGTGGATAACGATGCAAAAATTGACAAAACTAGACGAATGAACGGCACAAAAACACTATTCGGTAAGCAATTATCGATTCAATTTATTAATTTCTGAGTCTTATTAGCTCATTAGGCACCAGTTTGGTGCGGTAGTGTTAAGAATTTTCTAATTAAGTAATATTTTTGTCATAAAGCGTAAGGATAATCACCTTGCTCGACTATTTCAGTTTTTTCTTACAGGATAATTAAATTAATGAAAACGCGTCTTTTCTCGCCATCCGTCTTGGCGTTATGTTTACTGGGATTACCCGCGGTCAGCCAAGCAGAAATCACGTTACTTAAGCAAGATCCTCAAGCAAGTGATCCGCTTAGCCGTCTGAATGTCAAAGTCGGTGGCAGTATTCGTCCTCAGTTCAACCACCAAACCGGCGGTAAGGATACCTCTTATAAGCGTAACGGTTTCGATGGCGGGACGCGTTTTCGTTTTAGCGTCGACTATGCGCTGACGCAAGATATAAATTGGACCAACTATTACGAATTAGGGGTGAATATCCCGAAAGTCTTTAATTGGGATAATCACTACGCCTCGGGCGCAACGAATACCACGCGCCGCCAGTGGTTTACCGGTTTGAAGAGCCAGCAATATGGGCAGTTAACCTTCGGTCAGCAAAACAGTGTCTATTACGATGCGGTGGGAGCGAAAACCGATATTTGGGATGACGATATGTTAGCGCAGGCGCCGGGTAACGGTGTTAACGGCGACTATGATGGTTCCTATCGCTCTCGTAAAATGCTGAAGTACAAAGGTCGAGTTGGTGATGTCGATGTCTATGCCTCTTATCTGTTTGGTGATGATCCGCTACTGACAAGCGACAAAATGCGCTATAAGCGTAAAGGTGGCGGCTCTGTAGGTGTCGATTACCACATTACCAAAGATTTATCTTGGGGAACCGCTTGGAACTATACCAAGGCGACGGTTTACGATCATGCTCATGGGCAAAGCAAAGACTACAACCAGAATATCGTAGGCACATCCTTAGGGTGGACGCCGGGTAATTGGACGATTTCAGCAGGTGGCGGATACTACCAAAACTTCCTGAAAACTAAGCTTAAAAATGCGAATAACTATTTTGCGGGCGATGCGTGGGGCGTGGAATATTTTGCCGGGTATAAATTCCCTGTCCAGCAGATGGGCGTCAAAGCAGTCATGCCTTATGTGATGGGTGACCGTCTTGAGTATGTGAATGGCCGCAACTACAAGCGTATCGATAATGGTGTCGGGGTGGCGTTATTTGCTAACTACGGCTTCCGTGTCGATTACGAACATGTCTTCGCATCAACGACTGACAAAGAAGGCGATATGAACCTGGTTCGTTTACGCTACGACTTCTAATCTATGCCTCCTCAATATTAGGTTATTGAGGGGGTTTCTATATTAAGGCCCTACAGGGCGGTCCCCCAATATTGTCGCACGATGCATAATTCGTCGTTGCGGACGATAGTCATCGCAGGCGTAATGCTGAGTTATTCTATTATCCCAAAATACGATGTCATTGGCCTGCCACTGCCAGCGTACGCAGAACTCTGGACGTGTACTGTGCGCGAAAAGCAGGTCCAGCAAAGCACGACTTTCTGATGCGTTAACACCTAATATACGGCGGGTAAAACCGGGAGTCACGAATAGGCCTTTTTTACCGGTATCAGGGTGTACACGTACAACAGGGTGGATAACCGGTGGATGCTCTTGACGAGCGTTAATCAGCTTTTGTTGATCCTCAGCGGTGGAGCTAAAGCGCTCATCGGGGAAGGATAATTGGATATCGTGTTCCGCGTAGAGTCCATCGATCAGCTGTTGTAGAGGTGGCGATAACGCATCGTAAGCCGCACTACTGCTGGCCCACAACGTATCTCCACCATACTCAGGAACCTGAATGGCATTGAGGATGGATCCCAGCGGTGGCTGTTCAATAAAGGTGACATCAGTATGCCATAACGCATTATCTCTCAAATCATTAAGGGCGGTATCAAGGATCAATATTTCGGGCTGCGTCTCGACCTTCGGATAGATCGGATGAATATGTAAGTCACCAAATTGCGCGGCGAGAGCCGCATGAGTAGCAGGGGATAGCTTCTGGCCACGAAAGAATAGGACTTGGTACTGAAGCAGTAGATCATAAACCTGCTGCACCGTGTCGGGAGTGAATAGCGTGAGATCAAGCCCTTGAACTTTGGCGCCTAGAGAGCGGGTCAAGGGGGTTACATTAATAGTCATAGAGGCTCCAGCGTGCGAATCTTTTTTGTAACTGTCTCAGTAGTAGCTCAATTAAGAGAGCGACTATCGCAATCATAATGATTCCTGCAACCACGACATCGGTTGAGAGAAATTGTGCCGCAGATTGCACCATGAAACCTAGCCCACGATTTGCGGCAATGAGTTCTGCTGCAACTAACGTCGACCAGCCAACCCCCAACGAAATTCTAATACCAGTGAGTAGCTCAGGAATAATACTGGGTAAGATTACCAAGCGGATAACTTGCAGGGACGATGCTCCCAAGCAGCGAACGGCTTGTATACGATGAGGTTCAACACGACGGACAGCCTCTGCGGTACTGATGGTCAGTGGGGCGAAAATCGCTAAATAAATTAATAATATTTTCGATACCTCGCCGATACCTAACCAAATCACTATAAGGGGCAGATAGGCTAGAGGCGGGATAGGTCGGTAGAAATCGAGGATCGGGGTAAAAATCGCCCGAATGATCGGGGTAAGCCCCATCACTATTCCGAGAGGGATAGCGGTGACTAGGGCGATGCCTAAGGCGGTTAATACCCGTAGTAAACTTGCATTGATATGCTGGGCTAAGGTGATATCGAGATAGCCTTGCTGCCAGAGCTGTTTAAAGGCAAGAAAGAGTTCGGCGGGAGAGGGAAAGAACAGCGTGTTTATCCATCCTAGATAAGACGCGGTGAACCATGCACCGATGATGGCGACTACAGTAAGCGTGGAAACACTCCATAGGTGATTATTCAGACGCCAAGACGCCGAGGTATGGCGGAGTAGACTCATATCACCTCCAATAATTGATCGAGTAATTGTTGCCTCGCGACTGAAAACTCAGGATCAGCTTTGATATTCCTCACCGTTTCACCCTTTAAAAAGCGTCGTGCAAAGGATGGCTGAGCACGATCGATGATAGTCGTTGGCGGGCCGTGTAAAACGCATAAATCAGTCGCGAGCAGTAGTGCCTCATCCACACTATGAGTAATGAGTAAAACACCCACTCCTGTCTCTTTCCAAATGGTAAGCAGGAGGGCTTGCATCTTCTCGCGCGTCAGCGCATCAAGTGCACCAAAGGGCTCATCAAGGAGTAGGAAATCAGGTTTAACGGCAAGGGCGCGTGCTAGGCCTAAACGTTGGCGCTGCCCACCAGAAAGCTTTTGTATCGGTTGTTGAGCATGGGCTTCCAGTCCGACGAGTTCAAGATAGTCATAGGCTAACTGTTGACGTTGTGCTTTAGCGAACCCTTGAATTTTTAGACCTATCTCAACGTTGTGTAGAGTATTCAGCCAAGGTAATAGCGCATCGTCCTGAAACACAACGGCTCTTTGACCGGAAGGAGAGGTGACGGGCTGATGGTCAAGAATAACCTGGCCCTTATCCAAAGCTTGGAAGCCTGCGAAGACATTCAATAGTGTCGACTTACCACAACCAGAAGCCCCGAGTAGAACGAGGCTCTCCCCCTTGGTAATCGATAAATTTATGTCATCGAACAGTTGACGGGGTTTTCCATCATGGGTGAATGATAAATGTCCCCCCGCAATGTGTAGCTGGCTCATGGCGTTTTACTCAACTCAACATAATGTGGGCTGATAAAAGGCTGGTAATCGTTGAGAACCGCAGGGATACGTTGCTGTTCGACAAGAAACTGAGCCGTGGCCTTAGTCGCGGTAGCCGTTCCGCCGCCAAGAAATGCAGGACTCAGCTGCTGTGTATAGGTGGGATAAACGCTCCCTGCTAATAGCTGCGGGATATCCTGTGCCGAGACGCCCACAAGCTTGGCAATTTTTTTAGCGTTGTCGCTGGTGGCGCTATAGGCTTCGGGATGCTGTGCATAATTGTCGAAGCTATCGAGGACAACATGGGCGTATTTAGCCAATATCTCAGGGTGTTGCTCGGCGAAGTCCTTGCGAGCTACCCAGACTTCGAATGTTGGATTACCCCATTCACCGACCTGTTTCGCATCAGTCAGTACCTTGCCCGTTTTCTCAATCTCACTTAACGCAGGAGACCAAACAAAGGCCCCGTCAATATCGCCTCTCTTCCATGCTGCGGCAATCTCAGGAGGATTGAGGTTCACTATCTTGACGTCTCCCGGTTTGAGTCCCCAGTGTTTTAAGGCCCCGAGCAAGCTGTAATGAGACGTTGATACGAAAGGGGTTGCGAGTGTTTTACCTTTAAGGTCTTGATAGCTCGAGATGTGGCTACCATTCCTCACGACTAAGGCTTCGGCACTGTGAATTTGTGTCGACACTAAAAAGGCAACGATTGGAAGCTTACGCGAGGTGGCCGCAGCAAAAGGGCTAGAACCTAAATTACCGATCTGGATGGAGCCAGAAGCTAATGCTGCCACGACTTCTGGCCCACTATTAAAGCGCCGCCAATCCAAAGGCTGGCCTAGTGTTTTATCGAATACACCATCTGCTTGTGCGACTTTCGAGGGATCAACACCGGTTTGGTATCCGATAACGACAGGCGCTGAGAAAGCGGTGAGCGGGAGACTTGCAGCAACCAATAAACTAGCGAGTAGACGTTTCATAGATATTCCTTATTCGTTTTTTAGAAATCTAATCGAATAAAGGAAAGTGCCAAACTACCAATTAGGCATATAGAAAGTTAAAAAATAGCTTAAGCACCTCAAGGAGGTTCCCCGAGGTGCGTAGAGATTAAGGGTGCATACCATTAAGAATTATTGAGGTAATAATCCCAGTCGTGGCAGCAACAAGGAGGTAGTTACCATCGATATAGGCCCAGTGCTGGCCATGAGGGGGTGATGGCAGGCCTCGATCACGCCAATCGTCGATACGGTAATCGGGACCCCGGAACGTTTCTGGAACCGGCCGACCGCGATCAAAGTCATGTCCACGATAAGAGAAGTGTCGCGGTGCATCATCACGACGATATTCACCGTGAGCGGGGCCTCGGTCATCATGATCGTCCGGCCCTCTACCAGGTCCATTCGCCAATACCGATTGGCTCACCATCAAAGCAGAAAGTGACAATAGAGAAAGCGTTTTCCAGTTAGCGAATAATTTCATAGCAGCTCCAACGTTATCCGACGCGGCGGATTTGATATATCTGACAACCGACTGTATTAATTAAACGATAGTGTAGGGGCTGTCATGTCAGGTGATTTAGGGCAACTCGCAGGATTGCTATAAAGAGTATGACAAAGCATGTCATTCTTAACGCTTTCTTGGGTATGGAGCCATAACGACACATTTTGTTGTAGAAATATCCGCAGGTCTGGGGCGCAGCGATTACGCTTAAGAGTAACGAAACTCAATACAGAGAGATTAGGATGAGCTTAACGTCGATTCAGAAAGGTAACCCACAGCATCCACCTTTAGTTTTCATGCATTATTTAGGCGGTTCCGCGCAAACGTGGCTTCCCGTGATAGAGATCCTTTCGCAGCGTTTTTACTGTGTATCGATAGATATGCCGGGGTTTGGTGACTCTGCTCAGCGCTCACCTGCGCTAATTATGCAGCAGGCAATGCTGGTGAGGGAGACCTTGCGTGATCTTGGCGTGAATAAACCTTGGTTTCTCGGCCACTCCATGACCGGTAAGCTCGCCGCAGTGATGGCGCTCGACACACCGGAGGACGTGGCGGGTCTTATCCTTACTGCGCCTTCACCGTTATGCCCACAACCGATGACTGACCAGCAATTTGCTATGCAATATCAATGGCAAGCCACCCCGGAGCATAGCAAAAAGTTTGTAGCCGGATCGCATAAAAAACCGCTCAGCGATGACTTACAGCAGCGCACACTTAATGATGTACTTCGAGCAAACCCTGCGGCATTTCCTTATTGGGCCAACACGGCTAGCCAAGAAGATTTTGAGCACCGCTATCCGAATGCGTCCCTCCCCGCGTTATTACTGCTAGGAGAAAAAGACGATAACGTCCCTCGTCTTCCACAGCAGCTAGCCTCCACCCTACATCAGTTCTCGCCTTACGAATATGAGGTGTTCGAAGGATGTGGACACTTACTGCCATTGGAAGCGACAGAAGAACTCGCGGCGATTATTGAGGACTTTATCAAAAAATATTCGTGACCATTAGGACGCCCTCTCGGTAGCGTATTATCGTGGGGGCAGGAGTAGAGGTGAGTCATAAAAACACCAAGGATATTGATGTAAAGATTGATCAACATCCTCATAACTTGTCAGGCTTTAACAATACTTATCTTATTCAATGATATTGTCTTATCTCGTAGTGACCGCCTTGAGTTATACGGTATATTCCGCTATCAACCCAGAATTCTAAACCAGAATTTTTCCCGTTTTTTACGGAAAGAAGTAAGTTTTTATCGATACAGTTTTTTATAGCTTCTCCCAATAAAAAATGAGTACTATTTCTCGTGTTATCACCTAATATCTGCTCCTCTAATGCCCTGTCTAACAATCTATTCGTGAAGGCATTGCATATGGGTTATCATTTTCCCGATCACCTGCTTATAGGGGCCGTAAAAAGAGAATATGCGAGATAACCTACGGAACTCATCGAATAATAGAGCGCTACAGTGCTGACGAGTTATCTTTTCGCTCTGGCTACGGAGATTACAACAGAACATCGATTGTCTTTGGTTAGTAGAATTTTGTCGAGTGAGCGTATAAGACTTGATACTGCCAGACATATTAGAGAAGTAATGTACTGTAGCAAGCTCTCGATAGCGTGCACCATTAGGGTTGCGAGTTTTCAAAAAAATATATATAAGACAATTAAATATACTTTCAATTGAATTTGAAATTATTATAATAATTTATTCTTGATGTATGTTTTTTTATGATACACATATCATATACACTTCCATAAAATCTTGTCTCTTTTTCATAAATATCAGCTTCTGTAAGACATTCTGAATCAATCCATGACTCCCACTTTTTCTTAGATAAAAAGAGGTCATTTTTAAGTTCGGTGTAGTTCGTTACGAATTTTTTTTCACTCTCTATTTTTATTAATAGGTTTTTAAAACTTTTTTCATATCGTTTGTTCAAAATGGTTGACTCTTCGGAAATACATGCATAAGTATCATTGGTCCAGGGTTTAGAAGAACATTTATCCATAATATCTCCTGCTTGACATTCAACTACGATGAAAGAATTAATTATTATAAATAAACAAAACATACGAATCATAATCATCTCCTGAGGTATTTAATTCTTCCCCTTCCATTTTCGAATATAAGTAAGTATGGAGAAGATGAAATGAATTCTATCACCTCGTCTATATTATTTCTCTCGAAATGTTTTACATCAGAATTTTTCAAGGATCCTTGGTATTTCATATCTATGAAAACATCTCTTATCTTACTATTTAGTTTATTCCATTCTAAGGCGTTATGGGTACAATATTTCTTATAAAACCTAGCTGAGTCATTTACATAGTAAGGGTATGTTATTTTGAATAATTTTAATTGTTGTTCTTCACTTATCTCACCTATTTCATCCCGATATTTATTTATGAAATATAGCGCATCACAATTATGCTTACCTGCCGCTAATGAGATTTTTTTGACTTGCTCAATATTAATACCCGCATTTCTTAGGTCATTGATTATCACTTGGCTAGTTCTATTGCTCATATCATAACCACGGCCAATGGTTACACCAGATTTTGATTTTGCTGAAGTACATTGCTTAGCTGAGCCAGGCCAGTGTATCACGCGAGAATAATCATGGCTTCCCTTTATATTGTTACCTTCAGCTCTAAAGGTTAATTTTCCTTCCATCGGTTCAAGCATAACTAAGTTCCTTTTAATTTCATCCTACAATTATTTTTAAATTAAAAATTTACATTAATAACATTCAATATATCTTGAGCTAAAACAATATTTGGAAGGGGATTTATTGAAATGTCCTAACATCTCTAAGTACATAATTAATTATCCAAGCATGGTAAGCCAGATGCTTTTGCGGTGTGTAATTGCTCTAACAGAATGATCTTCGTCTGGTTTTTTCCTCGTTCCAACTGTTTATGAGGTCTGTTGTGGGATCTTCTCTACTTCTGCTAGTTGAGTACTTATTTTCCCTTAAACGAGAGTATGGGCGTTTATGATTAAATGTCCTTTTTAGCAGTATCGTTTGGACGTTGGTGAGCCTCGCCAATCATTCCGAAGGTAACGACACGCTGACATTGTATTCCAGTAATCAACGATTCTGTGTATCTAGCGTAGAACGTTCGTTGCTATGGTTTAACCATCCTTTGTACACACTAAAAGTGCATATGGATGCTTAGGGGTACACCTAGGCGTAAACGGTAACTATGCACTTTATTGCGTCTTTACGATAGCTAATAATAAAAAACCGCGACAATGCGCGGCTTATGGGGATTTGGTGCGGGTGGCTGATTTTTTGTGAGTGCTTACTCGATGTTCTGAATCTGCTCACGCATCTGTTCGATCAGTACTTTCAATTCAATGGCTGAGGTGGTGATGGTTGCAGTAATCGATTTAGACCCGAGGGTATTAGATTCACGATTGAACTCTTGCATCATAAAATCGAGGCGGCGGCCAACGGCTTCTTTCTTCTTCAGAATATTATAGGTTTCTTTAATATGTGCATCGAGGCGGTCAAGTTCTTCGGCGACATCAATACGTTGAGCGAGCATAATCAGTTCTTGCTCGAGCCGTTGGCTGTCTACTTGTATCGCGGCATCATCGAGTTTACTGACTAGACGCTCACGCTGCCAAACTAGCACGGCGGGCATTTCTGATCTGACCTTAGCCACTTCTTGACTTACCGCGGCTAGGCGCTGCTCAATAAGTTGCTTAAGTGCTGCACCTTCTGTTTCACGAGCTTCAACGAAGTCATTCAGTGCTTGGTCTAATCCTGCGAGTAATTGCTGGTTGATGGTATCTAAATCCTGCTCTCCAGCACTCATGACACCTGGCCAGCGTAGGATATCGACAGGGTCGATAGTCCCTTCTTCGGTACGGGATTTCACCCAATTTGCGGCGTTAATCACCTGCTGTGCCAAGGTTTGGTTTAGGGTCAATTCGCCTTGGGCGCCAGGGTTGGCGTCGAAACGAAGTTGGCACTCAACCTTTCCACGGGTTAAACGCTGACGAATACGATCGCGGATCACTGGCTCTAAGCTACGAAATTGCTCAGGAAGACGAATATAGGTTTCAAGATAACGCTGGTTGACGGAACGTAGCTCCCAGCTGGCGTTACCCCATTCTCCTTTCATGTCGTGGCGTGCAAAAGCGGTCATACTGCGGATCATAATCGTTACTCATTTTGGTCAATATTAGCCTCAGTATAGCGGTCGAGGGGATTTGAAAACAGCGTCTCATTTTTACCGATGGGAATAACCGTGATTAGCGCTTAGGATAGGGATTTCTTTATGGACCAAGGTGGGGCGATGAATCTAAAGTCTTATGGGTTATTACTTTCTTGCTGTGTGCTGATGGCGGGATGCCAAGATAGGCATGCAGAGGCGATCTCGGCACAACAATCTTGCCAGACGGGGACGGTATTGCAACAAACGCAACTGTGGTTTGGTTTAAGCCAGCCAGGTGGGCGTATTATTTCGCCACACCAGTGGCAGCAGTTCGTTGATCAAGCCATCACTCCAGCGTTCCCACAAGGATTATCGGTGATCGAGGCAACAGGGCAGTGGTTAGGCCATGACGGCGTAAGAGTAAGAGAGAGTAGTCGGGGCGTCCTCTTGATTTATCAGGGGAGCAAAGAGAAATCACAGGCGATCGACCAGATACGTGCTCGTTATCGGCAGCTTTTCTCGCAAGACTCTGTCATGCGTATTGATCAGCCCGTTTGCGTAGCCTTTTAATCTTAGGCGCCGCATGGGCGCCTACATCGTGGCTAGAGGAATAGACTGGCGAAGGCCGCAGAGAGTAGGCTGACGAGCGTTGAGCCATAGACGAGTTTCCAGCCATAGCGCGAGACCGTATTTCCCTGTTTTTCATCAAGCCCTTTGACCGCCCCCGCGACAATACCTATCGAGGCGAAATTAGCGAAAGAGACTAAAAAAATGGATAGGATCCCGAGGCCTTTCGTCGTAAATTGGCCAGCCATCTTCTGTAAATCGATCATCGCGACAAATTCATTCGACACGAGTTTAGTGGCCATTACGCTTCCTGCCCTTAATGCATCCTGTTTGGGAATACCCACCAACCACGCGAGAGGGGAGAACACGTAGCCGAGAAGCTGTTGAAAGCTATATCCAAATAATGCTGAAAATAGCGCGTTAATGGCACTAATCAAGGCGATAAATCCAATCAGCATCGCGAGGATAATCATCGCCACTTTGAATCCGGCAAGAATATACTCTCCTAACATCTCGAAAAAACTTTGTTTTTCATGAAGCTTAGCTAAAGAGATCGGCGCGTCTTCGTGATGAGGTGTTGGGTTGATAATCGACAATATGATAAATGTACTGAACATATTTAGGAGCAGAGCGGTCACTACATAACGCGCATCGATCATCGACATATAGGCGCCGACAATCGATAGCGAGACGGTCGACATCGCGGTAGCCGCCATGGTGTATAGCCGCTTCGGGGGGATATCGGCAAGAATACCTTTATAAGCGATAAAATTCTCTGACTGCCCTAATATGAGGGTACTTACCGCATTGAAGGATTCGAGCTTACCCATACCGTTAATTTTCGACAACAAGGTGCCGACGATACGGATCAACACGGGTAAAATTTTCCAGTGCTGTAAAATACCGATTAATGCAGAGATAAAAATAATCGGGCAGAGTACCCCAAGGAACACAAAGGCGAGACCTTGTTGATGTAGGCCACCAAAGACGAAATCAGTGCCCTGTGCAGCAAACCCAAGCAACGCCTCGAAGAAGCCACTCACCCCGCCGACCAAGGCCAACCCTGCAGAGGAGTGTAAGCAGAACCAGCCTATCCCGCCTTCTATAATGAGAAGCTGTAGGAGGTAGCGGGGTCTAATGTTCTGGCGATCGTGGCTGACCAGTAATGCCAATGCCCCGATAACGGCGAGGGCGAGGATAAAATGGAGTAAGGTCGACATATCAAGACTTTTCATTCGCGAAAGAGCATTATTTAGCCATAGCTGGCAAATTTTTTCATCTGTAATCTCGGCAAATTTTTTCGCTAGCAAGACACTGAATAATGAAATCCGTATACTGTGCAGCGTTATTCACCGTAGTCGGAGAGAATTTATGCGTCCAGCAGGCCGTAGTGCACAGCAAGTCCGTCCCGTTACCATCACGCGTCATTATACAAAACACGCAGAAGGGTCGGTATTAGTCGAGTTTGGGGAAACCAAAGTTCTCTGTAACGCTACCGTTGAAGAAGGCGTGCCTCGTTTCTTAAAGGGACAGGGTCAAGGTTGGGTGACCGCAGAGTACGGGATGCTACCGCGCTCGACACATAGCCGCATGCCTCGCGAAGCCGCGAAGGGCAAACAAGGTGGCCGTACGCTGGAGATTCAACGTCTGATTGCGCGCTCATTACGCGCTGCAGTAGATTTAAAAGCGCTTGGCGAATATACCATCACCTTAGATTGTGATGTGATCCAGGCCGATGGAGGCACCCGCACTGCATCTATTACGGGGGCTTGTGTCGCGTTAGCAGATGCGTTAAATGCGCTAGTCGCCAAAGGTAAATTGCCTAAGAACCCCATGAAAGGGATGGTTGCGGCAATTTCCGTCGGGGTTGTTGCAGGCGAAGCGCGCTGTGACCTTGAGTATGTTGAGGATTCTGCGGCCGATACAGATATGAATGTCGTGATGCTAGAAGATGGCCGGATGATCGAAGTTCAAGGCACCGCAGAGGGAGAGCCTTTTAGCCACGAAGAACTTCTTGCCCTATTGGCGCTCGCCAAAGAGGGGATCAACGATCTCATTACCGCGCAGAAAGCAGCGCTAAATCAATAACGTTAATCGAGCGACCAATAGGGTCGCTTTTTTATGGGGAAAACATAATGAAAGCGTGGCAGCGTGAATTCATCGAATTTGCCATTCGTAAACAAGTCTTAAAGTTTGGCGAGTTCACTTTAAAATCAGGTCGTAAAAGTCCGTATTTTTTTAATGCTGGATTATTTAATACGGGTCGAGATCTCGCGCAACTAGGCCGCTTCTACGCCCAAGCATTGGTCGATTCAGGGATCGACTTTGATCTCCTGTTCGGGCCGGCCTATAAGGGGATCCCGATCGCTACGACCACTGCTGTGGCTTTAGCCGATCACCATCACCGAGACCTTCCTTACTGTTTCAACCGTAAAGAAGCTAAGGATCATGGTGAGGGGGGACTATTAGTAGGTAGCCCGCTCGAAGGTCGGGTTATGCTAGTGGATGACGTGATTACCGCAGGTACGGCTATCCGTGAATCGATGGAAATCATCACCGCTCATCACGCAACTCTTGCAGGTGTCCTTATCTCACTC
This sequence comes from Rosenbergiella collisarenosi, assembly GCF_018494085.1. Lineage (GTDB taxonomy): Bacteria > Pseudomonadota > Gammaproteobacteria > Enterobacterales > Enterobacteriaceae > Rosenbergiella > Rosenbergiella collisarenosi. Next base: position 129,452 of record NZ_JABBFP010000009.1, on the reverse strand, counting down.
GATCGCCAAGAACGTGGACGCGCCGATATCTCTGCTATTCAAGAGGTAGAGCGGGATTATCAGTGCCGGGTCATTTCGATTATTACACTTAACGACTTGGTCAGTTACCTTGAGGAGCAACCCTCAATGGCTGAGGCCTTAGTGGCGGTCAAAGCGTACCGTGAGCAGTACGGAATTTAGTCATAATAGCGGGGCGACCCGCTATCTTCATGAGGCTAGCTAAGTTGTGCGGCCACTAACGGCCAGCGAAGGTCAAAATTTGCAGTGGGTTTATAGCGAAACTCTGAGCGAACATAGCGTGATAATAACCCTTCACAAAAGGCAATAAGCTGGCTGGCTAACAGCGTTTCATCGACCTGAAACCCCTCACCATCACGCATTTTCTTTTCTTTCAGCACCTGGCGTAATTGAACTTCAATACGTTCAAAAAGCTGGTTTATACGACTTTGCAGACGGTCTTGTTCGAACATCAGTGCGTGGCCAGTCATAATACGCGTTAGCCCAGGATTCTTCTCGCCAAAACCTAAGATAAGTTGAACGATAAGCTTAAGTCGCGACAGCGTCTCTTTTTCGTCATTTAAAATTAGATTTATTCGAGTAATTAAGCTGTCCTCTATAAACTCAATTAAACTATCGAACATCTTCGTTTTACTTGGGAAATGTCGATAAAGCGCTGCTTCCGAAACCCCAACATTCGCGGCTAATTTTGCAGTAGTAATGCGTTGACTACCATCACCCGATTCCAACATATGGGCTAATGCTTGTAAGATCTCTTCACGTCGGTTGCCCCGCGTGTTCTTCTTTTCTGCCATACCTTTAACCTTCCTAAAAATCCTGATGAGCCCCCACAAGGTGGGGATACTCAGAGATAAGTGACCTAAAGGGGCAAGATTACTGACGACCAGAATGTCCGAATCCGCCTTCACCGCGTTCTGTCTGCGTGAATTCTTCAACAAGATTGAATTCTGCTTGGACCACAGGGACAAAGACTAACTGCGCAATGCGATCGCCAGGTTCAATCACAAACGGCTCTTCGCTACGGTTCCAAACAGACACCATCAGTTGACCTTGGTAATCGGAGTCGATCAAACCGACGAGATTCCCTAAGACGATGCCATGTTTATGTCCTAGGCCTGAGCGGGGGAGGATAACGGCGGCTAGCTGAGGATCGGCGACATGTATGGCGAGACCTGTCGGGATAAGCGTGGTGCTACCCCCTGCAAGTGTTACCGATCCGTCAGTACATGCTCGTAGGTCAAGACCTGCAGAGCCAGGGGTAGCATAAGCAGGTAGAGGAAATTCTTTTCCTACGCGCGGGTCAAGAATTTTTATGTCGATCTTTTTCATAGAGGTTGACTATCTCGTCTAATAATTGCTGGCCAAGGAGTTGCTTGCTACACAGCGGTAGCGGTTTATCTCCCTCCTGCCAGAAAAGGTGAAGGGCATTATTATCGCTGTCGAAACCTTGAGTTGTTCCAGAGACGTCATTGGCACAAATCAAGTCGAGGTTTTTACGTTCTCTTTTTTGTCGGGCGTATTCTTCCACATTCTGGGTTTCTGCCGCAAATCCAACCACCCAAGGTTTAGGGGCAGGTAATGCCGCCACGTTAGCAATAATATCTGGGTTTTTAATAAGTTGGAGAGTCATTCCCTCTTTATCAGCCGTCTTTTTTATTTTTTCTTCTGCGATATCCATCGCACGATAATCGGCAACCGCCGCACAACCGATAAAAATATGCTGAGCGGTAATATCGTCCATTACCGCGGTTTGCATCTCGAGAGCCGAGACAACATCTTTACGAATAACGCCAGAGGGCGTTGTGAGTTCAACCGGACCGCTGATTAAGGTGACATTCGCTCCGCGAGCCGCGGCAGCTTGTGCGATGGCAAACCCCATTTTACCTGAACTTTTATTGCTGATGTACCGTACGGGATCTAATGCCTCACGGGTGGGTCCAGCCGTAATCATAATATTAAGATGCGCTAAGTCATGTGCGCTGTGAGCCCAAGCGAGTGCATGCTCAACAATGGAAAGGGGATCCAACATTCTCCCCGGACCAATATCCCCGCAAGCTTGTTGGCCATGATCCGGCCCCCATATTTTAAAACGATATTCCTGAAGTTTGGCTAAATTGCTGGCTGTCAGGGGGGAACGATACATTTGTTGGTTCATCGCCGGAACAATAGCTATTGGAGCAGCTGTCGCCAAACACGTTGTCGTGACAATATCGTTAGCCATTCCCTGAGCGATACGGGCAATCAGATCAGCAGAGGCTGGCGCAATGATGACTAAATCGGCCCATTTTGCCAACTCAATATGCCCCATCGCTGCTTCGGCGCTTGGGTCGAGCAAATCATTCGATACGGGGTAACCGCTTACCGCTTGGAGCGTGAGTGGGGTAATAAAAGCCTCGGCCGCATGGGTCATCATGACACGTACCTTCGCGCCTTGTTCGCGTAACCGACGCACCAAGTCCGGGGTTTTATAGGCGGCGATGCCTCCGCTGACACCAAGCAGAATACGTTTATTGGCCAGGTTACTCATAAGGTTCCCATCGTATGAAATCGAACATCAGAAAAGAAAGGGATTATATGGTATCACAAAGAACATGTTACTCTAGATATTCTATTATCCTATTGAATAATAATGATTTATTTGATTTTTATGGTCAATTTTTTTTGCTAAAAAAAACTACGAGTGCTCTCACAAGTCCATAATTTTACGCTTTAAGTGAGAATAAATAATACTTAATTTATCGAGTATTTAGGGCAATGTGAGGCTGTAACTATGACCGAAAAACCGCGGGAAAAGCTATTGGCAAAGGGAGCTTCTGCCCTCACGAATAGTGAGTTATTAGCGCTTTTTTTACGTACAGGGTGTCCTGGAATGCCCGTACTCGATTTTGCACACCATCTGCTCTCTCACTTCGGGAGCCTGCAAGCGGTTATGAGTGGGAGCCAAGAGCAATACTCAGCCATCAAAGGAATAGGTGAGTCGAAGTTGTGCCAGCTCTATGCTATAGCTGAACTTGCGAAGCGTTTTTACCAAGAGCAGCTACTCTGCCAAGAGATGATTTCCGATCCCGCTGAGGCTTATCATTATCTCCTGAGTCAACTTGCGCATTTAGAGCGAGAAGTCTTTCAGGTTGTCTTTCTTGATAACCGCCATCGGGTTTTACAAGCGCAGGCGATGTTTCAGGGGACGATTAATAGTGTGGAGGTACATCCACGTGAGATAGTCAAAGAGGCTTTACGGTATAATGCGGCGGCGATAATCTTAGCGCATAACCATCCTTCTGGGGTGGCTAAACCGAGCGAAGCAGATAAACATATCACGCAACAAATTCAAAAAGCCTGTCGACTCTTCAATATCGCGGTACTTGATCATTTTGTTATTGGTCGAGGTGAATTTTTCTCGTTTGCTCAGCGAGGATGGCTATAACCATGAAAAATTGGTTAAAAAAAAGACAATTAACCGAAAAAGTATACTTTTTCATCGATCCTGGCTGATCTTTATCTGTTCGGGTCTTGAGCACTTGGCCGACAGGGCGTATACTACGCCACCTTTGAGAATCTCGGGTTTGGCGTTTAGGCCTGCTCAGCGGGTTCACATTGAACTCGCCTGGATAGGTTAAAAGCCTGACGAGGCGGCCAAAACCTAAGTGAAAAGCTCGAGCTGATTTTGATTTTTGGAGATAAGACATGTCACGAGTCTGCCAAGTAACTGGCAAGCGTCCGGTAGCGGGTAACAACCGTTCCCACGCAATGAACGCGACGAAACGCCGTTTTCTTCCGAACTTACACTCACACCGTTTCTGGGTTGAGAGTGAGAAGCGTTTTGTTACTTTGCGTGTATCTGCTAAAGGTATGCGTGTAATCGATAAAAAGGGTATTGATGCTGTGTTAGCAGACATGCGTACCCGTGGTGAGAAGTACTAAGGAACTGAATCATGGCTAAAGGTATTCGTGAGAAGATCAAGCTAGTTTCCTCTGCTGGTACAGGTCACTTCTATACCACTACGAAGAACAAGCGCACTAAGCCAGAAAAACTGGAACTTAAGAAGTTTGATCCAGTTGTTCGTGAGCACGTGCTGTATAAAGAAGCTAAAATTAAATAATTTTAGTATTCTTATAAAAACCCGGCCTTATGGTCGGGTTTTTTGTTTTCTAAGGGGGAATATCTGATGCCTGAACTACCTGAAGTCGAAACGAGCCGACGCGGTATCGCACCTCATGTTGTGGGCGAGACACTGCTCTATGCAGTGGTAAGACACCCACAACTGCGTTGGCCGGTATCTGAAGAGATCTATCATCTTAGCGATGAAATCGTTTTAAGTTTAGAACGGCGTGCGAAATACCTATTGATGGGTCTCAAACACGGCTGGATCATCATTCACCTTGGTATGTCTGGTAGCTTGCGTATCCTCAGCGAAGACACCCCGCCCGAAAAACATGATCATGTCGATTTAGTCTTCAGCAATGGCAAGACTCTACGCTATACCGATCCACGCCGGTTTGGCGCTTGGTTATGGGAAACTGACCTCACGACAAGCCGAGTCCTAAGTCACCTAGGACCCGAACCGTTAAGCGACGCCTTTAATGCTGAATGGTTAATTAATAAGTCAGCGACTAAAAAAATCGCGATCAAACCCTGGTTAATGGACAATAAATTAGTGGTTGGCGTGGGAAATATTTATGCGAGCGAATCGCTTTTTCGAGCAGGTATCCATCCGGATCGCGCGGCAAATGCGTTGAATCAAGAAGAAAGCCAACGCTTAGTGTCATGCATTAAAGCGGTTCTACAACGTTCGATTGAGCAAGGCGGTACTACCTTACGCGATTTTTTACAGAGCGATGGTAAACCTGGGTATTTCGCACAACAACTCAATGTTTATGGGCGAACAGGAGAACCTTGTTTACAGTGTGGCACGCCGATTATGTCTGGCCGACATGCTCAGCGCAGTACCTTTTGGTGTCCAACTTGCCAGCACTAATGTGGGGCAAATTTATTCAAGACCGCTTGGTGGATCTCTGACGTCACAAAGGTCGTAATATCTCCTTGGTGGCGCGCCACTTCCTTCACGATCGTGGAGGAGAGAAAGGCATACTTTTCATTAGGGGTCATGAAAATAGTGTCGAGTTGCGGGTTCAGTTGCTGGTTGGCTTGTGCCAGCTGCCGCTCGTAGTCGAAATCAGATACGGAGCGAACGCCCCTTATCAATACCTTCGCATGCTGTTCTAGCGCTAACTGAGCTAATAAGCTATTGAACCCGACGACCTGAACGTTCGCGAGAGTGGCCGTCGCATACCTAGCGAGCTGCACACGCTCTTCTAAACTGAAGAGAGGTTTTTTACTAGGATTCAATGCGACCGCAACCACTACGCGTTCGAAAAGCCGTGCGCTGCGCTGGATGATATCTAAATGCCCGAGGGTTAGAGGATCAAACGTCCCCGGATAAATCGCCACAATCGACATAGAGACTCCTAGTGAGAGTGAGTAGTAAGATAAGGCTCAACAAGCTGCAACAACTGCTGCAGAGCGCCCTGGTTTTGATGTAAGACATCTACGGCATGCAGACCATAATACTTTCGGAGATCGGCATCAGCCAGTAGCTGTAACATCTCTTGGACTAAGGCGGCTTGGTCGTTAACCGTAATTAATCCTTGGGCAGTTTCGAGCTTGCTGCAGATATCGTTGAAATTCCAAGTATGGGGTCCCATTATCACTGGAATCGCATGAGCGGCGGGTTCCAATGGGTTGTGGCCGCCGCGCTCCACTAAACTCCCCCCTACAAAAGCAATATCAGCAATCCCGTATAACAACATCAGTTCGCCCATCGTATCACCAATTAATACTTGTGCATTTGTACTGGGAACGAGCTGCTCGCTACGCATTACCGGTGTGAAGCCGACTTTATGTGCTAGCTCTTTGACCGGTTGGAACCGTTCGGGATGACGCGGTACCAAAATCAATAATAAGTCAGGAAATTGTTGGAGTAGCTGACGATGAGCCTCTAGTACAATGCGTTCTTCACCTTCATGCGTACTGGCAGCGATCCACACGGGACGATGAGGAGCCCATTGCCGACGCAGTGCGACAGCTTTTGCGGCCAATTCCGGTGTAACGGAGATATCAAACTTTAAACTACCCGTCACGGAGAGTTGCTCCGGTTTTGCGCCTAATGCTAAGAAACGCTGGCCATCATCAGTATTTTGCGCCGCAATACAGCTTATTTTTTGTAGAAGCTCTGCAAGTTCGTTCCCCAATTTTTTGTAACGCTTGGCAGAACGCTCTGATAACCGAGCATTCGCGATAATAAGCGGGATATGGCGACGATGTAGAGTATGGATAATATTCGGCCAGAGTTCGGTCTCCATAATGATGACGAGACGGGGGGCCGCTGTATCCAGAAAGCGATTAATTGCGGTAGGCAGATCGTAAGGCAGGTAAACGTGAGAAACGTTTTTCCCAAAAGCGGATTGTGCGCGTTCCGAACCCGTAGGTGTCATGGTGGTGACAGTAATCGGTATAGAAGGGTAGCGGTATTGTAGCGCTCTGACCAAAGGGATTGCTGCCAAGGTTTCTCCTACAGAGACCGAGTGCAGGACAATTCCTCCAGGCACAACTTTGCCCTTACAATATCCATAACGCTCTTTCCATCGTAAACGGTAGGCTGGCAGTGTCTTACCACGGCGCCAAAGTCTTATCCAAATCAAAGGTTGGATCAGATAGAGTAAAACGGTATAGACGGCAGTCAGCATTATATTATCGGTCGGCCTGAAAGATTGAATAAAGGCGTTGATATTACCAGAAAAAAAGCGATCTCACATTATCCCCTGCGTATCTCAACATACGAGCTAAAGCGCGTTATGCTCGTGTATCTTACCAAGATACTGAGAAGAGGGTAGCTCGATTAGCCCCCACGCCACCCTGTAATTAGTGTAAACTCGTCATTATTTGCTAGGTTCTCTGAACCTCAGCGACCGACGATGGCTACAGGATTTGGGTACTTTACTTGCGCTCAATAGCCTTTGCATAACGGGTCGACGCTTTACGCCCTTGGTGAGGACATTTACGTGAAAATAGCGTTTTGCTTGCATAAATATTTCCCTTACGGAGGGCAACAAAGAGACTTTAGGCGAATTGCGTTGGCTTGCCAGCAGCGGGGGCATCAGGTAATCGTTTATACTTTTGAGTGGCAAGGCGAAAAATGTCCTGGTTTTGAGGTGATCATTGTTCCTAAGCGAGGCATGTCTAACCATACCCGTAATCAACATTTTAGTCGGTGGATTGCCGCGAATCGAGCGAACTCTCCCGACGACGTATTAGTAGGTTTCAATAAGATGCCGGGGCTTGATCTCTATTTCGCAGCAGACGTCTGTTATGCCGCTAAAACGGCGAGGGAAAAAGGTTTTTTATATACCTTAACACCGCGTTATCGTAGTTATCTTCGTGCAGAAAAAGCGGTCTTCTCGGCTGAGGCAAGTACGGAAATTTTAGTATTAACGCCACAACAGAAAACGGATTTTATACAGTTTTATCAGACGCCTAATGAGCGATTTCATTTGCTTCCCCCAGGCATCGATCGACAACTTTTTTTACCATATCAACGACGCCATAACCGTAAAGAGATACGCCAGGCGTTAGGGATCGCCGATTCGACCCTATTCTTACTTCAAGTTGGCTCCGATTTTCGACGCAAAGGGGTACAACGTAGCCTTGAGGCGATTGCTGCGTTACCTCCCGAGCGAAAGGATAGAGTAAAATTTTGGGTAGTGGGTGCGGATAGTCCGGTGACTTACCAGAAGTCAGCGCAAAAGCTGGGGATAGCGTCGTATGTTGATTTTTATCAAGGTAGGGACGATATTCCTCAATTAATGGCAGCGGCGGATCTACTCCTTCATCCTGCATACCAAGAGGCGGCAGGAATTGTATTGATTGAAGCCTTAGCCTCCGAACTCCCGGTGATCTGTACAGAGGTATGTGGTAACGCGCCCTATCTTGAGGCTGCAGGGAACGGTGTTGTCATCGGCGAACCGTTTAGCCAGAACACCCTCAATCAGGCATTGGACGCAGCGCTAAGAGATCCCGAGCAATTGCTCTCGTGGTCGCAGGGAGCACGTCGCTATTGCGATGAGCATGATGTATACGGTTTGCCTGAACAGGCGGCTGATATTATTGAAAAGAGAGCAAAAGATGCTGCAACTCGAACAGCCTTTTAAGCAAGCGTGGGCGCATAGCGATCCTTATGCTGAAATTCTGGCGCTACAAGGTGAAACCTTTCGGCAAGTGGAGGCGAGGAAAACGATGCGCTTCGATTTTGCCGGTGAAAGCTACTTCGTTAAGTATCACCGCGGGACAGCGTTGAAAGAGGTATTGAAGAATCTAATTACCTTACGTTTACCCGTGTTAGGCGCAAAAAACGAGTGGCAAGCGATTGAGCATCTTCAAGCCGCGGCAATCCCAACGATGAGCTGTTATGGCTATGGTCAGCGTCACTGGAACCCATTGCAGCGCGAATCCTTTATTATCACCAAGGACTTGAACCCGGCGATAAGTCTAGAAGACTATTGCGCGAACTGGGCAACGCAACCTCCCGCTTATCGCGTTAAACGCCACCTTATTCAACAATTGGCACGAACCGTAGCCGCTATGCACCAGTCAGGGCTAAACCACCGGGATTGTTATATCTGCCATTTCCTGCTCGCACTCCCTTTCGATGAAAATCGTGACAATGCTACGCTCTCGGTGATTGACCTACATCGCGCGCAAATCCGTAAGAAGACACCTCTGCGTTGGCGAAACAAAGATCTTATCGCGTTGTATTATTCGAGTTTTCCTCTAGCGCTCTCCTTTCGTGACTACTGCTATTTCTTAACGGAATATTTCGGGCAGCCGGTACGAGATATTTTTCGTCAAGAAAGCTATTTGATCCGCCAAGCGCAGAAGAGAGCCGAAAAAATTAAACAGCGCACGCTGAGGAAAAACCTCTAATGGAAGGGGTGGCTATGACCGCTGAAATAACACACACTCACCCTCTATTACAGACATGTGAGCGTGCTATTAAACAACGTACAACGCTCAACCCTTGCGGCGTTGAAGACAGCGATATTCAGCTAGATGTCGGGTGGGGCGCCGATGGCGACTTTTTATTAGGGTGTGAAATTTCCATGGCCTCGCTAGCCGCCAGTAATTCTGGAATACGTTTTCATTTCCATCTATTTAGTAATGATACGTCACAGCTCGATCAACAAAAGCTTATCGAGCTTGCCCGACAACACGAGCTGCGAATTACGCTTTATACACTCGATAATGACTATTTTGCACAGTTACCGACTAACCGGCTCTGGTCTTCGGCAATCTACTACCGTTTTATGATGGCAGAGGTGCTCTCTCTCTCGATATCTAAAATGCTATATCTTGATGCTGACGTTGTATGCCAAGGCGATGTAACAGAGTTACTGGAGGTAGATCTACAGGATAATGTTGTTGCCGTCGTCCCCGAAAGGGATGCCATATGGTGGCAGCATCAGGCCGAAACGCTTGACTGTAAAGCACTCGAACAGGGTTATTTTAATTCTGGAGTCATGCTCATTAACCTTGATGCGTGGCGTAAGGAAGCGGTACTGACACACATTTTAAGGCTAGTTGCCGATCAGTCGCTGCATGCTAAATTGACGTTTTATGATCAAGATTTATTGAATTTAGCGCTAGCAGACAAAAAAATGTTCTTAAATAGTGTCTATAATACGCAATATAGCCTGAACTATGAGCTTAACTCAGCGAAACGTAAGCAGTTCAATCCTAACTGTATTTTCATGCATTTTATTGGCCCCACCAAGCCTTGGCACTTGTGGGGACAATATCCTAGCTCGCAGGCATTTCAACAGGCGAAAAGGCATTCCCCATGGAAGGACGAGCCTCTACAGCTGCCAGCGTCGACATATCAATATCGATATTGCTATAAGCATCTGATATACCAGAAAAAAATCCTTAAAGGATATGAGTATTTTTTTAGATATTTACTTCGTAAACTACTTTCTCGGCGATAAATAAAGAGCTATGGTCACTAAAACGAAACTTGCAGGCTACACCGTCTATACCAATGGCGATGATCAATTCTTCACGACTATGTTGGAGGATTTTCTTCATTCACGACTGACTACGCTGAAAGTGTTCAGGAGTATTCCCGATACCAAAGTAAGTTTAGTGGAGAAAGACGGCAAGCTGTATGTTTTGAAGGTTTTTACGCCGAAAGAAAAACGTAATGAACGATTCTTAAAGTCATTTTTCCGCGGTGACTATTATTTAACCTTGTTCAAACAAACAGCTATGCTCCGCCAACGAGACGTAACCTTTCCAAATGATTTCTATCTACTCGCTGAGACTAAAATTTTTAATTTCGCCAGTCGGTTTATCATGATTATTGAGTATATACCCGGTGTCGAGATGGATATCTTAGCTCAGAAAGGGGAGCTGACCGAAAAGATCAAATCTGAGGTCTTAGAAAGCGTTAAGGTTCTGCATGAACATCGGGTGATTTTCGATGATGCACATAAGCAAAACTTTATGCTGTCGAAAGGCCAAGTGAGAGTTATCGATCTGTCTGGTAAAAACTATTCACGTTTTCGGGCCGCAAAGGACTTCATCGATCTTGAAAGGCACTTCGGTATTAGTGACTTTCACCGCGGATTTTCCTACCAATGGGTGAAACGAAAGTCTCAGTTTCGTAAAAAGTTCAAGGCGTTCAAAGGACGTTTAATTGGGCGTTCAGCGTAGAGTTAGTGATGACCACACTTTTTTCTTCAGCGCAACTCGCGCATTTACGTGAGCAGAAAGAACATGATGAGTGTTTACTTTTTCTCTCGGGACCCTCTGCGGCACAAGTCCCAGAGGCGTTGCTGCGTACAAAAGATATTATCGCGGTAAATGGCTCTGCAGGTCATTTGCTTGACCGGGGGATCGCCCCCTTCATCTACCTGGTCACAGATGGTCGCTTCCCCTTACATCGATGTGAAGAGTTCAAGCGCCACGTTATGGAAAGTCGCTTTACCTTTATTAATCAAGAGGTTTACGACTCAGCGCCGCCTAGCTTACAACATTGGTTGGTAGAACACTGTTTTATCTTAAGAGAGCTCTATAAACGAGAGAAATCGGGGCCGCTTAAAAAAATTAAGTATGCTCTGTTCTGCGCGCAGAATCCGAGTGTGGTGATGGAGGTTCCTTTCTCGAGAAAGAAAAGAATAAGAGGGTTTTCTAAAGATATCACGATTGGTTACTGCAACTGTAAAACCGTCGCTTATGCTGCGATTCAGCTGGCTTATTCTCTGGCCTACAAAAAAATCGTCTGTGCTGGTTTTGACCTAACTCACGGCGGACAGCGGTTCTACGATCAGCAAACTGGGACGGCTATGCCCTCTGAGCTGACTCAAGATACGCAAAAAATTATCGCAGTACTAAGGTTTATGAAAGAAAGAATCAACCCCCCCCTTTTTACGCTTTCTACTACGACTACAATCCCGTATGACATCATCCCCCTACTCAAGCAGGAAAGCGGTGAGTAAAATGATTATCGCAGCACTTACTATCGATGTGTTTTTGAATACCCTAGATTTTTCCTTTATAGTATGCTGCCACAGTGAAAGGCAAGTTCACGCGAATAGTAATATTAGCGTGATACCTTATGGTCAGTATAATAATTATACTATATGACTTAGACCTAGTTAGGTAACTATATGATTAGCGAAATTAAAACGATATTGAGTCGAGTAGTAGGAATGAATAAATGGTGCTCATTACTATTCATTTTATTTGTTGGGCTTTTTTTCGTCGATGGTATTACTCGATATAAACATCTATTTTTTTATTTAACGATAATCACTTCACTGAGTATTGCTTACAAAGAAAGATGGGTTATTAAAGATATATGTAAGAGCAGCATTTTTAAGTTTCTAGTATTATTATTAATAGCGGGAACTTACTCTTGCTTTATCTCTATCGATTCTGCAATGAGTATTAAGTATTTTTCTAATACCATCATTGAGAAGACAATATTGACACCTATTGTCTATGCTGTGGTCATTAGTCAGCTGAATAGTAAGGAAATTTGTCGATCGCTCATGATTGGGCTGGGGATAATGTTTCTCGTTTCAGGGGGTAAAGAACTTTATGCTTACTATCTTGAGTATCGGCAGGGTATTTATCCCTTCTCGAATTATAACCATCGATTTATTGCTGAAGCCCTTATTTTTTCTTTGCCAGCTATTCTATTACTTTGGAAAACACCAGGAAGTAAGGCGAAAATTGCATTTATTTTCGTAGGCCTTATTTATAGTTTTCTAATGTTAGGCCTGCTACAACGTGGCGCTTGGTTAGCTATATTTGTATTGTCATTACTTTGGTGTGTATTTAACCGTGAATGGAAATTGCCACTCATTATTACGGTTATTATCGCGATTAGTAGTGTTGGGTTCTTTGCCGCTTTTCACGATCGCTTAGCAGTACTCGCCTATAAACTTGAGCAAACATCAAGCAGTCACCGCTTTGGCAATGGGACGCAAGGCGCAGCGTGGGATATGGTGATGCAGCATCCAGTCAAAGGGACTGGGATTGGCGATAAAGTCTATCTTAAGGCTTACGCCACGAACCTACCACAGCATCAGGAATGGTTTTTCCGAGATCCTATCGGTCCTCATAACTTCTTTCTTTCAAATTGGTTTGCAGGTGGCCTGCTAGGGCTATTTTCTGTAGTCAGCGTTGTACTGGCTATTCTCGTTACCGCATGGCGAGGATATCGAAACGCTATTCCTAGTAGTAAATACAGCTACCTGACCTTATTTCTTATTATTTTTTCGGACTTCTTGGTGAGGGGCTGGGTAGAAGAGACGTTTATTTTTCAAACTGCCATCGCCTCTGCTTTCTTGATGGGGATGTTTTTAAGTTTGCGTAGACTCCAGCATAATCAGCCTTAATCAGCTATAAGCGTCTACACCTCCTCAGAGAGAGGGGAGTAGACGACTTACATACCTAAAGACAGCCAATCGAGTTTAACTTCTCCAGGACCTGGACGGGTTCAATCTCACTCATTTTGCCTTCTGGTTGTCCTTTAATAACGTACTGGTTTTTGCCGTACCCCCCGATGAGTAAGGGATCAGTCGGGCCATATAACGTGATATTGGGACGGTCTAACGCAGCAGTGAGATGGCTAAGCCCCGTGTCGACGGAAACGACGCCTCTAGCCCCTGCTAACTGTGTGGCGACCTCACTGAGGGAGAGTTTCGGTAAGACTTCTACGTTAGAACGACCCTCAGCTAACCTTACGGCACGTTGGTACTCAACCGGAGAACCCCAAGGTAGCTTTACGCTCATTCCGCGTGCCGTCACTGCATCAATCAGACTCTCCCATGCACTTTCTGGCCAGTGTTTATCATCACGAGTCGTTGCATGTAAAAAGACAAGGTACTGATTGGCATCATCAGGAAGGTTTCGGACAAAATGTTGAGCAATAGCGTAATCGCCTTGAGTAGTGGGTTTTTGGTAGCCCAAGCTCTCTGCAAATAATGCGCGAATTTTTTCAACAGCATGCTGCTGTTTACTCATACGGTAAGTATGGGTGTACCACCAGCTGGCGAGGGGTTCACGAGCGCTTTGCCAGTCGAGGCCGTGTTTGGTCCCGCGGCTTTTTCGGGTAATCAAAGCTGCGCTTTTAATCAACCCTTGTGCATCAATGATGGCATCGTAATGGGTGCTCGTGAGTTGTTGATAAAAATGACGACGCTCTGCACGAATATCGTGGCGAAACCAATTTTTTCGCCAACGACGGACAGCTACAGGGATCACGCGATCGACAGCACGGTGCCAAGTCGGGATCTGACTAAAACCCTCTTCAACTACCCAATCGAAGCGAATCGAGGGAATATGTTCCAGTGCATCGGTTAGCGCAGGTAGAGTATGAATAACGTCGCCCATCGAAGAGGTCTTAACGATCAGGACGCGCATTCTTGCTCCTGAACACAAGCCAGTAGCTCATCTAATGCTTGCGTAACCTGTGAAGGATTAATATCGATCAAACTTTGGTGATAGCCTTGCTCGGCATCTCCCTTACGAATCTTATGGTAACCGGTAATCAAACGAATAATCCGTGCTTTATCCGTGAGAGGGGGCGTAAAATCAGGGCTACTCGGCCCATAAAGCGCAACGAGCGGGCGATCAAGTGCCGCGGCGACGTGCATCAGTCCAGAGTCATTCGTGACGACAGCGCGGCACTGTGCAAGAAGAATTACGGCCTGATCAAGCTCTGTTTTACCTGCGAGATTAGTACAGTGCGTTGCTTCGTCGTTTGATAGTTTTGCAATGATCTCTGCGCCAGCCTCGTTATCCTTCGCCGAGCCGAATAAAGCAATCTGATAGCCTTTGGCAATAAGCTGTTTCGCTAATTCTGCGTAATGATAGTCTGGCCAACGTTTTGCTGGCCCAAATTCAGCGCCTGGGCAGAAGCCAACAATAGGTCTATCGGCATGAAGACTAAATAGCGCAGCCGTTTCAAGTTTCTCCCGCTCTGACACGAGTAGGGCAGGGCGTGCAAGAGGTTTTGGCAAAGCGGTTGCGCTAGTTGTTTTATTCTTATCGTAGGCTAAGGCGATATAACGCTCAACCATTAAAGGAAAGGCGGTTTTATCTAAGCGACGATGATCATTTAATAAACCATAACGCATTTCACCTAACCAGCCGGTACGCCGTTTTATTCTTGCGAACCAGGGAATTAATGCAGATTTAAAAGAATTGGGGAGGACGTAAGCCTGATCGTAGTGGTTGTCACGTAGTGCCTTACCGAGTTTATAACGATCACCCAGCGCTAAGCTTCCATGACCAATCGGCATCGCTATCGCTTGGTTTACCTCAGGCATCCGGGTCAGTAGTGGGCGACACCATGCGGGAGCCATTACATCGATAGTGGCCTGCGGCCACTGTGCTTTCAATGTCTGATAAAGGCTTTGGGACATCATCATGTCACCGACCCAAGAGGGGGCGATTACTAATATTTTCATCGGTAAGGCTTCCACTTTATTCTGGCTTATTTAACCAACGCATATATTCACTGACGCCTTCTGTGACGGTTTTAAAGGCCTTAGTGTATCCGGCGTCTCGAAGACGAGTGAGATCCGCTTGAGTATAAGCTTGGTAACGGCCCTTAAGTTTTTCTGGGAATGGAACATATTCCACTTCGCCTTGTTGGTGGTGGGCCAACACAGCATCTGCAACGACTTGGAAGGATTCGGCACGACCCGTACCACAATTGAAGATCCCGGAAACACCATTTTCCCAGCACCAAAGATTCACGTTAGCGACGTCTTCCACGTAGACAAAATCCCGTTTGAATTGCTCACTTCCAGCGAACAGCTTCGGATTTTCGCCTTGGTTAATTTGTGTATTTAAATGGAAGGCAACGCTTGCCATGCTACCTTTATGCCCTTCACGGGGGCCATATACGTTGAAATAACGGAATCCACAGACGGGCGAATCAGCTTCAGGCAGGATACTTCTGACATAATGGTCGAAAAGCATTTTAGAATAGCCGTAGACATTTAATGGCGACTCGTATTGGCGCTCCTCGATGAAGTCGCTATCGCGACCGCCGTAAGTTGCCGCTGAAGAAGCATAGAGAAAAGGAATTTGGCGCTCTAGGCAGAAATGGAGGAGTTCTTTGGAGTATTGATAGTTATTGTCCATCATATACTTACCATCCCACTCCGTCGTCGCAGAGCACGCTCCTTCGTGGAAAACGGCTTCGATAGGACCGAGATCATCCCCCGCGACAACACTCATCAGGAATTCTTCTTTATCCATATAATCGCTGATATCTAGATCAGCCAGATTAATGAACTTGGTGCCATCTTTCAGGTTATCTACCACTAAAATATCGTTATAGCCGCGATCGTTTAGCGCTTTAACGATATTACTGCCGATCATCCCGGCACCACCCGTTACAATAATCATAATTCACCTTTCAACTAAGACGAGGCTCGATTGACGTTCGAGCTATTTACCGTAAATCATATCACCTAAAGCGGTTGAGAGCAGTATGCCGCTCCGGGGAGCGGCATCAATTAGAATAGAGCTTTGATATTACGCATAAATTGGCTGTCACGCAGTGAGGTATAAATAATCATAACGCCCTCTGCAGGTTTATGTTGGCGCAAGGGGTGAGTACGCGGGCAGCGGGCGTCTAAGCTCAGTTGCGGCTTCGAGGGTGACTGAGCAGAAATCGGAGTGCGAGACAATAGCTGGCTTAATCTTACTAATTTCACATCCGCCGGTAAGGTGGGTAGGAGCTGTTGCAAAACCTTTACCGTTGTTGGATGGGGATGGCCGATAGCAATAGCGGAACCATTACGTTGCGCAAGCTTGACTGCGCGTTGAAACTGGTAACGAATATCGGCTTCGTTCTGCGTATCGTCTAGGAAAACATTTCTTTTTAATACTTTGACGGATGTGCCACGAGCAGCATTAACGGCTTGGGTATTGCCGATCGTGACACTATCTAAGAAGTAGAGCTGGTGGTGATTGAGGACACTCATCACTTTCTGCATCGCGGGTAAGCTCGACGTCATCCGGCTTCCCATATGGTTATTCAGTCCTACCGCGTAGGGAACTTGGCGAATAGCATGTTCAATAATGCTTTGGACTTGGTTCTGACTCATTTCTGGCGTTAACGTATTCACTTCAAGAGGCTGTTTGCTCATGGGCGCCATAGGCAAATGAATCAGTACTTCGTGACCGGCTTGGTGAGCCAATATCGCCATTGATCGGGAGTGCGGCGCATCAGGAAGTACTGCGATGGAGATCGCGTTCGGCAGTGAAATAACTTTATGTTCTTCAGTAGGACGATATCCGAAGTCATCAATAACTAGCGCTAACTGCCCTGCATAAGTCGAATAAGCAAACGTGAGTAAGCCAAGAGTGAGGAGAGACTGGAATAAATTTCGCACATTATTTTCCTAACCAGCTTAGAGGGTTTACCGCTTGCCCTTGACGTCGAATTTCAAAGTAGAGCCCAGGAGTTCCTTGCCCGCCACTGCTACCCACCAATGCAATAGGTTGTCCCGCCCTAACTTGTTGACCAACGTTCACTAAAGCACTCTGGTTGTAGCCATATAAACTCATATCACCTTTACCGTGTTCGATAACGACGACTAAACCATAACCTTGCAGCCAATCCGCCATTAAGACGCGCCCATCGGCGATAGCGCGTACATCGGTGCCTTCTGGAGCGCCGATCACGAGGCCTTTCCAACGAAGCTCACCTTGTAAATTATCACCGAAGCGGTGGATGAGGCGGCCGTGAATTGGCCATGGATATTGCCCATTGGCTCGGCCTAATCCCCCCGTTCGTGCAATCAGCTCTTTCTCGCCTTCTGTTGGGCGATAAGTGGAACCTTTAGCCTGCGCTTGAGCTTGACGCTGTTTGACCTGCTCGGCGGCTCTAGCTTCACGGGCAGCGCGTGCTTTCGCCTCTTGCGCCGCACGGGCGATCTGGTTCTGTAAACGGTTTTCGTTTTGGCGCATTTCCGCGAGATCAGCTTGATCTCTCTGTAGCGAGGCATTGAGTTGTTGCAGGGTTTTTTGCCGTGCGCTTTGCGCCATTTGTAGTTGATCTTGCTGAGCTTTTTGTTGCGCGAAAAGTGTTTGCTGTTGTTGCTGGCGGATCTCTAATTGTGATTTTTTATCGGCAAGATCGGCCCGCGTTTGCTTCAAAGATTCGATATTTTCTTGGCGTGCGGTATTTAAATAACGGAAATAGGTCAGCATTCGGTCGCTGCGCTGACCATCTTCGCCACTGAGTAAAAGTTCAAAGCCACTATGTTGCCCCTGACGGAAGGCTGCATCGAGTTGCGCGGCGAGAACATTTTCCTCATGTGCTTGAGAGCGGATGAGCTCTTCAATAGAATCAGTCAGCTCTTCAATGTCACTGTTGATACCATTTAAAGTCAATTGCGTTTCACGTAGCTGTCGACTTGCTTGGGCAATCAGTTTCTCCTGACTTTTTAATTTACTCAATAAATCGTCGCGTTGCTGTTTTTGTGCTTGAACACTACGCTCTTTCGCCGCAATATCTTGTTGGATGGTGCGGAGCGCCGACTGGTTATCATCAGCGCGGCTTAAAATGGGCAAGGTCAGTAGCCCCGCACAAAGTAGCAGGCTGGAGGTCAGCGGTAAAAGGCGAAATTGTGGAGACAACATCGTGTTATGCCGAGCTGATAAAGAGAATGTGAAACGCTTTTTTTCCGTCATAAGGCTGAGATTATTCCATGATGTTTCACGGGTTACCAGAGTAACGCTCGGGTTTTATAGTGTACAGTCTATAATAATGGCATAATCAGATAATAGGTAAGAATTCGGCAGTGTGAAAGGGGTCTCAACGGTTATTACGCTGGATGATTCCTATTTTGCGCGGCTGTCCCGACTACGCAGCGGATTACTGTTGCGCGGATAAATTTATATTGGATCGTACTCGGAGTTGTTTTTCTCATGCAAGAAATTATGGAATTTGTACATAATCACCTTATCTTAAGCCTCGGTTGGGTAGTATTGCTGGTACTCGTGATTGTTACCACGTTTAAAGGACTTTTTTCCAAGGTAAAAATGATTAGTCGTGGCGAAGCGACGCACTTAATTAATAAAGAAAATGCCGTAGTGGTCGACGTACGTGGCCGCGATGATTTTCGCCGTGGACATATCTCAGGTGCGCTTCAAGTCAGTAGCGATGAGATCAAAAAAGGTAATTTTACCGAATTAGAAAAGTATAAATCGCAACCTATTATCGTTGTCTGTGCGACGGGACAAAGCGCAGGCGATGCAGCGGCACAACTTAATGCTGCGGGGTTTGAAAAAGTGTCTGTTCTTAAAGATGGTATTAGCGGCTGGAGCAGTGAGAACCTTCCGCTAGTCCGTGGCAAATAGATCCTAAAGAGGCGTTTATGGCATCCATTGATATCTATACCAAACAAACCTGTCCTTTCTGTCATCGCGCAAAAGCGCTGTTAGATCAAAAAGGTGTGAAGTATCACGAAATCGCTATCGATAACGACAGCGAAAAACGGGCAGAAATGATAGATCGTAGTCAGCGCACCACCGTACCCCAAATCTTCATTGATCAGTATCATGTTGGGGGCTGCGACGATTTATTTGCACTAGAACAGCGTGCAGAGTTAGATCCATTACTGAATGCCTGATAATAGGCGCTATTTTGTTTTAAAGGATTAAGTACTATGTCAGAACAAAACCCTAACGAAATGACTTTCCAGATCCAACGTGTCTATACAAAAGATATCTCTTTTGAAGCACCTAATGCGCCTCAAGTCTTCCAAAAAGAGTGGGAGCCTGATGTTAAGTTGGATCTTGATACTGCATCGACTCAGCTATCGGAAGGTATCTACGAAGTTGTACTCCGTGTAACGGTAACGGCTACTGTAGGCGAAGATACTGCATTTTTATGCGAAGTTCAGCAAGCGGGTATTTTTACAATTTCTGGGATCGAAGGTTCGCAAATGGCACATTGTCTGGGTGCTTATTGCCCAAATATCCTGTTCCCATATGCCCGTGAATGTATTTCTGCCCTAGTCTCGCGTGGAACTTTCCCACAACTGAACCTAGCGCCGGTCAACTTCGATGCACTTTTCATGAACTACCTTCAGCAGCAAGAAGGTGGTGATGTCGCGCAGGATGCTTAATCACGATGCGTGAAGCAAGTGTCAGCGTTATCGGTGCCGGCTCGTACGGCACCGCTTTAGCGATAACTTTAGCCCGTAACGGCTATCCCGTGACGTTATGGGGACATAACCCACAACACATTGCGCGTTTAAGTGAACAGCGTTGTAATGCAGAGTTTCTCTCCGACGTTCCCTTCCCTGATAATCTTGCATTAACTTCTCAGTTAGATGAAGCGGTAGCCAGAAGCCGTGATCTATTGATCGTCGTTCCGAGCCACGTCTTTGGCCAAGTACTCACGCAATTGAAGCCGATGTTACGCCCTGATACACGTATCGTCTGGGCAACAAAAGGCCTAGAGGTTGAGACCGGTCGATTACTTGAAGATGTTGCTCGCGAAATTCTTGGTCATGAGATCCCGCTTGCAGTCATTTCAGGCCCCACTTTTGCAAAAGAACTTGCGGCAGGCATGCCTACAGCCATCGCTTTAGCCTCGAATAATGCGCAGTTTTCGGCTGATTTGCAGAATAAATTACATTGTGGCAAAAGCTTTCGCGTCTATAGCAATAGCGATATGACCGGAGTGCAACTTGGCGGCGCAGTCAAGAATGTCATTGCGATTGGTGCAGGGATCTCTGATGGTATGGGGTTTGGCGCAAACGCTCGCACAGCCTTGATAACCCGTGGCTTGGCCGAAATGTCACGCTTAGGGTTGGCATTAGGTGCGCAAGCCAATACCTTTACTGGCATGGCCGGTTTGGGCGATCTAGTATTAACTTGCACCGACAACCAGTCGCGTAATCGTCGCTTTGGCATGCTACTAGGCCAAGGGGCAACGGTTGATAGTGCACAAGCCTCGATCAGCCAGGTTGTAGAAGGTTATCGTAATACAAAAGAGGTATCTCTACTGGCTGCCAGTGTTGGGGTTGAGATGCCGATTGTCGAGCAGATTTATCAGGTGCTCTATTGCGGCAAACCTGCCAGTGAGGCAGCGATAGCGTTATTAGGCCGAGAACGTAAAGACGAAACAAGTCAGTAGCGCAATTACCTTACTCTTTTTTTACGCCCATTTTGGGCGTTTTTTATCAGGAGCGTGTCATGTCTTCAGAAGAGCTTGAGCAAATTTGGGAAGCTATTTTAGCTGAAGCGCGTGAGCTGGCGTCAGGCGAACCCATGCTCGCGAGTTTCTTTCATGCCACGCTACTCAAGCACGAGAATTTAGGGAGTGCGCTTAGCTATATGTTGGCGAATAAGCTTGCTAATGCCAACATGCCGGCCATCGCTATCCGCGACATCGTTGAGGAGGCGTATCGCCAAGATCCTGCAATGATCATGGCTGCGGTGCGCGATATCACGGCGGTAAGCCAACGCGATCCTGCAGTCGATAAATACTCGACCCCCTTACTTTACCTCAAAGGTTTCCATGCATTGCAAGCCTACCGGATTGGCCATTGGTTATGGCGGCAAGGCCGACGTTCGCTCGCGGTTTATTTGCAAAATGAAATCTCAGTTTCATTTGGTGTAGATATCCATCCGGCTGCGAAGATCGGCTGCGGTATCATGCTTGACCATGCTACTGGGATAGTCATAGGCGAAACAGCGGTCGTGAGTGACGACGTTTCAATTCTTCAGTCGGTCACCTTGGGGGGAACCGGTAAAACCTCCGGCGACCGTCATCCCAAGATTCGTGAAGGCGTATTGATTGGTGCGGGAGCCAAAGTCTTGGGTAACATTGAGATTGGTGAAGGCGCGAAAATTGGTGCCGGATCGGTAGTATTGATGTCGGTTCCTCCCCATACTACCGTAGCCGGCATACCTGCCAGGATAGTCGGTCGCCCTACCAGCCAGAAGCCCTCGATGGAAATGGATCAACATTTTACGGGCGCGATGGGGTTCGAGTATGGCGACGGCATTTAATTAATACCGTCGATATAGCACTATTCTCTTAATAACGCCCCTTGGTAACCCAGCTGGCGCCATGCCTCGAATACCACGACAGCCACAGAATTTGAAAGATTCATGCTGCGGCTGTTTTCTACCATAGGAATACGGATTTTTTGCTGCGCCGGGAGTGAATCAAGTATTGAGACGGGTAACCCACGGCTTTCTGGGCCGAAAACAAGGTAATCCCCAGCTTGCCAAGCTACAGAACTGTGCGCTGGAGTGCCTTTGGTCGTAAGAGCGAAGAGACGCTCAGGCTGTTCCGAGGAGAGAAAAGCCTCATAATTGGCATGCTTTTTTACGGCAGTAAATTCGTGGTAATCAAGCCCTGCACGACGCAATCGCTTATCATCCCAAGTGAATCCTAACGGTTCGATGATATGCAGCGAAAACCCTGTATTTGCGCAAAGACGGATAATATTACCGGTATTCGGTGGGATTTCTGGTTCGAATAAAACAATGTTAATCATGGCGGCTCCCTTTTCGAGAGCCGCAGCATAACAAATTATTGTTTCGCTGAGTATAACGGGAGCCAGATAGTTAAACGCAGCCCGCCTAGCGGACTCTCTTCCGCCTTCACATGCCCGTGGTGTTGCTGGATAACGGTATCGACAATAGCTAAACCGAGCCCAGTTCCGCCTGAAGCGCGGTCACGTGCCTCGTCTGTACGATAGAAGGGACGAAAGATCTGTTCGCGGTCGTGAGGAGCAACGCCAGGTCCATCATCGTCAACATGCAAGGTCATTCCAGTCCTATCCACCGAAAAGCTGATGCTGATGGCAGAGTGTGAATATCTGAGGGCGTTTCGAATAATGTTTTCGACGGCGCTTTCTAAGGCGTGTGGGTTGCCATAGAGTGGCCATGCCCCTGGTGGATAAGGAACCTCCATTTTTTTACCCATCTGTTCCGCTTCAAAACGTGCATCCTCGATCACGTCCTTCCATAATTGATTGGCTCGTAAGACTTCGCTGATGAGGGCATTCTTATGCTGCGTCCGTGAGAGGTCTAAGAGGTCATTGATCATACCGTCTAGACGCTGTGCCTCAGTTTCAATACGCTCCAGCTCTTTACTCTCACCGGATCGTCGGCGTAGTAAAGCGGTAGAAAGTTGTAAACGAGTAAGAGGAGTGCGTAATTCGTGACTGATATCAGACAGTAAGCGATGCTGCCCTTTGATTAAGCGTTCAAGCGCACTAATCATCTGGTTAAAACTCGCCCCTGCAGCAAGAAATTCCTGCGGCCCCGATTCGAGCTCAGGATGTTGGCGGAGATTACCTCTCGCCACCTCGTCAGCAGCATATTTAAGTTTTCGAGCCGGTTTAGCCAGACTCCACGCGAGCCACAGCAGTAACGGCGTACTAATTAACATGGTCACGAGCAGCAACAGCCACGGCCTATCGAAGAGTAAGTTAACAAAATCGAGCTGCGAACTACTGGCAGGGCGGATCATATATAATTGATAATTATCTTCGCCATCTTCAATGGAGAAAGGGCCTGCCATCTCTTGTCTACCATATTTCTTCTTCTGAGGATGATCGGCGTTGTCTGACTGCCCGATAAAGTTCCGAATGATTTGCATTTCGTTGTGGCGAGCCCCAATGACACGACCCTCCGACGTCACCAGCAGAAGATGCTGTCCTGGGGGAGCCCATTTATCGATCGCTCGATAAAGGCGCCGCCACCACATCAGATCGTTAGGAGGGTCTTGTCGGAGTTCAGCCTCAATATGTTGCTCAACCATCGTTCCTTCGCGATATTCACTGGGTAACAACGACGTAATTTGTCGCGAGTCCAGCTTAGGAACCATTAGGACCAACATCAGCACAAGCGCCAATGTTAGCCAGAATATTGCAAAAATACGGGTAGTCAGACTGGCAATCATGTTGCAGAAACCATCAAGTACCCACGCCCACGGAGTGTTTTAAACCATGGATGACCATCACGACGTTCCGGAAGCTTCCGACGCAGGTTAGAGATATGCATATCTATAGCACGGTCAAAGGGCGTTAGACGCTTACCTAGGACTTCTTGGCTAAGGTGTTCGCGAGAAACGACTTGTCCTAGATGTTGTGCCAATAAATAGAGCAAGGTGAACTCTGTACCCGTTAATTCCAACGATTCGTTATCAAAACTTGCTTCTTGACGGCCTGGGTTTAACCGTAATTCATCTACTTTTAGGGTAGGGGAATTACTTTCTTGAACTTGCTGCTGCTCGCTCCAATTTGAACGACGAAGAATTGCTCTTATACGCGCGATTAACTCACGGTCATTGAAAGGTTTTGGTAGATAGTCATCAGCGCCGAGTTCCAAGCCAAGAACACGGTCAAGTTCACTGCCTCGGGCAGTAAGCATAATGACCGGTGTTTGATGCTGCTGGCGAAGCTCCTTTAACGTATCAAGGCCATTTTTCTTTGGCATCATCACGTCCAAAAGCAATAGATCGATACTACTGTCCATTACCGATAATGCTTGCTCGCCATCACCCGCGACCGTTACATCAAAACCTTCCATTTCTAGTAATTCTTTTAACAGTGAAGTTAGTTCACGGTCATCATCAACGAGTAAAATTTTATTCATGTTCTCTCCTATTCGGCAGCAAAAATACCTTGTTCCTTGGTGACGTATTAATCACTTTACTTAGCTTTACACCCCCTGACGGATGTTTGCAGCAACTCGCTTAGACTACCCCCCATTGCAGCAAACAACAACAGCCACGAGGAACGGTAAAATGCGTCAGCTGTGTGTTTTAGCGCTATCCTCTTTAGCGATTATTTCTGCCGGATCAGCTCAAGCATCAAAAACGCCTATTAAAGGTGAAATTAATTATCCCTGTACAGCTAATGATAGCCTTACGCAGCGTATTCAATCACACATGTTTGATGGTGTTGAACTTACTGAAGCACAACGGCAAAGAATGAGGGACTTAACTGATCAATTTCGCTTTCGTCATTCAGTGACCAATGTTGGCGATTTAGAGCAGATGCAACAACTCACGTTGTCGCCGCAATTTGATGAAGAGGCAGTTCTTCAACAAGCGCAGAAGATGGCTAACCAACAAGTCAAATTCCAAGTTGAAATGGCTCATGTCCGTAACCAAATATATGGGCTTTTGACCGCCGCGCAGAAGAAGCAGGTTCAACAGAATTACGAACGTCGTATAGATAACTTATGTGATGTTCACGAATTACAGTAATCAACGATGATCGCTGTATGGTAGTACCAGTAGTATGTCATACCTTTTTCCTTGCCATAGACACCATCCCTGTCTTCCCCCTCAGTCATGAGGGGTTTTTTTTGTCCGGTATCTACCCTTAACCCCCTTACTCAGCACCCTACCCGCTGGACTCATCGCAGTGTGGCTAATCGGTATCTTCCCCAAATCGCATGCTTGTCATATTTCTGTCATAAAAATGACATATCAATGTCATTGAACTGACCTAATTTAACCGCAACACACCTTAGGTTGTAATCAAATAGGTCTTTTGGAGAGAGTATGAAACTGAAGCGTAAGATGGCAACTCATTTAACAGCAGTTACCTTAGCCCTGACTACTGTTTCGGCTTTTGCAGAGACAGACCTTACTGGCGCGGGTGGGACTTTCCCAGCTCCTGTATATTCACGTTGGGCGGCAGATTATTATAAGGCCAATGGGAGTAAAGTTAACTACCAGGGCATTGGTTCATCCGGTGGGGTTAAGCAAATTATCGCTAAAACCGTCGATTTCGGAGCATCCGATGCGCCAATGAGCAATGCAGATTTGGAAAAAAATGGTCTTTTCCAATTTCCAACTGTCATCGGTGGCGTGGTGTTAGCGGTTAATTTACCAGGCATTAAGTCAGGACAGCTTATCTTAGATGGTAAAACAACGGGCGATATTTATTTAGGCAAAGTCACGCGTTGGAACGACCCGGAAATTATGGCATTAAATCCTGGTCTTAAACTGCCTTCGACAAATATTAATGTCGTGCGTCGTGCAGATGGCTCCGGAACTTCTTTTGTTTTCACGAGTTACCTAGCGAAGGTAAACCAAGAGTGGAACAGCAAAATCGGTAAAGGCAATACAGTAAATTGGCCTGTCGGTCTTGGTGGAAAAGGCAACGATGGCGTAGCCGCGTTTGTGCAGCGTCTGCCTGGCTCTATTGGCTATGTTGAATATGCTTACGCCAAACAGAATAATTTGACCTATACCAAATTAGTTGATGCTGCAGGTAAAGCGATTGCCCCTAACGAACAATCTTTCAGTGATGCGGCTAAGGGTGCCAACTGGCAGCAGAGTTTTGCCCAAGATCTGACTTATCAGTCAGGAGATAATGCTTGGCCAATCTCTTCAACGACCTATGTGCTTGTTTATAAAAAGCCTACTAATGTAGATAAGACGAAAGCTGTTTTACACTTTTTTGATTATGGCTATCAACAAGGCGCAAAAACCGCGAATAGTTTAGATTATGCGGCGCTACCAGAGTCAGTCATTACCTTAGTCCGTGATGCGTGGAAAAAGAATATTACGACGGATGCGGGTAAGGCGATTTATCCTTAACGTTCGTCACGTTACACTTATTCATCTTCAGGGCAGCATGCTGCCCTGTCCTCTATCTACTCGAGAATGTTATGGCACAACACCGGTCGTCGTTTAGGGCTCCTAGTAAATATGGCGATATTATATTCGGCCTTTTAGTCAAAATAGCCGCCTTAATTGTCCTACTCATGTTAGGTGGCATAATTGTTTCGTTAATTATTTCGTCGTGGCCCACTCTTCATCAGTTTGGATTTTCATTTCTCTGGACTAAAACGTGGGATGCCCCTAATGAGCAATTTGGCGCGTTAGTCCCGATCTATGGGACGTTAGTGACCTCAGCAATCGCATTACTCATCGCGGTCCCCGTGAGTTTTGGTATTGCACTTTTTCTTACCGAACTGTCACCGGCGTGGCTGAGAAGACCGTTGGGGACGGCTATTGAGTTACTTGCTGCGATCCCGAGCATTGTCTATGGAATGTGGGGCTTATTCGTTTTTGCCCCCTTATTTGCTGAATACTTCCAAACGCCGGTCAGTGAGTTAGTCTCAAGTATCCCAATTATTGGTAGCTTATTTTCTGGGCCTGCTTTCGGGATCGGTATCCTAGCCGCCGGAATTATTCTCGCCATTATGATCATTCCCTACATTGCATCGGTCATGCGTGATGTGTTTGAACAGACGCCCGTTATGATGAAAGAGTCAGCCTATGGGATTGGCTGTACTACTTGGGAAGTTATCTGGCGGATCGTTCTGCCTTTTACCAAGAATGGGGTAATTGGAGGGGTCATGTTGGGCTTAGGCCGAGCACTGGGAGAGACGATGGCAGTAACCTTTATTATTGGTAATACTTATCAGCTTGATAGCGCATCGTTGTACATGCCTGGGAACAGTATTACCTCAGCATTAGCGAATGAATTTGCAGAGGCTGGATCCGGCTTACATATTTCCGCGCTGATGGAGCTGGGATTAATACTTTTCGTTATTACTTTTATCGTACTGGCTATTTCACGTTTACTAGTGATGCGTCTTGCTAAGAAAGAGGGGGCTCGTGGATGAGTAATTACTTACCCAGCTATACGGTTCAAGAAAAAACAGAACGTAAAAAACGTCAAACTCGGCGCCAAGTTAAAAACTATATCGCACTAACATTATCCCTATTAACGATGGCCTTTGGCCTATTTTGGTTGTTATGGATTCTATGGACGACGGTAAGTAAAGGTATTGGTGGCCTATCGTTAGACCTATTTACTCAAGATACTCCAGCTCCGAATACAGATGGCGGTGGGCTTGCCAACGCACTTGCGGGGAGTGGTCTACTTATCGTTTGGTCAACGGTGTTAGGCACACCGTTAGGGATCTTAGCGGGCATTTATTTAGCGGAGTATGGGCGTAAAACGTGGTTAGCGGAGATCATCCGTTTTATCAACGATATCTTACTGTCGGCCCCTTCAATTGTGATCGGGTTATTCGTTTACACCTTAGTGGTGAGCCGAATGCAGCACTTTTCCGGATGGGCGGGGGTACTCGCTTTAGCACTATTACAGATTCCTATTGTGATTAGGACAACGGAAAACATGATCAAGCTCGTACCTGATAGTCTACGTGAAGCGGCGTATGCATTAGGGACACCGAAGTGGCGGATGATTTTGGCAATAACACTGAAGGCATCCCTCTCAGGGATTATGACTGGTGTATTGTTAGCCATCGCGCGTATCGCCGGTGAGACGGCGCCTTTGCTTTTTACCGCTTTATCGAACCAATTCTGGAGTACTGACATGAGTCAGCCATTGGCGAATTTGCCGGTGACGATATTTAAGTTTGCTATGAGTCCCTTTGCACAATGGCAAAGTCTAGCGTGGGCGGGGGTACTAGTGATCACCGTATGTGTACTTATTCTTAATATTTTAGCGCGCATGATTTTCGTCAAGCGTCAGTGATCAGTAAGAGAGAGATAATTATGACTATGGCGAAAATAAACCCTGCCCCGAGTAAATTAGCAGTACGTGATTTGAACTTCTATTATGGTAAATTTCACGCACTTAAAAATATCAATTTAGAGATTGCTCGTAACCAAGTTACGGCATTTATCGGGCCTTCAGGGTGTGGAAAATCGACCTTACTGAGAACCTTTAATAAAATGTTCCAGCTCTACCCAGAACAGCGTGCCGAGGGAGAGATCCTCCTCGATGGTGAGAATATCCTGCATTCTTCACAGGATATAGCTTTACTCAGAGCTAAAGTAGGGATGGTATTCCAGAAACCCACGCCTTTTCCGATGTCAATTTACGATAATATTGCTTTTGGGGTGCGTCTGTTTGAAAAACTCTCTCGTTCAGATATGGATGAAAGAGTTCAGTGGGCATTAACAAAAGCAGCTTTATGGAACGAAACTAAAGATAAACTCCACCAGAGTGGGTACAGCCTCTCTGGTGGACAGCAGCAGCGTTTATGTATTGCGCGGGGTATTGCGATTAGGCCAGAAATACTTCTCTTGGATGAGCCTTGCTCGGCACTCGATCCTATCTCCACAGGTAGAATCGAAGAACTTATTACAGAATTAAAACAAGATTACACATTGGTTATTGTTACACATAATATGCAGCAAGCCGCGCGCTGCTCGGATCATACCGCCTTCATGTACCTAGGAGAACTGGTTGAGTTCAGTGATACCGATACGCTATTTACCACACCAGCTAAGAAACAAACGGAAGACTACATTACGGGAAGGTATGGCTGATATCCGGCGGATAAATACTCATCAATCTATTTCAGGGCGTGGAGAGTGACATGGATACTTTGAACCTTAATAAACACATTTCAGCGCAATTTAATGCTGAATTAGAACATATTCGTACGCAAGTGATGATCATGGGCGGGTTAGTCGAACAACAACTTACCGATGCCATTACAGCGTTGCACAACATGGACAGCGAGTTGGCTCGACGGGTAATTGCCGATGATCAAAAAGTCAACCGGATGGAAGTGGAGATAGATGAGCACTGTGTCAAAATCATCGCCAAACGACAACCGACAGCGAGCGACTTACGTCTCGTTATGGCGATTACCAAAACGATCTCTGAATTAGAACGTATTGGAGATGTGGCTGAAAAAATTAGTCGTACTGCATTGGAGAAGTTCAGCCAGCAGCATCAATCCTTACTGATAAGCCTTGAGTCTTTTGGTCAGCATTCTGTCGAGATGCTACATGAAGTCCTCGATGCTTTTGCGCGCATGGATCTCGAAGCAGCGGTAGAGATTTATCAAGCCGATAAAAAACTTGATCAGGAATATGAAGGTATTATTCGTCAACTCATGACTTATATGATGGAAGACCCACGGACGATACCTAATGTGTTAACTGCATTATTCTGTGCACGCTCTATTGAACGCATAGGCGACCGTTGTCAGAATATTTGTGAAATTATTTTTTATTTTGTTAAAGGGCAAGATATACGTCACCTAGAGGGTGAAAAATTAGATAAGTTTCTGGATAAACATAAAAAATAAAAATAATCTTAAATATTGAATCCAGTATAGTTTAGTGAGCTATACTGGATTTTTTTATAAGCTTATCTAACATATATAATTGGATTTTTTCGCTATTAATTTTTTTGGTTTTTTAAAAACCGAGATTTTTCCTTTTTTTCCGGAGATATGAGATTGCACTCCTGGGTGACACCCGGTAATCTCCAACTCGTCGCTTGAGGTATATCCCATGCAGACTAATAATGGAAAAATTAATTAAGGAAAATATAATGAAAGAATTGAATAGCGCTCAAATGCAAAATATTTCAGGCGCAGGTGTTTTTGCTAATACTTTTAGCGGTATCGCATCGACTTTCGGTGGTGTACTCGAAACATTCGGTTGGAAAAATGCTAAAGTCAATGCAACCAACGTTGCTAAAAATGCAGGCTTAGTCATTGATTCAACCATCGATACAGTGACCTCTTTCTTCAACTTAGTATTCAGAAAATAATATAAATTAACTAAAGCAAAGAGATTTTTTATAGATCTCTTTGCTTTTTTTAATCCCTTCTCGTTACTCCTCCACTCTACTAAAAAATTAAAATCATGAAAGATAATGAGCTATTTAGAAAAGAAGCACTTTATCATCAGCGCCATCATTGGCTCGGTAAGGCTTTATTATTAAGAGGAATGCCGGTATGGCTAATTATTACCTTCACTCTCTTTTTCATAGCTATAGCACTGATCGTATTAGTAAAAGGTGAATATAACCGACGAGTTAATGTTAGAGGAGAGATTTTTTCGCTACAGCAGACGGTCAACATACTCGCACCTCAGCAAGGAAGAATAAATAAAAGCTACGTAGAAATTGGTAATAAAGTGGTAAAAGGTGCACCTATTTACGAATTAGATATTAGCAGGGATACCCAATCCGGTAATCTGAGCCAAAAATCCAAGATCAGTATTAACCAACAAGTCACTTTAACTAATAATATTATTGGTAAGTTAAAAGAAAATAAAAAAATAAATATTGATAAATTAACCCATCAACTGACCGAATATAAAAAGTCTTATAATAATACTAAGGCTCTAGTAGAAAACTCCTTAAATGGGGTTAAAGATATGCAACAGAGTATGAAGAATTATGATGATTACTTAAAAAGAGGATTGATTAGTAAAGAACAATCCTATAACCAACGTTATCTTTTTTATCAACAGCAGTCTTCTTGGCAAAATATGAATAGTCAGCTTATTCAGGAAGGCTTACAGATTATCAATCTAGAAAGTGAAATAACCAGTACCTCTACCGATTTCGATAATCGTATTTCAGAATATGAGCTGAAACTCAGTGAATTCTCTCGAATGCTCGCCGAAGTTGATGCTAATGGCACACTAGTCATAACCGCCCCAGTCACTGGCAAAGTGGAGAATATGGCTTTTACGGAAGGGCAGATGTTTAGTTTGGGTGATAGTTTGGCGCAAATTCTTCCTGGTGATAAACAGTATTACCAATTGATGTTATGGCTACCCAACCATAGTCTTCCGTTCGTGCGGGCAGGAGATAAAGTTAATATTCGTTACGATGCTTATCCCTATGAAAAATTTGGACAGTTCTCTGGTGAGATTACGTCGTTATCACAAGTACCGGCGACGGAGAGTGAAATGATGAGTTATAGGGGAAGCTACCCAGCTACTACGCAACAATCGAAAGAAGCGTTTTATAAGACGATTGTGGCGATCCATGACAAAACGCTGAAATTTGATAATAAAACGTTACCTATAAGTAACGGTATGTCAGCGGAGGTCACCTTATTCCTGGAAAAGAGGCCGCTCTATCAATGGATCCTTTCACCTTATTACGATATTAAGCGTAGTCTAGGAGGGCCAGTACATGAATGAAGTCTCCCAGCTTTTTAGAATGGTATGTCAGCAACTTCAGTTCGGTTTCTTCCGGAAAGTTCCACAAGTCTTGCAAACGGAAGCTGCCGAATGTGGACTAGCCTGTATCGTCATGGTTTGCCGCTATTTCGGAATGAATATTGATCTTCTGAATTTACGGCAGAAGTTTGGCCTATCTGCGCAAGGGGCGACTTTGGCGACTTTGGTGCATATTGGTAGCCAACTCAATCTACAGACACGAGCGCTATCACTCGATCTTGATGAGATTAGGCAGCTTAAACGGCCCTGCTTACTGCATTGGGATATGAGTCATTTCGTAGTACTGGTCAAGGCGGGTAGAAATAGATTCATCATCCACGATCCTGCATTCGGAAGGCGGGTAGTGAGTCTACAGGAAATGTCGCAACATTTTACGGGCATAGCATTAGAGCTCTGGCCAGACAGCGAATTTAAGCCCGTCAAAGCGCGTTCGAAAATAAGCTTTCTCAGTTTGCTAAAGAATATAACCGGCCTGCCCAGCGTCTTGGCTAAGATATTTGCGCTAACGATCCTTGTCGAAGCCGTCAATATCGCGATACCGGTTGGTACGCAACTAGTAATGGACCACGTTATTATCGCAAGAGATCAGAATTTACTCACGCTGATCTGTCTCGGCTTAGTCACGTTCATATTATTCCGCACGTTTATTAGTATGTTGCGTAGCTGGACGACGCTGGTTATGCAGTCGTTGATAGACGTACAGTGGAAAACGGGCCTGATGGACCATCTATTACGGCTACCTTTAAGCTATTTTGAAAAACGAAAACTTGGGGATATTCAGTCCCGGTTCGGCTCGCTAGCCACTATTCGCGAAACGTTAACATCAAGCGTCGTCTCCGGAACGATTGACATACTGATGGTAGTCAGTGTCTCAGTGATGATGTTTATGTATGGAGGATGGTTATATTTTGTTGTGCTGGGATTTACCCTGCTTTATGTCATATTACGACTGGCTACCTACCACCGTTATCGACAGGCTCAAGAAGAGCAGATCGTTAAAGATGCGCGTGCAAATTCGCACTTTATGGAAACTCTCTATGGCATCGCGACACTCAAAGTCCTCGGGTTAAATAAAACGCGTTCACGCTATTGGCTCAACCTTAATATTGAAACTACCAATGCTGTGATAAGAATGACTCGCTTGGATATGTTATTTGGCGGGGTAAACTCTTTGATTAGTACCCTCGACCAGGTATTAATACTTTGGTTAGGGGCATCAATGGTGATTGACGGACATATGACTCTAGGTATGTTCGTGGCCTTTAACGCTTACCGAGGCCAGTTTTCTGACCGAGCATCCGCGATTGTCGACATGCTACTCAATCTAAAAATGCTGAGTTTACATAACGAAAGGGTGGCTGATATTGTTTACCAAGAACCGGAATCACAGCTGAGTTCGAAGCGCTTATGTGAACATAATCAAGCGGCACGGTTTGAAGTGGATGATTTAACGTATCAGTACGATAAGCTCACTGCGCCAGTGCTTGCGCATCGCTCATTTACGGTTGAACCGGGGGAGAGCGTCGCGATCGTTGGTCCGTCTGGGGTTGGTAAAACAACGTTAATGAAATTAATGTGTGGGCTACTCACACCAGATAGTGGAACGATTCGCTTTAATGGATTAGATATCCAGCAGGTCGGTGTTAATAATTTCAGAGATGTCATCGCCTGTGTCCTACAGGAAGATAAGCTATTTGCAGGGTCTATTGCCGAGAATATCACTGGTTTTGGTGAAGATAATTGTCGGGAGAGGATTATCGATTGTGCCAAAATGGCTTACTTACACGAGGAAATCATACGTATGCCGATGGGTTACGAAACATTAGTGAGTGAACTGGGTGGTAGCCTATCAGGTGGACAAAAACAACGACTACTTATCGCTCGTGCGCTTTATCGGCGACCCGCGATACTTTTTTTAGACGAAGCAACCAGCCATCTTGATTTGGAAAACGAAGCTGCCGTTAATACGTCCATTCGTTCGTTAAATATTACGCGGATCTTTATTGCACATCGCCCATCCACCATTGCCAGTGCAGACCGAATAATCGAATTAAGTCCATAATACAGTGGTCGGAATGTAAAGTTTGTATGGGTGTTCGCGTGTGTACTCTCATTAAAGGTATGATTTGCTAAAACATCAACGATAAGGATTTGCCGATGGGGTTTTATTGGATATGGCTCGGGGTTGCTGCAATATTTGCGATAATTGAATTTTGTACGATCACCTTCTTCGGATTGTGGATGGCAATTGCGGCGTTGGTGCCAGCGATTATCTCTTATCTATTCCCTCATCTATCCGTTGTTTTACAGTTGTTAACGTGGGCCATTTCTTCACTTATCTGCGCTTTTATTTGGGTGAAATGGATCCGTAGCAAGCCTGTTGAATATATCGATAGCTCATTACTTGGGGCTGAAGGTATTTTAGCCGATGCATTACAACCAGGAAAAATGGGGATATTGCTGCTCAGTCGACCTATTCAAGGAAAACAGGAGTGGTCGTGTTTTAGTGACGACATTCTTGATAGGCAAACGCGAGTTATCGTCACTGACGTTACGGATAGCAGTAGAGTAAAAGTTCAAGCGAGTTCATTAACTAAAGAGGGAACAAAATGATCATTACTCCAGGGATTATCGTCGCAATTCTTATTGTCATACTGGTTGCCATTACCTTTTTGAAGTGTGTTCGGATCGTCCCACAGGCTGATCAATGGATTGTGGAGCGTTTAGGTAAATACCATAAAACATTAAACCCAGGTTTAAATATCCTCATTCCTTTTATCGATTCCGTGGCATACCGTATGTCTGCTAAGGATCAGATGTTCGAAGTAAAAGGTATTGAGGGGATTACCCGCGATAATGCCACGGTAGGCGTAAACGCTATCTGCTTCATCCGTATAGCCGATCCGGCCAAAGCGGCTTATGGTGTTGATAGTTATAGCGCAGCCGTCCAAAACTTAGTCATGACAACTATCCGTAATGCGGTGGGTGGAATGAATTTAGATGATACGCTATCGAATCGCGACCAATTAGCCATTACGCTGCGGGCGAACATGGAAGAACAGATGAGCGATTGGGGGCTTATTTTGAAAGCAGTAGATATTCAAGATATCACCCCTTCAGACTCAATGCGTAAGTCTATGGAGCAGCAAGCGGCGGCTGAGCGTGAGCGTAAAGCTACTGAAACCCGAGCTGAAGGGAATAAGAATGCAGCGATACGCGAAGCGGAAGGAAAAAAACAGGCAATGATCTTAGACGCTGAGGCAAAATTAGAATCGTCAAGACGGGAAGCTGAAGCCCTAGAAACACTGGCTGCCGGTCAGCGTAAGGCAGCCTTACAACTGGCACAGGTTATAGCCGAAGAGGGGGGAGAAAAGGCGATGACATTTCAATTAGCCAACAACTACGTGGGGTCATTCACCAAGTTGGCCGCAAGCGATAATAGTAAAGTCGTTGCGATACCTGCTGATTTAGCACAATCGGTAGGGGGATTACTGAATGCTGGCGTTCTGCTCAGTGCAAGCCAAGAGACAAAGACACGCTAATCAATCGGGCACAGCGAGCTGTGCCCATTCACTCATTTCCCGATACAGAAGCTTGAGAAAATTCGTCCGAGTAGGTCATCGGAAGTGAACTCACCAGTAATTTCACTCAGTGCGCTTTGCGCCACCCGAAGCTCTTCAGCGAGTAGCTCTCCCGCCCGTGCATCAATCAGCTGAGTTTTTCCTTGTAATAGATGTGTTCCTGCAAGCTCTAACGCCTCTAAGTGGCGCCTGCGGGCAATAAAGCCGCCCTCTGTATTACCTGCGAAGCCCATGCTCTTTTTAAGGTGTGCCCGTAGCGCATCGATACCGGTACCTTCTCGGGCAGAAAGACGGATCAATAGGTGATTATTCACCTCCGATAGTCCTGGGGACTCTCCAGTAATATCAGCTTTATTCCTCACGACAATCACGGGGATAGAAGTAGGTAACCGAGCGATAAAATCCGGCCAAATTGCTGTAGCGTCGGTAGCATCTGTAGTTGTACTGTCTACCATAAATAATACGCAGTCCGCCTGCTCAATTTCTTGCCAAGCGCGCTCTATACCAATACGTTCAACTTCGTCACTGGCCTCGCGTAAACCGGCAGTATCGATGATATGCAATGGCATTCCATCAATATGGATATGCTCGCGCAAGACGTCACGAGTCGTCCCCGCAATATCGGTCACGATGGCCGCTTCCCTTCCAGCGAGTGCGTTGAGCAAGCTAGATTTTCCTGCATTAGGTCGACCCGCAATGACGACCTTCATTCCTTCGCGTAGTAAGCTGCCTTGTCGGGCCTCTTGGCGTACGGTGTCTAATTCACCGATAACACTATTTAATTGCGCCTCAATCTTGCCATCCGAAAGAAAATCGATCTCTTCATCGGGGAAATCAATAGCAGCCTCGACGTAGATACGTAAGTGAGTAAGCGCTTCAACAAGTTGGTTAACTCGTGCCGAAAATACCCCTTGCAGCGAATTCACTGCTGAGCGGGCAGCTTGTTCAGAGCTCGCGTCGATAAGATCGGCGATAGCCTCTGCCTGTGCAAGATCGAGTTTATCGTTTAAGAATGCACGTTCAGAGAACTCACCGGGCTTAGCAATACGGACGTTTGCCGTCGCAATGATACGTTTGAGTAGCAGATCGAGAATAACCGGACCACCGTGACCTTGTAGTTCCAGTACATCCTCGCCCGTGAAGGAATGAGGATTTGGAAACCACAGAGCAATACCTTGGTCCAGCACGGCACCCTGTTCATCTTTAAAGGGAAGATATTCGGCGGTGCGAGGTTTAGGCAACTTTCCGAGTAAGCCCAGCGCAACATCTGCCGCTGCGGGGCCTGATATCCTCAATATCCCAACACCACCACGACCTGGAGGGGTTGCTTGGGCGACAATCGTATCGCTATGGCTCATGGTATTCTCTCTAACAATAAAAAAGGCGGTCATAATGACCGCCTAAGTATAACGTGATTTAGCGTAATGCGGGATTAGCCTTTTTTCTTCCGGCTATGTAATCCGCGCTTCTCTAATCCACGATAAATCATTTGCTGCTGAATAATCGTAACCAAGTTACTCACGATATAGTACAGCACCAGACCAGATGGGAACCACAAGAAGAAGACGGTGAAGATGACCGGCATAAATGTCATGATCTTCTGCTGCATTGGGTCAGTAACGGTTGTTGGTGACATCTTCTGAATGAAGAACATCGTTACACCCATTAGAATCGGCAGAATGTAGTACGGGTCTTGTGCACTTAAGTCGTGGATCCACAGTGCAAAAGGCGCGTGACGTAATTCAATCGAACCCATCAGCATGTAGTAGAGAGCTAAGAAGATTGGCATCTGAATTAGCAGAGGGAGACAACCACCGAGTGGATTGACCTTCTCTGCTTTATATAACGCCATCATTTCTTGGCTTACACGTTGCTTATCTTCACCGTGACGCTCACGCATCGCTTGGATCTTCGGTTGCAGCATACGCATCTTAGCCATCGACGTGTATTGTGCTTTCGTCAGCGGGTACATGATACCGCGAACAATGAAGGTAATAACGATGATGGAGAAGCCCCAGTTACCGATAAAGCTATGCAGGAATTTCAGCAGCTTAAACAGCGGTTGTGAGATAAACCATAACCAGCCGTAATCCACGGTTAAGTCTAAATGGGGAGCCGCAGCCGCCATTTGATCTTGAATTTCCGGACCGACCCACAGGGTTGCTTTCAAGTCTTGCTGCTGGCCTGCTGCAACAGTGACAGGCGTCGATTTATAGCCAACTGCCGCTAAGTTGTCGCTTAACTTGGTGGTATAGAACGTATTGTTACCTGAAGTGTGCGGGATCCATGCGGTCGCAAAATATTGCTGTAGCATCGCTACCCAACCATTGCTGGTGGTAGTGTTTAGGTTTTTATCTTCAGCAATTGTGTCAAATTTATATTTTTCATACTTTTCATCATTGGTCGAATACGCCGCACCACGGAAAGTATGTAAAGCAAAATTACTGCTACCGGTATCACGTGCTTTAGGTAACGCGATAGTTTGCTTAAGTTGACCAAACATGGCTAACGACAACGGTTGTTGAGTAACGTTATTCACGTTGTAATCAACATTTACCGCATATCCGCCGCGCTTGAACACAAAAGTCTTGGTATACACTACGCCATCGGCACCGGTCCACGTCATCGGAACACGCAGCTCAGACTGGCCATCCGCTAAAGTATAGCTATCTTGAGTGGCATTAAAAAGTGGACGTGTCGCGTTACTATCCGGTGCATTTTGCCCAATCAACCCGCTTTGGGCTTGATAGACAAAGTCTGGACTCGTTTCAAGTAATTGGAATGGCGTGTTCGAGCCTAGCTTATCGGGGTATGCCAGCAGTTTAGCTTGTTCAATATCACCGCCACGCGTATTAATCTGTAATGATAATACGTCAGTAGTGACAGTAATAGTTTTGCCTTGCCCACTGGAGCTGGCTTGATTTGCGGCATCACCCGCGGGGGTATTCGTATTCTGAGTAGTCTGTTGTGCTTGGGGCTGCGGATCATGATCCGTATGCCACGTCTGCCAGACCATAAAGGAGACGAACAGAAAAGCGATGAAAAAAAGATTACGTTGCGAATCCATCGTTAGTTTTCTCTGGTTTCAGTGTTTTTCGGCGGCACAGGATCGTCACCACCCGAATGTAAAGGATGGCATTTTAATACGCGTTTTATTGTTAACCAACACCCTTTTGCCACCCCAAAACGCCGTAATGCTTCGATGCCGTAATGAGAACAACTCGGGGTAAAACGACAATGAGGCCCTAACATCGGGCTAATTATCCGTTGATAAACGCGTATTGCAGTAATCAGGAGCCGCGTGCTAGGCGACAATGACGACGCCATAATTTCTCCAACACTTCTGTCAATAACTGATTATCCAGCTCCGCAATCCCTTTTTTTGCAACGATCACAAAATCCATCGCGGGCAATTCATGCTGACGTAAACGAAAACTTTCCCGAGTTAAGCGTTTAATTCGGTTACGTTCGTGAGCACGTTTAACATGTTTTTTAGCGACAGTGAGACCGATGCGGGGATGCCCCAGCGAATTTTGGCGGCCGAGTATAGTAATTTGCGGCGTGCCAGCCCGTTGTGGTTGCTGGAAGACGAAAGTGAAATGAGCGGGAGTTAACAAACGTAACTCCCTAGGGAATGCGAGCTTAACCACGAGGGCTAGCTTTATTACTTAGAAACGGTCAGACGAGAACGGCCTTTAGCACGACGACGTGCTAGAACCTGACGACCATTTTTAGTAGCCATACGAGCACGGAAGCCGTGAGAACGGTTACGCTTCAGTACAGATGGTTGAAAAGTGCGTTTCATGGCGATTTCTACCTAAACTTGAAAATGTTCACTTGGTGATGCGTTATAAGGTCAGTAAAACGACCAACGCCTCGGTATATTTTATCAAAGAGGCGGGATTGTAATAATTGTACAGCCCGGAGTCAATTTACTTCGCTGATTATCATGCATCTACTCTCTATTAGAGGAACGTTTATCGTCTAAAACGTAACGCTCCTAAATAGAATCGCGAAGATTATACTTGCTTCCCAGTAAAGCGCAAGGATCGTTACGGATCCGGCTACCCCCACAAGATCAGAGCACAATATTTATTTTTGCCGCAGAACCCGCAGTTATTGGAAAACCCTGTGGATAAAATGGGTAGAAACAGTGTAGAAAAGGAGGATCTCTTGTTCACTTTGCGTTATGATCCACGGTTCCGCAAGCGATCCCTTGTTGTTCATCTATAACGTTTAGGGACAGTCGTCGCTGCTGATGTATCTACGCTTATATATATAAAACATATTTATCAATATCTTAGCGCCATTTCTTGTCTTACTTTTTCGTATGAGTGGAGTCCGCCGTGTCACTTACGCTTTGGCAACAGTGCCTTACCCGTTTGCAGGATGAGCTTCCTGCCACTGAATTCAGTATGTGGATCCGACCACTGCAAGCTGAGTTAAGCGACAATATATTGGCTCTGTATGCACCCAACCGATTTGTTTTAGATTGGGTACGCGATAAGTACATCAATAATATTAATGGCCTACTCAATGAGTTTTGTGGGACAAACCTACCGCAGTTGCGTTTTGAGGTTGGTTCCAAGCCGATGAGCTCACAGACGGTAAGCTCGATCCCTGCAGTGGCCAGAATACCTGCTGCGACAGTTGCGGCACAACAGCCAGTCGCAACCAATGATAATCGTCGTCCGAGCTGGGATAGCGTTCCTGCTCCTATAGAAGTCGCCTATCGTTCTAACGTTAATACCCGGCACAATTTCGATAATTTTGTCGAAGGTAAATCTAACCAACTTGCTCGCGCGGCTGCCCGTCAAGTCGCAGATAACCCCGGTGGCGCTTACAACCCACTATTTCTTTATGGGGGCACAGGGCTTGGTAAAACGCACCTTTTACATGCAGTAGGCAATGGGATTATGGCACATAAGCCCAATGCCAAAATTGTCTATATGCATTCAGAGCGGTTTGTGCAAGATATGGTCAAAGCATTGCAGAACAACGCGATTGAAGAGTTTAAACGCTACTATCGCTCCGTTGATGCACTACTTATTGATGATATTCAGTTTTTTGCGAATAAAGAGCGATCTCAAGAAGAGTTTTTTCATACCTTTAACGCATTACTGGAAGGTAACCAGCAAATTATCTTAACCTCGGATCGTTATCCCAAAGAGATCAACGGTGTTGAGGATCGTTTGAAGTCCCGTTTTGGTTGGGGATTGACGGTTGCGATCGAACCCCCTGAACTTGAAACGCGCGTTGCGATTTTGATGAAGAAAGCGGACGAGAATAATATTCGTCTTCCTGGTGAAGTTGCCTTCTTTATTGCTAAACGTCTGCGTTCTAATGTGCGTGAACTTGAAGGGGCACTAAATCGTGTGATAGCCAATGCGAACTTTACTGGTCGCGCGATCACTATTGATTTTGTTCGTGAAGCACTGCGTGATCTACTGGCATTGCAGGAAAAATTAGTCACTATCGATAATATTCAGAAAACAGTGGCTGAATATTATAAAATTAAAGTTGCCGATCTGCTCTCTAAACGACGCTCTCGTTCGGTCGCAAGACCTCGTCAGATGGCGATGGCGATGGCAAAAGAATTAACAAACCATAGCTTACCTGAAATAGGGGATGCTTTTGGCGGGCGCGATCATACGACTGTGTTACACGCATGCCGTAAGATCGAACAATTACGTGAAGAAAGTCATGATATCAAAGAAGACTTTTCTAATTTAATCAGAACCTTATCCTCTTGATGCTATGAAATTTATTGTAGAACGTGAGCAACTGCTCAAACCATTACAGCAAGTGAGCAGCCCTTTAGGTGGCCGACCAACGCTACCGATCTTAGGGAATATCTTATTACAGGTTACAGAAAACTGTTTATCTCTAACCGGTACAGACCTCGAAATGGAGATGATTGCGCGAGTAAGTTTGACGCAAGCGCATGAAAGCGGTGCAACGACAGTACCTGCTCGTAAATTTCTCGATATCTGTCGTGGCCTGCCCGAAGGAGCTGAAATACACGTTATCCTTGATGGTGACCGTATTTTGGTGCGTTCGGGACGTAGCCGATTTTCTCTTTCGACCCTACCGGCCGGGGATTTTCCTAACCTCGATGATTGGCAAAGCGATGTCGAGTTTACCTTGCCACATGCTACCTTAAAGCGCCTCATCGATGCGACGCAGTTCTCCATGGCTCATCAGGACGTTCGCTATTATCTGAACGGTATGTTGTTTGAAACCGAAGGCGAAGAGCTTCGTACCGTCTCGACGGATGGTCATCGACTTGCGGTGTGCGCGATGTCGGTCGGTCAGTCGTTACCGCACCATTCTGTGATTGTACCTCGTAAGGGTGTTACCGAGCTCGTGCGTTTACTGGATGGGAGCGAGACGCCGCTGCAGGTACAGATAGGAAGTAATAATATCCGTGCTCATGTCGGTGACTATATCTTTACCTCAAAACTTGTAGACGGTCGCTTTCCTGATTATCGACGGGTCCTACCAAAGAACCCAGACAAAACCCTTGAATCCGGATGTGACGTGCTAAAACAAGCATTTGCCCGAGCAGCGATTTTATCCAACGAGAAATTTCGTGGCGTACGGCTTTTTATCACGAAGAATCAGTTACGGATCACCGCTAACAATCCTGAACAGGAAGAGGCTGAAGAAATCCTCGACGTTGACTATCAGGGTAGCGATCTAGAAATCGGCTTCAATGTCAGTTACGTTTTGGACGTATTGAATGCTCTGAAATGTGAAAACGTACGGCTCCTATTAACCGACTCAGTCTCTAGTGTGCAGATCGAAGATGTCGCAAGCCCGCATGCAGCTTATGTTGTTATGCCAATGCGTCTCTAGATGGCATTGGGTAGCCATTGCTTGATTATTACCGACGATCGCTATGTCCATTAACCGTCTGATTATTACAGACTTCCGTAATATTGATCATGCGGAGTTAGCCCCGTCATCGGGGTTTAATTATTTGATCGGTGAAAATGGGAGTGGTAAGACCAGCGTTCTTGAGGCCATTTATACACTAGGGCACGGCAGAGCCTTTCGCAGTGTTCAAACGGCAAGAGTGATCCGTCACGATAAGCCAGAATTCGTGCTGTATGGGCGTCTCGATGGCGAACAGTACCAGCCAACATTAGGTCTGAGTAAAGACCGGGCTGGTACCACTAAGGTTAGGATCGACGGGACGGACGGTCATCGTGTTGCCGACCTGGCCCAGTTGCTACCCATGCAATTAATCACTCCAGAAGGTTTTACGCTGCTGACTGGAGGACCTAAATTTCGCCGTGCTTATATTGATTGGGGCTGTTTTCATCGCTATCCCGGCTTCTTTACGGCTTGGAATGATTATCGTCGACTGATTAAACAACGTAATGCTGCACTTAGACAAGTTACGCGCTATCAGCAATTACAACCTTGGGACCAAATGATGGTGCCCTTGGCTGAGCAAATCAGCGCATGGCGGGCTGAATACAGCCAACATATCGCGCAAGAGATACAAAAGACCTGCCAGCAATTTCTACCTGAATTTACGCTGCAATTCTCCTATCAGCGAGGTTGGGATAGAGAAAGCGATTATGCAGATCTACTGGAACGCCAATTCGAACGTGACCGCGCGTTAACTTATACCTCAGCGGGACCTCATAAAGCGGATTTTAGGATTCGAGCGCAGGCGACGCCTGTCGAGGATCTCTTATCACGCGGTCAGTTAAAATTACTTATGTGTGCACTGCGGTTAGCTCAAGGTGAATTTCTTACCCAGCAAAGTGGTCGTCGTTGTATTTATTTAATCGATGATTTCGCTTCCGAACTCGATGACTCGCGTCGGTGTCTTTTAGCCGAACGCTTAAAAGCGACGCAAGCCCAAGTTTTCGTTAGCGCAATTAATTTTGATCACGTAATCGATATGAATGACGAAAAGGGCAAGATGTTCAGCGTAGAAAAGGGTAAAATAACCGTTCAATCTTCAGAAAAATGAGTGAGAAACGTTGATGTCGAATTCTTATGACTCCTCAAGTATTAAAGTCTTAAAAGGACTTGATGCGGTACGTAAACGCCCAGGCATGTATATTGGTGATACCGATGATGGTACTGGGTTGCATCACATGGTATTCGAGGTTGTGGATAACGCCATCGACGAAGCCCTAGCGGGTCACTGTAATGAGATTACAGTCACCATTCATGCTGATAATTCCGTATCTGTCCAAGATGATGGACGGGGTATTCCTACCGGTATCCACCCAGAAGAAGGTATTTCTGCCGCTGAAGTGATCATGACGGTTCTTCACGCAGGTGGGAAGTTTGATGATAACTCCTATAAAGTCTCTGGCGGCTTGCACGGCGTAGGGGTCTCAGTTGTCAATGCATTATCAGCGAAACTCGAGCTGACGATACGTCGTGATAACAAAGTACATCAGCAAACTTATGTACATGGCGTACCACAGGCTCCACTAACCGTTGTTGGCGAAACTGATACGACGGGTACGCAAGTCCGTTTTTGGCCGAGCTACGAAACGTTCACCAATGTCACGACCTTTGAATACGAAATTTTAGCTAAGCGCCTGCGCGAACTCTCTTTCCTAAATTCCGGTGTATCAATCCGCCTTGAAGATAAGCGTGATGATAAATCAGATCATTATCACTACGAAGGTGGTATCAAAGCCTTTGTTGAGTATCTGAATAAGAATAAAACACCTATCCATTCCAATGTTTTCTACTTTTCTACAGAGAAAGACGGTATTGGGGTTGAAGTGGCACTGCAGTGGAATGATGGCTTCCAAGAGAACATCTATTGTTTTACGAACAACATTCCACAGCGCGATGGCGGGACACACCTCGCCGGTTTTCGTGCTGCAATGACACGTACGCTCAATGCGTACATGGATAAAGAAGGCTACAGCAAAAAAGCTAAAGTCAGTGCAACTGGCGATGATGCGCGTGAAGGGCTTATCGCCGTTGTCTCGGTAAAAGTTCCCGATCCAAAATTCTCATCGCAAACTAAAGATAAGCTTGTTTCATCTGAGGTAAAATCTGCCGTTGAGCAGCAGATGAATGAGTTGTTGGCGGAATATTTACTCGAAAACCCAAGCGATGCAAAAATCGTTGTCGGGAAAATTATCGATGCAGCCCGTGCTCGTGAAGCGGCACGCCGCGCGCGTGAGATGACACGCCGTAAGGGTGCATTAGACCTTGCCGGATTACCAGGTAAATTAGCGGATTGCCAAGAACGCGATCCTGCTCACTCTGAAATCTATCTGGTGGAGGGTGATTCCGCAGGTGGATCGGCGAAGCAAGGGCGTAACCGTAAAAACCAAGCAATCCTTCCTCTGAAAGGTAAAATTCTTAACGTTGAAAAAGCGCGTTTCGATAAAATGCTCTCTTCACAGGAAGTAGCGACCCTGATCACTGCGTTGGGTTGTGGTATCGGCCGTGACGAATATAACCCGGATAAACTGCGCTACCACAGCATCATCATCATGACCGATGCCGATGTCGATGGCTCGCATATTCGTACCTTGTTATTGACATTTTTCTATCGTCAAATGCCGGAGCTTATTGAGCGTGGTCACGTCTATATTGCACAGCCCCCTTTATTTAAAGTGAAAAAAGGTAAGCAAGAGCAATATATTAAAGACGGCGATGCAATGGACCAATACAACATCGCAATTGCCTTAGATGGTGCGGCGCT
This sequence comes from Rosenbergiella collisarenosi, assembly GCF_018494085.1. GTDB lineage: Bacteria > Pseudomonadota > Gammaproteobacteria > Enterobacterales > Enterobacteriaceae > Rosenbergiella > Rosenbergiella collisarenosi. The sequence continues at coordinate 84,603 of NZ_JABBFP010000009.1, read as the reverse complement.
CTACACCACTGCTGGCGCACCTGCGCTACAAGGTGAGGCACTTGAGCAACTAGTCGCTTCGTTCATTAGCACGGGTAAAATGATTAAGCGTATGGAGCGTCATTACCCAAGTGCCTTATTAAATGGCTTAGTCTATAACCCCGCTTTATTGGAGTTATCAGATAGCACTCATACCCAGGGCTGGATTGACGGGTTAGTCACCTATTTGACCGATAACGAAGCTCATGGCAGTAGCTATTCTGCTATTATTCGTGAGAACCGTGAGTTGAATATCCACGAGCCGGTTATTCGTGTGCGCACACATGGCGTCGATACTGATTATACGTTGGATCGTGATTTCATTGAGGGACCAGAATACCGTAAGCTTTCTCAGCTTGGAGAGGCACTCAATGGCTTGCTCGAAGAAGATGCTTATGTTGAACGTGGTGAGCGTCGCCAACCTGTAGCCACCTTTACACAAGCGGTTGATTGGCTAATTAAAGAATCACGTCGTGGCCTCTCGATCCAGCGCTATAAAGGACTGGGTGAGATGAATCCAGAGCAGTTATGGGAAACCACAATGGATCCGGAGAGTCGTCGTATGTTACGGGTTACTATTAAAGACGCTATCGCCGCAGACCAACTTTTCACCACGTTAATGGGTGATGCGGTGGAACCTCGCCGCGCCTTTATCGAAGAGAATGCCCTAAAAGCGGCCAATATCGATATCTAAGGTTAACGTGCGTGAGTGCGGGTAAGCGGTAGTCGTAATACGATAACTGAGCTACTCTCAAGACACCGCTTGCGAAGTGCAGCGGTGTTTTTTTATTTAGGCAGAGGGATAACGATGACAGTAAAAATGATTGCACTGGATATGGACGGTACGCTACTCAATCCGCAACATGAAATTACCGTTGCGGTTAAGTCCGCTATTGAAGAGGCTAAGGCAAAAGGAATACTCGTCGTACTTGCCTCTGGCCGACCTTATATTGGTATGCAAAGGTATATTGCAGAATTGGGGCTAAATATCCCAGGCCAATATTGTATTAGTTATAATGGCGGCTTGGTGCAGCGCGCCGAAGATGGACATCCAATCCTTGAGACAACGCTTGGGATGGACGATTACCATTTTTTTGAGCAGCTGGCTCGGGAGCTAAACGTCCACTTCCAAGCGTTAGACAAACAGCACCTGTATACCCCCAACCAAGATATTAGTCGCTACACCGTCCACGAATCAGAAATAACGGGTATCCCTCTAAGGTTTCGCAGCGTTGATGCGATGGATCCTTCCCTTCGCTTTCCAAAACTGATGATGGTCGATGAGCCTGACGTATTGGATAATGCTATTAGACAACTTCCAGCAGAGTTATTTGATCGCTATACCTTAGTGAAAAGCGCCAGTCATTATCTCGAAATCCTCGATAAGAGAGTGAGTAAGGGAAATAGCGTGCGTCATTTAGCAGAACAATTGGGTTTCAGTGCCGAAGAGGTTCTTGCTGTGGGTGATCATGAGAACGACCTCACTATGCTAGCCTGGGCAGGATATGGTGTTGCCATGGGTAATGCCATTGATGCAGTAAAAGAGCAGGCGGCTTATCATACAAGTTCGAATCGAGAAGATGGTGTAGCTAAGGCTATTCACCAATGGGCACTTTAGCCCTCAAGAAGAAAGTTAAATAGTGAATAAAATCGCATTTTTGGGTAATCGTTAAATAGTAACTAGGGTTATTATTAACCTACTCAGTCATTACACAGCAAAGTGTGGTGGCAAAAGATTAGCACTGTGAGCAAGTAGTCTAATAAGTAATTATAATAAGAGCGTTTTATTCCCTGAATGGCTGCCGAAAGGCAGCTTTTTTTTTGCCTAGACGCCTCTAAGGGATTACGGCATAGTTAATTTTTACCGTCGACTCACTGGGATCCCGTATGGACGAAAAACAAGTTACGACCCATCCGCAGCACCATCAACTCACCAATGCACAGGTGTGGTGTGCAGATGGACAGAGTCTCGTTTACGACTTACGCCCGGCGCAACATCTTTTTACTAGTCAGACCGTTGAGAGAGTGGACGTGTCTACAGGACAGGTGACTGAGATTTATCGTGCATCACAAGGGGCTCACGTTGGGGTGATTACCGCACACCCGAAAGATAACGAGCGCTTTATTTGTATTCATGGCCCTGAGTCCCCCGACGAGTCGTGGCATTACGATGTACATCATCGGCGTGGAGTGATCCTCGAAGGTGGTCAGGCTGAGACGTTGGATGGATGCGATATTACGCCGCCCTATACACTAGGAGCATTGCGTGGTGGCAGCCACGTGCATATGTTTAGCCATGAAGGCGATAGGATCAGCTTTACCTACAACGATCATGTTATGCGTCAGCGTTCAATCGCCGAGGATCAGCGTAATGTAGCGATAGCCTTGCCACATGAACCGGTTTCGATCCCTAACAAACATCCCCGAGAGCACGATGGCTCTCATTTTTGTGTCGTAGTCTCCGAAACAACGTTACTCCCGCAACCTGGTAGCGATCAAATTCTACGGGCTTTTGAAGAAGGATGGATTGGTGAAAATGGGTATATCACAACAGCCGGTAAAAGGCAGCGTTGGGCCTTAGCGTTCATTGGGGAAACGGTCGCACTTGATGGACGTAAAGTCCCAGAGATATTCATCGTCGACCTTCCTGAAGAGATTTCTGCTTATAAGGTGGTCGGCGCTCGTCCTATCGTCGGAACAGAAGAGCATCTACCCGCGCCGCCCGCAGGGATCACTCAGCGTAGAATAACCTTTAGTGAAGGGGCTGGTATTGCCCTACAGCCTCGCCATTGGCTAAGAAGCTCACCGGACGGTAGTAAAATCGCATTTCTGATGGCCGATCGAAGAGGTGTTGTGCAACTTTGGACGATATCGCCGAACGGTGGATTACCGGAACAACTGACGGAGGGGGAATATGATGTACAGTCCGCCTTCACTTGGCATCCTACAGGTAAAGGCATAACGTTTGTCTATGATAACCAGATTGTCATCTATGACTTTACCAAAAAAGCGCTGGTGGCCCTTACCAAGCGGACGTTAGAGGCACCTTGTGCCGAGGCGGTGGTCTGGTCACCGAGAGGTGATAAGATTGCCTTCATGCGAGATAGCGAAGGATTCAGGCAGCTCTTTACGGTTACGACTACTGAATTATATTGGTGTTAGCTTGAGCTAGCGCCTCATCCGTGTGATTGAGTTTCTCGCTGGCCGCCACACGGTCTCTCAGTGAGGAACCGTCACTGTGATTACGATAGTAATCCCAGGGTAAAATTAATGTGTCGGTAACAGCTGAAAAAGGATAATCGAGTACCGCTAGGGACTTAATAGGCCATGAGGTTTCATGACTACCTATCAGCTCGTTGTTGGCTTGTGTACCAAGGTAATAACCGCGGTTATCTCCAGTGTGCGACATAATGCTAGAACATGCAGTAAGGCTAATTAAGCAACTTGAGATCATCATCAGTTTAGGTAGTGCTTTATGTCTGAGCATAGGTTATTCCTCATTCCATCCATGGCGAAGCGGGTACAAGCAACACGTCGTAAGCAGGTTTAGCGTGATACTCAAAAATAGATGTATTTCAGTGTATGACAAATTTTATGATTTGCCTTTCGAATTCCTGTCATTCAAAGAAAAACTGTGACGTGGGTTACCAATAATACCAAGGTGTAGGTCGTTGGTTAACCCCCCCCCCCACAACTAGGGTATCTTTAATATCCGCCTCACCGCTTAGCAAAACGTAAGTAACTGATCAACCGCGGAGCAAAGCTATTTATTACCAGGCCAAAAATAATCAGCACTACCGAGAGAATTTGCGGGTAGGAAAGACTTTCGTCTAAGAAAAAGGTAGCAGAAAGTAGGCCCACAACCGGAACGAGTAACGTGAGTGGTGCGACGGTGGGAGTGGGATATTTACCCAACAAGCTTCCCCAGATTGCATAACCGACAACCGTACAGAGGATGGCTAAGTAAAATATTATTAATATATCAACGCCATTGATATGCTCAAGGCTGTGCCAGATGGCTTCTTTACCATCAATGATCCAAGCGCAGGCAAAAAACGGCAGGATCGGAATAAAAGCACTCCAGACTACCAATCTCAAGGGTTCGACCCGATAACGTTGCAGGATGATTTTATTAACAATATTCCCTATCCCCCAGCTCAGTGCAGCTCCTAGAGTCAGTAATAGTGTAAAAAGTGACATGTCCGAGGGGTGCGTAGAGGAGATGCTTGTTTGCGCTAAGCAAAGCATTCCGACTATAGCAATTAGTAGCCCTAAAATATGGTGGGGCTGTATTTTTTCGCCTAAACAGAGCGCACCGAAGAGTAGGGTAAAAAAAGCTTGGGATTGTAAGAGGAGTGAGGCTAAGCCAGCGGGCATGCCAAGCTTCAATGCCAGAAAAAGTAGAGAAAACTGCAGGAAACTAATACTCATTCCATAAGCGGCCAGCAAATGCAAAGGTACTTTTGGTCTAGCGATCACTAGGCAAGCAGGAAAGGCGACAAAGGTAAAACGGAGTCCAGCAAGTAAGAACGGGGAGAAATTATGTAATCCTATTTTGATGACGACAAAATTTATTCCCCAAATAAGGATCACGAGTAATGCCAGCCCAGTATCTCTAATCGACATCGTCGTCCTTAGCCCGCTAACCGGACAGAGGGCACCTAACGATGCCCAGTGACTATAAAATTATGCCTGCAATGCTTCAGGGTTAATAATATTTTCGGTCAATTTACCTTGTAAACCTAAGATTAGATTTTCGACGCCATCGCGCTTCATTGCATAGCGGGTCTCGTGTGTTGCTGAGCCGATATGAGGTAGCGTTACAACATTGGGCAGGGTCGTTAGCGCTGAACTTGCTACCAGCGGTTCTTTCTCGAAAACATCTAAGCCGGCACCATAGATTTTCTTAGCCTTCAGTGCAGCGATAAGTGCTTCCTCGTCGACCACCGGTCCACGGCCAGCATTAATTAAAATGGCACTCTCTTTCATTTGATCGAATTGTGCATGGCTGATTAAGTGATGCGTTTCATCGGTTAATGGCAGTACGACACAGACGAAATCAGCTGTCGCTAATAACTCGTCAACGCTCGCATAGTGAGCATTAACCTCTTGCTCAGCGTTACGGTGTGGCTTACGCGCGTTGTAAACAATATCCATTCCAAAACCATGGTGCGCACGCTTCGCTAGCGCCAGTCCGATACGGCCCATCCCGATGATCCCCATTTTTTTATGATGGACATCAATCGCTAATGGTAGTTTTTCCGGTGCTGCATCCCATCCGCCAGTTTTGACCCATTGATCCATTGCGGGAATATTTCGTGCCGCACATAAGACGAGGGCCATCATTGCATCGGCAACCGTTTCGGTAAGGGCTCCCGGGGTGTTTGTTAAAATAGCTTTATGTTTCGATAACGCATCGACGTCATAGGAGTCGTAGCCTGCGGAAACCGTGGAGCATACTTTTAACGCTGGCATCCGTTTAAGAAGCGCTTCGTTGACTTTGCCCCCTGAACCAACCAAACCTTCTGCACGTAGGAAGGCTTCTGGGTATTGATCGACGGTTGCTTGATCCAGGTTATCCACCTCGACAACATCAAAGTGTTCTGTGAGTTTGCTAACGAGGTCGTCAGGGAGTGGCATAAACTGAATAATAGTGGGTTTCATTCGAACCTCTCAAAAAGGATATTTATAAATTAAGCACTTCATGCAGCACGAAGTAGCCCTACGTAATAGTGGACAATACTCGATAAATCATCGCCTTCTAGCGGGAACTCAATTCCTAACGGTACGCCTGCAGGCATCATAGTAAGTAGCGTTCGCCACTCACCGTCTGACTGATCTAAGCTGACGGCCTGCCAACGGGAGTCTGTCCTGTGCGCGGCCTTAACGTGGCAGTAAGAGACAACATCAGCGAGTAACTCTGCGGCAGCAAGGGGGGATTCATCGACCCATAGCCAATTAGCCATATCAAATGTCATCCCCTGCACGGGCGCTAGGGGATATGAGTGACTAAAAAAATCCCACATAGGTTGTATCTTACCGGTAGGTGTTTGATCATTTTCGATAAGTAATGGCACGGTACAAGAAGAAAGCTGCGCGGCGAGCTGCTGCCTTGAGCACTGACCTGCGCCGGCGCCTAAGGCGAATTTAATTGCCCGTGCATTGAGTAATGAGGCTTCATGTTGGAACTGAGCTAGGCGTGGATTGATGACCCCCGCTGCGGTGAATAGGTATTCTGGGACAGAGTAATAAGCGAATAGATTGTGCTCATCGATCTGCTGCTGCAGTATGCCTAGTTCTTCGTTGACGTCTAATGATAATAGCTCTCGACGTATCTCAATACCATCCGCCCCTGATTGCGCAATGATCGGAATAAGGTTTTGTTGCCCCCCAGCTTGGCGAACAAACTCAGCGCCGAAGGCGGCGGTGACCACAATAATTTTCCTTTCCATGACTACCTCTCATTGCACATCATGCTATAGAATAAATGGTATCGGTTCCATAAGGAAGAGAGAAAACACGAAAATGCTCACATTATCAAGAATTACTGTTTGCTTGACAGTGCTTGGCTTGATGGGCGGATGATTAGTCGACCTTCAAAGCGAGTTTCTTGTGCAGGATTTTCACTGTGCTTAAGTCTAGTTAAGATGTTTTGAAACGCACTGTAACCAATTTGATGGGTCGGTTGTTGTAACGTTGTAATACCGCAGCCTGCGATAGAAGACCAATTCATTTCGTCGAAGCTGGCCAAGCCAATATCTTGTCCCCAGACCAATTTCAACGCATGCAATACTTTGGTTACTAGTAACATCAATGCACCATTCGCCGTAATGATGGCGGAAGGCTGGTGGCCGTGGCGGGCAACAAAGTCAGTAATCGTTGCTTGTAAAAGCTCAGGGTTATCCAGTGCCACTTCGGCATGCTCTGCCGTTAACGACTCATCCTGAGTGACAACGCTGAGGTATCCATCTAAACGTTCTTTTCGTGTATTCACCTGTGCAACGGGTTCACTGATAAAGAGTAGCGAGCGATACTGGTTATCAATAAGATGCTGGGTGAGCTCGATCGAGCCTTGAAAATTATCTAGGCCCACGACGTCGTAATCGTAGTTACTGACTTTTCTATCGATAAGCGTAAGAGGTATTGAAGCAGGTTGAATACAATCGAATGCAGTTTCCTGCATGTTCGCCGCATTAACAATGATTCCTTCGACTTGATAGCTACTGAGTAACTGGAGATAGTGTTGTTCAAGATGCGGTTTGTTATTAGTGTTACACATCAAGAGCGTAAAACCATTATCTCGGCAGGCTGTCTCTATTCCACCCATGACCTCTATCGAATAAGGATTGGTAATATCAGCAATTAATAGGCCGATTAATTTGGTTCGACCGTGTTTCAAACTACGGGCCATCTGGCTTGGACTGTAATTAAGATCGCTGATTGCCTGTTTAATACGACTCTTTAAATCATCAGAAAGCAATTGATGCTCACCATTGAGGTAGCGCGATACGCTCGTTTTACCGGTACTAGCCGCTTTAGCAACATCACTAATTGTTGCTCGTGTTGACTTGGTGCTCATCAAATCTCCCAATGCATTATAATTATTTATTAAATATACCAAGGCTTGCGCTATATTGCGCCCTAAAATTATCGGTTAGCCTAGGCTTTTATTTGTCTCTAAATATTTAAAACAGTTCACTTGATGATCAATAATGAGCCCACAAGCTTGCATATAAGCATGGCATATAATTGGCCCCACGAATTTAAAGCCTCTCTTTTTCAGTTCTTTAGACAGTGACTCTGATTGCGGACTCCTCACAGGGGCTTGCCGATAATCGGTATAGGACTGATGGAGAGGGTGGTGGGAAACAGTTTGCCAGATAACATTAACGAACTCCTCACCTTGTGCTTCCATTGCCAGCAATGCCTGTGCATTGTTAATGATTGCATTAATTTTTAATTTATTACGAATTAGCTCAGGGGACTGTAATAACATACCGACTGTTTCCGCGCTAATTTCCGCCACTTTCTCTGGTATGAACTGATAGAAGGCGCGGCGGTAGGCGTCACGCTTTTTCAAAACAGTGATCCAGGATAGGCCAGCTTGTTGTCCCTCTAAGCAGAGCATCTCGAAAAGCCGCTGGCGATCGAAACAAGGTACACCCCATTCTTCATCGTGGTAAGCGAGGTAATCGGGATCGTTGGTGACCCATCCACAGCGAGATTTCGTCATCGTTTACTCCTGTTTAATTAATAGTCATCAGGAAAAGCACAGGTTTGCGCGATCAGTCGTAGTAAAGTTGATACACTATAGCGGTTAAGCGCAGGTAATGTCCTTCGTGAAATCAGCCGTAAAAAACTAAGGTACGAGTCATCACATGTCGGTAAAGATTTTGTCATCATCAATCATAGGGTTAGAGCAGTTCTTTCAAGACTCCGCTACGGCTATAGCGCAAGCGGAGTCTGAAACTGTTACGGTATTTGATAATAATCAACCTATTTTCTATGCCTTATCGTCGGCTCGCCTTAGTCAATTATTGGCGGCTGAAGCACAACTGCAAAACCAGAGCGCTATTTCATTAGAAGCCGAGTTTTTCGACGAGCCCGTTGCGAAAATAAAGGTTCCTGCGGGAAAATTTGCGCTATATGCTGGATGGCAACCTGATACCGATTTTTTACGTCAAGCGGCCCTTTGGGGAATAGCGCTCGGCGAACCTGTGACAGACGAAGAATTAGCGGCATTTATTGCTTATTGGCAAGCGGAAGGTCGTATTTTTCATCAAGTGCAATGGCAACAAAAGCTTGCTCGTCATTTACAGCTTAGTCGTGGTAGCCCACAATCGACGTCTAAACGTGATATCACCCAAGTAGCAGTGCCGGACCACAACATCCCGAATGGTTTTAGAGGTGAATAATGAAAACACCTGAAAATTTATTTGTTAGGCTGAAAAAATTCATGCCAGAAGGCATCACCCCAAAATTTACCGAAGGTAAGGACCTGCTCGCGTGGAACCAAGAACAAGGGCGGCTAAGGTCTGAGGCGATTGTACGTGAAAATCGTGCGATGAAAATGCAACGCATCATGGGACGTTCAGGGATTAGAGAACTCCATTTGAATTGTTCATTTGATAATTACCGCGTCGAAAGCGAAGGGCAGCGTAAGGCGCTGGTTGCGGCACGAGAATATGCGGATCAGTTCGGCCAAAGTATCGCCAGCTTCGTCTTTTCAGGGCGCCCAGGAACTGGAAAAAACCATCTTGCGGCAGCTATCGGTAATTGCCTCATATTACAGGGGAAAAGCGTTCTGATTATGACCGTTGCTGATGTCATGTCGACGATGAAAGGAACCTTTAGCGGCGGTAGCACTATGACGGAAGAGCGTTTATTGCACGATTTAAGTACCGTTGATCTTCTGGTCATCGATGAAATCGGAATGCAAACTGAATCGCGCTATGAAAAAGTTATTATTAATCAAATCGTCGATCGTCGGTCTTCGTCAAAACGGCCTACCGGAATGTTATCCAATTTGAACCATGAGGGGATGAATTCCTTACTCGGTGAGCGGGTGATGGATCGTATGCGCCTCGGCAACAGCTTATGGGTAAGATTTGATTGGGAAAGCTATCGCGATCGCGTTATGGGTAATGAGTACTAATATTAACGAGAGTTCCCCCTGATCAATGAGGAGTAATTGTGCCACACGTTGATATAAAAAGTTTTCCTCGCGAGTTTACAGAGGAAGAGAAACAAGCGTTAGCTGATGAAATTACAGAAGTCATTGTGAGACGATTCGGCTCGAAAACAGATTCGGTAAGCGTTTCGTTACGGCATATCTCTCCCGAACAGTGGGGATCTGCGGTTTACGAGCCTGAAATCATCGGCCAACAAGCGTACTTGATTAAAAAACCGGGTTACTCGATGTAGCCTTTTTTTCCCAGCATATCGCAGGTGATAAAACGCGGTATCAAGTCACCCCATGGGTGACGTCTATCTACGCCTCGTTCTTGAGGCGTCATTGTGATGAGATTTATTTGGAAGATGAGTATGTCTGACTCTTTAGAGCGTAAAGCAATACCCTTACCTGGGGGACACAATAAAGTTCTACTGCACTCTTGTTGTGCGCCATGTTCAGGTGAAGTGATGGAAGCAATGTTAGCCTCGGGTATTGAATACACGATTTTTTTCTATAATCCCAACATCCATCCTTTAAAAGAGTATGAGTTACGTAAGGAAGAGAATATTCGTTTCGCTGAGAAATTCGGTATTCCTTTCATTGACGCCGACTACGACCGAGATAACTGGTTTGAACGCGCTAAGGGAATGGAGTGGGAGCCGGAGCGCGGTGAACGCTGCACGATGTGTTTTGATATGCGTTTTGAGCGTACGGCACTGTATGCGCATGAAAATGGCTTTCCGGTGATAACCTCGTGTCTTGGCATCTCGCGTTGGAAAAACATGGAGCAGATTAACGATTGCGGCGTTAGAGCAGCCTCACGCTATCCCGATATGATGTACTGGGAATTTAACTGGCGCAAGGGCGGTGGCTCGAAGCGGATGATTGATATCAGTAAACGCGAACGTTTTTATCAGCAAGAATATTGTGGTTGTATCTATTCGCTACGCGATACCAATCGTCACCGTGTCGCAACGGGGCGTGAACGTATTCAAATCGGTGTACAATATTACGAGGCAGACAGTAAAGAATAATAGAGGTGACCTAAGACACCTCTGGCTGACTTTAGCAGCCGTCATTGATTGACGGCTAATAATCGTTAAGGGGTCAGGATCTTCTTCTCAGCAAGTTCCAGGGCAAAGTAGGAGAGGATGGTGTCTGCTCCCGCCCGCTTAATCGCGCCCAAGCTTTCGAGTACGACATTGGTTTCATCAATAGCCCCGGCCTGTGCAGCAAACTTAATCATCGCGTATTCACCGCTTACTTGGTAGGCTGCCAATGGCAAGTCACTGCGTTCGCGGATATCGCGAATAATGTCTAAGTAAGCCCCTGCCGGTTTAACCATCAGTACGTCTGCACCTTCTGCTTCGTCGAGTAACGATTCGCGAATCGCCTCGCGACGGTTCATAGGGTTCATTTGATAAGTCTTGCGATCACCCTTCAAAGCCGTCCCCGCAGCTTCGCGAAAAGGACCGTAGTAGGACGAGGCAAATTTTGTTGAATAAGCCATGATCGGCGTATTTTCAAAACCCGCTTGGTCGAGGGCGTGACGAATTGCTTTAATTTGTCCATCCATCGCCGCAGATGGTGCGATAAAGTCTGCGCCAGCTCGCGCTGCTGCTACGGCTTGTTTACCGAGATTAACGAGCGTTTTATCGTTATGCACTTCACCATTTGCACAGAGAATACCGCAGTGACCATGTGAGGTATATTCGCAAAAACAGGTATCCGACATCACAATCATTTCAGGAACAGCATCTTTACAAATACGAGACATTCTTGAGACCAAACCATTCTCTGCCCAAGAATCACTTCCTGTCTCATCAAGATGATGGGAAATCCCGAACGTCATCACAGATCGAATACCTGCTTTAGCGAATCGTTCTATTTCGAAGGCCAGTCGTTTTTCAGGAATGCGGACAACTCCAGGCATCGCATTAATCGGCTGATAGTCTTCTGCGCCCTCTTCAACGAAGATCGGCAGGATAAGATCATTTAAGCTTAATGATTGCTCTTGAAAGAGTTCACGCATCGACGCAGTTTTACGAAGTCTTCGTGGACGGTTGGGCAGAATAAATTCAGACATGGGCACTCTCGTAAAAATTGTGGAAAGAGAAAGCTTACGCTTTCAGGGAGGGGAGAACATTACCTTGCGTGCCGAAATACCCCCCGGAGGGGGTATTTTTTTATTACTCTTTAATATCGGGATGTTGGTCAACCAAGCGGCTACGTTTTTGTTCTAGACGTTGGATCTCTTCATCAATATCTTCGATTTTTTGGCCAATGCCATCGTGATGCTCTTGTAAAATCTCACGCGCTTCATTTAAATCAGATGCTGCAGGTGTGGCACCACTCAGCGGTTTATTAGCGGTCTCTTTCATGAAGATACCCGTGATCAGTCCAATAATTGCGACGACCATCAAGTAATACGCTGGCATAAAGAGATTGTTTGAAGCTTCGACCAACCAAGCAATAATGGTTGGTGTCAGGCCGGCAATTAATATAGAAATATTGAATGCACTAGCTAAAGCACTATAGCGAATATTGGTCGGGAACATTGCCGGTAGCGATGATGCCATGACACCCGTAAAGCAGTTCAATACGACGGCCAAGATTAGCAGCCCGGCGAAAATCAGCCCCAGAATATTACTGGTAATTAACATGAAGGCTGGGATAGCGGTAAAGAACAATGCGATACTGCCTACGATAACAAAGGGGCGACGTCCGAATCTATCGCTAAGCATCCCCATGATTGGTTGGATAAATAGCATACCAATCATAATAGCGATAATAATCAATACTCCGTGATCTTCCGAATAATGAAGATTATGGGAGAGGTAGCTTGGCATATAGGTCAACAGCATGTAATAGGTAACGTTAGTGGCGATCACTAGACCTATACAAGATAACAAGCTTTTCCAATGTTTGGTGGCAATGTCTTTAAAAGAGACCTTTGGACCGTTTTGTAGGCCTTCACGGTCACCTTGTTCTAACTTATCGACATGTTGCTGGAATGCCGGAGTCTCTTCGAGAGCGTGGCGTAGGTAAAGACCGATCATTCCGAGGGGTAACGCTAAGAAGAACGGTAAACGCCAACCCCATTCCATAAAGCGAGCTTCGCCAATAATAGCTGAGATCAGTACAACAACCCCCGCACCGAAGACGAAGCCAACGATCGAACCAAAATCTAACCAGCTCCCCATGAAACCACGTTTACGGTCAGGAGAATACTCTGCAACAAAAATAGATGCGCCAGTATATTCACCCCCGACGGAGAAGCCTTGTGCCATCTTAGCGATGAGGAGCAGTATTGGCGCCCAGATACCTATTGAAGCATAAGAAGGGATCAAGCCGATACAGAAGGTACTGATCGACATAATGACGATAGTAATAGAAAGAATTTTTTGGCGGCCATATTTGTCGCCCAGCATACCGAAAAAGAGCCCACCTAAAGGACGAATTAAGAAGGGAACGGAGAAGGTCGCTAGCGCAGCAATCATCTGAATACCAGGCGTAGCAGAAGGGAAGAAAATCTTACCTAATGCATAAGCCACAAAACCATAAACTCCGAAATCAAACCACTCCATTGCATTTCCCAATGAAGCAGCAGTAATAGCTTTACGTAAACGGGCATCGTCTATGATGGTGACATCATTAATACCGATGGGTTTAATACGCTTCCTACGTAATTTCATAAATTTACCTATACAGTGACGGAAATTTGCTAAGTGGTCTTTGAAAATTTGTGCCGGTGGGCACTAAAATTATACGAAATATTGTTAGTTTTTCATCTATCAGTAACTATCAATTATCAGCTCAAATACACGATTAAGCGGCTAAGTATACTGTATCTATGTGATAGAAGTCACATTCGGTTCATTTTCTGAACAAAGTCTACTGTTCTTACTGAGGTAAGGAGGGCGTAAAGTGTGTTCCGGTGATAGGGGAGATATAAGGCCGTTTGCAGCGCATACGGCCTTATGGGGACTAATGAATAACGATTGATTGAACAATCTCAGAGGCAATACTTTGCGACTGCGACTGATTATCAGCCGGAAGCGAAATCTGTAGAGTAATAAGCTGGTTGTTTAGCTTAGCAAGGACTACTGTAGACCAGTTACTATGATTATTCGTCGATACGACGCTGTCCAATTGCTGGCCTTGAGTATGGCCTAGCATTATCGACTTATCGGCAACGACTTGGAGTTGAGGATCACGATTTCGTTGCTGATCTTGCAGCTTTTGCGAGAGCTGCGACAGTGACAGTTGCGTTTCATCACCAATAATCACGATCACTGCTTGTTGTCCATTGCCATTAGCATAGACGTGCATATTGTTAGACTCAGTTCCGAGTTTACCGGTTTGATCGCTCATGTCTTGTGGCAGGCTAAAGGTTAACTTTCCATCAAGTAATGAGATGTTCTGCTGCTGACGTTGAGCAGCGCTTTGCTGATCTTGTTTAGGGTCTTCTTTCTTCTGATCACAGGCTGTCAAACCTAATACAACTAAGAATATCCCTAAGTATTGTGTGATATATCGCATAGTAGTCCGTTCCTTACAATGTGTGTCGTAATCAAAGCGGTAAGAGTACGTTGCTGCAAACTATATTGTATTTCATTTCTCTTTTATACAGCCTAACATTTTAGGGGTTAAAAGAGTGAACCTGCCGCGGGCTAAGTAAACGCTTGATAATAGTGTTTAAGAGTACACCATAAACAGGAATAAAAAAGACGAGGCAGATCAAAACCTTGTAACTATAGTCAACGACAGCGATTTCTTGCCAATGTGTAGCCATAAAAGCGTCGCTACTATTAAAAAAGGCGATCGAGAAAAACGCTAAAGTGTCGCTGAGGTTACCAAAGAACATTGCAGCAACCGGGGCAAGCCACCATTGTCTAGCCTGTCGAAGGCGATTAAAAACGAAGATATCCAGGAACTGCCCTAACATGTAGGCACAGAAACTGGCTAGAGCGATCCGCATGACTACAGTATTAGCCGTCGTCAAAGCCTGGAACCCTTGCCAAGTGGCTTGATAAAACAGACTTGATATGATGAAAGAGAGCACAAGCGCTGGAAGCATCGCATAAAATATAACCCTCCGCGCTACCATCGCTCCAAAAATACGCACAGTAAGATCGGTGGCTAAAAATATAAAAGGAAAGCTGAAGGCTCCCCATGTTGTCGTAAACCCGAAGATACTGACTGGGAGCTGCACCAGATAATTACTGGAAGTGATGATTAGAAGATGGAAAATAGCCAAGGGTAACAGCAGGTTTTTCCGCTGCTTATCATTTAAGTGATACATTATGCGCCTTTTTAGTGTAATGGGGTGAGGGAACCCAAACGGCTTACTCTTATTCAAGAGCAAGGTAACGGGCTGCATCTTACCGATATAGGACAATTATGCAAATCGTGATTGACCTAGAATTTGCCACGGCGGCTAAAATTGTGTGCATCCGTACGGCGGAGTACACTGCATCTATTTTCAAAGTACGAGACGTTGTATGAACATTAAAACCGACGATTACGATCACTTGTTAGATACTCAAGGCTTACGTTGTCCAGAACCGGTAATGCTGGTAAGAAAAATGGTACGTAGTATGGATGAGGGGCAGGTTGTCAAAATTATTGCCGACGATCCCGCGACTAAGCGTGATATTCCAGGATTTTGTGAATTTATGGAACATACCTTAATTACCGCACACACTACGGAGACGCCTTACACTTTCTTTGTAAGAAAAGGCGCCTAGGGTAGCCCTATGAATTATTGAAAATTGACTCTGTCTATTTTCAATAATGGCTATTTTATAGCTAATATTATTTTTTATTCATATTTGAGAATAATATGACATCCCACAATTACGCTTTTCCTTCCAGAGATAATCAATTAAAGATAAATTAGACAGAAATTTACCATTAGTAAATCAAACGCCTTTCTTAGGTGTTGTTCTTTTTTTTTAGTTTTTAAGTAGTATTCCCTTTTATTTGAAGTGTCAAAATACTTGTCAAATAATTATTTAATTAATGAGTTTTTAACTTATTGAATTGTACCTGATTCAGTATAGAGTTAGCGTACAACGTCAATAACGTTGTGACCTCTATGCATAGATTCTTTTTTTGAAGTTTATAATTTTATCCAATATTGTAGCTTATTAAGGAGTTAATGTATGAAAGAAATTTCACAAAATGATTTGGTTAAAGTATCGGGTGCAGGTGGTTTAATCGATGGTGACTTCACTGGCGCCTTTTGGGGATCTATTGTCGGTGCTATTGATGGGTTCGGTACCGGCGCCGCAGTAGGTGGTAAGTATGGTGGCGCGGGTGGTTGGCTCGTTGGAGGCATTGCGCAGTTGGTCGGCCTAACTGCTTCGGCAGTCGGTGCTGGAATTGGAGGATTTCTGTATGGAGGGATATTAGGCTACGATAAAGCGATGCCTTATATTGCATCATATCGCGAAATGTAAGTAAAAAACTAAAAGAGAGGGAGACCTCTCTTTTAGTTTTACTGTTTAGGGAAATTTTTCTTTTGCCAAGAGAGTAATTCGAAAACACCAAAAATAAATATTCTTATCTGGTCCTTTCTCGATAGCTTAGGCGCAGATCCCATTTGAGTAGATTTTAATAACACTAATTGTAATCCATGCATGACGACCATGAAAATAAGAGCGACATCTATAAAGTATTTTAAAGGTTTGGTTGCAGGATGAATTAAATTAAGTAATAAAACAGCCCAAATAAATAACATTACAGCTCGGCCAGCATTAATTAACATAGCAATCTCCCTTGGTTACTGGCGATGGTAAAGACGGTAGCAAACTTGGCCAGCGGCTTTCTCTCGATACAAGGTCCAGTTGTTCGGGACTTTCGGCGTCCCTTGCTCGACTTCATTCTCGGTATAAATCACTGCGTCATCAGCTAACCACTGTTGAGTTTCCAATAATTCTATCGTGTGTTCTAAAAGACCCCGTCGGAAAGGGGGATCAATAAAGACGATATTGAACGGAGCACTAGGTGTCGATTGAGCAAGGAATTGCAGAGTATCTGTGCGATGTAGGGTTAAATTCTTTGTTTTAAGCACTTGTATATTTTGCTCAAGTTGCCGAGCAACATGTGCATCTTTCTCTAGTAAAGTAACTTCTGCTGCGTAGCGCGATAGCGCCTCGATACCTAAAGCCCCACTCCCTGCATAACAATCCAAGCAATTGGCCTCGGGGAGCCATGGCGCCAACCAATTAAACAAGGTCTCACGGACACGATCGGTAGTAGGCCTTAGTCCTTCGCTGTTAAGCACAGACAATTTACGGCCGCGCCATTGCCCGCCAATAATCCGTATTTGCCCAATTTTTCCTGCCGATTTGCTCATAGTTTATACTTACATTGGTTTATTACTAAATTTTACTGCTTACCGCCGAATAAACGCAGAATCGGAACTGTGATGCAGTACGTGTTAAATGGTAGAATAAACCATTATCCCATTAGTGTCGCAGTATGGCAGTAGTTTATTACTGAGTGATACAAATAATTTTCAGTGGCATCTGTTCCAGACAAGCGTTCTGGGCGGCCTTGGCAAGGAGCATTGTCTAACAATGGCAAAAGAAAAAAAACGTGGCTTTTTTTCCTGGTTAGGTTTTGGTAAAGACGAAGAAAAACAGCCTGCTGAGGACGATATCCAAGCAGTAGAGCCGGAACAGGTTGCCTCGTCTCATGAGGAGGCGGCTCAGCACCAGCAAGAGGAGCGCGCGCCACAAACCGAGTTAGACCAAGAATATGCAGCTCAGCAACAGACATCTCCTGAGACATCTCCTGCAGCAGAAATATCTGCTGAAAATGTCGAAGAGCAGTCTATTGTTGACAGTGAGCGTAGCGAGGCTTCCTCTCTTCCTACAGAGCCAGAGCCAGAGCCAGAGCCAGAGCCAGAGCTGACCGCTAACATCCCCCAACCTCTGCAAGATATTGAAGAGATTGATAAGAGCGACGTGCTAGGTACTGCTACGCCTGAGCCTCAGAATAATCTGGAAGATGTTAGCGAATTAGCGGCTATCACCCCACCTAAAGAGCAGGAAAGACCGACTAAGGCAGGCTTCTTCGCTCGACTTAAACAGAGTTTAGTCAGAACCCGCCAGAACCTAGGTAGCGGATTCGTAGGGCTATTTCGTGGCAAAAAAATTGACGACGATTTATTCGAAGAGCTTGAAGAACAATTACTTATCGCTGATGTAGGTATGGATACCACGCAGAAAATTATTCGCTCTTTAACGGCACAAGCCAACCGCAAACAGCTAAAAGATGCCGAAGCGTTGTATAGCATTCTGAAGGATGAGATGGCTGCTATCTTGCATAAGGTTGAGCAACCATTGTCTGTTGAAGGGAAAAATCCATTTGTTATTCTAATGGTTGGCGTCAATGGTGTCGGTAAAACGACAACAATTGGTAAGTTGGCTAAGCAGTACCAGTCTGAAGGGAAATCAGTCATGTTAGCGGCAGGGGATACGTTTCGTGCAGCGGCGGTTGAACAATTACAGGTATGGGGCGAGCGTAATAATATTCCCGTGATTGCACAGCATACGGGCGCTGATTCTGCATCCGTAATATTTGATGCCATTCAGGCGGCAAAATCCCGTGGCGTGGATATACTGATTGCTGACACCGCTGGACGTTTGCAGAATAAATCACACTTAATGGAAGAGTTGAAAAAAATTACGCGTGTGATGAGTCGTCTAGACGAAGATGCGCCACACGAGGTGATGCTAACACTGGATGCCAGCACCGGACAGAATGCCATCAGCCAAGCTAAATTATTTAATGAAGCAGTGGGCTTGACGGGAATTAGCTTAACTAAACTGGACGGTACGGCGAAAGGCGGCGTGATTTTTAGTATTGCTGACCAATTTGGTATTCCGATTCGCTACATTGGTGTAGGCGAAGGGATTGATGACTTACGGCCATTCCAGGCTGAAGATTTTATAGAGGCGCTATTCGCCCGAGAGGAATAACGGAATGATTCGCTTTGAAGAGGTCAGTAAAGCTTATTTAGGAGGGCGTCAGGCCCTTCAGGGCGTGGATTTTCATTTACGCCAAGGAGAAATGGCATTTCTAACCGGGCATTCTGGTGCGGGTAAAAGTACATTACTAAAGCTAATTTGCGGTATTGAAAGACCGAGCGCCGGGCAAATCTGGTTTAGCGGGCATAACATCACTCGCCTTAAAAACAGTGAAATTCCGTTCTTACGTCGTCAAATCGGTATGATCTTTCAAGATCACCATCTATTAATGGATCGTACCGTCTATGACAACATCGCGATCCCCCTCATTATTTCTGGGGCCAGTGAAGAAGATATTCGGCGGCGTGTCTCCGCAGCACTGGATAAAGTGGGGCTGCTTGATAAAGCGAGGAATTTCCCAATTCAACTTTCAGGCGGTGAGCAACAGCGTGTAGGGATAGCGCGAGCAGTGGTTAACAAACCCGCCTTACTGCTTGCGGATGAACCTACGGGTAACTTAGATCATGCGCTTTCAGAAGATATCCTTCGCTTATTTGAAGAATTTAACCGGGTCGGTGTGACGGTATTGATGGCGACGCACGACATCTCCCTCATTGAACGGCGTAACTACAACGTAATGAATCTCAACCAAGGTCGGTTATACAGGGGCGAGGAATGAAAGCGGTTAATAAATTGAATAAGCGCCTGAAAAAACCGGGAGCACCGAGACAGAAGAAAGTTTCTAAGCAACGCGCATTACGTGGCGGATGGCAAGAACAATTACACTATGCATGGCGAGGAATGCTGTCGGATATGCTGCGCCAGCCCCTAGCTACGCTTCTGACGGTGACCGTTATCGCTATTTCATTAACATTACCGAGCGTGTGCTACATTGTGTGGAAGAACGTTGACCAGGCCGCCAAACAATGGTACCCGGCACCACAATTAACGGTTTATCTCTCTAAAACTTTAGATGACAACGCTGCCGAAAACGTGACGCAGCAGCTTAAACAGCTGGAAGGCGTGCAGCACGTTGACTACCTTTCTCGCGAAGAAAGCTTAAGCGAGTTCCGTAATTGGTCCGGCTTCGGTGGCGCGATGGATATGCTTGAGCAAAATCCGCTCCCGGCAGTGGCGGTTGTCACCCCAAAATTAGATTTCCAGAATACTGACACGATGAATACCTTGCGCGACCGAATTACCAAAATAAATGGTATCGACGAAGTCCGCATGGATGACAGCTGGTTCGCTCGGCTCTCTGCGTTAACAGGGTTGGCCGGGCATGTCGCACTGATGATAGGTATGCTCATGGTCGTTGCCGTATTCCTTGTGATTGGCAATAGCGTACGATTGAGCATTTTCTCACGTCGCGACACAATCAATGTCCAAAAATTAATTGGTGCAACGGATGGGTTTATCCTGAGGCCCTTTGTGTACGGAGGGGCCATGCTTGGACTCGCTGGCGCATTTCTATCATTGATTTTCTCTGAGATATTGGTATTTCGCCTAGAGTCTGTCGTCTCACATGTGGCATCGGTATTCAGTGCCTCGTTCGATCTGTCAGGTTTTTCTTGGGACGAAGCATTATTGTTGTTATTAGTCTCCGCGATGATCGGTTGGGTTGCTGCTTGGTTAGCGACAGTTCAGCATTTACGTCGTTTTACACCGGATTAATGCATCGCAATATTTTTTGCTATAGTATTATTTGATATCTGGCCGACTCTGTCGGCATACCAAGGAAAGGCGCTAGAATAAATTACCCACAACAATAATTGAACCTGTGGATAAGTTTGTGTTCTAATCCAATAGCACTTGTTGCTTGTGATAACACTACAACGCTAGCGTAAGGTAATAAGTCTGTTTTAGGGACGAACAGCACAACTAATTGAGAGGGTTTGAATGACCAACGAAATGCAAGCTTTAGCTATTGCTCCTTTAGGTAACCTCGATGCTTACATCCGAGCTGCCAATGGCTGCCCGATGCTGTCGGCCGAAGAGGAAAAAGCATTAGCAGAACGGCTGCATTACCAGTCTGATCTGGATGCAGCGAAAAAGCTGATCCTGTCACATCTGCGGTTTGTGGTTCACGTTGCTCGTAACTATTCAGGTTATGGCTTACCTCAGGCCGATCTTATTCAGGAAGGTAACATAGGCTTGATGAAAGCCGTTCGCCGCTTTAATCCTGAAGTCGGGGTAAGGCTAGTATCCTTTGCCGTTCACTGGATCAAGGCTGAAATACATGAGTACGTCCTACGTAACTGGCGAATCGTTAAGGTTGCGACAACCAAGGCACAGCGTAAGTTATTCTTCAATTTGCGTAAAACTAAGCAACGCTTAGGATGGTTTAATCAAGACGAAGTTGAAATGGTCGCACGCGAGTTGGGCGTGAGCAGTAAAGATGTACGCGAGATGGAATCCCGCATGTCTGCTCAGGATATGGCCTTTGATCTAACGTCTGACGACGATAACGCAGAAGGTAAATCCCTGGTTCCGGCTCTTTATCTTCAAGATAAAACGTCAGACTTTGCCGATGGTATCGAAGAAGATAACTGGGACTCGCACGCAGCGGACAAACTCACTGATGCTATGATGACCCTTGACGAGCGTAGCCAAAACATCATTCGTGCTCGCTGGTTGGATGATGATAACAAAATCACCCTGCAGGAACTGGCTGACCAATATGGTGTCTCAGCCGAGCGCGTTCGTCAGCTTGAAAAGAACGCGATGAAAAAATTACGTGTCGCCATCGAGGCGTAATTAAGCCTGTAGTGATAAAAGGAGATGCTAAGTCATCTCCTTTTTTTATGTCTCAATAATACCTGTCACGAAACTGTCATTAATCTGTTCTATTTCTGTCTTTTTTTACTGTCATGGTAATGACCAATATTTGTAATCATTTAATGCATCTTATTGGGATATTACTATGTTACGCACCTCTCTACACCGCTCCTTACTGGGGCTTTGTCTTGTAACGCTCAGCTCTTATGCATCAGATCCAGTGGACATTCCTTTCTGGCACTCAATGGAAGGCGAACTTGGCACTGAGGTGAATAGCTTAGCGCAGCGGTTTAATCAGACACACAGCCAGTACCATATTTCCCCGGTCTACAAAGGCGATTATTCGCAGAGTCTTGCTTCCGGTATTGCTGCTATTCGTGCGGGGCATCCTCCCGCACTGTTGCAGGTTTACGAGGTGGGCACGGCAACGATGATGGCCTCACATGCTATCGTTCCTGCATGGCAATTATTTGGACAGACGAAGACACCTGTAGATGAGAAGCAATTCGTTCCTGCTATCCTCAGTTATTATTCGGATGCAAAAACTGGCCACATGATTGCAGAACCCTTCAATAGCTCAACCCCGGTTTTATATTTCAACAAAGATGCGTTTAAGCATGCTGGACTCGATCCAAATAAGGCACCCACTACTTGGCAAGAACTCGAGACAGACGCGATAGCGCTTAAAAAAGCAGGGCAAACCTGTAGCTACAGTAGCGGGTGGCAGGGATGGATTCAGTTGGAAGAATTCAGTGCGTGGAATGGCCTACCGGTCGCAACGGCCAACAATGGTTTCGATAGTACAGATGCGCGGCTACTTTTTAACGGTCCCTTGCAGGTGCAACATATTGAGCAACTAGCACGTATGAAAAACGCCGGAACCTTTAGCTATTTAGGGCGTACGGATGAGCCGACAAAGGCGTTTTACTCCGGAGAGTGCGCAATGATCACCGCCTCTTCAGGCTCGTTAGCCGATATTAAACATTCTGCTAAATTCGACTACGGGGTTGCACCGATGCCTTATCAACAGGGAGCTAAAGACGCGCCACAAAATGCGATGATCGGTGGTGCTAGCTTGTGGGTATTGAAAGGTCAGACACCAGAAGCTTATCAAGGTGTTGCTGAGTTTCTCCGTTTCCTCGCGCAGCCAGACATTGCTGCCGAATGGCATCAGAAAACCGGCTATCTCCCTATCACTACAGCGGCTTATCAGCAGACGAAAGACGCAGGTTTTTATAGCAAAAATCCAGGTGCGCAAACGGCTATTAAGCAGATGCTTAATAAAGACCCCTTGCCCTACACCAAAGGACTACGGTTAGGCAATATGCCGCAAATTCGAACCATCGTCGACGAGGAACTGGAATCGGTGTGGACGGGTAAAAAGACCGCTAAAGAGGCTCTTGATAGTGCAGTTGAGCGCGGTAACCAGCAACTACAACGCTTTCATCAACAAGTTAAATAATGATTGGAGAGGGTGACCTCTCCGACTATTTAAGAGATTACGCCATGGCTACATCCCCTGCTACGACCTTTAAAGCATCGTTTCTTCCTTACTTATTTATTGCACCGCAGTTGCTTATCACTTTTATCTTTTTCCTATGGCCGGCCGCTCAAGCTCTCTGGTCGTCGCTTCAAACAAGCGATCCCTTCGGATTTTCGAGTCAGTTTAGTGGTTGGCTGAATTTTCAAAATTTATTCACAGATAGTTATTATCTTGAATCGTTTAAAACTACGTTTATTTTTAGCGGATTAGTCGCGGGAGGGGGGCTGACTATTGCGTTAGTGTTAGCCGCATTAGTCAATCACGTTATCCGCGGGAAAAAATGTTACCAAACACTCTTTTTACTACCTTATGCCGTTGCCCCAGCCATCGCGGGGGTAATGTGGCTTTTTCTCTTTAGCCCCGGTCCCGGTATCGTAAGCCATTGGCTAGTGCTGCATGGATACCATTGGAATAGCGCTCAGAATAGCCATCAGGCTTTATTTCTTGTCGTCGTTGCGTCAGTGTGGCAGCAAATTAGTTATAACTTCCTTTTTTTCTACGCTGCATTGCAATCTATTCCACGTTCTCTGATCGAGGCTGCTGCCTTAGATGGGGCAGGACCGATTCGTCGCTTTATACATATCGCTTTACCCTTAATGACCCCAGTCTCATTTTTTTTATTAGTCGTTAATATCATCTACGCCTTCTTCGATACCTTCCCGGTTATTGACGCCATTACACAAGGTGGGCCAGTTCAAGCGACGACGACGTTGATTTATAAAATTTACCGTGAAGGTTTTACTGGGTTAGACCTGGGATCCTCTGCAGCACAATCAGTCATTCTGATGGCGATCGTTATTTTACTGACGATTGTCCAATTTAGGTTTATTGATCGCAAGGTACGTTATCAATGATAGAACAACATCGTAAATTGACAGCGCTCAGTCATCTTATTCTCTGGGGCGCTGGCTTTATCATTCTGTTTCCTCTTTACATCGTATTTGTTGCGGCCACGCTTAATGATCAACAGGCTGCACAGATGCCCTTCCCTTTACTTCCAAGCCGACACTTTATTGAAAATATTCATTTACTCCTCATTCACGGTGTCGGCGGGCAAAATATACCGCTTTCCAAATTACTCTTTAATAGCTTATTGATGGCACTGGGGATTACGCTCGGAAAAATCACGATTTCGACCCTTTCAGCTTTCGCACTGGTCTGGTTTAGATTTCCGCTACGCAACCTCTGTTTCTGGTTAATTTTTATTACTCTGATGTTGCCGGTTGAAGTTCGTATCTTTCCTACTGTGAGTATCGTGAGCCAGCTAGGCATGGATAATAATTTTGCAGGGCTTATCTTACCGATGTTGGCGTCGGCTACGGCGACGTTTTTATTAAGGCAGTATTTTATGTCTTTACCTCAGGAACTCATGGAGGCCGCGCGTATTGATGGCGCCAGCCCTTGGCAATTCTTTATACATATCGTCCTACCACTTTCCAAAACACCATTAGCTGCGCTGTTCGTGATTATCTTTATTTTTGGTTGGAATCAATATCTGTGGCCGCTGGTCATTACGAGCGATAGTCACGTTGCCACCGCTGTCGCAGCAATTCGCGGCATGATCAGTAGTGGGGACGGTATTTCACATTGGAATCAGGTCATGACCGCAGTGTTTTTAACTCTACTACCGCCTCTTATTGTTGTCTTAGTGATGCAGCGTGCATTTGTTCAAGGATTAATCGAGAGTGAGAAATAATTAATGGCAAGTGTACAACTTCAAGCATTAACTAAGAGTTACGATGGAAAAAATCAAATTATTAAACCGCTCAATATCACGATCCATCAGGGTGAATTCGTGGTGATAGTGGGGCCTTCTGGATGTGGTAAATCGACACTATTACGAATGGTTGCTGGGCTAGAGGCTGCGACGAGTGGAGATATTTGGATCGATGAACAGTGTGTGACGAATAAAGAACCAAAAGACCGGCAAGTGGCGATGGTTTTTCAAAACTACGCGTTATACCCTCACATGACTGTGGAACAGAACATGGGATATGGGCTTAAAATTGCAGGGATTGCGAAAACAGATATCCAGCAACGGGTAATAACTGTTGCAAAAAGTCTAGAGCTCGATCTCTTGCTCTCCCGCTATCCTCGTGAATTATCCGGAGGCCAACGGCAACGTGTGGCAATGGGGAGAGCGATAATTCGTGAGCCTGCGGTCTTTCTCTTTGATGAGCCCTTATCTAACCTTGATGCGCGCTTGCGGGGACAGATGAGGCTAGAGCTTCAGCGCCTCCACCATCGTTTGAAAATCACCAGCCTATACGTCACGCATGATCAAGTCGAGGCAATGACTTTAGCCGACCGCGTGTTAGTCATGAATAAAGGGGTGGTTGAACAATTTGGGTCGCCTACAGAGATTTACCAGCGCCCACAGTCCACTTTTGTCGCCAGCTTCTTAGGGGCGCCCGCAATGAATTTATTGCCAGCGGAGCTAAGCCCTAATGGTCGACATTGGGTAGTTGCAAAGCGTTATGCTATTCCAGTAGCGACGGAGGTCACAAAACAGCTGACGTCAACGGTGACTCTGGGTATACGCCCTGAACATATTCACGTTGAACCCATGACCCCATCAAGTAATGGCTTGATCGTGGAGGTGGAAGCGATTGAAATGCTCGGAGCAGATAACATCATCCATGGTAAAATAGGGACGCAATCACTGGTCGTGCGCGTCGCCCAGTCGCTATGCCCGGAGGTCGGCGATTTATTAAGTATGACGCTACCCGTCCAGTTTCTTCATTATTTTGATTCACTTTCAGGACAGCGCTTAGATGACTAATGAAATATGGCCTTACCCAAAAATAATTGCTCATCGCGGAGGAGGTAATCTAGCGCCGGAAAATACGTTAACGGCAATCGACTGTGGACATCGCTATGGCCATAAGATGATCGAAGTGGATGCAAAACTCTCCGCCGACCAGCAAGTGTTTCTATTACACGATGACACACTCGAACGTACTACCAACGTAGAGGGGATCGCAGGAGATATACCATGGGCCGGGCTACAGAGCGCGGATGCTGGAGCATGGTTTGCGGAGTCATTTTCCGGAGAAAAATTGCCACTTCTTGCAGAAGTTGCTGAACGTTGTCGGCGCTACAAAATGATGGCAAACATTGAAATTAAGCCGACGGCTGGCGTTGAAGATCTTACCGGTCGCTTAGTCGCGCGCGCGGCTGCAGAATATTGGCAAGGCCTACCAAATCCCTTATTGTCATCATTTTCTCGAATATCCCTGAAGGCTGCGCAGTTAGAGCAACCACAGCTACCCCGTGGATACCTCATGCACGAGTGGCAGGATGATTGGCTATCTGCCACTCGCGAGCTTGGGTGCGTCGCACTTCATCTTAATTATCGCTTACTTACCCAAGCACGTATCGAACAGATTAAACAGGCCGGGCTTCGTATTTTAGCTTACACCGTCAATGATCCGGTTACCGCTCGTCAGTTACTAGGCCAAGGTGTCGATATGTTGTGCACTGACCGTATAGACCTTATCGGCGCAGATTTTGCTCGCTAAGGTTGAGCTCTTTCTACTCTACGTAGCATCTGTTGCTGGTGTTGCTGATTACTTTGCTGAAGCTGCTGAGCACTATTCTGTTGTTCGAGGTGTAACTGTTGCTGATGTAGCTGCTGCTGTGTCGACATCTCATTTTGTAAACGCTGTTGTGTTGATGACTGGCCTAAAGTCGGGTTACTCGTGGGATAAGCGGCAAAAGCTGCAATGGAATTGAGGACGATTAATATTGCGATCAGATTTTTCATTAGAAACCTCATTTATTTTTAATAACGCTATTGCAAATGATAATTATTGCGATTAACATTCATCTTGTTCCGGTGAGACTGACATCTTCCGGAACACGACATTGCTCACATTGCTTCCAGTATTTAGCCAGCCGCGTGCTGGCTTTTTTTTTACTATCGTTCATATAATTTGAACAGAGCGGTGAAGTTTTTCAGCTATTTTTTTCCCCAGGAACTCTTCAAACTATAGAAAAAATTGAGGAGGTTTCCATGATTTATATCCGTAAAGCACAAGAACGCGGCCACGCACATCACGGTTGGCTGGATAGCTGGCATACATTTTCATTTGCCGAGTATTACGATCCTAATTTTATGGGGTTTTCTGCATTGCGTGTCATCAATGAAGACACTATCGCACCAGGCAAAGGATTTGGTACGCATCCTCATCAAAACATGGAAATTCTGACTTACGTGCTCTCTGGCGTCGTTGAGCACCAGGATAGTATGGGTAATAAGGAACAGATTCCTGCAGGGGAGTTCCAGATCATGAGTGCTGGTACAGGAGTTCGCCATTCTGAATATAATCCTGATAACCAACAGGCGCTTCATCTGTACCAAATATGGATCATGCCTAATGAACAGAATGTGACTCCCCGTTATGAGCAACGTAAGTTTGCTGACCAGCCCGGGCGTCACTATATACTTACTCCTGATGAGAGAGAGGGATCACTAAAAGTTTATCAGGATATGACGCTTTCCCGCTGGATATTCGCGGCGGGAGAAGAGGGGAAACTCTCTTTTACTGCGAATCGTAAAGTCTGGATCCAAGTGGTAAAAGGTAATGTGGTGATTAACGACCAAATACTTGAGACCAGTGATGCTGCGGCTATCTGGGATGAGCAAGACATTATCATCACGGCTGAGCAGCAGACAGAAATTCTTATTTTTGACCTACCACCCGTTTAAAAATATAAGGTAGTAATGTGAGACGGCTTCCAGATAGCCGTCTCTTTTTTTTGGCTAGTGTAAAATAGTGTTACTATTAATCTAACTATACTGACCAAATATTGAGCGTAATGAAGAAAAAAAGGCCCATCTTGCAAGACGTTGCCGACCGTGTTGGCGTGACGAAAATGACGGTCAGCCGCTACCTGCGTAATCCTCAGCAAGTTTCTACTTTACTCGGCGAAAAAATAGCTTTTGCGCTTGATGAGCTTGGCTACATTCCAAATCGTGTACCGGATATGCTGTCGAATGCCACGAGCAGGGCGATAGGGATATTACTCCCTTCACTGACTAACCACGTCTTCGCTGATGTATTACAAGGTATCGAGTCGGTCACAGACAAAGCCGGTTATCAAACGCTAGTGGCTCACTTTGGCTATCAGGTAGAGAAAGAGGAGCGCCAACTTCGTTCTCTTCTTGGTTGGAACGTGGATGGGGTCATCTTAACCGAGCGTCAACATACCCCTGGAACTTTGCGTATGTTAGAGGTGGCCGGGATCCCTGTTGTAGAAATTATGGACTCTTCCTCACCTTATTTAGATATGGCAGTGGGTTTTAATAATATCGAGGCTGCTCGGCAAATGACTGAAAGCATGATAGCGCAGGGGCATCAACATGTTGTCTATTTGGGTGCGCGTCTTGACGAGCGTACCTTACAAAAAAAGACGGGCTATAGTCAGGCTATGGAAGCCGCAGGGCTTATACCTTGTACTGTAATGAGTGAGCAACCCTCCTCATTTAGTACGGGTGGGGAATTACTGAGACTTGCACAACAGCGTTATCCCGATCTCGATGGGATATTCTGTACGAATGACGACCTAGCGATCGGGGCTATGTTTGAGTGCCAACGCCAAGATATTCCCGTTCCTCAGCAGATAGCGATAGCCGGATTCCACGGTCATGATATTACCGAAAATGTCTCGCCAACCTTAGCAACCGTTGTTACGCCTAGGAAAAAGATGGGGAAAATTGCAGCGGAGATGTTATTGAACCGTCTTTCAGGCAAAGACTGTGACTCCCCCTGTGTCGATTTAGGATTTTCCCTCAGAACTGGGGGCAGTATTTAATCATTTTTATGATTCACTTCACAGTTTAGGCCTTTTGTTAACGAATAGATTGCGCTTCAACCGACAAGCTATAACAATAGTTATTAAATTGTTATCGGTAACATCGTGAATGACTAAGGTTGGAGCAGTTATGACAGAAGCCTCTTCTCAGCATTATGTATTTGTCCTGATGGGTGTCTCAGGCAGTGGAAAATCGGTAGTTGCAAGCCAAGTCTCACAACAGCTACAGACTGCTTTCCTAGACGGTGATTTTTTACATCCGCGTGCCAATATTTTGAAAATGGCAGAAGGCGAACCCTTGAATGATCAAGACAGGGCGCCTTGGTTGCAAGCTATCAACGATGCGGCCTTTGCCATGCAGCGTACGCAAAAAGTTTCGATCATCGTTTGCTCCTCGTTGAAAAAAAGCTATCGCGATATTCTGCGTAATGGTAATAAAAATCTTAAGTTTATCTATTTGAAAGGCGACTTCGAGACTATCGAACAGCGTTTAAAGGCGCGTAAAGGCCACTTTTTCAAAACAAATATGTTAGTGACTCAATTCGATACATTGGAAGAACCGAATGGTTCAGAAGCTGATGTATTAGTCGTTGATATTAGCCATTCACTAGATGATGTCATTGCTGAAACTGTTGCAACGATAAAAACTAATATCCAATAAGGTCGATTCATGAGCACGGCAACACTTGTATTAACGGCAGCAGGCTCTGTCATACTGCTCCTATTTTTAGTCATGAAGGCACGAATGCACGCGTTCGTCGCCTTAATGCTCGTTTCGGTTGGCGCCGGTATTTTTTCAGGGATGCCCCTCGATAAAATTACCGAAACTATGCAAAAAGGGATGGGCGGTACGCTGGGTTTCCTCGCGGTCGTTGTCGCCCTAGGCGCGATGTTTGGCAAAATACTGCATGAAACGGGTGCTGTTGACCAAATTGCGATTCGTATGTTGAAGACCTTTGGCGAAAAACGCTCGCATTATGCAATGGGGGCGGCTGGTTTTATCTGCGCATTACCGCTGTTTTTCGAAGTTGCTAT
Organism: Rosenbergiella collisarenosi; assembly: GCF_018494085.1. Lineage (GTDB taxonomy): Bacteria > Pseudomonadota > Gammaproteobacteria > Enterobacterales > Enterobacteriaceae > Rosenbergiella > Rosenbergiella collisarenosi. The sequence goes on along the minus strand of NZ_JABBFP010000009.1, from coordinate 54,758 downwards.
TGTATTACTTATTAGTATTGCATTTGCCGTGGCTCGCCGTACTAATGACAATATGGTTAAACTTGTTATTCCCCTTTTTGCTGGGGTTGCCGCCGCCGCGGCGTTTGTGCTCCCTGGCCCTGCACCTATGCTACTCGCCTCTCAGATGCATGCAGATTTTGGTTGGATGATCCTACTCGGTCTCTGTGCCGCGATTCCGGGAATGCTTATCGCCGGGCCGCTTTTCGGTAATTTTATTGCTAAGCGTGTACAATTTGCCTCCCCTGCGGCAGATAGTTTCCCCGAGGTGGCTAAGGACAAACTGCCGTCTTTCGGATTTAGTCTCTCGTTGATCCTGTTTCCACTGATTTTGGTGGGCTTGAAAACTATTGCTGCCAATTTTATTGATAAGGGAAGTCGCCTCTACGAATGCTTCGAGTTTATCGGACACCCGTTTATCGCTATCCTTATCGCGGTTCTGATCACTATCTACGGCCTGGCCTACCGCCAGGGTATGGATAAGTCACGCGTCATGGCAATCTGCGGTGAAGCCCTACAACCTGCCGGGATCATTCTTCTAGTGATTGGTGCCGGAGGGGTCTTCAAGCAGGTACTGGTCGACTCGGGTGTCGGGCCTGCGCTTGGCCATTCACTAACGGGGTTAGGGCTACCGGTCGCGCTCTCTTGTTTCATTCTGGCGGGTGTCGTACGGATTATTCAAGGCTCTGCTACCGTCGCGTGCTTGACCGCCGTTGGACTGATCATGCCAGTGATTGAGCCTCTTCACTATAGCGGTGCCCAGCTAGCTGCACTCTCAATCTGTATTGGCGGGGGGTCGATTATCGTTAGCCATGTAAACGATGCCGGTTTCTGGTTATTTGGACGCTTTACTGGAGCGACAGAGGTTGAAACCTTAAAAACATGGACGATGATGGAAACGATCCTCGGTATAACGGGGGGTATCATTGGCATGATTGCCTTTGAATTGCTCTCCTAATCCAAAAAAAGGGCCGCTAAGCGGCCCTTTTTCATAGCTTCATATATGCCCGTATCCCATCTAAGAACATCTGTGTCGCAATCATAATTAGAATCAGCCCCATTAGCCGCTCTAGCGCATTAACCCCTTTCGAGCCCAATAGACGTAAGAACAGACCTGACATCATTAGAATGGCCGCGGTAATTCCCCAAGCGACAAATAACGCGATCACCAACATTCCCATATCGCCAGGATATTGATGTGACATCAGCATCAATGTTGCAAGTAATGAAGGTCCTGCCAATAAAGGGATGGCGAGAGGGACTAAGAAAGGTTCTTCTCCAGCGGGTAAGCCCGATGTGTTTGACTCAGGTGACGGAAATATCATCTTAATGGCAATCAAGAATAGAATGATGCCCCCAGAAATAGAAACCGTTTCAGCTCTTAGGTTCAAGAAGGACAGCATTCTTTCGCCAGTGAACAAAAACAGTAGCATAATGAATAAAGCAATCAGCAGTTCTCGAATAATAATGACGCGCCGGCGCTTCGGATCAATATGCTTCAATACCGACATAAAAATGGGAAGATTTCCCAGCGGATCCATAATTAAGATGAGTAAAACGGCCGCAGAAAAAAGTTCAGTCATGGGGAATAGCTATCCTTACGCGTCGTCAGTATTAGGCAGATGATAAATTAAGCACTGATTATCGATTTTTTTCACTTGCTAGTACGTCCAGTTTTTGTAGAGTTTGATAGTATCATTCCCATCGGTGGGAGTGCAGACATATCCATCTAGCGATATGCAGCATATTTATAATTACAGCAGGCACATCATGAAAAATGTAGGGTTTATTGGATGGCGTGGCATGGTGGGTTCCGTGCTTATGTCGCGCATGAATGAAGAAAATGACTTCTCTGTCATTAATCCAGTCTTTTTTTCGACTTCACAGCATGGTCAGCCAGCGCCTGTCTTTGCAGGACATCGCCAAGGGACTTTACAAGATGCTTATGATATCGATGCGTTAAAGAGCCTTGATATCATCGTTACCTGCCAAGGTGGTGACTATACGGGCGATGTATATCCACGGTTACGTCAAGCGGGCTGGCAAGGATACTGGATCGATGCCGCGTCAACGCTGCGTATGGCAGATGATGCAATCATTATCCTCGATCCAGTGAACCAGAAAGTCATTGCAGAAGGGATTGACCGGGGTGTGAAGACATTTGTCGGCGGCAACTGTACCGTCAGTTTAATGTTGATGTCGCTGGGCGGCCTCTTTACCCAAAACTTAGTAGAGTGGGCGTCGGTAGCGACTTATCAGGCGGCATCAGGGGGCGGGGCTCGTCATATGCGTGAGCTTTTAACGCAGATGGGTATGCTCCACAACCATGTTGCCACCACGTTACAGAACCCGGCTTCCGCGATACTTAATATCGAACGTAGCGTCACTGACTTTACTCGTTCGGGTACTTTACCGACCGATAATTTTGGCGTCCCTCTAGCCGGTAGCCTCATTCCTTGGATTGATAAGCAACTTCCGAATGGCCAAAGCAAAGAAGAATGGAAAGGCCAAGCAGAAACAAATAAGATTTTAGCGACACAGCAGATTATTCCTGTTGATGGACTCTGTGTGCGAGTCGGAGCGCTGCGTTGCCATAGTCAGGCTTTTACCCTCAAGCTTAAGCAAGATATCCCTCTAGCAGAGATTGAGCAGATGCTTGGGGCTCATAATCCTTGGGTCAAAGTTATTCCTAATGATCGTGAGCTAACGATGCGTGAACTGACTCCAGCCGCAGTCACAGGTACGCTCTCAACACCAGTAGGGCGCCTGCGTAAACTCAATATGGGACCAGAGTACCTCTCAGCATTTACAGTGGGAGACCAGTTACTTTGGGGGGCGGCAGAGCCATTAAGACGAATGGTTCGTCAGCTCGTCGGCTAAGACGCAAAAACCGGGCAGAGCCCGGTTTTTTTATAGTGGTTATTATCTTACAAGGTCACAGCGGTCGCTGAGGATGATAGATACCGGGCTAACCAGCTTGCGACATCAGACTGTTGATCTGGCGCCAGCCACATCCCTTGCTTCGTCCTACGCCATAGTGCATCTTCAGCAGTACGTACCCACTCGTGATCGACCAAGTAACGGAGTTCTGTTTCATAAAAGCCGTGGCCGAAATCTTGCCCTAACTGTTCTAGACTAGTGATGCCCTTGAGTAATTTGTCAGTATCACTTCCATAGGTTCTGGCGTAATGGCGAGCCATCTCTGCGCTAATAAACGGATAGCGTTTACGTAAGTGTTGGGTAAATTCCTCACGGGTCCCGGTAAAGTGACCTCCCGGTAAGACACACTCTTTAGTCCAAGCCGGCCCGATATTCGGATAGTACTTAGTTAACTTCTCGAGAGCGTGTTCCGCAAGTTTACGATAAGTCGTCAGTTTTCCGCCGAAAACGGAGAGAAGCGGTGCCTTACCCTGCTCGTCATGGACGTCAAGAGTATAATCACGAGTGATGGCTTGTGGTGAGTCCGATTCATCATCACACAGCGGGCGCACACCGGAGTAACTCCACACAATATCCTCGGTACTTAGTTGGCGCTTAAAGTATTGGTTATAAACCTTGAGCAGATATGCAGTTTCTTTCTCGTCGATCTTCACCGCGAGAGGATCCCCTTTGTACTCGACATCTGTGGTACCGATAATCGAGAACTCATCCATCCACGGGATAACGAAGACGATCCGGTTATCTTCGTTTTGCAGAATGTAGGCTTGCTTTTCATCATGGACTTTAGGCACCACTATATGGCTACCTTTGATCAGTCGTATGCCGTAAGGTGATTTAATCGTTAACTGATTATCGAAAATATCTTTAACCCAAGGGCCTGCCGCATTAACCAATCCTTTGGCCTGCCAGCGTAACACTTCACCCGTATCAATATTTTCGGCCTCAACCTGCCATAGGCCATTTTCTCGCCAAGCGCGAGTGACTCGCGTACGAGTACGGACTTCACCACCTTTCTCAACCACTTCTTGAGCATTAACGACCACCATTCGTGCATCGTCTACCCAGCAGTCTGAATATTCAAACCCTTTTGTTGTCTCCGGTTTGAGTGCCGAATCCGACCCAAATTTAAGACTTTGGCTAGCGGGGAGGCTGGTACGCTTACCGAGGTGATCATACATAAATAGCCCGACACGGATCATCCATGCTGGACGCAGATGGGGTTGGTGCGGTAAACGAAAGCGCATAGGGAAGGCCAGCTGCGGCGCCATTTTTAATAAAACTTCGCGTTCCGCAAGGGCTTCGCTCACTAAGCGAAATTCGTAATGTTCGAGATAGCGTAAGCCGCCATGAATGAGTTTCGAACTTGCCGAAGAGGTTGCACAGGCAAAGTCTTTTGCTTCGAGCAGTAATACGGATAAGCCGCGCCCTGCCGCATCGACCGCGATGCCAGCCCCATTAATACCGCCACCAATCACAATCAAGTCTTTGGTTTCCACGTGCACTCCTCGCTCATTGGCCTTCGATAATGTTCGTTTTCGAAAATATAATAATCGAAAGCAAACATATTTGCCAATATTTAACCATTAAAAAACATATTAGCGTGATACAACTAACATTTAGGTGAGGTGGATTTTGAATCGTGAGGGGGAAAAGGTTAATCGAGGCGAAATTACGGGTACACTATATGAAACCTAGAATAACGTTGAGAAGAATTATGGACACCTACGAATGCATTGATGTACTCACTGCAGAGAAGTACTTACAAGAAGGAGCGCGTTTAGTCGATATTCGCGATCCGCAGAGTTTTGAACGCGCGCACATTCGCGGCGCGTTTCATTTAACAAATGGTTCATTGAATCAGTTTGTAGAAGAGAGTGACTTCGATCAACGAGTGCTGGTCTTGTGCTATCACGGGAACAGCAGTAAAGGCGCGGCTCAATACCTCCTTAACCAAGGATTTGACCAAGTGTATAGTGTCGATGGGGGCTTTGATGCGTGGTACGCACGTTTCCCCAGCCAAATAGTTAATGAAGCTTAATTCCGATTAAACAAGGTAGTGAAGACGTTATGGTGCGAGTGACAGAATTTACAAATCCGCGTATGGCCTATGCTTTTGTTGATTATATGGCGACGCAGGGCATCAAGCTACACATTGAGCAGCAAGAGAATTACGTTTTATTTCTAGATGACGAGCAGAAAGTAGAGGCGGTAAACACTGCACTACAGCAGTTCATTCGTGACCCTTCAAATCCTCGGTACCTTGCGGCAAGTTGGCAAAGCGGGCGAGCTGGCACTCGCCTCGGTTATCCGAAGGCTGATTTATGGCGCAATATTAAAGATCGGGCCGGGCCTCTGACGCTGACGGTAATGGCATTAGTGATTGTGGTCTATCTCCTCTTAATGTTCGTGGGTGAGCAGCCGTTTTTTTATTGGCTCAGTTGGCCGGCGGATAACACACAAGGTCTACAGGTTTGGCGCTGGGTCAGTCATATTTTTATTCACTTCAGTCTAATGCAGGTCGTGTTTAATATCATGTGGTGGTGGTATTTAGGCGGTGTGATTGAGAAGCGCCTAGGCAGTGGTAAATTATTCGTAATTACCGTTATCGCTGCTTTATTATCCGGGTGGATGCAAGCTAAATTTAGCGGCATCTGGTTTGGAGGGCTTTCGGGAGTCGTCTATGCGCTGATGGGATATAGCTGGTTACGCGGCGAACGGGACCCGGAAAGTGGTATTTATTTGGAACGGGGCTTAATCGTTTTTGCGCTACTCTGGCTTGCGGCTGGATATTACGGTGTCTTCGGTAATCCGATGAGTAATATGGCCTATATTGTTGGATTAGTCATTGGGTTAGCTATGGCGTTTGTTGATAGCCAAACCGCTCTTAAAAAGCGTTAGCAAGGATTTTCGATGAAACAGACGCAGAGACACGATGCTATCGTTGAGTTGGTGAAACGCCAGGGGTATGTGAGCACTGAAGAACTCGTCGAGTTCTTTTCTGTTACCCCACAAACTATCCGCCGCGACCTTAATGATCTCGCGGAACAAAACTTGATCCAACGTCATCATGGGGGAGCAGCCCTCCCTTCGAGTGCGGAAAATACGGATTGGCATGATAGAAAGATGATGCACTCAAGTGCCAAAACCCGTATTGCGATGAAAGTCGCTCAGCAGATACCGGACGGCTCGACGCTCTTTATCGATATCGGTACCACGCCCGAAGCGGTTGCTCACGCTTTAATGAACCATCGTAATCTGCAAATCGTGACAAATAATCTCAATGTCGCACAGTTGATGATGGCCAAGACCGATTTTCGCGTCATTATTGCTGGGGGAACCCTACGTGCTAGGGATGGAGGGATTATTGGTGAAGCGACAATGGATTTTATCTCGCAGTTTCGGCTCGACTTCGGCGTCATTGGGATCAGCGGTATTGATGAGGCGGGGACGATGCTTGAGTTCGATTATCACGAGGTTCGCACTAAGCGGGCTATCATTGAGAACTCACGCTGTGTCATGTTGGTGACCGATGGCTCTAAATTTGGGCGAAAGGCGATGGTGAGTTTGGGGGGGATGGAGACGCTTGATACTCTCTTCACAGATAAACTGCCACCTGAGCCTATACTGAATTTACTTTCTCAGCATGCGGTTAAACTCGAGATTTGTTAAAGCGTCTGCCCGAGCGCTCGGGCAGACATGCTAGTCTAGTAATAAGAATGCTCACCACGCTCGTGTTCAGTCAGATCGCGGACACCCTTAAGTTCAGGGAAGGTCGCCAGTAACTCTTTTTCAATACCTTCCTTGAGTGTCACATCGACCATTGAACAGCCGTTACATCCGCCGCCAAATTGTAGAATAGCGTAGCCCTCGGGCGTGATCTCCATTAGCGAAACCTTTCCGCCGTGACTTGCAAGTTGCGGATTGATCTGTGCCTGTAACTGGTACTCAACACGTTCGATCAACGGCGCATCGTCAGAAACCTTACGCATTTTTGCGTTTGGAGCTTTCAATGTGAGCTGAGAGCCGAGGTTATCGGTGACGAAATCGATTTCCGCCTCATCCAAATAAGGGGCGCTGAGTTCATCGACATAAGCGGTAAGAAATTCGTATTTTAATTCGGTATCCGTACTTTCTACTGCATCAGGCGGGCAGTAAGATACGCCGCATTCGGCAGTGGGAGTTCCAGGGTTGATGACGAAGACACGTATTTGGGTGCCAGGCTCTTGTTTAGTGAGCAATTTTGCAAAATGTTGTTGGGCTGTATCGGTTATATGAATCATATGACATCGCTCAATGTAATCTATGTTTAAAGTTATCTTACGCGCATCACTGCGACTCTACAAGGTACGGCACAGGCACCATACTTGCACGCTCGCAACCCGCTGTAGCTGGAGAAGTTCGACAATTTCTCTCGCCGTTGCTCCGGTTGTCACGACATCATCGACGAGCGCGACATGACGATCACGGAGATCGGCGCAGATGTCGTAGACATGTTTTTGGTTACTCTGTCGTTGTGCACGCCCTAGGGTATGCTGGGCCACTCTGATTTGGTTACACCGCAAGGCATCAGGCCAATATGTACACGCGAGCCAACGGGCAAGAGGTCGGGCGAGAAGGTCGCTTTGATTGAAACCTCGCTGGCGATAGCGCTTGGGATGTAAAGGAACGGCGACAATAGTATCCGGCTTGCGCCATAGATAGTGGCGTCGGTAACGCAAATAGTTTAGCAACATCAATCTCGAAAGCGTGGCGGCAAGTGCGGTATGCGATGAAAACTTAAACTGGTGAAGAAGTTTGCTGAGAGGTGGGGAATAATTACCCGCAGCGACAGTGCCTTGCCAAGATATAGATCGAGGGTGACAAACGGGACAGTCTCCAACGACTGACTCGCTCGGTAATGCACATCGTAAACATCGAGGCTGATCGAGGGTTAATTTTTTCTCGCATCGGTAACAAATCCCTACTGCGGAATGCCAAACCGGTAGCATACATATCCAACACCTACTTTTGATTGTTAACATAGCGCTATACCTCCAGGAGAAAAGAGAATATGAGCCTATTTACCCAACGTTATGGAACAGGAGATCGCTCACTTGTGCTGCTGCACGGGTGGGGATTGAACTCGCAAGTCTGGGATTTCATTTTAGCGCCACTTAGCGCGCACTTTACTATTACGTTAGTCGATCTACCCGGTTACGGGCGAAGCCAGCCTTTCCCTGTGTTGAGTCTCAAGGACATGGCGAAAGAGGTCGCACAAATCGTCCCCTCTCAGAGCGTGGTAGTAGGGTGGTCACTGGGCGGCTTAGTTGCCACGCAAATAGCCCTCGAATGTAAGGATAAAGTCAAACAGCTGATCCTCGTTGCGTCATCACCCTGTTTCATTGAAAAAGAGGCATGGCCAGGGATAAAACCTCAAGTATTAGATGACTTCCAACTGCAATTAGCGACCAATTTTCGGCGAACGATTGAACGCTTTATTACCCTACAAAGCTTGGGAACGGCTAATGCCTCACTCAACACCAAAACATTAAAACAGGCAATTATCGATCAACCGCAAGCCTCGTTAGCCGTACTTGAGCAGGGCCTGAAAATTTTACAACAGAGCGATCTACGTGAAAACGTTGCAAATGTTGACGTTCCAACATTACGGATTTATGGAGCATTAGACAGCTTAGTCCCTCGTAGGAGTATGCCTCAGACCGATATTTTGTGGCCAAATAGCCAATCGGTTGTCATAGAACAGGCGGCCCATGCCCCATTTATTTCACATCCTGATCGGTTCTGCGCGGAAATTTTGAAATTTATTGATGAGTAGGAAGTTATACGGGTAGCGTTCTACACTAATAGAAACATGAATGAAGCGAGGAACTAATCATGCAGCCCTTAATCAACGTTATTGCTTATATTACGGCCAATCCGGGGAGCGAGAGTGTCGTTCTGCGTGCACTTAAAACTGCAGAGCGCGAGGCGCAAGCGGAAGCTGGATGCCAGTCTTATGTACTTACACAAGATACTCAGCAGGATAATCGCTACGTGATGCTGGAATGCTGGAGTAGTCAAGAGGCTCTGGACACCCATATGCAGCAGCCTGCCTTCAAACAACTCATTAAAGACATCGATGGCTTGGCTGAACTAGAAGTCGTTGTAACCAAAACATTGGGTGAGTTATAGAAAGAGCAATCCTACCCTCGGGTAGGATTGCTACAGCTTTACTTTTTCTTCAGTGCGGCGGCGAGTGCATCGCCCATCGCGCTATTACCCTGCGTCGCGGACTGGCGCGATGCCTGACGGGCTTGCTTAGGGGGCGTTTTTTCAGGGGCAGGGCTACGACGTGTTGAGGCTTCACCAGGTTGCTCGTCAAGTTTCATGGTTAGCGCGATACGTTTTCGACCAAGATCGACATCAAGTACCTTCACCTTAACAATTTCCCCGGTCTTAATGACTTCATGTGGATCGCTAACAAAGCGGTTAGCGAGCGAAGAAATATGGACTAAGCCGTCTTGGTGAACACCGATATCGACGAATGCCCCGAAATTGGTCACATTTGTCACTGTACCCTCTAAAATTAACCCTGGGGTAAGATCATCCATCGTTTCGATACCTTCGGCAAAGGTGGCCGTCTTGAATTCTGGACGAGGATCGCGACCTGGCTTCTCAAGTTCTTTGAGAATATCGTTAACGGTAGGCAGACCAAAACGTTCATCAGTAAACTGAGAGGCGGATAAAGCGCGAATGGCAGTGCTATTACCCATTAGCGAAGCGAGTTGCTCATCAGTCTGCGCAATAATTCGCTCAACCACAGGATAGGCTTCAGGGTGAACCGTAGAAGCATCGAGTGGATTATCACCTTGGTTGATCCGTAAGAAGCCCGCACACTGCTCAAAAGCTTTTGGCCCAAGCCGGGTTACTTTAAGGAGTTGCTGGCGGTTCATAAAGCGGCCGTGTTCATCGCGCCACTGCACAATATTTTGCGCAATCATGCGGGTTAAACCGGCGACACGAGTTAGGAGAGGAACCGACGCAGTATTGAGATCTACGCCTACGGCATTAACACAGTCTTCGACGACCGTATCCAGTTTTTTTGCGAGTTGAGTCTGACTCACATCGTGTTGATACTGGCCGACACCGATAGATTTAGGATCTATTTTTACTAGCTCTGCTAAAGGATCTTGCAGTCGGCGGGCGATTGAAACAGCACCGCGCAGCGAAACATCGAGGTTTGGAAATTCTAATGCGGCCAGTTCAGATGCAGAGTAAACCGATGCACCCGCTTCACTGACAATCACTTTTTCAGCTTTTACACCGGGAAACTGTTTTTTAAGTTCAATGAAAAAGCGCTCGGTTTCCCGGGAGGCGGTGCCATTACCAATCGCAACCAACTCGACATTATGCCGCTGACAGAGCGTGGCTACTGCCGTGGCAGCTTTGGCGGCTTGGCCCGTGTGTGGATAAACGGTATCGGTCGCCACCAGTTTACCTGTTGCATCAACAACCGCTACTTTGACCCCAGTACGTAGCCCTGGATCGAGTCCCATCGTGGCACGCATTCCTGCCGGTGCTGCCATCAGTAGTGCATTGAGGTTACGTGCAAAAACATCGATCGCTTCAAGTTCGGCCTGCTCACGTAATGTGCCCATCAACTCGGTTTCTAAGTGTAGTAACACTTTTATCTTCCACGTCCAGCTAATGACTGACTTGCGCCAGGTGTCACTTGCTGCATTACCGATGCGGACTTGTAAGTGTTCGCTGATTAACGTCTCACCGAAGCTCTCTTTTGGCGTTTCTTCACTGTGAGGATCTGGGTTCAGTGAAAGTTGTAAGACTCCCTCATTTCGCCCACGAAGCATGGCAAGTACTCGGTGGGAAGGGGTGGTCGCAAGAAGTTCGTGATGATCGAAATAGTCCCGAAACTTTGCCCCCTCTTCTTCCTTACCTGGAGCGACTTTCGATACCAGATGAGCATTTTTCCAGAGATACTGCCGAACTTTAGCTAATAGAGAAGCATCTTCAGCGAATTTCTCCATTAAGATATAGCGAGCGCCATCTAACGCACTTCGCGTATCGCTTATACCTTTTTCGCTATCAATAAACTCTGCAGCAGTAGTTTCAGGGTCAAGCTGCGGGGATACCCATAACTTTTCGGCCAACGGCTCTAGACCGGCTTCAATCGCTATTTGTCCTCGCGTACGGCGCTTGGGTTTATAAGGGAGATAAAGATCTTCCAGTTCCGTTTTGCTTAATACAGAATGTAAAGAATGAGATAACTCTTCAGTGAGTTTTCCTTGTTCCGAAATAGAGTTGAGGATAGTTTGTCGACGATCCTCCAGTTCTCGTAAGTAGGTAAGGCGAGCTTCTAATTGACGCAGTTGGGTATCATCAAGCCCCCCCGTCACTTCTTTACGATAACGCGCAATAAAAGGGACGGTATTCCCTTCGTCGTAAAGTTTTATCGTGGCATCGACTTGTTCAACGCGGACCTGTAATTCGTTAGCAATGATCTGACTTAACGGCTTTTTCATTGTGGCTCGTAGCTTTCAAGGAAGTAAATTTTCTGACAGTTATACGGCGATGCTCTATGAATTTCCAGTCTGGCTGTACAGATTAAGGATTTTCCTGAGGTGTATCGGGATAACTGATATGATTGACGTACCATACCGCTGGACCTGCAGGTGTTTGTACGGTCGCGCTATCGCCAACCTCTTTTTTAAGCAGGGCTCTCGCCATTGGCGAGTCGATCGAGATATAGTCATTACGACCAAATATTTCGTCGTAGCCGACGATGCGAAAGGTGAGGGTATCCCCGTCATCATTCTCAATGGCCACTTGTGCACCAAAGAAAACTTTACCCTCTTGTTGAGGGGAGTAGTCGACAATACGTAGCGATTCGAGGCTTTTACGTAGATAGCGAACTCGGCGATCGATCTCTCTTAAACGCTTTTTATTATATTGGTAGTCAGCATTTTCACTACGATCGCCCAAACTGGCTGCCCAAGTGACTTTCTTTGTCACTTCTGGCCGCTCTTCTCGCCACAGCTGGTCGAGCTCTTGTTTCAGTTTGTTGTAGCCTGCACGAGTGATAAGTTGGGTTTTCACACTATTTTCCTCTATCACCTATAGTTAGATCTTTACTTAACATACTGTTAAATATGCTTTGTAACAATTTCAGTAAGAATATAAACCAATAAAATTTGTCACGGTAAGCATTATTTTTAAAAATAGCATAGCTGGCGATAATGCCTTTGGAGTTATTAGAATGCAGGAAAATTACAAAGTTTTAGTCGTCGATGACGATATGCGTTTACGGGCATTGCTTGAAAGATATCTCACTGAGCAAGGTTTCCAAGTGCGTAGCGTCGCAAACGCTGAGCAAATGGACCGTTTGTTAACCCGTGAATCTTTTCACCTGATGGTGCTCGATTTGATGCTGCCGGGTGAGGACGGGCTCTCTATCTGTCGTCGCCTACGCAGTCAAAGTAACCCCATGCCTATTATTATGGTCACGGCAAAAGGTGAAGAAGTAGATAGGATTGTTGGGTTAGAAATCGGCGCCGACGACTATATCCCCAAACCTTTTAATCCACGCGAGCTATTGGCACGTATCCGTGCAGTACTCCGTCGTCAGGCGAACGAACTTCCCGGTGCACCTTCCCAAGAGGAAGCGGTTATTACCTTCGGCAAGTTTAAGCTTAATTTAGGGACTCGTGAAATGTTCCGTGAAGACGAGCCGATGCCTTTGACGAGTGGTGAGTTTGCGGTGCTCAAGGCGTTAGTGAGTCATCCCCGCGAGCCACTTTCGCGTGATAAGCTGATGAATCTAGCACGTGGTCGGGAATACAGCGCAATGGAACGTTCTATCGACGTACAGATCTCTCGACTAAGAAGAATGGTGGAAGAAGATCCGGCTCATCCTCGCTATATCCAAACTGTTTGGGGCCTTGGCTATGTTTTTGTCCCCGATGGCAGCAAAGCATGAGAAAACTTCGCTTCTCTCCGCGCAGCTCGTTTGCGCGGATGTTGCTACTGATTGTTTCATTACTCTTTGTGAGTTTGGTGACCACTTATCTAGTCGTCCTTAACTTCGCAATCTTACCGAGTTTACAACAGTTCAATAAAGTTCTGGCTTATGAGGTCAGAATGTTGATGACGGATAAGCTTCAGCTTGAAGACGGTACGCAGTTAGACGTTCCCCCTGCCTTTAGGCGAGAGATTTACCGTGAATTAGGGATTTCTCTCTATACCAATTCCGCAGCGGAAGAGAGCGGATTACGTTGGGCACAACACTATAAATTTCTTAGCGAGCAGATGGCTCACCAACTTGGTGGTCCTACTGACGTACGTGTAGAGGTCAACAAAAAGACGCCAGTAGTTTGGTTAAAAACGTGGTTATCGCCGAATATCTGGGTCAGAGTGCCGCTCACCGAAATTCATCAAGGGGATTTCTCGCCTCTTTTTCGTTACACCCTGATGATTATGCTCTTGGCTATCGTTGGTGCCTGGTTATTTATTCGAATGCAAAACCGTCCATTGGTCGCTCTTGAACATGCCGCGCTACAGGTCGGCAAAGGGCAGATCCCGCCACCGCTTAGGGAATATGGTGCGTCAGAAGTTCGCTCCGTTACGCGAGCTTTTAACCAAATGGCTGCTGGAGTTAAGCAATTAGCCGACGATCGGACGCTTTTAATGGCGGGTGTTAGCCATGATTTACGTACACCTTTAACCCGTATTCGATTAGCAACTGAAATGATTGGTGCCGATGAACAATATCTAGCCGACTCGATTAATAAAGATATTGAAGAGTGTAACGCAATCATTGAGCAATTTATCGATTACCTGCGTACCGGACAAGAAATTCAGAAAGAGCGAGTTGATCTTAATAGCGTCTTAGGTGAGGTGGTTGCTGCAGAGAGTGGCTATGAACGTGAAATAGAAAATGACGTAATGAGCGACGAGCTACTACTGGATATCAACCCGTTAGGTATCAAACGTGCGGTGGCCAATATGGTAGTGAACGCTGCGCGTTACGGTAATGGTTGGATTCGAGTCAGCAGTGGTCGAGAATTGGATCGAGCATGGTTTCAAGTTGAAGACGACGGTTCGGGTATTGATAAAGACCAGATCGCACACCTTTTACAACCCTTTGTTAGAGGGGACAGTGCCAGGACGACTAGCGGCACGGGGCTGGGGCTGGCAATAGTACAGCGTATTATTGACGCTCATCAGGGAGAGCTTAGCTTTGATGTCAGTGACAAGGGTGGACTCAAAATTCGCGCATGGCTTCCTTTACCTTCTGGTAAACAGCCGGTTGTAAACGAAGGCACCTAGTGATCCCCACCCTCTGACGGGGTGGGGGACATATTTATGAATTAAGCTGTGGCCCAGCACTGACCAATGCTTTACCGGCGTCAGTATCGGTATAAGGCGCAAAATGGTCGATAAATTGCTGTGCCAATACCTTTGCTTTAGACTCCCACTCAACAGGACTATTCCAACTCGATCGTGGATCAAGGATCTCTGGGTTAATACCTTGGATGTGCTTAGGAAATTCTAAGTTAAAGATTGGTAGGGTGCGGCATTCAGCATGATCAAGCTCGTCATGTAAAATCGCGTTAATCAGCTGCCGAGTATCTTTTAATGATAAACGCTTACCTTGACCATTCCAGCCTGTATTGACTAAATACGCTTTAGCTCCACTTTCTTGCATGCGCTTTACCAGCACCTCCGCATAACATGTCGGGTGTAACGTCAGGAAAACTGCACCGAAGCATGCCGAAAAGGTCGGCGTTGGTTGCTTAACACCACGCTCAGTCCCGGCGAGTTTCGCCGTAAAGCCGGAGAGGAAATGATATTGAGTTTGTTCGGGCGTTAGCCTCGAAACGGGCGGAAAGATACCAAAAGCATCGGCCGTCAGGAATATCACCTTTTTGGCATGTCCGGCTTTCGATATAGGGCGGACGATATTCTCGATATGATTAATAGGATAAGAAACACGAGTGTTTTCAGTTTTACTGTCATCGTTGAAATCAACACTGCCATCGCTATTGACGACAACATTTTCCAGTAAGGCGTTGCGACGAATCGCGCTGTAAATCTCTGGTTCGGCGGTAGCTGAGAGGTTAATTGTTTTGGCGTAGCACCCTCCCTCAAAGTTGAATACGCCATCATTATCCCATCCATGTTCGTCATCACCAATGAGCTGGCGTAGGGGATCGGTAGATAGGGTTGTCTTCCCTGTCCCTGATAACCCAAAGAACACGGCGACATCTCCTTCTTTGCCCACATTTGCCGAACAGTGCATAGATGCGATATTTTGCAGGGGTAATAGATAGTTCATTACCGAAAACATCCCCTTCTTCATCTCCCCGCCATACCAAGTACCGCCGATGAGTTGCATACGTTCGGTAAGGTTGAATGCCACAAAATTTTCAGAGTTCAGACCCTGCTCACGCCAGTTCGGGTTATGGCATTTTGAACCGTTCAATACTACGAAATTGGGTTCAAAGCTCGCGAGCTCCTCGGGAGTTGGGGCAATAAACATATTTGTGACAAAGTGGGCTTGCCACGCAACTTCAGTGACGAACCGTACGCTGAGCCGGGTCTCCGGATTAGCGCCACAAAAAGCATCAATGACAAATAAACGCTTTCCCGAAAGCTGTTCGCAGAGCAGCCCCTTTAGGTGTCCCCAGAGTTCTGGGGAGAGTGGCTGATTGGCATTTTTTGCGGCACTTGTATCGTTCCACCATACTGTATGCTCAGTCGTGGCATCGCGAACGATATATTTATCTTTTGGCGAACGCCCCGTGAAAATTCCAGTATCGACGGCTACAGCACCCGATTGCGTAACAACGCCTCGTTCAAATCCCACAAGATTCGGTGAGGTCTCTTCTGCAAAAAGCTGTTCATAGGTAGGGTTATGGATAATTTCTGTAGAGCGAGTGATTCCGATAGCGCTAAGATCAGGACGCTGGGGTGTGGCTGACATGAGTCGCAACTCCTTCGATAGAAAAGTGGCTTAACAAAATACGTCAATGTCAGAAAAGTGTACCTTGATTCGTCGGGGGGAAAAGCAGAGAGGCAGCAAAGTGTGACCCGAGTTATATTACTCCCTAAAAAAAGAGCATCATCTCTACGGTATAGAACGGGATAAGCGGGGGTTGCTCCCCGCTTGGGATACTAATGGATCGAGGAATTGCTTAGCGGTACATCGTTGCGAATATTGGCAACGTCGACCGCATCGTAGAGATAATGACTACCGCAATAGTCGCAATGCATATCGATTTTTCCATCTTCGGCCAAAATGGTATCAATTTCTTCGACAGAGACGGTTTTAAGTACTTCACCACAACGTTGTCGAGAACAACTGCACTTGAACTGGACGGGCTGCGGGTCGTAAACGGTGACTTCTTCTTGATGGAAGAGACGCCATAAAACGTCTGTCGCTGGTAGGGTAATTAGCTCTTCTTCCGTGACGGTCGTGGCAAGCGTGGAGAGGTGGGTGAGGGCCTCGTTATCTTTATCCTCACTCGGTAACACTTGGAGCAAGATCCCTGCAGCACCTTGCAGATTATTACGGATAATTAATCGAGTCGGAAGTTGTTCTGAACGTAAAAAGTATTCTTCAATACATTCCGCGAACGTTGGTTTTTCTAACGCAACGATACCCTGATAACGTTCGCCTTTGGCTGGCGTAATAGTAATAACCAAGTAGCCTTCGCCAAGCATTTCAGCTAGCGTTGCTTCTTCTGCAATATCAGCGCGTACGCGTGCAACACCACGTAATTCTTGCTTATCATTACCATTGATAACCGCCATCGCTAAAGGACCATCACCCTGTAGTTGTACAGTAATATCCCCTTCAAATTTTAGCGTAGCAGTCATCAAACTTGTCGTGACCAACATCTCTGCCATGAGGTTTCTAACAGCAATGGGGTAGTCATGGCCTTCAACGATAGCTTGCAGGGTATGGCTGACATTCACCAGTTCACCACGTACGGCGGCATCAGCAAATAAATAACGATGAAGTTGATCTTGAACGGACATTATTTTCTCTTTAGGGCGTGGTTAATCGCCCGTTATCTTAAATTTAATCAAATCACGGCGCTCTTTTTTATCAGGGCGACGGTCAGGATGAGGCATAGTGAGAGCATTCATCTTACGAGCCAGCGCGATAGCTTCACGTTTGGTAACGCTCTCTTCAGTCTCCTGGTAGAGGAGCTGCGCCTCGTTAGCGCTACGCCGATGTTCACTTAGCGCGACGACGACGACAGTGCGTAGGTCGTTACCCTGCCTAACTTGCAGTGAGGCACCGACCTCTACCCATTTACTGGGCTTACTTCGTTGGCCATTGTAATGAACCTTTCCTCCCTCGATCATCTCTCTGGCTAGGGCGCGCGTCTTATAAAAGCGTGCCGCCCAGAGCCATTTGTCGAGTCTAACTTTATCGAGTGATGAGTGCGTCTGGATCGTTTGCATGTGTGCCTCCTAGAGACAAACTAGCACAAGCTTAGCAGTAAGACTTAACCTTAACCATCATTCTTTAGATGGGAAAGCAGAAGAGGAGAGGCATTCGCGATAGCGGTGTTGTAGTCATCTTGAATACGAGCATAACGGATAAAGTCTCGACGTAAGCGATGAATACCTAGTAGCGTATTGACTACAATGAGAACCACTAGACATGCTAGAAATAACGTAGTGATGATATATCGCCACAGGGCATTAGAATTAGGTTCCTGATGCACAACGACATGAAGCGTGCCCTGACTGTCGTTTTGTAACGATGTAATAATTCCTGACAAGGTGAAAGGGGTATTCAGTAACTGTGTAGAGATGCGTTGCAATTCTTTCCACTGCGTTGCTGGCGCTAAATCAAAAAGCGACGTTTCGGGCTGCTCTTGGTCGACGAGGAGTTTTCCCTGTCCATTGATAAATAGATAACCCGCCTTTGGTAAATGACTGAGCGATTCAATCGTTTTACGCGTTTCGTTACTCATGAAAGTCAGCGTCGCCGCATCGACGAGGCTAGTAAGATTTTGTGCGCTATTAGGTCGTAATAAAACGTTTAACCCATCTAGCTTTCCAGACTTTGCCTGGTCAACTAAGTGCGGCCAGTCTTTGGCATTCTCCAAATTAACTAAGGCGCTTTTTAAGCGGAGGCAATCTTCATTAGCAGAGCAAAGCTGAGCGGTTTTCAGCACAATATCGGCGAAATTATTGAGTAAGATCATCCCTGATTTCTGGATGGCAGAGGCGAGCTGCGGATTTATCCCTTTAAGATCGTTATTCTCTGGCGCGAGCTGTTGTGATGTTGTTGCCAGTAAAGCCTGCGTTTGCGCAATAATAAGTGAAGGAGGTAAGGTGCTGGCGTGATTTTTATTCCAATAGATAGTGGAACAGTCAAAAGGTAGAAAATCGTAGGTTCGATTACTTTGATAGGTATGCGGGACTATACATCTTCCCGTACCTTTAATATTAATCACATCACCGACATGTAGCGTATGTTGTGTCAATTGCTCCACATTGCTAACTGTTACGTGCTGTTCTCCTTGTAAGCGAGCCAAGGCAATATTAAAGGAGATACCAGTAGGCAGCCAACTCGTCGTCATAATCAGAATAACTAATGATCCAGCAGACAAGGTCAAATTATGACGCCAATTCTGCAGGGGAAAGCGTTTAACTTCATTAGTGAGCGAAAGCAACGCACCGTGCTTTACAACGCGGTTTTGCCCGTCCACCTCGATAATTGTTTCTTTGCCAATGTCCTGTTGGATATAGGGATACCAATGTTCAGGATAATATAAGTCGATAATACCTAGAGAGAGGCTTTGTTGTTTGGGATTAGCTTCGCCGAACAGGCCCCAAGGTTTTAATAATCCCCGCATCGTTCTAATTTCTTGTAAATGACTTCGTGGAGGGCGGCGATACATAAACCAGAGGCAGGGTAAAATAATGAGTACGCTAATCAGTAGAATCCACGGCATTAATTTTAATGGCGTAAGGAGACTACAAAAGATCAGCAGTAATGCACAACAAAGAATCAATGCCTCACTAATATTCTTCTCGTGGCTCAACGTATATTCTTCAAAACTTTGTCGGCGAACGTCTACGATAGTCACGCGCTCGCTGGTTTCTTTACGAATCGAGGTATCTGTTGCCGTAGAAAATGTCGCTGGCGGAGCAGTATTCTCAATATCATCGAGTAATCGGTGACCGTTTAAGCCGATAATTAATGGTAATTGGTTGGTATAGACTAATTCAATAGTATTGTCTGCGGCAATGAAGGGTTGCCCGTTTGGAGGAAGCTGAACCTCAAGGGCATCAAGATAGTAACGATTACGCTCTGGAACACTCGCCGACAAGCTATAATGCGTGATGGAGTGATTGATTATATAGACGGATTTATCGCGTAAAGTACACACATTACGTGACCGATTAGTTTTATATAATAAGCGATGAACAAAACTCGTCGGTGAAGGAGAGCGTTGTTGTAGATAGTGACGGCAGAGCCTACCCTCGTCTTCAGTAAGCTGACGTTGAGCGATGGTATTCAGTTCTTGATGTTGGGCACGTAGATGTTTTTGGGGTAGCAGTATCTTTGTCCAGACAAAAAGTATGCAGAACAGTAGAACCAGCAATAGAAAAATAAAAACACTCATGCGTTACCCAGAGCAAATAAGTGGTCAGCCTTATGGCCAGTGAAGTATCGAGTTCAATGTGACTAGTTCGGAAGAACAATGAGTAAAATAGTCGGCGTTATCCTGCGTCAATTTAGTGTGGTGCACAAGAATAATAAATCAGGATAATCTTATTATCACCTACCTAAAATAGATTTTTCGATTAAACGGCCGCAAAATTGGTTGGTTGCTTAACTCCGGCTATGTTTCAATAGTGCCCTATTATTGGTCATTATGAGGTGAACCATGTCTTCGCTGAAAAAACCGCAAATATTGCGTATATCCGAAGTAGCGAGCTCACGTCTGTTTACTATCCAATCCGTCCAATTACGTTTTAGTAATGGCGTTGAACGCATTTATGAACGGATGAAACCGGCAGGGCGTGAAGCTGTGATGATCCTCGCGCTGGAAGGCGAAGAGGTGTTGATGATCGAAGAATATGCTGTAGGGATCGAAAGTTACGAATTGGGCTTCCCCAAGGGGTTAATCGACGCGGGTGAAACCCCACAGCAAGCCGCGGTTAGGGAGCTTAAGGAAGAAGTCGGGATGGGAGCAAAACAGTTGACCCTTCTAGGGCATGTCACGATGGCCCCTTCCTATTTTTCGAGCCGTATGCATATTTTGGTCGCTGAACAGCTTTATCCGGAATGGTTGGAGGGAGACGAGCCAGAGCCACTACTCGTACATCGCTGGCCGCTAAGAACTCTTATTGATCTACTTGACCATCCACAATTTCAAGAAGCGAGAAATGTTAGTGCCATGTTCCTGCTACGTGAATGGATAACCAAACAACCTCATTTTGCTCATATTTTTGGTTAAGCGGGTTAATAGATTAACCCGCTTGTTGCGTTTAAAATAAATCCTGACTTTGCGCACCGGAACCTATCGTGGTGCTGGTCTCCTGTAGCGGGTATTCTTTTGGTTCGGTACCGGTAATGAAATACTCAGCACGACTATTTCCGCCGCCATGAGACAGCTTACCTGTCGTCCTATCAATAGTAACTGTTGTAATACCCTCTGGTGGGGTTAGCGGTTGCAGCGGTACGCCCTGCAACGCGATTTTCATGAAATCATCCCACGCAGGCTGTGCACTCTTTGCTCCGCCTTCGTAGCCTGATGTTTGATCGCTAATCGCGCCGGAGGCTGTGGTACGTCCCAAGGCATGACTCGGATTATCGAAGCCAATCCATACCGAGGTAGCGATACCCGGACCATAACCAGAGAACCACGCATCTCTTGAACTATTAGTTGTGCCCGTTTTACCGCCTATATCGTTACGCTGTAAATCTCGCCCCGCACGCCAGCCTGTTCCTTGCCAGCCAGGTTCACCGAAGATGTTAGAGTTCATTGCACTCTTAATTAAGAAAGAGAGTGGTGTACTAATAACGTGGGGGGCATAAGGATCGTTATTCGAGTCTTTATTCACCGTATTCAGATCTGTGAGCGGTGTACCATCAGGTGTAGGCTGCTCCGCATGTGCCACATTTTCCGTCTTATCGTCGTCTAATTGCACAGTATTCTGCGCAGTGGCGAATAAGGTGGGAGAGTTACATTCTGGACAAGCGACCTTCGGTGTTTCTTGGAATAATACATTACCCTGTGGATCGCTAATTTTACTGATTAGCCAAGGTTCGACTTGGAAGCCACCGTTCGTCAGGATTGCATACCCTCTAGCCACTTGTATCGGGGTAAAGGATGCAGCGCCTAAGGCTAATGATTCAGTGCGGACGATATTTTGCTCAGGGAATCCAAAACGAAGAAGATATTGTGCCGCATAATCGACACCCATCGCACGCATTGCCCGTACCATCACAACGTTTTTAGAAAGGCCAAGGCCTTGTCTTAGCCGCATTGGGCCTGCATAAACATTTGGAGAGTTGTGGGGCCGCCAATCGGAACCGGCGCCGGCATCCCAACGTGAAATCGGCAAGTCATTAAGAATTGTGGCTAAGGTGAGGCCTTTATCCATCGCCGCAGTATATAAGAAAGGTTTAATGTTCGAGCCAACTTGACGCAATGCTTGGGTGGCACGATTAAACATGCTCTGGGAGAAGTCAAATCCTCCTACAAGCGCTTTAATAGCACCATTGTGTGAATCGAGTGAGACGAGAGCTGAATTGACCTGAGGGACTTGTGCCAGCGACCACCCTTCACCGACAGCCCTCACCCAAATTAACTGACCAGAGGCCAATACTTGACTGACGGAACGCGGTGTTGCTCCCTGTAGATTGTCATTTTTAAAAGGTCGAGCCCAACGTACACTCGCTAAGGTTAGGGTCTGAGTAGAACCATCCTTGAGAATGACTTGTGCTGAGTCAGCGTTCATCGTTTGTACTACGGCTGGCACGAGTGGCCCATAGGTAGGATAGGCCGTAAGTGTTTTCTTAATTTTTACTTCATCCCAGGCAGTCTGCCCACCACTCCAAAGAATTTTTGTCGGCCCACGGTAGCCATGGCGAATATCATAATTAAGAACATTATCGACGACTGCTTGTTGAGCGCCTTCTTGTAAAGTCCGGGTAATCGTCGTAGTGACTTGGTAGCCATCATTATAGGCGTCTTCACCATAGCGTTTGACCATCTCTTGTCTGACCATTTCGCTGATATATGGCGCGGTGAAAACGACTTGCGGGCCATGATACTGTGAAATAAGCGGGTCATTAATAGCCTGCTCATATTGCTGTTGGCTGATATATTTCTGATCGAGCATTCGTCCTAGTACAACGTTGCGTCTGGCTAACGCACGAGTATGTGAATACAACGGATTAAAGGTAGACGGCGCCTTAGGCAATCCAGCAATCATCGCCATTTGGCTTAAACTAAGATCGTTAATATCTTTACCGAAATAGACGTGAGCTGCCGCACCCACGCCATAAGCTCTGGAACCGAGGTAGATTTTATTTAAGTAGAGGTCGAGTATTTGGTCTTTGGTAAAAAGTTGTTCAATACGAATCGCGAGGAATGCTTCTCTAATTTTTCGTAATAACGTCTTTTCGGGTGAAAGAAAAAAGTTACGAGCCAATTGCTGCGTGATAGTACTCGCCCCTTGAGAGGCTCGTCCAGAGAAGATCGCGATGGAGGCGGCCCGAAAAATACCAATCGGGTCGACACCGTGATGTTCATAGAAACGGCTATCTTCTGTCGCAATAAAAGCGTGAATAAGATCGGGTGGCATTTGCTGCAGGGTCAGCGGAATACGGCGCTTTTCACCGAATTGAGCGATTAACTCACCGTCTGCGCTGTAAACCTGCATCGGGGTTTGCATTTTGACTTCTTTAAGGGTGTTTACATCGGGAAGCTGAGGTTCAATGTATTTGTATAAGCCATAAATAGAGCCTATTCCCAAAAAAATGCAGCAAATAAATAATATGAATAAATACTTTAAGACCTTCACCTAAACTCTCTCACTAGAACGTTATTGGGTAGTTTATAAACAATTGCCTCGTAGTATAAAGACATCATGGCTGCTTTGATACGTCAAAATGTCTCACCGATCTCGAGGAGTTATAAAAATGCTTAGCCAAGGATGGCAAATAGGACTACATATAAATACCGCTCAAGTCAGTATTGTCGCGATAAAAGGCCGAAAAAATCGGTGGTCTCTTCAGCGCTGGTGGGTTTACCCACTCAATGAGCCGGTATTTACCCCAACGGGTTTACTGGAGAATACTGAGGAGTTGCTGTCCATTTTACGAACTTTTCGTAAGTACTTACCTTACCGTTATTCGCTTCGCATCAGCTATCCCTCGCAGTGTGTCTTACTACGTACTTTATCGTTACCGTGCACAACGCTTACTGGGTTACCTCTCGAACGGTTTGTACAACTTTCGGTTAAGCGCCTATTTTCCCATCTTCATGAGTTAACGTGGGATTATTGTTTAGGGCCTGACATGGCAACAGAGATCAGCGTAACCGTAACAAGAAATAAAATCCTGAACGAGTATTGTGCCTTATTCAAAGCAGTTGGATTACAACTCGATGTGGTAGAGATTGCGTCGACAGCGCTTTATTCATTACTTAGGCAGACCACCAATAATGGCCTGATCGTCGAAGACTACGGGACTTGGCTGTGGGCTATCTATCAGCCCCCGCAGTACAATCATGGACAGCTTCTCAACGATAATATTCACACTCCTTTCGACGCGATAAAAGCGATCGCTGTACGTTGCGAGGAATATTCTTATTCGGGGAAGAATAGTGCTGAGAATCAACGTGGAATCGTCCGTTTTTCTGCAGCGAAGTTATTGGGACAATCCTTTGCAGAGTTAGCATCGCATCACGAATTAACCATCGCTTTAGGGCTCGCATTACGTGAGGCTGATGATCTATGAATAAAATTAACTTACTTAATTGGCGAAGAAGGAAATTAGCTCAACGTACCTGTCTAGTTCTAATCAGTGGAATAATATTACTCATTGGACTGATTGGTTTAATGCATGTTGGTTGTAACCTTTATCAACGCGACTCCGATCAGCTACTCATCCTTAATAAGCTATACCAACAGCTATCCACTGAACTCGCTCAGCGTCTCCAACAGCAACGAGCTCTTATCCTACAGTTCGAACGGCTCGTTATCGAAAAATCTGCTATCGACCATATTTATAACGAGCTGACATCGTACAGTTTTTTTTTCATTGGCTGACTCACCACATCCCGGAACATACTTGGCTGACAACCCTCACTGTCAATCAATCGCGATGGGTCTTAACTGGCCACACTATAGGGTTGGATGAAGTAGAAGGCTTCGTTCAACAATTGCTAGCCTCTAATCAGGTTAAGGCGTTTAGGTTAAACGATCTAAAGCAACACGATGATTACTATGAATTTAGGATAAGCTTTTCGCTTTCACCACTAGGGGGAGACCAATAGAGTGGTTGAAAATACACAATGGACAAAATTGATTTATTTACCGTATTGGATTCAGTGGGTAATTATGCTCATTATCATTATCATTATCGTGCTTGTTTTTTTTCTAACCGTTTATCGTGTCGCTCCGGTCTATCAGTTAACACAACAGCGGTTACAAGAATTAGAAAAAAATACGGTCAGTACTGAAACGAATATTAACGAATATCGCCGCGAAGGACCCACCTTTCTACTAATAGAAAAAATAAGTCAGTCGAGGATAGAAGCGGTCGCCACCTTTTCAGAATTTATTCTCAATTACAGGAAAGGGATTAGCGCTTGGCAAGACGAAGAAAATCAGCAAGGTGTTACGTTGTTGCTAAGCTGGCAAGAATTCACCCTATTGTGGGATGCCCTAGTTCAGTTGAAACACCCTATAAAGCCGGCTCAGCTTCAGCTATCAGCGCAAAATGGTCTTATTTTAATTAAGATTAGTTATGAAAAAAGATAACCTTTACTGCTGGTTGTTGATCGTGATTATGGTCGCGACGAAAGCTCTCGCTAGTGAGAGAGACCCCTTTCAGCCATTTGATTTGTCGCGATGTTCTGCGTTTACTCATTACTTTGAAAGATGGCACGTAAAAGGCGTATTAATCAGCGAATTGGGCCGGGAGGCTTTACTCTCGCATCCTTCATTAGGAATAAAAAGAATAGCTATTGGTATGAACCTGCCATCTATAAATGGGCAGGTTACACAAATAGAATTATCTGCGGTCGAGATTAGGGTTGCGCCTCCTTGCCTTCCCAAATCGGTGAAGATTCGTTTTAAAGGAGATACCTAATGTGCAGGGTAAAGAAATACCTTTTACTATTGCTAACTGTCTTAGTAACCTTCGAGGTTGATGCTGACTCGAAAATATCGATTAATGTAGATAACGCATCACTCGCACATATATTTTCCTTGCTCGCCTCAGCAAAGGGGTTAAATTTCGTCGTCGATCCCGCAGTCGAACAGACTCTCACCCTACAGCTAAAAGATGTGCAGTGGCAAGATGCGCTGGATATTATCAAATATTTAGCGAGGGTAGAGGTCGTTCAACATGCCAATGTTCTGTTAGTTCGCGCCGAGGACCCGCAGAATATCGAAAGTGACCTAGATGCATCGCCATCGAAGAACAAAAAAACTCCGCTCATTCAGAGAATCTTTCCTCTAAAATTTATCGAAGCCTCTGAACTTGAAAAGCAATTGACTGCTTTACCGCGCGATGGTGTTGGGCGCGAAGGTAAACTATATGTGGACCATCAACAGCAGCAAATTATTATTTGGGATGATGAACAGTCCTTAGAGAAAATCACGCAATGGATCTTGCTGCATGACCAACCTCAGCCGCAAATTGAAATCGTAGCCCAGATGATTTCGATCAGCCAGGATCATTTACGAGAATTAGGAGTCTCTTGGTTTAATGATCCCCCAAGTTCTAGCGAAGGAGGCGTAGTACGAGCTCAATTTACGACATACTTGGGTGTAAACGCACCAGCATTGCGCGCCAAAGCTGCGATAGCAAAAATCGACAGTCAGTTGTTGTACCTCGAACTCTCTGCATTAGAACAAGAAAACCAGATAGAAATTATCGCCAGCCCACATCTCGTGACGTCGCAAGGGCGTACAGCGTCGATTAAGCAGGGGACTGAAATACCTTATCAAACGGTGAGCGGTAAAAACGATAATCCAGTCATTAATTTTAAAGAAGCGGTACTCGGTATGGAGGTAACGCCAGAGCGAGTGGGGCGACAGCACATTCGTTTACGGCTAAGGCTAAACCAAGATATGCCCGGTAAAGTGTTACAAAGCGAAGGGAAGGGCCCCCCTTCAATCGATAAGCAAGAAATTAAGACAGAAGTTGTGGTAGAGAATGGTACAACCATCGCACTAGGCGGTATCTTTCAACAGCACCAACATCAAGGCATGGCGGCGATACCGGGATTGGGAAGGATCCCTCTTATCGGTTTGTTATTCCAAAAACAGACTCGCGAGCATCAAAAAAGAGAGCTTGTCATTTTCATTACACCGCGTCTTTTACCGACAGGAAATCTCCCGTAAATTCGAGTAAGATCGAGGTTCACCGTTGACGTAAAGCGCTAATTAGCATAAAAGGTTATCAATTTTTTAAGAACCTTAAGCGCTGAGTTTAATTAATCGTCACCCAATCGGCCTGAATATAGTACTATGAGAGTGACTGACAGGAGCCTTTGCCCATCACAAGGTGAAAGGTTGCTGATAAATCATTTAATTGGTTGCCAAATGGTCTTGAGTGTTGAGATAATTTTTCACCTGACTCTTGTTACATGCTTATGAGGTCTCAGTTTCTGTCCCGTTGTCTATAGAGGCTATGGGGTATCATCAACGAATTCTTAGTAGTACCGATAAAAATGGCAGAGAAACGTAATATCTTTCTGGTTGGGCCTATGGGTGCCGGCAAAAGTACTATTGGTCGTCAGTTAGCTCAACAACTTAATATGGAATTTTTCGATTCCGACCAAGAAATTGAGCGTCGTACCGGGGCTGATGTAGGCTGGGTCTTCGATGTTGAAGGCGAAGAGGGCTTCCGGGATCGTGAAGAAAAAATCATCAATGAATTGACCGAGAAGCAAGGCATTGTCTTAGCGACTGGCGGCGGTTCGGTAAAATCTCGTGAGACGCGTAATCGTTTATCCGCACGCGGTGTTGTGGTCTATTTGGAAACGACCATCGAGAAGCAGCTTGCTCGGACCCAGCGTGATAAACGTCGTCCTTTGTTGCAGGTCGAATCTCCTCCTCGTGATGTTTTGGAAGACCTTGCTGGTGAACGTAATCCTCTTTATGAAGAGATTGCTGACGTGACTATTCGTACTGATGAACAAAGTGCAAAAGTCGTCGCCAATCAGATCATCCATATGTTGGAAAATAACTAAATCGATATAGCTTAGTTGTATCAGTTGAGGGTCAGTAAGATGATGCAAAAGATGATAGTTTCACTTGGCGAACGCAGTTATCCGATCACGATCGATGCTGGCTTATTCAGTGAATCTGCATCTTACTGGCCATTAACCGCCCGCCAATCAGTCATGGTCGTGACCAACGAAACAGTTGCTCCTCTCTATCTGCATTCTGTGCTAGCACAGCTTACAGCACTAGGGATCGAGGCCGACTATGTTGTGTTACCTGATGGCGAGCAATACAAGTCACTTACGGTGCTTGATACGGTATTTACTGCTTTATTAGAAAAACCGCATGGTCGTGATACTACCCTTATCGCTTTAGGGGGAGGAGTGATCGGCGACATGACGGGTTTTGCTGCAGCTAGCTACCAGCGTGGTGTGCGTTTTATACAAATGCCTACCACGCTGTTATCTCAAGTTGATTCATCGGTTGGAGGAAAAACGGCAGTTAATCATCCCCTTGGGAAAAATATGATTGGCGCGTTTTACCAGCCGACCTCAGTAGTCATAGACCTCAATTGCTTAAAAACCCTGCCAGCTCGTGAATTATCTTCTGGGCTAGCAGAAGTTATCAAATATGGCGTGATTCTTGATTTCGCTTTCTTTGAATGGTTAGAGCAAAATATTGATGCGCTTCGACGTTTGGATAAAGAAGCCTTGGCTTACTGTATCAGGCGTTGTTGTGAGCTTAAGGCTGAAGTCGTGGCAGCAGATGAACGAGAACAAGGCAAGCGCGCATTGTTAAATCTCGGACATACTTTCGGGCACGCTATTGAAGCGCATATGGGCTATGGCAATTGGTTACACGGTGAGGCGGTTGCAGCAGGCATGATAATGGCTGCACGGACTGCGGAACAACTCGGGACATTCAGTGCCTCCTTAACAGAACGACTCATTGCGCTATTGCTGCGTGCCGGGCTACCGGTAAACGGGCCGCAGCAGATGTTGGCCGAAGACTATATCCCGCACATGATGCGGGATAAAAAAGTGTTGTCAGGAGAGCTACGCTTGGTCTTACCTACCGATTTAGGTCAGGCTGAGGTGCGTTCTGGAGTAGGACATGATACTGTTTTAGCTGCCATAACTAAGTGTTAGCTAAGGTAAGACAATAACTAATAATGTCAGCGGGGCCACTAGGGTGGTACTTAGCCGAATACGTATGAGGTGGATCAATGGATGACTTTCAACCGGAAGACGAATTAAAACCTGACACGAGCGATCGTCCTGCTCCTCGTGGAAAAAAACCTGCACCGTCCTCTAAACTACCGATCTCTAAGCAGCATCTTATGATTGCTGTTGGAATCTTGGTATTGTTACTATTGGTTCTAGGGATAGGATCGGCATTAAACAGTCCCTCAAATTCGAGTGAGCAGACGACTACGCAAGGTAGTGAAAGAAATATCGACTTGGCGGGTAATTCGCCGGGTACGTCGACGGACTCAACGGCTACCCAACAGCCTAATGATAACCCGTCCGCGACGGATACCTCTGCTACGCCTAGCGATAATTCTCCCCAAGATGGGGTAGCCGATACTAACAGCACGGCTGCTCAACAGAATTCTTCACCCGTTGACCAAAATACTGTCGCTGCCTTACCGGTAGGGGCTGCAACGCTTGACCGTAATGCTAAGTTGAGTAACACAGACCAGGTCGCTCAGCAGCCTACTACCAGTGTTGAGTCAACTCCACCAGCTCATCGTTCACTGCAGAATGAACAACATCCTCGGTCTAAACCGGCAGTGGTACATAACGAACCACGTCAACCGAGTCACCGTTCTGAAGCTCACAATACGGTATCCGAGAATCGCGAGAGAATCGCACATCGCCAGCCTGTGCGTACTGAAACGAGAAATACAGTAGAGCCTAAGGCACCCGCGAAAACCGTAGAGAAGCGAACGCCTGTAACGACCACGGTTGCTCCACAACCGGCGAAGCCAGCTCCTGCTCCAGTGACGTCACCAACGACCAAGCAGTCGCAAGCACCTGTAACTTCACAGGCCACTACCTCAGGCAAAGGCTACACCTTGCAATTGAGTGGTGCAAGCCGCGAAGATACACTGAATGCGTGGGCGAAACAGCAGAATCTGACGGGTTATCAGGTTTACAAAACCTCTCGTAACGGTCAAGCCTGGTATGTTTTAACAACCGGAAATTATAAAACCCCCGCAGAAGCAAAAAGCGCTATCTCATCTCTGCCAGAAGCTGTAAAAGCTAAAAGCCCTTGGGTTAAGCCAATGAGCCAAGTTCGTAAAGAATCCGCTCAGTAATCTCTACAGGGCTGCGCTATGCAGCCCTCTATTTAAGCGCCAATCTGTTGTCCGGATAACCGCAACATCTCATACAATAATCTTTGATACGACAACATGAAGAAACATCGCGCTTTTCTAAAGTGGGCCGGGGGCAAGTATCTCCTATTAGACGATATCCAACGCCATTTACCGCAAGGTGACTGCCTAGTTGAGCCTTTTGTTGGGGCGGGTTCGGTGTTTCTCAACACCGACTACAAGAAATACTATCTTGCTGATATAAATAGCGATTTGATCAACCTCTATACTATTATCAAACATAATAGTAGCCAGTTTATTTCCGATGCACGAGTCTTCTTTACACCGGAAATGAATGATGCCGACGTTTATTATACGCATCGTCGGTTATTCAATGAGAGTGCAGATCCTTACTATCGAGCCCTACTTTTCCTCTACCTAAATCGCCATGGCTATAATGGCCTGTGCCGGTACAACCTGCGCGGGCAATTTAACGTTCCCTTTGGCAGATACGTGAGGCCTTACTTCCCACAGGCGGAGTTGGAGTGGTTTGCTGAACGGGCACAACAAGCAACGTTCGCGTGCGAGTCTTATGTACAAACTCTCTCACGGGTCAGAAAAGGCTCGGTAGTGTACTGTGATCCTCCGTATGCTCCCCTCTCCTCGACGGCTAATTTTACCGCTTACCATACGAATAGTTTCACCGCCAAGGAACAAGCGCTTTTGGCAGAGTTGGCTCATAAACTGGCACAAAAGAAAGATGTGCCTGTGCTAATCTCGAATCATGACACAGAGTCGACACGCAAGTGGTACCAAGAGGCTACACTACACATTGTCACGACAAGACGTTCAATTAGTCGTAGTGCCAATGGACGAACTAGGATTGATGAACTATTAGCACTGTATACTTAATGTTAAATCGGTAAATCAGCACAGCTGGAGCCGGATACTCTACTCTCGGAGAATTGCATGAAAAATTACTTAATTGCGCCATCCATTCTTTCTGCCGACTTCGCTCGATTAGGTGAAGATACGGCTAAGGCAATTGCTGCGGGGGGTGATGTTGTCCACTTCGATGTGATGGATAATCACTATGTGCCTAATCTAACAATGGGGCCGATGGTATTAAAAGCACTCCGAGACTATGGGATCACTGCGCCAATCGATGTACACCTCATGGTCAAACCCGTTGATGCGTTAATCCCCGAATTTGCTAAAGCCGGAGCAAGCTTTATTACTTTCCACCCTGAAGCCAGTGAGCACGTTGATCGCACTGTGCAATTAATTAAAGAACATGGCTGTAAAGCGGGGCTAGTATTTAATCCCGCTACTCCCTTAACTTACTTAGACTATATGCTGGATAAGATTGATATCGTCCTTTTAATGTCTGTTAACCCAGGGTTTGGTGGCCAAAGCTTTATTCCCTCAACATTACAGAAGTTGCGCGAAGTCCGTAAGCGTATCGATCAAAGTGGGTACGATGTCCGGCTAGAAATCGATGGTGGAGTCAAAGTCGATAATATTGCAGAGATAGCCGCTGCCGGCGCAGATATGTTTGTTGCGGGATCCGCTATTTTCAACCAGCCCGATTATCGTACGGTTATTGCAGAAATGCGTTGCGAAGTGGAGAAAGCCAATGGCTCCTTTCACTAATATTCGCGGGATAGCCTTTGATTTGGATGGAACGCTAATCGATAGCGCACCAGGCTTAGCCAGTGCAATCGACCTCATGCTTGCAGATTTACAACTACCTGCGGCCGGTGTTGAGAATGTTGTGCGTTGGATTGGCAATGGAGCAGACGTTATGGTTAGTCGAGCACTGACCTGGGCGCTTGGAGAGACTCCAGACGAAACGCAGCTTGCCCAAGGCCGCAGCTGTTTTGACCACCACTATCTCCACACAGCAGAGGAAGGGAGTCAGCTATTCAGTCATGTGACAGACGTTCTAGAAGCACTCCATGCTGAAGGGATCCCTTTGGCGATTGTCACCAATAAACCAACGCCTTTCGTTCGTCCGCTATTAGAAAGCTTACATATCGATCATTACTTCGGTTTAATCATTGGTGGTGACGACGTTCCGGTTAAAAAACCGCATCCAGCCGCTATTTTTATGGTTCTCGGGCAATTTGGCCTACTCCGTGACGAGCTCCTGTTTGTCGGCGATTCGCGTAACGATATTCAAGCGGCTCACGCAGCGGGTGTGAAGTCGGTCGGGTTATCATACGGCTACAATTATGGTGAACCGATTGAAGATAGCCAACCCGACCACGTTATTCATCAATTTGATCATCTTCTCTCCCTTATTGGGAAGTAATATCCAGGATAAGAAATAATGACAAGACCAATCGTCTTTAGCGGTGCGCAGCCATCCGGAGAACTCTCAATCGGTAACTACATGGGGGCGCTGCGTCAATGGGTACAGATGCAGGATGATTTCCATTGTATTTACTGTATCGTCGATCAACACGCCATTACTGTGCGTCAAGATGCACAGGCATTGCGTAAAGCGACTCTTGATACATTGGCGCTTTATCTTGCATGTGGTATCGATCCTGAGAAATCAACAATATTTGTACAATCCCATGTTCCAGAGCATGCTCAATTATCATGGGTACTAAACTGTTACACCTACTTCGGCGAGCTGAGTCGTATGACGCAGTTCAAAGACAAATCATCACGTTACGCAGAAAATATTAATGCTGGTCTCTTTGATTATCCAGTATTGATGGCTGCGGATATCCTGCTGTACCAAACACAGCAAGTCCCGGTGGGTGAAGACCAAAAGCAGCATCTAGAGTTAAGTCGGGATATTGCACAGCGATTCAACGCTATTTACGGTGATATTTTTAAGGTACCGGAACCTTTTATTCCTAAGTCTGGCGCTCGAGTAATGTCGCTGCTCGAACCTACGAAGAAAATGTCTAAGTCGGACGATAACCGTAATAACGTTATTGGATTACTTGAAGAGCCGAAAGCGGTAGTTAAAAAGATAAAACGTGCGGTGACGGATTCTGATGAGCCACCGGTTGTTCGCTACGATGTAAAAAATAAGCCTGGGGTCTCTAACCTGTTGGATATCCTATCAGGAGTAACTGGGCAGTCGATCGCTGAACTCGAACGTTCATTTGAAGGCCAGATGTATGGGCATCTCAAAGGTGCAGTCGCTGAAGCGGTATCCGGTATGTTGACGGAGTTACAGGCACGCTATCACCATTTCCGTAATGACGAAGCGTTACTGAATAAAATTATGAAAGAGGGTGCACAGAAGGCGAGTTTGCAGGCCAAACAAACTCTGGATAAGGTCTATGAAGCAATAGGGTTTGTCGCTCGTCCTTGATCAACACCAGCGCTTGATAAGAAAACGGTAGAGAGATCCTCTACCGTTTTTTTTTAATGCTTAACTTGATTAACGCGATGCTTAGTGACGAATCCCAATAGTAAACAACAGATAAATACGGTGAGATAGAGGCTGTTAGAAGTTAGTAGGGCAGCGTGTGGTCCATCGTGGCTGACAATCGGGGCGGTGACCACGAACGTTAACATGGTTCCGATGGTGCCACAGGTCAGAATAAAATTAACGAGCTTAGGCGACGCGACTCTCGTTTGTTGTGAACCTAGCGTGATGATCGTGGTGTAAATCGCGCTGGAGAAGAAGCCTAATGCCGCGATAATCAGGTGGAGCATATTAGGATCTTGCGCGTGGTTGAACCAAAACATCAGTAATGAGGCTAACGCTGTGAGTAAAACCAACAGTTTTTGAGAATCAATAAAACGCAGTACGACGCTAAATACCCACATACCGACCATGTAAGCGGTCCAAAAATTCCCGACCAGCTGTCCGGCTCGACCCAACTCGAAACCTAATACTTTGGTCGCATAGTCGGGTACCCAGGCAATAAAACCCAATTGTCCTAAGATATAACACAGGGCGGCAAGTGCGAGTAAAAAGACCCCCGGACCCCATTTCTCTTTAGGTTGATGCTGCTGCTGAGCATTTTTAGCGAGTATTGGAAATTCTGTGAAAAGCGTAATGATAAAAATCGCGACGTAAATCAATCCGATAGCACAGTAGACTAGATACCATGGGAGATGACGAGAGAGTACCGCCGCGGCAATAATTGGAAAGAGGGTTCCAGCCATACTGAAAAAAGAGTCGGTGAAGAGTAAACGGGCACCGCGTTGCCGACCTTCATAGAGGTGGGTAATCAAGAAGGTCCCGATAGACATCGTTATTCCACTGACAACACCGAGTATGAACATACAGGCTGAGAAAATCGCAATTGAATGACCCAGGATCAGCCCTGCTATTGCTATTAACATCAAGATAAAGCCAAAAATAAGCTGTTTTTTCAGCGGAACAAGTTCCATTAACCAAGCGTTAAGAAAAATAGCGATTAAAATCCCTGCATTCAGAAACGTAAAAGTGTTGCTCATACTGGTTACTGGGACATTGAAATAGTGAGCGATATTGTCCATCACCATTCCCGTTACGATCACCAGCGCACCTGTTAAAGCGTAAGAGAGAAAGCTTATCCAGGTGAGCCCGGTTCGTTTTATTTGCATCATCATTAATACCCGTTAAAGGAATAGTCCGAAGAGTGAAGCGCTCGATTGTAATGCCAACACGTCGGTTTATAAATAATGATGCTCACAATGTATAAAATATTTCCTTATTAATGGCTATCGCTAGTCAAATTTACTGATTGGCAATATTTTATGCTGCGGTTAGGCAGATATAAGTGAGTAAATCCCTAGCTGTCATAATGAA
This sequence comes from Rosenbergiella collisarenosi, assembly GCF_018494085.1. GTDB lineage: Bacteria > Pseudomonadota > Gammaproteobacteria > Enterobacterales > Enterobacteriaceae > Rosenbergiella > Rosenbergiella collisarenosi. The sequence continues at coordinate 20,277 of NZ_JABBFP010000009.1, read as the reverse complement.
ATACTCCTTACAATCAGCGTCAGTATTTACACTCTTTCCTCAAAGGATACTTACTTATGTTCAGAAAAACACTCGCTACTGCCTGCGCATTGCTTTCTCTAGCAGCCACCACACATTGCGCGATAGCGGATACTCATGTGCTAATGACAACATCAGAGGGGAATATCGAACTCACCTTGAACGATGAGAAAGCGCCAGTTACCGTGAAAAACTTTCTACACTATGTAAATAGTGGCTTCTACAACAACACTATATTTCATCGCGTAATTCCAAGTTTCATGATCCAAGGCGGTGGTTTCACGGCAGATATGCAGCAGAAATCCACTCAATCGCCAATTAAAAATGAGGCCGATAACGGTCTGCGTAATACACGCGGTACGATTTCAATGGCTAGAACGGCGGATAAAGATAGTGCCACCAGCCAATTCTTTATCAATGTTGCAGACAATGCTTTCCTCGATCATGGCCAGAGAGATTTCGGTTATGCGGTGTTTGGTAAAGTGACTAAAGGTCTTGATGTAGCAGAGAAAATCTCTCACGTCGAGACGACGAATAGTGGGCCTTACCAAAACGTTCCGGTCAAGCCAGTTACCCTTCTATCAGTAAAGGTCTTACCTTAATCGATTTTCCAAGCATACTTTGTGGTGTGCTTGGATCCATCCTCTATCATGGTTCTACCTTTCTTTGCCTGGTGAAATACCTATGCTCTTAATCATCGATAACTACGACTCGTTCACTTGGAACCTCTATCAATACTTTTGCCAGTGTGGAGTAGAGGTCCGGGTTGTTCGTAATGATGCGATAACCCTCTCTGAGATTGAGGCTTTGGATCCAAGCCATCTGGTTATTTCACCTGGCCCTTGTACGCCAAACGAGGCGGGGATTTCTCTAAACGCAATTGACTATTTTGCTGGAAAACTCCCTATTTTGGGTGTCTGCCTTGGGCACCAGGCTATTGCTCAAGCATTTGGTGGTAAAGTGATCCGCGCACAGCACGTCATGCACGGTAAAACCTCGGCAATTCGGCACAACAATAAAGGGATTTTTACCGACCTTCCTAGCCCTCTCACAGTCACCCGTTACCACTCCTTGATTGTGGAAGCGGCGTCACTACCTCGTGAGCTTGAAATAACGGCTTGGGTTGATGAAGGCGATGATTTACCCACGATAATGGGTCTTCGTCATCGGCACCTTGCAATCCAGAGTGTCCAGTTCCATCCAGAAAGTATTCTCAGTGAGCAAGGACTCAACTTATTGAACAATTTTGTCTTAGGTCGAGGATGATTTGATTTTATATGCAATATAAATGTATATTTATTCTAATATCTAACAATTGCTAAGGACGTGACATGTCGGTAATAAAGACGCCCGTTACTCGTGCTGCTTTCGACGAGGTAATACTCCCAATTTATGCCCCTGCACAATTTGTACCTGTGAAAGGCAAAGGTAGCAGAGTGTGGGATCAGCAAGGTAAAGAGTATATCGATTTCGCGGGCGGAATAGCCGTCATGGCCTTGGGACACTGCCACCCTGTTCTCGTCGATACGCTGCAAAAGCAGAGCGAGCAGCTTTGGCATTTAAGTAATATTTTTACTAATGAGCCAGCATTACGTCTCGCAAAGAAACTGACCGCAGCAACCTTTGCCGATCGCGCTTTTTTTGCAAACTCGGGTGCAGAAGCAAATGAAGCGGCTTTCAAACTTGCTCGTTATTACACGACCACTACGATAAGTCCCTATAAAACAAAAATTATTGCCTTTCATCATGCTTTTCATGGCCGAACATTTTTTACTGTTACGGTCGGCGGGCAACCTAAATATTCCGATGGATTCGGGCCAAAACCGGCGGATATCGTGCATGTACCCTTCAATGATCTCGCTGCCGTTAAGGCGGTGATGGACGATCATACCTGTGCGATCGTTGTCGAACCGATCCAAGGTGAAGGTGGCGTCATGCCTGCAACCGAGGAATTTCTCACAGGCCTACGTCAGCTATGTGATCAGCATCAGGCCTTGCTAATATTTGATGAAGTTCAGACGGGTATGGGTCGTACTGGCAAACTGTTCGCGTATCAACATTCTACGGTGACCCCAGATATACTCACCTCTGCCAAAGCGCTAGGCGGTGGTTTTCCTATTAGCGCCATGCTCACACGGGAAGATATCGCGAGAGTGATGACGCCAGGCACCCACGGAACGACCTATGGGGGTAATCCCTTAGCGTGTGCAGTAGCGGAAGCCTCACTGGATATTATCAATAATCCGCAGTTATTAGAGGGTGTCGCACAACGCCATCAATGGTTCGTTGCGGCATTAGAGGCTATCAATCAGCGTTATCATCTATTCACCGCGATTCGGGGGAAAGGCCTATTGATTGGCGCACAGTTAACCCCTGAGTATGCAGGTCGGCTCCGCGATATTATTCAGGCTGCTGCAGAGCAAGGATTATTGCTACTGTCAGCTGGGAGCGACGTCCTGCGGTTCACCCCCTCTTTGATTATCGGTGAACAAGATATCGAGCAGGGGATGGCGAAACTAGAGCAAGCGATAACGACTATTATTGGCTAGGCGTACGCCCTGAGTAAATCATTACTCAGGGCTTTTGCGAGCTCGAGTAAACCAAGCCCCATGCTTGGGACGCTGCGTCCAGATAATCGCAGAGATCGTTCTCATCGATTTCAGATGGACGAGGATCCTCTCGATATGCCGCTCGACGATGGTACTGGGGCCTTTATCAAAGTTAGCGGCTTCGTCCATGACATGAGCAGAATGGTACTGCTCTTGATCCGTGGCATACAATAGCCGTTGTTGGCATTGCTGCAACGCTATCTCACAGGCCTGCAAATAACGTTCCGCCAGCGTCGGCGTCAGCATCGTGTGTTCACGCGCGAGCGCTGTCAGTTCGTTAATATGTTCCACGATATATTGGCTATGGCTTACCCAGAGATGCATCTCCTCTAAATACTCATCATCAAATCCTGGTTCTTGCATCGCTTGGTTAAGCGCATTGAATAGCGCATTATGCTTTTGGTTAGCATTTACGCGGGCAGCTTCAAAGACTTCATCTTTCTGTTCTGAGCCGAGCAAGACTTTTAATGCTTGTTGATAAGCATTGAGCACATCCAGGGTATTATCGCGCAATAGTGCACTTTGCCATTGGGGCCAAAGCCAGAGCGTACCACCAAAGGCAATTAAGCAGCCGAGTAGCGTATCGAGTAGGCGAGGAAGCAGGAATTGATGGCCATTAAGCGAAAGCAGTTGTAATGAGTAAACCGCGGTAACCGTGAAGCCAATCGTTGCCCAGCCATAATACTGCCGATTGAAGAGATTACTGAAAAAGGTAATCAGCAGCATAATAATGAGTATCCACGATTCAGGCACATGCAGATTTAGTGTTACTGCCGCAATGATCAGCCCTGCAAAGGTGCCTAATGCCCGGTGTTGGATACGCACGCGCGTCGCGCTGTAGTTACTCTGGCTGACAAAAACGATGGTCATTAATATCCAATAAGGTTTAGGCATATTAAGAGCCATACCCACTACGCCACCACACATTAACATGATGGAAAACCGGGCCGCCGAGCGTAAAGCCGTAGACTTGAATGATAAATAGCTTTTCAAGGCGGGTAGTAAAGGTAATCGGCGCTGGCGATCACGCATGAGATCGCGCTGATATAGCGGTTTTTCGTTTTGTAGAACCCGAGCAATACGAGTGAAGTGATAGAAACAAAATTGTGGAACAGGATTATGAGGAAACTGATGAGCGAGCTTTTCAAGAGCCGTTATTTGTTTGCTCATGGAAAAAGGCTTCACGAACTGGTGATATAAAATATCGTCGGCAAGACGATGGAGCTGGGTCGCAACGGTATTGGCATTCCAGTTTAAAATATCCTCGGCCAAGCTGTCGTGACAAAGCCTTTTTATCTCATCAGGTTGATTCAAACTCACCGTAATATGTTCTTGAATATCTTGGGCCATTAAGAAATAACGGATTAAAAATCGGTCATTACGATTCCGGGCAGCGGGCAGCATATGCAACTGCTGATAGCACTGAGTAATCAGGTCGATGACTTTTTGCTGGCGTTTGAGTAGGTCTTGTAAACTTTCTGGAGAGTCCGCTGTACTGAAAATACGTTGGTATTTATGCTCACAGTAGTTACCTAGCTCTCGAAATAATAAGCTTAGCGTCTCACGTAGCTGTTGTGCCTGCGAAAACTTAAACCACGCCCAGTTAAAAACACCGTACCAAACGGTACCACCTAGATAGAGTAAAGGCGGCCCCCATAATGGCATTCGGCCCGCCAAGCTAATAGAGAGCACAGCAGCAACGAGAGAGGCGGGCAATAGGCGGCCATGTAGCGGGCTAATCTCACCAGTGACGCCAATGATAAGCGGTAAAGCGAACAGAAAAAGGGGCAGCGGGTACTGCTTTTGCAGACACCAGAGGAGCAAAAAACTACTACAGGCAAAAAGTAAGCCACCGACAACGAGACGTTTAAAAAAGCGTTTATGAGGCGTATCCAGCCCGGCAAGGTTACAACAAGAAGGTACCAAAGAAAAAAGTAGACCGGAGTGCAGATCACCGAGCAACCAACCAAGTGTTATGGGTAAACATAGCACTAGGGTTTGGCGAAAAGCATAATTCACTTCAGGGTGGTAGATAAGTCGACGTAGCATCAGCGCTGCAGTTTAATAGGAAAATTTAGGATAAGGGTCAAGGCAAGGTGTTTTCCTTGCCTTAAACGTTACTTAGCGAGTGCCATACACAACAATCGTTTTACCGTGTGCGGAAATAAGGTTTTGGTCTTCTAGCATCTTAAGAATACGTCCTACCGTTTCACGCGAACATCCCACGATTTGCCCAATTTCTTGGCGTGTGATTTTAATTTGCATCCCATCCGGATGCGTCATGGCATCAGGTTGATGGGCGAGGTGAAGCAGAGTCTGTGCAATGCGTCCCGTCACGTCCAAAAACGCGAGGTTTCCAACCTTTTCTGACGTAACTTGTAAGCGTCGGGCCATTTGAGCAGAAAGGCGGATAAGGATTTCTGGGTTAACTTGAATCAGTTGACGGAACTTCTTGTAAGAGATCTCAGCGACTTCACAGGCTGATTTCGCTCTAACCCAAGCGCTTCGCTCTTGTCCTTCTTCGAACAAGCCAAGCTCTCCAATAAAATCACCTTGATTGAGGTAAGAGAGGATCATCTCTTTGCCTTCTTCATCTTTAATCAGTACCGCGACAGAACCTTTGACGATGTAGTAAAGCGTTTCCGCTTTTTCACCTTGATGGATTAAGGTACTTTTTGACGGATACTTATGAATATGGCAATGGGAGAGGAACCATTCTAATGTAGGGTCTGTTTGTGGTTTACCGAGAACCATTCGCTTCTATCCTCTATTGTAATCGAACCTGGAGAAAACCAGGGTGAGCCGCTGTTACGACTCTATGAAAGCATCAAGTGCCATTTCTTTTTTTATTAGGCGATAAACTTACCTTAGCGTGTTTCGAGGTATTTTATCTTGGGATTAACGAAAAATAATCCATCCACTGTTTTTAGCACAGGTTAGCGTCACTGTCTCGTGTTGTATGAATCCAAATGGGTGGTTTACGAATTAATACTCGTAAGAGTATCTTAGCTAATAAATTCTTAAAGGGGAGTCAAGTAGATGGAAGCCAAGGTAACGTGGACTAATGGGTTACGCTTTGTTGCAGAATCTGCATCAGGCCACCAAGTCGTGATGGACGGTAATCGTGGAGAGACTGGACCAAGTCCAATGGAGATGGTGCTCATGTCGGCAGGTACTTGCAGTGCGATAGACGTCGTATCGATATTAGAAAAAGGTCGATATGAGATTACCGGCTGTGAAGTGAGATTGACCTCCACACGGCGAGAGGAGGCTCCACGCCTTTTTACTCATATCAACCTACATTTCATCGTAACTGGTAGGGCGTTAACCGAGAAAGCGGTTGAACGCGCCGTTACTCTGTCGGCAGAAAAATATTGCTCAGTCGCCTTGATGCTAGGCAACGCCGTAGAAATTACCCACAGCCATGAGGTCCTTGCGGCTTAGTCGTCAGTGGCTGAGAGCGTAGATTGTCGCTTTTCAGCCAGCTTTCTGATAACGGGGGTTAAGATTAGCTCCATAGCTAGACCCATTTTGCCACCGGGGATCACCAACGTGTTCATGGCGGAGATGAACGACCCTTGAATCATCGCAAGGAGATAAGGGTAGTTAATCTCTTCGACTCCTCGGAGGTGAATGACGACAAGGCTTTCGTCCATGGAGGGAATCGCATGGGCGGCAAAGGGGTTAGAAGTATCGACCATCGGGACACGCTGGAAATTGATATGCGTCCGTGAGAACTGAGGAGTAATATAGTTAACATAGTCCTCCATCGAGCGGATCACCGAGTCCATTACCGCTTCGCGTGAGTGGCTGCGTTCTTGCATATCCCGCACGAGCTTTTGTATCCACTCAAGATTTACGATCGGTACCACGCCAACCAATAAGTCGACAAGATCGGCGACGTTGTTCTCTTCTGTGACAACGGCACCATGCAGGCCTTCATAAAACAAGACATCGGTATTAGCCGGAAGCGGCTGCCACGGCGTGAAAGTGCCGGGTACCTGTTTCCAAGGTACCGCTTCGTCGTAAGTATGGAGATATTTACGAGAGCGGCCTGTTCCGGAGTCGGAGTACTGCTTGAAGGTCTGAGCTAAGAGGGCAAAGTCGTTGGCGTCCGGGCCGAAATAGCTAATGTGTTTACCCAAATCTCGCGCTTTACGGATCGCGACATCCATTTCCGGGCGGGTATAGCGATGATAACTATCCCCCTCAATTTCAGCAGCACGAATACCTAGCTGCTTGAAAATCTTACGGAATGCTAGGCTGGTTGTCGTGGTACCCGCACCACTTGAACCCGTCACGGCGATAATAGGATATTTAGCTGACATCTAAGGCTCCTCGGCGGATGGCGGTCGACGTAAGACGAGTAGATCCGCGATTAACGTACCTCACGAGCAACGCGTAAGCTTACGGATTCATGTAGTTCAGACCACACGATCACCACGTCACCGCGGTGAAGTTGCTGGGTTACATCAGCAACTTTTTCGTCGAGGGTACGCTCTTGCTCGCCATAATCGGTTCCTTCCTGCAAGACAAATGACTCAATTAAATTCTGTAGCGTTTCTGTCGGGAGTTCTTGCCAAGGTATGATCATGGTTTTGCTTCCAATTGTGTGGTAAGCCAATCCGGAATACGGCGTTCAAGCCACATTACTGGCTTAAAGAAGCTACCTGTAACGAAACCAACGTGACCACCATATTCGCTTAGCTGATAGTCGATCGTTGGTGACAACTGTTCCGGCTGAGGTATCACATCGTCAGTCATAAATGGATCGTCTGCCGCATGGATGATGAGTAGAGGCTTAGTAATACTCGCTAGCCAAGGCATACCGCTAGCTTGGCGATAGTAATCAAGCGCATCAGAAAAATGATAGATACGTGACGTGATTTTATCGTCAAACTCACGCAGTTTTTTTATTTTCTTTAGTTCGCCCGGCGCGATTGAAAAAAGATGAGGATGAGCTTTGAGTTTACGGCGCAAACTTTTTTTCAACCGGGTTAATAAGTAATGCTGATAGAAACGTGAAAAGCCATCTTCGATTTTTACGCTACAAGGTTCGAGCATTAAGGGAGCTGAAACGATGACCCCTGCATCGAGCAAACATTCGTCACCTTGGCTACCCATTAAACAGGCAAGCATGTTTCCACCTAGAGAAAATCCTGTGGCAGAGGTCCAACCTGGCCCCAGTTTATCTCGCATCCAGCGAAGGAAGTAACTCGCGTCTTCAATATCCGCAGAATGATAACTTTGCGTTAAGCGATTAGGTTCACCGCTGCACCCCCGGTAGTGCATGACGACACTTAACCAACCTTCACGTTGGAAAGAGGCTAACAGGCCATGAGCATAAGGACTTTTGACACTGCCTTCTAACCCATGAAAGATGACCGCGCGGGGTTTATGCTTTGCAAGCATCGGATCTTCGCTCCACGCAAGATCGACAAAGTCCCCGTCAGGAAGCTCAAGGCGTTGCCAAACAGGTTTGATCCGAACCATACGGCGTAGGATTCTAGGTAATAGAGTCTGAATATGAGCATTTCTCAAACAACGAATGGGTGTAAAACCAGAGGCGTTGTCGTGATAATTATTCAGGTTCTCAGGGCTTGTCTGATCCATAACTCACTGTATAGTTTCAAAGGTTAATCTGGATAATGGTCATTCTATGGAACTCAATCTTTTTCTCTCATTGTTAGGCTTTTTATGGGTCGCAGCGATTACACCGGGCCCTAATAATATGCTACTTACCACCTCTGGCGCCAATTTTGGTTTCATTAGGACTATACCATTGATGCTGGGTATTATGTTCGGTATGCAAATTATGCTGCTACTCATCGCTTTTGGAGTGGGTAACCTCATCATCCTCTATCCTGCATTGCACTTATGCTTAAAAATTGCAGGGAGCGCTTATTTACTTTGGTTAGCATGGAAAATTACGACGGCTACTTACGAATCTCTTGAGGTCACTGGTCAACAGGAGAAGACATTACCGTTATGGCAAGGCGCGGTGTTACAGCTCGTCAATCCAAAAGCATGGTTGATGTCGCTCGGCGCGGTCGCCAGCTTTAGCTTAACTGGCAAGGCTTATATTACCTCGGTTGTGAGCATTAGTTTAGCCATGTTTTTGGTAAACCTCGTTGCGGGATGCGTATGGCTCGCTTTTGGTACCGTAATTGGGCGCTGGTTACATAGCCCACGCGCATGGCGGATTTTCAATCTTTTCATGGGACTGTTGACCGCCTTGAGCGTGTTACTTATCTGGATATAATGATGTTCTTGCCTCGGCGGCAATCTTAACTAGACGTCACTGGCGAGTACTGTTTCAAGCTCTTCTTGTGCAGTGAGCCACGCCAGTTCAACCTCTTCAAGTCGCCCTTGCACTTCCGATCTGTGCTGCAAGGTATCGGTCAGTTCAGATTTGCGGCTTAATTCATAGATCCCAGAATCCGCGAGCTTCTCCTCATCTTGTGCGAGCGCGTACTGGCAGTCGCTCATTTGTTTTTCGAGTTTTTCTATTTGCTTACGCAGAGGCTGGGTTTTCGTTCGTAGCTCCGCATCGCGCCTTTTCTGATCCTTGCGCGCTTGGGCACTCTGGCTATTATCGCGTGCAGTATCAACTTTGTGGGGGGCTGAAAGCTCTTTCTGCTGATCTGCGAGCCAGTGTTGGTAATCGTCAAGATCCCCTGCAAACATCTCGACGCGGCCATCATGTACGAGGTAAAGATCATCGGTTGTGGCACGAAGTAGATGACGGTCATGCGACACGACGACTAATGCGCCTTCGAAGTCGATAAGTGCCTCGGTGAGCGCTTGGCGCATATCTAAATCAAGGTGGTTAGTTGGCTCATCAAGGAGTAATAAGTTCGGGCGTTCCCATACCACGAGAGCCAATACCAGGCGCGCCTTTTCCCCCCCAGAGAACTGAGCGGTTGGGGCTTTGACTTGGTCACCTTGAAATCCAAAACCGCCTAGATAGTCACGCAGGTGTTGTTCGAGCTCCTTAGGTGCTTGGCGTTGCAAATGCTGTAACGGAGACTCATCAGCGCGCAGATACTCAAGTTGATGCTGTGCAAAGTAACCAAGCTTCACCCCTTTAGCCAGCGTGACAGTACCGGATTTTGGCGTCAATTCGCCAGAGAGTAGTTTAATAAGCGTTGATTTTCCTGCGCCGTTTTTACCCAATAAGCCGATACGGGAGCCAGGCACTAAATTAAGTTTGATCGAATCTAAAATAATTCTATCGTTATAGCCGGCTGTCACTTTCTCCATGGTTAACAACGGAGAGGGGAGTGATTCAGGCGCACGAAAATGAAAGGTGAAGGGATTATCGACATGTGCCGGCGCGATCATTTCCATTCGTTCTAGCATTTTTAAGCGACTTTGCGCTTGTTTTGCTTTTGTGGCTTTTGCCCGGAAACGGTCGATATAATGCTGTAAATGGGCGACTTTCGTTTGCTGGCTCTGATATAAGGATTGCTGCTGAGCGAGCTTTGTCGCACGTTGCCGCTCAAAATCGCTGTAGTTACCGGTATAGTCCATGAGTTTCTCTTGCTCAATATGCAAGATCTTACTGACGGTTGGGTCGAGGAAATCCCGATCATGGGAAATGAGGATCAACGTGCCGGTATAACTCTTCAGCCACTTTTCTAGCCAGATCACGGCATCTAAATCCAGGTGGTTCGTCGGTTCATCGAGCAGTAACAGGTCAGAACGACAAATTAACGCTTGGGCCAGATTTAGACGCATTCTCCATCCACCAGAAAAATCTTTAACCGGTGACTGTAGCTGAGTATGTGAAAAGCCCAATCCATAGAGCAGACTTGCCGCCCTAGCATTAATACTCCATGCTTGAATCGCCTCTAACTTACCATGAAGGAGCGCGATTTGATTGCCATCGTTCGCGTGGTTCGCAGCGGCAAGTTGTGTTTCAAGTTGCCTAAACTCTCGGTCACCATCAATGACGTAGTCGATTGCTGAGCTATCGAGCGCGGGCGTTTCTTGATTTACCCATGCTAGAGACCAATTTGTAGGGAAATGAACACTTCCACTCTCTGCGCTGATCTCGTGCTTAAGTAGCGATAATAGCGTCGATTTCCCACAGCCATTTTTCCCAACTAATCCGACCTTTTGGCCTGGGTTAATAGTGGCAGTGGCATTATCCAAGAGTACGCGAGTTCCGCGTCGTAATTGTAAAGCAGAGAAGACAATCATAAGCGCCGTAATTTATGGAATATGGTAAATTAGTGGCATAACTAAATTGCTAACCACATATCTTTGTATCGCAGCATGGTAACGGAAAACCCTGTCTAAGACGATAACCTGGAGAACGACAATGTCATCTTCACCAAAAATACTTTTGCTTTATGCTCACCCCGAGGCACAGGATTCGGTGGTTAACACCAAATTACTCAAGGCTGCTCGTCGAGTTGAGCATGTTACTGTGCACGATCTTTATGCTACGTATCCCAATTTCTTTATCGATATCTATCGTGAACAGCAATTGCTACGCGAGCACGATATTATTGTATTTCAATACCCCCTCTACACTTACAGTTGCCCTTCGTTACTCAAAGAGTGGTTGGACCGAGTATTATCGAGAGGCTTCGCTTCCGGTATGGGGGAGTCGGCTTTAGAGGGGAAAACGCTGCGCTGTGTGGTGACAACTGGCGAGCCTGAAAGCGCTTATCAGTCCCAAGGCTTAAATCGTTACCCTCTCGCAGAGATTATGAGGCCCTTCGAGCTAGTGGCACAAACGTGCCACATGCAGTGGTTGTCACCGATGGTGATTTATCATGCACGGCGACAACCATTAGACGTATTAAAATCTTTAGCGACGGCCTATTCAGACTGGCTTACTCAACCGTTACCACAGGAGATTATGGATGGGCGGATCTGATTTATTGACCGCTGGTGTCATTTATTTAGCCGCAGCGGTTGTTGCAGTCCCAATCGCGGCGCGTTTAGGCATTGGTGCCGTTCTCGGTTACCTGTTAGCGGGTATTGCCATCGGACCTTGGGGCGCTGGGTTTATCAGCGACGTGGAGGAAATTCTCCATTTCTCCGAGTTAGGGGTAGTATTCCTGATGTTTATTATCGGACTCGAACTTAACCCTAAAAAGCTTTGGCAACTTAGACGATCAATTTTTGGTGTGGGTGCGGGACAAGTTATTTTTTCCAGCGTGATCCTCGCAGGATTATTATGGATAACCCAATTTTCTTGGCAAGCTGCAGTAATTGGCGGCATCGGCCTTGCGATGTCCTCAACGGCCATGGCATTACAACTGATGCAAGAAAAAGGCATGAATCGTAGTGAAGCAGGGCAGCTTGGCTTTTCAGTTTTACTCTTTCAGGATTTAGCCGTAATACCGGCATTAGCGCTCGTACCTTTATTAGCGGGCAATGATTCAGGCCATCCGACAGACTGGATGAAGATAGGAATGAAGGTGCTTGCCTTTGCAGGAATGCTAGTGGGGGGGCGATTCTTATTACGACCTATTTTCCGGTACATTGCGGCTTCTGGGGTCAAAGAGATTTTTACGGCTTCTGCATTATTATTGGTTATTGGCTCAGCCTTATTCATGGATGCCTTGGGCTTATCAATGGCATTAGGGACATTTATAGCCGGTATTCTATTAGCAGAGAGTGAATATCGACACGAGCTCGAAGTCGCCATTGATCCCTTTAAAGCTCTACTGCTAGGGTTATTTTTTATCTCTGTCGGTATGGCCCTTAATATTGGTGTGTTATTCACCCATATTGTCGAGGTTCTCGTTGCAGTGGTAGCACTGGTGGCAATCAAGGCCTTAGTGTTGTATTTACTTGCTCGTATCTACGGGATGCGCAGCTCTGAACGCTTACAGTTCTCAGGTGTCCTCAGCCAAGGCGGGGAATTTGCATTTGTACTGTTCTCAGCGGCATCGAGTGCGGGTCTCTTCCACCAAGAGCAATTATCATTGCTTCTCGTGATCGTGACGTTATCGATGATTACGACACCCCTACTGATGAAACTCATCGATCTGATTTTAGTCCGTCGTTTTAATAACCAAGACGACGAAAATTCGGAGAAACATTATGTCGAAGATGACGAGCCTCAAGTTATCTTAGTGGGCTTTGGTCGTTTCGGGCAGGTTGTGGGGCGCCTACTGATGGCTAACAATATGCGAGTCACCGTGTTAGAAAAGGACATTAGTGTGGTCAGTCTAACGCGTAGCTACGGCTATAATGTTTACTATGGTGATTCTAACGACCTTGAGCTACTACGCGCTGCCGGTGCTGAACGCGCCCAGTCTATCATCGTCACCTGCGATGATCCTTCTGATACGATGGCTACGATAGCGCTTTGCCAACAACACTTTCCTCAATTAAAAATCCTTGCTCGAGCAAGAGGACGTGTAGAAGCTCATGAATTATTACAAGCCGGTGTGACAGAAATTACCCGTGAAACGTTCTTGAGCGCGGTACAGCTAGCAGGGAAAGCCTTGGTGTCTTTGGGCGTTCATCCTTATCAAGCTGAGCGAGCACAGCAATACTTTACTCAGCTTGATGAGCAAATGCTGAAAGATTTGATGCCGCACCGTGATGAATCAGGGCATGTTTCGCGGGTTAAAGAGGCTCGGCGCGAATTGGAAGACGTCTTCCGCAAAGAAATGCAGCAGGACAAACAAACACTAGGGCGTTGGGACGCTGCCGATTAGTACTAAGAGAACTTCTTCAAGATAAGGTGGAATTATGCGTAAACGTTTTATTGCGGGAGCGATATGTCGCAATTGCCAAGCAAAAGATACTTTAGCGCTCTGGCGAGAGGACGGGGTAGAGGTTGTCGAATGTGTGAAATGTGGCGACCAAATGCGTGAAGCCGACAAAAAAGTACAATCGGCTGTACGCAAGGATGAACAAATTATCGGCGTGTTTACGCCGGAATAAGTTTTTTTTCGCTAATTTCGAGTTGAAGCATTGAATTTCTGAGCAATCATTCCCACTATAATTGTTTACGGAAGAACTGATAAAGTTTTTCGACATAGTCAGGACCTTTCTGGTTGGTGTTATTGTAGGCAAAAATAGACCAATGAGACGGGAATAGGGCGCTCAACGGTTAGGAGTTATCATGAAAATTGCAAAAGACTTGGTAGTCAGCATTGCTTATCAAGTACGTACTGAAGACGGTGTACTGGTTGATGAAGCACCGGTTAGCGCACCGCTGGACTACTTACATGGTCACGGCTCTTTAATCTCTGGTCTAGAAAATGCGCTAGATAACCGTGAAGCGGGTGACAAATTCGATATCAATGTATCTGCTGATGATGCCTATGGTCAGTATGACGAAAATTTAGTCCAACGTGTTCCTAAAGATGTATTTGTGGGCGTTGACGAATTACAACCAGGTATGCGTTTTCTAGCAGAAACTGATCAAGGCCCCGTGCCAGTAGAGATCACTGAAGTCGGTGATGAGCACGTTGTCGTAGATGGTAACCATATGCTAGCGGGCCAAAACTTGAGCTTTAACGTTGAAGTTGTGGCGATTCGTGAAGCGACAGAAGAAGAATTAGCGCACGGTCACGTGCACGGTGCTGACGGCCATCATCATGACCATGAACAAGATGATGAAGGTTGTGGTACAGGCGGCTGTGGCTGCCATCACTAAAATAAACAAGGCTGCCTAGTGCAGCCTTTTTTATCAGTAATGAGGTGGGGGAGTTTCTTCAGATTGTGAAGCAACCATCGATGGCGCAACGGTTTGTAATTTACTGACTAGCAGGCGTAAATGCTCACGCATCTTCGCTATCTCAAGCTCATGACTTATCAAGGTTTGATTTAGCTCCTCAAGGGTATGCTCTTGGTAAGCAACTTTTGTTTCCAGGTTATCGATTCGTTGTGTCAATTCCTCGACCTTCATAATTTAGTCTCCCTCTGAGTAAGTATGACAATGACAGACAGTATAACGTCCAGTCTCTAAATAAATCGATAATTTGCTGAGGCTTGAAAAAGATATCTTCACCCCAATATCATTGGGTAACCTCGAAACTTTATCATCTGTATATTGTCGTAGAGGGGCCGTTTAACTCGTAATGGCCCAGACAGCCATTAACAAGTCATCGTGTAGAGTCATACACTTATAAAGTACCAAAGTACCTGACTTTGGTTAGGAGATATGGATGAAATCATTGTTTAAAGTCTCGCTGTTGGCAGCAACGTTAGCTGTTGGCCTTAACGCCCCTTTGGTTATGGCTGCAGATGCGAATGCTCAATCTTCAGCGCAAGTTAGCCTGAACTCAGCCTTTAAAGATCAGAGCCAACAATCAGCTTACGCATTGGGTGCCTCGTTAGGTCGTTATATGGAGAATTCACTGAAGGAACAAGAGAAGCTCGGTATTAAGCTAGACAATAAGCAATTGATTGCCGGTGTGCAGGATGCGTTTGCAGGAAAAAGTAAACTCTCTGATAGCGAAGTTGAGCAAACACTTAAGGCTTTCGAAGGTAACGTAAAAGCGGCTGCCCAAGCGAAGATGGAAAAAGACGCAAAAGAAAATACCGATAAGGGTAATGCTTTTGCAGCTAAATTCGCAAAAGAGAAAGGCGTGAAGAAAACTGCGTCGGGCTTACTCTACAAAGTTGAAAAAGCGGGTAGTGGCGCTACGCCTACCGATAGCGATACCGTTGTCGTTAACTACAAAGGAACGCTGACAGATGGAACCCAGTTCGACAGCTCCTATGACCGCCATGAGCCTCTATCATTCCGCCTTGATGGCGTAATTCCTGGATGGACAGAGGGTCTAAAACATATTAAGAAGGGCGGAAAAATTCAGTTAGTTATCCCGCCAGCATTAGCCTATGGCCAAAATGGTGTTCCAGGCATTCCCCCTAACTCGACGTTAGTGTTTGACGTCGAATTACTGGATGTCAAGCCTGCTGCGAAGGGTGACTCTGCACCGCAAGCTCCTGCAGCAAACAGCAGCACTGCTACCCAACAGTAAATCTTTCGCGCATTATCAGTACCACTGCACCTGGCAGTGGTACTTGTCCCTTGCTATCACGTCTTGGCGAACCAACAGGGCGTCGAGTTGCAACTTCTACTACGCAAAAGCATACTCAATATTAAAGATGTCATTAACTGAGACGCTAATCGTTTGAATGTCTCGATGCATGGGGTATACCTTTATATCCGCCAATATAGACATGAAGAATTTTCCGAGGGTAAAGAATAATGCGCTATGCGCTTGTTGTAACAGGACCGGTTTACGGAAATCAAAAATCTACCAGCGCATGGATGTTCGCAAAAGCTTTATTGGAAGCTAAACATACCATTGAGTCTATTTTCTTTCACCAAGAAGCTGTGAGTAATGCCAGTGCCTTTATATCTCCAGCCAGCGATGAGCATGATCTTGCTGCCGAATGGGTAAGGCTAAGTGTGGAGGAAAATATTCCCCTCAATATATGTGTATCAGCTGCTTTACGACGTGGAATTATAGACCGGGAGCAAAATAGCCAAGAGATGTATAATTTACATCCACAGTTTAACCTTACTGGGCTAGGATCTCTTGCAACATCGTTACTTACCTGTGATCGAGTAGTGCAATTTTAATGAATTCGATAGCTTTTGTATTTAAAACTCCTCCCCATGGCGCTAGTTCTGGACGCGAAGGTCTTGATGCATTACTCGCTACAGCAGCTTTAACCGAAGATATAGGCGTGTTTTTCATCGGTGAGGGGGTATTTCATTTGGTGGCAGGCCAACAACCCAGCACCATTTTTGCACGCGACTATATCGCAACGTTTAAGTTACTTGAACTTTATGATATTGAGCAGGTATATGCGTGCCAATACTCAATGGTAACTCGTGGGATAAGTGAACGCGTGGCAAGTAGCATACCTTTCACTGCATTGACGATCGATGACCTACAGCAGCGACTTAGCGATTACGATAAAATTATAAGTTTTTGAGGGCAATCGATGCTTCATCTCATAATGTCACCACCGACGATGCTCGACATGGCTCATTTAGAGCGCTTGATCGGCGAAAAGGACGATGTCCTCTTGTTACAGGACGGCGTCTACGGTGGGATAGCAGGAAATCTGACATTTTCCTCATTTTTAGCGAAAAGGAAGACAAGTCTATACCTTCTAAAAGAAGATAGTGAAGCGAGAGGGATTACCGCGTTAATTGACGATAATTTTACGATAATCGACTATCAGCAGTTCGTTGCAATGACTGTAAAGCATTCGAAACAGATCACTTGGTAAGACGATATGTTGGTTATTTCTTGACACCCTCTATACTCAGCCCTAGAATTCTGCGTCCTCATAGAAATATGAGGTAGATTTAATACGTGTTTACGAAGCAAAAGCAAAACCAGGAGCTATTTAATGGCAACAGTTAACCAGCTGGTTCGCAAACCACGCGTACGTAAAGTTGCAAAAAGCAACGTACCTGCGCTGGAAGCTTGCCCGCAAAAACGTGGTGTATGTACTCGTGTATATACTACTACTCCAAAAAAACCGAACTCAGCATTACGTAAAGTTTGTCGTGTTCGTTTAACCAACGGTTTTGAAGTTACCTCCTACATCGGTGGTGAAGGTCATAACCTGCAGGAGCACTCCGTGATCCTGATCCGTGGTGGTCGTGTTAAAGACTTACCAGGTGTGCGTTACCATACCGTCCGCGGTGCACTTGACTGTTCCGGCGTTAAAGACCGTAAACAGGCTCGTTCTAAGTACGGTGTGAAGAAGCCAAAGGCTTAATGGTTCTCCGTTAAGTAAGGCCAAACGTTTTAACATAAATGTCAAAATAAACTCGTAGAGTTTTGGACAATCCTGAATTATCAACGGAGATATTCCATGCCACGTCGTCGTGTAATTGGTCAACGTAAAATTCTGCCGGATCCTAAGTTCGGATCAGAACTACTGGCAAAATTTGTAAACATTCTGATGGTAGACGGTAAAAAATCTACTGCAGAATCTATCGTATATAACGCGCTTGAGACCCTGGCTCAGCGCTCTGGTAAATCTGAACTGGAAGCGTTCGAAGTTGCTCTAGACAACGTTCGTCCAACAGTCGAAGTTAAATCACGCCGTGTTGGTGGTTCAACTTATCAGGTCCCAGTTGAAGTACGTCCGGTCCGTCGTAATGCATTAGCAATGCGTTGGATCGTAGAAGCTGCTCGTAAACGCGGTGACAAATCTATGGCTCTTCGCCTGGCGAACGAACTTTCTGATGCTGCAGAGAACAAAGGTACTGCAGTTAAGAAACGTGAAGACGTTCACCGTATGGCAGAAGCCAACAAGGCGTTCGCTCACTACCGCTGGTAATCCCTCCGGTGTAGTTGTTAACCCAGCGGGCGCTCTAACGGCTAACCCGCTGTGGTTAACTTAAATAGAACGTCCTAGAATTCAGAGGAATCAAATGGCTCGTAAAACACCCATTTCACGTTACCGTAATATCGGTATCAGTGCACACATCGATGCCGGTAAAACTACTACTACCGAGCGTATCCTGTTCTATACCGGTGTAAGTCACAAAATCGGTGAAGTACACGATGGTGCAGCGACTATGGACTGGATGGCACAGGAGCAGGAGCGTGGTATTACTATCACCTCAGCTGCAACGACTGCATTCTGGTCAGGTATGGCTAAACAGTTCGAACCACACCGTATCAACATCATTGATACCCCGGGACACGTTGACTTTACTATCGAAGTAGAGCGTTCAATGCGTGTTCTTGACGGTGCAGTTATGGTCTACTGCGCAGTAGGTGGTGTTCAGCCTCAGTCTGAAACCGTATGGCGTCAGGCAAACAAATATAAAGTTCCACGTATCGCGTTCGTTAACAAAATGGACCGTATGGGTGCAAACTTTCTAAAAGTTGTTGGTCAGATTAAAGCACGTTTAGGTGCAAACCCTGTTCCACTACAACTTGCTATCGGTGCAGAAGAAGGCTTTACCGGCGTTGTTGACCTGGTAAAAATGAAAGCCATTAACTGGAACGATGCTGACCAAGGTACGACATTCGATTACGAAGAAATTCCTGCTGAGCTACAAGATTTAGCAGAAGAATGGCGTCAAAACCTCATCGAATCTGCAGCTGAAGCTTCAGAAGAGTTGATGGAAAAATACCTTGGTGGTGAAGAACTGACTGAAGCAGAAATCAAAAATGCTCTGCGTCAACGCGTTCTGAACAACGAAATTATTTTGGTCACCTGTGGTTCTGCATTTAAGAACAAAGGTGTTCAAGCGATGCTTGATGCCGTTATCGAATATCTTCCATCACCAGTTGAAGTTCCTGCTATTAAAGGAATGTTAGACGATGGTAAAGATACTCCAGCTGAACGTCGTTCAGATGATAGCGAGCCGTTCTCAGCATTAGCATTTAAAATTGCTAACGACCCGTTCGTGGGTAACTTGACGTTCTTCCGCGTATACTCTGGTGTTGTTAACTCCGGTGATACCGTACTGAACTCAGTAAAATCACAACGTGAGCGTTTAGGCCGTATCGTTCAGATGCATGCTAACAAGCGTGAAGAAATCAGCGAAGTTCGTGCTGGTGATATCGCGGCAGCAATCGGTCTGAAAGATGTTATTACTGGTGACACCCTGTGTGATCCTAACGCGCCAATCATTTTGGAGCGTATGGAATTCCCAGAGCCAGTAATCTCAATCGCGGTTGAACCAAAAACCAAAGCTGACCAAGAAAAAATGGGTCTAGCTCTGGGTCGTCTGGCTAAAGAAGATCCATCATTCCGTGTATGGACTGATGAAGAGTCTAACCAGACAATCATCGCTGGTATGGGTGAACTTCACCTTGATATCATCGTTGACCGTATGAAGCGTGAGTTCAACGTGGAAGCAAACGTGGGTAAACCACAGGTTGCTTATCGTGAAGCAATTCGTAGCAAAATTACCGATGTTGAAGGTAAACATGCTAAGCAGTCTGGTGGTCGTGGACAGTACGGTCACGTTGTGATCGATATGTACCCACTTGAGCCAGGTTCTAACCCTAAAGGTTACGAATTCACGAACGACATCAAAGGTGGTGTAATTCCAACTGAATACATCCCTGCGGTAGATAAAGGAATTCAAGAGCAGCTGAAATCAGGTCCATTAGCGGGTTACCCGGTAGTAGACTTAGGTGTTCGTCTGCACTTCGGTTCTTACCATGATGTTGACTCATCAGAACTAGCGTTTAAACTAGCTGCCTCATTAGCTTTCAAACAAGGCTTTAAACAAGCGAACCCAGTTCTGCTTGAGCCAATCATGAAAGTTGAAGTTGAGACTCCTGAAGAGCACACTGGTGATGTTATCGGTGACCTGAGCAGACGTCGTGGTATGTTGAAAGGTCAAGAATCTAACGCAACTGGCGTTGAGATTCATGCCGAAGTACCATTGTCCGAAATGTTTGGGTATGCGACTCAGTTGCGTTCTCTGACTAAAGGTCGTGCTTCTTACTCCATGGAGTTCTTGAAGTATGATGATGCGCCGAATAACGTCGCGCAGGCTGTTATTGAAGCACGTAGCAAATAAAACTACGGTTTAAATTTGATCCCATGCCCTCATCGAGAATGAGGGCATAACAGTAAGGAATATAGCCATGGCTAAAGAGCAATTTCAACGTAACAAACCACACGTTAACGTGGGTACTATCGGTCACGTCGACCACGGTAAAAC
>NZ_JABBFP010000008.1 GCF_018494085.1 Rosenbergiella collisarenosi | reverse complement strand
CAGGCCAAGCAGGCGGCGGCCCAAGCGAAAGCCGACGCAGCAGAACAAGCCAAGCAGGCGGCAGCCCAAGCGAAAGCCGAGGCAGCTAAAGAGGCCAAAGCCCAAGCGGCAGCCCAAGCAAAAGCCGAAGCGGCTAAAGAGGCCAAAGCCCAAGCGGCAGCTGAAGCGAAAGCCGAAGCGGCTAAAGAGGCCAAAGCCCAAGCGGCGGCTGAAGCAAAAGCCGAAGCAGCTAAAGAGGCCAAAGCCCAAGCGGCGGCTGAAGCGAAAGCCCAAGCAGCGAAAGAGGCCAAAGCCCAAGCGGCAGCTGAAGCGAAAGCTCAGGCAGCGAAAGAGGCCAAAGCCCAAGCGGCAGCTGAAGCAAAAGCCCAAGCAGCGAAAGAGGCTAAAGCGCAAGCGGCGGCTGATGCGAAGGCTAAGGCAGCGGCAGAAGCCAAGGCTGCAAAAGCGAAAGCAGCGAAAAGTGATGCTGCGTTAAATGATCTCCTTGGTGGGTTAGCGTCGGGTAAAAATGCGCCGAAATCTGCTGCAAGTGGTGGGGCTTCGGGGGAAGGTAACCAGAAAAAAGCGGGCGCTTCTGGCGCAGCAATCCAAAGTTATCTTGGACAGGTACAAAGCGCGATTCAGAGTAAATTTTACGATGCGGATAATTTTGCCGGTAAACAATGCTCCGTACATATAAAATTAGCCCCTGATGGCTTACTGATTTCTGCAACATCGGCGGGAGGGGACCCTGCTCTCTGCCAAGCAGCGTTAACCGCATCACGTATGGCGCATATTCCTAAGCCCCCTAGCCAAGAAGTCTGGGCGGCGGTGAAAGAAGCGACTATAACTTTTAAACCGGGTCAGTAGATTTCTACAGAGACCTTAGGCGATAGGCAATGCTGAAGGAACGTTTGTTACGATCCTTCAGATACTGGGAAACCACTTATCATGAGCAATCGCTCGGATATGGGAGATGAAATGAAACAGGCATTACGAGTAACGTTAAGCTTTTTTCTGTTAGTGTGGGCGGCTGTGGCTCAAGCAGAAGTGCATATTGAAATTACGCAGGGCGTAAATACCGCTCGACCTATCGGTGTCGTTCCATTCCAATGGAGTGGCGGTGGTTCAGCCCCCGAAGATATTGGTGGTATCGTGGCTGCCGATTTACGTAACAGTGGAAAGTTTAATCCTCTGGACCGCTCTCGCCTTCCTCAACAACCGGCAAGTGCGCAAGAAGTTCAGCCTGCAGCATGGTCAGCTCTTGGTATTGATGCCGTAGTCGTGGGGCAGGTTAAAGGTAACGCAGATGGTAGCTATCAGGTTAGCTATCAATTAGTGGACACTGCCGCTGCGCCTGGTACTGTGTTAGCGCAGAATTCCTACAAGATAACTAAACAGTGGTTACGTTACGCCGCGCATACCGCTAGCGATGAAGTCTTCCAAAAGCTAACGGGGATTAAGGGTGCATTCCGCACGCGTATTGCCTATGTGGTGCAAACCAATGGCGGTCAATTCCCTTATGAGTTACGAGTATCCGATTACGATGGTTACAATCAGTTCGTCGTGCATCGTTCAAGCGAACCCTTGATGTCCCCAGCCTGGTCTCCAGATGGTAGCAAGGTTGCCTATGTAACCTTTGAAAGTGGACGTTCAGCACTGGTTGTACAAACATTATCGAATAGCAGTATCCGTCAGATCGCTTCATTCCCGCGTCATAACGGTGCACCGGCCTTCTCCCCAGACGGGACTAAGCTTGCGTTCGCACTGTCTAAGACCGGTAGCCTGAATCTCTATGTGATGGATCTCTCCTCGGGACAGATTAGTCAAGTGACCAATGGCCGCTATAACAGTACTGAGCCAACCTGGTTCCCTGACAGCCAGAATATTGCGTATACTTCAGATCAAGGCGGACTACCGCAAATTTATAAGTTAAATATCAACGGTGGTGCACCACAGCGTATTACTTGGCAGGGTGGTCAAAACCAAGACGCGGATGTGGCAACCGATGGTAAATCAATGGTGATGGTTAGCACTGCAGGTGGTGCGCAACATATCGCTCGACAAGATCTAGAGACAGGAGCAGTACAAACATTGTCTAGCTCTTATCTGGATGAGACGCCAAGTCTAGCACCTAACGGCACGATGGTGATCTATAGCTCAACTCAGGGTTATGGTTCCGTATTGCAGTTGGTTTCGACCGACGGGCGTTTCAAAGCGCGTCTTCCGACGACTGATGGACAGGTAAAATTCCCTGCCTGGTCGCCGTATCTGTGATGCATGTGTAAATGTGTATGGCAAACTATAATAGGATTTTCGAAATGCAATTCAATAAAGTGCTGAAAGGTTTACTGCTGGCTCTGCCAGTGTTAGCGGTTGCTGCATGTTCTTCTCATAAGAACAACAATGACCAATCAGGCTCTACCACTGGTGCAGATAGCGCTTACGGTAATGGCACATCTGGCAATGGTAGCAACGGCAACATGTCTTCTGACGAACAAGCTCGTCTGCAGATGCAACAGCTACAACAAAACAACATCGTGTACTTCGGTCTGGATAAATACGATATCCTGCCAGAGTTCGCACAAATGTTAGATCAACACGCTAACTTCTTACGTAGCAACCCATCTTACAAAGTGACTATCGAAGGTCACGCGGATGAGCGCGGTACGCCAGAATACAACATCGCCCTGGGCGAGCGCCGTGCTAGCGCGGTTAAAATGTACCTACAAGGTAAAGGCGTAGGCGAAGACCAAATGTCTATCGTCTCTTACGGTAAAGAGAAACCAGCAGTGTTAGGTCATGACCAAGCTGCATGGGCTAAAAACCGTCGTGCTGTATTGGTATACTAAGAGAAAACTATGATTAGTAACTTCAGACTTCACACTTTGGGTCTGTCGTTACTGATTGGCGTAGCGGCCGTTCCGGCCGCTCATGCCCAGGCGTCAATCAGTAGCGCTGGCTCGGGCTCAACCGAAGACCGTGTCACCACCCTCGAACGAATCTCCAATGCACAATCTCAACTTCTACAGCAACTCCAACAGCAGTTGAGCGATACCCAAAGCGATATCGATGCACTACGCGGTGAGATCCAACAAAATAGTTATCAACTTAACCAAGTTGTCGAGCGTCAAAAACAGCTCTATCAACAAATCGATACGCTAAGCAGCAGCGGCGCTGCAGCGGCTGCAACATCGTCGAATACGGATACGGGTCAGAGCTCAACCGCTTCGTCCGAGAGTACGTCTACGTCGAGCACAGCAGGGCAGATCGGTACGCAGACTGGCGATGTTAATCAGGATTATAACGCGGCAGTAGATTTGGCCTTAAAGCAAAATAAGCCAGATGATGCGCTGGCGGCACTACAGGCTTGGGTAAAAAAATATCCAGATTCAACCTACCAGCCTAATGCCAACTATTGGCTGGGGCAGTTGTATTATAATAAAGGGCAAAAAGACGATGCCGCTTACTATTTTGCGACGGTAGTTAAAAAATATCCGAAATCACCAAAATCAGCCGAAGCACTGCTGAAAATTGGTACGATTATGAAGGATAAGAATCAGTTGGATAAAGCCAAAGCAGTGTGGCAGCAAGTGATCCAGCTTTACCCGAACACGCCTTCTGCGAAAGCGGCACAAAAGGCGCTTGCCGGGTAATATTAAGATTTTTTCAGCAAAAGTTGGCTGAATAGTGTTCGGGTCGCTGTAAAGGTAAGCAACTGGTCATTTATTTTTAATTAATAGTTGCGCTGTCTCGGTAAATCAGTAATATATGCCGCCGTTGCCAAGACAAACTTAAACAGTGATTTTGGCAAGGAAAATCGGGTCGTTAGCTCAGTTGGTAGAGCAGTTGACTTTTAATCAATTGGTCGCAGGTTCGAATCCTGCACGACCCACCAAATCTAGAATAAAAGCACCTTATAGGTGCTTTTTTCGTCTCCAATACTCAATATTAAATCGTTCAGGATAAGAACCTGCAGCAGGTTCGGGTCTCACGCAGTGAGACAACGTTGCCAAAGGTAACGACCCGCAGGGCGAGCTTAGCGAGTCATCCTGCACGACCCACCAAGTTTTTACTTGAGGTTATCCTCTGGTAGTAACCGCGACAGTTTATGCTGCCGCGGTTTTTTTTATCTTAACGAATAGGGATTAACTGTCTAAGGCTTATTATTCTCAGCGGGAAGGTTACCAATGAAAGGGAGCCGAACTTGTAATGGTGAGACGTTAATGCCCAGATCCATTCCCAGCAAGTTAACTTCTATTCCTTCTTGTTCGCCAAGATTCACGCCCAAAAGTCCAAGTATCGATAGCTGTACTCCCTTCCCTGAAGGTGGACGTCCAATCGGATTCGTCAATGGGCGATAGTCCTTACCGATTGCATTCGCAGGCATATTCAAACGTAAGGCCGGAACTTGGCGCGCAATATGAGCAATAAATGTATTACTGTTCGGGCCAGGCCAAGCATGATAGGTGTGAGGATAGGGATAGCTGTGTACAGCGGCTTCGAGGCGCGGGATCATCGCTTCGGCAGCATCGCCTCGATGCTCAACTAGCATACGCGGCCGAGCCCCGTACCAATAACCATCGGCAATAGCATAATCTTTTCTGATCAGGTCATTGCTTCGCCAACCGATCACGTCATAACGTGTGTAATGTGTCTCTCCACGGCGCTTGACGACAAGCCACGTGTGCACGGCGAAGTGGCCGCGCCAGCCATAGGTCTTGGCAGCAAATACCGCTACTAAAGCATCATCCTTTATTGATTGTGGATTAGCGAGAAGTTGGGCAGAGTCTCGACGGGCGGTTGTCCAGCTGTTTCCCTCAGCGGGGCGCTTGTTGACCCAATCGCTTAGGTAGCTGGCGAGTAAGGCTAATAAGGCTATGATCACATAGGCCAGTAGGCATCGACGTAGCATAGGGATGGTGACCCTCCATGAAAAGCGTGTAGTGTTTATGTAAAGTGTAGGAAGCATTGGGTGAAACACAACTTACTAAGCGCTTGGTCGGATGATGAAGGAAATCATAAGACAAACCGGCTTACTTGAGGTATGTTGTTTAGTATATTAAACAAGAGGTGCCGCGATGAACTTTTTCAGTATTAATACGTTATTAGTGCACATCCCCCTAGGGAACCAGGGCTACGATCTATCATGGATCGAGGCAGTTGGCACCTTAAGCGGTTTACTCTGCATCTGGCTGGCCAGTAAAGAAAAAGTCATTAATTACTTTTTTGGTATTATTAACGTTTTATTATTTGCAGTCATTTTCTACCAAATACAGCTCTATTCCAGTTTGTTACTCCAGATATTTTTCTTACTCGCTAACCTCTATGGGTGGTACGCCTGGACGAGACAAACCGCTGCGCAGCAGACAGAGCTACAAATTCGCTGGCTCGGGACTCGGGCGCGCGCAGTGTGGTTAGCGGCGGCTGCCGTCGCTATCGTGATCATGACGCTATTCATCGATGCCTTATTTGGTCAGTTTGCTCGGCTCGCCGTAAGCTTACTTAACCAATTTGGACTTAAGGCGCAGCTACCAGTCTTACAACCCGATGCTTATCCCTTCTGGGATGCCTGCATGACTATTTTATCTGTCATCGCGATGATCTTTATGACCCGTAAATGGGTAGAGAATTGGATACTCTGGGTTATTATTAACGTTATCAGTGTCGCGATATTTACCTTACAGGGTGTTTATGCCATGTCGATCGAATATCTGATCCTAACGCTCATTGCGATAAATGGTGTGCGTCTCTGGTCTAGCAAAGCCTCTGAGAATAACCAGCCACCGACTTCTTGATGCTACGCCGGAAAAAGTGGCAATTAGGGTTTGCAGTTTGAGAGAGGCACGTTAGAGTATCCCTAGGACAACAGCACACTTATCGTGATGGAATAATAATGAGCTATAAAAACGACGATTTACGAATTACTGAAATTAAAGAACTTTTACCGCCAGTGGCATTATTAGAGAAATTTCCCGCATCAGATCGTGCCGCCGATACGGTTGCTAAAAGCCGTCAAACGATCCAGCAGGTATTGCAGCAGCAAGACGACCGATTACTCGTTGTGATTGGGCCGTGTTCAATTCATGATACGCATGCCGCGATGGAGTACGCCCAGCGCCTGTTGGCAGTGCGTGACGAACTGCACAATGATCTCGAAATTGTTATGCGCGTCTATTTCGAAAAACCCCGCACAACCGTAGGTTGGAAAGGGATGATCAACGACCCGTATATGGATGGTAGTTTCGACATCAACCAAGGGTTACGCTTAGGCCGTAAGCTTCTACTGGATATCAACGATCTTGGTATGCCGACTGCGGGTGAATTTCTCGATATGATCACCCCTCAATACTTGGCTGATTTGATGAGCTGGGGAGCGATCGGCGCTCGTACCACCGAGTCTCAGGTTCACCGTGAACTCGCATCAGGACTCTCTTGCCCCGTGGGCTTTAAAAATGGTACCGACGGAACAATCAAAGTCGCGATCGACGCCATCAATGCAGCGTCTGCCGGGCACTGCTTTCTGTCGGTAACCAAATATGGCCATTCTGCCATTGTCGAGACGGCGGGAAATAAAGATTGTCATATCATTCTTCGTGGCGGCAAAACGCCTAACTATAGTGCGCAAGATGTGGCAGCAGTGAAGGCAGGCTTAAGCCAGGCCGGCTTACCTCAGCAGGTAATGATTGATTTCAGCCATGCCAATAGCTCTAAGCAGTATCAAAAACAGATGGACGTAGCCACTGACGTCGCGGGACAGATCGCGGGGGGTGATAAAGCCATTATAGGCGTGATGATTGAGAGTCACTTGGTGGAGGGGAATCAAAACCTTGAGAGCGGACAGCCTCTTACCTACGGTCAGAGCGTGACCGACGCTTGTATCGGCTGGCCAGCTACCGAACAGGTGCTGAAGCAACTCGCGGAGGCGGTACGGGCAAGACGTAACGCCTAATAAAAAGGCCGGATTATGAAGTGACCCCCGATAGTTGGACAACCTATTATCCGGCCTTGATTGCTTATTTTGCCTTGCCTTGGTTGGCGACTGCTGCTGCACGTGCAGCCACTTCTTCAGCATCACCTAGGTAGTAACGTTTTAGTGGTTTGAAATTCTCGTCGAACTCATAGACCAATGGGACACCCGTTGGGATATTCAGCTCTAAGATCTCATCTTCAGATAGACCTTCAAGATATTTGACCAGTGCACGCAGTGAGTTACCGTGCGCAGCAATAATGACCTTCTCACCGCTTTTGATACGCGGCAGGATAGCTTCATTCCAATAAGGGATGACACGCTCAATCGTCGTCGCGAGGCTCTCAGTCACTGGCAGCTCTTCAGCACTCAATGAAGCATAGCGAGGATCGTGGCCTGGGAAACGCTCATCTGAACGCTCTAATTCTGGAGGCGTTATGGCAAAGCCACGACGCCATTGTTTAACTTGCTCATCACCGTATTTCTCGGCAGTTTCTGCTTTATTGAGCCCTTGCAGCGCACCGTAATGACGCTCGTTAAGACGCCAGTTCTTCTCAACCGGTAACCAGGCTTGGTCAAGCTCGTCTAACACTGACCATAAGGTGTGAATAGCACGTTTTAAAACAGAGGTATAAGCGAAGTCGAACGTGAAACCTTCTTGCTTAAGAAGTTTACCCGCTGCTTGCGCTTCCCCACGGCCTTTTTCAGAAAGGTCTACGTCATACCAACCGGTGAAGCGGTTTTCTTGGTTCCACTGACTTTCGCCGTGGCGGACCAGTACAAGCTTAGTTACTGCCATCGTAAAGCTCCTTCAATGATTAATTATTCACTGTACAATTTTTCTCGCCGTGAAACTTCCTCGGTCATGAGACGTTGCTGCCTCTACCATAGCGGAAAAGGGCGCGCTGTGTAAGTCTCTGTCCTACTTAGCGCTGTTTTTTTAACCGCTAACGAACTGGTAGCCAAAGCGAATATGCCGGATCTCTTCTGCCGGTAACCAACACCCTGCAGGTGGAACGCTATTTGCCGCATCAGGACTGTAGCCAGGTTCCAATGCAATGCCCTGATAATTTTGGTATTCGCCCTGTGGTGATGGCGTTCCCGCGAGATAATTGCCGGTATAGACCTGTAGCGTCGGCTCACGACTAAAAAGCTCAAGGGCTAAGCGGCCGTCTTGCGAGGTGAGTGTCGCGACAGGCTGCTCTGGGGCGTGTGTATCAAGAATGAAAGCATGATCATAGCCGCCCGTAACTTGCTGGAAACGGTCAGAAAGAAAATCCTGAGCCAGCGACTTAGGCGAGCGAAAATCGAATGAGGTCTGTGCAACGGATAGGCACTCGCCGTCAGGAAGCCCATCACTATCGACGGGCTGGAAATACGAGGCTTTAAGGGCGAGCTGGTGGGCACGGATATCGCCTTGTACTCCATCAAGATTAAAATAGGCATGGTTGGTTAACGATAACGGGGTGAGGGCATCACTCTTCGCGCTAAAATGAAAATCGAGGCGATTGTCATCATTCAACGTCAACGTTAATTCAACATCTAGATTTCCCGGAAAACCTTGATCGCCGTCAGCGGAGTACAATCGGTAGACGAGAGTCTCGGCAGTATGGCTGACGCAGTGCCAGCGACGATGACTAAAGCCTTCGGGGCCACCATGTAGTTGATGAGGGCCTTGATTACTCTTCAACTGACAGCCAATTGCGTCTAAATAAGCGTTACGAATACGATTAGCATAGCGGCCTACCGTCGCGCCGAGGTAAGCCTCCTGCTCGAGATAGCGCTCAGGGGAGCCGCAACTAAGCAGCGCTTCGCGTAACGCGCCATCCGCCATGGGGATCTGTGCGCTGAGCCAAGTGACCCCCCAATCCATAAAACGTACAACCATTCCTCGGGCGTTGCGCAGCTCAGAGATACGGTAGGGCTGGCCATCGGGGGCGAGTGTCTCGGTGGTTAACATGGGCTAGCTCCTTGTGAAGCGTGACACAGATAGTAAGTCTCTTTGATCCCAGTGGCGGCAAAATAGTGATCCGCCATGGCGGCTTTCACCGCAGCAACACGTTCTGTCGGCAGTAGCGCCACGACGCAGCCACCGAAGCCTCCTCCGGTCATTCGCGCGCCGCCTTCTTCACCTATCGCAGCCTGAAGTAATTCAACCAGACGGTCTATCTGCGGGACGGTGATCGCAAAGTCGTCGCGCATTGAAATATGGGACTCTGCCATCAATTGCCCCATACGCACGAGGTCACCGCGGTTGAGGGCTTGAGTGGCTTCAAGCGTACGTTGGTTCTCTGTCAGAATATGGCGTACCCGCTTGGCCACGGTTGGTTCCATCTCGGCTTCGCGCGCGGTAAACGCGTCTAAAGAAACTGCCCGTAACGACGACTGGCCAAAAAATTCAGCGCCGGCCTGACATTGCTCGCGTCGTAGGTTGTACTCGCTACCGACTAACGTGCGGCGAAAATTCGAGTTAACGATCAGAACCGCGACATCGTCAGGCATGGAAACAGGTTGTGTCTCAAGCGACTGGCAATCGAGCAATAGGGCATGATCGGCTTTACCCATCGCCGAAATCATCTGATCCATAATACCGCAGTTACAGCCGACAAATTGGTTCTCGGCAGCCTGGCCATTAAGGGCAATTTCTACGGGGCTTATCGGTAACTCATAGAGTTGCTGTATTGCAGTTCCTATCGCGACTTCCAAGGACGCGGACGAGCTTAAGCCAGCGCCCTGTGGCACGTCGCCGCTAATCACCATATCTATTCCCTGAAACTGGTCATTGATTTGGCGCAAATGTTTCACGACTCCACGCAGATAATTCGCCCACATCGCTGAGTCACGAAACACGATCGGTTCCTCTAAGGAGAACTCGTCTTGTTGGTCATCATAGTCGGCGGCAATCACACGTACCTGATTATCTTGACGCTTGGCGCAGCTAATGACCGTTTGGTAATCGATGGCACAGGGAAGGACAAAGCCCTGATTATAATCGGTATGCTCACCAATAAGATTGACGCGCCCAGGCGCTTGAAAAAAATGACTCGGCGCGTAACCAAAGTGCTGAATGAAACGCTGTTCGCAGCGCTGTTTGAGTTCTATGATCATGATTGAGTCTCTCGGAAATGACGGTCGCTGACGGAACGAAGTCGTTCTGCGGCTTGCTCTGGGGTTAAATCGCGCTGTACTTCGGCGAGCATCTCGTAGCCGACCATAAATTTACGGACGGTCGCTGAACGCAGGAGGGGCGGGTAAAAGTGGGCATGTAACTGCCAGTGCGAGCTCTCTTCATCGGTAAACGGTGCACCATGCCATCCCATAGAATAGGGGAAAGAACACTGGAATAGGTTGTCGTAGCGACTGGTTAGCTGTTTTAGGGCTAGGGCAAGGTCATCGCGCTGTGCCGTAGAGATCTCGGTTAAACGAGCCACTTTGGCTTTAGGTAATAACAAGGTCTCGAATGGCCACACCGCCCACCAAGGAACGACGGCGATCCAATGCTCTGTCTCGACGACAACGCGTATTTTTTTCTGCTGCTCATGTAACGCGTAGTCCCACAGTAGTGGGCGGTGGTGTCGCTGATAATAGTCGCGCTGTAGGCGATCTTCCGTAGCGACTTGGTTGGGAATAAAACTATTTGCCCAGACTTGACCGTGCGGATGAGGGTTGGAACAGCCCATCGCGGCACCCTTATTTTCAAAGATTTGAACCCAAGGATATGTTTTACCGAGTTCCCCTAGTTGTTCTTGCCATACATTAATCACCGAGACTATCTGCGACACGCTTAATTCGGGAAGTGTTTTACTATGGTCGGGTGAGAAACAAATGACACGACTCATGCCACGAACGCTCTCTAACTGAAACAGCTCGTCATCATTCGGTTCGGTCAAGGGTGTATCAGGGAGTAGAGCGGAGAAATCATTAGTGAAGACGAATGGGGAGGTATAGCGTGGATTTACCTCACCATTAATACGAGTGTTACCTGGACAGAGATAGCATTCAGGATCATGCTCAGGGAGCTGTTGTGGAGCTAGCGTCTCTTCAGCCCCTTGCCAGGGTCTTTTCGCGCGGTGCGGAGACACTAGGACCCATTCACCCGTCAGGGGGTTGAATCGGCGATGGGGATGTTCGGTCGGATCAAACGTTTCCATAATATTCTCATAACTATGACGCGATTATGAGTAGAGCGTAGCAGATTGACGCGCTTTTTTTTGTGATCGAGATTGAATTTATGGAAGCGTTTACACTAAATAGCTCAGTGTCTAGCGAGCTTTTTAACTTAATAAGACTAGATTAGTGTAACCGATTACATTTGAGTGAGAGCGTCGACTTATTACTTACGTATTTATCGTTTACGTGAGTGCGGTTATTCCCCCCACCGTATCTGAGGGGGAAATAGATTATGGGTGAATTAGGTCAACGTCTCTTGGACATAGCGATAACCGCCTTCTGGGCGCGAGACAAATTGTAACCGGTGAGTGATACAGTCTGGCGCATCTTCGGCGTGATGCGAAACGAACAATAACTGTGTATTACCCTGCTCAATGAGCCGCGAAACGAACTGCTTAATCAGCTGTCGATTTAGGGCATCTAATCCTTGCAGTGGCTCGTCGAGGATCAACAGGCGCGGATGCTTCACTAACGCGCGGACGATAAGGACTAAGCGTTGTTGCCCCCAAGAAAGGTCATGGAAGGGGAGGTGAGCGCTCTCTTCTGATAGACCAATTAAGGCTAACCATCGATCGGCTAATGCCTGCTGGTGGTCGCCCGGGACTTGATAAAGGCCAATCGAGTCAAAAAAACCGGATAAGACAACGGTGCGAATGGAGGCGCTGACGCGGTACTCCAAATGCAAGCTACTGCTGACATAGCCGATATGCTTTTTGATATCCCATAAGGTTTCACCACTTCCCCGGCGAATACCAAATAAAGTCAGATCATTGCTGTAGCCCTGTGGATGATCACCCGTAACTAAGCTGAGTAATGTCGATTTTCCTGCACCATTTGGCCCGGTGATTTGCCAATGCTCTTGCGGCTTTACCTGCCACGTCAGGTTATCGATAATCACATTGTCATCCCACGACACGCGACCCGCTCTTAAGCGAATCAATGGGGTATCGCTGCAGGGCGGTTCCTCGGCCATCGGCTTATCGCTTTCCGGAAGCTGGACCTCGGCAAGCTGTTCAAGGTGTTGCAGCTGCGCCACAACATTATCCGCAAGAAGCTGTTGACGAGAGGCTAAAGGTTGCAGTTTCCCCTCGAGTAACAGACCGACGTGATCGACAAAAGGCGGAATATCTTCAAAACGATTCAGGACAAAGACGAGGGTCAGCCCTTGCTGCTGTAACTCGTGTAGAAGATGTTGTAATGCCGCACGGGAGGCCACATCTAGGCCGTCGAAGGGCTCATCGAGGATCAAAAGATCCGGTTGCGACATCAGGGCTTGGCATAATAATGTCTTACGCGTTTCACCGGTCGATAAGACTTTAAAGGGGCGGTCAAGTAGCGACTCAATACCAAAGCGTACGGCGAGTGCCACACAGCGTTCTTGGTCCACCACGGATCCCTGAATAACCTCGCGGGTTAACTTACCGTCGCTATTTTCGCCTTCGCTAAATAGATCGCTATTATTACGTTGCCACTCATGGTTGATAAAAGCAGATAGCTGCTCAAAAGAGAGCCGCGTCGGCGTCTCAAACTGGCCGTTCACTGTTCCGGTAGCATGCGGTAATTCACCGCTCAGCGCGAGGGCGAGGGAGGATTTACCGCTGCCGTTACTACCGACTAATGCGACACTTTTGCCTGCAGATAGATAGAAATCATCGATATGGAGTGACCAGTGTTCCCCACGATGAAATATACATTGCGAAATATGCAATACTGTCATGTTGCGTCCCAGGTTGTGCATTTACTCCAGTTGTAACGTTCAGCAGTAGCCTTGTCAATATTTCGCAGGAGGTCGCGGCCGGCGGGAAGGCACAAAAAGCGGTATCTTCCTGCCGATAGTCTCGCTAAAATGAGGGTTTTTACGCCGAAGGGATCTGACTATGCTAGAACTTCTGAAAAGTTTGCTAATGGCGATCATCATGGTACCTGTACTGATGGCCGTTATTTTGGGGCTAATTTGGGGACTGGGTGAGTTGTTTAACCTAATCTCTGGAACGAAGAACGAAAAAAATTCCGCATGATATCGTGCCTATGCCTTAGGGCATAGGCGACTGACTTATAGCAATCTTTCCTCAATAAACTCCGCGATAGAAGGTTGTTCATTACTTCCTACCACTACTTGGCAACGGTCTTTTATCGCTTGTTTCGCTTCTCCCATCGCGACGCCTATACCTGCAAGCTCTAACATACTCAGATCATTATCGTTATCGCCAAACGCGACAACTTGATCCATCGAAAGGTGCTGCGCGTTGACCCATTCGGCCAGTCGTTTACCCTTACTATTCCCACGCTTGGCAATATCGATTTGGTCTTTCCACGACCATTCGCACACGACCTCGGCGAGCGCCTCTACATGGTCGGCGAAAGCATGTAATTGTGGCAGGTCGGAATGGGCTAGAGCAAATTTCCATAAAGGCTCACCGCTTTCAACTACCGACAGTAGATCATTGACTTGACGAAATACCGGGCGTAATTCGCTAGGGTATTGTTCGGCCCATGCTTGCATGCGAATAACGTGGGGGGTGGGTTGCTCGTAATACATCGCCTCACCGGCATACAACAATCCCTTAATTTTTGCTTGGCGTAGGGATTCGATCACAATCTCGGTATCTTTAGCGGGCAGTGGATCACTATTAATCACTGAACGTTTCTGATAGTCATAAGAATACGTTCCGTTACAACAAATTGCCGGATCAGTGAGCTGTAAGGTCTGATAAATTGGGTGAATTGCGCTATGGTGACGGCCAGTGACAATTAAAACGTGGTAGCCTGCGGCTTTGGCGCGCGTAATAGCGTTGATTGATTCGGGTAACAGCTGTTTTTGACTCGTCAACAGGGTCCCATCTAAATCTAATGCGATAACTCGATAATCCATAATAACGTCACCTAAGTTTACGATGTACGAAAAGTCTACACCCGAAAGCGGTAACCTACCAAATCCAGCACAAAATCACTGTTACAATTGTAGAAGTAGTGCAAACTAGATCTTACTGAAAGTTAAGGAGAGCGCATGAAACAAGTTATCTATACAGCGAGCCCAGACAGTGAAGAAATTCATGTATGGCAATTATCTGAACAAGGTGCGTTGACCTTACTGCAGACGGTAAATACCCCCGGACAACCGCAGCCGTTAGCCATCAACCCTCGTCAGCAAGTGTTATATGCGGGTGTAAAACCTGAGTTCCGCGTTGCCGCTTGGAAAATAGGGCCAACCGGAACGCTGACGTGGTTGGATGAGGCTAGTTTACCGGGGAGTGCGACCTATCTTGCGACTGATCGCGAAGGCGAAGCGCTGTATATCGGCTATTATCACGATGGTTTCGTCAGCTACGGCCCCTTAGACGCGGAAGGACGTCCCAGTGAGCCTACACAGATCATCCGTGGGCTGGATGGCTGTCACTCTGCCAATATCAATTTAGCGAACAATCAGCTGTATGTTCCTGCTCTGAAGCAAGATCGTATCTGCGTTTACCCTTTACGCGCCGATAAGAGCCTGGAGGAGGACAACGCAACACAAATCGCCTCCGCTGCGGGCGCAGGTCCTCGTCATATGGCTTTCCATCCACAGGGTCATTTCGCTTACACCATCGATGAATTAGATAGTACGGTCATGGTTATTGCGCTAGGCGAAAATGGGGATCAGGTCGTACAAACGTTAGACACTCAACCGGATGACTTTACCGGTACGCCTTGGGCGGCAGATATCCATCTGACCTCCAATGGGAAGTTTCTCTACACCTGTGACCGCACCAGCAGTCTATTGACGATCTTCTCTGTTTCAGAGTCTGGCGATGCGTTGACGCTGGTCGGTTATCATCCGACCGAAACCCAACCTCGCGGGTTTACACTAGACAAAACGGGGCGCTATTTACTGGCTACTGGCCAAAAATCGCATCACGTCGCCGTTTACCGGATCGATGAGCATAGTGGTCGTCTTACCGACTTACAGCGTTATCCGGCTGGAAAGGGTCCTATGTGGGCGATTGCTCATACTCCCGAGTAATATTTTAGGCCGCGTTAAGCGGCCTAAGTTTTACTCTTCTTAGCGGTAGACGGCGGTTAGCGTCGCACTAGCTAGCTGGTGAAAATGGACGTTAAACCCCACCATCGCACCACTTGATTCAGCGTCGACCTCTAAACGCTCAACATCCAGAGCATGTAAGGTGAAAACATAGCGATGTGACTCACCTGCCGGCGGGGCCGCTCCCCCATATCCACATTGACCAAAATCGGTACGTGTCTGAATAGCTTGCTTGGGCAGTCGATCGGGCAGAGTGCCTGCACCCTGTACTAATTCAGTTGTCGTGACGGGAATATTCGCGACCACCCAGTGCCACCAGCCTGAGCCAGTTGGCGCATCGGGATCGAAGCAGGTGACGACTAGGCTTTTCGTCCCCTCTGGGAGTCCCGACCATGCGAGATGGGGAGACAGGTTATCACCGTGATACCCCATACCATTGAAGACATGGCGCTCGGGTAATTTTTGTCCGTCCGTAAAGTCTTGGCTACTCAATATCATTATCGGCTCCTCTTTAAGTGATTAGGCTTAATGATGTCTGTTACTCGGCAAGAAAAAGCGCCTCTTGTCCCACGGCTTCAGTGATCACTGCGATAAGTCGTGCGAGTTGATGTTCAGCGATGATATACGGTGGCATCAAGTAAATCAGCTTACCAAAAGGCCTGATCCAGACGCCAGATTTTACGAAGAATGCCTGGATCTCAGCCATCGCGACAGGATGATGACATTCGACGACACCTATAGCACCAAGCACCCGCACATCTTTAACATTAGGATAGTCGATGAGCGGTGCAAGGCCTGCCTTTAGTTGCTGC
Organism: Rosenbergiella collisarenosi; assembly: GCF_018494085.1. Taxonomy (GTDB): domain Bacteria; phylum Pseudomonadota; class Gammaproteobacteria; order Enterobacterales; family Enterobacteriaceae; genus Rosenbergiella; species Rosenbergiella collisarenosi. The sequence goes on along the minus strand of NZ_JABBFP010000008.1, from coordinate 139,067 downwards.
TCGATCGCCTGTACCTGTTGTTGCCATTTTCCCTCCGCTAAGATGCGCAGGCTCTCAGTGGCGACCGCACAGGCGAGGGGATTCCCCATAAATGTCGGCCCATGCATAAAACATCCCGCTGGACTACGGCTGATGCCCTCAGCAACGCGATCGGTGGTTATCGTCGCGGCAAGAGTGAGGGTTCCGCCGGTAAGCCCTTTCCCGACACATAAAATATCGGGAGAGATCTCAGCATGTTCGCAGGCAAACATCTTACCGGTACGTCCGAAGCCCGTGGCAATCTCATCGGCGATTAGTAGCACATCGTACTGGTCACACAGCTCACGCACGCGCTTCAATAACTGGGGATGATAAAAGCGCATCCCGCCAGCGCCTTGTACGATAGGCTCTAGGATTACGGCCGCCAGTGACGCGTGATGCTCGGCAAACGCTGCGCGCAGGGCATCAGCCTCGCTCTCCTCCCATACGTCTTCAAATCGACACTTTGGCATCGGGACAAATAGATGCTCAGGGAGATAGCCTTTCCAAAGTGAATGCATTGAGTTATCAGGATCGCAAACGGACATTGCGGCGTAAGTATCGCCGTGGTAACCCCCGCGCAGGGTTAAAAACTGCTGCTTAGTCTGTGTATGACCACTCCAGTATTGCACGGCCATTTTCATCGCGACCTCAACCGACACCGATCCCGAATCTGCTAAGAAAATTTTAGTTAAGCCCGGCGGAACAATGTCCAAGAGCGCTCTACCCAGCGTGACCGCTGGATTATGTGTCAACCCGCCAAACATCACATGCGACACCTTTGCTATCTGGTCGGTCAGCGCTTGGTTGAGCCGCGGGTGGTTATAGCCATGAATAGCGGCCCACCACGATGACATCCCTTCGATCAATGTCTGTCCGTCCGCAAGGGTAATACAGCAATCTTGGGCAGAAGCCACTGGGTAGCAGGGGAGGGGATCGAGCATGGAGGTATAAGGATGCCAGAGATGTTGGCGATCGAATTCGCTGTCTTCTGTCGGGAACATATTTGTTGTAAACTATTTTGGAAAAATTTAGTTTACAAGTATAACCACAATAACAGAATGTTTAAAGTTACGGAGCAAGCCATGTCACAACGTTGGACTCGTCAGCAAGTTACTGAACTGTTTGAGATGCCATTTCTAGAATTGATGTTTAAGGCGCAACAGATCCACCGTGAAAATTTCGATCCTGCGAAAGTTCAAGTCAGTACTTTACTCTCCATCAAAACGGGCGCATGTCCCGAAGACTGTAAGTATTGCCCGCAAAGTGCGCGTTATAAGACAGGCTTAGAATCTGAAAAACTTATGGAAGTCGAAGAGGTACTGACTTCAGCGCGTAAAGCGAAAGCGGCAGGCTCCGGGCGTTTCTGTATGGGAGCCGCATGGAAAAACCCTCATGCGCGTGACATGCCTTATTTGAAAAAAATGGTCGAAGGCGTGAAAGCGATGGGTCTCGAGACTTGCATGACGCTAGGAACGCTTTCTACGGACCAAGCTGATGAGCTGGCTGATGCAGGGCTTGACTACTACAACCATAACCTCGATACCTCACCCGAGTTTTATGGAAACATTATTACCACTCGTAGCTATCAAGAACGCTTAGATACCCTCTCTAATGTGCGTGGCGCTGGGATCAAGGTGTGTTCAGGCGGTATCGTTGGGTTAGGGGAGACCATCGATGACCGAGCGGGTTTATTAATGCAATTAGCCAACCTTCCCGTTCCGCCAGAAAGTGTACCAGTGAATATGCTCGTGAAAGTAAAGGGCACGCCACTGGCCGACAACGACGATGTTGATCCATTCGATTTTATTCGTACTATCGCCGTGGCGCGCGTATTGATGCCTAGCTCTTATGTTCGTCTCTCTGCAGGTCGTGAACAAATGAGTGAGCAGACCCAAGCTATGTGTTTTATGGCGGGCGCTAACTCAATTTTCTATGGCTGCAAACTATTGACTACCGAAAATCCTGAAGAAGATAGCGATGTGCAGCTGTTCCGCAAACTCGGTTTGAAACCTGCTCATGCGCATACCGAACTCGGTGTTGAGTCTCAGTCAGAGCTATTACATCAGCAACTTGAAAATGCTGACACCACGCTTTTTTATAACGCGGCTGTCTAATGTCTTGGCAACAGCGAATCGAACAGGTTCTACACCAACGCCAGCAGCAAGGATTGCTGCGGCGTAGGTCGGCGGTAACGCTATCCCCTCAGGCGCGTTTAACCCATGGTGACCAGCTCTTCACCCATTTCTCAAGTAACGATTATTTGGGGCTGAGCCAACATCCGGCAGTCATCGAGGCATGGTGCAGCGGTGCACGGAAGTGGGGCACTGGCGCGGGCGCTTCCGGCCATGTTACCGGCTACTCACCTAGCCACGAGCAACTCGAACAGACGTTGGCACAATGGCTCGATTTTCCGCGAGCGTTACTGTTCAGTTCGGGATTTGCCGCTAACCAAGCATTAGTATTTGCCTTAGCTGAGTCTAGCGATACGCTGATTGCCGATAAACTCATGCATGCCTCGCTTCAGGAAGCGGCAGCCTTATCCCCTGCCCGTTACCGACGTTTTCCGCACAATTCCCTGACAGGCTTAGTGCGTCAGCTAGCCGCGACTGAGAGCGAAAATCGCTTAGTGATCACCGAAGGCGTTTTTAGTATGGATGGCGATCAGGCACCGTTGGCGGCGATCAGCGAGCATTGTCGTGCACACCAAGCTTGGCTAATGGTCGACGACGCCCACGGTATTGGGGTGATCGGTGAGGAGGGACGGGGGAGCTGCGCTCAGCAGCAGGTTAAACCAGACATTCTCGTGGTGACCTTTGGTAAGGCTCTCGGGGTCAGCGGGGCTGCGGTCTTATGTTCCGCCGAGGTGGCGGAGTACTTAGAACAACAGGCGCGACATCTTATCTACAGTACCGCGTTGCCCGCCGCTCAAGCTGACGCGGTGTTGGCGAGCATCGCTATCGTGCGCCAACAGCCCGAGTATCGCCAACGACTCTCTGGGAATATCACGTTATTCCGCCAACAATGCCTACATCATGGTATTGCGCTGACTGATTCACAGACGGCTATCCAACCCGTTATTATTGGGGATAACCACCAGGCACTGGCGGTCGCCGATAAGCTCAAGAGTGCGGGGCATTGGATACAGGCAATTCGCCCGCCTACCGTTCCACCGGGAAGCGCTCGGTTAAGAATTACGCTAAGTGCCGCACATAGCGAACGTCAGATCGCAGAGCTGGTTGAGGCATTACGCCATGCCTTATAAATCTACATCAGTGATCGATAAAAAGGCTATCGCGCAGGCTTTTAGCCGCGCGGCGAAGGGGTATGATCAGTTTGCCGATTTCCAGCGTCGGGTCGGCCAGCAGCTGCTCAGCCAATGTGACTGGCAAATCCCGGGCCAGCTCGTTGATGCCGGAGCTGGCTCGGGGTGGTTCAGCCGTATCTTTCGGGAACAAGGACACAGTGTGACGGCCTTTGACCTCTCGATAGGCATGTTACAACAGGCCGCCGCCCACCATGCCGCCGATCACTATGTGCAGGGTGATTTAGAGGCATTCCCTTTCGCGGCGCAAAGTATCGATTACCTGTGGAGTAATTTAGCCTTGCAGTGGTGCAGCGATTTTGCGGTGACCGTTAACCAGTTACAGCAAGCGCTCAAACCCGAAGGCAGACTTGCGATCTCCACGCTCGCGGCCGGATCGCTCCCTGAACTTGACGATGTCTGGCAGCAAGTGGGCCGCCGTGCGCCAGTTAACCAGTGGGAGAACGCAGATTCACTCGTGAAAACGGCTGAATCGCTCGGCCTCTATGCATGGCAAGCGCCGGTGGTCTGTTACTTTACGACCCCGCTCGCCGCGCTCTGGTCTCTAAAAGGGATCGGCGCCTCACACCTCCATGCTGGACGGCAAGCGGGCCTAGGCGGTCGGCGGTTTTTCGAACAGCTCCCGCAGTATTGGCCACGGGATGAGCAAGGGTATCGTTTAACTTATCAAATCGTTTTTGGAGTCACACGATGAGTAAGACCTATTTTTTGACGGGAACCGACACCGATGTTGGTAAAACTCTAGTTTCGGCGGGATTACTGCAAGCAGCCGGCAGAGCGGGGTATAAAACGGCGGGATACAAACCGGTAGCCTCGGGGTCGGAAATAACCGCGCAAGGGCTACGCAATCGTGATGCGTTGACCCTGCAACGTTACAGTAACGTAAGTCTTCCCTACGCATCGGTTAACCCACTGACTTTCGAGCAACCGACGTCTCCGCATATCGCCAGCCAACGGGAGGGGCATCCTATACGTTTTTCTTTGCTCGACACCGGCTTGGCGCACCTACAAGCGCAGGCAGATTGGGTGCTGGTAGAAGGAGCAGGGGGGTGGTACACGCCGCTCACCTCGCAACAACACTATGGCGATTGGGTCACCGCGCAGGGTCTTCCGGTAATACTGGTCGTTGGGATGAAATTGGGCTGCATCAATCATGCACTACTGACCCAAACAGCCATCGCAAATGCTGGGCTTGATCTGGTCGGCTGGGTAGCAAATAGTCTCAGCGCAATGCCCCATGAATATGAGGCCTATCGGAATTACCTCACAGAACATATCGCCGCGCCCCTCTTAGGCGAAGTGCCTTTCCTACAGGATGCCAGCCAGCTTGATGACGTTGGCCACTACCTTACACTGCCTTAGGAAATCTCGGCTTTTCTGCCCACCTCTCTTTACCGCCGAACTCAGCAAGATCGGCGGCCGTTCCCTTCATCACGCTACGCCCATGGTGCAGCAGCGTGAAGTTATCGGCGACGCGGCTGACAAACGCTAGGTTATTATCCATCAGCAGCACGCTTATCTGATAGTCCCGAGTTAAGGCACTCACAATTGCAACCAGCTGATCTTCTTCCTGAGGGGAGAGGCCTTCTGACGGTTCGTCTAATAACACGAGTTTAGGGTGGGTAATTACGGCTCTCGCCAGCGCGAGTTGACACTGTAGTCCCTTATCTAAGGTGCCACTACGTTGGTGACGGCGAGCGAGCAGCGCCGGGAAAAGCTCACAGATCATCGGAGAATAAGCCGCTGGCGAGGCATTGGACTGCCCAGCCTTAAGCGCGATCAGGAGGTTATCCTCAACAGTGAGTTGCGAGAAGAGAGGATGACCTTGTGCGACATAACTTATCCCCAACTCAGTGCGCTGTTGGCAAGGCAGCGAGACAAGACTACAGGGAAGCGTGTTTTTTGGCTGCCAGGTCATCTCACCACTCATAATCGGCAGGAAACCGAGAATGCAGTGGAAAAGCGTTGTTTTCCCCGTCCCCTGCTGGCCAACAATGGCGGAGCAGCTACTTTGCATGACTTCAAGATTGATATCCCACAGCGTGTGCTGAGTATCATAAGCCTGATTAATCTCTCTAAGTTGCAGCATGGTCGGGTTCTCTCCCATTCATTAGCGAGCTATGTAATAAAGTTGTTAAGCAAAAAGCGCGCCACATTGCAGATAAACTCATTATGAACGTGCGAACCCTCGCCGAGTAATCGATAAGGCGACGAGAGGTAAGGCGTGAGCAAAAAGGACAATTATTTCTTATGTCGGGGATTGACTTTCGCCGTTATCGCAAGCGAATAACGAGATTTCACCAAATCTAAAAAAGTGCCATTTCCTAAAAAAAATTTTTTTTTGGCGCTTGTCATCTTTCTGAAAAATTATACACAGCCCAGCATTACTGGCCTGCTGTGAGTTATCCACCATTCCTGTGGATAACCATGTGCATTACCCTCTGAAAACAGGGGCAAGGCGATGAATGATGCGGGTTGGCATCGGAGTGGTTGTAAACTACACTTATTTTTATATAAATTTAAAATCAATAAGTTACGCAAAAGCAATAGCCTCAATAGCGGCAAATGCCGTCGTTCTCGAACTTTGCGACTAAGGCTTGACAAAAATAAAAAACCCTCAGGTTACGGTGGATAACCTAAAATAAATATTGACTCCCTAACTTTGGCTAAATGGCCACCTGGTCGGTGAACGAAATGGGTCATTAACTGGATGTTTATCCAGTTAATGCGTGAACTTTTGAGAGCTAAGTAGTAAAATTGTTGCACATCCTGAAACTGACAACCGGAATTAATGATTATGAGTAAAGTTTTTACCTTACACTCGGAATTTAAACCTTCTGGTGATCAGCCCGAAGCGATAAAAAAATTAGAAGAAGGGCTAGAAGATGGACTGGCTCATCAAACCCTGTTGGGGGTAACCGGATCGGGGAAAACCTTCACTATTGCTAACGTCATCGCAGACTCTAATCGTCCAACGATGATTATGGCGCCAAACAAAACGTTAGCCGCACAGCTCTATGGAGAAATGAAAGCGTTTTTCCCGGAAAATGCCGTCGAATACTTTGTCTCCTATTACGACTACTATCAGCCCGAGGCCTATGTGCCTAGCTCCGATACGTTTATCGAAAAAGACGCTTCCGTTAACGAACATATTGAACAGATGCGGCTCTCTGCCACCAAAGCCTTGCTTGAGCGTAAAGACGTGATCGTGGTGGCCTCAGTCTCGGCGATTTACGGATTGGGCGATCCGGATGCCTATCTAAAAATGATGTTGCACCTCACGCGAGGAATGATCATCGATCAGCGGAGTATTCTGCGTCGACTCTCCGAGCTGCAATACGCTCGCAATGATCAAGCCTTTCAGCGCGCGACCTTTCGTGTCAGGGGGGATGTCATCGATATCTTCCCCGCAGAATCTGATGATTTAGCGCTACGCATCGAATTATTCGATGAAGAAGTCGAACGGCTGTCATTGTTCGACCCATTGACCGGTCAGATCGAACAGTCGGTGGCGCGATTTACTATCTATCCAAAAACGCACTATGTCACGCCGCGTGAACGGATCTTACAAGCGATGGAAGAGATAAAGGTCGAGCTTGCGGATCGTAAAAAAGTCTTGCTCGACAATAATAAGCTTCTCGAAGAGCAGCGGATCACTCAGCGTACGCAGTTTGACCTCGAAATGATGAACGAACTAGGGTATTGCTCTGGTATCGAAAACTACTCGCGCTACCTCTCTGGACGTGGTCCCGGACAAGCGCCGCCGACACTCTTTGACTACCTCCCCGCTGACGGACTATTGGTCGTTGACGAGTCCCACGTGACTATCCCGCAAATCGGTGGCATGTACAAAGGCGACCGCGCCCGTAAAGAAAACTTGGTCGAATATGGCTTCCGTCTCCCCTCTGCATTGGATAACCGGCCAATGAAGTTTGAGGAATTTGAAGCACTCGCTCCGCAAACGATCTATGTGTCTGCGACCCCAGGTAAGTACGAGTTGGAGAAGTCCGGCGATGAAGTGATCGATCAGGTGGTACGTCCTACTGGGCTGTTGGATCCGCTACTCGAAATTAGACCCGTCGCGACACAGGTTGATGATCTGCTCTCTGAGATTCGTCAACGTGTCGAGATCAACGAGCGTGTACTGGTGACCGTATTGACCAAACGGATGGCCGAAGACCTGACGGAATATCTCGAAGAACACGGGGAAAAAGTTCGTTATCTTCACTCGGATATCGACACCGTAGAGCGTATGGAAATCATCCGTGACTTGCGCTTAGGTAAATTCGACGTGCTGGTCGGGATTAACTTACTTCGCGAAGGCCTCGATATGCCTGAGGTATCGCTAGTCGCCATCTTGGATGCAGATAAAGAAGGCTTCCTACGTTCCGATCGCTCGCTCATTCAAACCATAGGGCGTGCGGCACGTAACGTCAGTGGTAAGGCTATCCTCTATGCCGATAGAATTACGCCTTCAATGGCAAGGGCGATTGAGGAAACTGAGCGTCGGCGTGAGAAACAAGAAGCGTGGAATAAAGAGCACGGTATTACGCCTACCAAGTTAAATAAGAAAATAACCGATATCCTTGAGATAGGCGGTTCAACAGGGTCTGGTAAGAAATCCCAACAATCTAAGGGAGATGTGGAACTCAAAGCGGCGCAAACCGCGGTAGAGTATTCGCTGATGACAGCACCAGAGCTGCAGAAGAAGATTGCAGAGTACGAACGTACGATGCAAAAGCATGCGCAAAACTTGGAGTTCGAAGAAGCTGCGCGTTTGCGTGATGAGCTACATCAACTACGAGATCTTTTACTGGTAGCGATGTAATTCATGTGGGATAGCACGAATTCGTGATGCTTTCGTGCTATCGCCTTCTCAGTGTAAAGCTTGGAAGGCATCTTCCAGGGCTTGGCGTAACAATCTGCGGTCGTGCCGATAGCCAATGTCGCTGGCATCTAGAGGGCGCTGGATGCGTAATCGCTGTGTAATACCGCGACTATCGCTCTGTGGGCCTAAAATCACTCCATCAATCACGCGGCGACTAATTTCTTTTTCGATAAGGGTCAGTTTTTCAGCCACCGATAAATGGCCCGCCGGGCTATGCTCAATCCCGAGGTTATCCACAAACAGCATTTTGGCCGGAGTCCGGCGTAAGGCTTGGCTAATCTCCTCGACGAGGATAACGGGCATAATGCTGGTATAGAAGCTTCCTGGCCCGAGAATAATGAGATCGGCGTCGAGAATCGCTTCTATTGCTTCGCGCGTGGCTTTCACCGGGGTGGAGAGTGCCAGACTGGTTGGCCACTCCTGCATCGCGTCGATCTCTGTTTCACCGTGAATCAAGGTACCTTGCGTGTCGGTGGCGACCAAATCGACCGGCTGTTCTGACATCGGGATCAAGAAGGCATCGACCTTGAGGACATTACGGATAAGATTGATCGCTTCGAGAGGACGAACGCTTAGGCTGTCGAGCGCGCGGAGCATTAAATTACCCAAGTTATGGCCGGCAAGCTCGCCATGACCGGAGAAGCGGTATTCGAACATGGCTGACGCGACGCTGGGCTGAGTAATCAATTGATTGAGGCAGTTACGCGTATCGCCCCACGCGATCCCGCCTTCTGAGCGGCGTATCCGACCCGTTGACCCGCCGTTGTCGGTGGTTGTGACAATTCCGGTTAATCGTGAGCCGAGGGAAGAGAGCGAGGACATAACGCGTCCTAAACCATGTCCGCCGCCAATGGCAACGACGCGATCTAAATCTGCTAAGGTACGGTTCATTTGCGGCGGCTTCCTTTACGGTATTCATCATCATTGTGCGAGCACGACGGATATTATCTGCTGTTCTCTCAATCTTGCCTATTACAATTTGAAAAATGTCTGAGAAATCCTGGCCTATACATGACACTCCCTCGTATTCAGGCTAGGATAAAGTCAACGCCAAATTTTTTATTACAGCGTGTTTGAGGTGGGTGAACGTCTTCCTGAGCGCGACGACCGACGAGGTATTCAATTGTTACCCTTAACCGATACCTATCAACGTAAATTTTACTACTTGCGACTCTCAATCACTGATGTCTGTAATTTTCGCTGTACCTACTGTTTGCCGAATGGCTACCAGCGCAATAAAGACCGCGCCTCTTTTCTCTCCGTTAATGAACTCGAACGTGTCGCGAAGGCCTTCGGGCAACTGGGGACGACAAAGATCCGCCTGACCGGCGGTGAGCCGTCTATGCGTCGTGATTTCAGCGATATCATCGCGGCCATTCATCAGCAGCCGACGATCAAACAGATTGCGATGACGACCAACGGTTACCGCCTAGCGAAAGAAGCCTCCCATTGGCGCGCGGCAGGTCTAGGGGCGGTAAACGTGAGCCTAGATAGCCTCGATGCGCGCCAGTTTCATCAAATCACCGGACAGAATAAATTTAGTGACGTTATGGCCGGCATAGACGCTTGCCTTGAGGCGGGATTTCCGATGGTGAAAATAAATGTCGTATTAATGAAGCATATTACGCAACAGCTGGCGGCATTTCTTGCTTGGATTAAACACCGCCCACTTCAACTACGTTTTATCGAGTTGATGGAGACGGGGGAGGGAAGCGATTATTTCGCACAGCATCACCTTTCAGGCGAAAACTTACGTCGCCAATTATTACAGCAAGGGTGGCAGTTGGCGCAAAGAGAACCCGATGCGGGCCCGGCACAGATATTCACCCATCCCGATTATCAGGGACAGATCGGCCTGATCATGCCTTACGACAAAAACTTCTGTGATAGCTGTAACCGGTTACGCGTCTCGGCGGTGGGTAAGTTGCATCTGTGCTTATTTGGTGAGCAGGGGATAGAGCTACGTGATCTGCTGCAATCAGAGGCACAGCAAGCGTCCTTACAAGCGCGCATTCAATCGAGTTTGGTGCAAAAAAAACAGACCCATTTCCTCCATCAAGGGATCACTGGCATGGCGAGCAGTCTCTCCTACATTGGTGGTTAACACGAGGATTAAGGAAAAGAGATGGACGTTCAACAAGACCGTACAACGTCACTAAATATTGCTATCGTGACGGTATCCAATCACCGCACGTCCGCGAACGATACCTCGGGTGACTATCTGCAGCAGGCTGTCGAGCTTGCAGGCCATAGCGTTGTCGAGCGAGCGATTTGTCCCGATAATCGCTATGCGCTGCGAGCGAATGTCTCACACGCCATCGCCAGTCGCCATATTCAAGTGGTATTGATTAATGGTGGCACGGGCTTTCATCAGCAGAACACCACCCCAGAAGCCATTATTCCGCTTTTCGATAAAGAGATTGAAGGGTTTGGTGAGTTATTTAGGATGCTCTCCTTCGAGCAGATCCAGCAGGCTACCTTGCAATCTCGAGCGGTGGCAGGGTTGGCGAACCAGACCGTCATTTTTGCGTTCCCAGGGTCTACTTCTGCCTGCCAACTGGCGTGGGAGCAGATCATCGATGCACAATTAGACGTCACCACTAAGCCTTGTAATTTTGTCTCACAACTTAAGAAGCTTCTTTAATGACTCAACTTTCTCATCTTAACGGGGCCGGCGAAGCCAATATGGTGGATGTCTCAGAAAAGCCCATAACCGTTCGTCAAGCGCGTGCAGAGGCCTACCTGTCATTAAGCGATCATACTCGTGAACTGATCTGCGCGGGGAAACATCCGAAAGGCGACGTGTTTGCGGTGGCCCGTATCGCCGGTATTCAAGCCGCTAAGAAAACGTGGGATCTAATCCCTCTGTGTCATCCCTTGCTGCTCAGTAAAGTTGAAGTGACACTCACACCGCTCAGTCACCCGAGCCGCATTCATATCGAGACACTCTGTCGACTTAGCGGCCAAACCGGCGTGGAAATGGAAGCGTTAACGGCAGCCTCAGTCGCGGCACTGACCCTCTATGACATGTGTAAAGCGGTGCAAAAGGATATGGTTATTGAATGTATCCGCTTAGTCGAAAAACGCGGCGGTAAATCGGGTGATTTTCGAGGGGAATATAATGATTAACGTTTTGTTTTTCGCGCAAACCCGCGAACTGGTCGACTGTAGTAGTCTAGTGGTTGACGATGAAGTCGACGATGTTGAACAGCTGCGCGTCGCCTTGATGCAACGGGGTAAGCGCTGGCAGTTGGCGCTTTCTAATGGACGGCTGCTGGCGGCAGTGAATCAAGAAATTTGTGCCTTCTCGCACCCACTGAAGAGCGGAGACGAGGTGGCATTTTTCCCTCCCGTCACAGGAGGATGACCGTGCTTCCTCAGACTTTTATCCGCGTGTCATCCGAGCCTTTCTCGGTAGAGGAGGCTTATCGGATGACCGCAGACAGTCAGCAAGACGGTGCAGTGGTGCTTTTTATCGGTAAAGTTCGTGACCTGAATCTCGGTGAAACGGTACAACACCTGACACTCGAACATTATCCGGGAATGACAGAGCGGTCGTTGCAGGCCATTGCCGAACAAGCGCGCAGCCGTTTTGCCGTGAATACCATTACCATCATTCACCGGGTTGGCACCTTTGCACTTGGCGAGGAAATCGTCCTAGTCGCAGCGAGTGCAGTGCATCGCCACGCGGCGTTTATGGCCGCAGAATTTATGATGGACATGTTGAAAACACAAGCGCCGTTTTGGAAACGTGAAGTGACAAATAAGGGGGCACAATGGTTGTCGCCTTCGCCGCAAGACGACATTACTCCTCAAAAATGGATAAACTTTAATAAGGATGAATCGACGTGACGCAATCCATGCTCAAAATTTCAGGCCTAGCTCTGGTAGCGTTGTTGCTCGCGAGTTGTTCATCAAATACGCCAAAGAAGCCTGAACGCCCGAAGGTAGCGGTGACCGCGCAGGTCCAGCAACTGTTACCTAGCTACGTCACACATAAAACCCAATGGTCGGAAGATATCTATCAAGCCTTTTCCCACCAACAACTCGACCCGAGTGTCAGTAACTTGTGTGCGGTTATTGCGGTAGCCGGGCAAGAGTCAACCTTCAACGCCGATGCTCCGGTAACTGGACTTCCGCAGATCGCTTGGCAGGAGATCTACCGCCGTGCCGCGACTTTGCATATCCCTGAGTTTGTCGTACGTACCGCACTCAAACTGCCTTCCACCAATGGGAAAAGTTATACTGAGCGGCTAGATAACGTGCGCAGTGAACGGGAACTCAGCAACATTTTCGATGACTTGATCGATAGTGTTCCGCTCGGACAACGCCTCTTTGGCCGATTTAACCCGATCCATACCGGAGGGCCGATGCAGGTTAGCATCGCATTTGCGGAGCAACACGCGGACACCTATCCTTATAAAGTGGAAAAAAGTATACGAAAAGAGGTCTTGACCCAACGTGGCGGCGTCTATTTTGGTACACTGCATCTCCTCGGCTATCCGGCGAATTATTCGCTGCCACTGTACCGATTTGCCGACTATAATGCAGGCTGGTATGCGAGTCGCAACGCTGCATTTCAAGCCGCGGTTGCGTATTTAAGTGGCAAAAAATTGGCGCTAGACGGCGATTTAATCCGGTATCAAAGCGATGCACCGAGCCAGACTGAATTAGCCATCAGGTCAATCAGCTCTTCACTGCAGATGTCTGATCAAGCCGTTCATCAACAATTAGGACTGGGTGAGTCACTCGCGTTTGAAAAGAGTGCCTTATGGAAAAAAGTGTTTGCGGCCGCAGATAAGAAACGGGGCCAAGCTTGGCCTCATGAACGATTACCGGGGATCACATTAGAAAGCCCGAAAATTACACGAAATCTTACCACCGCGTGGTTTGCACAGCGCGTTAATCAACGTTATCAACACTGTTTACTTCAAGCTAGGGGGGAGTAATGGAAAATTATCAACGTCCTGCATCATTCGGACAAACCTCGTCGAATAGCCGCGTTCAAGCCTATATGACCCAGGTCTATGGGTGGATGACGACCGGGCTGCTACTGACCGCCTTTGTTAGCTGGTTTGCGGCGCGAACGCCTGCTGTGATGGAAGCTATCTTCTCCAGTCGTATTACCTTTTTCGGGTTAATCATTGCGCAGTTAGCCGTCGTTTTCGTCCTCTCGGGGATGGTACATAAAATGAGCGCAGCGTTGGCCACCGGCTTATTTATGTTGTACTCGGTACTGACTGGACTGACGATGGCGAGTATCTTTCTCGCTTTTACCTACTCCTCCATCGCGAGTACTTTTGTGGTCACCGCCGGGATGTTTGGTGCCATGACTTTCTATGGCGCGGTAACCAAGCGTGACCTCAGCAAGCTAGGTAGCCTCCTGTTCATGGCGCTAATCGGAATATTAATTGCATCACTCGTCAACTACTGGTTAAAGAGTACTGCATTAATGTGGGCAGTGACTTATATCGGCGTTGTGGTATTCGTTGGTTTAACCGCCTATGACACACAAAAGCTGCGCCAGCTAGGCGATAACATCGACGCCTCGGATAAGACGAACCTTCGCCGCTACAGTATTGTTGGCGCACTCACGCTTTATTTAGATTTTATTAACCTTTTCATGATGTTACTAAGAATATTTGGTGACAGACGGTAGAGAAACAGCAGATGATCGTGAAAAGAGGGGTTTTACCCCTCTTTTTTTTGGCTAAAAAAACAGCAGAAAATTCTTAAGATGTAGAGAATGGTAACTTCGATAAGAACCCTATAACACGTTGATTAACAGGCTTTTATCCATATTGGACCCGAGTTAGAACGCACTTTATAATAACTGATATTGTCTTTGATATATTATGCTGGTTAAAGCTCTTTAATCTGAAATATCTAGCATATTCCGCTAACTAACCTCCTAGTTGAAAACAAAACATGATATTTCCCATTACTTGTGGCAGACTGATTCTGTTTTCTTGCGGAATTATCCGAAGAAATGAAGGTCTCATCACAGTTACTTCTTTTTAATGTGGTGACCGAATTTTTTTCGAGTAACCTCGGAAAACACTTACTGGCGTTAAGGTGCTTTACTTTATCGCGAGTATAACTAGGAGATAACTATGAAATGGTCTAACCGTGTTCAGATTGTCACTGGGCAAACGTGTTTTCATATCGCGATGCATTTAACCATCGTAGCTTCATTAATTTGGGGTTTTAAACACAAGTTGTTAGTTGAAGTCAGTGCCGGATTGGTCGCAACTTATGTCGTTTTGCTAGTAGCGATGCTTATTACGCAAAATGTCACGCGCTTACGCGCAGTGGGAGATTATCTTGAGGAAGCATCCACCACCTACTATTTTGGTGCAGCGATGTTGTCACTCTTCCTGTTCTCTCGTGTCTTGCACAATCCATTACTGATTTGTGGAGTAGGTGTGGCGATGCTTATCGGCCCCGCGCTTTTCTCACTGTTCGCCAAAGGTTCGGGTCAACAAGTAGAAAAGAAACGCAGCTAGTCCTTTTAGGCCAGTCAGATGACTGGCCTTTTTATCGTCCTCGCAGTCGCGACTAAACTCTGATACACTCCCTCGCACTTATCGCATTGTAGTTTTGCGTTAATCCTCTGATATTAGCGACACTTTCCCCCCTGAAAACTGCACCGTGAAATGACGGTCAGGGCGTCCCTGGAGCAATACCCCATGACTTTCGATTCACTCGGTTTACATGCCGAGATCCTGCGTGCTGTGAACGAGCAGGGTTACACGACCCCAACGCCTATCCAACAACAGGCTATCCCTATTGTTTTAGCTGGCGATGATTTACTCGCTAGTGCACAAACGGGTACCGGTAAAACGGCAGGCTTTACGTTACCGCTGTTACACCGCCTCGCGGCAGATGAGAAGCCTATCAAAGGGCGTAGACCGGTTCGTGCCCTGATCCTCACCCCAACACGGGAGTTAGCGGCGCAGGTCGGTGAGAATGTTCAGAGCTACAGCCGTTACCTCAAATTACGTTCGCTGGTGGTCTTCGGTGGTGTGAGTATCAATCCGCAGATGATGAAACTACGCGGTGGCGTCGATATCCTCGTCGCAACACCTGGCCGTCTGCTCGATTTGGTTCACCAGAATGCCGTTCAGCTCTCAGAGATTGAAATTCTGGTCTTGGATGAAGCCGACCGTATGTTGGATATGGGCTTTATTCACGATATTCGCCGTATTCTTGCTAAGCTTCCCGCACGTCGTCAAAACTTGCTGTTCTCAGCGACGTTTTCTGATGAAATCAAAACGTTAGCGGAAAAATTACTCGACCGTCCTAAGCTAGTGGAAGTTGCGCGTCGTAATACCGCTTCAGAGCAGGTATCACAACAAGTGCATTTGGTTGATAAGAAACGTAAGCGCGAACTACTCTCTTATTTGATCGGTAAAGAAAATTGGCAACAGGTCTTGGTGTTTACACGAACTAAGCATGGCGCTAACCATTTGGCCGAACAGCTGAGTAAAGATGGCATCACGGCGGCGGCCATCCACGGCAATAAAAGCCAAGGTGCGCGAACGCGTGCGCTGGAAAACTTCAAAACCGGTGAAGTACGCGTATTAGTGGCTACTGATATCGCGGCGCGCGGTATTGATATCGAAGAATTACCTCATGTTGTCAATTACGAACTGCCGAACGTTGCAGAGGACTATGTCCACCGTATCGGGCGTACCGGTCGTGCAGCCGCTAGCGGTTCGGCGCTGTCCCTCGTCTGCGTTGATGAACATAAGCTACTTCGCGATATCGAAAGACTGCTGAAAAAAGAGATCCCTCGTCTCGCCATCCCAGGCTATGAGCCAGATCCTTCAATCAAAGCCGATCCGATCCAGAACGGGCGCCAAGGTGGACGCGGCGCAGGTCGTGGGGGTCGTGCGGAGAGTAACGGTCCACGTGGGCAAGCACGTCCGCAAGGGCAAAATAGCCCTCGGCCTCGTTCCCGCAGCGCGAGTAACACTACGGCAAGACCTGCCGCTAAGAAACCGCAGGGCAATCGCTAGTCTCATGCGGGTATTATTAGCACCAATGGAAGGTGTGCTTGATTCCTTAGTCAGGGAGCTCCTGACTAAGGTCAACGATTATGATCTCTGTGTGACCGAGTTTCTGAGGGTCGTCGATCAACGCCTGCCCAAAAAATCCTTTTATCGTCTATGCCCTGAGTTGAGCGAACAGAGCCGCACGCCATCGGGTACGCTGGTACGGATACAGCTATTAGGTCAGCATCCGCAATGGCTAGCCGAAAACGCGCAGCAGGCCGTCGAGCTAGGGTCGTGGGGCGTTGATTTGAATTGCGGCTGCCCATCGAAAACCGTCAACGGTAGTGGCGGTGGGGCATCGTTATTAAAAGATCCTGAGCTTATCTATCAGGCGGCTAAAGCGATGCGTCAGGCGGTACCCTCCTCGCTTCCCGTCACCGTAAAAGTTCGCTTAGGCTGGGATTCCAGCGATCATAGCTTTGAAATTGCTGATGCCGTCGCCCAAGCGGGGGCCAGCGAGATTGTGATCCATGGCCGAACCAAACAAGACGGTTACCGGGCAGAAGCGATTAATTGGCCTGCTATTGCGGCTATCCGTGAACGACTGACTATTCCCGTTATCGCTAATGGAGAAATTTGGGATTGGGCATCGGCTCAGGCTTGCCTCTCCACCACCGGTTGCCAAGACCTCATGGTAGGGCGGGGCGCGCTGCATATCCCGAATCTAAGTAAAATGATCAAGTACAATCACCCACCGATGCCTTGGTCGGAGGTCGTTGCCTTACTTGAGGAGTATTGTCGTTTAGAGAAACAAGGCGACACAGGGCTTTATCATGTTGCGCGGATTAAACAGTGGCTGGGCTACCTGCGAAAATCCTATGCACAAGCCGATGAGCTCTTTAGTCTGATTCGACCGATGACTCATTCATCAGCGATCGCTCAAGCTATTAACAAAGAGTTAATAAAATTAACCTAATGCCAACGTTGTAATCTAATCACTGAACGCCAATATGCTATGCTGAGCATATTCCTCGCAAATTTTGGTGTGTATATGCCCCAGCCCAGTCAACCGACGCGTCGACAATTAAATAAACGTATTCTGTCGGTTATGATCTTTACCTTTTTTTGTTACCTATCAGTCGGACTCCCTCTCGCAGTATTACCGGGGTTTGTCCACCATCAGCTCGGCTACTCTGCTTTTATCGCCGGGCTCATTATCAGCCTACAATATTTTTCGACTCTGATTAGCCGTCCGCAGAGTGGGCGGCTGGCCGATCTCTTCGGCCCGAAAAGAGTTGTAATGCTAGGGATGGTGCTCTGTGGGTTGAGTGGGGGGATGACCATCATCGCTGCATTCAGCGTTAGTTATCCGCTATTGAGTCTCGGCTTACTCGCCGCAGGCAGAATATGTTTAGGGGTGGGAGAGAGCTTTAGTAGTACGGGCGCGACGCTATGGGGAATGAATTTGGTCGGATCCGCACATACCGCCCGGGTAATATCTTGGAACGGGGTGGCGACCTACTTTGCCATGGCTGTGGGGGCGCCTTTAGGAGTCGTGCTTAATCAATGGTTTGGCATCTGTGGTTTTGCAGGGGTTATCGCCATCATGGGGTTAGTTGGATTTATCGTCGCCCGTCGTAAAGCAACTATCACTATATCCTTGACGGCGCCACGCTTACCCTTCACGCAGGTGTTAGGCTTAGTCAGTCCATATGGATTGGGCTTGGCGCTGGGGACCTTGGGGTTTGGGGTTATCGCCACCTTTATAACGCTCTATTTCTCCAGCCGTGGCTGGCAAGGGGCGGCCATTACCCTGAGCCTATACAGTTTAGGATTTGTGTTATCGCGTTTTCTGTTCAGTAACTTAATTACCCGTTTTGGAGGCTTAGCCGTCTCCTTAGGATGCTTACTCACTGAGGCGATAGGGTTGTTTCTACTGTGGCATGCGCAAACCGTACTGTGGGCGGATATCGGGGCGCTATTGACCGGAGCGGGCTTCTCTTTAGTGTTCCCAGCATTGGGCGTAGAGGCGGTACGAAGAGTGAGTGAGCAAAGCAAAGGCTCAGCGTTGGGAACTTATTCCGCGTTCTTAGACTTAGCGTTGGGCTTAACGGGTCCGGTCGCAGGGCTACTGATGAATCATAGCGGTATCCGCTCAATTTATCTGGCTGCGGCGATAATGGTGTGCCTTGGCGCGGGGCTAGTGGCGGTGCTATGGGTAAGGAGTCGTCGGCAGGAGGTTGCGTAAGAAGAAAATGGCCACAATCGGTATCGTGGCCATTAACTGTTATTCTTCTACGGGTGGCGGCTGGGTGACCGCATCGCTCGCACCTTGTGCAGAAAAAGCCGTGTCGGGGGCTTCGCCAGGTTTGGCATCGCTTTGCTCCGAGACGGGCTGGGGAGTGTTCGCATGAGCTTCAGCAACGCCATTGACTTTCACTGGCATCCCGGTGCGGTTTTTCAATACCTGGTTTACCACATCTTGATTGACGCTGGGATCGCTAAGCACCTTACTGACCGATTGGGTTAAGCTAATCGGCACTACCGCGTTACTGTTAAATTGTTCTTCGGTAGTCGAAAGTGGGTTGTGGACTTCAAGGTAACGGGAGCCATCGGCTTCTACCGACGCTTTTACCGGTTGGTTAACAAACTGTACGCGCGTTCCAACGGGGACATGTTCGAATAACCATTTAATATCTTGCCCGCGCAGACGCACACATCCGTGACTGACGCGTAGTCCGATACCAAAATCGGCATTTGTGCCATGAATCGCGTACATTTTACCGATATAAAGTGCGTACAGCCCCATCGGATTATCTGGACCGGCAGGGAATATAGTCGGGAGATTTTTACCGTCATCCGCATATTCGCTATGCATCTTAGCCGTCGGGGTCCATGTTGGATTAGGACGTTTACTTTCTACCTTGGTCGTCCAGCTAAGCGGCGTATCTTTTCCGAGTTGACCGATACCGATAGGCAGAACTACGACGGTATGACCGCCTTTCGGATAGTAATAAAGGCGCATCTCGGCACTGTTGATGACGATACCTTCACGCGGCGCATCAGGAAGAATAAGCTGTTGAGGAATAATTAGCTTAGAACCGGCCTTAGGTAAATAAACATCGATCCCATGGTTCGCTTCTAAAATATTACTTAGCCCCATCTCGTATTGGGCAGCAAAGGCTTCTAGAGGTAAGCTGCTGTCACTAGGAATAGAGACTTCGAGGTTCTCGCCAGTAATGCTACTGTTCGCTGCCGGGAGTGGATATACCACCGCCTGTGCAGTCTGAGAAAAGGCTGCAACAGTGAAGGCAGCAGAAATCAACGCGCGGATGCTTTTTTTCATAATGATGTATGGCTTAAACCTGATTAACGGTAGTGTGAACAAGGTAATAGACCGAGTCTCGCTCGGTCTTACGCTTAGTATATGTGCAGAAATGATTAATGAACATCTGCTTTTTACATTCGCTCAAATATTCTGATTTTTCCGTGAGCTCACTACCCAGCTTTGCGCGAGCGAAGCCACTGAATCAGCTTCCAGCCGCCCCAAATTACCAATGCGGCAACCACTACCCAGAATAAGGGTTCAAGGTAGCCTTCGATTCGATTGAGCCAAGGGGTAATGACTTTGCCTGCATAGAACCCAAGGCTGGCGAAAAGGCCGGCCCACAGCGCCGCGCCGAGAATATTGAGCAGGACGAATAACCATGGGTGCAGGCCGCTTGACCCAATAATGATCGGGCCAATGATCCGAAAGCCATACATAAACCGCGCACCAATGACGAATAATGCAGGGTGCTTGTGGATTAACGTGTTCGCCTTATCGATTTTACTTTGCTGCTTTTCAAATCGGTTTAAAAACTTAGTCCCGTAACGCCAGCCGAGAAAAAAGAGTATTTGGTCGCCAATGATGCCGCCCAACATGGCTGCCGCGATGACCCAGTAAAGGTGTAGCAATCCTTCGTGTGCCGCGATGCCGCCGAGTAAGACAAAGGTTTCACCTTCAGCCATGCAACCGATGACTAATGCGAGGTAACCATAATGTGAGATGAGTGAGTGAATATCCATAGACGAATTAAGATCCTGACGTTAGTAAAGACGTATTTTTTTGCTGTATTGGCGCCCAGCAGATAAATTGAACTGACTTGACAGATTTTTTTACAAATATACTGTTAAATTTCTAAACAGACTTAGCGTTTTCTGGGGCGACCCGCGTATGATGCTGTCGCCAGCTTACCCGAGTAGGGTACCGCAGCCTGTAGAGCATACAGAAAATTGACTTTGACTATATTAGACGAAAAATGCCAGTAAAACGCTATCATTGTATCCTCGCCTTCTTTCTCTGTTGTTGCGGTTCCGTTTCCGCTCAGGCCACGCCGACTAAGTATAGTGCAAGCCAAGAGAACCGATTAGTTCAGCCACAAATCGCTTCAGGGAGCGCTTTAGTTGTCGACCTAACGACGAATAAAGTCGTTTTTTCACTTCACCCTGATCGGGTACGGCCCATCGCCTCGCTGACTAAGCTGATGACCGTGATGGTTGCCTTGGATGCCAAACAACCTTTGGATGAACTTTTACCGGTAGATATTCATCAGACGCGGGAGATGCGTGGCGTTTTCTCCCGCGTGAAAGTTAACAGTCATATTAGCCGCCGTGACATGATGCTACTGGCGTTGATGTCGTCGGAGAATCGCGCCGCTGCGAGCTTAGCCGCGAACTACAAGGGCGGCTATTCCGCCTTCATCCAGGCGATGAATGCGAAAGCACGCGCATTAGGGATGACGCATACTCATTATGTCGAGCCGACAGGACTTTCTATTCAGAATGTATCAGATGCGGAAGATTTGATTAAATTACTTAAAGCGACTCGGGCTTATCCATTAATTGGCCAACTGAGTACAACCCAGGAGACGACGGCAGCTTTCCAACAGCCTCGCTATAACCTGCCCTTTCGTAATACTAATCACCTGATTTATAACAAAACGTGGCAGATCGCCTTAACCAAGACGGGGTACACGGATCAGGCTGGCCACTGCCTCGCGATGCGTACCGTCATTAATGGGCGTCCGATGGCGTTAGTCGTTCTGGATGCTTTCGGTAAATACACCCACTTCGCGGATGCGAATCGTATTCGTAGTTGGCTCGAGACCGGAAAATCTGCACCGGTACCCGTGGCGGCCCTCGCTTATAAGGCCGCGGCCCGTTAGCTAGAATAGGATTTTAGGTCACCGTCTTATAGGCAGAGTGTAGAGAGCTTTCTATACTCACTCTCAGCGATTGGGAAAAGAATTTAGGAATAGGTATGAGTCATCTTAGAAAAATCTTCACGATATTCTTTATGATAGCCACGTTACTCGCGTCAATGCCGATGGCGAGTGCGGAGGATGACAGCGATCAATCTGGCGATACGGCAGCGGCGAAGGTCGATGCTTCTGTCGAGTTACCCAAGATGCAGGTCATTCTTGATAAAATTAAAGGGCAAGTCTCTGGCGTGTCTGATGAGTCGCAGCTGGCACAACTGAACGATATGGCAGTGGATCTCGGGGAGAATGCGAACACGCTATCGCAAAACCTCGTGCCGCAAAGCCAGCAGGTAGATGCGCAACTCGCCGTGTTAGGCCCAGCGCCGACCCCGGCAAGCGGGGTGAAAGAGACCGCGGATGTGACCAGTAAACGTCGGCAACTGTTGGCGCAAAAATCGCGTCTCGATGATCAAATTAAACAAGCGAATGCCTTACAAAATGGAGCATCGGTACTTTCCTCGCAAATCCTTAATTTGCGTCGCGATCGCCTGAAAAACCAGGTGAGCCTAAATACCGGCAGTATCTTGTCGGCAAAGTTCTGGCAACCGCTCTACAATAACCCAGTCGATGGGCCAAAAATCGTCGGCTTTGCGCAAGATCTTAAACAAAGCGTACTCTTGTCACTCTCTCCTGATTATCGTATCGGGACGGGACTATGGCTACTCGCCGCAGTACTAGTGATGGCGCTAGGTCGCCGCTATATGGAAGAGTTTCTGGCATGGGTCAGTATCAATAAACTCTCCGAAGGGCGTTTTCGTCGTAGCTTTCTGGCCTGTGCGATTGCCATCACGACGCTATTAGCGATAACGCTATGTTGTAATTTCCTCGCGCTTGCCTTTGCACGCCATCCAGATAGCGCAGATGATGTGCGCGATCTGGTCTCAAGCCTAGGGGTTCAGAGTATCCTAGCGGGGCTGATCGCAGGGCTAGGGCGGGCATTTCTTTCTACCCGTCGTCCAAGTTGGCGCTTACCGGTGATTAACGATGACTTGGCTAAGGCGTTAAAGCCTTTCCCAATCGTGATTGCAACGCTAGTCTTTATCTTTCAAGGCCTTGAAGCCTTTAACCGTGCCATCGAAACAAGCGTTAGTACCACAATACTTGGCAATGGTCTCACCGCGATCTTGATTGGTTTGCTCTGCCTAATGATGGTGATCCGTACACGACGCATCCGCCGTAAGATTGAGAAAACGGGTCATGAGGTTGAACGCTCACGTATCGCTGGATTAGTCGATATTGCGCTGATATTGACGGGGATCACTATTCTCATCTGTCTCGTCATCGGCTATGTCGGGCTAGCGCGTTATTTAAGTTATGAGGTCATCTGGGTAGGGATCTTATTCAGTACCTTCTATTTCCTTAACGCTTTAGCGGTCGACGGTTGCCAAGTCTTATTCTCGACTAATAGCGCTCCAGGAAAGTTGGTCACTCGCTCGCTTAATTTAAGTGAAAAGACCTTACTCCAACTCGGTAGCCTGTTTTCGGGAATATTAAAATCAGCGTTAATTATCATGCTGATCCTCCTATTGATGAATGGAACGATCTCCTCATCCAGTCCGGGAGAAATCTTAAGCCGTATTATCGATTTCTTTGCGGGGCGTGGATTAGAGAAGCTTAATTTAATTCCTTCACATGTTGTGATGGCTATCGTCACACTCGTGGCGGGGATCTACGTACTGCGTTCTGTACGTAACTGGCTCGATCATGATTTCCTTCCGCAGACGTCGATGGATGCCGGAATGCGTGTCTCATTGGTCACGCTGTTTAGTAATATCGGGTACGTGTTAGTCATCCTCATGACGCTCTCCGCAATTGGTGTACAGTGGAACAAGCTTGCGTGGATTGTTAGCGCCTTATCGGTCGGGATCGGTTTTGGTTTGCAAGAGATCGTGAAGAACTTTATCTCCGGACTTATCCTGTTAACCGAACGTCCCGTGAAGGTGGGGGATCTGGTAACGATAAGCGGGATTGAGGGTGATATTCGACGGATTAACGTGCGTGCGACCGAAATCTTATTAACCGATAAATCGACGGTAATCGTCCCGAATTCGCAGTTTATTTCGCAAAACGTACGTAATGCGACGATGGGGAATGCGCAAGGGGTAGTGACGATTCCGTTGACGTTTCCTCTCGATATTGACCCCGTTAAGGTAAAAGATATTTTATTAAGTACCTTTACCGACAACGAGAAAATCTTAGATACGCCTGCGCCATCGGTGAGTTTTAAAGATCTCTCTGCGCAAGGGATCCTATTGAGTGTCACCGGTAATGTGATTTCTCAGCGTTTGATCTCATCGACCCGCAGCGAACTGTTATTTGATGTACTGGTAAGGCTGCGTGACGCCAATATCGCTCTCTCATCGCCTCAAACAATGGTTATTGAGCAGAAGGCAGCCGAAAAAGAAGCCTCTGCTAATCTAGAATAGATTCTCTAGGGCACGACCGACGACGGCGTGCCCGCCATCAATTTATTTTCTCTTTCTTACCGTATTCTGACATTATCATTACTTAATCATCTTCTTTCATCCGCGCATCAGCGATGAGAGTTATTGCCTAGAGAATTGTTAATGAAATCGATGTTTCCCTACGCTCTTATATTGCCCTTAACGCTTTTCTCAACGACTCTCTTCGCGGAGCCGATACCTCACCCGAGTCAGAGTGAGCAACAACGCGATCAATTTGTCACGTCACTCCTTAAGAAAATGACTCTCGATGAAAAAATCGGGCAGTTACGTCTGATAAGTGTCGGACCGGACACGCCAAAATCAGTAATTAAACAGATGATTGAAAAAGGGCAAGTGGGTGCCATCTTCAATACTGTGACTCGTTCGGATATCCGTGTGATGCAAGACCAGGTCATGCAGTTGAGTCGCCTTAAAATTCCTCTCTTTTTCGCTTACGACGTCGTACATGGTCAACGGACTATTTTCCCCATTCCATTGGGTCTCGCTGCGACCTGGGATACTCAGGCCGTTACCTCGGTGGGGCGGGTGTCTGCCTTAGAAGCCGCACAAGATGGTTTGAATATGACCTGGGCGCCGATGGTCGATGTGAGTCACGAGCCGCGCTGGGGACGTAATTCAGAAGGATTTGGAGAAGATACCTATCTGACCTCAATAATGGGCAAAACCATGGTGGAGGCGATGCAAGGTAAGGATCCTGCTGACCGAAATTCAGTGATGACCAGCGTCAAGCACTTCGCCTTATACGGGGCGGTGGAGGGGGGCCGAGAATATAATAGTGTCGACATGAGCTCACAGCAGATGTTTCAGCATTATTTACCGCCTTATCAAACAGCGTTGCAAGCGGGTAGCGGTGGCGTGATGGTATCGCTGAATTCTATTAACGGCGTTCCCGCGACCGCTAACCACTGGTTACTGACTGATTTACTGCGTCATCAATGGCATTTCAAGGGGATAACCGTCAGCGATCACGGTGCGATTAAAGAATTAATCAATCACGGAGTCGCCAGTGATCCTGCTGATGCGGTACGCATCGCCATTAAGGCGGGTATCGATATGAGCATGAGCGACCAATATTACAGTCAATATCTGCCTGGTCTGGTTAAGAAGGGTGCCGTGACCTCAGCTGAGATCGACAATGCGGCGCGTCATGTCCTCAATGTTAAATACGACATGGGGCTATTCCGCGATGCGTATAGCCATTTAGGTCCAGTGGGTAGTGATCCTAAGGATACTAATGCCGAAGATCGCCTACATCGCCAGGAAGCCCGACAAGTCGCAGCCCAGAGTATAGTCCTTCTCAAAAATTGGCATCATATCTTGCCGTTGCAAAAGCAAGGGACTATTGCCGTAATCGGCCCGCTCGCGGATAGCCAAAGAGACATTATGGGAAGCTGGTCGGCGGCGGGTGTCGCGCAACAGTCAATCACGTTATTACAAGGGATGCGTGAGGCGGTTGGGAGTAGCGCGACGTTGCTCTATGCGAAAGGGTCGAATATCACCGATAACAGCAAGGTGCAAGCATTTCTAAATCTCTATGAGCCTGCGGTCACGGTCGATCAACGCAGCCCGCAGCAACTTCGCGATGAAGCGGTAGCGGTCGCGAAAAAAGCCGATGTGGTGGTGATGGCGGTAGGAGAGTCGCAAGGGATGGCACATGAGGCGTCAAGCCGGACGGATATCCGTATCCCTAAAGCACAACGCGAGCTGATCGATGCAGTGAAGGCGACCGGCAAACCCCTCGTTCTGGTATTGATGAATGGGCGGGCCTTAGACATTACCCAGCAAGATGGGCAAGCAGACGGGATCCTCGAAACATGGTTCAGTGGGACTGAGGGTGGGCATGCGATCAGCGATATCCTATTTGGCGATCAGAATCCTTCAGGGAAACTACCGGTCACATTCCCGCGCTCGGTGGGACAGTTACCGCTTTACTACAACCATCTCCCTACCGGGCGGCCCTACGATTTTACGCATCCCAATAAATATACCTCCCATTATTTCGATATTAACAATAGTCCGCTTTATCCCTTTGGTTATGGGCTGAGCTATACAGACTTCACGCTATCACCGGTCACGCTGTCTTCGCCGACAATGACGGGTCATCACACACTCGCAGCGAGTGTGATGGTAACGAATAGTGGTAAGCGCGCTGGAGCGACGGTTGTTCAGCTCTATTTACACGATCCTGTCGCTTCACTCAGTCGGCCAGTCAAAGAGTTAAAGGGCTTCCAAAAAGTCTGGCTGCAGCCAGGCCAATCGAAGACAGTGACCTTTACGATCGATAAAAACGCGCTAAGCTTCTGGAATCAAGAGATGAAGTGGGTTGTGGAGCCCGGTCAGTTCGAGGTAATGATCGGTACTGATTCTGTGCATACCCAAATAAAATCGTTCACGTACCAGTAGACATTATTCTGCTAGCCACTAAGCTGCCTAATTGAGGCAGCTTTTTTTTAGCTAAGACTGCTACACTTATTTTAGCCAAGTGGTTTGAACAGGGGAAAACGATGGACACTATCGAGGTCATTCTAGTGGATAAGCAAGACAATCCGCTGGGGAAGATGGAAAAGCTTGAAGCACACCGGCAAGGACGTTTGCATCGTGCAATCACGGTTTACGTTTTTAACTCTCAACATCAACTTATGCTGCAACAACGCGCATTCAGTAAGTATCACTGTGGCGGTCTGTGGAGCAATACGTGCTGCGGTCATCCTTTCCCACAGGAAGAGACACAGCAGGCTGCCGAGCGCCGACTCAATGAAGAGATGGGGCTGACGCTGCCCTTAGAAAAACTGACACAGACCTATTACAACTTACCGGTGACTAATGGGTTAGTCGAACACGAGTTTGGGCATATCTTCACTGGTATTACCGAGCAGTTACCGGTGCTAAATCCGCAGGAAGCAGAAAGCTACCGCTTCGCATCGTTGACAGATATCGGGCAAGAGCTACTGGATTACCCAGAACGTTTCACACCCTGGTTTAAAACGACCTTCCCGTTACTCGTCGAGCAATTTAAGGCGTAGGCAGGGTAGTTCGGCTATTTACCGAGGATAATCGAGTAGCCGATTAGCGCCACACCGCCAACGCCACCAATAGCCATAAAGAGAAACAGTAAGATAAAAAATATTTTTTTGTAATTCATCGAGAGCGTCTCAAAACAATTTCGGGGGATCATACTCTCATCAGTGTAGCGAATAAAGTTTTCAATCCTCTTGATTGAACTATAAGTATATCCTCTCCCTCGCTACACGCCATTAAGGATAAACTCATCGTTTTGTGGAGAGAGAGATGAACATTGAAAGAGTCGTTGCGCCGCTCACGATAGAAGAGGTCACCCAGTTAACCGCATTGCTTTGTGAGGCGGTAAGCTTAGGAGCGAGCATTGGTTATACCGATGCGACTCAACAGGCCGAGGCTATACAGGCTTACTGGCAGCAGCAGAGTCGTGCCATAGAGGCAGCTAATCTGCATTTTTTTTGCGCGCGGGTCGGCCAGCAAATCGTTGGCGTAGTAGGTCTAGAGTGTTGTACAAAACCTAATGGGCGTCATCGTGGCGAGATAGTGAAATTGATTGTGGGTCATCAATGGCGTCGTCAGGGTATCGCGAGGAAGCTGATGGTAGCCGCCGCAGAATTTGCCGCACACCTGGGGCTAAAGCTGCTTGTCCTAGATACGCGCAGTGATGATATTACAGTGGCTTTTTATCAAACATTAGGGTGGATGGTGGCGGGTGAGATCCCCGATTTCGCCCAGTCAACAGCTGGCGACTATCAAGCGACCACGGTGATGTATCTCCACCCTACAGCTGAAGGCTAAAAAATTCCCGACAACTGCTGACGTTACGCGGATACTGTGTAAAAATACAGGCTGATTCATTTTATCACTGGTCTTTATGGCACTTACCTCAGCAATTAAAACGCAAATCAGCGATTGGTATAAAAAACTTCAGCGCAACGTTGATGATTTTATTCCACGACTCGCGCAGCGACAGATGATGGCAGAAGTAGCGAAGACCTTAGCGGGCGACGCGGGTCGCCACCTCGCGATTGAGGCGCCCACTGGGGTGGGTAAAACGCTCTCCTACCTTATCCCAGGTATCGCCGTAAGCCGTGAAGAGAGTAAAACGTTGGTCATCAGTACGGCTAACGTTGCGCTACAAGACCAAATCTACCGCAAAGATCTTCCGTTACTGAAAGCCTTTATCCCCGATCTCACTTACACGACCGCGTTTGGAAGACGGCGTTACGTTTGTCCGCGTAATCTGTATTTCACGGGTGATAGCAGCCAGCCCGATCTCCTTTATCTGTTAGAGGATACCTCGCTAAGTAGTCAGGCGCCGGATGCGCTGACGACTCATGAGCAAAAGCAGTGCGACAGCCTACAATCAGGCCTAGATAAGGGGAGCTGGGATGGCGTGCGCGATCACTACCCCGAGAATATTAGTGATGGCCTATGGGCGCGACTATCGACCGATAAAGCGCACTGCCTCGCACATCATTGTCAATGGTACAAAGAATGTCCCTTCTTCACCGCCCGACGGGATATTGATAACGTCGACGTCGTGATCACTAACCATGCGTTGGTCATGGCGGCACTGGAAAGTGATTCGGTACTGCCTCCCGCCAAAGATTTACTTTTGATAATGGATGAAGGCCATCATCTTCCCGATGTCGCGCGCGATGCTTTAGAGATGAGTGCGGAAATCACGCCATCGAGCCTCTCCTTACAACTCGATCTTTTTGGCAAAGCGATCGAGCAAATTAGGGCGCAATTTACCTTAACCTCGCCGCCTGCCTTGGCGAAGCCTGAGCGCTTGGCCGTGCATCGTGAAACCATCGACGAATTATTGATGAATTTTACCCAGGCCCTATTACCCTTGGTTAAGTCAGCACCAGACCAGAGCTACCGTTTTGTTATGGGGGAGCTTCCCGACGCGCTACGCGACCTTTGTGAGCAGCTTTATAAGCTTTACGATAGCCTGCGTGCTGCAGCAGAAACATTGATTAATTTTTTGGGTGAGCAGACGGGCAAAGCGGATATGGTCAGGATCCACCGTGGGATGCTCCAGCTTAACCGCTTCTTTGGTCACTTTGAAGCACAAGCTAAATTATGGCGTTTAGCGGCATTGCGGCAACTCTCGGGTGCCCCTGTCTCCAAATGGGCCACGCTGGAGAAGGGAGAAGACAAGCCACAGTTATGGCTGCATTGCGCGGGTATTCGCGTTAGCGCGCAGCTTGAGAATATCCTGTGGTCGAAAGTCCCACACACAATTTTAACTTCAGCTACGCTGCGAAGCCTGAATACGTTTTCTCGCTTCCAAGAGCTGTCGGGGTTAAGCGAAAAAGCGACCGATCGTTTCGTCTGCTTGGAAAGCCCCTTTAACCATGCTGAGCAAGGTAAGCTCATTATCCCGCAAATGCAGTATGAGCCTGATTTTAAGCATGAGGCCGCACACTTAGCCGAGATGGCTACGCTGTTTCGTCACCGGCTTGAGGATACGTCCCATAAAGGTATTCTGGTACTATTTTCGAGTATGCGTGCATTACAGCAATTTGTGACTTTACTGGCAGATAAACGCTTATCGATGCTAGTACAGGGCGATCAGCCTCGGACCCGACTCATTGAATTACATCGTGAGCGCGTAGGAGCAGGCCAGCAAAGTATCTTGGTCGGTCTACAATCCTTTGCTGAGGGCTTGGATCTAAAAGGGGATCTCTTAACGGCAGTACATATACATAAAATTGCGTTTGCACCGATCGATAGCCCGGTCATCGTCACGGAAGGTGAGTGGCTAAAGAGTAAGCAACGCTACCCCTTTGAGAGTCAAAGCCTACCAACAGCCTCTTTTACCTTGATTCAGCAGGTCGGAAGGTTGATTCGAAGCCATCAATGTCATGGTGAAATCGTTATCTATGATCGCCGGTTGATGACGCGTAATTATGGTAGCCGTCTGCTCGCATCACTGCCCATTTTTCCTATTGAGCAACCCCATATTACGGGTGAAATAAGTGTTATACCGCCACCACGGGTGCCGAAAAAGCCTAGCCGTCGTCCTTCACGTAAGTAGAGAGACTCATGGATATCAAACAGATTATTAAAGAGATTGGACGTGGCAAACTGCATGCACGTCACCTTGATCTCGATACCGCCACCACACTTTATCGTGCAATCTTAGCCGATGAAGTGGATGACCTTTCCCTAGGCGCAATCTTGATTGCGTTACGAATTAAAGGAGAGGGGGAGGAAGAGCTATTAGGGTTTTATCGCGCATTGGAAGCGTTTTTACCTCAATGGCCGGAGCTCCCGCATACTGTAGTTATTCCGAGTTACAATGGCGCTCGACGTCAGGCAAACTGTACTCCGCTCCTCGCCTTATTGCTCAATAAGTTAGGGCTGAACGTCTTTCTTCATAGTATTCACCGCGATCCAACACGGATCACAACCGTCGATATTCTTGACGCGATGGGGATCCATCCGGCAAGCGACACCCCACGGGCCCTGCAGCAATTACGAGACAACGGACTAACGTTGATGACGATTGATACGCTCTGTCCCCCTCTAGCCAAACAGCTCGATCTGCGTTGGCACTTAGGGCTGCGCAATAGCGCGCATACGTTGGCGAAACTGATCTCGCCTTTCCCGGCCCAGGCAGCAGTGAGATTGACGAGCGTCTCGCATCCGGAATATCTGCCTAAGGTCACCCAATTTTTCCAAGACATAAAAGGTAAAGCGCTAGTATCGAATGGATGTGAAGGCGAAGTGTATCTCAACCCACAACGCCCTTCAGCCATTCAGTTTGTCGATAACGAGGGTGGTGAGGCCATGGAGATTGTCCCACGTGGTATGCCTGCGCAAACGCCGTTGGCCGGCAATAAAGAGATCGCAACGACGGTGGCGTGGACACGACAAGTCTTAGAACAACAATGCCCCGTCCCGCAACCCCTTCGTGAACAACTTATGAGCTGCCTCGTCGCCTGTGGGCGTTGTGCTTCGCTTACCGACGCTAAGAATTGGCTGACTAAACAAGGTTACTAATGCATCCGAGAAACCGTTATCAAGGTCATTATGATTTAGCTGCGCTATTTGAAATCGAACCGAAACTCAGAGACTGGTCGCTGTTAACGCCTACGGGTAAGTTGAGCCTGAATTTTGGCGCGCCTGAAGCGGTGATGCTGTTAAATAAAGCCTTGCTCAGTCATTGGTATCAACTACATTGGCAGCTTGCAGACGACCATCTTTGCCCACCGATTCCGGGAAGAGCTGATTATATTCATCACCTCGCAGATTGTTTAGCCGAAGATCTAGCGGTATATCATGGCCCGCAGATCACCGTATTAGATATCGGATGTGGCGCAAACTGTATTTATCCTCTGCTCGGTAATGCTGAATATGGGTGGCGTTTTACCGGGAGTGACTGTCAGCCTGAATCTATTCGTGCGGCGCAACAACTGTTAGCCGCTAATAGTGGATTGCAAAGCCAGATTCGGCTACGTCGACAAAAAGAGAGCCATAAAATTTTCGATGGGATCATTCAGCCTAAGGAATTTTATCACGCTACGTTATGTAACCCGCCTTTCCACAGTTCTGCTGACTCGGCAGCGGCAGGGACAGCGCGAAAAAATAATCATCTAGGGATGGCGGAAAATGCGCTTAATTTCTCCGGACGGCACCATGAGTTGTGGTGTGACGGGGGGGAAGTCGGTTTTATCAGCAGGATGATTGAAGAGAGTGTTGGGTTCCAGCATCAAGTGCTGTGGTTTACCACACTGGTAGCGAAGCAGCAAAGCTTAGCGCCACTGAAAAAGCTGTTAAAGCATTACACAGTACCCGTGATTAAAGAGATAGAAATGGGTCAGGGGAATAAAAAAAGTCGCATGTTAGTTTGGAGTTTCCATACGAAACGCGCAAGGAAGGCATTAGTGAAGCCAGCCTAGGCTGGCTTCAACATATTTACTCAATATTAGCTTCGATGAACCATAAAAACTTATCGAGGTCACGAGATGCTGCGGTAAAGATATCCGCGGTATCTTCATCGTTCACTTCGCTAATTGCTTTACGGACATCGTTAGCAACTAAGGCGTAGCGCTCGGCGAGTGCGACAAGGTGCTCTTGCACTGCGTGAATATTCAGAGGGTAGCTCTTAAGAGGCGTTTTATCGTTAACCACTTGGGTAGTTCCCAGTGCGGTACCACCTAGCTGAACTGCGCGCTCCGCGACGTTATCTTGGTGTTCAGTGATAGCGGTACGAAAACCGTCTAACATTTCGTGAACCGCCATGAAGTTCGCGCCACGCATGTTCCAGTGGGCTTGTTTGGTGATCAACGATAAGTCGATCAACTCAACAACAATCTTATTTAAGACTTGAATGGTCGCGGTCTTGTCTTCGTCTGACACGTCATTACGGGTGTAATGCAGTTCAGTGTTGTGTGTTTTAACAAGTTTTGCAGTACTCATGAAAAATTCCTTCTTGTTATGGTCTGAATTTAATCAACTGGAATCAGTATAGCAGCGCTTATAGAATCTGCAGCAAGGCTCAGCCTATTAGTTCAATAGACTGAATTGTTTAACTTTAATGAGAATTATTTTTCTTTTTAATCTTAATACGCTTAATTTTACTTTCTTTCGATTGCATCGTGAGTGCGGAGCCTGCCGACGCCAGAATAATGGCAAATAATCCTAGGAGCTGGATTAAGGAAAGATGCTCACTAAGAAAAAGAAATCCCGACAATGCCGCCACAGCCGGTTCCATACTCATCAACGTCCCGAATACCCTTGCGGGCACGCGGGTTAAGGCCATCATCTCCAGTGAATAAGGGATCGCATTCGAAAGTAAAGCGACTAGTAACCCTATAGGGAGAATAGACCAATGCCAGATCCCGGGTTCCGCCATCACCAATCCAGTTGGCACAAAAACTAATGAGGCGATTAACGAACCTACTGCAACAGTGGCAGCACCGTGTTCAGCCCCCGCTTTTTGCCCAAAAATAATATAAATCGCCCAACAGGCTCCTGCCGCTAACGCAAAAAAGGCGCCTAGAGGATCGATATTATTGGCTCCGCCGTGTAGGGGCAGCAATAGCCAGAGTCCACTGACGGCAATAATAATCCATAAGAAGTCAGTGAGTTTACGTGAATTTGCCAAGGCTAAGGTGAGGGGGCCGACAAATTCAAGGGCGACACCGATGCCTAGGGGGATAGTCCTGAGCGCCATATAGAAAAGGAAATTCATGCCGCCTAATGCCAGCCCATAGAAGACCAAGGGCCTACGTTGTTCAGCGGTGAACGTCAGACGCCAAGGCTTGAACATGGCCCAAAGCATTAAGGTAGATAGACC
Source organism: Rosenbergiella collisarenosi (assembly GCF_018494085.1). Lineage (GTDB taxonomy): Bacteria > Pseudomonadota > Gammaproteobacteria > Enterobacterales > Enterobacteriaceae > Rosenbergiella > Rosenbergiella collisarenosi. The sequence continues at coordinate 105,737 of NZ_JABBFP010000008.1, read as the reverse complement.
CAAGCGTAATGCGGCAACTCCCGGCGCACCCACTTCCGAGAATAAAGATTTTGCGAGAGAGGCCGCACCTTGTAGTGTGAACATGGCGATAAGCAATAGGCCGATAGGGTATAACACCGACGCGGGCCTTTTCGTTAAATTTCCCATAGAGCACTCAAATTGCGTAATTGGTGACAAAGAATTGTATTGAAACGTAGAGAAATAGCTATAGAGATTCAGAATATGCTTAAAGATTTGTAGTTTTTAAAAAAAATTCTATTCGCTTTTTTTAGGGTATTTATTATTTAAATCAGTGGGATATCACTCAATGTACATGTTATGTTACATGTTGCAGGGGGTTGGACAACAAAATTCGGGCAGAGTTTCTTACTTTTTTTTGTTATATTTCTTCTGTTGTCAGGAAAAATAAAAGTAATTTCACATTGAGGTTATTATGAAAAAAATTGCATGTCTTTCAGCTTTAGCTTGTTTACTCGCCGTTTCTGCAGGTTCTGCAATGGCTAAAAGCACCGTTACTGGTGGTTACGCACAAAGCGATTACCAAGGTGTTTTAAACAAAGCTAACGGTTTCAACTTAAAATACCGTTACGAAGATGAGTCAAACCCATTAGGTTGGATCGCATCTTTCACTTACACCGAAAAAGACTCTAACAAAGATGTTAATGACTACCGTAAAGGTCAGTACTATGGCATCACTGCAGGTCCAGCTTACCGTCTGAATGACTGGGCAAGCATCTACGGTGTAGTCGGTATCGGTATCGGACGCGTTCAAAACAACGCCGAAGGTCACGGTGCTGCGGGCTACAACAGCAAAAGCAACAGCGATGTTGGCGTTGCTTACGGTGCTGGTCTGCAATTCAACCCGTGGGAAAACGTTGCACTTGACGTTGGTTACGAGCAAAGCCGTATCCGTAGCGTTGATGTGGGTACTTGGATCGCTGGTGTTGGTTACAGCTTCTAATTGTACCAATCTAAAAAAACGACCCGTTGGGTCGTTTTTTTTTACCTGCAGAAAAGGTTACTAATTCGCTTCAACAAGTAAAGACGTAAGGCGAAGGGTGAGAGCGTGGCAAATTCTAGTATGTTGCGTAGGGAGACCCGCTGTCTCGGACTGCAGGGTACTTGACGGAGTTTGGTTAGATCGCGCATCACTATTCCCCTTGAATGACTGTATTAAAAACCAACAACACTTCATTATTTATAGCACAGGCTATATTACTTAGCCAATGCTATGAGAGAAAAGTGTTGAGCTTGGTCTCATCTCGTTTAAGATAGTCGCGATGGTCGGCATTTTCGACATTGACTTAGTAAGGAATTTCCATGAACCACCCGCATACGCGTTTAAAGCCAGCAATTGGTCCGATTAAAGATCTCGAAAATCACGTTGAAGGCTTTAAACAGGTCAGAGAAGCTCATCGACGCGAACTGATCGATGATTATCTTGAATTAATTTCTGACCTTATTCATGAATTTGGGGAAGTTCGTCAAGTTGATATGGCCGCACGCTTGGGGGTTTCACAACCCACTGTTGCGAAGATGCTGAAACGGCTAGCTGCAGCCGGGCTTATTCAACAAATTCCTTATCGAGGGGTCTTCTTAACTCAGGAAGGGGAAAGCCTCGCTCAACAGAGTCGTGAGCGTCATGCTATTGTTGAAGAGTTTCTATTAAGTTTAGGTATTTCACCAGAAGTGGCCCATTGTGATGCCGAAGGAATTGAGCATCATGTTAGTGATGAAACGTTAGCAGTATTTAAAAAGTTAATAAATAAATAACCTTTGAGTAAACAAATTCAGCGTTAAAAAAACTCCCTTGAGTAACCTTATAGGGAGTAATGTTATTAATCTTTCCATTAATTAGCTTTTAGAGTGAATTTAATGTTTTTTTTTTAACATTATGGAAACTTTAATATCAACGTCTATTCTCTCTTGGCGATAGAGTTAATTAATCGAAGTTTTTACACAATTAGAGAATGTTCACTCCATAAATTGAGAATGGAATCAGTCCCAGAATTATCTGAAACTGGTTTATATTGAATAACAGCCTTCGTTGCTTCAGCTTAAAACCTTAAATATTTCTATAGAAGAAAAAGTAATGATTTTGTAATGAAGGCGCTAGAATTCCTAGCGTGAAAAAAGAATAGTTTATATTGTTACGGTTTTTAAATTTTCTATTTATTTTTTAAAATAAATTCTGTACCCTTGTCTATATTAAAGTTTCAAGAATCCATAAAGGGAAAAATAATGAGCGACATTTTCAAAACACTGAACAATATCCGTACACTCCGCGCTCAGGCTCGCGAAGTAGATTTGGTCGACTTAGAAGAGATCTTAGAAAAATTAACTACAGTTGTGACCGAGCGTCGCGAAGAAATTGAAGCTGAAGAATCACTGAACCGTGAAAAAGCAGAAAAACTTTCTAAATACCGCGAGTTATTAGCAGCTGAAGGTATCGACCCAAGCGAATTATTAGGATCTACCGAAACAGGTAAGAAACGTGCTAAGCGCGCTCCGCGTCCTGCTAAATATACCTATACTGATGAAAATGGCGAGAAAAAATCTTGGACAGGCCAAGGTCGTACGCCAGCTGCCATCAAAAAAGCATTAGATGAAGGTAAATCATTAGATAGCTTTTTAATCTAAGACTAATGACCTCCTAAAAAGCCAGCACTTTTGCTGGTTTTTTTATTGCTGCATTTTCCGCAATGCGCGAGGAATTTTCTTAAATGAGTTATAATCCCTCTATTGTCATGACTTTGTTGTAATAATTTCTTTCAGATTTACTCAATTCATACCTCATCTCATTAATAAAAAGGCTTAATCGTGTTAGTAACCAATAACGTAACGATGCAATTTGGTAGTAAACCACTCTTTGAAAATATTTCTGTAAAATTCGGCGGTGGTAATCGCTACGGGTTAATCGGCGCCAATGGTAGCGGTAAATCTACCTTCATGAAAATTTTGGGACGTGATTTACAACCGACCGCGGGCAACGTTGCGTTAGACACCGATGAGCGTATAGGTAAACTACGTCAGGACCAATTTGCGTTCGAGGCATTCAGCGTACTCGATACTGTTATTATGGGGCATGATGAACTGTGGAAGATCAAGCAAGAGCGCGATCGTATCTACGCATTGCCAGAAATGAGCGAAGAAGAAGGCTATAAGGTCGCTGATCTTGAAGTTTTATACGGAGAGATGGACGGTTATAGTGCTGAGGCTCGCGCAGGTGAGCTACTGCTAGGTGTTGGCATTGGCGTTGAGCTACATTATGGGCCGATGAGCGAAGTCGCGCCTGGTTGGAAGCTACGTGTACTCCTTGCCCAGGCTCTTTTCTCTAATCCAGATATTCTGTTGCTGGATGAACCGACGAACAACCTTGATATTGATACCATTCGTTGGCTCGAGCAAACACTTAACGACCGCGACAGTACAATGGTTATTATTTCGCACGACCGGCACTTCCTGAATATGGTCTGTACCCACATGGCCGACCTCGATTATGGGGAAATTCGCGTTTACCCAGGCAACTATGATGAGTATATGACGGCAGCAACCCAATCACGTGAGCGTCTACTCTCTGATAATGCCAAGAAGAAGGCGCAAATTGCCGAATTACAATCGTTCGTCAGTCGCTTTAGTGCTAATGCTTCTAAATCTCGTCAGGCTACGTCCCGAGCTAAACAGATTGATAAAATTAAATTGGACGAAGTTAAAGCATCGAGCCGTCAAAATCCTTTTATGCGTTTTGATCAAGATAAGAAACTGTTCCGTAATGCCCTAGAGGTCGAAGCGATAACTAAAGGCTTCGATAACGGTCCACTCTTCTCTAAATTGAGCCTATTACTTGAGGTTGGAGAGAAACTCGCCATTATCGGACCTAATGGTATTGGTAAGACGACGCTATTAAAAACTCTAGTCGGGGAAACCACGCCGGAAAGCGGTACCGTTAAATGGTCTGAAAACGCGGCGATTGGTTATTATGCTCAAGACCACGAATATGAATTTACTAATGACCTAACCGTTTTTGACTGGATGAGTCAATGGAAACAAGCTGGTGATGACGAGCAGGCGGTGCGTAGTATACTGGGTCGGTTGCTATTCAGCCAAGATGATATTAAGAAACCGGCTAAAGTCTTATCAGGTGGTGAGAAGGGAAGAATGCTATTCGGTAAATTAATGATGCAGAAACCGAATATCTTGATTATGGATGAACCTACTAACCACTTAGATATGGAATCTATCGAATCGCTGAATATGGCTCTAGAGATGTTTGAAGGCACATTAATTTTTGTCTCACACGACCGTGAGTTCGTTAGCTCTCTCGCTACACGTATCATTGAAATAAAACCAGGTAAAGTGAATGACTTTACCGGGAATTATGAAGATTACTTAAATTCGCAAGGGATTAACTAATCGAAACCGTGCCTAGCCCCGTTCGAGGCTAGGCACACAGTTTACAATACGGATTCCGTTTAAGTGTCAATGTTGTTACGCTGAAGTTCATCGCATCGTACAACAGATATTTTCCTCGTGTACGCGTACCATAGTCGCTTAAGTAACGGATAGCCTCCATGGCTTGTAGACTTCCGATAACGCCCGTTAAAGGCGACATCACGCCATTTTCGACGCAGCTCCCTTTCTCCTCACCAAATAAATAACTCAGGCATTCGTAACAAGGTTCCTCGTGCTGCCAACTAAAGCACATTACATAACCTTCCATACGGATCGCAGCCCCCGATATCAATGGAACCGAGGTTGCAAAGCAGCAACGATTAAGATGTTGCCGGCTCGATAACTGGTCGGTGCAATCAATGATAAGGTCGTGTTCTGCACAACGGTCTCGCCAAAAGGCAGACTCCTCGAGGGCATGGGAATGAGTGGTAATAGTGCAATCTGGGTTGCGTAGACTGAGCTGTTGCTTAGCGATATCGACTTTTGCCTGACCACAGTCAGTGTCGCTGTACAGTATCTGCCTAGGTAGATTAGAAAGACTGATGATATCTGGATCGACCAAGGTTAATGCGCCAACACCGCTTGCTGCCAAATACGTCGCGACCGCGCAGCCTAATCCGCCCATACCGACGATCATCACATTGGCATCGGCTAAACACTGCTGTTTATCGATATCGAAACCCTTTAGAACAATTTGTCTATCATAGCGAAGTAAGTCGTTATCGGATAAAGACATCATGCACCTTCTAGGAAATCAGGAAAGGGTTGAACGATGACTGATTCGCCGGGCAGGATAGTCCCTCGATCCCGTTCTATACAGATAAAACAGTTAGCATGACTAAATGTGCTGAATATATGGGAACCCTGTTTCGCATCCGCAGTAACCTGGCAGTGTCCTTGCTCAAAAGAATAGTTACCACGTTGAAATTCGCTACGTCCAGGCTGACGGCGGATCGCCGTCTGCAAGGTTGCCGTTATCGGCGAGAAAGGGGGGGCAGTAATACCTTGTAAGCGAAGAATCAGCGGATAAACGAGCTGACAAAAGGTCACGACGGCTGAAACAGGGTTACCCGGTAGCCCACAAAATAGGCTATCGTTTAACCGACCGAATGCAAAGGGTTTTCCTGGTTTCATAGCTAATTTCCAGAAAGTAATATCCCCACACTCAGCAAGGATATCGCGAGTATAATCAGCCGCGCCGACCGACACGCCACCAGTTGTGATCACTAAGTCGGCCACTTGATTTGCGCGCTCGAAAGCCGATCTCAACGAGTCCTTGTTATCCGGGATGATACCAAGATCGATGACCACACAGTGCAGCCGTTGTAACATCAGTGTAATGGCGAAGCGGTTGGTATCGTAAATTTGACCGGGCGCAAGAGGGGTGCCAGCGCTGACTAGCTCGTCGCCGGTAGATAAAACGGCGATGCGAAGTGGACGTTTCACGTTAAGCTGACTAATCCCTAAAGAGGCTAATAGCGGCAGGTCTTTGACGGTCATCCGCGTTCCCGCTTCGAATACCGTCTGACCACAGAGCACGTCTTCACCTATCCGTCGAATATTCTGACCGAGAGAAACCTTCGCCGTCAGTCTGATACCTTGCTCATTGACGACTGTCTGCTCCTGCATGATGACGGTATCGCACTCTGCAGGGACCGGGGCGCCAGTCATAATTTGAACTACCTGACCTTTTGGTACTGAACCCGTAAAAGACTTACCCGCTAAGGCTTGTCCAGCCACAGGTAAAATGAGGTCGGAATTTGCGTCGGCGAAACGTAAGGCATAGCCATCCATCGCGGAGTTATCAAAACCCGGTACATTAATCGGGGATAAAATCGGCTCAGCCGTTACTCGTCCAAGCGCATCATTGATACTGATGGTTTCTGAGCCTGCTAAGGCGGTTAGCCCACTCATTATTAACTCTTGAGCGGCCTCAACGGAAAGCAAGTCAGTGGTGAAAGGTTCCATCTCAACTCCATACAGTATGAGAAAAAAATAAAGAATAACATGTTACTCAGCCGTTTGTGGGCGGCGGTAATCAATGACCAAAGTAGATCCAGCCAATAGCTGTCGTGATATAGGCTGCAGTACACCACGGGGAATAAGAGAACATAGAGAAATAACCGCTCAAGAATGAAAAAAAAATTGTAAATATTTTAATGCGAGTATGGCTACCTCGCCTCTAGCAGGATATCCTCGTTTTCAACGAGTTAAATTAGGATTGAGTAAAAATAATGCGCCGACCACCGATGTCAACTTCCCTACGCCCAGCATTACTCGCGGTAATGCTTATTATTCCTAGCGTTACTTTTGCAGATTCTCAACCTAATGCACCTCAGGTTGATGCTAAAGCCTGGATCTTAATGGATTATGATAGTGGTAAAGTATTGACCGAGTCTCATGCCGACGATCGATTAGACCCTGCAAGCTTAACCAAAATGATGACCAGTTACGTTGTAGGACAAGCTTTAAAGAGCGGTAAAATTAAGTCATCCGATAACGTAACGATCGGTCAAGATGCTTGGGCAACCGGTAATCCGAAGCTCCGGGGCTCATCGGTGATGTTCCTAAAACCGGGGTCACAGGTCACCGTTGATGAGTTGAACCGGGGAATAGTGATTCAGTCCGGTAATGATGCGTGTATTGCATTAGCCGACTATGTCGCAGGGAGCCAAGATACGTTTATTGGCCTAATGAATAACTATGGTCAGAAGCTAGGTCTAACTAATACGCATTTCACCACTGTTCATGGGCTAGACGAACCGGGGCAATATAGTACGGCTCGCGACATGGCGTTGATTGGTCAGGCTTTAATTCGTGATGTTCCCGATGAATACAGCCTGAATAAAGTGAAAGAGTTTAGCTTTAATAATATCCGTCAGCCTAACCGTAATCGTCTGTTATGGAGTTCTTCGCTGAACGTTGATGGTATTAAAACCGGTTACACATCGGGAGCGGGAAATAATTTAGTCGCGTCTGCTACCGCCGGAAATATGCGCCTCATCTCTGTCGTGCTGGGTGCGAGTACTGATGGCGTACGTTTTCGTGAAAGTGAGAAATTATTGAACTGGGGCTTCCAAAATTTTGAAACCCTATCACCCATCAAAGCAGGTAAACCCTTTGTACAGACCAAAGTCTGGTTTGGGGACGTTAAGCAGGCTTCATTGGGTGTGATGAATAATGCCTCAGTGACGGTACCTAAAGGGCAAGTTAATGCTCTCAAGGCAGACTACACGTTAGTGCAAAACCAACTCTCAGCGCCGCTTACTAAAGGTCAAGTTGTTGGCCAGGTCAACTTCCAGATTAATGGTAAGGTTATCGATCAAAAGCCGCTGGTCGTATTGGAAGACGTAAAAGAGGGTGGAATGTTTAGCCGTCTAGTTGATTATATCTGGCTACATATTTCTACATTATTTGCTAAATGGTTCTAGTCAGTTAGTTCATTGCATAAAAAAAGCCCGTTCGTATCATGAACGGGCTTTTTTATTTGTCCGATATGCTTAGTGCTGTGTCCATCCCCAGCGAATCGGTAAAGCAAACAGCTGTCGATAGATTTTATGTGCCAATGACAATAAGGCGCTTCCATAAAACTTCCATCCCATCTCGGCAGTAAGACAACCGATCATCCCCACTAATAATCCGCCCAACATATCCATCGGCCAATGCACGCCTAAATAGATACGAGACCAGGCAATCGCGGCACCCACTACTAGCAGTGCGAGTCCCGACCATACTCGGTGCCAAAATAAGAACGCTAAGCTGAAGGTAAAAATGAAGGTACCGTGGTCACTCGGGTAAGAGGTGTCCGGTGCATGATTTAACCAGTGGTAACCTAAACCTATTGCGAAAGGACGTGGATGCGGGAAGAGTACGCCGATAATATATGAGAAGACGATCGCATAGAGAAGGGCTGTTGCGGTTTTAAGCACGAGCTCACGACGCGAATCGATCAGTTTTCTAGGCGACCATAACCATAAGGCGACGACGAGCAAAGGAATGATACCGATAACATCTTTGGCTAAAAAAATGGCGAAATTAATTAGCCAGTGTGGAGAGTCCGGCGTAGCATTTAGCCACAGGAAAAGCCGGGTATTGAGTTGCTCCATTAGGGAAGGTCTCCTTGTGGGTCGGTAGCATTAAATGTTAATCAGATATATTAATATAATTGATATAACACAGCTAGGGCGAAAAGTCTTAACTCCTCGCCCTTTACACTGTTTAACCCGGCCACAACATGACCACTAGGGTCCCTGCGAGTGTTAAAATCACGTTAGCGATAGCGTAAGTTCCGGCATAACCCAACGCAGGAATACTGCTGCGTGCAGTATCGCTGATGATTTCGAGTGCCGGAGCGCAGGTTCTCGCCCCCATTAATGCACCAAACAGCATCGCACGGTTCATGCGTAACACATAAGCACCGAAGCAATAACAGATCACCACGGGTAGGAGGCTCACCACCACCCCGCACAACAGCATCGACAGGCCATTCTCGCCCAAACCGTGGTGCAACCCACTGCCAGCACTCAATCCGACACCCGCCATAAACACCAGCAAGCCAAACTCTTTCACCATCGTCAGCGCCCCTTGCGGGATATAGCCAAAAGTGGGGTGGTTAGCCCGTAAGAAGCCGAGCATGATACCGGCGAAGAGTAAGCCCGCGGCATTGCCAATCCCAAAGCCAAAATTACTGAATTGGAAAGTCACCATCCCAATCATTAATCCAATGATAAAGAAGGAACAGAACGCGAGTAAATCGGTCATTTGGCTATGGATTGCAACAAATCCAATCCTATCCGCAATACTCTTAACCCGTCTGGTTTCGCCACTGATCTGTAAAATATCGCCCTTATTAAGCAAAATATCGTCGTCAATAGGCATTTCGATTTGGTTGCGGATAACGCGGTTAAGGAAGCAGCCATGATCAGTGAGACGTAATTTTCCTAAGCGTTTATTGACCGCATTATGGTTTTTCACCACGATTTCTTCTGTCACGATACGCATATCTAACAGTTCACGATCGAAGACTTCTTTACCATGACGAAAACTTGGATCGAGCCGAGCATGCGCATCCGGATAGCCGACCAGTGAAATATCATCGCCTTCTTGTAAGACCGCATCCCCATCCGGGCTAGCTAGAATACCATTACGACGGATACGCTCTATATAACACCCGGTATGGCGATAGATACCGAGTTCGCGAAGGTTTTTTCCGCCACTCCATTCGACCAGCTCTTTCCCAACGCGATAGGCGCGGATCACAGGTAAAAATACTTTGCGTTGACTGTCTGCATCAAGGCCGCGTTCACGCGCGATTTGTTGTGCGCTGGTGGGAAGATCTTGATGTTGTAAGCGAGGAAGGTAACGCGCAGCGAAAATTAAGCTCACTAATCCCACAAGGTAAGTTAATGCATAGCCGAGGCTGAGATTATCTTGAAGTAGCGCTAATTGTTGGGGATCGGAAATGACTTGTCGCAAGGTGTCTCCTGCTCCCACTAGCACTGGGGTGGAGGTTAACGACCCGGCTAAAATTCCGGCTGATAGGCCGATATCCCAGTGAAAAAGCTTACCTAACCCGAGTACGATGAGAAGCGCGCTTCCGACCATGACCAAGGCTAACATTAGGTAATTTTTACCGTCGCGGAAAAAGATCGAGAAAAAGTTGGGGCCAGCTTCAATCCCGACGCAGAAAATGAACAACATAAAGCCTAAGCTTAGTGCGTTGGTGTTGATAGAGTAATGTTGCTCACCGAGCAAAAGCGAGACGACGAGCACACCAATAGAGCTTCCAAGCTGGATGCTCCCAAGGCGAATTTTGCCCAAACAAATCCCAAGAGAAAGTACGACAAAAAGCAAGAGGACATCATTAGCGCTGAGCAGGCTTGCGACATTTATATTCACGGGTCAATTTTCGTTTAGTGAGCGAAGAGGCATTTCCGGCAGCGTCGTGGACAACGACACTGGCGGTTCTAAAAAAACCGCTACATTCTAATCGTTCACCTGCCCAACTGCTATGGCTGATTCACGAAAAAATTGAATTTACTCAGAGAGATGACGGGTACTGATTTTCAGTACCCGAACGGATTATTGATATAATCCGAGATGTTGTTTGGCGTAAGCCTCGAACTCAGTGAAGCCCCCGACATGCGATTCATCGATAAAAATCTGCGGCACGGTTTCCACTGTTTTACCCGCGCTCTTCGATAAGTCGTCTTTACTAATCCCTTCGGCATGAATATCGATATAACGATAGCTAAAATCATCGCGCTCGTCGCTCAGCTTATCCGCTAACTCCTTTGCACGAACACAATATGGGCAGGCGGGACGACCAAAAATAACTACGAACATAATAACTCCTTAAGAGAGAACGAGGGGTAATCATGCCTTGCCTGACCGCAGAAGGAAAGTTATCGATAGGGACAGTTATCGATTTCGCACGATCCGTGAGTCCTTAATGCGGTAACCCTCTTTATATGGCGCTACACTTTACCCTTATCGACTTATAACAGATTGGAACTCAGCATGACCTCTACGATTGACCTTTTACGTCAGCATCGCTCAATACGCCAATTTACCGATCAACCGATCAGCGACGAGCAGCGTGAACAAATTTTATTAGCCGCACAGTCGGCTTCTACCTCAAGCCTATTACAGTGTGCCTCCGTGGTAAGGATAACCGATAAAGAGAAGCGCCAGCACCTCGCCGAGCTTGCGGGCGGCCAGCCTTGGGTTGCCGAGGCGGCAGAGTTTTGGGTACTGTGCGCTGACTTTAACCGCCATCAACAAATTAGCGAGCAAGCGGAGTTAGGTTTTGCGGAACAGCTAATTTTAGGGTGTGTGGACACGGCGCTGCTGGCACAAAATGCCATGGTAGCGGCTGAATCACTCGGCCTTGGTGGAGTATTTATCGGGGGGTTACGTAATCAACCGCAGGCAGTGAGTGAACTACTTGGATTACCTAAATTTGTATTACCGCTGTTTGGTCTCTGTTTAGGTTGGCCTGCCGATAAACCTGAGCTCAAGCCACGCATGCCATTATCGATGCTCGTTCATGAGAATAAATATCAGCCGATCGTCCCCGAAACGCTTGCGGCCTATGATAGGCATTTGTTGAACTATTATGAGCAGCGGAGCAGTGGTAATCGCCACGAAACGTGGAGTCAGATGATTGAGAGGATGATCACCAAAGAGAGCCGTCCCCATATGCTCGACTTTTTACACCAGCAGGGCTGGATAACGCGTTAACCACGCTCGCGGCAGGACAGTGATAGGCTTTGCGCTTGCTTCAATGCTATACTGCCGCGCCTTTATCCTCTATCGTTCACAGGTAACTTATGTTTTGCCCTCGTTATGACGCGGGTCAGTGTCGCTCTTGCCAATGGCTTCCCAAGGATTACGCAACGCAACTCGCTGACAAGCAATCAAAAGTCGAACAACTTCTGAGCAATATTCCCGTAACCGAGTGGCGTCCTGCCGTGTCTTCTTCGCAAGTACGGTTTCGCAATAAAGCTAAAATGGTGGTCAGCGGCTCTGTCGAGCGCCCCTTATTAGGTATTGTCGATCCGCAAGGCGAGGGCGTGGATTTAATTGATTGCCCCCTTTATCCCGAGTCATTTGCCCCCGTTTTCCGCCAGCTGCTTCCCTTTATTGCGAAGGCCGGTTTGACTCCCTATCATATTGGGCGTCGCAAGGGCGAACTTAAGTACCTGTTACTCACCGAAAGTACGCAGGGTGGCATGATGCTGCGCTTCGTCTTACGATCAGAGAAAAAACTGACGCAATTAAAAAATGCACTGCCGGAACTGCGACAGCAGTTACCGCAATTGACCGTTATCTCTGTGAATATTCAGCCGGTTCATATGGCGATTATGGAAGGCGAAAAAGAGATCATAGTCAGTGAAGATACGGCCTTGGCGGAGAAGTTCAACGATATTCCGTTATGGATCCGACCGCAGAGCTTTTTCCAGACAAACCCCGAGGTCGCCGCCAAGCTTTACCTCACCGCGCGCGAATGGACACAACCGCTGAAAGTAGAGCGGTTATGGGATCTGTTTTGTGGGGTAGGCGGCTTTGGACTCCATTGCGCCAGAGCCGAAACGCAACTTACGGGAATTGAAATCTCCCCAGAAGCGATAGCTTGTGCGAAGGACTCTGCCGAGAAGCTTGGGCTGAAAAATACGCAATTTCAGGCACTGGATGCGACGCGCTATGCGCTGGATAAAACAACGCCTCCAGATCTCCTGTTAGTGAATCCGCCTCGGCGTGGTATCGGCCAGGCCTTATGTGACTTTATTGTCAGCGTACGCCCAGCGGCGATTCTCTATTCAAGCTGCAACCCCGAAACCCTAGCAAAAGATATTGCCTCGCTCACCGGCTACCGACTTGAGCGCGTACAACTCTTCGACCTATTTCCTCATACCGCGCACAGCGAAGTGCTTTCATTGTTGATGAGAGAAGCGTAAGTTGCCGAGAGGCAACTTACTGATTAGGCACGACGCTCAAAGCGTAATGCGTACGCCTCTATGCCCCGCATCAATAGCGTTAACAGGCCGTTGATGCACAGATAGATAATCCCCGCCGCGACGAAGACATTCACATCGTAGGTACCGCCGTAGAGTTGCTGGCTTAGCCCCATCACATCCATCAGGGTAATGGTATAGGCCAAAGAGGTACTCTTAAATACCAAGACGATCTCGTTCGAGTAAGAGGAGAGGGCGCGCTTAAAGGCATAAGGTAGCAATACGCGTAATGTCTCCCCTCGCGTCATTCCTAATGCATAACATGATTGCCACTGCCCGGCAGGGATCGCTTTCACCGCGCCATACAGGAGTTGAGTCGTATAGGCCGCGCTATTTAATGACAACGCCACTATGGCACAAAACGCGGGTTGCGAGAGTATCGACCAAAGCGTAGGGTACTGCTGCAATATTGGAAACTGACCTGGGCCATAGTAGATCAGAAAGATCTGCACGAGCAGCGGTGTACCGGTAAACAGCGTCAGGTAACAATGGATAACACCGTTAATCCATCGATGACGTAGCGCCAGCAGGATAGTCAGCGCTACTGCAATAGCTAATGCGATGAGCGCGGAGCTAATCGTTAAGCCTAGGCTGACGGGTAAGCCGGCACTTAACTTAAGTAAATAGTCACTCATCAGTGCTGCTCCAACTCAAAACGGGTAACACGGCGCTCAGCGAAACGCAGGACGGCTTGGCTCAAAAGAGTGATCAGCAAATAGAGTGCGGCGGCGACGAGATACCATGTAAAAGGCTGCTCGGTACGCGTGGCAATCCCTTTCGTTTGCAGCATCAGGTCATTCACACTAATCAGGGAGACGAGGGCGGTATCTTTCAGTAACACCAGCCACTGGTTACCGAGGCCGGGTAGGGCATGGCGCCACATCTGCGGTAAGACGATGGTAAAAAACACCGTCCGTTTACTCATCCCTAAGGCAAACGCAGATTCGCGCTGGCCCTGAGGCACCGCGCGCAATGCACCGCGTAGCGTTTGCGACGCATACGCTGAATATAACAATGCTAACGCGATGACCCCACATAAGAATGGACTGACATCGAAATTATCAATAGCGACTTGCAGATGAAGGGTGGTAAAACCTAGTGGCAGGTTAATCCCCTCTGACAGAGTGAGCAACAGTTGTGATGAGCCGTAATAAACGCCCAATACGACTAATATTTCTGGCAGGCCGCGGATCAGCATGACGACGAGGCTACCTAGCCACGCGATCGGCTTGACGCTAACCGATTCCCAACTGGCGAAAATCATCGCCAGCGTCAAACCGACAATAAGGGCACACAGCGCAAGGCCGACGGTCAAGCCGCCGGCACTGAGTAGATAAGGTAATTCACTCATCTGCGATTATTTCTGGAACCACTTGGCATAGATTTTCTGATAGTCGCCATCAGCCTTCACCTTCGCTAAGCCTTGATCGAACTGCTGCTGCAAGGCACTGTTGCCCTGACGCACCGCAATCGCAACCCCAGTACTGAAGTAATCTTTATCCGTGACTTTATCGCCAACCGGAGCGAGTGAGGGATTATTCTTTAAAGATTCATTAATCACGGCGGTATCACCAAACACGGCATCGACCCGGCCATTTTTAAGGTCGAGGATTGCGTTTTGGTAGCTATCGTAAGGCACTGCGGTAATTTCACTGTGCTTATCGGCAAGATATTTCTGATGGGTAGTCCCATTCTGTACGCCGACTTTCTTACCTTTCAACGCCGCTAAACTTGCCACTTTACCTTTCTCAGCAACAAACAATGCAGAGTTCAAGTAATAAGGGGTACTAAATAAAACCTGCTTTTGACGTTCAGGGGTAATGTCCATGCCTGCCATCGCCGCATCGATACGACGGAACTTCAGGCTAGGAATTAGGCTGTCAAAAGATTGATTGGTAAAGCTACAACTGGCATTAATTTGTTTACAGACAGCCATCGCTAAGTCGACATCAAAACCTTGAATTTTGTTGTCACTCCCTACGAATTCAAAAGGAGGGTAGGACGCTTCAGTCCCGAAACGGATCGTCTGAGCGGCGAGCGCCGACGCTGACAGGCTAGTGAGTAACGCTGCGATAAGAATCTTTTTCATGATAACCCTGTCCTTAATGTGAGAGATAATTGGCAAATTCTTGCGTTTGCGGATGAGTAAATCGTTCGGCACTGCCTTGTTCGACAATACGACCATTTTCCATATAAACAACGTGTGACGCCGTCTTTTTCGCGACTTCGACTTCATGTGTCACGATGACTTGTGTAATCTGCGTCTCTGATAATTCATTAATAATTGCCACCACTTGTCCGGTGATCTCAGGATCTAAGGCGGCGGTAGGTTCATCAAAAAGTAGCACCTGTGGTTCCATCATCAATGCACGGGCAATCGCCACACGTTGCTGTTGGCCTCCCGATAGATGAAGAGGATAACGATGCGCGTAGTCGGTTAGACGAAGGCGCTCTAAATATTTCTTGGCGCGCGCTTGCGCTTCACTCCGGCTTAGGCCGAGCACCTTGCAGGGTGCCTGAATAAGATTTTGTTCGACGCTTAAGTGTGGCCACAGGTTATACTGTTGAAAAACCATCCCGACGTTTTGGCGTAAATGACGAATGACACTCGTAGACGGGCGCTGAGTAAAGTCGAAACGTTGATCTGCGATGGCGAGCTGGCCAGAACGTGGAACTTCTAATAAGTTTAATACACGCAGTAAAGAGCTTTTTCCAGCGCCACTCGGGCCGAGCAGGACTAACGTCTCGCCTTCGGCACAATCTAAGGTGATATCGTACAGCGCTTGTTGACTGCCGTAGAAACAATTTACGCCTTTTAAATGAATGCTCATGCGCTAAATCTGACTTATATAAGAGTGTATTTGGCCCAGATAGTAATTCACTATGCATAAATATGCAAATGGGGTGCTGGCTTTTTCTCTCGGTTTGCTTGGTCAATAGTTAATGGACGGGGGGAGTAAAAACCAACCCCTAAGAGGTGAAATGAAAAAGGAATGTCTACTGTTCATGGCGTTAGTGTCGGGGTGTAGCTCCCAGGTTCAGCGGCCTGCTACGCCACAGCTGGCATTGAATACGCAGCACGTCGCCCTCGGGCATCAACCCCGTATTAATTCGATTGTGATCCACTATACGGTGGCTGATGAACGGCGTTCTTTAGAATTGCTTACTGGACAAAAAGTGAGTAGCCATTACCTGATCGCACAGTACCCAGCATGGCATCGAACGTTACCGGAAGTGTATCAGTTGGTACCCGAGGATCAGGCAGCATGGCACGCGGGGATCAGTGCTTGGCGAGGCACCTATAACTTGAATAAAACCTCTATTGGCATAGAGCTGGTTAATCGTGGCTATACATCCTCCGCGACGCAAGAGACTTGCCAAGTCTATCCACCCTCGCAAATTCAGGCCTTGATTCAACTCGTCAGTGGCATCGCGCGTCGTTATTCCATTGAACCGGAAAATATCATTGGCCATAGCGATATCGCACCATTACGTAAACAGGATCCTGGTCCTTGCTTTCCCTGGCAGCAACTTGCCTCGCGCGGCTTGGGCGCATGGCCAAATCCCGCTGTTGTTAAGACACTATTGGCGGGACGAGCCACGGCGACACCGGTCTCCAACGAAGTTGTTATACCGTTACTGCGGCGCTATGGCTACGTTATCGATGAGTGGGATAACCCCGAGCAACAGCAGCAGGTAATCAAGGCTTTTCAAATGCACTTCCAACCGGAGAATATTAGCGGCAAGGCAGATCAATTAACCCTCGCGCGCCTACAAGCGCTGTTGCTGCAATATCCAGAGGCGAAGGAGTGATTGCTCGACACTAGATAGTGAAGACTTTCGCTCCATAGAAGTATCGCGTTGCAGCCTAGGGTTTATTGTGGGGGAAGTGATAGGGACGACTAGGGTAAGTAGGCCTGGTACTCAGGCCTACTCTACCAAGCAATCCTAGGGTTAACGGAATAGATTCGTTTTAGCGAGATCGATGATTTCGCTTCCTTGACCGTTAATGATGGCTTTTAGCATATACAGACTAAAACCCTTAGCCTGCTCGAGTTTGATCTGGGGTGGCATCGCCAATTCATCTTTCGCCGTGGTGACGTCAATGAGCGCCGGGCCAGGATGAGCGAAAGCTTGTTGCAGCACATCCGTTAACTCAGACGATTTTTGTACACTAAACGCTTCAATGTTACAGGCTCGGGCGATGGCGGCAAAATCGGGGTTATCGAGTTCGGTGCCATTCGTCAAGTAACCGCCTGCTTTCATCTCCATCGCGACAAAACCCAGTACGCTGTTATTGAAAATCACCAGTTTTACAGGTAGCTGATGCTGGGCAATACTCAACAAATCCCCCATTAGCATTGCGAAGCCGCCATCGCCGCAGAGGGCAACGACCTGACGCGTGGTCTCGACAGATTGCGCACCCATTGCTTGCGGCATCGCGTTAGCCATTGATCCATGGTTAAACGAACCGAGTAAACGACGCTGGCCATTCATAGTTAAGTAGCGTGCCGCCCAGACGGTCGGCGTCCCGACATCACAGGTAAACACCGCATCTTCAGACGCTAACTGATCTATCTGCTGTGCGAGGTATTGAGGGTGAATCGGGCGGTCATCGTTTGCTACCGCTAAGTCGTCGAGTTGTTGACGGCTCTTATGGTAGTGCTCGACAGATTTTTCGAGGTGCGTCGAGGAATGGTCGGCATCAAGCAGGGGTAACAAGGCTTCAACGGTCGCTTTCACATCGCCGATGAGCGGGTGGTCTACATGGCAATGCGAACCGATGCTTGCAGGGTTTATATCGATTTGAATAATGGTCGCCGATTCTGGGTAAAAAGCGCGGTAGGGGAATTGGGTACCGAGAAGGACTAGGGTATCGGCATTAAGCATCGCATGGTAACCCGAGGAAAAACCGATCAGCCCCGTCATCCCGACGTCGTAGGGGTTATCATACTCTAGATGCTCTTTACCCCGGAGGGCATGGACGATGGGTGCTTGTAACGTTTTGGCAAGGGCGACAACCTCTTGATGCGCACCCGCACAGCCACTGCCACACATTAGCGTGATATTCTTAGCACCGTTTAGCAGGCTGGCGAGGCGTTCAAGCTCTCCATGAGTAGGCTTCACGATAGGGAGAGCAGGGGGATACCAAGCGATATTTTTAGGAATACTGATGCTTTGTAGCGCAACATCGCCTGGAAGTATGATAACGGCGACGCCTCGCTTCACGATAGCGGTACGTAGCGCTATCGCGAGTACCTGTGGAAATTGCTCCGGGTTACTAACCAGTTCACAATAGTGGCTACACTCTTTAAATAGATCTTGCGGGTGCGTCTCTTGGAAATAGTTACTGCCGATCTCACTGGAAGGAATATGCGCGGCGATGGCCAATACCGGTTGGTGATTACGATGACAGTCAAAAAGTCCGTTAATGAGGTGGAGGTTACCCGGTCCACAAGACCCCGCGCAAACGGCTAATTCACCTGTCACTTGTGCTTCCGCGCCCGCCGCAAAGGCGGCAGCCTCTTCATGGCGCGTCGACATCCACGAAATAGCCGATTGTTTATTTAGGCTATCGCTAATACCGTTGAGGGAATCACCGGTCACTCCCCAGATCCGCTTAACGCCAACTTCAGTCAGGGTTTCCACTAATAGTGCTGCAACTGTCTTTTCCATTAACCACTCCATTCGGATTTCGATTTATCCCTCAATTGTAGTCGAACATTTGTCCCTGTTTTATGACCGGGTATAAACCCTGAATGCGGTGTCGTGAAGAAAAGTGGGGGGAATGCTTGATATAAGGTTTTTTTTAGTTGTATTGTGCCAAAGCAGCTAGACTGAAATAAGTACGGTTCTGCCAAAAACCATCGTTCGTGATAAACTAGCAGAAACATACGCTTTCTTTCAGTATTGCTGGGTAATTATGGCTAACACGCATCATGGCATCGACTTCGAACAACTCTTGGACTCACACCTTGACGAAGCGTTACAACCGCCATCTATGTATAAAGTTGTTTTATTGAATGACGATTACACGCCGATGGAATTTGTCATTGAAGTTTTACAAAAATTTTTTGCTCTGGATATAGAGCGTGCAACGCAACTGATGCTCTCGGTACATTACGAAGGAAGGGCGATTTGTGGGGAGTTCACTGCAGAGGTCGCTGAAACCAAAGTAATGCAAGTAAATCGTTATGCGAAGGAAAATGAGCATCCGTTGCTATGTATGCTAGAAAAAAGCTAAACAGCCCATATATCTAGGCTGAGACCTAAGCGTTAATCGATCGGAGGTGCCTAATGCTCAATCAGGAACTGGAACTCAGTTTAAATATGGCTTTCGCCAGAGCGCGTGAGCACCATCACGAATTTATGACGGTTGAACATCTGCTTCTTGCGCTGATCAGCAATCCTGCTGCTCGTGAAGCCCTAGAAGCCTGTACCGTCGACCTCGCGGCGCTTCGTCTCGAGTTAGAATCGTTCATCCAAAAAACGACGCCTGTACTCCCCGAGGCAGATGACGAACGCGAAACCCAACCCACACTCAGTTTCCAACGCGTCTTACAACGAGCGGTCTTTCATGTCCAGTCGTCAGGGCGCAGTGAGGTGACCGGTGCGAACGTCCTCGTGGCTATCTTTAGCGAGCAAGAGTCGCAAGCTGCTTACTTGCTAAGGAAATATGAGGTAAGTCGGCTTGATATCGTTAATTACCTCTCGCACGGCACGCGTAAAGACGAGAGCGCTGAAGACAAATCATCGGACAGCGCCTCTTCCGAAGAAGCCAGTAACGTGCCGAGTGAAGAGCGGATCGATAGCTTCACGACTAACCTTAACCAACTCGCCAGAGTAGGGGGCATTGATCCGTTAATTGGGCGGGAGCATGAACTGGAACGGACAGTACAAGTCTTCTGTCGCCGCCGCAAAAACAACCCATTACTGGTCGGCGAATCAGGGGTGGGAAAAACGGCGATTGCAGAAGGCTTGGCTTGGCGTATCGAGCAAGGCAACGTCCCTGATGTGATGAAAGACTGCGTAATTTATTCGCTCGATATCGGATCTCTCCTAGCGGGAACCAAGTATCGGGGGGATTTCGAAAAGCGGTTCAAGGCACTGCTTAAGCAGCTTGAACAAGACAAAAACAGTATTCTCTTTATCGATGAGATCCACACCATTATTGGTGCGGGGGCTGCATCCGGTGGGCAAGTCGACGCCGCTAACCTTATTAAGCCGCTACTTTCCAGCGGTAAGATCCGCGTTATGGGCTCTACGACTTACCAAGAGTACAGCTCTATCTTTGAAAAGGACCGCGCGCTTGCGCGTCGTTTCCAGAAGATCGATATTGTCGAACCTACTATGGACGAGACGGTGAAAATTATCACTGGCTTGAAGCCTAAGTATGAGAAACACCACGATGTACGCTATACCGCTAAGGCCATTCGTGCAGCGGTCGAGTTGGCGGTGAAATATATCAATGATCGTCATCTACCGGATAAAGCGATCGACGTTATCGACGAAGCGGGTGCGCGTGCGCGTTTACTACCAAATAGTAAGCGTAAGAAGACGATCAATATTCAAGATATTGAAACCGTTGTCGCACGCATCGCACGTATTCCGGAAAAGAGCGTGTCAGCAACCGACCGCGATACGTTGCGCAGTTTAGATGACCGCCTGAAAATGCTGGTCTTTGGCCAAGATAAGGCGATTAATGCGTTATCAGAAGCCATTAAAATGAGTCGCGCGGGCTTAAGCAACGAGCATAAACCTGTCGGGTCATTTTTATTCGCAGGACCGACAGGCGTCGGTAAAACCGAAGTCACAGCCCAATTGGCCAAGGCTCTTGGTATTGAGCTTTTACGCTTCGATATGTCCGAGTATATGGAGCGCCACACCGTCAGCCGCTTAATCGGTGCGCCTCCAGGCTATGTAGGGTACGAGCAAGGCGGCCTGCTTACCGATGCCGTTATTAAGCATCCCCATGCCGTTGTCCTGCTGGACGAGATCGAAAAAGCGCATCCGGATGTCTTTAACCTGCTGTTACAGGTAATGGATAACGGGACGTTGACGGATAACAATGGTCGTAAAGCCGATTTCCGTAATGTTATTTTAGTGATGACGACTAACGCGGGCGTTCGCGAGACGGAACGCAAAACCATCGGTCTTATTCAACAAGATAACAGCACCGATGCGCTGGAAGAGATCAAGAAAATCTTTACCCCCGAGTTTCGTAACCGCTTGGATAATACAATCTGGTTTGAGCACCTTTCGACTGAGGTTATTCATCAAGTCGTCGATAAATTCATCGTTGAATTACAGGCGCAGCTTGATCCGAAAGGCGTTTCGTTAGAAGTGAGTGATGCCGCTCGGGAATGGTTAGCGCTGAAAGGCTATGATAAAGCGATGGGCGCTCGGCCAATGGCGAGAGCCGTGCAGGATCACCTTAAGAAGCCGCTGGCGAATGAACTGCTGTTTGGCTCACTCGTCGAAGGCGGTTCGGTTTCAGTGGGGGTCGATCGTAAGAAAGATCAGCTGACTTACCATTTTGAAAGTGCCGCGAAGCAGAAAGCCGAAGGCACGGTACACTAGCCAATAAAAAAGGCCGGAGTATGAAGTGACCCCCGATAGTTGGATAACCTATTATCGGGGGTTTTTTATGGCAAAATATAGCCGTCAGTTAAAAATTTTCATCGCTAACCGTTATCTATCCGGTGAGCCTTCGTGCTTACTTTCAAAGGAGTATTCGATACCCCCGCGTCAAATTCGCTATTGGGCTCAAGTCGTTACGCTTCACGGTGATAATGCTTTCGTCCCACTCCCTCATCTGCGCTCTGCCACAGCACGATTCGAAGCGCTAAAACTTATGTCGACAAACGGTTGGTCTCTCGGTCAAACTTCTGCTGTACTCAATTTAATTTCTTCCGGTATCCTGTCTGTGTGGCGTGAGCGCTACAACAAGCTAGGGTTTTCTGGGCTTGAATACCGACAGAGAGGAAAACCAGCAATGAAACCATCCCGTACTACGCCAGTTCGTTCAGACGATGAAAAGAGCCTCGAAGAGCTTAAAGAGGAAGTCGCCTATTTGCGTGCGGAGAATGCGGTACTAAAAAAGTTGGAAGAGCTGAAACAGTTAAAGCGACAACAAACAAAGAAAAAACGTTAGCCGTTTTAGCTCTGAAAAAACAGTATTCCTTAAAACACTTACTCTCGGCAATAAAGCTCGCAAAGAGTGTCTTTTATTACCCTATTAGCGCGTTGCAAAGACCTGTTGCTTATGAAAAAGAACTTGCTCGCATTGAGAGTATTTACCATGAGCATAAAGGCCGCTACGGGTATAGACGCATCCATTTGACACTGAAACATGAAGGGATAACACTGAATCATAAAACGGTTCAGCGTTTGATGGAAAAGCTTAACCTAAAGTCGACAGTTAGGCCCAAAAAATACCGTTCGTATCGAGGTAATATAGGAAACAGCGCCCCCAACTACCTTAAACGAAACTTCACCGCTGGCAAGCCAAATGAAAAATGGGTCACTGATGTGACCGAGTTTAACGTTGGCGGGAAAAAAGTCTATTTATCGCCCATTATTGATTTATATAATCAAGAAGTTGTGGCGTACAAAATAGCTAAGGCACCTCGCTTACAGTTGGTGACTGACATGATAGAACGGGGGTTGAGTCGCCTAACCGGGACAGAAAAACCGCTATTACATAGCGACCAAGGTTGGCAATACCGAAACCATTATTATCAGAAACAACTGGCAGATAACGGTATTAAGCAAAGTATGTCGCGCAAAGGTAATTGCTTAGATAATGCGGTTGCTGAAAATTTTTTTGGTTTATTGAAGTCAGAAATGTATCACGGGAATGATTTTAAAAATGCTGATGAGTTGATAGAAAAGATTAGCGAGTATATAGAGTATTACAATACCAAGCGGATCAAAGCCAAGTTAAAAGGCCTAACTCCGGTTGAATACCGAAACCAGGCCTTACAGGCCATCTAACTAAAAGTGTCCAAGTTTATGGGGTCACTTCATTATCCGGCCTTTTTTTATGGCAGTCATTAACTAAAATGATTAACGACTACGGAAGACAATGCGACCTTTCGTTAAGTCGTAGGGGGTCAGTTCAACGGTAACTTTATCACCGGTAAGAATACGAATGTAGTTTTTACGCATTTTACCTGAGATATGAGCGGTAACTACGTGCCCATTTTCGAGTTCTACACGAAACATGGTGTTGGGTAACGTATCCAGTACGGTGCCCTGCATTTCAATATTGTCTTCTTTGGCCATCGAATCCTCTGAATGGACTAACTAAGTGTTTAATCGACAGAATAATGCCGAATTCTTATACCTGTGTAAAGAAAAGGCGACCAATTTGGTCAGCGCTGGGCGTCAAGTGCGCCATCTTTACGTGAATGTGGGTGTTATGTCGTTTGAAGAACACGATGAATGGCTAGCCGTTAGCGCTACATGCCCTATCGTGGTTCTGCAAGAAGAGAGTGGGGGAAAGAAATAAGGTGTTTACCAAACCGCCACCAGCATAACAAGCGCCAGTATTATACTACCTTTTTCTTGAAAAAGCCTGTTAAACATTCATTCAGACCTAAAATAAGCGTTGTTTACCCCAACATTCCGGCGAAATCACCCTGTTTTGTAGCACGACTAATTGCTGCAGAAACTCAGCGCGCGGTAGGTCGCGCGCGCCCAACGATTCGGTATGCGGATTTAGGATCTGACAGTCGATAAGCTCGCCGCCAAAGCCAGCAAAGTGACGGCATAGTGTGAGCAATGCGAGTTTCGAGGCGTTGGTTCGCCGACTAAACATCGACTCGCCGCAGAAAAGCCCGCCTAACGCCATACCGTAAAGCCCCCCGACCAGGGTCGTGCCTTGCCATACTTCCACCGAATGGGCTTGACCTCGCGCGGCAAGTTCACACCATGCGCTGATGACTTGGTCGGTGATCCAGGTGCCGTCAGTATGTGTCGAGGCACAGCCTTCGATAACGCCCCGAAAATCATTATTGAGCGTTACATGATAAGGGCAAGCACGTAAAAAACGCTGCATACTTCGGCTAAGATGAAATTCCTCGATGGGAAGTACCGCGCGCGGGTCCGGGCTCCACCATAAGATAGGGTCTTCGGCAGAGAACCACGGGAATATTCCCTCGCGGTATGCGCAAAGTAATCGTTCTGCTTGCAGATCCCCACCATAAGCTAACAAACCTTGTGGGGAGCAGAGCGCCGTCTCGGGTGATGGGAAGCTCGAGATCGGTTGGTGATCCAAGCAGGGCAAGAAGCTAGCCGTCATAGCGCTTGCTGCTCTTTTTGGCGCTGACGAAACGCGTAATAGCGTGATGGGCTCGCCATTAACTGTTGATGAGTGCCCATTTCGATAATACGCCCCTCATCCATCACACAGATCTTATCGACGGCTTCAATACCTGTGAGTCGATGAGTCACTAGCAACACGGTTTTATGCTCAGTAACGGCGAGTAACAGTTGCATGATCTGGTGCTCGGTTTGAGCATCTAATCCTTCGAGCGGTTCGTCGAGTAGCCATATTGGTGCGTTATGCAGTAAGGCACGCGCAATCGCTAACCGACGTCGTTCTCCGCCGGAAAGTGGTCGCCCCCCTTCGCCTAACCAGGCATCCAATCCCGCACCGTCTAGCAGCGCGTCTAAGCCTACAGCACGTAAGCTTTCTGTCAGCTGTAAATCATCGGCTAAGGGTTGTGCGAGCGTTAAGTTTTCACGTAGCGTCTGGTTAAAAATGGCAACGCGTTGGCTGACGACGGTCGTCATTGACCGTAACTGTGTCTCTGAATAAGCCTGAATAGGCTGCTGATTAATCCTAATTTCCCCCGCTATCGGGTCCCAAGCGCGCGTTAATAGCTGCAGTAAAGTCGTCTTACCGCAACCTGTACTTCCTAAGAGGGCGATTTTCTGTTTGGCAGCCACGGTCAGCGTTAGCTGGTCGAGGACATTAGGGCCAGTATCCGTATAACGGAAATCGACATCAGTCAGTGTCAACTCACAGATCGAACCTGGATCGGCAAGCGTCGCGGGGGGAAAGTCGACCTGCGGTGTCTGTACGAGTAGCTGCTGCAGACGTTCGGCGGCGATAGAGACTTCTGATAAGTGGAGAAAGGCTACCGCAACAGGCCCAAGAGATTCGAAAGCGGCGAGGACACAGAAAATTAATAATGCGCTATCGGCGGTGGCGACCTGAGCCGCTTGAGAATAGGAAAGGGTAATAAATACCGCAATAACCGTTATTCCGGTTAAGACGATGATCAGACTTTGTGCAAGGCTACTGAGGTTCTGTTGTCGAGCCTGAGTTGCGAGCCACTTTTTCTCTGTCTGCTGAAGAGTTACCCGCCAATCCTTAGACGTTGGGAAAAGTAATAGCTCTGACATCGCACTCAAGTGGGTAGTGAGTTGCTGACGATAGGCGCTACTTAAGGCAGCAATTTGTTCGCCCGCAGGCTTCCCCTTATAGTAAAAAATCGGTGGGAAAAGAAGGATCACGCTGAACATAACTATCGCCACAATCAGCGCGGCAGACAGATTGATAAAGCTTAAGCCGAATCCGACGACCAGTGCGACCAACACCGCCCCGATCACGGGAGAGATCACCCGCAAATAGAGGTGGTCGAGCGTTTCGACATCTCCAACAAAACGGTTAAGCAGGTCACCTTGGCGGAATTGGTGGGTACCCGCGGGGGTCAATGGATAGACCTTACTAAAAATAGTGACACGAAGGTGTTTAAGAACCTTAAAGGTCGCATCATGACTGACCAAGCGTTCTAAATAACGGGCCACGGTACGCAGAACGGCCGCACCCCGCACCCCAGCGGCGGGCAACATATAATTAAAGGTATAGATCCCTGCGCTACCCGCCATGGCGGAGGCGGCGAGAAACCAGCCGGAAAGGCTGAGCAGCCCTACGCTGGCGAGTAACGTTAGCGTGGCGAGTAGAATGCCGAGTAATAGTTGCCAGCGGTGTCTACGCCACAATGTTAAGAAAGGGAGTAACGCTTTCATTATTCAATCTCCCCTGAGCGATGGCTGATCATACGTTGGAATAATCCAGCTTCTGCGGCAAGCGTTGTATAATCACCCGTTTGCACGATCTTGCCCGCCTCCATGACCATAATCACCGGCCAGTTCGTTAATTGATCCAGTTGGTGGGTGACCATCACTGTCATTTGTTGATGGCTGGCCATTTGTAGGCTCTGCATAACACGTTGTTCGTGATGACGATCGAGGCTAGCGGTCGGTTCATCCAACAGCAATAAATCGCCTTGTTTCGCTAGTGCACGGGCGACAGCGATCCGCTGGGCTTGACCCACTGAGAGGTTAGTACTCTCTTCGCTCACCTCTGTCGCAAGACCTTGCGCTAAGCGGTCAATGAATTCATCGATACCGGTTTGCTCGACGATGGTCTGTAAGGCTTCTTGGCTTAAGGTGCCTTGCGCAGAAATATTTTCCGCCACAGAACAGGAGAGAAGGCGAGGGTGTTGTCCCACCCAACTCACCCGTTCAAGCCAGTCTTGGCGAATCAATGTATTGAGTTCGTGTCCGTTGATCAGTAACGACCCCTTATAAGGCAGAAAGCCAAGTAAGGCATTAAGAAGAGTACTCTTCCCCGACCCACTCGGGCCTACGATAGCGACTCGTTGCCCTACATCCAGACGAAAATTAAGCGGTCCGACGAGGTGAACACCCTCAATAGAATAAATAATCCAATCGCGTGCTTCTATGGTGAGCGCCGTGCCGCGAGGTAAAAGAGTCGGCTGTTCAGGGAGCGTCGGTAGCAGTTTTTCAGTCTGCGAGAGAAATGCTTCAATTTCATCTGCCGCACCAGCCGCCTGCGCTTTTGCATGATAGAAACTACCAAGATCGCGTAAGGGTTGGAAAAATTCCGGGGCGAGGATCAACGCAATAAACCCTGCAAATAACGTAACCGTTCCATGGTAGCTGCCGAAGTGAAAGACGCCAAGGTAAGAGAAACCATAGTAGACCGCGACGATGGCAATAGAGACTGAGGCAAAGAACTCGAGGACTGCCGAGGAGAGAAAAGCAATCCGCAGCACTTCCATCGTTCGTAAGCGAAACTGTTCGGATGTTTCGGCGATAGCTTGTTCTTCAGGCTGGCGGCGATTAAATAAGCGCAGGGTATCCAAACCACGCAGACGATCTAGAAAATCACCGCTAAGTCGCGCGAGTGCGGCGAAATTACGGCGATTAGCATCCGCGGCCCCCATCCCCACCATAGCCATAAACAATGGGATGAGCGGGGCGGTAAGCAGTAAAATTGTCGCCGCGGCCCAGTTAATCGGATAGAGAGTGATAAGGATCAACAGTGGAATGACGGCCGCTAAGGTCATTTGCGGCAGATAGCGCGCATAATAATCGTGCATCTTCTCGATCTGCTCATGGAGCAGTGTCGTCCAACTCCCTACCGGACGGGAGGCGACCCAGACGGGTCCCAGCGTTTCTAACCGATCTACAATCACTTGGCGGATTGCGATCCGTAACACCTCGCCTGCTTTCACTCCGACTTTTTCACGTAGATAATGCAGTACCGCGCGTAAGATAAAGCATCCCATCAACATCGCGAGCCACGGATAGAGCTGAGAGAGAGGATGATGGTCAATCAGGGCTAGTTGCAGTAATTCTGCTAAACAGTATGCCTGCAAGAGGATAGCCAGCGCGCTACCTGTACCGAGTATCACTGAAAGATTGAGCCAGCGTTTTGCAAGGTAACGCTGCGCCTTGAGCCAGAGGGTAAGTTGCTTTTGTCTTGATTTATCCACGAGAGAGTCACTGACCTATTGGAATTGAACATCGACTATCTGAAAGTGACAACAACTTTAGCATGGCAGAGACAAAAAAGGCGACAGATAAGCTGCCGCCAAGATTAACCTAGATCATGCATTTAACAAATTAGTTATTTTCGCTAACTAATCCGTCTAAATAACGTTCTGCATCTAGCGCAGCCATACAGCCGGTTCCCGCAGAAGTGATCGCCTGGCGATAATTATGGTCCATCACATCACCCGCGGCGAAAACACCCGGGATACTGGTTTGGGTGGCGTTACCGGCGAGGCCAGATTGCACCACGATATAACCATCTTGTAGGGTCAGCTGATCAGCGAAAATCGCCGTATTCGGCTTGTGGCCGATGGCGATGAATACGCCAGCCACAGCTAACTCAGCAATAGACTGATCATTCGTCGATTTGAGTTTCACCCCTGTTACGCCCATCTCGTCACCGACCACTTCCTCAAGGGTACGATCAGTATGCAGGATGATGTTACCGCTGCTGACTTTATCCATGAGGCGGTCAATCAGGATTTTCTCCGCGCGGAAATTGTCGCGGCGGTGAATCAGGTGGACTTCTGCGGCAATATTGGACAAATAAAGCGCTTCTTCGACGGCAGTGTTACCCCCCCCAACCACGGCGACCTTTTGCTTACGATAGAAGAAACCATCGCAGGTCGCGCAAGCGGAGACGCCGCGTCCTTTAAAAGCCTCTTCAGAAGGCAGGCCGATATATCGGGCCGAAGCACCCGTAGCGATAATTAACGCATCGGCGGTGTATTCTTCACTGTCGCCGATAAGGCGAAACGGGCGCTGTTGAAGATCAACACTCGTGATCTGGTCGAGAATAATTTCGGTATTGAACTTAACCGCGTGCTCGTGCATCCGATCCATAAGGAGAGGACCGGTTAAGTCCTTAGGATCACCTGGCCAATTTTCGACTTCTGTGGTGGTGGTCAATTGCCCGCCTTTTTCAACGCCTGTAATTAGCACAGGGCTAAGG
This sequence comes from Rosenbergiella collisarenosi, assembly GCF_018494085.1. GTDB lineage: Bacteria > Pseudomonadota > Gammaproteobacteria > Enterobacterales > Enterobacteriaceae > Rosenbergiella > Rosenbergiella collisarenosi. The sequence continues at coordinate 76,943 of NZ_JABBFP010000008.1, read as the reverse complement.
TTCGCGCGCGCAGCGTAGACCGCAGCGGTATAACCCGCAGGCCCGGAGCCTAGGATTAAGAGTTTGCTGTGTTTGGCCATTTTGATTCCTCAGTATCACTACATAATTTCCTTGATTGTAGGGAATCTTTACCTCGAAAAAAAGCCTCTGTGAGTTTTGTTGCCTATTGTTGTAATAGGTAGGGGAGATAAAAGGGGCTGCGCTAGAGAAATTGGTTAAAAGGGCGGCAAAAAGGGCTGTTTTATCGAGAATAATCATAGCCTATGAATAAAAATAAAAAAAATACCGAATGTTGTACTGAAAAAAGATGTTTTGCTTTGACAATCCGCTATTGTTTTGCGAAAACAGGGGAGGTGGTTAATCGCCTTAGCGTACTGCCATTTGCGACAACACAACATAAGCGGGCCAAACAATCCCCGGGCACAGGGGCGGGCTTTGTATTTAGGCTCGGCAATAAAAGAGATAATCAAACATGGTTGATAACAAAAAGCGTCCCAGCAAGGACCTTGATCGCATAGATCGCAATATACTTAATGAACTACAGAAAGATGGACGGATCTCCAACGTCGAACTCTCCAAGCGCGTGGGACTCTCTCCAACTCCCTGCCTAGAGCGCGTGCGTCGCTTAGAACGCCAAGGATTTATCCTCGGCTATACTGCGCTACTGAATCCCCATTATCTAGACGCCTCATTATTAGTTTTCGTTGAGATAACTCTGAATCGTGGGGCGCCAGATGTGTTTGAACAATTTAACGCGGCGGTGCAAAAACTAGAAGAAACACAAGAGTGTCATTTAGTTTCTGGCGACTTTGATTATCTCCTTAAAACCCGCGTACCCGATATGTCTGCTTATCGTAAGCTCCTTGGCGAAACACTCCTGCGTTTACCGGGCGTCAATGACACAAGAACCTATGTTGTGATGGAAGAAGTTAAGCAAAGTAATCGTTTAGTGATCAAAACTCGCTAGATCAGACAGGTGCAAAGGCTGAATTTTTTCGGTACACTCCTGTAAATTCATACAGGGACAACGTTATTAGCGTTGTTCCTTCCTCCCTTGACAGGCACCTGGAGAGTACTCTTGAGCCAGGAATACATTGAAGATAAAGATATTGCTTTAACCCCTATGAGTAGTGGACGCCGCTTGTTAGAGGCTTTATTGATTCTGATTGCGCTGTTTGCCGTCTATTTGATGATCTCATTAGTTAGCTTTAACCCTTCTGATCCCAGTTGGTCGCAAACGGCTTGGCACGAACCTATCCATAATTTGGGGGGTGGAATCGGTGCCTGGTTGGCAGATACCTTACTGTTCATCTTTGGGATGATGGCTTATGCCATTCCTGTCGTGATTCTTGGGTTATGCTGGATTGCGCACCGCTACCGCTTCAAAGAGCAGCACTACATCGACTTTTTCGCCATTGGTCTGCGTCTTATTGGGGTATTGAGCCTAGTCGTCACAACATGTGGCTTGGCATCACTGAATGCCGATGATATCTGGTATTTTGCTTCTGGCGGCGTTATCGGCAGTTTGGTCAGCAGCGCGATGTCACAATTTTTTGCACCTGCCTTGGGCACATTAATTCTCCTCTTTATCTGGGCTGCGGGTATCACTCTTTATACCGGCTGGTCTTGGCTAACGATCGCTGAAAAAATTGGTAATGCAGTACTGCGTGTCGTCACTTTTGCACGCCATCGCCAAGGTGAAGAGTACTGGGAAGAGGAAGAACGGTTAGAGCCACCCGTGGCGCAGCAATCCTCTGCGGATGAAGTCCCTGCCCAAAAAAGCGGAAAAAATGTTTTCCGACGCCTCGTTAATAGAGCGACACCAGAAGGTGTCGAGGCCGAGCATGACGATCCACTGTTGGCGCCGCGGCCAGCGACGACTGAGACGGCAGAGTCTCAGTACGACCCGCTGCTGGATTACGACCCATTACTAGACTATCAACCGCGGCCCGTCGAACAGGACACGGGGACTGAGTCTACACACACGGCTCCACAAGCCTATGAACCGACTATCGCACCGAAGAGTGAACCGGTTGTTGTGCAGCATCCCGATCCTGTCGCACAGCATTCTGCATCCGTGGCGCCCGTAGCCCCGCAAGCGCAGATGCCAGAGCATACCCTCTCTGTAGAAACGGAGCAGGCGCAACCGGTTTATCATTTTGAAATCCCGTCGCAAAGCCAAGCGTACCAATCCGCATCGCCTGCGGCGACTGCTATTGAACCGGTTAAGGCACCAATTACGCCAACTGTCAGCCAGCCCTCGATGGCCCAAGCACCTGCTGCTGCCGTTACCCCAGTGGCAGCCGAAGCTGTCGCGAAAGCACAATCACCTTTTGCTGCAGCGGCGAGTATGGGTAAACTGACTCATCCCGATCTCTCAGGCCAAAAGCTGAAAGAGTCAGGAACTAGCTCGCAAGTAAAACAAGGAATTGGTCCCGAACTCCCGCGTCCGAATCCAGTGCGTATTCCTACGCGCCGCGAATTGGCCTCCTATGGCATTAAGTTACCCTCGCAACGCCAGGCGGAAGAAAAGAACCGCCAGCGCGAGGAGTCTGATCAGACTGATGAAGAGCTACTGGCTAACCAGACGGCTGAATTAGCGGCACAATTCTCTGCGCAGCAGTCCGAGCGTTATATCGAGACCCCATCGGCTATCTCCTCCGAGCCGGAGGTAGATATTGAAGAACAAGCGCAGCAAGAGGAGTTGGCTCGCCAGTTCCATGCGGTGCAGCAGCAACGCTATGAACAATCGCCGCAATCGAGTCCGGCTGAAAAATCACCGCTCCTCGATCTCTCTGATTTTAGTTTTTCCCCGATGGAAGAGTTGGTCGACGACACCCCAAGTGAACCGCTTTTTACTCTCACGCCTACGGAACCGACGCCTAGCCCTAGCGTGGAGCCAGTGATCCCGCAAGCTGCGCCGGTTGAAACGCAACCTGTCGTAGAGCCAGCTCCAACAGTGGCAGCGAAAGATAGCTTATTCCATCCGTTCTTAGTGCGACACGAACAGCCGTTGGCGAAGCCGACTACGCCGTTACCGACGTTAGACCTATTGACCGCTCCCCCTGCCGAGGAAGAGCCAGTGGATATGTTCGCACTTGAACAAACGGGGCAGCTAGTCGAAGCACGACTCGCGGATTTCCGTATCAAGGCGGATGTCGTCGGGATCTCACCTGGCCCGGTCATTACCCGCTTTGAGCTTGATCTCGCGCCGGGCGTGAAGGCTGCGCGTATTTCCAATCTCTCTCGCGACCTAGCGCGTTCGCTGTCCGCTATCGCCGTGCGGGTGGTAGAAGTCATACCGGGTAAACCTTATGTCGGACTCGAATTACCGAACCAGCATCGACAAACCGTCTATCTACGCGAGGTACTCGACTGTCCAGCATTCCGGGATAACCCTTCGCCGCTGAGTATCGTGCTGGGCAAAGATATCTCGGGTGACCCAGTGGTGGCTGACCTTGGAAAAATGCCGCACTTACTGGTCGCGGGTACGACCGGTTCCGGTAAGTCAGTCGGGGTCAATGCGATGATCCTCAGTATCTTATATAAAGCGACCCCTGATGAAGTACGCTTTATTATGATCGACCCGAAAATGCTGGAGTTATCGGTTTATGAGGGGATCCCGCATCTATTAACCGAAGTCGTGACCGATATGAAGGATGCTGCTAACGCCCTGCGTTGGAGCGTCATGGAGATGGAACGCCGCTATAAACTGATGTCAGCGTTAGGGGTAAGAAATCTCGCCGGTTATAACGAGAAAATTGAACAAGCGGAAGCGATGGGGCGGCCGATCCCCGATCCGTTCTGGAAGCCGGGCGATAGCATGGATACCCAGCCGCCAGTCTTAGAAAAACTTCCTTATATCGTCGTTATGGTCGATGAATTTGCCGACTTGATGATGGCGGTGGGCAAGAAGGTGGAAGAGCTTATCGCGCGCCTCGCTCAGAAAGCGCGTGCGGCCGGTATCCACCTAGTGCTGGCTACCCAGCGTCCCTCTGTGGACGTGATTACGGGATTAATTAAAGCGAACATTCCAACGCGTATCGCCTTTACGGTCTCAAGTAAAATCGATTCGCGTACCATTCTCGACCAAGCAGGGGCTGAATCCTTGCTGGGGATGGGGGATATGCTTTATATGCCGCCGAACTCATCAATGCCTATACGGGTTCACGGTGCGTTTGTTCGCGACCAAGAAGTCCATGCGGTGGTACAAGACTGGAAGGCTCGCGGTCGTCCACAGTATATTGAAAGCATTACCGCGGGTGATGAAAGCGACAATGGCGCTGGCGGGCCTGATGGCAGTGGTGAAGAGCTCGATCCGCTGTTTGATCAAGCAGTCGGCTTCGTCGTTGAGAAACGTCGCGCCTCGATCTCCGGTGTACAGCGTCAGTTCCGTATCGGCTATAACCGTGCGGCGCGTATCATCGAGCAGATGGAAGCGCAAGGGATCGTCTCCGAACCAGGAAATAACGGTAATCGGGAAGTCCTCTCGCCGCCTCCCCACGAGATGTAATCGCTAAGTCGGCAGAATAAATAGGCCAGAGTTTACTCTGGCCTATTGTCTATAAGAAGAACGTCCCCATATCCTATTTACACCTATTCTCCTGTTCGAAGAGTAAAGTTAAGACTACAGTTATTCCACCTCGAACAAGAACTTATAAGGAATTACCAGTGATGAAAAAGATGACCGTTGCCACAGGATTGATGGCGAGTTTACTTTCTTTACATGCCTTCGCCGATGATGCCTCGGCCTTGCAATCACGCCTGAATAAGGTGAATAGCTTTCATGCCAGCTTTACCCAAACCGTGACTGATGGGTCGGGTGCAAACGTGCAACAGGGACAAGGTGAGTTGTGGGTAAAGCGTCCTAGCTTGTTCAATTGGCATATGACTGCTCCGGATGAAAGCACTATTATCTCTGATGGTAAAACACTCTGGTTCTATAATCCGTTTGTTGAGCAGGTAAGCGCGACCTGGCTGAAAAACGCGACGAGTAATACACCGTTTATGCTTATCGCGCGCAATCAAAGTACTGATTGGAAGAACTATAATGTGCAACAGCAAGGCGATCACTTCGCGCTGACGCCAAAAACCGGTGGCGGGAATTTGAAACAATTTAGTATTGATGTGACTCCAGAGGGAACCATCAACCAATTCAGCGCGGTCGAGCAAGATGGCCAGCGCAGTAATTATCAATTAAAAAGTCAGAAAAATGGCGCGATCGAAGCGTCTAAGTTTCAGTTTACCCCACCGAAAGGCGTGACGGTGGATGATCAGCGTCAATAAGTAACAAGGGGGAAGCCGTGAGTAATCTATCGTTAGACTTTGCGCCAGCCGCATTTCAACCATTGGCTGCGAGGATGCGCCCGACAACACTCGATGAGTATATCGGCCAGCATCATATTCTAGCGCCCGGTAAACCCCTCGCTAAAGCGATTAAAGCGGGACACCTTCACTCTATGATCCTGTGGGGGCCTCCCGGTACCGGAAAAACGACGCTTGCGGAGATCATGGCGTTCTACGCGCAAGCTCACGTCTCGCGCGTTTCTGCCGTCACTTCCGGTATCAAAGAGATCCGCGAAGCGATCGAATTAGCCCGTATCAATCGTCAATCTGGACAACACACGATCTTGTTCGTTGACGAGGTACACCGCTTCAATAAAAGCCAACAAGACGCGTTCTTACCTCATATTGAAGACGGTACTATTACCTTTATTGGGGCGACGACGGAAAATCCCTCCTTCGAACTTAACTCTGCGCTGTTATCCCGGGCGCGGGTCTATTTATTGAAGTCGTTAAGCAATGCGGAGATAGAAAGTATCCTCGACCAAGCGATGGCCGATAGCGAACGTGGGTTAGCGGGGCAAAATCTTGTTCTACCCGACGCTACCCGTAAAATGATCGCTGAGCTGGTCAATGGCGATGCACGGCGAGCGCTCAATACCTTAGAGATGATGGCCGATATGGCGGAGGTTTCAGCGCAAGACCAACGTTTGCTAACCCCCGAGCTCCTCACCGAGATCGCTGGTGAACGGAGCGCGCGCTTCGATAATAAAGGCGACCGTTTCTACGATCTCATCTCTGCCTTGCATAAGTCGGTGCGCGGTTCTGCCCCAGATGCCGCGTTGTATTGGTACGCGCGTATCATCACCGCGGGCGGCGATCCGCTCTATGTCGCGCGCCGCTTATTGGCTATCGCCTCAGAAGATGTGGGGAATGCCGATCCGCGCGGCATGCAGGTGGCGCTCGCAGCATGGGACTGTTATACCCGAGTAGGTCCGGCAGAGGGGGAGAGGGCGATAGCCCAGGCGCTGGTCTATCTAGCCTGTGCGCCCAAAAGCAACGCAGTTTATACCGCCTTTAACCAAGCGATGCAGGATGCTCGGCACTCGCCTGACTACGATGTGCCTGACCACCTGCGTAATGCCCCAACAGCCTTAATGAAAGAAATGGGGCTGAAGAAAGAGTACCGCTATGCCCATGACGAGCCACACGCTTATGCGGCTGGCGAGAACTATTTTCCTCCCGAGATGGCGCAGACTCGTTACTACCACCCAACTTCTCGTGGCCTCGAAAGCAAAATTGCTGAAAAACTCGCCTGGCTTACCGAGCAGGATCATAATAGTCAGACAAAACGCTACCGCCGCAATTAACATTCCGGTAATCTGACACTTATCGTTGTCGTGACTCACGACAAGTTTTTTTCACTTACTTAAACAGGATTAGCATGCTCGATCCCAATCTGCTGCGTAATGAGCCAGACGCAGTTGCAGAAAAACTGGCACGCCGAGGATTCACCTTAGATGTAGAAACGCTGCGCTCGCTCGAAGAGCGTCGTAAGGTTCTGCAAGTTGAAACGGAAACGTTGCAAGCCGAGCGTAATGCACGATCCAAATCGATCGGCCAAGCGAAAGCGCGCGGGGAAGATATCGAGCCATTGCGAAACGAAGTCAATGTGTTAGGGGAAAAGTTAGATCAGGCAAAAGCCGACCTCGACGCGTTACTGAGTGAAATCCGCCAGCTAGCCTTAACCCTACCCAATATCCCCGACGATGTGGTTCCCGATGGGAAAGACGATAGTGAGAACCAGGAAATCTTACGCTGGGGTACGCCTAAGCAGTATGATTTTCCGGTGAAAGACCATGTCGATTTGGGCGAGATGAGCGGTGGGTTAGATTTTGCATCTGCGGTGAAACTCACCGGTTCACGTTTCGTCGTAATGAAAGGCCAGATTGCACGCCTACACCGTGCCTTAGCTCAGTTTATGCTCGATTTGCATACCGAGCAGCACGGCTATACTGAGCTGTATGTTCCTTACTTAGTTAACCATGACTCGCTGTTCGGAACGGGACAACTTCCTAAATTCGGTAATGATCTGTTCCACACCCGTCCTCTCGACGAAGAAGCCGGTAACAGCCAGTACGCGCTAATTCCTACGGCTGAAGTGCCGGTCACTAATCTCGTCCGTGATGAGATTATCGACGAAGAGACCCTGCCGCTTAAGTTTACTGCGCATACGCCGTGTTTTCGTTCTGAGGCGGGTTCCTATGGCCGCGATACACGTGGGTTAATCCGTATGCACCAGTTCGACAAAGTCGAAATGGTGCAGATCGTTGCGCCTGAGCACTCCATGGAAGCCTTAGAAACATTGACGGGACATGCGGAGAAGGTCTTACAGTTACTCGACCTGCCGTACCGCAAAGTATTACTTTGCACGGGTGATATCGGTTTTGGCGCCTGTAAAACCTATGACCTCGAAGTTTGGTTACCAGCGCAGAATACTTATCGCGAAATCTCGTCGTGCTCAAATACCGGAGACTTCCAAGCTCGGCGCATGCAGGCACGTTGTCGTTCGAAGAGTGATCGCAAAACACGTCTCGTTCATACCCTCAACGGTTCTGGTTTGGCAGTGGGCCGTACACTGGTTGCTGTGCTTGAAAACTACCAGTTAGCAGAGGGTCGTATTCAAGTGCCAGAAGTATTGAAACCTTATATGAAAGGCCTAGAGTTTATCGGCTAATTATCGAAATAGGTGAGAAGCTCCGTCGGCAACGATGGAGTTTTTTTTTGCCCGAAACAAAAAATGCCTTCTATAATTTTGGCTAATTGACTTTGGTGTAAACCCTGCCATTATTCGCCTACTTTCCCTACTCTGAGTTATCCCAACCATCATGTCGGCGCTTTCACGTCCAGTTGTGCTTTTACTGAGTGGCTTGCTACTTTTAACGGTATGCATCGCTGTGCTCAATACACAAATTCCGCTGTGGCTTTCCCACGAGTCATGGTCAACCCTACAAATTGGGTTAATCAGTTCAGCATTCTTTACCGGAAACCTTACCGGTACGCTATTTGCGGGTAAATTAATTAACCGCTTAGGCTTCAATCGTAGCTACTATTTAGCCACCGCGATTTTCGCTATCGCGACCTTAGTCTTAGTCTTTAGCCACTCTTTTGAAAGCTGGGCATTTTGGCGTTTTATCGCCGGTAATGGCTGTGCCTTACTGTGGGTGATTGTTGAAAGCGCCTTACTCTGCTCCGGGACTATTTCGAATCGCGGACGTCTGCTCGCGGCCTATATGATTGTCTATTACCTTGGTACCGTTTTCGGGCAGCTGTTTATCAGTGCCATGCCATTATCGGTCAGCGCGTTAGTCCCCGCTTTGGTGACCCTGATGATGTTGGCGATTATCCCATTATTATTTGTCGCGGTCACCGCGGGGGAGGCGGAAGAGGCATTAGAAACGCCTAAGCAACCCGGCGTGATAAAGATGTTCTTTCGTCGTCAATCCCGTCTGGGGATCAACGGATGCATTATCTCCGGCGTCGTCTTAGGATCACTGTACGGCCTGATGCCGCTGTATCTTTCTCATAAAGGAATGAGCGATAGTAATGTCGGATATTGGATGGCGCTTTTAATCAGTGCGGGTATCATCGCGCAGTGGCCGTTGGGTAAATTAGCCGATCGTTATGGGCGCTTACTGGTACTGCGCGTACAGGTCTTTGTCGTTATCCTCGCGGCAATTGCCATGTTGATGAATGCCTCGTTGGTGGCCGGATTATTTATTCTCGGCAGCGCGGGCTTCACCCTCTATCCGGTAGCGATGGCGTGGGCTTGCGAAAGAGTCGCTAAGTCCGAGCTGATCCCGATGAATCAAGCGTTGTTGCTCAGCTATACCGCCGGAAGTCTTGCAGGGCCCGCGATTACGTCGTTACTGATGGAAACCTGGTCAGACAATATCTTATTCGTGATGATCGCAATCGTGGCGTTTGTATACTTGATGATGTTGCTGCGTAAAACGGATCAGCAGGCGACCCCTATTGCTCACGCATAAAAAAAGGCCTCGATTGAGGCCTTTTTTTTATTCCAATAATATATCTAATACAGGCCTCTTCGTTAGTAGGGTCTTTGTACTAAATTTATGACACTTAAGCTTACCGTATAGATTTTGAGATCAGGCCGTACTAGCTTGGTAAATCGAGGGTATGAGCATCGAATCATGTAGCTTGATAAGTATGCTACCTAGTCTAACCTCTGATGAGGTGAGTGGTTTACGTGTACGAGTAAACATCCCTTGAATAGGGTACCGATACTGAAGACAAAATTATCGAGGATAATTTACCGTTACCCGATAAAATTATTGGTTTAATTGATAAATTTTAATAAAACCTATTAAATTAATTTAATAAGCTTTTTATCTTTCATTCATCTTTGATAATTTAATTTTCATGGCTTATTGTGTATAAGCTCAGTTTGGCCGCCTTGACCTAACGCTACTGAATTTTTAATATAAATTACTTACACTGTATTTTAAAAAACTTGTAGAAGGTATTTTATTGGTTTTCAATTTTTTAATTTTAGATTGGTGGTCCATTAATAGATGGCTGTAATGTTATTCATAATTTATTAATTAAGCTTAAGCCTATTATTGATGGCTAATGTTCTTATATTAATTCATCAAAACATATTGCTAAATAATCATTTAAATACTCGAGATCACAAGAATAAAATCATTATCTCGTTCAACGATAAATGAGGCGGCATACGTGGCAGGTGATAATCTAATGAATGTTCATAATACCTTTGTTCACCAAATTTCCAGACCTCATGGCGAGCCCGTAATCGAAAACTTCCGGTTTGTTGATCAACCCCTTGAGCCATTGCAAGATGGGGCAGCTTGGGTAAAAAATATCCATTTCTCTATAGATCCTTATATGCGGGAGTGCATGGATGGAGACTGGGAATTAGACGAACCATTAGAAGGAAGAACGATAGGGAGAGTAGTAAAATCAACTAACCCAGCCTTAAATCGAGGTGACTGGGTATTCCATCGAAAAGGTTGGCGAGCTTATGCTCAGGTTACCGCGGAAGAAAGTCGTAAAATAACGCCTGTTGAGGGTGTGCCCTTGCGTACATGGCTAAGCCTGCTAGGTGGTACTGGACTTACTGCATGGATAGCGCTAACGAAAATTACTCGCTTACAACCTGGTGAATCAATATACATATCCTCGGCCGCAGGCGGAGTAGGCTCAGCAGCAGGCCAGTTTGCGGCACTACTGGGGGCAAAACGTATAATCGGTAGTACTCGGAACCCTGAAAAAGCTAATATTCTGACTGAGAAATTAGGCTATACAGATGCCTTTGTTTATCGATCAGGAAGGATTAGCGCTCAATTGCGCGATATAGTTCCAGAGGGCATCGATGTCTATTTAGATAATGTCGGTGGTGAGCAACTTGAGGCAGCCATTACAGTGTTCAATAATTTTGGACGTGCTGCACTAATCGGCGCAATTGCACAATACAGCGCTTTAACACCATCCGTTTCGCCTAATAATCTTTTTGATATTGTAGGTAAGAGCTTAACTCTACGAGGATTCTTGGTGCGCGATTACACAACCTATCAAAATGAGCTGGAGAAATTTATTATTCCTCATATTCAGAGCGGCAAGGTAGTACCACAAGAAACAGTGTATTACGGTTTTGAAAATATTGTAGGCGCATTTCTCTCAATGCTTAAAGGCGGAAATATAGGTAAGGCACTGGTAAGTATCGAATAATCAATTACTGAATATCAGCAGCTTCATATAAATGCATCGTATGAATAAACCCCATCCTGAAGATGGGGTTTATGAGTAAGCTAAGGCCTTTTTTCCGCTTAATTAGCCTTGCGCATGTTGGCGCTTAGCCACCTGTAACTTTTCATAAGCCGCTAATAGAGATTGATGCGCTGGGAAGGCGGTGAGTGCCGCGTCAACCTCTTGCAGTCCATAAAACGGCGCCTCACCACTCACGGCCGCAGAAGCTGCTTCAACGGTTTCAGCCCCGTACATTTTAGTGAAGGCATTTAGGTAATCGACGGCATGGCGTTCATCTTCCAGTGCCAAAAGTAGCAGCGTTTGCAAACAACGATAATAATTGGCACGCTCTGCGCTGAAGACCGAACCGTTGAATTCGATCGTCCACTCAGCCCAAGTTAAGGCCTGATCGATATCGCCACCGGCTAAGGCGAGCATCGATTTCAACTCACCGACTCGCAGCGTAGACCAACCGTTATCTTTCCCTGTCGCAATACCCAACAGCTCACGTACACGGGTAAAGTCATCTAAGCCGTGATCATCCAGTGTAGAGATTAATTCCAGATACTCTTGCGCTTCCCACTCTGATCCAGGCAATGACAGGATAATCTGGCGTAGGTCGGCGCCCATATTGTTGTTGGCTAATAACAGGTCTTCCGCTGGATAGATATCGGACATGCCTGGCACGATGATACGGCATGCGTATACGCCTAAGTGCTCGTAATCAGCAATATAGACCTCTTGCTGGTCATGTTGGAAAATAGCCATCAACGTCGCGAACTCTTGCTCGGTAGTGCCTGAGAACGACCAGTCGATAAATGGATAATCGCCGCCATCCTTGAACATATCCCAAGAAATTAGGCCGCTTGAATCGATAAAGTGGGTTTCGAGGTTAGTGTGTTCAGCAACTTCTTCATCGTCGAACGTGGGAGGAGTAAAGACATCTAAATCTTTTAATCCACGACCCTGTAGCAATTCGGTCACCGTACGCTCAAGTGCGACACCGAAATCAGGGTGGGCGCCGAAGGAAGCGAAACAGGTACCATTGCTAGGGTTGAATAACACGACGCAGATCACCGGGTACTTGCCGCCGAGTGAGGCATCGTATGACAGAATCGGGAAGCCTTCCGCTTCTAAACGGGCGATAGCTTCGGTAACGCTAGGGTAGCGAGCTAACACGTCAGCCGGGATTTCCGGCAGGCTGATCGATTCGGCGATAATTTTATTTTTGACGTAACGCTCAAAGACTTCGGATAGCCCTTGAACACGCGCCTCATTGGCCGTGTTACCGGCAGACATCCCGTTAGATACATACAGGTTGCCGATGATGTTCATTGGGATATACACGGTCTGTAAATCAGACTGGCGGGAGAAAGGTAGGGCACAAATTCCGCGCTCGTGGTTACCCGATTGCAGATCGATAAGATCAGAACCGCTCAGCTCATTTTCTGGGTCATAAAACTGACGGAGTTTACTATCAAGAATACCTTCGGGTAATGAATCGTCCTCGCTTAGCGGGAACCATTTCTCATCGGGATAGTGAACGAAAGGACCATTCGCTACGGCATCGCCCAGCCAGAAGTCAGCAAAAAAATAGTTGGTGGATAAACGCTCAAAGTACTCACCGAGCGCAGAGGCTAAGGCCGCCTTCTTGGTGGCTCCTTTACCATTGGTAAAGCACAGTGCGCAATCTTTATCACGGACATGTACAGACCAAACATTCGGCACAGGGTTAAGCCATGAGGCTTCTTCAATCGTGAAACCAAGCTGTTGAAGTTTGTCTTGAAATCGGCTGATGGAATCTTCAAGGGCGGCATCTTTACCGGGGATAAAAGTTTGCGACATGGTGGCGCTCTCTGGTTAATCTAGAAATGATAACGGCTATCATACGTTTTTTCGCCGTGGGCGGCTATCGTTGTGCGGGGTTTTCCAGCAATCTTTGGTCGAGAGCAGATTATCTATTGCAGCAATATTCTGGCAGTGATAAAACCGAAGGCTCAGCACAAATTCTTTGACAGAATAATAAAGGGTGAAGGTCAATGACGCAGGTGTTCAATTTTAGTTCCGGTCCCGCCATGTTACCAAAAGCAGTGTTAGAACAAGTTCAAGCAGAACTGCTCGATTGGCAAGGGTTAGGAACCTCAGTAATGGAAATTAGCCACCGCAGTAAAGAGTTTATTGCAGTGGCCGAGACAGCAGAACAAGATCTTCGTGATTTACTTTCCATTCCTGCCAATTATAAAGTCTTATTTTGCCAGGGTGGCGCACGTGCACAGTTCGCGGCTATCCCTGCCAACCTGCTAGGCTCAGGCCAACATGCCGATTATATCGATGGTGGCTATTGGGCGCACAGCGCGATTAAGGAAGCAGAGAAATTTTGCACCCCCAACGTTATTGATATTAAAACAACGGAAAATGGCAAGGTTGCCCTATTACCGATGGATCAATGGTCGCTGAATGATAACGCCGCCTATGTCCACTATTGTCCAAATGAGACTATCGATGGCACGGCGATTGACGAAGAACCGAATTTCGGCGACCGCCTCGTGGTCGCCGACCTCTCATCAACCATTCTATCTCGTCCGTTAGATATCAGCCGTTACGGTGTGATTTATGCAGGCGCACAGAAAAATATCGGCCCGGCGGGACTCACGCTGGTGATTGTGCGCGAAGATCTATTGGGGAAAACCCTCCAACAATTCCCTTCGGTACTAGATTTCAAAACTCTCGCCGATAATGACTCGATGTTCAATACCCCACCGACCTTCGCATGGTACCTCTCGGGTCTTGTCTTCAAATGGTTGAAAGCGCAAGGCGGTATCGAGGCGATGGCTAAGCAGAACCAAGCGAAAGCCGATCTGCTCTATGGAACGATTGATAACAGCGATTTCTATCGTAACAACGTCATTGCTCGAAACCGGTCTAAGATGAACGTTCCCTTCCAGTTAGCCGATGCGAGCCTCGATAAGCTATTCTTAGAGGAGTCGCTGGCCGCTGGCTTGCACGCCCTGAAAGGGCACCGTGCGGTCGGGGGAATGCGTGCCTCGATTTATAACGCAATGCCGCTCGAAGGCGTTCAAGCGTTGACGACCTTTATGCAAGAATTCGCACAGCGTCACGGTTAATTTTCAACTTAACACTTTCCCCGCGTACGCCGGGAAAGTGGTTATATGAGTATCTTAATGCAATCTTTGACTTTACAACCTATCTCCCACGTGAGTGGAACCGTTAATCTTCCAGGCTCTAAAAGCGTCTCGAATCGTGCACTTCTTCTTGCTGCGATGGCACAGGGCACTACCCGCCTGACCAACCTCTTAGACAGTGATGATATTCGCCATATGTTAACGGCGTTGACGGCACTGGGGGTGGACTACCACCTTTCAGAGGATCGTACCGTCTGTACGGTGACCGGGATCGGCGGCCCCTTACAAAGCCGTGAGCCACTAGAGCTGTTCTTAGGCAATGCGGGAACGGCCATCCGCCCCTTAGCCGCGGCACTCTCGCTCGCTGAAAACGCTATCGTGTTAACGGGTGAGCCGAGAATGAAAGAGCGACCGATCGGGCACCTCGTTGACGCCTTGCGCGAGGGGGGAGCGACGGTGACTTACCTGGAAAATGAACATTATCCCCCTATCCGGTTGCAGGGTGGCTTTAATGGCGGCAACCTGAGTGTTGATGGATCTGTCTCCAGCCAATTCCTCACTTCGCTGTTAATGGCCGCGCCGTTAACCCAAGGCGAAACCGTCATTACCATTAAGGGCGAACTCGTCTCTAAGCCCTATATCGATATTACTCTCGACCTCATGGCTTCCTTCGGCGTCACTGTCGATAACCAAGATTATCAACGTTTCGTTGTACAGGGTCAGCAACAGTACCAAGCGCCAGGGGAATTTCTGGTTGAGGGCGATGCATCCTCTGCCTCCTACTTCTTGGCGGCTGCTGCGATCCGCGGTGGAACCGTAAAAGTCACAGGTATTGGTCGTAATAGTGTGCAGGGTGATGTTAGGTTTGCTGAAGTCCTTGAGAAAATGGGTGCCGCAGTGGAGTGGGGGGATGACTTCATCGCCTGTACTGGGGCGCCGCTACGAGCGGTTACGATGGATATGAACCATATTCCTGATGCCGCGATGACGATTGCGACCGCCGCACTCTTCGCCGAGGGCACGACGACCATGACTAATATCTACAATTGGCGGGTTAAGGAGACCGATCGGTTATTTGCGATGGCGACGGAGTTACGCAAAGTGGGCGCCGACGTTATCGAAGGCGAGGACTATATCACTATTACCCCTCCGCGCCAGTTGCAGCACGCTGAGATTGAGACCTACAACGATCACCGGATGGCGATGTGTTTCTCTCTTGTGGCGTTATCCGATACGCCGGTGACGATTCTCGACCCAGGTTGTACGGCGAAGACGTTCCCTGATTATTTTGATCGACTCACGTCGATCAGCCAGTTCTCATAATTATTCAAGCGAGCGTTTAAGCTCGCTTTTTTTTGCTTACAGGTGATGAGGTTAATGATGCAACGTAAAATTCTTTCCTTAGCGATGATGGCATTATTTGGATTAGGCGCGACGAGTACAGTACTCGCCGCTGTAGTTCCTGCGGGGACGGTGCTCGCGGCACAACAGCAGATCACGCGCGCCAATGGTTCCGACCCGGCGACGCTCGATCCACAACTGGCAGAAAGCAATGAAGCCTTCAATATCATTCTCGATAGCTTTGCAGGAGTCGTTGCCTTGGACAGCCAGGGGAAGGTTCATCCGGAATTAGCCGAGAAGTGGGATAACCAAGACAATAAAGTCTGGACCTTCCACTTACGCCCAGGGATCACCTGGTCGAATGGTCAACCCATTACCGCGCAGGATCTTGTCTACAGCTGGCAGCGCTTAGCCGATCCGAAAACGGCATCACCCTATCAATCTTATGTCAGCGCTGTTCATGTGCTAAATAGCGACGCGGTGATGAGCGGGAAGCTCCCCCCTTCAGCCCTAGGCGTTAAAGCGTTAGACGCGCAGACCTTCCAGGTGACGCTCTCCCAGCCCGTTTCGTGGTTTTTGCAAGCCGCGGCATCGCCAAGCTTCTTCCCGGTAAATCAACAGAATGTCGAGAAGTTTGGCGAGCAATGGACACAGCCTGCAAACATCGTTGTCAGTGGGGCGTTCAAACCGAGCAAGTGGGTGATTAACGAACGCTTTATCTCACAGCGTAACCCCCATTATTGGAACAATAAGGCAACGGTTATCAATCAAATCACCTATCTGCCTATCGCCGAACCTTCGGCCACGTTAAACCGTTACCAGAGCGGTGAGATTGATATTACAGACACTATTCCAACCGTGAATTTTGCGCAGATTAAGAAGACGATCCCTGAACAAATAAAACAGACTCCGCTGCTCGGCGTCTATGAATATTGGTTCAATATGAATAAGGCGCCGTTTAACGACCCACGCGTGCGCATGGCACTGAACTTAGCCGTCGATAAATCGATCATCACCGATAAGATTTTGGGTATGGGGCAGAAACCGGCTTGGACCCTGATGCCGCTGCAAATTGGCGGAGAAACCTATCAGCCAACCGAGATTGCACAATGGACCCCGGCACAACGCATCGCACAAGCGAAAAAGTTATTGGCCGAGGCGGGTTTTAGCGCGGACAAGCCGCTGAAGGCAGAGCTGCTGTACAACACACAACAAGATCATCTAAAAATAGCTATCGCGCTAAGCTCGATGTGGAAAAAGAATCTAGGCGCGCAAGTTACCATGCGTAATCAAGAGTGGAAGACGTTAATTCAGACGCAGCATAGCGGTGATTTCCAACTGGTACGCCAGTCTTGGCTCGCCGATTACGATGCGCCGCCGACGTTCTTAAATAATTATATGACGGGGAATACGCAAAACGACGGGAAATATAGTAATACTGCTTACGATAAACTGGTCAACGCAGCGGCGGCTGAGACCGACCCGGCCAAAGCCAGAGCCGACTATCAGCAGGCGTTGGATATTCTCAGCAAGGAGGTCCCGGCGATCCCCTTATACTATTATGTACAAAATATCTTAGTAAAACCCTGGGTGGGGGGCGTATCAGTCAGCCGCTTAGGGTTCTATAAAACGCAGGATATGTATATTCGCAAGCACTAAGTGAAAAAGGCCATGTGTACGTTGCACATGGCCTACAGATTATTCCTTATCTTCGCCGACATAACGCTCTTTCGCGTCTTCCGCATCTTGGCGGGTAGAATGCTGGCTAATCAGGGTATCGGGGTAGGGATGATCGGCCCTGAGCTCATAGTGACCTACTTTGTCCACGCCTTGACCATCTGAAACCTCAATAATCCATGCTTTACGGGGATACGGGGGATGACCTGCCATAACTCGCCTCCTAGATAGCTTACTCTATGATTATCGTTCATTTTTTAATTAATAAAGTGTAGACAAGCTTATCCGTTATGCAAGTGAAGAGATGAGCTTGGGGTAACGTTCACCAACAGATTCAGGTATACTGACGCCATTTTATTGCTGAGTGCAAGGAGTCAGAAATGACGACCATTCCAGTCATTACTATCGATGGGCCGAGCGGGGCGGGTAAAGGTACGCTGTGTAAGGTATTAGCCGAGCAGCTAGGCTGGCACCTGTTGGATTCAGGCGCAATCTACCGCGTCTTAGCGTTAGCCGCGCTCCACCATCATGTTGATATCGCGCATGAAGAGGCGCTAGTTCCTCTTGCGGCGCACCTCGATGTGAAATTTATCGTCGACGAGAACCGTACTCAAGTCGTTTTAGAAGGCGAAGAGGTGACTGCGGCGATCCGCACGCAAGACGTGAGTAATACCGCCTCGAAAGTGGCTGCATTCCCTCGCGTGCGCGAGGCATTATTACGTAGGCAGCGCAACTTTCGTGAATTACCGGGCTTGATTGCCGATGGACGAGATATGGGAACGGTTGTATTTCCAGATGCGCCAGTAAAAATTTTCCTTGATGCAAGTGCCGAAGAGCGCGCCGAACGTCGTCGCCAGCAGTTGCAGCAAGCAGGCGTAGATGTTAACTTTGCGCAACTTTTAGCGGAGACGGTAGAGCGTGATGACCGCGACCGTAATCGTGCCGTTGCGCCATTAGTCGCGGCGGGCGATGCCTTAGTTATTGATTCTACGGGAATTGATATCGAAGAAGTGACGGCGATAGCTCTTGAATATATTCAGAAAAAATTGCCTAACTTCAGCGCATAAGTGTGCTAAAATAAAAAGAATGCTGTAGCTTCATTCCATGGATGGTGTGAAGAATGTTAAACAACCCCATTAGACATGAAGTCCAATGGACGTTAAATTGAAGAATCCTAAGATTATCAATATGACTGAATCTTTTGCTCAACTATTTGAAGAATCCCTGAAAGAAATCGAAACCCGTCCGGGTTCCATCGTTCGTGGCGTTGTTGTCTCTATCGACAAAGACGTCGTCCTAGTTGATGCGGGCCTGAAATCTGAATCTGCAATTCCTGCAGAGCAGTTCAAAAACGCAGCTGGCGAACTGGAAATCCAGGTAGGCGACGAAGTTGACGTTGCGCTGGACGCAGTAGAAGACGGCTTCGGTGAAACCCTGCTGTCCCGTGAGAAAGCTAAGCGTCACGAAGCTTGGATCACGCTGGAAAAAGCTTACGAAGATGCTGAAACTGTTACCGGTATTATCAACGGCAAAGTCAAGGGCGGCTTCACTGTTGAGCTAAACGGTATCCGTGCGTTCCTGCCAGGTTCACTGGTTGACGTACGTCCGGTTCGCGACACTCTGCACCTTGAAGGCAAAGAGTTAGAATTTAAAGTCATCAAACTGGATCAGAAACGTAACAACGTCGTGGTTTCTCGCCGCGCGGTGATCGAGTCTGAGAACAGTGCAGAACGTGATCAACTGCTAGAAAACCTGCAAGAAGGCATGGAAGTTAAAGGTATCGTTAAGAACCTGACTGACTACGGTGCATTCGTTGATCTGGGCGGCGTTGACGGCCTACTGCACATCACTGATATGGCTTGGAAACGCGTTAAGCACCCAAGCGAGATCGTGAATGTTGGTGACGAAATCAATGTTAAAGTCCTGAAGTTCGACCGTGAGCGTACTCGCGTATCATTAGGTCTGAAACAACTGGGCGAAGATCCATGGGTTGCTATCGCTAAGCGTTACCCAGAAAGCACCAAGCTGACGGGTCGTGTAACTAACCTGACTGATTACGGCTGCTTCGTAGAAATCGAAGAAGGCGTTGAAGGTCTGGTACACGTTTCTGAAATGGATTGGACCAACAAAAACATCCACCCATCTAAAGTTGTAAACGTAGGTGATGTGGTTGAAGTCATGGTTCTGGACATCGATGAAGAGCGTCGTCGTATCTCCCTGGGTCTGAAGCAATGTAAATCTAACCCATGGCAGCACTTCGCAGAAACTCACAACAAAGGCGATCGCGTTGAAGGTAAAATCAAGTCAATCACTGACTTCGGTATCTTCATCGGTCTGGACGGCGGAATCGATGGTCTGGTTCACCTGTCTGACATTTCTTGGAACGCAACTGGCGAAGAAGCCGTTCGTGAATACAAGAAAGGCGACGAAATTGCTGCAGTAGTTCTGCAAGTCGATGCTGAGCGTGAGCGTATCTCTTTAGGCGTGAAACAACTTGCTGAAGATCCATTCAACAACTACGTTGCGCTGAACAAGAAAGGCGTTATCGTTAACGGTAAAGTGACTGCAGTCGACGCTAAAGGCGCAACTGTTGAACTGGCTGACGGTGTTGAAGGTTACTTACGCGCTTCAGAAGCTTCACGCGACCGCGTTGAAGATGCAACTCTGGTTCTGAATGTTGGTGATGACGTGGAAGCGAAATTCACCGGTGTTGACCGTAAAAACCGTGTTGTAACCCTGTCTGTACGTGCTAAAGACGAAGCTGACGAGAAAGATGCAGTTGCTGCTGTGAACAACAAGCAACAAGATGAAAGCAACTTCTCTAACGCAATGGCTGAAGCATTTAAAGCAGCTAAAGGCGAGTAATTGCCGAAAGGGGGATGGTGACATCCCCCCAACTAGCCAAGGGTGTTTTCACTCTTGGCTTTTTTTAAAACTGTCTTTCTTTACAGGATATTTCCGGAGGATTAATGACTAAATCTGAATTGATTGAACGCCTCGCAGCCCAGCAGACTCAAATCCCTGCAAAAGCTGTTGAAGATGCTGTTAAAGAGATGCTGGAATATATGGCTTCCACCTTAGCGCAGGGTGACCGTATCGAAATACGGGGTTTTGGTAGTTTCTCACTCCATTACCGTGCTCCACGCGTAGGGCGTAACCCGAAGACTGGCGAGAAAGTGGAACTGGAAGGTAAGTACGTGCCACATTTCAAACCAGGAAAAGAGCTTCGCGATAGAGCCAACCTTTCTAGCTAAGAAGTGCAGTTTTAAAAAAGACGGTATCATTAGATATCGTTTTTCATTTATACGACCCACATATTTTTTGTCCTTTCCTTTTTATCGCTCGACAATCCCCGTAGCGGCTCGCATTCTCTCCAATCAGTAAACCTACTACTGCATTAATCCCTTACAGTACCTCGCTTTGAGCGGTGATATTATGCAGACTATTCCTTATGCTTGGCTATTGATTGCCGCGTGTTTCCCGCTGCTATTTATTCCACAGATTGTTAGCCTTCCAGTCCTCAGCACAGTATTACTTCTAGCATTGCTGTTGTTGATCACGAGATCTAAATATCTGCACTATTGTGGCGTAGCGCTATTCTTTTTCTTTATTAGCCAGTTTACCGCCCACGGGCTGGTATCCACGATCACCGCGTGGAGCGAACGAACGGTCAGCGCCGAAGTGAGAGTGAGTGAAGTTCAGGAATTAAATGGCCGGATTAGGGTCAGCCTGACTAAGGTTGAAGGTCAATGGCGATTTCCTGTCTATGACGTATGGATCGGTAACATCGACGCTAGCCAGTACTGTCTGGGGCAGCATTGGCTAATGCGCTTACGTTTACGTCCCGTGCATAGCCTATTGAACGAGGGGGGCTATGATAGCCAGCGTAACGCGCTGGCGAAGGACACGCCGTTCACCGGTAAAATACACCGTCAGCAGCTACTGGACCCAACTTGCTCGGTGCGCCATCGCCTTGAGCAGGCCTTTGTGCGACGTAGCGCTAGCTCTCCGTGGCAGGGCATCTCGCGGGCATTGGTCTTTGGGTTGCGGGACAGGATCCCGCCAGAGGTCAATACACTGTTTCGGGAAACGGGTATCGGACATCTAATGGCGATATCCGGCATGCATGTAGGGCTTATCTTCTTACTCACTCGTCGCATAATAAAATGGGTACAGCTATTGTTTCCGGCTAGGTTCTCGCGGGCAGGCGGGCTCGAGGCAATAAGTTGGCTAGCCAGTGCTGGCTACTGTTTACTCTCTGGTGCCCAACCTTCGGCTCTACGCGCGCTATTCGCCTTAACCTTCTGGCTGGCGGCTAAGCGATTTGCTCTAAATCTTTCCAGTTTTCATATTCTCTTACTCTGCGTGGCTAGCCTCTTGGCGACCAATCCACTGATGATCCTCTCCGATAGCTTATGGCTCTCGGTACTCGCCGTTTTAGCGTTACTGATCTGGTATCGTTGGTTTCCTTTATCCCCGGCGTATCGTCAAGCTAAACGCTACGCGATTATTCGTCTAGTACATCTGCAGCTAGGGATTATGGTTTTACTCTTACCGATTCAGATTTTTTTCTTTCACGGTACCAGCCTTGCTGCTTTAGGGGCTAACCTAGTGGCTATTCCTATCGTCAGTCTAGGCCTATTACCGTTAGCGCTACTGCTTGCCATACCGTGGCCCGATCTGCTCTACAGTAGCTTGCTATTACTCCACGACGCGCTCTTTCGTTGTCTCTTCGCACTGCTCGGCCTACAAAAAGAGGGGTGGGTATTTCTTCCTGCCGCGCCACAGGTTGCCTGTCTACTCTGGGGTGGGTTATGTATTAGCCGTTTTTATCTCTGGCGGGCCTCGCCCTTGAGTCTCTGCGCACTCCTTATCAGTCTAGCGAGTTGGCGTGTTCAGCCCTCGGAGATCCTGTGGCGGGTAGATATGTTAGACGTCGGTCATGGCTTAGCGATGGTGATCAGTCAACGAGGGGAAGGCCTTATCTACGATACAGGCAACCGCTGGCAGGTGGGGGATGCAGGCGAGCGTATTATCGTCCCTTGGCTGATTGACCAGGGGATAACGCCGGTTATGGCGGTGATTAGCCATCGCCATAGCGATCATAGTGGTGGCCTGGCGAGTATCAAAAAAATTTGGCCACAGCTAGTGGTGAGGACGTCCTACCGTTATCCCGGGGCCTTAGCTTGTCGGCGTGGGGATCACTGGCAATGGGGGCGATTAGCCATTCAGGTGCTCTGGCCGGAGCAATTTCCAACGGCCGGACAAAATAATGATTCCTGCGTACTGTACATCAGCGATGGTCGACATCATCTCCTGCTTACCGGTGATCTTGAAAAGAAGGCGGAGCAAAGGCTTGTTGAGTTAGTCGGCCAGACACTACCTGTCGATTGGCTACAGGTACCTCACCACGGTAGCCGAACCTCCTCTAGTCCCTTATTACTCAGGACACTGCGGCCTAATATTGCAATTGCCTCCGTGGCCCGCTACAACGCGTGGCGCTTACCCGCAACAAATGTCGTGAAACGCTATCAACAGCAGGGTATTCAATGGCTTGATACGGCACAGGCCGGACAGATATCGATTAGGGTCACCGCGGGGAATAGTGAGATTTTACAATTACGTGATCAAATTTCACCCCGATGGTACCATCAATGGTTTGGTGTAAAACCTGATTACGGGTAAACTACCCTTCGATGTTAAAAAACGTGAAGAAATAATGCACTTAGACAAAGATCTCTCAACGTGGCAGACGTTCCGTCGTCTCTGGCCAATGATAGCCCCCCATAAAGCAGGCCTGTTTATTGCTGCGATTGCTCTGATTATTAATGCAGCAGGGGACACTTTGATGTTATCGCTGCTCAAACCCCTACTCGATGATGGGTTTGGTAAAGCCGATAAATCAGTCTTACTCTGGATGCCCTTAGCCGTAATCGGCCTCATGTTGATCCGTGGGGTAACAAGTTATGCGTCTAGCTACTGCATCTCTTGGGTATCGGGAAATGTGGTAATGGGAATGCGCCGCAGTTTATTTGCCCATATGATGAGCATGCCGGTCTCCTTCTTCGATCAGCAATCGACCGGAACGCTTTTATCAAGAATAACCTACGATTCTGAACAGGTCGCCTCGTCGTCATCTAGCGCACTAGTGACGGTGGTTAGAGAGGGCGCATCGATCATCGGTTTATTCATCATGATGTTTTACTACAGCTGGCAATTATCGCTGATCCTAATCCTGCTTGCGCCGATCGTCTCGTTTACTATCCGACTGGTTTCTAAGCGTTTTAGAAATATCAGTAAGACGATGCAAAACACGATGGGTGAGGTGACAACCAGCGCTGAGCAAATGCTTAAGGGCCATAAGGAAGTATTGATCTTCGGTGGGCAAGAGATCGAAGCCCAACGCTTTGCGACGGTCAGTAATCGTATGCGTCAACAAGGGATGAAACTGGTTAGCGCGTCTTCTATCTCCGACCCGATTATCCAACTTATTGCCTCGCTCGCCCTCGCGTTCATCCTGTATGCGGCCAGTTATCCAGCGGTAATGGATACGCTAACGGCGGGAACGATTACGGTAGTCTTCTCCTCCATGATCGCCTTAATGCGTCCGCTTAAGTCACTGACTAACGTAAACGCCCAGTTTCAACGCGGGATGGCAGCCTGCCAGACGCTGTTCAGTATTCTCGATGCCGAGCAAGAAGTCGATAATGGGCAACGTTCTGTCGAACGCGTGCAGGGCGATATTGAGTTTCGTAACGTCACCTTTACCTATCCGGGTCGCGAAACGCCAGCGTTAAAAAATATTAACTTAACGCTTCCGGCAGGAAAAACCGTGGCACTAGTGGGACGTTCTGGCTCGGGTAAATCGACGTTGGCCAGTTTATTGACGCGTTTTTATGATATTCAGTCAGGACAGATCCTGCTAGATGGCCATGAAATCAATGATTATAAGCTGCAAGCTTTGCGTAATCAGGTCGCGTTAGTGTCGCAAAATGTTCACCTATTTAACGATACCATCGCTAATAACATCGCCTATGCACGTACCGATCAATACAGTCGTCAAGATATCGAAAACGTTGCGGAAATGGCCCACGCGATGGACTTTATTGCGCGGATGGATAACGGTCTCGATACTGTAATCGGTGAGAATGGCGTCTTATTATCCGGCGGCCAGCGTCAGCGTATCGCGATAGCACGAGCGCTACTTCGCGATAGCCCGGTACTGATCTTGGACGAAGCGACATCTGCCTTAGACACAGAATCGGAACGCGCGATTCAATCTGCCTTAGATGAGCTACAGCGGAATCGTACCTCATTGGTTATTGCGCACCGCCTATCGACAATCGAAAAGGCGGATATGATTGTGGTCGTTGAGGATGGACAAATCATCGAACGTGGCACACACCAAGAGCTGCTGGCTCAAGCGGGTGCCTACGCTCAACTGCATCGTATTCAGTTCGGCCAATGATCGCGCGCCTGTGGAGCGGAAAGTCGGGAGCATGGCGGCTTTTGCTGCCACTCTCTTGGCTGTATGGAGCGATCACTGCCGCCATTCGCTTCAGCTATCGCTGCGGGCTGAAAAAAAGATGGAAGGCACCAGTGCCGGTGGTCGTGGTCGGGAATCTGACCGCAGGGGGCAATGGTAAAACGCCGGTAGTGATCTGGTTGGTTGAACAACTCAAACAACGCGGTATTCGTCCGGCAGTCGTCTCGCGGGGGTATGGGGGTAAGGCAGAGCACTACCCTTTAGTACTCGACGCGACGACCTCTGCACAGCAAGCGGGGGATGAGCCAGTACTGATCTTCCAACGTACAGGAGTGCCCGTCGCGGTTGCGCCTAAACGCCGTGCGGCAATCAGCGCGCTGTTGCAGGCACACAACGATATTTCAGTCATTATCACCGACGATGGATTGCAGCATTACGCGCTACAGCGCGATATGGAAATCGTCGTTATCGACGGTGAAAGACGTTTCGGTAACGGCTGGTGGCTTCCGGCGGGTCCTATGCGTGAGAGGCCCTCGCGCTTAAAGAGCGTTGATGCGGTGATCACCAATGGCGGTGAGGCACAACAGGGCGAAATTCCGATGCGCCTGCGACCGGGAGTGTGGACGAATCTTGTCACGGGTCTACCACTTCCCCTGGCAGCCTTAGCGAATCGATCGTCCGTCGCCTTAGCGGGTATCGGCCATCCACCGCGTTTTTTCTCGACCCTACGCGCTCAAGGGATCACTCCTGAGCGCGAATATGCGTTTGCCGACCACCATGCCTATACTCTCGAGGAGCTTTCCGGTTTGGCAGATTCCTCGCAGGCATTACTGATGACGGAAAAAGATGCGGTAAAATGCCAGTATTTTGCGTTAGAGAATTGGTGGTACTTGCCAATCGATGCACAGCTTCCGTCGGCGGATGCGCAGCGGCTGCTCGACAAGATTATTGCTTTATTGCCTACTGCTTCTCAAGGGACGTCCCTGTAGCAGTCAACGTTATTTATTTGGAGGTCTTATGGATCATCGTTTAGCTGGTATCGTCGCTTGTCCCGTTTGTCACGGTAAACTCGACTACCATCCGCAGGAACAAGAATTAATCTGTAAACCAGATGGGCTGGCCTTCCCTATCCAAGAGGGCATTCCAGTACTGCTGGAGAATGAAGCGCGCAGCTTAACTGCGGACGAGAGCTAACAATGAGCTTTGTCGTCATCATTCCGGCTCGCTACGCCTCCTCACGGCTGCCCGGTAAGCCCTTGGCGGATATCCATGGTCAGCCAATGATCCTCCACGTTCTAAACCAAGCGCTGGCAGCGGGGGCTGATCGGGTCATCGTCGCCACTGATCACGAGCAGGTTGCAGCGGTGGTGAATGCGGCAGGCGGTGAAGTCTGTATGACGCGGGCGGATCACCAATCGGGTACAGAACGATTGGCAGAGGTGATTGAAAAATATCGTTTCGATGATTCGACCATCATCGTCAATGTGCAGGGGGATGAGCCGTTGATCCCGCCTGTCATTATCAAACAGGTTGCAGATAACTTGGCTAAGGCGGATTGTGGCATGGCGACGCTTTCTGCACCAATCACTGAGGCACACGAAGCCTTTAATCCGAACGCCGTGAAAGTGGTGACGGATAAACAGGGCTATGCGCTGTATTTCTCCAGAGCGACGATTCCTTGGGATCGCGAGCGATTTGCTCACTCTCAAGCGACCATTGGCGACCAGTTTCAGCGCCATCTCGGTATCTATGCTTATCGGGCCGGCTTTATCCGCCGCTACATTAGCTGGGAACCTTGCCCGCTCGAACAGTGCGAGCTGCTTGAGCAGTTACGGGTACTGTGGAATGGTGAACGTATTCACGTCGCTCCAGCGGCAGCGATCCCTGCTGTCGGCGTCGATACAGCAGAAGATCTGCAAAGAGTCAGAGACGTCTTGCGTTAATCCTGCGGTTAGCCTGAGTAGGCTAACCGCGAATCAGCCATTGCCAAAGCCTACCCAAACTCTCGTACCACGCACGTTCACTATGTCCAAGCCAGAAAGGTGACGGCATGATCCGCTCCCAACTATTCAGCGGCGAGTGGATAGCAAGCTGATTGGCGGGTGCCGGGATCGGCGACAACCCTTGTTCAGTAAAAAAGCCTAAGGCTCTAGGAAGATGATTGGCTGAGGTCACTAAGATAAAGGGTCGGTTTCCTAGTCGCTGTTTAACGGCTATCGCTTCTTGGCGCGTGTCGCGAGGCGATTCAAGGGTAACCAGCTTGTCGGCAGGAACCCCGAGCGTCTGCGCGACTTGCGCGGCAACACTAGCACTGCTGCGCGGATTATCCGCTGCTGCCGCACCGGTAAAGACCAGTTGCGCGGTAGGATTCATCCGCCATTGACGTACCCCTTCCGCGACCCTAGGTAAGCTATTGCCGAGTAAGTTAGAACTCGGGGCCCACTGTGGATTATAAGTGTAACCGCCACCGAGCACGACGATCGCCGCGACCGTAGAGGGGTGGTTAAGCGTAGGATACTGATCTTCGAACGGCGCGAGCAAACGATCGGCAACCGGCTGCACACTCAATAACAGCAATAGTAACCAAGCGCCCGTTAGGCAGTACTTAGCCAGTCGTTGACGCGCAGTAAACCAGAGCAAGAATAGCCCAATACCTAGCACCAATAATAGGAAAGGTAACGGTAATAGCAGGCCACCGATTAATTTTTTTAACGCAAATAACATAGTTAGCACCGAATTGAACGAAAAAACAGCACCCAGCACCGGATTCTGCAGGGAATAGCTCCATTCATCCTAGAGCTGTGACAAAATAGCATATTTCTTCTGTCGTTAATGCGGAGTACCAGTATGATGGATCGAAACTTTGATGATTTGGCCGAACGCTTCGCCCAAAACATCTATGGCACCCTTAAGGGGCGCATACGACAGATTATTCTGTGGGAAGAGCTGGAAAAGATCCTTGCGACGTTCCCTAACGCTCCGTTAACGATCCTTGATGCAGGGGGCGGTATCGGACAGATTTCAGCCGGATTAGCCGAGCGTGGGCATCAGGTAACCTTATGTGATGTCTCCGAGCAAATGCTACAGCGCGCCACGCAGCACGCACAACAACAGGGCGTAGCCACGCAGATGACGTTCATTCAGACGAGCGCTCAGCAGATAGGTGAACAGTTAGAGCAGCCGGTCGATCTAGTCTTATTCCATGCCGTACTGGAATGGGTGGCTGAGCCGGAGAAAACGCTCGCTGCTTTATTCGACACCCTATCACCGGGCGGCGTGTTATCATTGATGTTTTACAATCTTCATGGCCTAACGCTGCAGAATTTAACCTTAGGGAACTTCGGCTACCTCAAAGCACACATGAAGAAGCGGAAGAAAAAAACGCTTTCACCCGATTATCCGAGAGACCCTGCAGAGGTTGACCAATGGCTGCGTAACGTTGGTTTCCAAATTGAAGACAAAGCAGGGATCCGTGTTTTTAGTGACTTCATCCGCGATCTTCCGCCTTCGGCCAATGGCGAAGAGGGGATTATAGAAATGGAACGGCGTTACTGTCGTCAGGAACCTTTTATGAGTTTAGGGCGTTACATTCACGTCACGGCACGTAAGCCCGCAATAAAGGATGAGCTATGAGTGATTATACCCAGACCATACCTGAATTAGTGTCGTGGGCCCGTAAAAGTGACTTTGCTATCTCTCTGCCTGTAGAGCGATTAGCGTTTCTGCTGGCAATCGCGACGCTCAATGGTGAGCGAGTTGAAGGTGAGCTCACCGAATCCGAACTTTTAGATGCCTTTAAGCACGTAAGTGCGGTCTTTGAGCAAAGCCCGGAGACGGTAGATCTGCGCGGGAATAATGCGATTAATGACATGGTTAAACAGCGCATCCTTAACCGCTTTACCTCAGAGCAAGCGGAAGGCTATGCGATCTATCGCCTCACCCCTTTGGCGATTGGCATCACTGATTACTACGTCCGACAAAAAGAATTTTCTACCTTACGTCTATCGATGCAGCTCTCGATTGTCGGTAACGAACTAAAGCGTGCCGCGGATGATGCCCACCAAGATGGCGACCAGTTTCATTGGCATCGCAATGTCTTCGCACCGCTTAAGTATTCGGTCGCCGAGATCTTCGATAGTATCGACCTGACACAGCGGCAGATGGACGAGCAGCAGCAGCAAATCAAGCAAGAGATCGCCGATCTATTAAATAAAGACTGGCGAGCGGCTATCTCCAGTTGTGAGGTCTTACTCTCCGAGACTTCGGGCACGCTGCGGGAATTACAAGATACCTTGGAGGCCGCAGGGGACACACTGCAGACTCATTTGCTGGTGATACAAGAGTCGATTTATGGTATTCCTGACCTGGCCTATATCGATAAGCTTGTCTTCGAACTACAACATAAACTCGATCGCATCATCAGTTGGGGCCAACAGGCGATAGACTTATGGATAGGCTACGACCGCCACGTCCACAAGTTTATCCGTACCGCCA
This sequence comes from Rosenbergiella collisarenosi, assembly GCF_018494085.1. Lineage (GTDB taxonomy): Bacteria > Pseudomonadota > Gammaproteobacteria > Enterobacterales > Enterobacteriaceae > Rosenbergiella > Rosenbergiella collisarenosi. The sequence continues at coordinate 47,729 of NZ_JABBFP010000008.1, read as the reverse complement.
TCGATCTCGATAAAAACCGGGTTTTTGCTCAACGCTTACGGCAGTCGGTGCAGAACTATTTCGACGCGCCTTGGGCGTTAACCCACAGTAGCGCAGAGCGCCTTTACGATACGCGCGACGATGAGATGACCCTGCGTAACGATGACGTGATGGGCGAACTCCCTCCTGAGCTGGAATTTGAAGAGTTTAATGAAATACGCGAACAACTTGCCGCGATGATAGAGCACGCCTTGCAGGCTTACCAACGTGACGGGCAACCGCTTAATCTTGCCGACGTCATGAGGCTTTATCTCGCACAATACCCACGCGCCCGCCATTTTGATCTGGCACGAATCGTCGTCGACCAAGCGGTGCAGCTGGGTGTTTCTGAAGCCGATTTAGCAGGGCTTCCTGCTGAATGGCAAACTATTAACGAATATGGAGCTAAGGTGCAGGCACATGTCATCGACAAATATTGAACAAGTGATGCCAGTCAAATTGGCACAGGCGCTCGCTAACCCATTATTTCCAGCCTTAGACAGCCAACTGCGCGCCGGTCGCCATATTAGTCTTGAGGATCTTGATCAACATGCGTTGTTGATGGACTTTGAGCACGAGCTCGCGGAATTTTACGCTCGCTATCATGTGGAGTTAGTTCGCGCACCGGAAGGCTTCTTTTATCTACGTCCCCGTTCGACGACCCTAATTGCGCGTTCGGTACTCTCAGAGTTGGATATGATGGTCGGCAAAATCCTCTGCTACCTCTACCTCAGCCCGGAACGGCTTGCGAACGAAGGAATTTTTACCTTCCAAGAATTGTATGACGAGTTGCTCAGTTTGGCAGACGAAAGCAAGCTACTGCGTTTCGTTAATCAACGCTCCACCGGCTCCGATATCGACAGAGCCAAACTTCTCGATAAGGTACGCTCCTCCTTAAACCGCCTTCGTCGCTTAGGCATGGTCTGGTTTATGGCGAATGACAGCAGTAAATTTAGGATTAAAGAGTCTGTATTTCGCTTCGGTGCCGAGGTGCGTAGCGGCGACGATCCACGCGAAGCGCAGCTACGTTTGATTCGTGATGGGGAGGCGGTCGATCTCGAAACCCGTGCCGCCCTCACTGAAGAAGAACAAGACAGTGCAAATGATGACGCAGCCGAGGGGCTACAAGAAGGTGATGACGCATGATTGAACGTGGAAAGTTTCGTTCGCTTACCCTAATTAACTGGAACGGTTTTTTTGCCAGGACCTTTGACTTAGATGAACTGGTAACGACCTTATCGGGCGGTAATGGTGCCGGTAAATCGACGACGATGGCGGCATTTATCACCGCATTGATCCCCGATCTGACCCTGCTTCACTTTCGTAACACCACAGAAGCCGGTGCAACCAGTGGTTCGCGAGATAAAGGCCTACACGGTAAGCTTCGCCCTGGGGTTTGCTATGCCGCACTCGATGTCGTCAACTCCCGCGGACAACGCTCGCTGGTCGGCGTTCGCCTGCAACAAGTTGCAGGGCGTGACAAGAAAGTCGATATTAAACCGTTTAGCATCCACGATGTGCCGGAAGACACGCTGCCGACTGACCTGTTAACGGAAGTGTTGAATAGTCGTCAAGCCAAGGTGCGCCCGCTTAGCGAAGTCAAAGAGCGATTAGACGCACAAGAGATTATGAGCTTTAAGGCATATAGCTCGGTCACCGACTATCACAGCATGATGTTCGATCACGGCATCGTTCCTCGCCGATTAAGAAGTCAAAGTGATCGGAGTAAGTTCTATCGATTGATTGAAGCCTCATTATACGGCGGGATCTCGAGTACCATCACCCGCTCCCTACGTGACTACTTATTACCGGAAAACGGCGGTGTGCGTAAGGCCTTCCAAGATATGGAAGGGGCGTTACGCGAAAACCGGATGACGCTCGAAGCCATTCGCGTCACGCAAGCTGATCGCAGCCTCTTTAAACATCTGATCACGGAATCGACACAGTACGTTGCCTCCGACTATATGCGGCATGCTAACGATCGTCGTATTAATTTGGACGGGGCGATTGCGCTACGTCAGGAGTTATTAAGCGGCCGTCATCAGCTCAAGACCGAACAGTTCCGACATGTCGAAATGGCGCGCGAGCTTGCGGAACATGTTGGCGCGGAAGGGGACCTAGAAGGTGAATACCAAGCGGCCAGCGACCATCTTACCGTGGTACAGAACGCCGTCCGCCAGCAGGAAAAGATCGAGCGTTACGAGAACGAGATCGAAGAGCTTTCCTACCGCCTAGAAGAGCAGCACGAGGTGGTGGCTGAAGCGCAAGAGATCAACGAAGCGCAGCAGGCCGACGTCGAGGCATCTGAAGTCGAGGTTGACGAACTAAAAAGCCAGCTGGCGAATTTCCAGCAAGCGCTGGATGTACAGCAAACGCGAGCCATACAATATCAACAAGCCGTGAAAGCGCTACAGCGAGCGAAAGACGTCTGTCATCTTGACGACCTCGCTCCTGAGAACGCCGCAGAGTGGCAGGCGCGTTTTCAAGCCCGCGATGAGGAGGCGACTGAGCTATTACTGAATCTTGAACAAAAGCTCAGCATGGCACAGGCGGCTCATAGCCAATTTAACCAAGCTTTAGAGCTGGTTCAACAGATCAGCGGTCCTGTGAATCGTGGAGACGCTTGGCAGGTTGGTCGAGAAGCACTCCGTGAGGCACAGCAGCAGCGCCATCTTGCGGATCAGCTACCAGGCTTACGCTTACGTCTTTCAGAACTCGAACAGCGTTTACGCGAGCAGCACGATGCTGAGCGACTACTAGCGGAATTCTGTAAGCGTCAAGGTCAGGAGTTCGAGGCAGACGATCTGGAAGATCTCCACCGCGAATATGAAGCGCGTATCGAACAGCTCGGTGCAGGGGTGGACGAAGCGAGTGAGCAGCGCCTACTTCATCGCCAAACGTTGGATCAGATCCGTGAGAAAATCAGCGCGCTGACCAATCGTGCGCCGCACTGGTTAGCGGCTCAGGAGATCTTGACTCAGCTAAGCGAACAGACCGGCCAGCTCTTTACGCAAAGCAGTCAGGTCACCGAGTATATGCAATACCTGCTTGAGCGTGAGCGGGAAACTACCGTCGAACGTGATGAAGTGGCGAGCCGCAGACGTCAAGTCGAGCAGCAAATTGAACGCTTGAGCCAGCCCGGCGGTGCAGAAGATAGCCGCTTAAACCATCTCGCTGAGAAATTTGGTGGGGTGCTGCTTTCAGAGATTTACGACGATGTGACCTTGGAAGACGCGCCTTATTTCTCAGCGCTATACGGTCCTTCACGGCACGCGATCGTGGTACCTGAGCTCGCGCCGGTTCAAGCCCTGTTAGCCGATTTAGAAGACTGTCCGGAAGACCTCTATTTAATCGAAGGGGACCCACAATCCTTCGACGATAGCGTCTTTAGTGTCGAAGAGCTAAATCAGGCGGTCGTCGTCAAAATCGCCGATCGTCAGTGGCGTTACTCACGCTTCCCGAAAGTGCCACTCTTTGGCCGCGCTGCGCGCGAGAATCAACTCGAACTGCTCTCTAAGGAGCGGGAGGTGTTGAGCGAAAAATACGCGACGCTCTCCTTCGACGTGCAGAAGACGCAGCGGCTACATCAATCTTTCAGTCGTTTCATTGGTAGCCACCTCGCGATTGCCTTTGAGGAGGATCCTGAAGCCCAGATCCGCCAGCTGACGACGCGTCGTACCGATATTGAGCGTGCGGTGGCGAACCATGAAGCGAATACGCAACAGCAGCGTCAACAGTTTGAAATGGCGCGTGAAGGGGTAGCACAATTAAACCGCTTACTGCCGCGCGTTAATTTACTCTTAGACGATACATTAAGCGATCGCTGCGACGAGCTGCGCGAACAGGTCGAAGAAGCACAAGAGGCCGCTCGGTTCCTGCATCAATTTGGTCAGAAGCTCGCTAAGCTGGAGCCAATGATCGCGGTGCTGCAAAGTGATCCTGAGCAGCATCAGCAGCTGCAAGAGGATTATCATACTGCGCAGCAGCGCCAGCGTGACTATCGCCAGCAAGCCTTTACGCTTACCGAAGTCGTGCAGCGTCGGGCGCACTTCAATTACGCTGAAGCAGAAGGGATGCTGGATGGTAATAGCGATCTGACACAGAAACTTCGCAAGCAGCTAGAGCACGCGGAAAGCGAACGTGCGCAGTTGCGTGATCGTCTGCGTCAACATCAGCAGCAATTAACCCAAAGTAGCCAGCTGTTGGCCTCGCTGAAAAGTGCCTACGACGCGAAGCGCGATATGCTGTCAGAATTGCAGCAAGAGATGCAAGCGCTTGGCGCGAAAGCCGATCCCCATGCCGAGCTACAAGTCAAAGCGTTACGCGACTCGCTCTATCATCAACTTAGCCACAACCGCGCGCGTCGCCATCAGTTAGAAAAACAACTGACATTCTGCGAAGCGGAAATGGACAGCCTGCAAAAACGCCTACGTAAGGTAGAGCGTGACTATGGACAGAGCCGTAACCAAGTGGTGACCGCCAAGACTGGATGGTGCACGGTTCTACGCTTAGTCAAAGAGAACGGCTTGGAGCGTCGTCTTCACCGTCGAGAGTTGGCGTATCTAGGGGGCGACGAGCTACGTTCGATGTCGGATAAGGCGCTTGGTGCGCTACGTCTCGCGGTGGCGGACAACGAGCACTTGCGTGACGTGTTACGCCTGTCGGAAGAGCCACGTTATCCAGAGCGTAAAGTGCGCTTCTTTATTGCAGTCTATCAGCACCTTCGTGAGCGTATTCGCCAAGATATCATCCGTACCGACGACCCGATCGAAGCTATCGAACAGATGGAGATCGAACTTAATCGTCTCACGGAGGAGCTGACCTCACGCGAGCAGACGCTTGCGATCAGCGCGCGCAGTGCAGCGAATATTATCCGCAAAACAATCCAGCGCGAACAGACGCGTATTCGCCAGCTAAACCAAGGGTTACAAGCGGTTAAATTCGGACAGGTCAATAGCGTACGGTTAAATGTTAATGTCCGTGAAGCCCACTCCATCCTGCTGGAGACGCTTGCCCAGGACCATGAGCAGCACCAGGATTTATTTAATAGCCAACGCCTGACCTTCTCTGAGGCCTTAGCAAAACTCTATCAACGCCTTAACCCGCATATCGATCTTGGCAGCCGGACTGCACAGGTGATCGGGGAAGAATTACTGGATTACCGTAACTACCTGGAGATGGAAGTCGAAGTCAACCGGGGATCGGATGGCTGGTTACGGGCAGAAAGTGGCGCGCTATCGACGGGCGAGGCGATCGGTACTGGTATGTCTATCTTGGTAATGGTCGTTCAGAGCTGGGAAGATGAATCTCGCCGGTTAAGAGGGAAGGATATCTCTCCTTGTCGCTTACTGTTCCTCGATGAGGCGGCGCGGCTCGATGCGCGCTCCATTGCTACGCTCTTTGAGTTATGTGAACGGTTGGAAATGCAACTGGTGATCGCGGCCCCTGAAAATATCAGCCCGGAAAAAGGCACCACCTATAAGCTGATGCGTAAAGTGGTTAACGATATTGAGCATGTGCATGTGGTTGGATTGAAAGGGTTTTCACCAGAAAATCCCCCTCAACAGCCAGCGGTCACTATAGATAGCGATCAGACGTAAAGCCAGACTGCTTTTCGATACTTAACTATTAAACGACATTTGTTACTAACAAATGTCGTTTTTTCGTTTACACTCATGAGAAGAAAATAATAAAAAACATTGAACTTTTTGGTGCGTGTCTAAACAAGGTAAGGAGTCAGGGATGTTTCTAAAGTGTTTTCAACTCAAACCAGTATTGCTCTTCGGCGGAATGTCGTTAGCGATCGGGAGTTCATGGGCGGCGCAGGCAGCTCCTGGACAGACGAGCTCACCTACCACACATACTAATACTCCTAGCCAGCGTATTTCCTCGGTCTATCAAGCGTTTCCTGCGGGTGTTTCGCCTTACTATGGGAGTTTGCTCACCTCGGTATACCGTCAGACTCATCAGCAACCGTTATGGACTGATCAAGAAGCCATTCATAGTTTCGAACAGCAACTTGCTGAAGTGGCACTATCAGGTGTACAACCACAATTCACGCGCTGGCTTTCGGTATTAACTCGAAACGACTTAACGAACGATGCGCGAGAAGTCGTATTATCAGACGCCCTATTAGGCTACCTACAATTTGTCAACGCTGCGCCTGCGCAAGGGGAGAGTTGGTTCTATGGGACCAATGGAGCTCGCCTTAGTGCACCAAGTTCTGCCCTGGTAAGTCGATGGCTGCAAGCGGTTAATCATGGCACGACGCGTTCGTTTATCGAGAGCTTACAGCCCCAGCACCCACAATATCGACCGATGCAAAAAGCACTGGTCGTTTTATTGGCGGACAACAAGCCCTGGCCAAAATTAGAATTAAACCGGACGATACGACCGGGTGAGAGTGATCCTGCCGTACCGCAATTACGACAAATGTTAATCAGAGCGGGATGGCTAAGCGAAGCCGATGCACAAGCCTCGATCCCTGCATCACCACCTCCCGCACAGCCAGTCGCATCCGATACGCAGGCGGTGACTGCGCCGCAACCACAAAGGATGCTTGCGCCATCACCGACTGCGGACAGTAGCCGTTCACCGGTAGCCAGTGGACCCGCTGAGGACATTTACTCCGATGCGCTGGTATCGGCGGTGAAGCGTTTTCAGCACTGGCAGGGGCTGACCGACGATGGCATTATCGGTTATAAGACTCGCGAATGGTTGAGTATTACGCCGCATCAACGTGCGACATTACTGGCACTCAATATCCAGCGTCTGCGTCTGCTCCCGGACGATATGCACAATGGCATCATGGTAAATATTGCTAACTACTCGCTAAATTATTATGTCGAGGGGAAAGCCATTTTGTCATCCCGCGTAATCGTGGGTCGTCCGAGTCGTAAAACGCCGCTGATGCGCAGTGCGCTGAATAGCGTGGTGCTCAATCCAACTTGGACGGTGCCGAATACCCTTATTCGTGAAGATCTTGTCCCGAAATTACGCAAGGACCCTAGTTATCTTGCTAAGCATAACTTCACGCTCTATTCAGGGTGGGGAGCCGATGCGGCAGCGGTGAACCCGACAAGCGTCAACTGGCAGACCGTTTCGGCCTCAGCGTTCCCGTATCGCGTACTGCAAGCGCCTGGACCACAAAACTCGTTAGGACGTTATAAGTTCAATATGCCAAGTTCTGATGCTATCTACCTGCATGACACGCCAAACCATGGCCTGTTCCAGCAGGATATTCGAGCGATCAGCTCCGGCTGTGTACGGGTGAATAAAGCGGCTCAGCTAGCGGGGTTATTGCTCAAGGACGTAGGCTGGGATCAAAGCCGTATAAGTTCGACCTTGGATAGCCGTACCACTCGACCTATCTCCATTCGCCATCGTATTCCCGTCAACCTCTATTACTTAACGGCATGGGTTAGCGAAGATGGGCAGGCGCAATTTAGAACTGACATCTATAATTATGATCAACTCGCGCGTGCAGGGTGGAGTTCTATCAGTAACGCCGAGAAGTTCTTGCTCTAAATTGCTTATTAGCTGGCCTATTGGCCAGCTAATAGTCTTTCAAAGTGTAATTAAGTTGATCGTTCTCATGTCTGCGTCTTGACGAAGAGCAACACTCTGGGTATGGTTCCCCTGTTGTTTTTTTGTCCTTTTGCCTCGCGGATGTCATGCCCATGGAAAAAATTGATTCACATCGCCGTAAATTGCTCTTGCTGGGTTCAGCAGCGGCCGGACTTTCTTGCCTACCGCATTTCGCTCAAGCCTCACTATCTACCTCGCGACCAAAAATTTTGACGTTGAATAACATCAATACCGGGGAAAGCTTAAAAGCCGAATTTTTCAACGGCAAGACTTATAATCCTAGTGAACTGGCTAGACTTAACCATTTTTTCCGCGATTATCGCGCTGAAAAAATCCATGCCATCGACCCTCATTTGTTTGAGCATATTTACCGCTTGCAAGTGATGTTAGAGACTCGCCAACCGATTCAACTCGTTTCCGGCTTTCGTAGTATCGCGACCAACAACCACTTACGCGGTAAAAGCGCGCACAGTGGTGTGGCGAAGCATAGCTATCACACCTTAGGTCAAGCGATGGATTTTCATATCGAAGGCATTGCACTGAATAATGTGCGCAAAGCTGCACTAAAAATGAGTGCAGGGGGCGTCGGATACTATCCTAAGAGTAATTTTGTTCATATCGATACCGGTCCTGTGCGACACTGGTCATAAAGAGAGCGTCAATGAGTCGTCTTGTCCATCAACAGATCCCCGTCACCGCTTTTTCGCAGAATTGCAGCATAGTAGTTTGTCCCGCAACCGGTAAGGTCGCATTGATCGATCCAGGCGGCGATGCCGATAAAATTAGCGATGTTTTGCGCCAACAGTCTTTGCAGGTCGATAAAATTTTACTGACCCATGGCCATTTAGACCACGTAGGGGCTGCAAAAATACTCGCCGATCGCTGGCAAGTTCCTCTTATCGGGCCGCATACTGACGACCGCTTTCTCTTCGACAGCCTGCCTCAACAGAGCGCAATGTTCGGTTTCCCGCCTTGCGCAGTGTTTTACCCTGATCACTGGTTACGCGAAGGCGAGTCTGTCGAACTCGGCGCATTGACATTTAGCGTCTTACATTGTCCAGGGCATACTCCCGGCCATATCGTGTTCTATGAAGCTGAGCAGAATATACTGTTCTCAGGGGATGTGATCTTTAAAGGTGGGGTCGGACGCACTGATTTTCCGCGCGGCAATGCCGAGCAGCTTATTGATGCCATTAAACATAAATTATTGCCGTTGGGGGATGAGGTAACGTTTATCCCAGGTCACGGGCCTCGTTCCACATTGGGACATGAGCGCTTAACAAATCCCTTCCTGCGTGATTGACTACCCGGCGTAGCCGGGCAGTTATCGGTTAGCGAATGACGCTAATAATCGCCTCGCAGAGGCGAGACATATTTTCTGGAGTCATCCCCGCGATATTGATCCTGCCCGAGGCAACCGCGTAAATGGCATAGTCTTCACGCAAACGCAGAACCTGTTGTTGCGTTAATCCGCTGTAAGAAAACATGCCGTTCTGGCGAATAATAAACGAGAAGTCTTGCGTAGCGCCTTTCTCTTGTAGGGTCTGCACAAAAAGTTGACGCATACGTTGGATACGTTGACGAACGTCCAATAGCTCTTGTTCCCACATCGTTCTTAGCGTGGGATCGTTAAGGATCGTTGATACGATAGCCGCGCCGTGGGAAGGCGGATTGGAGTAGTTAGCGCGAATAACGGCTTTTACTTGGCTGAAGGTATCACTCGCCGCCTGCGGCTGGCTGGCCTTGAGCGTAAAAGTCCCGGTGCGTTCATTGTATAAGCCGAAATTCTTAGAATAAGAGCTACAAACGATAAATTCTGGGTGCGACTCGGCAAAGATACGTAGCCCTTGAGCATCGTCATCCAAACCTTTACCTAATCCCTGATAGGCGAAATCGAAGAGCGGAAGGAGTGATTTACGCTGGATAAGTTCGGAAAGCTGTTGCCACTGCTCTAGAGTTGGATCGATACCGGTAGGGTTATGACAGCAGCCATGTAATAAAACGACATCGCCTGCTTGTGCCGAGTCTAAGGCGCTGAGCATCGCACTAAAGTCGAGAGTGTGCGTTTCTGGCTGATAATACGTATAGGTCAGAACCTCTAAGCCAGCGGCGCTAAAAATATTATGGTGATTAGGCCAGCTTGGGTCACTCACCCAGACACGTTTTGCGCCGGTATGCTGCGCTAAAAAATCGGCAGCAACGCGTAATGCGCCCGTACCACCCGGAGTTTGCGCGCTATACAGACACTCGCTGTTCAAAAGCGGATTATCCGCGCCAAATAATAGGCGTTGGCTAGCTAGAGCATAAGCCGCATTGCCTTCGATGCTCAGATAGTTTTTGCTGGTTTCAGTTTCGAGTAGCTGCTGTTCAGCTTTTTTAACGCTGACCATGACGGGAGTCAGGCCAGTTTCGTCTTTATATACCCCAATCCCTAAATTAATTTTATTAGGACGCAGATCATTTTTGTAGAGATCGGCAAGGCCCAAAATAGGGTCAGCCGCAGCAGCAGGAATGGATTCAAACATAGTAGTATCCGAATTGAAATAGCGTAGACCTAGGGTAGCGATATGCGTAAGCCGGTACAACTGTTACTGTAAAATTTTCGATATCGAAGTAAAAAGGGGATTACCGGTTATCAGTAATCCCCTAAATATTAGAATTGATAGACGAGGCCGGTAGCGACGATATTATCGTTATTAATACCGAGCTTATTATTATCCCCTAGCTGGTTAATACGGTAATCAACGTAGGTCGACATATTCTTATTGAAATAGTAACTTGCCCCCACATCGATATATTTCACGATATCGACATCCCCGATACCCTCAACATCTTTCGCTTTCGATTGAATATAGGCGAGGGAAGGGCGCAGGCCAAAATCAAATTGATATTGGGCGACGGCTTCGAAGTCTTGTGTTTTATTTGCAAAGCCGCTTTGACTGATCCCGTTGACCTTGCTGCTGATACGTGTGGCGTTCTGGCCTTGCGCATAGCTGACGGCGACGTAGACCGGCGCACTATCGTATTTTAGGCCAACAGCCCAAACACTTGCTGTATCGCCACTTCCGTAAGCGAGATGGTTTTGGCTAGCGGTACGGTTTTGCTGTTGATAGGCACCCGTGATGCCGAATCCGTAAGGTAAGGTGTAACTGGATGAGAGCCCCCAGCCATCGCCGTTTGAACGCAGGACGTCATCACGTTCGTTTTTCCCTTGATACTGTACGGCGATGTTGAGTCCTTCAACCAATCCAAAAAAGTCAGCATTTCGATAGGTTGCAACGCCTGTCGTACGCCCGGTCATTGAGTCGGAGTAGCTGAAGTTACCACCAAACTCGGGCAACATATCGGTGTAACTGAGGGCATCATAGGCGATAGCGTAGTTACGACCATAATCGATAGAACCGTACTGACTAAAGCGTATTCCTGCCAGTCCTAGGCGCGTTTTATTGCCATCCTGAGCATCGCCACCTTCGGTGTTATTGGTTTGGATGTTGTATTCCCATTGCCCGTAACCGGACATCATATCGTTGATTTGGGTTTCGCCTTTGAACCCAAAACGAACATAGGAGAAATCACCATTATTCGAGTTATCACCCGAGAAGTAATGGAGACCCACTGCCTTACCATATAAATCCAATTTATTGCCGTCTTTATTATAAATCTCCGCAGCTTGGACCGAAGAGATGGCTAAAAGACTTGGGATGAGAAGAGAGAGAACGTTGCGCTTAATCATCATTAATACCCTCATTGGCATTATTATTTATTATGTTTTTGTAGTTCGCCCGTTGCGGGCGCTAACTTAATAGCATGTTATGCTGGGTTTTCAAGTATGTAAGAATGAAATAAAGATGTTCATCACATTTCTATAAGTAACTAAAAGTAACTTAATGTGGAGCGGTTGTTTTAGCCATGATCTCAATCAATAGGCGAAAAAAAATCCGCCGCAGCGGATTTTATGATGAGGGAAGCCTGGTTTAGAAATTTGCACTACGCGGAGTACGCGGGAAGGCAATGACATCACGGACGTTTTGTACGCCGGTAACATAAGAGACTAAACGCTCGAAGCCTAAACCAAAGCCAGAGTGGGGGACAGTACCGTAGCGACGCAGGTCACGGTACCACCAGTAATCTTCTTTATTCAGTCCCATTTCGGCCAAGCGCTCGTCCAAGACCTCTAAGCGCTCTTCACGCTCGGAACCGCCGATGATTTCACCGATACCCGGGGCGAGAACATCCATGGCGGCAACCGTCTTGCCATCATCGTTAAGACGCATATAGAACGCTTTGATATCTTTCGGATAATTTTTCACTACTACCGGAGCGGCGAAGTGTTTCTCGGCGAGATAGCGCTCATGTTCTGAAGAGAGGTCGATACCCCATTCGACAGGGTTTTCGAACGATTGCCCAGATTTCAACAGAATATCGATCGCATCGGTGTAGTCGATCTGCGCAAAATCGCTGCTCACGAATTTTTCTAAGCGAGTGATCGCTTCTTTATCAACGCGCTCGGCAAAGAACGCAAGGTCGTCTGCGCGCTCGGTCAAGACAGCGTTAAAGCAGTACTTAAGCATCGCCTCGGCGAGTGCGGCGGCATCGTCCAAATGGGCAAACGCCACTTCAGGTTCGACCATCCAGAATTCTGCTAAGTGGCGGCTAGTATTCGAATTTTCTGCGCGGAAAGTTGGACCGAATGTATAGATCTTAGAGAGGGCGCTCGCGTACGTTTCGCCATTCAATTGGCCGGATACGGTAAGAAAGGCCTCTTTACCAAAGAAGTCCTGGCTATAGTCGACTTTACCCTGATCGTTACGAGGAAGGTTTTCCATATCCAGCGTGGATACGCGGAATAGCTCACCGGCACCTTCGGTATCCGATGCAGTAATCAACGGGGTTGAAACCCAAAAGTAACCTTGCTCATTAAAGAAGCGGTGGATAGCTTGCGCCAGGGTATTACGCACCCGTGCAACGGCACCAATGAGATTAGTACGCGGGCGTAAGTGGGCGACCTCACGCAGATATTCAATACTGTGGCGCTTAGCGGCCATCGGATAACTATCAGGATCTTCAACCCAACCGACAACTTTAACGGCCGTTGCTTGTATTTCGAACGATTGACCTTGGCCAGGGGAGGCTACCACGGTCCCTGTCACTTCAACTGAACAACCGGTGGTCAGGTTTAAGACTTCGGTTTGATAATTAGTAAGCGAATTATTGACCACCGCCTGAACGGGATTAAAGCAGGAGCCATCGTAAATGGCGATAAAGGAAATACCAGCTTTTGAATCTCTACGGGTACGCACCCAGCCACGCACTGTAACGTCTGACTCTACAGCGACACGGCCGTCTAGCACGTCCACGACAGGCACTATGCTCATAATTATCTCTCTGTTTGATGGAATCACTATTGAATTGGGTAGGATATGTTACTCAGGCGGGCTAAGTAAACAAGCAATATTCATAGAAAAAGGGCAGAGTAGGCCAGATTACCTCTGGCCTACGGCTAGTTTGGACAATTAATCTTCGGTAAGTCGAAGGCTTTTTCTAGCGCCTTAACGAAAGAGATATCTTGGCAGATGGTTTTCCCGGGGCTATCGGATAATTTAGCCACCGGCTTACCGTCGCAGCTGGTTAATTTAATCACGATATTTAATGGGCTGACACCGGGTAAGTCGCACGTAAGGCGAGTGCCGACTCCGAAAATAATATTGATACGCGGGTCGAAGTGTCGGTAAAGCTCTAATGCCTTGTCCAAGGTTAAGCTATCGGAAAAGACTAAGGTTTTCTCCCGTGGGTCGATGCCGAGAGAACGATAGTGATTGATAATTTTCTCACCCCAAGCGACAGGGTCCCCTGAATCGTGGCGCACACCTTGATAGCGATTAGCAAAATTAAATCCGAAATCACGGAGGAAGGCATCGGTCGCGATGCAGTCGGTCAACGCGATACCTAGCATATCGTTGTACTCTTCAAGCCAGGCTTGCAAGGCAGCGCGTTGGCTGTGCGCTAGCTCCGAGCTTATCTGCTGGTGGGCTTGGAACCATTCGTGAGCCTGTGTCCCGACCGGCGCTAGGTGATGGCGACGTGCAATATCGTAATTACTGGTACCCACTAGCCATGGAACCTCGCGCACGAGCTCCTCGACCACGGACTCTTGAACGGATTGAGAAAAACGTCTACGCGTACCGAAGTCCATTAGTTTAAACCGGGACATATCGAGGTCGGCAGAATCCATCTTAAACTTCGCTAACTTAGTGTTAAGTAGCGTTAGCGCATCGGCAGCGGTGACACTAGGTGTGCGATGACGGTGGACGATCTCAGAAATCAGCGCCAATAGCGGGACTTCCCAAAGAATAACTTCCACCCACGGACCGGTAATCGTTAAAACTAGGTGACCCTGCTGGTTGCTAACGCTGACCTGACGCGGATTAAAGCGAAACGTCTTCAGCCAGTTCAGATAATCGATAGTGAAAAAGGGGAGCGAGGCCAGATAACGGTATTCGTCATCGGTTAGCACGAGCTGCTGCATAAGCTCGATCTGCGTCATGATCTCGTCGGTATACCGCCCGAGTAGTTCATCGCCTCGGCAGCGGAATTCCGCTGTAACGCAGAGGTGTGGATAGCGATGAAATACCGCTTGCTGCATATGCAATTTATACGCATCTGTATCAAGAAGTGTGGTCAGTATCGGAGAAGCAAGTGGTTTCATAGTGCTTTTCGGCATCCTTTGGACATTGTCACTCTGCAACCCGGCAGAAAAGTCGTTGTGTCAGGCAACAGTATAACTTGTCGCACTAAAAAGTGAATTGGATCACACCATAGATTATTAGCGAAATCGAGAATAAATTGTGCTAAATGTTAAATTTATGTTCATAACGGTAGCGACTTGCCGCGAGGTACTGGAATCTGCTATAGAGAGCGCCTAGACTTTGTCGTAACACTCTATCATTCACATGGACATTGCATGACTCAGCAACCACAAGTTAAATATCGTAAAGATTATACTGCGCCGGAATTCACTATCACCGATATCGATTTAACCTTTCATCTGGATGAAAAAACGACCAAGGTCGCCGCGATGAGTCAGGTCAAGCGTTGTGATGCGTCGGCCAAAGACCTGCTCCTGCAAGGTGAGGGACTAGTACTGGTTAGCGTCAAGATTGATGGTACGCCGTGGCAGGATTACGCGATCGAAGAGGGTAATCTCTTACTGCGTAATGTTCCTGAGCACTTTACGCTAGAGATAGAGAATGAAATCCATCCTGACCAGAATACTGCGCTTGAGGGGCTGTATAAATCGGGTGACGCCCTGTGTACACAATGCGAGGCAGAAGGTTTCCACCATATTACTTGGTATCTCGACCGACCTGACGTCTTAGCGCGCTTTAGCACCACTATCTACGCGGATAAACAGCGTTACCCTTATTTATTATCGAACGGTAACCGTATCGAAAGCGGCGATCTCGATAACGGTCAGCACTGGATCAAATGGCAAGATCCGTTCCCGAAACCGTGCTACCTCTTCGCCTTAGTTGCGGGCGAATTCGACGTGCTGCGTGATGTTTTCACCACTCGCTCCGGGCGCGACGTTGCGCTAGAGATCTTCGTCGACCAAGGCAATCTCGACCGTGCAGACTGGGCGATGACCTCGCTAAAGCAGAGCATGAAGTGGGACGAGCAGCGGTTTAACCTCGAATACGACCTCGATATCTTTATGATCGTTGCTGTCGACTTCTTTAATATGGGGGCGATGGAAAACAAAGGCCTCAATATTTTCAACTCTAAGTATGTATTAGCGAAGCCGGAAACCGCCACCGATAAAGACTACCTCGGTATCGAAGCGGTGATCGGGCACGAATACTTCCATAACTGGAGTGGTAACCGTGTGACCTGCCGGGATTGGTTCCAGCTCAGCTTAAAGGAAGGATTAACGGTTTTCCGTGATCAAGAATTTAGCTCCGATTTAGGCTCGCGCGCGGTTAATCGTATCGATAATGTCCGCGTGATGCGTGGCGCACAGTTTGCGGAAGACGCGAGTCCGATGGCTCACCCGATCCGCCCAGAACAAGTGATGGAGATGAATAACTTCTATACCCTAACCGTCTATGAGAAGGGTTCTGAAGTCATTCGTATGATCCATACGTTATTAGGCGAAGAGAAATTCCAAGCTGGGATCGCGCTCTATTTCCAACGCCATGACGGCAGCGCCGCAACCTGCGAAGATTTTGTCAAAGCGATGGAGGATGCCTCCGGGATCGACCTCACACAATTCCGTCAATGGTATCGCCAGTCTGGAACGCCGCAATTAACGATTGAGGATGACTACGATCCGAATAGCGAGACCTATACGCTGACGGTGACACAAGAAACGCCGGCTACCGCCGATCAAGGAGAAAAGAAGCCGTTACATATTCCTCTGGCGATTGAGTTATACGATAACGAAGGGCAGGTGATCCCGTTACAGTATAAAGGCGAAGCGATCGATTCGGTCCTTAATGTGACTGAAGCTACACAGATCTTTGTGTTCGATAAAGTCTGGTTCCAACCCACGCCAGCACTGCTCTGCGAATTCTCGGCACCGGTGAAATTACATTACCAATGGAGCGATGCTCAACTTACCTTCCTGATGCAGCATGCGCGTAATGCCTTCACACGTTGGGATGCGGCGCAAAGTCTATTAGCTATCTATCTGAAACTGAATATCGCGCGTTTCGCACAGCAACAAGCGATGTCTGTCCCGCGTCATGTGGTGGATGCATTCCGCGCCGTGCTAGTCGATGAAACGGCGGAGCCAGCGTTAAAAGCGCAAATTTTCACGCTGCCTTCAGAGAACGAGATTGCTGAGTGGTTCGAGGTGATTAACCCGACGGCGATTGCGGCGGTAAGAGCTTCGCTGATGCAGCTACTTGCAGGCGCACTGGCCGATGAGTTTAAGAACGCCTATCAGCAGCACCAGTGTGCGGAGTATCACGTCACGGAACAGGACATCGGTAAACGGTCGCTGAAGAACGTTGCACTTTCGTACTTGGTATTCACCGATGCAGCACTCGGCGAACAACTCACGGTGGCGCAATACCAAGCGGCGAATAACATGACCGATGCGCTCGCGGCGATTAGCAGTGCGGTATCCGCGCAGCTCCCTGCGGCAGAACAACTACTCGCCCAGTGGGATGACCGTTGGCATCAAGATGGTCTGGTGATGGATAAATGGTTTGTCTTACAAGCGACCCGTCCGGATCCGCAGGTATTGACTCAGGTGCGTCAATTATTAAACCATCGCTCTTTCACCATGAAAAATCCTAACCGTGTACGCTCGTTAGTGGGCGCCTTCTGTTCATCCAACCCTGCTGCCTTCCACGCAGAAGATGGATCGGGCTATCAGTTCTTGGTGGAAATGCTGACCGACCTGAATCAGCGCAACCCACAAATAGCGGCAAGAATGATTGAACCGCTGATCCGTTTAAAACGCTACGACGAAGCTCGCCAAGCGTTAATGCGGGCGGCACTTGAGCAACTCTTGACGTTGGACAACCTCTCGCGCGACCTTTACGAGAAGATCACTAAGGCGCTCGCCGCCTAACGTGCCTAAACAAGCTCTACCTCGGTAGAGCTTGTTTTCCGCTACCCTGCAAGTTAAATTTACTTTCTGCCTAAAACTGCTACCATCCCCCCCTGACTGAAGTCCGTTGCTATTACTCTTGTCAGCCACCTTTGGAGGGGAAATGTTGTATCCATTAATTCGTTCTGCGCTATTCCAGTTTGATGCCGAGAAAGTTCATGAGCAAACCATTCAAGCGCTAAAAAAAGTTAGCGGAACGCCCCTCGAAGCCCTGATTACGCAACGCCTCCCGAGTAAGCCTTTTCATTCAATGGGCATCACCTTTCCAAACCCTATCGGTTTAGCGGCCGGTCTAGATAAAAACGGTGAATGTATCGATGCGTTTGCCGCGATGGGCTTTGGTTTTATCGAAATCGGTACCGTCACGCCACGCGCGCAATCGGGTAATGATAAACCCAGGTTATTTCGCGTCGAACAAGCTGAGGGCATTATCAACCGGATGGGGTTTAATAACCACGGCGTTGATCAGCTGGTTGAGAATGTGAAGGCGGCCCGTTATCGGGGGGTGTTGGGAATTAACATTGGTAAAAACAAAGACACTCCTGTTGAGCAGGGTAGCGATGACTACCTCTTTTGCATGGAAAAAGTGTATGCACATGCCAGCTATATAACCGTCAATATTTCTTCTCCTAATACTCCAGGTCTTCGTTCTCTGCAGTATGGCGATGCGCTCGACGAATTGTTAGCGGCGATAAAAAATAAACAGCACGACCTACAGCAGCGACATTTAAAATATGTACCCGTCGTAGTCAAAATTGCCCCAGATCTTTCTCTCGAAGAAATTATTCAAGTGGCCGATAGTTTGGTCCGACATAATATTGATGGCGTCATCGCTACCAATACAACATTGGACCGTTCACTGGTTGAAGGATTACCTTATGCGAGTGAAGCGGGCGGCTTGAGTGGGCGTCCAGTACAATTAAAATCGACAGAAGTGATCAAACATTTGCACCATGAATTACAGGACGCACTGCCGATCATCGGAGTAGGCGGGATAGATTCGTTAGTCGCAGCAAAAGAAAAACAGGCTGCGGGGGCAACTCTATTACAAGTCTATTCTGGATTTATCTATCACGGTCCTAAACTAATTAAAAATATAGTAATAGGAATCTAGATAATCAGACACCTGCACAGAGAAAGTGGTTTATTTTTTGTGCGGTGTCGTTTATATTTCTTGCACGTCTTTCTAATAGATAAATATTTCATGCCAAATATATCTATATAATCTTAATTTTATTTAGGGGATGATATGCACTTAAAACCCGATAACCGCTGGCAATGGTACTTTGATTCAGAGCAAGATTCAGTTGTGCTAGATATGAAAGATGGCTCGAACTTCGCCTCGCGGTTTTCCTCTAAGATGCTGATCCCTGACGCTTTTTGTTGTCATCCCTTCTGCGTAGACGATGCCTCACTCTTCGAACAATTTGCAGAAAGTTGCCTGAACACCCCGTTGGACAACGCTCAAACTCAGCAGCTAATTATTAACAGCTTGGTAGCGTACCGGTTCCTGAAACCGCAAATGCCGAAGAGCTGGCATTTTGTCTCTCGTCAGTATGCGCTGCAGCCTGCGGTCGGCGATATGGTCGTAGCGGAACTGACCAGTAATGGTGAAGAGGCGTTACTGCTGGTAATTGAAACCAATCCACAAGCCTCATTGTGTATTGTTGCTCAACCGGAAATGCTGCTAAATAGTGGCAAAGCCCTGTGTTTGGGTGATGCGATCAAGATTATGAACGATCGCCTATTGACCTGGCACGCCGAGCCCTCACTGCTGCTAGAAAAAGTCGGTTAATCAATCTCGAGTTGCAGGGGTCCTTGGTTAGGAATGCAACAACAGCTTAGTAAGGTGGAGTCGCTCACTGCGTTGGCATTCATAGCGGTCACTTCACCTGAAATTTTGCTTAAACGGCAACTCCCACAACTTCCCATCCGACATGAATAGGGAATTGAAAAGCCCTGTTGCTCTAACTGCTCCAACAGTATTTGCTGATTGTTGCCAATAAAGTGTCGACCGGAAAACGCTATCTCGACATCTCTTACAGTGGTACTCAATACCGGGGGAGCTTCAACGCCAGCCTGTGACACCTTCTGTAAATAACTCCGTGGCGGTTTACGCTGTAATACGGCAACCTGCTCCCCGACTTGAATAATGCCGCTATTTCGGGCGATCAGATTAATGCCAAAATCGATATCCCCCGAGCCATCTGCCGCCTCGCGAAATTGTGCCAGTGAGCGCATCGGCTCCCCGCTAGGGTGCTTACGCGCTGTTTGGCTATTTATCGTGGTGAGGATACAGCGGCTACAAGGCTTGGCAACATCGAAAATAATCTCGCCGACGCGGATCACCGACCAGTGATCTTCTTCCCATGGACTGGCACCGCTAACGACTAAGTTGGCTCGAAATTGGTCGACAGCTACCCCCGCAGGACAGCGGTTCTGCAGATCGTGCAGTGAACTATCGTTGATGAGCAAGAAGGGGTAGCCATCAGCGAATGACAAGGGATGTTCCGGGCGCTTGGTTACCTTACGTTGTGGGGTGTTACCGATCCAACGTAATTGCACCGGGTGAGGAAAATAATGGCTCAGCCAGCGATTGATCGAGTCGGGGGCAATCTTTGCCGTAAAATGATTCCCCCAGACCTCGGTGGGAGCATCGACCTCTGCAAAATCCTCGATCCTTATCCATGCGTGTTGTAGGTCAGGCGCACGTAGGTAGAGTCCATCTCGGCTGAGTGTCGGGGTGAAGCGAAGCAGTTCAGGATATTTACGTGCCGTGATAAAAGTCCCATCTTCTAACGTTAGCATAAAGTGGCGATCCCACGTTAACCCCGTTTCTTCCACCAAAGTGTGTGATAACTGAGTGCCACGCATCGACTTAACAGGATAAATGAACAGTTTCGCTAAGGTAATCATCAGAAGGAGTCTCTTTTACACGTACAATTGCAGTAACTTTATGACATAGCGTCGCGATTCGCTATACTAGGCGCAAATTTTCCGAAACAAAGATATTTATTATGAATTCTCTTTTTGCCAGCACCGGTCGTGGACTGGAAGAACTTTTAAAAACAGAACTTGAGGGCTTTGGCGCTCAAGATTTACGACTGGTACCGGGAGGGGTTCACTACAGTGGTAATGATGAAGTGATGTACCGGAGCCTGCTCTGGAGTCGTATCGCTTCGCGTATCATGTTACCGCTGGGAGAGTTCAACGTATTTAGTGATCTCGACCTCTATGTCGGGGCGCAATCTATCGCGTGGGATGAGATATTTGATGCTGAGTCATCATTTGTTATCAATTTCCAAGGCACCAACGACGAAATCCGTAACAGCCAATTCGGCGCACTGCGAATTAAAGATGCGATCGTCGATAGCTTTACGCGTAAGAATCTCCCTCGCCCTAATGTCGATAGAGACTACCCACATATCCGCATCAATGCCTGGTTACACCGCGATAAAGTCAGCATCTCCCTCGATTTAAGCGGCGATGCCTTGCACCAGCGTAACTATCGTCATGCGACGGGACAGGCGCCGCTCAAAGAGACGCTAGCGGCTGCGATCATCATGCGTTCTGGCTGGAAAAGTGGCACGCCAATGGTCGACCCGATGTGTGGCTCGGGTACCTTACTCATCGAAGCCGCGATGATGGCTGCAGATCGTGCACCAGGTCTCTTACGCGATCACTGGGGCTTCTTCGCGTGGAAAAAATTCAACGAAGCGGAATGGGAGAAACTCGTTGCACAGGCGCAACAACGTGCCAACTTAGGCATGCAGAGTAAACAGATCCGCTTCTTCGGTTATGACAACGACGCACAGGTTCTTGAGCGAGCACAAACTAACGCCCGCCGTGCAGGGGTTGCACCGTTTATCAGTTTTAAGCGCCAAGATGCCGTGAACCTGAAAAACCCGCAACCTGAGGCAGAAGTCGGTACGGTGATCAGTAATCCACCGTATGGCGAGCGTTTAGAAAACGAACCCGCACTGATTGCGCTGCATAGCCAACTTGGTCGACGCGTAAAAGCCGAGTTTGGCGGTTGGAACCTGTCGCTGTTCAGTGGCTCGCCGGAACTGCTAGATTGTCTGCAACTTCGTGCCGATCGTCAGTTTAAGGCGAAGAATGGTCCGCTAGACTGCGTTCAGAAAAATTATAAGTTACGTGCGCCGGTAGAAGGGCAGGTAGTGGGTGAGCTAGCACCAGACTTTGCAAACCGTCTGCGTAAGAACATCAAGAAATTAGATAAATGGGCGAAGCAAGAAGGGATCGAGTGCTACCGTATTTATGATGCCGATCTGCCTGACTATAATATCGCGATTGACCGTTATGCCGACTGTGTGGTGGTTCAAGAGTATGCGCCACCTAAAACGGTAGAGCCGCAAAAGGCTCGCCAACGTCTTTTTGACGTGATAAGCGTGACGTTACAGGTCTTAGAGCTACCCGCTAATAAGCTGGTGCTAAAAACTCGTGAACGCCAAAAAGGCACTCAACAGTATCAAAAATTAGCGACCAAAAATGATTTCTTTGAGGTGAGCGAGTTTTCCGCGCACTTCTGGGTCAACCTGACCGATTACCTCGATACGGGGCTCTTTATCGATCACCGCTTAGCGCGTAAGATGCTTGGCGAGATGAGTCGCAACAAAGATTTCCTCAACCTCTTTGCCTATACGGGGACCGCAAGTGTTCACGCGGCACTCGGCGGCGCGAAGTCTACGACTACGGTAGACATGTCTCGCACCTATTTAGAGTGGGCCGAGCGTAACTTCCAGTTGAACGATATTTCTGGGCAGTCGCATCGTCTTATCCAAGCAGACTGTCTTAGCTGGATTAAAGAGTCTCGCGAAACCTTCGATGTGATCTTTATCGATCCGCCAACCTTCTCTAACTCTAAGCGGATGGAAGATAGCTTCGATGTGCAGCGTGACCATTTATCTCTGCTGACCGATCTACAATATCTATTGCGCACGGGGGGCACTATCATGTTCTCCAACAACAAACGTGGTTTTCGTATGGACCATGACGGCCTTGCTGCAGTCGGTTTACAAGCGCGGGATATTACCGCTAAAACACAATCTCAAGATTTCTCTCGCAATAAACATATCCACAACTGCTGGTTAGTTACGCGTGTAGGTCAGGAACAATAACTATGTCATTAATTAGTATTCATGGTGCTTGGCTATCGTACAGCGATGCACCTTTACTCGATAACGCCGAATTGCATATCGAAGAAAACGAACGCGTCTGTCTCGTTGGCCGTAACGGTGCGGGAAAGTCTACCCTGATGAAAATCATCAATCAGGAAGTACCGTTGGATGATGGTCGCATCGTCTACGAGCAAGATTTAGTTATTGCCCGTTTACAACAGGATCCACCGCGGAACATAGCGGGCTCGGTCTATGATTTTGTGGCAGAAGGGGTGGCGGAGCAAGCTCAGCACCTTAAAGCTTATCACGCTATCTCGCATATCGTGATGCAAGACCCGAGCGAGAAAAACCTTAATGAGATGGCTCGCTTGCAAGGGGTGTTGGATCATCAGAATCTTTGGCAACTTGAAAGCCGGATCAACGATGTGCTTTTGAACATCGGCTTAGATGCCGATACAGAACTCTCTTCGCTCTCTGGCGGATGGTTGCGTAAGGCTGCGTTAGGTCGGGCCTTAGTCTCCAATCCAAAAGTCTTGATGCTCGATGAGCCAACGAACCACTTAGATATTGAAACTATCCACTGGTTGGAAAACTTCCTTAAGACGTTCAATGGCAGCATCATCTTTATCTCGCATGACCGTTCATTTATCCGCAATATGGCAACGCGTATCGTGGATCTCGATCGTGGCAAATTGGTCTCCTGGCCTGGCGATTATGACCAATATCTGCTGGGTAAGGAAGAAGCATTACGGGTTGAAGATCTGCAGAATGCCGAGTTTGACCGTAAATTAGCGCAGGAAGAAGTCTGGATCCGTCAAGGGATTAAAGCGCGTAGGACGCGCAATGAAGGTCGTGTAAGGGCGTTGAAAGCACTACGTCGTGAGCGTACTGAACGCCGAGAGGTGATGGGTAAAGCTAACATGCAAGTGGGTGAAGCGAGCCGTTCAGGAAAAATCGTCTTTGAGCTAGAAGATGTCGTGTATCACGTAGGCGGAAAAACGCTGGTGGATCAATTCTCTGTTCAAGTTCAACGGGGTGATAAGATCGCCCTGATTGGCTCGAATGGCTGCGGAAAAACCACGCTATTACGCTTAATGCTGGGTCAGCTTCAGGCCGAGCAAGGCCGAGTGCATATCGGGACGAAGCTAGAAGTCGCCTATTTCGACCAGCACCGAGCGGAGCTAGACCCCGATCGTACGGTCATGGATAACTTGGCAGAGGGCAAACAAGAGGTCCTCGTGAACGGTAAGCCGCGTCACGTTCTAGGTTATCTGCAGGACTTCTTATTCCACCCTAAACGTGCGATGACCCCGGTAAGGGCGTTATCAGGCGGGGAAAGAAACCGTTTATTGCTGGCTAAATTATTCCTAAAGCCAAGTAACCTATTGATCCTCGATGAACCGACCAACGACTTGGACGTGGAAACCCTCGAACTACTCGAAGAGTTAATCGATGGCTATCAAGGGTCAGTCTTATTGGTCAGCCACGATCGTCAATTTGTCGATAATACCGTGACTGAGTGCTGGATCTTCGAAGGCGAGGGTGAGATTGGTCGTTACGTTGGGGGCTATCACGACGCACAGCATCAACGTAGTACCTCACGAGGGGCGCAACGTAAACCTCAGGCGACTAAGGCGGCAGTCCCCTCGACAGCCACTGATTCGAATAAATCAGCGGTGGAAAAAAAGGCTCCGGCGAAACTCAGCTATAATCTAACCCGTGAGCTGGAACAGTTGCCGCAAAAGATGGAAGGCCTTGAGGCCGAGATCGCACAGCTGCAAAGTACAATGGCAGATGCCGCGTTCTTCACTCGCCCTCACGGCGAAACGCAACCGATTATCGATAAGCTTGCTGCGGTAGAAGCAGAGTTTAATATTGCCTTCGAACGTTGGGAGCATTTGGAAAACCTTAAAAATGGTGAATAATAAGTGATGCTGTATGAGTGAGCACTCTCATCACGGTCATTCTCACAGGTGGGTGCTTTGCCCACACTGTGATATGACGATTAAATTGCCCGGCCTTACGCCGGGCACAAGGGCTATCTGTCCGCGCTGCGAGACCACGATCAGCACGGCATGGCATGAGCCTCTTCGTCGTCCAATGGCGTATGCCTTCTCGGCACTAGTGATGCTAGCCTTGGCGAATGTCTTCCCTTTTATTAGTATCAGCGTGATGGGGATGACTAACCAAATCAGTCTCCTGCAAATCCCGCAAGCGATGGTCGATGATCGCTACCGCTTTTTAGCGACGATCTTTTTGTTGTTCGTGCAGATCATCCCTGCGACCTGCCTTGTCGCAATCCTTCTTCTTACCCTCAATAAAAGACTGAGCCCGATACTCAGTATTCCTTTAGCTAAGGGATTGTTTTATCTAAAAAATTGGGGGATGGCAGAGATTTTTCTTGCCGGGGTATTAGTCAGTTTCGTTAAGCTGATGGCCTATGGCAAAATCGGCCTTGAGATGGGGTTTTGGCCTTGGTGTTTATTTTGCTTATGCCAACTTAGAGCATTTCAATGCTTAGAGCGCCACGTCATCTGGCGACGCATCAGCTCTGTGCCACCCTTACCCATCACACCGACCGCAGGGATCAGTGGATTGGCGCAGAATCTACGCAGTTGCCCCTGCTGCACGGCGATAGTGTTAGCAGATAATCCCGTTTGTCCTCGCTGCCATCAGCGTGGCTATGCGCGTAAGCCACAAAGCCTGCAGTGGACACTCTCCCTATTAGTGACCTCCGTTATATTATATATCCCCGCGAATATCATGCCGATCATGGTGACCGATGCGCTAGGGAGTGCATCAGGCTCGAATATTATGGCGGGGGTTATTTTTCTCTGGAATGAAGGCTCTTGGCCAATCGCAATGATTATCTTTATTGCCAGCATCCTCGTCCCCAGTATGAAAATCTTAGCGATCGGTTGGTTAAGCTGGAACGCCGGCGGTTACGGCGCTCGCGACAATCATCGTATGCAGGTTGTTTATGAAATAGTTGAGTTTGTCGGACGTTGGTCCATGGTTGACGTCTTTGTCATCGCCGTCTTATCCGCGTTGGTAAGGATGGGCAGTCTAATGAATGTCTACCCGGCAGAAGGCGCATTACTCTTCTGTCTCGTCGTTATTTTAACGATGTTCTCAGCACAAGCCTTCGACCCGCGCCTGTTGTGGGATCGCGAAAGTATTAAAAAGCATGAGGAAGAATCCATTGAGCAATAATCAATCTGGTGAAGCAAGGATCACGCAAATTAAACGCTGGTCGCCCGTGTGGATCGTACCTATCATCACCATCCTTATTGGATCGTGGATCGTTTATTATCATTTCTCCCATCAAGGCCCAGAAGTGGTACTGACCACGGCCAATGCCGATGGCATTGTCCCCGGTAAAACCGCGATTAAGAGCCGTAGTGTGGATATTGGGATGGTAGAGAGTGCTAAGTTAAGCGACGATCTGCAGCACGTTGAGATCCGTGCCCGTTTAAATACGGGGATGGAAAAAATGCTCCATCAAGATAGCGTATTCTGGACGGTTAAACCGCAAATTGGTCGTGAAGGCGTAACTGGGCTAGGAACATTGCTATCTGGATCTTACATTGAACTGCAAGCAGGCAGAAAGGGCGAGGAAGCGGCACAATATAAGCTGCTCGATTCACCGCCACTCGCTTCGCCGGATGCAAAAGGTATTCATATTAGTTTGAATAGCGACCAGGCAGGCCAGCTAAATGCCGGGGATCCGGTATTATTTAGAGGCTATCGTGTCGGTTCGGTAGAACTGAGCCGCTTCGACCCCGTGCAGCGCCAAATGGAGTACCAGTTATTTATCCAAGCCCCTTACGATCGACTCGTCACCAGTAATGTACGCTTCTGGAAAGATAGTGGTATCGCGGTGGATATGTCTGCTGCCGGTATGCGCGTAGAGATGGGCTCGTTGGCGACCCTGTTTAGTGGTGGAGTGAGTTTCGATGTGCCAGAAGGCTGGGACCTCGGTACAACAGCTGAAAACAAAGCGCATTACCACCTCTTCAACTATCAACGTAGTATCACAGACTCGCTCTATACCCAACACGACGATTACCTATTGTTCTTCAACGAGTCAATTCGCGGATTACAAGCCGGAGCACCTGTTGAGTTTCGCGGTATCCGTCTGGGTACGGTCGCACAAGTTCCCTTTATTATCCCTAACATGCTGAAGAAATTGAACGGCGATTATCGTATCCCTGTGCTGATTAAAATCGAACCCGAACGCTTCTCTAAAAAATTGGGTGCTGACTTTAATCTCCAGCAACGCTTAGCGGATGGACTACAGCATGGATTAAGGGCGAGCTTGAAAACGGCGAACCTGATCACCGGTGCATTGTATGTTGACCTCGATTTCGTGAACAATCAGGGAGCTTATAAAGGCCCGACTAAAATCGGCCAGTACGATATCATTCCTACCGTAGACGGTGGATTGACACAGATGCAGCAAAAAGTGATGTCGATTCTCGACAAGTTTGAGAAGCTCCCGCTCAATCCGCTACTAACGGAAGCGACGGGGTCGCTGAAAGAGAGTCAGAAGACGATGCAACAGCTGCAGATTACTCTTGATCATGTGAATCAAATCACTAATAGCCCGGCGATGAAAACCCTACCGCAGGATATGCAGCAGACCTTGCGTGAGCTAAACCAAAGTATGAAGGGACTACAACCGGGGTCACCGGCCTATAACAAGCTAGTCGGCAACCTTCAGCGTTTAGATCAAGTACTTGCAGAGCTGCAACCGGTGTTGCGTACGATAAATACTAAGAGTAATGCCTTGGTTTTCGAGGCTTCACCTGCCAAAGATCCACAACCTAAAAGGGCTAAATAGTGAAAAAAATTCTTATAGCTTTGCTCACCGTTTATCTCACCGCGTGTAGCAGCAGTGACACGGCAAAGTATTATCAACTGACTACGCCCCCAGGGGGGGCATTGACCCACACTTCAAGCGCTGGCCTAGTCCAACAACCGAAACGCTTGTGGATCCAATCCATAAACTTACCGGATGCTTTGGCTGGGACGGGCATCGCCTTTCAGACTTCCGACGTACAGTATCGTATCGCCGAGCAAAACTTGTGGGCAAGTCCACTCGACCAGCAACTGCAGCAATCGTTGGTTACTAATCTAAGTAACCTACTGCCAAACTGGCTGGTCACTAACACGTTAACCGATGGGCAACCTGATTCTTTAACCGTGACGATAACTGCCTTCCAAGGCCGTTGGGATGGACATGCATTAGTGAAAGGCTATTGGCTGTACCAGCACCAAGAGGAGACGACGCGTCAGCCGTTCGAGATAGTGGTCCCGCTGAAAGATGATGGGTATCAGGCTCTGGTTCAGGCGCTGTCCTCAGCGTGGTATCAAGAGGCACAACAGATCGCTTCGCGGCTGAATGATTAGTGATTGCTATAACGTAATTAAGTGACTTAGCTCAAAACTTGCAAAGCTGTTCGAAAATTAGCCATTGATCTCGCGTAACGAGAAGCGTAAAAAGGTGGAGGTGATAAAGTTATCACCTCATCTTTTAACCAGCCATCTTATGAGGGTAAACGGATATGAAGAGACAAAAACGCGATCGCTTAGAAAGAGCTTATTCACTGGGATACAAAACCGGAAAAACTGGGCGATCGAAAGAACTCTGTCCCTATCAAACGTTAGACTCGCGGTCACATTGGTTAGGAGGGTGGCGCAAGGCGATTGAAGAACGTTCAGCCTTTGCATAAATCCTAGATATAAAAAAAGCAGATAATGAATCTGCTTTTTTTATTAGCGTTGCACAGCTTAGAACGATTCAGTGTCTTTAAATAGACCAACTTTAAGATCGCTAGCGGTATAGATTAGCTTACCATCAACAAATACTTCACCATCTGCCACGCCCATCACCAGTTTACGGTTGATAACACGTTTGAAGTGGATTTTGTAGGTGACTTTCTTGGCGGTCGGGAGAACTTGTCCGGTGAATTTTACTTCACCCACGCCGAGTGCACGGCCTTTACCTTCTGCGCCTAACCAGCCTAAGTAAAATCCAACAAGTTGCCACATGGCATCTAAGCCTAGGCATCCAGGCATAACAGGATCGTTGACGAAGTGACACTTGAAGAACCATAGTTCAGGATTGATATCAAGTTCAGCTTCGACGAAGCCTTTATCAAAGTGACCACCGTTTTCAGACATGAGAACAACTCTGTCCATCATTAACATATTGTCTGCAGGAAGCGGGGGCCCATTCTCACCAAATAATTTACCCTGCCCTGAAGCGATTAGGTCATCTTTGCTGTAGGATTCGCGTTTATCTACCATAATTACATTTAGCCCTTTTCAATTGAAGACGGAAGAATAGCGTACACTTGTACGCTGAGCAAGAGGTGTTAATCACGCTTTAGCCACCGCAAAGGAGAAAAAAATCCTGCTGCAGGTTTAGTAGGCTGTTGGGCTTCATCGATACGCTGCTGAATAATACTGAGCAACGACACTTCCTCGTTCTCAGACGTCCAAGGACAAGACATAAGAAGCTGTAAAGCTTGATCAACTGTGCTGACTGGCCAAAGGTGAAACTGCTGGTGTTTAACCGCCTCGATAACCTCATCTGACAACGATAAGTGGCTACAATTCCGCGTCGGTAAAATTACACCTTGTTTTCCCGTCAGTCCCTGTTGTTGGCAAAGGTGGTAAAAGCCTTCAATTTTCTCATTAAGTCCGCCCACCGGTTGTACATTCCCGAATTGATCGACCGAACCCGTCACCGCAAACGCCTGTTGTATCGGTTTGAATGACAGCGCGCTGATGAGTACCGCTAATTCGGCGAGTGATGCGCTATCGCCATCCACTTCAGCATAGGACTGCTCAAACACCATCGATGCGCTAAACGGAAGCTGTTGCTCAAGTTCCAGCTCGGCCATCAGCCAGGCTTCAATGATCATCATACCTTTGGCGTGAATATTTCCCGATAATTCAGCTTTACGCTCAACGTCATTAATTTCGCCATCACCATAATGAACCAAGCAACTAATTCGTGCAGGTTCGCCCCATGGGCGTGGGTGCCCGGGAAGATCCAATACAGAGAGACCATTAATCTGTCCCACTCGTGAGCCTTTAGTTTCCAGTAAACTATGAGGTGCTGCGAGATCACGCTGTAGGGCTTCGGGTAGATAGCTCTCACGCCAAGTCTGTTTCGTAAGCGCTTGTGACAGGCTCTGTGCCGTTAAACGATGCCCTTGAGCATAGGCGGCACCAAGTTGTTTATGCAGCCAAAGAGAACTTATTGGAAGGCGCTGTAGCTCGTTGGTGTAACGAGTGGCTTCTCGCATTAACCGTAATAAAAAACCGGCGTCAGGGCGTGGAAGCTCAAGCATATCGGCCTGCACCGCTACCCACGAAGCCCAATCGATAATGTTCTGGTCTGAGATGATTTCAGCAGTCTGTTCGACTTCGGTGTAGACAGCATTGGCGTGTAATTCTGGTTCTATTTCGCTGAATTCCGCTAAACTTTCGCGGCTACCGACCAAAATAAGGTCAACCGCTAGCGGGATATCGGGAAGACGGATAGGCAGAGGCTTACGCGGATCGGGGGATAGCCACGAAAAACGTTGCTCGCTAATAAATTTTTTGAGACGTAACCATAGAAGCGGTTGTGCTAGCAAGCAGTGGGTGGAGAGAATGAGTGTCCCCCCATTTGCCTGGTGCAAGAGACCCAATTCGGGAGTCCAAGACCCTTGCTGCTCCGAGAGATAACCGAATAATTGATCTGACTCAATCCAATCAGCATAATAAACCGCAGATTCTAAATGATCGGCAACCACTTTCTGTAATTGGAATTGGTGAACAGCGGGCGAGTGATAAACCCATCGATCAACGAGTCGTTGTGGCAGTTGTTGTTCGACTATCTGAGCAAGTGCTTTAACATTGCTAGGGTGCTCTTCAATCTTAATCAATAATAATGAACAGAGAGGGTTCTTATTTAGCTGATCAATAGCGTCGAGCAACCGGGATTGTAAGGATTCTAACCCCGTGGTACTTGTTGATAATGCCCGAGAGAAGAGAGGGAGCAACCGCTTCTCGTCGGGTACAAGTTCTTGCCATGAAAGTGTTGAGCTAGTCAAAGTAATCTTGTTATGCCTTGAACGTAAAAGAGCAATTATATCGTAGTTCGACTCGAGACACCATGTAGGTGGATGTGGGGACGGCGGACGACAAATTTGGCTGCAGAAAAACCTAAAGCTGGTATTCTAGTGCCGAGTGATTAATTTTAAGGAACCTGATGAAATATTTACAGTTAGAGAATCTCGAGTCAGGCTGGAAATGGAAATATTTAATCAAGAAACACCGTGAAGGTGAATTGATCACGCGCCACATAGAACAATCAGCCGCCGATGAGGCGGTAAGACTGCTCTTGAGTTACGAGCATCAGCCTGAATCTATCTCTGCGTGGATCTCGCAACATATGAATCCTCAGCTCGCTAATCGAATGAGCCAAACGATCCGCGCAAGACGTAAGCGCCATTTCAATGCGGAACAGCAACACACACGAAAAAAATCTATCGATCTTGAATACCTCGTGTGGCAACGACTGGCTGGATTAGCACATCGAAGGGAAGTTACGCTTTCGGAGACGATTGTTCAGTTAATCGAGGATGCCGAGCGTAAAGAGAAATATGCTTCTCAAATGAGTTCGCTCAAAGAAGGGCTTACGTCAATCTTGGAACTAAAAAAAGAATAAAAAAAACCCCGCAGAAGCGGGGTTTTTTATTGTTGTCTCTTAGCCTTGTGGCTGAGAAACGACGTCTTTAACGCCTTTAACTTCGATTTCAACGCGACGATCTGGACCTAAGCAGTCGATCAGAGCAGCACGTTTCTTAACGTTGTCACAGGTGTTGCCAGTAACTGGGTTAGATTCGCCCATACCGCGTGCAGAGATCTTGTTAGAAGGGATACCTTTAGATACTAAGTAATCCACAACTGATTGAGCACGTTTCTCAGACAGGTTTTGGTTGTAGCTATCAGAACCGATACGGTCTGTGAAGCCCAGAACAACAACAGAACCATCTTTAGGATCTAAGTTGCTTAACTGTGAGTACAGTTGATCCAGTGCTGATTGGCCTGAAGTTTTCAGAGTTGCTTTGTTGAAGTTGAACAGTACGTCTGATTTCAGAGTAAAGTGCTTAGTTTCAACAACTGGCGCTGGCGCTGGAGCTGGAGCTGGCGCTGGAGCAACGTCATCTTGACCGAAACGGTAAGATAAGCCAAGGCTCAGCATGCCGTTGTCTGGACGAGCACCAGTGGTGTTACGGTCACCGATGTTGTTAACCCATTGGTATTCTAAACGGGTTGCCCAGTTTTGAGTCAGAGCATATTCGAAACCAGCAGCTGCTAAAGGAGATACGCCAGTGTCGATGTTGTGGTGACCTTGGTAATCTTTAGCATCTACACGCCATAACATGCCGCCTAAACGAGTATAAACGTCTAAGTCGTCAGTGATTGGGTAGCTAAGTTTAGCTGCCAGTTGAACGCCTTGACCGATGAATGCGCCGTGGTTTTGACCAGTATATTTCATACGGCCTAACCAGTCATAACCCATTTCGAAACCTAAGTATGGGTTTGCTTGATAGCCAACGAATGCACCAGCACCCAGTTGGTTGTCACGCGCTTCGTTAGTAACTTGGTAGTGGTTACCAGAGAAACCGGTGTCGTGGTATTGAGACCAACCTAATTTACCACCAACGTACCAAGTGTCGTCTTTTGGTGCAGCTTGAGCAACGGTAGTTGCTAAACCTGCTAGTGCCACTGCAATTGCGATAGCTGTTTTTTTCATTTTGCGCCTCGTTATCATCCAAAATTGGCAATGAGCATAAAATTTGCTCTGCGTTGCAATTCTTCGCTGGGTCTTTTTCGCTCGTTTTATACTCAGCTAAAACTGGAGGTTTTTGAGCACCCTAGCGAGCTAAAGTCTACAACGTGTTTAAAAACTTACAAGTAAGATATAACGATGTACAGTAAAAAACAGCATTTTATACACATTCCGTTACATTTAAAACTGAACTTCGGTAACGATAAAAAATGTAATCGTGCTTGCAGGCGTTGTCCCGCCTGAGAGTGTTAGTTAATTGAGCAGATTTAAATTTTGATAAAAAAAATCTTCAGATAAATCTCAATAAACTTAAAGAAATGCAAAAGTGGGAATTTTATAGCGTTCGACTTGTCTGGCAAGGCGCTTTTTTGTCGAATTATTGCGCAGAACGAAGACGACAGTTTCCGACTCCTTGGCCGAGTAATCTAACGAATATTCTTGCTCAGGTGTTAACTCATCATCTAGCCATACAGTGATCACGCTATAATTACCCGATTTAATCGCTTGGGTCATTGAGTCGATTTTCTGTTCATGGGTAAGCATGGGGAGCTGAACAGACTTAATCAGTGAAATACCTGAGTGCTCTAACCAAGCGCGATCAAGTCGGTTTTCGGGAGTTAGCCATAACATCCATTTTGCTTGCTGCCCCAGTTGTTTAATTGCCGGTAAAAGCAATAGGTTTAGGAGAGATGGCGAAGCATCATCATAACAAATTTGGTTCATCCCGCCCTGCGAGTCATTCATCGTTGAGAGAGAAATTGCCAAATTTGTTGTGTCATTTACAGAATGGGGTGTGATCATGGTTAGCTCCTATGCACTGTATGGATATACAGTAAATCTACTTCACCCAAAGATCAATCATTTCTTGCCTCCTTTGAGAGATTTGGAATACATACCGAGCATTTTATATTTATTAATTGAACAACTACTTTTAATTATTTAAGGTAAATGCCCCTATAAGGATATTTATATCAATGAGTTAGTGAATTCACGGTCAGGAGGATCGCTATGAATCGTTCTCAACAATGTATCGCAGACTTCACAAATAAAGTCTGTTCATTGGGTTGTATTCAATCTAAAACCCAATTTGGAGGGTATTCTCTTTCAATCGATAGCGTCGTATTTGCGCTAGTGAAACAGGGGGAAGTTTATTTGCGAGGAAGTGAAGTCATGTCGCAATACCTTAGCCAACATACGCTTAATCCCTTCATTTTCTCTAAAAGAGGTAGTGCAATCGCATTAAATTATTTTAGCGTGAGTGAGCAACTATGGCAGGACGAGATAAGCCTACTCAAACTCTCGCGGGCTGCACTACAAGATGCAAAAAACTGCAGAGTATACAAACAGGCGCACCGTAGGTTGAAGGACCTCCCCAACTTGGGGATCCGCTTTGAAACGTTGTTAAGAGAAGTCGGTATCCATACGGAAGAGCAGTTACGTAACGCCGGTGTCCAACAATGCTGGACCTTAATGTATCAACGTAATAAGCATCTGGGGCTTCCAACGCTCTTTTATCTACAAGGGGCAATCATGGGTATTCACCATGCTGTTCTACCGCAAAGCGTTAGGCACGAACTCATACGGTGGCATAGCGCTTTTACCGCTAGTCGTTCGATACCTACCTTAACGCACCCTACAGTATTAACTGTAGCGGTTTAGCTTTATTTATCTCGCTCAGAGTATGAATGATCAATGAGACCTGCTGAATAATCAGTGCTTTTTGTGGCTCGTCATCAATCTCTAAGGAATCAGCGCGTAATCTAAGCGCTGCGAGGGCAGCCGACATCTCCTCATTATTAAGATGCTGATGGCCCTCTGCGTAGGCGGCAAGATCATGCAATAAGTCAACTAACTGCTGGTTACCAATACGCTGGCGGTGAGCCCCTAGCGCCGCAATGTAGCTTAATAAGCTATGATTGGTACACAGTATTGAAAAAGAGCGTTCTTTCGCGGCTAGGCTTGGCCAAGCTTTTTCTTCAGAAAGGGTAATCACCGACGCGAGCTCAGCATCGGCGTTATGTGCATTACGCCGGGCGATACGGTACGCGACGCCATTATCTTTACCGTTTTGATACTGATAAGTAACCGCTTTTAAGTAATCCAGATTAGCAGCGTAAGCTTTTGCAATGACGGCTGAAAATTGTCGATAATGCCAATCGGGGAAAATATAACTCACTGCTAGCCAAGCCAGTCCACAACCGATTAATGTATCGGTAATACGTGGTAACGCGACGTTAAACCCTTCCCCAAGCAAGTTAAAACAAAATAGAACCATTAATGTAATAAAGAGCGTGGCCTGCGCGTATTGCACCTGCCTAAATAAAAAGAATAAGACGCCGAATAGTACAATGGCGACTAATTGACCAGGTAATGAAGGCACGAGCCAGAGTAAAGGTAAGCCAATCGCTATTCCGACAAGCGTTCCGATAACTCTCAATGCTAAGCGGCGTTTAGTCGCGGAGTAGTTAGGTTGGCAAACAAACAGCGAGGTGAGAAGTATCCAGTAGCCGCGTTCTAAGCCGATGGTCTGAATAAATAAATACCCGAGGCAGAGCACAATACTGACTCTAAAGGCGTGCCGAAATAACGGAGACTTAGGGGTAAGATGGCTTTTGAAACGTGATTTTATATCCTGCCATCCCTGTAACCCCTCGAAAGAAAGTTCAGTGTCGATCGTGTGCCAATCGGTAGCCGCAAGCTGCTCCGAGGCGACAGATGCAAGTTGGCTATCGATGGCCCGTAAATTCTTCAACAACCAACGTAACCGTTCGCAACTCTCTTTTTCAGCAAAAGAAGATATTCTTTCAAGAGCAGCCTCAACTTTCAGGAAGGCGCGTTCGAAATTACGACTATGGTGGTAATCTTGTTTGGTCTGTAGGCTCTCTGCAATATTGCGACAGGCTAGTGCTTGTTGATGCAGTAAACGTTCAAAGCGGAACATCAACTCATTGAAGTGCCAGTCATCCTGTAAGCGGGGATGATCGATATGTGATGAGTTCGCTCGTTCGTGGATTTCCTGCGCGACGAAGTAGTAAAGCAGAGCACGTCGGCTAGCGCTACTTGCCCGGTCTCCGCGTAGGCGACTCTGGATGGCAGTTTTAACGGTATTGAGTTGCTGAACCAACTGACTATTTGCCAGCGACACCTTGTACAAGGGGCGGGCTTGTTGCGCGTCGCCATCGGGGTCGAACAGTGTCGCTTTAGTGTCTAGATATTTAGCAAGTGCGTTATAAGTGCTAATCAACTGTGCCTCTACCGGGCGAGCAGGAAAAAGAAGATGGTTAAATAGCGTAAAAAGATAGTACACCCCCGCGCCAGCAAGCAGGAATAAAGGCTGTATATACCATTTAGGGAACAGTCCAATCCCCAACATGGTATAAATAGCAATCAAGATAGCGCCAAAAGCGATCGTTGCGTAGCGCTGCCCTAAGGCGCCAAGCATGATAAATGCCCAGCTTGATAGACCTAACCCACAAATAAATAATGCCGGATAGGGGAAAAGTAACTCAACGCTCGTCGTGGCGATAGCGAAACTCACCAGCGTAATAACAATATTCTTTACACGACCCGTGAGACGGTCGTCGATATCGGTGAGGGCTGCTGCGACAATCCCAAGGATAAGGGGGATCGTCCAGATCACCGTATGGTGCTGCCAAGCAAAAATTGCCACGCAACTCATCGCGAGAAAGATCCTAACCGGCTCTTGCCATAGCCGATTCAGAACGTAATGTTGCCAGTGTCGATGAAGTGCGCGGCGAGGGATCACGATCAGTTACCGTATTGTAGTCGCGCTGCGCTGTCACGCGCGGCTTGAGCTTGCTCTACGCTGACCACGCGACGCCCGACTGGCCACAACGCGATCACGGCAATTTTGAAATGTGCAAGACCAGTAGGGATACCGATTATCGTCACACACTGTGCAATCCCGACAGAGATATGTGAGAGACAGAGCCACCAACCGAAGAGCACCAGCCACACGACATTGAGTAAGGTACCGCCAGAATTCATGAGGCGATTTTTACTTTCGGGTCTCAGTAGATCGACATGTACGGCCTCATTACCGAAGGGGACGAACGATAGTTTTGTAATTTCCCAACATGAACGCGTCAGTGGAAGGGTAAAAATAAAGACCACGGTTAATAGCGTTACGATTAACCAAGAGAGGCTGGTAAAAAAACCGCCGAGGAAAAAATTTAAAATATTGAGCACACTTCGCATGCAATGATCATCCCTATTGAAGTTTATATCGAGGTAGATTTATCTGGAGGCTCGGCCTATTGGCAGTTAAAATCGAAAACAGAGATAGTGTAAATCAATGGTCAGGTGCATGGAACTAAAAGCAACGTCAATCGGAAAGAAGCTCGCACAGCATCCTTATCATCGGGTTCGTATGCTTAGCGCAGGGATCGAGGTTTCAGGCGATCATCATGAATACATTATACCTTTTAACCAATTGATCGGTATCCGTTGCAAGCGCGGAGTCGTGTGGGGCGAATTGGAGTTTGAACTCGCGGACCAAAAGGTGGTTCGTCTCCATGGAACAGAGTGGCTAGAAACACAACGCTTCTGGCAACATCTCATGCAAGCGTGGCAGTCGTGGACGGAACAGATGGTCACCATTTGTGATCAGCTGCTGCAGGAAACCGAGACATTCATTCTGCAACGTGTACAAAAAGATGGTTGGCTGACACAAGTGTCGTTAGGTGACTTACAGTCTCACATTCACGATGCCCTTACCGCGCTGCCTCTCCCAACGATTCGATTAAAAGAGTTTCCCAATAGTTATAGCCGCTGGCAGTTTTGCCAATCGTGGTTAACGGCGCCGGAAACTCAGCGTCAACAACGCAATCAGCAATGGATGGCGCAATTAGAAAAAAACTATGCTGAGTTTTTCGCCACCGTAGAACGCTCCCCGTTAAATTCCTCCCAGCGGCAAGCCGTGATGAACGACGAAAAATCTGTTTTAGTCCTAGCGGGGGCCGGCAGCGGTAAAACATCGGTGCTGGTAGCGAAAACCGCATGGTTAATACTGCGTAAACAGGCTCTCGCTGAGCAGATCCTGGTATTGGCCTTTGGTCGAAAAGCCGCAGAGGAACTTAATCAGCGCATTACCGAGCGTAC
Source organism: Rosenbergiella collisarenosi (assembly GCF_018494085.1). Lineage (GTDB taxonomy): Bacteria > Pseudomonadota > Gammaproteobacteria > Enterobacterales > Enterobacteriaceae > Rosenbergiella > Rosenbergiella collisarenosi. The sequence continues at coordinate 10,393 of NZ_JABBFP010000008.1, read as the reverse complement.
GGCAGCAGCACAGGTCACTGCCAAAACCTTTCATAGTCTGGCGTTAGCGATCATTCAGCAAGTTACTAATAAAACCCCGACAATAACGGAGCTAGAAAGTAATACGGCAGAGCGCCATAAATTGTTACTCGATCAGTGGATTGAACAATGTAGTCAGAAAAAAGCCGCAGCAAATCAATGGCGGCACTGCCTTGAAGAGGATCTAGGCTGGTCGGTTACTGAGCCTCTTTACTGGCAACAGCCCGATATTCAGAAGAAAATACCGGTATTATTAGATAAATGGCTGGGCCTAATCAGAATGCACGGTGGAACTCAAGCGCAAATGATTGAGCAGGTCAACGAAGAGGATCGCCCGTTATTTACGAAGCGGATCAAATTGATGACGCCGATTCTAAAGGCGTGGAAGGCGGCGTTAAAAGAAGAGGGAGCCGTCGACTTTACGAGTCTTATCGAGCAGGCCTGTGGGCTGATTGAGAAAGGCCGCTTTATCAGCCCTTGGAAATACCTTCTCGTCGATGAATTTCAAGATATCTCACCCCAACGCGCGAGGCTGATTTCGCTATTACGTCAGCAGAATAAGCATAGCCATCTCTACGCCGTCGGCGATGATTGGCAGGCGATATATCGCTTCGCAGGCGCGCAACTCGATTTAACCACCAAATTCGCCCACTACTTTGGCGAGGCTGCACTCTGTCAACTAGATACGACCTATCGCTTCGATCAGCGTCAAAGCGATATCGCTTCGCAATTTATCCAGCAGAACCCTGCGCAGCTTCGTAAGTACATCACCAGCCTGCGCCAAGGCAATAAGAAGACCATCACCTTATTGCATGAAACGCAGCTCGAAGCGCTGTTCGATAAGCTTAGTGGCTTCGTTACAAAGCAGGAAACCGTCCTAGTGTTAGCGCGCTACCACTACCTCAAACCTAAGGTTCTCGATAAGGCAGCTACGCGCTGGCCGACCCTAAGTGTCGAATTTATGACGATTCATGCGAGCAAGGGGCGTGAAGCAGACTATGTCGTAATCTGTGGCATGAATGACGGTAAAGATGGCTTTCCTGCTGCGGATCAAGAAACTGTGATTGAGCGGGGAGTGTTAGCCGTGCAAGAAGACTATCCCCATGCAGAAGAACGGCGACTCGCCTATGTCGCATTAACCCGGGCCAAACAGCGGTCATGGCTGCTGTTTAATCAGGAAAACCCTTCGCCTTTCGTCGGAGAACTTAAACAGCTTGGGGTGCCCGTGGCGAAGAAAGCCTAAGCCCCATGGGGGCTTAGTGGCGTAGAAGGGGGGAGGTGATTTTCGAACGTACGCGCTCTGCGATATCGTCTAACTCGGGGTTATCGAGGTGCTCATTAGACAGTTCCCCGGTTAATTGCGATTCTGCGACGTAGGTTTGCACCGTGTCGCCCCCTTCATCTTCCATCACCACATAGTACCAAGGCAGCACTAACAATCCTTCGTGAATGATGAGGCTTTGTGGGGTGGGCGTTTGGAGTGCATACGCCGGGTCCATATCGACAATCACCCCCAACGCTCCCGTCAGTTGATGACGCACGTGCTGACCAATTCCGAATTTGCAGCTGATCATAATAGTCTCCAACAGTGTAGTGATGAGAGATCTGGGGGCAATTATCTTTTTTTCAAGTCAGTCGACTTGGCAAACGAAGCCTTTTAAATATAACCCTTCTGGATAAGCGCTGCTCACCGGGTGATCAGCCGCCTGGCGAAATTGCTCGATAAACTGTGCGGTACGTCCGGCATCAACGGCGGCATCGGCGATGATTTTTTGGAACAGATCCGTCGTCATCAGTCCAGAGCACGAGAACGTCAGCAAAAAGCCACCTGGACGCAACAATTGCATCGCCAACATATTGATATCTTTATAACCGCGGCAGGCGCCCATCAGTTGGTTTTTATTTTCAACAAACTTCGGGGGGTCCATCACAATGACATCGAAACGCTTACCTTCGTCGCGATAACGGCGCAGGAGTTTAAATACGTCGTCACGCAGGAACTCGGCTTTCGATAGGTCGAGCTGGTTCAAGGTGATATTTTGACGAGCAATGTCTAAGGCTTCTTGCGACGTATCCACGCTGGTTACGCTCTTACAGCCGCCGAGTAGGGCTGAGACAGCAAAGCCACCGGTATAGGAGAAACAGTTTAAGACTTCGGCGTCTGCTGAATAGCGACGCAGGCCGAAACGGCTATCGCGTTGATCGAGATAATAGCCGGTCTTATGCCCATGTTGGATATCAACTAATAGCTTCATCCCATGCTCGGTGATCGGCAGTAATGCTGGAGGCGTATCACCCGCGATCACGCCTTGTACTGGCTCCAGACCCTCTTTCTTCCTTACCGCAACATCTGAGCGCTCATAAAGATGGCAATCGGGAAAGACCTGTTGCAGTGCAGTGGTCAGGGCAGGGCGTTGATATTCCGCTCCGGCAGAGAGGAGCTGTAATACCAAGAATTGGCCAAATCTGTCGATGGTGATGCCCGGTAGGCCGTCTGACTCGCCAGCGATCAGCCGATAACTATCGAGATTATCTTTTTCGGCAAGCCAAGTACGCAGTTTCAGTGCTTGCGAGAGTTTACGCACAAAGAAGTCGATATCGATGCTTTCGTTGGGATCGAAACTCCACACGCGCGCACGGATTTGCGAGGAGGGAGAAAAGGCCGCTTTGGCAAGCCAACGACCCGTTGAGTCGCACACATCGACGGTATCGCCAGAAGAGGCTTTACCTTCCATTTTGGCGATTGCGCCGGAGAAGATCCAAGGATGTTTACGAAGGAGCGATTTTTCGCGTCCTTTCGCCAGAATAATTCGTGCAGTCATAATAATCTTAACGTTAGGGGTGGTAAAAGGGTATCGCCGAGAGCAAACGTTTTTTCGTCTCTATCGGCTTATAAACATTTAGCGGGCTTAGGTAGCCCTGCGATTTTCGTTGCCTGTTTGGCAGGTCCTTCTGGGAAAAGGCGGAATAAATAGCGGCTATTGCCTTTTTCTTCACCAAATTTTTTCGCCATCGCTTTAACTAGCATGCGAATGGCCGGTGAAGTATTAAACTCTGTGTAGAAATCTCTGACGAAATAGATAACTTGCCAATGTTCCGGGGTGAGAGTGATCGCTTCGCGCTGAGCGATGGATTCCGCAAGGGGTTCACCCCAGTCAGCACTATTTTTCAAGTAACCTTCGTTATCGGTCTCTATTTCTTTATTATCGAACATCATCGTTATCATCCCATCCATCAACCCCGCGATGTTACCAAGTTTCATACCTAAAAAAACAGCCTTTATTACTAAAGGCTGTCGGTCGACTAGGTTTATAGAACTTAATCGTTACGAGAGGTTATTCCCAATAGGCTGAGAAGGCTCACAAAAATATTGTAGAGCGAAACATATAAGCTTACGGTGGCGCGAATATAATTGGTTTCACCACCCTGGACTATATTGCTCGTTTCCCAAAGAATGGCCGCGGACGAAAAGAGAATAAACAGTACACTAATCGTCATCTGAAGCGCGGGAAGGTGTAAGAAAAGATTCGCAATAACCGCGACTAACAGGACGACAAACCCCGTAACCAACATCCCCTGCAAGAAAGACATATCGCGGCGCGTCGTCAGGACATACGCTGAACAGCAGAAAAATACCACTGCGGTGCCTGCTAAAGCAAAGGCGATGGTCTCACCCATGCCTAGGCTCAGATAACGACTAAGAATTGGCCCGAGGCAGTAACCGAGGAACCCGGTGAAGGCAAACGCGGCAAGGATACCCACCGGACGGTCGGCTAAGCGATGCGTTAAATACATCAAACCGTAAAAGCCTGCCAAAGTCAGGATAAATCCAGGGGCAGGGAGGTTAAGCAGCGTGCTCGCGGTAGCCGTTAACGCAGAGAACGTTAGCGTTAGTGCTAATAATAGATAGGTGTTGCGTAAAACGTGATGAGAAGTAATGACCTGGCTAAGCCGAGATGAAGTAATTGTTTTTTCCATGATACATCCCTTTATTATTGTGGTTGCTACAAATTAATCAACTCTACGCGGGGATTGAAGGCGTTTTACCCATCTTTACCTCAGTCTGACCTTGGTTATACCTGCTTTTTGACTGTTTTATCGGCATAAAGCGTTATTTTGCTTGTTTTTCAAGCGAACGATACATTTCGCTATTTACAATAATTAGGGGAGTGTTTATAGTGCGCCTCATTGCGGAGGGGTGGCCGAGCGGCTGAAGGCAGCGGTCTTGAAAACCGCCGATGGGCAACCATCCGAGAGTTCGAATCTCTCCTCCTCCGCCACTATTTAAGAAACCAGCCTACGGCTGGTTTTTTGCTTTCTCGCTTCATGTTATCTTCCCTCCTTCTCGATGATTTAGCTTATAACGGCTACAAGGCTGTTTGAGGTCAACAAGCGGTCTATCGCTAACGTCCTACACTCTATCGTTCTTATCCAAACTCAAAGGAAAGCCAGTGAAATCGCCCGTTGCAATCAAGGTGTCTCGGCAAGAAGCCACGCTCATTCTTATTACAATGCTCTGGGGAGCAACCTTCCTTATCGTGCATCACGCAATGCGAAGCGCCAGTCCTTTCTTTTTCGTGGGTATCCGTTTCGCGGTCGCAGCGCTGCTACTCGCGGCTGTATTTTGGCGAAGTCTAGGTGGGATGACGGCGAAAGATCTGCAAGCGGGTGGACTGATCGGTTTTTGTATCGCGATTGGCTATAGCTTTCAGACGTGGGGCATGCAGACAATCTCCAGCAGCCAATCGGCCTTTATGACCGCAATGTATGTGCCGTTAGTACCGCTATTGCAATGGATTTTCTTAAAACGTCCCCCGCGACTGATGTCGTGGTGTGGCATCGTGCTAGCCTTTATTGGTTTACTGCTTTTATCTGGGAACAGCGGCGGTACGACGGCAGGTCTGGGGATCGGCGAGTGCGTTACGCTCCTAAGTACATTGGCAATAGCGGGAGAGATTATCCTGATTAGCGGCTATGCCGGGCAGGTTGATACGAAGCGGGTCACTATCATTCAGCTCGCCGCGGCCTCGCTGTTTTCATTCTTATTTATGGTTCCTGCGGGGGAGTCTGCCACTCACCTGTCATCCTCGGTTCTATTAAGTGCTGCGGGGTTAGGGTTAATGAGTGCCATTATTCAGCTGACTATGAACTGGGCTCAGCAGAGTGTCTCTCCCACCCGTGCTACCGTTATTTATGCGGGTGAGCCTGTCTGGGCTGGAGTGGCCGGGCGTTTAGCGGGGGAGGTCTTACCTAGCCTAGCGCTACTGGGGGGCGTATTAATTGTGGCAGGAGTGTTGGTTAGCGAACTTAAACTTCGGCGTCGAACCGCGCGCGGTAAATAAAAACGGGCCAGCTGGCCCGTTTTGTCATTCACTACGCATTAAGCTTTTTACGCTTGAACCACCAGCCGATGGCTAACAGCACGAACCAGATTGGCGTCACGCTGAGTGCCTGACGCGTGTCGGGTTGTAGTGTCAACAACACGATAATAAAAGCAAAGAAAGCCAGTACGACCCAACACATGGCTTTACCGCCAGGCATCTTGAACGACGATGCCTGATGCTTCTCTGGGAATTTCTTACGATAGACGAGGTAAGAGCAGAGAATAATCGACCAGACGAACATAAATAGAATGGCCGAAACGGTGGTGACTAGGGTAAAGACGGTCATCACATTCGGGATTAAGTAGATCAATGCGACGCCCAGAAATAGGCATAAGCATGAGAAGAGTAATCCATTCACGGGTACAGACCGCTTAGATAATCGGCCAAACCGCTTCGAGGCGACGCCCTGTTCCGATAAGCCAAACAGCATTCGGCTAGTAGAGAAAATACCACTGTTGGCGGAGGACGCTGCAGAGGTGAGTACCACAAAGTTCACAATCCCTGCGGCAGCGGGGAGCCCAATTAGCACAAACATGGCCACGAACGGGCTACGGGTCGGATCGATCTCGTTCCAAGGCGTGACCGCCATAATGACGCATAGGGCCAAGACGTAGAACATAATGATACGCAGTGGAATGGAGTTGATGGCTTTAGGCAACACCTTCTGCGGGTTATGAGTCTCTGCTGCAGCGGTTCCGACCAGTTCAATTCCTACGAAGGCGAAGACGGCAATCTGGAAACCAGCAAAGAACCCTGAAACGCCTTTCGGGAACATGCCGCCGTGCGACCAGATATTGCTCATCGTGGCATAAGTCCCGTTCGGCAGCGCATAGTGCGAGGCGATCAACACCACACCCACCACGATAAGGCTGACGATAGCGACAATCTTAATGATCGCGAACCAGAACTCCATCTCGCCGAATAGCTTTACGGTGGCGATATTCAGCACTAAAAAAGTAGCGACACAGAGAATGGCACTCAACCATACCGAGAAATCTGGGAACCAAAATTGGAAGTAGGCGCTGATTGCCACGATATCTGCGACACCGGTGACCACCCAGCAAAACCAGTAGGTCCAGCCGGTAAAATAGCCAGCCCAAGGGCCTAAAAGATCTGCGGCGAAATCGCTGAAAGATTTGTATTCCAGATTTGCGAGTAGTAATTCGCCCATTGCGCGCATTACAAAAAACAGCATAAAGCCGATCAGCATGTAGACAAAGATAATGGAAGGGCCGGCTAAGCTAATCGTTTTGCCCGAGCCCATAAATAAGCCGGTGCCGATTGCTCCGCCAATTGCGATTAATTGGATATGCCGATTATCCAAACTGCGCTTCAATGAACCTGTACCCGTTTCCGAGTGCTGGGGATCGGTATGATTCGTCATGAAAGATTTCCTGTGATGATGATAGCCAATCGTTATTGTTATTTTTAGATCGTAGAAGGGATTTGTAACATACTCCGCTAAGCTTTGAGAATAGGCGGCGACGTATTGGCATCACAAAGTATTAAATAGAGGAAATATTGTAGAAAATACCTCCTGTTAGAGGAGGTATTTAAGGCATTACGCGAGGTAGGCAGTTTTGATTTGTTGTAGGGTAGCGGAGAATTGAGTTTTATCTTCACCCTCTTCTAAACACGCTAATTGACGCTCCATACGAAGGATAGCTTTACCTGCATCGACTTGCCCCATCGATTTCAACATACAGGCGACTAACATCTTCATACAGGTGACTTCTTTCGACAAACTCTCAACATCTTGAGCGGTAGTGATTGCTTGGCTCATTATGTTCTCTCCAATTGATAAATAAATTGCGCAGAGTGTAGCACAATAACTTTACTGCCATATAGCGCCGAACCTAGCTGAGAAGAGTTATGTGAGCCATAATAGTGATAAGCGTGACAAGATTGAGATAACGATAAGCCACGAAAGAAAATTTCTAGACCTAGGGCGGCGGTGTGACTGAACAATTTGATGCAAAAGAATTTTTAAAACATGTAACTCATCAGCCTGGCGTGTATCGAATGTACGACGCTAAGCAGCAGGTGATTTATGTCGGTAAAGCTAAAGACCTTAAAAAAAGGCTGAGCAGCTACTTTCGTCAACACGTCGGGAGTCGCAAGACTGAAGCGCTCGTCGCTAATATCGCGCATATTGATGTCACGGTCACGCATACCGAAACCGAGGCGTTGTTGCTTGAACATAATTACATCAAGCTCTACCAACCACGCTATAACGTATTATTGCGTGATGATAAGTCCTATCCGTTTATTTTCTTGAGTGGTGATAAGCACCCGCGGCTAGCGATGCACCGTGGAGCCAAACAGGCGAAAGGGGACTATTATGGTCCTTTCCCAAATGGCTATGCGGTGAAAGAAACCCTCATCCTGCTACAGAAAATTTTTCCTATCCGCCAATGTGAGAATAGCGTCTACCGCAACCGAACCCGGCCTTGTTTGCAATATCAAATCGGCCGCTGCCTTGGCCCTTGTGTTGAAGGCTTGGTCAGTGAAGAAGAGTATAAACTGCAGACCGATTACGTGCGTCTATTCTTGTCGGGGAAGGACGATCAAGTCCTGCGCCAATTAGTGTCGAGAATGGAACAAGCCAGTCAGGCGTTGAAATTTGAAGAAGCGGGCAGACTTAGGGATCAAATCCAAGCGGTGCGACGAGTCACCGAGAAACAGTTTGTCTCTAATCAAGGCGATGATCTGGATGCAATAAGTGTGGCGTATGATTCTGGATTAGCTTGTGTTCATGTGCTGTTTATCCGCCAAGGAAAAGTGCTGGGTAGCCGCAGCTATTTCCCGAAAGTGCCCCCCAATACTGAACTCACCGAAGTGGTGCAAACCTTCGTCGGTCAATTTTATCTGCAAGGTAGCGAGTCTCGTTCACTGCCTTCTCACATCCTGCTTGATTTCCCCCTTGAGGAGAAAGAGGTCCTGAGTGACTCCTTGTCTGAACTGGCAGGACGTAAAATTCAGTTACAAACGCAACCCCGTGGCGATCGCGCGCGTTATCTGAAGCTGGCGAGAACTAACGCGACGTCGGCGCTCGTCGCCAAGCGCTCGCAGTACTCGACACTGACTCAGCGTTTCAAAGCCCTTACCGAGTATCTTAATTTACCGACGCTGCAGCGCATGGAATGTTTCGATATTAGCCATACGATGGGTGAGCAAACCATTGCCTCCTGCGTAGTGTTCGATCCACAAGGACCGGTGCGTGCCGAATATCGTCGCTTCAATATTGAGGGCATTACCCCAGGGGACGACTACGCGGCGATGCGCCAGGTATTGCGCCGTCGTTATGGTAAGCCGTTAGAACCTGAAAAAATCCCTGATCTGATTATTATCGATGGGGGCAAGGGGCAACTTGCACAGGCGATCGATGTCTTCGCACAGCTTGATGTTCCCTGGGATAAGACTAAACCCCTGTTACTCGGTGTCGCGAAGGGGAGTGATCGCAAGGCTGGGCTAGAGACGCTGTTTAAGATCCCGGTGGGGGAGGGCATGTCGCTCCCTGCAGACGATCCGGCATTACACCTGATCCAACATATCCGCGATGAGTCACACAATCATGCGATCGCCGGGCACCGTAAAAAACGCGCCAAAGTAAAATCGACCAGTTCTTTAGAAGATATTGAAGGCATTGGCCCTAAACGACGTCAGCAATTATTAAAATATATGGGCGGGCTACAGCCGCTCAAAAATGCTTCTATTGAGGAAATCGCTAGCGTTCCTGGCATTTCCTCCAGTCTTGCCGAAAAAATATTTTATTCACTTAAACACTAGCATTGAAACAGGGTGAACAATGTAGGAACATAGGGCCTCGCTCACACTGCTAGGCCTCTGTTGCATATGCAATTTACAATACCGACGTATTTAACGCTGTTTCGCGTTATTCTGATCCCCTTTTTCGTTCTAGCGTTCTACATGCCTTTTAGTTGGGGGCCAACCGTTACGGCATTGCTGTTCGTCATTGCCGCCGTGACCGATTGGTTCGATGGGTTTCTCGCACGTCGTTTAAAACAAACTACCGCCTTCGGGGCATTTCTCGATCCGGTTGCCGATAAGGTGTTAGTCGCCATCGCGCTAGTATTAGTGACCGAACACTTCCATAGCTGGTGGATAACCTTACCTGCGGCCACGATGATCGCGCGTGAAATTATTATTTCAGCGCTACGCGAATGGATGGCAGAGATCGGTAAACGTAGTAGTGTCGCGGTATCTTGGATTGGCAAGTTTAAAACTAGCGCACAGATGTTTGCACTCTTAGCACTGCTCTGGCGTCCTTCAGAAGCCTTCACGTTGGTAGGGATCGTGGCGTTGTACGTTGCGGCAATCCTAACGTTTTGGTCGATGTTTCAATATCTCAAGGCATCACGTAACGATCTAATGAATTCTTAAGCAATTTTTGTTTACCATTACGTCATAGTGATGGTTTTTCAGTCGGTCGAGGCTGAAATGCCAAAAAAAGTGGTTATGGCTATTGCCAACCCCATGAAGACAGTCCATAATAGCCACCATTCCGAACAGGGATATGAATTAACACTTTGAAAAACAAGAAGTTAATTCAACTTCAGTGAGTCTTCTTCTCCTGAAAAGCAGTACCAGAATTATGGCGCGTTGGCAGAGTGGCTATGCAGCGGATTGCAAATCCGTGTACCTCGGTTCGACTCCGGGACGCGCCTCCAAATTCTGCCCAGGTGGTGAAATCGGTAGACACAAGGGATTTAAAATCCCTCGGCTGTAAGGCTGTGCGGGTTCAAGTCCCGCCCTGGGCACCATCGATATTTATTATAAGCACTGTTTGTAATGTCGAATTACCGCTTAAGCGGATGTTAATATTCAGTTCTACCCAAATTGGGTAACTCAGTAGTCGATCATTATCCCCTTTGATAATGACAAAATAGAATTTGCCCAGGTGGTGAAATCGGTAGACACAAGGGATTTAAAATCCCTCGGCTGTAAGGCTGTGCGGGTTCAAGTCCCGC
>NZ_JABBFP010000007.1 GCF_018494085.1 Rosenbergiella collisarenosi | reverse complement strand
GAGCGGTAGTTCAGTTGGTTAGAATACCTGCCTGTCACGCAGGGGGTCGCGGGTTCGAGCCCCGTCCGTTCCGCCACCTTTTTAGGGGCGTAGTTCAATTGGTAGAGCACCGGTCTCCAAAACCGGGTGTTGGGGGTTCGAGTCCCTCCGCCCCTGCCAGAAAGTAGAATCCTTTACATACGTAAAGGATTTTTTTTTGCCTATAATTAGCGTATTGATATTTATACCTACTAAAATAGGCGTTATCCGCTCTTCAACGTCCAACGCCTAACATCCAATCCCTAACCTACACTCACCGGAACCTTCGCTAACTGCTTTAATTCTTCTAAATGATCACTATTTTGCAGCCATACAGCATAAAGTGTCCTCGGGATAACCGGAGAGTTATCCATTTTTACAAGATCTGGGTATAACTCCTCCCAATAATCAGGAAGGAACGCACAACTTTGTGTTGAGCCAAGAAGTTCTCGGGCAATATTGGCAGAAGTGGTTGTCAGCAAATAAGAGTCATCGATTTCTGCGAGATATTCATCGTGATATTGGAAATCAGCGCCCCATTCAACTTTAATATACCGGTAATTTTCTACTTCTGTACTATTTCTGGAGCGAAATAGAGCCAAGTTTAACGACCCAATAGGTTGGCTAATAAGCTCATCCATTTTTGGTGCTTCGGTAGTAATTAATAAATCTAACTGACGCTCATGTATTTGCTTTACTAACAGGTGTCGCTGCGCGACCCTCGCTTCGATATGAAGCTCCTCATATTCAGCATATAACGTCTTAAGCCAATTAGTAAGATAGGCCTCCCACAATGCCGTGCTCGCTCCTACGGACAACTCATGATGCTGTAGGGCCAGTGCAACATCCTTTTTTGCCTGTGCCCACGTGGCCATCAACGATTCTGCGTAAGGCCGAAGCTTTTCGCCAGCTGTAGTTAATCGTATATTGTTTCTATGACGGGTAAATAAGCTTACGCCAAGCTGATTCTCCAATTGCCTAATTCGAAAACTCACTGCAGATTGAGTAAGATAAAGCGCTTCTGCAGCACGGCCAAAGTGACGTGTGCGGCTCACTTCCAGGAAAGTTTTGAGTAATTCAGTATCCAAAGGACTTCTCCAAAAAAATTTATCGTATCAATTTAAATCTTTTGTTTTACACTTTGTCAAGCCTAACTAATACTCCGCGGCATGAACTACTCAGCTAATAATAGAAGCAGGAGCGTGTTATATGGCGGAAAGCTTTGTAACTACCCACCGTTTTTTCGATAACAAGCATTACCCTCGTGGATTCTCACGTCATGGAGATTTCACGATCAAAGAAGCTCAACTGTTAGAGCGTCAGGGATTTGCAATGAACGAGCTAGATTTAGCCAAGCGCGATCCAGTGACCGATGAAGAACAACAATTTGTTGAAGTCTGCCGAGGCCAGCGCCCCGCGGTGACTGAAGCTGAGAAGGTGTGGTCTAAGTATATGGCGCGTATTAAACGCCCTAAGCGTTTTCATACCCTATCAGGTGGCAAGCCACAAATGGATACTGTCGAAGACTATAGCGACAGCGACGATTAATTAATTGGCCCACTAAGGTGGGTCTTTTTATTCATAAAGCTGTGTCAAATACTGACTAATACGATCAGCATAGCGGTAACTTAATGCTTCTTGAAGCGATGTCCTACTAATTTCCGTGTCATTCTGTAGATCGGCAATTGTTCGAGCAATTCTTAAGATATGCAGAAATGCTCGGTGAGAAAGAGACAATTTTTCTAAACAGCCACATAGCCAATTCGAATCATCTGATGAGATGGCACAGTAGCGGCTTATTCCATTTGTACACAATAATGCGTTTTCCATACCCTGCCTTTGCAATTGTACTCTCCGGGCAATCACGACTCTGTTACGGACCTCCAGGCTAGATTCACCTTTCGACTGCATGAGCTCTTTAGAAGGGGCGGTAACCTCGATAGAGAGTTGAAATCGGTCAGTTAATGCAGCTGATATGCTACGCTCAAGCTTATTCGATATATATTTTGATCTACATCCCCTAGAGTCTGATAAGCCATAGGACAAGGGGAGGTTCATCGCGGCCACTAACTGAAACCTCGCGGGATAGATAACGTGTTTTTTAGCCCGTGAAAGTGCAACGTAACCTAGCTCCACGGGTGTTCTCAAGGCATCTAAGGTTTTCCTATTAAACTCTAGAAGTTCGTCCAAAAATAATACACCTTGATGTGCAAGGGTTATTTCACCTAGTGACGAGGGATGAATGCTCCCAATCAATCCCGCTGCGGTAATACTATGATGTGGTGCTCTGAAGGGACGGGATAGGGGTAAATCAATATGACCAGTCGTTAAATTAACGACCTGTGCAAGCTCTAACCTTTCTTGCTGAGTTAAATCCGGTAGTAAGCCAGGAAGACAAAAGGCTAGGCTTGTCTTCCCCGTACCAGGAGGTCCAATCATAAGTAAACTATGGCCCCCAGCGGCAGCGATTTCTAGAGCACGCTTAGAATAATACTGTCCAGCGATTGTCTGTAAATCGTTTCCTAATAAGGGTGGGGTGTTGGATGCTGGTTTGACATGCCGTGCAGGCACAGGAAGCTCGCCCTGTAGATAGCGACAGACCTGTTTCAAGTTTTGTGCGTAGATAATGGATTCCCTGTTGAAGTTCAGCTCAGGGATATAGGCACTCTCCGGGACAATAATACAGTGGTTCACCCCAATGGCGGCAATTATCGCCGATATAGCTCCCTTACAGCTACTTAACGAGCCTTCTAGGGATAAGCCTGAGTAGTACTCGTAACCTTCCTTACGTCTAGATATAACCTGCCCTGATGCGATAAGAATAGCGATAGCTATCGGTAAGTCATAATTATTGCCCTCGTTAACATCCTCATCCGGCGTTAAACTCAATGTCATTTTTTTCGCAGGGAAGTGATACCCACTGTTAATGATGGCGCTACGTACCCTTGCGCGAATTCCTCGTGAGGCAGCGCTGCTAAGGCCGATGAGGGTAAAACTGGGTAGGCCCTGACTAATATCAATCTCGATGGTAACAAGTGTGCTGTTGAGACCTGCATGTTGTCGAGTAAGAACCTTTGCAATTGCCATTATCACCTCCGCTTTCATTAGAAGTATGCCAATAATCGAAATAGTTATTTGGGTTGTTTTAATTTTATTGGGAGATATCTCGATTAAATTCTTAAGAACTTACAGAAATACTTTTTTTTACTTAGTACATAAAAATCAAATCGTTAACCATAATTTTTTAAAACTCCAATGTGGTTGGAAACAAAAAAATATTGCGTTATTGATAAAAACTATGATAACTCTGTAGGTATTGATTCCATTAAGATGAATATCTGAACTGATTATGAAAGCCCTTTTACGAGTGATTAGCCTTATTCTCATTAGCGTGGTGGTGATTATTCTCCCATCCTGCGGGGCTACGTTCGGAAGAGAAAAGGCTTAAAAATCAAGTCGTAATCTAAAGAAAACCCCCGCACTTCACAGTACGGGGGTTTTTTTTTGGTCCAAACACAACAAAATAATAAAAGATAGGGTAGCAGTATTTTCAGCAGAAAATTCTGTATAACCCAAAAAAGGCAGAGGTTTAACGATGACTGGTGCGCAGTGGGTAGTACATGCCCTGAGAGGGCAAGGAATTGAAACAGTATTTGGGTATCCTGGCGGCGCAATCATGCCGGTCTACGACGCATTATACGATGGCGGAGTAGAGCACTTACTGTGTCGGCACGAGCAGGGCGCAGTTATTGCGGCGATAGGCTATGCACGAGCGACGGGGAAAACAGGCGTTTGTATCGCGACATCAGGACCTGGTGCAACCAATTTAATTACGGGTCTTGCTGATGCCATGATGGATTCAGTCCCAATTGTCGCCATCACCGGTCAAGTTTCTTCTGCGGTGATTGGTACTGACGCCTTCCAAGAAATTGATGTCCTAGGCCTCTCACTTGCCTGTACTAAGCATAGTTTCATGGTGCAAAATGCCGAAGAACTCCCACAAATCCTAGCAGATGCTTTTGCTCTTGCGCAGTCCGGCCGTCCTGGTCCGGTGTTAGTGGATATCCCCAAAGATATTCAAATGGGGGTCGCCGATTTTCATCCGGTACTAAGCACCGTCTCACAGAATAACCACACCTTCTCTGGCGAGTTGGATGAAGCAAGAGCTTTACTACTGCAAGCTAAAAAACCAATCGTCTATGTGGGGGGCGGCGTTGGTATGGCGGGAGCAGTCTCTGAACTACGTACCTTTTTATTAGAGACCTCACTTCCTTCCGTTTGCACCTTAAAAGGACTAGGCTCCGTTCTTCACGATAGCGCGACTTATCTAGGTATGCTGGGGATGCACGGGAGCAAGGCGGCAAACTTGGCTGTACAGGAAAGCGACTTACTGATTGCCATCGGTGCTCGCTTTGACGACCGTGTTACCGGGAAACTTGATACTTTTGCACCCCATGCTGCCGTTATCCATATGGACATCGATCCTGCAGAGTTGAATAAATTACGCCGTGCTCATGTCGGTTTACAAGGCGACCTCGCGACACTGCTGCCGCAGTTGGCGATGACGCTATCGATCGCTCCTTGGATCGATCATGTGTCAGCGTTAAAGCGTGATACTCAGCCAGATTATAATCATCCCGGCGCACCCATCTTTGCCCCTGCTTTACTTAACCAGCTGGCGCAGAAAATGCCGTCGAATAGCGTAGTGACCACTGATGTTGGCCAACATCAAATGTGGACAGCACAGCATATGTTCTTCAATCAGCCGGAAAATTTCATCACCTCGAGCGGATTAGGCACCATGGGCTTTGGTCTGCCTGCTGCGATCGGCGCGCAAGTCGCTCGTCCTAACGATACGGTAATTTGCGTATCGGGAGATGGGTCGATAATGATGAATATTCAAGAATTGGGAACACTTAAACGTAAACAACTACCGGTAAAAATCTTACTGCTAGACAACCAACGGCTAGGTATGGTCCGCCAGTGGCAGGAATTATTCTTTGAAGAGCGTTATAGCGAAACGTTACTTACCGACAACCCAGATTTCTTAATGCTCGCACGGGCCTTCGATATACCGGGCAGAAGTATCAGTAAGAAAGATGAGATTGAGTCCGCCTTAAACGAATTTTTAGCCGCGCCGACGGCTTACTTCTTACACGTACAGATCGACGAAAACGAAAATGTTTGGCCGCTCGTTCCACCCGGTGCGAGTAACACTAATATGATGGAGAAAAGCGCATGAACCAGCATCAACTCACTATCGCCGCGAGTCATCGTCCAGAAGTATTAGAACGTATTCTGAGGGTTGTGCGGCATAGAGGCTTCGAAATCAAAACGATGCAAATGGCACAAACCTCAGGGCCACAACAGGTCAACATTGAAATGACAGTCGCCAGTAACCGTGGTATTGAATTGTTATCGACGCAACTGACTAAATTAATTGATGTGGCTAGCGTTCACATCACACAACATCAAACACAACAAATACGTGCATAAATCGTAAGGGACAGACAATGAGTACAAAAAAAGCAGAGTTCATTTGGTTTAACGGTGAAATGGTGAAGTGGGAAGAGGCGAAAGTCAGTGTCATGTCGCATGCACTACATTACGGAACATCAGTATTCGAAGGCGTCCGTTGCTACGACTCCCACAAAGGCCCAGTTGTCTTTCGCCATCGCGAGCATATGCAACGCCTACATGACTCTGCAAAAATTTATCGCTTCCCCATTCAGCAATCTGTCGATGAGCTAATGACCGCGTGCCGTGAAGTGCTGCGAAAAAATAACCTTAAAAGCGCTTATATCCGCCCTTTAGCTTTCGTCGGTGATGTTGGGTTAGGCGTTAACCCACCCGATGGATTTAGTATGGACGTCATAATCGCGGCCTTCCCGTGGGGAGCCTACTTAGGCGCTGAAGCTTTAGAGCAAGGTATCGATGCAATGGTCTCTTCATGGAACCGAGTTGCTCCTAATACATTGCCAACTGCAGCAAAAGCCGGTGGCAACTACTTATCCTCTCTACTAGTGGGAAGCGAAGCGCGTCGGCATGGCTATCAAGAAGGGATCGCTCTAGATACTCAGGGCTATATCTCGGAAGGGGCGGGAGAGAATCTCTTCGAAGTCAAAGATGGTGTGCTCTTCACTCCACCGTTTACCTCTTCGGCATTACCCGGTATTACGCGCGATGCGATTATTACTCTCGCAAAAACGTTAGGTATCGAAGTCCGTGAGCAAGTGCTTTCTCGCGAATCTCTTTATCTTGCCGATGAAGTCTTTATGTCCGGTACTGCGGCAGAAATTACGCCAGTAAGAAGTGTCGATGGTATCACTGTGGGCGAAGGAAAACGTGGCCCTGTGACGGCGAAAATCCAGCAAGCATTCTTCGGGTTATTTACGGGCGAAACGGAAGATAAGTGGGGCTGGTTAGATCCTGTTAACGCGTAAACCCTTATTCATTTTATACGGGTATAACGTACCCGCTTTGTCGTTATTCGGAGTAGATTGAGCATGCCTAAGTACCGTTCAGCAACCACCACCCACGGCCGTAATATGGCTGGCGCCCGTGCCTTATGGCGCGCAACTGGAATGACTGACGATGATTTTGGTAAACCCATTATCGCGGTCGTTAACTCTTTTACCCAATTTGTACCCGGTCACGTTCATCTACGAGACCTAGGTAAACTCGTCGCAGAACAAATTGAAGCATCTGGTGGGGTGGCGAAAGAATTTAATACCATCGCCGTAGATGATGGTATCGCGATGGGGCACGGCGGGATGCTCTATTCCTTACCCTCACGAGAGCTGATCGCTGACTCAGTAGAATATATGGTGAACGCGCACTGTGCCGATGCCATGGTGTGTATCTCGAACTGCGACAAGATCACGCCGGGCATGTTGATGGCCTCAATGCGCTTGAATATTCCAGTCATCTTTGTCTCGGGTGGCCCGATGGAAGCGGGGAAAACCAAGCTTTCCGATCAAATTATCAAACTCGATCTGGTCGATGCGATGATTCAAGGGGCTAATCCGAATGTAAGCGATGCCGATAGTGAGCAGATCGAACGATCGGCCTGTCCGACCTGTGGCTCGTGTTCTGGTATGTTTACCGCCAACTCGATGAACTGTTTAACCGAGGCTCTAGGTCTGTCACAACCGGGTAATGGCTCACTCCTGGCTACGCATGCAGACCGCGAACAGCTATTCCTCAGCGCGGGTAAACGTATTGTGGCCTTGACCAAGCGCTACTATGAGCAAGATGACGCGAGTGCACTGCCGCGTAATATTGCATCGAAAGCTGCTTTCGAGAATGCGATGACCCTAGATATTGCGATGGGTGGGTCGACGAATACCGTATTGCATCTACTCGCCGCGGCCTTGGAAGGGGAAATCGATTTCGATATCTCTGATATTGATCGGCTATCGCGTCAAGTCCCACATTTGTGCAAAGTTGCGCCGAGTACACCTAAGTATCACATGGAAGACGTACACCGTGCTGGTGGAGTAATTGGGATCTTGGGCGAATTGGATCGTGCAGGGCTCCTGAAAACCGACGTTCCAAACGTTTTAGGTTCAACGCTAAAAGAAACCCTAGCACAGTACGACATCATGCAAACTAAAGATGACGCTATTAAAACGATGTATCGTGCAGGACCTGCCGGGATCCGTACTACTAAAGCCTTTTCACAATCTTGTCGCTGGGACACCTTGGACGATGACCGTCAAAATGGCTGTATTCGTGAGCGTCAATATGCGTTCTCGCAAGATGGCGGCTTAGCAGTACTCTATGGCAACTTGGCAGAGAAAGGCTGTATCGTTAAAACCGCAGGCGTTGATGAAGAGATCCTGACCTTCCGCGGCCCGGCTAAAGTGTATGAAAGCCAAGATGATGCGGTTGACGCAATCCTTGGCGGTAAAGTCGTGGCAGGCGATGTCGTGGTCATCCGCTATGAAGGACCGAAAGGCGGACCCGGTATGCAAGAAATGCTCTACCCAACCACCTATTTAAAATCCATGGGGCTTGGCAAACAGTGTGCCTTAATTACCGATGGCCGTTTTTCCGGCGGTACTTCAGGGCTATCAATCGGTCACGTCTCACCCGAAGCCGCGAGTGGTGGAATTATTGCACTGGTAGAAGAGGGAGATATGATTGCCATCAATATCCCACAACGCGGCATCACCCTAGATATCAGCGATGAAGAACTCGCTAAACGCCAAGACGCGCAAAATCAGCGTGGAGATCGTGCCTATACGCCACACAATCGCCAACGTGAAGTATCTTTTGCACTGCGCGCTTATGCTTCTTTAGCGACCAGCGCAGATCAAGGTGCTGTACGTGATAAGAGCAAACTTGGGGGATAAGTCGATGGCGACAGTTAAACCCTTGCCTGCTGAGCCATCAGCAGGCGAATACCTGCATGCTATTTTGCGCTCACCCGTCTACGATGTTGCTCAGGTAACGCCGTTACAAGTGATGAATAAGCTCTCTGAACGCTTGGGTAATACAATTTTAGTTAAGCGTGAAGACCGTCAGCCTGTACATAGTTTTAAGCTGCGCGGGGCCTACGCAATGATTGCGGGATTGAGTGAAGAGCAAAAATCCCGTGGTGTAGTTACCGCATCGGCTGGGAACCATGCGCAAGGCGTCGCACTATCAGCCGCAAAACTCGGTATCAATGCAAAAATCGTTATGCCGCTCGCCACTGCAGATATCAAGGTTGATGCAGTGCGCGCCTTTGGTGGTGAGGCAATATTGCATGGTGCCAATTTCGATGAGGCTAAGGCCAGAGCAATCGCTTTATCCGCGGAGCATGGCTACACCTTCATCCCTCCCTTTGACCATCCTTCTGTTATTGCTGGGCAAGGAACGTTGGGCATGGAGCTATTGCAGCAGGATGCGCATCTTGACCGAATCTTTGTACCCGTAGGCGGTGGCGGGCTAGCGGCTGGCGTTGCGGTACTCATTAAACAGTTAATGCCTGAAATTAAGGTCATTGCGGTCGAGGCGAGCGATTCAGCCTGCTTAGCCGCAGCACTGGAAGCTGGGCAGCCGGTCGAATTACCTCGGGTAGGACTCTTTGCCGAAGGGGTCGCGGTCAAGCGTATCGGTAGTGAAACCTTCCGCTTATGCCAGCAATACATCGATGATATCGTGACCGTCGATAGTGATGCTATCTGTGCCGCGATGAAAGACTTATTCGAAGATGTGCGTGCGGTGGCTGAACCGTCTGGGGCGCTGGCCTTAGCCGGAATGAAGAAATACATTCAACAGCACGGAATACAAGGTGAACGTCTAGCGCACGTACTTTCTGGTGCTAATGTTAACTTTCACGGCCTACGGTATGTCTCCGAACGCTGTGAGCTAGGGGAGCAACGAGAGGCGCTCTTAGCGGTAACGATCCCTGAGCAACAGGGGAGTTTTCTAACCTTTTGTCAAACGCTCGGCGGACGATCGATCACTGAGTTCAACTATCGCTACGCCGATGAGGGTAAAGCTTGCATCTTTGTTGGGGTAAGATTAACCCGAGGCGATGAAGAGCGTAAGGAAATCGTTGCTGAACTCCAGAATCATAGTTACCAAGTCGTTGATCTTTCCGACGATGAGATGGCAAAACTGCACCTGCGTTACATGGTGGGTGGACGGCCAAGCAAAGCTCTACAGGAACGTCTTTTTAGCTTTGAATTTCCAGAGTCCCCCGGAGCCTTACTTAAATTTCTAGAAACGTTAGGGACGCATTGGAACATCTCGTTATTTCACTATCGTAGTCACGGTACCGACTACGGGCGTGTGTTGGCGGGGTTTGAGCAAAATCCACGCGAAACCGATTTTGAACCGCATCTCAATGCCTTGGGATATGCGTATCACGATGAAACGGAAAATCCCGCGTTTAAATTTTTCTTAGCAGGTCGGTAACTACAGAAGGTTCCAAAATGCATCGATCAGCGGCTCGCGTAGCCGCTGTTTCTGCATGCAAATCCCCAGCTCTAAAGGGGAGCCTAAATCCTCACCTTCGATTAGCATTATACGGTTACGAACCATCTCTGGGCTGTTTTCAATAACTACCGCCGGGAGTAAGGCGACTCCGCATCCCAGTGCCACCATAGAAACGATCGCCTCATGTCCGGCTACGGTTGCATAGATTGATGGATTAGAAAGTCGCTGACGGCGAAACCACAGATCGATACTGCGTCTCACCGGTCCCTGTTCGGGGATAATAAAAGGGATTTCTTGCCATACTCTCGCTTCGTTATTCATGACTTGCTGGCGTACAGGACAAGGTAATGCGGGGGCTATCATAACCAGAGGCAAGGTCGCAAGGGGCGTAAAATCAATTCCTGCCGGGAGCGAAAGCGGTTTCCCTGCAATAGAAACATCCGCATGACCTGAGCTTACAATCTCCACAGCATCGGCGGGGTCGCCGGTAAAGAGTTTAATTTCGACCTGGGGGTGGACCACTCTAAACCGATCTAAGATCGGCGGTAGATGGCTATAGGCCGCGGTCACCGAACAGAAAATTTTCAATTCACCGCTGAGTGAAGGGCTATCAACTGCCATCGCATGTTTAAGTTGTTGATATTGCAGAGTAGTCTGCTGAGCAAATACCTTCAGCTGCTCACCTGCCTCCGTCAGTGTTACCGAACGGTTATCACGCAAAAATAATGGATAGCCTAGTTCATCTTCTAATCGCTGGATTTGTCGAGATAGCGTTGATGGACTGACATGCATCGCTCGCGAGGTCTGCCCGAAATGACAAGAATCAGCTAAATGAAGAAATAACTTTAAGTCGCGCAAATCCATGATCATCATGCCTTATTGTGTTGCGTTAACTGCAATGTAATGTTGTTAATATATCAATTTAAGCAATGCATTTCCTGTCATATGATAAAGACATAATGAAACGAAAGACGTTTCAATAACTATACAAAATACGCACAACATTATCTGGAGTAATCATGGCTAACTATTTTAATACGCTGAATTTACGCAACCAACTGGCGCAATTAGGTAAGTGTCGTTTTATGTCCCGCGAAGAGTTCGCCGATGAAGCAAACTACCTAAAAGGTAAAAAAATCGTCATTGTCGGTTGTGGTGCTCAAGGCCTTAACCAAGGCCTAAATATGCGCGATTCCGGCTTAAACGTTGCCTACGCATTGCGCAAAGAAGCGATCGATGAAAAGCGTGCATCATGGCGTAAAGCGACTGACAACGGTTTTAACGTTGGGACTTACGAAGAGCTAGTCCCTGAAGCCGATCTCGTTGTGAACCTGACTCCAGATAAACAGCACTCAGCAGTCGTGCAAGCGGTTCAGCCCTTGATGAAAGAAGGCGCAGCATTAGGTTATTCCCACGGTTTTAACATCGTAGAAGTCGGTGAAACTATCCGCAAGGATATCACGGTTGTTATGGTGGCGCCGAAGTGTCCAGGTACTGAGGTTCGCGAAGAATATAAGCGTGGATTCGGTGTACCGACCTTATTGGCCGTTCACCCAGAAAATGATCCGAAAAAAGAAGGCTTAGCGATTGCTAAGGCTTGGGCCGCTGCAACTGGCGGACATCGTGCCGGCGTTCTAGAGTCTTCGTTTGTCGCAGAGGTCAAATCAGATCTGATGGGCGAACAAACCATCCTGTGTGGCATGCTACAGGCCGGCTCGATTCTGTGCTTTGATAAACTCGTTGCAGAAGGGACTGACGCCGCCTATGCGGAGAAATTGATCCAATTTGGTTGGGAAACTATCACAGAATCCCTGAAGTTTGGCGGGATCACCTTGATGATGGACCGCCTGTCTAATCCAGCAAAATTACGTGCCTATGCGTTGTCCGAGCAATTAAAAACGCTGATGGCTCCGCTGTTCCAAAAACATATGGATGACATTATCTCCGGTGCATTCTCATCGGGTATGATGGCAGATTGGGCAAATGACGATAAAGACCTGCTAACTTGGCGTGAAGAGACCGGTGAAACGGCTTTCGAAAATGCGGCGCAGTATGAAGGGAAAATTGCAGAACAAGAATACTACGACCAAGGGGTCGTCATGGTCGCGATGGTTAAAGCTGGAGTTGAACTGGCTTTCGAAACCATGGTTGATGCCGGTATCATCGAAGAGTCAGCGTATTATGAGTCTCTGCATGAATTACCTTTAATTGCGAATACCATCGCGCGTAAGCGTCTTTACGAAATGAATGTCGTGATCTCGGATACGGCAGAGTATGGTAACTACCTATTCAGCTTCGCGGCGGTGCCATTGCTGAAAGACTTTATGGCGAACCTGAAACCAGGTGATTTAGGTAAATCTGCAACGACCGACAATAATGTCGATAACGCGCAGTTACGTGAAGTGAATGAAGCGGTACGTCACCATCCAATCGAAGAAGTCGGCCGTAAATTACGCGGCTACATGACAGATATGAAGAGTATTGCTGTAGCGGGCTAACCGCAGACAAACCTCGTATAAACCCCTATATTGGTGACCAATATAGGGGTTTTTTTATGGATGACAGTTGGATTTATATCCCCCGCGATCCGGGGGATAATATTAGTAACCCTGTGCGGTCAGCACGGTATGCCGGGTCTCTTTACTCATAATTAGCGCGATCAATGTCAGTACAGCCATTGACGCGAGGTAGAGACCAACGGCAAAGAGTCCCCAATTAGCATTTAGCCAGGTTGCAATATAGGGGGCGATGGAAGCCCCCAAGATAGAGGCGAGATTATAAGAGAACGAGGCGCCAGTGTAGCGGACTTCGGTCGGAAATAATTCGGGTAGCAGGGCACCCATCGGGCCAAAGGTTAATCCCATAATGGTGAGACCAAGAGTAAGAAATACCATGACCAAACCTTGTGATCCGCTGGATAGAATTGTTGGAAAGAGCAGGGCAAATACAATGATCAATAAAGTGATCGCGATCATTGTGGGGCGACGACCGAAACGATCGGCTAAGATCCCGGCAATGGGGATCGCGATACCAAAGCCGATCACGGCCACCATCAACATCCATAAAAAGCTATTCCTCGAAAAACCTAATCCCTGCGGTACCGGTGCGGTTCCATAGCTCATCGAATACACCGTCATAATATAAAACAGAGTATAGGTAGCCAGCATGATGAAGGTACCGAGAACCATCGCTCGGAAATGCTTTTTAAATAACAGGCTAATCGGTAAAGTGACTTGCTGCTGGGACTGTTTAGCCTGAGTAAACACCGGGCTTTCGTGCAGTGATACGCGAACGTAAAGACCAACGATCACGAGCACTGCCGAGAGAATAAATGGGACACGCCAACCCCACTGCATAAACTGTTGGTCAGTAAGTAACCATGACAGCAGTAAAAAAGTCCCATTAGCAAAAAAGAAGCCGATTGGCGCGCCAAGCTGTGGAAAAGATCCGTAAAGCGCTCTCTTTTTTAGTGGTGCATTTTCTGTCGCGAGTAGCGCTGCGCCTCCCCACTCTCCGCCTAAACCCAAACCTTGACCAAAACGCGCCAGAGCCAGCAAGAGTGGTGCTGCTACGCCGAGAGTCTGGTAGCCGGGAAGTAGACCAATCAGTACGGTGGAGACCCCCATAGTGACCAGCGAAGCCACTAGCGTCGCTTTACGTCCGACTTTATCGCCGAAATGTCCAAATAGGGCGGAGCCGATAGGCCGTGCAATAAAAGCGATAGCGAAAGTCGCAAGCGATTGTAACGTTGCTACGGTAGGATCGCCCTGCGGGAAAAAGATATGGGGAAAAACAATCACTGCCGCGGTGGCATAAATATAAAAATCGAAAAACTCAATTGCCGTACCGACTAAAGAGGCGACGATCACTTTATTACGAGGATTTAAAGGTGGAGCATGTTGAGGTTGCTCACTCACCGTTTCTGAAGTTTGCATAATTCCATTTTCTTATTGTTGTAACATCGAAAATTCATCTTACGCAGCGACTACGCAGGGTTCAATTGACGCAAGGGAGCTTAGGACGAGAAGAAAGTGAATAATCGCAGTGTTAAGAGGTTAGGTAATACAAGTTATTGGCTAATAGATGAAAAGCTGGTGGGATCGACTGAAAAGAGGCTAAAAAAAATAGTTAATTTAATTTAGCCTCTGTTATATCAATCGGTGGCTGGCTCTTGTACTTCTTTATCCGAAGGAGGTGGCGTCGCAGTTGCTATCCATGCGGCACAAAATAGCGTTAGGCGTGCGAAGAAATAGAAGAACGCCATCAAGCCTAATACCGACCCAAAGGCTGCCCCTGAGGGTGAGGAAGCCAACTTAGGCAATGTAAAGGTCATAATAAACTTAATCAGCTCAAATCCAATCGCTGCCAATAAGGTCCCACGAAATAGTGCTTTTCTATGGGGCTTGTGGCGAGGCAGAATCCAAAATATCCATAAAAATATTAAGTAGTTACAGCCTATTGAGATACAGAGTGCACTCACGGTAATGAGGGGGCGTAACCAACTGATATGATCCAGCCCCAGCGCACTGATTAATGTCGATTGCGCGGATCCCGCGATTGAGTTCAGAGAAACCGAAATAACTAAGGCGATGACTAAGCCGGTTAACGAAATAAAATCGCGCAAATACTTATGCCATAATTTTTCCTGATCCTTCGGCGCTCTCTCCCAAACATCCCGCGATTGCGCTCTAATTGCCTCGCGTAAATT
The DNA here is from genome assembly GCF_018494085.1 of Rosenbergiella collisarenosi. Lineage (GTDB taxonomy): Bacteria > Pseudomonadota > Gammaproteobacteria > Enterobacterales > Enterobacteriaceae > Rosenbergiella > Rosenbergiella collisarenosi. Next base: position 154,966 of record NZ_JABBFP010000007.1, on the reverse strand, counting down.
ACCGACCCAGCTAATCCCGGAATAGAGTGCCAGTAGCAGCCCCGTAATCCCGACGGTAGTACGCTGCTCAATAGCGGTATTAACAGTACTTTTCAGCGTTGAGGTTAACGTAGGGTCGCTAATACTATTGACTATCTTATCAATTAATTCCGCAAGTAAAGCCTGATTCGAGGCGAGGATAAAACCCAGTGCCGCGAAGGAGACCATTAATATAGGAATTAATGAGAGAAATGAAAAATAGGTAATTGCTGCACCGAACTGGCTACCCAATCGGTCGTTAAACCGCTCGACCGCGCGCAGGAAATGGGCAACGGGTTTCAGTGCGGTAAACCACAGGTAAAAACGTGAAGCTTGTTTAATCGAATGGTCTACAGACGGATTCCCTGTTTTTATAGGAATAATTGACGATACCCGATCCTCGTCTTCCTTTTTTACTTTCTCTTTATTCTCAACCATAAAAATTCCATCATTGTGGTTTGGGCAGTAAATGAGTACTGATTACAGTATAGCTTATGGTTCACCACTATTTTCAACCGCGGTCGTTAAGCCTGGTGTTTGATATTCTTGTGCGGCAATTCCCGTCATTTCACATGCCAACTCGCCAGTACGACGTAGTGCATAGCGGTAACGTTCATCGAAAGGATAGCAGCAGGATAACCGTAATGCGTGGTGATAATGGTCGCTGAGGGAATAAAGAGAACCTGGGGTCACACAAATACGCTCATTTAATAATTGTTCAAACAGATCGACAGTATTAATTTCTCCGGGTAGTTCCGCCCAAAAAACGAATCCACCAGTAGGACGTGTCGCCTGCGTACCTTCTGGAAAATAACGTGAGATCATATCCCTGACTTTATCCATATTACTCGCATAGCGCCGACGCAGTGATCGCAGGTGATGGTCATACCCGCCATTCGCCAGAAATTCGGCAAGAGTATTGGTCAATAACGCCGATTCTCCTAGGGTACTAAGGCCTTTAAGCCGAGAAACGGCTTCGTGGAAACGGCCAGCCATCATCCATCCAATACGAAAATCAGGGGCTAGGGTTTTCGTGAAACTTGTGCAGTAAATTACCCACCCTTCTTTATCGAAACTCTTTATCGCCGGTGATGGGGGGGATTGGAACTGTAGCTCACTATAAATACCGTCTTCAATAATTGGCAATTTGTACTGTTGCGCCAAGTGTGCGAGCCTTTTTTTATCGGCGACGGAGGTCGTAAATCCTAATGGGTTATGGACGGTAGGGATGGTGAGAAGCGCAGAGATCCTTTTTTCCTTCAGCATTAACTCGAGGACGTCCATTTTGATCCCTGTACGGGGATCTGTCGGGATCTCCACAGCTTTTAATCCGAGTTCGGCTAACAGCGGAAATAGAAAGAAATAGGTGGGACTTTCGATACCAATACAATCGCCTGGAGAGGTAATGACACGTAAGGCTAATTGGATCGCCTCTGAGCAACCATGAGTAATAATGATCTCTTCTGCGGAAATGGATAAACCTGAATAGAGGGTACGCTTGGCAATTTGTTCGCGTAGAGGTTCTCCATTATTTGGCAGTGCGTAGGTTGAAATAATGTCAGGCTTTCTGCGTAATAGTGAGGCTGAGATTTTGGCTAGTTTAGCCGTTGGAAAGAAGTCCTCATGTTGCGGACAGGCTAAAGATATATTGGTATAAGCAGGATTACGCTGCGCGGAAAAAGCGGCTTCGATTAACGCCATTTTCTCACGGCCTAGCTGGCGTGGTTTTAATTGTTTTGGTGCAGATGCCGCAACTTCCGCGAGTACGCTACGAACATAAAAACCCGATTGTGGGCGGGCTTCTACTAAACCGCGATTCTCTAAACGCTGCCAAGCCGAGAGCACAGTATTGACACTGACTTGATGGGTTTGTGCCACGCGCCGAATAGCAGGAAGCCGTTGCCCCGCCTTAATTTTTCCTTGATGAATCAGCGTGGCAAATTCGTCAGCAAGTTGTTGATAGCGTGTCGATACCTCAGCCATGGATACACCTTATCCCTTATTTAATGAGTACAATTAACTATAATAAAAATTGTACTCATTACAATAATCATTTTTTGTCTCTGTTACCGTCTTTATCGCTGATGTAGCATAGCCTCAATCTTTTTTGCAGGATACCCATCATGCTTGATCCTTCTTACATCAGTTATGTCGTCGTTATGTCGGTCACACCGGGTCCCAACAATGTGATGTTGGCGACATCTGGTGTGAACTACGGTTTAAAAAAAACCTTACCTATGGTTCTGGGGATCATCGCTGGATGTCTTATTCAGCTCTTATTGTCCATCCTAGCCTTTGAACAATTATTGCATTGGATGGCAGTAATCCGCATCCCACTGACTTTATTGGGAAGCGGATACTTATTTTGGCTTGCTTGGAAAATTTTCCGCTCTTCAGCCCCCCAGTTAACACAGGCCTCTGCACCGATGAGTTTTGTGGGCGCAGTCTTATTCCAAGCCGTTAACCCAAAGGCTTGGCTAATGTGCTTAAATGTCGCGCTCGTTTATGCGGCAAACATTCCCCTGAGCTGGATGTTATTGAGCTACGGCCTAATGACGCTACCTTGCGTCGTGATTTGGGCGATGTTAGGCGATAAGATGAGTGGTCTTTTACAGGACGCAAATAAACGCTGGGTATTCAATAGCGTGATGGCGCTAACCTTAGTGATGACCGCCAGTTGGATGTTGGTAGAAGTGATTAAGGCGTAGAAAGAGTGGCCTGCGAAGAGCAGGCCTTGATGAATTACGAAAGCATAGGTTCGGCTTGCGCCACTGAATGAGTTGTTACGCCCTCAACGAGTGGCTCGCCTTCAGGTTCAGGATAAGCAAGACCCAATACTTCACTGGTATGTTTGAGTACCTGTTCAGTGGCTGGTTTATCCTCGTTAAGCGCGGTGTTCCAATAGGGGATCAGCTGCTTTATCTTCTGCTGCCAACCTTCTGAAACGATCTGATCCTTAAAGATCCGTCCCATCAGATCGAGCATTGCTTGCGCCGCGGTAGAAGCGCCAGGCGAGGCTCCGAGTAGGGCCGAGATAGTCCCATCTTTAGATGTAATAATCTCAGTTCCAAGTTTCAGCGTTCCGCCTTTATTGCCATCATTTTCGATAACTTGTACTCGTTGACCTGCAACGACAAGACGCCAATCTTCAGCCTTAGCGTGCGGTACATATTCCCGTAGCGCGTTGAGACGGTCTTTATCGCTTAACAGTACTTGCCCGATAAGATATTTCACCAAGCCAAAATTACGCGCCCCGACTTGCATCATAGGGACGATATTATTGGGTGTCATCGAGCCGAACATATCGAGTAGTGAGCCTTGTTTTAAAAACTTGGTCGAGAAGGTCGCAAATGGGCCAAACAATAATACTTGCTTGCCATCGAGTACTCGCGTATCTACGTGCGGAACGGACATCGGCGGCGCGCCAACGCTGGCCTTACCATAAACTTTAGCCAGATGCTGCTGGACTAAAGTGGGGTTCTCGGTGACTAAGAAGGAGCCGCCGACTGGAAAACCAGCGAATTTTTTTGCTTCCTCAATACCCGTCTTCTGCAGGAGAGGTAAAGCTCCACCGCCTGCTCCAATAAAGATATGCTTTGCAGTCAGCGTACGCGAAGTATTATTCATCAGGTTCTGTAGCGTCACTTGCCATAAACCATTCTCTAAACGTGTTATCGTCCGAACTTCTTGGCGAAGCGATAAACGAAAACTCTCGTGTTTGCTCAGACTGGCGATAAGTTGTTTGGTTAGCTCGCCAAAATTGACGTCTGTACCGAACGGTGAATGCGTTGCGGCAACGTTTTCACCTGGCCGACGACCTTTCATAATCAGTGGCGCCCATTGCTGAATTTGTTCAGGACTATCGGAAAACGCCATTCCACGGAATAAACAACTAGTCTTCAGACTTTCTGCACGCTTGCGTAAGAAATTAACATTGTCATCCCCCCATACAAAACTCATATGCGGGGTGGTATTAATAAAGCTATGTGGCTCTTCCAGCCGTCCCTGTTCGACGAGGGAGGCCCAAAATTGCCGAGATACGAGGAATGCTTCATTAATCGACACTGCCTTAGAGATATCAATCGAGCCATCTGTACGTTGCGGGGTATAGTTCAATTCAGCTAACGCAGAATGACCGGTACCGGCATTGTTCCAGCCATTAGACGATTCTTCAGCTACACCCGGCAGGCGCTCGACCATTTCAATGCGCCAAGTGGGTTCTACCTCTTGTAGAAGTGTTCCCAGTGTTGCGCTCATAACTCCTGCGCCAATGAGTAGCATATCAAGAGGGGATGATTCGGGTGTATTCGCAGTCATAGCAGGGCTCGCACTCATAGAGAGTGGTAGATGTAGTGATGGTTTCGACATGAGGCAATATCCTCTTCTGTAATGCGTATATCCGCTTACAGCGTGGTGACGGAAAATGAAGCTATCGGTAAGATATCGATAAATATAACATTTCCCTGTCGAATTTAAACACTAGCGCTAAAGTATTTTTTTGGAAGGAGAATAAGAAACAGTAAGCTTAAAATTGGAAATAAAATTTATTTTTTCTTATGTTTTACAGTGATTTAACTATTTTTTATTGTTATATAATCCATTAATAGGCCCGACACCCATCGGCCTTTGTTTATTTAGGTGAAATTAATTAACCTATTGATAATAAAGGTTTGTTTTTTTGTATCAAACATAAATTGCTCATTGTCAAAAAACAGTTAATTAAGTGTTAAAACCAACACTTTTTGCCTACGCTGCAGAGGCAATAAAACGCCGCCAAATAAAACGAATAAGAAAATATTCGACGGTACCTAAGAAGAGAAACCAGAGTGCGAAGACGATAGTGTAGAGTTGATTAAGATCCATCAAGTGAAATACTTTCATCATGGTTTGAGCGAGGCTAAGACCAAAGCTAGGCACGGGAAGTAATAGCGCAGACAGAAAACCTAATAGCAAAATTCCGGCCGGTATGAATAGTGTTTCAAGAGGGTTTTTCATATGGGACTCATATTTTCTTAAAGACGAAGGCTAGGATAATCGAGCCTGATTCAAAAAAATAATTTTACCAAGAATATCCTCGGCTTGCGCCTCGTTTATGTAGGAGGGTTAAAGTTATAGCCTTTGCTATACTTAACTGCATGATTTTATTGCTTTTTTATTTTAATGATAACGTGATAGACTCCGTGTAAAACGAATTCTCGTATCGAATATTACTGTTACTTTATTAATAACTCTGATCACTATGAACATACTTACGACACTTATCTTGGCCTTAGGCATGTCTATGGATGCTTTTGCTGCTGCATTAGGCAAGGGCGCCGTTCTCAAGCAAGTCACTTGGAAAGAAGCACTACGAACAGGGTTGATCTTCGGGGTTATCGAAACACTTACCCCGCTGATCGGTTGGGCGTTGGGCCTTGCCGCAAGTAAATATGTCATGGCTTGGGACCACTGGATTGCCTTCGTATTACTTACGGTTTTGGGCGGACGGATGGTAATTGGCGGGCTTCGCCAACGTAATGATGAAGACATCGCTCAGCCAGAGCGTCACGGGTTTATGGTACTCGCCCTCACGGCGGTGGCGACAAGTTTAGATGCGTTAGCGGTAGGTGTTGGGCTAGCCTTCCTTCAAGTTAATATCGTCCTGACTGCATTGACCATTGGGATAAGCACGACCATCATGGCAACCACAGGTATGCTGATTGGGCGTTTTATCGGCCCAGTACTCGGGAAATGGGCCGAGATCCTAGGCGGTGTTGTGCTCATCGGGATTGGTACATCGATTTTAGTTGAGCACCTTGGCCTACTAGGCTGAGCACTCAACTAGTTTGCACCTCTATAGTGAGGAAGTATGAAAATAAGTAAGAAATTATTAGTAGGCGCCTTAATGTGTTCAGCGTTTTCTGTATTTGCCACTCCTATCCCGCAGACACTTACCGGTGTGAAAGGTAAAGTGGTCGAGTTAGCGGTGGAAAGTAATCCTACTACCGGTTACCAGTGGATGATAAAGCAGCTCCCACCCGAGTTAATTTTTGTGGCAAGCGATTATCAACAAACCTCTGACTGTCCGAAGGGCGCGGTGGGTTGCCCAGGAAAACAGACGTTCACCTTTATCGCTCAACACGCTGGAACCGGAACGTTACAGCTGATCTATGGCCGCTCTTTCGACAAAACCTCGTGGAAAGAGAAAGACGTCCTCATCACCATAAAATAATCGACGATTTATCTTCACGACACTTTTTATGAAGCCAGCCTCTTAATCGAGGGCTGGTTATCTTCTGAGTCTCTGCGTAGGTCGCGACCAATATTCTCCGCTTGAGGCGGAAGTTAAGCCTTTTTTAAAGTAAACTTATTAGTTCATGCACTGCGTAGAGTCGATATAGTTATGATTTCTGAGCGTTTTGAACGATTAATTGATATTTTTCGCGAGCCGCCAAGCCTCGCACCGCCTAAGGACATTGGCGCTTTCTATCTTTACTACCTACGCCAAGTGTGGCCGTGCTTTGCGGCATTACTGGTTGTTGGTTTCTTGGGCGCACTTATTGAAGTCGCGCTATTTAGCTACCTTAGTACTATCATCGATTTAGTTAACCAGAGCCAGCCGGCCACACTCTTCCATCAACATTGGCCAATCCTGTTATGGATGGGCGCGGTAGCGTTACTTATTCGTCCTGTGATGATCTGGTTGCACGATTTACTTATCCATCAAACAATTAATCCCCGCATGACGAGCATGATCCGCTGGCAGAACCATCGCTACGTGTTACGCCAAAGCCTCTCCTTCTTCCAAGGAGACTTTGCGGGGCGTATTGCACAACGGATCATGCAGACCGGTAATTCTGTACGCGATTCTGCGGTGCAGCTGGTGGATGCAATTTGGCATGTAGTGATCTATGCCGTGACCTCTCTGGTACTTTTTGCAGAGACCGACTGGAAGCTAATGGTTCCACTCATTATCTGGATGATTGTCTACGTTGCGGCACTGCGCTATTTCGTACCGAAAGTAAAGCAACGCTCTGTCGTTTCTTCAGAAGCACGCTCCAAATTAATGGGCTTTATTGTCGATGGTTACACCAATATAGCGACCTTAAAACTCTTTGCGCACAGCGCACTGGAAGAGCAAAACGCACGAGAAACCCTACAGGATCAGACTGAAAAGACACAGTTAGCGGGACGTATGATTACGGCTATGGACGTCACCCTCTCTACGATGAATGGGGCGCTTATCGTTACGACTACCGGGCTTGCGTTATGGCTCTGGAGTCAGTCGCTAATCTCTGTAGGAGCGATTGCGCTCGCCACAGGACTGGTTATTCGTCTGGTTAACATGTCAGGCTGGATAATGTGGGTCGTGAACGGCATCTTCGATAATATAGGTACCGTACAAGATGGGATGAAAACCGTTTCTCAGCCGTTGAGCGTGCAGGATAGCCCCACCGCGCAACAGTTGAAGGTAACACAAGGCGAAATCGTCTTTGACCACGTGCGTTTCGGTTATTCTAAAGAGCGAACCATTATCGATGGATTGAACTTAACCCTTCATCCTGGCGAAAAAATCGGGTTAATTGGCTCATCGGGTGCTGGGAAATCGACGCTCGTTAACCTGTTACTGAGAATGTACGATGTCGACGACGGACAGATCAGTATTGATCAGCAAAATATTGCCACGGTGACTCAGGATAGCTTACGCAGCCAAATAGGGATGATCACACAGGATACTTCTCTCCTGCACCGTTCGATTCGTGACAACCTACTCTATGGACGTCCGAACGCCACGGAAGAAGAACTTGCGTCAGCGATACTCGGTGCACGGGCCGATGAGTTTATTCCACAACTCTCCGATAACGAAGGGCGTGTGGGACTTGACGCACAAGTCGGTGAACGGGGTGTGAAACTCTCCGGCGGTCAGCGTCAGCGTATCGCAATAGCGCGCGTCTTACTGAAAAATGCACCGATACTCATTATGGACGAAGCGACCTCCGCGTTAGACTCGGAAGTAGAAGCCGCCATCCAAGAAAGTTTAGAATCTCTAATGAGTGGTAAAACGGTCATCGCCATTGCACACCGTCTTTCAACGATTGCCCGGATGGATCGGCTGATCGTCCTACATCAGGGTCGTATCGCTGAACAAGGTACGCACCAGCAACTCTTGGCGCAACAGGGTATATATGCGCGTTTATGGCAGCGTCAAACGGGCGGGTTCGTCGGCGTTGATGAGTAATCGATAACGATTAGTGGGTCAGTTTAGGCATTCAATTTGCTACAATGACCCACACTTCTTTTTAGTTGCTTGGATAATTATGGAACGTTTTGTCGAAAATTTAATGTATGCCACTCGCTGGATCCTGGCACCTGTCTACTTTGGTCTATCGATTGGATTACTCGCATTAACCGTAAAATTTTTCCAAGAAGTCATCCATGTCCTCCCTGAGCTCTTCTCGGTTAGCGAAAATGATCTCATCTTACTTCTCCTCTCGTTGATCGATATGTCGTTGGTAGGAGGATTACTGATTATGGTGATGCTATCGGGTTATGAAAACTTTATTTCGCGACTGGATATAGATGAGAGCAAAGAAAAACTAAGCTGGCTGGGGAAGATGGATGCTGGGTCGTTAAAAAATAAAGTTGCCGCCTCTATCGTGGCGATTTCCTCAATCCATTTATTACGCGTTTTTATGGAAGTACGCACCATTGAAAACAGTAAAATACTCTGGTACGTCATTCTGCATGTGACCTTCGTCTTTTCAGCATTCGTGATGGGATATTTAGATAAATTATCCCGCCACGATAAGTCCGCGCATTAATCACTAACGTCTTTGTCTTGGGACGGTTTATACTCAGGTCCCAAGGCTTTGATAATAAATAGACAGCGCTCATGTTCCTAACACCGGTGAAATATCGACTCGCAGCAGTATCTGCAATACTGTCGATTTTACTGCTGTTTATCGCCCCGCTGATCTCCTTGTCACTCTATCTCTCTCATTCCCAATCACTCCTAACTGCTGCTGAAACTCATGCGCAAAGGATGAATAACGAAGAGATGCCAGGGATGGACATGCCGCACGGTATGGCTATGCAGAAGGGCGACCATACTATGTCACCTGAGTCAGGAATGCTCTGTGGCTACTGTGAGTTATTGGTCCACTTTCCCTTCTTCGCGTGGATCGCCGCCGCGGTGCTTTGGCTAATCACGGCATTATCCCGATTTTCCCCATACTTACCCTACCGAACAATCGTTCTACTTCCCTGTTATCCGCCACGGCTATCAAGAGGCCCCCCGCGCGTCTTAAGTTAATCAACGCTGCACTCAATGAAGTGCGTAGACTTTCTTTTTGACAAGCGAGATCGCTATGACTCACTCTGTAAAAATGACGTCGGATAACACTAGTGCATTTATGCTACTGCTACGTCGTTTACATTTCTATATTGGCCTATTTGTTGGCCCATTTATTTTTATCGCGTCATTAACGGGGATGCTATATGTGGTAACGCCGGGTGTAGAGCGCGCGCTATATGCCTCTACCCTCAATGTCGTTCCAGACGGCAAACCCCATTCGCTCGCCGAGCAAGTTACGGCTGCACAGCGCGCAGTACATTCGCCCGGAAGTATTACGGCTTTACGCCCTGCGCCTACCGCGACAGATACGACACGCGTACAGTTCTCGCAAGCTGGATTGGGACCTTCTGAAACGCGGGCAATCTTTGTCGATCCTTATCGACTCACCATCACTGGGGACTACACGGTCTATGGAACCTCGGGGATATTACCGTTGCGCACCACACTTGATCATCTCCATCAAAGCTTATTACTGGGGAATATCGGGCGAGCGTATAGCGAACTCGCTGCGTCATGGATGTGGATTGCCGCAGTAGGTGGATTGATCCTCTGGGTAGCCTCTTACCGGCGGTTAAAGATGGCGGCAGGTCGCTCCCGTTTCAGCCAACGTTGGCATCGGCGAATGGGGGGTATATTACTGCTGGGAATGTTATTTCTTTCGGCGACTGGCATCACGTGGTCGCAATGGGCGGGTGAGAACGTTAATCGTATGCGTCATGCTTTTGGATGGTTGACGCCTCAAGTGACCGCCATCGTCGGTGTTCCTGCGCAACAGCAGCCGCATACTGCGCACGCTGAGCACCAAGCGATGGATATGGGGAGTATGCCAGGTATGGATATGAGCACCCCCTCGCCGACACCTCGGCCGACCTATAACGTGGCAGATAATGAATGGGACCGCATACTGTTAGCCGCTCGTCAGAGTGGAATTCATGCCAACAAAATCGAAATTCGACCACCGAAAGATAGCCATCATACCTGGACGGTATCCGAAATTGATCATCGTTGGCCAGTACAGGTAGATGCCGTAGCCCTAGACCCCAAAACACTGGCGGTTATTGATCACGTCGAGTTTCGTCATTATCCGCTTCTGGCAAAATTGACCCGCTGGGGAGTGGATGCACATATGGGGCTACTCTTTGGCTGGGTAAACCAGCTGATGTTAGCCCTTTTTGCACTCGGACTTTGCGCCATGATTATCATGGGGTATCGATTATGGTGGGTACGCCGTCCTGACCCGGCCAATCACTCGCCAGCAGTAACCTTAAGTGAGGCTTGGCGAAACTGTCCTATCGTGACACGAAGCCTAGTCATTGTGATAGCTGTACTAGTAGGTTATGCCTTACCCGTTCTTGGAGTAAGCCTAGTACTCTTTGTACTGATCGACATATTACGCTGGAAGAGGGCGAAAACCATGCAACTCACGCCGCTAGACGAGCTACCGCTTGCGACAGCTGAACAGAAGCAAAAGCAGAGAAAGAAACGTCATTTTATTCGTGGTGTCATCGCTATTTGGTTAATCACCTGTACGGTCATGACAAGGGCGATTATAGGGGGCGTTATTGATGAATATCATATTCCCTTTACGGAATGGTCGGGCGGGATGTATGCAATACAGGGTATGATGATTATCATCTACACCAGTGTATTCACCGGATTGATGTCGATTCCGCTCTGGTACTTCTTCTTAGGCGAGAGTGACCCACAAGGAGAGTAGCTTGGCCAAAAAAAACCACCCGCGGGTGGTTTTTTAGTATGTATATCAGCGCATGGTGACAAATTCTTCTGCCGAGGTAGGGTGGATCGCGACAGTGTTATCGAAGTCGCTCTTCGTTGCCCCCATCTTCAGGGCAACGGCAAACCCTTGCAACATCTCGTCCATTCCATAGCCAATGCCATGGATACCGACAATTTTCTCTTCTTTGCCGACGCAGACTAGCTTCATACGACAAGGCTGACGATATTGCGTAACCGCCGTATACATCGCGGTGAATGACGAGGTGTATACCTTAACCTGCTCGTCACCGAATTTTTCGCGCGCATCCGGCTCGCTAAGTCCGACGGTACCGATCGGCGGATGGCTAAAGACTACCGTAGCGACGTTTGAATAATCGAGATGTTCGTCAGGCTTATTGTTAAACAGACGCTCAGAAAGACGACGACCCGCAGCAACAGCGACAGGGGTCAGCTCGATCGCTCCCGTATTATCGCCGACTGCATAGATTCCTGGCACAGAGGTGTTTTGGAACTTATCGACGTTGATATAGCCTTTATCGTTAAGCTCCACACCCGTTGCTGACAGATTAATCGCATCCGTCGACGGCGCGCGCCCAATGGCCCAAATTAAGCAATCGGTATTATGTTGTTGTCCGTTGGTGAAATGGATCGTTAAACTACCATCACTATTTTTCTCGATACGCTCAGCCTCGCACTGCTTGTGTAGGTGCGGCCCTTCTTTTTCCATTACCTCTACTAGCGTATCAGAAAGCAGCGGATCGAAACCACGCAACGGCTTATCCTTACGTAAGAAGAGGTCGGTTTCTGCTCCTAGGGAATTGAGCACACCGGCGACTTCCACGGCGATATAGCCCGCACCGATAACGGCAACGCGCGCAGGTAGTTCTTCAAGCTCAAAGAAACCATCCGAATTAATGCCATATTCAGCGCCTGGAATTTCTGGTAAAACTGGGTGGCCACCCGTAGCGATCAGGATATGATCAGCAGTATAGGTTTCGCCAGCCACTTCAACGGTATGGGCATCGACAAAGGTAGCAAACCCTCTGATAACGTCGACATTATTTTTTCCTAGCACGTTATCGTAGGAAGTGTGAATACGGTCGATATATGCAGAGCGATTTTTGATCAGGGTTTTCCAATCAAATTTATTTACCGTGGTATCGAAGCCATAATCAGGGCCGTACATATGAATAGCTTCAGCGATCTGTGCTGCATGCCACATGACTTTCTTCGGTACGCAGCCCACGTTTACACAGGTTCCGCCAAGCGCTTTCGCTTCAACTAAGGCACATTTTTTGCCATGCATCGCAGCGCGGTTAATAGAGGCAATGCCACCACTCCCGCCACCAATAGCGAGATAATCATAATGTTTTGTCATCGTTCCTTCCATCTCAGTTGAAGTCGGTCGTTAATAAGTATCTCGGCACAGTGTAACCTGTGGCGGAAAAACTATGCAAAGTTTGCTTCTATAGCTGTAATAGGCTTAGATCATTAAATAAACTTCAATCGGACACTGTGATGCATCTAACTTTTCTCGGAACCTGTGCAGGAGCACCTAGTCTACACCGCAATGTCACCAGTATAGCACTGACCTTCTCACCTAAGGGGGAGACGTGGCTATTCGACTGTGGAGAGGCAACTCAGCATCAGTTTATGCGTACCGCACTAAAGCCGGGGCGATTAGAAAAAATCTTTATCACTCATCTTCATGGTGACCATATTTTCGGCCTACCTGGCCTATTAACGAGTCGTTCGATGAGTAGTATCGTTACGCCGCTGACCATTTATGGTCCGAAAGGGCTAAAAACCTTTATTGATACGGCATTACAAATCAGCGGATCTTGGGTAGATTTCCCGCTTACAATCGTCGAAGTGGAGCCTGGAATCGTCGATGAAAACGATGAGTTCCGAGTGATTGCTCAGCCTCTAGACCATGCTATCACCTGTTTTGGCTATCGGGTTGAGCAGAAAGATCTCCCCGGTAGGCTGGACCAAGACCTATTAAAAGCGGATGATATTCCGGCAGGTGTTTGGTTACAGCATCTTAAAAGAGGGAAAGATGTTCGCCTACCCGACGGACGTGAGCTGAGTGCTCAACGTTATTTGGGCCCGGGTAAGAAAGGGAAGGTCGTGACTCTCCTCGGCGATACCGCACCCTGCGAAAATGCCATCTTATTGGCTCAGGACGCTGATATTCTGGTTCATGAAGCGACTTTGGAAGCCGCGATGGCGGAAAAAGCGAATGGAAGAGGGCACTCCACAACCGCGCAGGCGGCAGAGATAGCACAGCGCGCACAGGTAAAAAAACTGATCGCGACCCACTTTAGCTCTCGTTATCGCCATCATGACATGCCGCGTCTTTTGGCAGAGTGTCGCGCAGTATTTACGAACACCGAGTTCGCAGAGGATTTCATGGTCGTAGAGATTTAGGCCTAGCGAGTGTGGGATTAAGCGCTACATCGATAGTAGCGCTCAGAGTGCATTATTCAGGAACGATCCATTCAACCGAGGTATGACCAATCCCCTGAGGGACTAATTGTTCATGCAGCCAAGGAAGTACCGCTTTCATCTGCTGCTCTAACTTCCATGGCGGATTAATCACAATCATCCCTGAAGCGGTCATTCCACGTTGATCGCTGTCTGGTTTGACCGCCAATTCAATTTGCAGGATACGACGGATCCCGGTGTCTTTAAGATCGGCGACCATACGTTTAATTTGTTGGCGTAATACTACTGGATACCACAACGCATAGACGCCGGTAGAAAAGCGCTTATAGCCTTCTGCTATCCCTTGGACGACCGCTTGATAGTCGGTCTTAATCTCATACGGAGGATCGATAAGGATCAGGCCGCGGCGAGACGGAGGGGGAAGCTTAGCCTTTAGCTGCTGATAGCCATCGCTACGCGAAACCACTGCGCGCTGATCTTTTTGGAATTCACCGCGTAATAGCGGGAAGTCGCTAGGATGCAGCTCTGTTAGCTGCAACTGATCTTGCTCGCGTAATAAATGGCGGGCAATCAGCGGAGAGCCTGGGTAATACTTAAGTTGCCCAGAGGGATTCAAATCACGGACGGCTTGTAAGTAAGGCGTCAATTCTGCAGGAATATTGCTCTGCTGCCAGATCCGGGCGATCCCTTCGGTATATTCGCCTGTCCGTTCAGCGTGCTCGCTATTAAGAAGATAACGGCCAGCTCCTGCATGAGTATCCAAGTAGAGAAAAGGCTTATCTTTCTCCTTCAGCGCCGAAATAATAAGGCTTTGCACAGTGTGCTTTAAAACGTCGGCATGGTTACCCGCGTGGAAGCTGTGGCGATAGCTCAGCATGTGATGTCCTTTATTGCAAACACATATAAAAACGAGACAGGTATAGCTGTCTATGAAGGGTAAGTATAACAAATTGCATCCGCAGGCAGTAGCATTACGCGAGATAGTCAGGAGAGCGATTGATATTTGTATATCTGTCCCCATATCTTAAAAATACGCTCAGCGTCTAACTCAAACTTCTATAGGATGGTGCTATGACAAACCCACTACTCACCCCTTTCGGCTTGCCTCCTTTCTCAGCAATAAAACCCGAGCATGTTGTGCCTGCGGTCACGGCGGCCTTAGACGAGTGCCGAGCAACGGTGGAACGAGTCGTCGCCCAACCTGGCCCCTATACGTGGCAGAACCTTTGCCAACCGTTGGCCGAAGCGGACGACCGCTTAGGGCGTATTTTTTCGCCGGTCAGCCACCTCAACTCGGTTAAGAACAGCCCCGAGTTACGTGAAGCCTATGAAGGCGCATTACCACTACTTTCTGAATACGGGACTTGGGTGGGACAACATGCCGGTCTTTATCAAGCCTACCGTAGTTTGAAGGATGGCCCTAACTATGCCGCTTTGTCAGTCGCTGAGCAAAAAGCGGTCGATAACGCACTACGCGACTTTGAGCTTTCTGGAATCGGCTTACCGAGCGAGAAACAAAAACGCTATGGCGAAATCTCTGCGCGGTTATCAGAAATCGGTGCGGCTTATAGTAACAATGTCCTCGATGCGACGATGGGCTGGAGCAAGCTCATCACTGATGAAAATGACCTAGCGGGCATGCCAGAAAGTGCCCTAGCCGCGGCGAAAGCCCAAGCGCAGGCGAAGGAACAGGATGGGTGGCTACTGACGCTGGATATTCCGAGCTATTTGCCAGTCATGACGTATTGCGATAACCAAGCGCTACGTGAAGAAATGTACCGCGCCTACAGCACTCGTGCTTCAGACCAAGGCCCGAATGCCGGTAAATGGGATAACGGCCCGCTGATTGAAGAAGAATTAGCACTGCGCCACGAAATCGCACAATTACTTGGTTTCGGCTCATTTGCAGAGAAATCGCTGGCCACTAAGATGGCCGAATCGACGGATCAAGTCATCGGCTTCCTTAACGATCTCGCCGAACGCGCTCAGCCACAAGGCCAGCGAGAGCTTGCGCAATTACGTGAGTTCGCTCAGCAACAGTATGGCGTTAGCGATCTCCAGCCTTGGGATATCACGTGGTACGCCGAAAAACAAAAGCAACATCTCTACACTATCAGTGACGAACAACTGCGACCTTATTTCCCGGAAGCCCGTGCCCTAAGCGGTTTATTCGAGGTGATTCGCCGTGTCTATGGTCTTCGTGCGGCAGAACGTCATGATGTCGATGTTTGGCATCCAGAGGTTCGGTTCTTCGATCTATTTGATAGCAAAGATCAGTTGGTAGGTAGCTTCTATCTCGACCTCTATGCGCGTGAAAATAAGCGTGGCGGTGCGTGGATGGATGATTGTGTTGGACGGATGAAAAAAGCAGACGGGTCGCTACAAAAACCGGTCGCCTACCTTACTTGTAACTTCAACCGCCCAATTGGGGATAAACCAGCGCTTTTCACTCATGACGAAGTCGTTACTTTGTTCCATGAGTTTGGCCATGGTCTACACCATATGCTGACTCAAATCGATACCGCGGGTGTGTCAGGTATTAACGGTGTGCCTTGGGATGCGGTCGAGTTACCGAGTCAATTCATGGAAAACTGGTGCTGGGAACCTGAAGCATTAGCCTTTATCTCTGGCCATTATGAAACAGGTGAACCACTGCCTCAGTCATTACTTGAAAAAATGTTGGCAGCAAAAAACTATAATGCTGCAATGTTTATTCTGCGCCAGCTAGAGTTCGGTCTCTTTGATTTCCGTTTACACGCGGAGTATCAACCGGAAAAAGGCGCTCGCCTACTAGAAATATTACAAGACGTGAAACAGAAGGTTGCCGTCATGCCGTCGCCAGCATGGGGACGGTTCCCACATGCCTTCAGTCATATTTTTGCTGGTGGCTACGCGGCAGGTTACTACAGCTACCTCTGGGCGGATGTGTTAGCCGCCGATGCATGGTCGCGTTTTGAAAAAGAAGGGATTTTTAATCGCGAGACCGGTCAGTCCTTCTTAGATAACGTCCTAAGTCGCGGCGGGTCTGAAGCTCCGATGGAACTCTTCAAGCGCTTTCGCGGACGTGAGCCACAGATCGATGCGATGCTGAAGCAGTATGGAATAGAAGGCTAGGTAAGTGAACATTTACTTACTTGATGAAATGGGCGCCCAATCGGGCGCCCTAAATGCTATCGCTGAACGCTGGGAATTAGTGCACGACGAGAATGCTCCATTAGCGCTAGTACTAACGCCCGAACATTTAGAATTACGTAAACGTGACGAACCTAAACTAGGCGGCGTATTTGTCGATTTCGTTTCTGGGGCGATGGCTCACCGACGTAAGTTTGGCGGTGGTCGCGGTGAAGCGGTCGCCAAAGCGGTGGGGATTAAGGGCAGTTATCTCCCGGACGTGGTGGATGCAACGGCTGGACTTGGCCGGGATGCTTTTGTTTTAGCATCGTTAGGCTGTCGGGTAAGGATGATTGAACGGCATCCCGTCGTTGCGGCATTGCTGGAAGATGGGCTACGCAGAGGGTATCAAGATCCAGAGATTGGTGAGTGGTTACTACAGCGCCTAACGCTTATTTACGGCGCGAGCGCGCAGCAACTTAGTACTCTGACACCTAGACCTGATGTCGTTTATCTTGACCCCATGTATCCACACCGCCAGAAAAGCGCGCTGGTCAAAAAAGAGATGCGGATATTTCAGTCGCTAGTCGGGCCAGATGAAGACGCCGATGCTCTACTGGAGCCAGCTAGAAAATTAGCTAAAAAGCGCATCGTAGTGAAACGTCCCGACTATGCGCCCGTACTTGATGGCGTGGAGACCAGCGCAGCGGTGGTAACGAAAAGTCATCGGTTCGATATCTATCCGTCACTCAATCCAGAAAACCCTTAATAAGCGCTCCCGATCGGTATTAATACGACCGGGAAGCGTTCACTAATTACTCTTCGTCGCGAAACGGTACGATAAGCATATCGACGTGGACATTATTGATAAGTTGACGTGCCGAAGACATCAATTTACTCCAAAAATCTTGATGATGGCCACAAATGACTAAATCGATATCATATTTATTTATCGCATCGATCAGCACCTGAGCTAGCTCGCCTGTCCCGCTTAATATCTCACTAAAAGGGTAACCCGCTTGGTTGGCGAGTGTCGTCAACGCCTGCGAGGTCTCTTGCGAGATGCGCTTTTGCATATCTCCCAAATTGACATCGATAAGCCCGGTATAAAGGTCGGAGTAGTTGACATCAACATGGATAATAGAAACTTTGGCATTATAAGGTTTTGCCAGAGACACTGCTTTCTGGACTAACTCTTCGCTTTCTGGTGAGAGATCGACCGCCACCAAAACATGATGATAAGACATGGTAAACTCCTTGTTAGCGCAATAGCCACGACACCAAAGGTCGTTCGTATTGATGTTTCTATGAAGTCCAATCATAGCCTTATGCGTAAGGACTGTCATGGTGAAACACGATAATTAATTAATAGAAGTATAGTGTGGCTTAGCAAGAAAGAGGGAGAATGTGCGGGGAAAGTAAGACACAGATCAATGACCTGTGTCTTATTGTCTTTAGAGAAGCTGTAATGCTATCCAGTACAAGGCACCTGAAAGCAAAATGGAGACAGGTAACGTCAGTACCCACGCTAACGCAATACTGCGTATCGTTTTAGACTGAACACCGCCGCCATCAACAATCATGGTACCTGCCACAGAGGATGACAGGATATGGGTGGTTGATACCGGCATTCCGGTATAACTCGCAAGCCCTATCGATACTGCAGCCGTAATTTGTGCTGACATACCTTGTGCGTAAGTCATACCATTTTTGCCAATCTTTTCACCGATGGTCGTCGCCACACGACGCCAGCCCACCATTGTCCCTAAGGACAACGCAAGCGCGACGGCCAAGATAATCCAGATCGGCGCATACTCAATAGTACCGTTGAGATCGCCCTTTAAATTACCTAAGAAACGCTTATCGTCTGAAGATGTTGCTGGCAGCTTAGCAATCTTATCGGTGGTATCCGACATACACAGGAGTAGACGGCGGACTTGGGCGCGATTCTCTACGCTCAATTGGTCATAACTCGAGAGATTATTTAATAAATCTTGTGCATGATGAACGGTGGCAAGCCCATTTTCACTATTACAGTGGAAGGGTTCGTTACGATCAATCGCAGCGTTGGCAGCAGCTGGCGGTGCGATAAGTGTCGCGACTTGCGGGTTATGCTGCTGGTAATACTGCTCAAGGTGATTCACCGCGTCTCGCGTACGTGTAATATCATAGCCTGAGGCATTCATATTCACCACGAACCCGGCGGGAGCAACGCCGATCAGGACTAACATCACCAGACCAATGCCTTTTTGACCATCATTAGCACCGTGCGAATAGCTCACGCCGATGGCCGAAACGATTAGCGCGATACGCGTCCAAAAAGGCGGTTTCTTCTTACCGTCTTTCTTTTCACGTTCGGCCGGTGTCATATGATTACGGCGACGTTTCTTCGTTCCACTCCAGTACTTACGGAGTAAAAAGATCAAAAAGCCTGCGATAACCATGCCGACGATAGGCGAAAGAATAAGCGATAAAAAGATATTGATTACTTTAGGGAGGTTAAGTGCTTCGACCAGTGAGCCGCCCGTTACCAATGCATTCGTCACGGCTATACCAATAATGGCGCCGATTAACGTATGCGAACTGGAGGCCGGTAAGCCAAAATACCACGTTCCCAAATTCCAGATAATCGCCGCAAGCAATATCGAGAAAATCATCGCCAGCCCATGGGCTGATCCAACATTGAGAAGTAGATCGGTAGGCAGTATATGCACTATCGCATAAGCGACACTCAGGCCGCCGAGTAATACACCGAGGAAATTAAATAAACCCGCCATCAACACGGCGAGTTGTGCACGCATGGCACGGGTGTAAATAACGGTAGCAACCGCATTTGCCGTATCATGAAAGCCATTAATTGCTTCGTAAAACAGAACAAATAGGAGCGCCAAGACTAAGAATAGACTGGTACTCAAATCAAGACCGGTAAACAGATGGAACATAATGTTGCGCCATTTTTAGGGACATACCCGAGGCATTATCAGTGAGTTAGGCCCTTACAGGAAAGTAAAATATCTAACTTTTTTACCTCTCCGTACCATCGAGCTAGGGGGGATTCGAGATTTTCCTATAAAAATGAGTAAGTTATTTAATTATTGTTTAACTTTTTTTTTTCTGACTAGCCACCAGCGACTTGGGTCACTACAATCTGGACTTTTAGTCGGGGGATGATGTGGAAAAATTCGATGTAGTAGTAGTTGGGGCAGGGGCTGCGGGGCTATTCTGTGCGGCTCAGGCCGGGCAGTTAGGGTTGAGCGTCTTAGTCGTGGATAATGGTAAGAAAGTTGGACGTAAGATACTGATGTCTGGCGGTGGACGCTGCAATTTTACTAATCTATACATCGAACCCGCGGCTTATCTCTCTCAGAATCCTCATTTCTGTAAGTCAGCACTTGCTCGCTATACGCAATGGGATTTTATCGACCTAGTTAACAAATATAAGATTAACTGGCACGAGAAAACGCTTGGCCAGCTATTTTGTGACGACTCTGCGCAGCAGATTGTGGATCTTCTCATTGCGGAGTGTGAGCTGGGTAAGGTCACAATTCGTCTACGTAGCGAAATTATCGATCTGCAGAAAAGTGTTACGGGTGAGTATCTGCTCAAATTAAATGGAGTGGATGTAAGTACCCGCAAACTTGTCATCGCCTCCGGTGGACTCTCAATGCCAGGTCTGGGTGCAACCCCTTTTGGTTATAAAGTTGCGGAGCAATTCGGTTTATCGGTTCGTCCTGTGAGTGCAGCATTAGTCCCGTTTACTCTTCACAAGCCTCTGCTTGAAACGCTACAACAGCTCTCCGGAATTGCAGTGCCAATCACGATCGATGCGGTAGAGGGAACTCGCTTTAAGGAGTCGATGCTCTTTACTCATCGTGGTCTCTCTGGGCCTGCGGTATTACAAATTTCGAGTTATTGGCGCCCCGGGCAAGCCGTTACCATTAATCTATCCCCCGATACTGATCTCAACGATTTTATCGACGCGCAACGCCGTGAACATCCTAATTTATCATTGAAGAACAGCTTAGCTCGTGTACTACCCAAGCGCTTAGTTGATAACCTAGTGGAACTGACGTTAATTCCAGAATTAACGCTTAAGCAGCTGACGCCGCGCCAACAGCAACAGGTTGTTGAGCAGCTGACCGCTTGGCAAATTTACCCTAATGGCACAGAAGGTTACCGTACGGCCGAAGTCACGTTGGGCGGCATTGATACACAACATCTCTCATCGCAGACCTTCGAAGCCCGTGAAGTACCAGGACTTTACTTTATTGGTGAGGTGGTTGACGTGACCGGTTGGCTAGGGGGTTATAACTTCCAATGGGCATGGAGTTCTGCTTGGGCCTGCGCCCAATCACTAGCAAAAAAATAGATTAATAAGCGTCAATCTATTACTTTAATTGATAAGATTAATAATTTTAATCCGTTTCTGAACGCTTAGCAGACCGACTATAGTGCCTCTTATCGGGAGGGACTTATGTCGTTAACTCTAAAAAATAGCTATAAACTCTTTGGCCATTTAGGCTCACTCACTGAGATCATTCGTTTTTTCACCCCTAATTGGTTTGCGGTAACGATGGGAACGGGGGTGCTTGCCCTCGTTTTTGCGCAAACGACGACGGCAAATACGCCTCTATTTACCCTGGCGCGTACGCTATGGGGCATAAACATTGGCCTCTTTTTACTCTTTATCTTGCTCTATGCTGGGCGCTAGTTAGTCTACCCGCAAGAGGCTACAAAAGTTCTGTTTCATCCCCAAATGTCGATGTTTTTGGGTACTATCCCGATGGGGCTGGCAACCATTATCAATGGATTTATCAGTTTTGGTTTACCGCTGATGGGCGCGACGGCAGTCGTCATTGCCCAGCAGTTATGGAAAGTCGATGCCGTGCTCGCCATACTTTGTGGTGTTGGCCTACCGTTGATGATGTTCACTCGGCAATCCCATCCGTTGTCCTCGATGACGGCTTTATGGTTACTGCCTATCGTTACGGCGGAAGTCGCGGCGGTAAGTGGATGGATCGTGGCCCCCTAGATCGCTGATCCTGTACAGCAACAGGAAATGGTTATTTTCAGCATGTTACTCTGGGCGTTCTCTGTTCCTAGCCCTATCTATCTTGGCGATCCTGTGGTTGCGTATGGCCTTACACAAACTTCCACCGATTACCCTTTCGGCGACAACATGGTTGGCATTAGGACCGATAGCGACGGGATCACTTGGGATGTTTTTACTTAGCCAGCAGAGTGTGCTGCTCAAGGGTCATGCTGTCCTCGGAGAATATTATACAGTGCTATCAGGAGTTGCTTGGGTAACGGGTATTTTGCTGTGGGGGCTGGGGGCTTGGTGGTTGTTACTTGCTTTAGGCGTAACGGCTCATTATGCGAAACAAGGTATTCCATTCAATTTAGGCTGTTGGGGTTATACCTTCCCCCTGGGAGTGTTTACCCTGGCTAGCTTCAAGCTTGCACAATTAACCTCAATAGCCGTTTTTTCATCGTTATCGCTAGGTCTGCTGTTACTGTTAGCGGGAGTGTGGGGCGTCGTGATGACCAAAACGTTACAAGGCGTATGGAGTGGCAGGCTGTTTGTTGCTCCATTTTTACAAAATAATCAAAGCCGTAGCGAGGAAAAAAAAGAAAAGTTATCGTAATGAAACGTTGATGTTATTAGATGCAACAGTATTATAACGGCTCTTTTTTTTATTTTTGGCAGGAAATTCCATGGGAAACAAACTTCATAAGCCATTATGGCTTAAGGTAGTGACCCGCTTATACGGCCTACTCGTACTCTTAACCGCGCTCTTCTTTGTTGTCGAGGGTGGAAAGCTAGTGAGTTTAGGCGGCAGCGGGTACTTCCTAATTTCAGGTATCGTACTGTTGATCAGTAGCCTACAACTCCTGCGCTTACGCGCTTCTGGGGCGGTACTTTATCTACTCTTCACCATAGGCACCGTGATTTGGGCGCTCGTTGATGTGGGCCTCGTCTTCTGGCCGCTCATCTCCCGTCTGATGTTCCCGGGCGGTCTCGCCATTGTCGCTCTTATCTTACTGCCACTATTACGTCAGGCACCTACGACGCCTACCTTCCGTACAGGTAGCTATATCCTTGCACTGTGTAGCGCAGTCGGATTCGGTGCGGCATTCTGGGGGATGTTTCAGCCGCACGATCCCGTCGCTTTCCAGGGTGAACCAAAGCCTCTAGTACCGGTATCCAAGCAAGCGCCATTGACTAATTGGGATAACTACGGAAATACACCGGGAGGGAGTCGCTTTGTCGCCGCTGACCAGATCAACCGTAATAATATTCAACAATTAAAACCTGTTTGGACTTTTCACACCGGTGATATCCCGCTTAGCCCAGACGGTAATGGTGCAGAAGACCAGCAGACCCCGCTGCAAGTAGGCGATAAAGTTTTCTTATGTACCCCGCATAACAATGTCATTGCCGTAGATGCCGACAGCGGTAAAGCGCTATGGAAAGCAGAAATCAATGCGAAATCTTCAGTGTGGATGCGTTGCCGTGGGTTGGCTTATTTCGATGCCACGAAGTCACTGCCTCATCCCGAGCTACCGGGCAGCAGTCAACCTCTTGCCGTAAATAGTGCAGAGATTGCTAACTGTCCTCGTCGTATTTTAATGAATACCATCGACGGGCGTCTGATTGCTCTAAATGCAGATAATGGACAGTTCTGCGCAGGGTTTGGTGACCATGGTACGGTAAATCTATTGACAGGAATGGGTAAAGCACCCGACCCGCAGTATGTATTAACCTCGGCGCCTACGCTTGCCGGAACGACTGTCGTGGTCGGTGGGCGTATCTCGGATAACGTAAGTACCGATATGCCGGGTGGGGTATTACGGGGTTTTGATGTGATGACCGGGGCCTTACGTTGGGCATTCGATCCGGGTAATCCAGATCCTAATGCGACCCTACAACCGGGGCAGCACTATGTTCGCAGTACGCCAAACTCGTGGGCACCTATGTCTTACGATCCACAGTCCAATACGGTATTCATGCCGATGGGTAGCTCTTCCGTGGATATTTGGGGGGCAAACCGTACGCCGTTGGATCATAAGTATGGCGCATCTATACTCGCGGTCGATGCGAATACGGGCAAGGAAAAGTGGGTTTATCAAACCGTCCATAATGATTTGTGGGACTTTGATATTCCAATGCAACCGAGCTTAATCGATTTCAACACTCCCTCGGGTGAAAGTCGTCCGGCAGTAGTCGTAGGAACGAAAGCGGGGCAGATCTATGTATTAGATCGCCTAACCGGTAAGCCCTTAACAAAGGTCGAAGAAGTTAAGGTTAAACGGAGCACTATACCGGGTGAGCAATACAGCGATACGCAGCCACGCTCCGTAGGAATGCCACAGATTGGCGCTCAGACACTGAAAGAGTCGGATATGTGGGGGGCAACGCCTTTCGACCAACTCATCTGTCGAGTCAGTTTCAAATCGATGCGTTATGAAGGTCTCTACACGGCACCGGGTACCGATAAATCCTTGAGTTTCCCTGGGTCGCTGGGTGGAATGAATTGGGGAAGTTTATCGACCGACCCGAATAACCACCTGATTTTCGTTAATGATATGCGTCTAGGACTGTGGCAGCAGCTGATTAAAGCCGATCCTAATACCGCAACGGCAGCGAATACTGGTGGAGAAGCCGTCAATACCGGCATGGGCGCAGTACCGATGAAAGGCGCACCTTACTCGGTGAATAAAAACCGCTTTATGTCGCCTCTTGGCATCCCTTGTCAGGCACCGCCTTTCGGTACACTGTCAGCTATCGACATGACCACTCAAAAAATTGTGTGGCAGGTTCCACTAGGGACTGTACAGGATACCGGACCGATGGGAATTAAGATGGGCATGAAGATGCCGATCGGTATGCCGTCACTAGGTGGTAGTCTCGCCACGCAAGGTGGATTGGTCTTCATCGCGGGTACACAAGACTATTATCTGCGAGCCTTTGACAGCTCAACCGGTAAAGAAGTGTGGAAAGCACGTTTACCCGTGGGCAGCCAAGGTGGGCCGATAAGCTATGTCTCGCCGAAGACCGGTAAACAGTACATCCTGATTTCAGCGGGTGGGGCGCGTCAGTCTCCCGACCGTGGTGATTATGTGATTGCTTACGCGTTGAACTAAACGGTAGTTAACGACGTTATAGACCAAATGCCCCGCGAGTTGGCTAACCAATTAGCGGGGCATTTTCGTTAACCAGGAAAAAACTAACCATCTTCCCCATTAGCCGCTTCACACTACTCAGATCCAGCTTAAGCTACGCACGCCATAGTCGGAGTGAGTGTTCGCTAGTATTGAGCGCTATTTCATCGATAACTTATCGCGAGCAGAGTAGTGATCTGCGCTCTGTTCGATGATGAACTAAGCTTAATTATATATTCCTTCAAAAATTAGGAGTAATCGATGACCCATCAGTCAACGCTACAGATCGCGGGTAATACCCTTCCTAGTCTCGGCATGGGGAGCTGGCGTTTGGGACAAGGACGTTATGACTCACAACAAGAAATTCAGGCGTTGCAACGCGGACTCGACCTCGGGCTACGCGTGATCGATACGGCGGAAATGTACGGTGAAGGGCAATCTGAAACCTTAATCGGTAAGGCTATTGCCGATCGTAGAGATCAGACCTATCTAGTGTCGAAAGTGTACCCTTGGAACGCCACCGAAAGAGACCTGGAAACTAGCCTTGATGCCTCCCTCTCACGGTTGCGTACAGACTTCCTCGACCTTTATCTTCTGCATTGGCAGTCAGGTAATGATCTGCAAGAAGTGGTTAGCCTGATGGAGGCGATGAAGGCAAAGGGAAAAATTAAAGCGTGGGGGGTCTCTAACTTCGATTTACCAGCCATGCAATCGCTCATTAGCGTCGAAAACGGTGCCAACTGTGCGGTAAATCAGGTTTTTTATAATCTAGCGGGCAGAGGGATCGAGTACGATCTCGCACCATGGTGTGCAAAGCAGAACATCGCGATGATGGCTTATTGCCCTCTCGGCGGAGCAGGATCGCACCTACTCGACCTCGACGAAGTGAAAACACTGGCTGAAAAATATCACGTCAGTCCAGCCACCTTATTGCTGGCTTGGGTCATAAGGCAGAATAATATTCTGGCGATCCCCGAGTCAGGGAGCCTCGCACACGTTGAAGATAATGCCCGCGCTCTACAACTCACGCTGAATGAACAAGATTGCGCGCTACTTACACAGTATTATCCTGCTCCTCAAACCGCAGAACCGCTCGAAATTCGTTGAATAGCAGCAAAAGAGGGGGAGTTTTTAGCGAAAGGACGGTGAAAACATTAGCTGCGTGATCGTCGGACTGATAGAATCAGCCGCTCACGACGTCACCATCGCAATGCTCATCCATTTCGGGCGGATATGACGATTTTCTACTAGACATCAACGAAAGCCGAATTTTATGCAGGTATGTAGCTTTATTATTAATAGTAGCGGCCATGAAACCTTTGGTCTGGTCAGCGAACAAGGTGTGATCGACGCAGGTAAACTGCTTGAATACCGTGATTTAAAACACCTACTGGAAGATGATGGGTTAGCAGCATTACAGGCCCTTTCGACGCGTACTGTGGATTATACGTTTGCCGAAATCAGCTTCTTGCCGGTGATCAAGACCCCGAATAAAATTTTGTGTGTAGGGATGAATTATTCAGAAAAACGTATCGAGTTTGGGGAAACTAACCCTGCGCCGACGCTATTCATTCGTTTTGCTGACAGCCTTACCGCGCACTTACAGCCGATCCAAAAACCGGTCAGTAGCGAGCAATTTGATTACGAAGGCGAATTAGCGGTAGTGATCGGAAAGGCTGCGCATCAGGTGACTGAGACTGAGGCTTTAGACTATGTGGCAGGCTATAGCTGCTTTATGGATGCGACTGTACGTGATATGCAGTTTACGTGGTTCACAGCAGGAAAGAACTGGCCAGCAACGGGTGGTTTTGGACCTTGGATGACGACGCACGATGAAATTCCCGACCCGCAGCAGCTCGAACTGAAGACCTTTTTAAATGGTGTGCAGGTTCAGAAAGACTCGACTCAAAACATGGTGCACAGTGTGGCGGCGATTATTGCTTATGTTACCCACTTTACGCCGCTATCACCTGGAGATGTCATTATTACCGGTTCACCAGGCGGTGTCGGTAAATCCCGTACTCCACAACTCTTTATGTTTCCGGGCGACGATGTTGCTGTAGAAATCAGTAAGATTGGCCGCTTATCACATGTTATTCGTTAAAAAGAGCCGATAGCAGGGGAGCCACTATCGGTTGAAGTGCGGTAAGGTACCTTACCGCGAAACCTTTAATTAACGATTAGACGCGGCGATCTGCTTTCCCGGATGGTTTACGGCCTCTTCATCAGGCTGGATATCACATTGCTTAGGCAGCATCATAGATAGGATAGCGGCAATCAGCAGTGATACCGACAGGGCATAGATTGCGACGTTATGGCCATAAAAGTTAATCATCACACCGACCAGATACGGACCACAAAATCCGCCTAAATTCCCCAATCCGTTAATCACCCCACGGGCTGCACCTGCCGCTTCCGCTGAGGCGATCCGCCCTGGAATACTCCAGAAGGGGCTGGTTGCTGCTTTCAAGAAGAAACCACAGACGACCAATGCGATATAGGCGGCAACAATATGATGGCGGAGTACGACTGAGGCGACGAGAGACGCGGCGAAACAGAGTAGTGAGATACCTACCCACATCCGACGCTTTCCTGAACGGTCACTCAGCAGTGAAATGACATAAATACCTGCCAGCATTGCAACGAACGGTAGAATCGCAAGGCCGCCAACATCCGCCATATTACCACCGGTAAGGTTTTTCAAAATGGCCGGTAGCCAAAGCGTATAACCGTAGTCGCCTGTTTGATAAAAGAAGTTGAGGAAAATAAGTGTCACTAACCCACGGTTTTTGAAAACATCTCTTAACGGTGCGTTACTAACCGCAACCTTTGCTTCACGGGCTTCGCGTTCGGCCTTTAATTGCGTTAGTAAGTATTCACGTTCTGTTTCCGGTAACCACCGTGCTTCTTGTGGGCGATCGCTAATTAGTGCCCACCACAACATCATTACGATGGCGGACAAAATCCCTTCGATAAAGAATAACCAGCGCCAGTCCAAGGCAGAGATAATCGCACCAGAAACCGGTGCGGTAAAAATGCCACCTAGTGGTGCGAACATCATCACGATAGCATTGGCTCGCCCCAGCTCTTTCTCTGGAAACCAGTTACTAACCATTGTTAAGACGACGGGGAGCATTCCGCCCTCAGCGATACCTAAGAGGAAGCGTAAGAAGAGTAGTTGGTATTCGTGTGTGACGAACCCCGTAGCAATTGAGATGAAGGCCCATGCAGTGAGTGAGGCAGCAATAAATTTCTTACCGCTACCATGTACGGCAATTCGTCCACCGGGGATCTGTAGAAAGAGATAGCCAATAAAGAAGATACCGCTGACGACACCCGCCATCTGGCTAGTAATCCCTAAGTCTTGATCCATTCCGCCAGGAAGCGCGAAACTGATATTCACCCGATCCATGAAAGAAATGATACAGGCGATTAATATCGGAACAATAATCCGATACCAACGGGTTCCTGGAACTTTATGACTCATAGTACTCCTCCCCTCAGAAAACACTGTCTCTGAAAAAATCTTCGCTTATCTTCCATGAAAAATTATCCTTTATCATCGTCATTCGGTTATGAATTTATAAGCATAGTCACTATATTCTTCGAAAGGACGGATATTTTGTGACTACTATGAAACAATGTTTTTACAAATGTTTTTGCGAGCTAAGTCACGCTGAATCGTGTTAAGAAATGATGTTACGGATAACGTGATCCGGCAGGGGTTAGACGGACGCTCTATTGGGTTGAGAAAGTGTCTCCATTAAGAAAGCGGGTTTCAAGAATGACTTGGCAGGGGGTGGTAATACCTTGTACGCGTTGTAGTAATAATTCTGTTGCGCGTTGACCGACCTCAAAACGTGGAGTATGAATGCTGGTTAAGCGTGGTGTCGTGATTTGTCCGATCTCTAAACCATGGAAGCCGACGATGGCGATATGCTGCGGGACCTCGATAGCAGCCGCTTGGCAGGCACGTAACACCCCTATCGCTAAATCATCGTTCGTACAGAAAATCGCATCAAGTTCCGGAACGGAGTGCAAGGCTTCTTGCATCATGGTCGCGCCAGTTTCAATAGACGAGACCCTTTTAGGGCTGATATGAGTAGAGGGTAATCCCGCCTCGTCCAGCGCAGCACAATAGCCTTGATAACGCTGTTGATCGCGCAAATCTGACATTGAGCCAAAATAGGCAATATGTTTCCTACCCGAGTCGATAAGCGCTCGTGTAGCTTGATAACCCGCCTGTAAATTATCAAACCCAACGTTGATCCTGTCGGGATGCGATGCAATTCCCATCACTTCAGCGATAGGGATCTTGGCTGCTTGTAGGTACTTTTCGGCTCGCAGGGTGTGTGCCGTATCGGTCAAAATCAGCGCTTTAATATTAAAAGCCAGTAGCGCCGCGATTTGCTCCTCTTCTTTCTGTAAGGAGTAATCGTAGGTAACGACTAAAGTCTGAAAGCCTTGCGCTTCAGCGACCTTCTCAATCCCAGCCAACAGATCGCTAAAAATCTGATTATTAAAGGACGGGATAAGCACGCCGACTCGCGGGATGGATTGGCTCGTAATATGAGGATTATCTGGATCGGGTTCGAACCCAACCTCTTCAATGACGCTGGCAATACGCTCGGCAGTCTCAGCCTTCACTTTTTCAGGTGTGCGTAAATAGCGGCTTACCGTCATTTTAGTGACCCCGGCAAGCACGGCAATATCATTTAGGGTAATACGTTGTTTTTTCATAGATTACGCATTGGCAGCAGAGGGACTTATTATGCCGTGGGTATACCGAAAAAGATATGTTCTGCCGAGAGACCAATAAGTTATTTTTACTTGTCCGGACTGGCACAGACCTTGCTTCAGTTAACGCCTATCACGAGGGAGGAAAACTGATGAGCGTGCAGACTGAAATTAGCCTTACCCCTACGCAAGTTCGACCTGCGCAAAAGTGGCAACAATTGGCTCTGGGGCTACTGTGTATGGCCTCAATCTCTAGTCCTCAGTACGTCTGGACGCTTCTGACAAAGCCTCTCTTGGAACGGCTTGATGTCACGCTGCCAGTCTTACAGGTGACGTTTTCGTTATTAATTGTTTTTCAGACATTCCTCTCCCCATTACAGGGCAAATTAATTGATCGCTATGGTGCGCAGCGGTTAATCGGGCTAGGTACCTTGCTGACGGGGTTCAGTTGGATAGGTGCGGCGGTTAGCCACTCGTTATGGATGCTGTACCTGATGTATGGCGTAGTCGGCGGTATCGGGACGGGGATTGTCTACATCGGTATTATAGGGCAAGTTGTACGTTGGTTCCCGCACCAGCGCGGTTTCGCGGCAGGGATGGTCGCGGCAGGCTATGGTATGGGGGCTATCGTGACAACCTTGCCCATTTCTACTTCGCTCGCTCACCATGGTTTAACGGCCACCTTAGCCACGTTTGGGGTAGGTTTTACGGTAGTGGGAGGATTAGCTAGTCGTGGACTGCGCGAGGCACCTGTCGTGAAGGCAACAGCGGACGTTAATCTTCCAAGGCAACGCAACTACTCTTCCTCACAAATGCTTAAGCAGCCCTTATTTTGGCTACTCTTTTTTATGATGGCGTGTATGTCTACCTCTGGGCTGATGGTCACCTCGCAACTCGCGAGTTTTGCTACAGATATTGGAGTCGGACAGGCGCTGATTTTCGGTATGGCGGCGCTACCGCTGGCGATGAGTCTTGATCGCCTCACCAACGGCCTTACCCGCCCCCTCTTTGGGTGGGTCTCTGATCGTATCGGGCGCGAAAATACGATGTTTGTCGCCTTTATCCTAGAGGCATGTGCCATGACGCTATGGCTGACCTTCCGGCAGGACCCGCTATTATTCATCCTACTGTCGGGGGTCGTATTTTTAGGATGGGGAGAAATATTCTCTCTTTTCCCCGCAACCCTAACCGATACGTTTGGCCAGCAACATGCGACGAGCAATTATGGTTGGTTATACCTATCTCAGGGGGTGGGATCGATCCTCGGTGGCCCACTCGCCGCGTTACTCTATCAAGCAAGCCACGGGTGGGTACCGGTTTTTAGCCTAGCCATTGGGTTGGACGTGCTCACCGCACTCTTAGCGATTACAGTGCTCAAACCTTGGCGTAAGCGTTTTATTGCCCATTCGTGAGGGCTGACTGCTGTTGGGCCAATGCCTGAATATCTGTAGGAGAGGTTCGGCAACAGCCGCCGATCAGCCGTGCGCCTGCTGCCAGCCAATCAGGGAGATAGTCGCTCAGTTGTTGACAATGGGTACCGCCCTGGTGCCACGTTTTACTTGTCGCATCGTAGGTCTCACCAGAGTTGGGATACACCACGAGCGGCAGAGCGGTTAATCGGTGTAAATGCGCGAGTGCCGCTGTTGTTTCTGTCAGTGCGATACAGTTAATCCCCAATGCAACGACCTGAGGTTGCGTCGCCAGGAAATTGGCGACGGTTGCTAACGGGGTACCATCGCTGAGGTGCTGAGCATCTTTAAGGGTAACGCTAAACCACGCTCTCGCCTCGGGAAATTCTTGTATCAGCTGACATAATGCTTGGATCTCAGCGAAAGAAGGCTGTGTCTCGCAGGCGAGTAGATCTGCACCCGCAGCCAGCAGTTGTGTAATGCGGGGGCGATGAAAATCAATAAAAGCTTCAGGTGTTAACGAGTAATCGCCGCGGTATTCCGAACCATCCGCTAAAAAAGCGCCATAAGGCCCGACCGATCCCGCGACTAGGGGGCGGGGTGCCGTTGGCTGTTCGCGAAGAAACTCAGTTCGTGCTTCTATGGCCAGCGTCACGCTACGGGCGATGAGTGCTTGCGCCTGTTCAGTATTCAGCCCCCGCCGAGCAAACCCTTCAATCGACGCCTGATAGCTAGCGGTGATGGCACACTGTGCACCGGCCCGAAAATAGTCGAGATGCACCTGACGGATAATTTCTGGCTGATTAATTAAGACATTGGCTGACCAAAGGCTATCGGTAATCTGGCATCCCCGCGTTTCCAGCTCGGTAGCCAGAGCACCGTCCAACACAATAAAGGGGTGCTGAGTGAGTAACGAGGTCAGGGGATTAGTCAGAGACATGCTTCACGTCCTTAGCTTTTTTTGCAGAGGTTAGGTAGTAGGCGGCATAGCAACACGCAACGAAGGGTAGGCCACACCATAGCGCAATTCTCTGGCTTGGGTCGAAGGCCAATCCTAAACAGGCGATAAGACACAAGGCAAAGCCAAGAATAGGGAGTACAGGAAAGCCAGGGGCGCGATAGGCAAGACCCTCGATCGGCTGGCCGGAGGCAATATAGTGGCGACGGAACCGATAGTGGGAAGCACAGATACTCAGCCATACGGCGACAACGGCGAAGCCAGAAATGGCCGAGAGCGCGACAAAGACGGTATCAGGCGCGACGATACTCGAAAAGAGCGCTAACACTCCACCCAACATACTAATACTAATAGCAAATACGGGTATTCCACGACGATTAACCCGCGCAAATGCACGCGGTAGCGTCTGTTGGTTAGCTAATGACCATAGCATCCTTCCCGATGCATACAGACCAGAGTTAGCGGCCGAGAGGATTGCGGTAAGGATAACAAAGTTGAAAATATCAGCCGCATAAGGGATACCAATCTTCTCGAAGACCAGCACGAAAGGACTTTTCTCAACCCCGGCTTGCTGCATAGGGATGAGCGCTGCCAACACAAAGACGGTTCCCAAGAAAAAGATCACGAGTCGGGCAATCGTCGTACGGATCGCAACGGGGATAACCTTCTCCGGATTTTCAGTTTCACCCGCCGCAATCCCGATAAGTTCCGTGCCTGAGAATGCGAAGTTCACCGCAACCATGGTCATGAGGATCGGTAGCGTGCCATGGGGAAACCAGCCTCCGGCGGTAATAGTGTGTAAAAAGGGAGGTGGCGTCCCGTCATGCATCGGTATTAGGCCGAAAATGGCAGCGCCCCCCAAAATAATGAAGACTAGGATCGTAATCACTTTCACGATCGAGAACCAGAACTCACCCTCAGCGAAAAAGCGCGTAGAGATAATATTGAGACCAAAAATAATGACGCAGAAGAGTAAACACCACTGCCAGATCGGGACGGTTGGGAACCAATACTGCATACAGAAGCCAGCAGCGGTGAAGCTCGACCCCAAGGCTACGGTCCAGGTCAACCAGTAGAGCCAGGCAACCGTATAACCTGTGGCGGGGCCGAGATAACGCGTAGCATAGACATGGAACGCACCCGTTTCTGGCATGGCGACTGAGAGCTCTCCGAGACTTTGCATCACTAGCCAGACCACCAAGGCCCCAATTAAATACGCGAGTAACGTTCCCGCCGCACCTGTACTGGCGATAATGTAGCCGGTATTAAAAAATAGTCCGGTACCAATCACCCCGCCAAGAGAGAGCATGACGAGATGACGGGCTTTCATCGTGCGCTGCAATGAACCAT
The DNA here is from genome assembly GCF_018494085.1 of Rosenbergiella collisarenosi. Classification (GTDB taxonomy): domain Bacteria; phylum Pseudomonadota; class Gammaproteobacteria; order Enterobacterales; family Enterobacteriaceae; genus Rosenbergiella; species Rosenbergiella collisarenosi. The sequence goes on along the minus strand of NZ_JABBFP010000007.1, from coordinate 121,698 downwards.
TCTGTTTAGCTTCTGATTGCATGTGACCTTCTAAACGTTTAGACATCTAAATAGCTATCAGCATGTTATACGTTGATTTTTTTTATAATGCAAAAGCCAGCGACTTCCTAAGGTCCGAATTTTTATATTTTATTTATATCTCTTCGCCAATCTTTACGATTTTTTTATCTTAAAAACCTTAATATTCAGGAAGTTAAAAAATCTGGAGTTAAGCGTATGTCACCAGCCTTTATGATCGGAACTGTGCTCATCCTCGCCTTATTAGGCTACTTATTTTATACCTTATTTCATGCGGAGAATTTCTGATGCCCAGTCAAGCCGCGCTACTTATTGCGAGTTTTCTGGTAACGGTGTTGGTCTGTGCCAAACCTTTGGGTAAATTGTTAGCTGCGATGATCCACGATCAGGCCTTCGTCGGATGTGGCGCTATTGAAAAGGGGCTATTCGGCCTATGCGGTATTCGGCGCAACGCGATGAATGGCTATCACTACCTCGCCGCTATCTTGGTATTCAACCTACTCGGTTTTCTATTTCTTTTTATAATACTGCTATCACAGGCATGGTTACCGTTTAATCCGCAACATCTGCCTGGCTTGAGTTGGGACCTAGCGCTCAACACGGCAATAAGTTTTGTGACAAATACCAACTGGCAGGCCTATGCTGGAGAAACCACTATCAGCTATTTCAGCAGCATGGTGGGTCTGACCGTTCAAAACTTCCTGTCGGCAGCCACAGGTATCGCCATACTGTTCGCCCTAGTCCGCGGATTCATCTGGCGTGAACAGACACATTTGGGGAATGCATGGCGCGATTTACTGCGTATTACGCTTTTCTTATTACTCCCACTCTCACTTCTCAGCGCACTCTTCTTTATCAGCCAAGGCGTGGTACAGAGCCTACATAGCTACGTGGATTACACCTCGCTGGAAGGCGTTAAGCAGAGTCTACCGCTAGGGCCGGTTGCCTCCTTAGAGTCGATCAAACTATTGGGGACTAATGGCGGCGGTTTCTTTAACGCTAACTCGGCCCATCCGTTTGAAAACCCAAATGTCCTGACTAACTTTGTACAGATGGTGTTGATCTTCCTTATTCCCGCAGCCCTCTGTTTCGCCTTTGGCGATGTGGTTAAGGATAAACGGCAGGGCAATGCGCTGCTGTGGGCGATGAGTCTAATGTTTATCGTTGCCGTGGTAGTCGTGATGTACGCTGAATTGAAAGGAAATCCGTCTCTGACGCTGGCCGGTGGCGACAGCGCGTTTAACTGGGAAGGTAAAGAGAGTCGCTTTGGTCTCTTAGCCTCGTCGTTATATACCGTGGTGACGACGGCCGCGTCTTGTGGGGCGGTTGTTGCCATGCATGACTCGCTCACCGCATTAGGGGGGCTAGTACCTTTATGGTTAATGCAGATAGGTGAGGTTGTATTCGGTGGGGCAGGCTCGGGCCTGTATGGCATGCTGATTAACGTTATTCTTGCCGTATTCATTGCCGGACTGATGATTGGGCGTACCCCCGAATACCTCGGGAAAAAAATCGGCCCCCACGAAATGAAAATGGCGGCACTCTATATCCTAATAACACCGTTATTAGTGCTTGCCGGAACCGCCCTAGCGTTAATGACGGAAGCAGGACGTGCGGGCATCAGCAACCCTGGTCCGCATGGTTTTACCGAAGTTCTTTATGCACTTTCTTCTGCAGCAAATAATAACGGTAGCGCATTCGGTGGGCTCTCTGCGAATACCCCCTTCTGGAATCTGTTACTGGGTCTCGTCATGCTGCTGGGGCGCTTCCTACCCTTTATTCCGCTACTGATTATTGCCGGGCGACTGGTAAAACGTAATATTCAGCCACGTAGTGCCGGTACTCTACCCACTCATGGGGCTTTATTCGTCGGGTTACTGATCGGAACGGTATTACTGACCGGAGCATTAACCTTCATTCCTTCTCTCGCGTTAGGCCCAGTGGCCGAGCATTTACAACTTCTTACTCAGTCTGCGGCTGGGAGTCATTAATATGCGGAACTCAACGACCTCTCGTCAGGCTCTATTACAAGCCTGCGGTGACTCATTTAGAAAACTCTCCCCCGTCACTCAGTGGCGCAACCCGGTGATGTTTGTGGTATGGCTAGGTAGTGCGCTCACTAGCGTGATGGCCCTCTTCGCATTGGCACAGCAGCAGTGGTCGGAGGCTATTTTTACCGGTGCGATAAGTCTATGGCTATGGTTCACCGTCCTCTTCGCTAATTTCGCGGAGGCCTTAGCCGAAGGGCGGAGCAAGGCGCAAGCGGAAAGTTTAAAAGGACTAAAACAAACGAGCTGGGCGAAGAAGCTCGAACAGCCGACTGAGCATGCTGCGTTTACCACGCTGTCCGCTGAGGCGTTACGTAAAGGCGATTGGGTACGGGTAGACGCTGGCGACATTATTCCTTGCGATGGGGAGGTCTTAATCGGCGGGGCATCGGTCGATGAAAGCGCGATTACCGGTGAATCTGCGCCCGTTATCCGTGAAGCCGGAGGTGACTTTGCTTCGGTAACCGGCGGAACGCGGATTTTATCAGATTGGCTGGTGATCCAATGTAGCGTGAACCCCGGTGAAACGTTTATTGACCGGATGATCACCATGGTTGAAGGCGCAAAACGGCGTAAAACCCCCAATGAGGTTGCCCTCTCTATCCTATTGATATCTCTGACCATCATCTTTGTTATCGCGACGGCAACGCTCTATCCATTTTCGTTGTGGGGAGGGCATGCTATCAGCGTCGTGGTATTGGTCGCTTTATTGGTTTGTCTTATTCCGACGACCATCGGCGCACTCTTATCCGCGATCGGTATTGCCGGGATGAGTCGGATGCTTAACGCCAACGTGATCGCGACCAGCGGTAGAGCCGTCGAGGCGGCAGGCGATGTGGATGTCTTACTGATGGATAAAACCGGCACGATCACATTTGGTAATCGCCAAGCTTCCGCCTTTTATCCGGCCGAAGGCGTGACTGAGGAGGCACTCGCCAATGCCGCGCAACTCGCTTCGTTAGCGGATGAAACGCCAGAAGGACGGAGTATCGTCGTCTTAGCAAAACAGCGCTTTAATTTACGCGAACGTGAGTTGAGTTCGCTGCAAGCCACCTTTATTCCCTTTACCGCTCAAACCAGAATGAGTGGAATAGACTTCGCACAAACACGCATTATGAAAGGTGCGATGGAGGCGGTGCGTGACTATGCCCGCCAGCAAGGCGGTAGTTTCCCTGATGAAGTTGTGCAGACGGCGGATGAGATCGCACGTCGTGGTGAGACCCCGCTGGTAGTGATTGAGAATCAACGCGTCATGGGGGTGGTCGCCCTGAAGGATATCGTCAAAGGCGGAATTAAAGAGCGTTTTAGTCAGCTACGTAAGATGGGGATTAAAACGGTGATGGTAACGGGGGATAACGCCCTGACAGCAGCGGCGATTGCTGCTGAAGCCGGTGTCGATGACTTCCTGTCGCAGGCGACTCCAGAAGCTAAGCTCGCGCTAATCCGACAATATCAAGCGGAAGGACGAATGGTGGCGATGACCGGTGATGGGACGAATGATGCCCCAGCACTGGCGCAGGCAGACGTAGCGGTCGCGATGAATTCCGGTACTCAAGCGGCAAAAGAAGCAGGAAATATGGTCGATTTGGACTCGAACCCGACCAAGCTACTGGAAGTCGTACATATCGGTAAACAAATGCTGATGACCCGTGGCTCACTCACCACCTTCAGTATTGCTAACGATGTGGCGAAGTATTTCGCCATTATTCCTGCGGCCTTTACGGTGGTCTATCCGCAATTGGCAGAGTTGAATATCATGCATCTTCACTCTCCCTCCTCGGCGATTTTATCTGCCGTCATCTTTAACGCGCTGATCATTGTTGCGCTGATCCCTCTAGCGCTACGTGGTGTCCCGTATAAAGCAGTTTCTGCGTCGGCCTTATTACGCCGTAATCTATGGATCTACGGGCTAGGCGGACTCATTTTACCCTTCCCGGGAATCAAGGTCATCGACCTGTTATTAACCGCGCTGGGTGTGGCTTAGGAGAATAAAATGAACATTTTTCGACCTGCTGTTTCGCTATTTCTGCTGTTAACGCTACTTACGGGGATCGTTTATCCTCTGCTCACTACCGTCGTGGGTAATCGACTATTTCCCCAACAGGCGCAGGGATCGCTGATCAAAAAAGGTTCAGCACTGCTAGGTTCCACGTTAATTGGGCAAGATTTTACACAAGCGGGATATTTCCATGGCCGACCCTCTGCGACGGCAGGGCACGCGGATAATCCTCTCGCCTCCGGTGGGAGTAACCTCGCAGTGAGCAATCCACAACTTGCGCAACGTATCGATCAACAGGTGAGTCTACTACGCTCACAGAACCCCCTCGCCAGTCGTGCAGTACCGACCGAGTTGGTGACCACATCAGCGAGTGGGCTTGACCCTACGTTATCGCTTGCGGCGGTAGAGTGGCAGATCCCACGTGTCGCGCAGGCGCGGCACCTTGCGGTAAGCGACGTGAAAAAGCTCGTCAGTGCCTATACGGAACAACCACGACTGTCCTTTATGGGGCCAACTGTGGTAAACCTAGTCGCACTTAATATAGCGCTCGATCAGCGCCTAGTGGGGAAGTAATGCATGACTGACGACGATCGCCGTCCAACACCAGAAAGCTTGTTGCTCGAAAGCCAACAAGCGGCACGCGGTAAGCTTAAAATCTATTTTGGTGCTTGTGCGGGCGTTGGAAAAACCTGGGCGATGTTGCAAGAAGCCCACCGCCTACAGGCGCAAGGTATCGACGTGCTGGTCGGGATCGCCGAAAGTCATGGGCGAGTGGCAACCCAAGCATTACTGCAAGGATTGACGGTTCTCCCACGGCAAAAAGCCCGTGGGCAACTCTACGATGAGTTTGATCTCGATGGTGCGTTACGGCACCAGCCGAGTATCATTTTAATTGATGAGCTTGCCCACTCCAACGCGGCAGGGAGCCGCCATCCCAAGCGCTGGCAAGATATTGATGAACTGCTCGATAGCGGCATCGATGTCCTGACAACCCTGAATGTTCAGCACCTTGAGAGCTTGAATGATGTAGTCAGTGGCATCACAGGGATCCAAGTCAGAGAAACGATCCCCGACCCATTCTTTGAGCAAGCTAACGAAGTCGTATTGGTCGATATCTCCCCCGACGATTTACTCGAGCGCCTACAACAAGGCAATGTCTACGTCGGCGATCGTGCCGAGCGTGCGATAGAAAATTTTTTCCGCAAAGGTAATCTTTTCGCATTACGCGAATTGGCCTTGCGACGCACGGCAGAGCGGGTCGACGGACAAGTCCGGGCGTGGAGAGATAGTCGGCGCTTAGACGACCGAGTGTGGCACACGAACGATGCACTGTTAGTCTGTATTGATGGTCGCATAGGGAGTGAGAAGCTCATTCGCGTCGCGGCTCGGCTAGCAAGTCGCCTTGGCTGCGAATGGCATGTTATTAGCGTCGACGTTGTCGGCTACCGCTCTCGTTCTCGGCTTCAGCGCCATAGGGTATTGCAATATTTACGGATTGCGGAAAATCTTGGCGCGCTAACATCGGCCCTCTCGGCTGATGATCGCGTTACCGCTATCGTCCGTTATGCCCGCGAGCATAATTTGGGTAAGTTAATTGTTGGTCGTCAGACAGGAGGCGGAGCAATCACCCAAGCGTGGCGGCAACGCCTCACCCGACAACTCGGCGCTGCCGCCCCCGATCTTGATGTACTGATTATCGCTTGCGACCACGTCAAAGATACATCGTCTTCCTCGTCGTTCAGTCAAGGTTTGGGTCCTCGGCCTTGGCTCGGCTATCTGGCTGCGACGCTTGCTTGTGCCGCGATCACCACACTCTTTAATATCTTTATCCCACAATTTTCGCCGATTAATGTGGTCATGGTTTACCTACTTGCCGTGGTCTTGATTGCGCTGAAGTTTGGTCGACTGCCTTCTGTGTTTGCTTCATTGATCAATATCGTTGTATTTGATTGGTTTTTTGTGAATCCGAAAGGAGAGTTGGCGATCTCTGACGCCCAGTATGCCGTCACCTTTTCCATCATGTTGGGGGTCGGTTTATTGATCGGTAACCTTACCGCCGGGCTACGCTATCAAGCGCGGGTTGCCCGATCGCGAGAAAAACGCAGCACACAGCTCTACGAATTGGCGCGTGAATTAAACCAACACGGTGAAGCACAGGAGATTGCGCTAGCCGGTCAGAAGGCAATCGGACGTGCCTTATCAACGACCTGCGAGATATGGCTGCCTAATCAGGACAACCAGCTACAGCCCTTAGCAGGAACCCTCAGTGAATTATCGCCGGATCGCGCCATCCTTCGCTGGTGTTTCGAGAAAGGGCAGGCGGCAGGCGCCGGGACCGATACGCTCGCAGGTGTCCCTTATCGGATGCTACCGCTGCAGAGTAATAACCAAGTTTATGGGGTGGTGGTGTTAGCGACCGTTAGCCCACAATTTCTGGTCAGCCCAGAACAGCAGCGTTTATTAGAAACGTTAGTACTCCTTATCGCGGGAGCGCAACAGCGTGTGATGCTGACGCAGCGTGAACAGTTTTCACGTGTCGCCATTGAACGGGAGGCGTTACGTAATTCCCTACTCTCGGCGTTATCCCACGATCTCCGTACGCCATTGACGGTGCTTTTTGCCCATACAGAAATGCTGACGTTAGAACTCGGTGAACAGCCTAGCGATATCATGGAACAGCTGGCAGCGTTACGAGAGCAAACGCTGAGTATGATCCGTCTTGTCAGCAATATGTTGGATATGGCCAGAATTGAGGCGGAAGGTTTTCGCCTCACCGCGGATTGGCTGAGCATTGAAGAAGTGTTACAAAGCGCGTGCGAGGCCATCGAACGACTATTTCCTGAGGTGGAAATCCGCTACCTTAGTCCAGAACACGTCATTTTAGTCCGTGGCGAAGGACCTTTATTGGAGCGTGTGTTTGTAAATCTCTTTGAAAATGCTATTAAATATGGATGCGGTAGGACAGCGCCGATCACCGTGGGTATTTATCCTGATGCCCACCACGTTCAGGTAACGATCTGTGATCAAGGCCCGGGCCTGCCGCCGGGTGACCCTGCGCGATTATTTAGTAAATTTAGCCGTGGCGAGAGCGAATCAGCGATCCCCGGCGTCGGGATGGGCCTTGCGATATGCAAAGCGATTACCGAATTGCACGATGGCCATATTTCAGCACAGAATGGGGCAGAGGGTGGGGCCTGTTTTACGTTAACCTTACCCGCTCAGTACCCTCAGGTAGACTAAGATGACAACTCTGTTAATTATTGAAGATGAAGTACAAATCGGTCGCTACCTCAAGCGGGTGCTTACCGCCGACCATATTAAAATCTTTCATGCAGAGAACTTACACCGTGGACTCGCCCTCGCCGCCGCTCGCCCCCCTGATCTTGTGTTACTTGACTTAGGACTCCCCGACGGAGAGGGCTTGGATTTTATCCAGCAATTTCGCGGATGGAGCGATAAACCGATAATCGTACTCTCTGCCCGTCATGATGAATCAGTTAAAATTACAGCGTTGGATCGAGGTGCCGATGATTACCTGACGAAACCCTTTAGTGTCGGTGAGTTACAGGCGCGGGTTAGGGTCGCGCTACGCCGGAGCGAGCGTGAGGTGGAGGACGTAAAAAAATTCGGTGAGATTGAAATCGATAGGCAGGCACACACCGTTAAGCGGGCGGGAGAGCGAGTGCATCTGACGGCGATGGAATACAAGCTTCTGCTACTGCTCGCTAACCATGCGGGTAAGGTACTGACGCAACATTTCATCCTGACCTCACTCTGGGGGCCAAATGCCGAAGATAGCCAGTATTTACGCGTCTATATCGGCCATCTGCGTAAAAAACTAGAACCTGATCCACGCCGTCCACAGCACCTATTGACCGAGAATGGTATTGGCTACCGATTTGTGGAATAAGCGCCTATCGCTCGAAAATAATCCAAGGATCGTCGCTTTTATCGATAAAGATCACTATACCTGGTGCGAAGCTGTGGTTAATTGAAAAAGAGCAGGGATGACATTTGTAATAAATATGTTAATAATCGCATCACAAATGTTTTCCTGGTGAGTCTGCCCTAACGCTTCACAGATAAGGAGCGCAGTAGGGTGCCCAGATAATAAGTAAAGTGAGCTGAAGAATGTCGACAAAACCCTTTTTTTTCCAAGAACCCTTTCCCCTGTCAGAAGATAACACCGACTATTACTTATTGAGTACTGACCACGTCTCCATGACGGAGTTCGAAGGCCAATCGATCCTGAAAGTCGATCCGGCCGCGCTAACCTTACTCGCACAACATGCTTTCCATGACGCATCATTTTTACTGCGTGCGTCTCACCAGCGGCAGGTAGCAGCAATCCTCGATGATCCTGACGCCAGCGAAAACGATCGCTATGTCGCCTTACAGTTTCTGCGTAACTCCGAAATTGCCGCGCGAGGGATATTGCCAACGTGCCAAGATACCGGAACGGCAATTATTGTCGGGAAGAAAGGGCAGGCCGTCTGGACCGGGGGGGGCGACGAAGCCGCGTTAGCGCAAGGAGTCTATAACACCTATACCGAAGACAACCTCCGCTATTCGCAGAATGCACCACTCGATATGTATAAAGAAGTGAACACCGGCACGAACCTCCCTGCGCAGATCGACCTCTATAGCGTTGATGGCGACGAGTACAAATTCCTTTGCATGGCCAAAGGGGGCGGTTCCGCGAATAAAACTTACTTATTCCAAGAAACCAAGGCGTTGTTGTCGCCAGGTAAACTCAAGGACTATTTGGTAGAGAAGATGCGTAGTCTAGGCACCTCTGCCTGCCCTCCGTACCATATCGCGTTTGTGATTGGTGGAACCTCTGCGGAAGCCACGCTAAAAACCGTTAAACTCGCCTCGGCTCATTATTACGATAACTTACCGGCGACAGGTAACGAGCATGGGCAAGCATTTCGTGACCATCAACTCGAACAAGAATTATTAGAGGCGGCCCAGAACCTAGGGATAGGCGCGCAATTTGGCGGTAAATATTTTGCCCATGATATCCGTGTTATTCGCCTACCACGACATGGTGCCTCCTGCCCTATCGGAATGGGCGTTTCATGCTCTGCTGACCGTAATATCAAGGCAAAGATTAACCGCAAAGGAATTTGGATCGAAAAACTGGAAGCTAACCCCGGACGATTCATCCCAGAAGCACTGCGTCGACAAGGCGAAGGCGATGTGGTGAGTATCGACCTGAATCGCCCGATGAGCGAGATCTTGGCACAGCTTGCGCAGTACCCGGTCTCTACGCGGCTCTCGCTTTCAGGCACAATTATTGTTGCGCGTGATATCGCACATGCGAAATTAAAAGAGTTACTCGACAGCGGGGAACCCCTCCCGCAATACGTGAAAGATCATCCCATTTACTACGCAGGGCCGGCAAAGACTCCTGAAGGCTATGCTTCCGGATCCTTGGGACCAACTACCGCAGGACGGATGGATTCCTATGTCGATCAGCTACAAGCGAACGGCGGCAGCATGATCATGCTGGCGAAAGGCAATCGTAGCCAGCAAGTCACCGATGCGTGTCATAAACATGGTGGCTTCTATTTAGGGAGTATCGGGGGACCTGCTGCGGTGCTCGCTCAACAAAGTATTACCAAATTAGACTGCGTAGCCTATCCTGAACTGGGTATGGAAGCTATTTGGAAAATCGAGGTCACTGATTTCCCGGCGTTCATTTTGGTCGATGATAAAGGCAACGATTTCTTCCAAAATATTCAGAACAACAAATGCCAGGGCTGTGCGATTAAAGGCTAAAACCACCAGGCGTGCTTTGCGCGCCTTATTGCTCACGAGAGAGGTCACCATGTTTAGTCACGTTATGGTCGGTTCCGACGATATTGCAGTATCAAAAAAGTTCTACGATGCATTGTTTACGGTTATTGGTGCAGATGCACAGGGTGAGGATGACAAGGGTCGTCTGTACTACATCAAAGGGCAACAAATGTTTCTCGTCACGCCACCGATAAACGGCGAAGCGGCTACCGGTGCTAATGGCGGAACTATCGGCTGGGCGTTACCGAGTGAAGATGCGGTAAATCAATGGCATAGCGTTGGTTCTCATGCAGGGGGAAGCGCGATAGAATCGCCTCCAGGATTACGCACCGTGGGACAGCGAGAACTGTATCTTGCCTACTTACGCGATCCCTTCGGCAATAAGCTCTGTGGATTGTATAGCCCAGCTTAAAACTCGCTGTAGGTTACTGGATTGTTGAGTTTCGACCGCATTTGCTAAGGATTTACGGCTGCATATCTTACAGCCAGAGGGTATACTAGCCTCCACTTTTTTTAGCGTATCGCGTGCGGAACTCACAATGCAAAAGTTTGATACCAAAACCTTTCAAGGACTGATCCTGACACTACAGGATTACTGGGCGAATCAGGGCTGTACTATTATCCAGCCTTTGGATATGGAAGTTGGCGCTGGCACCTCTCATCCAATGACTTGTCTGCGCGCGTTAGGGCCAGAACCTATGGCGTCGGCCTATGTCCAGCCCTCCCGTCGTCCGACCGATGGCCGCTACGGCGAAAACCCTAACCGACTACAGCACTATTACCAGTTCCAAGTGGTGATCAAACCCTCGCCCGATAATATCCAAGAACTCTACCTTGGCTCATTAAAAGCGTTAGGCCTCGACCCTACTATCCATGATATCCGCTTCGTAGAAGATAACTGGGAAAACCCAACGCTTGGCGCTTGGGGTCTAGGTTGGGAAATCTGGCTAAATGGTATGGAAGTCACGCAGTTTACCTACTTCCAACAAGTGGGTGGCCTAGAGTGTAAGCCGGTGACAGGCGAAATTACCTACGGATTAGAACGCTTGGCGATGTATATCCAAGGGGTCGATAGCGTTTATGATCTCGTGTGGAGCGATGGCCCGCTGGGTAAAACGACTTACGGCGACGTTTTCCATCAAAACGAGGTGGAGCAATCGACCTATAACTTCGAACATGCGGATGTTGATTTCCTCTTTAGCTGTTTTGAACAGCATGAAAAAGAGGCGCAACACCTGCTGGCTCTCGATACACCGTTGCCGCTTCCTGCCTATGAGCGGATCCTCAAAGCGGCACATTGCTTTAACCTGTTAGATGCTCGTAAGGCGATTTCGGTAACCGAACGCCAACGCTATATCCTGCGTATCCGGACCCTAACGAAAGCAGTGGCCGAAGCGTACTACGCTTCACGTGAAGCCCTTGGCTTCCCAATGTGTAATAAAAATAAATAAGGGGTAGGGATGAGCGACAATACTTTTCTGGTAGAAATCGGTACTGAAGAACTACCACCTAAAGCCCTGCGCCAACTGGCTCAGGCATTTGCCGATCAGCTCACGCAAGAAATCGATACGGCTGGGCTTTCTCACCAACAGGTTGAATGGTATGCGACCCCGCGTCGCCTTGCGGTTAAGGTACTGAACCTTGGCGCCAAGCAAGCGGATCGTGTCGTCGAAAAACGCGGCCCTGCCTTAAGTGCGGCGTTTGATAGCGAAGGGAATGTGACGAAAGCGGCGCAAGGCTGGGCGCGCGGTAATGGGATTACGGTTGAGCAAGCTGACCGTTTAGTCACAGATAAAGGCGAGTGGCTGGTATACCGGGCGCAAGTCGCAGGCGAATCAGCGGCTGCGTTGTTACCAGAAATGGTCGCAAAAGTCTTAGCTAAGCTACCGGTTCCTAAGCTCATGCGGTGGGGGGCCAGCAGTGAACAGTTCGTTCGCCCAGTGCATACCGTAACCTTACTGTTAGGTGCCGACGTGTTACCTGCCACTATTTTGGGGATCGCCTCAGGACGGACTCTGCGTGGACATCGTTTCATGGGGGAAAGTACCTTCGAGATTGCGCACGCCGACCAGTATCCTACTATCCTCGCCGAGCGTGGTAAGGTGATAGCCGATTACGCTACGCGTAAAGCGCTGATCGAATCAGGTGCTAAGGCTGCCGCCTTACAAGTAGGGGGCATTGCGGATCTGAGTGATAGCCTACTCGAAGAGGTCACCTCACTGGTGGAGTGGCCAATCGTCCTTACCGCGCAGTTCGAACAGAAGTTCTTAGCCGTGCCGAAAGAGGCGTTAGTCCACACAATGAAAGGCGACCAGAAATATTTTCCGGTCTATTCTGCACAGGGCGAACTCCTGTCACACTTTATCTTTGTGACGAATATCGAGTCGAGCGATCCGTATCAAATCATTTCTGGTAATGAAAAGGTCGTACGCCCGCGTTTAGCCGATGCCGAGTTTTTCTTTAATGCCGACCGTAAAGTCCGCCTAGACGACCAACTGCCTCGTTTAGAAACGGTCCTCTTTCAAAAGCAATTAGGAACGTTACGCGATAAGACTGATCGTATTCAAGCGCTCGCGGGCTGGATTGCCGGTCAAATCGGGGCCGATGTCACGCATGCCACGCGCGCGGGGTTACTATCAAAATGCGATTTAATGACCAACATGGTGTGCGAGTTCACGGATACACAAGGCATCATGGGGATGCACTATGCGCGCCACGACGGTGAAGCGGAAGATGTCGCGGTAGCATTGAATGAACAGTACCAGCCTCGCTTTGCGGGTGACGCACTACCGTCAAGTCTAGTCGCTTGTGCATTGGCGATTGCCGATAAAATGGATACGTTGGCAGGCATATTCGGTATTGGTCAGCACCCGAAAGGCGATAAAGACCCCTTCGCATTGCGCCGCGCCGCACTGGGCGTGTTACGCATTATCGTCGAGAAGGATTTACCGCTGGATCTTCAGTCTCTGACAGAAGAGACAGTGAAATTATATGGCGATAAACTCACTAATAGCGCGGTGACCGAAGAGGTTATCGACTTTATGTTAGGACGGTTTAGAAGCTGGTACCTCGAAGAGGGGCATAGCGTTGATACCATCCAAGCCGTTTTGGCCCGTCGACCGACTCGCCCCGCAGACTTTGATGCCCGTATGAAAGCGGTTTCCCATTTCCGTACTCTACCTGAGGCGGAAAGTCTTTCGGCTGCTAATAAGCGCGTCTCGAATATCTTAGCGAAATCAGACGTAGCGCTCGATACTGCCGTGCAAGCCTCTCTGCTTAAAGAGAATGCGGAGATTAAATTAGCCACTTATGTAAGCGCACTGAATAGCAAACTACAGCCTTATTTCGAACAAGGACGCTACCAAGAGGCGCTTATCGAACTCGCACAACTACGCGAAGCGATAGATAACTTTTTCGAACAAGTGATGGTTAACGCGGAAGATCAGGCTATACGTGTAAATCGCCTAACGCTACTCGCGAAATTACGGGAACTCTTTCTACAAGTTGCCGATATCTCGCTGCTTCAATAGCGAGTATCGATAGGATGACCGAGCCCGAAGAAATTCTTCGGGCTTTTTTTTGAGGGCTGAAAGATGACAATGAAAACGTTTTCTGTTGCTGAATGGTCACCGACTGGAATTAAGAGGCAGGACGATATTCTCGCTGAAGAGGTTGCGGTCGCCCTGGTTTATAACGGCATTTCTCATGTCGTGATGATGTGTACTCCCGATGCGTTAGAAGCCTTTGCGATAGGGTTTTCATTATCCGAAGGGATCATTGACCGTCCGGAACAAATCTACGGTATCTCTCTCACCGCGCACCGATTGGGTATAGAAGTGCATATAGAGCTGGCCAGTAGCTGCTTTATGGCACTTAAACAGCATCGTAGAACGTTAGCTGGACGTACAGGATGTGGTCTTTGTGGCACCGAGCAGCTCGACATGCTTAGCCAACCGAAACACCATTTACCCTATACACAAACCCTCGCGTTATCATCCCTCGATATCGCCCTCAAACAGCTAAAAGATCTGCAGCCAATTGGCCGACAAACGGCGTGTACACACGTAGCGGGATGGCTAGATACTGCCGGCAAGGTGCAGGCAGGCTATGAAGATATTGGGCGACACGTCGCGCTAGATAAACTACTCGGAGCTAGAGCCACCGCTGACTGGGGATCTGAAGGGGGGGTACTGATCTCTAGCCGAGCGAGTTATGAGATGGTGCAGAAAGCGATTAGTTGCGGTGTTGAAATTCTCTGTGCGGCCTCGGCAGCAACCCAGAGGGCGGTTGATATCGCTCAGGAGTATGGGCTAACCCTGGTAGGCTTTAGCCGGGGAACGCGTGCGATTATCTATACCCATCCTCAGAGGATAGTCAGTGAGGTTAAGTACAAATAAGTCTACCCATAGTCATTATTAATAATAATCAGCGCTAGTCCCTAAATGCAGTGAACATCGGCTATTGTCGTATAACATGAGTGCATACCAATAAAGTAGTATAAACCTTGTAAACTGTAGGGCATTGTTTCTTCTTTTCCAGATCAATTATTTAACTATAATGGATGGACAGTCTGAGCAGTTTCTATCTAATGACACTGTATGATAAACACTTAATTGGAGAGGTTGAACATGAGTTATTCACTGCCATCCCTGCCGTATGCTTATGATGCGTTAGAACCACATTTCGATAAAGAAACGATGGAAATTCATCATACTAAACATCACCAGACTTATGTAAATAATGCTAACGCTGCCCTCGAAGGCACGCCGTTTGCCGATCTGCCGGTAGAAGAGCTGATCACGCAATTAGATAAAGTCCCTGCTGATAAGAAAGTCGTATTACGTAACAACGCAGGCGGCCACGCAAACCATAGCTTCTTCTGGAAAGGCCTGAAAACCGGCACGACTCTGCAAGGTGACTTAAAAGCGGTAATCGAAAAAGATTTCGGTAGCGTGGAGAAGTTCCAAGAAGAGTTCGAAAAAGCGGCGGCAACGCGCTTCGGCTCAGGCTGGGCGTGGCTGGTTAAAAAGGGCGATAAGCTTGCCGTCGTTTCAACGGCTAACCAAGATAGTCCATTAATGGGTGAAGCAATCTCTGGCGCATCAGGGACTCCTATCGTGGGCCTCGATGTCTGGGAACACGCTTACTACCTGAAATATCAAAACAAACGTCCTGATTACATCAAGGCGTTCTGGAACGTTGTAAACTGGGACGAAGCTGCTGCGCGTTTTGCTAACGTAAAATAAGCCACGTATCTCGTTCAACCTCATAGCCTCCTAGCGTAGGCTATGAGGTTTTTTATTTTTTAGTCTTTATCGCATTTTATTTAGTACAAGTTTAGTCAATTAGACATAAAATCGACTCAACACTCATTATTTAGCCTTAGAGAGACCTATGTCTACTTCGATCTCTTCGAACAAGCCCCTTACTCACAAGCAACTTATGGTCGATTTGCTTCTGCGTAAATACAAGCCACATCGGGCTTGGAAGCGTGGACGCTTTTATAATAAATTTATTTTTCGCAGCGTCTGTTCGCCGTTAGTGAGTTACCGCTATCTGACCTCGTTGACACGATTAACTGACTTTCCTCGAGTCATCGAAACCCATGGCATTATTCCTGCCAAGATCCATCGACCTTATCTAATCGGTGGCTTGAGTGCCTCACAACGCGCCGAAAAAATCATTTCTCATTACCAGCGTATTGAACAGCTCGGACAGAGCGAACTTACGGCTTTTTTAGCGGGACAACGTCGCGATAAACCACTCTTAAGCTGGTTGGGAAAGAACGATGAACCTATTGAGATTTATTGCGTACCCGCGATTTTTGACCGCGAGGGTGAATTGACCTTACTCTTTCGCTTTCGTACTGAGGATATTACGAGTCTTAGTTTCTCTTTGGCCGATTACCAGCATCAGCCTAGTGTTATCATCGCAGGGCTACAAGGCCCAGGCCGTCACCTCGACCAAAATATCATTCGTGATGCAACGAAAGCTTGTGAGGGACTCTTTCCTAAGCGGCTGTTACTCGAAGCGATTATGTTGATTGCCAGAGCCTGTCATCTCACACAAATTTGCGCAGTCGGCGATAACTCTCATATCTTCGTCAAAGAGCTTCGTTATCGCTTTAGTAAGCGCGAGCAGATTCATGCACGTTATAATGAATTTTGGACGACGTTGGGTGGGGAAGAGCAGTCGAATAAGCTGTTTTTGCTACCGTTGAATCAGCCTCGAAAAAGTATCGAAGACATCGCCAGTAAGAAACGCGCGGAATATCGCAGACGCTATCAGTTATTAGACGACTTACAACAACAAATTGATGTGAAAGCCGCAGAGTAACCGAGTAGGAGAAGCCGAGAACGGGTTCTCCTATCAGCACAAAAATTAGAACTGCTCGCGGGCAAAGCCTGTTACCGTCTCTAGGCCCATTTCACGGCCTAGCGCAGTCATTGGGTGAACGACAATAATACCGCGAACACGTTTCTTCAATGCTCCCATATCAGCCTGCTCTTTTTTCGTAATTGCGCGCTGAAAACCAAGCTTCTGCAGTTTTTGTGCTTCTTTGCTCAGACCGGCAGTGTGCTCTTCACGCAAACGCTGAAGTTCTTCCTCGATAGTCTGTTTTTCTTTCATCATCTCGCCAAGTTTTTCCACATTACCGCTTTCTAATACGGGTTGCGATTTATGGTTGATACTGTCGAGTTGATCGCTGAGACGTTTAATTTCAGCCTTGATAGGGTCTTTCATGATGGGCTCCTTTCTACTTTGAGACAGGATACACGAAAAAAGTGCTGGGGACAGCGTAGGTGGAGTAGATTCCACCTACGACAGGGCGATTATTGCTGAATTAATCCTTTAGCTTGGGTCAGAGCATTCACGTGGCTACTGATATTACCCACTAACGTGTTGTATTGATTGACTTGGTCTTGAGTTGGGAACTGGACCGCATTGTTATTGAAGCTTAGGCGTGAATCTTGAGCCTGTAAGAAGTCTGCTGTATCTAACACGGCTTGCGTTAATGCCTGTAATTCAGGTAAAAGCGGCTGCAGGTTATCAGCAGGTGTCGTTACAGTCTTCTTGTAAGCGTCTTCATAGACTTTTTGTAGATCTTCTGGGAGCTTCAACGAGGTTTTGCTGCTGTCCGCTAAATTACGTGCATTTTGCACTTGCTGAGACACGACGTTTAGAGCACCGCCCGCTTGGCGCAGTCCATCGCGTTGCGTTAAATAATCTTGCGGAGTATGAATAGCGGACAGCTGGTCAGTAACAGGACGGATACCATCATTTAAAGCTCGAGTAAGCTGCTGTGAAAAGCCATACAGAATTGCATAGTCGCCGACGTAGTTTCCGAACAATTTTTTCTGGTTCTCACTAAGAGCAGGCAGCTGAGTGCCGCTACGCATCACGGTGTTTTGTAGGAAATCGCCAAACGCTTTACGTTGATCCGCATCTTTATCGCCACAGGCAGTGAGTTGGCACATCACCATCAGTAACGCAATTAACCCACCTGCTTTTTTTATCATCTGTGAAAGTCCTGATGTCATTGATTACAACTCCTGTATTAAATCGGTTTGCAGCCTCTGAGGTATCTCAAGTGCATGGTGAGTAGAATAGAGCAAACAGTCGTCAACGCCAACGGGGCAATACGAAAATTACATGAAAAATTAGTCATCGTGCACCCTATCGGTTCATACTCTCCTCACGTTAGGCGAAGTAAAGCGAGTCACTGAATATACATTTATTCATTTAGCCTGAGGGTTTTGAGTTTTTTTCTTATTTTTTTGTGCTTTTTTATTTTTTTTCGAACTGATCTTTATTCTTGGACTCTCAGTTTGCGTCTTATCAGTGATAGTTTTTTTACAAGTTGGGTGTAATGATTAAAGTTCGTAGTTTGAGCCAAACGCAAGTCTCCGTCCTTCTCGCTGCTTATGTGGGATGGTTTTTAAATAGTGCTATCTTTTATCGCCACATCAAACTCGTGGTTCAACAACCGACGCTACTCGCAGGCTGTTCTATCGCCGCGGAAATACTCGCCACCTTCTTTGCAACGTTTTTCGTCCTGCGTTTAACGTCTTTAGGCGGAAAATGGTGTGCTAAAATCTTCTCCTCTGTACTCGTGTTGGTCTCAGTCGCTAGCGCTTACTACATGTTCATGTACAACATCATCATTGGTTACGGGATTATCGCCTCGGTACTCACAACCACTGATACAGACCTAACCAGTGAGGTGGTGGGAATATGGTTTTATCTCTGGCTCCTATTGCTTGGGTTACCTCCGCTTATCATAATCTGGTTGAACGATGGCAACGCAGGGCTCTTGATACAATCTCGACGGGTCAAATCCGCATTACGCGGCTGGGGGGGCGTTCTCTTGGCGGTGGTACTGGCGTGGTTGCCAATCCGTACGCTGGATAAAGCTTATAAAGCCCAAGAGCATCAAACCAATCGCGACATGCCAAGCTATGGCGGCGTGGTTGCTCATAGTTACTTACCGTCTAATTGGGTCTCATCACTCGGTATTTTTGCCTGGTCACGCTTAAATGAAGACGTTTTTTCAGAAGAGTTGCTCGATCCTGCAGAACGTTTCCACTATACGGCACCGGAAAGCCTAGATGACACGTACGTCGTATTCGTGATTGGTGAAACGACCCGTTGGGACCATATGGGCATCTTCGGTTATCGTCGAGACACGACGCCTAACCTGGCGAAAGAGAGTAATCTTGCAGCCTTCAGGGGCGAGTCGTGCGATACGGCGACGAAGTTGTCACTACGTTGCATGTTTGTTCGTGAAGGCGGGGCGGCTAATGATCCTGGGCGTACGCTGAAAGAAGAAAACGTTTTTTCCGTATTGCGTGAGCTAGGCTTTACGTCGGAACTCTATGCCATGCAGGGAGAGGTATGGTTTTACAGTAAGACCGATGCGAACAATATTGAGTTTCGTGAACAGATCGGTTCTGAGCCGGAGAATAGGGGTAAGACCGTCGACGATATGCTGCTGGTACCGAAAGTGGCACAATCGGTCAGCCAGTTTCCGAAAGGAAAGCACCTCATCATTCTACATACCAAAGGCTCACACTATCTTTACTCCCAACGCTATCCAAGGAGTTTTGCCTACTATACGCCAGAGTGTATTGGCGGCAACGACTTCTGTTCTAAGGAACAATTGATCAACGCTTATGATAACTCTGTCCGCTATGTTGATCATACCTTAGACGCTATCTATGACCAGCTGCGCGATAAGAAAGCGATTGTGTTTTATGTCGCCGATCATGGCGAATCGATTAGCGATAATATGCATTTTCATGGCACGCCGAGAGAAATGGCTCCGCCAGAACAGTTTAGAGTGCCGATGATTGTATGGGCGTCTAACCCGTTCTTAGCCGATAGCGAAAATCGACAGCGCTTTACTCTGCTGCAACAGCAGGCAAAAGCAGGCGTACAACATAAGCATACTGAAATATTCGATTCGCTCATGGGATGCTTAGGCTACCGTTCGCAAGATGGTGGGATCAATGCTAAGAATAATTGGTGCGATCGGACGACTGCCGAGGCGGCGATTAAGGCTGCAACGTCGCAGCACTGATCATTGCTCTGTTTTTAGGCATTCACACAGGTAGCGAGTAAATATCGGTTGACGCTAGGCGGGGAGCGCAGTAATATGCGCCCCCATCGGCGAGTAGCGCAGCTTGGTAGCGCAACTGGTTTGGGACCAGTGGGTCGGAGGTTCGAATCCTCTCTCGCCGACCAAATTTAAGAAACCTGAACATTTGTTCAGGTTTTTTTTTGCCTGTTGTTTTCCCTCATAGCGCATGCCGGGTATCTGATAAAAACCTTTCGTGCCAGATTCTCCACTTTTTATAGAGCCTTTTTTTATAAAAGCTTTCAACTAAACCTCCGCGCTTTTGTAGTGCAATCATCTAGTGTTCACCCGATATCTGGTGGACGGACATTCGGTAGGTTGATGGTAAAAGGGCAACATCCCATCACAATTCTGTTACCGCCCTCCGTATTCTCGCAAGATTTATTGACTTCCTCCCCACTCTTTGACCACATTGGCATTATCCAGCCGGAGATTAGGCTGTAAGCATCTCTATTTCTGAGCGCACACAATAATAATTCTAACTTACCGCCAGCATCGTCGGCGGATTAATGCACACAACACTCGTCATTTCTGGAGATACAATGGTTAATAACAGGTTCCGGCTACGTCAGTTATCGTCTTTAGCGTTTCTTACCGGTGCTCTAATGCTGAGCGGGGGAGTGAGCGCTAAAACGCTCGTCTATTGCTCCGAAGCCTCTCCCGAAGGCTTTAATCCACAATTATTTACCAGCGGCACGACCTACGATGCCAGCTCAGTACCTATCTACAACCGTCTAGTTGAATTCAAAGTCGGTACGACGGAGCTACAACCTGGCCTTGCAGAACGTTGGGAGGTGAGTCCTGATGGTAAGACGTATACCTTTCATCTCCGTCCAGGGGTTAAGTGGCAAACTACCAAAGATTTTACCCCTAGCCGAACACTCAATGCCGACGATGTCGTGTTCTCCTTTGAGCGCCAGTTAGATAAAAATAATCCTTACCATAACGTGTCGGGAGGTAGCTACGAATACTTTGAAGGTATGGATATGCCTAAGCTGCTTCAAAGTATCGAAAAGGTCGATGATCTCACCGTAAAAATCACACTGACTCGTCCGGAAGCCCCGTTCCTCGCGGATTTGGGCATGGACTTTGCCTCTATTCTCTCGAAAGAGTATGCGGATGCAATGCTTAAAGCGGGTACGCCGCAGAAAGTCGATCTCAGTCCTGTCGGGACAGGCCCCTTTATTTTGCAGCAATACCAAAAAGACTCGCGTATTTTATACAAAGCGAACCCTGATTATTGGGGACCTCACGCTAAAATCGATCGCTTAGTCTTTTCAATCACGCCTGATGCCTCCGTTCGTTATGCAAAATTACAAAAGGGTGAATGCCAAGTGATGGCCTTCCCTAACCCTGCAGATCTTGCGGGAATGCGGCAAAACAAAGCCATTACGCTATTACAGCAACCCGGTCTTAATGTTGGTTACCTATCATTTAATACCGAGAAAAAGCCGCTAGATAATGTTCAAGTCCGACAGGCGCTTAATTACGCTGTAAATAAAGAGGCAATTATCAAAGCGGTCTACCAAGGGGCGGGGCAGGCAGCTAAGAATTTAATTCCACCCACGATGTGGGGCTACGACTCAGCAATTAAAGATTATGGCTATGATCCTGACAAAGCGAAGTCTCTTCTTAAAGCTGCCGGGCTAGCAAATGGCTTCACCATCGATTTATGGGCCATGCCTGTACAGCGCCCCTATAACCCCAATGCAAGACGTATGGCTGAAATGATTCAAGCCGACTGGGCCAAAATTGGCGTTAAAGCTAACATCGTCACTTACGAATGGGGTGAATATCTTAAACGTGCTAAAGCGGGTGAGCATCAAACCGTCATGATGGGCTGGACCGGTGATAATGGGGACCCAGATAATTTCTTTGCAACGTTGTTTAGCTGTACGGCGGCGAAGGATGGTTCGAACTACTCCCGTTGGTGCTACAAGCCTTTTGAAGATCAAATTCAGCCAGCCCGCGCAGAAAGTGATCATCAAAAACGTATCGCTTACTATCAGCAGGCTCAAGTGATTATGCATGAGCAAGCACCAGCCCTCATCATTGCCCACTCTACGGTGTACGAACCGATAAGTAACAAGGTTATTGGTTACCTTGTCGACCCACTGGGTAAACATCATTTCGAAAATGTTGACATAAAAGACTAGTCCCTGCGCACCTGGCTATTGACTGCCAGGTGCCAGCTATTAGCGGCTTTTCGCCGTTAGCATGATGAGCGATGACCCAGCGTTACGACTGGGAAAATAATGAGATTTTTTATGCTGCAATTTATACTTCGACGCTTAGGGTTGGTGATCCCCACCTTTATCGGTATTACGCTGTTAACCTTTGCTTTCGTTCATCTTATCCCCGGTGACCCCATCATGATTATGGCGGGTGAGCGGGGGATCTCGCCGGAACGCCATGCGGCGCTAATGCATCAATTTGGTTTAGACCAACCTATCTGGGAACAGTACTTCACCTATATCCAAGGGGTTCTACACGGCGATTTAGGTATCTCACTAAGTAGTCGTACGCCTGTCTGGAATGAGTTTATTCCGCGTTTTCAAGCAACACTAGAGCTGGGTATTTGTGCAATGGTGTTCGCGGTCATTGTCGGTATTCCTGTTGGGGTATTGGCCGCGGTTAAACGAGGGTCAGTCTTCGACCATACTGCCGTGAGTATCTCCTTAGCCGGTTATTCCATGCCGATTTTCTGGTGGGGAATAATGTTAATTATGTTCGTTTCCGTAAAGCTCAATCTTTTACCCGTTGCTGGGCGGATCAGTGATGTTGTCTTTTTAGATGAGAGTAAACCGCTAACCGGGTTTATGTTAATTGACACCTTATTATGGGGTGAACCAGGGGATTTTAAGGATGCAGTCCAGCATATTATCTTACCCGCCATCGTCTTAGGGACCATCCCTCTCGCGGTCATCGTACGCATGACCCGTAGTGCCATGCTGGAAGTCTTAGGTGAGGACTACATCCGTACCGCTCGAGCCAAAGGGTTGACGCCAGTACGGGTCATTCTCGTGCATGCCTTACGAAATGCCATGTTGCCCGTGGTGACTATTATCGGCCTGCAAGTGGGCTCCCTATTGGCCGGAGCAATCCTTACCGAGACGATATTTTCGTGGCCGGGATTGGGGCGTTGGCTTATCGAAGCGTTACAACGCCGTGATTATCCTGTCGTACAAGGCGGTGTCTTACTCATCGCGATTTTAATTATCATGGTGAATTTCATCGTTGATATTTTATACGGGGTGATCAACCCACGTATTAGACATCAGAAATAGGAGGCAGGTATGTCTATTCCAGATACGCATAGTGAGACAATCGCCATGAAGCCTGTAACGCCGTTTCAAGAGTTTATCGTCTATTTCTGTCAAAATAGAGGGGCTTTAGTCGGGGCGATTTTCATTTTCGTCATGTTACTTGTGGCTATTTTTGCCAATATTCTTGCCCCTCATGGCTCCGCCGAACAGTTTCGAGACGCGCTGTTACATCCACCGGTATGGCAAGAGGGGGGAAGTTGGCGGTTTATTTTAGGCACCGATGATGTAGGGCGCGATATTCTTAGTCGACTGATGTACGGTGCGCGTCTTTCCTTATTAGTGGGCTGCCTAGTCGTTTTACTGTCGCTAATCTTTGGTGTGGTTTTTGGGCTGGTAGCGGGCTACTTCGGCGGAATAATTGATGCGGCGATTATGCGTATCGTCGATATCATGTTAGCGCTGCCTAGCCTATTACTGGCTTTAGTACTGGTAGCGATCTTTGGCCCCTCTATTTGGAATGCTTCTATAGCGTTAACCTTTGTCGCGCTACCACACTACATAAGACTAACGCGTGCAGCGGTCCTCGTGGAGACGCAGCGAGATTACGTGATTGCTTCGAATGTTGCTGGAGCCAGCGCCTATCGTCAGATGTTCATTAATATCCTCCCCAACTGTTTAGCGCCATTGATTGTTCAAGCGTCGTTAGGCTTCTCTAATGCCATTCTGGATATGGCCGCGCTGGGGTTTCTTGGTATGGGAGCACAACCGCCGACCCCTGAGTGGGGGACGATGCTATCGGATGTCTTACAGTATGCCGCGAGTGCATGGTGGGTAGTCACTTTCCCGGGCGTGGTGATCCTGCTGACTGTTCTTGCTTTCAACCTAGTCGGCGATGGCTTACGTGATGCGCTCGATCCTAAACTCAAACAATAGAAGGCATCGAAATGACATTATTAAACGTAAATAATCTTTCGGTGCAGTTTGGGGATCCCGCCGCACCGTTTAAAGCCGTGGATCGCATCAGTTACCGTGTCGATGCTGGACAGGTGATTGGTATCGTTGGCGAGTCAGGTTCTGGTAAGTCAGTGAGCTCTCTGGCCATCATGGGGTTGATTGACTTCCCTGGCAGAGTCCTCGCAGAGGGTCTCCATTTTGGGGCCAAGGATCTACAGCAAATATCAGCAAAGCAGCGACGTAAAATCGTTGGTGCAGATATTGCCATGATTTTTCAGGACCCAATGACGAGCCTAAACCCTTGCTTCACCATAGGTTTTCAGATTATGGAAGCGATTAAGGTACATCAAGGAGGGAGTCGACGAGGCAGACGACAACAGGCGATTTCTCTATTGGAACGAGTCGGTATTCCTGATCCGCAATCGCGACTCAATGTCTACCCACATCAGCTCTCTGGTGGAATGAGCCAACGTATCATGATTGCAATGGCGATCGCCTGTAAACCGAAACTATTAATAGCGGATGAACCTACTACTGCTTTAGATGTAACGATACAAGCGCAGATTATCGAGTTACTCCTCGAGTTACAGCAGCAAGAAGACATGGCGCTGATCCTCATTACTCATGATTTAGCGTTAGTGGCACAATCGGCTCAGCAAATTATCGTCATGTACGCGGGGCAAGTCGTCGAAATTGGTAGGGCGGAAGACATCTTCACGACTCCCCGGCACCCCTATACCCAGGCGCTACTCAATGCACTACCCGAATTTTCTACTGATAAAGCGAAACTAGACTCTTTACCCGGAGTGGTCCCAGGTAAGTACGACCGCCCCCTGGGCTGTTTACTCAGCCCGCGCTGCCCTTATGTATCGGATATTTGTCGTCGACAAGAGCCAGAAATTCGTGAATACGAAGGTCGCCAAGTGAAATGTCATTATCCATTGAATACATCGGGGAGGCCGAGTTATGACGCATAACGGCGAACAACCATGGCTTATTGAGGCAAAAGCATTAACAAAATATTATCCGGTTAAAACAGGCCTCTGGGGAAAATCGGCTTTAGTGAAAGCCTTGGACGGAATCTCATTCACGCTGGCGAGAGGAAAAACGCTGGCAGTAGTGGGGGAGTCTGGTTGTGGTAAGTCGACGCTGGGTCGATTACTAACAATGATTGAAGTGCCTACCGCGGGTGAGCTGTATTGGAATGGCCGCGATCTACTACAAGCTGACCGTCAGGCACAAATATTACGCCGGAAAAAAATCCAGATCATTTTCCAAAACCCTTATGCATCGCTGAATCCAAGAAAAAAGATCAGCCAGATTCTCGAAGAACCACTGATCATTAATACTGATTTGTCTAAGGCGGAACGACGTGAAAAAGTATTAGCGATAATGAGTAAAGTCGGCCTTAAAACCGAACATTATGAACGATATCCACATATGTTTTCAGGAGGACAGCGGCAGAGAATAGCGATAGCACGCGGCTTAATGTTAAATCCGGAGGTCTTGATTGCAGATGAACCGGTTTCTGCTTTAGACGTGTCAGTGAGAGCGCAGGTGCTCAACCTTATGATGGAACTCCAGCAAGAGTTAGGGCTATCGTATATTTTTATCTCTCACGATCTTTCCGTGGTGGAACATATCGCGGACGAAGTTATGGTGATGTATCTTGGACGGTGTGTAGAAAAAGGTCCGAAGAAATCGATATTTAAGCAACCTTTGCACCCTTATACGCAGGCTTTACTCTCGGCCACTCCTCGATTAAACAGCCAGGACAAGCAAGTGCGGATAAAATTAACGGGGGAGTTGCCGAGCCCCCTAAATCCCCCTACGGGTTGTGCCTTTGCCGCTCGCTGTCGCTTCAAAATGGCGAAATGTGAACAGCAACAGCCATTATTAAAAGATTATGATAATCAAAGTGTTGCCTGTTTTTATGTCGAGGGATAATAAGGGTATCGTTAAGGATTGATCCGTAAGCAAGGAAGCTATCTGCCATTTTCAAAATTTAAAATAATTAATCAAAAATACTAGATTAATGGATAATTCCTGACACTTAGGGTAAAAGGCTGGGATATACTTAATTTTGAACAATTTCTGTAATTCGAGAAGGATGGCTATCCATTGCGCGTGCACCGCTCACTGACAATTAAACAAATGGCAACAGTTTCCTCTGTGGTCATCGTGGTTGTCTGTATCTTTACTGTTATTCAGCTCTTTCATTTTGTTGGCCAACGTCGCATTGAATACGCGCAACAAATGGAAAATATTGCACATACAATTCGTCAGCCTCTGTCCGATGCGGTATTACGTGGAAACATTGAAGACGCTCAGCGCTTATTGAATTCGCTAAAGCCTGCCGGGGTTTTAGGTAAAGCGGAAATCACTCTTCCTGATGGTTTTCAAGCATTGCAGGTCGATTTTACTGATTATGATACGGTTCCTGCGCTGATCGCCCACCTCTTTAACTTACCAGTAATCATTTCGTTGCCCCTCTACTCACCGGAACATGTCGGCATGCCCAAGCCGCTCGCAACCTTGATGTTGGAAGCCGATTCGACACGCGTCTATCAGTTTATTCGTTCAACGATAGGGACTATGGTTGTCACCTATTTGTTACTGGCCCTAGTACTTTCGATATCGATCAGTTGGTTCATCAACCGGCTTGTTGTATATCCATTACGCCATGTCGCGCGTTCGCTTCAAAGCCTACCGTATTGCGGGTCCGAAGTAGAAGTACCTTTACCTGCAGGGCATAGAGGCGATGAAATCGGCGTGTTAGTGCGCGGAATTAATCATCGACAGCGTATGAGTGGTACCCTCTATGAGCAGCTTGAGCAAGCGACAACGCGTGACCCCCTGACAAAATTGCCGACTCAAGCACTGGTGCTGGAAATTATCGAGCAGCATATGGCGATACAACCTAGCGAAGTTGCAGTAATGGTGGTGAAAGTCGCCCCGCTCGATAGCCTTCTTGGGTCAGAGACTCAGCGTGAAGTGAAACAGCTATTTGCTAAGAAAATAGGTGAATTGGTCAGTGAGGATATTCTTGTTGGACAGTTAGCCGATAACCAATTCGTTTTAATTTTCAAGTATTCACCGGCACCTCTCTCTTTAATGAGGCTGGCGGAAACCTATATAGCCGCCTTAACGGCTCCTTTCACTGTTGATAACCTGTATTTACAGGCACAGGCGCATATCGGCATCGCCTATGCGACACCGGATAAGATGAGTGCGGCGTCGCTCCTTGAGTTTGGGGTAGCTGCGATGCAGAGTGCAGTGGCGAAGGGGATTAACCAAGCTCTGTTTTTCGATCAAGAAATGACGGAAAAATCGCATCGGCGACTCCGACAAATAAAAGAGATCTTAAAAGGTATTCAAGAGAAGCAATACGCACTTTTTCTGCAACCTCAGGTCGATATGAAGACTGGACACATTACGGGAGCGGAGGCACTGCTGCGCGTTTGTCGCGATGATGGGCGTTACTCTTTACCCGAAGACTTTATTACGACCGCCGAAGAAATTGGTGTCATGCCAGAAATCGGCCGCTGGGTATTTCAAGAGGCTTGTCGTATTCTCGCGAGTTGGCAAGCGAAAGGCATCAAGCTGCCATTAAGCGTCAATCTCTCAGCTGCCCAATTACGCGATAGCTCGACGGTAGAGTTCCTTAAGCAACTCCTGATAGACTACAACATTCAACCGGGAACCTTAGTACTCGAAATTACAGAAACCGCGCAAATTACCAATACCGCCTGGGTGATGAAAGTGCTACGCCCCATCGAACAAGCGGGTGTCTCCATGGTTCTAGATGATTTTGGGATGGGATACTCAAACTTACATTACCTGCATCAGTTCCGTTCTCTCCCTGTACGAAGAATCAAACTCGACCGGAGTTTTGTTTCTGACCTGCCTGTGGATGATAAGATGGTACGCGTAATCGCCGCTATTTCAGATATCATTCATCTCGACGTTGTAGCCGAAGGCGTAGAAACAGAAGTACAGCGTGATTGGTTGCTTGAGCGCGGCATACGTATAGCACAAGGATACCTCTATTCTCCGGCACTACCCGAAGCAGAATTTACTCAGCGGTGGTTATCTTAGTAGGACGAGGGGCGAATAGATGCTTTTTTCTCCGCTTTTACTCTTTTTTCGTTAAAAGATGTTTATAGCGAAGCGAGAGGCTTGCCCTTGTGGCTGAGAGTTGGATAATGGCGATAGGCTAAGACTGCTCTTTTTACTCGCCGGTGAATATTTGGCGTTTCCTGCGGTCTAAGTAGCTACACAGTCCTATTCTCACTATTAATCCTAGAGGTCCTCATGCCGGGCATTAAATCGCTGCTCTGGGTTGGCGGAGTGCTATTTTCAGCGTTTAGCTTCTCCGTTAACGCAGAACCTTTACATCCTGATCCGGCTTGGCAACAAGGTCAGTTGAGTAACGGTTTTAGTTGGCAAGTGCTGACTACTCCCCAGCGTCCTTCAGACCGTGTTGAATTACGGTTGGTCGTTAATTCAGGCTCTTTAAGTGAAACGCCTTCACAGCGTGGATTCAGTCATCTCATTGCTCGCTTAGCGATGGTGCACAACGCCGCGTTAACGCCTGATCAGCAACGTACGCTTTGGCATGCCGATATGTCAAAATCAGGTGTATTACCGCCGGTTATTACGTCGTACAATTATACGCAGTACAACTTAAGCTTACCTATCAACCGGCCGGACTTAATCAAGTCGGCACTAGAGTGGCTAGCGGCGACCGCTGGTGATATGCAAGTTACGTCCACTACGGTCTCGACAGCACTCAAGGCTTCTGACCCGACGGCGACCTGGCCTGATAATACGCAAGATTCTTTATGGCGTTACCGTCTACAAAATTCTGCATTACTTAACCATGATCCCAGTGAACAGCCAAGTGCGTTAACTAATACACAGCCACTGCTCCAGTACTACCACCAATGGTATACGCCGGATGCGATGACCCTCTATATCGTTGGCAATGTCGAAAATAGGGCGATCATTGAACAGATTTCTAAAACCTTTGGTGTACTAAAAGGAAAAAGAAAGGTACCAACGCCGGTTCCTGTGCTTTCCCCTCTCTCTTCTCAACCCATCAGTGTCGTGGACAATGGCCTACGAACCCCGCGCTTGGTGATGAATTGGGATGCTATGTGGTTGCCTGTTCAAGACTCACAAAGCCTAGAGCATTACTGGCTTTCTGACCTCACCCGTGAAGCGCTATATTGGCACTTACAAAGTGGTATCGAGCTAAAGCAGGCAGAGATTGAACCGGTCGATTTACAATGTCAGATCCTCTTTGCGCGTGCGCAATGTGGGCTAAAAATCGATGCACAAGGGGATAACTTATCGAAGCAATTAGCAGCGGTAGGGCATGAAATGGTTAAGCTACGTGATCAGGGCCTGACACAAGCTGAATTCGACCAATTACTCGCGAAGAAAACCACCGAACTTAATGGGCTCTTTGCGACCTATGCCCGCACGCCGACTGATATGTTGATGATGCAACGCTTACGGTCTCAGCAAAACTCGATGGTTGATATCGCCCCTGAGCAATATCAGAAGTTACGCCAAGAATTTCTCGCTAGCTTGACGCTTGAAGCGGTAAACCATGAATTGCATCAGCAACTCTCTCAACCCGCTAGCCTAGTTTTGTTACATCCAGAGACTGCTCAGGGGCCTACCGTTGAGCAGTTACAAGCGGAATATAACGATGTGATCGCCGATGGCGAGGAAAGTCCAAGTGAGGCGACGGGCACGTCTTTGGCTCAAGGGCATTAATTACGCCATAACACCTTGATGATATGGTAACCAAAAGCGGTTTTTATCGGTCCGTATGGCGTTAATAACGGGCAGGTAAAAGCTGCTTTATCAAAAGCAGGCACCATCTGTCCCCGTCGAAACTCGCCAAGATCGCCACCCTGTTTAGCGGAGGGGCAGGTTGAATGTTTCTTTGCGAGTGTCTGAAAGTGCGCACCTTGCTGTAACGCCGTCAGTAACGTTTCCGCTTGTGCCTTCTGTTTAACTAATATATGTAACGCGGCTGCAGTTTTAGCCATGATATTTTTTCCTAACCATCGTAAGTGTATACTTACCGCCCTATATACCACTTTCTTCACAGTTCATTGAGCGATTTTTTTATGCGTCTTAATCCCAGCCAGCAGCACGCGGTTGAAGCCGTGACCGGTCCTTGCTTAGTTTTAGCTGGTGCGGGTTCAGGTAAAACACGTGTTATTACTAACAAAATCGCTTGGTTAATTAGGCAGAGCGGCTATCAAGCACGGCATATTGCCGCGGTGACTTTTACCAACAAAGCGGCACGAGAAATGAAAGAGCGTGTCGCACAAACCCTTGGGCGCAAAGAAGCGCGCGGGTTACAAATATCTACGTTCCATACCCTAGGTCTGGAAATTATTAAACGTGAAGTTAAAGCACTAGGTATGAAAGCTAACTTTTCGTTATTCGATGATCAAGACCAACTCGCGTTATTGAAAGATCTCACTCAACCTTGGTTACAAGAAGATAAAGATCTCCTTCAGCAACTGACGTCAACGATTTCCAATTGGAAAAACGACTTAATCGATCCAATGCAGGCCGCAGCCATCGCTCGTTCGGAGCGTGACCAACTTTTTGCGAAGTGCTACCACTTATACGATCAGCATTTGCGCGCGTGTAATGTGCTGGATTTCGATGATCTCATTCTTAAGCCCACCTTATTGTTACGTGACAATGAGGAGGTACGTGATCGCTGGCAACAACGGATTCGTTACCTCTTAGTCGATGAATATCAAGATACCAATACCAGCCAGTATCAATTAGTGAAGTTGCTCGTTGGCGCCCGGGCACGCTTTACCGTAGTGGGCGATGATGATCAGTCTATTTATTCTTGGCGCGGTGCGCGGCCGCAGAACCTCGTGCTACTTAAAGAGGATTTTCCCCAGCTCGAAGTGATTAAACTTGAGCAAAATTATCGCTCCTCTCAGCGGATCTTACGGGCTGCAAATATTTTAATTGCCAATAATCCGCATGTCTTTGAGAAGAAGTTGTTTTCTCAGCTTGGTGAGGGTGAGACCTTAAAAGTGATCCATACCAATAATGAGGATCATGAGGCTGAACGCGTGGCCGGAGAGCTGATTGCGCACCATTTTATCAACAAAACACAGTATGGTGATTACGCCATTCTCTATCGAGGCAATCATCAATCACGGGTGTTCGAAAAGCTACTGATGCAGAACCGTATTCCTTACCGTATTTCCGGGGGGAATTCCTTCTTTTCTCGCCCCGAAATTAAAGATGTGTTGGCCTATCTTCGTGTAATGACTAACGTCGATGACGACAGCGCCTTCTTACGGATTGTGAATACTCCACGCCGTGAAATTGGGTCAGCGACTTTACAGAAGCTAGGAGAGTGGGCCAATCTCCGTAATAAGAGCCTATTTCGGGCGAGTTTCGATCTCGGCTTGGCGGAAACGCTATCAGGTCGCGGGCTAAAGAGCCTACAAGGCTTTACCGAGTGGTTCTCCTCAATCATCCAGCTCAGTGAGCGTGAACCCCTTACCGCAGTCAGGGATCTGATCCGTGGTATCGACTACGAGAGTTGGTTATATGAGAGCTCGGCGAGTACCAAGGCCGCGGAGATGCGGATGAAGAACGTCAATATGCTATTTCAGTGGATGACAGAAATGCTTTCTGGTTCAGAGTTAGACGAGCCAATGACGTTAACACAGGTCGTTACTCGCTTTACCCTACGCGATATGATGGAGCGGGGGGAAAGTGAGGAAGAGCTTGACCAGGTACAGCTAATGACGCTACATGCGTCGAAAGGCCTTGAATTCCCTTATGTCTACTTGGTTGGGATGGAGGAGGGTCTGCTACCGCATCAGAGTAGTATTGACGAAAACAACATCGATGAAGAGCGGCGATTAGCCTATGTTGGGATCACTCGAGCGCAAAAAGAGCTTACATTCACTTTATGTCGGGAACGTCGGCAATATGGCGAGATTAATCGCCCAGAACCGAGCCGTTTTCTACTTGAGTTACCCCAAGACGACCTTCACTACGAAGAGCAGAAAAAAGCGCTAAGCAGTGAAGAAAGAATGATTAAAAGCCAGAGTCGAGTCGCGGGTTTGCGCGATATGCTTAATCGCTCTAAAAACAATTAGAGACTAAGCGTAAAAGCCCAATGAACGTAACTTTGTAAATGCTCTTCCTGCTGTAAGAGTTCTAAGCGATAGGGATGGCTCTGTGCCCATTCCTTGTTGAGATGTAATATTAAATGGTTACCTTCTCCCGACAGGCGAAAGGTATTCACATCGACAGGGGAACGGGTACTGCAAAGTATAATCGCTAAACGGAAGAGCCGACAGAGCTGCTCTGCTTGCTGTAAGGGTAGCGCGCTCTGCTGGCTAAGGCTTGGTAGGTCAATATTACCCTTTTGGTTGGCAATAATCGCGGCGACCAGCTGCTTCTGAGCAGGAGTGAAGCCGGGTAGCTCTAGCTGCCTGATGAGATAGGCGCTATTTTCAGTCCCATGACGATAATTGATGGCTAATCCTAACTCATGTAACGCAGCAGCACTAAATAAAAGCTGCTGGCAGTATTCGCTAAGCGGCCAGTGACCCGTGACTTGTTGCAGTAATATCGAACAGGTTGCTTTGACTCTCTCTGCTTGCTCAACATCTATCGCGAAACGTTGCTGGGTAGTCTCCAGTGTCCGTTTACGGATATCTTTATCGACGGGTAGGGTGATCATCCCATAGATCAAGCCTTCTCGCAGAGCGCCTCCCGCTAAGCTCATCCGTGTGATAGAAAGCTCATGGAAAATAGCCAACAGGATCGACAAACCGCTTGGGAAGACGAGCGCACGTTCGAGAGTTAGGCCGTCTATCTCAAGCTCCTCCAACTTTCCGCATTGGATGGCGCGTTGTTTGAGTTGCTCAAGCTTAGCAAGCGTAATCTGCTCATCCATGCCCTGGGCAACCATGATCTCTTGTAAGGCTTGTACTGTTCCGGATGCTCCGACACAGATCTGCCACCCTTTAGCGATCAATGTTTGTTTGACTTTACTAATTTCCGCTCTCGCCGCCGCCTGCGCACGATCAAAATTTTCTTGCGTGAGGTAGCGGTCGGTAAAGTAGCGTTCCAGCCAAGTTACACAGCCCATGGATAGGCTAAATAGCGCCGTCGATTCAGTGCCGATACCGGTCACTAATTCGGTGCTACCTCCACCAATATCCACGACTAAGCGCTGGTCAGGCCCACTCGTAGTTTGCGCTACACCTTGGTAGATCAGCTGAGCTTCTTTTTCGCCGGAAATAACCTCGATCGGTAAACCCAATATAGCGCGCGCACGGATAAGAAAATCTTCCGCATTGCTGGCAATTCGCAACGTTGCAGTCGCCACCGCGCGAATTTGTGTCAGCGGGACGTGTTCAAGCTGCTCGGCGAATAAGGCTAGGCAATGTAGCCCGCGCTGCATTGCCTCTTCAGAGAGCCGATTGCTCGAATCTAACCCTGCCGCTAAACGGACTTTACGTTTTATCCTGGCCACCGTTTGGAGTGACCCTGAAATCTCGCGCACCACCAACAGGTGAAAACTGTTTGAACCCAAATCAATGGCAGCATGGAGTGATGATGCGCTTCGCATGGTGGTTAGCCTGTACGTTTGTTGCGGTTATTGTTACGTGGCTGGTTACCACGGCGATTACTGTTATTCCCACGACGCTGATTGTTTTGGGAACGCGGACGAGGAAAACGCTTAGGTGCCGGGAGATCGGTCAATAGGGCATCACTGTTGTATTTACTTACAGGGATATTGTGACCAATGTACTCCTCGATACCAGGAAGGTTTAAGGAAAACTCTTCACAGGCCAAGCTGATCGAATTTCCGCTCGCACCCGCGCGCCCCGTACGGCCAATGCGGTGCACATAGTCTTCTCGATCATCAGGGAGATCGTAGTTGAAAACGTGTGTCACTTCCGGGATATGTAAGCCGCGCGCCGCGACGTCAGTTGCCACGAGGATGTCGATATTACCTTGCGTGAAATCTTCAAGGATACGTAGACGTTTTTTCTGTGGAACATCGCCGGTTAATAGCCCGACACGGTGTCCATCGGCGACAAGGTGGCCCCAAATATCTTCGCAGCGATATTTTGTGTTAGCGAATATGACTGCCCGATCTGGCCACTCTTCTTCGATTAGCGTTTGCAATAAGCGCATTTTTTCTTCGTTAGAAGGATAAAATAGCTCTTCTTTAATACGATGGCCGGTTTTTTGTTCAGGCTCGACTTCTACATACTCAGCGTTATGCATATGCTCGAAAGCCAGTTCACGCACACGGTAAGACAGCGTGGCCGAGAACAGCATGCTCAAACGTTGCGTTGCCGGTGGCATTTTACGAATTAGCCAACGAATATCTTTGATAAACCCAAGATCAAACATACGATCGGCTTCATCAAGAACCAATACTTGTAATCCACCTAAATCGACGTGGTTTTGTTTGACGTAATCAATGATGCGGCCTGTCGTCCCGATAAGAATATCGACACCTTGGGCGAGCACTTTTAACTGTTTGTCGTAGCCATCGCCGCCATAGGCAAGGCCGATTTTTATACCAGTTTCCTGCGCTAATGGCTCTGCATCAGCATGAATTTGAACCGCTAATTCACGCGTCGGTGCCATGATCAAGGCGCGGGGTTGGTTGACTTGACGCGCTTCGGTAGCAGGTCGAGTTAAGAGATAATGAAACGTTGACGTTAGGAACGCCATCGTTTTTCCGGTACCGGTTTGCGCCTGACCTGCGATGTCATGCCCAGCAAGAGCATAAGGCAATGTTAACGCTTGGATAGGCGTACATTGCGTAAAGCCTTTGGTATCAAGGGCTTTAATCACCAGAGGGTGCAGGGCGAAGTCGGAAAACTTCTTTTCTGTTAAGTGTGTTTTGCTCATAGTGTGGTAGAATATCAGCTTATTGGCGCTTTACGAAAGCGTATAAATTGAAATAAAGTTAACTATATTGATTTTATAGAAGCCGATTCACCAGGCATAAATTTGTGGAGCCAACTATGAGCAGCGAAAAAATTGTTCACCTAACCGACAGTAGCTTTGATACTGATGTACTTAAAGCTGAAGGCGTTACCCTGGTCGATTTCTGGGCTGAGTGGTGTGGTCCTTGTAAAATGATTGCCCCAATCCTCGATGAAATCGCCGACGAATACGAAGGCAAACTGACTATCGCGAAACTCAATATCGACGATAATCCAGAGACTGCGCCTAAGTATGGTATTCGCGGTATCCCTACTTTACTGCTTTTCAAAGCAGGCGAAGTCATCGCGACCAAAGTAGGTGCATTATCTAAAGGCCAGCTGAAAGAGTTTTTAAACGCTAACCTCGGTTAATACTCTCTGAGATGCCAGTGATGGTTTATTTTTGTGCTATCACTGGACGTCTCTTGAGTGACATGCTAAGTTATTATTACTGCATTACGATCTTACCTGTAGTCAGAATCTAGATTCCTCATCAAACGTGTTGTCCATCATCGAGTTTTAACAGGTTTGGTAACATCAGTGGAATCTCCACTTTAATAAATAATGCAGCCTCATCGCTTTCTGCGAATGACCAAGGCTGATACTAAACGATATTATCGATAACAGGCGTGGGACAGTTCCGACCACTCATGACTAACATTCCAAGAAGTACCCCAAGTCAAGAATCCATCACTATGAATCTTACCGAATTAAAAAATACTCCAGTGTCTGAATTAATTTCACTGGGTGAAAATATGGGGTTAGAAAACCTCGCGCGCATGCGTAAACAAGACATTATTTTCGCCATACTGAAACAGCATGCGAAAAGTGGCGAAGACATCTTTGGTGATGGTGCGCTGGAAATATTGCAGGATGGATTTGGTTTCCTCCGTTCCGCAGACAGTT
This sequence comes from Rosenbergiella collisarenosi, assembly GCF_018494085.1. Taxonomy (GTDB): domain Bacteria; phylum Pseudomonadota; class Gammaproteobacteria; order Enterobacterales; family Enterobacteriaceae; genus Rosenbergiella; species Rosenbergiella collisarenosi. The sequence goes on along the minus strand of NZ_JABBFP010000007.1, from coordinate 86,038 downwards.
CCTACCTCGCCGGCCCCGATGATATCTACGTTTCTCCAAGTCAAATTCGACGTTTCAACCTTCGTACAGGCGACACCATCGCCGGCAAAATCCGTCCGCCTAAAGAAGGTGAACGTTATTTCGCGCTACTGAAAGTTAATGAAGTTAATTTCGACAAGCCTGAAAACGCCCGTAATAAAATCCTATTTGAAAACTTAACACCTCTGCACGCGAATAGTCGCTTACGCATGGAGCGGGGGAATGGTTCGACAGAAGACTTAACGGCTCGCGTATTAGATTTAGCGTCGCCGATTGGTCGTGGCCAACGTGGATTGATCGTGGCACCGCCTAAAGCGGGTAAAACGATGTTGCTGCAGAATATTGCGCAAAGTATCGCTTACAACCACCCAGACTGCGTCCTGATGGTTCTACTGATCGACGAACGTCCAGAAGAAGTCACCGAGATGCAACGTTTGGTTAAAGGCGAAGTTATTGCCTCGACTTTCGACGAACCGGCTTCTCGCCACGTCCAAGTCGCCGAGATGGTTATCGAAAAAGCTAAACGCTTGGTTGAGCATAAGAAAGACGTCATCATCCTATTGGACTCAATCACACGTCTGGCTCGTGCTTACAACACCGTTGTCCCTGCCTCAGGTAAAGTATTGACCGGTGGTGTTGATGCAAATGCTCTACACCGTCCGAAGCGCTTCTTCGGTGCTGCACGTAACGTAGAAGAAGGTGGTAGCCTCACTATCATCGCGACTGCTTTGGTCGATACCGGATCTAAGATGGATGAAGTCATCTACGAAGAGTTCAAAGGTACCGGCAACATGGAACTTCACCTCTCACGTAAAATTGCTGAAAAGCGTGTATTCCCTGCTATTGATTACAATCGCTCAGGAACACGTAAAGAAGAGTTACTCACGTCTTCGGAAGAATTACAGAAAATGTGGATTTTACGTAAGATTATTCACCCGATGGGTGAAATCGATGCGATGGAATTCCTTATCAATAAGTTAGCGATGACAAAAACGAACGACGAATTTTTTGATATGATGAAACGTTCGTAATTCTGAGAAGCTAAACAAAGCGTTTAGCGCAGATTTATTGTAAAGTTAAGAAACGTCACGTGTTTACGTGGCGTTTTTTTTTTAATGCATATAGCATTAACGTCCTGAAATGGATTTACTCCGCACGTGTTACGATAGAGAGCTTGAATGTGAATGTGCTCAATATGAGTGTTGAATTAGGACTGACGTTTCTCTTTTCATTGATTTTCCTTTTTTTGGCGCGCAAGGTTGCTAAAAAAGTGGGTCTAGTGGACAAGCCTAATTTCAGAAAGCGGCATCAAGGAGCGGTACCTCTAGTCGGAGGCATCTCCGTCTTTGCTGGCGTGTGCTTTGCGTTTCTTATTACCAATTACTATCAACCTCATGACATGCTATTCCTCGCGTGCGCAGGGGTATTGGTGTTCGTCGGTATGATCGATGATAAATTCGATATCAGCGTTAAAATCAGGGCATCGGTACAAGCGGCCATCGCTATCATCATGATGGTGGTTGCTAATCTCTATCTTCATTCATTAGGTTTCATACTGGGCCCTATTGAACTACGTGTCGGGCCTTTCGGTTATGTCATCACCCTGTTTGCCGTATGGGCGGCGATCAACGCCTTTAATATGGTCGATGGTATCGATGGGCTGCTCGGTGGGCTTTCTTGCGTCACGTTCGGTGCACTCGGACTGATCCTCTATAATCAAGGTCAACCAAGTCTCGCATTTTGGTGTTTTGCCCTGATTGCCGCCATCCTCCCTTACATACTATTAAATCTGGGTATTTTGGGCCGTCGCTATAAAGTGTTTATGGGCGATGCCGGCAGCACAATGATCGGCTTTACCATCATTTGGATACTGCTGGATGCTAGTCAGGGAGAGCAACATCCGCTACGGCCGGTCACCGCATTATGGCTGATCGCTATCCCATTAATGGATATGGTAGCCATCATGTACCGTCGTCTGCGTAAAGGTCAAAGTCCTTTCACTGCAGACCGTCAGCATATCCATCACTTGATTATGCGAGCGGGTTTTACCTCGCGCCAGGCCTTTGTTCTGATCACGTTAGCTGCTGCTCTATTGGCGGCGATTGGTGTGATGGGCGAATTTTTCGATTTCATTCCAGAATGGTTCATGATGCTGCTCTTTCTCGTGGCATTTTTTGTTTACGGGTATTGCTTAAAGCATGCTTGGCGCGTCTCGCGCCGTATTCGGCGTAATAAGCGGGCATGGCAACTACGCTGTAAAGCGCGTGATGGACAAATAAAGGATTAACTCATGCATTCTTCTGCTATCGATAACGAACTTGATGTGAAAAACTGTCTTCAACGCCTCTGGCACGGAAAGCGCTGGTTAGGATTGGGGCTGTTCTTAGGTCTGGTATTAGCGTGGGCGTATACGTTGGTAGCCCCCCAAAAATGGGTGACTGTGGCGCAAGTCACACGGCCGGATTTGACAAAGATAGCCGACTATTACCAAGAGTTATCAAAACTGAGTCAACTCAGCACATATTCTGAGCCCGCGGCTGATGGCGATACACTTAACATAGATACTGTTATAGACGCTGTGTACCAACAGTTCTTACAACAGCTTGCCTCGGTGGATAATCGTCGTCGGTTCTGGCTGCAGCAAGCGAGTAAGGATGGAGGGAAAACGCTCACTCCGCTATTACTCGATCGTGAAATTACCAGTATGCAGTTTACTGCGGGAGATAAACTGCATGGCACGGTGGATACCATAACGCTAACTGCAGATAGCGCCGCGAAGGGGAGCCAGCTTCTCACTCGATATTTGACCTTCACGGGTCAACAAGTCGCCAGCCAAGTTCAGCAGGATCTGTTAGCCACGTGGCAAGCACAAGTGGCAAAAGTAGAACAACAAATTACCTTTGAAAAAGCGGCTAACCAAGCAGCGTACGACCAACAAGTTCATCAGCTCAGAAGCGAAGCGGCACAATCGGCAGATAGCCAGACTAAGGCTGCTATCGCTATTTTGGAGCAGACCGGCCCCGTTGCGTCAGAGGGCCTGTTACATGACCAAGCCCGCTTAGCGGTACTCCTCGCCGGGCCTAAACCGATCAAGTCCTTCACCAGCTGGTCATATTTACAATCACCAGAACCCCCTATTAGCCGACAAAGCCCTCGTTTATCGCTACTGCTAGTGATGTGGGGATTAGTGGGAATTATTATCGGTGCAGGTATCGCCCTGACTCGGCATACAAAGAAAAAGGAATAGCACAGCGTGAAGGTATTAACAGTCTTTGGTACTCGACCTGAAGCAATAAAAATGGCGCCGCTCGTCCAAGCGTTACAAAATACCCCAGAAATCGAGTCTCGACTCTGTGTTACCGCGCAACACCGTGAAATGCTAGATCAAGTATTACAGGTCTTTCAACTGCGCCCAGATTACGACTTAAACATTATGCAGCCGGGGCAATCGCTCAGCGATATTACGAGTCGGATCCTGAAAGGAATGGCAGATCTTTTTCAGCATTACCAACCCGATTTAGTTCTAGTCCATGGCGATACGACGACGACACTAGCGGTCAGTTTAGCGGCTTATTATCACCAAATAAAAGTTGGTCATATTGAAGCAGGGTTACGAACCGGTAATCTCTTCTCGCCGTGGCCTGAAGAAGGTAACCGTAAGGTCGCGACCCATCTCGCCTACTGGCATTTTGCGCCAACGGACCATGCGAAACGGAATTTATTGACTGAGAATATCAGTGAACAATCGATAACTGTCACCGGCAATACCGTCATTGATGCACTGTTATGGGTACGGGATAAAATTATCGACGATACGCATTTAGAGCAAAGCCTTGCAGCGGAATTTCCTTACTTAACTCAAGACCGCCGAATGATCTTGGTCACCGGTCATCGACGTGAAAGCTTTGGCGGCGGCTTTGAACGCATTTGCCAAGCCTTAGTCGCCTTAGCGAAACGCTATCCGCTCGTTGATATTGTTTATCCTGTGCACATGAATCCCAATGTACGCGAACCGGTAGAACGCTTATTACAAGGTGTGGATAATATTCATCTAATCCAACCCAAAGAGTATCTACCTTTCGTGTGGCTGATGAATCGCGCTTATCTGGTCCTCACCGACTCAGGTGGCATTCAAGAAGAAGCGCCATCCCTAGGGAAACCGGTATTAGTGATGCGTGATACAACAGAGCGTCCGGAGGCGGTCGAGGCAGGTAGCGTTCGGTTAGTGGGGACAGATAGCGCGACGATTATTGAACAGGCGTCACGACTGCTGGACGATGAACAGGCGTGGCACGCGATGAGCCAAGTGAAAAATCCCTACGGTACCGGGCAAAGTTGCCAGAAAATTGTCGAATTTATTAAACACTCATGGGTTGAGCATGCACACTAAAACTGTCTCTATTTTTGGCCTTGGCTATATAGGTTTACCCACTGCTGCGATCCTTGCAGAAACGGGATGCCATGTGATAGGCGTTGATATCAATCCCATTGCAGTAGACACCATCAATCGCGGTGATATTCATATCGTCGAGCCTGAACTGGCTGCGGTAGTCGCACGTAATGTAGCAGAAGGGCGCTTACGGGCGACGTTAACCCCGGAACCCGCGGATGCTTTTCTTATTACCGTACCGACGCCTTTTGAGGCCGATCATCAGCCGGATCTGAGCTATGTTAAAAACGCGACTTTGGCGATCGCACCACAATTAAAAGCGGGTGATCTCGTTATTTTAGAATCGACCTCTCCAGTCGGGGCGACCGAACAGGTCGCGGCGTGGATTGCAGAGCTACGGCCTGAGCTTCAGGTTCCCGGTCATAGTGAGCATCCTAATATCGCAATCGCCTACTGCCCAGAACGTGTGTTACCTGGCAAAGTGATGGCCGAGTTGGTCAGTAACGATCGCGTTGTAGGGGGGATCACTCCGCAGTGTTCGGCGAAAGCCTCTGAACTCTATCAACTCTTTTTACAAGGTCAGTGTGTAACAACGAATGCACGTACGGCGGAGATGTGTAAGCTCACCGAAAATAGTTTCCGCGATGTCAATATCGCCTTTGCGAACGAGCTTTCTCTCATTTGCCACTCGCTTAATATCGATGTGTGGGAGTTGATTCGTTTGGCCAACCATCACCCGCGAGTGAATATTCTGCAACCGGGTCCGGGCGTGGGGGGGCACTGTATCGCGGTCGATCCTTGGTTTATCGTCTCTCAGTCGCCGGAATTAGCGAGGCTGATTCGTACGGCGCGCGAAGTCAACGATAGTAAGCCATTCTGGGTACTCGATCAGGTTAAAAAGGCGCTGGCCGATTGCCTGATGGCGAACGGAAAGAAAGCGGCGGATATTCGTATCGCTTGCTTCGGTCTCGCGTTTAAACCCGATATCGACGATCTCCGTGAAAGCCCCGCTATGCAGGTTGCCGGATTGATCAGCGACTGGCATCAGGGTGAAACATTACTGGTTGAACCACATATTCGCCAGTTACCCCCGAAATTTATTAATAAAGCCTCTTTGGTGAGTACCGAGCAGGCGCTTGAGCAGGCAGATATCCTCGTGCTGCTCACCGACCACCAGGCCTTTAAAGACTTAGACTACGCTCAATTCACTACCGATTTCGTGATCGATACCCGCGGGGCTTGGGGCAAAAAGAGTGGGAGTTAAGGAGCTCGCGTGGGAGAGTGCCTTCTTTGCACAACGAATTGGTAAGGTCGACCTCTCTCAGCTCGATACCCTTACGTCGGCGGAAGCTAACGCCTGGGATCTGGTTCAAGCCAAAGTCGCGAGCGCGGATTATCACAGCCTCGATGCACTGAGCCGCCAAGATTTCGCGTTGGTTGAAGGGGAAGCCGAATTAGTCATCGCCCTCGGTGAGACGATGCGGCAACCTGGGATCCGTGTTGCGCGATCTTCTCATATTGAGGCACTACGCCAATTGGCAGGCCCTTTATTTACCGAGAGTCGGTTTCGCGCACCATGGTTTGATCAAGATCTGACTCAACAGTTTTATGCTCAGTGGATCGACAATGCTGTACAAGGCATCTTCGACCATCAATGCCTGATTAGCGTCGATCAGCAAGGGGCGATTGCGGGCTTCGTTAGCCTACGAGAAGTCGATGAGGGCGCGCGGATTGGGCTACTCGGCGTGGCGAATACCCATCGAGGCGCCGGTGTTGGTCGTCAATTATTATTGGCTGCGGCAGATTGGGCGCGTAGCAAAGGGCTTACCGAACTGCATATCACGACCCAACTGAGCAACCTCGCCGCGATGCGTCTCTATTTACGTCACGGCGCTCGCCTAACATCTACGAGCTATTGGCTCTATAGGAAAAGAGATGATTCCGTTTAATGCACCGCCGATAACAGGAAGTGAAGCTGACTACATGCGTTCCGCAATGGAGAGCGGTAAGTTATGCGGAGATGGTGGTTTCACCCGTCGTGTTCAACAGTGGTTTGAGCAACGTTGTCAGGTGCCAAAGGTATTATTGACCCCCTCTTGCACAGCTTCCCTTGAGATGGCGGCTTTATTAATCGATATCCAGCCAGGCGATGAAGTGATCATGCCTAGCTATACCTTTGTTTCTACCGCGAATGCTTTTGTCCTGCGTGGTGCAAAAATTATTTTCGTGGATATTCGTCCCGATACGATGAATATTGATGAAACGCTGATTGAAGCCGCGATCACCAGCAAGACACGCGCCATTGTCCCGGTGCACTACGCTGGGGTAGCGTGCGACATGGATCAGATCATGGCGCTAGCGGATAAATATCAACTCTACGTAATCGAAGATGCCGCTCAAGGGGTGATGAGTACATGGAAAGGGCGAGCGTTAGGAGCGATTGGGCATATTGGTTGCTTTAGTTTTCATGAGACGAAAAACTATACGGCGGGTGGCGAAGGTGGAGCGACGTTGATCAATGACCCTAAATTGATCGAACGTGCGGAAATTATTCGCGAAAAAGGCACCAACCGTAGCCAATTTTTCCGCGGACAAGTCGATAAATATACGTGGCGGGACTTGGGATCGAGTTACCTCATGTCCGATCTACAAGCTGCCTATCTGTGGGGGCAACTGGAACACGCTGACGTGATCAATCAGCGGCGTTTAGAGTTATGGCAGCGCTACTACGAGGCATTACAGCCGTTGGCTGAACAGGGGCGGATTACCTTACCGACGTTACCAGAGTCCTGTCAGCATAATGCACATATGTTTTATCTCAAATTACGAGACCAAGCGGATCGCGATCGTCTGATTGCCTGGCTCAAAGAAGCAGAGATCCTGAGCGTCTTTCACTATATCCCACTACATAGCTCGCCAGCAGGCCTGCAATTCGGTGAATTTAATGGCGAAGACCGTTACACGACGCTAGAAAGTGAACGATTACTACGGATACCGATGTATTTCAATTTGACTAATAACCAGCAAAAAATTGTCATCGGGTCGCTACTGAGCTTCTTTTCCTAATGTCGTTTGCTCGAGCCTCACTATGGACCGCGAGTTCTACGCTAATTAAGATCCTCGGTGGTCTCGTTATCGTCAAGTTACTCGCCGTGACTTATGGCCCTGAGGGGATTGGGTTAGCCAGTAATTATCGGCAATTGATCACCGTGCTCAGCGTCATGGCAGGGGCGGGGATCTTTAATGGCGTAACACGCTATGTTGCGCAGTATCAAGACGACTCGCAGCAGTTGCGACAGCTTTCGGCTACCTCGTCCTCCCTAGTCCTAGGGACGGGGCTGCTTATTGCCTTCCTACTCCTAGTCTGTGCCGAGCCGATCAGCCAAGGATTATTTGGTGATCGACGCTTTGCCAACGTCATACGCTGTCTCGCTTTTCTACAGTGCGGTATCGGTTGGGCGAACCTCTTACAAGCAAAACTAAAAGGGATTAAGGATGCACGGAGTAATGCCTTAACGATTATCGTTGGCAGCCTATTAGCGATCCCCGGTTATCTAGCTTGTTGGGCGGTAGGTGGTTATGCAGGAGCGTTGATTGGTTTGGCCGTCGTACCGTCCATTGCATTACTGCCTGCTCTCTTTTTCTACCACCGACGAGCTGACAACTTATTAGGGCCGTTACTTCCGGGATGGGATAAGGCGATGGCCGCTCGTTTACTGAAGTATACTGTGATGACGGGAATTACCGCTGTAACGCTACCTGTCGCTTGGGTAGTGATGCGTCATCAGTTGGCGAGCCATAGCGACTGGCAAGCGGTCGGGTTATGGCAAGGGGTAGCGAGTGTTTCCGATGCCTATCTACAATTTATTACAGCGACCTTCAGTGTATGGCTGCTACCTGCCTTAAGCCGATTGCAAGAGAAAAGGGCTATTGCCGCAGAGATCAAGCGAACGCTATTGCGTGTGATTCCGGTAGTGATGGTGTTGAGTTTTGCGGTGTGGCTAGTGCGCGATCTCGTGATCATCACACTCTTTTCGTCGAAGTTTATGCCCATGCGCGATCTTTTTGCCTGGCAACTTCCGGGGGATGTTTGTAAAGTCGCCGCTTATGTCTTCGGTTATCTGGTTATCGCACGTGGCAGTTTACGCGCCTACCTCTTGACCGAGTTAACACAATTTATTCTCTTATTAGTGACCAGCCATTGGTTAATTGCCGAACATGGCGTATTGGGAGCGGTACAAGCTTACTGTGTCACCTATGGCTGTTACCTGTTTTTAGTTATTGCAGCATTCTTTTATTGGTATCGAAAATAATGGCGATCATTCATGTACTGGGATCGGATATTCCTCACCATAACACAACGTTATTAACGTTTTTTGATCGGGTATTGGCGACTGAATTACCCAGTTCACAAAGAAGACAATTTATTGTAGTGAGTCAAGATACCGCTATCGTTGAGCAATTTCCAAATCTCAGCATCGAGTGTTTTGCAACTAAGCAACACTTGGCTCAGCGGATAATGGGCATCGCTAAAGACCGGCAAACGGTATTCTTCTGTCACGGTCAATTTAATGCATATCTATGGCTGGCTTTACTCACTGGTAGGGTCAAGAAACATCAGTTTCATTGGCATATCTGGGGCGCAGACCTCTATGAAGCGTCACAGGCGCTGAAATTTAAAATGTTCTACGCCTTACGGCGTCGTGCACAAGGCCGGATTGCTGGCGTCTACGCGACGCTTGGTGACCTGAGTGTTTATCATCAAAGATATCCCAAGGTCCCGAGCCATAAACTGTATTTTCCCACCAAGATGTCTGCTACAGAGCTACCTAAGACGGCGACCGTACAGCCTCTAACGATTTTGTTGGGCAACTCTGGCGATCCGACTAATAAGCATTGCCAAGCGTTAACGCAAATTGCGCAACAGTTTGGTCAACAGGTGAAAATTATTATCCCAATGGGCTATCCGCAAAATAACCAGCAGTATATTGCTAGTGTACAGACACAGGCGGCACAGCTATTTGAGGCAGACCAGGTTGAGATCTTAACCGAAAAATTAGATTTCGAGGCCTATTTGAAGGTCGTCGCACAGTGTAACTTGGGTTATTTTATTTTTGCGCGCCAACAAGGTATCGGTACGCTTAGCGTATTGATCGATAATAATATTCCCTTCGTTATCAGCCGAAAAAACCCCTTCTGGCGAGATCTCGCCGAGCAACAATTACCGGTTTTATTCGATGAAGACTCCCTTGATCACGATGTGATCCAACATGCTCGTCAACAACTCATCGACCACGACAAAACCGGCATTGAGTTTTTCTCTCCCGCCTACCTAAGGGGTTGGCGCGAAGTATTACAGAATTTGGAAGGCAGGGAGGCAAAATGACGGGTGGTCAGTTTATGGGTTTGGCCTTAGTGTATGGACTTTCTCTGTGCTTCATCTTAACGGTAATGGTGAAAGAATTTCGGCGTGAGCGCTTCAATTTCCATTTATTTTTCTCTTTACTCTTCGTACTGACATTTTATTTTGGGTTCCCCCTGACCTCCATATTGGTGTTTGGTTTTCAGGAGGCTGTCGTTGATCCGCTCTATCTGCTACAAGCCTTATTGTCAGCAACGGGTTTTTATGCGATCTACTATGTTACTTATAAAGTTCGATTAACCCGCAAGCCGCCGGCACCCATAACCGGTTTTTTCTCCATGACTCGTCTGGAGACGCTTATTTTCTCCGGGCTGCTCGTGTTAGTGGCATTAGTGAGTTTGGGGATCTTTTTTGCGCATAATGGATTACTATTATTTAAGTTGACGTCTTATAGCCAAATATTTTCTAGTCAGGTAGCGGGCGTCGCGTTGAAGCGCTTCTTCTACTTTTTTATCCCCGGCATGTTAGTCATTTATTTTTTAAATCCGACTTGGCGGCGATGGTTTTTTTTCCTCTTTACCACGGTGGCCTTCGGGCTTATCACTTATATGGTGGTAGGGGGAACACGTGCCAATATTATTATTGCCTTCGCGCTCTTCTTGTTTATTGGCATCAGTCGTCGATGGATCACGCTTTCGATGTTACTTGGTGCCGGTGCCATGTCAATCGTGGGGATGTTTTGGTTAGCGTTACGTCGCTATAACTTAAATGTGGCTGGCCCGGAGGCATGGTACACCTTTCTCTATCTGACTCGTGACACCTTCTCGCCATGGGAAAATCTGGGGCTTATCTTCAGCCATTATTCACAGCTCGATTTTCAGGGGCCGGCGCCCTTATGGCGTGATTTCTATGTTTTTATCCCTAGTTGGCTATGGCCGGATCGCCCCTCAGCAATATTGAATAGCGCTAATTATTTCACGTGGGAAATTCTAGATAATCACTCGGGATTAGCGATTTCCCCAACCCTGATCGGTTCTTTATTAGTGATGGGGGGCGTGTGGGCATTGGTGCCTGGTGCACTCTTAGTGGGTCTGATTATTAAAGGTTTTGATAGCCTCTATTATCGAGCGCAGCAAGAATCCAATCGCTATACCGCCGCGCTAATTAATAGTTTTTGTTTTGGTGCTGTCTTTAATATGATCGTTCTCGCGCGTGAAGGACTCGATGCATTCGGCTCCAGAGTTGTTTTTTTCGCGATTATTTTTATCCTGTGTCTGGCTATCACTAAGCTTCTATTTCGGTTTCTTCAGCGAGCAGGACTCGTGAAAACGCGGTCTCAGACAACTCTTTTATCGTCAATGAATCATCTCTACTCAGAACATAAGGATATCCGTGAGTAATCATCAGATAACGCGCCCTTGTTTTACCATTCGGCAGATCCCTGTGTATGGGTTTGCATCGATGGAGGCTTTCATCGATTTTTTATTGCCGAATCATCATGTTCATACTGGGCGTCTTATCGCATTGAATGCTGAGAAGGTATTAACCTCTGAGCAGAATGAACAGTTACAGCAGATTTTAATGAGTGGGGGGATTAATTACCCCGATGGGATTAGCGTCGTTCGTTCAATTCGTAAGAAGTACCCCGATAGCCAAGTGGTACGTATCGCCGGAGCTGATCTATGGCAGTCCTTGATGCAGCGAGCGGGGGACTTAGCCATACCCGTCTACTTGGTCGGGAGTCAGTCTCAGGTTCTGGAGCAAACGTCAGAAAAGCTGCAACGACAGTGGCACGTGCCGATAGTGGGTCAACAAGATGGCTATTTTACCGAGTCAGACGTTGAAAGCGTGATACAGCATATCAAGGCTAGTCGGGCGAAAGTGGTTACCGTTGCGATGGGATCCCCGCGACAAGAGCTGTTCATCCAGCGCTGTTACGAGTCTTACCCTGACGCACTCTACATGGGGGTAGGCGGTACCTACGATGTCTTTATCGGTAAGGTAAAGCGCGCGCCACTGGTCTGGCAAAAATTAGGGCTAGAGTGGCTGTATAGATTGATAAAGCAACCTTCGCGGTTAAAGCGTCAATTAAAACTCTTGAAGTACCAAGGTTACCACTGGCGTGGCGAACTTTAAGCCAAAAAGTACCGCGAGTGCTGAAACTTCACACAAACTGCACAAAGCGTAAGCAAACAGAAATTATATTTAAAAAACCACTAGACAGCTTGGCGACTCTACCGTAATATCCGCTTCCGCAACGGCGCTAAGCGCCCGTAGCTCAGCTGGATAGAGCGCTGCCCTCCGGAGGCAGAGGTCTCAGGTTCGAATCCTGTCGGGCGCACCAGTATTATCGGTGTCGAGCTGCGGTGGTGTTTTACCGCGTTAGGCTGATGTGTTAACATCAGTGGTAGTAAGAAGTTAGGGGTGGTGGCTATAGCTCAGTTGGTAGAGCCCTGGATTGTGATTCCAGTTGTCGTGGGTTCGAGTCCCATTAGCCACCCCAATTTTTATCTGATGAGCGACGGTGGCGGAATTGGTAGACGCGCTAGCTTCAGGTGTTAGTGTCCTAACGGACGTGGGGGTTCAAGTCCCCCCCCTCGCACCAGATAAAAAAGTAAAGTAGTACCGCAGTATTTCGGCGAGTAGCGCAGCTTGGTAGCGCAACTGGTTTGGGACCAGTGGGTCGGAGGTTCGAATCCTCTCTCGCCGACCAAATTTAAAGAAACCCCGCGAAAGCGGGGTTTTTTGTTTTTGGTGTTATCGACGTTCTCCTCCTTGGGATTAGCGTTACAGCAAAGTCACATCACCCGTAATAATAGTGCTTGATCGGCCCCCGACAAAAATTCTCCCTTCGAACTGTCTAATCTCCACGTCGCCCTCGGCGCCGACGTAAGCCCCTTGCTGCGCGCGGTATTGGTGAGGCAGTTTACCCGCACCGATCAGCCACTGTGCGAGAACGGCCTGTAGACTCCCTGTCACCGGGTCTTCCACCGCGTCACCACCGATAAAAGCACGTACGACCAGTCCCTGAGAGTGCTCTTTAATGCTACACACCCCTAGCTTAAGGTCTGGCATGGCAGAATAGTCGATATTAATCTCCATTAGACGTTCGACGGAGTCGACCACTATGCAGTGCCAAGCGGGGCCATTGCATAACAGTGAGGTAGCGATTATCTCTGCTGAACGAAGTCCAGTTGCGGCGAGACAGCGACGAAATTCGTCATCTGTGAAAGTGCGCTGCTCAATGATAGGCGGCGCCTCGAAAAAAAGCTGATCATCGACTTGTCTAATTTCGACGATACCTATCGCCGATTGTTGATAGGTGACGGCCTGCCTGCGTCCATTTAACCAGCTATGGCACGCCCCTAGCGTTGGATGCCCAGCGAAAGGCAATTCTTTAGTGGGAGTAAAGATCCTAACGTGGTAATCGGCACGCGCATCGCTGGGCGGACTGATGAAAACCGTTTCGCTAAGTTGGGTCCAGCGGGCGAAAGCTTGCATTGTCGCGTCTGAATAGTCATGAGCATCGCAATATACAACCGCTAATGGATTCCCTTTTAGAGGATGAGTAGAAAAAACGTTAACTTGCTCGAAGCGTGCGGTCATTACAATGATACCGATAGAGGAATTCGAGTCTTGATAACATCATAGATTACGCACTGCGGCAAGACAGGGGGCAAAGAAGGCGGCTGCAGGCAGCCGCCTAGGGAAGGGGAGGATTATTGATCCGGGTATTTCTTCAGAGTGAGGTGTAAGCCTTCGCGACGCATTTTTGCGGCCTCTTCGGGACGACGCATTTTGTCGTAAACATCGGCGAGCCAAGCATAGTCGAAGCTATCCGGTCGCTGAGCTAGCGCTGAATTAAACGCTTGCGCAGCCTGTTGCCACTCTCCCCGTCGCATCAGCAGTTGCCCCAAGGTACTCTCTAGCAGAGGGTTGGATCCTTGCTGTTTGATGAGCTGTCGTACCAGCTTCTCAGAGTCCTCGCTGTTTGCCGTTTTAAGCTTGGGTAATACGAGCACTAAACTTTCGTTATAGCCCCGTTTCAACCCATCCATCACAATGACCTGTGCCATCTCATGGTCGTTACATTCAATAAGATGGTTCGCCATCGCCGACTGAAGGCGTGGGTCATGGCGGGTTTTACGTGATTGGTGTCCCCACCACTGTTTTAACCCCTCACTGCCGCCCGATGCCATAGCTTGTTCCATCAGCCCAAGCCACGCGGTATGAGAGAGACCTGCGGCGTCCTCTTTGGTCACAAGCTGCTCTTTTTCAAGAGAGGGTAAAATATCCAGCAGTGCAGACCAGGCACCTGTGCGTAAGTAGGCGGTCTGAGCAAGGCGCAAGACCTCTGGATGGCGCGGAGCGACATCGAGCAAACGGTCGATAGTGTGACGTGCGGCGTGGTTTTCCTCACGCGCGAGTAAAATACGCGCCCGCGTAATCTCGACGGGAATTTGATTATCAGTGCAGAGCTCGGCGGCGCGCTCTAAATGTTGATTTGCGCGGATCTCATCGCCACGTTGTTGCGCGGCCTCGGCGGCGAGCAGATAGTTGGCCACTGGCGTATCAGAATGATCGGCATGGTTAGCCATCAACTTTTCAACCTGCCGATAATCGCCCTCAGCCAGTTTAATGAGTGCATTATTAGTATGCTTCTGTGCAAGGCGATGTTTACGCCCCGCAAACCAGCGGCGGGTACGGGAACCCGTCCGACATAGGCGGCGTATTACCCATTCAATCAGAAGAATAACGATTAACGCGACGAAGAGAATAATAGCCAAACCGGTCACGGAGGTTTCAATATTCCACTGCGAGGTTTGGATCAGAACATAGCCTTGTTTTCCTGCTAAGACAGGCCCTAGGACAATCCCCGCAATTAATAAAATAAAGAGTGCTAAGACTTTTATCACCTTAACCTCCTTGCGGCGACGTGGTCGCAGGCGATGGTGTAGGCTGCGCATCGTGATCACTTGGGCTACTCATTAAGCCGCGCACACGATCTTGCATTAACTTATCGATTAACCCTTGGCTCGCAAGGTTATCGGGGAGATCCATCGCAATTGTGGTTTGTGTTAATTGATCGATCTGCGTTAAGAAAGCTTTAGTTGTCGGGTCATCGGTGTTGTACCAGGCCCGTACCCATGTCGATACTGCCTCAAGAGACTGTTTATAAATATCTTCTTGGTGACGAGGAATGGCTTGCGAGGCGATCAAGAGCCGAGAACGAATATTTTCACGCAAGTAGATGTCTTGATTCGGTGCCAATAAAGGCTGTGCGCTATTATCACGACGACGAACGGTAATGAAGTTATCCATAAAGTCGTGCCAGCTTGCCACCAAGTTATGACGCCATTGCGCGAGGGAGCCTGAAACATCATGGCTGTCTTTATCCATCGGCGCATTATTATCGCTGTCGTCTGCTAAGCGCAGATCGTCGACGTTATTCGCTAATTGGCTGAGTTGCAAAATAATACCGTCGTAATCAACCTGATTGAGGTTAGCGAGGGTTGAGATATCTTGATTCAGCGCGCGGCGGACGGTGATCACACTCGGGTCGTCCATCTGCGCTAAGCTGCGATCCGCGCTTTTCAGTAGCGCAAGAGAGGTGGTGACATCTTGATCACTCCATAACTTTCTGCCCGCTAATTTTACCAGGTAGTCGGCCTGTGAGACTAACCAGACACCAGTATCGTTACCGGTGAGCGAATTTACTTTATCGCGCAGACCTTGAAGATCTTTTTCCGTTTCCTGCAGCTGTGATTGCGAGGCCTTTAGCGCCTGTTCAGTCTGTGAAAGCTGCTGAGATAACTGCTGTTGGTTATTTCCGCTCTGCTGTTGGACATCGGTAAGTTGGCGACCTAAGGCTTGTGTTGAGCTGGCTTGTGAATGGTTAACATGATTAATATACCAAGCGCTTCCTAACCCAGAGGCGAGAGCAATAACGATGGCTAAGAGTGCGAGTTTTTTACCATTATCCGCTGTAGTAGCCGGTGTCGGGGAAGGTGTTAAAGATTTATTTTCGTTTACTTCATCCGACATGGCGGAGGGGGCTTTTTGTTCCGTCATAGAGGCTTATCCCATTAGTTTAAATTCAGCGTAACGCACGTAATAACGCATCGTTATCCGCACCATCAGCAACAATAATATCTCGCCAACCGAAGTCGGTGGCGATTGTCGCCAAACGTTCACTGACGACGATAAGTCGGCAGTGGAGTAACCATTCGTTCCGGTCGACAGCAGGAACGAGTTCATAGAGTAGGTTTAACATCTCACCACTTGTCACAATTATGGTTGAGATCCCTTTTTGTCGCCAGTGAAAAGCCTGCTCAGGCCCGTGATAATTTAGGGCGACGCGTTGATAACACTCAAAATAGCGTACCTTGGCTCCTCGGGACTGTAACGTATCTCCGAGCAGTTCCCGGCCCCCATTCCCACGCAATATTAGGCAGGTTTTTCCGGATATGTGTTCCAAGCAAGGGAGGTCTATCAAATTCTCACTCAGGGTTATCTCAGGAAATTCAACGGGTTGTTGACAATAGTGATGCAGTGCAAGCGCACTACTTTTGCCGATCGCTAAGTAATTAATATGACGCGGCCAACTGCGTGGCTGCGCGAGCATAAAAGGGCCTAGGTAGGTGAGGGCACGGCCCGATATGGTAATCACGATATCGTCATCGTTCAGTGTCGCGAGACATGATGTGCATTCGGATAGCTGGCGACCGGGTAAAAATTCGATAAGCGGTAGATGCCAAGCTTGGCGTCCAGTCAATCGTAGCCGCTCAACGAGCTGGTTGCCTTCGGGTGCAGGTCGAGTCACCAGAATGCTCATCGTATTATTGTCCTTGGTAGACTTTGCGTAAAATCTCTCCGGCCCCGCGAGCCAGAAGCTCCTCAGCCAGAGAAATCCCTAACGCTTCGGCTTGTACTGCCATACCATGGCGTTCACTCGCAATAATTAGGTCGCCTTCTGGCGAGCCGACTAGGCCACGTAGCCACAGTTTATCTTCGTTGAGTAGCGCATAGCTTGCGATAGGTACTTGGCATCCGCCCTCTAAGCGTGTATTCATTGCGCGTTCCGCTTGTACACAAATTGCGGTCGCTGGATGGTTTAGTGGTGCGAGCAGTTGATGTAATGCGGCATCATCATTACGGCATTCAATGCCGACGGCACCTTGGCCAACGGCAGGCAAGGAGACTTCTGCCGGGAGTGACATGCGGATCCGGGAGGTTAGCCCCAAGCGAATAAGACCCGCTGAGGCGAGAATAATCGCATCGTACTCGCCAGCATCGAGTTTGGATAAACGCGTACCGACGTTACCACGTAGTGAGCGAATAACGAGATCCGGCCGTAAAGCACTTAACTGACACTGGCGCCGTAGGCTAGAGGTCCCGACTATTGCCCCTGGCGGCAGTGCATCCAGATCCTCGTAATGATTGGAGACAAACGCATCTAACGGGTTTTCACGTGGGCAGATAGCCGCCAATCCTAATCCCTGCGGAAATGCCATTGGCACGTCTTTCATGGAGTGAACGGCTAAATCGGCGCGGCCCTCCAACATTGCCAATTCGAGTTCCTTAACAAACAATCCTTTTCCTCCCACCTTCGACAATGGGCTATCTAGCAATATATCGCCCTTGGTCACCATGGTGACCAACTCGACGCGCAAACCGGGGTGATGAGCGATTAATTGTTGCTGCACATATTCTGCCTGCCAGAGGGCAAGCGGGCTTTGTCGGGTGGCAATTCTGATTGTTTTGTCAGTCATACTCGAAACCATACTTTTATGTTTAGCTATTATCCTAACATCTAAACGCAGGATGTGGCAGTTTGTACCCGCTAAATCCCGACTGTTCATTTTTTAATCCAAGCACATGGATTGTTCAATGGTAAACCGGTTGACATGGTAAAGTGTGAGCGTCAACACGCTTTACCGGATGGGATGGCAGTGTTAGATTGACCGACCGCGGTATGTAGTGCGAATTAAAACCGCTTTTATCTTTTCTTGTATCAGTCCGGGTGCGATGCCTTGTATCTTTATATAGAGACACTTAAACAGCGAGTAGATGCGATTAATCAGTTACGGACTGATCGTGCCACGGCAGCGATGGGCGCGGCTTTTCGTCATATCTATAACTTGCTGCCGGTTTTGCTCCATTATCATCACCCGGATATGCCAGGCTACCTCTCAAACAATACGCCGTATGGGATTAGCGCGTTCACCCCAGACGAAACGCAGCTGGCATTACTCAATACCTTCTTCTCCAGTGAAAGTCATAATGCAGTGTCGCCGCCAGAGAACCCCCCTATTTTAGGGTTGTACTCGATGGGGAGTACCTCGTCTGTCGGGCAAAGCAGTGATTCGGATCTCGATATCTGGGTCTGTCATCAATCTTGGCTAGACAATGCAGAGCGACAAGCGCTTCACAATAAATGTCACCAATTGCAGCAGTGGTGTAAGAAGCAGGGGGTTGAGATCAGCTTCTTTCTGATCGACGAAAATCGTTTTCGTATGAACGAAAGTGGTGCGTTGGGGAAAGAGGATTGTGGTAGCACACAACATATTCTGCTGCTGGATGAATTTTATCGCAGTGCAGTACGCTTAGCGGGTAAGCGTATCTTATGGAATTTAGTGCCTAGCGAACAGGAAGAACACTACGATGAGTATGTAACCGACCTGTACGCTAAGGGCGCGTTGATGCCTAACGAGTGGCTTGATCTCGGCGGGTTAGGCACGCTATCGGCAGAAGAGTATTTCGGGGCGAGTTTATGGCAACTCTATAAAAGTATCGACTCGCCCTATAAGGCAGTATTAAAGACTCTATTATTAGAAGCTTATAGCTGGGAGTACCCGAATACGCGGCTATTGGCGACGGAAATAAAACAGTGTTTGCACGAAGGCGAAATTATTCATTTCGGGCTGGATCCTTATTGCATGATGCTGGAGCGGGTCACCGCATATTTAGAGGCCATTAACGATAGCACTCGGCTTGACTTAGTCCGTCGCTGTTTTTATTTGAAGGTGTCAGAAAAATTAACCGCGGCAAGTAGCGTTGAACCTTCGCAGTGGCGCCGCGAGATCCTCGCACAGCTGGTTGAACGTTGGGGGTGGGATGAAGATCGCCTGACCCAACTGGACTCCCGCGCTCACTGGAAAATAGAACAAGTCCGTATCGCCCATAATGAATTACTGGATGCGATGATGCAGAGCTACCGTAATCTCATCCGCTTCGCACGCCGTAATAACCTGAGTGTCAGCGCAAGTCCGCAAGATATCGGTGTTTTAACCCGTAAACTCTACGCGGCATTTGAGGCGCTTCCGGGTAAAGTGGCCCTTCTTAATCCGCAGATCTCACCCGATCTCTCTGAGGATCATCTTACTTTTATCTATGTGGCCGAGGGACGAGCGAATCGGCGGGGCTGGTATCTGTATAACCAAGCTCCTGAAATGAATGCGATTATTAGCCATCAACCCTTAGAGTATAACCGTTACCTAAATAAACTCGTGGCTTGGGCATGGTTCAACGGGCTACTGACTGAAAAAACGCATTTACACATTAAAGGGACGAGCCTATGCGACCTGCCTCGTCTACAAGAGTTAGTTCACGATATTGCGGTGCACTTTCCTATTCGCTTGGCAGCGCCTACCCCTAAAGCGTTATACAGCCCTTGCGAGATTCGTCACCTTGCTCTGATGGTGAATCTGGAATCTGATCCGACCCAAGCGTTACGTGACCAGGTGGTTCATTTCGATTTTCGTAAAATGGATATCTTTAGTTTTGGGCAGCAGCAACAGTGTCTTATCGGCAGTGTAGATCTCCTCTATCGTAACTCGTGGAACGAGGTGAGGACCCTGCATTTCGAGGGGGAATCAGCGATGATCGAGGCCCTTAAAACGATCCTCGGTAAGATGCATCAAGAGGCTCTGCCACCCGACGCGGTTGAGGTCTTCTGTTACAGCCCCTATTTACGTGCATTGATTCGGACCCGTGTTTTACAGCTTATATCAGAGTGTATTGACTTACGTCTCTCCAGTAATCGTCAAGAAACCGGACGCTTTAAGGCATTAAAATTAGCCAGCGATACGTGGGGACTATTTTTCGAGCGAATGGGTGTATCGGTACAAAAACTCAAAAACGCCGTGGAGTTTTATGGCGCAATCTCCAGTAATAAATTACAGGGCTTATCGATTCAGATGGACTCTAAACAGGCAAAACTGCCTACGGTGGTCAAAAACTATGCCAGTGAAGGGATCATTCAATTCTTCTTCGAGGACCACCCGCCAGCGGAGAGCTTTAGTATTTATGTCTTGGACGAACACAATCATGCAGAGGTCTATCAACACTGTGAGGGGAGTAAAGAGGAGTTAATGCGCGATGTTTGCCGTTTCTATTCTTCTTCCCATGACCGGCTGACTTTCGGGACAACATCGATTAATTTCAATTTACCGCAGTTTTACCAAGTGGTAGCGCAGCAGGGGCGATCACAAATCATTAATTTTCATTCACCGAGTCAAGATGAAGTTACGGAGAGGGTTTCTCCGCAACTCGGTCAAAATATCCTACCGCGTTCGCCGTATCGTCCCTGATATTAGAACCTGACCGTCTCACCGGCTTGCACACTACAGGCTTTGGCAAGGAGCGCCCAAAACTCGTTACCGGTGCGATCACACACCCACTTATCGCCCTGCAGGGAGAAGTGGTAGCCGCCAGCTTTAGTTGCTAGCCAGACTTGATGTAGCGGCTCTTGTCGGTTGACGATAATTTTGCTGCCATTCTCGAAACTGAGGGTCATGACATTGCCATGGGTCTCATAATCAATATCAGCTTCGCCATCGTGCTCGTCTAAGCGTTCTTCGATCGTTAATAATAAACGGTCTGCTTGTTGATGAAATTCGCTGTCGTTCATACTTGCTCCTATTTTTGATTAGTATAACGATTGCTTAACGATGGATCATCTGAGATTTATCGCTTAGGCAAGGTCATCCCTCGATAACACGATTTTCAGTTGCTTTTCCCGGTTCAACTGCGATGATACGTAGAATAGAAAGTTAAGTGAGTAAATGATAATGAAGAACGTTGTAGCGAAATGCACGCTGGTTATTGCCGTTATCGCCTTAGCAGGCTGCGGACTAAAAGGGCCTCTTTATTTCCCTAAAGATAGTAGTGGTAAACAACAAGGTCAAAATACCGGTTACGACCAGGGTATTTTCAAAAAATCGAATAAAAAATCCGACAACTTATAGTCAGCCGATACGGCATTGGGGTGAAGCATGCAGTTCTCTAAAATGCATGGTCTAGGTAACGATTTCATGGTAGTGGATGCCGTTACTCAGAATGTGTTTTTTTCGCCAGAACTAATTCGACGCTTAGCCGATCGTCATTTAGGGATTGGTTTCGATCAGTTATTGGTGGTTGAGCCACCGTACGACCCAGATCTTGATTTTCATTACCGCATTTACAATGCTGATGGAAGTGAGGTCGCGCAGTGCGGTAACGGAGCACGCTGTTTCGCGCGTTTTGTTCGCCTAAAGGGACTGACGAACAAAAATAGCATTCGTGTCAGCACGCAAGCGGGACAGATGGTCCTGACGGTCAATCGCGATGAGGAAGTGGAAGTCAATATGGGAGAGCCCAATTTTGAGCCCGCTAACGTTCCATTCAGAGCGAATAAAGCCGAAAGTCTCTACCTACTGCGTGTCGAAGAGAAAACCGTCATGTTTGGCGCGGTATCGATGGGTAACCCGCATTGTGTTATCCATGTTGAGTCGACGGCAACGGCGCAAGTCGAAGTCTTAGGACCGATTCTGGAAAGCCATGAGCGTTTCCCTGAGCGTGTTAATGTCGGCTTTATGGAAGTGATCAGTCGTGATCATATTCGTTTAAGAGTGTACGAGCGCGGCGCGGGTGAAACTCAAGCCTGTGGGAGTGGTGCGTGTGCGGCAGTAGCCAGCGGAATTCAGCAAGGGCTACTCAATGAGAATGTTCGGGTTGATCTGCCAGGAGGGAGCTTGCATATTAGTTGGCAGGGATCGGGTACGCCTCTTTTCATGACCGGGCCCGCCACTCACGTTTATGATGGATTTATTCATTTATGACCACGCATCCAGAGCAGACACCGTTACCGCTTCCACCTATCGACGACGACAGCGTTAGCGAGTACTTACGCGAACATCCAGATTTTTTCATTCGTAATGCCCGTCAGGTTGAACAAATGGTGATCCCTCATCCGGTAAAGGGGAGCGTATCACTGGTCGAGTGGCAATTAACGCGCCAGCGACAGCAAATCATTAATTTAGAACAAGAAATAACCCTGTTGATGGAGCAAGCGCAAGCTAATCAGCACCTTTTCGGGCAGCTCCTTTATTTACAATCTCATCTCGCAACAGCGAAAGACTTAGCCGAGTTACAGGGGCGTTTACACTACTGGGCCAAAAGCTTAGGGCTGGCGGGCGCGAGTTTCCGCTTATTTACCGATAGCTGGCAGCTTGCGGCACCCAGTGGCTTTCATCATCTCGGGTTAGAACGCCATACTTTTACTCCGTTTCAATTACAGCGACTCGGCCAGGACACGCATTATCTTGGTCGTCTACAAGGTCCAGAACTCTTACTACTCTTACCCGAAGCGAAGGCAATCGGATCCGTGGCCCTCTCATTGCTTATCGATGAAGGTCAGGAGGTCGGCGTACTGATATTTAGTAGCCGTAACAAAGACCATTACCATCCCGGTATGGGGACTGAGTTACTCGATTGTATTGCTGGATTTCTACCTAGTTTGCTGACTCGCTGGATGAGTCGGTCATGAGTCCTCTCGGTGAGGCTCTATTTCAGCGCTGTGACGAATACTTACGTTTCTTACGCGTAGAACGGCAATTGAGCCCACTGACCGTCGCAAACTATCAACGGCAGCTACAAGTGATCTGCGACTTCTTCGCGGCAGCATCGCTGGCAACCTGGTCGCAAATTACCCCTGTCTTGATCCGTGCGATGGCCGCAAAATCACGGCGCGAAGGATTGAAAGCATCCAGCCTCGCCTTACGCCTCTCTGCATTGCGCAGTTTCCTCGATTGGCAAGTCTCCCAGGGTTTTTTAGTCGCGAATCCGGCGAAGGGGATCGCGACGCCGCGTGCGGGAAGACCGCTGCCCAAAAATATTGACGTAGATTCTGTTAACCAGCTCTTATCTATCGACCTAAACGATCCGTTATCTGTTCGTGATCGGACCATGCTTGAAGTGATGTATGGTGGGGGGCTACGTCTCTCTGAATTGGTTAATCTAGATTGCCAGCACCTTGAGTTAGAATCGGGTGAGGTATGGGTAACGGGCAAAGGGAGTAAGGAACGTCGATTACCCATTGGGCGTACCGCGCTGGAGTGGTTGGGGCGTTGGCTGGAGATGCGCGAGCTGTTTTTACCCGAAGATAATGCCGTCTTCGTTTCTCAGCAGGGTAAACGGATTTCGACGCGTAACGTACAGAAGCGTTTTGCCCAATGGGGCGTCCTGCAAGGGGTGAATACGCATATTCATCCGCATAAGCTGCGACACTCCTTCGCCACGCACATGCTAGAATCTAGTGGAGATCTGCGTGCGGTTCAGGAACTTTTGGGCCATGCGAACCTTTCGACGACGCAAATCTATACCCACTTAGACTTTCAGCATCTTGCTTCGGTCTATGATGCCGCTCACCCCCGTGCTAAACGAGGTAAAACCTAATGCGATTTTATCGACCGATCCACCGCCCACAGGCGATCACCTTCGACCTAGATGATACGCTGTACGATAATCGGCAAGTGATCCTTACCACCGTTGAGAAAACGCATCAGGCACTGCAGGCGTGGCATCCGTGTCTTGCATCAATAACGACCGGCGATTACGATCAAGCACGGCGGGAAGTCGAGCTACAAACGCCCGCTATTACCCATGATATGACTGCGTGGCGCCACGCCGCGCTTAAGAAAGTGATGCTACAGGCAGGGTTAAGTACGCAAGAGGCAGAGTCTGGGGCGGCGGCAGTCATGGCGGTATTCCACCAGTGGCGCAGTGCGGCACATATCTCACCCCTTACGCATCAAGTACTTGCTGAGCTCGCAACCAAAGTCCCATTAGTCGCCATTACCAATGGTAATGCCGACGTCGAACAGTTAGGGATCGCCGATTATTTTACGTTGGTGCTGCGTGCGGGGCCAGATGGCCGAGCAAAACCAGCAGGGGACCTCTACCAGATCGCTGCGCGTGGTTTAAGCCTATCCCCTAACCACATCTTGCACGTTGGCGACGATCTGATTACTGACGTACAAGGCGCATTAATAGCCGGATATCAAGCTTGCTGGATTAATGATCGCCAACAAAATATCGCCACGACTCGCCTCGCACGGTTACTTCCACATCTTGAAATTTCGCGGTTGGATTCACTGACCAGCTTGCTATAATAGCTGTAGATATATACAGCCTCTTTCTCTTACTTATGCAACGGTGCTTATGGACGTTTCTGAACTGCTCGACGGCTTAAATGATAAACAGCGCGAGGCGGTAGCCGCTCCGCGGAGTAACTTATTGGTTCTAGCTGGCGCAGGCAGTGGTAAAACGCGAGTCTTAGTGCACCGTATTGCATGGCTATTAACCGTTGAGCGTTGCTCCCCTTATTCAATCATGGCTGTGACGTTTACCAATAAGGCGGCAGCCGAAATGCGCCACCGTATTGAAGAAGTCGTTGGAACCAGTCAAGGAGGGATGTGGATCGGCACCTTCCACGGACTCGCACATCGGCTTCTACGCGCGCATCCTCTTGACGCGGGTCTGCCAGCCGATTTCCAAATTCTCGATAGCGAAGATCAGCTACGTCTGCTTAAGCGGTTAATTAAGGCCCTAAACTTAGACGATAAACAGTGGCCTGCGCGTCAGGCCATGTGGTACATCAATGGTAAGAAGGATGAAGGCCTACGCCCGAAACATATCGATAGCTACGGGAATCCTGTCGAGAAAACTTGGCTATCCATTTACCAAGCCTATCAGGAAGCCTGTGACCGTGCCGGGTTAGTCGATTTTGCAGAATTATTATTGCGCGCTCACGAACTCTGGCTTAACAAGCCACATCTCCTCAATCACTATCGTGAGCGTTTCACCAATCTGTTAATCGACGAATTCCAAGATACCAACAATATTCAATATGCTTGGATCCGCATGCTGGCCGGCGATAGTAGCAAAGTGATGATCGTGGGGGATGATGACCAATCGATCTATGGATGGCGCGGTGCACAAGTCGAAAATATTCAACGTTTTCTCAGCGATTTTCCTGGAGCGCAGACGATCCGGCTCGAGCAGAACTACCGCTCAACGCGCAATATCTTGCAAGCAGCTAACATCCTTATCGCTAATAACTCAGGGCGATTGGGTAAAGAGTTATGGACGGAAGACGATCCCGGCGATCCAATTTCACTGTATTGCGCTTTTAACGAACTGGATGAGGCACGCTTTGTCGTCAATCGTATCCGTCAATGGCATGAGCAGGGCGGAGCGCTAGCCGATAGCGCCATTCTTTACCGTAGCAATGCCCAGTCTCGGGTTTTGGAAGAAGCTTTACTACAAAGTACTTTGCCTTACCGTATCTACGGTGGCATGCGCTTCTTCGAACGCCAAGAAATCAAAGATGCTCTAGCCTACCTACGGCTGATGGCGAATCGTAACGACGATGCGGCGTTCGAACGCGTAGTGAATACGCCGACAAGAGGGATTGGCGATCGTACGCTGGATGTTGTACGTCGATTTGCCCGCGATAGACAGATGACGCTCTGGCAAAGTGCGCGTGAATTATTGCAAGAAAAAGTACTCGCGGGACGAGCCGCCTCTGCGCTACAACGTTTCATTGAGCTTATTGACTCGCTGGTCTATGAAACGGGAGAAATGCCCCTTCATGTACAAACTGACAGGGTCATCAAGGACTCTGGTCTGTGGATTATGTATGAACAGGAAAAAGGCGAGAAGGGTCAAGCTCGTATTGAGAACCTTGAGGAACTCGTCACGGCGACACGACAATTTAGCTACCAAGATGAAAATGAAGACTTAATGCCACTTCAAGCTTTCCTCTCCCATGCGGCGCTCGAAGCGGGGGAAGGGCAAGCCGATAAGTGGCAAGATGCGGTACAGTTGATGACGTTACACTCTGCTAAAGGCTTAGAATTTAGCCAAGTCTTTATTGTGGGCATGGAAGAGGGGATGTTCCCGAGCCAAATGTCGATCGAAGAGAGTGGGCGTTTGGAAGAGGAGCGCCGTCTTGCTTACGTCGGCGTGACGCGGGCGATGAAAAAATTGACCCTAACTTTCGCAGAAAGCCGACGTCTATATGGTAAGGAGGTCAGCCATCGGCCCTCCCGCTTTATCGGCGAGCTTCCTGAGGAATGTGTGGAAGAGGTCAGGTCACGCGCGAATATCACTCGGCCTGTTGATACAAAACGCATGGGCGCGCCGGTTATTGCAAATGATAGCGGCTGGACACTCGGGCAGCGCGTGCAGCATGCCAAATTTGGTGAAGGAACGATTATTAATTTAGAGGGCAGCGGCGAGCATTGTCGCCTGCAAATTGCCTTCCAAGGACAGGGCGTGAAATGGCTTGTTGCAGCCTATGCACGTTTAGAAACAGTTTAATGGTTAGGGTTCTTGACGATATTTTCGTCTCAGCGTAACATGCGCCCACTATAATTCTTAGAGGACAAAGACCTTGGACACACCCAGTCGATGCTGGATCAACTTCCTACGTACTAGGAAAAACTGCTAAGGTTACCTCTCTTTGACCGGTGAACTTAGCTGTTTACCGGTGATTATTTCCCGTCATCATGATCGTCAGCGCTGATATTTTCACAATCTGTGAGCCCCGTGTTCGAGTTCAGCTAACCTACGCCCAGTAATGGACGAGTATTAGCTTTGTCTTGTCCCTGCCGATAAGCAAGGGGAGTCATACTGCTATGTTAAGTGCTTTCAAACTCGAAGAAAATCGTTTGAGCCGGATGGAACCTGAAGAGAGCAATATCGCGCTTTCGAATGCCGTTTGGGTCGACTTGATTGAGCCAGACGAAGATGAACGTGATCTGGTACAGCAAACATTAGGCCAAGGCTTAGCCACTCGGCCAGAACTTGAAGATATCGAAGCCTCCGCGCGTTTTTTTGAAGACGAAGATGGTTTACATATTCACTCCTTCTTCTTCTATGAAGATGCGGATGACCATGCAGGGAATGCGACCGTCGCGTTTACCATCCGTGATGGACGTCTTTTTACACTCCGTGAACGTGAGCTTCCTGCTTTCCGCCTCTATCGTATGCGCGCGCGCAGCCAAACACTTATTGATGGGAACGTGTTTGAAGTTTTACTCGATCTATTTGAAACGAAAATCGAGCAGCTTGCTGACGAGATAGAGAATATCTATAGCGCATTAGAAAAGCTGAGTCGCGTGATCATGGAAGGCCAACAGGGAGAAGAGTACGATGACGCGCTCTCGCGTCTGGCCGAACTGGAAGATATTGGTTGGAAAGTTCGCCTCTGTTTAATGGATACGCAACGCGCCTTAAACTTTTTGATCCGTAAAGCGCGTCTGCCTGCTAACCAATTGGAACAAGCTCGTGAAGTCTTACGGGATATCGATTCACTGCTACCGCATAACGAATCCTTATTCCAAAAGGTTAACTTCCTGATGCAAGCGGCAATGGGTTTCATTAGTATCGAACAAAACCGTATTATTAAAATCTTCTCAGTCGTATCGGTCGTATTCTTACCGCCAACGCTGGTGGCATCGAGTTATGGTATGAACTTTGAGTTTATGCCGGAGCTGAAATGGTCGTTTGGCTATCCTGGCGCAATTCTATTAATGATACTGGCCGGCTTAGCGCCTTATCTGTACTTCAAACGGAAAAACTGGCTTTAACTCTTATTACGGCGCAGAAGCGCCGTTTTTTATTGCGCTATCTCAAGTTGGCGGGTAGACACTGCCCTCGTTTACTTAAGCATTTATCACCATTGATATTGTTTCTTACCCTCTACTCCCTGAGTTGTTACCCAACAGATTGATATAAAAGGGGAAGATTAAGTGTGCTCTGAATTTTTTGTGATTCAACTCTAGGTTTGTAAAAAAATATCTTAGCAATTGATAAGTTTTAATTCAGTTTTTTACAAAACGAAACGCTTAATTACGGCCAAACATGTACTTTTATGGCTCACACCAGGAGAGCCATAATTATGAAAAAAATAACCATCGCGATGCTTGCTGTACTTGCCTTACCGGCCGTAACCTCTGCTAAAAGTATCTCTGTAACCGATGTTTCGTTACAAGGCGCCGAAAATAAAATTATGCAGATCGCGGATAATCATGGAGCTGAGTATAAAATTACTGGGGCGAGTTCCGGTAATTTTGTAAGGATGACTGCTATATTACATAACGTTCAAGATGTTGCAGGGCTCGGCCGTAAAAATTAACGTCGGTTATTGGAGGGAGATCATGACTTCCCTCTATTTATCGATATTCTGCTCGTTGTTCTCACTCATTCCTTCCCCGTCCTCGACTAAAAATAGTCAACGCGTTCATAGTGTTACTGTTGCTACTATTTATCATCATATTCTGCTGTCATAAAAAGCGATTTCAGGTCAAAATTATACCCTTAAGAAAGTCTTTTTAGGTTTCTAGCCAAATTTTATTCATTACAGGTGATAGGGATAACTATGCAACGAAAGTATTTGGTGCTGGCAGCAGCGCTAGCGTTACCTTTGGGGGCTAACGCGCAAAGTAGTGGGTATGACGTCGGGGTACAAAACAACTCGCCAGTCGATGGCAGCATTATCTCAAATTTACTACAAAAACATGATAGTGCTTTTATTTTGTATCCTTACGAAAGTAACTACGTGCTGTACACCTATACCAGTAATATGAATAAAGGCGCTATTGAAAGCTACAACTGGGGTCATAACGCACGTAAGGACGAGCTTAAGTTCCAATTGAGCCTCGCCTTTCCAATCTGGCGCGGTATCCTCGGCGATAACTCGGTCTTAGCCGCATCATATACCCAACGATCGTGGTGGCAAATATCCAACAGCAAAGAATCGTCTCCATTTCGTGAGACGAACTACGAGCCACAACTTTTTGTCGGCTGGGCAACGGACTATTCGCTGGGCAACTGGACGCTGCGTGACGTAGAGACAGGCTTTAACCACGAATCGAATGGACGGAGCGATCCGACCTCGCGGAGCTGGAACAGAGCCTACCTGCGTTTGATGGCGAAAAATGATAATATTACCGCTGAAATCAAACCGTGGGTTCGTCTTGATACGGGCGGTGGCGATGACGATAACCCTGATATCATCAAATATATGGGCCATTATCGTGCTAAATTAGGCTACAAATGGGGCGAAAGTGTCTTCAGCGTCGAAGGCCAATATAACTGGAACTCAGGATACGGTGGTGCGCAGCTTGGATGGAGCTATCCAATCACGCCTAATGTTAGGTTCTACACCCAAGTCTATAGTGGTTATGGCGAATCGTTGATTGACTATAATCACCGCCAAACCCGAGTCGGTATTGGTCTAACCCTTAACGATGTTCTCTGATTAAAACAGGTAGCGTGTGGCAACATTGGTAGAAGCGGACCGGGAGGTAAGTGCCATCCAGGTCCTGCAGGAAACGTTCGGTTACCAGCAGTTCCGGCCCGGTCAAGACAGTATTATACACTCGGCAATTGCTGGACAAGACTGCCTTGTCGTCATGCCTACTGGCGGCGGCAAGTCCCTGTGCTATCAAATACCCGCGTTGGTCCAGCCGGGACTGACGCTGGTCGTCTCTCCGCTTATCTCGTTGATGAAAGACCAGGTCGATCAACTGCGTGCTAATGGCGTCAGTGCAGCAAGTCTGAATTCTAGCCAACCTAGGGAACTACAGCAGCAGATTTTCCAAGCCTGCCAGCAAGGTGATATCAAGCTACTGTATGTGGCACCAGAGCGCTTGATGATGGAGAGCTTTCTCGACACACTCAGCGGCTGGCAACCCGTGATGATAGCAGTAGATGAAGCCCACTGTATTTCCCAATGGGGGCATGATTTTCGTCCGGAATATGGGGCGATAGGACGTCTTCGCGAACGCTTCCCACAGCTACCGATTATGGCCTTAACGGCAACGGCGGATAGCACGACGCGGCAAGATATCCTGCAGCGTCTCCAGCTACATAATCCTTTTATTCAGATCAGTAGTTTCGATCGTCCTAACATCCGCTATACGCTTGTCGATAAATATAAGCCGACCGAACAGTTGCTCACTTATTTACGGGAGCAGCGTGGAAAATGCGGCATTATTTACTGTAACAGCCGAGCTAAAGTCGAAGATATTACCGCTCGCTTGCTCAGTCGTGGGTGGAGCGCTGGCGCCTATCATGCGGGGCTAGACGCCGATGAGCGAGCCCGTGTACAAGAGGCTTTCCAGCGCGACGATCTACAAATCGTTGTGGCAACGGTGGCCTTTGGGATGGGGATTAACAAACCTAATGTTCGCTTTGTTTTCCACCTCGACATCCCCCGTAATATTGAATCCTATTATCAGGAAACCGGGAGAGCGGGCCGGGATGGTTTACCCGCAGAAGCGATGATGCTCTATGACCCTGCTGATATGGGATGGTTACGACGTTGTTTGGAAGAGAAAAACCCGGGCCTCAGCCAAGATATTGAACGACATAAGCTTAATGCGATGGGGGCTTTCGCTGAAGCACAAACCTGTCGGCGTCTAGTGCTACTTAACTACTTTGGGGAAAGTCGACAAGCGCCATGCGGTAACTGCGATATCTGTTTAGATCCGCCTCGCCGCTACGATGGCCTGGTGGATGCGCAAAAGGCGTTGTCGACGATTTACCGGGTAGGGCAGCGATTTGGTATGGGCTATATCGTCGAAGTGTTACGCGGCGCGGCGAATCAGCGGATCAAGGATCTGGGTCACGACAAACTGCCGGTGTATGCGATTGGCCGTGATCATAGCCATGAGCATTGGGTTAGCGTATTACGACAACTGATCCACCTTGGATTTGTGACACAAAATATTAGCCAGCATTCAGCCTTACAGCTAACAGAAAGCGCCCGGCCGGTGCTACGCAGCGAGTCTACGCTACAACTCGCGGTGCCGCGGGTTATCGTGACAAAACAGCGTCCTGCTACCCATAAATTATTGGGGGGCAATTACGATAAAAAACTGTTCGCTAAATTACGTAAACTACGTAAAGCGATCGCCGATGAGGAAAATATCCCCCCTTATGTGGTCTTTAACGATGCGACCCTCATTGAGCTATCAGAGCTACAACCCATCTCTGCCTCTGAGATGTTGGGGATCAACGGTATCGGGCAACGTAAATTGGAGCGCTTCGGGCGTCCGTTTATGCAGTTGATAAAGCAACACCTAGACGATGAATAATCATCCCTGGCAGTAATGTCATAACAAGGAGTTTCTATGATTTCCCTCTTTCTGACCGTTGCGTTAGTTCAGATCGTCGCGTTAGCGAGCCCCGGGCCTGACTTCTTCTTCATTTCTCAGACTGCCGCGAGTCAATCGCGACGTGATGCGTTTAAGGGCGTTATCGGTATTACGCTTGCCGTTGCCATTTGGGCAGCCGTTGCGTTGCTAGGGCTGAACCTTATCCTGAAACAGATGGCATGGTTACACCAGCTTATTCTGCTGGGCGGGGGGGGCTATCTGATGTGGATGGGAATACAGATGATTCGATCTGCTCGGCAGCCGCACAGTGCGGTCGAAGCGACGAGCTCGTCACTCGGCGGCGGCCGTAAGAAAAATACTTTTTTACGGGGACTACTTACTAATCTCTCCAACCCTAAAGCGATTATCTACTTTGGGAGTATCTTTTCCTTGATCGTTGGTGATGATGTCAGTAGTGCGACACGTACTGCAATCTTTGTCTTGATCGTAGTCGAAACACTGGTCTGGTTCAGCTTAGTCGCGACCTTATTTTCATTGCCTTGGGTGAAAGCGAAATATCAAAAACTTGCAAAATGGATTGATGGAATCGCGGGCACGCTATTCGTCGCATTTGGTCTGCACCTGATCTTCTCTCGCTAACGATGAAAAAGCTGCAGTCGCAATGGACTCACAGGGAGAAAGCGTTCTCTGCGTTCGTCACCGGTCCTTTATTATCGTTTTGGCGTCAGCGACAAGAACGACATTTTTTGGGTAAAGACGGGGTAACTATTCGTTACGTCCGTTTAACATCGCCTTCGCATAAAAAAGCGATAATGATCGTCCCTGGACGTTCAGAAAGCTACGTCAAATACCCTGAGTTAGCGTGGGATCTGTTCAACTGTGGCTACGATATTTTCATCGTCGATCACCGAGGACAAGGGCTATCAGATCGGTTACTTGAGGATTCTCAGTTAGGCCATGTGGTGCAGTTTTCTGATTATGTCGACGACTTAAGCCAATTATGTCAGTTAGAGTTACCTGAGGGGCGCTATCAGCAGAAATTTGCGCTGGCACACTCAATGGGCGGGGCAATAGTGACGCTCCTCTCGCAGCGTCACCCTACACTCTTTACGGCAACCGCCTTAGTCGCCCCAATGTTTGGGATAGTTTTACCGATGCCGGAATGGGTCGTCGAGCGGATACTCAATTGGACGGCGATGCGCCCGCATTTACGGGAAGGTTTCGCATTCGGTACGGGCCGTTGGCATGCTACGCCCTTTGGTATCAATACCTTGACGCACAGCCGCGTTCGCTATCAACGCACTATACGGTTCTACGCCGATCAACCCGAGCTTCAGCTAGGCGGCCCCACGACTCACTGGGTGCGTGAGGCGATGTTTACCGGTCGCTATATCGAGAGCATCGCCTCAGAACTAAAACATCCTGTTTTACTCTTACAGGCGAGCGATGACCAAGTCGTCGATAATCAGGCCCAGAATAGGTTTGCACTCGCGAGAATGCTTTCTGGCTCTCCCTGTTACGGCGATCATCCTCAAGTGATGGAGGGCGCTCGTCATGAGATTTTGTTTGAGAAAGACGAAATCCGTGCTGCAGCGCTACAGATGATCACTGAATATTTTTTAACGTTCCAGTCAAATACACTTTAATTTCCAGGTTTGAAATAGTTTCCAGCCTGTACAGTTGAGAGGTCGTCATGTACCAAATAGTTGCTTCTGATCTCGATGGCACACTGCTTTCGCCAGAGCATTCACTGACCGAGTTTGCTACGCAAACCCTGCAGCGGGTCACAGAAAAAGGGATCTCCTTTGTCTTTGCTACGGGGCGTCACCACGTCGACGTCGGCCAGATCCGTGAAAAACTGGGTATCGATGCCTACATGATTACGTCAAATGGGGCTCGCGTTCATGATATGCAGGGTAATTTGGTCTTTGCCCATAATCTGGATCAGACTATCGCGAAGGAACTGATTGCGTTGAGTTATCAAGATCCCGATATCCTTACGCAAATTTATCGTGACGATGAGTGGTTTATTGCCCGCGAGTGTCAAGATGAAGCTTCGTTCTTCATGGAGTCAGATTTTCGCTATCAGCTCTATCAACCAGCAGATTTCTCCGTCGAAGGCGTGAGTAAAGTCTTCTTTACCTGTAACGATCATCAGCGCCTCGTCGTCCTTGAAGAGGCGCTGGTCGCCCGCTTCGGCGATAGCGTTAACGTCAGCTTTTCGCTGCCCATCTGCTTAGAAGTTATGGCAGGCGGCGTCTCTAAAGGCCACGCATTGGAGAACGTCTCCCGCCGGCTGGGTTATGGATTGCAGGACTGTATCGCCTTTGGCGACGGAATGAACGATAAAGAGATGCTCAGTATGGCGGGAAAGGGATGCATCATGGAGAACGGGCAACAGCGTCTAAAGGATCTATTACCTGAGCTGGCGGTTATCGGTAATAATGGACAAGATGCTGTGCCTCGCTTCCTAAGACAGCTCTATGCCGTTGCCGAGTAAACATGAGTTAAGGCTGCCCTATAAATCAGCAGCCTTTATTACTCAGTGTGAAAGTGGGTGGTTGGCCAGCCATGTAACTGCTTTATCAGGGAAATCGGTAAATAACCCTGCAACATCGGCTTGTTGATAGAGGATTTGATATAACTCGTCGACGTTGGACACGTAACTCGGGAGCTGATCGGCACGAACGGTATAGGGGTGAATAGGTAAATTTGCTCGGTGTGCCGCGGCCACCATTGGTGTTAATTGGATATGGCCGCGAGAAGAACCCTTATCAATTAACATATGGTAATCAGGGCCGATGCCATCGACGGTCTTAGAGAGCTTATCGATGCCTTCAGGCGTCATCATCCATCCGTAATCATAATTACGCCACTCACCGTTCTGCAGTGTCTGCGTCTCTTTGTCCTGCGTATAGGCAATCAATTGTACCCGTTTGAGGTCCATGCCCAACTGCGGCTCCAGCGTTTGTTTTATTCGCTGTAACTCGTCATAGTCAAAACATTGCAGCCAGACATTATCGGTAGTTTTCGTGTAGCCGTATTCTTTGAGCGTGGTGAGTATCGCCTTACTAATGTCTTTACCCTCTTTTCGATGGAACCACGGCGATTTAATTTCGGTATATATCCCGATATTCTTTCCCGTCGAGTGGTTAAGTCCTTGGATAAAGGCTAACTCCTCAGCCAAAGTATGAATGCTAAACGTTGAGTGATTCATCGGGAAACGCCCGGGATAGTTCTGTACCTGTTGCTTACCTTCGAGATGAAATCCCTCGGTAAAGTGTAGCTGTTTGATTTCTGCCAGGGTGAAGTCGATAGCGTAGTAGCGGCCATCTTGACGATGGCGCTGTGGAAACTGCTGTGCAACGTCCGTCACGCGATCCAGATAGTGATCGTGTAGCACAATCAGTTGGTCGTCTCGCGTCATGACAACGTCCTGCTCAAGGAAATCGGCGCCTTGTGCATAAGCCATCGCTTTAGCGGGTAAAGTGTGTTCCGGTAGGTAGCCACTGGCCCCGCGATGGGCGATAACCAGCTTTTCTGCGTCGGCTTGTGCCACTAAGCTACAGGACAGTAGTGCTAGACCGGTAAACAAGTATTTCATTCTGCTCTCCTATCCCTGTTGTTGGAGTTTCGCTTTATGCTTCTTTTCGCTCAATGTCGTCAGCAGCAATAAAAAGACGGCCAACACAGATCCTACAATCATGACTAAGAAGCCACCATCCCAGCCAAAGTAATCGACGGTATAGCCGACGATAGCACTGGCTGCGACAGAGCCACCTAAATAACCAAAGAGTCCGGTAAAGCCAGCGGCGGTACCCGCTGCCTTTTTAGGTGCCAGCTCCAGCGCATGGAGTCCGATCAACATGACGGGTCCGTAAATCAGGAAACCGATGACGGTCATACAGGCCATATCGATACCGGGATGCCCAGCAGGATTTAACCAATACACGATGGTCGCGACGGTAACCAAGCTCATAAAAATAACGCCGGTAATCCCCCGGTTTCCCTTAAAGACTTTATCGGAAACCCATCCGCAGAGTAACGTGCCTGGAATACCGGCATACTCATAGAAGAAATAGGCCCATGACGATTTATCGAGGGTAAAATGTTTAACTTCTTTCAAATAAGTCGGCGACCAGTCGAGGATGCCGTAACGCAGCAAGTAGACAAATACGTTCGCTAAGGCGATATACCAAAGAAGCTTATTAGGCAGAATGTATTGGCTGAAGATCTGCTTAGTGGTGAGTTCGGTCTCACTCTCGGCGCTATAGTTTGGCGGGTAATCATTTTTATAGGCCTCGATGGGCGGAAGGCCACAAGATTGCGGGGTGTCACGCATTAGCGCGAAGGCGATGAGCGCAATGATAATCGCCAAAAATGCAGGCATATAGAAGGCTGCCTTCCAATCTCCGAACCACATCATCCCGAGCAAAAAGAGCAGTGGTGGAATACCCCCTCCTACATTGTGCGCGCAGTTCCATACCGAGACGATTCCGCCACGCTCTTTTTGTGACCACCAGTGAACCATCGTTCTCCCACAAGGCGGCCAACCCATCCCTTGAAACCACCCACATAGAAAGAGTAAGAAGAACATCACCATGATGCTAGAGGTTGCCCAAGGAACGAAGCCCATCATCAACATGACGAGTGCCGCTAAAATAAGTCCTGCGGGTAAAAAATAGCGGGGGTTAGAACGATCCGAGACAGATCCCATAATGAATTTGGAAAATCCATAGGCGATCGAAATGCCTGAGAGGGCAAAGCCAAGATCCCCGCGACTAAAGCCTTGTTCGACCAAGGAAGGGATCGCTAAGGCGAAGTTTTTACGGACTAAGTAGTAAGCGGCATAGCCAAAGAAGATCCCAATGAAGATTTGCCAGCGCATGCGCCGATAAGTGGGATCGATAAGCTTCTCAGCGAGGGGTGGCGCGTGTTGGGCCGGTTTAAATAGAGTGAACATCGTCTTCTCCCTAATCGGATGGACACGAAAGAGACCTTTCGTGTGGGCAAACCGCAAGGGTAGCGATTATTGGGGTAAGGAATGTTGACCGACCCCGCAAATGTTACAAAATATTTAAATTTGTGTGTGCTTAGGCGGTGACTAACGCACCCGATGCATCACGCACGAATGGAAGTTGCCGCGCGTGTTGTTGGGCATGACTAATAAAGGCTTCGATCATCGGCTGACGATTTTCACCTTCGCGAGTTGCCGCATAGAGACGGCTCCATAAGCCGTTATCAAGCGTTCTCGTTACCACTAGCTGTTGTCGTTCAACATTCTCTACTACCCAATGGGGGAGGGCGGAGATCCCCATATTGGCGGAAACCATCTGAATAAGAAGTAAGGTGTTATCGACGGTTTTCAGAGAGGGAACAATGCCTGCCGGCTGTAGAAAATGCCGCCAGATATCCATTCGTTGGCGCTGCACCGGATAGATAAGTAGGGTTTCGTCGTGAAGATCCTCGGGCAGAATAACGGGTTTTGTTGCGAGAGGATGCCCGACCGCTACGACTAACCTGACTTCATAATCGAAGAGGGGCGTATAGTGTAAGTGACTTTTGGGTAAGATGTCCGAGGTTAATACTAGGTCTAACTCGCCTTGCTGTAACGCGGGTTGAGGATCAAACGTCACTCCCGATGCGAATTCAACGGAAACCTGTGGCCATTGTTCACGGAAACTATTTAAGGCTGGGGTCATCCACTGAATACAGCTGTGGCACTCTATCGCAATGCGTAAGGTAGTGCGTTGCGGAGCCTGACAGGCCTGAAGCGCTTGATGGACTTGGGGTAAAACACTATCGGCGAGTTGGAGTAATACCTCGCCTTGACGAGTAAAGCGTAATGGCTGGCTTTTGCGGATAAAAAGCTTGAATCCTAACCGCTGTTCGATATCGCTGAATTGGTGCGATAACGCTGATTGAGTTTGATGCAAATGAGCGGCTGCAGCAGCTAAGGAGCCTGTCTGTTTTAAGGCCTGCAGGGTTTTCAGATGCTTTATCTCGATCATGACTGGGCTATACCTTAGGAAACATTACTCTTCTCATCGTAGCAACTACTGTACTGATTATTATTAGGTGTGTAAACATCTGGATGTCTAAACATCTACGATAAATTATTTCAGTTTGATAAGGAATTTTCCTCAACTTACCGGCTAACCACCGCAGTGAACGCGTCGTTGAGAGCCCTTGTTTTATTCAGGCCCCTGAATCTTGACGTTTAGCCATTGATTACATAGATTTTAGGGAAGGAATCGCTGAGAAAGCGTGAGCGCCAATTTTACCCTTGCGGATGGCTGCACTAATGGACAATCACTGAAATGATTAAGGAAAAACGATAACACTATGGATAACAATCAGTTAATGCTCTGTGAAGCGACCCGGACTCATAATGCAGAGTGGGAAACCTATTTAATGTGGGCGGCGGACAGCTTCCAATTGAGCTTAGGCGGGCTTGCTACTCGCTCCCTGTTAGAAAATAAAAAATTAACTCAGCTCATCCCTACCTCGACATCCGCTGCGGCTCAGCACGATCTCGCTCTGTTAGAATCTTTTGAGGAGTATGAGTATCCTAATGAGATTGGCCCGTGCATCTATGATATCCACGGTGGATGTTTGGCGGAGAACGAGTGGTTCGTACAACGATTAGACAGTGCGCGATAATCCCCTACCTCACCCATCGATTGGGTGCAGGCAGAAGTTCAACGAGGCGTTATTTTTTGATTTGATTGCGGGCGCTGCATCCTACAACGTTACCCTTTTTACAGGCTAAGATCGCGTATTGACGAGCCTTCGCTGGGTCCTTGTCGATACCGCGACCATAGCGGTAAAGATTAGACAGATAGAGGTAAGACGTTGCATCGCCCAACTCGGCGCCTTGCTGATAAAGTTCGCGCGCGCGCGTAAGATCCTGCGGTACGGCGTAACCATTCTCAAACATATGACCGAGTGCGCTGTAAGCGGCCGGTTTTTTTAGCCCGGTTGCTAACTGGTAAAAGCGCAAAGCCTGCGAATAGTAATGACTTCCCCGTAGCTCGTACATCGTTCCCGCCGCAATACACTCTTCCCCCTGTTGCTGTTCACAGGCTTTTATATGTTGGTCCAATTCGGCTTGTTGAGGATAAACCGCAGTGGGGGAGGAGGACGAAAAATAATCCATAAAGTGGTGATAGGTACTACAGCCCGAAAGGGTTAATGCCAATGCTGCCACACTGGCAGGGAGTGAAAATTTCATAGGCCCTCTCATTTATCATTGATCTTGCAGGCGGTCGAGCCCTGCGGTGAATGAGAGGAGTTTACTCCTATACAGCATGAAACGCTTTGCGTAGCTATCTGAAAGCGCTCGATGTGGCTTGAAAATTTTTTATTACGTCAAGTGTCCGCGTATTGTCACTTCACGATCTTCAGGCACCTCATTGTAGGACAACACAAAGAGTTCAGTGGAAAAAGAACGTGCGTAACGTGCCAGTAACGGTCTTAGGGCCGGTGGAACAATAAGTACCGGGGGTAAATTTTCTGCTTTCATTTGTTGGGTAATCAACGGCATATTCGTCTGCAGTTGTGACAGCAAATGGGGATCGAGCGGAATATTATCCAGTTCCTTATTACCGGCTGCT
Organism: Rosenbergiella collisarenosi; assembly: GCF_018494085.1. Classification (GTDB taxonomy): domain Bacteria; phylum Pseudomonadota; class Gammaproteobacteria; order Enterobacterales; family Enterobacteriaceae; genus Rosenbergiella; species Rosenbergiella collisarenosi. The sequence goes on along the minus strand of NZ_JABBFP010000007.1, from coordinate 47,203 downwards.
TGTTGCGCTCTTAAGAGTAGATTTTCTAGTTCATCGCTTAACGTAAAGACGGCGAATTGTGGGCGATCTTTATTGATGCCTTGTACGATTTGTCTGCGCAATGCATAGCGGACGTCGGCGGCAAGCAGTAGTGGATCTTTGGTCACCAGGTGGCCCGTCAAGAGTGCGGTCGCGATAGTCACGATATCTTTTAGACTGACTCCGTCGAGGAGTAAGGAGCGGTAAATACGTAATTGCTGCGAATAGTTTAACGCGTGGAGTAAATCCTCGCTTAACTTAGGCGCCTGTGCAGATAAGCGCTTATGCAGCTGGGTAATATCATCGTACTGAAACAGTTCTGGGAGATACAACTTGGCGACTTTGTTTACATGCGTGGCGATAACACTCGCACAATCCACCACTTGATAACCGAAGCGTAAGGCTTGGCTTTTTTGTGACGGCTCGATCCATATTGCGGACATCCCATAGGCTGGATCCGTTCCTAATATTCCATCCAGCTCACCGTAAATTTCGTTACTGGCGAGCGCCATGAGTCTATCAGCATGGACTTCGCCGACGGCGGCTTGAATACCTTGTACGCTGATACTGTATTGCGTGGGTTTTAAACGAAAATTTTCTCTTACCTGTATCTCTGGTAATAAGACGCCGCTATTTTCTGAGAGGATCTGGCGTACGCCACTAATCCGTTGTGAGAGCAATCCACCCTGCGGTTGGTTGATGAGGTTAACTAACTTGTAGCCTAAGTTTAGGCCGAGCGGCTCGGTCTGAGAGAGGTTTTCCCACTCTAAGCGAGGAGCCTGGATGTCGGCCTGTTGCTCAATCTCCATCGGGGCCATCGTGTTTGCCGCGACGACACGTTTCGACTGACGCCAGCCCGCAAAGGCTAGCAATAAGGTGAAACTAAGAAAAGCGATGTGCGGCATACCCGGTACTACCGCCATAGCAAGCATAATGCCTGCGACGGTGTAGAGTACCGTCGGTTGAGCTAGCAGCTGCTCGCGAACCTCGTGACGAATATCCTGTCCATCACTGACTCGCGTCACGATAATGGCTGCGGCGGTAGAGAGTAGTAAAGAGGGCAGTTGTGCCACAAGACCGTCACCAATGGTCAGTAGGACATACTGCTGAAAGGCGTGGCTGGCATCGAGCTGATACTTCACCATTCCGATGGCAATACCGCCTACCATATTGATTACAAGAATTAACATGCCAGCGATAGCATCACCGCGCACAAACTTGGATGCACCATCCATTGAACCATAGAAATCGGCTTCACGAGTCACCTCAGCTCGGCGTTCACGTGCCTGCGCTTGGGTAATTGCCCCTGCATTCAGTTCGGCATCAATGGCCATCTGTTTGCCAGGCATGGCATCAAGGGTAAAACGGGCAGAAACCTCAGAAATACGCTCCGCACCTTTGGTGATAACGACGAAGTTAACAATCATCAAGATGATGAAAACGACTAAGCCAACGACGAAATCCCCCCCGATAACGACTTGGCCGAACGCCTCGATAACCTTACCGGCAGCCCCCTCGCCCTCATGGCCATGGAGCAAGACCACACGGGTGGAGGCGACATTTAAGGATAGGCGAAGCAACGTCGTGATCAGCAGTAGCGTAGGGAAAATACTAAAATCGAGTGGACGCTGAGCATTCACCGAGACGAGAAGTATTAAAATGGCTAATACGATATTAAAGGTAAAGAGGCAGTCGAGGACAATCGGCGCTAGAGGTAAAATGACCATGGATAGGACCGATAGAATGAGAATCGGTAGCCCCACAGGAAATTTCTTAGCGGCACTGAGCCACGGGGTGAGTTGGAATTTATTCACTAAATTGTCCTTCGACGGGTAGCGATAATGATTGATTGATACGTGGTTTTTGTAACGTCTGATCGGCACGCCAGCGCTGAAGCTGCATCACGTAAGTGAGCACATGAGCAATAGCTTGATATAGCTGGTGGGGAATTTGTTGGTTAACCCGTGTTGAGGCATAAACGGCTCTTGCGAGCGGAGGAAACTCAACAACTTCAATCGCATGTTCTTGGCCTAGCTGGCGAATATAGAGCGCGAGGTCGTCAATACCTTTTGCCACGACGTACGGGGCCGAGGCTGCCTGCGGGTCGTATTTGAGTGCCACCGCATAATGTGTTGGGTTTGTGATGATCACATTCGCTTGCGGCACGCTAGTACGCAATTGGCCTTGCGCGATTTGCCGCTGTAATTGCCGTAGGCGCCCTTTTATCTGTGGGTTACCCTCGGTATTTTTAAACTCATCTTTTACTTCTTGCCGGCTCATTCGCATTTTACGCTGAAACTGATAGCGACTTAATGGCCATTCGAGTAAAGCAAAGCCACACATCAGCAGTACAAAATAGCCAAACAGCTTAACCGTCAGTTTCAAACTTACCGCCAGCACTATCGGCCAACTTAATCGTGAAAGAAGCATTATCGCGGAGAGGTTGTGACGAAGTAGTAGCACTAACATCGATAAGATAATAATGCTCTTAACGATCACTTTGCTCAGTTCAACGAGATTATCCACTGCGACAAGACGAGCGAGACCAGAAAGTGGATTGAGTCGCTTCAGATCAGGAAGTAATTTATGGAGACTGAATATCCAGCCGCCGCTCATTAGCGCCACTAGGCTTGCAATGAGCGGAACGCTACAAAAGCTCAGCACGATCAGCAGTATTAGCCGCAATGCGCTCCCAACGATTGAAAGTAGAGTATCGTCAGTATAGGGAGTCGCAAGTTCAAGAGGGAGGCGTCGGAAAAATTCAGCGATCAGATGCCAGTACCACGGGGCCAAAATAACTAGCGTGGCAAAGGCACTGGCTAAAGAGACGGCAGAAGAGAGTTCTTTCGCACGACCGGCGTCACCTTTTTCCCGCGCTTTTTTGAGCTTAGCGGGGGTGGCTTTTTCTGTTTTATCACTGGCCTGAGACATTTGCCCCCCGCAAGAGATCAAATTGATGAATTATCTGGTTGGTGAGGGAGAGGTAGTGTTCGGATAAAGACGGTATGAGCAAGGCTATGCCGACAATCCCAGCAAGGGTCGCTAATGGGAACCCTAATGAGAAGAGATTGAGGGTCGGAGAGACCTTATTTAATAATCCGAAACCCGCCTGAATGAGTAACATAATTACCGTCGAAGGCAGGGCGATGATCACTGCAGCGGAAACAATCCAGCCGAAACTACTGATATACACCTGATACGTCGGCCAGCTAAGCGCAGCGCCAATTGGCCAGTAGATAAAGCCTTTATACAGCACAGTGACCAGAAGCAGGTGTCCATTGGCCGCGAAGAAAATAAGCATCATCGTTAGGTTAAATAGCTGAGAGATCAGAGTATTACTCGTACCATTAACAGGATCGTTTTGAACGGCCATCGATAGTCCCATATTCATGGCAATAATCTGTCCAGCCGTCTGTAATGATGAAAAGGCGAACTGTAGCAGCTGGCCAAAAATGGCTCCCCAACCGATTTGTTCTACGACTAACCAGAGCATGGTACTCGAGAGCAGCGCAGGTAATGGCGGCGGATTGAGCAGGGGGCCGATCAATGCGGTGAGAACGAGCGAAAGAAGTAACCGAATTTTCCGAGAAATCAGCGAACTTTCAGCTAATGGACTGAACTGTAAAAAAGCCAATATCCGTACCCAAGGCAGCAGTAGGGTAAGCAATTGACTATAAAAGCCGGTTAAATCGAGCATGAGTGACTATCCAGTCAGAGAGCCAGCTTGATGAAATAACAGCTCAGTAAAGTCGATCAATTTGATCAATATCCACTTACCTGCCACGATCAAAACCAGTAATGTGACCACTAAGCGTGGGAGAAAACTCAGTGTCTGTTCGTTAATTTGTGTCGCTGCTTGGAAAATACTGACACATAAGCCTACCACTAACCCGGGCAAAATAATTACCGCTGAGATGAGCAATACCAATTGAATAGCGCTTCCCATCTGGTCGCTAATACTGTCCAGCGTAAACATGTCAAAATCCCTGAATACTATGCGTTAACGTACCCGTGATTAACGTCCAGCCATCACACAATACAAATAGCAGGAGTTTGAAAGGAAGAGAGACGACCATCGGCGATAACATCATCATACCCATTGCCATTAAAATACTGGAAACGATCAGGTCGATGACTAAAAACGGAAGATAGATCATAAAGCCGATTTGAAAGGCGGTTTTTAGCTCGCTCAATAGATAGGCGGGAGTGATAACCGTTAGATCTAGGTTCTGTGGGTCGCCACTAACCTTGGCAATACTCATGATTTGTGCGAGAGCCGGCTTGCTGGTTTGGGCCAGCATAAACTTCTTTAGGGGGGAGCTGGCTCGCTGTAAAGCTTCGGTTAAAGAGATTTGTTCAGCCTGGTAGGGCTGAATGGCTTGCTGGTTAATGGTCGTCCAGACCGGGCGCATGACCAATAGCGTGAGGCACAATGCGATACCAGTGAGTACCTTGTTAGGCGGAGTTTGCTGTAAGCCTAAGGCTTGACGTAGTATCGCTAATACGATGATAAAACGCGTAAAACTTGTCATCATCAGTACCATGATCGGTAAGAGTCCCAGCAATGTCATCAACGCCAATATTTCTATATTAACACTATATTGCTGAGTACCGTTGGCACCCTGTGTCGTAAACAGCGGTAACCCCGCATCTGCGGCGAATGCCGGAAATGAAAAGAGTAATGTTAACGCGAGTAATCCACACAGTCCCCGAGTACCGAGATTCATGGTGCTAGGTCACTCAACGATTGTCCGGTGAATTCTATAATTCGTAATCCATACTTATCATTGACGACGACAACTTCGGCTTTACCGAAGAGGACACCGTTGACTTTTAAATCGAGTGGCTCGCCCGCCATCTTATTTAATTCAATCACAGAGCTATTATCGATTGCTAAAAGCTCTGCTAATGAGACATTCACTGACGCAACTTCGAGGGTTAACGTCAAAGGGATACGATTGAATAGCTGTCTTTTTCGTTCTTCGACTTTTCGTTGCGTGTGATCGCTGCTCCCTACGGTATCAGCGGAGGGAGCAGTCAGATCGTCCAAGGTGATGTCGTCCAGAGAAAAAGCGGACGGAGTATTATTATCATCGTAGTTCATGCTTTACCTGGTGTAATGGTCAATAAATTCTGACAAGACAAGCTGTCCTTGATGCTCAGAAACTTTGGCTTGAAATAGGACTTCATCACCAAGGATAACGGGGACTGATTCGGTCAGGAAAATAGGTAATACATCGTCGACCTTCAATGCCAGCAGCCGCTCGAGTGTAATAGGAAGACTCGCGAGTTGAGCATTTAGCGTAAAAGGAACTCGTCGTAATTGCCATTCAAGCTGTCCATCCGAGACAGAAAACTGGGCTGGCGAGTCGCTCTCTGGCCTTAATTGGGCAAGGATTTGATCAATTAGCTGATGATCGAAACGTAGCGTTATCACGCCTTGTGAGTAGCCGCGTAACTGAAAAGAGAGTGACCAAGCCCAGTGACTATGTTGCTGGTTATGCTGGGGCTGTAGAGTTACCGGTAATCCCAAGACTTCGGGTGTTAGAAATATTTGGCTGAGTTCGTCACCTAATCGTTCTTGTAATCGTAACTCAGTCTGGGTGATCTCATTGGCGTTTGAGATATCGAGGCTATCGGCTACCCCATAAAAATCGTGTAATAATTTTAATAGTAAAGGGCGGTCAATTTCGAAGGCTATTTTACCGGCGGAACAAGAATATATCTGATGGCACTTTTTATTTTCTTCTATAGAAAAAATAATATTAGCTAGCGAAGTATTTATTCTAAATTTAGTTAGGAAATATCGGCTCACACTGACATCAAAATTATCGTAGTTCTTATTAATATGTTCCGCGAGCTTATGCCAAGGCTTGCCCAGCTGATTGACGGCGAGGGGCAATACGTTGTCGTCAGCCTGAATATTCAGCTTTTTCAATGTTTGTCTGGCAAAAACCATCATCAGCTCAGCGTTTTTATGCGTATTAGATAAATAATACTTAGCATTTAGTAAAGAATTGTTAAGAATATTATGAGATATAGGTTGCGGCTTGCAAGGGTTTTGTTTAAATTTGTATCGGAAGATTCTGGAAATAGATCTATAAGTGAGCAGGTTTAGCGTAATTTATCAGCACAAACAGGCGTATCGACCTGAAGCTGTGACAATCGTTACCGGCAACGCTTTTATTTCGCATAATAAAATAATTCTTACTCAGATCTGCCCATAAAACGAACAAATAAAATCACTATTGCTAATTTGAATGATTAATAAAAATTAGCAAAAAAACTTACTTTACACTTGGGAAATATCAATGAGTACTTATTCTTCTGGGATAAATACTGCTGATGCCGATCTTATTTCGTGCGCTGCGAAGAGCAACGAAACCTTACGTCTAGCGGAAAAAATCGCCAAAGTTAGTGTTCCCGTCCTAATCTATGGTGAGTCCGGTACTGGCAAAGAGTGTGTTGCTCGGTATATACATCGGCAACAATTTGGCACCCTGACGGCAGCACCTTATATCGGTGTCAACTGTGCCGCGATCCCTGATAGTCTATTGGAAGCGACGCTATTCGGCTATGAAAAGGGCGCCTTCACGGGAGCAGTTCAGGCTATGCCAGGTAAATTCGAGCAAGCGAATGGCGGGACGCTACTCCTCGATGAGATAGGCGATATGCCATTATCTCTACAAGTTAAACTGCTAAGAGTGTTACAAGAGCAAGAAGTGGAAAGGTTAGGCAGCACTCGGCGTATCAAGCTCAACGTTAGAGTGATTGCGGCAACCCATCAAGATATCCCGCTGGCTGTCAAAGAGGGGCGATTTCGACAAGACCTCTATTACCGATTAGCCGTATTACCCATTACTATTGCCCCTCTGCGTGAGCGGCCTGAGGATATTCTGCCGCTGGTCAATCATTTCATGCAGAAATATCGCGCCTTTGCTACCACCCCACTCTCTATCCCTGCGTATGTGAACCATGCACTCGTGAGTTACGAGTGGCCGGGTAATGTTCGAGAACTTGAGAATAAGGTACAGCGCGGGATGATTCTTTGCCAGGGTGACACCCTGACAATTGAAGATCTTGGTTTACCTGCAACCCACATATCCTTCAACACACTGCCTAGACTACCCGATGCGACCTCGGGTATCCGGCAGATGGGGAAACAGGTCGAGCAGCAGTATGTCTTAGACGTACTTAAACAATTTAACGGTAACAAAACGCTGACGGCTGAGAAGCTGGGTATCACCCCGCGAGCTTTACGCTACCGACTAAGCTCAATGCGCCAAGCCGGTTTATATCGTTAATTGGGCAGAGGATGTAATAAATGATTATCGATCCCAAAATGTCACCCTTTTCGCCCGCCATCCCGACGGAGACGCTCAGCGCATCATTGCCGATCATTGCTCCACCGTCTAATGATGGGGTGGGGAGCTTCCAGTCCGTATTCTCGCAGGCAGTCGAAAAGGTCAATCAACTTCAGCTAGAAGCCAGTTCGCAACAGCAGGCGATCAATTCTGGTCAGAGTGATGATTTAGCTGGGGCAATGGTCGCCAGCCAACAGGCTAATATTAGCTTTAGCGCGTTACTGCAAGTTCGAAATAAGTTGAACAGTGCACTCGACGATATTTTAAATACCCCTCTTTAGCGCGGAAACTTGATGTTTGATTCTCTTAAATCGTGGCTGATACAACGTAATTTAACGGTCGAGTTACTGAAAAAACCCTGGGTATTGACGCTCGCTGGTGGACTATTAACGTTACTTATCGTCGCCACCTTGTGGCGTGGGCAGGTCGACTATGTTCCGCTATATGGTGCTCATCAGCATGTCTCTACTGAGGCGGTGACCAGCGCCTTAGCGAGCGAGAAAATTGCTTTTCGGATTAACCCAGATAACGGTCAAGTCTTGGTTGCCGATAATTTACTCCCGCGCGCACGTATGGCACTCGCGGCAAAAAATATTCAGCCGATCGTCGCACCGGGCTTTGAGCTACTTGATAAGGACGAGGTATTAGGCGCAAGCCAGTATATTCAAAACATCCGTTATCAACGCGGCTTAGAGGGCGAGCTCGCCCGCAGCATCATGTCGCTACAAGGGGTAGAGGACGCTCGCGTTCATTTGGGGATTCAAGCCGATAGCGGTTTCGTCCTCTCGAATCAACCGGCAAGTAGCGCGTCGGTTATCATCACGCTGACCCCAGGCATGCGCTTAACTCCGCAGCAAGTCAGAGCGGTGACGCAGCTCGTGGCGGGAAGCGTCCCGGGATTAATCGCGGCAAATGTGCATATTGTTGACCAGACGGGGGCATTACTTGATGCCGCTGCAGACGATACGCCCGCGATGGATGCCGATCTTTTACGTAACCTGAGTCAACCGATCACCCAAAACTTGGTGCAAATTCTCGATTCGGCAGTGGGGCAAAAGAACTATCGCGTTACCGTAATGCCCGATATTGATTTTAGGCATACCGAAGAGACGCAAGAAAGCTATCAAGGCGATCCCAAGGTCTTAGAAGAGCAACTCAGTAACGATACAAGTGGTCAGACTGAGGCATCAGGCGTCCCTGGTACATTAAGTAATCGCCCTACGACGGCGACGGCGAGTACGACTGAAGGGCAAAATTCGCAACGTAATGTTAGCCAAACTCAGCGTAAATACGCCTATGACCATCAAATCAAACACATCAATTACCCTGCACAGCAGCTCGCAAGGCTACAAATTGCCGTGGCGTTGAATACCGGAACAGATATCGTCGCGAAAATGTCTGATAGCCAGCTCACCCAGCTCAAAAGTTTATTAGAAAATGCAGCGGGGATAGATAGCCAGCGCGGCGACAAGCTAACGCTCGATAAACTCGCTTTTGTTGCCCCGCCTTCTGTATCGCTACCTACGCTGTCTTGGTGGCAACAGCCCGATATTCAATTTTGGGCGACCTGGGGAGGCGTCGGTGTATTACTCGTCTTACTGATCCTCGTCGTACTCCGTCCCGGAATCAAGGCGCTTATCGGTAAACGGGTCACTACAGCCTCCGAGGAACAGACGCTCGCCACAGAACAACGTTCGACGTCAGTAGGCGAGAAGCATCAGTTTGAAACTGAATCTGACTTGCCGCCACGAACATCGGGGATTGAAGATAAAGTAAGCTACTTACAACAATTGGCCGCCAATGAGACCGACCGAGTGGCTGATGTAATCAAACAGTGGATAAACAGTAATGACCGACCCCGCGACAATGTCTGACGTTTCACTCCTTACACGGCAACGTAATCGTGTCGAGCAAGCAGCCATTCTTCTGCTGAGCATTGGAGAAGATGCCGCCTCACAGGTTATGCAGAAGCTTTCTCGCGAAGAAGTGATCGTATTGAGTGAGACGATGGCTCGCTTACAAGGGGTAAAAATCTCGCAAGCCCACCAAGCGCTCAACCACTTCTTCGACGATTATCGACAACAAAGCGGGATCCATGGTGGTTCTCGCGCCTATTTACAAAATATTCTACAGAAGTCGCTGGGACAGGAAATTGCCACCAGTGTGATGAACCATATTTACGGTGATGCGATTCGTTACCGGATGGCCCGGTTACAATGGGTCGATACGACTCAACTCTCGGCACTTATTAGTCAAGAGCATGTCCAGCTACAAGCGATATTCCTAGCGTTTCTTCCACCCGATGTGGCGGCAGAGGTCCTCGCTATGCAGCCTATAGACATACAAGATAAGGTCCTGTTTAGGATTGCTCGCCTTGATGATATTAATCGCGATGTTATCGCAGAATTGGATCGTCTTATCGACAGAGGCATCTCCACCATTTCAGAGCATGGCTCGCGTATAACAGGCGCAAAACATGCGGCAAATATTATTAATCGGCTACCTGCACAGCAAGACCAATTACTGGCGCAAATGAAACAACACGATGCAGAGATATTCAAAGCACTTGAAGACCAGATGTATGAATTCTTCATCCTGAGTCGGCAGAGCGAAGAAACATTGCAACGCTTGTTTGATGAAGTCTCCTTAGAAGAGTGGGCCGTTGCGCTAAAAGGCGCTGAACCCGTCTTGCGGGAGGCACTCTTTGGAATTATGCCTAAGCGGCAGGTCGGCCAGCTAGAGCAGGCCTCTACCCGTTTAGGGCCTGTTCCGATCAGTCGGATCGAGCAAGTTAGGCGTGATATTATGACCACGCTACGTCAATTGGCGGAAGAGGGGGAAATTACCCTCCAAATGTACGCTGAACGTACGGTTGAGTAACACATGAAATGAAGAGTGACGAACTAAAACCCTATCGATTTCCACCGTTAACGTCAGCCGATTATCTGGCCGAAGAATACGTTGACCCCCCACTACCTGTCGATAACGATTCGTTACTTGACGAGGCAAAACAGGCTGGATTTCAACAAGGGCTGATAGAGGGCCGAGCGAAAGGCATCGAGCAAGGTTTTGCGGAAGGTCGGCAGCAAGGTTACGACGAAGGGCACGCGACTGGCTTAACGACCAGTAAAGCGCTGTTTGAAGAAGCAAGCTTACCCATTGATACACTCATGCAGACGCTCAACGATTTCTATGCCCGCGCTGAACATCAACAGCGCGAGGCGACATTAGCGCTAGTCACTCGTATCGCAGGGCTGGTTATTCAGCAAGAAATCGCCACACGTCCAGAGCTATTATTGAGCTGGATCGACGATAAATTAGCGCAAGAGCAGCTGCAAGGATCTGCCTTCTCGGTGCGTGTCTGCGAAGCCGACTTTCAAGCAATAGAGACGTTAGCCCCCGAAAAAGTGGCCGAATGGCGATTACTTGCACAAGCCCATCTGACTCGTGGCGAGTGTATTATTGATACGGAACAGCAGCACTTCGACCTTGGGTGCCAACAACGCCTCGATACGTGCCTCTCGACGCTAGCACAGAGTCTGAATACTTCGGATCCCGTGGCATGAAAGGGCTTGAGCAAGCACTTTCCACGCTGGGGACGGTCCCTCTTAGCCAAGATTTCGGTAAATTATGTCGTGTCACCGGGTTATTGCTCGAAGTCAGCGGCTGTCCATTAGCGATTGGTCAACGCTGCGAAGTGGCGACCGCGGATAAAAAAAGTATCCTCGCGGAAGTGGTGGGGTTTAATCGTGAATTAACTTATCTAATGCCTCTCCACAGCCTCGATGGACTGAGAAGTGGCGCCCGTGTCCTTCCCTCTAGCCAACTGTCGAGGTTAACGATCGGCGAGGAATGGCTGGGGAGAGTGTTCAATGGTTTAGGTGAGCCGGTGGATGGGAAAGGGCCGGCGATGGGGAACGTCTCGCTTCCCCTGCGTCTTCCCCGCATATCCGCCCTCGATCGGCGGCCTATTTCTCTGCCCTTGGATGTAGGGGTTCGTGCGATTAACGGTCTACTCACCCTAGGACGTGGTCAGCGGGTAGGCTTGATGGCTGGCAGTGGGGTAGGGAAAAGCGTCCTACTCGGGATGATGGCGCGGGCGACCGATGCACAGATAGTGGTTGTCGGTTTGATTGGCGAGCGCGGAAGAGAAGTTAATGAGTTCTTATTGCATACTCTTGGGGAAGAGGGGTTAAAAAAGGCGATTGTTATCGCCGCACCTGCGGACGAAAGCCCTTTAATGCGCTTAAAAGCCACTGAGCTCTGCCATACGATTGCCGCTTTTTTTCGCGATCAGGGGTTTCATGTTTTATTGATGATCGATTCTCTCACGCGGTATGCGATGGCACAGCGCGAAATCGCACTCTCTCTCGGTGAAGCTCCCGCAACCAAAGGCTATCCAGCGTCGGTATTTTCGTTGATCCCACGCTTAGTGGAAACGGCGGGTAACAGTGCCAGTGCGGGTAGCCTCACTGCCATCTATACAGTATTGGCGGAGGGGGATGATCAGCAGGACCCTATTGTCGATGCGGCGCGCGCCGTATTAGATGGTCATATTGTTCTCTCGCGCACACTCGCGGAGAGGGGCCATTTCCCGGCGATTGATATCGGTCAATCGGTGAGCCGCTGTATGAATTTAGTGACGACGGTAGAACACCGCCAGGCCGCGCGACGCTTGAAGCAACATTACGCGCGCTACCAAGAGATTAAACCGATGATAGCGCTAGGCGGCTATATACCTGGCGCAGATCGCGAAGTCGATCGTGCGGTTGAGCAAGCGCCACAGATTTTGCAATATTTACAGCAGGACGATCGACAATTAAGTCTTTATACGCAAAGTCTCGATGAACTCTTGTCGATGCCGCAGGGCGAATAATGAGTCGTTATCTCACTGAACAACTTAAATCTCTCGAACGCCTAAGGCAGCAACGCCGCCAGCAGTCGCAATACAAAGTGATCGAGCAACAGCAGCGAGTCGAACAGATGCGGAGCAAACTCGATACGCTGCAATACTTCATCGATTCGCCAACCCCCACACTGCTGGGTGGACTCGCGCTAAAAAATCATGAGAATTATACGCAAGATCTGCGTCGCTTGTATCAATGGCAACAGCAGCAGCTTCAGGCTGCTGAACAAGAATTACTGCAACGTAAAGCGCAGCTTAGCCTTAGCCATCTTCAAGAAAAACAGTTAGAACAGCACAGTGACAGGATGAGGAAAGCCGAAGAAGAGAGTCGGCAGAAGTCTGCGCAGAAGCAGAGTGATGAATTGGCTATGCTACGTTTTGGGCGTAAAAACTAGCGCCGCGCTTAAGGCTGGTAAAGCCAAGCTGCGGTATCTGGCTCGGGGAGGCAGTCGACCAAAAGCCCGTGCTGCATATCGAGGAGTTGCTGATTGTAGCGATTAGCTTGTTGGCAACGCTGTAGTTGTGTCGGCAATTCACGCCAAACCTTTAATAAATGTTCCTGCGCGGCGGGGGCTAGCCCAATCAGGAGCTGAGTCATACCCGAGTGATCCGGTGTAAGATCCAACTGTTGTAAGCCACGAAGACGCTGCTGAGCGTGCTGATGTATTTGCCGATAGTGTTGCATTAATGCGTCGGTATGACTTTCTAGTTGCGGTTGGGCAAACCTCAAAATAGCCTGGCGCTGGGCAGACAACAGCGTCTCAATCGTCTCAAAACGCTGATAGTCGTCAAGTAAATCGGCCAGTAACTGCCGGACTAGCTCAAGACGTTTCATTCCGACCTCTGATAAAAGCTAAGGATTGAGTGAGCTAACGCCTCGCCATCGAGACTAATTTCCCCGCGACTTAGCGCCGCTTTTACCTCTGCGACCTTATTCAGATCAACCTCGGGAAGTTGGCCAAGACTCTGGCGAGCATGGGTAAGGACTTGCTCGGTAGAGGGGGAGACGCTCTTCGTGATGCTCTCTTTTTCACTAGGCTCCCTCGTCGCCGGAGCGGTTAGGGGGGTGCTCACTCTATCGTTAGGGGTAGCAGGGGTTAGTTTTATCATAAAAAAATCTCCGTTTATTACCTACAACGACATGGTGGAGTGAAAAATTAAGGCATAACGCTAATTTTATTCAATCGCGCGGATCATTACCTGTTGCGAGTCGATTACCGTTCCACTTAATACTCGACCACTACGACTGTTTTTGACGCGAATCGTCGCCCCTTTTCCCCCATTCTGTAAAGCTATTCCGCTGGTGGCTAGGGCTAGACCTTGTTGTTCAATCACCAGCGTCACCGGCTGATTCCGCGAGATGAGGCGTGGCGTGCTTAACACTAGCGTTGAGAGTGGCTGGTTCTCAGCAATGGTTCGCTTAACGGTCATCTGTAATACATCATTCGGGTCTACGATAACATTCATCCGCATCGCTGGCGTGAGGAGAATGGGTGCGAGTTTACTATTCTCTGCGGTGACCACGGTTCCAGGGGGGAGGAGTTCGGCGGCAACGACTGCGGTTAAGCGTATCTCAACATCCGCCTGTGCCCTGATTACCCACGTAGGATTCGCCGTACCGCACTGAATGGTCAACGGAAATCGCGTTGGCGACTGAGTCAATGAAGGGGCGATGAATTGTAGCGGCGTACCGCAGGTGGAGGCACGCCCCTTCAGGTTAAAGAGTTTTATGTTCGGGGTAACCTGCAGTAACGACCAGGTTTGCTGTTGGCCCAACAGTTCAATCTGCGTTTTCACCCACTGCGATGCCTGCAATTCTATCGGCGAAGCCGCCACCGCATGTTGCTGAAATCCCGCGACCCCTCCCACTAACAGTGAGAGAAGGACTAGGCGCGTAAAGCGGAAGAATACCTTCCTCTTTGCCGGTTTCATAATTTTAACCCCTTGAAGTACAAGACAAAAATAACTTTTATTTATTGGCATGGAAATTGCTTAAAGCTTCTTAGGGACCGGTTAATGTGGGCATTTTAAATGAGCATCTCTTTCAGCCGTGCGTTAGGCAATAGCGTGCAGGCCATCGACTTACGATTACAACGAGCTGAAATACTAAGCAGTAACTTGGCCAATGTCGACACTCCGCATTATCAAGCCAAAGATATTGATTTCTCGGCTGAAATGCAACGCCAGGGTCAAGCGCTGACCTCTCAACCTGCACACGAGCTGTACCGGGTTCCGCAGCAAATTGGCGCGGATGGGAATACGGTCGAACTGCATAACGAACAAGCCGCATTTGCCAGCAATAGTCAGAGTTTTCAGGTCAGTTTATCTTTTCTTTCCATGCAGTTTGCAAGTATGCAAAAAGCGATTGAGGGGAAGAGTTAATGAGTCGAGGTCATGATGGGATTTAATGCTATTTACCAAATCGCGGGCTCTGCGATGAATGCTCAGATGATTCGCTTAAATACGGTTGCCAGTAATCTCGCGAATGCAGATACACCCGCCACCTCTGCAGATGGCGTCTATCAAGCCCGGGTTCCAGTGTTTAGTACGGTATACCACCAAGCGGCACAGGCTGACACGTCATCCGCAGGTGTTGCCGTGACGGCAATAAACCAGCAGCCCGGTTCCGTCGCGCGTTACGAGCCGAATCATCCCTTAGCGGACGCACAAGGTTATGTTTATTATCCGGCCATCAATACCGTCGATCAGATGGCGGACATGATGTCGGCCAGCCGTAGCTTTGAAACTAACGTCGATGTACTGACTAACGTTAAAAGTATGCAGCAGAGCTTATTACGCCTAGGTGAGGCCACTTAATGAATATTAATAACAGCTCGGCAGCGACCGCCACTCAGACAAATAGCGCTACCGCGACTACCAATAACCAAGTTAGCGATATGTTCTTACAGCTGCTGGTTGCACAAATAAAAAACCAAGATCCGACCAATCCTACGGATGGTAAAGAGTATGTCAGTCAACTCGCTCAATTGAGCCAGGTCCAATCGATGGACAGTATTTCGAGTTTGATGACCAGCACCTCTCGCCAAGTCAGCTCGTTACAGAAACAAAGTATTGGCGCGTTGACGGGACAAAAGGTCATGGTTGCCACGGATCAGCTATCGACAGATGGCTCGACGGCCGTTGCGGGGCGCACGACCTTGGCGCACGCCGCCTCTCAGGTCACGGTTACTCTGAAAGATACTGTAGGTAATAGTTACCCGTTCTCGCTTGGCGCAGCTTCCGCTGGCGATGTGAACTTCACCGTCGATCCCAAAACGTTAGGCCTTCCTGCAGGCACTTATAGCCTGAATGTGACGACAGACAATAATCAAAGTGGCTTGACGACCGAATTAATGGGGAAAGTGCAGGCCGTACGCTTTCCGCTGTCAGGGAGTGACCCGGTGTTAAGCCTACAAGGAATTGGCGATGCCAATTATAGCGCCATCACCCAATTTACCATGGCGTAGCCTTCGACAACGATTTGAGGAAATAAAAAAATGAGTTTTACTATCGCGGTTCGTGGGCTAAATGCAGTGAGCGCCCAACTCAATACTATCTCTAACAACATCGCGAATGCGGATACGGTCGGCTATAAATCGGGGCGTGAGAATTTTTCGGCATTGTACGTCGATGGCGTAGGTAACGGTGTTCTCGACCAAGGTGCCCAGCAAAGCCTCGGCACGAATGGTTCGGTCGTTAATGGGTCGAGTAGCTTAGATTTGGCGATTAGCGGAAAAGGCTTTTTCGTCTTACAAGATACAAATGGTAGTCAAAAATTTAGCCGCGCGGGCTACGTCCAAGTTGATAAAGATGGCTATCTGGTCAACAACAATGGGCTGAAATACGAAGGCTATGCAGCAGGCTCGACAGGCGGCGCAGTGTCTCCGTTACTTATCCCACAAACGCAAAATAATGGCACATTGAGTGGCGTCAATCTCGATGAAAAGGGTAATGTGCAAGCGACCTATACTAACGGTGAAACCGTCCCGTCGGGACAAGTCGTCCTCGCGAGTTTTGCCAATATGGATCAACTGCAATCCGAAGATGGTACCGTCTGGCGCGCCACACAATCTTCAGGCGCTCCACAATTCGGCATTGCACAAACCGGCGTATTCGGAAGCTTGCATAACGGCTCTTTAGAATCTTCGAATGTCGATTTAACCAGTGAACTGGTTAATTTGATGAGCGCACAACGCAACTACCAAGCAAACACTAAAGTTATCAGCACTGATAGCAGTATGTTTACTGCGCTGTTCCAAGCGATCTAATGGATAGATTACTCTACACCGCACTGAGCGGGGCCACTGTTGCGCAGCAACAGCAGCAGATCCACGCCAACAACTTGGCTAACGTTAATACGGAAGGATTTCGCGCCGATCTCGCGTTCGCACAGCAGCAAGCTCTGTCACAACGTCAGAATGAAACGCGCATTCTTAGCGCCGAACAGCCTTCGGGCGTCGACCTCTCGGCTGGCGCTATCCAGTCGACCGGAAGAAATCTGGACGTCGCGATTCAGGGTGAAGGCTATCTTACCTTAGTCACGGGGCAAGGGGAGGCCTATACACGGGATGGCCAGTTGACGGTAGATCAGCAAGGGCAGATGTTTGCACACGGCTATCCGGTAGCGGGCGATAATGGCCCGATCGTTTTACCCCCTTTCTCATCGGTGAGTATTGGTGCCGACGGCATTGTGTCGATTGTGCCGCAAGAGAGTGGTAATACGACGCCGATCGAGGTTGACCGCATTAAGTTGGCCAGCCCTCCCGCCGCCAGTCTCTCCAAGAATGAGCAAGGATTACTGGTGAGTAGTAACCGCACTAATCCGGTCGATGAAACGATCAGCCTCGTCTCTGGGCACCTCGAAGGATCGAATGTTTCAGCCATCAGCGAAATGCTTGCCAGTATGTCCATCAATCGACAGTTCGAAGCACAAATCAAAATGATGAAAACGGCTGATGATTTAGCTTCTAGCGGTAATCAGTTACTTAGAAATAGTTAAGCGAGAGTGAATCATGAATCCAGCGTTATGGATCAGTAAAACCGGACTCAGCGCCCAAGATGCTCGGCTGACCTCTATTTCCAACAATCTTGCAAACGTTAATACCACGGCGTTTAAAAAAGATCGGACGTTATTTGCAGATCTTTTCTATCAGAACCAGCGTGCGGCGGGGAGTCCATTAGATCAGCAGGATAATACGCCCACGGGTACGCAGTATGGAACGGGAGTAAAGATTGTCGGCACGCAGAAAGAGTTTAGTGTCGGGAATATCCAAAACACCGGGCAAAAGCTGGATGTTGCCATTACCGGAGACGGCTTCTTCCAAGTCCAGTTGGCAAATGGGGATACGGGATACACTCGCGCCGGCAACTTTCAGCGTAATCAAGATGGTGTGCTCACCACCGCACAAGGCCTGCCACTACAGCCACAAATTGAAATCCCCGCCAATACGACGGACATTCAGATTGGTAAGGATGGCACGGTGCGCGCAACCGTCGCAGGTCAGACCGAGCCCGAAGAGCTAGGGCAGCTGACGCTGGTTAATTTTATGAATCCAGCCGGACTCTCTGCGCAAGGCGATAACCTTTATCAAGAAACGGCAGCCAGCGGTGAACCTACCGAAGGAACCCCGGGAGAAGATGGGCTAGGGCAGCTTGAGCAAGGGGCGCTGGAAGGATCTAATGTGCAAGTCGTTGAAGAAATGGTCGACATGATAACGGTACAGCGTGCGTATGAAATGAACGCCAAAATGGTTTCCGCCGCCGACGATATGCTGAAATTCGTGACGCAGACGCTATAGGAAAGATGATGCGCTACTCAATGCTACTCGCCGCCGCGATGATGTTTTTACTCTCAGGATGTGAAAGCTCCCCTTATCTAGTGAAGAAAGACGATGAGGCTTACGCTCCTCCTGACGAAATTATCGCGCCTGAAACGGTTAATCATGGCGGCGGGGTATTTACAACTGGCTTTAATTGGTCGCTAACTCAAGACCGGCGTGCCTATCGGGTCGGCGATATCCTTACCGTGAAATTGGATGAAGCGACCCAGGCCAGTAAGCAAGCGAAGACAGGGTTCGATAAAAAGAATGATACGACCTTTGGCATTCCTAACATCTTTGGCCATTCCGTTAATGATCTTTCAGCGTCGGTGGATGGCTCCCGTAATTTCAACGGTAATGGCAGTTCACAACAACAAAACAGCCTGAAAGGCTTTATCTCTGTTGCGGTATACCGGGTATTAGCTAATGGCGTATTGGTGATCCGTGGTGAAAAATGGTTAACCCTCAATCAAGGGGATGAATATATCCGGATCACCGGTCTGGTCCGTGCGGACGATATCGACCGAGATAATTCAGTTAATTCACAACGCATTGCGAATGCGCGGATTTCCTATGCGGGACGCGGAGCACTCAGCGATGCTAACAGCGCTGGATGGCTGACTCGCTTCTTTAATCATCCACTTTTCCCAATGTAAGGGGTATTGCGTGCGTGTTGGATTACTCTTATTAACGGTGTTATCGGGGCTGTTCCCCCTCTCACTTTATGCTGCACGTCTCGGCGATCTTGTCGACGTAGAGGGAATTCGTGGTAACCAGCTGATTGGTTACAGCTTAGTGGTTGGTCTTGACGGCACTGGCGATAAAAACCAGGTGCGTTTTACCAACCAATCGGTGACGAATATGTTACGGCAGTTCGGGGTACAGCTACCGGCGAAAATCGATCCTAAGGTCAAAAACGTTGCGGCCGTCGCGGTGAGCGCCATTCTTCCCCCCGGCTATAGCCGTGGACAGGCTATCGATGTGACGGTTTCATCGATAGGTGATGCGAAGAGCTTACGTGGAGGCACGCTACTGTTGGCGCAACTACGGGGTGCAGATGGTGAAATTTATGCGCTCGCGCAAGGAAGCGTGGTGGTGGGGGGGATGCAAGCCCAGGGCAGTAGTGGCTCCAGCATAACCGTTAATACGCCTACGGCAGGGCTTATCCCTAACGGTGCAACCATAGAGCGTGAAATCGCGACTGATTTCCAGAGTAATAATCTCGTCTATCTGAATTTACATCGGCCTGAGTTTAAGACCGCGAATAATATCGCGGCAGCACTAAACCAAAATTTTGGCTATGGCACGGCGACGGCAGAGAGTGCCACACGTATCGCGGTTAAGGCGCCGTTAAGCTCTGGTAGCCGGGTTGCCTTTATGTCGGAACTGGAGGATGTTGAGGTGATCCCCGGTAAAATGTCGCCACGGGTCGTCTTCAATTCTCGTACCGGTACCGTTGTGATTGGCGAAAACGTAGTGGTCCACGCCGCCGCCGTTTCTCAAGGGAATTTAACGGTTACCATTCGCGAAACAGCCAATATTAGCCAACCGGGACCGTTAAGTAATGGCCGCACCGCGGTTACGCCACAAAGCGAGTTACGTGTGAACCAAGGGAATGGACATAGCGTTGTCATCCCAACCTCTACTACGTTACGTAGCATTGTCAACGCGCTGAATAGTCTCGGGGCAACGCCGGAAGATATTATGTCGATTCTGCAGGCACTGCACGAAGCGGGCGCTTTAGACGCTGAGTTGGTCGTGATATGACATCATCAATAACATCCTCAATGGGTATCACCGATGCCCTGTTACCAGGTGATATTGGGGACCAACGAAAACCCCATTCATTGCAACAAGCGGCGGAACAGTTCGAAAACCAGTTTCTTCGGCAGATGATTAAAGAGATGCGGCAAGCAACGGAAGCCTTGGCGAAAGATTCTCCGTTTGATAGCAAACAACAGACCATGTGGCGAGATTTTTACGACGATCAACTCAGCGCAGACTTGGCCGCCACCCATTCAACCGGATTGGCGGAAATGATCGTTAAACAGCTTTCTCCACCCGCTTCCCCTTCAGAATCAGGGCAAGTAGGTCGTTCTTTACCGATAGAACCGAAAAAAACGGATAAAGACCGATGATGAATCTTTTCAACATAGCGGCCCAAGGCGCACAGGCCGCCCAGAATCAGCTTTCTGTGGCGGCAGGAAATATTGCTAATCAGCAAACCGCCGGTTACTCGCGCCAGCAGATCACCCAAAGTGCGACAATGGCCGCTTCTGTGGGGAATGGCGTTAGAACCAGTGACCCTAGCAGGATCACCGACCAAAGCCTTAATCAGGCGTTGTGGCGAACCGAGAGTTCAGTCGGTTACTATCAATCGCTGAATAGCTGGGGGACATCGTTAGAAAAGGTTATCTCGTCAAGCGCCTCACAACCCTCGACGCTATTGACCTCCTTTTTTAATTCGCTCAGCGCCCTCACGAATCAGCCCGATTCCACTGCGTATCGACAACAACTGATGACAAGTGCGACGAGCTTGGCTAATGGGCTCTCGCAAACCAGTGCCACAGTTGCGGACCAACAAACGAGTATTCGTCAGCAACAGGTGTCAACGACTCAGCAAGTGAATCAATTAACGGCGCAGATAGCCGATCTCAATCAGCAGATCGAGCACTTAGGGGCGGGATCGGAAAGTAATAGTTTACAGGACCAACGCGATCAGCAGGTCAAGACCTTAAGTGGACTCATGGCCGTATCGGTAGAGAAGACAGATACCGGTAGCTACACCCTGACAACGCAAGGCCTAAAACTGGTCGAGGGTAAGCAAGCAGCAGTGATTTCTGTGAGTCAGAATTCACAAACAACAGGCCAGTTACAGGTCGATTTTGAGCAAAAGTCCTCCATGCTCTCAACCGCGATCGGCGGCCAGCTGGGCGCCTTGTCTGATTATCAGCAGCAGGTGCTCACTCCCTTGCAGACACAGGTAACAGGCTTAATGAAATCGGTAAGCAGTCAAGTGAATGAAACGCTTGCAAAAGGCTACGATCTTCAGGGGGAAAGTGGTGCCGCACTATTTAGTTTCACTACCGATAACGCTGGCGTCGCACACTTGTCGACCACCGCCTTGACACCTGCGCAGCTGGGGCTGTCGCTGGATAAAAAGAGCCCAGCCAACGGTGATAATCTGGCGGCATTAACCGGGTTACGGGCTAAGAGTGAGATCAACGACTCAGCCTCGGCGATAACGAGCAATTTGGCACTCGCCAATAGCCAAAGCAGCAACCAACTCTCCGTTGCCAGCGCCGTCAACCAGCAGTGGCAACAGCAGCGCGATAACTTAAGCGCAGTCAATAAAGATGAAGAGGCGGTTAATTTGCAGACCTACCTACAATCTTATCAAGCCAACATGAAAGTGATGTCGGTAGGTAACCAGTTATTCAGCGACTTGCTGACTATTTTCAGCTAGTAGGGGGCTCGTCATGCGCATTAGTAGTCTTAGTCAGCCACAAAGAATGTTGACGACATTAGAAACGGGTAATACCCAAATACAGAAGTACCAAGATCAGCTTGCGACGCAGCAAAAGCAGACACTTCCTTCAGAAGACCCGCTAAATGCCAAGCGTGTAGCACTGCTAACACAGCAACAAGCTACCACGAGTCAATACCAGAAAAATATTACTACGGCGAATGACGCACTGACTCAGCAAGACACCTTACTCAGTAGCATGAGTGACCTGGTTCTATCGCTACAAGACCAACTGCGCAGCATGAATACTGCGACAAAATCGTCGACGGACTTCACGACTCAGCTCTCAACCCTAACCGAAGGTATGGTTAACCTCCTGAATAGCCAAGACGCAGAAGGGCATTATATTTTTGCCGGGACGAATCGGGATAATCCTCCTGTAACCAAAGTCGCGGGAAAATATCAATGGCAGGGGAATCAGGAAGGGGTGAGTGTCCAAGTTGGGCAGCAGCAAAGCATCAGTGGGAGTACAGATGTGAGTACGCTGTTTGCCGCCAATGACGATCCATTACGTTTTATCAACAGCCTTAGCCAGCTCGCTCAGTCGACCAGTAGCGCCTCGCCGGATAGCACGACGCTCTCAACCCTACTACAACAGAGTAGCGAGGTATCTGCTAAGGTGGGGAGTGCGAGAGGCTCTATCGGTAGCCGCCAAAATCAACTGACCCAGCTCACGGATATGTATACCGATCTGACGGCGGCGAACAGCGAAGTACTGAACCAATTACAAAGCCCGGATACCGCAGAAACGACACTTCAGCTACAATCTTGGCTAAAGACCGTCGAGTACAGCAGTAAGGCGTATGGCTTAATGAACCAGTTTTCCATGTTTGATGTGATTTAATCATGTTATCACCCCTCTCTTCAGGCACATTCCATCGTCCGCTTAGCGGTGACAGTACGCCGCACTTGCCCGCGGCGTCGACCTCCAATGAGTTACTTGAGCGTGTTGCGGCTCCCCATCGTGCATTGCGGTTTCCCGATGAGTTATTCATTAGCCGCGATCCGCAGCGCTTTAATACCCAGCTTAATCAACAAATCACCGCGGTGCAGCGTGCTGCCGATTACTTGGTAGAAACGGAGTCCTCGTTAAGGGGCTTAGCGCAGCCGATGAGCCGCGATATGCGACACGCCCAATTACGGCGCACTCGGCAACTGTTAGAACGCCGCATACGGCAATCCGGCGGTACGGTGGATCGAAACTTCCACGCGTGCGTCGATAGGCCTGCTCAGATCGTTTTCCATTGCGCAGCATTAGAAGCCTTACTCTTTACCGATCAGCGAGAAATTATCACCTTTGGCTTAGGCGAGGGAACATTTCGACGCTGGGTCTCCTTAGTGATAACTCCCGATATGCCATTGATGCAGCGAATTTTTGCGTTAAATCGAGCGTTAGGTCAGCTATCAATATGGGCGGTCTACGATCTTCCTCAGCAGCGTCTCGTCTTCACCCTACCTGAGAGCCGTTGGCCGCAACTGGCGAGCTGGGTGGTGCGAGGCGGTGGTGGTTGCTTTGCCGCGGATAGTTTAACGTTGCTACAGCCATTACCTATCGCCTGCTTCGAGCAGCAATTACAGCAGCTATTAGACGGAAATACGCGCGTCGCCGGATTGAGCGCCGATCAGGCGCTACGCTATTTACAGCAGGAACGTCAAAAGCTACAACAACAACGCCAGCAGGTTGACCGTCAACTGACGCAACATAACAGTTCGCTGGAGAGCCAGCAGGCATTACGTTTAGCAAAACAGATACGCCAACAGTTGGCGGCAAGCCACGGTAGTTTTCGCGGATTAAATCAAGCCTTGCAGTGCCAAGCTCATTTACCGCAAGCCGTGGTACAGCAGCTGATGGTAGGGAAATAAAATAATTTTACGCTAGCCCTTTATTTTTACCGGACGACAGTCGTTATTAACTTTTGTTATCACTCATCGTCCACTTTTAAAGGAGCCGCTAGATGGCTATTACACTATTTACTAACTCATCCGCGATGTCTGCCAGTAATGCACTACAAAAAGCGAACTCTACGTTATCGAGCGCGATGGAACATCTCGGTACGGGTAAGCGCATCAATAAAGCATCTGACGATGCGGCTGGCTTACAAGTGGCGACCCGTCTACAAGGTCAAACCAATGGTATGGCCGTCGCGCAGCGTAATATCGCGGATGCCTCAACCATGCTGCAGACCGGTGAAGGGGCGATGGATGAAGTGAGTAATATCATGTACCGCATGAAAGACCTAGCGACCCAAGGTGCAACGGATACCAATACCGCGGATAGCCGTAAGGCGATCGATACCGAGTTAACGAGCCTGAATACTGAGTTATCCAGCATTATGGGCAACACGTCCTATGCAGGAAATAAGCTATTTAGTGATACGACTGGCAAGGACGCTAATGGTGCAACTACTACCACCGCTACCGCGAAAATGGGTACAGCGATGACCTTCCAAACCGGCTCTGAAAGTGGTGAAACCACCAAAGTCGATGTTTCAGCTCAACTGAAAAACGTATTCACCAGTATCAATGCATTATCTTCCGCTAGCGTTCAAGATACCGCTGCTGATACCACGAATAACGTTGATGCTGTATCGGGCACGACCAAAGCTAACACCCTAATTGATACTTTGAACACCGCGTTAGATAACGTTTCTAGCCTACGTTCTTCTTTTGGGGCATCCATCAATGGTCTTAGCCATGCCTCGGCTAACCTGACCAATATGAAAGACAATACCGATCAAGCGCTGGGTAACATCCAAGATGCGGACTTCGCGTCGGAAGCGTCGAAAATGACTCGCAGCCAAATGCTAGCACAAACCAGCACCTCGATGCTTAAGCAGTCGAACAGCATGTCGAGCCTAGTAATGAGCATCTTGGGCTAAGTACTCTAGTAAGAGGGAGTGACCCTCGGCTTTCCTCTTCATCAATAAAGCGGAAGATCCTCTTCCGCTTTGTCGTTTCTTATCAACCATAATGCGGCGCTTGATAAGTTGGCACGATTGTTGCTTATCAGAGGCTTGTGAAGCCGATGCCACGGCATGTTGATGAGTCTTACAAGCGGGTATAACCACCATGACCGATATCAGTTCTCTTGATCCGCAAACCCTCGCGACGCAAATGGCCGGATATGATATTCAAGCGTCGCAAAGTGCAGCCACCAAACAGCAAAGCTCACTGACTACGCAGAGCAATAACCTCAACAAATTAAAAACGTCCCTCACTACCTTTCGTAGCAGTCTAGCTAGCCTAAATAGTTCGACGCAAGGGATGTTGGTCAACTCTGCCACCCTAAGTCAATCGACGGTGGCGACAGCGACGACCACTTCGCAAGCCAGTCGCGGGACCTATTCACTCAGCGTCAGCCAGCTCGCCTCGGCCCAGCAGACGGCTTATACCGGTTTGACTGATGATATGGTCAAACA
The DNA here is from genome assembly GCF_018494085.1 of Rosenbergiella collisarenosi. Classification (GTDB taxonomy): domain Bacteria; phylum Pseudomonadota; class Gammaproteobacteria; order Enterobacterales; family Enterobacteriaceae; genus Rosenbergiella; species Rosenbergiella collisarenosi. Next base: position 22,151 of record NZ_JABBFP010000007.1, on the reverse strand, counting down.
GGCGACGGGGTCGTTGACCTTAGCTATCCAAGATAAAAGCATCTCGATCGATATGAGCAAGCTCAGCTCATTGGCGGACTTAGCAGGCGCCGTCAACCAAGCGACGGGTAACCCCGGCGTCACTGCCTCGTTAATTAAAACCGACGGTAAAGTCCAGCTGATGTTGAGTAGCGACGAAAGCGGTGTTACCAACGCCTTGGCCTTAACGACCAGCCAGTTGGACAGCCAAACTGCGACGGCACTGAACCAAGGCGTAGAGATTTCTGCGGCGAAGGATGCGAAAGTGAGTATTGGCTCTCTGGCGTTCAGCAGCAGCTCTAATAAGTTAGATTCCTTGATTGAAGGGGTTACCATCAATTTACAAACCGTTACCGCGGCAGATACCCCATTAACCCTGACGGTCGGTACAGATACCAGCGGCACCCAGAAAAACCTTCAGAGCTTCGTTGATGCGTATAACAGTTTACGCTCAGTGCTGGATACGCAAGGGTCGGCCACTGGCGGCAACGATGGGTTAGTCTCCTCGCTGAATACTGAGTTAAACAGCGTGATCCGCACAACGGCGAATGGCTTCGATATGACACGCTTTGGCTTGACCTCCGATAAAGACGGTAAACTGACACTGAACAGCGACACCCTGAAAACGCAATTGGGGAAAAATCCACAATCGATTAATCAATTTTTTAATAGCCAAGGGCTGCTCTCAACGATTGATAAATCGATGAATAATTATCTGAGCAGTAGCCATGGCGTACTGCAAAATCGACAAGAGGTGTTAGATCGCCAACAGAGCGATGTTACCGACCGTCAAAGCAAAATCACCACCCGCTACAACGATGCTTATAACCGCTATCTAACGCAGTTTACGAAATTAAAAAGTGCGATGCAGGATATGAACAATACCTTAAGCAGCTTATTAGGTTAATGAACCCGACTATGTACAGTAATGATAATCTTGATGGTTACGACTACCACTCTGCCGATTTAGAGCGCCAAGTCGCCACCGCTACCCCACATCAGTTAGTACTGATCATGTTTGAGGGATTAATGGACGAATTGGTCCGGGCGAAAAGCCATATTCAGGCGAAACGCTACGAACAAAAGGCTCACAGTGTTAATCGCTGTATCGATATTCTTAATGCCTTAAGTAGCGCGTTAAACATAGAGCAGGGGGGGGAGCTAGCCGCTAACCTAGCGAGTCTTTATGACTACGCGGTACGTTGCCTGTATGAGGCGAGTCATCAACTGTCGGTAGATAAAGTCACTGAAGTCGAACGCTTATTGACCGAAATCGAAGCCGGCTGGCGTGAGATGGCGGTATAGGATGGTCGATGAGCAGCGCTTTGAACAGTTACTTTCTGCGGTGAGCGAGGCAATACGCCTGCAAGACTGGGATAAGCTTATTCTTGCGAACCAGCAGCTAACGTTTGCATTACGTGGGCCCGAGCTATCTGAACACCATCGCCTGCAGATACGGGAGTGTTACCAAGCTGGGCTAGCAGAGTGCCAACAGCACGCCGATAGTCTGTGGCTGAAAATTCAGAAAACCCTGTGTGAGCGCGAGGCAATGGCGGCTTATGCCAGCTTCGGCGATGCAGAGAGTTTTTCGGGGTAGCGGTATGACAACGTTGCCGCTAAGCCTATCGATACCGTCTGTGACTCGAGTCACGCTATCGGGTCAATTCGGCTCAACATCGGCGACCGACGAGCCAGTGGCGACTCCTTTTCAGCTAGAGAACAGCGATGCGGCACCTACAACGTCAAGCCAGCCCTCACCGCCTGAACCGTCGCGATTAACCGCTGCAGATGCGCAACCGTTAATCGATAGCTTTCAAGCCCAGTTTGCTTATCAAGGTGATAGCAAGCCGCTGCCGATTAATCATGTATTGCCTCAATCCGTAGGGGAGGGGCAAGCCGTACCGCTATTTGTTCTGCCGGGAACAATGATGCCTATACAAACTCGAGTCACGGCTACCGGACAACAAGAGCCTGTCGCACAGGGCGCTAGCAAATCGGTAGAGAAAAGACAACGCGAGGATACTGATGGGCAGGCATTGGTTAACCTACTCTCCTTCATCCCACCTTTAGACCCTCCGTTGGTAAGCCTTTACGACTCTGCTTCTGGAGCGAGGGGGCAGGCAGAGACTAACCAAACCACCAGCGTAATAACGCTTGACCCGCCGGCCATGATTGATCCGGGGCTGCAGGAGCAACCCTCGATGCTAGTGACGACACCTTCTTTAGCGAGCGTTGACGCTACGCTAAAAGCTAGCCAGCCGCTAGCGCCTACTCTGTCGCTGAGCCTTGAGCATGACCAGCGCGGCTATGCACAGCCGTTGGTCAGCGCATTGAATGGACATGTTACCTGGCAGCTTACACAACAGCTACAAAGTGCTGAATTACACCTACACCCAGCAGAGCTTGGTGCGCTAACTGTCAACATCCATATTAATAACGGTTCTCTACAGCTTCATATCAGCGCAGATACGCCTGAGACACAGCAGTTATTACACCAAACGGCGAATGACTTAAAAGAGAGTTTAACGCTTAGCCAAGGCGGCCAGGTAGAGGTCGATGTCTCTTCTCAAGGCCATCAGCAGCGCCGTCAAGCTGCGCAGCCTGATAATCCCGAGTTACCTTTGGTAAACCACTTTGCCTTCTCCGATACAGAGGCATCGGCGACCGACCACTCAATCTTAATTACGCTATAAGAGTACGTCATGAAAAAAACTTTAATTATTCTATCGGTAGTCCTCCTCCTCATCATAATCGGGGGAGCAAGCTGGTGGTTACTGACCCCACACGGTGACGCTAAAAAAAGTTCACCAAGTACTAGCGGATGGTTTGCCAGCACGCCTGCGCAGGCCAGTTTTGTCGAAGTGAAAGACTTAGTTATCACCCTACAGGCCGAGGAAAATCGTCCCCGTTATCTGTTATTAGATGTGGTACTGGTAGTGAGAGGGGAAGAACAATCGACACAAGCCGAGGCTTTTGAGCCGGCGGTACGCAGTGCGACGGTCGCTCTACTGAATAACCAACCTTTTGATGACGTACGCACGCGCACGACTCAGACGTTACACGACCAATTATTGAAGCGCTATCAAGAGGCGGCAAGCCAGCTCGGCCTGCAAACCGTCCCTTTTGACGACATTATGATTAGCAAAATGGTTTTTCAATAAGTGGACGCCATGTCAGCCACTGAATATATGCAAGCCGCCCCGCTTAGTGCAGAGCAGGAGGCGACTTATATTCAACAGTACCTTCCCTTAGTAAATCGAATCTTACGCCAGCTAAGTTTTCAGGCTAATACAGTGATTGATAGCCACGACTTACAGCAGATTGCATTGATCGGTTTATTAACGGCGTTACGACGCTATGGGGTACCGGATGCGGAATTTCCAGGCTATGCAAAATACCGTATCCGTGGCGCGATTTTGGATGAATTACGGCAAGCGGATTGGCGACCGCGGGGCGTTCGCCAAAAAACGCATCAGCTGTCGCAACATATTCAGCAGATAACCCAGCAGCTGGGCCGGGAGCCTGAACTCGGTGACTTACAACAGCGATTAGGGATCGATGCACAGACTTACCATGACTACCTACAAAACAGCTATCTGGCGAGTGTCGAGAGTCTTGATGCGGTTATGGAAGGCGAGGGTGAGGCGCAGTTTGGGACTCATCGTGACAACCCAGAGCGCTTTTATGCGAGACAACAGCAACTGACGCAGGCGATAGCTATTCTCGACCCTAGGGAACAGCTGATCCTTACGCTCTATTACCACCATGAGATGAACCTAAAAGAAATCGCTTTGGTCCTCGAGGTGAGCGAGGCCCGTGTTTGTCAGTTAAATAAGCGATTAAACGATAAATTAGTCGATCATATAAAAAAAAGTGAGTCAGTATGTTAAAGATAGGCGGGATCCTGATTGTATTTATCTGTTTAATCTGGGGATACCTTCACTCAGGCGGGCGCTTAGTCGCATTTTGGCAGCCGGGAGAAATTGTTATTATTCTAGGATGTGGCATCGGGACGTTAGTCTTAGCGAATGCGGGGACAGTATTGAAACAGATCCTTGCACAGCTCAAAGAGGTCATGCGTAAAACACGCTACAACGGCGAATATTCCCAGCAACTCTTGATGTTAATGTATGAACTCTTAGACAGTGTCCAGAATGGCGGCCTAAGAAGCCTCGATAATCATATTGAGAATCCTAGCGACAGTGAGTTATTTCAGCGTTATCCATTAGTTGCCAGCGATGCCGAACTCTGTACCTTCATCGCCGATAATTTTCGTATGATGGCGATGGGTAAAATTAACGAGCATGAGCTGGAGGGATTGTTAGAACAAGAGCTTAACTCGGTAGAAGAGAACCTCCTTCAGGCTTCACGTTCCTTACAACGTGTGGGTGAGGCCATGCCAGGGTTTGGCATTTGCGCAGCGGTGCTAGGGATTGTTATTACCATGCAGTCTATTGATGGCACTATTGCCGTGATCGGCGTGAAAGTGGCAGCGGCGTTAATCGGCACATTCCTCGGGGTATTTATCAGTTACTGTCTCATCGACCCCTTAGCGAATGCAATGGAACAATTGGTAAAGAAAAAGATGACTTCGTTCGAGTGCTTGCGCACCATCATGGTTAACCAAGTTGCCGGAAAACCGCCGCTACTTGCCGTTGATGCGGGTCGGAAGATGCTACCCGTCGAGAATAAGCCTTCGTTTACTCAACTTGAAAGTTGGGTCGATGCACGTCAGGAAGCCTCCGCAGGATGAGTGGACGTCAAAAGGGCCATACGACTATTATCAAGCGTAGTTCGCGGCGTGCGCATACCGGGGGACATGGCGGAGCATGGAAGGTCGCTTTTGCTGATTTCATGCTCGCACTTATGTCGCTATTTATGGTGATGTGGATCATGGGCCAGGTCTCAGAGAAAGATCGTAAGGCCATCATGTATACCTTAAATAACCAGTCTATTTTTGACAGTCACTCCTATAGTCTAATTTCTTTTGCTGCTCATGGTCCGTTGCCATCAAGCGCCCCCGAAGTAACGCCGAGCGTCGTCGGAAGCACATCGGGTATCACTCAAACCGATGCCTCGACGGCTCATAACGGTAAAAATCCAACAGGTGAAGCGACCGACGCCGACCAAAAGAAATTACAGAGCGCGTTACAAAACCTGATGGTCGGCAAGCAGGCACAAAGTAATATGCGTATCGAACGATTGGCCCAAGGGATTAGAGTTGTGGTGAATGACGATCAACACCGTATGATGTTCGAACGAGGCAGCAGCAAAATGACGCCTTACTTTCAGCAACTTTTATCGAGTCTTGTTCCAGCCTTAAAGCAGAGCGGTTCGCATCTGATGATTATTGGCCATACGGATGCGACGCCTTACCAACAAAACCCGTTTTATGATAACTGGAGCCTGTCGGTTAATCGTGCGCAAGCCGCGCGACAAGTGCTGCTGCATGCAGGCTTTGAAAGCGATAAGGTTGTACAGATTTCGGGGGTGGCGGATCAGAAACTTCTTGACCAACAGCAGCCGACTAACGCGATTAATCGACGTATTGAATTTATCTTGCTCTCAGCGCAAGGATTATCTGCATGGGAGAAGACCTTTTCAACGCCTGCCACCCACTCAGTACTCGCCTCTGCGGCTAACCAATAACTTGATGTAGAGCGGGGAACAGCGTGCAGAAGAAAGTTGTCGCTCTATGTTTGTTACTGTCACTCTCTGCTCAGGGAGTCAATGCCACAGCGAAGAGTGACACCCCCAGCACTAAGCTTCAACGTGAGCATAATCGCTTACGATTATGGCAGCAGGTACCGCACCGGGAACTCCCAACAAAGAGTACCTCTTTATCCCTCGCGGCTACCGTTAAGAAACACCAGCGACAAGCCTCGCTCGCGTTGCTGAATAGAGGGATTATTCCAGGAAGTCATGAGTTAAGCTGGGCACTTTTGTCGCCTGATGAGTTAGTACGCGAAACCGGCTCGCCCCAATTACTGGCCACGCTTGAGAAAGTCATCGAGACATTGCAGGCCCAGATTGGCCTACCATACCGCTGGGGCGGGCAAACCCCGAATCAAGGCTTTGATTGCAGTGGCTTGGTCTGGTTTGCGTTCCGTCACTATGTTAATTGGCCCCTGCCACGGACGGCGAGTACGCTTTTCAACGATAAACGGATGTCGGTGGTTACCGCTGGGCGGCTGCGTCGTGGCGATCTTATTTTCTTTACTATCCATCGGCAAAATACGCCGGATCACGTTGGCGTCTACCTCGGTAACCAACAATTTATTGAGGCACCACGTACCGGACTCGCCATTCGTATAAGCCAGCTCGATGCTCCCTTCTGGCAGCAGCATTTTGCGGGTGCTCGACGTGTTTTAACCGAGACAACGTTACGCGATTAATGGTGTATGCAGGAGTGGTTGATGACTAATTTTGAGAACGTAATCGATTTTTCTGGCAACAGATGTTGGCCTTCGGCTAGGGTAGCTTAAGATAGGTTCCTATAATTCTCAGTATAAGCGAGGGCAGTATGTCGAAAGCAGAAGTATTTCACCTTGGTTTAACGCAGGCCGATTTACAAGGGGCGACCTTAGCCATTGTCCCGGGTGCACCGGAGCGAGTCCGTAAAATTGCTGAGCTGATGGATAATCCGCAGCCACTGGCTTCACATCGTGAATTCACTTCATGGCGTGCCGAAATCGATGGGCAGACGGTTATTGTCTGTTCCACGGGGATCGGCGGACCTTCTACTTCTATCGCTGTTGAAGAGCTGGCGCAATTGGGGATTCGTACATTTTTGCGTATCGGTACCACCGGTGCTATTCAACCGGAAATACAGGTTGGCGACGTTCTTGTCACCACGGGCGCGGTGCGTTTAGATGGGGCAAGTCGTCATTTCGCGCCGATCGAATTCCCAGCCGTCGCCGATTTTGCTTGTACCACTGCGCTGGTTGAAGCGGCAAAAGCACTAGGGGCATCGACCCATGTTGGGATCACTGCGTCTTCCGATACGTTCTATTCAGGTCAGGAACGTTACGACACCTATTCAGGTCGTGTCGTGAGTGCGTTTCAGGGGAGTCTACAAGAGTGGCAACTGATGGGCGTCCTTAACTATGAAATGGAATCCGCGACATTGTTTACCCAGTGTGCTAGCCAAGGATTACGGGCGGGGATGATCGCCGGGGTAATCGTTAATCGTACCCAGCAAGAGATCCCAGACGAAAGCACGATGCAGAATACAGAAAGTATGGCCGTGCGCATCGTGGTTGAGGCCGCCCGTCGGTTGTTATAAACCGCTCTCGCTTTATTAACTAGAAAACGTATAGTGTTGCTATTAGCCTCTTTAACCTGAAGGTAAAAAGTGATAGCGACACTCTTAGCGTTTAGCCTTGCGGCAATGCTTCTAACCTTAACGCCTGGGCTCGATACCGCGCTCATTTTACGTACTTCAATTGCCGAAGGCCGCAAAAATGGCTTTAACGCAGCCCTGGGTATCAATGCAGGATGTTATTTGTGGGGAACTGTTGTCGCCTTTGGGCTAGGCGCGCTACTCGCCGCTTCACAGGTTGCCTACGACTGTTTAAAATGGATCGGTGCCGCCTATCTACTCTGGTTAGCTATCCAATTGCTACTTGCACGTCCGCAACCCCTTACATTGAACGCATCGACAGCTCATTCCGCCAAGTCCACGAATTGGTTTCTGCGCGGGTGCTTAGGAAATGTTTTAAACCCTAAAATCGGTATATTCTATGTGAGTTTTCTTCCGCAATTTATCCCTGCAGGCCACTCACCTGTAATCTGGACGTTCCTCCTCGTGTCGATCCACGTCTTGATCGGCACGCTATGGTCTTGTGTATTGATTAACCTAGCCGCTAAAGCCTCCGGCTATCTACAGCAACCGAAAATTATTCGCTGGATGAATCGCGTCACAGCAGGAGTATTTGTGTTGTTTGCTGCAAAACTCGCTTTTAGTTCTCGCTAAAGCCTACAGAAATTACGAGGGTTATCTTGGATTTTCAAAGTGTCATAGATGTCGCCTTGGTACTGAGTGGCATAGTACTGGGGTGGATAATTGCCGTTTTACGTTTAGGACGTTCTAATGCCGTAAAAGAGGTGGAATACACGCACCTTCTCGAAAATTTTCAGCACAGCGAGCAGCGCGGCGCTGTCGCACAGCAACAGCTTCAACAGTTACAGTTGCGGCAAAGTGAGTGGCAAGCAAAGGCTGCGGCGGCACAAGAAAAGCTTCAGCAGCTCGACTATTGGCGTCAGCAAACAGAACAGCTTAACCAAGAATTACGTCATCAATTTGAACTTAACCGTACGCAAGAAGCAGAGCTACGTGAAGTTACGACGCGTTGGCAAGAGTCACAACGGGCGATGGAAGAGAAACATCAACTCTTAACCGATAGTGAAAAGCGTCTTACCACTCAATTTGAAAACTTAGCGAGCCGTATTTTTGAGCAGACTCACCGCCGTGTAGATGAGCAAAATAAGCAAAGCCTTCATGGTTTATTGACGCCTTTACGTGACCAGTTGGAGGGTTTTCGACGCCACGTCAGCGATAGTTTTAGCCAAGAAGCACGTGAGAGACATACGCTTACCCACGAAATAAAACAGTTACAACAATTGAATAGTCAGATGGCTCAAGAGGCGCTTAATCTTACCAACGCCCTAAAAGGCGACAACAAAATCCAGGGTAACTGGGGAGAGGTTGTCTTAGCGCGGGTGTTAGAGGCTTCTGGATTACGTGAGGGCTACGAATATCATACGCAAGTCAATATCCAAAACGAGCAACGGCGTTATCAACCGGACATTATTGTGCGCTTACCTCAAGGAAAAGACGTCGTAATCGATGCGAAAATGACCTTGGTCGCCTACGAGCGTTACTTTAATGCTACGGACGACACCGTGCGCAAACAAGCCGCTCAAGAGCATATCTTGGCTGTACGTCAACATATCCGTGGACTTGGACGAAAGGACTACCAGGGGTTACCCGGCTTGCGAAGCCTCGATTATGTCCTAATGTTTATTCCCGTTGAACCTGCTTTTCTGTTGGCGCTTGACCGTGAACCGGAACTGATCAACGAAGCGCTCTCTCATAATATTATGTTGGTCAGTCCGACGACACTGCTGGTCGCCTTACGCACCATTAATAATTTGTGGCGCTACGAACACCAAAGCCAGAATGCACAAAAAATCGCAGATCGTGCGGCAAAACTCTACGATAAAATGCGTCTATTCGTCGAAGATATGACGGCGTTAGGCGGCACGTTAGATAAGGCCCAATTTAGTTATCATCAGGCGATGAAAAAGCTGACTCACGGGCGCGGAAATATGTTGGCGCAAACAGAGGCCTTCCGCCAATTAGGGGTTGAAGTGAAACGCCCCATCGATAAGCAATTAACCGAACAAGCCATGTCAGATGAGCCGGACTCTGATACACTTGATACAGACGCATTGACTAAGCAGGTAAATACAGATGGCAGATAATTCCAAGGATACTACCCACTTTGGCTTCCAGACAGTTGCTAAAGATGAAAAGGCCGGCAAAGTAGCCGATGTATTCCATTCCGTTGCGGCAAAATATGACCTAATGAATGACTTAATGTCGATGGGTATCCACCGCATTTGGAAACGCTTTACGATCGACTGCAGCGGCGTGCGTCGTGGTCAACGTGTGCTCGACCTTGCCGGCGGAACCGGCGACTTAACCGCTAAGTTTTCTCGGTTGGTAGGGGAGACGGGCGAGGTGGTCCTCGCGGACATCAATAGCTCAATGTTGAAAATGGGTCGTGAAAAACTCCGCAATCTCGGCGTTGCAGGGAATGTCAGTTATGTGCAAGCTAATGCAGAAGCGCTGCCTTTTCCTGATAACTACTTCGACTGTATTACCATCTCATTTGGTTTAAGAAACGTTACCGACAAAGATAAAGCCCTAGCCTCGATGTTTCGTGTCTTAAAACCGGGTGGTCGCCTGCTAGTTCTAGAGTTTTCTAAGCCTCTATTAGAACCCTTAAGTAAAGTCTACGATGCATACTCTTTCCATATTCTGCCACGTATCGGGCAACTGGTCGCCAATGATGCAGAGAGTTATCGCTATCTTGCTGAGTCGATTCGCATGCATCCTGATCAAGAAACCTTAAAGCAGATGATGGAAGACGTCGGGTTCGAAAATAGCACTTATTACAACCTTACTGGCGGGATTGTCGCGCTACATCGTGGGTATAAATTTTAATGCCAACCATGCCAATGATCACCGCGCTACTTGAGCAAGGACTTAATCGCACGCTCTGGCAGGATCGTGGGGCTAAAAGTACTCGACAGCGCTTAAAGGGAAAAGTACTGACGTTTGTTATTCGTGAACTTAGTCAGCCAATTGTGCTGCATTTCAGCGAACAGCAAATAGATGTGTTAAGTACAATCACGTCGGACAGTGATTGTACGGTTTCTCTGAGTGTTCAGGTGCTTCCTAAGCTTCAGGACCGCAAAAACCTGACGACCCTAATTAAAAGTGGTCAGGTTGAGGTCGAAGGTGATCTGCAGGTCATTCAGCTATTTTCGACACTTATCGACTTAGCAGAATTTGATCCTGCGGAATACCTCGCCCCGTGGGTCGGTGATTTATTGGCGCACTCTGTCGCGCAGACAGGTAAAAACATCACTAACTTTCTACAGCGCACCTTCATTCGGCGACAATCGCAAGTGAGTGACACGCTTATTGAGGAGTGGCGAGTGGTACCGGGTGCTCTTGAACAAGCGTGGTTTTGTGAAGAAGTTCAGGCTGTCGAGCGGCAGCATACTGCACTAGAAGAACGTTTATCGAAATTGGAGTCACTATGACGTTTGGTGAATTGCGCCGTCTTTATTTTATTATTCGCGTGTTTTTAACTTACGGATTAGACGAGCTCATCCCACGGACTCGTTTGACACTCCCACTGAGATTATGGCGTAGGGGATTTTTTTGGATACCCAATAAGCATCAAGATAAAGCGGTAGGGTTACGCCTTCGTCTTGCGCTCGAACAGCTAGGCCCAGTGTGGATTAAACTCGGACAGATGCTCTCGACGCGACGCGACTTGTTCCCGCCGGAAATCGCCGACCAATTAGCTTCTCTTCAGGACCGTGTTCCCCCTTTCGATGGTGTTCGTGCCAAGGCCCAAATCGAAAAGTCGTTAGGTGGTCCAGTAGAACAGTACTTCGATGACTTCGATATCAACCCATTAGCGTCGGCGTCAATCGCCCAAGTGCATACCGCTATCTTGAAAGAGAATCAGAAGCACATTGTAATAAAGGTTATCCGTCCCGATATCTTACCGGTCATCAAAGCCGATATGCGGTTAGTGTATCGCTTGGCGAGCTGGTTGCCGAGGATCTTGCCGGATGGTCGCCGTTTACGTCCTCTCGAAGTCGTCAAAGATTATGAAAAAACGCTGATCGATGAGCTGAATCTATTGCGCGAAGGAGCCAACGCGATTCAACTGCGCCGTAATTTTGAGGGGAATAACCTACTGTATGTTCCAGAGGTCTACTCTGACTACGGTAGTGAAACCATGCTGGTTATGGAGCGTATTTATGGGATTCCAATCTCCGATACTCAGACCCTAATCGAACGCGGAATTAATATGCAACTTCTCGCTGAGCGAGGAGTACAAGTCTTTTTTACGCAGGTCTTTCGCGATAGTTTTTTCCACGCGGATATGCATCCCGGTAATATTTTCGTTAGTCATGACCATCCTGACGATCCGCAATATATTGCCATCGACTGCGGAATTGTTGGTTCATTAAATAAAAACGATAAGCGCTATTTAGCGGAAAACTTTATCGCGTTCTTCAATCGTGACTATCGTCGCGTGGCTGAGCTACACGTCGATTCTGGCTGGGTACCGCCTGATACGAATGTAGAGGATTTCGAGTTTTCCATCCGAACTGTCTGCGAGCCGATCTTTGAGAAACCCTTGGCAGAGATTTCCTTTGGTCACGTATTACTTAACTTATTTAATACGGCACGTCGTTTCAATATGGAAGTGCAGCCGCAGCTCGTTCTATTGCAAAAAACCTTGCTCTATATCGAAGGTATTGGCCGTCAACTTTACCCACAACTGGATCTTTGGAAAACAGCAAAGCCTTTTCTTGAGGAGTGGATCAAGGATCAAGTGGGACTTCCTGCATTATGGCGTACAGTGAAAACTAAAGCGCCAATGTGGGCTGAGCGACTACCAGAACTTCCAGAGCTCGTGTTCGACACTCTCCATCATCATAAATTACTGAAACATAGCGTTGATAGGCTGGCCGAGCAGGTCAACCAACAACATAACCGGCATACCCAAGTACGTTATTTATGGGGAATGGGGGCGATATGTTTACTCAGTAGCACGGCAGTAATGCTGGTGCACCCAGAACTCAAATGGATGTCTGGTGGGCTACTTGTTGGCGCAGTGGTGAGTTGGCTAGCGGGTTGGCGAAAAACTACGTAAAGACTGATTGCCGGGCAAAGTATTGATGCCCGACATCTGGTATGATTGATTTTAATTAACAAGCTATTATCATTCTGAGGTTACTATGGCCGGGATTAGTATTACCAAACTCCTCATCATTGCCGTTATCGTCATCCTATTTTTCGGTACCAAAAAGTTACGTAACTTAGGGTCAGATTTAGGGTCATCGATCAAAGGCTTTAAAAAAGCAATGAGTGACGACGACGCGAAAAAAGATCAGGATGCCGATTTTTCACCAAAATCCCTCTCTGAATCTGAACAGACTTCGCAACCTGAAGTTAAGCACAAAGATAAAGATCAGGTATAAATCGTGTTTGATATTGGATTTAGCGAATTACTCTTAGTTTTCGTGATAGGACTTGTCGTGCTTGGTCCTGAACGGCTTCCCGTTGCCGTTAAAACGGTGGTGGGGTGGATCCGAGCTATCCGTTCTTTGGCGGCGAATGTTCAGCACGAGCTTGCGCAAGAACTCAAGCTTCAAGAGCTGCAAGATAGCGTAAAAAAAGTCGAAGAGGCGGGTAAAGGCGCGCTTTCGCCCGAACTCAAAGAGTCGATAGAAGAGCTACGTAAAACGGCAGAATCAGTAAAACGCAGCTACCACGAGTCTATCGAGACCGAGCGCGACGAGGATCTTGCGTCCCACGCCGCAACAACGGATAGCGGTAAGCCAGTACCAACTTCTCAGCCTAGCGTAGTCGATAAGCCAGTTACACAGACCTCACGTTTGGTGACTCCTGAAGACGAAAAGGCGGCGCAGGCTAAAAGGTCAGAACCTGTTGCTGAAGTGCCTCAGCGGGTCACCGATGAAACCAACCCCTCTACTCGTGAAGATAAAAGTTAATGGAAGTCGAAGATACTCAACCGCTAATTAGTCATTTAATCGAACTACGTAAGCGACTACTTAACTGTATTATTGCTGTGCTGATCATTTTTTTAGCCTTGATCTACTTTGCTAACGATATCTATCAAATGATTGCCGCACCCCTGATCAAGCAAATGCCGGTAGGCGCGAGCATGATCGCAACGGATGTTGCCTCGCCGTTTTTTACGCCGATTAAGCTGACGATTATCGTCTCAGTATTTTTAGCCGTACCGGTGATCCTGTATCAGGTTTGGGCATTTATTGCCCCTGCGCTCTATCGCCATGAACGTAAGCTCGTCATGCCACTGCTCTTCTCAAGTAGCTTACTTTTTTACGTTGGTGTGGCATTTGCTTACTTCATCGTATTTCCACTCGCTTTCGGTTTTTTTGCTAAAACAGCACCTCAAGGCGTACAAATCGCGACGGATATCAGTAACTATCTCGATTTCGTAATGGCGATTTTCATGGCGTTTGGCGTGGCTTTTGAGGTACCAATTGCCATCGTCCTACTCTGCTGGACTGGCCTGACTACCCCTGATGATTTGCGTAAGAAACGCCCCTATATTCTAGTTGGGGCATTCGTGGTAGGGATGCTGTTAACACCTCCTGACGTTTTTTCTCAAACTTTACTCGCTATTCCGATGTACTGCCTATTCGAAGTCGGCGTATTCTTCTCTCGTTATTATGTAGGAAAAGGACGTTGGGATAAGGAGCAGGATAGCGAATCCTGAGGTCCCGCTCTCAGGTTCTGCGGAATACACTGCGGAACAACGTTGAACCAGGCCACTATCGAGTGGCCTCGCGTTGGAAAATAAGATGTTTGATATTGGTGTTAACCTTACAAGTACACAGTTTGCGAAAGATCGAAAACAAATCGTCTCCCGTGCTCAACAATCGGGAATTACCGGCATCCTTATTACCGGAACGAATGCATTAGAAAGCCAGCAAGCACAATTCCTTGCTGCACAACACCCAGGCTATTGTTGGTCCACTGCCGGTGTGCATCCGCATCATGCCAGTGAATGGTCCCAAGAAACGGCGAGTACCTTGCGTCGTCTTGTCAATCAGCCGCAGGTTGTGGCTATCGGCGAGTGCGGTCTGGACTACAACCGGAATATATCGGCCCCAGAACAGCAGGAATATGCCTTTAACGCGCAGCTTGAACTTGCCGCTGAATTATCAATGCCGGTTTTTCTCCACTGCCGTGAAGCCCATGACCGTTTTATGGCTATCCTTACCCCGTGGTTACCCAAACTTCCTGCCGCAGTGGTGCATTGTTTTACGGGCACGCAACGAGAGCTCGAGGACTATCTATCTCACGGACTAATGATTGGTATTACAGGATGGGTATGCGATGAGCGCCGGGGATTAGGGGTTCGCGAGTTACTCCCTACGATCCCTGCCGACAGATTGTTACTTGAAACTGATGCACCTTATCTATTACCTCGCGACATGCGACCACGACCGCCATCACGGCGTAATGAGCCTTGCTACCTTCCGCATATTGTTCAGCAAGTCGCGATGTGGCGGGGCGAGGATGCACAAACCTTAGCGGTACAAACTGATAGTAATGCCCGTCGTTTATTCGGGTTGAGCGGGTTGTGATGAGGCTTTGCTAAATGCATCGTTTTCGATGCTGCGCGCAACAGTCTTGTTCAATAAGTTGAGCAGTAAAATTGAGCGTGTTTCACCATCAGTCTCTTGGTAGATAGCGCTCATCCCCTCGAAAATACCTTCGGTAATCACGACGCTCTCGCCTACCTGCAGCAATGCCGGAGAGTGTTCAGGTATCGCGGGGCTGTTTTGCAGTGCAGTCACGACTTGTTCGGGAACGCGTGCTAAGGTTGAACCGAAGCGAACAAAATGGCTAACTCCGCGTGTGGCGCTAATAGTGGTCGTGTGGATGATTTCCGGATCGAACTTTAAAAAGAGATAGTTCGGGAATAGGGGCTCTGCAACGCGTTTAACTTTCGCGCGTACTAACTTTTCAGTCTCGATCAGGGGTACGAAGCAAGTAACGTTTTGCCTCTGCAAGTGTTCTTGTGCTCGAGCGATCTGCCCACGTTTGCAATACAGTAAGTACCAGCCAGCCATAGTCTCTCCAAAGATAATCGCGCATGATAACAAACCACTATTTATTGGTATAGTTTACTTAATTGTTGAGTTCTGAATACCTCGGTTAATTCTGGAATTAACTAAATAAATCTCAGCGCCAGCCGCTATTCACACATATAATGGCAGTATTGCTAATAATAATCGTAGATATCACCCCTTATGAAATATCAGGATTTAAGAGACTTTATTCAGCAGCTAGAAGCGATCGGCGAATTAAAACGTATTACATTACCGATCGATCCTAATCTTGAAATGACTGAAATTGCCGATCGGACGTTACGAGCGGGTGGGCCGGCATTGTTGTTTGAAAACCCGAAGGGTTACGACATGCCTGTACTGTGCAACCTCTTTGGTACGCCGAAACGCGTCGCGTTAGGAATGGGGCGTGAAGAAGTCAGCGCATTACGTGAAGTCGGTGAGCTTCTCGCTTTTTTAAAAGAGCCTGAGCCACCTCGTGGCTTTCGCGATCTGTTCGACAAACTGCCGCGTTTCAAAAATGTCCTCAACATGCCGACTAAACGGTTACGCTCTGCGCCGTGCCAACATCACGTAGATCAAGGCGATAGCGTCGATCTGGGTAAGATCCCCGTAATGCGCTGTTGGCCAGAGGATGCGGCACCACTGATAACTTGGGGGCTAGTGGTGACCAGAGGCCCGCATAAAGAGCGGCAGAATCTGGGTATCTATCGCCTACAAGTTATCGGTAAAAATAGGCTCATCATGCGCTGGTTGTCCCATCGTGGTGGCGCACTCGATTTTCAAGAGTGGTGTAAAGCTCATCCCGGAGAACGCTTTCCGGTAAGTGTCGCCTTGGGCGCAGATCCTGCGACGATCCTAGGCGCAGTTACTCCGGTGCCAGATGGGTTATCCGAGTACGCTTTTGCTGGGCTATTGCGCGGTAACAAAACGGAAGTCGTTAAATGCTTGTCCTCGGATCTAGAAGTGCCAGCAAGTGCCGAGATTGTGCTAGAAGGCTATATCGAACCTGGCGATCTCGCACCGGAAGGTCCTTATGGCGACCACACGGGCTATTATAATGAAGTCGATGATTTCCCAGTCTTTACCGTGACACATGTGACTCACCGAGATAAGCCCATTTACCATTCGACCTATACCGGTCGTCCGCCGGATGAACCTGCAGTCCTGGGTGTTGCCCTGAATGAGGTGTTAGTTCCTATTCTGATTAAGCAATTCCCAGAGATCGTCGATTTTTATCTTCCTCCAGAAGGGTGTTCGTATCGTTTAGCGGTAGTCACCATCAAGAAACAGTATGCAGGCCATGCAAAGCGCGTTATGTTTGGCGTCTGGTCTTTCTTACGGCAATTCATGTACACCAAATTCGTTATAGTCTGTGATGATGATGTGAACGCGCGCGATTGGAACGATGTAATTTGGGCGATTACAACGCGTATGGATCCTGCGCGCGATACCGTATTGGTTGAAAATACGCCGATCGATTATCTTGATTTTGCCTCACCTGTTTCAGGTTTAGGGTCGAAAATGGGAATGGATGCAACGAATAAATGGCCGGGCGAGACCGATCGCGAGTGGGGACGTCCGATTGTGAAAGATCCACAGGTGACGGCGCGCATCGATGCCCTCTGGGATGATCTCGCTATCTTCTCATCGAACGATAAGCCAACTCATCAATAAACTTGTCTACGCCTGACAGAGGTAACGAATGACTATTTTAAGCTGTAATGTAATTTCTGTAGAAGCTATCACTGAGACCGTTTACCGCGTCAGGATTGTTCCTGAAACCGAATTTACCTTCCATGCTGGCCAATACTTAATGGTAGTCATGGATGAACAAGATAAACGACCCTTCTCGGTAGCCTCAACACCGATGGAGAAAGATATCATCGAGTTACACATCGGCGCCTCCGATATGAATCTCTATGCTATGGCTGTGATGGACAAGATCCGCCAACAGAAGACGATCCAAGTCGATATGCCACACGGTAATGCGTGGTTACGTGAAGGGGGCGATCGCCCGATAATCCTGATTGCCGGAGGCACGGGGTTCTCTTATGCCCGTTCGATTTTATTGACAGCGCTAGCCGAAAACCCCGAACGTGAAATTGAGCTGTATTGGGGGGGGCGCGAACCTCATCACCTCTACGACCTCACTGAACTGGAGGCGTTAGCGGTGCGTCATCCTACGCTAAAAATTATTCCGGTCGTTGAACAGCCTGATAGTCAATGGCCAGGGCGTACGGGCACCGTACTCCCTGCGGTACTCAACGACCACGTCTCGCTCGCGGAGCACGATATCTATATCGCGGGTCGTTTTGAAATGGCGAAAATAGCGCGTGAACGTTTCTGTGCTGAAGCGGGGGCGAAAGTAGAGAATATTTATGGCGATGCTTTCGCTTTCCTTTAACGAGGTAACCGCGTCAGAGAGTAGATAAAAAACAAAGAAGCCGATACCTGTTTATCGGCTTCTTTGTTTCATAGCCACAATAAGAAGTACGAGGTATCAGCGACCAGCTTCAGACAAAAGTCGCCTTTGCGCAATCCAGTAAAAAGCTGTGCTACCATAAGCGTTGATTTTGAACCGTTTGGAGAAGGCAGAATGAATTCGTTACCGGCACTCTATCGCGCTCATCTTGATAGTTTGATTGACCACGCGCGTATTATCTTGGCGCGATCTCAGCGCGATGCATTATTAATTCATTCTGGAGAGCTTATTACCGCGTTCCAAGATGACCATGCTTACCCCTTTAAAGTGAATCCCTTATTTAAAGCTTGGCTACCGATTACTGAGACAGCCAACTGCTGGCTTTGGGTTGACGGTCGGACGCGTCCCACCCTCTATTTCTATTCGCCTACCGACTACTGGCATAAAGTCGATCCACTCCCGGATACTTATTGGAGTCGTGAATTCGATGTGGTTGCGCTTAAACAAGCCAACGATATTGCATCACTGCTACCGAGTCAGCGGAGTAATGTGGCTTATCTCGGCTCTGCTACGCAACGAGCCATTGAGCTGGGTATTCCTGCCGCGCAGCATAATCCGCAGGATATTCTTAACTACCTCCATTACTACCGTAGTTTTAAAACCGATTACGAGCTGTACTGCATGCGAGAAGCGCAGCGCAGTGCTGTGAAGGGGCACTTAGCAGCACGGGACAGTTTCTTTGCGGGCGCGAGCGAATTCGAGATTAATAATCACTATCTTGCGGCGACAGGACAACGAGATACCAATGTGCCGTATGGTAATATCGTCGCGCTTAATGAACATGCTTCGGTGCTGCACTATACCCATCTGGACCATGATCGTCCGCTAACGCCGCGAAGTTTCCTGCTCGATGCAGGCAGTGAATTTAATGGCTATGCCGCAGATCTCACCCGTTCTTATGCGGCGTCCCCTACAACGTTATATGCAGAATTAGTGGAGGCGGTGAACCAGCATGAATTGGCGCTTATTGCTTCTTTAAAAGTGGGGGAGCGCTACAGCGACTATCATCGACAAATGAATCAGCGTATCGCCTCGATTCTTTGTGAAACCGGGATTATGAAAGGAATTAGTGAGGACGCTTTAGTCAGCGAGAACATCACTTCTATCTTTATGCCGCACGGTGTCGGTCATTCACTGGGATTACAAGTCCACGATGTCGCCGGGTTTATGCAGGACGATCAAGGGACTCATCTCGCCGCGCCCGCGGAATATCCTTGGCTACGTTGTACGCGCGTTATTGAGCCGCGTATGGTGCTGACGATTGAACCGGGATTATACTTTATTGAGTCACTCCTCGCACCTTGGCGCAACAGTGCTTATAGTCAGCACTTTAATTGGAACGCGATTGAAGAGCTGAAAGGTTATGGCGGGATCCGTATTGAGGATAATGTCATCATTTGGGCTGAACATATTGAAAACATGACCCGGGATCTGCAGCTACCCTAATGCACAGTTACCCGATCCCTGCACAGCCACAACTCCTCGTAGAAGAGACGATAAAAAAAAGTCGTTTCCTCACTTATATTGTACACACTGAGGGGACTGCGGCGGCGAAGCTGGCCGTACAAACTCTGCGTGAGCAACACCCAATGGCTCGCCATCACTGCTGGGCCTTTGTTGCGGGTGCCCCGAATGACTCACAACAGTTAGGATTCTCTGATGATGGTGAGCCTTCGGGAACGGCAGGGAAGCCTATGTTGGCACAATTGATGGGCAGTGGGCTGGGTGAGGTAACCGCAGTAGTTGTGCGCTACTATGGTGGCGTGATGCTCGGAACCGGCGGGCTAGTAAAGGCTTATGGGGGAGGGGTGCAGCTAGCGCTCACTCAACTTGAACGCCAACTTAAGATCCCAAAACAGTCTTATCGACTTGACTGCCATTATGCACAGCTGGCAGAGGTTGAACGTATCGTTCAGCGTTTCCAAGGCGATATCCTTGATACTCACTTCACCGAACGGGTCACTGCCGTTATCGCTCTACCTGAGCGGTACCTGGCAGAGTGCAATGAAGCACTTAGTCAGTTCAGTCGCGGTGAACTACATTTACAGCAGCAATAGATAATCCTGAATCAGGTCGAATAGGACAGGCAGCATGCAATTCCGAGCCCTTACCCGTATTGTAGGTCTTTTAATTATTATTTTCTCTGGCACCATGATGTTGCCGGGTCTCGTCGCATTGATCTATCGAGATGGGGCAGGAAGGGCATTCAGCCAGACCTTTCTGACGGCATTAGTGATAGGTTCGCTATTATGGTGGCCTAATCGTAAACATCGCCGTGAGCTAAAACCCCGAGAGGGTTTTTTTATCGTTGTACTATTCTGGATAGTACTAGGTAGCGTCGGGGCATTACCCTTTATGTTTGCCGAACGTCCACACCTCTCGGTGACTGATGCCTTTTTCGAATCTTTTTCAGGTCTCACCACTACCGGTGCCACCACGCTGATTGGTTTAGATACACTACCGAAAGCGATTCTTTTCTATCGGCAAATGCTGCAATGGTTAGGAGGGATGGGGATCATCGTTCTCGCCGTGGCAATCCTACCAATATTAGGGGTGGGGGGGATGCAGCTCTATCGCGCTGAGATGCCGGGACCGCTTAAAGATAATAAAATGCGCCCGCGTATTGCTGAGACCGCTAAGACGTTGTGGCTCATCTATGTATTATTGACCGTAGCGTGCGCCTTGGCGCTGTGGTTTGCGGGTATGCCGCTCTTCGATGCGATTGGGCATAGTTTTTCAACCATCTCGATTGGTGGATTTTCCACTCATGACTCGAGTGTCGGTTATTTTAATAGCCCATTGATCAACACTATCATCGCTATCTTCCTGTTAATTTCAGGGTGTAATTACGGTCTACACTTCTCTTTACTCTCTGGACGTAGCTTGAAGGTCTATTGGCGTGACCCAGAATTCCGCGTCTTCATCGGCGTACAATTAAGCTTAGTTATCGTCGCTACCCTGATCTTAATGACGCACCACGTCTACCAAGGTTTCTGGGCGACGCTCGACCAAGCTTTTTTCCAGGTCGTATCAATGGCCACAACGGCAGGATTTACCTCCGACAGTATCGCCCATTGGCCGCTATTTCTCCCCGTCCTTCTATTATGTACTGCCTTTATTGGAGGCTGTGCCGGTTCAACGGGGGGAGGATTAAAAGTAATTCGTATTCTATTACTCTTTAAGCAGGGGAACCGAGAACTGAAACGCCTAGTACATCCTAACGCGGTGTATACGATTAAATTAGGCGATCGTCCTCTCCCTGAACGTATCATTGAGGCGGTGTGGGGATTCTTCTCGGCATACGCACTAGTCTTCTTGGTAAGTATGATGGCGATCATTGCGACGGGGGTAGATAATTTCTCAGCTTTCGCCGCGGTCGCGGCTACCTTGAATAACCTAGGCCCAGGCTTAGGGGTCGTCGCAGACAACTTTGCCTCTATGAACGATACGGCGAAATGGATACTGATCTCCACAATGCTCTTCGGTCGTTTAGAGGTCTTTACTTTACTGGTTCTTTTCACACCCACTTTTTGGCGTCAATAGGTATCTGAATGAAAACACTGCTTCTCTACTCAACCCGTGATGGCCAGACTCATAAAATTGCGCAAGCAATCCAACTGGAGATGGTTCCGCAACAGGTCGATCTCTACGATTTAAGCGCCTCGCCAGTTATCGACTGGTCGCTTTACGATAAAGTGATTATTGGTGCCTCTATTCGTTATGGGCGTTTCGCGCCGCAGTTGGCCGAATTCGTCAATGCTCACACTCAAGAGTTGGCTCAACGTGTCTCAGCTTTTTACTCGGTCAACCTCACCGCGCGTAAGCCAGAGAAAGCATCCCCCGAAACCAACGTCTACACGCAGAAGTTTCTAAGCAGCTCACCATGGGCGCCCGATGAGGTAGTCGTCTTTGCGGGTGCGCTGCGTTACCCCCGTTATCGGTGGTTTGATCGTTTTATGATTGGCCTCATTATGAAGATGACCGGAGGAGAAACCGACAAGAGTAAAGAAGTGGAATACACCCAATGGGATAAAGTACGGGAATTTAGTCGAAAAATTGCCGATAAAAAGAGCAAATCGCTGGCTATTTGAGTGGTTCGATTAGAAAAGAATCGAACGAGTAATTTTTTTAAATAATCCCTTGCGCTCTCAGCGGAACTCCCTATAATGCGCATCCACTGACACGGCAAAGCACGATACGCAGC
>NZ_JABBFP010000006.1 GCF_018494085.1 Rosenbergiella collisarenosi | reverse complement strand
CGCTGCGTATCGTGCTTTGCCGTGTCAGTGGATGCGCATTATAGGGAGTTCCGCTGAGAGCGCAAGGGATTATTTAAACTTTTTTACTGAGTGGTGATTATTACAGCCACCCGTTCAGATATCACACAAAAACGAGGTAAAACCGCTGCTTTTATCAACACCCAGTCCTTATTCCCATAATAAAAGCCGTGATGTAAATCAATTTAGCCTCAAAACTCAGACTAATCATGCGTATACTTAGCAGACTAATTCAATAATTAAAGGGCCTTTCAATGGTTCGTTCGACAAGTGATCTTAAGGGGCTGCCTTGGATTGCTGCGATGGCTTTCTTTATGCAGGCATTAGATGCCACCATATTGAACACAGCATTACCCGCAATAGCTGATAGCCTTCACCGCTCTCCCCTTGCTATGCAATCAACGATTATTAGTTACTCGTTAACCGTCGCAATGTTAATTCCAGTGAGTGGCTGGCTGGCTGATCGTTGCGGAACGCGAAAGGTCTTCATCACTGCTGTCACACTATTCGCTATAGGATCCCTCGCCTGCGCAGTTTCACACTCGCTTTCTATGCTTGTGGCTTCGCGAGTACTGCAAGGTATCGGGGGGGCGATGATGATGCCTGTTGCCCGACTGACCTTATTAAAGGCCTATCCACGCAATGAACTCCTCCCCATCCTTAACTTTGTCACCATGCCCGGGCTACTAGGTCCAGTATTGGGGCCGGTATTGGGTGGTTTTTTTGTCACCTATGCAACGTGGCATTGGATCTTTCTTATCAATATCCCTATCGCGCTAATAGGGATATTTTTTGCCCGTAAATATATGCCGGACTTTACAGTACCAAAGCGGAAATTTGATTTAATCGGTTTTGTTCTATTTAGTGGTTCGATTGTCGCATTATCTGTCGGGGTTGAACTGCTTGGTGAAGCCCAGATTTCGTTGAGTATAGCGCTAGGCGCGATGATGCTCGGAGCGCTACTACTCGCGCTCTATATAAAGCATGCCTTCAAGCACGCGACACCGTTAATAAATTTAGCGATGTTTAGGATTAGAACTTTCTCTGTCGGTATCGCGGGTAATGTAGCCTCTCGACTCGGGACCGGATGTATTCCCTTTCTTATTCCTTTACTCCTACAGGTCGCTTTCGGCTACTCCGCGTTATTTGCCGGATTCATTATGATTGCCACCGCTGCAGGCGCCGTGTTAGCGAAGTCGACGGTCACTCCCCTACTTCGGAGCCAGGGCTATCGTCGCACCCTAGTCGGCATAAGTGTGATTATCGGCTTACTTATTATGAGCTTCGCGTTGCAATCGGCCCAGCACTCTATCCTTTGGTTACTGCCACCGCTATTCCTTATCGGGATGGCGATGTCTACACAATTTACGTCGATGAATACCATTACATTGGCAGACCTGACAGACGAGCATGCCAGCGGGGGCAATAGTGTGCTTGCGGTAACTCAGCAATTAGCTATCAGTTTTGGCGTTAGTGTAAGTGCCGCAGTATTACGATTTTGGCAGGATTACCAGCCCTCAACCGAAGGACAGTTCCAAGCAACATTCGTGACGATGGGTATCGTCACCGTTATCGCGGGGGGCACTTTTCTACTATTAATGCAGCGAGATGGCGAAAACCTGATCAAGCGTCCAAAGCAAAAGGACTAAGTCGAAGAGCGGCTCACCAATTCAGGCGTGAGCTCCCAAGAAACGGGGGCTCCTCCTTTTTTGCTTTCTATGCGATGGAGCAATAAGTCTATCGCCATCAATCCTAGAGAATCTTTGGGCTGGTGAATGGTGGTTAATGGCGGCGTGAGGTATTCAGACAGCGCTATATCGTCATAACCAATCACCGCGATATCATCGGGAATGGTGAGACCGGCCCGGAACAATGCCTGGTAAACGCCCACCGCCATGGCATCATTACAAGCGAACACTGCATCGGGGCGGGGGGAGAGCGCTAGCAGCGCTTCCATACTGACCATACCGCCAGAAAATTCGAAATCGCCCTGTATAATATAGTTCTCATCGATATCCCGGCCTGAGGCGAGTAACGCACGTTTAAATCCTGCCAAGCGCCTTTTCGCCGTACTCTTATCAAGTGGGCCGGTAATACAGGCAATACGCTGATAACCACGCTTAATCAGGTGTAGCGTTGCTAACTCGCCCCCAAATAGTGCGTTCTCTTCGATTACATCCCCTAAGCCCGTAAGGGGAGACCAGTCCATCATCACTATCGGTAGCGACGGATAACGTTGCAGTGTCGGCGCTAATGCCGCATGTCCCTCATTGCACATTAATAGTAATCCATCGACGCGTTTTTGGATTAACGTCTCTAAGCTACGGCTCATCCGTTGTTCATCGTCGGCGGTATTACAGAGGATTAAGCTATAGCCTCGCTCGTAGCAGCTGTCTTCAACCCCTTTCACGATCTCTGCATAAAAAGGATTACTACTCGTAGTGACGAGCATTCCTATCGTGCGTGTTTGATTAAGTTTCAGGCTCCGAGCTAGCGCCGAAGGTGTATAGTTAAGCTGTTCGATGGCCTGAGTGACCCGCTGCTGGATAGCCGTACTCACAAACCGATTTTGATTAATCACGTGCGATACGGTAGATGTCGATACACCGGCTTTCCGTGCCACGTCCTTTATCGTTGCCAACTCGCTATCCTTATTGATTAAGAAAATCAGTGATCTCTTCGCGCCAAGGTATTGAGGTTTGCGCACCTTGTCGTGATACAGCGATGGCCGCAGCCGCCTGTGCAAAGCTAACGGCCTCCTGTTGATCGGCATTCTCTAAGTATCGACATAAAAAGGCACCGTTAAACGTATCCCCCGCGGCGATGGTATCCTTAACCGTGACATCATAGCCTGGTAGTCGTTGACCCTGTCCCTCAATACTAAGCCAAACACCCCGGCTTCCTAAGGTAATGACCACGGTATGGATACCTTTACTGTGCAGTACGCATGCCGCGCGATAAGCATCGTCATCGGTGTTAACCGCGACGCCAGTCAGCGACTCGGCTTCGGTTTCATTCGGCGTAATGATATCGATAAGCGCAAGTAGCTCATTACTGAGTGGCTGAGCGGGTGCAGGGTTCAATACTGTTAACACGTCATGTTGTTTGGCGAGCTGAGCAGCGGCGAGTACGCTGGGTAAGGGCACTTCAAGCTGTAATAAAAGTGCATCGCTATCAATAATGACTTGCTGATGTTTTTGTACATATTCTTCTGTTAACAGTGCATTGGCACCGGGATAAATACCAATCGTGTTTTCGCCGCGATCGTCGAGGTAAATCATCGCAAGGCCCGTTGCAGCGTCGTCGGTTGCCTCTACTGCAGAAATATCAATATTATCTTGCGATAACTGCTGAATCACTACCTGTCCGATATCATCATTTCCCACGCGTGCGATAAAGGTGATCGAGGCCCCACTCCTTCCCGCTGCAACCGCTTGGTTGGCTCCCTTACCACCAAAACTCTGCTGATAATGGTTGCCGGTCAACGTTTCTCCTGGACGAGGAAAATGCGGTACCTGTAAAACATGATCGATATTAATACTCCCCAGGACCGCCATTTTTCTATTCACTTGCATGATTGCCATTCCTTGGCGGTACTCACACGGAGTACCGCTTTAACATTAATGTTGAGTGACTAAGGTTAAGTCGACGGGGATGACCTTAGGTATGGTTTCACCTTTTAATACCTTATCCGCGTTCTCAATGCCTGTCATACCAATCTGTTCTGGAAGCTGGGCAACCGTTGCCGCCAACTTACCTCTCTTCACTGCAGCAATACCATCGGCCGTTCCATCAAAGCCTACCACCAGCACATCTTTTTTTCCGGCGGTCTGCAGGGCTCTTAATGCGCCTAATGCCATTTCGTCGTTTTCGGCGAATACCGCTTGCACGTTACTGTGTGCTTGTAACAGGTTCTGCATGACATTCAACCCTTTAGTCCGGTCAAAGTCTGCGGGTTGGCGAGCCAGAATAGTAAAATGATGAGTTTCAGCCGACGTCGTGAACCCCTTTCCTCTTTCGCGCGAGGCAGACGTACCCGCTATCCCCTGTAATTGGATGACTTTCGCCCCATCACCCAGTTTCTGCGCGATAAAATCGCCAGCCATCGTACCGCCCTTGACGTTATCCGAGGCTATATGGCTGACTACTTGGCCCTGAGATGCGACGCGGTCTAGAGTAATAACCGGGATCTTCGCTTGGTTAGCGATTTTAATACCATTTCCTACGGCATCCGAATCTGTGGGATTGATAAGCAACAGTTTCGTGCCCCGTACCGTTAAGTCTTGGATATTTGCCAGCTCACGCGCTGGATTATTCTGTGAATCAACCACTACCAACTCATACCCCAACTTGTCGGCTTCGCGTTGAGCGCCTTGTTTTAGCGAGACGAAAAAGGGATTGTTTAAGGTTGAGATGACAAGTCCGATGGTCTCTTTGGCGAGAGCTTGGCCGCAAAACATCGTACCGATTAAGAGTGAAAGCGCCGTTAGTTTTTTCATCAAATGTATCCTTGGAAAGCGAACAGTTATTTATGGCTTTTATTGTCTGCCAGCACGGCTAGCAGAATAACAATGGCTTTGACTATCATCTGGAAATACGAAGAAACACCCATTAGGTTCAATCCGTTATTGAGAAAACCGAGGATCAATGCGCCAATCAATGTCCCAGTTATGCGTCCGCGTCCTCCCGATAAACTGCACCCCCCGAGTACGACTGCGGCGATTGCATCCAGCTCATACCCTGTTCCAGCGGTAGGCTGCGCCGAAGAAAGCCGGGCAACCTCGATAGTTCCCGCTAAGGCGGCTAACGCTCCACAGAGGGCATAGACCGTAATTTTGATCCGGTTAACGTTAATTCCCGACAAGCGAGTGGCTACTTCATTACCGCCGAGGGCATAAATATAACGTCCTAAACGCGTATGATTGAGGAGATACCACGCCCCAATAAATACGATGAACATAATCCATACTGGAGTCGGTATCCCCGCCAGCTGCCCAATTCCAATAAGGCTGAAACGGTCACTGTTATCGCTAAAGCCTGTACTAATCGGGCTACCATCGGTAAACACCATCGTAGCGCCTCGGAGTAACAGCATCATCACTAAGGTGGCGATAAAGGCTTGAACTTTCCCCCAGGCAATCACCATTCCGGTTACCCCACCGATAAGCCCGCCAGCCATCAGGGCTATCGCTACCGCAAGTAGGGCATTGATCTCATGGCCTATTAACGACGCGACCAATGCTCCGGTAAAGGCTAATAAAGATCCCACTGAGAGATCGATACCGGCAGCTAAAATGACTAACGTCATTCCCACGGCCATAATCGCGTTTACCGAGGTCTGTTGTAGAATGTTGAAGAGGTTCGCTAAGGTGAAAAAATTACTACTTTGTGTCGCTACTACCGCTATCAATACCAATAGCGCAATAAGTGACTTCTGCTCTATCAGTCGATAGCGTAGAGAACGTCTGGACGTTACGGTCGCGGTGGTTGTACTCATATTACTAGCTCCTTGCTATGCTGCTTGCCGACTGCCGCGGCCATAAGTCGCTCCTGAGTCGCCTGTTCCCGGGTAAACTCCCCGCTGATCCGCCCTTCATGCATCACTAAGATTCGATCGCTCATTCCCAACACCTCTGGCATTTCAGAGGAGACAAGAATGATGCTTAACCCCTCTTCCTTACATTGATTGATTAACTGATAAATTTCTTTTTTCGCCCCCACATCTACACCACGGGTCGGCTCGTCCAAAATTAGAACCTTGGGTTTAGTCATCAACCCGCGAGCAATCGAGACCTTTTGTTGATTACCGCCAGAGAGTAAACCGATAGTTTTATCCATTGAGTCGGTTTTGATATTAAACAGCCGGATAAAATCGCCAACGGTTAGCCGCTCCTCGTGGTGTTTCAACGCTCCGCCGAAACCTGAGAAATAAGGTAATGCCGTCAGCGACATATTATGTTTGATCGACATTCCAAGGATCAGACCTTCTCGTTTACGGTCTTCCGAGATATAGACAATGCCTTGCGCCAGTGCCTGCTGAGGAGTTCGAACCGAAATAGGCTGCTGATTGAGAAGGAGCTTGCCTGACGTTTTGGGATAGGCACCGTAGATCATTTTCATCAACTCACTACGTCCCGCGCCCATCAATCCGGATAACCCGAGGATTTCACCGCTTCTTAGGGTAAAGCTGACATCCTCAATACCAGAGCCGCTGAGGTGTCTGACCTCTAAACGAGTCTCACCATGTTGCTTATCAAGATGGGGATATTGTTCTTCAAGCTTACGGCCAACCATCAGTTCAATGAGATGTTGTTCATCAATAGCATTTACGTCGTATTCACCAATAAAACGGCCGTCACGAAAGACCGTCACATCGTCGCAGATATCGAAGATCTCCTTCATACGGTGCGAGATATAAACGATACCGCAACCTTGCGCTTTCAACTCGTTGATAACCTTGAATAGGGATAGCGTCTCGGTATCGGTTAATGCGTCGGTCGGCTCGTCCATAACGATCACCTTCGACTGGTAACTCAGTACCTTGGCGATCTCCACCATCTGTTGATCGCCAATGGATAAATGATCGACTAGGACGCTGCTTGAGAAGCGCAAATTCAAGCGCGCCAACAGTTGATCGGCTTCGTGGTAAAGCATCGGCCAATCGATGCGGCCAAAAGCCCGTAAAGGCTCGCGTCCGAGGAAAATATTCTCAGCGACCGTCAATGAACCAATGAGGTTAAGCTCCTGATGGATGATCCCAATCCCAGCCTCTTGCGACTGTTTCGGGCCGGTAAATACCGTTTCTTTTCCTAACCAATGACATATCCCAGCATCTTTCTGATAGATCCCAGTCATGATCTTCATCATGGTCGATTTGCCCGCGCCATTTTCGCCCACCAAGGCCATTACTCGCCCTGCCTTTACACGAAGCGAGGCTCCATTTAATGCTTTAACCCCGGGAAAGGATTTCTCGATATTGGTGAGGGCTAACAGGCTTTGAGCTTCCATATTAAAAGGTCACTCCGGCGACAAAAATAACATTGGCGTAAGGCGTACACTCCCCACTACGGATCACGGCGCGTGACTCTTTTGTCAACGACTTGAAGTGCTCATGAGAGAGGTAAGTGACATCAACGTCTCGCCCCTGTTCTGCAGATAAACGTGCGACTAGAGCCAGTAAAGTACGGTGCAGGTCAGGGTTATGCTCAATGATCTCTTGCGCGAGATACAGGCTTTGGATAGACATATAATCAGCAACGGCCACACTTACCTGCTCAAAGCTTGGTATGCCAGGCGTTAACGCTAGATCGATACGCTGCGGGCCCGGTGGTATAGGCAATCCGGCATCTGCGATAGTTAAGCTGTCGAAATGTCCTAATTGTGTAATGACGTGGGCAATATCGGGATGTAGTAGCTGGCCTTTGTTCATACTTAGCTCCTCAGCGAAACGTTTCGCTGACAAGAGGATGAACTAAATGAGCGCTGGCTCTCAATCGAGAAAAGGGGAAAATGTGATAGCTGTCGAATCGTTTCGCTGAAAGCGTGATCTATTCCAAATTAATAATGTAACGACAGGAAGATTTCATAAAAAATATGCAATATCCACTGCCCCTAATGGGCAGTGGGATAAACCTTAACTGAAGACCATACCTCCATCGATTAACAAAGATTGACCCGTCATATAGTTCGAATCCTGTCCCGCTAAGAAGGAGACGCAGGCTGCGACATCTTCCGCCTCAGAGAGTCGGCCGAGCGTAATACGTTTCGCAAACTGCTCGGTTCCATAGCCAGGCGGTTGCCCAGCTGCCGCAGAAATCTCTTCATCAATATGCTGCCACATGGGAGTCTTGACGATGCCGGGACAATAGGCGTTTACCGTAATACCGAGTGGTGCTAAGTCGCGGGCTGCCGTCTGAGTTAACCCGCGAACCGCAAATTTGCTCGAACTATACACCGCAAGATCTGGATTACCGACGTGTCCCGCTTGGGACGAGGCATTAATAATCTTACCGCCGTGACCCTGCTGTTTGAAGGCCTCAATCGCCGCCTGCATTCCCCAGATAACGCCCTTAACATTAACGTTATAAACCTTATCCACGATCTCTGGCGTAATCGATTCTAGGGGCGTCGAGGGGGCTATCCCCGCATTATTAACGATGACATCAAAACCATTAAAGGTTTGCCGAGCCTGCTGTACGGCAGCAAATACCTGGTCACGTTGTGCAACGTCGGCCGCGATACCGATCGCCCTTCCTCCGGCTCGCTCGATTTTCTCTGCGACCTTCACTGCCGCCTGTCGGTCAAGGTCGACCGCTGCGATACAAAATCCGTCACGAGATAATCGCAATGCGATTGCTTCACCGATCCCTTGTCCTGCTCCTGTTACGACTGCCACAAGGTTCTTCATTATTTATTCCTTCTTAAATAATTTGACTCAGATGCAGCTCCTCCATCAATCGTGGATTGTCAGTATAATCCACCGGAATCGCTACGACCGCAGGCCCCTCCACCTCCATTGCACGTTTGAGTATAGGCTCAAGCTGTTCGATACTTTCAACCGCAAACCCTGCTGCCCCAAATGCCTCGGCATAGACTTTGAAATCGATAGCACCAAACTTAACCCCTGAAACGCGTTGGTATTTTTTTTGTTCTTGCATCGCCACCATGTTGTACTCATCATCGACCCAGATGATATGCAATATGTTGGCCTTTAAGCGGACAGCTGTTTCCAGCTCCATGCTGGACTGCATAAACCCACCATCCCCAGAGACGGATATCACTTTCCGAGAAGGATCCACCAGCCAGGCACCTATCGCCCAAGGTAGCGCAACGCCCATGGTTTGTTGTCCATTAG
The DNA here is from genome assembly GCF_018494085.1 of Rosenbergiella collisarenosi. Lineage (GTDB taxonomy): Bacteria > Pseudomonadota > Gammaproteobacteria > Enterobacterales > Enterobacteriaceae > Rosenbergiella > Rosenbergiella collisarenosi. The sequence goes on along the minus strand of NZ_JABBFP010000006.1, from coordinate 171,819 downwards.
AGATGATGATTTGTCGCGCCCTAAAGCTATATAAATAGCGAGCGATCCAGATATGGAAACTTCCCATGTCCACCGTCAGTGAGACATCATTATCAATAATGTCTTGCATCGCTCGGACAATCCGCAGGGGATGGATCGCAAATTGATTTAGTTTGCACGCATGGGCGGCGAGAAGTTGTCTCTGCGCTTGCCTGTCCTCAAGAATATGGCTGGCTTCTGGACTGAGAACGAGCGGGCTGGAGAGATGTTCGGTCAAATGTTCAAGCGTCTGGGCAATATCCCCAATTAACTCAATATCAGGCACATAGTAATTATCAGGTTCAGCGGGTACCACATCGATATGGGCAAGCGCGACATTGCCCTCACTCCACATAGCCGGTTCGTATTCTACAGGGCTGTAACCGATAGTAATGACCAGATCGGCTTGGCGTAGTAGCTTATCCCCCGCTTGGTTATTAAATAATCCTACCCTTCCAGCGAAACGACTAAAATGTTCTTGCGAGATAGCCCCCGCGGCTTGGTAAGTACTGGTGACCGGAATATGGCTCGCGTCCAGTAACTGTTTCAACGCGCGGGCATTGTCGGGCTGACTTGCCATTAAGCCTAAAAGGATCACCGGATTTTTAGCCTGTCCCACCTGTTTAGCTAACGCTTTAATCGCACTAAGAGGTGCAGCCCCCTGCTTTATCGACGGGATAACGGGTAGTGTATGGCCATAGACCGGTTCGTTAATGATATCTTGCGGTAGGCTGACAAACGATCCCCCTGGTCGACCTAACTCCGCCTTACGAAAGGCATTGCTGATGACTTCACTTAAGGCATCTGCAGACGTTACCTCTACCGAGTATTTGGTGATCGGGCGAAACATCCCCACGGTATCCATACTCTGGTGCACTAGCTTGGCACTATCGGCGCGCTTAACCGCGCCACCGATGGCGACAACGGGGTCACCTTCACTCGTCGCCGTGGCAATCCCAGTAATAATGTTGGAACACCCAGGGCCAGATGTGACTAAGGTTACGCCGGCCTTGCCGGTTAAACGCCCCATCGCTGCGGCCATAAAGGCGCCATTCGCTTCATGTCGAACGGGGATCATCTTAATAGAAGAGTCTACCAATGAGTCAAAAACACGATCAATTTTAGCGCCAGGAATCCCAAAAATATGCTTCACGCCTTGTGTTTCGAGTTGTGCGACGACGAGGTCAGCACCGGATTGCCACTGCTTATCTTGGATTTTGTTACGCATGATTATCTCCACTTAACTCTCTACTGCGCGTATAGCTTGATCGAGATCGTCTGGATGTAGGTCGGCATTAAGAAATTCATGATCGGTAGGTAGGTCGACCACTAGCTTATGAATCGCACCAAAAGTCAGCTGCCCTGACAGTAAGTGATAATCTAGAAGGTGGCCGCCCCCTTGCCGATCATCGGTAATAAAATGCTCGTGATAGCCGGCAACATTGATTCCCTGCATATATTGCGGAGTGCGAAAGCCAATCACCGACCCGTTTTTCTGATTAAAGGTAAAGATCGGTTGCTCGGCTATCGCTTCCTGCATCGGCCGGTACGGCCGACACTGTTCAGGCACTGTTCGGGTCTGCGCTTGCTGGAAATCCCCCTCTATACGCAGGGCACAGAATAGGTTATCTGAAGGGAGGTGCTGATCGATCAATCGATGAATCTCTTGCCGCGAAATGGGCTGCTTCAACTCAAGACAATAGTCTGGTTGGAAGAAGGTCATCACCGCAAAGGGAGTTTGTTGATCCACCCTCGCCTGTTGTGCGCTACCATCAGACTTTAGTTGATAAATTTGATGATCGAGTGCAACCAGTTCGCCGTCTAAATGGTTAAAGGTGCCCAGACCGAAGTCCCCTTTTTCAAGAAGATCAGCAACGGTCATCGAGCCGTCATATACACCACTGAGTAAGGCACTCATCAACGATGTTTGAAAAACTACTTTTTCTGGTCGTTGTTGCCGAGCCAGTTTAACCATCTGTCCGAGTTGTGAGGCACAGTCGCAATCAATAAGATGATCAGCCATGTTTTCCTCTCTATAAGTAAAAACCTTAGAAAGTATGTTGACCTATGCCGCCATCGAGTTCCAATATAGGGAAGGCCCGACTTTAAGACGTTATCGATATGGAACTGCGTTATCTTCGTTATTTTGTTGCCGTCGCTGAAACGCGTAACTTCACTCGTGCAGCTGAGAGGCTATCAATTTCCCAACCTCCGTTAAGCCAACAGATTCTCCGTTTAGAGAGGGAAATCGGTACGCCGCTTTTTCTGCGTTTAAAAAGTGGGGTGGAATTGACCGAGGCAGGGGAAGCTTTCTATAAGGAAGCGAGACAGATATTATTGTTGACCGATCAGGCTCTAGAAAAGACCCGAGGTATTGCGCGCGGGATTAATGGTAAAGCGACCTTAGGATTTGCCTGTTCCAGCGTCTTTCACCCCATTCTGTTTAAACGGTTAAAAAAATTTCATACGCTCTATCCCTCGGCGACCTTGCTTTCAGAAGAAAGTAATATGTCGCAATTGATGCAATCGCTGCGCGAAGGGACGTTAGACGCTGCGTTTGTCAGATTGCCTTGTCAAACGAGCCAAGAATTTAATCTGCAAACTATTACTCAAGAAAGTATGTTTCTGGTGGTTCGCGAGGAAGAGGCTAAAACCCCCCTTGACACGATCCTCAGAGAGTTACCGCTCACTTTATTCCCAAGAGAACTAGCACCCAGCCTTTATGACATGATCATCCGTTTTTGTCATGATCAGGGCGTAGTACCCGAATTAGCGACCCAAGCGCCACAGATGTCTGCCTCGATTGCGATGGTTGCCAGCGGATTTGGTTTTACCTTCGTTCCAGAGTCACTCACCATCATTGCGATGCCTGGTGTGTCCTATCGGAAAATCGAGGACCCGCAGTTGACTACTGAGATAGCCCTGGCATGGCGTCGTTGGGATCGCTCACCCATTATTAAACATCTACTCTCTTTGATCAGTACAGGCAGTAACTAAGCGTAGAGATCTAGCGTGAAAAAATAGGGCATTAGGCGTAAAGCCCAATCCCCTTTTAGCGATCAGTATCAAAAGACGTAATATTGGAGCGTCCACTGGCCTATTATAGGAACTGCTACGCCTGCAGTTGGAAATCGGCATAGGAGTAGAGTATCGTCTATCTACCCTTATTTATCTTTTACCAAGATAATGTAACGCTGGAATTAGTGGCTATTAATAGATTTTGAATTATTTTTTAAATTAGCGACAAATTTAACTTTCTGTATTAGAATTATAGTGACCGACCTATCGGTCACTTAGTTAAGCGTTAAACGCTTATTTTATTTTCTTAGTCTTTCTTTGATGATTTTATAATGTTCATCTTTTAGATCTTCATATTTCCAGATAAAAAGCCCGCCAAGATTGAAGTCCAGAACCTGGTCGATAAAATAATTTAAATTCCAATCAGTCAGCCCCCTTGTCGTTAGGGCTAGAATACATTTTTTACTGTCTGCACCCTGTGCTAACGTCTGTTTTAAGGCTGGAATAATATTACTGATAATATCCTCTTTACTCCACATAGCCGTAGCATAACAGTAATGGATAAAACGGTCACATTGGTCTGACTGGATAAGCTTTTTCACCTTTTCGTTCAGTTTTTTTCCATTATCTGTCGTCGGATGGTTATAGGAATATCCGGCAATAAAACCAAAGCTTGTATCTTTGCTGCATTTTTTTAACTGCTTCATTGCCTCAATCACAAGGTCAATGTTCATATTGCATTCATCATCAAAATCTACACCATCCCAGCCCCTACTTTTTGTCGCTTCAGCAATCCTTAGAACTTCCTCCTGATGTGCAGGCTTCCCTTCTGGCGAGCATCCTCCTCCGCCATAAACCCAAAGCGTCTTTCCTTTAAAATTGGGGGTATTATCAGGCTTACTCTGCTTTTCCGGACTCCAGCCAGGGCTTGTCGCTGACCCAGTGGTCAGTCCATCCAAGTTGGTCACCATGCCATACATAATTACATCGAATTCCTGAAGGGGTTTTCCAGACAGCGACTGACTCCAAGCCCCCATAATAAATTTATTCATAATCTGTATTTCCCTATTTGTATTTTTCCACAAGAGCATAAAGAATTGCAGCAGTTTCAGAATCTACTTTACCGCTGTAATCACAAGGACGAAAATGTAGCTGAAATGCTCGTATTAACTGAGCATAACCACTATCGGTTTCTGAACCCGATATATCGTATCCATAGCGTTTCAGCATGAGTATCATGTCATCTTTCGAAGGTAAATCATGGCTAAACTGCTCTGTATATTTGCTCTTTGTTTCCTCATCAAACCATGCCCCGACGCCAACGGCATAAAGCTCTTCCCACGGGAAAGCACTCCCTGGATCATTTTTCCTTCCGGGAGCAATATCACTGTGACCAATAACGTTAATGGGCGTAATATCTGGATAACGCTGAAGGATATTTATTGCCAATTCTTTGATTGCCTCAATCTGGACCGGATTATAAGCAGGGAAGGTATATATCCCGTCATTATCAGTCGCTAAATTAACAATCTCAATTCCTATAGAGGTATCGTTAAGATTACTTCGGCTATCCCAAGAGCTAGCGCCGGCATGCCAAGCACGTTCATTTTCATCGACCAGATTAAAGATGCGCATATCTTTAAAACCGGCATCTAGATATGATTTATCTGAAGGGTCAGGAACAAGGTAATGAGCACTGACTGAATAACCTGTCAATGCAATAATTGAGTTCTCAAAATTAAGCGCAGTATAGTGCAAGACCAGAAAACGAACGCGTCGATTAAATCCTTTAATGGAGCGATAACTATTATAATCAATCTGGTACATACAGACTCCTTACCTATGTTGTGATTCAACATTCAGTTAGACTCTGCTCATTCAGTTACGTTCTTACGTAAATCAGATAGCATGATTTAGATCATTATTTACGTCCTAATCACTATCACAAAAATAGGGCTGACCGAGGTCTCTCCTTACGATGCTTATTCTTTTACTTTATCGACTACAGCAGCGCGAAAATACTCAGTAATTGTTTAATATCGGAACTAAAAATAACTTGGCTATAGCCTAGAGTCCGGAAACAACCTCCAATTTTTTAGATAATTATTAACCTGGTTACGGAAATATCGAGTGAATTAATTACTGTAAAAACACACAATATGGATAAATATTTCGCGCCAAAACCTCGCGCTCTTTAATTACTCAGATAGAGGAGTTTTTCTGTAACGTTTTTTCTCATCATCTTGAATACGCGGCTTTAGTGCCTTCGCTATCAGCAGGTTATATCCCCTCGCAGCGATATAACACTTGTCCATCGTAAATTATTTCAAAGCTAGACATTAAACACCTGAAACTGGCGCACCTGAGATTATGGAAATATCGATACCTTGCAACGAGGTAAACTAGGGAAATAGCCGACTTCAAAATAGCTGGTCACCTTGAGTGACCAGCATAATGCGCCTATTTTTGATTAGATTTCAACCTGTGTACCGAGTTGAATAACGCGATTCGGTGGGATCTCAAATTGGTCTGGTGCCCGTAAGGCATTACGCTGCAAGACTAAGAAAAGTTTACCGCGTAAGCGTAAGTACCAGGGACGTTTACCTAAAATTAACGATTCGTTTGACATAAAGAATGATGTTTCCATCATCCGACAATTCAAGCCTTCCAGACCACACCGATGGAAGATATCTTCCATATTAGGGATTTCCCGCCAACCATAACTGGCTACGACTCGCCAGAATGTCGGTGAGAGCTGCTCAATACTGACACGATGCACATTATGGACATAAGGTGCATCCTCAGTCCGTAAGGTCAGCAGGACGACACGCTCATGCAGAACTTTATTGTGCTTAAGATTATGCAGTAACGCGAAAGGAATGATGTTCTTCACTCTGGTCATATAGACCGCAGTGCCTGAGACGCGTACAGGCGGATGTTTTTCTAGAGAAGAGATCATCGCTTCCAGTGAATTACCGTGTTCATGCATCTTGCGCAACGCCCGAAAACGCTCGCTTTTCCATGTAGTCATGATAATAAACATCACCAACGCCAGTGTCAGAGGTAACCAACCGCCGGATAGGATCTTCACTAGGTTTGCCGAGAATAACGGCACATCAATACAGAGTAAGAAAATGCAGAGCGGCACGACAGAGAAGAGACTCCAATGCCAGTTCTTCCTCGCCACGGTGCAGGACAGGAGAGTCGTGAGAACCATCGTCCCGGTCACGGCTATCCCATACGCGGCTGCTAAGTTACTCGAGTGTTTAAAGCTGACAATAACCAAGATTACCGCTGTATAGAGCAGCCAGTTAACGACTGGAATATAGATCTGCCCCGATTCATTCTCAGAAGTATGAATGATTCGCATCGGGGGCAAATACCCCAAACGCACCGCTTGGCGGGTCAGTGAGAAGACGCCGGAAATCACCGCTTGGGACGCAATAACCGTCGCAAGGGTCGCGATAATCAACATTGGGATCAGCGCCCAGTCCGGGGCCAAGAGAAAGAAGGGATTTTTAATCGCTTCAGGATGTTTGAGCAATAGTGCCCCTTGCCCAAAGTAGTTAAGGACTAAAGAAGGCAGAACCACCAGCATCCACGCGATACGGATAGGTAATTTACCGAAGTGCCCCATATCGGCGTATAGCGCCTCTACTCCTGTAATCGCGAGTACCACCGAGCCTAACGCAAAGAACGAGATAGTTTTGTAATGGACAAAAAACTGTAGCGCATACCAAGGATTAAGCGCATGCAGCACCGTAGGATTATTGAGGATGCCATTAACGCCGAAAATCGCTAAAAGAATAAACCATAGCAGCATCACCGGCGCAAATAGCTTTCCAACTAGGCCGGTACCATGCTTTTGGATCATGAATAATAAGGTGATCACGACTATCGAGATAGGAACGATAAAGACATCTAACGACGGTGCGGCGATCTCCAAGCCTTCAATCGCGGAAAGTACCGACATCGCAGGGGTGATCACCACCTCACCGAAGAAGAAGCTACCACCAATTAACCCTAAAATCAGGACGACTGCCGTGGCTGTCGCATGGGTATTGCGTCCAGCCAGTGACATTAGGGTTAAAATCCCGCCCTCACCGGCATTATCCGCACGCATCACATAGCTGATATATTTAAGCGAAACGACGACGACCAGTAACCAAAAAATTAAGGAAAGGAAACCAAAAACAGACTGCTGTTCGATCCCAAAACCAAATTCGCCAGAAAGGCACTCTCTCAACGTATAGAGAGGACTTGTACCAATATCCCCGTAAACGACACCGATTGCTGCTAGTGTCAACGCCGCGGTAGACTGTTTATTCTCTGAGTTCATAAAAATCTTCTGTTTAGATCGATTAGTCTTAAACAACCTGGATAATTAATTTTATCCGCACAGTATGCACAGTTTTAGTAAAAAACATATCCTGCATTCACATATGCTATTACTTAATGCTGAAAATCATTTACAGTGCAAAGAGAAAAAATTACGTTCGCCACGCTAGATCGCGACCTAAACGGCGATAAAAGGATGCCCGATGATACCCGCACAACTCCTCGCTGATAGAATTGTCCGCCTTAGTAACAGCTTAGAAAAGGGCCTTTACGAACGCCACGAAGTGATTCGACTTTGCCTATTAGCGGCGCTCAGCGGTGAAAGTGTGTTTTTAATGGGCCCGCCGGGTATTGCGAAAAGTTTGATCGCCCGCCGTATCAAGTGCGCGTTTAAGCATGCTACCGCTTTCGAATATCTGATGACCCGATTTTCGACCCCCGAAGAGGTGTTCGGTCCGCTTTCGATCCAGGCCCTTAAGGACGAAGGCCGCTATCAACGGATTACGGAGGGCTATCTGCCCGATGCTGAAATCGTCTTTCTTGATGAAATTTGGAAAGCAGGCCCTGCCATCCTGAATACCCTACTAACCGCGATTAACGAACGTCGATTTCGCAATGGTAAGGATGAGCACAAAATTCCCATGCGTTTGCTGATCAGCGCCTCAAACGAACTCCCGGACGAAGATAGCGGATTAGAAGCGCTCTATGATCGGATGCTCATTCGTTTGTGGCTAACCAACGTTAACGAAAAACGACATTTCCATGGATTATTGCTTCAAGCCGAAGAGGCACACTTTTCGCTAGACGACGAACAGTTAGCGATTAGCGATGAAGAGTACTTTCAATGGCAGCACGCAATCCCTAAAGTCTCACTCCCTGAAGACGTTTTCGAATTAGTCTATCGACTCCGTCAACAGCTCCAGCATATGCCAGATGCCCCTTATATTTCTGATCGGCGCTGGAAGAAAGCGATTCATTTATTACAAGCCAGTGCCTTTTTTAGCGGACGGCAAGCGATAGCGCCCGTTGACCTTATCTTATTAAAAGAGTGCTTATGGCATAATGCGGCCTCCCGTACACTCATTGAACAAGAGATCCGTACACTTCTCCTACACCACGCTTGGCAGCAGCAAGCGATGCGAGTAGAGCTGCAGCAAATTACCGCTAGAAAGCAGACGTTGCATCACGAACAGAGTTTAACGCACGCTTTTAAGCTAACGAAGCAGAGCGGTATGTTTAGCCGCAAGGCTCATTATCAACTGCCTGCGACACTAACCAGCGCGTCGATAAGTTTACTCCTCCAGTATCCCCTGACGCTGCATCATTTGCGAGTCATGCATATCATTATTGAGCGCGAAGCATTAGAGCATTGGCTGCAAAAAGGCGGCGATATTCGCGGTAAGCTAAACGGTATCGGCTTTCCACAGTCGCTCGATCTATCTGTTGATGATCATGATTGTTTAGTCGTAAAAGATATCAGCCTACAGGCGTCACGCTTAAATTACGATGATGATACAGCCTCCAGCGATGTCCCTGACGAGATAGTTAACCGCTTTACGCAGCTACAAGACCGCCTTCAGCAGCAACGCCTGCTATTTCGTCAACAGCAGCAGTGCTTATTCATCAATGATGGGTGGCTTGCCGAGATCGAGGCAAGCTTACAAGATGTTAGTGCTCATATTGAACAGGCACAACAATGATCTCTTTAGATACATTGTTAAATCTGCTTACGCTCAATGACAGCATTAATCTGAACGATTTTCTAGCGACCGTACTGACAGCACCGCAACTGGTACTGCTTTTCGAAAAAAGCCCAAAATTAAAGAAAATGCTGCAGCGCGAGCTGCCGCAGATAGAAGCCTCATTAACCCAACAGCTAAAAAATACGCCAGTTCCGGATAACTTAGCACAAGAATTTGCGTTCTATAGCCAAACATTAGGACTGACCTACTACCCGTTTACTCAGCAACTGCAACAGACCTGTCAGCGGCTTAGTGCTCTAAATTCCCCTTTTTACGAAGAAGCACAAAGCCTACTTAGGCAAACCGAAGACGAGCCGCTCACTCCTGCGCAACAAAGTTTATTTATGCAGCGGTGGCGGATGAATCTGACACTGCAAGCTCTCACACTTAATGACGACTTATTAGAACAACATAAACAGAGGTTGATTGAGGAGCTGAAAAAACAGCTAGCGATGAGCGGATTTCTGGCCCCCCTGTTAGATGACGACGAAGAGATAAGCCATGGGCGGTTATGGGACTTGAGTAAATCGTCTCTACAGACTGGCGATAGCGAGCGTTTAGCCGAATATAGTGATTTTCTACATGCGCAACCGCAGCTTAACGAGTTAGCACAAAAACTCGGACGTAGTCGAGAGTCTAACGCTATCGCGGCAGAGAACACCCCTCTAGGCGTCGAACAGATCTGGCAAAGCCAGCCCAGCAGCTTTCCAGAAGAGGTACAAGGTATCCATCAGAGCGATGATGTCTTACGGTTACTCCCTCCAGAGCTCGCGGCGCTAAGCTTAAATGAACTGGAGATCGAATTTTACCGCAAGCTTATTGAAAAACGGCTACTTACCTATCAGTTGCAGGGCGAAGACCACCAGCCAATTCCCAAGGAGCGGCCAGTCATCTTCCAAGAGCAGGAGCAGCAACCCAAGGGCCCTTTTATCGTCTGCGTGGATACTTCCGGCTCGATGGGCGGGTTTAATGAACGCTGCGCGAAAGCGTTCTGTTTAGCCTTACTCAAGATAGCGTTTCAGGAGAACCGCCGCTGTTTTGTCATGATGTTTACGCAAGAGATCATTCATTATGAACTCACTGCAGAGAGTGGTATGCCGCAATTGATCCGCTTTCTCGGCCAACGATTTCGCGGGGGGACTGATCTCGGTCATTGTTTAGAAGAAGCCGTTAAAAAACTGCAGACTGACTGTTGGCGAGAAGCCGATGTGGTGGTGATCTCCGATTTCGTCGCCCAACGCCTAAATGAGAAGACTCAGCAGCAGATCCGTGAACAGCAACAAGCACATCAACAGCGTTTTCATGCTGTCACGCTTTCTGACCACGGAAAACCCCGGCTACTCTCTATCTTCGATTTTATCTGGACATTTGATACCGGTCTCAAGAGCCGTTTAAAACGCTACCTACACCGCTAAATATTAAGGGACTGCTATAGTTTGAGCATAAACAATAAGGAAAGCGACTATCGTGAAAACATCTCCTCTACATCCCGCTTTTACTCCTTCGCTCTCCGGCACTGACCCGGAGCTAAAACGTCGAGAGATACTTGATTATTTTCAAGCCACTTGGCACACCTATGAGCAATTATTTACCTGTCTCGTCGATGAAAAAGCATGGACGACTAAGGCGATCCCCTTACGTCATCCTCTTATTTTCTATTATGGCCATACTGCAACGTTCTTTATCAATAAACTGATCGCTGGTGGTTATCTGAAGGATCGGATCGATGAGCGGATAGAAGCCATAATGGCTATCGGCGTCGACGAAATGAGCTGGGATGATCTGAATGATGATCACTATGACTGGCCTACACCTGCTGCGGTACAACACTATCGGGATCGTGTGCGCCAGCAAGTGATTGAGGTGATTACTCATCTCCCTCTTACTTTACCTATCAAGTGGAGTGACCCAGCCTGGGCGATATTGATGGGGATTGAGCATGAACGTATTCACCTTGAAACATCGAGTGTACTCATCCGCCAGCTACCAATCAGTTGGGTAAGACCACAACCGATGTGGCCGGTGTGTCCGCTGTTCGCAACGGGTCAGGAAAATGCCCCGTCTAATCGGCTAATCCCGCAAGCGGGCGGCTCCCTTACCTTAGGTAAAAAGGATGATTACTACGGATGGGATAACGAATATGGCCGCCAACAGTGTCATGTATCTCCTTTTTCAGCCAGTCAGATGCTCGTGAGTCATGCTGAATATTACGAATTCGTTAAAGAGGGTGGCTATCAAAATACTCAGTGGTGGGATGAGGAAGGCTGGGGCTGGAAAACCTACGCACAAGCCGATAAACCCACTTTCTGGGTCGGCGATATTTCGCATCCCGATCATCTCAAGCTACGGGTCCTTGCTGAAGAAATACCCTTCCCATGGGATTGGCCTGCTGAGGTTAATCAACTGGAAGCCGCGGCTTTTTGCCGATGGAAGTCAGTAAAAACCGGCAAGTCGATTCAATTACCGAGCGAGAGTGAATGGGCATGGTTACGTGAACAGGTTGCCGGAGACCACCCTGATTGGCAGACACCTATCGGTAATATCAATTTACAAGGCTGGGCCTCTTCCTGCCCAGTCGACCATTTTGCTCAAGGTAAGTTTTTCGATATCGTGGGTAACGTGTGGCAGTGGACGACCACACCGATAAAGGGCTATCACGGCTTCGATGTCCATCCACTTTATGATGATTTTTCTACGCCGACCTTTGATGGTAAACACAACCTGATCAAAGGCGGAAGCTGGATCTCAACCGGTAACGAAGCGTTAAAAGCTGCACGCTACGCCTTTCGTCGCCACTTTTTCCAACACGCTGGCTTTCGCTACGTTGAATCGACCCACCAGGAAACTATGCTAACTAATCCTTATGAAACTGACACGATGGTCGCTCAATATCTCGATTTTCAATACGGAGGCTCGCTTCTCAGTGTCGAGAATTATGCTAAAGCCCTCGTTGAAAAAGTCATTCCGCTCTGCAGTGAAACGACGCATGCCTTGGATCTCGGTTGTGCTACCGGGCGTGCAAGCTTTGAACTCAGCCGCTACTTCGACCAAGTAACGGGTATCGATTATTCGGCGCGTTTTATTGATGTCGCACTTCAACTTATGACTGGAGAAGATTTTCGTTACGCAGTGCCTACCGAGGGTGAGTTGGTCGACTACTGTCAAATTCGTCTGAGCGATATAGGGATAACCTCCGAGCAGTGGCAAAACGTTAATTTTCAGCAAGGCGATGCCTGTAACTTAAAGATGACACATGCTGAGTATGATCTGGTCTTTGCTTCAAACCTTATTGATAGATTGCGCGAACCCCAGCGTTTTCTCACTAGTTTAACAACTTTACTAAAGTCCGGCGGTGTGTTGATGCTTTCTTCACCCTACACATGGTTAGAAGAGTACACGCCAAAAGAGAATTGGTTAGGGGGGATTCGTGAGAACGGTGAGGTCGTAACGACCTATCACACCCTACAGCGACTACTACGCGATGACTTCGAAGAGATTCAGCCGCCTGAGGACGTCCCCTTCGTGATCCGAGAAACGGCACGTAAACACCAGTATACTTTGGCGCAGGCAAGCTTTTGGCGCCGTAAATAATGTTTTAACGTCTAAGCGTCCATCTGGGCGCTTTTTTGAAGGACAATAATATGTCAGAGACTTCACAGCTCGATGATCTGGATCGAGACATCCTAAATGTACTGCTTAACCAGGCAAAAACGCCCTACGCGGAACTCGCGAAGATGTTTGGTGTAAGCGCGGGCACCATCCATGTACGCGTCGAAAAAATGCGTCAGAGTGGCGTCATAACAGGCACTCATATCGCGGTCGATCCCCGTAAGCTGGGTTTTGATGTCTGTTGCTTTATTGGCATTATTCTAAAGAGTGCTCGTGATTACCCTGCTGCTTTACAAAAGCTCGAAGCCCTAGATGAGGTGGTGGGCGCTTGGTACACCACCGGCCACTATAGCGTCTTTATTAAAGTCATGTGTCGCTCGATAGACGCCCTACAGCATGTACTCGTGAATAAAATACAGACCATTGACGAAATACAATCGACGGAAACGTTGATCTCTTTACAAAACCCCATCGATCGTCCGATCAAAGCTTAATTTCAAGTTTGCTGTGGATAAGGTTATCTGTGCTTTGATCCACAGTGCTCAATCTCTACGCATTAGTAAAAAATAATAATCCCCCTATTATCCACAGGTGGATCACTGCTTGATCACCGAGTACAATGGCCGCCTTTATTGAGGAGGGACTATGGCTGAAATCACTTTTATTACGGGTAGCACATTGGGCAGTGCCGAATATGTTGCAGAACATCTCGCGGATAAATTAGGCGAAGCCGGTCATACCAGTGAACTCCTACATGGTGCAGAGCTTGATGAAGTGCCCGTTGAAGGGATTTGGATCATCGTGACTTCCACCCATGGTGCAGGTGAGCTGCCTGATAACCTCCTCGATTTTAGCGAGGCGCTAACCGAACAAAAACCAGATCTTAGCGCGGTACGCTATGGCGCAATTGGGTTAGGTAACAAAGAATACGATCTCTTTTGTGGGGCAATTAAGACGCTAGATGAGCAATTAACACAACTAGGGGCAACACGTATCGGCGATCGTTTGGAAATCGATGTTCTCGAGCATGAAATCCCTGAAGATCCTGCCGAGGTATGGCTAGCAGAGTGGATCAACAAGATTTAAGCCCGTGTTAGATCGTTTTTTTTACTGGATCCCCAGTTTATTACTCTGTTTTTATTCTTTTTATTAACCTTTATCTGTGGATAACCATGCTTATATCGTGCTTGAAACCCGTGGTTATCCACTTTATAACTTTAGCTCATTCTTTGACCTGTGCATAAGTAACGATCTTGATCCCAGCTTATACGGACAACGATCACCGATCATTCACATGATATGATCCGAGTAAACAGAATGATAATGTTGAAGAATTTCTAGTTATCCACAGAAACTGACGATCCTAATAAGAGATCTAACAGAAAGATCATATACAGAATAAAGATCTTTCTTTTAAACCTTAAGGATCGTGCCACTTTCCCCAATTCGATAATTTGAGTAGAATTCATCTCCTGGACATTCAGTCCGAATGATTTCATCAACCGAGGTACACTCCATGTTTTATCCAGATCCTTTTGACGTTATTGTCATTGGTGGGGGTCATGCTGGCACAGAAGCAGCAATGGCTGCGGCTCGTATGGGCCAACAAACGCTATTGCTGACTCACAATATCGATACGCTAGGACAAATGTCTTGTAATCCAGCGATCGGTGGTATTGGCAAAGGCCATCTGGTTAAGGAAGTGGACGCCTTGGGTGGATTGATGGCAACAGCGATCGATCATGCAGGAATTCAGTTTAGGATACTAAACAGCAGTAAAGGCCCAGCAGTACGAGCGACTCGGGCGCAAGCCGATAGAGTGCTTTATCGTCAAGCGGTTAGGACGGCATTAGAAAATCAGCCAAATTTGATGATCTTTCAGCAAGCGGTCGATGATCTGATCGTAGAAAACGATCACGTGGTCGGCGTCGTGACACAAATGGGTTTAAAATTTAAAGCGCGATCCGTCGTTCTGACGGTTGGCACCTTTTTAGACGGTAAAATCCATATCGGACTGGATAACTTCAGTGGTGGACGAGCAGGTGATCCGCCCTCGATCCCACTTGCGCGTCGCTTACGTGAGTTACCGTTACGTGTGGATCGACTAAAAACAGGCACCCCGCCACGTATCGATGCAAGAACTATCGATTTTAGCCAATTAGCACCACAGCATGGCGATAATCCAAGTCCTGTATTCTCGTTTATGGGCAATGTATCCCAGCACCCAGAACAAATGGCTTGCCATATTACGTATACCAATGAGCAAACCCATGAGGTGATCCGTAATAATTTGGATCGTAGCCCAATGTACGCAGGGATCATCGAAGGGATCGGGCCACGCTACTGCCCATCGATCGAAGATAAGGTTATGCGCTTTGCGGATCGTAATGCGCATCAGATCTTCCTTGAACCTGAAGGACTCACGAGTAACGAAATCTATCCTAATGGTATCTCGACGAGCTTGCCTTTCGATGTCCAGATGCAAATCGTGCATTCGATGAAAGGGCTAGAGAATGCACGAATCATTCGTCCAGGTTATGCCATCGAGTATGACTTTTTTGACCCGCGAGATCTTAAGCCTTCTCTTGAAAGTAAACATATTCAAGGCTTATTCTTCGCTGGGCAAATCAACGGCACAACCGGTTATGAAGAGGCTGCGGCGCAAGGGTTACTCGCAGGATTAAATGCGGGTCGTTATGCTTCAGATAAAGAAGCGTGGACCCCTCGGCGCGATGAAGCGTATATCGGCGTGCTCGTCGACGACCTCTGTACGCTGGGTACCAAAGAACCGTACCGCATGTTTACCTCGCGTGCCGAGTACCGCCTGATGTTACGTGAAGATAATGCTGACTTGCGGTTAACTGCACAGGGCAGGGAGCTAGGCCTCGTCGACGACGCCCGTTGGATTGCCTTCAATCAAAAACTCGAAACGATCGAACAGGAACGCCAGCGTTTACGTGAGATTTGGATCCACCCTAAATCCGATCAGGTAGAAGAAGTGAATACCGTGCTAAGCGCACCGCTAACCAAGGAAGCGAATGGCGAAGATCTTCTGCGTCGCCCAGAGATGACTTACCAAGCGTTAACGGGGTTATCGCTGTTTACCCCATCGGTCACTGATCCACTGGCTGCTGAGCAAGTCGAAATCCAAGTTAAATACGAAGGGTATATCGCACGGCAACAAGAAGAGATTACCCGTCACTTGCGTAACGAGAACACATTGCTTCCCCTCGATCTCGACTATAAAAATGTTAACGGGCTATCGAATGAGGTAGTTGCTAAACTTAACGACCATAAACCGTCTTCGATTGGTCAAGCATCTCGTATTTCAGGTATCACCCCCGCTGCCATCTCGATCTTACTGATCTGGTTGAAAAAGCAAGGGTTACTGCGTAAGAGCGCATAAATCTTTAAGAGGGAGCGAAAGCTCCCTTTATTTTCTTCGTCGGAATAAATTCAGTGATTAGACAACTTTCTAGGCTCCTTACTCAAACGTCACTTTCACTTACTGAGAGACAACAGCAGCAGCTAATTGCTTACGTTGAGCTGTTGGACAAGTGGAACAAGGCTTATAACCTCACTTCGGTACGTGATCCACAACAGATGATCGTACGCCATATTATGGATAGCATCGTTGTAGCGCCCTATCTACAAGGTAAACGCTTTATCGATGTGGGCACCGGCCCGGGATTACCGGGAATTCCTCTATCAATTGTCTTACCAGATGCTGAATTTACACTACTCGATAGTTTAGGTAAGAGAGTGAGATTTTTGAAACAGGTGCAACACGAACTAAAATTGGACAATATTTTACCGGTGCAGTCGCGGGTCGAAGAATACCCAGCCACACCGCCTTTCGATGGCGTGATAAGTCGAGCTTTTGCATCAATTAACGATATGTTGCATTGGTGTCAGCACCTTCCCGCAGAGGGACATGGACGCTTTTATGCATTGAAGGGGCAATACCCTACTCAGGAATGCGAAGCGTTGCCGGCGAATATTGAAGTCGACATCGCACACCGATTAGAGGTTCCTCAGCTTGATGAGGAACGACACCTCGTAATACTGAAGAAAATCTAATTAAAAAGGACCTAAAGGGTCCTTTTTACTTTTTGATAGCAAAAATCTCATCTAAGTATATGTTTACAAAAGATTAAATAGTGGGTTACTCTGCTCGAACACGTTGACATGTGTAAATTACATTGGAAATTATCGCCTAGTGACTAGGCATGAAAGGAAGCGAAATGAAAGAGTTGAACGTAGTGGAAACCCAGCAAGTTGCTGGCGGAATTTTTGGATTTATTACAGCGCCAATCGGTGCGGTAATGGGGCTAGCGATTGGATCAATCGTTGATGCGGGCTGTAAGGCGGGTAATCTTAGCACCTCTTTCAAATGGTCAGGCTTACAACTCGGGGCGGGGATCGGCGCTGCGGTAGGTATAGCACCGATCACTGCCGCGCTCGGGATTGGTTTTGGCGTTGTCAGTATCGTTAAAAATCGGAACAGCATTGCGGCACAAAAAGCGGCGCAAGACAGTTAACGATTAGGATGAAAAGCAGAGGTGTGCTACGACAACATTTCTGCTTTTCAACTTAAAATATTGAGTAACATCTCTTCAAATCCTATCTTTTAGCACCACTATTAACCCATGTTTTTTATGCGGGTTAGTCTTACAATGAATAATTATGTTTCAATAATGTTTCTATTTGTTAAATTCTGGATGAGATATCGCTGTTTATTCATCAAATTATGTGTCTTTTTTCCCCATAATTGGTTGAATAACGCTTTTCTGAAAGAAATTTAAATAATTGTTCATCTTTTCGCAAGTTACAGATTGAAATCGTAGGTGCTCCCCGTATAATTTGCACGGCTTTTGTTGTTCACTCTTTAAGTGGCCACAGCAGCTTTTTAAGCACACGAAATACCCTTCCGGGTTAAAGGAGAACAACCACGTTATGTCACTAGCCTTTTACAGTATGCGATTGGCTAAGGGTGTTCTGGTCGTACAGCTTGGAACAGTCATTGTTCTTAGTCTTCTTTTTACCTTGAAAAGCACTCACTATGGAGTTTCTGCTCTAGCAGGAGGGATAGCGGCCTCGTTGCCAAATATCCTATTTACGTTTCTGGCCTGGCGCCTGCAAGGGCAATCACCAGCAAAAGGGCGTGTTGCCTGGAGCTTTGCATTCGGTGAAGCGATGAAGGTTATCGTAACCATCATCATGCTTATTGTGGCGTTAGGTGTGTATGGGGCTGCGTTTTGGCCCCTTGCAATAAGCTGGTTGTCGGTGTGTGTAGCTCACGTTATCGCACCGGTTGTAATTAACAAAAAAGGGTAAGAAGCATCATGTCCGCAGGAGAAATCTCAACCCCACAGGAATACATTGGTCACCATCTGACGCATTTACAGATCGACCTCCGTACTTTCCAGTTGGTGAATGCGCACGACGCTCCGGCAACATTCTGGATACTGAATCTGGACTCTATGTTCTTTTCCGTTGTCCTGGGACTGATCTTTCTGGTGCTATTCCGCAAAGTTGCTAAAAACGTAACCAGCGGTGTGCCAGGTAAGCTTCAGGCGGCAATTGAGCTTGTTGTAGGTTTTGTCGATGCCAACGTACGTGATATGTACCATGGCAAAAGCAAACTGATCGCTCCATTGGCACTGACAGTTTTCGTCTGGGTCTTCTTGATGAACTTCATGGATCTGCTACCTATCGACCTGCTGCCATATATTGGTGAGCATGTACTAGGTCTGCCAGCATTGCGTGTCGTCCCATCAGCTGACGTAAACGTGACATTGTCTATGGCACTGGGCGTATTTATTTTGATTCTGTTCTACAGCATCAAAATGAAAGGGGTAGGCGGGTTCACTAAAGAACTTACTTTGCAACCTTTCAATCACCCGATCTTCATCCCTATCAACCTGATTCTTGAAGGTGTTAGCTTACTGTCGAAACCTGTTTCACTGGGTCTACGTCTGTTTGGTAACATGTATGCGGGTGAGTTGATCTTTATCCTGATTGCAGGTCTGTTACCGTGGTGGTCACAGTGGGTTCTGAATGTGCCATGGGCCATTTTCCACATCCTGATTATTTCGTTACAGGCTTTCATTTTCATGGTCCTCACGATTGTCTATCTGTCGATGGCATCTGAAGAGCATTGATTTTTATACCAACATAATTGATTTGATTGAAACAAACTGGAGACTGTCATGGAAAACGTGAATATGGATCTGCTGTACATGGCTGCCGCTGTGATGATGGGTCTGGCTGCTATTGGTGCTGCGATCGGTATCGGCATCCTTGGAGGAAAATTCTTGGAAGGCGCTGCTCGTCAGCCTGACCTGATTCCTCTGCTGCGTACTCAATTCTTTGTTGTTATGGGTCTGGTAGATGCAATTCCTATGATCGCTGTAGGTCTGGGTCTCTATGTGATGTTTGCCGTCGCCTAGTAACGTTGTTGGCGAGCGTTAAGCAAGCTGACAAATGAAGAACAGAGTCTGCCGCTTGTTATCATGACAAGCGGCAGAGCAAGTTAACTTATTGAGAGGCATTGTGCTGTGAATATTAATGCAACAATCCTCGGCCAGGCCATCGCATTTATCCTGTTCGTCTTATTCTGCATGAAGTACGTATGGCCGCCAATTATGGCCGCTATCGAAAAACGTCAGAAAGAAGTTGCTGATAGTTTATCTTCTGCAGAGCAAGCCAAGAAAGATCTGGATATCGCGCAAGCTAATGCGACCGACCAGCTGAAAAAAGCGAAAGAAGATGCTCAGGTTATTATTGAGCAGGCGAACAAACGTCGTACACAGATTCTGGAAGACGCGAAAGCTGAAGCAGATGCTGAACGTACTATGATCGTCGCACAAGCGCAGGCAGAAATTGATGCTGAGCGTAAACGTGCCCGTGAAGAGCTACGTAAGCAAGTTGCGTTACTGGCTATCGCGGGAGCTGAGAAAATCATCGAGCGTTCCGTGGATGAAGCTGCTAACAGCGACATCGTTGATAAACTGGTCGCTGAACTGTAAGGAGGGAGGGGCTGATGTCTGAACTAATTACTGTAGCTCGCCCCTACGCCAAAGCAGCTTTTGACTTTGCTGTTGAGCACCAAGCTATTGATCGCTGGCAGAGCATGCTAGCATTTGCCGCAGAAGTTATTCGCACTCCGCAGCTCGCTGACTTACTTTCGGGCGCAATCGCCTCTGAAAAAGCGGCCGCTACTGTGAATACTATCTGTGGTGATCAACTTGATGCCCATGGTCAGAACCTGGTTAAGGTAATGGCTACAAATGGTCGTTTGACCGCGCTTCCTGCAGTTCTGGAAAGCTTTATTCAATTACGTGATGCGTATGAAGCAACGGCGGAAGTCGACGTTATCTCTGCAAGCGCATTGAATGAAGTGCAACTGGCTAAAATCAGTGCCGCAATGGAAAAACGTTTATCACGCAAAGTTAAGCTGAATTGCAAAATCGATAAGTCTGTATTAGCAGGCGTCATCATCCGTGCGGGTGATACGGTCATCGACGGAAGTATTCGTGGCCGTCTAGATCGTCTAGCAGACGTCTTGCAGTCTTAAGGGGACTGGAGCATATGCAACTGAATTCCACCGAAATCAGCGAACTGATCAAGCAGCGTATTGCTCAGTTCGATGTAGTGAGCGAAGCTCACAATGAAGGTACTATTGTTTCTGTAAGTGACGGGATCATCCGTGTTCATGGCATTACTGATGTCATGCAGGGTGAGATGATTGCCCTACCCGGCAACCGTTACGCTATCGCACTGAACTTAGAGCGCGACTCTGTTGGTGCTGTAGTAATGGGTCCTTACGCCGATCTTGCCGAAGGCATGAAAGTGAAGTGTACTGGCCGTATTTTAGAAGTTCCTGTTGGGCGTGGTCTGTTAGGCCGTGTTGTTAATACCCTAGGCGCACCTATCGATGGTAAAGGATCTGTTGAAAACGACGGTTTCTCTCCAGTTGAAATGATTGCACCTGGTGTTATTGACCGTCAATCTGTTGATGAGCCTGTACAAACAGGTTACAAAGCGGTTGATGCGATGATTCCAATCGGCCGTGGCCAGCGTGAGCTGATCATCGGTGACCGTCAAACCGGTAAAACGGCAATGGCGATCGATGCAATCATCAACCAACGTGACTCAGGCATTAAATGTGTTTATGTCGCTATCGGTCAAAAAGCTTCTACTATCTCGAACGTTGTTCGTAAATTAGAAGAGCACGGTGCCTTATCTAACACTATCGTTGTGGTCGCTTCTGCTTCAGAATCAGCAGCGCTGCAATATCTTGCGCCTTATGCAGGATGTGCGATGGGTGAATACTTCCGTGACCGTGGTGAAGATGCACTGATCGTTTATGATGATCTGTCTAAGCAAGCTGTTGCTTACCGTCAAATTTCACTACTGCTACGTCGTCCACCAGGACGTGAAGCATTCCCTGGCGATGTTTTCTATCTCCACTCTCGTCTGCTAGAGCGTGCTTCACGCGTAAGCGCTGAGTATGTTGAAAACTTCACTAAAGGTGCAGTGAAAGGTAAGACCGGTTCATTAACCGCGCTGCCAATCATCGAAACTCAAGCGGGTGACGTTTCTGCGTTCGTTCCGACTAACGTAATCTCAATTACCGATGGTCAGATCTTCTTAGAATCGAACCTATTTAACTCCGGTATCCGTCCTGCCGTTAACCCAGGGATCTCCGTATCTCGTGTGGGTGGTGCAGCGCAGACCAAAATCATCAAGAAACTGTCTGGTGGTATTCGTACCGCGCTAGCACAGTACCGTGAATTGGCAGCATTCTCCCAATTCGCATCAGATCTTGATGAAGCGACTCGCAAGCAATTAGATCACGGTCAGAAAGTGACTGAATTGCTGAAGCAAAAGCAATACGAGCCAATGTCTGTTTCTCAACAGGGTCTGGTTCTGTTTGCTGCTGAGCGTGGCTTCTTGGGTGATGTAGAACTGTCTAAGATCGGCAGTTTTGAATCTGCTCTGTTAGCCTATGCCGCTCGTGAGCATGCGGAACTGATGCAGGAAATCAACCAATCTGGTAATTACAACGGCGAAATCGAAGAGAAGTTTAAAGCTCTCCTCGAAACGTTCAAGAAAACCCAGTCCTGGTAATGTCTTGCGGCTTGCTGATAAAGCAGGCCGCCTGACTTTGAGGAGAAGCTCATGGCCGGCGCAAAAGAGATACGTAGTAAGATTGGAAGCGTAAAAAATACGCAGAAAATCACCAAAGCGATGGAAATGGTAGCCGCCTCCAAAATGCGTAAATCGCAGGAACGCATGGCAGCCAGCCGTCCGTATGCAGAGACTATTCGCAAAGTGATTGGTCACTTAGCGTTAGGAAATCTGGAATACAAGCACCCTTACCTGGATGAGCGTGACGTCAAGCGCGTCGGCTATTTGGTCGTTTCTACCGACCGCGGGCTTTGTGGTGGCTTGAACATTAACTTGTTCAAAAAGTTAATGACTGAAATGAAAGCGTGGTCTGATAAAGGCGTTCAGAGTGATCTGGCCATTATCGGGTCCAAAGGGCTCTCATTTTTTAAAGCTATCGGCGGTAATATCGTCGCTCAAGCGAGTGGTTTAGGCGATAAGCCTGCATTGGCCGATATCATTGGTCCAGTACAGGTTATGTTGCAGGCCTTCGACGAAGGTCGTATCGATAAGCTTTATGTCGTTAGCAACAAATTTAACAACACGATGTCCCAGACCCCAACCGTTACCCAGATGCTGCCGTTACCGCCAGCAGAAGGCGAAGCAGAGTTGAAGACGAAAACTTGGGACTACCTGTACGAACCCGATCCGAAAGCGTTGCTGGACACTTTGCTGCGCCGTTATGTCGAATCTCAGGTTTATCAGGGTGTTGTGGAAAACCTGGCCAGCGAGCAGGCCGCACGTATGGTGGCGATGAAAGCTGCAACCGATAACGGCGGAGAGCTGATCAAAGAGCTCCAGTTGGTTTACAACAAAGCTCGTCAGGCCAGCATCACCCAGGAACTTACCGAGATCGTCTCGGGGGCCTCCGCGGTTTAACCAGGTAACGAATTAGGTAGAGGATTCAAGATGGCAACTGGAAAGATTGTCCAGATTATCGGCGCGGTCGTTGACGTCGAGTTCCCTCAAGATGCAGTACCGCAGGTATATAATGCTCTTGAGGTTCAAAATGGTGACGCTCGCTTAGTGCTGGAAGTTCAACAGCAGCTGGGTGGTGGTGTCGTTCGTACCATTGCAATGGGTACTTCTGATGGCCTGAAGCGTGGTCTTCAGGTGACTGACTTGGCTAAACCTATCCAGGTTCCAGTCGGTAAAGCAACTCTCGGACGTATCATGAACGTTCTTGGCGAACCTATCGATATGAAAGGTGATATCAAGAACGAAGACGGTAGCACCGTGGAAGTGAATGCTATCCACCGCGCTGCACCAAGCTACGAAGAGCTGGCGAACTCCACTGAGCTTCTGGAAACGGGTATCAAGGTTATCGACTTGATCTGTCCGTTTGCGAAGGGTGGTAAAGTTGGTCTGTTCGGTGGTGCGGGTGTAGGTAAAACCGTAAACATGATGGAACTGATCCGTAACATCGCGATCGAGCACTCAGGTTACTCAGTGTTTGCCGGTGTGGGTGAGCGTACCCGTGAAGGTAACGACTTCTATCACGAAATGACAGATTCTAACGTTATCGATAAAGTAGCGTTAGTATACGGTCAGATGAACGAGCCACCAGGAAACCGTCTGCGCGTTGCGCTGACCGGACTGACTATGGCGGAGAAGTTCCGTGACGAAGGTCGTGACGTACTGTTGTTTGTTGACAACATCTACCGTTACACCCTAGCCGGTACCGAAGTTTCAGCACTGTTAGGTCGTATGCCTTCAGCAGTAGGTTACCAGCCAACCTTGGCAGAAGAGATGGGTGTTCTTCAAGAACGTATCACTTCTACTAAAGCGGGTTCAATCACCTCTGTTCAAGCGGTCTACGTTCCAGCGGATGACTTGACTGACCCATCACCTGCGACCACCTTTGCTCACTTAGATTCAACAGTGACATTGAGCCGTCAAATTGCTTCTCTGGGTATCTACCCAGCCGTTGACCCACTGGATTCTACCAGTCGTCAGCTGGATCCATTAATCGTGGGTCAAGAGCACTATGACACGGCACGTGGCGTTCAGTCATTACTGCAACGTTACCAAGAGCTGAAAGATATCATCGCTATCCTTGGGATGGACGAGCTGTCTGAAGACGACAAACTGCTAGTTTCTCGTGCTCGTAAGATTCAGCGCTTCCTGTCTCAGCCGTTCTTCGTTGCGGAAGTCTTTACTGGCGCACCAGGTAAGTATGTTTCTCTGAAAGATACTATCCGTGGCTTTAAAGGCATCATGGAAGGTGAATTCGATCACCTGCCAGAACAAGCTTTCTATATGGTTGGTGCCATTGAAGAAGCTGTTGAGCGTGCGAAGAAACTGTAATAACAGTTTCCAGGAGAATAGTTATGGCTAAAAGTTATCACCTGACTGTTGTCAGCGCAGAGAAAGAGATGTTCTCTGGTGCCGTGCAACATATCCAGGTGTCAGGTAGCGAAGGTGAGCTAGGAATTTTCCATGGCCACACTCCGTTGCTGACCGCCATTAAGCCTGGTTTGGTTCGTATCGTTAAACAAGATAACAGCGAAGAGATTATTTACCTCTCTGGCGGTATCTTGGAAGTTCAGCCTAATGACGTTAACGTAATGGCGGATACCGCTATTCGTGGCGAAGATTTAGATGAAGCGCAGGCGCTCGAAGCGAAGCGTCAAGCTGAAGAGTCGATGAGCAAAAACAACACTGATGTTGATTATGCTCTGGCTTCTGCGGAACTGGCGAAAGCGATTGCCAAGCTGCGGGTCATTGAACTGACCAGAAAAGCGATGTAATCAGGCCTAGTGCTCTGAATCATGCCAGCCCTTACCGGCTGGCATTTTTTTTGTCGTTTTTCTTAACAATATCTAATTTTAGTCAGCGTCATATGGTGTATTCTGTCCTGCAAAGCGAATAACCTTTCAAGTAAACAAAAGAATTAGGATCTGTATGTTTAATGAAGCGATGAGTGTAGTGATCCTTGCTGCTGGCAAGGGGACCCGGATGTACTCCGACCTACCAAAAGTGTTACATAGCTTGGCAGGAAAGCCGATGGTGCAACACGTCATTGATACAGCCAACGTTCTTGAGGCGAAAAACATTCATCTCGTTTATGGCCATGGTGGTGAGTTACTTAAAGCGCGTTTGACCGATCCGACATTACACTGGGTACTACAGGCTGAACAGCTTGGGACAGGGCATGCAATGCAGCAGGCCGCTCCGGCTTTTGGGGATGATGAAGATATCCTTATGCTGTATGGAGATGTTCCACTTATTGCCGAAGATACCTTACGCCGGTTACGGGCCGCTAAACCACAAGGCGGCATCGCCCTACTCACGGTTATTACTGATAATCCTACTGGCTATGGCCGTATCCTACGCGAAAATAAGACGATCACCGGGATTGTTGAACAGAAAGATGCCTCATCGCAACAGCTTATGATCAAAGAAGTGAATACCGGCATATTACTTGCCAACGGTGCCGATCTTAAACGATGGTTAAGCCAGCTGAATAATAATAATTCCCAAGGTGAATATTATATTACCGATATTATTGAGCTTGCCCACCGCGAAGGACGAGAAATTTGTGCGGTACACCCGACTAAGCAGAGTGAAACGGAAGGTGTGAATAATCGTCTACAGCTCTCACAATTGGAGCGTATCTATCAACATGATCGCGCAGAGCAGTTATTATTAGCCGGCGTTATGTTACGCGACGCTTCACGGTTCGACCTGCGCGGTAACTTGATCCATGGTCGAGATGTCGATATCGATTGTAATGTGATTATCGAAGGTGAGGTAAAGCTGGGTAACAACGTCAAAATTGGGGCGGGCTGTATCATCCGTAATAGTGTGATCGGTGACAACTGTGAGATTAGCCCTTACAGTGTGATTGATGGCGCTGAACTCGCGGCCGACTGTACCATCGGGCCTTTTGCTCGTTTGCGTCCAGGATCTGAACTCGCCGAACAGGTTCATGTCGGAAATTTTGTTGAAGTTAAAAAGTCGCAGTTAGGTAAAGGCACGAAAGCTGGCCATTTAAGCTATCTCGGCGATGCGACGATTGGCAGTGATGTGAATATCGGCGCAGGGACCATCACCTGTAATTATGATGGAAAATATAAGTACCAAACGGTGATTGGTGACCATGTGTTTGTGGGATCAGATACTCAACTTATTGCACCGGTTACGGTCGGTGATGGCGTGACTATTGCTGCGGGAACCACGGTGATGCGTGATATTGCCTCGGCATCGTTAGCCTACAACCCTAAAGAGCAGTTAAGCAAAGCCGATTGGCATCCCTCAAAAAAGAAAAATCATTCGTGAAAGCGGCTAATATTTAAACAGTTTAGGATAACATTATGTGTGGAATAGTGGGTGCGGTAGCACAACGTGATATTGCTGAAATTTTAGTAGAAGGTTTACGCCGTTTGGAGTATCGCGGTTATGATTCCTCTGGCTTGGCGGTAGTAGATAAGCAAGGTCATTTAACGCGAGTGCGCCGTTTAGGTAAGGTGCAAGCGTTAGCAGACGCAGTGGAGCAGCAACCAGTCGCTGGAGGCACAGGGATAGCGCACACACGTTGGGCAACGCACGGTGTTCCCTCCGAAGTGAATGCTCACCCACATGTATCCCATAATATTGTATTGGTACATAACGGTATCATTGAGAATCACGATGAATTACGCCCAGCGCTTCTGGCCGATGGCTATACTTTCACCTCGCAA
Source organism: Rosenbergiella collisarenosi (assembly GCF_018494085.1). Classification (GTDB taxonomy): domain Bacteria; phylum Pseudomonadota; class Gammaproteobacteria; order Enterobacterales; family Enterobacteriaceae; genus Rosenbergiella; species Rosenbergiella collisarenosi. The sequence goes on along the minus strand of NZ_JABBFP010000006.1, from coordinate 145,238 downwards.
ACAGATACCGAAGTGGTTGCTCACTTAGTCCATCAGCAGCAGAAAAAGTATGGTGGAACGCTACGTGAAGTGGTTCAGCGCGTGATCAAACTACTGCGTGGCGCGTATGGCATGGTCATTATGGATAGCAACGATCCCTCGGTACTGGTGGCGGCCCGTTCAGGTAGCCCCCTAGTGATTGGTTTGGGGGTCGGTGAGAATTTTGTGGCGTCTGACCAGCTGGCATTATTACCCGTGACCCGCCGCTTTATCTTTTTAGAAGAAGGTGATGTGGCTGAGGTTACTCGTCGTACCGTCTCCCTATTCCAACGTGATGAAACGCCGGTTACCCGTGCGGTGATTGAGTCTTCTGCGCAATATGATGCCGGAGATAAAGGCCTTTATCGTCACTATATGCAAAAAGAGATTTATGAGCAGCCGATTGCCATCAAAAATACTCTGCAAGGGCGTTTTCATGACGGGCAGATCGACCTGAGTGAATTAGGCGAAGCCGGCCTAGCGTTGCTTGCTCGCGCTAAGCATATTCAAATCGTCGCCTGTGGTACCTCTTATAATTCAGGATTAGTGTCGCGTTACTGGTTTGAAGCGATCGCTGGCGTGCCTTGCGATGTCGAGATAGCGTCAGAGTTTCGTTACCGTAAATCGGTCGTCCGTCCTGACAGTTTACTGATCACCTTATCGCAGTCGGGTGAAACGGCCGATACCCTCGCGGCGCTTCGCTTGTCCAAAGAGATCGGTTATTTAGGTGCGTTGACCATTTGTAACGTTAATGGCTCCTCTCTGGTACGCGAATCGGATATGGCGTTAATGACCAAGGCTGGCACCGAAATCGGAGTTGCCTCGACGAAAGCCTTCACGACTCAATTAACCGTCTTGTTAATGCTGGTGGCGCAGATGGCGCGCTTGAATGGCAAGCCAGAAACGGTCGAGCATGAGATTATCCATGCGCTACAAGCCCTGCCGGGGCGTATCGAGCAGATCCTCTCGCAAGATAAAAATATCGAAAGCTTGGCAGAAGACTTCTCAGATAAACACCATGCGCTATTTTTAGGTCGCGGCGATCAATATCCTATCGCGATGGAAGGAGCGTTAAAGCTTAAAGAGATCTCCTATATCCATGCTGAAGCTTATGCGGCGGGCGAGCTAAAACACGGCCCGCTGGCGCTAGTCGATGCCGATATGCCGGTAATTATCGTTGCACCGAATAACGAACTACTGGAAAAGCTAAAGTCCAATATTGAAGAAGTACGCGCCCGTGGTGGCTTGCTCTATGTCTTCGCCGACCAAGACGCAGGCTTTAGCGACAGCCCGAATATGAAAATTATTCCTCTACCGCATGTCGAGGATGTTCTTGCTCCGATCATCTATACCATCCCGCTGCAATTACTCTCCTACTATATTGCGCTAATTAAAGGGACAGATGTCGATCAACCCCGTAACTTAGCGAAATCGGTAACGGTAGAGTGATAGGCTTACCCTGTGGGATGACAAAATAGTTCTAAAAGAAAAAGCTCAGTTATGCTGGTTAGTCTTACCTCTTTACTGTTTTCAAAGAGGTAAACTGACCTAGTTTTGTGGGTTCGGTGATCAATTCATCCTGAAATCATCCGCTGCTTAATTGGATGCATAACGATTCATAGACTCAGAATTCATCTAAGCGATTCTAAGGCGTTTTGAGGGGGTAACACGGTGTGGTTATCCGTTACGCCCTAGAATCGCTCTGAGGGCGTTTGAGCGGTGCACGTAAGATTGACTTATGTTAAATGAAGTCGAGTCAGGGAGTGGAGCTATCAACGGATTAGAGTGTGTAAAGAAAAGACAATAAGTAGAATTCCGCCGGCAATATTGACGTATTTTTTTAGTATCAAGGGATTTGTTTTTTTTACTGAAAAGACCAACGTCCGACTGACTGCTAAAAGCCAGACACTCATGACCATTATATGTACGGATGCCAGTATCAGATAGTTGCTAATTCCCCCCTGTTTTCCTGCGAACTGTGAAACAACGGTCAGGTAAAAAATGATGGCTTTGGGATTTAAGACGTTTGCGATCCACGCTTCTCTTAACGTTACCGAATATTTTGTCTCAGCAATAGTTACGGAATTTGCCCTTATACCGCTGCGGATGAGCACTGTTCCTAGCCAGAGAAGGTAGGCGACTCCTGAAATTTTCAAGACAGCAAATGTTGTCGGAGAAGAGATGATTACTGCCGTTATACCAAGCCCTATGAGGACCGCATGGGTGTATATCCCCAAAGCTGTCCCGGCAAGAGTTCTGAGTAGTCCTTTGTGGCCGCCAGAAAGAGCACTGCTCATGACAAGAGTGAAGCTTGCTCCTGGTGAAAGCGCGATAGGAAGAAGTGCTGGCATAAAGCCAAGAAGGTTTATATCCATAGTCTTCTGATAGTAAGTGACGCTTCGCTATATTGCCAGCCGAAGCGCTTCGTAATAGAGGGTCTTATGTTCTATTACGCGTACTACGTCAAAATAAAACTCATCACCATCGATAGCATCCATACGAAAAATATAAACTGTATCGTCCGTGCAGCCCATCTTGCATAACGCCATACGTATCGCTCACGTTCGTCAGCCTCAGCGATGGTAGGATCTGCATGTTGTTTTCTTTTCTGGGGTCTGAAACTCAACCAAATTGTAGTTATCACCGCTAATCCAACCAAAATTTTTTGTACCAAATGCCAGTCCATATCAGCCCTTCTATTTTTGATTATGTGGCCTAATGGCTTCGTAACAGAAGGGCTTTGGCCACGTAATCTTTCGAACAATTATTTTTTAAGACTGTCCATCTCTTGGGTATCACGGACTTTGTATGCGTTGCTACAAACGAGACTGTTTGCATCCAATTCACCGTTATTGCATTTCGCGACGTATTTTCTCATGAGATCTTTATCTGCTCGGAAATCGGAAACTGTATAGGTTTTGTCACAAGCCGAAAGCGCAAATACTGCCGCCATAAGAATGATGATCTTCTTCATTTCTGAGTCCTATTCAATGAGTGAATCACCTCATCGACAACGAACACCGTCCAGCAAACACTGACTTGCTGGACGCCGCTTAATCATAAACGTTTAGGACTATTTAAATCCTCCTTTGACCAGTGTTCCGGTCTCATCGTGAGTCCAGGTGATCGCTCCAGGGCAAGCGTCCGAACCCCTGGATAAAGTAGAGATAGTTCCGTTTAATTTTCCATCGTTACCAGTTGGTGGCAGGAATTTCACTTCGTAATAAGGCCAGCCTTTGTTATCACAAGTAAGATGATAATTGGAATTATTCATTTTATAATTTTCGATCCATGAACTCTGCGAGACAGCCAAATTACCGGCATTTTCTCCCACTTTCCATACACCGATAACATCTTCACGGCCCGTGGTCGTGTTTACCGCTGTTCCGGTCAGGACCTGCCCCTCTTTCTTAACTTTAAATAAGAACGTATCCCCCAGTTCACCAGGAATGTAAAGTCGACAGGTTGCACCGGCTTTTGCTCCATCGGCCCCACCTTTACAATTTTCAAAATTGGTAGAGGTGTCTTTTCTAAAGCTACTGAATAGCACCATAAACTGGCGTTTACCATTTTTGGTATTTTTAGTTGGCTGAATACCTGTGTAACCAATACCTCCTCCTCCAGTAAAACCGAACTGGTTAGCAAAATAAAACTCATCCACCGGGGCAGCAGCGTTGATCTTTATACCAAAAGTAATTTGGTTTACCGGTTCAGATGATTCTATTTTCCAGCCCATAGTGGGGGTTGCCGCAACGCATAAACCCGCGAACCCCATCAAACCAGTAGTCAGGATACCTTTTTTAAAAAAATTCATAAAAACTCCTTAATTATAATATAAAATATTGCTACGTATGTTAACTATATAGGGTGTATGTATTTCCTTTGTTCACCAATAAAAAGCGTTGACTATTGAAAAATTATAATGGCTATTAATTTTATTAATATAACCATAAAATATTTTAAATAGTTAGTAGAAAGGAGGTGCGAGTAATTTTTTAAACTGAATGATGTATCTTTTTTAGGTTTATTATAACTTGTCAAGTATGAATATAAACCTTTAAGTTTAATCAGTTTTTTATAGATCTAAATAGCATTGCTAACTATTGTATTAAGGGTAACGACTTTCTTTCAAAAACTGATTGTTTTCATGTCTTTACTATAATTAAAGAAACCACTTATCTAATTAACTTGATAAAAGATAGGAGGTGGAGAAACTCTTTATTTTTTATACTATTAATTAGCTGTAACTTTAACAAATGGTGCTAAAAAATAGTGGCCTAAGATTAATGTGATCAACGTCAATATGTTAGCGATGACCATTTTTTTGCAAAAAAATATTATTGATGATGAATCTAGTTCTAAGATATTATTATTTTTTTATGATATAAAAATAATAACCAGTGTGTTGATGGGTAGGTAACCGTAGTAATTAAATAAAAACCGCCCTGGTTTTTTCCTTAGATATACTCCGATAAAATATTGTCATTGAGGTAATTCACCGTACCGGTGAGGCGGATATTACAACGTTCATCAATAATATCCTGAACCATGGTCGAGGAGGAGGAAGATAATTTATAAAAATAAATCAAAGACATAACGTGTTCCGTTCGTCATTTTTCTCAAGCCTAAAGACCCTCAAGGGGTGATTGCTTTTATCTTAAGCCTGCGATATCTGGCAGTACCTCCGTGGCAGTGAACGGTAACGTTAAATTTAGCATCAACGTTACCGTTATTGGAGAGATCCTGCGCCAATCATTCCCCCGAGAGGGTTATCTACGCAGTACAGTGACGACAAATCGTCTGTCTGCGGCGATATTAGGTTTCCTCGGGCTAAACTACTCTTAAAACAAATAATAATTGGCTAGAGTATCTCCACAAGTTCGAACTCTTCGGCGACAAGTTCCATAGTCTCGCTGAAGCATCCTTCGCGGCGAAAGAACGCCTCGTGCTCTCTGCGCCAGTAGTTAAGGCTGCGGTCGCCTTCTCCTTCCTTATAGGCCAGCTCTTGCGTCACCTGCGAAAATCCCCATAAACGAAGTGCAATAATCCGAATCACGCAGACCGCATCACCTTGGCCGTTTAGAATAATATGATAACTCCCGATCCTTGGTATTAAGGGGTCAGCCTCGTAGGACGTGAGTGAACCGCAAGAGGCTGTCTTGACGCCTTTTACGACTAATGCCGCTAACTCGTCGGCCATCTGCGGACTATCGCCAAAACCCCAAGCTTGCGCATCAGGGTACTTCTTTTTCCATACTTCACATTGCGACATCACTCATTCCTCTATTTTTCATCTTTTGCTTGAACATAAACGCTGATCGTTGCCTTCGCGAGAGACTGACTTGTATCGATAAAGGCCAATCCCTCGACCGGTACACTCTTCAAGAGAGGACTTAGGTCGGTACAAGCGATGACAACATGGGTGCTTTGCATTGCGATAATCACGATTAGTAACTCACGCCACAACTGAATGACCGACGGGGCGGAAAAGCCTTCGGCTTTGATCATTGCGATGAGTGCCGTGACTTTATTACGCAGAACGCTTGAGTCCATCACCTCTTTTCCTGCTCGGCCTAAGATCTCTTGATAGAAACCGGCTTCTAACGTCGGTTCGGTGGCGAGTAATACGATACGCGCTGGGCCGTAGGGGAGAGCCGGGATGATCGTTTCAGCGATATGTAATAGGGGAATCCCCTCGGCGGCTTGCTGTAAATGAGGAAAGTAACAGTGTGCAAGATTACAGGGGACTGCGATGACATTAACCTGACGATTGACGAGATCGTTGATACCTCGCTGTAAAGTCTCGATCATGGCCTGGTCGTCTAGCGCTTGCCCGGGAAAGAAAGGAGTGGGTAAAGAAATCATATGCATTTCAGGGAAATCGATATCATGAGTCGCGCCATATTGCTGTTGGCATTCGTCGATGAGTAAATCGATAAACGGTGCAGTTGAACGCGGCCCCATACCGGCTAACACGCCTATCTTAACGGTCATTATTATTTTTTCTCCTTAACCGATTATCGCTTAGCGAATTTCTTCGCGCCGATGACACAGAGAATCACTCCTACACTCACTAGCAGCATCGTAAAGGTGATTTTTTCATGGAGCAGTAGCGCAGAGAGTGCCAGAGCGATAAAAGGCTGAAGCAGTTGTAATTGACCGATGGCAGTAATTCCGCCTATTGCCAGCCCGTTATACCAAAAGATAAAACCGATCAGCATACTGAATAACGACACGTAGCCTAACGCCAGCCATGAGGTCGTGGTGATAGCCGCGAAATGCTGGGGGAGCGTGGCATAAGTGGCGAAGAGCATGCAGGGTAGCGCAATAATTAGCGACCAGCAGATCACTTGCCATCCCCCCAGTATCCTCGATAATTTCGCTCCCTCGGCATAACCCAATCCACAAACGATAATGGCGCTTAGCATCAGTAAGTCGCCGGACATTAATAGTGATGCGCCTTGTAATAGAGCGTAACCCACCACTAATCCACTACCTAGCAAGGAGAATAGCCAAAAACTGGCTTGTGGCCTCTCACCTGCGCGAAGTACGCCAAAGATAGCGGTCATTAAAGGGAGTAAGCCTAAGAAGACAATAGAGTGCGACGCGCTGGTCGATTTAAGCGCCATTGCCGTTAACAGAGGAAAGCCGATTACGACTCCCAAGGCAACAATCAACAACGACCCGAGGTGTGTGCGATGAGGGACTTTTTCTCTTAACCCTGTCACGAGTAGCACTGCGATAGCTCCAGCAATCGATGCACGACAGAAGGTTAAGAATAAAGGATTGAAACCGGCGATGGCGAGTTTCGTCGCCGGTAACGAGCCGCTGAAAATGAGTACGCCAATAAATCGGTTTATCCATCCGGCCAATATAGGGGGAGATTTTTTTTCTTGCCCCTCTTCGATTATTGCCATATCGCCTGCCAAACGTTAACGTGTTGTTAATCTCTAACCTAGCATAAAATAACGACGATAAGTCAGCGAGTTTACGGAATAAGGGTGATAGAGCCGCATAGCGTTCACTCTTACTCGTCAATCGGCAGAGGACATCACTGATGATCGACACGCTTAAGCAGCTTGAGCTAGCCTTACAAGGCAAACAACGTAAGGATCCGCAGTGGTTGGACGCGATTCTCCATAAGGATTTTCGAGAAATAACCCGCTCGGGATTAATTGTCGATCGTACACAGACAATCGTGGCTCTACTTCAACAGGCTGAAATCCCTCACTATAGTAGCGATAACTTTATCCTCACACAGCCGACGCCTGAAAGCGCGTTGCTAACTTATCGAACTCGCCTTAGTGACGGCAGTGAGGTTACATTACGTTCCTCCTATTGGCTTTGGCAGGACAATGCAGGTTGGCAACTCTACTTTCATCAAGGTACGGCCGAGCGATTACGATGAACCGCTATACTCAAGGAACCATTTTTCGCGATAGGACGTCTGAGGATGAAAAAATTTAATTATGAGCAAGATTTTTCAACTATCGATTTTCGAAAAGAGCCAGAGCGTTATCAGGTAGGGCGTGGAGAACAGGGCGTCTTGATGGTAGAGCCTTATAAAAGTGAAATTCTTCCATATTGGCGCTTTAAAGATGTAGCAAGCGCGACGGCCTCGGCCAAAAAAATTATGCAATTGTTTGAAGAGTATCGGAAACAAGACGATTTCGTGGGAATGGACATGGCGCGTAAATTTATCCAGATGGGGTATACCCGCGCTAGGCGCTATGCGAATCATCCTGGTGGTAAAAAATATGACGAAAACCGCGAGATATTGCCTTATCAACTTAACGAAGAGAAAGCCGCAGCGGCCAAGATTTTTAAACAGTCTTGGGATCAGCTTAGAGAGGATGATGACTATCTGCAGCGTAAAAAGCGTCACCAGCAGCAGTTTGGATGAATCAATTTCGCCTGATCGATCCATTAGGGTCTCACTTTACACGTCATTAAGAACAATAATCGTAAAAAAAGAGAGTAATAAAGAAATGTAAATACTAAAAAACTAACTATTACAGATTATCGAGGGTCTTATATTGGGCTACTTTAAAAAATCGATCGTTCTAGTCTTTTTTATCTTGGTACATTTACCGGGTAGCTTCGCAAGGCCGAACATGGCTCCTCTAGGCCCATCAATTGCCGATACGGGATCGCAGTATTACACCTTTAGAGTCATTAAGTTAGCGTCGATTGACGCACAGCGGCACTATAAAGTTTGGGTCGCGGTACCGAAGAAAAAGGCCCCTGCACAAGGTTACCCTATTTTATATCTGTTGGACGGCAATTCGAGCCTCAGTCGTATTTCTGAAACTCTCTTAAAGGAGATATCCGATAAACGCCCACCGGTATTAGTTTTTATCGGTTATAACACCCCTCTACCCTTTGATCTTAAAGCAAGAACTTACGATTATACGCCACTTGCTACAGAGGGATCAGCGAATGGCTCCCCTATGGAGCGAGGAAGAGTTGGCGGAGGAAGTACCGTATTTAGGTCGTTACTTGAGCAAAAAATTATTCCGTTAAGTGAAGATTCATTGCCTATCAACCCAGCGCAGCGTGCTTTGTGGGGCCACTCCTACGGTGGACTGTTTGTTATTGATAGCTATTTGCATGCTTCTTGCTTTACCCATTTTTTTTCCGCAAGCCCTTCATTAAGTCAAGGCTATCGATCCATGCTGGCTGAGATGGCTAAAAATACCGTGAACAGTAAATCGATGCTTTTTATGGAGGGTGAAGATAAGGTTGATAATATTCCTCATCCTCACATCGTATCGTTAAGCGAATCGGTAAAGCAACTTACTCAACGAGGGTTGAATATATCCATTAAGACCTATCCAGGGTTGAGTCATGGCGAGATGTTTGGGACGTCACTTATCGAGACTATTCGTTTGAATAGCGAATAATGATGACTGTTTGGCTTGAGGTAATCACTGCCTTCACTTCGAGCCGAGGAGGAGTTTCTCCTTCTTATTTAACGGTTGTAAACCATCATCCTCTTTCTTGATTCCGCGCATTGGTGATCAATGTTATGGCATGCTCATTACCCCAACGCTCAAGTTGATCAATCAATGGTTTTAGGGAGCGACCTGCCATCGTCAAACTGTATTCAACTTTTGGGGGAGTTTCTGCCGACACTTCACGAAGTATGAGTCCAAAATATTCTAATTCACGTAATTGTTTCGTGAGAGTACGGGCTGATATGGGATAAAACCTCTTCTCCAATTCATTAAAACGAAGCGGTTCATTAGCGAGATAAAACAGAATAAGCCCTTTCCCCTTTCCACTGATTAATTCTAACGTCGCTTCTACAGCACAGGCAGCGCGATCATAAGTATGGTAACGAGATGATTTAATAATATCCATGATTCTCCTCACTAACAAAATTGTTCGTACGTCTTAATGATGATTGTGATGTATACCTTATATCCATATTTTCGATATCTCTATTACTATCATCAGCGAGGTGAAATAAGATGAAAACCATTACGATAAACAATCCATTTGGCGTAGAGAATATTCAAACCCTCCCGAGTAATGACCCAGGAAAACCATTAAAAGGGCAAATTCGTGTTGCTATTAAAGCTAACTCTCTAAATTTCCATGATTTAATGGTTGTAAAGGGACTCATACCCACGCAGGAAGGACGGATTTTACTTTCCGACGGCGTAGGAGTGGTGGAGGAGGTTGGCGAAGGTGTCAGCGAATTTGTTAAGGGCGATACCGTAGTGTCGACGTTTTTTCCTAACTGGTTGAATGGAGCGCCGACCTCCGCAGTCAGTGATTTTTCTCATACCCCAGGGGATGGAATTGATGGTATGGCGAGCGAATATGTCGTGCGCGATACCTCAGCTTTTACTCACGCGCCCGTGGGGTGGTCGTATGTTGAAGCATCGACGATTACTACGTCAGGATTAACTGCTTGGCGTGCGTTGATTAAAAATGGCCGCTTAAAAGCAGGTAGTACGGTGCTCGTACAAGGTACGGGGGGAGTCTCTATCGCCGCGTTACAACTGGCGAAAGGTGCAGGGGCGAAAGTGATTGTCACCTCTTCTTCTGACGCTAAACTAGCGCAGGTAAAAAAATTAGGTGCCGATGGCACAATTAACTATAAAACTCACCCTCAGTGGGGAGAGCAAGTCTTAGCCATGACAGGGGGCTGCGGAGTCGACTATATTGTTGAAGTAGGGGGACCTGCGACGATGGCGGAGTCACTGAAAGCCATTAAAGTCGGCGGCCATATCTCTCTTATTGGCGTTCTTTCCGGTAATGAGGTTGTGCTGCCAATGATGGAGATTCTCTCAAAGCAAGTACGCTTAGAATCATTAATTGTGGGCAGTCGCCAAGATCAGATCGATTATGTCAAAGCGTTAGAAGCGATCAATCAAAAACCGATTATCGATACAGTTTTTGAGCATACTGACGTGACGAAGGCATTCGAGCATTTAGAAGGCGGAGCTCACTTTGGTAAGGTTTGTCTCTCTTGGTGAGCTAACGCCAGGCGTGTCGCACCATAAAAAAGTCTGACTGAGGCATTGAGGCGGAACGGTTGCAAAACATTTCGCCCCGATAAGCTTATCCCACTATATTTCTCCATAGTGTTACCCCGCTTTGCCTAATTTAGGTTTCTTTTCCTCCGTAACACTGATGAACGTGCTGTACTGTCCTATACTAGATTCAGTCATTTTATAAAATACGTATCGTCGAGGAGTAAAGATGCAAATATCGTTAGCTAAGCAAGTCGCCCTCGTCACCGGTGCGAGTTCCGGTCTAGGCTATGCCTGTGCAAAAGGACTGGCTGCCGCCGGAGCCAGTGTCGTGATTAATTACAATAGCCAAGCCGAGCCTGCCGAAAAGCTGGCTGAGGAAATTCGTCAACAGGGCGGTCAAGCCATTGCGGTGCAGGGTGATGTCTCCTCTCAAGACGATGTGAACAATTTGATTACTCAAGCCGTTGAACACTTTGGTGGGCTAGATATCCTAGTGGCAAACTCCGGGCTGCAAAAAGATGCGGCGATTGGTGATATGACACTGCAAGATTGGCAAAAAGTGATTGATGTAAACCTGACGGGTCAATTTCTGACGGCACAAGCGGCGCTGCTGCAGTTTCGTAAACAGAAGGGGCAGCGTCAGGTTAGTCGTGCCAATGGCAAAATTATTCATGTCAGCTCTGTCCACCAACTTATCCCGTGGGCGGGTCATGTGAACTATGCTGCATCAAAAGGCGGGGTGGATCTGTTGATGCGCAGTATCGCGCAAGAGGTCGGCGAAGAGCAAATCCGGGTGAACTCGATTGCTCCCGGAGCGATTGCGACCGCAATTAATGCCGACAACACCGAAGGGGACGCGGCGAAAAAGCTATTGGAGTTAATTCCTTACGGGCGTATCGGCGCATCAGAGGATGTGGCGAATGCAGTGGTTTGGCTGGCCAGCGACCTGTCTGACTACGTTCACGGATCGACACTCTTTATCGATGGCGGCATGAGCTTATACCCTGAATTTAGAGGTAACGGCTAACGCCATCAGTCTGAAAGGGGGGCATTCACGCCATCCCCCCCTTAACTTGCCTCGCTATTTCGTAATCTGATCAAAATAGAGCATGCTGACGCCCAAACTCTGCTGTGCTCCCTCAATATTACTGCGTAACCCCACTTGCTGTGCGCCCTGTAACGCGACAACAAACGGAGAGTCTTGCATGACGCTAGTTTGAATCTGCTGATAGAGCGTTCGACGTTTTGCCGCATCGCTGGTTGCCGCGGCCTGCTGTGTCAGTTCACTGAGTTGCGGAATTGACCAACCCACTCGCCACGCCAAGGTCTTGGGGCCATTCGGTACGTTATAGGCAAAGGTACTGGCATTGGTATTGGGGTCGATATAATCCGCCCCCCAATAAGCGAAAATAGATTGGAACTGGCGACTGCGCATTTTGCCCCAAAGTTCGGCTTCAGGCACTGGCTGGAGCTTAATCTGAATATCGGCTTGGGCGAAGCTGGCCTGTAGTGCTTGAGCGATATCGCTATAGGGGGGTTGATTGGTAAAGGAGAGCGTGAAGGTGGTCCCGGGTTTTATCCCGGCCTTGGTCAGGATCTGCTTCGCTTTCGCAACATCTAAGGTGAAAGGTGTTTTCTCTAACGCCCCATCAAATCCTACCGGTAAGAAGGATTGATGGACCTGATACTGTCCTTTCAGTAATTGTTGTGACAGAGAGGCGTAATCCACTAACCAGCGCGCCGCTTGCCATAAAGCCGGGTTCCCTAAAGCAGGTTGCTGACTATCTTGCGCATTGAAGGCGAGATAATAAATTAGGCTGGAGGGGAAACTGGCCACCTTAACCCCCGCGGTATGGCGTAGCGCCGCAAACTGATCGGCACCTAATCCATAGGCGATATCGGCATCGCCCTGCGTGAGTAATAACCGGCGAGCACTGGCGTCAGGTACACCTTTTAATAACACTTGCGCTATCTTTGGCTGAATAGCGCTGTGCGGATTTTTTTCTAATAATAAGGCTTGTTGCGGAACATAACGTTGGATACTGTAGGCAGCGCTACCTGCGGAATGATTTTTAAGCCAGTTATTCCCGTAATCCCCAGCTTGTTGGTGCTCACTTACTAACTTATGGTCAACGATCGAGGCGACGGGAGCGGACAGCAAACGTAGGGCAAGATCTTGACCAATATCGCTCTGCCAGCGAATCTCGACTTCAGTGTTACTGATCTTTTGTAATGAGGCATCGATATTTTCTGGGCTCCATCCAAACTCCCCCAAAATAAAGACGGGCGCTTTATTCAATTTTACAGCTCGGCTTAACGAGTAGATCACATCATCGGCAGTCAGTGGATTACCGCTGGCAAAGGCTTGATTCGGTTTTAAGGTAAAGCGCAGACTATGCGGCTGACTACCGGCCGTCCAACTCGCCGCCGCTGCTGGGACAATCTGTTGGGGATGATTACGATCGGCACTGACTAAACCTTGATACAGATTGACCAAACTACTGGTACTCACCGTTTCAAAACTCTCCGCAGGATCGAAACTAATAATCCCATCAAGCGGAATCGCGACCACTAAGCTATTTGACGGGGTTGCCGCGTAACTGGCGGAGGAAAAGAGGGTAGCAAGGAATAACGTAAGATAAGGTTTCACTCGTAAAGCCTCCTAATAACGATGCGTTATTAGGAGTATAGGGACGAACTATCGTGGTGAACATTCGTTTTAAGTGATATCTAAAGCTAATTTTTAACTAAGGTGAGCAATCCGGCCTGCCTGCATAGTGACCGACCTATCACACATATGGTCGATCACATCTGGGTCGTGACTCACTAGCACCATCGTCAACTGCTGCTGCGCTTTTAATTGATTGAGTAAATTCAATATTTCCGCCTGTACCGACATATCCAGCGCAGAGGTTGGCTCGTCAAGCAGCAAGATTTTCGGCTCGAGGAGGAGCGCCCGCACGATGGCGACCCGTTGCCGTTGGCCCCCTGACAGCTGGTGAGGATAGCGGTCAATCAGCGCGCTGGCTAAGCCGACTTGCTGGAAGCCTTGGGCTATCCGGTCATCAATATTATCGAAACCCAGCCGCTTTAACGGTTCTGCGAGGGTGCGGCGTAAACGGTGACGAGGGTGTAAGGAGGCATAGGGATCTTGGAACACCATCTGGACGTCGCGACGTAGTTGCCCGGTAAAAGGCGAACCGGGTTGTACGTGAGTACCCGCTAACACCATATCCCCACTCCAGTGAGGATTAAGACCTGCCATTACCCAAAGTAGCGACGATTTTCCACAGCCGGAAGGCCCGACCAGCCCGAAACATTCACCCGGTTCCACCGTTAGGCTGACATCTTGAACCACTTGCCGTAACTGATATCCCTGAGGGTGAGAAACATTGAGGTGGTCTAAGGTGATCGTACTCATGAATATCCCTCCAATGCTGCTCTATCGAGTGTGGGTAAGCGCTTACCTTTAGTTGCTAGGCTCGGTCGACAGGCCCAGAGCGTTTGGGTATAAGGATGGGTCGCCTGTGCAAGATCCTTTGCCGCCAAGCGGTCGAGAATTTGCCCTTGATACATCACCATGACCCGTTGGCAGTGGTCTGCGACCTGCTGTAAGTCATGGCTAATCAGTAACAATCCCATATCGCGCTGCGCCACCAGGTCTTGTATCAACGACAGTACTTGATCACGCATCGCATGGTCTAAGGCCGACGTTGGCTCATCGGCAATTAGGAACTCGGGATCGGTTATCAAGGCGATGGCCAGCATAATACGCTGTCCCATTCCCCCGGAGAGTTGATTAGGGTAGCGCTTAATAAGTTGTTGCGGGTTCGTTAAGCCGACCGCTTCGAGCATCGCTAATACTTTCTCTTGGCGCTGACGGCGGGAGAGTTTGCGGTGCAAGATTAAGGGCTCTTCCACCTGCCAACCGATGGTTTTAGAGGGATTCAGGGCATATTTCGGGTCTTGCATCACCATCGCCACTTTTCCGCCGCGTAGCGACTGCCATTGTGACGGTTTAAGATGGCGTATATCGTTACCCGCGAGGGAGAGCTGCGACGCGTTAAGGCTCAGTGATGGGGCAAGCAGTCCCATCAAACTGCGGGCAGTCAGCGATTTGCCAGAGCCGGACTCTCCCACCAACGCTACCCGCTCTTTTCCGATTTCAAAAGAGATACCGTCGACTAAGGGACGGTCTTCAGGTAGGCCAATGGTGAGCCTATCAGCAATAATAAAAGGGGAAGCGTTAGCTGTCATTGCGACTGTCCAAGCGGTCTCGTAGACCGTCACCGATGAAATTAAAGGTTAAGCTCGCCAGAAGAATCGCTCCGCCGGGTGCCGCCGCGACCCACCATTGGTCAAAAATCACTTTACCGCCTTCTGCCACCATCGACCCCCACTCAGCGGTGGGGGGTTGGACTCCCATTCCCAGAAAGCCTAAGCCGGCGGCGGATAAAATAATTCCCCCAAGACTCAAGGCTGCTCGGACCACCGCACTGGGTAAGCAAAGCGGTAGCAGATGGCCAAACATCAAGGGTAATCCCTGAATTCCTTGCATTTTAGCGGCCGCTAAGTAATCGCTACGTCTTAATTGCTGCGTCTCCGCACGGGCTTGTCGAGCAAACGGCGGCCAGCTGGTCAGCGCCAAAGCCAGCGCGCCGTTTAAAATACTGGGTCCCAGTACAGCGACCATGGCCAGGGCGATCACTAAGCTCGGTAGAGCGAGAAAGATATCGGTGATGCGCATTAAGATACGTTCGACCCAACCCCCTAAATAGCCGGCAGCAATGCCCACCGTCACACCGACCGGCACGGTCAGGAGCAGAATAAATACCACTAACAGGAGAGTGGGTCGTGTACCATAAATAACGCGCGACAGTAAGTCGCGGCCAAAGCCATCCGTTCCAAACCAGTGGTGGCTATCTGGCGGCAGTAACCGGTCGGCCATGACCTGTGCATTGGGGTCGTAAGGCGACACCCAAGGGGCAAACAGCGCCATGGCGATAAGTAACCCCAACAGGCTATAGCCGATGATCAGTAACCATCGGCGCTTATCACGTCGGACCGCGCGAAGCGGTAAGGAAGTGTCAGTCATCGTGTTCTCGGATCGGTAAGCCAAACTAACGCATCGGTTAGGGCATTGATGATAATAAAGCAACTTCCTATGACTAGGGTTGCTCCCAAGATGGCAGGAATATCTGACGCAAATAACGCATTGGTCAGATAACGGCCCAATCCTGGCCAAGCGAACACGCTCTCGGTTAATACTGCGCCTTCCAGTAAGGATACGTAGGAGAGCATGACGACGGTAATCAGGGTTCCGCGTGTATTAGGCAGTAAATGATGCCAGACAATTCTCCAGCGGCTGGCACCTTTGGCCCGTGCAAGCGTCACGTACTCTTTACTGTTCTCTTCTAATAACGCCGCGCGAAGCAGCCGTGTGATCGAGGCCATCGAGAGTAAGCCGAGGATCACCACCGGCAACCATAGGTGCTGCAACGCATTGATAAACATCTCGCGATCACCGGATAACCAACTGTCGATGATGACCAGACCGGTTCTCGGTTCTAACGTATAAACGTAGAGATCGTCGAGCTGCCCCGGCCCCGCCGACCAATGGAGTCCGGCATAGAACAGTAATAATCCAAGTAAACCGATCCAAAAGACGGGAACAGAATAGCCCAATAAAGAAATGACCCGGGCAATATGGTCAAGCCAACTTTTAGGGTGCCACACCGATACCAGCGCCAGACCGATGCCACAGCTGGCCCCGAGGATGAGGGCGCAGGTCGCCAGCTCAAAGGTTGCCGGGAAGGTGCGTAACAGATCATCGACGACCGGTTGGCCTGTACTCTGCGAAACGCCAAGGTGACCCTGGGCGAGCTGCTGTAGGTAATGCCAGAACTGGACAGGGAGCGAGTGATCTAACCCTAATTGATGGCGGACCTGAGCATAAGTGGATGCCGTTGCGTGATCCCCCACCAGCTGTAAAACCGGATCGACCGGCGAAAGGTGGGATAAGGTAAAGGTAAACGCCAACAAGCCGAGCAGGGTAATCATCAGTGAAAAAAGATTACCCGTCAGGCGCTGTATAAGCCGCCTGACCGGCATGCTGCGACCAGAGGTGGACGCAGACCCTGCCATTACTTCGTTACCTGACTGTAATAAACCATGTCAGGGTTCATCCCTTGCTGATACCCTTTAATGTTGCTGCGTAGCGCGATCAGCTGGTGGGCTTGCAGGCCAATAACATAAGGCGAGCTTTTCTGTACTTGACGCTGTAATTTCTCATACAGTGCCGCGCGTTGGGCGTTATCCGTTAAGGCCACCGCCTTATGCGTATCAGCGGTTAACTCAGGGATATGCCAGCCAGCGCGGTAGGCAAGTGTACTGCTGCCATCTTCTGGGTTGGTGGCAAAGGCAGCGGCATTGGTATTCGGATCGAAATAGTCTGGCCCCCACGAGGTGACGGTAGCATCGAACTGATGGCTCGCCATCTTAGCGGTAACTTCACTACTTAGACTTGGAATTAACTCAATTTTTACTCCACCTTTTGCAAAGCTAGCTTGTAGCGCCTGGGCAATATCCAAATAAGGCGGTTGGTTGTTGACCACGACTTTAAAAGAGACATTGGAGAGGCCCGCTTTGGCTAAGATCGCTTTCGCTTTCTCGGGATTATAGGTGTATGGGGTATCATTGAGGGCGCCTAAATAGCCACTGGGTAGGAACGATTGGTGGATAGAGAATTGCCCTTTCAATAAGCCGTTGGCAATCCCATCGTAATCAAACAGGTAGCGCGAGGCTTCCCAGAAGGCGGGATTTTTAAGCGTCGCTGAAGATTGCGTGTTAAACAGCAGGTAGTAAAGCGAGGCGATAGGTACGGAGACTGGGGTAACACCTGGCTTATGTTGCAGGGCACTGAACTGATCGCTCCCTAGGTTACGTGCAATATCCGCATCCCCTTGTTCAATTACTAGACGGCGTGTCGCCGCTTCGGGAACATTTTTAATCAGTAGGGTGCTGAGCTTTGGTGCGCCGGCTGGCGAGCGCGGGTTAGCCGTCATCAATAGCACTTCATGAGGAACATAGCGGCGAATTTGATAAGGTCCACTGCCCGCGGAATGGCTGGATAACCACTGATGCCCCAGATCATTATTGACTTGGTGACTTAACGCTTCTTTTTCATCGACGATAGAAGCAACCGGCGCAGAGAGTAAGCTAAGCACAAAGGCTGGGCTAACCGCGGCGTCCCAATGTAGTGTTACCTGATTAGCACTGGTTTTGGTCAGCTGGTTATCGATATTTTTTGCATTCCAACCAAGTTGCGTCAGAACGAACGAGGGTTCCAAATTTAACTTAATCACACGGGACAATGAAAAAATAACATCTTCAGGACGGATCGGATTACCGCTGGCGAACGTGGCTCCGTCTCGTAAGGTGAAGGTCAAGCTTCGATTATCGCTGCCAGCTTTCCAGCTACTGGCAAGCGTTGGACGGAGATCGACGGGGTGAGCAGGATCAGATTGCAGTAGACGCTGGTACAAGTTGGTAAAGGCTTGGACGGTGGAAGTTTCAAAGCCCTGGGCGGGGTCAAAGCTGATCGCATCATCCAGCGATTGCGCGACCACTAAGGTATTCGGCGGCGTCGCACTGTGTGCCGAGAGCGTGGTCAGCGATGCGGTGAATAAGAGACTTATCAACGTTTTTTTCATTTTTATTCCTTGCTAAACAGGGCGTTTACCGGACTGAGCGAGTCCTGACTCTCTCAGTGGCGCATCTTATTATTCTTTATTGTTATATCTATTCGGTTCTTTATCACTTAAGTAATTTATAAGATTTTTTTACGTTCTGCTAGCCGGTGATACGATTAATTATTGGCGGCTGGCTACCCGCCACGTGGTAGTGATTAATGAATTGAATTGATAACGTCATTCGTTATTCGACCTCTAGTCTGTTTTCACTCTTGTTGCCATCATTGACTCACGACGGTCCGCTACTGCATTGCATACTTTCGAAGCGTGAAGCCAGATTGTCGAGAGGATGACGGCCGGGCGGTCGGCGACCACCCTTATCAGCACAAAAACGGGTTAGCCGATCCGTGCGTTGATCATAGACACACTTTAGTCGGTCTTTTCCCCGCCAGCGACAACGCCGTGATGACAAACGACGTATATCAGGTAAGCGCTGTTCGCTGAGCAACCACTCACCAACTGGGAGATAATAATGTTTGCAACGATGATGCATGGTGCGGGCGACGTCCGTTACGAAGAAGTCGCGGACCCGAAAATAATTGCGCCAACAGATGCCATTATTCAACTGGCTGTGACCAGCATCTGTGGGTCCGATCTCTGGCCTTATCGCGGATACGGGGATTTCGATGGCCCAAAAGCGATGGGCCACGAGTATTGCGGCGTGGTGGTAGAGATTGGCAGTGAAGTCAAAACGGTTAAAAAAGGACAATTCGTGGTCGGGTCATTCTGTCTATCAGACAATACCTGTCCGCATTGCCAATATGGTTTCCAATCCTCTTGTCAGCAACGTGAGTTTATGACCGGTGCCCAAGCCCCCTATGCCCGCATTCCGTTAGCAGACGGGACATTAGTTGGCCTCGACCACTTACCTGATCCCTCGCTCTACCCTGATCTCCAAGCGGTTTCTGATGTATTGGGGACCGGTTGGTATGCGGCCGATGCGGCGAGAGTCACGCCGGGTTCCACCGCCGTAGTCATCGGCGATGGGGCGGTAGGCTTAATGGCGGTGATTGCGGCGAAACATTACGGTGCGGAACGTATTATTGCCATGAGTCGCCATCCCTCACGCCAAGCCTTAGCGAAAGAGTTTGGCGCGACGGATATTGTCGCAGAACGCGGCGAGGAAGGGATTGCTCGGGTGATGGAGCTGACGCGAGGGATCGGTGCGGAATCGGTCCTAGAGTGTGTGGGGATGGAGCAGTCGATGCAGCAAGCCACCAGTATTGTCCGGCCTGGCGGTATGATCGGTTATGTTGGTGTACCGCACGGCGTTACCTTCGATGGACAGAAGATGTTTTTCGCCCAATCGGGCATGTTAGGCGGTCCTGCACCGGTAAGACGCTTCCTTCCTGAGCTACTGGAATTAACCTTAGCGCGTAAAATTCAGCCAGGAAAAGTGTTCGATTTAGTGCTGCCGATAGCCGACGTGGCAAAAGGCTATGCCGCGATGGATCAGCGAAAAGCGATCAAAACACTACTCACTCTAGGCGACTAACGAGGTCATTCTATGTCAGACATTATTGTTGTCATCGGGAGTGGGTCTATTGCCCAAGCTATCGCACGCCGCGTCAGCCTGGGTAAAAAAATTCTCCTCGCCGATATCAATATTGAGACAGCACAAGCGGTTGAAGAGAGCTTAAAGAAAGCCGGCTTTGCGGTAAGTACGGCCCATGTGGATGTTTCTTCTCGTACCTCCATCGAAGCCTTGGTCACCACTGCCACGGCGCTGGGCGAGGTAAAAGGGGTCATTCATACCGCGGGTCTATCCCCGTCTCAATCGGCTGCGCAACATTTATTACAGGTTGATCTTTACGGTACCGCAGTAGTACTAGAAGCTTTCGGTAAAGTGATCGCGCCGGGCGGATCGGGGGTAGTGATTGGCTCTCAATCTAGCCACCGTTTAGCCGTTGATGCCCTGACACAAAAGACGGCGGATGAGTTAGCACTGCTACCGCCCGAGGAACTGATCGAGCTGCCGTGGATCAAAGAAATTGATGACAGTTTATATGCGTACCAAATCTCTAAACGGGGTAATGCGCTGCGTGTTATCTCTGAGGCCGTGAAATGGGGTAAACGCGGTGCGCGGATTAACTGTATTAGCGCCGGTATTGTTTATACCCCCTTAGCGTATGACGAATTAACCAGTGCGGAGCGCGGGGAGTACTACCGTACTATGCTGGCTAACTCTCCAGCCGGTCGCGGGGGGACGCCGGACGAGATTGGCGATCTGGCGGAATTTCTGTTTGGTCCCAAGGGAACCTATATCAGCGGCAGCGATATCTTAATCGATGGTGGGGTCACTGCCTCAATTAAGTATCCTTAGTGGTTACCCGCCTAACCGATAGGGGGAAGGCGGGTAAATCATTAACCGATAGCGCCCAATCGGTCTTCGTCCGTCGGCTGTTGTTTAGGCACAAGAAACAACGTCGCCATTACATCCAGTAAGTAGAGGAGCGCGAGTAAACTAATGGCGAGCATAAAGGAGCCATGGCTGGCGATCACTCCCATCACCAGAGGTCCAAACCCACCTACCCCTCGACCGAGGTTAAATAGTACATTTTGAGCCACCGCGCGGATCTCCGTTGGATAGGTATCAGAGATTAACGCTCCATAGCCGCCGACCATACCGTTAACAAACATTCCCATCACCGCGCCTGCGATTAACATGCCCATCGGGTCTTTTAGCTGCGCATAGAGGATTACCATTGCCAGCGCGCCCAGTTGATAAAGGATGAAGATTTTCCAACGCGCGAAACGATCTGCCAAGAAGCCAAAGAGACCAATACCCAACATCATGCCAAGTACGGTGACCGCGGTCCAGAGCCCTGATTTGGTGAGCGAAAAACCGAATTGCTGAGAAAGGTAAGTGGGCATCCAGATCATCAATCCGTAATAGCCAAAGTTTTGAACAGAGCAGAGGATGAATATCCCGAGGCTGGCTTTGGTTGTCCTCCAGTCGCGACACAACATGGCTAGGCTTTTCCCGAGCCCAAGTCGCCGTTTCTGCTGCTGGACCTGCCGATAAGCCGCCGGTTCATCTAAACCATGGCGCAGGAAGAAAGAAAATAATGCCGGTAATAGGCCGATCAAAAAAATCCCTCGCCAGCCGATTATCGGGAGTAACAATGGGGTGATTATCGCGGCTAGCAGCACGCCCAGTTGCCACCCCATACCCACCCAGGCTGAGGCTCGGTTACGTTGGTGGGCTGGCCATGTCTCGGCGATAAGCGCCATACCAATACCAAATTCACCGCCCAGCCCAACGCCCGCCAGGGTCCGGTAAGTCAGTAAATCCCAATAGCCTTGTGCCAAAGCGCAGAGACCCGTAAAGACGGCAAACATTAAGATGGTTATCGTCAACATCTTGACACGGCCATAGCGGTCACTGAGAAATCCAAACAGTATTCCGCCTATTACCGCACCAATTAATGTCCAGGTCACTAAAGCCCCGCCTTGCTCGGGACTGAGCGCGAGATGTTGACTGATTACGGGTAACATAAAGCCCAATATCAGTAGATCAAAACCGTCCATTGCATAACCGCTTATGGCGGCAATCATCGCTTTTAAAGGGGTAATCTGTGTTTTATTTGACATAGTGAATAGCTATTGGCCGAGTGAGATCATTATTTTCGTATTATTTCAGCCAAAAAAACAAATTTACTCAAAAGTTTTCTGCACATCGTCGGCAGAAGAATTCAGACCGGGGCGACTTATCCTTTGCCCCAGTCTCCCTTCGCGATCAGCGCCGTAACGCGCGAAGCGGCGAACGCATAAACTCATCGGGTGATTCCGCCGTATCTGCACAATGGGGATGATATTGGTGCGAAGGAGAAAGGGGGAGTCGTAGAGGTACGGGATGAGCGCTAGAAGTTAATGAAAGCAGCATAAGCAGGAGTGCGGAGTAAGACATTTTCATGGTGAAGCCTCCAAGAGAATTGAGGCACTAAGCTTAAGCGAGCCGATCGTCAAACAGTGATTAGCTATTTAAAAGTAATCACTGTCGACGTAACGAAATACAAGAAGTGTGTCAACGTGGAGGCAGAGCCGACTCGCGAGATTAGTGCATTTTCGCCAGATCGCGGAAGAAAATTTCGGCCCCCAACGCTTGTAAACGATGGATCTCATTCTTACTTTGATCGGAAACCTGATCTGAATTCAGGATCTGATCGATAACGGCGGATCGTACCGGGACTTCTCGATACCACTCACCGGTATAACAATTTTTCCATGCAATTTTATCGATATCATCGAGATGATAGGAAGGGGTAATATGGAAAAAGAAAAAGCCATTTAATAGGACAAAAATTGCGACACATATCCATACATCGAGACGACTAAAAATATCCGAATAGATCAGCAGGCCTAGCGTCAGGATAAACATCCCGAGCATAATGGCGTAAAGCCCTTTTTTCTCGAACACAAATCGTGGGTCGAAAATTAGTTTATCATCGCGTTTTTCTTCGAGATTAATACGGGTGAGTTCGCGTTGTAAGATCTCTTGTACTGCGCTCATATCGTCCACCTTATACCTGGGTCTGCTTTAAATAGAGTGTGTTCAACACATCGCGGAATTTTTTTAGCGCGACTTCCAACGAAGAAAGGGAGTCGTAACCGCTTAAACTGATACGTAAAAAGCTCTCGTCTGCTTTTTCAAAACTAAATTCGTTCGAGGGCGTTGCGGAAACTCCCGCCTGTTGCAGCAGGAAAGCAATCTCGTAAGCATTCTTCTTGCCTAGACTAAACCAGACATGAAAGCCATCGTCAGAAATTTGGTAGCGATCATCGGGGAAAAGGCGACGAAATAACTTCACTCGTACCCGTGTGGTTTTGAGGGTTTCTTCTGCCGTACGCTGGGCGATGCCAGACGTAACCCACTTATTGACAATCTGGTAGGTCAGGGGATTATCACTCACTTTTAACGCCCCCATTACCTGACAAAGTTGATGCGTCTCGGCTTCTGATGGGCCATAGACCCACGCCATTCTCATTCCCGGGGCAAAACTTTTCGACAATCCCTGTAAATACCATGTATGGCTCGGGAGGATCTGGCTAAAGGTCGCTATCCCCTCACTGGCGAGGGCGCCATAGGCATCATCTTCGATAATATGCAGGTTATGGCATTTTGCGACCTCAGCTAACGCAAGACGACGATTAATGGAAAGCGTGGCGGTCGTTGGATTATTAATATTGGGGTTGATATACAGCGCACCTACCTGATTTTCCTTACACAGTCTCGCTAAGGCATCGGGTAATGGGCCCTCTTCATCACAAGGAATAGTGACATAGGGGGTCGCCATAAGCTGAATGATCGACTTCAAACCGGAATAAAAGTAGTGAGGGAGGGCAATCGCCCCTTTTTTCTGGAGTAACACAAACAGCGCCAGTAACCCTTCATGAATCCCCGCGCAGGGTAAAATACGATTCACGGACGGATGAAGGATCTTTTTACCCAACCACGCTAGACCAGTTTGGCGGATATCGTGATTATCGAGTGTTGATTGATAGCGAAAAATAGCCCTAAAATCATAATCATAGATTGAAGAAAGCGCTTGCTGCTTTAATTCTAACGATAACTCTTCAGAGTGCTCGCTCAACGGCGAATTCATGGAGGTTAAGTCGTGACGACTCTGTAGCGCTCCAACCACACCGCGGCGGCTAATAAAACTCCCTTTTCCTGGTCGCGAAGTGATAACGCCTGCCAATTTACATTGATGATAGGCTTTTTGTACGGTGGCATAATTAATTTGTAGTTGAGACGATAATTCCCGCACTGAGGGAAGCTTATGCCCAGCGGCGAGATGTCCTTGTTCAACCTGTGAAATTAAAAAGCGTAAAATATAATCAGGTTGCTCACTCGGGCGAAGAAGTGCTAAATGGGATTTTAAAAGAGTGAACATATCAACGACCTCATCAAACTCATGAGGCAAATTTTAATTTTATCTAAATATTTTCGCAAACCTTAAAATTTAATTGCCATGTATATAGCCTTATATATTGATATATAAGAATTTTATGTTAATTTCAATTCTTCGATTTATGCAGGGGAAATACTTTTTAACTTATTTAACCCATAAATATTAGAGTTAATTAGAGGCTTGTTCTACAGTTATTGATATAAAAATTATAGTGAATTCGCGGGGGTTATAATATGGATACTAATACTTTTAGTAATGATGGATTACTGGAAGAAATCATTGGTCAGACAGTGCTTCAACTCCTCGCCCAGCAACAACCTATTACCCTTCCAAGCTTATTACAAGCCATACACTATCTTCCTGACGCTGGACAAGTCGAACGAGCCGAAGCGTTATTAAGAACGGCCTTTACGATTCGTGCGGCTTGATGGGTGTTGTTGAATAGTGTGCATGACGAGATAACGCTTGTTTATATTGGTGATTGATCCTTAACAGGAGATACAAATGTTGGCTCTTCGACCTAACTGCGAATCCTGTGATAGTGATTTACCCGCAGAATCAAAAGAGGCCTATATATGCTCATTTGAATGTACATTCTGTCATCGTTGCGTGACCCATAAACTTCAGGGAGTTTGCCCGAACTGCAATGGTGAGCTTGTTCGTCGACCCATACGGCCAAAATCTGCTTTAGAAAGACATCCCGCATCAATAAAGCGTGTACATTCAAACTAGAACGATAGCGACCAATTTACTATAAAGCCCACGACCCATATATGACCTATAGGTCTGTCTCCAATAGGCCGCATGAATCTACAGATATTATCAAGCGTTCTTGAACGCAATGATGGTTTGATAGTCGTTTTCCATTTTCCCGCAACCTCAGTGTATCGCTCCGGATCTTCTGCTGCCATCTTCCCGCTTGCGAAGTTTTACTCTGCTTTGTGCTCTTTTTTAACTCTCTGTACCACTCATTGCTCAGCATTGTGACGCGCCTCTGTTTATTAATCATTTTTAATGTGTAAAACGGGCTGAAAATGTTAATAAAGCGATTCCTATTTCAATTTTTTTATTTAAATGTTGTATCGTTATTAGGTTTTTTCTGACCTATAGGTTGGGTATCGCAATACTTATCGTCATTGGATGAATTTCTCAGGTAAACGATATAAAGAATCCTTTATAAAGATTTTCTTTATCGATCATTCGATTACCAATGAGGAAAATACTGGCATAGGGTGGGCAAATGATAAAGCATAACTATAAGAAATTAATGATGATTTCCCTCCTTTGGTGGGGGGGTAATACGGCCTTAGCGATCGATTTCGATGCCGGTGACTATACGGCAATGCCGGCAGGTACCAATCTTGGGCTGCTTTACTACACCCATTCCCACAGTGGTAATTATGTCTCACAAGGCCACTCAACGAAACATGACACAAAATTAAACCAAGATGTTTCCGTATTGCGTGTTATCCACTTCACCACAATAGGGGGATTCACCGTCGACCCCCAATTTTTGCTTCCTTTCGGCCATGTAAATGGACGGTTAGGCGGCAATGATATGGGGAGCACTCAGGGGGTCGGGGATCTAATCTTGGCTTCTACTGTTTGGCTCTATAACAACCCTTCGACGCAAACCTATTTTGGGGTCACGCCTTTTCTCTATGCGCCGACAGGTCGTTATCGTCATGAAGGAAGCCTAAATATGGGGGAAAATCGCTGGAAATACGCGTTACAAGCGGCGTTCAGTAGGCCCCTCTACGATAAGCTGATCCTCGATATGGGGCTGGATGCGACCAAATTCGGTGATAACAACGACTATGGCGTGCAGTCGAGTCGGCTCGCACAAAACACCTTGTATCAAGGGCAGGTCCACTTACGTTACCTACTCACCCCCGCGTTAGATGTGCGTACTTCCTATACCAAAGAGTGGGGAGGAAACTCCTCGGTTAATGGCGTCAGTCAGGGTAAACCCGCGGAAAAAAAATATACCTTCGGGGCAGCCTATATGTTCCCTTCCCATACCCAACTGCTCGGGACTTGGGGACGCGACGCGAGTATTGAAAACGGATTTAAGTCGGAAAGCGTGATCAAACTTCGCTTGATGCAGATGTTTTAAAGGATGAATGACTGGAGCAATGCCTAATGAAAAATAACTATAAATCTACGCTTGGAGCCGTCCTGTTCTCATTATGCTCCAGCATGGCTCATAACGTTTATGCACAAGATACGGGGTCGGCGATTATCAATGCAGATAAAACGCCCCAGGACTGGCTCACCTACGGCAGAACTTACTCTGAGCAACGTTATTCGCCTTTAACGCAAATTAACGATAAAAACGTAAAGCAGTTACACATTGCGTGGTACCAAGATTTTGATACCAACCGAGGTCAAGAAGGTACGCCGTTAGTGGTTGATGGCGTACTTTACGCCACCACTAACTGGAGTAAGGTCCGTGCCTATAAAGCGGATTCGGGACAACTACTTTGGCAGTACGATCCTAAAGTGCCGGGTAATGTTGCGGTAAAAGGCTGCTGTGATACGGTCAATCGCGGAGCCGCTTATTGGAATGGGAAAATTATTCTCGGCACCTTTGATGGACGTTTAGTGGCGCTGGATGCGAAAACGGGCAAGTCTGTTTGGGAAACCGACACCATTCCGCACGATGCACAGTTAGGTGAGGTGCGTAGCTATATTATTGATGGTGCGCCGCGTGTGGCGAAAGGGATAGTCATTATTGGCAATGCGGGCGCTGAGTTTGGTGCGCGAGGGTTTGTCTCTGGATTCGATGCAGAGACGGGAAAATTAAAATGGCGCTTCTTCACGGTCCCGGCACCCGATAATAAGCCTGATCATGCCATCTCCGATAAACCTCTCGCTGAATTAGCGTACAAAACCTGGGGACCGGGAAACTGGGTTAAATCGGGAGGTGGCGGAACGGTCTGGGACGCAATTACCTACGATCCGGTCACTGATTTAGTGTATATCGGTGTGGGCAATGGTTCACCTTGGAACTACCAACAGCGCTCAGGCGGCAAAGGTGACAACCTGTTTCTTGGCAGTATTCTCGCGCTGCGTCCTGAGACGGGCGAATATGTTTGGCACTTTCAAGAAACGCCGCAGGATCAGTGGGACTTCACTTCGACGCAGCAGATCATGACCGCGGATATTCTTGTGGAGGGAAAGCCCCGTCATGTGATTATGCATGCCCCGAAAAATGGATTTTTCTATATTCTCGACGCCAAAACCGGACAATTTCTTTCGGCTAAAAACTACGTCGAGGTGAATTGGGCGAAGGGCGTCGACCCGAAAACCGGCCGACCGAATACTGTTCCCGATGCCCTTTACTCGGTTACCGGAAAACCTTGGTTTAGTTTGCCTGGTGATTTAGGCGGGCATAACTGGCAGCCCATGGCGTATAGCCCGAAAACCGGTTACGTCTACCTCCCCGCCCAACAGATCCCCTTCAATTATGTACCGAGTCAGGATGCGAAGCTTAAGCCGCAAGGTCTTAACCTCGGGCTCGATATGTCGAAAATCGGTGCTCCGGATGACGCCAACGTGAAGAGTCAGTTTGGCGCGTTACTCAAAGGGTGGCTGATTGCGTGGGATCCGGTTAAGCAAGCCCCTGCTTTCACCGTTAATCATCAAGGTCCTTGGAACGGCGGAGTGCTCGCCACCGCCGGGAATTTAGTCTTCCAAGGCCTGACTAATGGTCTTTTTAATGCTTACGACGCGACGACTGGCCAACAGCTTTGGCAAACATCATTACAAAGTGCGGTGATGGCTGCGCCGATTACCTATTCCGTAGTAGGTAAGCAATATGTTGCGGTCGAGGTCGGCTGGGGCGGTATTTATCCTCTACTAATGGGTGGCGTGGCAAGAACGGGAGGCTGGACCGTCAATAAGTCGCGTATTGTCGTCTTCTCCTTAGATGGGGATAAAACCCTGCCACCCGTCAACAGCAAAGGATTCCTCCCGGTCAGGCCACCCGAAAGATTTAAGAGTGATCAGGCGAAGAGTGGATATAGCCATTACATGGACTATTGTGCCGCGTGTCATGGGGATAACGGTGAATCGGGCGGTGTATTGCCGGATCTTCGTTGGTCTGGTGCGATTCGGAACGCCGATGCCTTCTATCGAGTAGTCGGCGAGGGTGCCTTGACCGCTTACGGTATGGTGGGATTCAAGAAAAATATGTCTGCGGCGCAAATTGAGTCGATCCGTCAATTTCTGATCCAACGCGCGAATGCCACTTACCAGAGAGAAGTCGATGCACGAAAAAATCCCCAGCAGATCCCCGGACAAGTCATCATCGGTCCTAATTTTATGCCGGAGAAATAGCCATGAAAAAAAATCTATTTCTCAGCGGCTTAGCGTTATGGGTATTGAGTGTGGCGAGCTATGGGGCGCAGAGTGACCCACATTTAGTCGAGCAGGGCGAATATTTGGCCCGGGCGGGAGACTGTGTGGCCTGCCATACCGCCGTAGGGGGTAAACCTTTTACCGGCGGCTTGGCGATTAAATCACCCATCGGGGTAATATACTCGACGAATATTACGCCTGATCCCGCACAGGGGATTGGTGGCTATAGCCTCGAAGAGTTCGCGAACGCGTTGCGTCAGGGGGTTCGCAAAGATGGTCGAACACTCTACCCGGCAATGCCTTACCCCAGTTATTCACGTCTTACCGATGACGATATCAAAGCGCTTTATACCTATTTTATGGAAGGGGTTGAGGCCGAGCCCACCGTCAATAAAGAGACGGAGATCCCTTGGCCGCTGTCAATGCGTTGGCCATTAAGAGTATGGCGCGGTCTATTTGCTCCGGAGGCGAAACCCTTTGATCCCCAAACTTATAGTGACCCGCAAGTAGCGCGAGGTAGCTACTTAGTGCAGGGCTTGGGACACTGCGGTTCTTGCCACACGCCACGTGGTATGGCGATGCAAGAAAAAGCCTTAGGTGAACAGCAAGGCGAACATTGGTTAGCCGGCGGGACAGTGATTGATGGCTGGTCGGTGCCTAACCTTGGCGCGGATCGCTACAACGGCCTTGGAAGTTGGTCTGAGGACGAGTTAGTGGCGTACCTAAAAACCGGTCGCACAGACCGTACCGCCTCTTTTGGACCGATGACTGACGTGATCAGTTGGAGTACACAATACCTCACTGATACCGATTTACAGGCAATCGCGAAATACTTAAAAACGCTTCCAGCACGTCAGCCCGAAGAGAGGGTCGCGCAATCGAGCCCGGCCCCTCACCCTGTGGGAGAGGCCATTTACGACGATAACTGTGCCATCTGTCACGGTCGACAAGGCGAAGGGATCCCACGGATGTTCCCGCAGCTTAGGGGTAATTCTATCGTCACCGGGCCGCTGCCGGATTCCTTGGTCAAAATTATCCTTGAGGGGGCTACCCTGCCAGCGGGGAACTGGGCACCTTCTACCGTCAGCATGCCGGCCTACGCAGATCGACTTAGTTCACAGCAGACGGCTGATCTCATCAACTACCTACGGGGCGCTTGGGGGAATCAGAGTTCAACAACGCTCACGGCACAGGATGTCGAACAGATTATTCATGATGGCGACAATGCCGGAGCGGGTAATACCGCAGGCTGGACCATTATGCAGGCACAACCCTATGGCAAGCAGTGGACCTTTCAAATCGAAAGCCATCACGATGCCCAGGATATTGCTAAGTAAGAGTAACCCCCTCTATTAAATGATAGGAGAGACCATGTCATATACCGCAAAAGAGAAAATCGAACAGATTTTTCAACAGCAAAAAGACTTTTTTGCGCAAGGGAAAACGCGTGATGTCGTCTTCCGTAAGCAGGCATTGACTACGCTAAAAGAGAGTTTACTGGCACACAAAGAGCCACTATATGTCGCGATGGCAGAGGATTTAGGCCGTGATAAAGCGTTGGTCGATATGGGGGAAATTGGCGAGGTCGTCTCTGAAATCGACTTCGCGCTCGCCCATCTTGACGAATGGTGCAGTGAAAAGCAGGTAGAAACACCTAAGATCCTTGCCCCCTCAACCTGTTCCTATCAGCATGAGGCCTATGGCGTGAGCTACATCATTGGCCCTTTTAACTATCCTGTCGCGTTGGCGCTTGGACCGTTAGTGGGTGCCATCGCTGGCGGTAATACCGCGATGATTAAGCCATCAGAGCAAGTTCCTCATACTGCAAAGGTAATCGAGGATATCGTCAATACCGCGTTTGATA
This sequence comes from Rosenbergiella collisarenosi, assembly GCF_018494085.1. Classification (GTDB taxonomy): domain Bacteria; phylum Pseudomonadota; class Gammaproteobacteria; order Enterobacterales; family Enterobacteriaceae; genus Rosenbergiella; species Rosenbergiella collisarenosi. The sequence continues at coordinate 114,841 of NZ_JABBFP010000006.1, read as the reverse complement.
GTGATTATCTGGCCGTGGTGCAAGGAGCCAGAGAGGAGAATACCGTACTGCTCAGCTTACCTTTTGATTTTATCTTCTTTACGGGGAGCCCTAACGTTGGTCGAGTGGTGATGGAGGCTGCCGCGAAGCATTTAACGCCGGTGGTGTTAGAGCTAGGGGGCAAAACGCCTTTCTTAGTCTTGCCAGATGCTGACCTCGATCAAGTTACCCAACAACTGATGTTTGGTAAATACACTAACAGCGGTCAGACCTGTGTCGCACCGGATTACGTGCTCGTCCCCTCTAGCCTGAAAACCGCATTAGTGGATCGGCTAACGCAAGCCATTCGTGAACAACTCCCCGACGTCCACTCCACCGGTAAAGTGGTGAGTCAGCGACAGGTTGAGCATTTACTCGAGTTACTCAAGCAGACCCGGGGACATGTTGAAATTGGCGGACAAGCCGATCCCGCCAATCGCTATTTACACGCTACGGTCGTGTCTGATGTGCAGTGGGATGATGCGTTAATGCAGGAGGAGCTTTTTGGTCCGGTATTGCCTATCGTTAACTACGAGGAAGTCGACCAAGTGGTGCAGGAGATAAACCGTCGCCATCCTAATCCGCTCGCGTTTTATGTCTTCACCAAAGATACGGCGACAGGTAAAAAAGTGATTAGCGCGGTACCGAGCGGGGATGCGCAAGTCAACGGCACATTGACCCATTTCTTTTCCCCTTATCTCCCGTTCGGTGGGGTGGGGAGCTCAGGTATGGGGGAGTATCACGGTTTCTTTAGCTTCCAAGCCTTCACTCACCGTAAATCTATTCGCATTGTTGAATAAAAGACAACGGGTCCCCCAGTGCGCTGGGGGATCGACTGAATTATTGCTTAAGAAAGTGTTGAAGCTTTTCACTGCCGCCGTGCGCAATAAAATAGCGCTCGGCTGCTAATGATCCCAGCACACTGATATGTCCCCCATCCAATGAATAAGGAATATCATCGACGGCATAATGCGTCGGTGAGAAGAGATCACTGCGGCGAAGATGTAGCGTATTCGCGGGATTGGCGATCAATTGGTCAAGGATCTGGCTGGTGGCTCGTAGTGTATTGTCCATCTTGACAGAGGTATAAGGCTGAATATCGAAATAGCGGTGTCGCCATAAATTCTGCTTATAAAGTGCACCAACATTCTCTTCAAACTGATAAGGCTCGTCCATAATAATAAGCGGAACGTTCTTTTGCTGAATTTTAGTAATTAAATCGCGTAAACCTTCAATTGATTGTGGATTATCGAAATCTTTAGTCCACGATCCTGCCAAAACGATGAAATCATAATCGCTGATATGATCGAGGAGATAGTGGCGATTAAATAGGCATTGCTGATAGGCACGTGAAGAATGGGGACCAGAGAAGTCATTACCGGTAGAGGGATTACACCAATTAGTGGTGATTGCCTGCAGTTGCATAAAATTATTTTCCCCCACGCTTTGCCAAAAAGGTATGTATTGCCCCGCATAGGAGTCACCGAAGAGCAGTCCTTTTTTCCGCGGATGAATAGTGTTACCAACCTTACATTGTACACCGGGAAGACCAACAGTGAACTCGTGATGGCTTGCGATAGAGTAGAAGCACCAACCATCCTCCGGGCTAGGCATTTTTATTTTATTGATAAGGGAAAGATAATTTTCTCCCCCTCGCCATGGGAACCCAGAATTCTTACGGGTATGGTCTGCGACACCGATAAAAATTAGTACCGTACATAAGAAAAATGAAAATGAAAATAATTGGCCTTTACCTTTTGCCCAAGAAATGACTTTCCTCTCTATAAATTTATAACTTAAATAACCAATGATGATGGATAAGGCTGAGAATCCAATATTGTTAATAGTTGTAGAATGGGGGAAGTAATAATTAGCAAAAAAATGAATTGGCCAGTGCCATAAATATATCGAATAGGATGCTAATCCAATGTTATAAATAACCGGATGATTGAAAATGCGTAAAGAGTTATTTACCGAATAGATGATCAGTGATGAACCGATCACTACTAGGATAGCTAAATACCCAGGCCAAAGAACTTTATCATTAATAGTGATTAATGATAATAAAACCAGAGCTACCCCAAATAGTTTCAATAAAATAGGTGGGCGACTTTGCTGAGACGTTCTGCTGCTTTCAAACAGATAAACCAGTCCTCCTGCCAACATTTCCCAAGCACGCGTAGTTAGCATATAGAAGTCATAGGCACGGTTGATCGTCGATTGATAGACTGAAAAGAGAAATGAAGAGAGCAATAAGAGGGAGAGTATAGTAATTAACCCTCTAGGGTGCTTCACAACTTTATTGAGTAAAATAAACAGAAAGGGGTAAAGAAGATAAAACTGCCACTCTACCGATAAAGACCATGTGTGCAGCAATAAGTTTTTTGCACTATTGGCAGCAAAATAGTCATCGGCCTCTTTGAGTAATGAAATATTCGAGGTAAAAGTTAAAGATTTTATGACATACTTACAATAATACTGGAAGTCCTCTGGATTTAAGAGTAAAAAACTCACACAATAGAAGGTGATCGTTACTAATAGTAATGGTGGCACGATTCTAATAAATCTGGCGTAGAAGAAGTTCTTTATATTAAAATTATTGACATACAATTGGTCGGCAATGATCTTTGTCATAAAATAGCCAGAGATAACAAAGAAAATATCAACACCGATAAATCCCGCATGGAAAAGTGGAAGATTAAAATGATAAAAAATGACTAGCAATAAGGCATATGCCCGCAAGCCATTTACATCATAACGAAACTCAGTCTGTTGCATTACAAGGGACCCAAAACTGTAATTAACATGATAATCGCTATATAGTAATGCATTCGTTAACATTAGCCTAATGGATGTAACTAGATATGTCAGTCGATGAGCTAAAACAGTGTTTACATCGAGAGGTGATAGGCCATAACAAGAAACCTTTTTCTTGGGGAAAGGCTATCCATTCGGCGTACAAAAAGCCAAAGAAACGGTTTGTGTTCTGGTGGCGCTTAGCGAATTTTCTTTATCTCAGCAAGAGTCGATATCGGCAGAAACTGGCTAAGCGAATCAACCGTAATCTATTCTTTAAATATAACACCGAGATTGAGTTAGGGACCCAAATTGGGGCGGGTCTGACCATTGGCCATCAGGCTGGGATTGTGATTTCGCGACGCTGTAAGATAGGCGAAAATTTTACTATACGGCAAAATACGACAATAGGATTGAAGTCGGATAATAGTAATACCATCACGATTGGCAACAACGTAAATATTGGGGCGAACAGCTGTATTATTTCAGAACATATTGTGATCGGCGATAATGTGACGATCGGCGCGGGGGCTTTCGTTAATCATGATATTCCCGCCAACAGCACTTACTACAGCGTTAATCACTATTGTATACGACCTAAGGAATAATACTCGCGGCGAGTCGGACATGAGTCAGTTAGACGAACTCATGCCCTTATCCTAACTATTCTACGGTTATGTCGGTTGGAAAATCGGCCTCCCGGCGCGCGACTAAGGTCAGAATAGAATATACTGCGACCACTTCTTGATGTTGGTTAGTGACATCAACTGCCCACTGCACGACCCCCGTGGCACGTTCTTCCGCACTACGCTGGCGTTTGACGGTCTTTTGTTGGCAGGTTAACCGGGCCTGAATGGTGTCGCCGGGTTTAACCGGTTGCAAGAAACGCAGCCCTTCTAAGCCATAATTGGCAATGACCGGTCCGACCCCGGCATCCACGAAAAGTCCTGCCGCGGCGGCAACGATAAAATAGCCGTGGACAACGCGTTCGCCAAAGAAAGAGGCCTCGGCACCAATTTTATCCATATGGGCATAAAAATGGTCGCCACTTAGACAGGCGAAATTGACAATATCGGCTTCAGTTAGCGTTCGACGGTGAGTCAGCAAACTGTCACCCGGACGTAAATCTTCAAAATATTTACGGAAAGGGTGTATGGCCTCTTCTTGGACTTTTGCACCGCGCACCCATTGCTGACCTACGGTGGCGAGCATCGAAGGACTCCCTTGAATCGCAGTACGTTGTAAGTAGTGCTTCACTGCACGTAGTCCGCCTAGCTCTTCGCCTCCGCCAGCGCGACCTGGGCCACCATGTACCAGTTGTGGCAGGGGCGACCCATGGCCAGTCGACTCGGCTGCGGACTCGCGATTTAAAATTTGGATTCGCCCGTGAGCGCATGCGGCACCGGTGATAAAGTCGCGCGCGGCGTGATCATCGTTCGTGACGAAGGTCGCCACAAGGCTGCCACCGCCAGCACGCGCCAGTGTGATAGCATGCGCTTTGTCACGATAAGCCATCAGCGTCGCAACTGGCCCAAAGGCTTCAATCGCATGGACGGCGGCGGTGGAGTCCGGTTGCGGACAGTAAAGTAAGGTTAATGGATAACCTGCACCGGGAAGTTGTGGGTCGATACGGCCCCCGAGTAAGCGTTCGCATCCGGCCTGACATAAGGCATCGACTTGCTGTTGAACATCTTGCTGTTGCGCTCGATTCACCAAGGTTCCCATTTTTACTCCCGCTTGGCGGGGATCGCCTACAGTGAGTGTGGACAGTTTCTCAAGCAGTGCGCGACGTACTGCATCCAATTGCGCTTCTGGTACCAAAATTCGGCGAATCGCGGTACATTTTTGCCCCGCTTTGGCACTCATCTCTCGGACAATCTCTCGAATGAACAAGCCAAATTCAGGGGCTTCTGGGTCAACGGACTCTCCGAGTACACAGCAATTTAGCGAGTCCGCTTCCATGGTAAAAGGTATCGACTGTTTGACGAGGTTAGGGTGTACGCGGAGTTGTTGGCCTGTCTTTGCAGAGCCGGTAAAGGTCACTACGTCTTGGCTATCTAGCTGATCAAGGAGATCACCCGCTGATCCACAGATCAGACTGATCGCTCCGTCAGGGACTAGTCCACTCCCTACCATCGACTTGACCATTACCTGCGTCACTTGAGCTGTTGCCGTCCCAGGCTTAATGATGGCAGGCATACCGGCCAACCATGTGGGAGCTAATTTTTCCAACATTCCCCAGCAGGGGAAATTGAAGGCATTAATATGGACGGCGACCCCTTGTTTTGAGGTTAAGACATGACGCGCCGCGAATCCCCCCTCTTTAGACAGAGCGATCAGAGGATCTTCAGGCCAGAGGGTATCATCTGGTAGTTCACGGTTACCGAGGCTTGCATAAGTAAAAAGCGTACCTATCCCACCTTCAATATCGACCCAACTGTCTGCGCGTGTCGCCCCCGTTTGACTGGAGATCTCATAAAACGCTGCTTTCTCTGCGAGTAAATGCTTCGCCACGGCTTTAAGTAAGGCGGCCCGTTCAATAAAGGTCATGGCTTGCAGGGCAGGTGCGCCTACCGTTTTGGCATAGTGACCGGCTGCGGCGAAATCGATGCCCTCACTACTTACCTCCCACAGCGCTTCGTCGGTGATTGCGTGACGAATAACGCGGCCCTCCCCTTGACCGGTTTGCCATTGATTACACACAAAGCTGGATAACTTTTGCATCACACACCCCAAAACGTTACGACAATAATAACAATCTAGTGTTTTTGTGAATCATTTTAAAGCATGATAATAAATTATTAAGTAACCTGTGATTAACATCTCATTTTATATTTTTAGTTAAATTCACTACTAACAATAGCTTATGCATGAGGTGTGAGAGAGCGATCACAGAATAACGAAACAAAGATTGGGGCTTCTATTAACATCGATGTAACTTATAAGCCATAGGTTAATGATTCACTTATTTTATTTTAATGATATTTTACGAATCGACTGGTGATGATATGAGTCATGAACAACGCTTTCTTAACGCCATCGCAGAGGAAACGGCAATAGAGCCCCAAGACTGGATGCCTGAGGCCTATCGTAAAACCCTGATCCGCCAAATAGGTCAACATGCCCATTCAGAAATCGTTGGGATGTTGCCCGAGAGCAACTGGATAACCCGCGCCCCCTCATTACGACGCAAAGCTATTTTACTCGCCAAGGTTCAGGATGAAGCGGGCCATGGGTTGTATCTCTACAGTGCGGCTGAAACGTTAGGCTGCGCGCGCGAAGACCTCTACCAGAAGATGTTAGAAGGGAAGATGAAGTACTCCTCGATCTTCAATTACCCGACCCTTAACTGGGCAGATATCGGGGTCATTGGTTGGTTAGTGGATGGTGCCGCCATTGTGAACCAAGTCGCATTATGTCGAACCTCGTATGGCCCTTATGCCCGCGCGATGGTGAAAATTTGTAAAGAGGAAAGTTTCCATCAACGTCAAGGCTTTGAAGCCTGTATGGCGCTTTCACAAGGCAGTGAACAACAGCGAGCCATGCTACAGGACGCGATCAATCGCTTCTGGTGGCCAGCACTGATGATGTTTGGGCCTAACGATGACGAATCACCCAACAGCGCGCAAAGCTTGGCATGGAAAATTAAACGTTTCGGTAACGACGAATTACGCCAGCGATTTGTCGATAACACCGTGCCGCAAGTCGAGTTACTGGGAATGCAGGTACCGGACAAGAATTTGACGTTTGACGCGAACACGGACCATTACCAGTTCGGTGAGATCGACTGGCAAGAGTTCAATGACGTCATTAACGGCCGCGGACTCTGTAATCACGAACGTTTAGCCGCCAAGCGCAAAGCTTGGGAGGACGGGGCTTGGGTCAGAGAAGCGGCCTTAACTCATGCAGAGAAACGCGCGCAGCGCGAAGTCGCTTAAGGAGCTTATTATGCGTCAACACTATTGGCCGTTATATGAAGTCTTTGTACGCAGTCAACAAGGACTCTCTCATCGCCATGTCGGAAGCTTACATGCTGCCGACGATCAGATGGCGCTGGAAAATGCGCGCGATGCCTATACTCGGCGCAATGAGGGCTGTTCGATTTGGGTTGTCAAAGCGGCTGAAATTGTGGCCTCACAACCGGAAGATCGCGGAGAATTCTTCGAGCCAGCAGAAAGCAAGATCTATCGTCATCCCACTTTTTATCAACTGCCTGACGGCATCGAACATATGTGAGGCCCAGATGGACAGTGTAACGACCTACGTTTTACGACTCGGTGACAATGGTTTAGTGCTTTCTCAACGCTTGGGTGCATGGTGTGGCCACGCACCGGAACTGGAGATCGACCTCGCGCTGGCCAATATTGGGCTTGATATTTTAGGGCAAGCCAGAAATTTTCTGACGTATGCCGCTCAGCGTCTCGGCGACCAAGATGAAGACAGCCTCGCGTTTCAACGTGATGAGCGTCAGTTCGGTAACCTGCTGCTGGTCGAGCAGCCTAACGGTCATTTCGGCGATACCTTGGTCCGACAATATTTTATCGATGCCTGGCATGTCGCGCTCTACAGTCGATTAATCACTAGTCAGGATACGCAGATTGCGGCAATCGCCGCGAAAGCCCTGAAAGAGGTGAAATACCATCTACGCTTTAGCCGCGGCTGGCTTGAGCGGTTAGGGCAAGGCACTGCACTGTCGGCACAGAAAGTACAAGGATCGATCGATGAACTGTGGCGTTTCACCGCCGAGTTATTCGAGGCCGATGAGCATGACCAAGCGGTAGCTGCGGCAGGGATTGGCGTTGATCCCCGTCAGCTCGAGGCACCCTGGCGGGAGGAAGTGACTGCCGGGGTTCATCAGGCAGGATTAGCGTTACCCCAGGAGGCGGCTTATCGCCGAGGCGGTAAGCAAGGGCTACATACCGAACATCTCGGACCGATGCTGGCAGAAATGCAAATTTTGCCGCGATCTTATCCGGGTCAGCAATGGTAAAGGAGCAGATGATGCAACGTTTACAGCAGATTCTTCCCGCAGAAATTCCAGAAATTTGGCACTTACTCAGCCAGATCCCCGATCCTGAAATACCGGTAATAAGTATTACTGATTTAGGGATGGTAAGAAGTGTACGTCAGCAAGGAGATGGCTGGGTGATTGGCTTTTCGCCCACCTATTCCGGTTGTCCGGCCACGGAGCATCTGATTGGCGCGATGCAGAGCACTTTATCTGATCACGGCTTTGCGCCGATCCATGTGGTGTTGCAGCTCGACCCGGCCTGGACCACCGATTGGATGAGCGACGAGGCTCGTCAACGCTTACGTCACTACGGTATTAGTCCGCCGGTGGGGCATAGCTGTCATGCTTTCGGGCGAATAGACGTTAGCTGTCCTCGTTGCGGCAGTAAACACACCTCGCTGATCAGCGAGTTCGGATCCACTGCCTGCAAAGCGTTATATCGTTGCGATAGCTGCCGTGAACCTTTCGACTATTTCAAATGTATCTGAGGCTGCCATGACGACATTTCACTCATTAAAGGTCGCTAGCGTCGAACCCGAAACGCGGGAGGCCGTCACCATTACCTTTGCTATCCCTGAGTTGCTACAGGCAGCGTATCGTTTTCGCCCAGGACAACACCTTACGCTGAAAGCGCGTGTAGCGGGTGAAGAGTTACGCCGCTGCTACTCCATTTGTCGAGGTGCCTCGCCGACGCAGGTCAGCGTAGCGGTTAAGGCAATAGAGGGAGGGAGGTTTTCTAACTTTGCCCGCGAAAGTATCCAGGTTGGCTCAGAGATGGAGGTGATGGTGCCGCAGGGTAACTTCGGCTACCAACCGCAAGCCGACAGGCGCGGGCATTATCTGGCTATCGCTGCTGGTTCCGGCATCACGCCGATGCTAGCGATTATTTCAGCTACCTTATTACAGGAACCTGCTAGCCAATTCACGCTACTTTACGGTAACCGTAGCAGCCAAACGATGATGTTCCGCCAAGCCTTAGCGGACCTTAAAGATACGTATCCAGAGCGTTTTCAGTGGATATCAGTGTTTAGCCAAGAAAGCGTCGACAGCGACTTATTACAAGGGCATATCGACGGTGAAAAACTTCAGGCGCTTGGCCGCCGATTACTGAACTTTCGTCAATTTGATGAAGCCTTTATCTGCGGTCCAAACAGCATGATGGATGAAGCCGAAACAGTACTGCAAACTTTAGGGATGGCGAAACAGGCTATTCATGTCGAACGCTTTAACTCAGGGCCGGTTACTCCCCGTGCGCGTCGTACTGAAAGTACTGACCATCACTTTACCCTGCGTCAAGACGGCCGCGATCGCACCCTGACACTCACGGCCGAAGATGAAAGTCTACTCGATGCGGCTTTACGACAAGGCGCCGACTTACCCTATGCCTGCAAAGGCGGCGTATGTGCCACCTGTAAATGTAAAGTGGTACGAGGCCAAGTGGAGATGGCGGTGAACTATAGCTTGGAGCCGGATGAGTTGGCGGCAGGTTATGTTCTGAGCTGCCAAGCGCTACCCACTACCCCGGATGTCGTGATCGATTTTGATGCGAAGGGGATGGTATGAGCCAACTTATCCTAACTCAATACGACAAAGTGTTGCTAATCACCCTTGACCGACCTGAGGCGCGTAACGCGTTAGATAATGCCACCTTACAACAGCTTGCTGAGGCGTTAGAAGCGACAGCGAATGACGCAGCTATTACGGCTTGCGTGATCACCGGCAATACGCGTTTTTTTGCCGCAGGGGCCGACCTACGGGAGATGGCAGAGAAAGATCTGCCTGCAACCTTTAACGATTTACGCCCGCAATTATGGGCACGCCTCAATGCTTTTCCTAAGCCGCTGGTTGCCGCCGTAAATGGCTATGCGTTGGGGGCGGGCTGCGAATTAGTGCTGCTCTGCGACCTTGCAGTGGCGGGAGAGAACGCGCAGTTTGGTTTACCCGAAATTAAACTCGGCATTATGCCTGGCGCGGGGGGAACGCAACGTCTTATTCGCAGTGTGGGGAAAGCCCTTGCAAGCCGTATGGTCCTGAGCGGCGAAAGTATTACGGCGCAGGCGGCGTTACAGGCGGGATTAATCAGCGATATTTATCCGGTTGAGCTTTGTGTGGACTATGCCCTAGCTCTCGCCAAAACCCTTTCTTGCCATGCCCCCTTAGCATTACAGGCGGCAAAGCAATCGTTAAGACAGGCGCAAGAGGTTCCTCTGCAAGCGGGGCTGATCCAAGAACGCCAGTTGTTCACTTTATTAGCGGCAACGGCTGATCGGGAAGAGGGCATTGCTGCCTTCCTCGAGAAGCGTCCCGCCTCGTATCGGGGGTGCTAGAAATGGAGACCTTACTCTGTGACGTGTCGCAGGGGGTAATGACCCTGACACTCAATCGTCCAGACCGACTCAACAGTTTTAATGTCGCGATGCACCAAGCCTTGGCGAAGTGTCTGACTCAAGCTGAGCAAGATGAAAGCATTCGTTGTGTCGTGATTACCGGTGCCGGGCGTGGCTTTTGTGCTGGACAAGATCTCAACGACCGTAACGTCGATCCCAATGGTCCGGCGCCGGATTTGGGGGACTCGGTAGAAAAACTCTACAACCCGTTGGTGAAGCGTTTGGCGGCCCTACGCAAGCCGGTTATCGCGGCAGTGAACGGGGTTGCGGCAGGCGCGGGTGCCACGCTGGCTTTAGGTTGTGACATCGTCGTAGCCAGTCGCCAAGCCAGTTTCGTGATGGCATTCAGCCGCCTAGGACTGGTTCCTGACAGCGGTGGAACATGGTTGTTACCACGACTGGCAGGCCGTGCACGCGCTGCGGGATTGGCCTTATTAGGTGGCAAGCTCAGTGCTGAACAAGCTGAAGCCTGGGGGATGATTTGGCAGGTGGTTGATGACTCAGAATTTTCAGCGACGGTGGAGCAACTCGCTCAGCATTTGGCCAGACAACCGACCTACGGATTGGGGCTGATTAAGCAAGCGCTTCGCGCCGCGGAGACGAACACCCTCGCGCAGCAGCTCGACGTTGAGCGTGACTTTCAGCGCCTTGCTGGGCGCAGTAGCGATTATCGAGAAGGGGTCAGTGCTTTTCTGGCTAAACGTCCACCACAGTTTACGGGGGAATAGGATGACGACAACACTTCATACCGTGGCAGTGATCGGTGGCGGTACCATGGGTGCCGGTATCGCTGAAGTCGCTGCCCAACAGGGAAAGCGGGTTAAACTCTACGATATCAATCCTACCGCGGTAACTGGCGCGATAGAGGGGATTATCCAACGTCTCGACTCTCGGCTACAACGCGGTAAGCTCTCGGCTGCTCAACGTGGGGCGATTTTAGCCAGCCTTATCCCCGTTTATCAGCTTAGTGATTTAGCGGATGCCGACCTGGTGATTGAGGCTGCGGTAGAAAATCTCGAGATAAAACAGCAACTCTTCGAAAAGCTTGAAGCTATTTGTAGCGAAAAAACTCTCTTTACCTCCAATACCTCATCTATTTCTATTACTGATATTGCGCGTCATCTAGCCTTTCCTCAGCGTGTTGCCGGGCTACATTTTTTTAATCCGGCACCGGTGATGAAATTGGTTGAAGTGGTTCGTGGAGTAGAAACGACGGAAACGATAATCCAACAGTTAGTTGATGAAGTGCGCCGTTGGGGAAAGCAGCCAGTGACCTGCCACTCTACACCGGGATTTATCGTCAATCGCGTGGCTCGGCCATTTTATGCCGAAGCGTGGCGAGCGTTAGAAGACCGCGTCGCGGCGCCCGAAGTGATTGACAGCGCTCTGCGTGATGCCGGGGGATTTGCTATGGGGCCGCTCACCTTGACCGACCTGATTGGTCAAGACGTGAATTTCGCGGTGACCTGCTCGGTCTATCATGGCTTTTGGCAAGATCGGCGCTTTCTTCCTTCGCTCGCTCAGCAATCATTAGTGAGCGCCGGTCGATTAGGGAAAAAATCGGGTCGAGGCGTCTATGATTGGTCATTGCCGCATCCAGAAGTGATCGCCGAGAAAACCGTCGCGTCACGCGTTCAAAAAGTGAATGTCTATCCGGCAGGTAAGCTAGAGGTCGATGGGGTGAGTGTGGTCCCGACCGAGGGCGAGACGGCGACCTGTCTCGCGGTTCGTCATCAGCAACCGACGGTGGTCTATGACCTCAGCTTGAGCAGCACTATCGTCTTGGCGGCCGCTAGCACTAACACTCGTCAACAAACCGAAAGCGTGGTGCACTATTTTCAGCAGCAGGGTAAAACGGTATTGATAATTGCCGACTACCCTGGACTGTTGGTCAGCCGCACTGTGGCAATGATTATTAATGAAGCCTTAGATGCTCTGCAAAAAGGAATTGCTAGTGCAGAGGACATCGACATAGCCATGCAAACTGGCGTGAATTACCCCAAAGGCCCTCTCGCATGGGGCGGCGAATGGGGATGGGGCCGAGTGTTAACGTTACTCGAAACCTTACAGCATTATTATGGCGAAGAGCGCTATCGTCCTTGTCCTCTTCTGCGGCAAAAAGCATTACTTGCCCACTACGCGCTCCCACGTTCGACTCAGTCAGTGGAGGTGAGCCATGTCTGAAGCCTATCTCTGCGATGGGATCCGTACCCCGATTGGCCGTTATGCTGGGGCACTCTCCTCGGTGCGTACCGATGATTTGGCCGCAATCCCGTTGCGGGCCTTACTGCAACGCGCGCCGCAGTTAGATCTCGAACGTATTGACGATGTCATCCTTGGCTGTGCCAATCAGGCGGGGGAGGATAATCGTAACGTTGCTCGTATGGCTTTACTATTAGCCAATCTCCCACCACACATTTCGGGTACGACATTGAACCGCTTATGTGGCTCCGGCCTGGATGCTCTGGGCTTTGCCGCCCGCGCGATCCGTGCGGGTGATAGCGAAATGATGATTGCTGGAGGGGTAGAGTCGATGTCGCGGGCACCCTTCGTGATGGGGAAAGCGAGTACGCCTTTTCAGCGACAACAAGAGATGTTTGATACCACTATGGGCTGGCGTTTTATCAACCCGCTGCTTGAGAAGCAATATGGATGCGAGAGTATGCCGGAAACCGCCGAAAACGTGGCTGAATTTCTGAACATTTCGCGTGACGATCAAGATGCTTTCGCTTTGCGCAGTCAGCAGCGTACCGCCATTGCACAGCAGGCAGGTTACCTCGCGCAAGAAATCATTGGCGTCAATATTACCGATAAAAGAGGGGCGACCCACGTATTTTCTGTAGATGAGCACCCTCGTGGTAATACCACTGCTGAGCAGCTAGCGGGATTAAAAGCTCCCTTCCGTCACGCGGGAAGTGTGACCGCCGGGAATGCGTCGGGAATTAATGATGGGGCTGCGGCCCTCATCGTTGCCAGTGAGCGTGCTGCCGTTGCCTCACATCTGCAACCGCTGGCGCGGGTCGTCGCCATGGCGACTGCAGGGGTAGAACCACGATTGATGGGATTAGGACCGGTCTCGGCGACGCAGAAGGTGCTGCATACGGCGGGCTTAACCCTTAACGACATGGATGTTATTGAACTGAATGAGGCCTTTGCCGCACAAGCCTTAGGGGTCCTGCGTCAATGGGGCGTCGCCGATGACGCTCCCCATGTGAATCCTAATGGTGGCGCGATCGCCTTGGGGCACCCTCTAGGGATGAGTGGTGTCCGTATTGCCTTGGCGGCGGCATATGAGTTACAGCGTCGTGGCGGGCGTTTTGCCTTATGCACCATGTGTGTCGGCGTGGGTCAGGGTATCGCCCTGATTCTTGAGCGTGTATGAACGTATCAACCTGCGAGCAATCATTATGACAACGAAAATCCAACTAGAAGCGATTGAAACGGCGTCCATTGATGAATTACGGGCGTTACAAACCCAAAGGCTGAAATGGACATTGACCCATGCTTATCAAAATGTCCCGATGTATCGGCGAAAATTTGATGCGGCTGGGGTGCATCCAGATGACTTTACCCAGCTTGAGGATATTAAAAAATTTCCCTGTACCACGAAACAGGATCTGCGGGATAACTACCCCTTCGATACTTTCGCGGTGCCGATGGAACAGGTGGTCAGGATCCATGCCTCGTCTGGCACGACCGGTAAACCCACGGTCGTCGGGTATACCCATCGAGATATCAATACCTGGGCGGATATCGTCGCCCGCTCCCTGCGGGCGGCAGGGGGCACGGCTAAGGATAAAATTCATATCGCATATGGCTATGGGCTATTTACCGGCGGGCTTGGTGCGCACTACGGCGCAGAACGCTTAGGGGCGACGGTTATCCCGATGTCTGGGGGGCAAACCGAGAAGCAGGCACAGTTAATCCGTGATTTTCAGCCCGATATAATTATGGTCACCCCCTCTTACTGTTTAAACCTGATTGAAGAGTTAGAGAAGCAGTATGGTGGGGATGCTCGACAATGTTCGTTGCGCGTGGGGGTCTTCGGGGCAGAACCTTGGACCCTGGCGATGCGCCATGAAATTGAGCAGCGACTCGGGATCACGGCGTTAGACATCTACGGCTTATCGGAAGTTATGGGGCCAGGGGTTGCGATGGAGTGTCTGGAAACGCGTGACGGCCCTACCATTTGGGAAGACCATTTTTTCCCTGAGATTGTTAACCCGCTTGACGGCAGTGCGCTGGACGATGGCGAACTGGGGGAATTGTTATTTACCAGTTTAACCAAAGAAGCCTTACCGATTATTCGTTATCGTACCCGAGACCTGACTCGGTTACTGCCCGGTACCGCTCGCACCATGCGTCGGATGGACCGGATCACTGGGCGTAGCGACGATATGCTGATTGTCCGGGGCGTGAACGTTTTCCCTTCTCAAATTGAGGAGGAAATTTTGAAAGTCGAGGCGCTATCGCCTCACTATCAACTGGAAATTAATCGTCGCGGGCATCTGGATGCGTTGGCAATCCGTGTCGAAATCAAACAGCAATTTCTTCACCTCTCCCCCGAACAGCGATTACAGGTCGGGCAATTACTCTGCCACCAAATTAAGGCGATGATTGGCATTACCACTGAAGTGGTCATCGTCAATTGCGGCAGCCTTCCACGCTCTGAAGGTAAAGCTTGTCGAGTCTTTGATTTACGAAAATTAGTGGCGAACGGCTAAGGCTGATCGGTGCTTATGCTATGATGGCCAGATGTCGAGTTATTCAACGAATCGGACGTTATGAATAAGATTGAGAGCTTTATCCAGCAGGCGGTTGCCGCGTTACCCGTTAGCGGCACCTCACTGATTTCGTCATTTTACGGTGATGCACTGGCCCATCGAGGGAGTGAGATCAGTATTGCAAGTCTGACCGCACTCTTTGAAGGGCTTGGATTTGGTGAGCGATTTATTCGTACGTCACTCTTCCGTCTTCATAAAGAGGAGTGGTTAGACGTGACCCGCTTGGGGCGGCGCAGCTTTTATCGCCTCAGTGAGAAAGGGGCGCGTATTACCCGCCGAGCAGAGCATAAAATTTACTGTACCGAACAACCGGCATGGGATGGAAAGTGGCTACTGTTACTCTCTGAGGGCCTAGAGCGCAAGACCTTACTCGATGTCAAAAAACAGCTAATTTGGCAGGGTTTTGGTGTGTTAGCCCCGAGTTTAATGGCGTCGCCCTCACAGAATCTCGCTGAGGTGCAAGCTCTCTTATTTGAAGCCGGTGTCGCGGAAAACGTTATCTGCTTTGAGGCGACCTCTCCGCTAGCCTTATCGCGGGCGGCGTTACGGGCGCGAGTTGAGGAGTGTTGGCAGCTGACCGAGAAAAATCAGCGACTGGAAGGGTTTATTGAAACCTTCCGACCGTTACAGCGTTTACTTAAAGACGCTAAAGACGAAGAGCTTACTGCAGAACGCTGTTTTCATCTGCAATTGCTAGTGGTGGATTGCTACCGTCGCATAACATTACGTGACCCGATGTTGCCGCAAGAATTATTACCGAGCCATTGGTCAGGCCAAACGGCTCGTCAACTCTTTATCAATATTTATCAACGTACATCACCCGGCGCGCTACAGTTCCTCAGCGAAAAGGGTGAAAACTCTGTCGGCGACTTACCTCTTCCGGCCAGCAGTTATTATCAACGTTTCGGCGGATTGCTCGCCGACTAGGAGCGCTCTGATGCCCTTTTATCAGATAGACGGGGTGACCCCTGTGGTGTCACTCGACAGTTATATCCATCCCACCGCCGTGTTGATTGGCGATGTCATTATTGAGGCGGGGGTTTATATCGGCCCGAATGCTAGTTTAAGGGGCGATTTTGGGCGTATTGTCGTTAAACGTGGCGCTAATATCCAAGATAATTGTGTTATGCATGGTTTCCCTGACCAGGATACGGTGGTTGAAGAAGATGGCCATATTGGTCACTGTGCCGTGTTACATGGGTGCATCATCCGCCGTAATGCGATGGTAGGGATGAACGCCGTGATCATGGATGCCGCAGAGATTGGTGAAAACTGTATTGTCGGGGCGGCCTCCTTTGTGAAAGCTGGGGCGAGTTATGCCGCCAATCAATTAATTTTAGGCTCTCCCGCCAAAGTGGTACGGACGTTGTCGAGTCAGGAGTTGGCATGGAAACGCGCCGGTACCGAGCAGTATCATCAACTGGTGACCCGTTCTCAGCAAACGCTACGCGAAGTCGAGCCACTGCGTGACCTAGATACCGATCATCCGCGTATTCATTTTACCGATCCCCATCAATCCCTCGCTGAGGCACGCAAATCCTAACCCTTTCGCACCTAAGCCATCACTCGTGTGTGACGGGGCTAAATAGCGTGTAAAGTAGCTGAAACATTATCAGCTTAGGAGCGTTGTGATGCAGTTATCAGTGGGGACAGACTCAACATGGTCTTTGCGAGCGATGATCGGTATAAAAATAGCCGAACTTCCCGTAGATCTTCGTGTATTTGCGTTACAATGCGCGAGCTGTAAAAGCGAACTACGCTCCCTTAGCCCGACCGGGCTGGTTCCCTTCCTCGAGGATGGCACATTACGTCTCCATGACTCTTTAGCAATTATTGAGTACCTTAATGAACTGAGTGGCGGGAAACTCTATCCGACGGAACAGGGTAAACGTGCATTCTCGCGAAGCCTCTGTGCCGAAATGCACGCCGGTTTTAGCGCTCTACGCCAAACGATGCCCTTCACCTTAGCCGACGTCAGCCCGTTAATTGTATTTTCTCCCGCGCAAACCGCCGAAATCGCGCGAGTGACAACTCTATTCGCGGGGGCCGAGGGGGCTTTTTATCAGGGCGAGAAACCGACGGCCGTCGATGCTTTCTATGCCGTGTTGGCCTACCGTTTACAGCATTACGGTGTCAGGTTGCCGGGCGCAGCGGGGCGGTACCAACAGCAGTTAGTGGCCTGGACATTCTTGCAGGAAGCGCTGGCACAACTGACTTCGACTGCCGCCTGCCCGCACGTATAACCCCCGACTAGGTTTTTTAATGCGGTGCAGGGATGACTTGACCTTGGCCTAAGGGTAAGCGATGTTAAGGAAAACATTTAGGCTAGGTCGATAACCGTGATTACCCATTACTCTTTTGCTATTCGTCTGCTTCATTGGTTAACCCTGCTCGCCTTATTGGCGGCTTACGGCAGTATTGAGTCGCGCTCGTGGATTGACTTCACACCGGGGCAGCGAAAAGTGGTCGCGATTACCCATGTTTATGCGGGGATGAGCGTACTGATCATGATGCTCACGCGGGTCTTCTTACGAAGTAAACGCGCGCTGAACATGACTCAGCCTAGCGGGCAATCTCGGTTGGCGCAGTGGGGTCATGGGCTGTTATACCTCTTATTTATCACCTTACCGCTGCTGAGTCTTACCGCGCGTTACTTTCGGGGGCGGGAGTGGTCATGGTTAGGGTTTGCGATGCCGATTACCGATACGCCGAACCTTGCCTTAGCCAAAAACCTGATGTCATGGCATGTGGACCTCGCGCAGCTTGGCTATTGGTTAATTGCGGCACATACCTTGGCGGCGCTGTATCATCATGTGATTAAAAAAGATAACACTCTGCGGGCCATGCGGCTGTGGGGAAAATAATCGAAAATTTTTTTATCTCCTTGCGCAACTTTTTACTCTTTAGAGCGAATTAGTCAGTAAGGTTAACTAAACTTATTACATTAATTCTACAGGAGTATGGAGATGACTATGATTAAACGTCGTATTACCCAGATGGTTGCTGGAGTGGGAATGGCTTTTGCAGCCGCAAGTTTTACGGCACAAGCCGCGTTACCGGTGGGTGCAGCGGCACCACAATTCCAATTGCATGCAGCACTGGGCGGTAAACCCCTCGATTTCTCTCTTCAACAAGCCCTTAAAAAAGGCCCGGTAGTCCTCTATTTCTTCCCTGCGGCATTTACTGCGGGCTGTACCTTAGAGGCTCATGAGTTCGCCGAAGCTACCGATAAATTTACCCAATTGGGCGCGACAGTCATTGGTGTGACGGCCGGGAATACCGATCAAATTAGCCAGTTCTCGAAAGTTGAGTGTCGCGATAAATTTGCGGTCGCTGCGGATCCAGGGGCTAAAGTCGCGGCGCAATATCATACTGCGGTGCAGGTACAGGGTAAGGCGATGTCTGAACGAACCTCTTATGTCATCGCGCCAGATGGTAAAATCTTGCTGAGCTACACAGATAGAAACCCAGATCAGCATATCCAGAAAGCGCTTGATGCGGTTAAAAAATATCACGCAGCACACTGAGTGGTGAGACGATGCTAACCGCGCTATTCGCCGCCTTTTTAGGCGGCATTATTCTCAACCTTATGCCTTGCGTATTCCCGGTGATCTCGTTGAAAGCACTTGGACTCATCAAGCATCAAGGTGATTCTAGCCATGCTAAGCGTGAGGGAGTTGGCTTTTTAGTCGGTGTTGTACTGACTATGTTGCTACTGGCAGGAATCTTACTGGCAGCACGTGCCGGAGGCGCGGCGGTCGGTTGGGGATTCCAGCTGCAGTCTCCGTTGGTGATTGCCTTGTTAGCCTTAGTCATGTTGGCGGCGGCACTCAATTTGCTCGGGCTGTTTGAAGTCGGGCTCGCAGTGCAAAACGTTGGCGCGGTACAGACGTCGCGTGGCATTTTTGCACGCTCGGCGCTCACCGGGGCACTCGCTATTATCGTGGCAACCCCCTGCGCTGCGCCGTTTATGGCCAGTGCGATAGGCTATGCGTTGGTGCAACCCCCTTTCGTCGCGCTATGGGTCTTCTTCTTCTTAGCCTTGGGCTTTGCTGCGCCTTTTTCGTTGATCTGTTTCTTCCCTTCACTTTCGCGGTGGCTACCGAAACCGGGTGCATGGATGCAGACCTTGAAGCATGCTCTGGCCTTCCCGATGCTAGGGGCGTACGCATGGCTGGTCTGGGTCTTCTCTCAACAGACAGATAGCCAATCGCTAGGGCTGTTATTGGCGGTGTCAGTACTCTTCGGTTTCACTGCATGGATGTACGGAATTGTTCAGCGCCGACGCATGATGTCACGTTCTTACCGAGGGTTAGCGGCGATTACCTCGTTATTACTGGTGGCGGTGATTGCACCGGTGGTTGGGATCACGCCCAAGCAGAGCCAAGTCTCAGGCGTCACCTCGGTTAGCGAGGAGACCTGGTCACCACAAAACGTGGCGCAGTTACGGGGTAAGGGTAAACCTATTTTTGTCGATTTCACCGCTTCTTGGTGCATCACCTGCCAAGTAAACCAACGTACGACGCTCTCCACGGCAACGGTTAAACAGGCGCTTGCCACCACGGGCACTCACTATATGGTGGCGGATTCGACGAAATTTAACCCTGATGTCGATGATGCGTTGGCACAGTTTGGGCAAGGGGGATTGCCTATGTATCTCATCTACCCCGCAGATGGCGGCAAACCGGTGGTATTACCGCAAGTATTGACTCCGCAAATCGTGACGAAAGCCTTACAGAAAGCGGCTAATGGTACCTAACGCTACCGATAAGCAGCAATGGCCAGCGTTGATGAAGCTGGCTCAATGTGGCTCTCAACAGGCGTATGAACGGTTGTTGGGGGCCTTGTTGCCGGTGATCCGCGCACAAGTCAGTAAACAAATTTACGATCGCGGCAATGTTGAAGATGTGATCCAAGATGTCCTGTTGACCGTGCATCGTGTTCGTCATACCTATGATAGCGATTATCCTTTTATGCCTTGGCTACAGGCTATCGTCCGTGCACGGTGTATTGACGCGCTACGGCGTCAAGGTTATCGCCGCTATGAGGTGATCGACGATGAATATGGCGAGGAGGCGGCTGCCGAGGGCAACGTCATTCCCGATGAGCAGCTGTTAGGGCATTATTTGCAGCAGTTACCGGCACGACAAAGAGAAATGGTTGAGTTTGTCCATCTTAACGAAAAAAGCCTCGCAGAAGCGGCGTCGCACCATCAGTTATCCCTCTCGGCCGTAAAGTCGCTATTACATCGAGCGTTGGTCAATTTACGACGTATCGGAGAGAAAAATGAGTGATCATCAGCAATTAATTAAGCAACTTTCCAATCAAATGCAACCGGTAAAACCGCTCGCCCCAACGGGGGTGCGTATCCTAAAGTGGGTGATGGTCGCCCTTCCTTTGGCAATAGTGTGTAGCGTTTTCGTCCATCGCGGACTGACTGATTGGCATCAACCGGGCGCTGGACTAGCCTTGGCACAGCTGGCCTTAGCGGTGACTCTTGGTATCGCGGCGGTATGGAATGCCCTAACGCTACTGATCCCCGGGCGGCACACTATTCCTACCGTACGGTTTATTTTAGGTGGGGGACTATGGTTACTTCTCAATATTATGAGCCTTTCCGTTCATCCCAGCACACCCGCTCATGATCACGGGACTTTTTGCTATCTATTCCTGATGGTAGTGAGTGCGCCAATGATGATTACGCTATTATGGACGATACGGCGCAGTGGCGGCTTGTATAGCCAGAAGAGTCTGTTGATGGCAGGGATTAGCGTGGCGGCGTGGTCAGTCAGCCTGTTATCACTGTGTCATCCGGTACAGCAAGACCGCACGGATTTAGCCCTGCATTTCGCCGCGGTGGCGACTATTATCGGCGTGACCATGATCATTGGACGTTGGACGCGAGTGAAATAGTCGCAGAGCTGGCTGAGCGCCAGCTCTGCTGATGATTAACGCATTGAGCGTTGAATTTTTTTATCGGTGTTGTACTGGCTTAATGCATACACCGCCCAGATTGTCGCCGGTAACCAGCCAATCAGAGTGAGCTGTAGAATTAAACAAATAATACCCGCGATAGGGCGGCTAATCGTGAAGAAGGTTAGCCAAGGTAAAAGTAGTGCGATAAGTAGTCTCATGATCTCTCCTGTTATTATTCCTTTTCTTCAGTGTAGACGAGAAAAAGACTAAGTTCTTAGTGTCGTTATCCTAAAGTTTCCTGCTACCCGCGTTTAACCCGTCACCTTACCTTGCGACCAATAGGCCATAAAGGTTGCCGTCTCACGGGTAAGCATACGTTCCTGAATTAGGTAGCGACGTAGCGTTCTGACAACGCTCGACTCGGCTGCGACCCACGTACGGAAACGTTCACAAGGCGCTGCGCGCTCCCACAAAATATCGTCGCTAAGGCTGTGTTCTTCCAGCGACTGGTCAGCGCTGCAAGCATAGTCTGGCAGCGTTAACCGTGACTGGACTGCGTGTAATAAGGCTTGCTGCGCATCGCCCTCTAGCTCAGTACTGCTCCAATGGATCTTGGCAAAATCGTAATAAAGCGGTTGGATATCTGCCGCTAACGGTACGTGGAGAAAAGCTTGTACACGCGGTGGGTTAGGGCGTTGAGCTAGGTTTTCCAGAATCCCCATGGCCGCGGGAAGGGCGGTTTCATCGGCAATCAGTAACACCTCCTGCAGGGTAGGGTTCTCAAACCACTCGAACCCTCCACTGGTCGTCGCAGCCTGTGCATTAGGTACCACTACCTGCAGCGGACTATCGACCTGCGCGCGTTGCGCCCAGCGCGATGCCGGCCCGCTATCCCCATGTAGGACAACGTCGACCCATAGCTCTTGTTGCGTTGTATCAAGGTGGCGTAGCGTGTAAGTCCGCATTGTCGGGCGCTGTGCTTTGGGAATGGCGAGAAAGGTACTGTACCAGTCCTCGGTTACGGGTAATTTTTGACATTCAGGATGCTCAGCCAGTAATAGCTTAATCCGCTGATCGGGCGCTTCATGTTTTATTTCGCGGATATCTTTACCTGTAAAGACACAACGCAGAAGCGACGGACTTAGCATTTCTCGACGTTTTAACTGCAGATCAACCACTCTATACCCTGACGCCATCTCTACCACTTCCCAATCAATAAAATGATAATGATTATCATACACATTCAATAAATAGACGGCTAGTGGGTAATTAATCGTGGTGTACTGTTTTAGAAAAAAAGGGCGCTTTAGGAATTATCCTTATTGTTAATACTAATCATTATCATTTAGATTCTCATGCATTATAACCGCTCCATAATAATTATTTTCTGGCGGAGTGATTCTTTTTTCTAATGGTTTAAAGGGAAAGGGTGGTGTAAGTGTCTAAAGTTAACAGAGAAAAAAACTCCTTCCAGGAGTGGTTGTTCAACGATAAAACGTTGGATGATTACCAACGTAATACCCAGTTGGCCACCGAGCTTATCCAGCAACACATGGCAACGGTTACGCGACCCTTCAGCGGGATTACTCCTCAAGAACTGGCAGCTGAATTTGCGGGTGTCGATTTAACACAGCCGCTTCCCACGACGGACGCCGCGCTGGACGAACTATCGCAACTCTGGCTACGGGATGCCGTATGGTTCCATCATCCTCGTTATATCGCTCATTTAAACTGCCCAATTACCTTACCCACCTTGTTGGCCGAGCAGCTATTGAGTGCGGTGAATACCTCGGTGGATACCTGGGATCAGAGTGCCGGAGCCACCTTGATCGAACAGAAGGTGGTGGATTGGACGCTACATCAGATAGGCTTACCCCAAGGGAGCGAGGGGATTTTTACCAGCGGCGGCACCCAGTCGAACTTGATGGCCATGCTATTGGCACGAGACAGTCGAGTTGCTAGGCAAACCCCTGATCGTTTGGTGAAACACCATGGATTACCCGCGGAGGCCTCGCGCTGGCGTATTTTCACCTCTGCATTAAGCCATTTTAGTATTCAGAAGTCCTGCGCCTTACTCGGGCTCGGCTATGAGGCGGTCATTGCCGTGGATTATGATGACAATTACAAGATGGACAGTGCCAAATTAGAACAAGCGATGGCGCAGGCGCTGGCGGAAGGATTCATCCCTATCGCCGTCGTTGCGACAGCAGGGACCACCGATTTCGGGAGCATTGACCCCTTAGTGGAGATTGCCGAATTGTGTCACCGCCACCAAGCGTGGTTCCATGTTGACGCGGCATATGGCTGCGGGCTATTGACCTCAACTCAGTTCCGCCATCGTCTGTCAGGTATCGAGTTAGCAGACTCGGTGACGGTCGATTACCATAAATCCTTCTTCCAAAGCGTAAGTTGCGGTGCCTTTTTCGTCCGTGAGGCCAGCCATCTGCGTCATGTCACCGTTCACGCCGATT
This sequence comes from Rosenbergiella collisarenosi, assembly GCF_018494085.1. Taxonomy (GTDB): domain Bacteria; phylum Pseudomonadota; class Gammaproteobacteria; order Enterobacterales; family Enterobacteriaceae; genus Rosenbergiella; species Rosenbergiella collisarenosi. The sequence goes on along the minus strand of NZ_JABBFP010000006.1, from coordinate 91,458 downwards.
ACCTCAATCCGCTCAGTGCGAAACAGGAAGGGACACCAAATTTAGTGGATAAGAGCCTACAAACGACCCGCCGTTTCGATGCCTTAAAGATGTGGCTAAGTTTACGCATCATTGGCCGTGAATCGTTGGGCGAGGCGTTTGATCAGGTTATCGCCTTAACGGTAGAGACCCACCGCCGCTTGTTAGCTTACCCACAGTTAGAGGTATTACACGCGCCAGAGTTAACCACCCAAGTTTTCCGTTTCCACCCGACCTCCGAACTCAGCGCCAATGAGGTAGACGAGATTAATCAACAGATCCGTAAAGGCCTTAATCGAAGCGGTGAAGCGATGATTGCTGCCACCAAGGTGAAGGGTAAGCAGTACTTGAAATTTACCTTACTCAATCCAGCGACCTCGATAGACGAGATCCAACACGTGATTGAAGCCTTAATTTATCGCGGTGAGGTATTGTCCAGTCAGCGACTTCAGCGCAAACAAACGGTAGGGGCCCACTAATGTCCGAGAAAATTTATGACCTATTGGGCGTGGGGATCGGTCCATTTAACCTGAGTTTGGCTTGTCTGACTGATGCGATAGACGACATGGATGCGGTGTATCTCGATCAAAAACCGACCTTCAATTGGCATCCAGGCATGATGCTGGAGTCTGCCCATTTGCAGACGCCCTTTATGGCAGATCTGGTAACCTTGGCCGATCCCACCAGTCGCTTTAGCGTTCTAAACTATCTAAAGCAGAAGGGTAAACTTTACTCATTCTATATTCGTGAGGACTTTTTCCTACTGCGTAAAGAGTATAACCAATACTGCCAGTGGGCGTGTGAACAGCTACCCTCATTACAATGGAATACTCGCGTTGAGCGGGTGACACGCGATGAACAACGAGACTGCTATTGCGTTGACGCGGTGAATACGGTGAGTGGCGAACGTCAGCAATGGCTCGCCCATCATCTAGTGTTAGGCACCGGACCGACGCCATGGATGCCCGACTGGATCGATACGTCATTAGAACAGATAGTGCATTCCGGACACTATCTTGCAAAGAAAGAGGCCCTGCAGCAGTTATCGGCGATTACCGTGGTGGGGAGTGGCCAAAGTGCGGCAGAAATTTTCTATGATTTACTGCAAGATATCGATCAGCATGCCTATCAGTTAAATTGGGTGACGCGTGCCCCTCGTTTTTTCCCGCTGGAATATACGCGGTTAACCTTGGAGATGACCTCGCCAGAGTGGGTCGACTATTTCCATGCGTTACCCGAGGCGCAGCGCGATCGCTTGAATGCTAGCCAGAAAAATCTCTATAAGGGGATTAATGAGAGCCTGATTAACGATATTTACGAACTGCTTTATCGTAAGGATCTCGATGGCCCGCTAGCGGTGACATTGTGTACCGACTCTGGCCTTGTTGCCATGAAGGCTAATGGATCCCATGGACTCACTCTAACCTTATCGCATCAAGTCCTGCAGGAAGAGTTTAGCCTCGTGACCGACGGCGTCATTATGTCGACGGGCTATACCTATCGTCCGCCTGATTTTTTAACGCCCCTGATCCCGTTAATCGAGTTCGATAGCCAGCAGCGTTATGCGGTGGGGCGAGACTACAGCATTGATCGCCACCATAGCCTATTTGTTCAAAATGCCGAGCTGCACACCCATGGTTTTGTCTCGCCAGATTTAGGTATGGCCTGTTACCGAAACTCGGTGATCCTGCGCAGTATTCTGGGTCGGGAGGTGTATCCGGTCGAGAAAAAAATTGCTTTCCAAACCTTTGGACTCCCGAAGGAGGCCGTTCATGGGTGAACGTATTTATAGCCGGCAGCAACCCTTGGGCCATTTTACCTTGCGCCGTTGGCAAGCGGGAGATGAAAAGATGCTCCACTCTTGGGTCACTCAGCCCCATGCGCAGTTTTGGGGGATGCAGGAGCAGAGCGTTGAGCAGGTGAACGACTTTTATTTGAACATGGTTGCCCAAGACGTCAACAGTGTGCTGATAGGTTGCCTCGACGGACAGCCTTATTTCTTAATCGAATGTTATCAGGCGTTACAGGAAGAAGTAGGGGAACATTACCCTGCGCAATCTGGCGATTATGGTATGCACCTGTTAGTGGCACCTGTCGGCACGCCCATTAGCGGGTTAAGTCGGCAGATTTTCGCCACGGTAATGGAATACATGTTTAGCCGCCCAGAAGTGGTGCGCGTCGTGGTCGAGCCCGATGTGAATAACCATAAAATCCATCGACTTAATCAACAAGCGGGTTTCCGCTATCACCAGCAAATCGACCTTGGTCATAAACGCGCATGGTTAGCGTTTTGTACCGCCACCGATTTTTATCGAGAGAAAGCCCTTATGCTAAGCACCGCGACAGAATCATCGCCTACTCAACCTAATGCCAAGCACTGGCAACAGGCGAATGGGCAATTAATCCAAAAAGCGATTACTGAATTTAGTCATGAACGACTCTTAATGCCAGAGCCGGTGACAGATGGGCTTTGGCGTTTAACCGATGCCTCGGGCGAGAATGTCTATCAGTTTGCAGGTAAGTGGCGTGCGTTGAATCACCTTTCCATCGACTGGCGGACGTTAACCAAAACCCATAAAGGCCAGGAGAAGCCTCTCGATGCGTTAGCCTTTATTGTCGAATTCGCCGACCAACTGGCTATACCGGAGTCGATGCTAGCGACCTATTTAGAAGAGGTCTCCAGCACGCTCTGTAGCAGCCAGTTTAAGTTACAGAAAGGCAATCCAAGCAGCGAGCAACTGGCGGCGGCAGACTTCCAGACCATCGAGTCCTCAATGACCGAGGGGCATCCTTGTTTTATTGCCAATAATGGCCGTATTGGATTCGATGCCGCGGATTACTTGGCTTATGCGCCGGAAGTGGGGGCATCGATCTATATGCCTTGGGTCGCGGTCCATCGTAGTAATGGACATTTTGCTGCGGTTGATGGGCTAGACTATTCCACGCTCATTGAGGAGGAGTTAGGGGCGGAGCAAGTCAAAGAGTGGGAGTCAACACTACGGTCACTGGGCGTATTACCGGAAGACTACCTCTTTACCCCCGTACACCCTTGGCAATGGCAGAATAAATTAGTCACAGTGTTTGCGGCAGATATCGCCCAGCAGCAGATTATTTATCTAGGCATCGCGGCCGATGCCTATCAAGCTCAGCAGTCGATTAGGACTTTCTTTAACCGTAGCCAGCCGACCAAGCGTTACGTGAAAACCGCCTTGTCGATCCTCAATATGGGTTTTATGCGCGGGCTATCGCCCTACTATATGGCCACGACGCCTGCCGTTAACCAATGGTTAGCAAAAATCGTGAAGGAGGATAACTGGCTTAACCACTGCCGTTTTTCGATCCTCCAAGAGGTCGCCACCATCGGCTACCATCATCGCCTCTATGAGAAGGCGATTAAGAAAGATTCTGCCTACAAAAAGATGTTTGCTGCCTTATGGCGGGAAAACCCGTTAACGGGCTTAACCGATCAGCAGCGTTTAATGACCATGGCCGGATTACTACACCGCGATGCAGAGGGTAAAGCCCTGTTAACAGCACTTATCAAGCGTTCGGGTTTAGCCCCCGCCGAGTGGATAGACCGTTATCTTCAAGCCTATTTAAGTCCTATTTTGCACTGCTTCTATCAGTACGATTTGGTCTTTATGCCCCATGGCGAAAACCTTATCCTTATCTTAGAGGATGACGTGCCAGTAGGCTGTTTCATGAAAGATATTGGTGAAGAGATTGCTATCCTAGATACCTCGCGCGAATTACCAGAAAAGGTTCAACGCATTAAGGCTGAGGTGCCTGATGAGCTTAAGTTACTCTCGATCTTTGTCGACGTGTTCAGCTGCTTCTTCCGATTTGTCAGCGCGATCCTCGATGAAGATGAGGTCATGGAAGAACAGGCGTTCTGGCAACGTGTTGCCGTCTGCGTTGACCACTACCAGCGACACCATCCTCAATTTGCGGATAAGTTTGCTCGGTTCGACCTGTTTAGCCCGACGTATGCACATTCTTGTCTAAACCGGCTACAGTTAGCGAATAATCAGCAAATGGTGAATTTGGACGACCCGGCGAGTGCCCTGAAACTGGCGGGTGAATTGGTTAACCCTCTAGCTAAGTTTAAAAATTGATACCGATAGTCAATAAAGTCACTACAATGACCGGTTATGCCGGTCTTTTTTTCTTTTTTAGGTCTAATTTATGACATCGACGCCAACACGCCCTGACGCCACCGTGACGTCATGGTTGTTTCCTTTCTCTCTCGTTCTTTTTGAATTTACTACCTATATTGCCCACGATATGGTGCAACCGGGCATGTTACAAGTGACCCAAGATTTACAGGTTGGCCCAGAATGGGTCCCTTTCTCGCTCACGGCATACCTTATTGGTGGCCTGGTGTTACAGTGGCTTTTAGGACCCCTTTCCGATAAGTGGGGGCGCCGCCCTATATTGATGTCCGGTGCCTTACTGTTTGCTATCGCCAGCGGTTTAACGTTCTGGGTGACGTCGATTGAGCAGTTTATGTTGCTACGTTTTTTCCAAGGGATCAGCCTCTGTTTTATTGGTGCCGTCGGCTATACCGCGGTGCAGGAGGCCTTTGAAGAGCGAAAGAGTATTCGATTGATGGCCTGGATGGCAAATGTCGCCCTGTTAGCGCCATTAATTGGTCCGCTAGCCGGGAGTGCATTACTACTATTCACCACTTGGCGGATGTTATTTATTATTTTCGCGCTAATGTCGATGATCGCCCTCGTGGGTCTGTACTTCAGCATGCCTGAGACATCAGGGAACCGACAGCTTAGCTTAACGCCAAAGCGGTTATTCGGTGACTATTGGAAATTACTGAAACGACCCCCATTAATTGCTGGCTGTTTGGCACTCGGTTTATCAGCCGTGCCAATCCTAAGTTGGGTTGCCCTGTCTCCGGTCTACTTAATCCATGACCATCATATGAGCGAGGTCGATTACGCACTCCTTCAAGTGCCGGTCTTCGTGGCGATGATCCTCGGAAACGTTGTGTTGAGTAAACTCACACATGGCGCTGACATTACTCGGCCATTAGTGATGGGGGCGTGGCCGCTGGTGGGAGGATCACTGATTGCTCTCTGCGCTAGTCTAAGCGGTACCTATCAGATCGCCATCGTAGTTATCGGCTTAAGTATTTATGCCTTTGGCGCCGGGTTAAGTACGGCGGTCCTTTACCGACTGACGCTGTTTTCTGTTACTGAATCTAAGGGGCAGGTCGCGGCGATGATGGGGATGCTCAGTATTTTAATGTATTCCATTGGGTTAGAGTTGGCGCGTGAGGGCTACTTCCAGCAGGGATTAATCGGTTTTTCTGGGGTAAATCTCGCGAGCGGGGCACTGTGGTTACTGCTGATTGTGATGTTTGTTCGCTGGGCTAGGCAGCATCGTCAAGCATTAACACTCGAGTAGGAGAGGGCGCGGCCTGCTGGCCGCGCCTAAGATTAGAAGTCGTAACCGACGGTAGCTATCACAGAGCGCTCCGCCCCCCAATAGCACGAGGATTTGCTGTAGCAAGCCGCAACATAATCTCGTCCGCCAAGATTTTTAGCATTCAGCTGTACATAGGCCCCTTTCCACTGCGAACGCCAAGCCCCGAGATCCATGCGTACTGAGGCATCAACCAGGGTAGCCGAAGGAACGCGTAGAGTATTTTCATTATCGGCCCATTGTCTTCCGATATAGCGAACCCCGACACCGGTCGTAATACCGTAATCAAATTTATAATTTAACCATGCCGACGCCATTGAGCTTGGGGTGATATACGGGGTGTTGCCGTTGGTATCATCCTTAGACTCAATACGAACATGGTTAATCGTATACGTAACGATTGAGCTAAGGCGTGGGGTAAGCTGATTATGTGCCTCCAGCTCCAGACCGCGAGAGTGCATTTTACCCACCGGGGTATAGTAGCTCTGTAGCGGGACTCTACTCGCCACGCTTTTTTGAGTGAGATCGTAAACTGCCGCGGTATAAAGATCGCTGCTTCCCACCGGTTGATATTTTATGCCAGCTTCATATTGCTCAGCCGTTGCCGGTTTTAGTAAGTCGCCATTAATATCCGTCAGTGATTGTGGGCTAATAGCTTGGCTATAACTTAGGTAAGGCGAAATACCGTTATCGAAGGCATAAAGTAGACCGGCACGGCCGCTAATATGATCGTCTTGCCGACGTTTTTCACTCCCTAACACTTCACTTTTCGAGACGATACGATCATAGCGTCCGGAGAGGTCTAAGTGCCAGCGATCTAGGATCATACTGTCTTGTAAATAGCCGCCAGTTTGGTAATAGCGGTTTCGCGTGTGTGTATAACTCGGGGGGGTGGTGACACCGGTTATCTCGCCACTGAAGGGATCGTAACTACGCCCTGACCCGTAAGCATCGTCGTGGTTATTCTTGAATTGATGGTATTCAGCGCCGATAACGACTTGGTGTTTTACAGGCCCCGTATTGAAGTTTGCGATCAGTTGGTTATCGGTAGCCGCTGCCGACAGCGATGACCGCTCGCTGGAGTAGCCACGATTTAAGGTATCGCTTGTTCCCAGCCAGCCTGATTGATAAACCTGATCGACATCGACATTGGAGTGGCTATAGCTACCTGTCGAGTGCACCGACCAAGTGTCGTTAATGGTATGGGTAAAATCGTAGTTATAGATTTGTTCGTGGCGTTTGAATTGATCAAAATTAGGGTCAACATCGCTAAAGCCTGTACTTAATTTTCGGCCATTATGTTTATACAACGAGCCATCGGCTGGAACGGAGCCGTGAAAGCCCGCAGAAGGGTCTTTTTGTAAGTAGGCCTTAATGAGGAGCGAGGTATCACTATCTGGTTCCCAGAGTAATGATGGCGAAATAGCGTAGTGCTCTTCGCGGGTATTCTCATATTGAGAATAGCTTTGATGCGCGATACCGGTTAACCGGAACGCTAACTGGTCATTGATGGCATTGGTATAGTCCATAGCCACGCCAGTGGTGCTGTGGTTACCGTAGTAAGTCTTAAAATGCCCTTCTTCCGCAAATTGCGGTCGCTTGGAAGTCTCCATGACTAAGCCACCCGGCACGGTCTGACCGTAGAGCGCGGAGGACGGGCCTTTGATGACGTCGATGCGCTCCAGAAACCAAGGGTCGACTTGTAGCACGTTGAAGGTACTGCCATCGCTCATCATCCGCAGGCCATCGATAAAAATATTATCGACGTCACCGCCGTGAAAACCGCGTAGCGCCACCGTATCGTAGCGGGTGGCCCCGCCAGCAAAATTGGAGAACGCTCCGGCGGTGTAGTTCAGCGCATCGTTAACCGTCATAGCACCTTGATCGGTAATTTGCTGACGCGTGATCACCGAGACGGATTGTGGGGTGGTGATCAGCGGTTGATCAGTTTTACTCGCGCCAGTACTGGTTTTGGCGGTATAGCCCTGCGTTTTCGATGTCGCAGACTCTTCTGGGGTGGCGGTGACGACGACAGTATTATTGTCGGCGGCATGTATAGAATAAGAAGTAGTGAGTGCCAGAGAGACGAAAAGAGCATGACGCTTAAGTGGGAATAACGTCTTCATTATTTTTATTTACCTCAATAGTCAGGGCGCAAGTGACTTAATGGATCCTCGGTAAGAAAAAATCCATAATGATAATAAGAACGAGAATTATTATCTTTTAATGTGTTACTTGCAACCCTGTAATAAGGTAAATACAGAGACCCCGGCTAGTTTTTTATATCAGCACCCACCACAGTATGCTTACCATCATCAGACCGATTAGCGAAACGATGGTCTGGAGTAATGACCATATCCATAAAGTTTGTTTAAGTGTTAAGTCAAAAAAGGATTTAATCATCCAGTATCCAGCATCGTTAATATGGCAAAAAAAGACTGAACCTGCGCCGATAGATAGTGCAATAAGGCTGCTCTCTAAAGGAGGTAAGCCTTGGAAACTGGCGGCAAAGATACCGGCTGTCGTGGTGGTAGCGACGGTTGCTGATCCTGTCGCCTGACGTAAGGCTACTGCAATGCCCCACGCTAATAAGAGGAGTGGGGCATGAGTATGATGGGTAAAATGAGTAATACTTTGGCTGATACCGGCCTCGACCAGTACCCCCTTCAGACCGCCCCCTGCTCCAATCGTGAGGAGGAGTACTGCTACTGGTGCAATACTGGCGGTGAGTGCCTCACCTAATTGCTTTTTCTCAATCCCACTCCTCCATCCAAGGGTGAGTAGAGCCACCAAGACGGTGAGTGTTAGGGCGATAAGAGGTTCGCCGATAAAGTCGAAAAATTGTGCTAGCGCAGACTGACCGTTGAAGATATAGAGCGAAAGACTGCGCGCGAGCATGAGTAGGGCAGGAAGTATTATCACTCCGATAGCAAGGGGTAGAGAGGGCGAGCGCGCAACCGGTACCGAAGCGGGAAGGGTAGTAAGCTGAGTAACCGTCGCCAGGCTCGGCTTATGACTTAGCCACTTCCCATACAGCGGACCTGCGAAGATAACTGCGGGAATCGCAATAACAATACCGAGTAGTAGCGTTAAACCCATATCGGCGTGTAAGGTAGTTATCGCGATAATTGGACCAGGATGGGGTGGGACTAGCGCATGGAGTGTTGTTAAGCCTGCCAATACGGGTACCGCGATACGTAATAATGATTGCCCTGAACGGGCACTGACCGTCGCGATTAGGGGGAGCATAAGTACCAGACCGACTTCAAAAAATAGCGGCAACCCAATTAGCATGGCGGTAAAGGCCATTACCCACGGCAGCAGGCGGGAGGAGGTTTTTGCAATAATAAATTCAGCTAACCTATCTGCAGCCCCGGTGTTCGCCATCAGACTCCCTAGCATCGCCCCCATCGCGATAATATACCCGCTTTCTCCTAGTATCCCGCCGGCTCCTTTCGAAAAGCTCTTTGCGATGTGTTCTAACGGCACTCCAGCAATAAGACCGGCAAGGATCGTTCCTAGAAAGATGGCCAGAAAGGGCGGAAGTTTGGCATAGGCGATTGACAGAATGATCGCCGCTAATGCGGCGATACAAGAGAATAAAATCAAGCTATCACTACTCATATAAACTCCTGAACATGGTTAAGAGCATGAGTAGTGCCTTAACGTTAGTGAGTTGGCGTACGGATGACTAAAAAAGGTCGTTGACGTAGGTCATGGTTGTCGTTGAGGTCAGCGGTACGGTTCCATTGGCCGAGTGTGGTGTAGAGATAACCATTACGGTAAGCCAAGCCATCTGGCCAGCCTAAGTCGTGCACATTGTGATCCAGTAAGTAAAATTTTCCTTTTGTATCGCGTTTGACCAGCGATTGCTGCTCGTAAGCGCCGAAATAAAGATTTCCTTTTTCATCTTCCGCCATTCCATCATTAGCGGGGTGCTCGCCTTCGAATTTAACGGCTTGTTCAAGCTTCGCTTCAGAGACAGAAAAATCACTGAGGAGAGCGGTAGGTAAACTAAAGAGTTTTCGGCCGCTTAATGATGTCCAGTAAAAGGTTTTGCTATCGGGAGAAAGCGAGACACCATCGATTCCCCCTTGTGGAAGCTTGGGGGTTTCAGTATTAAAGACGACCGGTTTATTTTCGATAAACGCCATGAATCCGGGGTCTGGAGAGGTTGAGGGATGATCGACCAACACTTCGCGCTGTTGACCGCTGGCGACATCAATGACTACCAAGGAGTAGCGTTGTTTGAAGCCTGAATTCGCGATATACAGAGTGCCTTCTTTGCCGTGAATCAGGTCGATACGTAAATCGTTATAATGCGAGCTGTCGTTGAGCACCGGCGGTGTAATGACAACGGTTTTGACTACTTTATTAGTATGAGTATCGATAGCGACGACCTTAGCTGCCCCTTGTGGAATCGACGGATGCCCCGAGATCTTTCCATCATCAAGTACCCATAACACATCATTACTGTCGACAAACATGCCGTGAGGCGACACTAGCCATTTTGTATAGTTGCCCTGTTGTGGGTGGCCCAAGGCACTATTCGGATAGGGGCGAAGCTTACCCTGAATAAGCTCCATTAATGCGGGTTGATCATGCTCGTCTGAATGCCGCGGAAAGCCGAGGAATATACGATTTTCCTGATTAACCGCTATTCCCGACACGTCAGGGTAAGGCGCCTCGATTTTCGCGATAACGTCTGAAGCGGCTTGGCTAGTCAGCGGGGAAATCGCCGCGATTAGTACCGCGGCAATGAGGGAAAGAGGTTTCACGAGCACTCCAAAACTGTGATGAATGTCTAGAAAGTGTAGTGAAGATTTTTTTACTCAATGGCTAAAGAGGTTTCTTTTTTTACACTTTTATTACATTTAGACTGACTGAGGGTTTGGCGAGCCTGTGTCAGATCGAGGTCATTCTCCCATTTCGCTACCACTAACGTGGCAACGCAGTTACCTAAGACATTGGTTAACGCCCGTGGGATGCCGATAAGCCAATCGATAGGCAGTAAAAAAGCGAGTGCGGCCAGCGGAAGCGAAGGGATGGCTGAAAGGGTGGCGGCAAGGATCACGATGGCCGCGCCTGGTACGCCATGAGCGCCTTTTGACGTGAACACGGCGACGCCCAAAATTAATGCCATTTCGCTCCAACCGAGATGAACACCAGTGGCGTTGGCGATAAAGACCACGGCAAGCGTTAAATAGATAGAAAATCCATCGAGATTAAACGAGTAACCTGTCGGGATCACTAAGCCGACGGTCGATTTACTGATACCAAGAGCTTCTAATTTCTTCATCAGTTGCGGTAAAACAACGTCCGAAGCGGTGGTCCCAAGTACGATGGTCAGCTCCTCGCGAAGATAAAGTACCAGTGAGATAAGGCTTATACCGGTAAATTTGGTAATCCCTCCCAATACGACGACAACAAATAGCGCACAGATGCCAGTATAGAGTAGTAAGAAGCCAAGCAGGCTGGTTAAGGAATGGACACCATAATGACCCACCATATAGGCTACAGCACCAAGTACACCAACCGGCGCGGCCTTCACGAGGATGGCCATCAAACGGAATAATATGTGGCTAAGGCTATTAATTAACGTAATGACCGGCTTTCCTGCATCACCGCTGATATTCAATGACACACCAAACAGGATAGAAATTAGAAGAACTTGTAGGGTATCGCCACGGGCAAAGGCTCCGATAAACGTATCAGGAATGAGGTTGAGGAAAAAATCGCCAAAGCTATGCAGTGAAGAGAGCTGAGTAAGCTGACTATTCTGCGCGTCGTTCAGGGTGGAGAGATGAATACCTGCTCCTATGTGCGTCACTTGCGCCCCGACTAGACCAAGTAATAAGGCAAATAACGTTATGACCTCGAAGTAAAGCAACGTTTTACCCACGATCCGTCCAACCTGTTTAAGCTCGCTATGTGAGGCGATACCTTGCACGATGATCACGAAAACTAAGGGAGCGGTGACCATTTTGATTAGTTTAATAAAGCTATCGCCTAAGGGTTTTAGTGAGTCGGCGATGGCAGGATAGAGGCAGCCTAAGGCCGTACCGATGGCCAATGCGATTAGTACTTGGATAAAGATGGAGTGGCGTATCTTGGAAAGTGTGTATGTCATTGCCGCGGCCCTTATAACGTAACTGAAAACTTATGTTTCAACTAAGCAATTATTGGGCCAAAAGTTACACTCAAGCAGCGAAGGCCCTGTGGGCTTTTGCTGCCGTACTGCTTGAGTGAGATGCTCTGATTTAGGGCAGATGAATGAGCTGTTGCACCTTATTTATCCTCAGCTATCCACAGAACAAAGTGGGAACTGTTTAATGTCCGCATTAAAGGTGCGGGGTGATGGATATCGCCGACTCGATAGTGAGAGTGATTAGAAAAGAGGACCCGTCCATCAGGGGTTGCCATCACTATCGGTGTTCGGTCATGCGCAAGTGTGTCGCGTATTATCTGCTCCAACTTGCCGACCAGTATATCTGTTGCAGCGATCCCGATCAGTTGCTTACCTTCGTAGAGAGGGAATAGATAAGTCAATGTATAGCTCGCGTTACAAACATAGTCGACATAGGGGCCATGTAGATATCCCTTGCCTGACTCCTTAGCTTTCGCGAACCACGAGAAAGTATGATAGTCCAGTAATGGTTGCGAGGCCTTATTTAACGCAAGTCGATTGGACGTGCTAAGGTATTCAGGTCGATATAACCAAGTGACCTGCCACGAATTAATTATATTAGGGTCATAAAGTAAAAACCCTGCACCGGAAATGATGGGGTTATCAGTGAGTAATTTATTAGCGGATAGTAATATATGCTCTTTAGTTCTTTTTTCTAATTTTAAGGTGGTGGCGATATTTTTTTGTAGTTCTGAAATTATCTTAGTAATAGAAAATGAAAAATCCTTCGTAATATTTTCAATAATTGAAAATGAATCATCAGATATTTTTTTTACTTTCCCTATTGGCATCTTGTCTCATTTCATCCTGAATTTGAGCTTTGTACTAAACGAAGTTTATTTTGTATTCAATTAACGAAGAAATGAAAAATTCGACCAAAGAGTGTGCTTCTTTGCTGGCTAGAGGTTCGTCTCGCGCTTTTAAAGCATTAATAAGGCGTCGATAGTGGCGACAACTTTCCATATGGAATGCATCTTCTTTATAAAGGAGAGAGATGAGAGGGGCCCATTCTGTCAAAATTATTAACTCTTGTCCCGCTAATCGTGCGGACTGAGAGTTCGCGGCGAGTGTCAGTAAGCAACGCATATCAGCTTGCGTTTTACGTTGTGGAGAGTCAGATTTTTCGAGTGCCTCGATTAGGCTAGCCAATGATTCGAGATCCTCGTCAGTCATTCGTCTTACTGACAGTCGGGTACAATGAACAATCAGTGCACTCTGCATCTCACCGATGTCTGCTAAAAAATCGGAACTGACATTATTAAAGGGATGAAAATATTTTACGTAAGATTCGATATCATCACTAATAAAACTTCCACCATTACGTCCACGGATAGTATATATGAGCGATTTACTTCTCAGGGTATTTAGTGCATCTCTAATAGTTATATGAGAAACCCCCATCATTCTCGCGAGTTCTGTTTCATTTGGTAGCTGCTCGCCTTTTTCTAATAAACCAGAAATAATAGCATTAGAGAGTCTTTGGGTGATTTGTTCTGTTCTACTCGCTTCTCCAATCGGAGCAAAAATAACAGTATGCGTGATCATAGAAATCTCTATGTAAATAATCCGTTACGAATTTTATTTATAACATAATTCCGAAAATATTTAAAGAAAACTAGTGTTTGCTAGAGGGGTTTTTAAATAATTAGATTTAATATTTTATTATTAATATTTTATTATGGCGACTAACTATTTTCTGTTATTATTTTTATTTCTTATTTTAAATATAATTTAACGGCTACTCATTTAGATATTCCTAGTGGAACAAGGGTTTTTCCTAAAAAAATCATCTTGGTTTACGCATTCCTCTGCCACGAGTTGCCCATGACGGCGAGAATTTATTTTGCTAAGGTTGAGCAAATCTTATCAACATTTATCATGTTAAGGGCGACAGGTTAACGCATGCTTTCTAAGAAATCCGCAGCGATCCATTCTTCACCGGTTAGAGAATTACTTAAATTTAGTAAAGAGCCTGGATTTATCTCCTTAGCGGGCGGGATCCCGGCTACGGATATGATTGATGTTGAAGGAATCGATCAGGTGGTGCACCAGATCCTTGCGGAGGACCACCGTGACGTTTTTCAATATTCGGTAACCGAGGGAGAACGGCCTTTACGTGAGAGCATTGCAGTCTGGAGCCAGAAGTCTGGGCTCAGCCTGAGTCCTGATCAGATTCTCATTACCAACGGATCTCAGCAGGGTATTGATCTACTAAACCGCGTCTTTTTAGAGAAAGACGATGTGGTACTGGTAGAACGGCCGACCTATTTAGCCGCTCTGCAACTCTTAGATTATACCGAGGCGGTTGTTGAAGAGCTGGCTTATCAAGGTGAGAATATTGATGTGGCTGCTCTTGAAACGCGGTTAGCCGCGGGCGGTGTAAAGATGCTGTATTTGATCCCGACCTTTGCCAATCCGACGGGACGGATGATCGAGGATGAGCAACGCCTTGAAATCGTGAAGTTGGCTCACCGTTACCAGGTCGTCATTGTTGAAGATGACCCCTATGGACATCTCTCTTTCACTGAGCAGCGTCGTACCACCTTTTTCTCACTAGCCCAAGAGTTATATGGTGCCGATCATAACGTCTGTTATATGTCGAGCTTCTCCAAAATTTTCTCCCCTGGCTTACGATTGGGGTGGCTAGCCCTGCCAGAAAAATTTCTGATGGCGATTACGGTTGCCAAGCAAGCCCTTGATCTTCATACCTCGACCCTTAACCAACATATCGCTGCGCGTTATATCGCATCTGGTCGTATCGATCAGCGTATCGCCCTATTAAGAGAGACGTATCAACAGCGTCGCGATTGGTTAATTGCGGCGTTACAGCGCCATCTTGGCGATGCCATAACCTTTAACCGTCCAGAAGGTGGTATGTTTTTATGGTGCCATCTTAACGCAGGCGTCGATGCTAGGCAGTTGCTGAAAGCCTGTATTGCCGAGAAAGTAGTATTTGTACCGGGCGACGTATTTTTTGCCGAAAACCCGGAGCCTAACGCGCTACGTCTTTCCTACTCTATGTTGACGCAAGAAAGTGCCGACGAAGCGGGTCGTCGTATTGCCCACGCTTTACAGACCCTCTCTGCCTAACGATACGGGGGAACCTCTTTTTGTTCCCCCTCACTGCAATATTCTCTTTCGAAACCGACGAAAAAATCAGGTATAGTCCGTTTTTTCGGAGGAACCATGCTGACCAACACATCTGTACGTCTCAACAAATATATTAGTGAGAGTGGTATCTGCTCTCGTCGCGATGCCGATCGTTACATTGAGCAGGGAAATGTTTTTATCAATGGGCGACGCGCCGCCGTTGGGGCGCAGGTTTATCCTGGTGATGAAGTCATGGTTAATGGTCAGCTGATCGAACCGCGCAATGATGACGATTTAGTGCTTATCGCGCTGAATAAACCGGTGGGCATTGTTACCACGATGGAAGAAACCGAGCGCGACAATATTGGTGACTTCGTGAATCACAGTAAGCGCGTTTTTCCCATTGGACGACTCGATAAAGATTCGCAGGGCTTGATCTTCTTAACCAATCACGGTGACTTGGTGAATAAGATCCTGCGAGCTGGCAACAATCACGAGAAAGAGTATATCGTGACGGTCGATAAACCGATTACTGATGAGTTTATCCGAGGCTTGGGCGCGGGTGTCCCTATGCTCGGTACCGTAACGAAGAAATGTAAGGTTAAGAAGCTCGATACTCACGTCTTTCGTATCATCCTCGTACAGGGCCTCAATCGGCAGATCCGCCGGATGTGTACGCATTTTGGGTTTGAGGTCACTAAACTCGAACGTACGCGCATCATGAATGTACAACTTACGGGTATCCCATTAGGCGAATGGCGAGACCTGACGGACGACGAGCTGATCGCGCTGTTTAATTTGATCGAGGACTCATCGTCGGAAGATAAACCCGTCGAGAAAAAACCGGTGAAAAAAGCGTTAAAACGACCGGATATTGCCCCGCCAGTAATGCCCGCGCGCACTGCGAAAAAACCTGCCGCGCGTCAGAAGTTCGCTAAACCTGGCCGCCAAAAGAAAGGGCGGTAATTACCCCCGTATCTCTCTGCTCAGGACTTGACTCGCCCCTCGCACTCTATTACAACTAGTGGAGTCGGGGGAGTCTCGCGAAAGAGACTGAGAGGCTGATAGCGTATAACGCCGTACAGCGACCCTTTGAACCTGACCCAGTTGATACTGGCGTAGGAAGACGGGTTGCTAACTAGCAGCTTGGCTGATCCCTTTATCGGGAGATGCCGCCCTCCCTCTGCCTTACCTGGGTCTCTTGTTAAGAGGCCATCAATGTTATCCCCATCTTTATATCAGGTCATTCCATGAGTCGCTGGAGCATCTTAGGCAGCGGCGTCAGTGGGCTTTGCGTTGCAACGCTCTTAGTTGAACACGGCGAACAGGTCGAAATTATTGAACATCCCGGTTATGCCAGCGCGTCGTGGCTGGCAGGGGGGATGCTCGCACCCTATTGTGAAGCGGAAAGCGCGCCAAGCGAGGTGGTGCGGCTTGGCCAGTATGCGCTCGCATGGTGGCGCCAGCGAGTGCCCGGTGTGGAACAACACGGCACCCTCGTCGTCGCACCGCCCAGAGATCAGCGCGAGCTCAACGTCTTCGCCAGCAAAACGTCACATTTCCAGTGGGTAACCCCGAGGGATATTGAAGAGGATCTCGGCACCCGTTTCGAAACCGGACTATTTTTCGCGCAAGAGGGGCATTTAAATCCGCGCCACGCGTTAACCTTCCTCAGCCAGCGGCTGCGTGAACAAGGTGTCCCCTTCCATCAGTCTTCTCCTTCGGGTCGCGTGATCGACTGTCGAGGTATTTTCGCCCGCCCACAGGTACCGCAGCTACGTGCGGTACGGGGAGAGATGCTACGTCTTCATACCCCAGAGGTTACTTTTACGCGCCCAGTTCGGCTACTGCACCCGCGTTTTCCCTGTTATTTAGTGCCACGTGGGGATGGGGAGTTCATGTTGGGGGCGACTATGGTCGAGACCGATGACGCGCGAGGCATTAGTGCGCGAGCCGCGATGGAGTTATTAAGCGCGGCTTACACCTTACACCCGGCCTTTGCAGAGGCAGAAATTCTAGAGACCGCGAGCGGCTTACGTCCTGCTTATCCTACAAACCTCCCCAGCGTTCATTATCACCATAACCGTTTCTATCTTAATGGGATGTATCGCCACGGTTTTTTACTCGCGCCCAGTATGGCAGAGCAACTTATTGAGCAGTTAGCCAAGGAAAAGAGCAATGCAGATATTCGTTAATGGCCAGTCGCTGACGACTCAGGCTACGCATTTAGACACGTTATTGAGTGAGCAACAGATCGATCTTAGCGTTGTCGCGTGTGCGGTCGATGGGCAGTTTATTGCAAAAGCACAGTATTCCACCCTACGGCTGCATAGTGGGATGCGAATCGAAGTGTTATCGCCGATGCAGGGAGGCTAAACCATGTTTTACGGAACTTCATTAACGTCACGCTGTTTACTGGGCACGGCAGGTTATCCTTCGCCCGCTGTATTGAGTGAGGCGATTAAAGCATCGGGGACTGAGGTTATTACCGTGAGTTTACGTC
The DNA here is from genome assembly GCF_018494085.1 of Rosenbergiella collisarenosi. Taxonomy (GTDB): domain Bacteria; phylum Pseudomonadota; class Gammaproteobacteria; order Enterobacterales; family Enterobacteriaceae; genus Rosenbergiella; species Rosenbergiella collisarenosi. The sequence goes on along the minus strand of NZ_JABBFP010000006.1, from coordinate 74,221 downwards.
GAGAAGGGGCTGGAGGGCAGGCATTTCGCGATATCCTCCAGCAGCTTTCAGTACGTCTATTACCGAATACGGCAGGCTGTTATACGGTGAAAGAAGCAGTGACCACTGCGCATATGGCCCGAGAGTTATTCGATACGCCGTGGATCAAGCTTGAGGTTATTGGTCATGCCGAGAGTTTACAACCCGATCCTTTCGCGCTGGTGGAAGCCGCAAAAATCCTCTGTGCTGAAGGGTTTCAGGTCTTTCCTTACACCACTGAGGATCGAATCGTCGGGGAAAAATTACTCGCCGCGGGATGTGAGGTCTTGATGCCATGGGGAGCCCCAATTGGCTCGGGACAAGGCTTAAATAACCTTAAAGGCCTGCAAGCGTTACGATCTGCCTTCCCCGAGATCCCGATGATCATCGATGCGGGGATCGGCGCACCCTCCCATGCGGCGCAAGCGATGGAGATGGGATTCGACGGTATTTTACTGAATACTGCCGTGGCCAAGGCCCGTGACCCGGTCGCCATGGCGCTGGCTTTTGGACAGGCAATTTCGGCGGGCTATTTGGCTCACCATGCGGGATTAATGGAACAACGGGATATGGCGGTTCCCTCCACCCCGTTATTCGGCTTGGCGAATCTTACCTGAGGAGCAGCGATGCAACGCTACGAACGACAGATGCAGTTACCGGAGATAGGGGAACAGGGTCAGCGTCGGCTGCAACAGGCTAAAATACTAGTCGTGGGGGCGGGAGGTCTGAGTGCAACGCTGCTCCCACAACTGGTCGGGGCCGGTATCGGCCAGATCCGCTTATATGACGCAGATCAGGTCGCGTTACATAATTTACACCGACAGACCCTATTTCGGCAGCAAGATATAGGTAAAGCTAAAGCGCTCTGCGCGAGTGTGCTACTCAGCCAATGCAACAGCGATGTCCTTATTGAACCGGAAGTGACTCACCTTACGGCTAGTACGTTACGCCATGCTTTGCGTGGTATCGATGTCGTCATCGACGCTGCGGATAATTTTGCCACGACCTACCTCCTTTCAGACGCCTGTAAGACGCATGGGATGGCGCTGATTAGCGCCTCGGTATTAGGCATGCAGGGCTATGTCGGGGGCTTTTGTGGCGGGGCGCCGAGCTATAGAGCCCTCTTCCCACAACTTCCTGATACAGCGGGGAACTGCCAAAGTGCTGGGGTATTAGGGCCTGTCGTGGCTTGCGTGGCGGCGATTCAGGCACAAATGGTGTTGAGCTATTTGTTACAGATGACCCCATCGCCGTTGGGCTGCCTTGTCAGCGCAAACTTTCGCGATTGGCAATTTAGTCAATTCCGTTTCGATTCTGCGGCCGAACCGATCGAAGAGAGCCTACATTTTATTGATCGATCCCAATTGCTTGAGGACGATCTGATCGTCGAGCTACGGGATCGCGAAGAGGCTCCCGCCAGCGTCAGTGACGCCGCGATCCGCTTATCGTTAACACAACTCTCGACATGGACGCTCCCTACTTACCGGCGCTTAGTTTTTGTTTGTCGTACTGGATTACGTGCTGCACGGGCTGAGCGGGTATTACGCCAACGAGGCGCTGATAATATTGTACTGCTGGCAGCCGGAGATCGCTGATGCTCGGTTTCGATAATGTCAGTTTCTCGTGGCAGCAGCAGCCTCTGCTGCACGACTTCTCACTCATATTTTCTTTAGGGTGTACGACAGCATTACTGGGGCAGAGTGGTGTTGGGAAAAGTAGTCTGCTGCAGCTTCTTGCAGGCTTGACTTCGGCCCAGCATGGAACGGTCATCACCGACCCTACGCAGATCGCGTGGATGGGGCAGCAGGATCAGCTGTATCCATGGTTATCTGTTCGAGATAACGTATTACTTCCCGCGATGCTTTCCGGCCAACGTCCAGACCGTGGACGTGCGGATCAGTTGCTGGAGAAAGTGGGGCTTGGTCAACGTATGGCGGCCAAACCCCATCAGCTCTCGGGAGGGATGCGCCAGCGGGTCGCATTGGCACGTACGCTCTATACCGATCGGTCGATTATCTTGATGGATGAGCCTTTCGCCATGCTTGATGCCGTGACCAAACTTCGGCTACAAACGCTGACCGCGCGGTTACTGAAGGGCAAAACGGTCATCATCGTGACGCACGACCCGTTCGAGGCCTGCCGCCTGACCGATGAGATTGTTCTGCTGCATAGCTCGCCACTCACGGCGATCCCGCTAGCCGCCCCCATAGGAGAGACTCCTCGCCCCGCCGATGATCTGCGTCTCCTTACTGAACAGGCCGCTCTGCTCAAGCAATTGGAGGCGTATGAAACCTCGGCTGATTAATCTGTTCTATTTTGTTGGATGTATTCTGGTGCTGTGGGTGACGTTAAATCATCAAGGGATCCCCCTCTACTTATTACCCACGCCACGGCAGGTGATTACAGCTTTTGCACAACAGTATGCGCTATTGCTAGCACAAACCATCGTGACCTTTAGTGAGATGGGGTTAGCATTATTACTCGGCGTAGGCGCTGGCGTCATCGTCGCGGTAGCCATGGCCAGTCACGATTGGCTACGACGTTTACTGTATCCGTTAGTGATGGCAAGCCAAGTTATCCCCGTGTTCACCTTGGCGCCTCTTCTGGTGCTATGGCTGGGTTTTGGTATGGGTTCAAAAGTGGTGGTCGCCGCCTTGATTGTTTTTTTCCCTGTGTGCCTGACGTTATTCGACGGTTTATGCCGCGTGCCCCCGACATGGCTTGACTTGGCCGCCACTTTACAAGCGTCGCGGTGGCGTTGTTTTTGGTTAGTTCGGTGGCCGGCCGCCTTACCTTTTTTCTTTTCTGGTTTACATATGGCAGTCGTCTTAGCGCCGATTGGCGTAGTACTGGGGGAGTGGGTGGGGGCTAGCCAAGGCTTAGGGTATTTGATGATGCAATCCACCGCTCGAATGGAAACGGCGACCAGCTTTGCGGCGCTATTCTGTTTAATGGCTATCGCGGTGGTACTTTCTGCTGTCGTACAAGGGTTGCGACGCTATTTTTTATGGCCTACTTGTTGAGGATAAAGAGTGAAAAAATTATTCATTAGCTGTTTCGCTATGCTTTGTATGATGCACGCAGAGGCGGGGACACAGAAAGTACGAGTCCTTCTCGACTGGTTTGTGAACCCTAATCATGCCTCCCTGTTTGCCGCGCAATACAGCGGAGCTTTTACACGCGAGGGGTTGGCGGTGGATCTCATTGCCCCGGCCGATTCAGCCTCTGTACCGTTGCTATTAGCCGCAGGTAAAGCGGATATTGCGGTAAGCTATCAACCCCAACTTTATACGCTGGTCGAGAAAAAGGTGCCGGTGATACGCGTAGGCACTTTAATCGATCAGCCGCTTAATACCCTGACCACGTTATCGTCATCCATACATAGCTTGGCGGATTTTAAAGGTAAATCGATTGGCTATGCGATACCCGGATTTGAGGATATCGCTATTAAGCAAATGCTTATTCACGCAGGCGTCGACCCGCGCTCTGTTACCTTAGTGAATCTCAATATGGCGGCAACTACGGCCTTACTCACGCACCGTATCGATGGGGCGATGACGATTTATCGTAACTATGAACTCATAAGTTTACAGGATAAAGGGGTTCATCCTGTCGTTTTTCGTCCCGAGCAGTCAGGTATTCCAGCGTATGATGAGCTGATCCTTTTGGCACAACAGGATGAAGCGAAAAAGCCATGGATAGGGGCTTTTCTTGACGCGTTAGATCAGGGGACTGCGTGGCTAAAAGCTCATCCACAACAAGCGTGGCAAGCCTTTATTAAACGTTATCCAGAGATGAATACCCCGCTAAATCATCAGGCATGGCAGGCGACTCTTCCGGTATTTGCTCAAAAAAGCGCGGCCTTTAGCGCAGAACGCTACCAAAGAATGGGCGATTTTTTACAGCAGAATCGAGTGATAAGCCAGATTGCCCCGCTCTCTCGCTATGTACAACAAGTCGAGAAGCGATAAGGGTAGCTTTAAAACGGTAAGCCGCGAAGACAACTGCTTACCGTTGGCTATTACTTTACTGCCAGTCGCGCGAAAAGATTAACGGGTGATAGGCGCGGGAATATTGAGTTGTTGTGAAAGTATTTGTTCACATTGGTTGCGCTGTGAGGCCTGCTGTTGTTGAGCCGGTGAGAGGCGATCCCACGCGTCTTGAATATGCTTTGCCAGCAACGGAGAGAAATGACGTTTTTTCAACGCGTAGTCCTGATTATTATTCTCAACGGTTTGCTCTATTCGCTTCTCGATCTGTTGGCTAGATCCCGTAGGCTGTAAGCAATAGAGCGACACATAATACGCTTTGTCTTGGTCGGTAAAGTGGGGCATTAGCCACCATACCGCCGTGCATAAAACAATCAGCCCTGGAATAATAACTCTTAGTTTTAGCATGAACCTTTCCAACAATATTCAATTCAGTGATCAGGACAAAGAGGGTACCCGAATTAATCTAAACTACTAGATGTACAGACGTCTAAATGTCTAATATACTCGATCAAAATTAGATTGGGTGAGGACGTCGTAGTGAAAAAAATAATTATTTCTTCTCTTTTAGCCGTTTGTGCACTGGGTTTAGTCGGGTGTAAACAAGAAGACGCACATACCGTTAAAGTTGCTATTAACTCAGGACCAGACCAAGCGGTATGGGATACCGTGAAGCAAGTCGCGAAAGATAAATATCAACTGAACGTTGAGGTCGTCAGTTTTAACGACTATGTACAACCGAATGAAGCGCTGACGAATAAAGATGTCGATGCTAACGCTTTCCAGAGCGTACCCTATCTAGAGATGCAAGCCAAAGAACGCGGGTATAAATTCGCTATCCTAGGTAAAAGCTTTATTTTTCCGATTGCCGCTTATTCCTCTAAAATTAAGCACTTAAATCAGTTGCCAGAGGGTTCGACGGTAACGATTTCCAATGAAGCAACGACCCTGGGCCGCAGCTTACTGTTGTTACAAGCGCAAGGGTTGATTACGGTCGATCCAAGTAAAGGCCTTCTGCCGACGGTGTTGGATATTAAATCTAATCCTAAAAATCTTAAGTTCGTGTTAGTCGACACGCCACAGCTCACGCGGTCATTAGACGATCCGAAAGTCTGGTTATCGGTGATTAATAATAACTTTGCTTCACAGGCTGGTCTGTCCGCGGCACGCGATGGACTATTTATGGAAGGTAAAGCCTCACCTTATTTGAATGTCTTAGTCGTTCGTGAGGCAGACAAGGATGAAACTAAGCTGCAACAGCTCAAGCAGGCCTTCCAATCGCCGGAAGTAGAGGCTAAGGCACAAGCCGTTTACCATGGTGATGTTATCCGCGCGTGGTAAGTATCTCACGAGTCACTCACCCATCGTCAGGATGGGTGAGTGGACGATTCTCTCTCATCATGTAAAGAGTGATACCAGAAAACCGATAGCCACCAAGGTGTAAAATCCCGCACAGAATAGATTGATGAGTCGATGATAACGAGAGAGGATGCCCTGTGCCGTTTCAGTAGAGAAGCAGAAGGCGTACAGGCTGAAAATGATTATACCAAGGATAGCGCAGAGCATGACGAGTAACAGGGTTGTCCAAGGGGTCGAGTGCGTAGACACGCCGATGCTCGTCACGGTCAACCCTATGAGGATAGCTTTAGGATTAGTAAGATGTAGGCTTAACCCCTGCCAGTAATAGTTCGCGACAGGGGCAGGGGAAGTAGCATGGCGCCCTTATCGCTTGCTTTGCTAACCATAACAAATAGAGTGCTCCGGCTAATTTTAGCGCTAACAAGAAGTGCGGTTCGCAGAGTAGTCGCGTTGATACCCCGAGTGCCGTTAATACCCCCAGCAGAGTGATCCTGTGACAATGCCGCCAGCGAGAATAAAACTTGCCCGCCTTCCTTAACTCATCGCAAGGTAGCAATGGATAAGTTCGCAGGTCTAGGGGCGGCGGTACCTAGGCTATAAATAAGTAGTGCGGGAACCATTACCGATAAATCTACCATCCTCGCTCCTCTTCTTACGCCACAAAATAATGCTGGCAGTGGGTGCTATCATGAAGCTTTAAATATGGCTACCTGGGTTTATTTAGCACTTTTGGAATATTGGCTTAGCGTCTTGCGATAGTCAACGGCTGTAAACATTGGCTATAGTTGAGTGACGACACTTATTTGAAGCATGAGGAATTATGAGCCAGATTACTATCCAACCCCTGCGCTATCAAGCCAACGAAACGGCGTTAGTCGGAACCTTAGTGTTCCCCAGCAACACGACTCATCCATTACCCGGCTTAGTCATGGCACCTAACTGGCTAGGCGTCACAGACAATGCCGCTAAGCTGGCGAAAAAAGTCGCCGAGCAAGGCTACGTTGTGTTGCTTGCCGATCTCTATGGTGAAACGGTTCGACCCACGAATCCAGATGAAGCAGGTACGGCGATGATGGCGGTAAAAAATACCGCCGAAGAAGTCGGGCGGATGAAAGCGGCTATCGATGCGCTAACACAGCAGACTACTGCCACCGTCGATAGTGAGAAGATTTCAGCCTTCGGCTTCTGTTTCGGGGGGCATTGTGCGTTAGAGCTAGCACGTAGCGGGGCGAATATTCGTGCGGCCATCTCTTTCCACGGTGGTTTAGATACTTGTGGGGCTTACGACTCTACCCAGATTAAGGCCGCTATTTTGGTACTCGACGGCGCGAAAGATCCTTTAGTCCCTCGCGAGCAACTGCCAGCTTTTGTTGATGAGATGACTGCCGTTGATGTCGATTGGCAATTGGTGAGTTACCACGATGCGGTACACTCTTTTACCGATGAAACCGCCAACAATCCGGGGGTGGCTGAGTATCATCCACAGGTCACCGAGCGAGCTTTCACTAGCATGTTCGAGCTATTGAAACGCGTCAATTAATCATCGTCCTTCCTTAGCCAGCCATTCAGTGCTGGCTAAAGCTAAATTTCGTCTTAGATAAGTACTTATCCTTATTTTTCATCTCAATCCAAATCCGCTTAACTACCTGTTCGGCTTAGCTATCGAGCCATACCGCTATCTGTAACGAATTGGAGTTGAGTATGACGCAACCAACGCGGGTGACACGCACCGTTCTTCCTTGGATCCTCCCCATCGCGCTAATCGTCATTTGGCAGCTGGGATCGGCAAGTGGCTGGATTTCTGACCGCGTATTGCCTGCACCCTTGCACATTCTTACCGCGGCATGGAGCTTGATAAAAAGTGGTGAATTATGGAGTAACCTTTCGATTAGCGCATGGCGCGCTATCGTCGGGTTCGCGATTGGGGCGAGCGCTGGGTTGGTGATGGGGCTTATTACCGGTCTATCGAAAACCGGAGAACTTTTCTTCGATAGTACATTACAGATGCTGCGAAATATCCCCCACCTCGCACTGATCCCTTTGGTGATTCTATGGTTCGGCATTGATGAACGGGCGAAAATTTTCTTAGTTGCCTTGGGGACATTTTTCCCACTCTACCTCAACACCGCACACGGTATTCGCCAAATCGATAAACAGTTAATTGAAATGTCGCGCAGCTATGGCTTGAGGGGGTTTGCATTGTTCTGGCAAGTGATCCTTCCCGGTGCGATGTCATCGATATTGGTCGGCGTACGATTTTCATTAGGCCTGATGTGGTTAACACTGATTGTTGCCGAAACGATTTCAGCCAATGCTGGGATTGGTTATCTCGCGATGAACGCACGAGAATTCTTACAAACCGATGTGGTGGTATTTGCCATCCTCCTCTATGCACTGCTCGGAAAGCTTTCCGATCTCCTGACCAGTTTATTGGAAAGACGATTATTACGGTGGCACACCCAATGGCGTAAAGAGGAGGTTTCTGTATGAGAAACATTCGATTGATTAAACATACCGAGTCCCTTTCCCTCGCCTTGAGCGCAGTATCAAAAAAATTTGGCTCACAGTCGGTGTTACAAGCGCTCAATCTGGCGATCCCTGCCGGGCAATTCGTCGCTATCGTCGGGCGGAGCGGCTGCGGGAAAAGTACCTTACTAAGATTACTCGCGGGGCTTGAAACCGCCACAACCGGCGACTTACACGCAAATGAACAGCCGTTAAGCCACTCGGGTCCCGCAATTCGATTGATGTTTCAAGAGCCTCGCTTACTGCCTTGGAAAACGGTTATCGAAAATGTCGGCTTGGGGCTGAAGGGGCAGTGGCGGCAAGAGGCGCAAGCGGTACTTACGGCAGTCGGCTTAGCGGATAAAGCCGAACAGTGGCCGGAGACGCTCTCTGGCGGGCAAAAGCAACGGGTCGCACTCGCACGCGCATTGATTCATCGACCAGGCCTACTGTTACTCGATGAGCCGCTGGGTGCGCTCGACGCGCTAACTCGCCTGGAGATGCAGCAACTATTAATTGACGTGTGGCAGACCTGGAAGTTTACCGTAGTACTGGTTACTCACGATGTGAGCGAGGCCGTGACGACAGCTCAACGGGTATTAATGTTAGATAAGGGCGTTGTCGGGATGGACGTCGACGTACCGCTATCGTATCCCCGTACCGCGACGCAACCGGGTATCGCAAAACTTGAACAGCATATCTTGCAGGCGATTATGCAGCCAGAAACATCGCCGACAGAGCACGCACGCCAAGCCATTTAATCGTAGAAGAATAACGAGGTTAAGAGTCATGAACGAGACAACGCGCTCACCCGAATTTTTTTGGTTTCTCCCTACCCACGGCGATGGACACTACCTGGGTACGCAACAGGGCGGGCGAACGGTCGACCTCCCATATTTACAGCAAATTGCTCTGGCTGCCGATAATTTAGGTTATACCGGAGTCTTGATCCCCACCGGTAAGAGTTGCGAGGATTCTTGGCTGGTTGCCTCCGCGTTGGCTCCCCTCACGCGTCAATTAAAGTTTTTAGTCGCGGTACGCCCAGGCTTACAGCCACCCTCCTTGGCAGCAAGGATGACGAGCACCTTGGATAGGATCTCTAACGGGCGTTTACTTATTAATGTGGTGACAGGCGGGGACCCTGAGGAGAATAAAGGCGATGGTATCTACCTAAACCACGAGCAGCGCTATCAGGTTACTCGTGAGTTTTTAACGATCTATCGTCGCTTGTTAGCAGGGGAAAAAGTGAGTTATCAGGGTGAGCAACTCCGAGTCGACAACGCAGAACTGCTGTTTCCCAGCCATCAAAAAAATGGTCCTCCTATCTATTTTGGTGGATCCTCCGATCCCGCCGTCGATGTTGCCGCGACCCATGTCGATGCCTACCTGACGTGGGGGGAGCCTCCTCAGCGAGTGGCCGAGAAGATCGCGAAGGTGCGGGAGCGTGCCGCACAACAAGGACGAGACGTAGAGTTTGGGATCCGTCTACACGTCATCGTTCGCGATACCGCAGAACAGGCTTGGCAAGCAGCCGAGCAACTGATTGCACACCTCGATGATGAGACTATCGCCCGGGCGCAAACTATCTTCTCAAGGATGGACTCTACCGGGCAGGCTAGAATGCGTGAATTACATGGTGGCTCACGGGATAATCTAGAGATTTCACCTAACTTATGGGCAGGGATCGGTCTGGTACGCGGGGGAGCGGGGACGGCGCTCGTCGGGGATGCCGAACAAGTCGCCGAGCGGATACGTGAGTACCAAGCGTTGGGGATTAGTAAATTTATTTTATCGGGCTACCCGCATTTGGAAGAGGCTTGGTCGTTCGCTGAAAGAGTGATGCCTCTATTTTCAAAGGATGAGGGATCAACACGGCTGGGGCCACGTGGTGAAACCATTGGTAATACAGAATTACCGCGGCAGGTCAGTGCGAGTTAATCAACAACAGCCTTAATAAAAATGCCGCTCAGTCTCTTTAGCTTGAGCGGCATTCTTTGTTCTACCATGATTAGCTAGTGGCTAGCATCTTGTGACCATGTTGCACGGTTCACCTGTACTTGGCCGGGAATAAGATGAATTTTACTGAATGCGTCGGCTAACGTCTGCTGCTGGGCAAATACCTCAGGTGTCATACGTTCGGTAGTATAGTCGAGGCGGGCTAATGTGGTGTGCCAGTAGTCAATATTTAACCCTGTGGCAGTGGATAGCAGTTGCGCAGTCTCTTCTTTATGGCTGTTTGCCCATTGTCCAGTCTCTTTCAAGCTATCGACTACTTCGAGTGCTAATTTAGGTGAACCCTCGGCAAATTTCCGGCTAGATAGGAAGAAGGAATAGTGGGGTACCAAGTTTTCGGCGGTAGTAAGGGTCCGTGCATGAGTGACCTGGCTGACTTCTGCATAGTAGGGATCCCAAATAGCCCAGGCATCGACAGCGCCTTTCTGGAATGCTACTCGCGCATCTGCAGGCGGTAAATAGACGGGCTGGATATCCTTATAACTCAGCCCGGCATGTTGCAATGCTGCGACCAATAAATAGTTCACATCTGACCCTTTATTTAGCGCAACGCGTTTACCTTTTAATTCCGCAACAGTGTGGATAGGGGAATTGGCGGGGACCACAATCGCTTCATTTTTGGGGTTTGCCACAGAGTGGGCTAAATAAATTAAATCGGCTTTAGCCGCTTGTGCGAATATAGGGGGGGCATCGCCGGTTGCGCCAATATCCACGCTACCAATATTTAGTCCTTCCAGTAATTGGGGACCGGCTGGAAACTCAACCCAGCGAACGGTTACACCTTGCGATGCAAATTTTTTTTCGAGGGTCTGTTGCGATTTGATAATAGTGAAGAGGCTGGCTTTTTGATAACCAATAGTTACCACGGATTGCTCAGCAAAGCCTAGGATCGGTATAAATAATAAGCTCGTTACGACAAGGCTTGAGGTAAAAATCTTTTTCATCAGTACTCCGGCTATGCGTATAGGTAAGGCTGCTATCTATAGCAACTTTACTGCAGCAGGGTAACTATGAAAAAAGACAAAGGATATCCATTAATGTGATTAGCCGCTAACCTTGAGACTACCGAGTAGTTAGCGGTAAGCTTCTTATTTTACTGCAGTATTCTCAGCAATCTCTCTTAATTTTCCATAAATATTAAAAGAGAGAATAATGAGTTCGCAAGAAATACGGACACCAATCACGCCGAAGACGATGGTACATAAACCAGAAAATAAGCCCGCTAGGATACTTCCGCCAAACGTAATGCTGGTGCCTATTGCCATTAGACCGCCAATAACCACGCCAATAATACCGAGCCAATAGATAATGGTAATAATTTTAGGTGTGATCATTTCATCGAAATTAAGGAAAGATTTAAGCATCGTATATTCTCTAAACTAAAAAATGGAATATGAAATTAACATTAATTTAACATAGAGACAATAATTAACTTTTTATCAGTTTATCGGTAATAAGAACGGGGATTATTCTATTTCTATACGGGGGATAGGCGGTATTAATCGATAATCTAATCGCCGCCTACTTTAACTATTATTCTGGCGCGTGAGCGAAGAGATTATTAATAACGGCATGCTGTAATAACATAATGGTTTTAGCGTCGTTAATCTCTCCACGCCGCAGCATGGTAAGCGCCTGTTGAAAAGGGAGTTCCAGTACTTCAATATCCTCGCCTTCCTCGTGTAACCCACCACCAGAATGAACACGATCATGATGAGAATATTCGGCGGTGAAGAAGTGTAGCTTTTCGGTTACCGCACCGGGGCTCATCCAAGCATCGAAGATCTTTTGTACCTGTTCGATACGGTAGCCCGTTTCTTCTTCTATTTCTGCGCGGATCCGCGTGATCGGATCTTCTCCTTCGAGCAAACCTGCAGCCGTTTCGATTAGCAAACCGGATTCACCTTGGATCATGAGCGGTAAACGGAACTGGCGGGTGAGAATGATAGATTGGTGTGTACGATTGAAGAGGAAAACCGTGACCCCATCTCCCTTATTATAAACCTCTCGGCAATAGGTCTGGTGGCTACCGTCTGCTCGCTGATAATCAACGGTGTACTTTTTCAGTGAATACCAGTCATCGGAAAGTATTTGTTCTTTAATAATGGTTGCAGAACGCGGGGTTTTAAACATGAGGCCTCCTCCTTGGTCGAGCAAAGAAGGTAACCGTAGTGCGGGTAGCTGGCAAGTGAAGAATCTCCGTACCCAGTCGCTGGCGAGTACGGAGAAGTAAGCTTAGAAGCTTAAGTTGGCGCTGATACCACCGACCAACGCGTTTTTCACGCCGTTTTCGGCGCCCGGTGCGACAACATATTGCAAGTTAGGACGAATTTGCAGCCAGTTGGTCGCATGAACGTTGTAATAAACCTCATAATCGTATTCAGAACCGTGTTGGATTGGGATCCACGCTGGGTTGCTATCGTAGTAAGCTCCCGTTGAGCGATTCTCACGGCGTTGCATCGTCGAGTAGCTAGAGTTGACGTGGATACGTGAAGCACCAATACCAATTTCATCTTCTGGACGGGCATCGACTAATCCTTTCCATACCAGCGTCAGAGATTGGTAATTATCGATTTTCGCGGTTTTGTGGTCATTCATTACCGCTTGTCCAGTCAAGGTCAGGCCACGATCTCCTCCACCGGGCTGGGCGAAGAGTTGTTGCTGTGCCAGTAAATAGCCGCCGTAGGCATGTGCGGTATCGGTATTACCGTTACGCCATGAACCATAGACTTGGTCGCGTACCGAAGAGTAATACCCGCCTAGGCGGTAGTTACCTTTCAGATTGTCTGGACCGAAGGTTGGGTGCCAAACGACTTCTGCAGGCACTAAATTACCTTCAGTTTGGCTAACTTCGAAACGGAAGCCATCACCGCGATCATAGTTGTAAGGTGTTTGGTTATAGAAACCGACTTGGAAGAAGACTTCCGGAGTAATATTGATGGCAACACGTCCACCCCACTGCGATACCGGCCAGTTGTACCAGTGATCGCCGCGCCAGTTACCCGCTTGTCCGCCGCCGAAGGCCAAGTTCTGGAACTTACTGTCAATCGTGTCGAAATCTTCACCGACTGTTACACGTCCTGCTTTTACGTCAACGAGGTTATCGAAAAAGTGCTTACGTAACCAGAACTGCGTCAAACGCCAAGTCTGTCCACGGCCATATACTTCTTGTACAGAAGAGAGGGTGCCATTACGGCTGACAGCATCGTCGGAGAGATTGCGGCCATTACGATCGGTAATGGTCATTTGGAATTCGGTATCGTTCCAGCCTAAGAGCTTCTCAAGATCCAAGTCGACACCAAAGGCCCACTGATCGGAGTAGCGCATGGTAGTCGAGGTATCATAGCCGCCTGCTAAATTCGAGGCACTTTCCATGGTGTAGTTCACCTGGAAATCGACCCCTTCCTCTTTGAGCTGGCTACGTGTACCGGCCCAATCGCCGAGCATCCAGTTAGAGTCGTAACTAAAAGGTTCAGCTGCCTGCGTAGCAGGTAGCGCCGCCGCACAGCTCGCGGCGACAAGTGAAAGTGCAAAAAAAGAAGGAGTACGTGAAAAAAGTTTATTTTTTATTTTCATTATTTTTATCCCGAAAAAAGTGTTAACACCTGGAAGAGATTACCGCAGAATAACGTGTAAATTAGTGCCAATTTTATTAAATATTTGTACTTTTAGACTTCGATCACGAAAAAGAACGCTATTTAACCAAATGAGTGATAGCGCACTTCTCAGGCTGATTTTAAGTGGAAAAGAAGTCTTAAAAATCGCGGCAAGAGCATACGCTTTTTTTTATAATTGAGAAACATATATTTAACATTTTCGCGAGGGGTTAGGACTATTTATGTGATCTAGGTGGTGTTTTTTGGCTCAAACGTTCGTTTTTGCACAAAAAAAGCGCTTTCACACATATAAGAATTGGGGTACATTTTCCGGTGTAGGGTACAGAGGTAAGATGTTCTATCTTTAAGGCCTTTTACTTCATGTAATCGGATTAGGCTAGAAATTAGCCGCCCCAGCGGTCACGTTTACCGCTGGGGCGTTTTTTCTTCTGACGGGGAAAAAGCGTAGATTACTCTTCCAGACTCTCCTGCAAGTCAGTATGCGCGGTAAACCATTCATCTAACTTCTGGCTCAACTTATCAATCCCCATCTTCTTCAATGACGAGAAGAGCTCTACTTGTACATCACCCATAAAAGCCAAACTCGCTTCACGAACCATCGCGAGTTGTTTTTTGCGTGCACCCGAGGCTAATTTATCTGCCTTAGTGAGTAGCACCATCACGGGGATCTCACTGGCGACTGCCCAGTTAACCATTTGTTGGTCGAGCTCTTTCATCGGATGGCGGATATCCATAAGGACAACTAAGCCTTTAAGGGCTTGGCGAACTTCTAAATATTCACCGAGAGATTTCTGCCATTTACGTTTTACTTCTTCTGGAACTTCGGCATAGCCATAGCCAGGTAAGTCGACGAGCCTAATTCCTTCTGCTACTTCAAACAAGTTGATAAGTTGCGTACGCCCCGGTGTTTTACTGGTCCGTGCAAGGCTTTTTTGTTGGGTTAAGGTATTCAACGCACTCGACTTTCCGGCATTAGAGCGGCCCGCAAAGGCGACTTCAGCGCCAGTATCTTCCGGCAGATGACGAACATCTGGGGCACTAGTTACAAAATGAGTGACGTGATAATTCCAGCTCGGCACAGCAAACTCCACATAGTTTTAGCAGCATAAACCGGGAGTATACCTACCTTTTGCCTAGATTTCGCGCATTGTTGCGTGTTGGCCTTAAGGGCGTCATGACCTCGCGCGTGATTATTTTGTACGTGATGGCGTGAAATAGTCGATAAAGGGGGAAGGTTGATAACCGATCATCGGCAAAAACTAATAAAAATCAATTGGATGAATAAAAATATAAATTTATTACTAATATTGCCTTGTACTATTGGGTTCCTGAACTACAGTTAAGCCGCTAATGGAAGGCATTGAGGAACTTTGTTCACGGAGCGGGATACGAGCATTAACGTAATGGAATTACGAAAAAAGGACGAAAGGGCGGTAACCTTAGTGTTACCGCTTTTTTATTGTCCAACTTTCTGCTAGATTCGCGCCCAGAACTTACTGAAGTAATCCTCCTTGAGACTGACACTATGAAGCAACCTTCCAGAACGACCAAAAGCAAGTCTACGGAACGCCGCAAAACGCGTGCCGAACTTAATCTTGAAGGCCGAGAGCGTAAACGCAAAAGTAAATTAAAAGGCAATACCGCTGGTAACCGTAGCCATCCTAAAGCGACGCAACGTCAGGGTAAGGCCGCGCCGGAAAAAGCGGATCCACGTATTGGAAGTAAAACCCCGATTCCTCTCGTTGCCGAAGGCAAGGTCGCGACAGCGCCTAGAACTGAGACCCATGCTGAGCCGGAAAAAATGACCCGTCAGCAAGAACTACGGATGTTAGAAAATGATCCGCGTTTGGACCAGTTACTCGATCGTTTAGAAAGTGGCGATACCCTAAGCGGTGAAGATCAAACGTGGTTAGAAGCGCGCTTAGATCGTATTGAAGAATTAATGGTCTTATTAGGCATCGATATCGACGATGACGAGAAAGACGATGAAGCAGAAGAAGATATGTACCGCCTGTTAAAAGGGTAGTAGGGCGAGTAACAGGGAGCGTGCTCCCTGTTATTCATCAGAAGGATTAATTGATAATGCATTGGCTTGGATCAATCCCTGCCGGGTTATTCACCTGTTATCTCTTGTGGATAGTCAGTAAACTTTTACGCTTGTCGCATAGGAAGACTGTGCTGCACCGACGCTTGTTTTCTCGGCCGAAACGAGTAAAGCGCGGCCAAAAAGCCAACGTAAGAGGTAAACATGCAAGACGTCGAATGGGATCAGGCACTGATTGAGCACTACAACACTGCTAGTCCTCGTTATACTTCTTACCCCACTGCACTAGAGTTTACCTCAAGCTTTTCGGAAACTGATTTTTCAGCCGCGGCCTCTCGCTATCCCACTCGCCCACTCTCTCTTTATCTCCATATCCCATTTTGTCACCAGCTCTGTTATTTCTGTGGCTGCAATAAAGTGGTTACCCGGCATCCTGAAAAAGCTGACCAATATTTACTTCATTTGCAGGCTGAGATTCGCCAGCGCGCGTTGTTATTCAAACAGCGTCGGCTTACTCAAGTACACTTCGGTGGGGGAACGCCGACTTTTCTAAGTGATGAACAGTTGGCTGGATTAATGGCTTTAATCCGTGCTGAATTCCGTTTAAGCGATGAGGCAGAAGTATCGCTTGAACTCGACCCACGCCAATTTCCGGTCGAACGTCTCACTGCGCTACGCGCAATCGGGATTAATCGCCTCAGTATGGGGGTACAAGATTTTAATCCGATGGTGCAACAACGCGTCAATCGTAAACAAGACGCGTCACAGATAGCCGAACTACTCTTAACGATGAAAGCCCTCGGCTTTACCTCGACAAATATTGATTTAATTTATGGGTTACCGCTCCAGACGGTGGAAAGTTTTGGTCATACGCTGGAACAGATCCTTATATTGCGTCCGGATAGGTTGAGTATATTTAACTATGCGCATATGCCGGAGCTGTTTGCTGCGCAGCGCAAAATAAAGTCTTATGAGCTACCTAATCCGACGCAGAAGTTAAAAATATTGCAACAGACTATCGGTCAGCTGCAAGCGGCTGGCTATCAGTTTATTGGGATGGACCACTTCGCATTGCCTGACGATGAGTTGGCACAAGCGCAACGAGCGGGTCGCTTACAACGCAACTTTCAAGGCTACACCACGCAGTGTAATACCGACTTATTAGGGGTTGGCGTGTCGGCTATTAGCATGATTGGCGATAGCTACAGCCAAAACGAAAAATCGTTGAGAGATTGGTCATCACGCTTGCTCGAGAGAGGTAGCGCATTAGTTCGAGGGATTGGCCTAAGTACTGAGGATATGCTGCGTCGTGACATTATTAAAACGCTAATGTGTCAATTTTTACTGGAGATAAGCGCTATAGAAAAGACGCTACAACAGCCTTTTTGGGACTATTTCGCTGAAGAGCGTCGTTTACTTGAGCCGATGGTGCAAGATGGGTTGGTCACTATTACGGCTAAGCGGTTACAGATCACAGCAAAAGGGCGCTTATTGGTTCGGCACATCTGTTTTTGCTTCGATCAGTATTCGCGCCAGCGCGCCAGCCAACGCGCTTTCTCGCGAGTGATTTAACCGTACCTGAAAACCCAGGCACGGTAAGGATTACTCCATTCCCAGCTCTTTCAGCTTACGGGTAAGGGTATTACGCCCCCATCCCAACAACCGTGCCGCTTCTTGTTTATGTCCACGTGTATGTTGTAGCGCGGTCGTTAATAGCACCCGTTCCATCTCGGGCTGGGCTTCGGACAAGAGATCCTGATGGCCCGTTCGTAACGCCCGCTCTGCCCACTGCGCCAATAATCCAGACCAGCTTTCAGGAACATGTGGGGAGGTCGCCGTAGGCTCACTTGGGATTGATGCACTATCGAAAAGCTCAGGAGGGAGATCTTGCAGGAGTACCTCTTGACCCGCTGCCATGACCGTTAACCATCGGCACGTATTCTCTAATTGTCTTACGTTACCTGGCCAAGCGACATGCGTCAGCGCGTTAATAGTGTCGTTATGCAAGATCTTCGTTTCGACCCCTAGCTCGCGCGCCGCCATTTGCAGGAAATAGTTCGCCAAACGAGGTATATCTTCCCGACGTTCTCGTAAAGGGGGTAAGTGAATACGAATAACATTCAGTCGGTGGAATAAGTCTTCGCGAAACTTTCCTTCTTGTACGCGTGATTCAAGGTTTTGGTGCGTAGCCGCAATGATCCGAACATCGACTTTTACCGGCGCATATCCACCTACACGGTAGAACTGACCGTCGGCCAGGACTCTCAATAGCCGTGTTTGTACGTCTAGCGGCATATCGCCAATCTCATCAAGAAATAGAGTACCGCCATTCGCTTGTTCAAAGCGTCCTTGTCTTACCTGTCCCGCCCCAGTAAAAGCCCCTTTTTCGTGACCGAATAGTTCGGATTCGATCAAGTCCTTGGGGATTGCGGCCATATTTAGGGCGATAAAAGGCGATTTCACCCTTGGGCTATGGCGATGTAGGGCATGGGCGACGAGTTCTTTACCTGTTCCAGACTCGCCATTAATCAGCACGCTGATCGAGGAGCGTGATAGCCGACCGATGATACGAAAGACATCCTGCATCGCAGGGGCTTCACCAATGATGTCGGTGGTCGGACCATCCTCTTGTTGTAGGCGAGGTTGCTGCTGCTCCTGATAATGGCTGATTGCGCGTTCTGTCAGCGCGACAGCTTCATCAATATCAAAAGGTTTCGGTAAATAATCGAATGCCCCTTGTTGATAGGCGCTCACGGCTGCATCAAGGTCAGAATGAGCGGTCATAATAATGACCGGCAGCATCGGATGACGCTTTTTAATTTGCTTCAGTAATCCCAAGCCATCCATACCCGGCATGCGGATATCGGATAATAAGACGTCGGGCGTTTTGGTCGCTAACGCATCAAGTACGTCGTGACTACTTTCGAAGGCCGTACAGAGTAACCCAGCTCCAGTCAGTGCGCGCTCAAGCACCCAGCGGATGGAGCTATCGTCATCGACGATCCAAACTATCCCTTGTTGCATAGAAACCTCACTGGCGAATAGGGAGAAATATTGAGAATTCAGTGTGGCCTGGCCAACTCTTGAACTCGATCTTACCGGAATGTTGATCAATTAAGCTGCGTGCGATGGAAAGCCCTAAGCCGGTACCATTTTCGCGGCCGCTGACCATTGGATAAAATAAGGTATCATGCAGATGAGTCGGAATACCCGGCCCATCATCTTCAACATCAATCTGCGCCACTAGCCGGTATCGATTTCCGTGAAGAGTCAGTTGAAAGGCAGTACGTGTACGTAAGGTAATAGTACCGCCTTCACGACCTAGAGCCTGTAAGGCATTGCTGACCATATTCAGTAACACTTGCTCAATTTGATCAGGGTCATGTTGTAACTCCGGTAGGCTCGGGTCGTAATCGCGTACCAGGGTCACATTGTCCGGTAATTCCATGGAGACGAGTTTAACTACGCGCTCCGCCACTTGATGGATGTTCTGCATAACGTGCATGCCGGGTTGCTGAGGCCCTAGTAAGCGGTCAACGAGGTTCCTAAGCCGATCCGCCTGTTCGATAATGACATTGGTATATTCTTTCAAGGCCGGGTTGGGTAAGGCCTTAGAGAGCAGTTGTGCGGCTCCCCGTAGCCCTCCCAATGGATTTTTAATCTCATGGGCTAGGCCACGTACCAGATCGCGGGCAGCAATCTGCTGGGCGTGTTGTAGCTGTTCTTGACTCAGGCGGCGTTGATTATCCATCGGCGCCATCTCGAGGAGGATCTGCTGGTCGGGTAAGGGCTGGGCGGTAAGTGCGAGTGTATGTGCCCGTCCGTCGACAACGAGAGTAACCTCACTATCAGTGAAGCCTTGTCCGACGCTGAGGCTTTCATGCATCACTTCGACATTGAGAGAGAAGTAGCCGGTCAGCTCAGGCAGCGGGGTACCGAACAGTTTACGTGAACTCTGGGCGAGTAATTGCTGTGCCGCCGGATTAGCATAGTGAATCACTAATTGATGATCGACGACGAGGACACAGTTGATCAGCGAATTGAGGATTTGCACGGCATCTGAGGCGGTATTGCTAAGCATTACATCTCTCCAGAATAGGGTGATCCGTACTGAGAAAAAAGCCCATCCGAAGATGGGCTAAAACTTCACGGCAACATACTACAAACGAAAATTAGACGCTGTAGTAAAGTTCAAACTCAACTGGGTGTGGCGTCATACGAACACGTTCGCTTTCTGTTTTACGCAGTTCGATATACGCATCGATAGTGTCGTCGGTAAACACGCCACCACGGGTTAAGAATTCGCGGTCTTCGTTCAGTGCATCAAGCGCTTCTTCTAAAGAGCTTGCCACTTTTGGAATCTCTGCATCTTCTTCTGGAGGCAGATCGTAGAGGTTTTTATCCATCGCATCGCCAGGATGGATTTTATTAATCACACCATCAAGGCCAGCCATGAGTAGCGCGGCGAAAGCTAAGTATGGGTTAGCCGCTGGGTCTGGGAAGCGCGCTTCGATACGACGTGCTTTCGGGCTTGCTACCACAGGGATACGGATAGAGGCAGAGCGGTTACGCGCTGAGTAAGCCAACATAACAGGCGCTTCGTAACCTGGGACTAAGCGCTTGTAGGAGTTAGTCGTTGGGTTAGTTAATGCGTTAAGAGCTTTAGCATGCTTGATGATACCGCCGATGTAGTACAGCGCAATATCTGAAAGACCGCCGTATTTATCGCCTGCGAACAGGTTGTTGCCGTCTTTAGACAGAGACATGTGGCAGTGCATACCTGAACCATTATCCCCAAACATTGGTTTTGGCATAAAGGTCGCCGTTTTACCGAAAACGTGGGCAACGTTGTGCACGACATACTTATAGATTTGGATTTCGTCGGCTTTTTTAACCATAGTGTTAAAGCGAGTTGCCACTTCGTTTTGACCCGCGGTCGCCACTTCGTGGTGGTGCGCTTCAACGACTAAGCCCATCTGCTCCATGGTAAGACACATGGCTGAACGGATATCTTGAGCTGAGTCGACAGGAGGAACGGGGAAGTACCCGCCTTTTAAACCAGGACGGTGGCCTTTGTTTCCGCCTTCATACTCTTTCCCGGTATTCCACGCCGCTTCGATATCATCGATCGCAACGTGTGAGCCTGAGGTAGAGGAACCGAAGCGGATGTCATCGAATAAGAAGAACTCAGGTTCAGGTCCGAACAGTACAGTATCGGCGATACCAGAGGTGCGCAGGAAGTCTTCAGCACGCTTAGCGATGGAGCGCGGGTCGCGGTCATAACCTTGCAGGGTGCCTGGCTCTAGGATGTCGCAACGAATGATTAACGTTGAGTCTTCGAAAAACGGGTCAAGCACAGCGGTAGTGACGTCAGGCATCAGTACCATGTCTGATTCATTGATCCCTTTCCAACCACCGATGGATGAGCCATCGAACATTTTGCCTTCTTCAAAGAAGTCTTCATTCACCTGATGGGCAGGGATGGTAACGTGTTGTTCCTTACCTTTACTGTCTGTAAAGCGCAGATCAACAAACTTGACTTCATGTTCGTTCATCAACGAGAGAACGTGTTCAACGGACATATCTACTCTCCTGAAAGCTCTGTTGTCGTAGGGGGACGTGGGAAGCACTATGCTTAGGAGGGCTCACCCCTCTGACCCGTTATCCGGCAAGCGCCTAAAAACGTTTTTTAGCTATCGTTTTCGCTTATTTATCTTAAAGCGAAAAGCGTGCCAACTTTTCAAAAAAGCTAAAAACCCCCGTGGAGAGGGAATTTTATCTTATTTGAGTATTGCGACATTACCGCGCATTGCACCAATAAAGAGCGTAAGTTGCAACTTCAGTGATCTATTATGGTGCATTGCGAATAAATAGCGCGCAACTTGCACTGAAAATGGACAAAAAAGTCGAAAGAAACATCCCCTTAAAAAAAAACTAGATAAAGTGGCTGTGAATCGTGTGATCATGTTCAGTCTTTCGCCTAATCCGTGTACAATAGCGCGCTATTTCTAATGCCTGAGGCAAAGCTGTGATCGAAAAATTGCGTAACATCGCCATCATCGCGCACGTTGACCATGGAAAAACCACCCTAGTCGACAAACTTTTACAACAGTCCGGTACCTTTGACGAGCGTACTGAAGCGACTGAGCGTGTGATGGACTCCAACGACCTGGAGAAAGAGCGTGGGATTACTATCCTCGCAAAAAACACCGCTATTAAGTGGAATGATTACCGTATCAACATCGTTGATACCCCGGGACACGCCGACTTCGGTGGTGAAGTTGAACGTGTTATGTCTATGGTCGATTCAGTACTATTGGTCGTTGATGCGATCGATGGTCCAATGCCACAGACCCGCTTCGTAACGAAAAAAGCGTTCGCCCACGGGTTGAAGCCAATCGTTGTGATCAACAAAATCGACCGTCCGGGCGCGCGTCCTGATTGGGTTGTTGACCAAGTATTCGATCTGTTCGTCAACTTAGACGCTACAGATGAGCAATTGGATTTCCCAATTATCTATGCTTCTGCAATCCAAGGGATTGCGGGCGACGATCACGCAGACATGGCTGAAGATATGACGCCACTGTACGAAGCGATCGTTAAGCACGTTCCTGCTCCAAATGTTGACCAAAATGGCGCGCTGCAAATGCAGATTTCGCAACTTGATTACAACAACTATTTGGGTGTTATCGGTATCGGCCGTATCAAACGCGGTAAAATCAAACCTAACCAACAGGTTACGGTTATCGATAGCGAAGGCAAAACACGTAACGGTAAAGTCGGTAAAGTACTGGGCCACTTAGGTTTAGAACGTATCGAGTCTGATCTGGCTGAAGCGGGCGATATCATCGCTATCACCGGTTTAGGTGAGCTAAACATTTCTGACACAATCTGTGATACTCAGAAAGTTGAAGCGCTCCCTGCACTGAGCGTCGATGAGCCAACAGTTACCATGTTCTTCTGTGTTAACACCTCTCCTTTCTGTGGTAAAGAAGGTAAGTACGTGACTTCACGTCAAATCCTCGACCGCCTGAAGAAAGAGCTGGTACACAACGTTGCATTACGCGTTGAAGAAACTGAAGATGCAGATGCTTTCCGCGTTTCAGGACGTGGTGAA
Source organism: Rosenbergiella collisarenosi (assembly GCF_018494085.1). Lineage (GTDB taxonomy): Bacteria > Pseudomonadota > Gammaproteobacteria > Enterobacterales > Enterobacteriaceae > Rosenbergiella > Rosenbergiella collisarenosi. The sequence continues at coordinate 51,559 of NZ_JABBFP010000006.1, read as the reverse complement.
CTTCACCTTTCAGTCCTTATCGAAAATATGCGTCGTGAAGGTTTCGAGATGGCAGTATCTCGTCCTAAAGTTATCTTCCGTCAAATCGATGGACGTAAACAAGAGCCATTCGAGAACGTTACCCTTGATATCGAAGAACAGCACCAAGGTTCTGTGATGCAAGCGATGGGTGAGCGTAAAGGCGACATGAAAAATATGGATCCAGATGGTAAAGGACGCGTACGTTTAGACTACGTCATTCCTAGCCGTGGATTGATCGGTTTCCGTAACGAATTCATGACCATGACTTCAGGTACAGGCTTACTGTACTCAACCTTCAGTCACTACGACGACGTACGTCCAGGTGAAGTCGGTCAACGTCAAAATGGCGTGTTAATTTCTAACGGTCAAGGTAAAGCTGTCGCGTTTGCGCTATATAGCTTGCAAGATCGCGGTAAGCTGTTCCTCGGTCACGGTGCTGAAGTGTATGAAGGCCAAATCATCGGTATTCACTCACGTTCTAACGACCTGACTGTTAACTGCTTAACCGGTAAGAAACTGACTAACATGCGTGCGTCAGGGACTGATGAAGCGACAACACTGGTTCCAGCAATCAAGATGACCCTTGAGCAAGCGCTTGAGTTCATCGATGATGATGAATTAGTTGAAGTTACCCCTGCATCAGTACGTATCCGTAAGCGTCATTTGACTGAAAATGACCGTAAACGTGCATCGCGTGGCGGTAAAGAGTCTTAATTCTCAGCGTTTCTGAGCCTTAAGCTAAACCTGAACCAGACTCTTCTGGTTCAGGTTTTTTTTTACCTACGCTTAAGCTTAGTGCGAGACGCTTCACCCGTCGGTAAATTTTCCATCATCTCGGTTGGTAGAATGAGAGGGTCGGCTTTATAGTGTAGTGAAGTGAAACTATCGGGAGAGGGGCCATGTTATATATTTTCGATTTGGGAAACGTTATCGTCAATCTCGACTTTACCCGTGCTCTTGGCGTATGGAGTAATTTGAGCGGCTCACCATTAGCCCATGTTCAGCAACATTTCCAACTAGGATCTCAGGTTGAGCGTCACGAACGGGGTGAGATTTCGGACGAACAATTTGCGCAAGCACTCTGTGACGAGTTAGAGGTTAACCTCAGTTATCCGCAGTTTGTGAGCGGCTGGCAGTCGATTTTTACAGGGGTTAATCAACCCGTACTGAGTGTGATAAAGCGGTTACGCGATGAGGGATACCGTGTGGTGATCTTATCGAATACTAATCAAATCCATACAGAATTTTTAGCCGAGCAGTATCCCGAGTTAATCGGCGCTGCCGATCACTGTTACTTTTCTCATCATATCGGGTTACGTAAGCCGGATACGGCTATTTATCACCATGTCCTGGATGCAGAAGGCGTAGCGCCAGAGCAGGCCCTCTTTGTGGATGATCTCTTCGAGAATATTGAGGCCGCAGCTCAATTAGGTATGCACACTTATCTTTATCAAGATGCTGACGGGCTGGAAGCCGCTATTCAACGTGCAGGTAATTTTTCGTAGGGAAACTGATTATTTATGCGAGTAAAATTAAGGACCCGATCATTTTTTCGCTGGCTTGGCGTGTTATGGCGACGAATTAACGATGATAATATGACCGTACAAGCGGGTAACCTGACCTTTGTATCATTGTTAGGGTTAGTACCCTTTGTAACGGTTATTTTCGCCATATTCTCTGCATTTCCTGTTTTTTCAGATGTTAGCAGTGAGATCCGACACTTTATTTTCCGAAATTTTGTTCCTGCTACCGGGAATGTCATTGAAGAATATATCGACCGTTTTGTCGTTAATGTCCACCGAATGACAGTGTTCGGAGCAATCGGGTTAATCGTGACCTCACTGTTATTGATGTTCTCCATCGATAGTGCGTTGAACAGTATCTGGCGGAGCTCGCGCAAGCGACCGCTCGTGTTCTCATTCGCCGTCTATTGGATGATTTTAACCCTTGGACCGCTATTAGCCGGGGCGAGTATTGCCTTAAGCTCTTATTTACTTTCGCCGCAGTGGCTCAATATGCCGGGTATTAGTGAGATCATTCAGCTGGTATTGCGCGGCTTCCCCCTATTACTCTCTTGGCTAGCATTTTGGTTACTATTTAGTGTGGTGCCGACCTGTAGCGTTGCAGGAAGGGATGCGTTAATCGGGGCGCTAGTCGCGGGTGTTTTATTCGAGATTGGTAAAAAAGTTTTCACGCTCTATGTCACGATGTTTCCCGCTTATCAGCTGATCTACGGGGTACTCGCCGTGATCCCAATGCTCTTTCTGTGGGTATATTGGACTTGGTGTATCGTATTGCTAGGGGCGGAGATTACGGTGTCTCTTGAGCATTACCGTAAGCTGCGTCGTCAGCGTCAACAGCAGGCGGATATTTCATGATTGCATTAATTCAGCGGGTTTCTGCCGCGCAAGTTAGCGTCGACAATAACGTGATCGGTAAAATCGGCGCGGGTCTATTAGTACTACTAGGCGTCGAGCAGGGAGATGACACGACGGTGGCGAGTAAGCTTGCAGATAAGGTTATCGGTTATCGCGTGTTTAGCGATGAACAAGGTAAGATGAACTTGAATCTCCAGCAGGTGGCAGGGGAGCTATTAGTGGTCTCGCAATTTACGCTTGCCGCCGATACCCAAAAAGGAATGCGTCCCTCGTTCTCCAAAGGCGCTGCTGCGAATACTGCCCGAGAGCTTTATGACTTTTTTAGCGAGCATTGTCGCCAACGCGGCGTAAAAACCGAGAATGGGCAGTTTGCTGCAGATATGCAAGTGACCTTGACGAATGACGGGCCGGTGACATTCTGGCTACAGTGTTGAGGCGGAGGTAAGAGATGTATCAATTACGCGTTCCTGAAACGGCTAGCGACCTCGCGGATTATTTTCAGTTTCGTTGGCAGATGCTGCGTAAACCCTTGAATCAGCCACCGGGGTCAGAACAAGATGCTTGGGATACTACTGCGCATCATCAAATGCTGGTCGACGGCGATAATCAGGTGGTCGGAGTTGGACGTTTATCGATTAGTGGCGATAACGAAGCCTCTATCCGCTTCTTGGCTGTAGCGCCTGAACTACGGGGGAAAGGGCTGGGGCGACTGTTGATTATGACTTTAGAGTCTGTCGCACGACAAGAAGGGGTCAAACGTGTGACCTGTAGTGCACGGGAAGATGCCGTCGAATTTTTCGCTCAACTGGGATATATCAATCAAGGGCGAGTCACAACGTCGCAAACGACCCGTATTCGTCACTTCTTGATGATTAAGCCGATGGCCTCAATGGACGATATTTTACATCGTGCCGATTGGTGTGAGCAGTTACAACAGGCGTGGTATCAGCATATCCCCCTAAGCGAAAAGATGGGGGTACGGATCCAGCAATACACTGGTCAGAAGTTTATGACCACCATGCCGGAAAGTGGTAATCAAAATCCCCATCATACGCTCTTTGCTGGTAGCCAATTCTCCTTAGCGACGTTAACCGGTTGGGGGCTGATCTGGTTACTACTCAGAGAGCGCAAGCTTGGGGGAACGATTGTCTTGGCCGATGCGCATATTCGCTATAGCCAGCCCTTGCAGGGTCGGCCTACAGCCAGCGCCGATTTAGGCTCATTGAAAGGTGATTTGGACCGTCTTGCCTGTGGGCGTAAGGCGCGAGTAAGCTTAGACGTCATATTGAGTGATGAACATCACCAAGGTGCAGTCTTCCAAGGCGTCTATCTGGTGCTTCCCGCGCAAGCCGAGAAACCATTGGAAGAGGGGGGTTCAGCGCCTCGTTAAAAGGAGTATAGGCTGGCGAATGCCAGCCTAATTTGTTAGGGGGCGACCCGTTGGGTAAAGGTGGGCGTCGTTATCGTCCCATCAAGATACGCGGGGGCTTCCAGCAACGAGGGAAGTGCACCTTTCAATTGGAGAGTAAAACTTCCCCGTCCCGATAGCGGTTGCGGCCAGAGCCTAGCGGTCAGTGCCGCATACGGGACTTTATCACCCCGCAATGTCAGCGCAAAAGTATGAGGGGGCTGCTGCGAAACGGTTAAATTTCCCACCATTGGGCCTTCATCAACAAGTGACTTGATATCCCGCAAGACTAGCGTTTCATTATTCGCTTCTAGCGTAAACCACAACGCACGGACATCTTGGCGATTAAAGGTTGCCGCCGCGGCATAGTATTCCGCAGTGCCTGCCCATAGCCCCCAACGATGCTGCTCGGCAAGTAATAGTTGATTGCCAGTAATATGCGCTGCAGTCATTTGGAACGGAAACTGCGGAGTAACATCAATCAACAATCCATTATTAAAGTTAAAGCTTTTTACGGTGATTGAGCTGATTGCCTGCGGGAGTTCGGTGTGTAAAAAAGCGCGCCAATTTTCGGGTAGTGTATAGCGAATATCGTTAAGGCTAAGCTCGTCCAGTGATAAATTACCGCTACTTTTCTGCCATTGGCCTCGGGCTGTGACCGTACCTCTTGCCCATCCCACATTAAATTTATCAATCGAAAGCGCATCGTTTTGGGCGGTGAGTGTGAGATGAGGCTTGGACCATTCTTCAGTCCCTATCACCACGCTTTGTGCGTCGACGACTAAATGACCGGAGGGGGATGGGGGGTTAACGAGGTGTTGACCAGTTGCCGAGAGGTCGTTAATCACCCAGTCGGGACCAACGATACTAAGATGGTTAATCGATAGATTATGCAGCTCGATAGCCGCCAGTGTAAACGGACGAAGTAGCTCGTTAAGTCGCTTTGTGGTTTGAAAACGAATGTTGTCGAGCTGAAGGGAGGGGACCTGCCATTGCCCATCCGCCGATCGTGATAGCTGTCCGCTGAAGGTCCCGCGTTCAACAGCACCAGATAGGGTATTTATTATTAAGCGCTCGTGATCTTTATTACCTGTAGCTACGAGCTTATCGAACTGTTGGTGGGCGATATTGACCATTTGTGCAGAGAAAGCAAAGGTAAATTTTTTCCCTAATAGAGCCTGTTGACTCGGCTGCCAAGGCGATAAGATGCCATCAATTTTCTTCGCCGAGAGACAATGGGTTGGGTAAGGATTCAATAGTTTAACCGCCTGCAGCACTAAATGGTCTGCACTGACCGGCAGGGTGACTTCAGGGGTTAAATTACTGAGTACTAGCGTACCTTGCTCAATCGTAATGCGTGAAAAGTGCAAGGGGCTTATCAACTGATGGGCGGTGAGCGTTAAAGTAAGCTTATCCGTAATGAGTAGAGCCGGTTGGCCATCTTCACCGAAGGTAACAGTATTGAGTTCGAAACGTAAGGGGTGTGACCAATCGTGAGTAAAGCGTTGAACTGATAAATGATAAGGCGTGGCATCGCTTATCCATCGGCTAACGGTTGTAATCCCCCAATGACTTCGTAAGAAGGCATAGCCGACACTGAGCACGATGAGGAGGAGCAACATAAGAGACAAAAGTAACTTAAGGAGTAACTTCATCAAGGTTTCCTAATTGGGAGCCGACTGTAGGTTATGCCTTAAAAATAGAGTGATCTCAAGGGACACAACGACGACTGACTATCTGGATCAATAATCAGTCGTACATCAAGGTTTACTCCTCGCGGGGTAAAACCAGATTTAATACGATAGCGGTGATGCCTCCTGCGGCGATCCCTGAAGAGAATAGGGTGCGTAACCACTGTGGGGCAAACTGTAGGATCTCAGGGTGTTGCGAGACACCTAGCCCTATCCCCAATGATAGCGCCATGACCATAATTGCTCTGCGGTTCAGTGTTTCGCGTGCCACGATACGTACGCCTGAGGCGGCAATCGTACCAAACATGACCAAGGTCGCTCCCCCTAGTACTGGTTCAGGAATATTTTGTACGATATCACTGACCGAGGGGAAAAGGCCGAGTAGCATCAACATGATGGCGACAATAAAGCCGACATAGCGGCTCGCGACGCCAGTGAGTTGAATGACCCCATTATTTTGGCCAAAACACGAGTTAGGAAACGTATTAAAAAGCGCGGAGACACAGCTATTTACCCCGTTGGCGAGTACGCCGCCTTTGAGGCGTCGCATATAAAGCGGTCCTTTAACTGGCTGTTCTGAGACGTCGGACGTAGCGGTGATGTCGCCAATCGTTTCTAGCGAGGTCACCATAAAGACTAACATTAAGGGCAGTAATAGATTCCAGTCGATCGCGAGCCCGTAGCGTAATGGCTGTGGCCACATGACCAGCGCATGACCAGTGCTAGGGAGTGCGCTGGGTAAAACCCCCATCGCCCATGCCAGTAAATAGCCAACGAGCATGGCAATAAAGAGGGCCGCGATACGTAGATAAGGATTTTTCTGGCGATTGAGTAGGATGATCGTCAAGAGCACGACGCCAGCCAATAGCAGATTCGTTGGCGAGCCGAAGCTATGGTCAGCCATAGCGCTAAAGCCGCCGCCCACCGAGGTTAAGCCGACCTGAATCAATGAAAGGCCGATAATCATGACCACGATGCCGGAGACCAACGGCGTGATCACGCGTTGGACGTAAGGCAGTATCCGCGAGATAACCATTTCGGTACAGGATGCCAGCATCAAGGTACCAAACAACGCCGCCAGCATAGAAGACGGTTCTGCGCCTCCCTGCTTCAAAGCAAGCCCTCCCATAATGAGGGGAGAGACAAAATTAAAACTGGTTCCCTGTATCGAGAGGAGCCCGGAGCCAATCGGACCCCAAGTCTTGATTTGGAGCAGGGAGGCGATTCCTGAAGCAAACAGCGACATGCTTAAGATATGACGAGTATCTTCTGCCGGTAAATTTAACCCCTTACAGATCAGCAATGCGGGAGTAATCACCGCGACGAACATCGCTAGCAGGTGCTGTAGCGCCGCGAAGATGGCTTGAGGAAGCGGGGGACGTGCCTCTAAGTTATAAATAAGCTCACTGCGCGGAGCGAGTGGCGGGTTTTCAGTCGGTTCGACACGTTCGGCAGACATAATTTTTCTCTGGCAGGATAATAAAAAGGGCAATTCTAATCGAGTCATCGTCGATTGCAAACGATTGCTTATGGTGAGTGAGTAGCGGCTTACCTACACATTACTAAACAGCGTTTTCTCGGGTAACCACCGTTCTACCAATGCTTTCGACTGTTCGGGATAGTTCTGGTGAAGGTGTTTAGCAATACGTTGTACTTCAGGGATCAGTTGCTGGTCGCGCACTAAATCGACGACTTTGAATTCTGCGTTACCGGTCTGCTTGGTACCTAGTAATTCACCAGGTCCCCGTATTTCAAGATCGTGCTGCGCAATGATAAAGCCATCGTTGGTATCGCGCAGAACCTGTAATCGTTTTTGCGCCGTTTTACTCAGCGGCGGTTTGTAGAGCAAGACACAGTGTGAGGCAATGGCGCCGCGACCCACGCGTCCGCGTAATTGGTGTAATTGAGCTAGGCCCAAGCGCTCAGCATTATCGATAATCATTAAACTTGCATTTGGTACATCCACTCCTACTTCAATGACCGTAGTGGCGATGAGTAGGTCCAGCTCATGTCCCTTGAACTGTTGCATAATTTGCTGTTTTTCGGCTGGTTTCATTCTGCCGTGTACTAAACCAATGCGCATCGCCGGTAAGGCGACCTGTAGCTCGATTAACGTGTTTTCGGCGGCTTGCGCTTCAAGTAGTTCTGATTCCTCAATTAAGGTACAGACCCAGTAGGCTTGTCGGCCTTCGGCACAGGCGCTTTCGACGCGCGAGATAATTTCGCTACGACGTGAATCGGGGATCGCGACGGTCATCACCGGTGTACGCCCAGGGGGCAATTCATCGATAGTCGAGGTTTCTAAATCCGCGTATGCGGTCATCGCTAAGGTTCGCGGGATTGGTGTTGCCGTCATAATTAATTGATGGGGATGGAAACCCTGCTGTTGCCCTTTTTCCCATAAAGCGAGACGCTGATGGACGCCAAAGCGGTGCTGTTCATCGATAATCACCAATGCTAAATGCTGGAATTGGACATGTTCTTGGAACAGAGCATGGGTACCTACCACCATTTGGACTTCACCCCGAGCAATCCGCTCTTGCTCAGCCGCACGCGCTTTCCCTTTCTGTTTGCCTGCCAACCAGCCTACTTGAATACCTAGCGGCTCAAACCAGTTACGAAAGTTAAGGGCGTGCTGTTCGGCAAGAAGTTCGGTCGGTGCCATCATCACCACTTGCTGATCGGCGGCAATAACCTGTAAGGCGGCTAATGCAGCCACCAAGGTTTTTCCAGACCCTACATCGCCCTGTACTAGACGTAACATTGGATAAGGATGCGCTAAATCCTGTTCGATCTCTTTAACGACACGCTGCTGAGCGGCAGTGGGTGCAAAAGGTAAATTGCTTAAGAACTGTGTCGATAATCGAGGGTCGTGCTTGAAGGATAAGGCTCGATACTGCTGAACTCCGGCCCGCGCTTGTAACATACTCAGCTGATGGGCAAGTAACTCTTCGGTAATCAGTCGTAATTGTGCAGGGTGACGGCCTAGTTCGACGTCGGCTAACTGCAATTCAGGAGGCGGTCGATGGAGCAGCTGTAATGCGTCGGTTAATGACAGTAGACCACGACAGAGCTCCGCAGGCAGTAGCTCTTGAATAGGATTATGTTGCAGCAACACCAATGCTTGGTCGGTAAGATTACGTAACGTCGCTTGTCGAATGCCTTCGGTCGCAGGATAGACCGGCGTCAGCGTCTCTTGTAGCGCTATGGGTTGCTGTTCATCCTGCTGGCGATACTCTGGGTGGATGATTTCTGGCCCACGCTGTCCACGCCGAATTTCACCCCAGGCGATAATGCTTCTCCCTACCGCGAGACCGTTTTTCATTCCTGCGTTAAAGTTGAAAAAGCGTAACGTCAGGCTGCCGGTACCATCGCTAATTTGACAGACAAGCATACGACGCCGACCGAAGGTGATTTCGCTGTGTAAGACCTCGCCACGGACAGTGGTATGAGACCCTGCTTGTAAGTCATTGATGGCGGTGAGGTGAGTGCGATCTTCATAACGTAAGGGGAGGTGTAATAATAAGTCTTGTAGCGTATGCAGCCCAATTTTCGCTAATTTTGCTGATTGGCTCGCGCCGACTCCGGTCAACGTGGTTAGCGGAATGGCATCAAGCAGGCGGCCTTTCATCGTTTTCTCGTGGCTTGCATGCTGTCCCACCATGCTTGGTCAGCGTGAATTTCACCTGCTTGGTCAATAGACGGGTAGGCTAACCCCTTATGCTTCGCGACGCGGGCGAGCGTCGGGTATCCGCCTTCAAACAGTAAGCGCTGCTGCTCCTGCGAGTCGATATCGCTATAATCTCGTTGGTATAACCCTGCAATCTGCCGCTGACGTTGCGCTTCGTAGAGAATAAGTGCCGAAGCCACTGAGACATTCAACGACTGAACCATCCCTACCATTGGAATAACGACGTGATGGTCGGCGAGGGCTAATGCCTTCTCACTGATCCCCGTTTTCTCCTGCCCCATGATGATACAAGTGGGTCGGGTATAGTCGATGTCGCGGAAATCTATCGCTTTTTCACTGAGGTTAGTCGCCAGTATCTGCATACCTTGACGCGTAAACTCTGTCACGGCTTGCTCTATGCTTTCGTGGGTGTGTACGTTCACCCAATTATTACTACCGGCCGAAGACGAAGCGGCTGTACGCATGTGTTCGTCTGGCCAAACGGCATGAATATCATGGATGCCGACCGCATCGGCAGTACGTACAATCGCAGAGATATTATGGGGCTTATGGACTTGCTCAAGGCAGACGGTTAGGTCAGGCTGGCGTCGTGCCAGCATTTCCTGTATTCGAGCAAGTCGTTGGCTATTCATCGGATTAGTTACGGTTACGTTGGACTTTGATGACATCCGACATCACGCGTAATTTACGCATAATATTCGCCAGATGAACGCGATCGTGTACCGTAAGACGCAAATAAGCGGTATAAACTCGGCCATCACGCTCTTCAGTATTGAGACTCTGAATATTAGAGCGCTCTTGATTGATAGCCGCGGTTAAGTTAGCCAAGACGCCTTGATGATTGAACATATCGACCTTTAACTCGGCGATAAAGTCTTGCTCAGTATGGCTGTCCCATTCTACAGGCATAAATTTCTCGGCATCTTTACTAAAGCCGCGAATGTTACGACACGATTCGTGATGAATGACCAGCCCTTTACCGGGACTGATATGTGCCAATATTGGGTCACCGGGTATGGGTCGACAGCATTTAGCAAAGGTAATTAATACACCCTCGGCGCCTTTGATCGGTAGCTTATGGCGTTTCGTGTTGCCTGCCGGGGTTGGTTCTTGGGTTTCAGGCTGCGGCAGAAGATTTTTGGCTACCACGACACTCATGGCATTTCCTAACCCAATTTCTGCTAATAAGTCGTCGAAGCTGGCTAGCTTCATACGCTCAAGTTCGTGCTGAATATTTTCTTGTGGCACTTCTGCCAGTTTTTTACTTCCCCCCAGCGCGTGGCTGAGTAGGCGGCGGCCAAGTAGAACAGAGTCTTCTCGTTTAAGGTTCTTAAGCAGTTGGCGAATTTTAGCGCGCGCTTTTGAACTCACCACGAAGTTTAGCCATGCTGCATTGGGTCGCGCCCCAGGTGCAGTGATGATTTCGATAGTCTGTCCACTCGTCAACGGCTGCGAGAGGGGATAGGGCTGGCGATCAACTCTTGCTCCGACGCAAGCATGACCAATGTCGGTATGGACCGCATAAGCGAAGTCGACAGGGGTCGCTTCTGAAGGTAATTCGACGATCCGCCCCTCTGGGGTGAAGACGTAGATTTCATCGGGAAAGAGATCCGATTTAACGCTCTCGATAAATTCGAAAGAGTTACCCGAACTTTGTTGTAACTCGATTAGGCTTTGTAACCAGCGCTGCGCGCGAAGCTGTGCGGTGGTGACGCTTTCACCTTGCTGTTTATACGCCCAATGAGCAGCCACCCCCATCTCTGCCATTTGATCCATATCTTCAGTACGGATCTGCACTTCGACCGGCACGCCATGCGGCCCAATCATCGAGGTGTGCAGGGATTGATAGCCGTTGGCTTTGGGGATAGCAATATAATCTTTCATCCGTCCTGGGCGCGGCTTAAACAAGCTGTGCATTTGGCCCAGTACGCGATAGCAGGTATCGATATCTTTGACGATAACGCGAAAAGCGTAGATATCCATGATGGAATGGAAACGTTGCTCTTTCAGGTGCATCTTGCGATAAATCGAATAGAGGTGTTTCTCGCGTCCACTCACCCGGCAAGGAATAGCGGCCTCTTGGAGGCGGCCATCGATCTCACTCAAGATACGCTGGATCATCTCTTTACGATTGCCGCGTGCTGCTTTCACCACTTCTTTGATGACGCGGTAACGGTTAGGGTAGAGGGCTTCGAAACCCAACTCTTCCAATTCCGTTTTTAGGTGATGAATACCTAAACGGTGGGCAAGTGGGCTATAAATCTCGAGGGTTTCGAGCGCAATCCGTCGACGTTTATCGGTACGTAACGAGCCGAGAGTACGCATGTTATGCGTACGATCAGCAAGTTTGATCAAGATGACGCGGATGTCTTGCACCATCGCCATGATCATTTTACGAAAGTTTTCTGCTTGAGCTTCTTTCTTATCCCGGAATTTTAATTTATCCAGTTTAGAAACGCCTTCCACCAACTCTGCGACACTTTCACCAAATAGCTGTTCAATTTCTTGGTAAGTAACGGCTGTATCTTCGATCACGTCGTGCAGCAAGGCCGCCATCAGCGTTTCATGATCCAGCTTCATACCTGCCAAAATACAGGCGACAGCTACTGGGTGGGTGATATAAGGCTCACCACTCGAACGGGTTTGTCCTTCGTGAGCATCACGCGCAACAAGGTATGCCTGCTTGAGACGTAAGATATGCTCTTCAGGCAGGTATTTCTCAATCAGTTGGTTAAGGCTTTCAAACAGATACAAGGGCTACCTTCACTATCAGAATTAACGACGGCCTTCGGCGATAGCATTAACGGCGTGGAGTTCAGCCGCTTCCTGCTCATGCTGGTCTTGGCGCTCACGCACATCAAGAATACCATTAGTGATTAAGCCTTCTTCGATTTCACGTAACGCGATAACCGTTGGCTTATCATTTTCTTCTGGAACCAGAGCATCTTTACCGCCAACTTGTAATTGACGTGCGCGACGAGCCGCGACCAATACCAAGTCAAAACGGTTGCCTACTTGTTCTACTGCATCTTGTACGGTTACGCGTGCCATATAGGTGTTACTCCACTGATCTTGTATAGATAAGGCATGATACTGAACCGCGTTCAGTCTGCCAATAATTTGCTAATAAGTGCGCTATGCCGAGATTTTTGGCGATGCATCCGTAAACGTTCTGCACGGATGATGGTTTTCAAATCTGACAGTGCGAGATCGAAATCGTCATTAACGATCAAATAATCGTATTCGGCATAGTGACTCATTTCATCAACCGCTTTCGCCATTCTCGACACAATGACGTCATGATCATCTTGACCGCGTCCACGTAAGCGGCGGTCGAGTTCGTCTTGCGTGGGAGGAAGAATAAAAATACTCCGCGCATTTGGCATTTGTTGACGAACTTGTTGTGCGCCCTGCCAATCGATATCCAAGAAAACGTCCACTCCGGTCGCCAGTACTTGCTCAATGGCATGACGAGAAGTGCCGTAATAGTTTCCAAACACCTCAGCATGCTCGAAAAAGGCATTATCGGCGATCATCGCGGTAAATGCTTCTTTGGATACAAAATGGTAGTGCTCACCTTGCACTTCTCCTGGGCGGATATTGCGCGTGGTATGGGAAATAGACACCTGAGTATCGTATAACGGCTGAGTTTTCAGCAACGCTTGGAGTAAACTCGATTTACCCGCACCACTGGGAGCGGAAACAATAAATAACGTACCTTGAGCCATAGTCTTCTTGGATTAGATAAAGAGCGGGGACAATATCTGAGCCATTATACACAGCCTTTGCTAATGAAGCAGTATTTTGTCTAAAAAAGCAGAGGGAAAGGGAGCTATTTTAGTCAATTTTACCGCGTTATTCACGCCTAACGAGCGCTACGACTCGCTAGATCGCCTGCGCTAAGTAAACAGTACGCTATTCTGAAGGTAGCGATTTAGCTAAATAGAACCTAAACATTGCTCAGAATTTAGTTGAGAATATCTAATTTAACTGGCTGAATATAAAGGATTTATATCAACAAGGATGAGATAATAATGAAAGTAATAACTCGCGTAGTAATGGTTGTATTAGGGAGTGGCCTCGCGGCTAATGTATTTGCCGCGGATCGATATAATCCTTCTTGGCAAGACGTTACGGTAGATTTCGGACTGGGAACGCTATCCGCACAAACGAAAGAGCGTGTTTATGACCCGGACAACGGACATAAAGATAGCCAATTAAATTGGCGATTTCGCAATGCCCCCATCATAAAGGGCGGAATAGAATGGACACTCTTACCAGAACTCTCACTGGGCCTTACGGGATGGACGACTCTCGCGAAGCGTGGTGGGATGATGAACGATTACGATTGGGAGGACGAAGATCAAAAAAGTTGGACCTCAAAGAGTCATCACCCTAATACCAAGTTAAACGATGCTAACCAATTTGATATTAGCCTAAAATACTGGCTTCTATCCAACGATGACGCGCGTATTGGGGTACTCAGTGGTTATCAACAGACACGCTATCACTTTAGCGCTCGCGGGGGGAGCTACAACTACGATAATGGTAGCCAAGTCGGGGAGTTGCCTAATGATTTACTCGCTATCACCTATCATCAGACCTTTAAAACCCCCTATATTGGTATGCTAGCGACTTACCGCTATCAACAATGGGAGTTTGGTGGCGCGTTCAAGTATAGTGCTTGGGGGCGAGCAAACGATACGGACGAGCACTATCTCGCCGATACGACCTTCAAGTCATCGATTTCTAAACAGAAATTTACCTCGCTCTCGCTGAACGCCGGTTATTATCTTACCGATAATGCGAAGCTATACTGGGAAGGAACATGGGGACGGACCTTTAATAAAAAAGGACGGATGTCCTACGACGACCGCATGGAAGGCATTAAGGATTCAGCGAAGAATGGAGCAGGTATTGAGAATTATTCGCTGATGGCTAATGTAGGGCTTAGTTATACCTTTTAATCCTTACCGAAAAAGATCATGCTTCAGCGGCGAGTTTCGATGACCTGTGTCAACTCGATCAATGGGGTATGTTATATTATTGTCTTTGGTCTCGGCTACGATGTAGTGACCGAGGCTAATTCCTTCTTTTTGCTTTGCATCTTTTATCCATCATCCAGGGGTTGCTATGATCAAAAAAATCGGTGTACTGACCAGTGGCGGGGACGCTCCAGGCATGAATGCAGCTATTCGTGGCGTTGTGCGTGCTGGCCTCGCGGAAGGTTTAGAATTATTTGGTATCTACGATGGCTACCTTGGATTGTATGAAGACAGGATGTTAAGCCTCGATCGCTATAGCGTTTCTGATGTGATCAATCGGGGGGGAACTTTTTTAGGCTCGGCACGCTTCCCTGAGTTTAAAGAAGAATCGGTTCGCCAGATTGCCATCGATAATATGCGCAAGCGCGGCTTAGATGCGCTGGTAGTGATCGGCGGCGATGGCTCTTATATGGGTGCAAAACGCCTGACCGAAATGGGGTTTCCTTGCATTGGTTTACCGGGGACAATCGACAACGATGTCGCGGGTACCGATTATACTATCGGCTACCAAACCGCTCTCGAAACGGTAGTGGAAGCCATTGACCGTCTACGTGATACCTCCTCCTCACATCAACGTATTTCCATTGTAGAAGTGATGGGGCGCCATTGTGGTGATTTGACCCTGTCAGCCGCGATTGCGGGGGGCTGTGAATATGTCGTGCTTCCTGAAATTCCTTACACGCGTGAGGAGTTGGTAAGTGAAATTCAAGCTGGCCTTAAAAAAGGGAAGAAGCATGCAATTGTCGCGATCACCGAACTGATTTGCGACTGTAGCGAGTTGGCGCGTTATATCGAGAAAGAGACGGGAAGAGAAACGCGCGCGACGGTATTGGGCCATATCCAGCGTGGTGGTGCGCCCTGTGCCTTCGACCGAATTCTAGCCTCAAGAATGGGGGCTTACGCCGTGGACTTATTATTACAGGGGTTTGGCGGTCGATGTGTGGGTGTACAAAATGATCGTATGGTGCATCACGATATTATTGATGCCATCGAGAACATGCGTAGACCTTTCCGCGGCGATTTAATGGCAACCGCGAAGCGACTGTATTAAGCGGCAAAGCTATATGCTTTTGAGATATAAAAATTCACTTTTTATTCTTTAAGTTCTGCGATATCTCATGTCACTCTACGCGTAATAAACGATAAGGGGTGACTATGAAAAAGTGGCAACTCGGAGTAGGTTTGCTGATGGTATCTGCCAGCGTGCTGGCAAAAGACTTTCAGCTATTAAATGTTTCCTACGATCCTACCAGAGAGTTTTACGAGCAATACGATAAGGCTTTCTCGGCTTACTATAAGCAGAAAACCGGCGACAATGTTGTGGTGAGACAGTCACACGGTGGGTCGGGAAAACAAGCTACTTCGGTCATTAATGGTATTCGTGCCGATGTTGTCACTTTAGCTTTACAATCTGATGTCGATGCCATCGCGCAACGTGGCCGTATTGATAAATCATGGCAAAAGAGACTTCCTGATAATTCAGCCCCTTATACTTCTACTATTGTTTTTCTCGTCCGTAAAGGTAACCCCAAAGGTATCCACGACTGGAATGATCTGATCAAACCGGGTGTTAATGTTATTACACCAAATCCTAAGACTTCTGGCGGAGCGCGTTGGAATTATCTGGCGGCATGGGGTTATGCATTAGACAGCCATAAGGGTGATCCCAAGCAGGCAGAAGCTTTTGTTCGCGGACTTTATAAAAACGTTCAAGTTCAGGACTCAGGCGCCCGCGGCGCAACCAATACTTTTGTTGAGCGCGGTATTGGCGATGTGTTGATTGCTTGGGAGAATGAAGCTTATTTAGCGGTCAATAAGCTGAAAAAGGATCAGTTCGAGATCATCACACCGAAAGAGTCCATCCTTGCTGAGCCGACAGTTTCAGTCGTCGATAAAGTTGTCGATGAGAAAGGGACCCGTCCGGTGGCCGAGGCCTATCTCAAGTATCTTTATTCGCCTCAGGGACAAGAGATCATCGCGCAGAACTATTATCGTCCACGTGATCCCGCTGTGGAGAAGAAATATGCGTCTGTATTCAAACCTCTTCACCTCTTCACCGTGGATGAGAAGTTCGGCGGCTGGGCGAACGCGCAGAAAACACACTTCAGCGATGGCGGAACCTACGACCAAATCATGAAGCCGTAATTTGCGCTGACATTTCGCCGGGAAG
Organism: Rosenbergiella collisarenosi; assembly: GCF_018494085.1. Taxonomy (GTDB): domain Bacteria; phylum Pseudomonadota; class Gammaproteobacteria; order Enterobacterales; family Enterobacteriaceae; genus Rosenbergiella; species Rosenbergiella collisarenosi. The sequence continues at coordinate 35,155 of NZ_JABBFP010000006.1, read as the reverse complement.
ACGTACACTGAGTACACTCTTCTCGGCGAGATACGGACCTATGAATCGGCTAGTGATCAAAAGACTCAGTGCGCTACTCATTACGGTAGTTATAGCGCTCGGCGCATGGTATGGATATCACCTTCATGCAAACAGCAACGCATTATGGACTATCGTCAGTCGACAGTGCGTACCCCATCAGCAAGCGCGACATGTTCCGAGCCCTTGTCAACGTGTTGAACTGAGTCAGGGTTATGCCTTACTCAAAGACAAAGTCGGCATCGTACAATATTTGCTCATTCCTACGGCTAAAGTCTCAGGTGTTGAAAGTCTCGAACTTCAACAACCGCAAACACCTAATTACTTCTATTTGGCGTGGACGCAATTACCGCAATTAAGCCGTACGCTGGCCAAGCCCATTCCTAGTACTTTGTTATCACTCGCTATTAACGCCAAATGGGGCCGTTCTCAGAACCAGTTACATATTCATATGTCCTGCCTACGTGGCGATATCGCACATCAGCTTGCCGTACAACAATCAACGATTACAGAACACTGGCAGCGCTATACGCTGTTAAATCATAGGTATTGGATACGCGCCTTAACACTAGATCAGTTACGGTCACTGTCACTATTCCAACGCGTAGCAACCGAATTACCTGATATTAACCCCGGTAGTGGAAGAGAGGGGATAGCGGTTACAACGCTCGCGGATGGGCGCTTAGTGGCTCTGGTACTGCGCACGGATTGGACTAAGGGTGTACTTGGCTCGGCAGAAGAATTGCAGGATCATCGGTGTGAGGCTTTGGGGGATCCCTATCGCAACTAGGCTGCGATAGGGGCATTATTATGCTTTCGCTGCAGCTGCGGCTTTAACGATAACACTAAACGCATCGGCTTTAAGCGAGGCGCCACCGACTAGCGCACCGTCGATATCAGGCTGACCAAAAAGCTCAGCGGCATTCTTGTCGTTGACCGAACCACCATATTGAATGATGACTTGATCCGCGACTGTTGGGCTTTGTTTAGCAATATGCGTGCGGATAAATTTATGTACCGCTTGTGCTTGCGCAGGGGTTGCTGACTTACCGGTACCGATTGCCCAGACAGGTTCGTAGGCAATCACTGCACCATGGAATGCCTCGACACCTTGAGTCTTGATCACGGCATCAATTTGACGTGCACAGACTTCTTCGGTTTTTCCTGCTTCGTTTTCAGCCTCGGTCTCACCAATACACAAGACAGGGATCAAACCTTGTTGTTTGACAACGGCGAACTTTTCGGCAACCAGCTCATCGCTTTCATGGTGATAGGTACGGCGCTCCGAGTGGCCAATAATGACGTAGCCCGCACCATTGTCTTTCACCATTTCTGCAGAGGTTTCGCCAGTGAACGCACCCGAAAGATTTACATCGATATTCTGTGCACCGACGCCAATGTCGCTGCCTTGCACGGCTGCGACCGCTTGAGCGAGATACAGCGCAGGTGGCGCGATAACGACTTTACAGCCCTGTACTTCTGTAAGTGCCGACTGCAGCCCACTGATCAAATCCGCTGTGAGTTGCTTACTACCGTTAAGTTTCCAATTGCCCATTACTAATGGATGTCGCATGCTTTCCTCCGCATTACGCGCTTGAGTAAAATGCTATTACGCTGTGCAATAGCGTCTAGGTTCACTATAAACAGTGTCAGATCGGCCCATTTGCTCAGGATCACAAATCGGTCAATCACTGTGCGTCACTAAGTACTAATTTAACGGGTTCTGCAGCAAAGGTCATACCCCCTTCGCCTTTATCAGACAAAATATACCTTACTGGACCTTCATTCGATAGCGTGTAGCTTTTTCCTTTACCGATAGTCAATAGCCGCTCTAGATGTTCTTGGCATTGCTTGGTGGTGAGCTGCGGTGAGAAAAAATGGATCATATTAAGAATATAACTCATCGCTTGCTGGCGCGATGCTGTGGCCTGATTACCCGGAACAGGGAGCCAGGTAAGCTGAATAGATTTTATCTTTGCCGTACCCACTTCTAAGGCGGTAGAGGCATAGATTGTTTCACTAATTTTGGTTGCGGCAATGGTAACCAGTTTCTGCATCGAGCCTGTTTTAATGGCCCTAAACTCTTGCAGAGGCGTAGTGGGGAATTGCTGACTAAATTGCTGACGGAACTGTGTGATGGTCAGTTCGAAGGTAGGTGCATCAGGAAGCAAGTAAGGGGCGGTGTCAGGTAAGGGCATTGATACAGGCTGTGCGTCGGCTTGATTGGTTAGTCCCGTGGCCAACAGAATCAGGAAAAAGAAAGCGACGTATCTCATGATATTACCTTTTAGCTCTTATAGTGTTTGTAGAGCCCACTTCTTTCCCGAGCGGGTTAAACTGTTATTCCCATTGGATGCTGAGTTATTCTGTTGAAGGCCGGGACGCTGGCCGTCTATCCTTACCCGATCGCAACCTAAATTAGAGTACTAAAGCCCTGTGATTCTGTCACGGGACTTTTGTGCATTCTAAGCGATCATAGAGTACTTGAAGGATGGTTGCTCTCAACCCGTTACCAAGAGAATATTCCTGCTAGAGTGATGTAATGACGCTAGGATTTTGTTAGATATCGATATGCTTTCATCCCCCACTGAGTTAATGCAACGAGAATAATGATCATTACTAGATAATTCGATATTGATTCAATAGTTGTTCTTGATTTATCTATTTCAAAAATATGAGCGAATTTTAATAAATAAAAGCCGCTAAGAAATAAAGATAAATAATAAAGTGATTTTCTCATTTTACTCACTCCTCCTGTTTTTGTAATCACTAGGTACACTGGGCATCCTAGCGTCTTCCAGCAGAAGTATTTGGTCGTCCGTCACTGCCAAAGCTATTCGGTCTACATTGACCGCTAATCATTCCGGCTACGACATCTGTTGCCATCCCCATAGGCCGGTTGAGCCTGCTACTAATCCTGCAAATATTCCAGCACCACCAGCATCGATGACGCCGTATACTCCTCCTTTTTTTTTTGATTTATGACAAGTTCCCCCAGCTTCATAATTAGAGTTGGTATTTCCATCATAAATATTATTTAGCGATTAAGGTTTTATATTTTCCATCGACATATCCTTTTGTCTTAGTTATTCATCTTTCGTGCGACAGCGGGTAATTGATTTTTATATTCTAGAGTTAAGGTAACTATTTTCGGTGAATTTTATCAAATTTTATCTGAGGCGCTATTCAGGCTTTAAATAAAAAAATAGTCACTATCTGATGCCCCCGTGGTGAAAGATGGCATCACGGGGGCGGGTAGCGGCGGTCGCTACCAATAGTGTTCGCTGGTGATGTGGCCCGGCTTTCTACGAAGATGCTTACGTAGTCCGCGCTGTTCTTTAAGGTACTTCTGGGTCTCTCTCACCATCTCGGGGTTACCGCAGATCATAATATGGCTATTCTCGGCGCAGATCTGCGTATTAACAGCCTTTTCTAGTGATCCATCATCAAGCAAGGCTGGAACACGACCGCGTAAACTGCCTGTAGCATTTTCCCGGCTCACAACTGTCTGGATCCGTAGCTTGTCACCATAACGCAGCTGAAGCTGTTCGAATAACGGCATATAGCTAAGATCGGCGGCATGGCGGGCAGCATGTACCAGAATAATGGTGTCGAATCGTTCTAAATCTTCCCCTTGCTGTAAAATAGAAAGATACGGACCGATCGCGGTACCCGTGGCAATCATCCAGAGCTCCTTCGCATCGGGCACCTCTTCTAGGACAAAATACCCGGCCGCTTCTTGGGTAACCAACACTTCATCCCCCGGTTTGAGTGCCAATAATGCCGGGCTTAAGCGTCCTTCTGGAACATGAACGAGATAAAATTCGAGCGGGGTCTGAGAAGGAGCGTTGACGTACGAGTAGGCACGTTGAAGGGTTTCTCCTTCCAAGGTAAGACTGAGTTTAGCAAACTGCCCTGCGGTAAAGGGGGCAATGGGGGCATCGACGATTAAACTAAAAAGGGTGTCGGTCCACGGCTTAACCTCAATAATTTTTCCTGTACACCATACTGCCATCATGACCTCCAGTGAGTTGTCGAGTTATCGGGCCAACGGGTTGACCGTTTTCAGCCACTGTAGCGTTTTTTGTTGGCCATCAATGACCAGGCTGTGAGTCGTTATTGATGACTCAGTGATGCGGATCCCGGCAAGAAGATCGCCATCAGTAATGCCGGTTGCACTAAAGAGAACATTATCGCTTTTCGCTAGGTCATCCAGCCGCAGCACTTCTCCCAAGGTAAGCCCCATGGCTTGGCAACGCGCCTCCTCTTCCTGACTCGCACGATGGTGCGTATCACCGGCACCTTTAACCTGTATACGAGTCAGTAGACGAGCTTGCATATCTCCGCCCAACGCGCGGACTGCCGCCGCAGAAATCACCCCCTCAGGTGCGCCGCCAATACCGTACATGACATCGATGGGTTGGTCTGGGAAGCAGGTTAATAATGAGGCAGACACATCGCCATCGGGAAAGGTAAAGACCCGAACACCTAAGCGATGTAGGTCAGCGATAATGGGAGCGTGGCGCGGTTTATCGAGAATAGAGATCGTTAGGGTATTCAACGGTTTTTGCAATGCTTGGCTAATAAGACGCAGGTTCTCTGCTAGGGAGAGGTGTAAATCAATAACGCCTGTTGCTTTAGGGCCGACGATTAATTTTTCCATATACATATCGGGAGCGTGCAGCAAAGTGCCCGCTTCGGCTACGGCCATGACAGAGAGAGCATTGCTTTGTCCGCATGCCGTCATGCGGGTGCCCTCTATCGGGTCTACAGCGATATCGATAGATGGGCCACGGGTTTGTCCAACCTTCTCACCAATATAGAGCATTGGCGCTTCGTCAATCTCACCTTCACCAATGACGATTGTTCCGTCGATCGGTAAGGCGTTAAGTTCTTGGCGCATTGCCTCTACGGCTGCACCGTCGGCAAGATTTTTATCACCGCGTCCTAGCCACGCGAAGCCAGCAATGGCGGCAGCTTCGGTGACGCGGTAGAAAGGGTACGTGAGTGTATGTTTCATGCTGAGTCATCAGGGTAGTCAGAGAAAACAGGAGGTGAGTGTAACATAGTGGCTGAGGAGGTGGGGATGCCCCCCGTCATCGACGGGAGGCGGTGAGTGCTATTGTTTAGCACTCTGCGTGCTATTCGTCTTTTTCCCAGCCTTTAACGCGAGAGACGGCTTTCTTCCAGCCGGCGTAGCGGTAGTTACGCTCGGTGGTTTCAATCGACGGACGGAACTCTTTTTCCACCACAGCTTTAGCGCGGACTTCCTCAAGGTCACTCCAGAAACCTACCGCAAGGCCCGCTAGGTATGCAGCGCCAAGCGCCGTCACTTCTTTTACTTCAGGTCGTTCAACATGCGCCCCTAAGATATCTGCTTGGAACTGCATGAGGAAGTTATTGGCTACTGCGCCACCATCGACTCGCAACGTCTGCAGACGTGTATTGGCATCATGTTGCATCGCTTCGAGGACATCACGGGTTTGGAACGCGATAGACTCCAACGTAGCGCGGATAATATGATTTGAATTTGCCCCACGAGTTAGGCCAAAAATAGCGCCACGCGCATAGGGGTCCCAATAGGGAGCACCAAGACCGGTAAAAGCGGGCACCATGTAAACGCCATTAGAATCTTTTACTTTATTAGCAAAGTATTCGGAATCATCGGCATCATTAAATAATTTTAGTTCATCGCGTAGCCACTGAATGGATGCGCCGCCGATGAATACCGCTCCTTCTAAGGCGTAGTTAACTTCGCCACGAGGACCGCAGGCGATGGTGGTTAACAAACCGTTTTTCGACGTGATCGCTTTTTTGCCGGTGTTCATCAGCATGAAGCAACCCGTACCGTAGGTATTCTTCGCCATCCCAGGTTGGACACAAAGCTGGCCGTAGAGTGCAGCCTGTTGGTCTCCGGCTATCCCGGCAATAGGAATACGCGTACCGCCTTTACCGCCAATGTTCGTTTGGCCATAGACCTCAGAAGAGGCTTTGACCTCAGGCAACATCTCCCGCGGGATATCGAGCAGATCTAGCATCTTCTGATCCCATTCCAGCTTATGGATATCAAAGAGCATGGTCCGTGAAGCATTGGTGTAATCAGTAATATGGACACGGCCTTGGGTCATTTTCCAGACGAGCCAAGTATCGACTGTACCAAACAGAAGTTCACCACGTTTCGCTCGCTCACGTGAACCTTCGACATGATCGAGGATCCACTTCACCTTTGTTCCAGAGAAGTAAGGGTTGATGACTAATCCGGTGGTATCGCGAATATAGTCCTCATAACCCTCATCCTTCAGACCTGCACAATAATCGGCGGTACGCGGATCTTGCCATACGATGGCGTTATAGATGGGCTTACCGCTTTGTTTATCCCAAATAATCGTTGTTTCGCGTTGGTTAGTGATACCAATGGCGGCCACTTCGTCCGAGCTAATATCTGCGTGTGCTAAGACTTCTACCAAGGTTGAGCTTTGTGTCGCCCAAATATCCATTGGGTCGTGTTCTACCCAGCCAGTCTTTGGGTAGATTTGCGTAAACTCACGCTGTGAGACGGCAATGATGTTTGCATCGTGGTCGAGAATTACGGCTCTGGAGCTCGTGGTTCCTTGATCGAGCGCGACGATATATTTTTTTTCTTTCGTAGACATAGTGAGTTCCTATTCGCCGTGAGTATTAGACTTTACGTTCTTGAACAGAGGCTTTTTCGATAGGCGCCTGTTCAAGTTCAATATTGTGTGCCAGAGGCAGATGACGGCCAATCATTGTGCGGTAGATGAACGCACCGACTAATGCGCCGATGATTGGAGCAAAAATAGGGACTAAGAAGTAAGGAATATCTTTACCACCGGTTAGGGCTAAGTGCCCCCATCCAGCCAAATCAGCAAACAGTTTAGGGCCGAAGTCACGAGCAGGGTTTAAGGCAAAACCTGTTAATGGACCAAATGCTGCCCCAATTGCGGCGACCAACAAACCAATAAGTAAAGGGGCTAATGGGCCGCGAGGAATACCATTACCATCATCCGTTAAGCTCATGATCATTCCTATTAATACCGCGGTGATAGTCACTTCAATTAAGAAAGCTTGAGCTATTGAGAGATGCGGATCAGGGTAGGTAGAGAAGATTCCAGCAAGGGGAAGACTCTCCATCGATCCCCGGACAATGTGATGAGTCGCTTCATAATCGATGAATAGGCTTTGGTATAAACTATAGACCAATGCCGCCGAGCAAAACGCGCCAGCGGTTTGCGCGAAAATGTAGGGGAAAAGCTTACGTGCTTCGAAGTTACCAAACACACAGAGAGCGATGCTTACCGCTGGATTCAGGTGAGCACCGGAAACGCCAGCACTTGCATAGGCACCCATAGATACTGCGAGCCCCCAGACGATACTGACTTCCCATTGACCAAAGTTCGCACCAGCCAGCTTTAATGCTGCAACACAGCCGACGCCGAAGAAGATGATTAAGCCGGTGCCGATAAATTCTGCGATACACTGACCGGTGAGCGTATTAGTGGTTTTACTCATAGTGTATTCCTTGACGGGATAATAGTGACAGTATTTGAGTTTCGTAAAATTCTCAAATGTATTTTTCTTGTGAATTTATCGTTAACGAAAAAAAACGCAAAATAGCGCGCGTCAAAAGTGTGTGCTTGCTCATAAAAAATGCGCGTTTTCGCAGATTTCATGACAGATCCGCGCTTTTTAATGGATAGAAACAGAACAGACTAGTCTTGAAGTGTTTTCGCCTCTGGACTTGTATCGCTCGCCTCCATACAATCGGACTATCAGCGCAGCTTTACAGTGCATCAGTGAGATGTATCAAAAGAATGCGATTATCAACGCCTGGCGTTAATTGGAGAGAGTAACAATGTCATTTGAAATGTTTGAGAAGTTGGAAGCAAAGGTACAGCAGGCGATTGACACCATTACCCTGCTACAAATGGAAATTGAAGAATTAAAAGAACAAAACAACACGCTTAAGCAAGATGCACAACAAGCGGTTGGTAATCATGAAGCGCTAAGCCGTGAAAATCAGCAGTTGAAAGAAGAACAGACACAATGGCAAGAACGTTTACGTACCTTGCTGGGTAAGATGGACGACGTTTAAGCGTATTCGGCGGGCAGTGTCACTGTCCGCCGTTATCGCCGTTACTCGTCTTCGGTTAATGGCGTATCAGAAAGTATGATACCGGTATTATCAGCGTAGACGTAATCTCCAGAGAAGAATGTTACTCCGCCAAAATTAACGCGAATATCGCTTTCACCCACGCCGTCACCAGAGGCTCCCGCAGGAATAGCCGCGATAGCCTGAATACCAATATCTAACTCAGACAATTCGTCGACTTGACGCACAGAGCCGTAGACAATAATACCTTCCCACTGATTGCTGACTGCAATTTGTGCCAGCTGGGCATCGACCAGACCACGTCTTACTGATCCGCCCCCGTCAACGAGTAAAACTTTACCTGAGCCGTCTTCTTCTAGTAGGTCGTAAAGTAGCCCATTATCTTCGAAACATTTTACTGTTGTGATTTGACCACCAAAAGAGGTGCGTGCCCCGAAGTTTGAGAATAGGGGTTCAACCACGTTAACTTCTTCATGGTAGATGTCACAGAGTTCGGAAGTATCATATTTCATAGTCGTTTCATCTGGTTGCCAGAGGTGGACTAAGTATATCTCTTTATGTGGGATGCGGCAAAGGTCTTGGGCTAACTGCTTGAGGAGGAAGACACCCAGAGCAGATTGCTCTGGGTGTCGGGGAGAGGATTAGAGGATAAAACGGCTGAGATCTTCATCAGCAACCAAGACATCGAGATGTTTGCTCACATACTCTGCATCGATCGTGACGGTCTCGCCAGTACGGTCACTGGCTTCGAAAGAAATATCTTCTACCAGCTTTTCGAGAACTGTGTAGAGGCGGCGCGCACCGATATTTTCGGTCGTTTCGTTGACCTGCCATGCAGCTTCCGCAATACGTCGAATACCCTCATCGGTGAAATCAATATGTACGCCCTCGGTCTCCATCAGTGCTTTATATTGCACGGTAACGGAAGCCGTTGGTTCGGTAAGAATGCGCTCAAAATCATTAACCGTTAGCGCCTGTAATTCAACGCGAATAGGTAAACGCCCTTGTAACTCAGGAATGAGATCGGAAGGACTAGCGACTTGGAAGGCTCCTGAGGCGATGAATAAGATATGGTCCGTTTTGACTGTGCCATGCTTAGTCGAAACGGTACACCCCTCAACGAGCGGCAGCAGATCACGCTGCACACCTTCCCGCGATACATCCGGACCTGATGATTGACCGCCACGTTTACAGATTTTATCGATTTCATCGATAAAGACGATACCGTGCTGCTCGACAGCCTCAATCGCTTGCTGTTTTAACTCTTCCGGGTTTACCAGTCGTGCGGCTTCTTCTTCAATCAGTAATTTCATCGCGTCTTTAATTTTTAGCTTACGCGATTTCTGTTTCTGGTTGCCCATATTCTGGAACATAGATTGCAGCTGGTTGGTCATCTCTTCCATGCCAGGAGGGGCCATGATCTCAACGTCCATCGGCGATGCAGCTAAGTCGATTTCGATTTCTTTATCGTCTAATTGACCTTCGCGTAGTTTCTTACGAAAAGATTGGCGGGTTGATGACTCTTCTTGAGCGCCGTCCGCCTGTCCCCAGTTGTTTTTTGCTGGCGGAATAAGGACATCGAGAATGCGGTCCTCAGCATGTTCTACTGCGCGCGCTTTATTTTTCTCTATAGCTTGTGAGCGAACCATTTTGACCGCAGCTTCGGTCAAGTCACGAATGATGGAATCGACTTCTTTGCCGACATAGCCCACTTCCGTAAATTTCGTCGCTTCTACTTTGATGAACGGTGCATTGGCAAGCTTAGCCAGACGACGAGCAATTTCTGTTTTACCCACACCAGTTGGGCCAATCATAAGGATATTTTTCGGGGTAACTTCGTGGCGCAGTTCGTCATTGAGCTGCATACGGCGCCAGCGGTTACGCAGTGCAATAGAGACCGCGCGCTTGGCGTTATCTTGGCCGATGATGAACCGATTAAGTTCGCTAACGATTTCGCGAGGAGTCATTTCAGACATAATTTACTCCTTATCCCCTGAGTTGAGTTCTTCGATCGTGAGATTGTTATTGGTATAAATACAGATATCACCAGCAATTTCGAGTGCCTTTTCAGCGATCTCACGAGCATCTAATTGTGTATTTTCTAGCATCGCCCTTGCGGCTGCTTGGGCATAAGGGCCACCGGAACCGATAGCGATAAGATCGTTTTCTGGTTGGATGACGTCGCCGTTACCACTAATGATTAACGAGGCATTTTCATCTGCGACAGCTAATAGGGCCTCTAGACGACGCAGCATACGGTCTGTTCGCCAATCTTTGGCAAGCTCAACCGCCGCTTTGACTAAGTGACCTTGATGCATTTCCAGCTTACGCTCAAATAGTTCGAAAAGCGTGAAGGCGTCAGCAGTCCCCCCAGCAAAACCAGCGATGACCTTATCGTTATAGAGGCGACGAACTTTCTTTACATTGCCTTTCATGACGGTATTACCGAGCGTTGCCTGGCCATCACCGCCAATGACGACTTTACCGTTACGTCGTATGCTTACTATCGTTGTCACGGGCTGCCCCTTAATCTCTTGAAATAAAAACTCCGCGACGAAGCGCGGAGTCACTTATTCAAATATATGGGGGTGAGTTAAAAGCTTTCAACCCCCAACGGAGAGAGTTATACAGTTAGTATGTCCAGAATTCTTTAACTGTTTAACAACAGAATCAATTTTTGAGCGTTGATTATAAGGGCCAACGACGACACGATTCCAGCCACCGCCCGTCGTAATCCGGCTTTCAAATCCTTCGAATGCAAGCTTAGCTCGTGTTGATTCCGCTTGAGCAGCTCCTTTGAATGAACCACATTGAATTACCCACTGTTTCGTTGACGCCTCTGCCTTTTCTTGCGGCGCAGCTGAAGCAATAGGTACCGATTTAGTCTGTTGTGGAGGACTTGGCTGTGCAGCGGTAATCGGAGCACTATGTTGCTGTTGCTGTTGCTGTTGCTGTTGCTGTTGCTGTTGCTGTTGCTGTTTTAGCTGGCGCTCCAGTTGCTGGCGCTGCTTTTGTTGATCTTTATAGGCTTGTTGCTGACGATCCTGTTGTAATCGTTTTTGTTGCTCTGCATAGGCTTGTTGTTGACGATCGTGCTGTAACTGAATTTGACGGTTCTGTTCTTGCAGTTCTTTATTCGCTGTTTGTGAAGGGCGCGATTGATTCAATTGCTGCTGTTGCGAGATAAACTGTTTCTCTTGCTGTTGGTATTTACGCTGAAGTGCGTCATTTTGCTGCTGCTGGCGTAGGGTCTGTTGTTGTTGTTCTGGAGTTTGCTGGTTCCACGGCACCTCGCTGAGTTGAGTCGGTTGCTGACGCATATCCTCAGCCATCTGCGCTAATAGTTGGCGTTGTTCGTCAGTCAGTTGGGTGGGGGATTTAACCTCGCCACCTGCTGTGGGTTCAACCGGGCTCGGAACCGTGATCTGGCGGTTCTCTAACTCTTTAATATATTTCCAGCGTTCTTCGGGTTTCGGAGGCAGTCCGTTCGTCGCGGTTTTGTGAGGCGTAGCTTCTTTTTCGGCCTGTTTTTTATGGTGAGCGAGTAACGCCAATACACCGACAAATAGCACCAACGCCGCGGCAGCGATGACAACGATTACCTTAGAAATACCCGTATTTGCCTTGGGATTTTTACGTCGGTTATTATTTTTTTTACGCTGCGTTGTCGAAGAACGTCCGCGTCCTACATAGTCTTTTTGTGCCACACCGGTACCGATATTATTTAAGCGAGCTTGAAAGGCGAGATTGCCTGAAGAATTGATTAATAACAATTACTACTATGTTACTTAACCGAATGAACTTTGACCAGTAAACTCTAGTTCAGATTTTTATTATTTGGTGTCAGAGGTTAATGCCAATGCCGATCAGCGCGTAGACTGCCGTAAAATGAGTTCAGTTTCCAATAGGTAGGAACGATGGGTTATGTTTTTACCTTCAATCATTGCGACCAATACTGATACCGCAGCTTCCCCTTGTGCCTTTCTTGGTTGAGAAATAGTCGTAAGGGGCGGATCGGCATATTGGCTCTCTTCTATATTATCGAAACCGATAATAGATAATTGCTTTGGAACGACTATGCCGAGTTGTTTGGCGCGGTGTAGCACGCCAAGCGCCATCTTATCGTTGTGGCAAAAAATTGCATCAGGTGGGGTTGCTAGTTGCAGAAAGTGTTCGATGGCAGCAAGCCCTGAAGCGAAGGAAAAATCGCCTCTGGCTAAGTAATAGGGATTGAGGGGAATGTTATGGCGTTGTAATGCTTGTAGATAACCCTGTCGTCGATATTGGCATATCGCCAATTCTTCTGGACCTGTCAGACAAGCTATACGCTGATGCCCGCGCTGAATCAAATATTGCACGGCATCGAAGGCCGCAGTTAAATTATCGATATGAACCGTTGGAAAAGTATGACCCGACGAATACTCATTAATAACTACCCCTGCGCAGGCAGGCATAGGGTCATGATGTACAGGGGAGAGGCCGACAAAGATAATCCCATTATAGTTTTCAATTCCCCCCCGCGAGTGAACCATGAAGCTTTCAACGGATTGGTGAGCACAGTCGAATAAGGTGATAAGACAGTGTAGTTGGCGAGCTTGTATCTCTATGCCGCGGATAATATCGCTATAAAAACTATCCGTAATATCTGCGACAAGAACCAATATTGTGCGCCAATATTGATGAGTAAGTCGAGGAAAGCTGGGTGCAAACGAGTAACCTAATGCATGAGCGGCTGACTCCACACGTTGTCGGGTTTTAGCTGAGACTTTCTCAGGGTCGGCAAAGGCCCGTGATACGGTTGCAGTGGAAACCCCAGCTTGTATTGCGACATCTTTCATCGTTGCTGAGGAGGGATGGGTAGTAATTTTCACAGCGTAACTCCTCGATAAATAATAGCCTACATGAGTCGTAAACCCAGGGCGGTGGCGTAGCAGATATCTATCGACAGAGCGTAGCAAACTGAAATAACTAATTGTTATTCATCGATTAACTTTAAGAGTTACCTCACAACCTTTTATTCTCAACTATCGGTGGGATCAACATCGAGCGACCATTTCACCTTTTTCTCCCCTGTGAGCGTGGTGACGAGTGATAAGCTTTGCGTAAGAAGTTGTTGTAGGCGTCCGCGAGAGGGGCTTTGTACCAATAGCTGCCAGCGCCAACGGCCTTGACGTTTGGCATGGAGTGCCGGTATAGGACCGACAATCCAACACTCTTTATCTTTCAGTGGGCTTGATTCAATAAGCGTACGGAGTTGCTGTAAAAACCGTTCTACCTGATCGCTATCGTGATGCTCAGCACGAAATATTGCTTGATTTGTATAGGGAGGCAGCTGCAACTGTTGTCGTAACTCAAGCGTCTCGGCCGCAAATTGAAAATAGCCTTTACCGAGTAATGTTTGCAGCAAAGGATGTTCCGGGTGGTGGGTCTGTAGTAGGACTTCACCTTGTTTACCGGCTCGTCCTGCTCGGCCCGCTACTTGCACGTAAAGCTGAGCAAAATGTTCTGTAGCTCTAAAATCTGCAGAAAAAAGAGCACCATCGACATCTAGCAATGCGACGAGCGTAACGTCTGGAAAATGGTGGCCTTTCGCGAGCATCTGTGTCCCAATTAATATTCTTGCTCCCCCCTGGTGGATTTGTGCTAAATGCTGTTCGAGCATCCCTTTTCTACGCGTTGTATCGCGGTCAATCCGCGTGACGGGAATCTCGGGGAACAATCCTTGTAAATGTTCCTCTAGCTGTTCAGTCCCCAAACCGGCAGGCATAAGATGTGAGGAACCACACTCAGGACATTGCCAGGGAATTGGCCGCTGGCTATCGCAGTGATGGCAGCGCAAACTGCGCTGCTGTTGATGGTAAGTGTAATAATGGTCGCAGCGCTGACACTCTGCAAGCCAGCCGCAATCATGGCAGAGGAGCGCAGGAGAATAGCCTCGGCGATTGAGAAACAGAAGAACTTGGTTACCTGCCTGTAGATGAGTGCGGATATGGCGAATAAGCTGGGGAGATAACCCCGATTGTAAAACAGCGGCTTTAAGATCGATCAGTTGCTGTTGTGCGGTGGTGGCATTACCTGCACGGCGGGTCAGGTTGAGCTGACGATACTTACCGACACGTACATTGTGTAGGGTTTCTAAGGCTGGTGTCGCCGAGCCAAGAATAATGGGAATATTTTCCTTATTTGCGCGATAGACCGCAAGATCTCGTGCGTGGTAGCGCCAGCCATCTTGTTGTTTGTAGGAGCTGTCGTGCTCTTCATCAACAATAATCACGCCGGGTCTAGCCAGTGGTGTAAAAAGTGCTGAACGTGTACCGATGACGATAGCGACTTCACCTCTTTTACTTTTCAGCCACACACTCAGGCGCTCGGTATCATTTAACCCAGAATGGATCACTTCAATGGGGGCATTGAAACGCTCCCTAAACCGAGCGATCGTCTGTGGGGTTAATCCTATTTCAGGGACCAGTACTAGCGCCTGCTTACCTTGTGCAAGAATATTTTCGAGGACGCTCAGATAGACTTCCGTTTTACCCGAGCCGGTTATCCCTGCTAATAGCCACGTCGAAAACTGCTGATTCATGCTATGTATGGCGCCCACCGCTGTCGCTTGCTCCGTGGTGAGCTTTAGCCGATCGCCGAGGACTTTAAACTGTGGGCGCCAATCCTCAAGCTCTTCGGCCAGTTCATACAGGTCACACCATCCTTTTTTACGCAGTGCCTGTAACGTACTTTCGGCTAGATCGTGTGTTGTCACGGCGGAGCGCAGCACTCCCCCTTGACGTAACAACATCATTGCTTGGCGCTGTTTTTCTGATCGTTTAATGTCTACTGGGTCAATGACCCTGCCGAGTTCGGTGAGCCGCCACTCGTAGCGGACAGGTTTACTCGCCTCTTTACCTTGTCGAAGATGAAGGGGGATAGCATGGAAGAGGATTTCACCGAGAGGGTAGTGGTAATAGCGATTTGACCACGTCAATAAGTCCCATAAGGAGCGAGGAAAAAGGCTGCAAGTATCAAGGACTTCATCAATAGGCTTTAACTGTTCTGCGCTAAACTCGCTCTGTTCACTGTGCGCCACGACAATACCGATCATCTTCCGACGACCAAAGCTTACCCGTACGCGACATCCTACCTGTGGCAGGCGTGGCTCTTCGGCGAGATAGTCGTAGAGTTTGGGTAGAGGAACGGGTAAAGCTACCTTGATGATGGTCATGTGCTGCTCATTTTCAGTGAACCGAAACGGTCAGTGTACCGTTTTCGACGCGGCGATTGAAATCGAGATTTGCATGTTGTTGTCTATTTTCTGTATAATATGACGCCTTCGTTATATAGCGGATTTGTTACGCGGCGAAGATATACACTTAAATTATTGTTCAATCGCGTGTGGTGCTGTGCAAGGTAAACTTGGCACGGAGAGCGACACGGCCTTCTACTGAGGTTATCCCATGAAAAAAGGTATTCATCCAGAATATAAAAACGTTACCATTTCTTGTTCTTGCGGTAATGTTATTGAAACGCGTTCAACCCTGCGTCAGCCTTTAAACCTAGACGTATGTGGTAACTGCCACCCATTCTACACCGGTAAACAACGTGTTGCAGATACTGGTGGTCGTGTTGATCGCTTCAACAAGCGTTTCAGCATCCCAAGCGCTAAATAAGTTTTCCAATCAGCGGGCACCTGCCTGTTGTATAAGAAACCCGGCAATTGCCGGGTTTTTTTATGGATAGAAATCGTTATTAGTACTCCCAAGTATCGGGATCAATACCCATCTCACGCATAATAATTTTTGCCGTTTCAGGGATCTCGTCGCTTCTTTCTTTACGAAGATCGTTGTCATCAGGCAAAGGTTGACCCGTAAAAGCATGCAAGAAAGCTTCGCAAAGAAGCTCGCTATTCGTAGCATGACGCAAGTTATTGACTTGCCGGCGCGTCCGCTCATCCGTCAGTATTTTTAATACTTTTAGTGGGATAGAAACAGTGATTTTCTTAACTTGCTCACTTTTTTTGCCATGTTCAGCATAGGGGCTGATATATTCGGCATTCCACTCGGCCATGGGGTACCTTATTATTAAATGTTAATTGCGGGAATTCAGCTTATTATGCCAGATATTGCAGATAAAACTGGATTTATTGGTCTAAGAACCGTCAAAAACAGATAATCTCTTCTAAGACCGGACGTTATGTACTGATTTTACCTTTTATCCGGGTATTGCTCAATCTACACGCAAATCTATTTGGATGTCTAGATGTGTTGACGTCTATTTTCCGCAAGGCTATGCTAGGGTTCACTTTACGACTCTTGGTTTATTCTCTATGACACAATTCAAGCAGGCGACAATTGCAGTACGCAGCGGGTTAAATGAAGATCACCAATATGGCTGCGTCGTTCCGCCGATCCATCTATCGACCACCTATAATTTTACTGATTTTAATGAACCTCGCGCCCACGACTATTCTCGACGGGGTAACCCTTCACGGGACGTGGTACAGCAAGCCTTAGCTGAATTAGAGGGAGGCGCTGGTGCGGTAATGACTAACACGGGGATGTCTGCCATCCTCCTTGTTACGACGGTCTTCTTAAAACCAGGAGAATGGTTGATCGCCCCCCACGATTGCTACGGCGGAAGTTATCGTTTATTTGATAGCTTACAGAAACGGGGAGCTTTCAACGTAAAATTTATTGACCAAGGTGATCCGCAAGCGGTTAATGAGGCGCTGAAGTTAAACCCTAAACTCTTCCTCATTGAAAGCCCAAGTAATCCGTTGTTGCGCGTCGTCGATATTAAAGGACTATGCCGAGCGGCACGCGCCGTCGGTGCAATAACTGTTGTCGATAATACTTTCCTTAGCCCGGCGCTCCAGAATCCTTTGCAACTCGGCGCGGATTTAGTGGTGCATTCTTGTACCAAATATTTGAATGGGCATTCCGATATTGTTGCGGGTACTGTTATTTCTCGTGATCCTCAACACGCGACCGATTTAGCGTGGTGGGCAAATAATATCGGCGTGACCGGTTCAGCCTTCGATAGTTATCTTTTACTAAGAGGGATGAGAACCTTATCGTTACGTACGAAAGCGGCGCAAGAGAATGCTCTCGCGATTGTTGATTATCTAAAAACTCAACCCTTAGTCAGTAAGCTTTACCATCCTTCGCTACCCAATAACCCCGGCCACGAATTTGCTCGTCGGCAGCAGCGCGGATATGGGGCGATGCTAAGCTTTGAGTTAGCGGGTGATGAAACAACGGTCCGTCAGTTCTTAAAATCGCTTCATCTCTTTACTTTGGCCGAATCGTTGGGTGGAGTAGAAAGTTTGATCTCTCATACTGCAACGATGACCCACGCGGGTATGTCCGCAGAAGCTAGAGCAGCCGCGGGGATTTCTGAAACGTTGCTCCGTGTTTCGGTAGGAATCGAGGATCACCATGATCTGATCGCCGATCTAGATCAAGCATTCCAACGTCTCGCGCAGGGGTAATTATGGTTGGCGGTACAGTTCTGAAGAGTGACGTTACACGACAGCTACATAAATTCGGGGGGAGTAGCCTTGCCGACCGACGTTGTTACTTACGGGTAGCGGAAATAATGGCTGAGTACAGCCATGCCGGGGATATCATGGTCGTCTCGGCAGCGGGGAGTACGACGAATCAATTAATTAATTGGTATCGCCTGAGCCAAACCGATAGGCTCTCGGCGTTTCAAGTTCAACAACATCTTCGTCGTTACCAGCTTGAACTGGTGGAAAGCTTATTACCCAAAGACTCTGCGGAAACTGTTGCCAGTCAATTTATTGCTGATGTGGATCATCTCTCTGTTCTCTTAGACGGTGAGGGGAGCGAGGCATTATATGCTCAGGTCGTCGGTCACGGAGAGATTTGGTCGGCGCGCTTAATGAGCGCGGTCCTGAATCACTCAGGTATTGATGCGCAGTGGATAGATGCTCGTTCTTTCCTGCGTGCTGAGCGTGCGGGGCAGCCTCGAGTCGACGAAGGTGAGTCCTATCCACTGCTACAACCGATCCTAACGCAATATCCCCACAAGCGTTTAGTCGTCACCGGGTTTATTTCCGCCAATCAGCAAGGTGAAACCGTATTATTGGGGCGTAATGGCTCCGACTATTCGGCGACTCAAATCGGCGCGCTGGCAGGTGTCAAGCGTGTCACTATTTGGAGCGATGTTGCAGGGGTATATAGTGCTGACCCACGTATTGTCGCAGATGCATGCTTATTGCCTCTTTTACGCCTCGATGAGGCGGCAGAATTGGCTCGCCTTGCTGCGCCAGTGCTGCACACGCGCACGTTACAGCCAGTTGCGACTAGCGATATCGATCTACAGTTACGCTGTAGCTATCAGCCGGAGGCCGGCTCAACGCGTATCGAGCGGGTATTAGCGTCTGGTACTGGTGCACGTATTGTCACCAGCCACGAAGATGTCTGCTTGATTGAAATACAGATCGGGCCTCGCCATGATTTCAATCAGCTATTAAGGGATATCGACCAATTCTTAGTTCGTACGCAATTACGACCACTTGCTCGAGGCGTACATAGCGACCGTCAACTGCTCCAGCTCTGTTACACCTCTGAGCTAGTCGAAAATGCGCTATCGCAGCTACAAGCCTCAGGATTACCGATTAATTTACGATTACGTGAAGGACGCGTACTGGTCGCTATGGTCGGTGCAGGAGTGACTCGTAACCCATTACACTGTCATCGCTTCTGGCAGCAAATTAAAGATCTCCCGGTGGAATTTGTTTGGCAATCAGAAGAGCAACTGAGTTTAGTGGCGGTGCTACGTAAAACTCCGCTTCCTTCTATCGTCCAAGGTTTACACCAATCGCTTTTCCGAGCTGAAAAGAGGGTCGGTATTGTTCTATTCGGTAAAGGAAATATTGGGTCACGCTGGCTAGAGCTCTTTTCGCGAGAACAGGAAAATCTCTCTGATCGGACGGCAATGGACTTCGTCTTAGCAGGAGTCGCGAATAGCCGACGTAGTCTGCTCAGTTACGATGGACTTGATGCCGCACATAGCTTAGCGAATTTTGAACGGGACGCGACGGCGTTGGATGAGGAGTCCCTTTTTCTGTGGATGCGCGACCACCCCTTTGATGAGTTAGTGGTACTCGATGTGACGGCAAGCGAGGCATTGGCGGAACAGTATCTGGACTTTGCAAGCTATGGCTTTCATGTCATCAGTGCGAATAAAGTGGCTGGAGCCTCAGCGAATCAACGGTGGCGACAAATTACCGATGCGTTTGGTAAAACCGGCCGATATTGGTTAACGAATGCCACAGTAGGCGCGGGTCTCCCTATCAACTACACCGTGAGAGATTTACGTAATTCTGGGGACAAAATCCTATCAATTAGCGGCATTTTTTCCGGCACTCTTTCGTGGTTGTTTCTTCAATATGATGGTTCGGTACCCTTTACCGAGCTTGTAGACCAGGCATGGCAGCAGGGGCTGACGGAACCTGATCCGCGCGTAGATCTTTCTGGTATCGATGTGATGCGTAAACTCGTCATTCTCGCGCGTGAAGCCGGGTCGGATATAGAACCTCATCAAGTGAAGGTTGAGTCATTAGTGCCGGAAGCTTGTCGGGAAAATTCCATGGACTATTTCTTCGAAAATAGTGAAGCTTTAGACGAGCAGATCCAGCAGCGTTTCGAAGCGGCTCAAGAGCTAGGATTAGTTCTGCGCTATGTGGCGCGATTCGATACGCGCGGCAAAGCCAAGGTCGGTTTAGAGGCACTTCGACCCGATCACCCTCTTGCGGCACTGCTACCGGGCGATAATGTGTTTGCTATTGAGAGTCGCTGGTATCGCGATAACCCTTTAGTTATACGTGGACCGGGCGCAGGTAGAGATGTGACGGCGGGAGCGCTGCTCTCTGATCTTAATCGATTAGCTAAGCTAATCTAACAGCCGTTAGACTCTAGCATTGAAAGCCAGGCAGGCCGCGAGTATACACGACCTGTCACGGTATAAGCCTTCGACCATTAAAAAGCCCCCCAACGCTGTGACTCGCGCTGGGGGGTTTTTTACTCATGATGATTGCTAGCCAGTATTACGCATTCCAGCGGCTACGCCTGCGATGGTAACCATCAGGGCTTGTTCAACATTTGGATCGGTAGGAAGGTTATCCGCCTCGGCCTGACGAGCACGATGGAGTAACTCAGCCTGCAAAACGTTTAGTGGGTCGGTATAAACGTTACGTAAAGCGATAGATTCAGCAATCCATGGGTGATCCGCCATTAGGTGAGCATCATTCGCGATAGTCAGTACCGTTTTAATATCTTCTGCCAGTTGCTCGCGTAACTGTTGACCCAGTGGCCAAAGCGCGGGGTCTACTAAGCGTTGATCGTAGTACTCGGCCAGCCACAGATCAGCTTTGGCAAAGACCATCTCTAGCATACCGATACGTGTCGAGAAAAACGGCCAGTCGCGGCACATCTCTTCCAGATTCTTTTGTTGCCCATGATCGATGGCGTTACTCAACGCCGCTCCGGCACCTAGCCAAGCGGGAAGCATTAAGCGGTTCTGGGTCCAGGCAAAAATCCATGGAATAGCGCGTAAGGACTCTACGCCACCGGTTGGACGTCGTTTGGCTGGGCGTGATCCCAAGGGGAGTTTACCTAGCTCTTGTTCTGGGGTGGCAGACCGGAAATAAGGAACAAAGTCTTTATTTTCCCGAATATATCCCCGATACATCTCACAAGAGTCCGCAGAGAGCTGTTGCATAACCTCGCGCCATTGTACTTTTGGCTCCGGTGGTGGCAGTAAGTTAGCTTCCAGAATGGCACTGGTATAAAGGGTTAAGCTGGCGATAGTGATTTCGGGTAAACCGTATTTGAAACGGATCATCTCGCCTTGCTCGGTGACACGCAGGCCACCGCGTAAGCTACCTGGAGGCTGCGAGAGCAATGCTGCATGAGCAGGGGCGCCGCCACGGCCTATCGAACCGCCACGACCATGGAAGAGTGTTAAAGCGACCCCGGATTTTTTACACGTTTTAATCAGCGCGTCTTGCGCTTGATATTGCGCCCAGCTCGCCGCCATAACCCCCGCATCCTTGGCGGAATCGGAATAGCCGATCATGATCATCTGCTTACCTTGGATAAAGCCTCGGTACCAGTCAATACTGAGTAGCTGCGTCATCACGCTATCGGCGTTATTCAAATCGTCGAGCGTTTCAAAGAGAGGGGCAACAGGGAGGGCATAACGAATACCAGCCTCTTTGAGAAGTAGATGTACCGCTAAGACGTCTGAAGGTGTCTTGGCCATTGAGATGACATAGGCGGCAATGGAGCCTTCAGGAACCTCGGCAGCGACTTGGCAAGTGTCTAAGACTTCTTGTGTCTCAGCGCTGGGTTGCCAGTGGCGAGGTAGCAGTGGACGTGGTGAGTTGAGTTCACGAATTAAGAAAGCCTGTTTATCTGCCTCAGACCAACTTTGATAGTCGCCAAGACCCAAGTAGCCAGTAATTTCGGAGATCGCTTCGGTGTGTCGAGTACTTTCTTGGCGTAAATCTATCCGCACCAGTGGGACACCAAAGCATTTCACACGACGTAGTGTATCAAGCAAATGACCATTTGCGATGATCCCCATACCGCTTTGCTGCAATGACTCATACAGGGCATAAAGCGGTTCCCAAAGCTGTTCGTTACTCACAATAATATCTTTAGGCGGTGTCACCGCTTCGCCTTTTAAACGAAACTCTAAGTAGTTTTGGGTGGCGATGAGCTGAGAGCGTAGGCGTTTGAGGATAAAGCGGTAAGGTTCTTGGACCTCTGCGCTTTGACACAGTGTCCTCACTGTTTCATTGCAATTCGACATCGACAGCTCGGAAATTAATACTGTCATATCCTTAATGAAAAGATCGGCGGCCTTCCAACGGCTGAGGCGAATAGCTTGACGAGTGACGATGGCGGTAACATTAGGATTCCCATCACGATCGCCTCCCATCCAAGAGGTAAACTTGACGGGGACAAAATCAACGGGGAGTGTAATACCGAAATTTGCGTGGACTTGCTCGTTCAATTCGCGCAGAAAGGCCGGCACCCCTTCCCATAAGCTATTTTCTACGACGGCAAAGCCCCATTTGGCTTCATCAATGGGGGTTGGGCGCTGTTTGCGTATTTCATCGGTATACCAAGCCTGCTCGACTAATTGGCGAAGGCGTCGCATGATTTTCGAGGTTTCGTAATCGGTTAAATCGTTGTGGTCGAGTCTGTCTAGACAGTTATTCACCTCGACTAACTTGTGGATCAGTGTTCGACGAGTAATTTCGGTAGGGTGAGCGGTGAGGACGAGCTCAATAGAGAGTTCCTCAATTGCCTGACAGATATCCTTCTCGGAGATATTGTCGATTTGTTTGAGTCGTTGAAACGTTTCTTGTAAGACTTCCGGTGGGCTTTCGCCAGGGGATTGATGCGAAACAGTTTGGTATTGTTCCGCGACATTGGTCAAGTTTAGGAATTGACTAAATGCGCGGGCGACTGGCAAGAGTTCATCGTTGGATAAGTTTTGTAAGGTCGTCAGTAATGCCTCACGGTCGCTATCATTGCCGGCGCGCGACCCCTTAGAAAGTTTTCTTATCGATTCGACGCGTTCTAATATCTCATCACCTAAAGCATTTTTAATCGTGTCGCCAAGTAGTTTACCAAGCATACTCACGTTACTACGCATAGCTGAATATTGTTCGTTCATGTAATGCCCTTACCCCTTAGCGATTGTCTGCCCAACGATCGTTGTTATTGGTTTTTTGTATACCTATCTAGCCATGTAACTGAATGCACGTCAAATCTGAGAAAATAACGGCTTATATTAATAACTTACTGAATTATCGACGTTATTCGATGAATAAGGACGATTGTGCTGAACTCCCTACACCTATAAAGGTTTTTTATCTATTGCTGACTCATCGGCTACTATCTCTTACTTAACAAAAATGATGGATTAATTTTTTCAGTAGCTGGTCGGTCGGCTCGATAAATTTTGTCTCCAGATACTCGTCAGGTTGGTGTGCCTGTTCGATAGAGCCAGGCCCTAATACTAGGGTGGGGCACAGCTGTTGGATGAAAGGCGCCTCCGTGCAGTAATTCACAATCTCAGTCTTGGTGTCTAAGACTTTCTCTATCAGTGAGACTAATGGATGATGCACGGGGCATTCGTAACCAGGGATAGGCGGATGTAGATCAGTAATCGTCAATCGGCCAGGCCACTGTTCACTGATTGGTGCGAGTGCTTCGGCCAACAACTCATGCAGGTCCGTGAGTGAAAGCCCAGGAAGCGGGCGGATATCCATATGCAATTCACAGCAAGCACAGATTCGATTTGGAGCATCGCCACCAGAAATTTTCCCAAAATTCATCGTTGGATAGGGAATAACAAATCCATCATGGTTGAAGCGCTCTTTAAGTTGGCGACGAAGGCCTTGTAGTTCAGTGATCGAGTCATGCATTAACTCGATCGCATTGATCCCCTTCTCAGGATCGCTTGAGTGTCCAGAGTGACCTTCGATACGAATTGCTTTAGAAAGATGTCCTTTATGCGCCCTGACTGGCTGTAATGACGTCGGCTCGCCAATGACCGCACAATCAGGGCGAATAGTCGTCGACTGTGCAAAGTAGCTGGCGCCTGCCATCGTGGTTTCTTCGTCGGCAGTCGCCAGTATATAGAGCGGTTTGGTGAGTGAGCGTAAATCAATGGTGGTTAATGCCGTAAGAATAAAGGCAAAGAAGCCTTTCATATCAGCAGTCCCTAAACCGTATAGACGATTATCTCGCTCAGTGAGGGTGAAGGGATCTTGTGTCCAACGCCCTTCATCGTAAGGGACGGTGTCAGTATGACCCGCGAGTAACAGCCCGCCAGATCCCTGACCATACTTAGCCAATAAATTGAATTTATCTCTTGTATGAGGAACAGGTTGTAGCTCAACGCTAAAGCCTAATTGCTCGAACCAGTTAGCCAGTAAAGTGATGAGTGGCTTGTTACTTTGGTCTAGTACAGAATCTGTCCCACTGATTGAAGGTGTCGCGATTAATTGGCGATAAATTTCGATAAAAGGGGGTAATTTGTTATTCACTGTTGACGCTCCTTTGATTAGGATGTACAAATAATCATGCAAATTATGTGAATAAAAATACATTATCGAGTCTCGTAATGACAATGATTTATTCACTATCCAAGGGAAAGTAGAGACTTTACCCGCATCTGTTGACGAGAGCTGAGAAGGTTTTTTCTAATGTTAAATGCATTGATTGTTGGCGCTAGTGGATACGCTGGTGCGGAGCTGGCAACTTACTTAAATCGTCACCCAGAAGTAAACCTCGCGACCATTGCGGTCTCTGCACAAAGTGCCGATGCCGGTAAATTATTATCAGATCTTTATCCGCAACTCAAAGGTCGTCTCGACCTCACTCTGCAGGGAATGACTGATCCACAAGCTTTAGCCGACCAACATGACATTGTTTTTTTAGCAACAGCGCATGAAATTAGCCACGATTTAGCGCCAATATTCCTTGCAGCAGGCTGTACAGTCTTCGACTTGTCAGGAGCCTTCCGCGTCAACGACCCAGATTTTTATACTCGCTACTATGGATTTACCCATCA
This sequence comes from Rosenbergiella collisarenosi, assembly GCF_018494085.1. GTDB lineage: Bacteria > Pseudomonadota > Gammaproteobacteria > Enterobacterales > Enterobacteriaceae > Rosenbergiella > Rosenbergiella collisarenosi. Next base: position 10,395 of record NZ_JABBFP010000006.1, on the reverse strand, counting down.
GCATCCTGACTGGCTAGCCAAAGCGGTATATGGACTAGCAGAATGGCAGGCAGATAAAATACTGACCGCTCAGCTTGTGGCTGTACCCGGCTGCTACCCGACCGCCGCGCAGTTAGCATTAAAACCCCTATTAGACCGTCAGTTGCTGAATACTGAATTCTGGCCAGTCATCAACGCAACTAGTGGTGTCAGTGGTGCTGGACGTAAGGCTGCGCTGAAAACCAGCTTATGTGAGGTGAGCTTACAACCCTACGGTATTTTCACGCATCGGCATCAACCTGAGATTGCGGCACATCTTGGAACCTCGGTTATCTTTACTCCTCATTTAGGAGACTTTCCGCGAGGCATCTCAGAAACAATCACTTGTCAGTTAAGAACAGCGGTTTCGCGTGAAGAGATCTTAGCCATTTTTCATCAAGCTTATGATAATCAGCCGCTTGTAAGGCTTTACGATGAAGGCGTTCCCGCGCTTAAAGGTGTGATAGGCCTTCCATTCTGCGATATCGGTTTCGCGGTTGAAGGAAAGCATCTTATTTTGGTTAGCGTGGAAGATAACTTATTGAAAGGGGCAGCTTCGCAAGCCGTGCAGTGCTTGAATATCCGGTTTGGCTTTGCGCCGACCGTCTCCTTACTTTAAAAAAGAGTCAACGATTATGGCAAATCCATTAATTATCAAAGTAGGTGGCGTGTTGTTAGACAGTGAAGAAGCGCTTGCGCGTCTCTTCGAAGCGTTACAACACTATCGTATGCAGCACCAACGACAGTTAGTGATCGTTCATGGTGGTGGTTGCTTAGTTGACGAGTTGATGGGGCAGCTTAATCTCCCCGTTAAGAAACAGAATGGCTTACGCGTAACCCCGGCCGACCAAATCGATATTATTACTGGTGCGCTGGCCGGGACGGCGAATAAGACCCTGTTAGCGTGGGCAAAAAAATATGCTATCCCAGCCGTAGGGCTATCTCTGGGAGATGGCAATATTACGCAAGTCACGCAATTGGACGAGTCGCTAGGTCATGTCGGTCATGCCTCTGCTGGAAATCCAGCATTATTACAGACACTTTTAGCCGCTGAATATTTGCCAATTATCAGTTCTATCGGTATTACTGATGGGGGGCAGCTGATGAACGTTAATGCAGACCAAGCGGCGACAGCGTTAGCGGCAGCCTTAGGAGCAGATTTAATTCTGCTTTCCGACGTTAGCGGTATCCTAGATGGTAAAGGGCAAAAAATTGATCAGATGTCGGCTAAGATGGCAGAAACATTGATTGATCAAGGCATTATTACCGACGGGATGATTGTTAAAGTCAATGCTGCATTAGATGCGGCGCGTACCCTGAACAGACCGGTTGATATTGCCAGCTGGCGACATGCTGAAAAACTGCCAGACTTATTTAATGGCTTAGCCATTGGTACACGAATTGTTGCGTAAATTAATGAATATTTTCAAGGATCTATAATGCAAACTCACAATATTAATAAAATCGTTTTAGCGTATTCAGGCGGTCTTGACACCTCGGCGATTATCCCTTGGTTAAAAGAGAATTATGGCTGTGAGGTTGTCGCGTTTGTCGCCAACGTTGGCCAAGATCCTGCGGATTTAGAAGGTGTAGAGAAAAAGGCGATGCAGTCTGGAGCCAGCGAATGTCACGTCGTCGACCTACGTGAAGAGTTTATCCGTGAGTATGTGTACCCAGTGTTGCAGACTGGTGCGCTGTACGAAGGCACTTACCTACTGGGTACCTCTATGGCGCGTCCCATTATCGCTAAGGCTCAAGTTGAAGTCGCGCTGAAAGTGGGTGCGGACGCACTGTGTCACGGTGCGACGGGTAAAGGTAATGACCAAGTACGCTTCGAAAGTACTTATGCGGCTTTAGCACCACAGTTAAAAGTCATTGCGCCGTGGCGTGAATGGGATCTACGTTCTCGTGAGGCTTTACTCGATTACCTCAAACAGCGCGATATCCCGACTACCGCGAGTTTAGAAAAAATCTACAGTCGTGATGAAAATGCGTGGCATATCTCTACAGAAGGCGGTGTATTAGAAAGCCCTGCTAATGCTGCGAACCAAGATTGCTGGGTCTGGACCGTCGATCCCCTAGACGCACCAGACCAACCTGAAGAAATTACCCTGTCGGTAGAGAAAGGCAAAGTAGTCGCCGTGAATGGTGAGAGACTAAGCCCGTTCCAAGCATTAGAAAAATTGAATGTCCTGGGTGCCAAACATGGCGTTGGCCGGATTGATATTGTCGAGAACCGTTTAGTCGGTATGAAGTCGCGTGGCTGCTATGAAACCCCGGGCGGGACTATTATGGTCAACGCGTTACGTGCAGTTGAGCAACTGGTTCTAGACCGTGACAGTTTCAAATGGCGTGAGCAGCTCGGCTTAGAGATGTCTTACGTTGTTTACGATGGTCGTTGGTTTACCCCGATCCGCAAAGCGCTGCAAGCCTCAGCTGAATCGTTAGCGGAAGAGCTGAATGGCGAAGTCGTTATCCGTCTTTATAAAGGGCATGCTACGGCAATTAAAAAGAAATCCGACAATAGCCTGTATTCTGAAGAATTCGCGACCTTTGGCGAAGATGAGGTGTATGATCATAGCCATGCGGAAGGATTTATTCGCCTTTACTCGCTGTCTTCTCGTATCCGGGCATTAAAACAACAATAAGTTTTTGGGTGGCCGTGAGGCCACCTCTTTATCTATTTCTCAGGAGAGTTACCATGGCATTGTGGGGCGGGCGGTTCACTCAGGCAGCCGATCAACGGTTCAAACATTTCAACGACTCATTACGCTTTGACTATCGTTTGGCTGAGCAAGATATTACGGGGTCGGTAGCGTGGTCGAAGGCTTTGGTTACCGTTAATGTGCTCACGGCTGAAGAGCAACAACGACTTGAGCAGGCTCTGGTTGCATTACTAAGTGAAGTGCGTGAAAACCCGATGCAGATCCTGGAGAGTGATGCCGAAGATATCCACAGTTGGGTCGAAGGTAAGCTTATTGAGAAGGTAGGGGCGTTAGGTAAAAAGCTTCATACGGGACGTAGCCGTAATGACCAAGTTGCGACCGACCTAAAATTATGGTGTAAGTTTCAGGTAGCTGAACTGATCAGCGCAGTAAGAGCCTTACAGAGCGCTCTTGTTGAGACAGCGTCAGCACATCAAGATGTTGTTATGCCAGGCTATACGCACTTACAACGTGCGCAACCTATTACTTTTGCTCACTGGTGTTTGGCTTATACCGAGATGCTCGCACGCGATGAGAGCCGTTTAGAGGATGCACTGAAGCGCATTGATGTGAGCCCATTAGGATGCGGTGCTCTAGCAGGAACGGCATACCCCATCGATCGTGAGCAATTAGCCGACTGGTTAGGATTTTCCAGCGCCACCCGTAACAGCCTCGACTCTGTCTCTGACCGCGACCATGCGTTGGAGTTGATGAGTCATGCCTCTATCAGCATGATACACTTATCACGCTTTGCAGAAGATATGATTTTCTTTAATTCTGGAGAGGCTGGATTTATTGAGTTATCAGATAAGGTGACGTCGGGCTCCTCATTAATGCCACAGAAGAAAAACCCGGATGCGCTAGAGCTTATCCGCGGGAAATGTGGGCGAGTACAAGGGGCACTCACGGGCATGATGATGACGCTTAAGGGGCTTCCTCTAGCTTACAATAAGGATATGCAAGAGGATAAAGAGGGCTTATTTGATGCACTCGATACATGGCTAGAGTGCCTACATATGAGCTGTCTGGTATTGGAAGATATTCAACTAAATCGTGCACGCTGCCAAGAAGCGGCGGAACAAGGCTATGCGAACTCCACAGAGTTGGCGGATTATCTAGTGGCTAAGGGTGTCCCTTTCCGTGAAGCGCATCATATTGTCGGTGAAGTGGTCGTTGCAGCCATTAAACAAGGTATTCCTCTTGAACAACTCTCGCTGGAATATTTCAAACAGTTTAGCAACACGATAGAGGCAGATGTTTATCCTCTACTTTCGCTTCAGTCTTGTCTCGATAAGCGTAATGCGAAAGGCGGTGTTGCTGGTGAACAAGTCGCTTACGCGATTGAACAAGCTCGCGTACGGCTAGCATAAAAAAAAGCGGACGAAAATTCGTCCGCTACCCTGGTGTGGCACTTTCTTCTTATCGATATTTATACTGCGAAATGTTTTTCTAAGTCGTCGCTGCCCCCGATGTGGCGGCCTCCGATAAAGACTTGTGGTACGGTTGAGCGGCCAGTGATCGCGCGTAAGCTAACAGTGGTAGCGTCTTGTCCCAACACCAACTCTTCATATTGTAGACCTTTGTCTTGCAATAACTGCTTCGCTTTTGCACAGAAAGGACAGCCAGGCTTGGTGATGATCGAGACAGACTCTTGGAGTTTGTGGTCAGGTGCCAAATACTTAAGCATAGTATCTGCATCTGATACTTCGAACGGGTCGCCCGGTAGATCTGGCTCAATAAACATTTTCTCAATTTTGCCATCGCGAACGAGCATCGAATAACGCCATGAACGCTCGCCGAACCCTAAGTCATCTTTACCCACAAGCATGCCCATACCGCGGCTAAAATCACCATTACCGTCTGGGATAAAAGTAATTTTCTCAGCGTGTTGGTCTTGTTTCCATGCATTCATAACGAAAGTATCATTCACGGATACGCATAGGATTTCATCGACGCCATGCGCCGCAAAGACACTGTGCAGCTCGTTATAACGAGGAAGATGGCTAGACGAGCACGTAGGGGTGAACGCACCAGGCAAAGAGAAAACAATGACTGTTTTATTTTTGAATAAATCGTCGGTGCTCAGATCGACCCACTTGTCGCCCTGACGGGTATGAAAAGTGACTTGCGGGACGTTTTTACCTTCTTGATTCTCTAATGGCATGTTGTGCTCCACTATTTAATATTTAATGTAGGTTGACTCTTTGTTGACTGAATAATATAAGACATTCCTTGATAGGGCTAATCGTTCATTGCTATGCTACCTATCGTTACGACCTATCATAAAGGAAGGGAATTAATGAACATCCGTGATCTGGAATATCTTGTTTCTCTCGCAGAACATCGTCATTTTAGACGAGCGGCTGATGCTTGTCATGTTAGCCAACCTACCTTGAGTGGGCAGATCCGTAAGCTAGAAGATGAGTTAGGAGTAATGTTGCTGGAAAGAACCAGCCGCAAGGTATTATTTACACAAGCGGGGTTACTTCTCGTCGATCAGGCACGGACGGTATTACGCGAAGTTAAAATTTTGAAGGAAATGGCCAGCCAACAAGGTGAAACCATGTCGGGGCCGCTACACATTGGACTAATCCCCACTGTCGGTCCGTACTTGCTACCGCACATTATCCCTATGCTTCACAAAAGCTTCCCAAAACTTGAGATGTACCTCCACGAAGCACAAACGCATCAGCTACTGACGCAACTTGATAGTGGTAAATTAGATTGCGCAATTATGGCATTGGTAAAAGAGTCTGAAGCTTTCATTGAGGTTCCCCTTTTTGACGAACCGATGAAGTTAGCCGTATACAGTGATCACCCGTGGCGTGACCGTCAATCTATCCAGATGGCAGATCTTTCAGGGGAGAAATTATTGATGTTGGAAGATGGACACTGTCTACGCGATCAGGCAATGGGGTTCTGTTTTCAGGCGGGAGCGGACGAAGACACACATTTTCGGGCGACGAGTCTTGAGACTCTGCGGAACATGGTTGCGGCGGGAAGTGGCGTGACCCTGATGCCGGCATTAGCCGTGCCGAGCGAGCGTGAAAGAGATGGTGTTTGTTATATTGGCTGTGAATCACCAGTACCACAACGCACAATTGCGCTAATTTATCGCCCTGGTTCACCTCTGCGAAGCCGCTATGAGCAACTTGCAGAGGCGATTAGCGCGCACATGTACGCACTACCGGCAGACGTACTAAAACAGCCTATTTAAGCCGTTTAACGCTGCAACGCGATAGGCTTCAGCCATCGTTGGATAGTTAAAGGTGGTATTCACGAAGTACTCGATCGTATTACCACCGTTCTTCTGCTCCATGATGGCTTGGCCGATATGAATGATCTCAGCGGCCCTCTCACCGAAGCAGTGAATGCCCAAAATTTCTTTCGTTTCACGATGGAAAAGAATTTTAAGGCTACCAACATTCATACCGACGATTTGCGCACGTGCGAGGTGCTTGAATTGCGCGCGACCCACTTCGTACGGCACTTTCATAGCCGTTAATTGCTGTTCGGTTTTCCCAATTGAGCTAATCTCCGGAATAGTATAGATACCTGTTGGTATGTCCTCGACCAGATGCGCAGTCGCTTCGCCCTTGACGATGGCTTGTGCAGCGATACGACCTTGGTCGTAAGCTGCTGAGGCTAGGCTTGGATAACCGATAACGTCGCCTACTGCGAAAATATGAGGCTGGCTAGTCTGGTACATGTTATTGACTTTTAGTAAGCCGCGGCCATCTGCCTCAAGCCCTGCATTTTCTAAAGAGAGCGAATCGGTATTACCTGTCCGTCCATTAGCAAATAATAAGCAGTCGGCTTTCATCTTCTTACCAGATTTGAGGTGCATAATCACCCCATCTTCGACACCTTCAACTTTCTCGAACTCTTCGTTATGGCGGATGACTACCCCATTGTTCCAAAAGTGATAGGAGAGTGAATCTGACATTTCTTGGTCTAAGAACGCTAATAAACGGTCGCGGGTATTGATCAGATCAACTTTTACGCCCAAACCACGGAAGATGGAGGCGTACTCGCAGCCAATCACGCCAGCACCGTAGATAATGACATGGCTCGGCTCGTGTTTTAGGTCCAAGATCGAATCGGAATCGTAGACACGCGGGTGGGTAAAGTCGATGTTATCGGGGTGATAAGGACGTGACCCACAGGCGATGACAAATTTCTCGGCTGTAAGCAGTTCGACAGAGCCATCATGAGCCGTGAGTTCGATAGTGTGTGCATCGATGAAGCGTGCATCACCTTGGTACAGCGCGCAGTGGTTTCTCTCATAAAACCCTTGGCGCATATTTGTTTGCTGTTGGATGACATTTTCGGTATGTCTAAGAATATCAGCAAAAGAGGAGCGTAATAAGCGAGAGTGATCGCTGTATAGGGGGTTCAAATTGAACTCGATGATACGGCTAACAGCGTGACGTAAAGCTTTAGAGGGAATTGTCCCCCAGTGCGTACAACCACCACCGATATTGTGATAGCGTTCAACAACAGCAATGTGAGCACCTTGCTTAACCAGGCCCATTGCTGCACCTTCACCACCAGGTCCGGAACCAATGACAATGGCGTCGTAATCGTAAGACTGTTTCATACCCATATGTCCTATTTCTCTATACATTTTTACAACCTGATTCTAACATCTTCGTGATACTAGCTAAATGGTAAAACCTTTTTTCCGCATTTCTGCGCAAAGATTTAAGTAACAGAGCGTAATAATGTTTCCGACGCTGTACGCTGAAACTTTGGTATAGTCTTACCATGAAAGATAAAAAGGCAGAAGTCATGGGCGTTAGGGCGCAGCAAAAAGAACGTACAAGGCGAGCACTTGTTGAAGCTGCATTTAGTCAACTCAGTGCTGAACGTAGTTTTGCTAGCCTAAGTCTACGAGAAGTTGCGCGTGAGGCAGGGATCGCGCCAACCTCTTTTTATCGACATTTCAAGGATGTTGATGAATTGGGACTCACTATGGTTGATGAGAGTGGTCTTATGCTTCGTCAGCTGATGCGTCAAGCGCGACAGCGTATTGCTAAAGGGGGCAGCATTATTCGGACCTCTGTTGCGACCTTTATGGAATTTATCGGTAATAATCCAAACGCCTTTAGGCTACTTTTACGCGAGCGGTCGGGGACCTCTTCTGCATTTCGTGCAGCGGTTGCACGAGAGATTCAACATTTTATCGCTGAATTAGCTGACTATTTAGAACTCGAAAATCATATGCCGAGAAGTTTTACTGAAGCCCAGGCTGAGGCAATGGTCACTATTGTGTTCAGCGCAGGGGCCGAGGCCTTGGATATCGACCTGACGCATCGTCGACTACTTGAAGAGCGTTTAGTCCTGCAATTAAGGATGATTTCCAAAGGTGCTTACTACTGGTACCGCCGAGAGCAAGAGCGATTGGCGCTACAAAGCGAAGAGTAAGAATGATGAACCCTATTCAAAATAGGGTTCCATAGCGCTAGCGTAATGTGAGTAAAACGCCAGACTCCATATGATGGGTGTAGGGAAACTGATCGAATAACGCAACACGTGAGATGGTGTGCGTTTTTCCCAATACCGAGAGGTTTTCGCAAAGCGTTTCTGGATTACAGGATATATAAAGGATACGTGGATATTGCTGCACCATAGCTAGCGTTTGCTCGTCAAGCCCACTGCGCGGTGGATCGACAAAAATAGTCTCACAATTGTAAGCGCTTAGGTCGATACCTTTCAGACGATTAAACGCCCTAACGCCCTGCATGGCTTGCGTAAACTCTTCAGCTGACATTCGAATAATTTGTAGATTATCAATATGATTGGCAGCGATGTTGTATTGCGCTGATTCCACTGACGGTTTTGCTATTTCTGTCGCAAGCACTCGCTGAAAGTTTTTTGCTAGAGCGATAGAGAAATTACCATTGCCGCAATATAGCTCAAGAAGATCGCCGGTTGAATCCTCAGTGATAGCCTGTGCCCATTCGAGCATAGAAATATTGATAGCGGCATTAGGTTGCGTAAAGCTATTCTCAACTTGTCGATAAACGAGTGTTTCACCATTTACGTTGAGTGCTTCTTCTATATAGTCTTTATCTAATGTAATTTTAGTTTTAGTGGCTCGGCCTATAATATCGAGAGTAAAACCTTGGTCACGTAGGCTGTCGCGTAAGTCACGCGCGGCAGCGATCCAATCATCCTGTAGCGGACGGTGATAGAGAAGAGTGACTAAGGCTTCACCACTAAGAGTAGTGAGGTAGTCAATTTGAAATACTTTATGTCGCAGCACCTGATTCTTTTTTAGTGCATCGATCATAATCGGCATCAATTGATTGATTAACTCACTTGCGGCCGGAAACTGCTCGACGCGAATCCGTGACTTGGTTTGTTGGTCGAACATGATATGGTACAAGTCGTCATTTTCATGCCATAAACGGAATTCCGCACGCATACGGTAATGACTCACAGGGGAGCGGAAAACCTCGATTTCTGGATGTTCATAAGATGATAACAAGTGGCTGAGGCGCTGGCGCTTTTCAGTCAGCTGAGCATCGTATTGTGCTATGGGAAGATGTTCCGGAGTCATAAATTGAACCTATAGGATAACCTGATCAGCGCTGAATTGTAGGGATTCTATATACGATGTCCAGTTTCTCTCGTAATCAGTTGCTGAGTTAATTGTGTAGAGAATGATATCATTACTGTCATAATCAGATGCGTACGAGAAATTAATGGTTATTCCGATTCAATCTCCTTCAGAAGAGTCAGCCCGTACTCCAACTCTCTCTCCAACAATACTGATCATCGATTCTGGAGTAGGGGGGCTTTCTGTTTATAGTGAAATAAAGAAGCTACTACCGATGGCTCATTATCTTTATGTCTTCGATAATGAAGGGTTCCCCTATGGAACGAAACAGGAAGCTTTTATTATTGAGCGTGTGCTACATATTACGCAGCAGATAGCTCAACGTTATACCATCGACCTTGCAGTGATTGCTTGCAATACGGCCAGCACGATTACACTCCCCCCGCTCCGTCATACTTTTGACTTCCCAGTGATAGGCGTTGTGCCCGCGATTAAACCGGCTGCGCAATTGACGCGTAATGGCATCATTGGTTTACTCGCTACGCAGGGTACGATACAGCGAGAGTATACGTATAAACTTATCAAGCAATTTGCTGAAGGATGTCGTATCGAGATGTTAGGAGCATCTTCGTTAGTGGAACTAGCGGAGCATAAACTCCATCATCAAGAAGTAGACCTAGATGATGTACGCTCTGCCGTGGAGCCATGGTTACATCTCACCACAGTTCCTGACACGATTATTTTAGGGTGTACTCACTTCCCTTTATTAAAGGATGAGCTAGAACAGGTCTTTCCAGAAAACACGCTATTTATTGATTCTGGCTCTGCTATCGCGAGGCGAGCGATTTATTTACTCAGGGACAACAACATAAATAGCTCAATGGGGCTACCCAACACTGCGTTTTGCACAAAAGAAGATGATAAATTAGCCGCACTTTTACCCGTTTTGCATCAATATGGTTTCGAAATCTTAGAGAATCTTACAAATAATAAGCAAATTGCACGAATCTCCAGCAACTGATTATTTTTATTAAATAATCCCTTGCGCTCTCAGCGGAACTCCCTATAATGCGCATCCACTGACACGGCAAAGCACGATACGCAGCG
>NZ_JABBFP010000005.1 GCF_018494085.1 Rosenbergiella collisarenosi | reverse complement strand
GGCCTGTTCTGCTGCCTCGGCTTTCGCTTGAGCCGCCGCCTGCTTGGCCTGTTCTGCTGCCTCGGCTTTCGCTTGAGCTGCCGCCTGCTTGGCCTGTTCTGCTGCCTCGGCTTTCGCTTGAGCTGCCGCCTGCTTAGCTTGTTCTGCTGCCTCGGCTTTCGCTTGAGCAGCCGCCTGCTTAGCTTGTTCTGCTGCCTCGGCTTTCGCTTGAGCAGCCGCCTCGGCTTTGGCCTGCTTAGCTTCTTGCGCCGCTTCTTTGGCTTGCTCTGCCGCTTCTGCTTTAGCTTGGGCAGCCGCTTGCTTCGCCTGCTCAGCCTTGGATGCAGGCTGAGCAGACTTAGACGCGTTATATTGCTCGACTACGGCACCAGGATCGACCATCACAGCATCAATATCACTCCCGCCACCGCCACCAGAGCTTGTTTCGATATGTTCATTCATTGAGCTGATAATCAATATTGCAATCAACACGACATGCAATGCGATAGAGATGACAACCGCTCTTTTCAACTTATCGTTCTGTTCTGTTAACTTCGACACTCACGATTCCCGCTATGCTTCGCTGTTAAATGGGTTGTGTCATTAAGCCTACTGATTTAACTCCTGCTTGATGCAGTAGATTCAGCGCCTTAATAATTTCATCGTAGGGCACTTCTTTTGCTCCCCCAATCAAGAAAACCGTTTTAGGGTTTTGCTCTAATTGGCGCTGAGCTTCATTGACGACCTGTTCAGGTGGCAACTGTGTCATACGATTATGATCAACAACAATGCTGTACTGACCAACACCAGCGACTTCAACGATAACAGGGGGGTTATCGTCGCTCGACACCGTTTTGGAGTCTGTTGCATCTGGCAGATCTACTTCAACGCTTTGCGTAATAATGGGAGCCGTTGCCATAAAGATCAGTAACAAAACGAGTAATACATCCAACAGTGGGACGATATTAATTTCTGATTTTAAGTCACGACGTCCGCGACCGCGCGTTCTAGCCATGAGTCAACCCCTGATTACTTAGTCATTTCGCTGTTATAAGCTTGACGGTGCAAGATGGCAGTAAATTCTTCTGCAAAATTGTCGTAACCCTGCTCAAGTTTATTCACACGCTGATTCAGGCGGTTGTAAGCCATTACCGCAGGGATCGCGGCGAAAAGACCGATTGCCGTTGCAATCAGTGCTTCTGCAATACCTGGAGCAACCATCTGTAAAGTGGCTTGTTTCACCGCACCGAGAGAAATAAAGGCATGCATGATCCCCCAAACCGTACCGAACAGGCCGATATAGGGACTAATAGAACCGACTGTACCTAAAAAAGGAATATGGGCTTCTAATGTCTCTAACTCACGGTTTGTTGAAATACGCATTGCACGTGTCGCACCTTCAACAACTGCATCAGGGATCGGGCTGTTGATTTTATGCAAACGCGCGAACTCTTTGAAACCCGAGTAGAAAATTTGTTCAGTACCTGTTAACTCGTCACGGCGTGTTTGGCTCTCTTGATATAGCTTGGACAGATCGACACCAGACCAGAATTTTTCTTCAAATTCGACGACTTCGCGCGAGGCAGCATTAAGGATCCGGGTACGTTGAATGATAATAGCCCATGAAACTATTGAGAAAGCTATCAAAATTAACATAATGAATTTGACCAGAAGGCTTGCCTTAAGGAACAAATCAAAAATATTCATGTCAGTCACTGCGTAAACTCCGCGACAATAAACGTAGGAAGCGCGATAGGCTTCATCTGGTGTAAATTAATGCAGGCAATCAACACCTCTGCCTCGTTGATGACTTTACCTTCAGCATCCATGATCCGTTGCAAAAAAGTAATAGTCGCGCGGGTCATCTTGACGATTTCAGTCGTCACCTCAAGCATATCGTCCAATCGTGCCGCCGCACGATAATCAACACTCATCTTACGAACGACAAATCCAATTTGTTTTTCGAGTAAGAATTGTTGGTTGATTGCTTTCGCACGTAACATTTCTGTTCTAGCACGTTCATAAAACGCGATATAGCTTGCATGATAAACCACGCCCCCCGCATCAGTGTCTTCGTAGTAAACTCTGATTGGCCAACGAAACAGCATTTGACTCACTCTACATCCCTATAATGGTTTAAACTCCGCTACTATACGCAAGAGCAATGAGCTTGGGAATGGGGCAAACTCTGCTTGATAAAATAATTATTTTTCTTTACCTTTTAAACGACTTACCGCCCGCGAAAAATAAATTTTAATGCTTATTTATCATGACGTTAGCCGACAAAATAAAAAAGCCCCACTGAACGAGTTCAGTAGGGCTAAAGAGAAGATTAGACAAATTAATTCAACAGCAGGATGTTACGGTTTCGGAGTTTTCTCTTTTTCACTGTTTTCTAACGCTAAAGCCGTCATTATTCCGAATGAACAAGCGAGTAAAGTGCCTAATATCCAGGCGAAATACCACATAGAGAACCCCCTTTAATACAGTGAGTGAGTATTGTTTTCGATATCTTGCTCGGTGATGCGACCAAACATTTTGTAATAACACCAGATGGTGTAGGCCAAAACGATAGGTACAAAGATCATCGCGGCAAAGGTCATGGTCGTCAAAGTGAGCTGACTCGACGTTGCATCCCACATCGTCAGACTATTACTATTATTGGTGCTCGATGGCATAATAAATGGGAACATTGCCACCCCTACCGTCATGATGACGCAGGCAATGGTCAGCGAAGAGGTCACGAAAGCCCATGCCGCACGTTTGATTGTCGCCAATAAACATGTCGCTAAGGCAAAAACCAACCCGCCAATGGGGAATATCCATAAAAGTGGTAGCGTGGCGAAGTTGGTCATCCATAAACCGACTCCGGTTACCACTTCTTTACCTAGCGGGTTTGATGCTGCACTGTGATTAAGGACAGATGCTAATTGATACCCTTCTATCCCCTTCGCCAACCATACTCCTGCTATTGCGAAACACACCAACATGATTACGCTACTGATTTGGCTACAACGCTGGCTTTTTTTCAATAACACGGAGTCGGTACGCATCATCAGGTAGGTCGCACCTTGCGTTAAGATCATTGTCACGCTCACCACACCAGTAACGAGTGCGAAAGGATTGAGTAGTTGAAAAAAGTTACCCGTGTAGAAAAGACGCAAATCACTATCGAAATGGAAAGGGACGCCTTGTAGTAGATTCCCGAACGCCACCCCAATAACCAAAGGAGGCACAAAACTACCGATAAAGATCCCCCAATCCCACATTCCGCGCCACGTTGGGTTTTCCAATTTTGACCGATAATCAAAGCCAATCGGACGGAAGAATAATGATGCGAGTACCAGCATCATCGCTACATAAAAGCCGGAAAATGCCGCGGCGTAGACCATTGGCCACGCAGCAAACAGCGCCCCCCCTGCTGTAATGAGCCATACCTGGTTTCCATCCCAGTGAGGAGCGATGCTATTGATCATGACCCGTCGTTCGTTATCACTACGACCGATTATGCGTCCCAACATCCCTACCCCCATATCGAAGCCGTCAGTGACGGCAAATCCGATAAATAGGATGCCAATCAGTAGCCACCACACAAAGCGTAATACTTCATAGTCAAACATACTTACGTCCTCGATTTTTACACTGAAGCGTGATCGGTAGATTGCTCGTGATGATAACGACCGGTTTTCAAACTCGATGGACCTAGACGAGCAAACTTAATCATCAAATACATTTCAGCGATAATGAATAAGGTGTAAAGGCCTAGTATTAATCCCATTGAGAAAAGTAGATCGCCTACAGATAAGGATGAGTGCGCGACGGCCGTCGGGAGTACTTCGCCGATCGCCCAAGGCTGACGTCCATATTCCGCCACAAACCAACCCGATTCGACCGCAATCCACGGTAAGGGCAGCGCACAAAAAACGGCTTTCAGTAGGCAGCGATTCTGCCCAATTCGATTACGTAGCACCGTAACAAAAGAAGCGGCGATGACTAAGAACATGAGAACACCACACAGCACCATTATCCGGAATGAAAAATAGAGCGGTGCCACACTCGGTATTGAATCTTTCGTTGCTTGCTGAATCTGAGCTTCTGTGGCATCGCTTACATTGGACGTGTAGCGTTTTAAGAGAAGTCCATAGCCTAAGTCCTTCTTGTGCTCCTCAAATGCCTCACGAACCGTACTGTCCTGATTACCATGACGTAGCTCGTTTAATAAGGCATAGGCTTTCACCCCATTCCTAATCCGAACTTCATGTTCGGCTAATAGATCTTTCAAGCCGAGAACCGGTTTATCGGTAGAACGTGTCGCGATTAACCCGAGTAGGTATGGCACTTGAACGGCGTAATGGTTTTTTTCCGCCTGTTGATCAGGAAGGCCAAATAACGTGAAAGCAGCAGGTGCAGGTTGTGTCTCCCACTCGGCCTCAATGGCGGCGAGTTTCGTTTTCTGTACATCCCCCATTTCATATCCCGATTCATCACCGAGAATAATCACTGAAAGAATCGCCGCCATGCCGAAACTCGCGGCGATAGCAAAAGAACGTTTTGCAAAAGCGATATCACGTCCTTTTAATAAGTACCACGCACTGATGGCCAGCACGAAAATCGCACCAGTGGTATAACCGGACGCGACGGTATGAACAAATTTAACTTGTGCAACGGGGTTTAATACGAGTTCAGAGAAA
The DNA here is from genome assembly GCF_018494085.1 of Rosenbergiella collisarenosi. Taxonomy (GTDB): domain Bacteria; phylum Pseudomonadota; class Gammaproteobacteria; order Enterobacterales; family Enterobacteriaceae; genus Rosenbergiella; species Rosenbergiella collisarenosi. The sequence goes on along the minus strand of NZ_JABBFP010000005.1, from coordinate 190,494 downwards.
CTCACCATCTCCATACGCATGGTTTCGAAGTTAAATTCTGAGGCTACCGGATTCTGCATCCATCCATTTGCGACGAGTATCCATAATGCAGAGAGATTAGATCCGAGTGCCACTAACCAAGTGACGGCCAAATGTTGTATTTTGCCTAATCTTTCCCAACCAAAGAAAAATAGCCCGACGAAGGTTGACTCCAAGAAGAAAGCCATCAGTCCTTCAATCGCAAGCGGCGCACCGAAGATATCGCCGACGTAGTGGGAGTAATAAGACCAGTTAGTGCCGAATTGAAACTCCATGGTGAGGCCAGTCGCGACCCCTAAGGCAAAATTGATCCCAAACAGTTTTCCCCAGAATTTGGTCATGTCTTTATAGATTTGCTTGCCGGTAAAAACATAGACAGTTTCCATAATTGCCAATAAGAACGCCATCCCAAGCGTTAGGGGGACAAATAGGAAATGGTACATTGCGGTCAAAGCAAACTGTAAGCGAGAGAGTTCGACGATATCAAACATTCTTACTCCTTGTTTTACTCTAGTTTTCACCAGTTACTGGAAATTATTTCAATAAACTCAATGAAATCTAAATAGATAGTGTTGATAACCCAGCGTAATAGTAATGGTCTTTAATTATGATTAGGCTGCTTATTATCTGCCGAAACGCCTCCTCTATTCTTTATTTGAAAAGGTGTTCTCTCCCTTGGTGTAGAACCGAGAGAGACGAGGAGCGGTAACGGTGATAGTGGAAGATAATGTAATCTTAGTGATTAATTATTTCTAGAAACTAGCGGAGGGTTAATTGATCTCGATCTAGATTTTAATAACTATATTTTGGAAATAATACAATGTTAAATTTAATTGGTTTTATTGTTTCAAATATGAATAAAAAAGCCACCGAAAAAATTCGATGGCTTATCATTTAGACGGCTAATAATTATTTAGCAGGCAGTACCGCTTTTACTGCATCACCGATGTCGGCAAGACTGCGAACCGTCTTAACGCCAGCGGCTTCAAGTGCAGCAAATTTCTCGTCTGCTGTACCTTTTCCGCCTGCGATAATCGCTCCAGCATGTCCCATACGCTTACCTTTAGGTGCAGTAACCCCTGCGATATAGCTCACGACAGGTTTAGTGACATGCGCTTTGATATAGGCTGCAGCCTCTTCCTCGGCGCTACCACCGATTTCGCCGATCATGACAATCGCTTCGGTTTGGGGATCTTTTTCGAATAATTCTAGAATGTCGATGAAGTTTGACCCTGGAATCGGATCACCACCGATACCGACACAGGTCGATTGGCCGTATCCGATATCAGTCGTTTGTTTAACGGCTTCGTAGGTCAGGGTCCCAGAGCGTGAAACGATCCCGACACGACCTGGTTGGTGAATGTGTCCAGGCATAATACCGATTTTACATTCGCCCGGCGTGATCACGCCTGGGCAGTTAGGCCCGATCATTCTTACGCCAGCTTGATCCAGTTTCACTTTCACGGTCAGCATATCCAGAGTTGGGATACCTTCGGTGATGGTGATGATCAGTTTAATGCCCGCGTCGATCGCCTCTAAAATACTGTCTTTACAGAACGGCGCTGGAACGTAGATCACAGAAGCGGTTGCGCCTGTGGCCTCAACGGCTTCACGTACAGTATTAAATACTGGTAAGCCTAAGTGGGTAGTTCCACCTTTTCCTGGCGTAACGCCACCGACCATTTGCGTACCGTAAGCGATCGCTTGTTCTGAGTGGAACGTACCTTGGCCACCGGTGAAGCCTTGGCAAATGACTTTAGTATTCTTATCGATCAAAATAGACATTATTTACCCTCCGCCGCAGCGACAACTTGCTGGGCAGCGTCAGTCAGACTGGTAGCTGCGATGATATTTAAACCACTTTCTGCTAAACGTTGTGCGCCTAATTCAGCATTATTCCCTTCAAGGCGAACGACGACTGGAACATTCACTCCAACTTCTTCAACTGCACCGATAATACCGTCGGCAATCAAGTCACAACGGACGATCCCACCAAAGATATTGACCAGTACTGCCTTCACTGCATCATCTGAGAGAATGATTTTAAAGGCTTCTGTAACACGCTCTTTCGTTGCACCACCGCCCACATCAAGGAAGTTGGCTGGTTGACCACCATGGTGTTTAACGATATCCATCGTTCCCATTGCCAGGCCAGCACCGTTGACCATACACCCGATGTTGCCTTCTAACGCAACGTAGTTGAGTTCCCACTGCGCAGCATGCGCTTCGCGAGAATCTTCTTGGCTTGGGTCATGCATTTCACGTAGTTCAGGTTGACGGAACATTGCGTTGCTATCAGCGCCCAGTTTACCATCTAGGCAAATCAGGTCGCCTTCTGTGGTGATCACTAACGGGTTGATTTCAACTAATGCCAGATCACGCTCTAAGAATAGCTTCGCTAAACCCATAAAGATTTTGGCGAATTGGCCAACTTGTTTCCCTTCCAGCCCCAGTTTAAACGCAAGCTCGCGACCTTGATAAGGCATTGGGCCGGTTAAAGGATCCAGCGCCATTTTATGAATTAAGTGTGGCGTTTCTTCAGCCACCTTCTCAATCTCAACACCGCCTTCTGTAGAGGCCATAAACACTACACGGCGGGTGCTACGGTCGACAACTGCGCCCAGATAAAGCTCTTTATCGATATCGGTAGCGGCTTCAACTAGAATCTGGTTAACGGGTTGGCCCTTTGCGTCAGTTTGGTAAGTCACTAAATTCTTACCCAACCAGCCTTCTGCAAAGCTGCGGATCTCTTCTTTACTCTTAACAACTTTTACGCCACCCGCTTTACCGCGGCCCCCGGCGTGAACTTGGCATTTTACTACCCACGGTCCACTACCAATCTTCGATGCAGCTTCTTCAGCTTCGCGAGGGGTAGAACAAGCGTAACCAGACGGCGCAGGTAAGCCATAACGTGCAAATAGCTGTTTCGCCTGATATTCATGTAAATTCATAGGGTATTATCCATTCAGGTCAGAAAAATAGGCGCGCTTTCGCACGCCATAGTAAATTAGACATCCAGCAGCAGACGTGCAGGATCTTCGAGTAGGTCTTTAATCGCGACGAGGTAGCTTACCGATTCACGACCATCGATCAGGCGGTGATCGTAGGAGAGTGCCAGATACATCATCGGTAGGATTTCCACTTGGCCATTGACCGCCATCGGACGATCCTTAATAGCATGCATGCCTAAGATCGCGCTTTGCGGTGGGTTGATGATCGGCGTTGACATCAACGATCCGAATACACCGCCATTAGTGATGGTAAAGTTACCGCCGGTCAACTCCTCAACCGTCAACTTACCGTCACGCCCTTTGATCGCCAACTCTTTAATCTTCTTCTCGATATCAGCCATGCTTAGCGCATCGACATCTTTCAGTACAGGCGTTACTAGGCCGCGTGGCGTTGATACCGCAATGCTGACATCGAAATAGTTGTGATAAACCACTTCGTCACCATCGATAGAAGCGTTCACTTCCGGGAAGCGTTTAAGGGCTTCGACCACCGCTTTAATATAGAAAGACATAAAGCCTAAGCGCACACCATGGCGTTTCTCAAACGCTTCGCCGTACTGCTTGCGAATTTGCATGATCGGCTTCATATTGACTTCATTGAAGGTGGTCAACATCGCCGTGCTGTTTTTCGCTTCTAATAGACGCTCCGCCACACGTTTACGTAAACGTGTCATCGGTACGCGTTTCTCGCTACGATTCGAAAGCGGCGTCGGCGCAGGCTGTGCTGCGGCTTCAGTTTTTGGAGACGATTTCGCCGCAGCCAGATGCTTTTCAACATCTTCACGCGTGATACGTCCACCCACACCACTACCTTTAATTTGGCTAGCATCGAGAGTATGTTCCGCGATTAACCGACGAATCGCAGGGGTAAGAAAATCATTAGATTCTTCATTACTCTCTTGGGTTGGCGCGGCAGAGGTGGCAGGCGCTTCTGATGCCGTAGCCGGCGTTGCTGAACTCTCCTTACCCGCACTGTTTCCTTCTTTCAGACGACCTAAAAGTTGACGAGAGACGACGGTCGCCCCCTCTTCCTCAACAATCGCCTCAAGTATGCCATCGGCCGCGGCAGGGACTTCTAGGATAACTTTATCCGTTTCAATTTCTACCAGCACTTCATCGCGCTGGACGCTGTCGCCAGGCTGTTTGTGCCACGTGGCAACGGTGGCATCGGCAACAGATTCCGGCAAATCGGGAACGAAAATTTCTAAGCTACTCATTGTCTTTCCTTTTTATCAATCAACGTTCAGCGCATCATTAACTAAATCTTGCTGCTGTTTTTGGTGAACAGACATATATCCCACGGCAGGTGAAGCGGAGGCCGCTCGACCTGCGTAGCGTAATTTTGCCCCGGCAGGGACGACATCGTGGAAGTTGTGTTGGCAGCAGTACCAAGCCCCTTGGTTTAGTGGCTCTTCTTGGCACCAGACAAAGTCAGTAACATGGCTATAAGCACTGATCGCCTGGTGGACCGCTTTGTGTGGGAACGGATAAAGTTGCTCAATACGAATAATCGCAACGTTATCCTGTTCGTTTTTACGGCGCTGCTCTAATAAGTCGTAATACACTTTACCGGAACACAACACTACCCGTTTGACCTTCTGCGCATCTAGCGTATCGATTTCTGGGATGGCTGGCATAAACTCGCCTTGCGCCAACTCATCCATCGTCGAGATCGCTAAAGGATGGCGTAATAAGGATTTCGGCGACATGACCACTAATGGACGACGCATACCCCGCAGGGCTTGGCGGCGTAACATATGGTAGACCTGTGCCGGTGTGGAAGGTACACAGACCTGCATATTTTGATCGGCACAAAGCTGTAAGTAACGCTCAAGACGCGCAGAGGAGTGTTCAGGTCCTTGACCTTCGTAACCATGGGGTAACAGCATCACTAATCCGCACATCCGACCCCATTTTTGCTCGCCTGAGCTAATAAACTGGTCGATCACCACTTGTGCACCGTTTGCGAAGTCACCGAATTGGGCTTCCCAAATCGTTAAGGTACGCGGTTCTGCTGTCGCATAACCATATTCGAAGGCCAGTACCGCTTCTTCTGACAGGACGGAATCCCATACTTTGAACACCCCTTGTCCTTTACGGACATGGTGAAGCGGTGTAAAGGTCGAACCATTACTTTGGTTATGGATCACCGCATGACGATGGAAGAAGGTCCCGCGCCCAGAGTCTTCACCGGATAAGCGAACAGAGACGCCTTCATCGACTAACGTGGCATAAGCGAGGTTTTCTGCACCACCCCAGTCGAAGGCTTTATTACCTTCCGCCATTTCGTGACGGTCGTTGTAAATCTTCTTCACCCGCGATTGCGCTTCGATCTCTGCAGGGATCTGGCTAAGATTAATTGCCATTTGCTTCAAGCGTTGCGTATCCACGGTAGCGGGATAGGACTCATCCCATTCGTGATTGAGATACGGTGACCAGGTGCAAGAGTTCAAGGTCATTGGACGCCACTCTTCCACGACACATTCTCCAGCGTCGAGGGCGTCACGATACACATTGACTAGCTCGGTGACTTGAGCCGCACTGACAACATTGGTAGCGGTCAATTTATCGGCATAGATCTTACGCGGCGTTGGATGCTGCTTAATTTTTTTATACATTACGGGCTGTGTTGCACTTGGCTCATCCGCCTCATTATGACCATGACGGCGATAACAGACGAGATCGATAAACACATCGCGTTTGAAAGTATTACGGTAGTCCAACGCCAAGCGCGTAACGAAGGCAACGGCCTCGGGATCGTCAGCATTAACGTGAAAAATCGGCGTCTGAATCATTTTACCGATATCAGTACAGTACGGGGTGGAGCGTGCATCCTTCGGATTCGAGGTGGTAAAGCCGACTTGGTTATTAATCACGATACGCACGGTACCGCCCACCATATAGCCACGTGCCTGAGACATATTTAACGTCTCTTGCACGACACCTTGTCCGATGACTGCGGCATCGCCGTGGATAGTAATTGGCAGAACGCGATTGATTGCAGAGGGTTCATCGAGACGATCGAGACGAGCGCGCACCGATCCCATCACCACCGGGCTTACGATCTCTAAGTGAGAGGGGTTAAACGCCAAGGCTAAGTGAACTAAGCCCCCTTCCGTCTCTAAATCCGATGAGAAGCCCATATGGTATTTCACATCACCCGCGCCGAGATGCTCGTGATGTTTGCCAGCAAACTCATCGAAAAGATCTTGGGTCTTTTTACCCAACACGTTGATTAATACATTTAGACGACCACGGTGAGCCATGCCCAGTACGACTTCTTGTGTCCCTTGCTTCCCGGCATGGCGGATCATCTCGCGCAGCATTGGGATAAGCGCATCGCCACCTTCGAGGGAGAAACGCTTTGCGCCTGGGAATTTAGCGCCAAGATATTTTTCCATCCCCTCGGCCGCGGTCAGCTCTTTGAGGAACTGCTTTTTCTCTTCAGGGCTGAACGTTGCCTGACCCGCTACAGATTCGATACGCTGTTGGATCCAACGTTTCTCCTCAGTATTGGTGATATGCATATATTCTGCACCGATCGAGCCACAATAAGCCTGCTTGAGTGCTGCATAAATCTCGGAGAGTTTCATGGTCTCTTTGCCAGACGCAAAGGAGCCAACATTAAAACTCTCGTCAAAATCGCTGGCACTCAAGCCATGGAATGCGGGGTCGAGGTCAGCGACGTCTTCTTGCTGCCACAGGCCGAGCGGGTCAAGATTCGCTTTCTGATGCCCACGAAAACGAAAAGCGTTGATCAGCTGTAGGACTTTGACCTGCTTAGAATTGGTTTCAGGATCACTCACTGAAGTGGTGTAACGCGTGGCATCTTTGGCTAAGCGCCGAAAATATTCTCGCGTCGTGGAATGAAATTGATCGGGTCTTAGTGCGTCCGCGGGGAATTGTGCGAACCTCTCACGCCAGACACTATCTACCGAATCGGGGTCTGTGAGGTAATCCTCGTACAGTTGCTCGATGTAGGACTGGTTCGCGCCGGCCAGCCAGGATGAGTCCAGCCAGGATTTCATTGCGCTATTCTGCATAGTGATCCCTTAAGCAATGCTATGCTTTTCGTAATATAATTCACCGTTAAACGGAGATACCCGAACAGATAACCGCTCTGTTCTATCGGTCCAGCGATACGAGTGCAAGCGATGCCGCTCCCGTAGGGAACCTTTGCTAATTCAGCTGACGACCATTTAGCTGGATTAGCGAAGGGCCCATCCTATTGCGTGGGGAGACTACTCTCCCCACTTTACTTCTCTAGGCACCACGCTTGAGCAGCATGGATTTAATATGCCCAATCGCCTTAGTCGGATTCAACCCTTTAGGACAGACATTGACACAGTTCATAATGCTATGACAACGGAATACGCTAAACGCATCATCTAAATTATCAAGGCGTGATGCCGTTTCCGTATCACGGCTATCAATCAAGAAACGATAGGCGGCTAGCAAACCCGCTGGCCCGATAAATTTATCCGGATTCCACCAGAACGATGGGCACGACGTTGAGCAACAAGCGCAGAGAATACACTCATATAAACCGTCAAGATGTGCGCGTTCTTCCGGCGATTGTAAAAACTCACGCGCAGGCGGATTTTTATTATCGTTCAGTAAGAAAGGCTTAATCTTTTCGTATTGCGTGTAGAACTGCGCCATATCGACGACCAGGTCACGAATAACCGGTAGTCCAGGCAGAGGGCGAATAATGATTTTCCCCTTACCCGAGAGCGCGGAGACTGGCGTGACACAGGCCAATCCGTTCTTACCATTCATGTTAATGCCATCAGAGCCACAAACGCCCTCACGACACGAACGACGAAAGGCTAGCGTAGGATCTTGCTCTTTTAACTTGATGAGCGCGTCCAACAACATCATGTCGCGCCCTTCTTCCGCTTCCAGCGTGTAGTCTTGCATACGCGGAGCATCGTCGACTTCTGGGTTATAGCGATATACAGAAAATTCGAGTTTCATCGGTGTCTCCGCCAATTAATAAGTACGCACTTTAGGAGGGAATGGGTCACGCAGTGTCGGTTGCATGTTCACCTCGCGTCGGGTCATACTCTCGCTCTGCGGCAGATAGAGGCTATGACATAACCATTTCTCGTCGTCACGATCCGGATAATCGAAGCGGCTATGAGCGCCACGGCTTTCTGTGCGGTAGTTTGCCGCCACAGCCGTTGCGTAGGCCGTTTCCATCAGGTTATCTAACTCTAAACATTCAATACGCTGGGTATTAAAGTCTGGAGAGCGATCGTCAAGGCGCGCGTTATATAGGCGTTCACGGATGGATTTAAGCTCTTCCAAGCCTCTGGCCATCGCATCGCCTTCACGAAATACCGAAAAGTTATGTTGCATACAGGTTTGCAGAGCTTTACGGATTTCAGCCGGATCTTCACCTTCGCGGTTATTTTCCCAACGTTGGTAGCGACTGAGCGCTTGTGAAATTTCTTCCTCCGTCGCGTCAAGCAACTTACCTTGTGAGGCGATAGATTCTTGCAGATGTAAGCCCGCTGCACGTCCAAAGACAACTAAGTCGAGTAATGAGTTACCCCCTAAACGGTTGGCACCGTGCACGGATACGCAGGCAATTTCACCGACCGCGAACAGGCCAGGTATTACCACATCGTTACCCTGTTCATCGACGGTCAGTGCCTGACCCGATACCTTAGTGGGAATTCCCCCCATCATATAATGGCAAGTAGGGATAACCGGGATCGGCTCTTTAATCGGGTCAACATGCGCAAAGGTTCGTGAAAGCTCCAAGATCCCTGGTAGACGCGATTCAAGTACTTCGCTACCCAGGTGATCGAGTTTCAGTTTTAGGTGAGGGCCCCAAGGACCGTCGCAACCACGACCTTCACGGATCTCGATCATCATTGAGCGGGCGACGACGTCACGTCCCGCCAAGTCTTTAGCGTTAGGCGCATAACGCTCCATAAAACGCTCGCCGTGTTTATTCAGTAAATAGCCACCTTCACCACGACAGCCTTCGGTCACCAGAACACCGGCTCCTGCGATCCCGGTTGGGTGAAACTGCCACATCTCCATATCTTGGACGGGAACGCCTGCACGCAGCGCCATGCCTACCCCATCGCCAGTATTGATATGCGCATTGGTTGTCGACTGATAGATTCGCCCTGCACCACCCGTTGCAAGAACCGTTGCCTGCGCTTTAAAGTAGACAACTTCGCCCGTTTCGATGCAGATAGCCGTACAACCCACCACCGCGCCATCGGCATTTTTCACGAGGTCCAGCGCATACCATTCTGAGAAGATAGTGGTCTGTTTTTTCAAGTTTTGCTGGTAGAGGGTATGGAGTAAGGCGTGACCCGTACGGTCGGCAGCCGCCGCGGTACGCGCAGCTTGTTCGCCACCGAAATTTTTCGACTGTCCGCCGAATGGGCGCTGGTAAACGCGGCCATCTTCTAAACGAGAGAAAGGTAACCCCATATGCTCAAGTTCAAGGATGGCTTCCGGGCCGGTTTTACACATATATTCAATCGCGTCTTGGTCTCCGATATAGTCGGAGCCTTTGACGGTGTCATACATGTGCCATTCCCAGTTATCTTCGTGGGTATTGCCAAGCGCTACCGTAATACCGCCCTGCGCGGAGACAGTATGTGAGCGAGTGGGGAAGACTTTAGATAACAAAGCACAGCTTTGACCGGATTCTGAAATTTGTAGCGCTGCGCGCATGCCTGCGCCGCCCGCACCAATAACAATTGCATCAAATTCTCTTACTGGCAGTTTCATTACGCACCCCACACGACAAATGTTCCATAAATCGCATAGCTTGCTAATGCGATGATGATGATCAACTGCACGACCAGACGGACGGCTAAGTTTTTGACATAGTCAGTCAACACTTGCCACATACCGATCCAGCCGTGGATAAGGATGGATAATAGGGTGAGGAGCGTAAAGACTTTAGTAAAAGGCATTGCAAAGAAGCCACGCCAGACTTCATAGTTCAGCGGGCCGCTGACCACAAAAAATCCTAGAATGTAGACCACATATAATGCGATAAGAACTGCTGCTGCACGGAGCAATAGCCAATCATGTACGCCATTTCTTCCTAGCGCGGATACATTGTTTACCATACGAGAACTCCCGCTAAAACCGACAGAACGGCAGCGATGATAAAGGAGGCAACCGCGCTCCGTTTACCCGCAACCAGCGTTTCTTCCATAAAGCCAAAGTCCGCGAGAAGATGACGGATCCCTCCGACGATATGGTAAGCCAAGGCTGTAAGGATTCCCCATAGGATGAATTTAACGAAAAAACTCCCCATGATAGCAGCGGCTTGATTGAAACCTTCTGGAGATGAGAGAGAGAGCCCTAGCAACCAAAGGAGGATCCCCAGTGCGACGAAGGTGATAACGCCTGATACACGATGGAGAATGGATGCTATTGCAGTAACGGGAAACCGGATCGTCGAGAGATCCAAGTTGACAGGTCTTTGTTTATTCACGGTTTTGCCCACACAGCTCTTTTTTATTATGTCTCCTCCGGTCCTGCTGCTCGTCAACTTCTGGTGAAGCTCACTCACAGAACAGTCACATCCAGTGTCAGACAGCAAAACGCTGGGTGCCTCCTGAAACAGGTAAATCCGGAGACCTAGTAGGGGATTATAGAGAGATCACAATCTTATTACAATTGCTCTACAATTTCTTTGTGTAAATTAAAACAAATCAGTGATCTAACTCACTATTACTGACATCTACCGAAGGCTAATCCCCTGATTTGATGCAAATAAAGCCTTATTTTTACATTTGGACACAATAAATCAGGTTATGCCAATAGGTTAGTTTTTAAGTATAAAAACATAACTATAGGTTATGTGATAATAATACCAGCAAAAAAATTATTTTTTTGCTGCTGTTTCTTGTGCGGTGATTGAGAGTAAAGTTACGGTAAAACAACAGCATCCTGCCTTGCTGACTTATTAATATACGATTATTCAGCGCGTTGCAGTGGATGAGCGCTATACTGCTTGTCTCAGTTTTGATATAAATTGATGACAAAATTTTAACAAGTTCGCGAAAAAATATTTGGATATCGTTCCAATCGTTCTTTTTGGAGGCAATAAATGACAGATAAGAAGGTGACACTCACACTCGACTCGGCTGAGTCGAGCGTCGACCTGAATGTACTTAAAGGAACATTAGGCCAAGATGTTGTAGATGTCCGCACATTGGGCGCCCATGGTGTCTTCACCTTTGACCCAGGGTTTACGTCTACAGCCTCTTGCGAATCCAAAATTACTTATATTGATGGCGAGGCAGGAATTCTATTACATCGCGGATTCCCAATTGCCGAACTCGCGACGAATTCTGATTATCTCGAAGTCTGTTACATCCTGCTGAATGGCGAAGTCCCAACAGCGGAACAGTACCAACAGTTCAAAACGCAAGTGACCCGTCATACCATGATCCACGAACAGATCACGCGACTGTTTCATGGGTTCCGTCGCGATTCGCACCCAATGGCGGTGATGTGCGGTGTGACAGGCGCGCTTGCTGCGTTTTACCACGACTCAATGGATGTTAATAATCCTCGGCACCGTGAGATTGCGGCTTTTCGTTTACTCTCCAAAATGCCGACTGTCGCCGCCATGTGTTACAAGTATTCTATTGGCCAACCTTTTGTCTACCCGCGCAATGAGCTCTCCTATGCCGGTAATTTCTTGCATATGATGTTTGCAACCCCGTGTGAAGAGTACAAAATCAATCCTGTCTTAGAACGCGCGATGGATCGGATTCTTATTCTACACGCCGATCATGAACAAAATGCATCAACGTCTACGGTAAGAACCGCCGGCTCTTCGGGTGCGAATCCTTTTGCTTGCATCGCGGCTGGCATCGCTTCGCTCTGGGGACCAGCGCACGGGGGGGCTAACGAAGCGACATTACATATGCTCGAAGAGATCAGCAGTGTCGAACATATCCCTGAATTTGTACGCAGAGCAAAAGATAAAAATGATTCATTCCGACTGATGGGCTTTGGCCACCGGGTTTATAAAAACTATGATCCACGCGCTACCGTAATGCGCGAAACCTGTCATGAAGTACTGGAAGAATTAGGCATGAAAGACGATTTATTAGAAGTTGCCATGCAGCTGGAGCATATTGCCTTGAATGACCCCTATTTTATCGAACGCAAGCTGTACCCTAACGTCGATTTCTACTCGGGCCTAATCTTAAAAGCAATGGGTATCCCAACGTCGATGTTTACCGTCATTTTCGCCATGGCGAGGACGGTTGGCTGGATTTCTCACTGGATTGAGATGCATGAAGAAGGGATGAAAATCGCTCGTCCACGCCAGCTTTACACGGGCTATACCGAACGTAAGTTTGAATCTAAGCGCTAAGTTATTGGGGAGTGCTATGCGCACTCCCCCTATTATTTATTTAGCGTTAAAAATCTCTTCTAATGACGCCTTCATCGGTTCGCGATCGACTTTCTTGCCAAACCAGTTATAAACGTTTTGCGCCGCTTGGTTGACGAGCATATTTAAGCCATTCAGTGTAGTACAGCCTTTCTCAGCCGCCTCACGGAGTAATTTTGTCTCGGGTGGATTTGGGATCACATCGGCGACAATCATTGCTTTGGTAATGGAGCTAAGGTCAATATCTGGAACAGCTTCTGCATCGTTTAAACCGATGGAGGTGGCATTAACGAGAATCTCAGTCTGGCTATCGATAGCCACTTGCTGAGTCCATTTAGTGAAAGAAGCCTTTGCCTCAGTGTTTTCTTCGATCAGTTTCACCAACGCTTGACCGCGTTCTTCATTGCGGTTAATCAGAGTAATATGTTTTGCACCAGCTAAGGCTGCCTCCACCGCAATCGCGCGTGCAGCACCGCCCGCGCCAAGCAGAGTGATGTGCTTACCCTTAACGGTAGTGATATCGCTTAACGCCTCGATAAAACCTTGCCCATCGGTATTATAACCGGTGAGTTTACCTTCCTTAATGACCACGCAGTTGACTGCACCGATGACTTGGGCAGAGGTATCCAGACCATCGAGATATTGTATGACTTCTTGTTTGTTGGGTAGCGAACAGCTGAAGCCCTTCCACCCCATCGCAATCGCACCTTTGATGGCTTGCTCCAGCTTTTCTGGCCCAACTTCACAGGTAATAAAACGCGCGTTCATACCTTCTTTCTTATAACCAGCTTCAATCACTCGTACTGTAGGGTTCTCGCTGCAAGGTGAAGAAAAAGAACCGGTTAAATCGCTGAGGAAGTTAATTTTATCTGCCACGTAAAACTCCTTGTTAAATCAAAATGGAACCGATACCTTTGCGGTGCGGTTTTCTAATAAGTTAAAATAAGTGTAGTCAATACAGACCAACATAAACAGGCTGTTGCCCTAAACCCGCTATTATCGGTCTTAGAAAAACGTAATAAAATTTTACGCATACTCGCTATTATCACCGTTAGCGGGTCATGCCCCATTCGATCATATTCAACACCTGCTGCTGAGCCTGAGTCGCTGCTCGCGCCTGCGCTAAGGTACAGTAGACAAAATGTAGCGGTTCACGAGGACGCAGTTGTGCCAGATGATAAAGATCGCACTCAATCACTTGACCAATGCGGGCATAACCGCCAGTGGTCTGCGCATCGGCAAGCAAGATGACAGGTTGGCCACTGGGCGGAACTTGAATTGTTCCGGGTAACACGCCATGAGATAGCAGCTCATTCTGCTGGGTGAATTTTAATACTCTGCCCTGCAGACGGTGCCCCATCCGATTGCTTTGTGTGGTCAGTGTCCACCCCGTGCGCCAAAAGGCGTGCTGTGAGTCAGCCGTAAACTGGCTAAACTCTGGACCAGGGATCACGCGTACTCGGTTACCCCAGAGTATCTGTCTCACCCCTACCGAGCGCTCGAAATGTCGAGGGGGATGTCCTAGAGGCAAGGTATCGCCATTCTGTAAAAAGCGCCCGTGAAAACCGCCGAATCCCGCCGTTAAGTCAGTACTCTTCGATCCCATTACTTCGGGTAATTCAAAACCACCACCGATAGCTAGATAGCTACGCATCCCTCTCAGGGGCGATTGTAGCTGTAGCGTCTGCCCTGCTTGGGCATGATATCGCCAACCTGTTGCGATACTTTGCTCAGCTAACGTACTTCGACAGCCGGCTCCCGTCAGCGCAAACCAGCAAGCTTGTTCAAAGCGAAACGTCGCGTTGCCTTGGGTTATTTCGATGACGGCTTGGTTTTTATCGTTACCGACCAACATGTTCGCCGTCTGCATGGCGGGACTGTCTAAGGCCCCACCGCGTCCAACGCCGTATTGCGCGACCCCACTGCGCCCTCCGTCCTGTAAGGAGCTGGCAAGTCCTGCTTTTACTACCGTCAGCATAGTCCATCCTTATGCGGTATAAAGCGCACGGTGTCGCCAGGACTCAATAGGAATGGCTTCTCACGTTGCACGTTAAAAAGTTGGCATGAGGTCTGGCCGATAATTTGCCATCCTCCTGGCGAGGTTAAGGGATAAATACCGGTTTGGCTTCCTGCAATACCAACACTACCGGCGGGTACAGAAAGACGAGGGGTCTTATGGCGTGGGCATGCTAGGCGTGGCGCCAATCCCGAGAGATAAGGAAAGCCGGGTTGAAAGCCAATAAAAAATACGGTGTAGCATTCGGCACTATGCGCCTCGATCACTTGTCTTGGCGTTAGCCCCACTGTGTCAGCGAGCGAGGATAAATCGGGACCAGCCGCTTTACCGTAGATAACCGGGATATCGACATGTCGGGAATGCGGAACACATGTTTCAGCCTGTTGCCACCATGCTTTGAGTTGGGCTAGCGCCGCCTGTCGCGAAGATGGAATAGTGTCTAGTAAGATGGTCAGGTTATTCATGCCAGGGACGACTTCTGCCACTCCTGGCTCATGGATAACCTGTTGAGCCATCCCCCATATTCGCTGTTGGAGAGAAAGCGATACGGGGGGTGGAGACTCTATCACGAGCGTTCTTTCCCCTAACATGTAATAACGTATCTCTGACAAAGCTCACTCCCTAGTGATGATCGCATTAGGTCTATGAAACGTTAGATTACATTATCAGTTATTGGGGTCTTCGATAAGAAATAAAGTCTCTTTTTTATTAGTATTTAAGAGGTTAACTTAAACCGGATTATCAACATCAATAAACGTAACATCGAGGCCGTGCTTATGGGTTAACCACTGCCCCAACGCTTGAATGCCTCCTCGCTCTGTCGCGTGGTGCCCCGCACTGAAGAAGTGTATGCCACGCTCGCGGGCGATATGCGCCGTCCGCTCCGAGACTTCACCCGTAATAAAGGCATCGACTCCGGCATCTGCGGCCTGCTCTATAAAGTCTTGTGCTCCGCCGGTACACCAAGCAATTCGGGTGATCATCCCATCCTTGCCGGGACCACAATACAAAGGCTGGCGTTGCAAACGCTCCGCCAAGCGTTGCGAGAGCTGTTCTGCACTGAGCGGCTGTTCAAAGTGCCCTTCTAGCAGGTAAGTGTCAATCTCACCACTCACGACGATATCGAGGAGTTTTGCCAGCTGAACATTGTTACCGACTTCTGGATGGGCATCTAGCGGCAGGTGCCATCCGTACAGATTAATATCGTTAGCCAGTAAGGTTTTAAGACGCTGACGCTTCATATTCTTAATCACCACCGGCTCGTTCTTCCAAAAATAGCCATGGTGGACAATAATCGCATCGGCCTTCAGTTCAACAGCGCGATCCAATAGGTCTTGGCAAGCCGTTACTCCCGTCACGATCTTTTGTACCGTTTCTCGCCCTTCTACTTGTAAGCCGTTAGGGGCATAGTCTTTAAACTGATGGCTATTCAGGTAGTGGTCAATATGCTGTTCTAAGAGGGTATTTTTCATACTCTATCCTAACTCTAACGATTATCGATGTTTACGCGCCTGTTCAAATGCCTGCAGGGTCGCTTCCCGAGCCTGGCGATGTTCCACAATTGGCCGCGGGTAATCAAGTTCCTTATGCTGTTTATCCGCCCATATCCAGGGTTCGTGAATATTTTTTTCCGCTACCTCTGCGAGTTCGGGTAGCCATTGACGGATAAAAGTCCCTTGGGGGTCGAAGCGCTCCCCCTGACGGGTAGGATTAAAAATTCGAAAATAAGGCGCCGCATCGGTACCTGTAGAGGCCGCCCACTGCCAGCCACCGTTATTGGCAGCGAGGTCGCCATCAATCAACTGCTCGGAAAAGTAGCGTTCTCCCCATCGCCAATCGATGAGGAGATCTTTCACTAAGAAGCTGGCACAGACCATTCTTAAGCGGTTATGCATCCAACCCGTTTGATTCAGCTGGCGCATACCCGCATCGACTATCGGGTATCCCGTCTGGCCTTCGCACCACGCGGTGAACTGCTGTTTGTTATTTTGCCACTTAATATGATCGGTCCACGTTTGGAAAGGCTTATAACGACAAAGTTGCGGTTCGGCAACGAGTAAATGACGATAGAAGTCTCGCCAAATCAGCTCATTAAGCCAAGTTGCCGCCCCACCCGCCTGTTCGAGTACCTGAGGATGATCGTTGATAATCCTTTTCACGCACTGCTTCGCAGAGAGTAGTCCAATCGCTAAAGCGGCTGACAAGCGGCTAGTATCATCTTCGGCGGGTAGGTCGCGCTGCTCAGCATAGCCCGCCACATGATGTTTCGAAAAATCGCGCAGTCTCGATAATGCCGCATCGTGGCCAACAGGGAATCTATCTGCATCGTATCTCCCTTCTTTGGTCGAAAAATTAGGCAAGGTTGTCGAAGTGATGGCAGAAGGATGAGAACGCTTACGCGGCAGGGCGCTACACTCCAACTCTACACTACTGAGTTTTTTAAGGACCGCACGGGAAAACGGCGTGAAAACATGGTACATCTTCCCCTGCCCGGTCAGTACTGTGCCAGGAGAGAAGAGTGTTGAATCGGTGAACCCTTGGCACACGATGTCGTGCTGGTGACAAAGCGCTTCAATACGCTGATCGCGCTGACGCTCATTCACTTCGTATTGGTAGTTGTAGAACACTTTGTCGATATTGTGTTTGTCGCAAAGCTGCATAAATGCTGTTTCGAGCGTGTGATAGGTCGGGGTTTCGATCACGATAAGTGGGATGCCCCGCTCTTCGAGATCCTTTTGAAGGATAACCAACGCGTCATACTGGTAGTTGAGCTGACGCGCGGAGACATTATGCTGCTGCCATTGCTCTGGCGTGATACACCATAGCGCCACGACCTCAGCCTCATCGTCCATACACGCCGCGGACAGCGCGGGATTGTCACGTAAACGTAAATCGTGGCGAAACCATACTAAATGCTGCGACATATTATTGTACCTATAGATCGTAGTCGATAAACCAAGGGTAGAGATAGCGTTGCTGAGCTAACCATCCATGCGGAGCCGTGGCCTGTAGCTCACGCAGCGTCGTCTTCACTTCGCTCAGGGGGATCTCCCCTAATCGATATTGATGAATGAGCGTTGTAAGACGTTGCCGTGCCTCGTCCCCTACCTTTTTGCGAAAGTAACCTTGTAGGTGCATTACAACGTTAGTGTGATTCTGCAGGGTGGCGGGATAACGGAGTAGACGCATCACGTGTTGCCGGTACTGATGGGCAAATTCGTACAAAGAAGGCTCATGTTTAATATTCGCTACCAGCGGCCCCAACCGTCGGTAGGCCGGCTGCGAATGAGCTAGAAATTGCATTTTATAGCGTGTATGAAACTCGATAAGTTTGTGGGCGGTTAATTGCTCACTAAGCAGTTGATTAAACTCGTGTAAGATACTCATTTGCTCAACGAAGTGTTCCCATTGAGCGGTATCCGCCAGGTCATCTTTATTAATAACTGGAACGACGTCTAATTCTTCGGCGAGGAGACTAAATACGCGCTGGATCTTCGAGCTGTCGGGGTGCTCAGGCGGATAATAGTTATCGATCACCACCCCACAGAGCGTGTCGAGAAACAGCCCCTGCCCCATAAACCACTGTTCCAGATAGAACGGAGGCGTTAACAGTGCGTCGATACTTTTGTGCGTGAGGGGAATATCAATGATTGAAACGCTCACCTGACCTGCATCGCTCTGAAAATATTCAGGAAAATTTAGTGTATCCACGACTGCATCGGCGGGCCAATAAAACCTGGCGAGTGTGAGTTTCATTCATTGTCATCCTGTTCAATCTATAGCGTTGAGTCTTATCGTTTACTAGGTGTAATCGTGTTCTGAGTGTAGTCAACAAACAAAAAAGGCGCCATCAAGGTTAATGCTGATCGTTTAAGGATCAGTTGACCGATCCGGTGGCTCGTGTAAAAAGGGTTCATGTTCAACATGGACCCTTTTTAAATGGAACTTTCACAAGCTCTCGGTATTATCAATCTCACTGCGCCCGATGAAGTTCAAAGCCTCGCTGACCTTCTGTCTCCTGACCTTATTCAGCAAGCTTTTTCTCTCACTGATACCGTCACCCTGCGCAAGCGTAAACTCCCCCTCGAGTCCATGGTCTGGCAGGTTTCGGTATGACCATATTCAACAATAAGCCTATGAGCCATATCGTTAATCTGATGGATATTGTTGACCGAACTGGACGTTCATTCACCGCACCCAGCTCCGTTATTGCCCGCAGAAAAACGTTAGGTGAAGATGCTATACGCGTTCTGTTTGATATTACTCAACAACACTGGCACGCCGAGGCAAAACATCCTCTCTGGCACGGACTGACACTCAATGCCGTCGATGGTGTAGTCTGGCATACGCAGGACACTCCTGAAAATGCAGAGGCCTTCGGCAAGGCTTCGAACCAACATGGTGAATGCGGATATCCTCAGGTCCGCATGGTGTGTCTGATGGAACTCAGCAGTCACCTGCTGCGCGCCAGATAACAGTATTACGCTGTTTGATAAGGTTTTTTACTCTTTAGGACTGCTACATAGTTGGCATAATGCTGGCGAAAATCGCCACTGGCTGACACCGTTGAAAAAAACACGCAGTACGAGGTAGTGCGTAAGCTCAGCAAACAGGACGAGCTGATACGGCTGAAAACCTCATCGCAGGCCAGAAAACAGTGGGAAGGCCTGCCGGAAGAACTGACCGTGCGACTTATCCGCCGCAAGGTAAACGGCGTTGAACGGCAGGTGCTGACGTCAATGACGGATGCGATGCGCTATCCGGCGGCGAGCGTGGCGGAGCTTTATAAGCATCGCTGGGAAATCGAGCTGGGGTATCGGGAAGCGAAGCAGTTTTTACTGGGCAACAGGTGGGCGCTGAGAAGCAAATTGCCAGAAATGGTCAGGCAGGAGCTGTGGGGTATCTTGCTGACTTACTACCTTATTCGTTACCAGATGAATAAGATGGCGTTCAGTCTGAAGGGGGATTATCTACCGTACCAGCTGAGTTTTAGCGGTGCGGAATAAAGGATAGCTTGGGTTGCGATAGACAAACTCATGTACACTTGGTCAGTGTGCGTTGACATGGATAAAGCCAACGCATATCGCTAGTGCTTTGAGGACATTACCAAGGCGTTGCACTTCCTTGCCACAATCAAAGAATTTGACGAGGTTCCTGTTAGGCGAAAAAGCCTGAAAGGGTACTGGTATAGTGGCGAATCTTTGCTGGTGCAGTATTGCGAGCTAGACTATCCGCGCTGGTATCTCTGTTTCAGAAAAAACAGTTTATCTTGTTAAAAGTAGATATTGGGTATATGATTTGCGTACGGTGACTCGCCGTACATTTTTTTTATTATGATTGGTAACATTATGAGGAAAGCGAGCTAACAATGACCGCTTTAAAGAAACAAAGAATCGATATTCGATTAAATGAAAACGAGAAGTCGCTAATAGAGGAAGCGGCAGCATTCACCAATCAGACTGTAAGCCAGTTTGTATTAAGTAGTGCGGCACGACAGGCATCGGAAGTTATTGAACAGCACCATCGGGTCGTATTGGACCAAGAAAACTGGAACATGGTGATGAATGCAATCGAGAACCCACCTAAACCTAACGATAGGCTTTTAACAGCGGCTGCTCATCTTAAATCCCTAGATTGAGGTAAGTAAGCAGTGAGTAAGTTAACTATTGAATTATTTTCAGACAGTATTCCCTACGATTTTTCAAATTTCGATTGTGGGGAGCCGTCATTAAGCAGTTTTTTGAAGAATCATTTGACTTCACAGCATCAAAAAAACATTCTCCGGGGTTACATACTCCGGAAAAATGATAGCTACGTTGTTCTAGGGTACTATACGTTGTCCGGTAGCCATTTCGAGCGCGAGTATTTGCCCTCAAAAACACAACAAAAAAAGATACCTTACTCAACAGTTCCATCTATCACTATTGGAAGGCTTGCAGTCGATAAGGCGCATCAAGGTAAGCGTCTTGGTGATCTACTTGTGACTCATGCCATGAGAAATGCTTATAACGCCTCACTCGCAGTCGGCGTTCATGCTTTATTCGTTGAGGCATTGAATATTAAAGCCGTTACCTTCTATCAAAAATTAGGCTTTAAGCTCCTAACCAGAAAGAACGCTACCGCAAATGATTGCCTTTTCTACCCGATAAGCGGTATTAAAGCTTTACTCTATCCCCCAAAATCCTCCGAAGATCTCGACTTACAGGTAAAAACGTAAGGGTTACGCTTGATCGCTTAGCAGTCCGACGACTCCCTAATGTACTTTATAAATAAACAGTGTATTAGGGGTAATTATGGCCTTTCCATCACCTGTAAAAGACTTTGAAGAACAATCTTTATCGCTCGATCAGCTCTGCAATACTCGCGCGCCGTCTGTTTACCTAATGCGTTACGCCCGAGGCTCTCAGCGAGAATATATTAAGCCTAATTCGGTGCTCGTTATTGATTTAGCGGCCAAACCTACAAGCGGCTCACTCATTGTGGTCATCATCAATGACGAGCACATTATAAGGCGTTATGTACTGGCAGGTGGGCTAATGCGATTGGAACTGTTAGACGAACCAATGAAAGGGCACATATCGTCAGACAATGCGTTATTTGATGGCAATTGGCCGCAATTTTTCGGGGTCGTGACTAATACTCTCACCTACCCGTAAATTACCGAGGTATTTTTGTGAAATACGCTTTAAAAATTGAATTTGATCCTAACACAGATAGCTATTTAGCGACTTGCCGTGATCTACCGTTGATGGCGTCTGTAGGTTGTACGTTAGCCGATTGTATTTTGGAAGCATCGTATGGCCTGCAAGCTGCTATCGAGCTAGAAAAGGAACAGGGCAGACCCGAGCCTATCCCTTCAAAGGCATTGGACAACGAATATCTCGTAGCACCTGCATCGAACGGATCATTTTAAACAGGAGTGCGAAATGATGAATACTGAAACTCTGTCCACTTTAAATAGTTCGGTCAGAATATCAGCAAATTCAATGCTGGTCATTGATAGCCCGTCATCAATTTTCAAACTGATACGCTCCATCAAATCTAAGCCGATGGCAGCGACAATCTTTCAGCTCTCGATGTTCGTAGATTCTTCATCGCTCAGGATCTCGCTTTTGGTGTAAGCGACCTTACCAGTATCTTCCAGCACTCCACATAGGCGCACCATATCGCTGACATGAAAACCTTTAGGCAATACCTAGTAGAGAATCCACTACTTAGTTGTCAGAGACATTGGCGATTCCAGCGTGAACGGTACGACCGGCAGACAGCCAGTTGTACGCCGTCGCACGGCGAGAATGTCTTCTGCTTGACGTTGGCTACTGGCATTAGCCATCAAGGCGCCTTGTTGTAGTCAGAGAAATTGGCGATTCAAGCGTGAACGGTACGACCGGCAGAGAACCAGTTGTACGCCGTAGCACGGCGAGAATATTTTCTGCTTGACGTTGGTTACTGGCATTAGCCATCAAGGCGCCTTGTAATAGCTCAATCACTATGCGTTTTTAAGTACTTCGCTCACTATTTCAACGGCTTCTTTTTCGATCCGCTCGCGATGCTCTGCACCAAGGAAGCTTTCGCAATAAATTTTGTAAGCATCCTCAGTCCCAGAAGGACGCGCGGCAAACCAACCGTTCTCAGTCATCACTTTTAAGCCGCCAATTGCTGCGTCGTTACCCGGTGCGCGCGTGAGACGAGCGATGATCGGATCCCCGGCAAGGGTATTGGCACTCACCATTTCAGGGGAGAGTTTAGACAGCGCTGCTTTTTGTGCGGAGCTTGCTGCCGCTTGTAAACGGTTATAGCTCGGTGCACCGAATTTTTCCGCCAATTCATCATAGTGTTGCTGCGGATTTTTTCCGGTTACGGCGGTAATTTCTGCTGCTAGCAGGCACATAATGATACCGTCTTTATCGGTGGACCATGCACTACCATCAAAACGTAGGAACGATGCTCCTGCGCTCTCCTCGCCACCAAAACCTAAGGTACCGTCATACAGTCCATCGACGAACCATTTGAAACCAACGGGAACCTCGATCAATTTACGACCAATATCTTTGACTACGCGGTCGATCATGGCACTAGAAACCAGTGTTTTTCCTACTGCCACATCGGCTCCCCACTGTGGACGATGTTGGAAGAGGTAATTGATCGCCACGGCCAAATAATGGTTCGGATTCATCAGCCCCGCTGGAGTAACGATACCGTGCCGGTCGTAATCAGGGTCATTACCGAAAGCGAGGTCAAACTGGTCACGGTAAGCTAATAACCCGGCCATAGCAGATTCTGATGAGCAGTCCATACGCACCGCCCCGTCTTTATCTAGGTGCATAAAGCGGAACGTTTGATCGACGTGATCGTTTACTAAGGTAATATCTAATTGATAGTGCTCAGCAATACGTTTCCAATATTCGATTCCGCTTCCACCGAGGGGATCAACGCCAAGGTGTAGACCCGCTTTTTTGATCGCCGCAAAATCAATAACGTCGGCGAGGCCTTCAACGTAAGGTTGGATCAGATCAACCTGCTTTAATAAAGGACTTGCCTGTACTTGTGCAACCGGTAAACGCTTAACCCCTTGTAAACCGGCTTGGATTAACGCATTGGCACGGTCTTCAACAACTTTGGTGACATTGGTATCGGCAGGGCCACCGTTAGGCGGATTATATTTAATCCCACCGTCTTCCGGGGGGTTATGTGATGGCGTAATCACAATACCATCTGCCTGTGGTCCAGTGCGTTTGTTGTGTTCAAGGATCGCATTGGAGATGGCGGGCGTCGGGGTATAACCGTTGTCGGCTTGGATGATGACTTCCACGCCATTGGCTAAAAGCACTTCAAGTACAGAAATCATGGCGGGTTCTGAGAGCGCGTGAGTATCTTTACCTACATAGCAAGGTCCGGTGATCCCCTGCTTTAGGCGCTCTTCAGCGATAGCTTGCGCGATAGCGAGAATGTGCGCTTCGTTAAAGCTGTGTCGAGCGGCACTTCCGCGATGACCAGAAGTACCGAACTTTACGGCATGCTCCGCGTTAGACAAATCAGGACTCAATACATAGTACTGAGCCGTCAACTGCGCCACATTTATAAGATCGTTTTGCCCAGCTGGTTGTCCAGCTCTCGGGTGAGTTGCCATGAATCCTTCTCCGGTACAGGTTATAATTTATAACGTTCCGCAAACTTTATCTGTCAGTTCCTGCGGTAACTTCATTGTTTGCATAATATGCTCGACCATACTGCACTTACGGCCCGTATTGGTATTAGTAATGACCCAGTAAGGCGTACCCGAAATATGTTTCGGCTTAGTATGGTTACCACTCTGCAATAATGTTAATTCATCACCCGCAAAGTAGAGTCGGGTCCGCCCCTGCATGGATTGGGCAGCCTGTGAGAACGCTTCGGCATCTAATTGATAAAGCGTGGTGAGAATCAACATAAAGCGGTTAACGGCTCGCTTTTGCTCAGCATATTCGTCAGAAAGTAGTAATTCTCGTACGGCACGAACACGATCGGAAGGTTTCTTATCATTTACCGCTTTCGTTTTTGGCAATGATTCAGGCACTGGTAGCGCAGGGTCGATCGCCGCTAATGCTTGATCAGTGACTTGTAACATTCTACGTAAAATCTCAGACGCGCTCTCGCCAATGTGTTGAGTATGGCTGGCGATAAAGCGATATAGGTCGTCATCTATTTCAATCGTTTTCATTGTAATCCGTACAAAATATGTGAGACTCGCCATCACGGTAACGCAGACAGATTTAGCGTGACGTTGAGTAGTGCGATTATAAAAGTAAACTGGCGTCAGCCAACAGGTTTAGTCTGTTTTTACCAAAACTAGGATAATGTCTGAATTTTTCGGTAAATATACTTCAAGATAAATGTCATGATACCTTAACTTACCCTATTCACTGTAAGATCTTTAGCGATGATTTTAAATAACCGTCTACATTCTGCGCAATATGCTCGCCATCAACCTGCAATACTTCTTATACATGGTTTATTTGGGAGTTTAGATAATCTGGGGGTTATCGCCAGAGACTTACGACAAACTCATACTGTCTTACAAGTCGATGTGCGTAACCATGGGCTATCTTCGCGTAGCGAACAAATGGATTACGCGGCGATGGCGCAAGATATGTTCGATACTCTCGACGCTCATCACCTCACAGAGGTCATCGTGATCGGTCACTCTATGGGGGGGAAAATTGCCATGGCGATGTCTGCCCTAAACCCAGAGCGCGTTAAGCGGATGGTGATTATCGACATTGCACCGGTCAACTACCCTACTCGTCGCCACGACAGTATGTTTACAGCCTTAAATGCCGTCACGCAAGCGGGTGTCACAGAAAGGCGTGAGGCCATGGCGATCATGGCTGCTACCATTGATGAGCCTGACGTTATTCAGTTTCTATTAAAATCTTTTCATCACGGTGAATGGCGCTTTAATGTTCGTGCTCTCTGGGATAACTACAGCATAATATCGGGCTGGGAAGTACTGCCTGCATGGCTCGGCCCCATACTCTTTATTCGCGGTAAGAACTCGTCCTATCTTGATGAGTGTTATCAATCGACATTACTCCAGCAATTTCCACACGCGAAAGCCTATGTGATAGCCGGTGCCGGCCATTGGGTGCATGCCGAGAAACCCCAAGCGGTACAGCGCGCAATTCAGCGTTTTTTGTCGGACGACTGATTAAAAAGGATTTCGCTCACGATTTTCGATGGCGCTATCAGAAACGGTAGAGTATTATTGCGCGCTCATTTTTAGCAGGCATCAACGACCTATTTCATGATGCAGCAATGGCTTAACCCTAAGACGTCCTGCAGGTACTCATTTTCTCATCATGGCAAAAGAACACACTGATCGAACGACCCTAGACTTGTTTGCAGAAGAGCGCCGACCAGGCCGCCCGAAAACGAGTCCTTTAACTCGCGATGAGCAATTACGCATCAATAAGCGTAATCAATTACGACGAGATAAAGACAAGGGCTTACAACGCGTCGAACTTAAAATGCCTAGTGAAGTTGTCGAGGCATTAAATAATATGGCAGAGAAGCATAATATGAGTCGCAGTGAGCTGATCGAGACGTTGATCGCTTCGCAACTTGCACTGCCACGTGAGTAATACGCACTCACGGATAAATCTGTAGACTTTACAAGTTCCGCAAGATTTTTAGGTCTGCTATCATCGTGGCAATGAATTTTTCACCCTATTTCGTACACAGATTTAAGAGGCAAAGCTCCCCATGGCAATCGTAGGCATCTTTTTCGGTAGTGATACCGGCAACACTGAAAATATCGCAAAAATGATTCAAAAGCAGCTCACTAAAGATGTTGCTGATGTCCATGATATTGCTAAATGTGCCAAAGAGGACCTCGAGGCTTATGATATCCTGCTACTGGGTATTCCAACTTGGTACTACGGTGAAGCACAGTGTGATTGGGATGATTTTTTCCCCACGCTAGAAGAGATCGATTTCGCTGGCAAATTAGTCGCGCTATTCGGCTGCGGTGACCAAGAAGATTATTCGGAGTACTTCTGCGATGCTCTAGGCACGATTCGCGACATTATCGAACCGAAAGGTGCCGTAATCGTTGGGCATTGGCCGACAGAGGGTTACCACTTCGAAGAGTCTAAAGGCCTAGCTGATGATAAACATTTCTTAGGATTAGCTATCGATGAAGATCGTCAGCCAGAGCTGACAAATGATCGCGTAACGAGCTGGGTACAGCAAATTTCCGATGAGATGCAACTTAAAGAAATCCTTAATGCTTGATGGGGTTTTCTTGCCTAATGTGTTACTGTAATGAGCGAATTTAAATATAAGGGGGGTTGTACAGTGCCCTTCTTAATAAAGCAACAGGACAATATTGCATGACTGATAACAACTCTGCACTGAAAAAAGCCGGACTGAAGGTCACGCTACCAAGATTAAAAATTTTGGAAGTGCTTCAGGAGCCAGCCTGTCACCACGTCAGTGCGGAAGATTTGTATAAGCGGCTTATTGATATGGGTGAAGAAATTGGTTTAGCAACGGTATACCGTGTATTAAACCAATTTGACGATGCGGGTATCGTCACTCGGCATAATTTCGAAGGCGGAAAGTCGGTTTTCGAACTCACCCAGCAGCAGCACCATGACCATCTTATCTGTTTAGATTGCGGCCGTGTCATTGAATTCTCTGATGAATTCATTGAGACCCGCCAACGTGATATCGCAAAACGCTTTGGTATCAAACTAACCAACCATAGTCTCTATCTCTACGGTCATTGTACCGGTGGCGACTGCCGCAAAGACGATACGCTGCACGAAGAGCGCTAACGTTAAGCACTAAAAAAACCCACTCTGTAGTGGGTTTTTTTATAGGTCGTGATTACTCCAACGCAGTAATGCGTTTTTTGCTCCCTTCGAACGCTGTCCGCCTACTCATGCTCCCGCGTGAACTACGCACTGGGGAGGTGGAGTGAAGTTGATAGGCTAGAGCGTGTTCTGCCTTACCCGTATCCGGCTTTATCGTGGCGGGTGAAGGGATAAGTTGACCACTATCCAAGTGATAACAGAGCTCTCCCCCCTCCTTAGCCTCCACTGAGACAACCTGCCGGACATCCCATTGTTGCTGTTCAAAAAAACAACGCTTGTCGCGTTGAGTCATCATCCAACGTTGGCTAAGATGACTTTGGTGCAGCGTAGCCAAGAAAGAGGGAATGTCTACAGTCGCTTTATTAAGTAGATAAAACCCCTGATTAATCATTACGTATAGCCGATTCATCGCTAAGCGATAGCCTTGATAATCAGCAAAACGCAGCTTTGGTTTTAAGGTATTGGTATTACAAGCCTCAAGTAAAGTTGCCAGTGCTGTCGCCTCCTCGAACCATCTAGTCAGCCCTGTTGATAATGACCAATCGTTATCAATAAACCAGCGATATCTATCGAAACTCTCCGCTTTGTTATAGAGCGTTGCGGCGAGGTAGAGGCCCTCCTCGCTCGCGGCTATCGTGGCAGCCGCGAGCATAATCTGTTGCCCTATAGCCGCAAGCAGTTCAGGTAAACGTCCATGTTGTAACGCATTGATACCAGCTTGTACGTTTTTCTTAAGCCGTTGCGCGCTAAGATTTAAAGGAGAATGGGCAAGAGGATCACTCGCCGGACAGTGTAAGTAATGGCCCTTAGCTGTTTGACGGTACACATCAGAGAATAGGGTTAGATATCCTTCACCCAACTGATAAAATTGTAGGGCTTCTGGCTTGATACCGAAGTAAAAATCTTTGTAGCGGCCTAGTTTTTCGAATCCAGCTAACACTGTGTTGATCATAATTCCCTCACCCACTGAACGCCCATTGGCGTACAACTGTTTCTGCTGATTGCTTTGTAGCAATCAATGCTTAAACCATAGCTCAACACCCACTTCTACTCGTGGATGATTAAGATAAGATTAATAAGCGACAAAAAGTGAAAGGCTCGCCGAGGATAAATGGCGACAGGTAGAAAGATTGAGGGAAGTAAGAGTAAAAAGGCACTCATTCGAGTGCCTTTATATCATGCAGCGTTAGACAGCGTTCTGCCAGGTATCGCGTAACCCAACCGTACGGTTGAAAACCAGATAATCAGGGCGCGAATATTTACTATCTGCACAGAAATAGCCTTCACGCTCAAACTGATACGGCTTACTCGCTTGTGCAGTCGCGAGACTTTTTTCCACAAAACCATGACGTAAGGTTAACGACTCGGGATTGATGGCAGTCAGGAAATCATCTTGTGCGGCAGGATTTGGCACACTAAATAGCCGGTCATAAAGACGAAACTCTGCCGGAATTCCCGTTGCGGCTGACACCCAATGAATTACACCTTTCACTTTGCGTCCATCAGCAGGGTCTTTGCCTAATGTGTCCAGATCGCAGGTACAATAGATAGCCGTTATTTCACCCTGTTCATCTTTTTCCACGCGTTCGGCTTTAACCACATAAGCATTACGTAGGCGGACTTCTTTACCTAAAACGAGTCGTTTGTAATGCTTATTCGCTTCTTCACGGAAATCGGCCCGATCGATCCAAATTTCACGACTGAACGTCACTTCACGTGACCCCATATCGGTACGATTAGGATGCTCGGACACAATTAAGGTTTGTTGATGATCCTCAGGAACATTTTCAATGACCATCTTAACCGGATCTAACACTGCCATCGCGCGCGGCGCGTTCTCATTTAAATCGTCGCGAATACACGACTCTAATGAGGCCATTTCAACGATGTTATCTTGTTTAGTCACTCCGATGCGTTTACAGAACTCGCGTAACGAGGCGGCAGTATAACCACGACGACGTAAACCGGAGACGGTTAGCATGCGAGGGTCATCCCACCCCTCAACCACTTTCTCAGACACCAGCTGCGTCAGCTTACGCTTCGACATCACAGCGTATTCGAGGTTGAGACGAGAAAATTCATATTGGCGTGGACGCGCATCGATAGAGATATTATCTAATACCCAATCGTAGAGACGACGGTTATCTTGGAACTCTAACGTACAAAGTGAATGCGTGATGCCTTCGATCGCATCCGAAATGCAATGCGTAAAGTCATACATCGGGTAAATGCACCACTTATTACCCGTTTGATGGTGTTCGGCAAATTTAATACGGTAAATGACCGGATCACGCATGACGATAAAGTTAGACGCCATGTCGATTTTCGCGCGTAAGCAGGCTGTACCTTCGGCAAAACCCCCGTCACGCATCTTCTCAAATAGCGCCAAGTTTTCCTCAACACTCCGATCACGGTACGGGCTATTTTTACCCGGAGATGTCAGGGATCCCCGATACTCGCGGATCTGTTCAGGCGATAATTCATCGACATACGCCAGACCTTTCGTGATCAATTCCACCGCGTAACTATAGAGACGTTCGAAATAGTCTGAGGAGTAGCGAGGTTCACCTTGCCAAGTAAATCCTAACCACTCGACATCGCGTTTGATCGACTCAATAAATTCGACGTCTTCTTTAACTGGGTTAGTATCATCAAAACGTAGATTGCACTGTCCCTGGTAATCTTGAGCAATACCGAAATTTAGGCAAATAGACTTCGCGTGTCCAATATGCAGGTAACCATTGGGTTCAGGCGGAAAACGCGTATGAACGTGATTATGTTTGCCACTCGCCAGATCTTCATCAATGATCTGACGAATAAAGTTGGTTGGGCGGGCTTCAGCCTCAGTCATCTTAAATCCCTCAATTACGGTGAACGGTACTTTATCTAAACGGTTATACCTTATGATCCATAAAGCCAGCCAGATAAACAACCGTTAGTTAGAAAACAGCGATAAAAAAGGCAGGATTCTCTCCTGCCTTGATAATAACCTACGCGAAGTGCTTATTTTATAATCGTGATAATCTTCGATTGCCCTGCAACAACGGTTTTATCGAACTGCGTAAGGAGATGCGTGTAATCTTCGCTATTACTGACTACCACCGGGCTTATCATTGAGGGGGCGTGCGCCGCTAGATAGGCTAAATCCATCGTTAAAATAGGCTGTCCCTGCTCGACCTCTGTTCCCTCTTCGACTAACCGTTCAAAGCCCTTCCCTTCCAATGCAACAGTATCAATCCCCATATGCACGATAATCTCGATCCCTTCGATCGATTCAAGGCAGAAAGCGTGATTGGTCGCAAAAATTTTAAC
This sequence comes from Rosenbergiella collisarenosi, assembly GCF_018494085.1. Classification (GTDB taxonomy): domain Bacteria; phylum Pseudomonadota; class Gammaproteobacteria; order Enterobacterales; family Enterobacteriaceae; genus Rosenbergiella; species Rosenbergiella collisarenosi. The sequence continues at coordinate 160,386 of NZ_JABBFP010000005.1, read as the reverse complement.
TATCGTACCGGCTAAGGGTGCAACGACTGTTTCACCCGTAGGATTGATCGCAACACCTTCCCCGACCGCCTTCGACGAAAAGGCGGCATCAGGCACCTGTTCGAGTGGGATAACCTCTCCACTCACCGGGGCCACCAGCGTTGCAAGACCTTGCTGCGAAACCGGACTCTCGATGACTGGCTTGCTCGGCTTTACAACCTCGGCGGGCGTAGAATGAACCGGTAAGACTGCACTGATCGGTCCTTTCTTACTGACGGCTTTCATCGCATCCGCGATAGCTTCTGCTTGTGTCCCCACCACAATTTGTACGCTTTGCTTATTTAGATGCAGTACACCAGAGGCCCCGAGCTTTTTCGCTAATCCATCATTGACCTGATGGGCATCAACGACTGACAACCGTAAGCGGGTGATACAGGCATCGATATGCGTAAGATTACTAGACCCGCCGACGGCGGCAATATAACGACGCGCCAACGTTTCATTACTCGACTCGCCCGCATCGGCTGGGCTTAGACTCTCTTCCACGCCTTCCATGTCAGCGACATCACCTTCAGGCTCACGTCCAGGTGTCTTAAGGTCAAACTTCAGGATAGTGAAACGGAATACCACATAGTAAATAACGAAGAAGGCTAATCCCTGTGGAATGAGCATGTACCAGTGCGTGGCGAGAGGATTACGGGAGGAAAGGATCATATCGACCAACCCGGCACTAAATCCAAAGCCTGAAATCCAATGCATAGAGGCGGCGATAAAGACGGAGATCCCTGTAAGCACTGCATGAATAACAAAGAGTACCGGTGCAACGAACATAAATGAAAATTCAAGCGGTTCAGTAATACCGGTAAAGAAAGCGGCAAAGGCCGCCGCCAGCATAATACTGCCCACTTTTACTCTATTTTCTGGTCGTGCGCATTGCCAGATAGCCAAGGCGGCTCCCGGTAGGCCAAACATCATTACTGGAAAAAAGCCGGCTTGATAGCGCCCCGTGATACCGACGATCCCGGTGCCATTCGCGATAGATTTGGCTCCCCCTAAGAAATTCGGGATGTCATTGATCCCGGCAACGTCAAACCAAAATACAGCATTCAGCGCATGGTGAAGCCCTACCGCAATCAGGATACGATTGAAGAAAGCATAAATACCGGCACCAACAGCCCCCATTTTCTGGATATGAATACCAAATTCAACCAACGCGTTGAAGACGAGCGGCCAGATATACATCAGGATAAAGGCGACCACTATCATCAGGAAGGAGACTAAAATGGGGACTAAACGGCGTCCGCTGAAGAAGGAAAGCGCCTTAGGGAGTTCAACGTGGCTATATCGATTGTAGACTTCTGCGGAGCAGATACCGACCAAGATGCCCACAAACGGGTTTTTAATTTTTTGGAAAGCGAGTGGCACCTGGTCGAGCGGAATATGTTGAATCAGACTGACCGCGCTGGGCGCGCATAAGTGGGTGACGACAAGAAAGCCAATAAAGCCGGTCAATGCGGCGGCACCGTCTTTATCTTTAGACATGCCATAAGCTATCCCAATCGCGAACAACGCAGGCATATTGTCGAGGATGGCTAGCCCCGAAGTCGTCAACAACGCCGCGAGGGCATTGTTGGGGTGGCTCCCCCCCTGTTCAATCCAATATCCTATTCCCATCAATATTGCTGCAGCGGGTAAAGTCGCTACCGGCACCATAAGTGCCCGCCCCACGCGTTGTAAATAATTTAATAGACTCACCTTATACCCCTCAGCTACGTACCAATTATAAGAATTGTAATGGCCTGACGTTGAATCATGCTTTCGTTTCAGCAATAACCGACTATTAAAAAGAGTATTATTTTTCTTCGCAAATTAAACATTCCATTTATATGACTTCTGTCAACAAAATAGTGATGAAAAAGAGATAACTCTTGGCGTTTATCGCCGACTTATTTTATTATTAAAAATATCATTTCTCGCGTTCGGATGTCATTCAGTCATCAAGGTGTGAAATTATCCGGTTACCGAGTCCCTAACCCTACCGCAACGAGGTAAATATGCGATTAATCCCCCTTGCCTACGCAGAGCAAGTTGGTCAATGGGCCGCTCATCATATCGTTAAGCGTATTAATGCATTCCAGCCAACTGCTAGCACTCCCTTTATTTTAGGGTTACCAACAGGCGGAACCCCGTTACAGACCTACAAATGTCTCATCGAACTCTATCAAGCCGGAAAAGTGAGTTTTGAGCATGTGGTCACGTTCAATATGGACGAATACGTCGGACTCCCGCAAGAACATCCACAAAGTTATCATAGTTTTATGCATAATAACTTCTTCGATCACATCGATATTAGAAAAGAGAATATTAACCTACTCGATGGAAACGCCATTGATGTCGACGCCGAATGTCAGCGCTATGAGGAGAAAATTCGCCACTATGGAAAAATTCATCTCTTTATGGGGGGCGTCGGTAACGATGGTCATATCGCCTTCAATGAACCTGCCTCCTCACTCTCTTCACGTACTCGCATCAAAACATTGACTCACGAAACTCGCCTCGCTAATTCACGTTTTTTTGCTAACGACGTAGAAGCCGTACCGAAACATGCCCTCACTGTGGGCGTTGGCACGCTACTTGATGCAGAAGAAGTAATGATTTTGGTGACAGGCAGTGCAAAAGCGCTCGCTTTGCAAGCGGCCGTAGAGGGTAACGTTAACCATATGTGGACGATAAGCTGCCTACAACTCCATCCTAAGTCATTGATTATTTGCGACAAACCATCGACAATGGAGCTTAAAGTTAAGACCGTCAATTACTTCCAAGAGATGGAAGCGGATAACATTAAACATATAGAGGCGTAGCGGCGCACGAGCGGTTGCGTACTGGAGAGCTGTAAAATGTATGCATTAACTGAAAGCCGTATTTTTAGCGGTTCACAAATTCTCGATAATCACGCAGTGGTCATTAATGAGGGTATCATCGTCGCGGTTTGTCCGACAGCGAGTCTTGATGAGACAATTCAGCGCCGATCAGTACCAGGCACTTACCTTGCACCAGGTTTTATCGATCTACAACTTAACGGTTGCGGTGGCGTACAGTTTAGCGAAACAGTAGATGCTCTGAGTATCGATACTCTTACAACTATGCAGCATGCCAACCAGGCGTCTGGCTGTACGAGTTTCCTGCCGACCCTAATTACAAGCAGTGATGAGATGATAAAACAAGCGGTCGAGACGATGTACCAGTGGCTAGCCGATCGCCCCCATCAAGCACTAGGCCTACATTTAGAAGGCCCGTGGCTCAATAAAGAGAAAAAAGGGACTCACGATGCGGCCCTGATCCGTCCGCCTAGCGCAGAGCTGGTTAATTACCTCTGTGACAACGCCAGCGTTATCGCTAAAGTCACCCTCGCTCCCGAATGCGTTCCACCTTCGGTGATCCGCCAGCTGGTCGCTGCAGGCATTGTGGTTGCTATCGGTCATTCGAATGCTACTTACGAACAAGCGATGGCGGGTTTTGACGCAGGGATTACTTTTGCAACCCACCTATATAATGCTATGCCGGTCCCTGCCGGTAGAGCGCCAGGTGTAATTGGTGCCGTGCTGGACTCCCCAGCTGTGTACTGTGGTATGATCGCCGACGGACACCATGTTCACTTCGCAAGCCTACGTAACGCGCAGAAAATTAAGCGCGAACAGGCTATTTTAGTGACGGATGCCACGGCACCGGCCGGTACCGATATCGATCAATTCACCTTTGCCGGTAAAACTATCTATTATAAAGATGGGCTCTGTGTCGATGAGCATGGCACGCTCAGTGGTTCGGCACTCACGATGATCGAGGCTGTCAGGAATAGCGTCGAACATTTGGGTGTTCCGCTTGATGAAGCGCTGAGAATGGCTAGCCTTTATCCGGCACGCGCAATACACAGGCAAGATACGTTAGGCGCGATACAAGTAGGTAAGGTCGCGAATATTGTTATCTTTACATCCGGTTTTGAGATAATCGAAACTATTGTCAACGGTGACACAGTCTATCATAGGTAAATATTGGTATGCCCAATAGCGGTGCTGCACAAATCGGTAATATCGATCTCGTTAAGCAACTCAATGGCGCCGCGGTGTATGGTCTTATCGATCAGCACGGGCCTATTTCACGCATTCAAGTTGCAGAGTTAAGTCAGCTTGCGCCTGCTAGTGTGACGAAAATTACCCGCCAACTTCTCGAAAGAGGATTGATTAAAGAAGTTGAGCAACAAGCCTCTACCGGAGGACGGCGCGCGATCTCTATCGTGACAGAGACTCACCCTTTCCATACGATTGCTGTAAGGCTGGGTAGGAAAGATGCGACTATCGCCCTTTTCGATCTGAGTAGTCGCGTCATAACCGAGCAGAGTTACCCACTCAGCGCACACACTCAGGACTCGTTACAGCAACAGCTATTCACCCTTATCGAACGGTTTATCGCTGAGAATACGACGCTCATCCGTGAGTTGATCGCCATCTCCGTGATTTTACCAGGATTGGTCGATCCGGAGAATGGCCAAGTTCGTTACATGCCTCATATCGACGTCAATAATTGGCCGCTCGTTGGCGAGTTACAAAAGAGATTCCATCTGGCGAGCTTTGTCGGCCATGATATCCGCAGCTTGGCCTTGGCCGAGTATTATTTTGGCGCAGGAAACGATTGTTCTGACTCGTTATTAGTGAGAATTCATCGCGGTGCGGGAGCCGGAGTCATCATCAACGAGAATATCTTTGTTGGCCGTAATGGTAATGCCGTCGAGATTGGTCATATCCAAGTGGATCCGCTTGGTGAACGCTGTGCTTGTGGCAACTTCGGTTGCCTTGAAACGGTTGTCTCCAACCCTACCATCGAAAAAAGAGTCTTGCAGCTCTTGAATGCCGGACATGAAAGTAGTCTGTCTATTCATACCTGTACGATTCAACACATCTGTGATGCCGCCAATCGGGGCGACAGACTAGCTACAGAAGTTTTACAACACGCTGCGTTAACGCTTGGTAAAGTGATCGCGTCAACCATTAACCTTTTTAACCCACAAAAAGTGATTATTGCTGGCGAGATCACTGCTGCAGAGACTATTCTTTTTCCTCTTATACAGCGCTGTATTGATACGCAAACCTTGAACGCGTTCGGTAAAAATCTTCCCGTTGTGAGTTCTCAGCTGGGTAACCGTACGGCGATCGGCGCTTTTGCCTTGGTAAAGCGTGCAATGTTAAACGGCAAATTACTTCAGCATCTTTTGGATGATGGAAAGAAAATCCCGATCTAATTCGTACTATTAGGAAGATGGCTATGACACTTAAAAACGTAATCTGTGATATTGATGGCGTACTGATGTACGATAATAAAGCGGTCGAAGGGGCAGGAGCGTTTCTCCAACGCCTTATCGACAACGATACACCGGTGGTATTGTTGACCAACTATCCCTCACAAACGGCACAAGACTTAGCCAACCGCTTCCACTCGGCCGGTATCGACGTTCCCGCATCACTGTTTTATACCTCCGCAATGGCAACTGCCGACTTTCTGAGCCAACAACCCGGCAAAAAAGCCTACGTGATCGGCGAAGGCGCCTTAGTGCATGAGCTTTATAAAGCGGGCTTCACCATTACCGATGTTAACCCCGACTTTGTCATCGTGGGTGAAACCCGATCCTTTAATTGGGAAATGATGCATAAAGCCGCCTACTTCGTGGCAAATGGCGCACGCTTCATTGCGACCAACCCTGATACCCATGCCAAGGGCTTTGTGCCAGGTTGTGGAGCTTTATGTGCGGGAATCGAAAAAATCTCTGGGCGTTCGCCTTTCTATGTAGGCAAACCGAGTCCTTATATTATCCGTGCGGCACTGAACCGTATCCATGCGCATTCTGAAGAAACCATTATTATCGGTGATAATCTGCGTACCGATATCCTCGCGGGCTTCCAAGCTGGATTGAAAACGGCGCTGGTATTATCAGGCGTTTCGCAGCAACAAGATGTAGAGAACGTTCCTTTTCGCCCGGATTGGGTGTTCCCCTCAGTCGCCAGCATCGACCTCGCTGAACTTAACTAAGCTGACAAGGCCTTTATCGCAAAGGCCGCCTCTAAATTAGATTTAATTTAACAAAATCCATCTTTATTTAGATAAAATCTAATACCTCACCTACCTCGATATCTATTTCTCTATTTTTTGTGAAACTACTTGCATTCATGATGCTAAATAGCGCATTTTCTTATACAAGGCGTCTAGGAAAGGCCCAAATCAATAACTTAACCGCAAAACAGCTATCATCACTGGATGAGTTCAGGAGTAGAAAAATGTGTTCGATTTTCGGTGTACTGGATTTACAAACTGAGACAACAGAATTACGTAAGAAAGCACTAGAGCTTTCTGGATTAATGCGCCACCGTGGACCGGATTGGTCCGGTATTTTTGCTGATGACCACGCAATTTTAGCGCATGAACGCCTATCAATTGTCGATGTAAATAATGGCGCACAGCCTCTCTATAATGCCGATCGAACGCACGTTTTAGCTGTTAATGGTGAGATCTATAATCACCATGCATTACGCAACACGTTGCAAGACAAGTATGCCTTCCAAACTGGCTCTGACTGTGAAGTGATTTTAGCGCTATACCAGGAAAAAGGACTCGATTTTCTCGATGACCTGCAAGGTATGTTCGCCTTTATTCTTTACGATACCGTCAAACAAAGTTGGCTAATTGGCCGTGACCATATTGGTATTATTCCTCTTTACTACGGTCACGACGAAAATGGTAACCTGTTTGTCGCCTCTGAAATGAAAGCATTAGTACCGGTCTGCAAGACGATTAGCGAATTTCCTCCTGGAAGCTATATGAGCAGTGATGATCATAAAATTCATCGCTATTATCAGCGCGACTGGATGGACTATGAGAATGTAGCAGAGGCCGTTACCGATAAAACTGCGCTGAAAGATGCACTGGAAGAGTCGGTTAAGAGCCACCTTATGTCTGATGTTCCCTACGGTGTATTGCTCTCAGGCGGATTAGACTCTTCTATTATCTCTGCGATTACCAAACGTTTTGCGGCGAAACGTGTAGAAGATGCCGATCAAAGCGATGCCTGGTGGCCGCAACTCCACTCCTTCGCGGTAGGACTGAAAGGCGCTCCCGACCTGAAAGCGGCGAAAGAAGTAGCCGATGCACTAGGTACCGTCCACCATGAAATCAACTTCACCGTCCAAGAAGGCCTCGATGCGATCAAGGATGTGATTTATCACATCGAAACCTATGACGTCACGACCATTCGCGCCTCGACGCCGATGTACTTAATGTCTCGTAAGATCAAAGCAATGGGTATTAAAATGGTGCTGTCGGGGGAAGGTGCTGATGAAATTTTCGGGGGTTACCTCTATTTCCATAAGGCGCCAAATGCCAAAGAATTCCATGAGGAAAACGTCCGTAAACTCGCCGCGCTACACATGTTTGACTGCGCCCGGGCTAACAAGGCAATGTCGGCATGGGGAGTTGAGGCGCGAGTTCCGTTCTTAGATAAGCAGTTCTTAGACGTTGCGATGCGGATCAACCCCGCGGATAAGATGTGTGGCCAGAACGGCAAAATGGAGAAGCATATCTTACGTGAATGCTTTAGTAGCTATCTTCCACAGAGCGTCGCGTGGCGTCAGAAAGAACAGTTTTCTGACGGCGTCGGCTACAGCTGGATCGACTCTTTAAAAGAGGTCGCGTCACAGCAAGTTACCGACCAACAGCTAGCAACCGCAAGCTATCGTTTTCCTCATAACACGCCAACCTCTAAAGAAGCTTATCTCTATCGTGAGATTTTCGAAGAGCTTTTCCCGGTGGCGAGTGCGGCTGAATGCGTACCTGGCGGCCCATCAGTCGCCTGTTCATCCGCAAAAGCGATCGAATGGGACGAGTCATTCAAAACGATGGATGATCCTTCGGGTCGCGCCGTGGGCGTGCACCAATCCGCCTATTGAACCTATCAGTTAACTTTGAGTGAACCCTCTTTTTAGAGGGTTTTTTTTCATCGTCAATTTTTGATAATGAGGGAAAAGAGCCGAATAAATTCAGTATTTTGGTTAAGTTGCCATCAGCTTGCGTATTCTGCGACCAAACAAGCGATAATTTAATAAAAAGCTTTAAAAAGGGGTTGACCGACTCAAAGCAAATTAGCATAATGCGCCCCGCAACGCCGACAAAGGTAGCGCAAAAGTAAAGATGGCTACGTAGCTCAGCTGGTTAGAGCACAGCACTCATAATGCTGGGGTCACAGGTTCGATTCCCGTCGTAGCCACCATCTTTAAATGCGGAAGTGGCGAAATTGGTAGACGCACCAGATTTAGGTTCTGGCGCCGCAAGGTGTGCGAGTTCAAGTCTCGCCTTCCGCACCATTTTGTACTATCTTTAGAAGCTAAGTGTGTTGGGATATCGCCAAGCGGTAAGGCACCGGTTTTTGATACCGGCATTCCCTGGTTCGAATCCAGGTATCCCAGCCAATCTTTATTATACAGTCTATCGAAATTGGGATATCGCCAAGCGGTAAGGCACCGGTTTTTGATACCGGCATTCCCTGGTTCGAATCCAGGTATCCCAGCCATCGACTGTTTAGTTTTGATTAAAGGCTACGTAGCTCAGCTGGTTAGAGCACAGCACTCATAATGCTGGGGTCACAGGTTCGATTCCCGTCGTAGCCACCATCATAAAATGCGGAAGTGGCGAAATTGGTAGACGCACCAGATTTAGGTTCTGGCGCCGCAAGGTGTGCGAGTTCAAGTCTCGCCTTCCGCACCATTTTATTATCATCAGCTAGTCATGAATCCTATTGGGATATCGCCAAGCGGTAAGGCACCGGTTTTTGATACCGGCATTCCCTGGTTCGAATCCAGGTATCCCAGCCATCGACTGTTTAGTTTTGATTAAAGGCTACGTAGCTCAGCTGGTTAGAGCACAGCACTCATAATGCTGGGGTCACAGGTTCGATTCCCGTCGTAGCCACCATCATAAAATGCGGAAGTGGCGAAATTGGTAGACGCACCAGATTTAGGTTCTGGCGCCGCAAGGTGTGCGAGTTCAAGTCTCGCCTTCCGCACCATTTTATTATCATCAGCTAGTCATGAATCCTATTGGGATATCGCCAAGCGGTAAGGCACCGGTTTTTGATACCGGCATTCCCTGGTTCGAATCCAGGTATCCCAGCCATACCGAATGAAAAACGCCAACTCTCGCTGACGCTCTTCTGTCACTATAATCCTAACGCATAGCTTAGTGCTTTACGCTTCAGCCAGCCGCCGCGTTGGGCCGCCATCAATCCAACATTCCTTAGCACTTTCAACGGTGGATGCTGATTGCTGAACGTGAAATAGAACAGATCCATCCCGGTTTGCATCACTAAATTATCGGCATAACGTTTACGCTGATAGTGTTTTAACGTATCGAGGCGCCACCAGGGCTGAGCTTTTCGCCGTGCGCAAATCAAGACATCGATCAATGCATCGATATCCCGATACCCTAGATTCACCCCCTGCCCCGCTAAGGGATTAATGGTGTGTGCCGCGTCCCCTACCAATGCGATACCCGGTTTAATATAGGTATTGGCGTGTCGGCGAGTAAGTGGAAAGGCTCCGCTACGCAACGTTTTGACTTGGCCGACACAAGCAGGAAAATGCTGGGCAATCTCAAGATCCAACTGCGCGGGCGATAACTTTTTCAGCGCGTCGATGCGCGCTGCACTGTCGTACCAGACCAACGAGGCAAACCGATCATAAAGCGGCAAGAAAGCACGCGGCCCGTGAGGCGTGAATTGTTGCCACGTCGTCTCACCGGGTTCATAAGCGCACTCTACCGAGATCAGCATACAGGCCTGCTGATAATCCCAGCCCTGAATACCGATCCCTGCCCCCTGCCTTACCTGTGAATGTGCGCCGTCTGCGCCGACAAGTAGTGAACAGGTCATCGCGGTGCCTTGATCGAGGGTGATTGACCACTGCTCCTGTTCGGGTTGATAGGTCATAGTGTCGAGGGCTGCGGGTGAAAAGAGTGTGATGCCTAATTCTTCCATCCGCTCCCATAGCACACGCTGTAATACCTGATTTTCTACCATAAACCCTAGTTCAGGGAGCTTTAGTAGGGCTGCACTAAACTCAGTTTTCGCGCTCTCCCATTCCCAGGTTTCTAAGCGCCGATAAGGCGCGCAGCGTCTTGCCAGGACCTGAGACCAAGCCCCAATTTCATCCAATAATGCGGCAGAAGTACGGCTGATAGCAGAGATTCGTATGTCGGGAAGGGAAGTCGTATCATAGTGTGCGGGTTCACAGCGCTCAATGACGGCTACGCGGAAATTATGTTGTGTTAAGCCGCAGGCGAGCGCAGCCCCCACCATGCCGCCACCGTTGATCACGATATCAAAATGTTCTGTCTGCATAGGGCATCCTCGAATGCGTTAGGCTCATCGTTGAGTTGCGCGTAGTTAAGATAATAGGGGTAGTGTAACGTAATTTTAGTGGTAAACAGATTATCCGTAACACTGGTCACAAGAGCAGCAAAGCATTACAATATGCGGCTAGCCAATCCTTGCACTAAATCAATGGCCCTTTCGATGACGAAAAAATTACATATTAAGACTTGGGGCTGCCAGATGAACGAATATGATTCATCCAAAATGGCAGATCTCCTCAACAGCACACATGGTTTTTCTTTAACCGAAAATGCTGAAGAAGCAGACGTATTATTACTCAACACCTGCTCTATTCGTGAAAAAGCGCAAGAAAAAGTCTTCCATCAGCTCGGTCGCTGGAGAAGCTTGAAAGAGCGTAATCCTGATTTAATTATCGGTGTTGGCGGCTGTGTGGCCTCTCAGGAAGGCGATCATATTCGCCAGCGCGCACATTACGTCGATATCGTTTTCGGTCCTCAAACGCTGCATCGCCTCCCTGAGATGATCAATAGCGTACGCGGAAATAAGAGCCCGGTGGTGGATATCAGCTTCCCGGAGATCGAGAAATTCGACCGCCTACCGGAGCCTCGTGCCGATGGCCCGACTGCTTTTGTTTCCATTATGGAAGGTTGCAATAAATATTGTACTTTCTGTGTCGTCCCTTACACCCGAGGCGAGGAAGTTAGCCGCCCGTGCGATGATATCCTCTTCGAGATTGCTCAGTTAGCGGCGCAAGGTGTTCGCGAGGTCAATCTGCTAGGACAAAACGTTAATGCTTATCGTGGTGAGCATTACGATGGCGCAACCTGTACCTTTGCCGAATTAATCCGCCTCGTCGCAGCCATCGATGGTATTGACCGCATTCGCTTTACCACCAGCCATCCGATTGAATTCACCGACGATATCATCGAGGTTTACCGGGATACGCCTGAACTCGTCAGCTTCTTGCACCTTCCGGTACAAAGCGGTGCGGATCGTATTCTGATGCTGATGAAGCGTGCGCATACCGGGCTGGAGTTTAAAGCCATTATTCGTAAATTGCGTGCCGCGCGTCCGAACATTCAAATCAGCTCCGATTTTATTATCGGATTCCCGGGGGAGACTCAGGAAGATTTCGAACAAACGATGAAGCTGATTGCGGATGTTAACTTCGATATGAGTTTCAGCTTTATCTACTCTGCGCGCCCAGGGACTCCTGCAGCCGACCTTCCTGACGATGTGAGTGATGAAGAGAAGAAACAGCGTCTTTATATCCTACAAGACCGCATCAACCAACAGGCGCAGGCATGGAGCCGCCGGATGCTCGGTACCGAGCAACGCGTACTGGTAGAAGGCACCTCGCGTAAAAATGTTATGGAGCTGTCGGGACGAACTGAGAATAACCGCGTGGTTAACTTCGAAGGCACGCCCGATATGGTCGGTAAATTTGTTGATATCGAAGTCACGGATGTTCTCCCTAACTCATTACGCGGTAAAGTTGTACGTACCGAGGCAGAGATGGGGCTACGGGTGGTCGAAAGCCCTGCTTCCGTCATTGCACGGACTCGTAAAGAGAATGAACTCGGGGTTGGCGTATTTCAGCCTTAGTCCTGGTTGACCACGCCCCGACTGCTGAGATCTACTGACTCCCTCGAGATCTTATAACAAGCCCTGCATCGTCAGGGTTTGTTGCTCTTCCTACGACCTGCTTGTCTTCCCCAATCTGCGCGTTAAACAGCATAAGAGCACGGCTTTACCCTCTCTCGTATCCGGTCACCCTTAATTACCCGCCATTAACAGCCGCTAAAAAAGTGATCAGAAGCGATAATTATCACCGCTCCCCCTGACAGATCATCGATTGTGGTTAATGATTAGAGATTCTCGAAAACACATATTCCCATTAATCGACGCTATCTTAAACCTATAGCCCTACTCCGTTCGATGAGGTTCATATGAAATTAGCTTTATCACTGATATCTGTTCTCGGTGTGGCGGGATTGCCCGCTGCTATCGCCGCGCCAGAAGGCACCTTGAGCGTACATATTCTTAACCAGCAAACGGGTAAACCCTCTGCCGAAGTTACCGTCATTTTAGAGAAACAAACGGGTAGCGGCTGGCAGAAACTCGCTACGAGTAAAACTGACAGTAATGGCCGAGTCAAATCGCTCTACCCACAAGACTCAGCGATGAGCGCCGGGGTGTATAAAGTTACCTTTGAGACGGGTGACTATTTTAAACAACAGGGACAGGCGAGTTTCTTCCCTGAAATCCCCGTTATTTTTAGCGTCTCGCAACAGAACGAAAAGCTACATATTCCGTTACTGCTAAGCCAGTACGGTTACTCTACCTACCGAGGAAATTAGCGCTTCTGTCGGGTTAAGGTTTACTCACTGCGTCCCCATGTGAATACGTCCTAACATGGGGCCACCTCCTCAGTGACTATCGCCTTGCTTTTGCAGATTGTGCCCCAACCTCTTAGGGAGGCCTTGCATCCCATGCCTACAGCATAAATAATCTGCTTCATTATAGTTTACTCAATACGTCGGTAACCGATCGACCCAAGTGATAAAGAGGATAAATTTGAATATTGAAACCCGTGAAATCACACTTGAACCTGCCGATAACCCGCGTTTACTGAGCCTTTGTGGGCCTTTCGACGATAATCTTAAACATATTGAGCGCCGTTTAGGCCTCGAAATTAATCGACAAGATAATCATTTTAAACTCGCTGGCCGTCCACTCATCGTGGCAGCAGCGGAAAATATCTTGAAAAATCTCTATGTCGATACCGCGCCTGTACGGGGTCAATCTCAGGATATTTTACCCGAGAATATTCACTTAGCGATCAAAGAGAGTGGCGTACTGGAACAAACCGCCGATAGCGTCCCTAACTTCGGTAAAGCGATCAATATCCAGACGCGTCGCGGCGTCATCAAGCCACGCACGCCTAATCAAGCGCAATACCTTGCTAATATATTTGGACATGATATTACCTTCGGTATCGGTCCTGCCGGGACGGGTAAAACCTACTTGGCGGTTGCTGCAGCGGTGGATGCGTTAGAAAAACAAGAGATCCGACGTATCCTTCTCACCCGCCCAGCGGTAGAGGCTGGGGAAAAACTTGGGTTTTTACCCGGGGATTTAAGCCAAAAGGTCGATCCTTACTTACGTCCTCTGTATGATGCCCTCTTCGAAATGCTGGGCTTCGAACGCGTCGAAAAATTAATTGAGCGCAATGTTATCGAGGTCGCTCCCCTCGCCTATATGCGTGGGCGTACACTGAACGATGCATTTATTATTTTAGATGAGAGCCAAAACACCACGATTGAACAAATGAAAATGTTCCTAACGCGGATTGGCTTTAATTCTAAAGCAGTCATTACCGGTGATATCACGCAGATCGACCTGCCGCGTAATGCTAAGTCCGGCCTAAAACATGCCATTGAAGTGCTGTCCGACGTCAAAGAGCTGAGTTTTAATTTCTTCCATAGCGAAGATGTCGTCAGGCATCCAGTAGTGGCGCGTATTGTTACCGCTTACGAGGCGTGGGAAGAGGCGGACCAGCAGCGCCGGGCAGAGCGCGCGGAAGAAAGAAAGCGCGAAGCACAAGCCCCTACTCAGGAAAACTAATGGAACAAGATGTAATTTTAGATTTGCAAAATGTCTGCGCCGCAGCACAAGGCCTACCCAGCGAGGAACAGTTTCACCGCTGGCTAACCGCTGCGGTAAGCCCTTTTCAGGCTATTAGCGAAGTGACTATTCGCTTAGTCGATGAAGCAGAAAGCCACGAACTGAACCATACTTGGCGAGGAAAGGACAAACCGACCAATGTGCTATCCTTTCCTTTCGAGGCGCCACCGGGTATTGAAGATTTCCCTCTATTGGGTGATTTGATTATTTGTCGCCAGGTCGTGGAGCAAGAAGCGGTCGAACAACAAAAGTCGCTAGAGGCTCATTGGGCACACATGGTCATCCATGGTAGCCTGCATCTACTCGGCTACGACCATATCGACGATGACGAGGCAGAAGAGATGGAAGCCTTGGAAACTGAGATAATGCTTGCGCTTGGTTACCCTGACCCGTACATTTCTGAGAAAGAAGCCTAATATCTGTAAGAGGTGGTAAGTGTCGTTGTCCTTGCCACCAAAGTTTACTTAACGAGAGATCTAAATAAAACCGCCATGAGCGACGACCATTCTCAAAATAATGATACCCCAAGTAATAAAAAAGGATTTTTTTCATTACTCCTCAATCAGCTTTTTCACGGAGAGCCGAAAAACCGTGATGAACTCCTGGAATTAATAAGAGATTCTGAACAAAAAGATCTGATTGATGAAGATACCCGTGACATGATCGAAGGCGTGATGGATATTGCGCAGCAACGGGTGCGGGATATCATGATCCCTCGTTCACAGATGGTCACCTTAAAACGCGATCAGGCGCTCGATAGCTGCCTTGATATTATCGTCGATACCGCCCACTCACGCTTTCCGGTGATCAGCGAAGATAAAGACCACGTCGAAGGGATCTTGATGGCAAAAGATCTCCTGCCCTTTATGCGTAGCGATGCTGATACATTTAGTATTGAGAAAGTACTACGCCCGGTGGTCGTTGTCCCGGAAAGTAAGCGCGTCGACCGGATGCTTAAGGAGTTCCGCTCGCAACGCTACCACATGGCTATCGTCATTGATGAGTTCGGCGGCGTAGCCGGACTGGTTACTATCGAAGATATTCTGGAGCTTATCGTCGGAGAAATCGAAGATGAGTACGATGACGTCGAAGATGCCGATGTTCGCCAGCTCAACCGCCAAACCTATACGGTTAGAGCTTTGATGTCCATCGACGATTTTAACCAGCAATTTGCCACCAATTTCAGCGATGACGAAGTGGATACTGTCGGCGGACTCGTGATGCAAAGCTTTGGTCACCTCCCTGCTCGCGGAGAAAGTATCACGATTGACGGCTATCAATTCAAAGTCGCCGTAGCCGATCGCCGTCGTATCATTCAAGTGCATGTCCGTATTCCAGACAATGCTACCCCCATTACTCTTAACGACGACTAATGCTTATGGCTGTCAGTAAAAAACTTGATCGACAATCTGTTCGTCTCCTTCTTGCCTTGCTTACGGGTGCCATTGGCACCCTTGCTTTTTCCCCCTTCGACATCTGGCCAGCCGCTCTGCTCTCATTGTTTGGCTTACAATGGTTAACGACCGAGCGCAAGACATCGCAAGCAGCAGCCATCGGCTATTGCTGGGGAATGGGTCTATTTGGGAGTGGGGTAAATTGGGTCTATGTCAGCATCGCGACCTTCGGCGGTATGCCTGGTCCGGTTAATATCTTTTTAGTTGTCCTGCTTGCCGCTTGGCTGTCGCTGTTCACTCTACTCTTTGCCTTACTCTTAAATCGCTTCTGGCCACGCGTTAGCGCAGCGCGTCTGCTCCTTGCCGCCCCTGCCTTATGGCAAGTATCGGAATTCTTGCGCGGATGGGTGCTGACTGGTTTCCCATGGTTACAGTTTGGCTATAGCCAGATTGAAGGTCCTTTAAAAGGCATCGCCCCGATCGCCGGTGTCGAAACGATTAATTTCCTTCTAATGATGATCGCCGGTGCGTTAGTTCTCGCCCTCAAACAGCGCAAAGTCCGTTATCTTATCGGGGCGGGAACGGTACTGCTCCTCTGCTGGCCGCTACGCTATCTACATTGGTACCACGAACAGCCTGCGCGCAAGACGACGGTGGCGCTGGTACAAGGCGATATCGCCCAAAGTATGAAGTGGGACCCGCAACAGCTTTCTCGTAGCCTACAAACTTATACGCGCCTTACTGCACCACAGCTGGGTCATGCCAAACTTATTATTTGGCCTGAATCAGCGATCAGTGACTTAGAAACTAATCAGCAAGCTTTCCTTCATCAATGGGACGATGAACTGCGGGAAAGTGGCTCACTATTGGCCACGGGTATCGTCGACTCGCGCCTCATGGCAGATAACCGTTATCACGATTTTAATACTGTTATCACCTTGGGTAACTCGTCGCCTTATAGCTACTACAGCCCGAACCGTTACCAGAAAAACCACTTAGTTCCCTTTGGCGAGTTCGTACCTCTCGCCTCGCTGCTACGACCCCTAGCGCCCTTCTTCGACCTTCCTATGTCTGGGTTTAGTCGTGGGGCTTATTCGCAATCGCCGCTCTACCTGGGTGGATACCAGCTCACGACTGCAATTTGCTATGAGATCGTACTCGGCCAGCAGGTGCGCGATAATCTGCGTCCAGATACCGATTTCCTCCTTACGGTGTCGAATGATGCGTGGTTTGGACACTCGATTGGTCCTTGGCAACACTTTCAAATGGCGAGAATGCGAGCGCTCGAGCTTGGCAAACCGCTACTCAGAGATACCAACAATGGTATTACGGCGGTTATCGATCCTCAGGGGAATGTAATCAAACAACTTCCTCAATTCCAACCGGGCGTATTGACCGCTGAGGTTACGCCAACGCGCGGAGCCACCCCTTATGCCTTAACCGGTGATACGACAATCTGGATAATCAGCCTACTTAGCGCCGTCGTTGCCTTTAAAAGACGTAAAAAATAGCCCCTTCTACCGAGCCTCCAAGGAGGCTCATTTTTCGACAAATGATGACTCGCGAGAATTGGCAGTTGTTGCGCGGCAGCCTTATGGGTATGCTATGCGGATCTAAGTAAAGTCATTGTATCAAGCCCCACGCTTATTAATAAGGATCACTGGCCGCCATGCAAGAGCAATACCGCCCGGAAGAGATAGAGTCACACGTTCAAGCCCATTGGGATGAAAAAGAAACCTTCAAAGTTACCGAACAAGAAGGTAAAGAGAAATATTATTGCCTATCGATGCTTCCCTATCCTTCTGGCCGACTCCACATGGGGCATGTACGTAACTACACCATTGGTGATGTTATCGCGCGCTACCAGCGTCTCCAAGGTAAAAACGTTTTACAACCGATCGGTTGGGATGCCTTCGGCTTACCCGCTGAAGGGGCTGCCGTTAAGAACAATACTGCACCGGCACCTTGGACCTACGAAAACATCGATTACATGAAGAACCAGTTGAAGCTACTGGGCTTTGGTTATGACTGGAGCCGCGAGTTAGCGACCTGTCAGCCAGAGTATTACCGTTGGGAACAATGGTTCTTCACCAAGCTTTATGAAAAAGGCTTAGTTTATAAAAAAACCTCTGCGGTTAACTGGTGCCCGAACGACCAGACCGTGTTAGCGAATGAACAAGTGGTTGATGGATGCTGCTGGCGTTGCGACAGTAAAGTCGAACGCAAAGAGATCCCTCAATGGTTCATTAAAATTACCGATTATGCAGAAGAACTGCTTAATGATCTGGATACGTTAGAAGGTTGGCCTGAACAGGTTAAAACCATGCAACGTAACTGGATTGGCCGTTCCGAAGGTGTGGAAATTACTTTTGCTGTCGCGGACCGCAGCGACACCTTAACCGTTTACACCACTCGCCCTGACACCTTTATGGGAGCAACCTACGTCGCTGTCGCGGCTGGGCACCCATTAGCTCAAGAAGCGGCTGCGCAAGATCCCGCCTTAGCTGCATTCATTGAAGAGTGTCGTAATACCAAGGTTGCCGAAGCCGAGATGGCCACCATGGAGAAAAAAGGCCATGCGACCGGTTTTCATGTGATTCATCCGCTGACCGGTGAGAAACTGCCGTTGTGGGTCGCTAACTTTGTTCTAATGGAATACGGTACTGGCGCAGTAATGGCTGTTCCCGCCCACGACCAACGTGACTGGGAATTCGCAAACAAATACCAATTAATCATTAAACCGGTGGTTTGTGACGAAGAAGGAAATGTTCCTGATGTCAGCCACGAACCCCTGACCTTTAAAGGTCGCTTAGTCAACTCTGGTGAGTTTGATGGCCTGGACCATACTGCAGGCTTCAATGCGATTGCCGATGCGCTAGCCGCAAAAGGCGTAGGTGTTCGTAAAGTGAACTACCGTCTGCGTGACTGGGGGGTTTCCCGCCAACGTTACTGGGGTGCGCCAATCCCTATGGTGACGCTGGAAGATGGTACAGTCGTCCCGACACCGGAAGATCAATTACCCGTCTTACTGCCTGAAGATGTTGTGATGGACGGTATCACGAGTCCAATCAAAGCCGATCCAGAGTGGGCGAAAACCACCGTCAATGGGCAGCCTGCGTTACGTGAAACGGATACCTTCGATACCTTTATGGAATCTTCATGGTATTACGCGCGGTATACCTGTACAAACTACGATCAAGGTATGCTTGACCCTGCGGCAGCGAACTACTGGCTACCGGTTGACCAATACATCGGTGGTATCGAACATGCCATCATGCACTTGATGTATTTCCGCTTCTTCCACAAGCTGTTGCGTGATGCTGGGCTAGTAAACTCGAATGAGCCGGCGAAACGTCTACTCTGCCAAGGCATGGTATTGGCAGATGCCTATTATTATGTCGGCGCGAACGGTGAGCGTAACTGGGTTTCTCCTGTTGACGTAACCGTCGAGCGCGATGATAAAGGCCGTGTGACCAAAGCGACTGATAATACTGGCCGCGAAGTGGTGTATGCGGGCATGAGCAAAATGTCCAAGTCCAAAAATAACGGCATCGACCCACAATTGATGGTTGAACGTTATGGTGCCGATACCGTTCGGCTGTTCATGATGTTTGCCTCGCCTGCTGAGATGACATTGGAATGGCAAGAGTCAGGTGTTGAAGGGGCTAACCGCTTCTTGAAACGCGTCTGGCGTCTTGTGTATGAGCACACCAGTAAAGGAGCTGCCGCGCCATTAGACGTCGAAGCATTAAACGATGCTCAAAAAGCGCTACGTCGTGAAGTACATAAGACTATCGCGAAAGTATCTGATGATGTGGGACGCCGCCAAACCTTCAACACGGCGATTGCAGCGGTGATGGAGCTAATGAATAAGCTGACCCGTGCTCCGCAAGAAAGCGAGCAAGACAGGGCGCTGATGGATGAGGCATTAAATGCTGTCATTCGTCTACTTTATCCATTTATGCCTCACGCCTGTTTCGTCTTATGGCAAGCATTAGGCCAGGCTACGACGATTGACGAAGCTCAGTGGCCTATCGCAGATGAAAAAGCGATGGTCGAAGAAAGCGTCGTTATGGTTATCCAAATCAATGGTAAAGTGCGCGCCAAGATCAACGTTGCAGCAGAGGCGACTCAAGAGCAAGTTCAAGCCCTTGCCTCTGAAGAACATCTCGTCGCTAAATATTTAGACGGTGCAACGATTCGCAAAGCCATTTTCGTTCCTGGCAAACTGTTAAACCTAGTGATCGGTTAACTCCGGAGGTAACGTGCGACACTTTCTACTGTACTTAATGATGGCGACCGCGGTGCTAAGCACCGCAGGTTGCGGTTTTCATACTCGGGGTAACACTAAAATCCCTAAAGAAATGAAGACAATGATTTTAAATAGTGGTGACCCGTATGGTCCTCTCGCCCGAGCGGTACGCCAACAACTTCGTTTAAGCGGTATCAAACTGGTTGAGGATTCCGCAACACAACGCGTCAATGTGCCAACGCTACGCTTAGAAGGTGAAAATAACCACCGTGACACGGCGTCGGTCTTCTTAGACGGTAGTCGTGCCGAGTATCAATTAGTCATGACCGTCAATGGACAGATTTTGATCCCAGGTAAAGGTATTTACCCACTGCATACCACGGTTTATCGTGCCTACTTCGATAACTCTGGTAATCCACTAGCCGCTGACTCAGAACAAGATCTGATCAGCCAAGAAATGCGTCAGAGAGCCTCTGAACAGTTGGTTCGTCAGTTACTTGCCGTCCACGCTGCTGAACAGCAAATCAGTGGTCACGCACCGACAGCCCAGCCTACCTTAGCCCAACCTGAGGTAATCACGAGTTCTTCAGAACAAAGCAGCAATGCTGGTGTAGCGCTCGGTAACTGATGACCAGAGTGTTCCCTGAGCAACTTTCGGCGCAACTCAATCATGGGTTGCGTCGTTATTATATTTTAGTGGGAAGCGACCCGCTGCTCCATTTGGAGAGTCAGCAAGCTATTGTCAATGCTGCGAAGCAGCAAGGCTTCAGTGAGCAGCACGCCTTTACTATCGACCAACATACCGATTGGGAACGACTGTTTAGCGAGTCCCAAGCGATGAGCCTATTTAGCCAGCGGCAAATTTTTGTGTTGCAGCTCGCAGATAATGGTCCTAACGCGACGCAAACGACTCAATTGGCGCAGCTATTTTCCTTAGTCCATGACGATCTACTACTGATCATTCATGCGCCGAAGGTTACCAAGGCGCAAGAGAACAGTATTTGGTATAAAGCGTTGCTAGAGGAAGGTCTACACGTTACGTGTAACACCCCTGACCATCAACAACTTCCCCGCTGGGTACAGAATCGCTGTCGAGCGCTGTCGCTAGAGATAGATCCCCCTTCCCTACAACTGCTCTGCTACTACTACGAAGGGAATCTGTTAGCACTCTCGCAAGCCTTAGAACGCCTTTCATTACTTTGGCCGGATGGCGTACTGACGCTGCCAAGAGTAGAAGAAGCGGTCTATGATGCTGCAGTGTTCACGCCTTATCATTGGATTGATGCACTCTTGGCCGGAAAAAGTAAGCGCGCCTTACACGTGTTACAACAATTAGCCCGTGAAGATCACGAGCCAATTATCTTATTAAGAACATTGCAGCGAGAGCTGATGATTTTACTGGATGTTCAGGCAAAACCCGCTGACGCGCGCCGTGCTGCAATGGACAAACTGCGTGTTTGGCAAAATAGACGTCAACTCTATACCGGCGCGCTACAGCGCCTGGATCGAACACGATTACGCCACGTCGTGCATCAGTTAGCCTCACTTGAAATTGCCGTGAAAAAGGACTTTTCCGCTGAGTGTTGGCCAGCGTTAAACGCGCTGAGTATCCTTATTTGTCAACCACAGTTCCCTACAGGACTTTATCATGTCTAAGCTCTCTGCTTGGTTTGGGGGAACCTTCGACCCCATCCATAACGGTCATTTGCATTGTGCACGTGAGATTGCCGCGTTAATCGGCGTCGATAAGGTCACACTTCTGCCGAATAACGTGCCGCCGCATCGTCCCCAACCGGAAGCAACGGCAGAGCAGCGCGTAGAATTAATTCAATGCGCGATACGTCACGACCCCTTGTTTTCCATTGATACCCGCGAGCTACTGCGTGATACGCCTTCGTGGACTATCGATACCCTTACACTGCTTCGTGAGGAAGTAGGCGTCGCATGTCCTTTAGCCTTTATTATCGGCCAAGACTCGTTGCTGACGATCAATAAATGGGAAAGATGGCAAGAGATCCTAGATTACTGTCATCTCATCGTTGCCCAACGCCCTGGCTATGCTAGCCAACATACCGATAACAAAGTCCAATCATGGATCAACCGCCACGTGGTTGAAGCCGAGACTTTACATCAGCAGCCGTGTGGCGGAATATTCTTTGCAGATACTTCACTGTATACCATCTCAGCCACCGATATTCGCCGTCGACTTCACCTCGGGTTAAGTTGCCAAAATCTACTGCCTGATGACGTCATTCGCTACATCGCCGACACTGGCTTATATCGCCCTCGCTGACTGCGTGGTACACTACGCCCTCACCCCTAGCTAACGCTTATTATTCTCGGTTACTAGGGATTTTATTTCTTTATCCATCAATACCTAAGGTGAAGCTTTTGCAAGGCCAAGCACTCCAAGCTTTCGTCGTCGATAAAGTTGACGATATCAAAGCGCAAAATATAATTTCTATTGATGTTCACGGTAAATCAAGTATCACCGATTGCATGGTGATCTGTACTGGAACCTCATCGCGTCATGTCATGTCTATTGCGGATCACCTCAAGCAGGAAGCTAAACTCGTAGGCTTACAGCCAATGGGAACTGAAGGCAAGGTCTCTGGTGACTGGGTCGTCGTCGATCTGGGCGAGGTCATTGTCCATATCATGGAAGAAGAAGCTCGCCAGCTTTATGAGCTTGAGAAACTCTGGAGCTAATGAGTGAAATTGCAGCTCGTCGCCGTCGGCACTAAAATGCCCGATTGGGTTCAAACCGGATTTATGGACTATCTACGCCGTTTTCCGCGCGATATGCCCTTTGAACTTATCGAAATTCCTGCTGGTAAACGAGGTAAGAACGCCGATATCAAGCGGATCCTCGAGAAAGAAGGTGAGGCGATGTTAGCTGCAGTGGGTAAAGGCAACCGTATCGTGACCCTCGATATTCCCGGCACGCCTTGGGAGACCCCGGTATTAGCTCAACAGCTAGACCGGTGGAAGCAAGATGGTCGCGACGTCAGTTTATTGATTGGCGGCCCGGAAGGTCTTGCCCCTGCCTGTAAAGCTGCGGCAGATCAAAGTTGGTCACTCTCACCGTTGACCTTACCGCATCCGTTAGTCAGAGTATTAGTCGCTGAAAGCCTTTATCGTGCGTGGAGCATTACGACTAACCATCCTTACCATCGCGAATAATCTCTCGACATTTGATTAAGTAGAAAACACTTGCATGAAATTGACTGCCTACGCTTTTCGTGACTATAGCGCCGAACAAAAATTGTTTGTAAAACGGGCTGCCATCGCGCTTGTGGGTGTTTTTCTATTATTTTCGATCCTAGTCGTCAATCTGTGTCATTTACAGATCTTTCATTACGATGATTACCGCACTCGTTCTAATCAAAACCGCATTAAGCTGGTCCCTATCGCGCCCAGCCGTGGCATTATTTACGATCGTAATAATATCCCGCTCGCACTCAATAAGACTATTTACCAAGCCGAAATTCTGCCTGCCAAAGTCCCGAATCTAAAGCAAACGTTGCACGACTTACAGCCGGTCTTATCGCTGAGCGACGACGAGTTGGCGAACTTTGAAAAGGAACGTAGACTAGCTCGCCGCTTTACCTCCGTCGTCATTAAATATGAATTAAACGATGAGCAAATTGCACGTTTTGCGGTGAATCAATATCGTTTTCCAGGCGTAGAGATCAAGGGTTATCAGCGTCGCTATTACCCTTATGGGTCAAGCCTGACGCACATCGTCGGCTATATCTCGAAAATTAATGATCGGGATATGGCGCGCCTTAATAACGAACAGAAGGCCGGTAACTATAGTGCGAGCCACGATATAGGCAAACTTGGGGTTGAGGCCTATTACGAAGACACATTGCATGGTAATACCGGTTATGAAGAGGTCGAGGTTAATAATCGGGGGCGCGTGGTCAGGCAGCTCAGCGAGGTTAGCCCACAAGCAGGCGAAGATATTACCTTAACGCTCGACTTACGTTTGCAGCAATATATTGAAACGCTATTGGCAGGTAGCCGAGCCGCGGTCGTAGTGAGCGATCCGCGTAACGGTGAAATCTTGGCGATGGTGTCGATGCCAAGCTACGACCCTAATTTATTCGTCGAAGGTATCTCAAGTAAAAATTATAAAGAATTATTGACCAATCCCGACCGGCCGTTGTACAACCGTGCCATTCAAGCCGCCTACCCGCCTGCTTCGACAGTGAAACCCTTTGTCGCTGTTTCTGCTCTGAGCGCGGGGGTCATTACCAAGAATACGAGTCTTTTCGACCCCGGTTGGTGGCAGCTACCAGGCACAGAAAAACGCTTTCGTGATTGGAAAAAATGGGGCCATGGAAGCCTGAACGTCACTAAATCTCTTGAAGAATCGGCGGATACCTTTTTCTATCAGGTGGCATTTGATATGGGGATAGACCGCCTCTCAGAGTGGATGACCAAATTCGGTTACGGACAACGTACGGGTATCGATCTCCCACAAGAGAGTGCCGGTAACATGCCAACGCGTGAGTGGAAGCTCAATCGCTTCAAAAAACCATGGTATCAGGGAGATACTATTCCGGTCGGAATCGGACAAGGGTATTGGACGGCCACACCTTTGCAAATGAATAAAGCGTTGATGGCGCTGATTAATGATGGCGTCCTGAAGGTTCCGCATCTATTACTCTCCGCGAAAAGCGGGTCTAAGACCGCACCTTATCAGGCCCCAGAGGTTGAGACGATTGGCGATGTGGACTCCGGCTACTGGGAGATTGCCAAAGACGGTATGTATGGTGTAGCGAATCGTGCAAATGGCACCGCGCATAAAAGCTTTATGGGAGCCCCCTATAAAATCGCGGCAAAATCCGGCACTGCTCAGGTATTCGGGCTTAAGGCAAATGAAACTTACAATGCACATAAAATTTCCGAGCGTTTGCGTGATCATAAACTAATGACCGCCTTCGCTCCTTACGATAACCCACGCGTCGCTGTCACCATTATCTTAGAGAATGGGGGAGCTGGCGCAGCTGTCGGCACTATTATGCGACAAATTTTGGACCATATAATGTTAGGCGATAATACGACCCAATTATCACCAGAGGCACCGCAGCCTCCTGGCTACGAAGGTGACGAGTAATGTCTATGAGTGACCACCCACAGAAACAGTCGATCTGGACACGTATCCACGTCGATCCAATGTTCATGATTATCATTTTGACGCTATTGACCTATAGCGGCTTTATTATCTGGAGTGCCAGCGGCCAAGATCCCGGCATGATGGAGCGTAAGATCGGGCAAATTGGCATGGGGTTAGCACTCATGCTGACCCTCGCACAAATCCCTCCCCGTGTTTATGAAAGTTGGGCGCCTTATCTCTATATTCTTAGCGTCGTTCTACTCATTGCCGTCGATGCGTTTGGTCATATTAGTAAAGGCGCGCAGCGCTGGCTCGACCTTGGTGTCGTACGCTTTCAGCCCTCGGAGATTGCTAAAATTGCGGTGCCACTGATGGTGGCACGCTTTATTAATCGCGATATCTGCCCGCCTTCTCTCAAGAATACGGCTATCGCGCTAGTCTTGATCGCCCTGCCTACTTTATTGGTGGCTGCCCAACCGGATCTCGGAACGGCTATTTTGATCGCCGCATCAGGGATTTTCGTTCTATTCCTTTCTGGAATGAGCTGGCGATTGATTGGTATTGCCGTACTGCTTCTCGCTGCGTTTATCCCCATACTCTGGTTCTTCTTGATGCATGACTATCAGCGCGACCGTGTCATGATGCTTCTTAATCCTGAGAGTGACCCGCTTGGAGCTGGCTACCATATTATTCAATCGAAGATCGCTATCGGATCGGGGGGGTTACGAGGTAAAGGCTGGTTACACGGTACGCAGTCACAACTTGAATTCCTACCTGAACGCCATACCGACTTTATTTTTGCGGTATTAGCTGAGGAGTTAGGGCTTATCGGTGTGCTGGGTTTACTCGCTCTCTATCTGCTGTTAATTATCCGTGGATTAATTATTGCTGCCCGTGCACAGACCACCTTCGGCCGTGTAATGGCGGGAGGTTTAATGCTAATCTTATTTGTCTACGTGTTCGTGAATATTGGTATGGTCAGCGGGATCCTGCCAGTGGTAGGGGTCCCCTTACCCTTGGTTAGCTATGGGGGTTCTGCATTAGTGGTATTAATGGCAGGTTTTGGCATTGTAATGTCAATTCATACTCATCGAAAAATGTTATCTAAAAGCGTATAAGAGGCAGACATGCGAAAGGAATGGCTTGGAATTAGCTTGGCATCATTAATGTTAGCGGCGTGTTCGTCAGATCAGCAACAGCAGAATTACACCGCCCCACCTTTGCCTGCCTATAATGGCCCGGTGGTGGAGATCCCAGGTATTGAACCGAAATACGAGCCTCGCAACAGTACCGCTAATAACAATTATACCGTTAATGGTATTAGTTATAAGATTGCGACGGATACGCAAAACTTTAGCCAAATTGGTTTAGCGACTACTTACGGCGCGGACGCTCAAGGTAATCGCACCGCCTCCGGTGAAGCTTTTGATACGGATGCATTCACCGCTGCGCACCCAACATTGCCGATCCCCTCTTATGTTCGCGTGACCAATTTAGCGAACAACCGGCAGATCGTCGTGCGCATTAATGACCGTGGTCCGTTTATCCCTGGACGTATTATTGACCTCTCCCCTGCTGCGGCCACCCGTTTGAATACCTCAAATAATAGTCGTGTGCGCATCGATGTCATTAACGTTACCCCCGATGGGACGCTATCGGGCCCGGGAACCATCGGGACTCGAGTCGCGAAGCAGAGCTATGATCTGCCTGCACGCCCTGATCTTGACGGCGGGATGACGACGAGTGAATCAGCCGCCCCCGGTGGCACCGCATTACCCCCTGTCACCACGCCAACTGCGCCTACAGATACCAATGTACGCGCCGTAGACAACAGTGAACTGCAAAGCAATGGAAGTAGCGGTGCCCCCGTGCACAGTAATGGTCTACAAGGTGCGCCGCAACCCCTACGCAGCGGCGTATTAGAGTCTGATGAACCGCAAGAGGCACCAGCGGTAACCCAACCGTCCGCTGCACCTGCCGTCGCTGCGGCGACCGTTGCCGCCTCAACTCCCCATACCACTCCAGCCGTGAATCCGCCGGTCACCAAACCGGCTGCATCAAGTCATGGTAGTGGTAAAGGGTTTGTCGTCCAGGTTGCTGCGGTCAATAATGCAGAACGCGCTAACGAGTTACAAAAGAAACTCGCGCAGCATTACAATGTTGCCGGACACGTTGAAGCGGTAAATGGTAACGTCTATCGCGTACAGCTTGGCGGCTATGGTAGCCGTAGCGAAGCAACCGCGCTGCAACAGCGCCTCGCACAGGACAATCTGACTTCATTCGTTACTTCAAATAATAACTAATAGACTCACCGACGCCCACTACTCTTTCAGTGTAGTGGGTCTTTAGCTACGCCTCTGAATGAGTACGTCACAATGAATAAAGCTTTCACTCTAAAGATCGTTAAGCGCTTGACCTTGTTATCCCTCACGGCGTCACTGATTGGACCTTGCGTATACGCTGACGATACACTTGTACAAACGATGATCCCAGGCGTACCCGCTATCGATGCCGAAGCCTATATCGTGATGGACTATAACTCAGGCAAGATCCTCGCTGAGAAAAATGCCGATGCTCGTCGCGATCCCGCAAGTTTAACCAAAATGATGACCAGTTATGTTATTGGTCAGGCGGTTAAAGCCGGTAAAATTCACCAAGACGATCTCGTCACCGTAGGACAAGATGCGTGGGCGACAGGTAACCCGGTATTTAAGGGTTCATCGTTGATGTTCCTTAAACCGGGCGACCGCGTACCGGTCTCTCAGCTTACGCGCGGTATTGTCCTGCAGTCGGGGAATGATGCGTGCGTCGCCATGGCTGATTATGTCGCAGGTAGTCAAGACACCTTTGTCGGGTTGATGAATAACTACGTTAACTCGCTCGGCTTGAAAAACACCCATTTTCAAACCGTGCATGGGTTAGACGCCGAAGGGCAATACAGCTCAGCGCGCGACATGGCGCTAATCGGCCAAGCGCTGATCCGCGACGTCCCTGAAGAATATGCGATCTATCACGAAAAAGAGTTTACCTTCAACAATATCCGCCAGCTTAATCGTAATGGTTTGCTGTGGGATACCAGTATGAACGTTGATGGTATCAAGACTGGCCATACTAATTCCGCTGGCTACAATTTGGTCGCTTCCGCCACAGAGGGCCAGATGCGGCTTATTTCTGCGGTGATGGGCGGACATACCTATAAAGGTCGCGAAACCGAGAGTAAAAAATTACTGACTTGGGGTTTCCGCTTTTTCGAAACGATTTCCCCTATTAAAGCGGGCAAGGACTTTGCCTCAGAACCCGTTTGGTTTGGTAATACCGATAAAGCTGAGTTAGGCGTTAATAAAGACGTCTATATCACCGTCCCACGTGGGCGTATGAAGGATCTCAAGGCCAGCTATGTCTTAAATTCGGGAGAGCTACACGCCCCGCTTCAGAAAAACCAAGTCGTCGGAACCATTAATTTCCAGCTTGATGGAAAAATTATCGATAAGCGTCCGCTGATGGTGCTCAATGCGGTGCCTGAAGGGGGCTTTTTCAGTAAGATCGTCGACCATATTAAGCTGATGTTCCATCACTGGTTTGGCTAAATCCCTTGATTTTCGCGTTCTGACCCCCACATACTTAGTAATCTTCACTCCCGCGTTCGCGGGAGTCTTTTTTCTCTTGGAGTGACTATGAAAACCAAATTAAATGAGCTGCTAGAATTTCCCACCCCTTTCACGTACAAAGTCATGGGCCTCGCTCAGCCTGAACTGGTTGATCAGGTTATCGAGGTCGTACAGCGCCATGCACCAGGCGAATACTCGCCGACTATTACCCCGAGTAGTAAAGGAAACTATCACTCGGTCTCTATCACCATTAATGCGACACACATCGACCAAGTCGAAACCTTATACGAAGAATTAGGTAATATCGAAATTGTTCGAATGGTGATGTAATGAACCACAGCCAGCCAGCCGCGAGTATTGAACAGTCGCCCCTTATCGTCCGTTATCTTGGGCAGCAAGAGTGGGCAGCGGTTTCAGAGGCGATGCATCAGTTTACCGATCAGCGTAGCCCGCAAACCGCCGACGAACTATGGCTCGTCGAACACCCGGCGGTCTTCACACAGGGACAAGCCGGGAAGGCTGAGCATTTATTGGCAACCGGCGATATTCCGGTGATGCAGAGTGATCGCGGCGGGCAGGTCACTTATCATGGTCCCGGCCAACAGATCATGTACGTGTTGATTGATATCCGCCGTCGTAAACTTGGCGTCCGAGATCTGGTGACGACGTTAGAGAATACAGTGATTGCGACCGCTGCTGACGATAAGCTCGACGCCTATGCGCGCGCCGATGCACCGGGCGTTTATATCGCAGAACAGAAGATCTGTTCGCTTGGACTGCGTATCCGTCATGGCTGCTCTTTCCACGGCTTAGCACTAAATGTTGATATGGATCTTTCACCTTTTGACCGTATCAATCCCTGTGGTTACGCAGGATTGACGATGACACAATTACGTGACCTCGGTAGCTCTCGAAGCCAAACAGCGGTCGCCGAAGCGTTGGTCAAACATTTTACCCATTACGTTCATTACCCCAAGGTAATCACCGACTGCCCAATACCCAGTACTCATCCGCTTTCTTTTACAAACTTGTAACTTTTGTGCGCTTGAGGCTGTGTAAGCAGCGGCCTAGTGATATACTTTTGCAAATTTATCAGAAAAGTTGAATTACTCTCCGATAAGGCGAGATTCTTCTGACAGTGATGCGGAATACCTTATGAGCAAACCAATACAGATGGAACGCGGCGTTAAATACCGTGACGCCGATAAAATGGCCTTGATTCCGGTGAAGACCGTTGTCACTGAACGCCAAGAAGTCCTGCGTAAACCCGAGTGGATGAAGATTAAGCTGCCTGCTGATTCAAGTCGCATTCAAGGGATTAAAGCAGCGATGCGTAAAAATGGCCTACACTCAGTCTGTGAAGAAGCCTCCTGCCCTAACCTGGCAGAGTGCTTCAACCACGGAACAGCCACCTTTATGATTCTTGGGGCTATCTGTACGCGCCGTTGTCCATTCTGTGATGTTGCCCATGGTCGTCCTGTCGCCCCCGACGCCAACGAGCCAGAGAAACTCGGACAGACTATTGCAGACATGGCATTACGTTATGTGGTGATCACCTCCGTTGACCGTGATGATTTGCGTGACGGTGGTGCACAACACTTTGCCGACTGTATCGATGCTATCCGCGCAAAAAGCCCGACGATTAAAATCGAGACGCTGGTTCCCGACTTTCGTGGACGCATGGATAAAGCCTTAGAGATCCTTTCAGCGTCTCCTCCAGATGTCTTCAACCATAATCTTGAAAATGTCCCCCGTTTATATCGCCAAGTGCGCCCAGGGGCCAACTACCAGTGGTCATTAACTTTACTGGAGAAATTTAAGCAGCAGCATCCTGAAATTCCGACTAAGTCAGGACTGATGGTAGGATTAGGCGAAACGAACGAAGAGATTGTAGAGGTTATGCGTGATCTGCGCCGCCATGGCGTGACGATGCTAACCCTTGGCCAGTACTTACAACCTAGCCGTCACCATCTGCCTGTGCAGCGCTATGTGAGCCCTGCAGAGTTTGATGAGATGAAAGAGGCTGCCATGGAGATGGGCTTTACCCACGCTGCTTGTGGACCTTTCGTCCGTTCCTCGTACCATGCCGATATGCAGGCGCAAGGTATCGAAATTAAATAGCCCCTTCCCTACAGCAAAAAGCCAGTACTCATTCGAATACTGGCTTTTTTTATATTTACTTACAATAAGTCGTAATTGAGCGTGAGATTACTCTTTATGCGTGACGCGATCTGCCGTCACTTCTTCGGCAGCGGGGGTTTTCGCCGTCGAGTCTTCTTCTTTCATCGCTTTCTTGAAGCCCTTGATTGCACTTCCTAAGTCGCCACCTAGTGAACGTAACTTATTCGTACCAAACAATAAAACGATTAATGCGCCAATGATTAACAGCTTGGCTAAGCTAATACCTTCCATAACTCTCTTTCAACCTCATTACCTAGCAGGACATGACACCTATCATGATAGAGTAGGATTATAACACAATTGTGATCTGTAACAGATTGCGTATTAACATTCTTACAACGTTATAGCAAAAAAAAACCCGCCTAAAAGGCGGGTTTTTGAATTCTGGCTGTTAAATTACAGGCTGATAACGTTAGCAGCAGATGGGCCTTTAGCACCATCAGTAATTTCAAACTCAACGCGTTGACCTTCAGCAAGAGTTTTGAAGCCATTGCTCTGGATAGCAGAGAAGTGTACGAATACATCTTTGCTGCCATCTTCAGGAGTAATGAAACCGAATCCTTTAGATTCATTAAACCACTTAACGTTACCTTTAATCTTAGACATCTATATTACCTTTACATTAAAAAAGACACTAAATCTGTGTCGGTATCTAGTACACCAATTGCGGAGCCATTTGTCCAGTAAGATCTGATGAAAAAGTGATAAATATCGTTTTTTTGTACAATTGCTTGATATTCAGCCAGCAAAACCCCTATTTTTTGGAACCGGAACCATGTCTGACAGTACGGGGAGTTGAGATATTTTTACCCTCCAGGACGATGAACGTGTTTTTCGTCACCTGCGACGGTATGTAACACCTCTCTCGCCAACTTCTCATCCGCACCGTTATGCTGCAATTCTTGCTGCTCGGCGCCCTGCTCAGGATGATAAAGCAACTCCACATAGAAGGGATAGTGATCGGAGCCAATACTCGGTAGCCGTTTTAGCGCTTTTAAAACAAAATGCTTACTGTGGAAAACATGGTCGAGGGGCCAGCGAAGGAAAGGATAGCTCGCGTGGAACGTCGAGAACATGCCCCGCCCACGACGCGGATCCATCAGTCCACTGACTTTGAGGAATAAGCGCGTACTGCGTGACCATGCGACATCGTTCATATCCCCCGTAACGATAACCGGTATGTCGCGCTGTTTGACGCTTTTACCCACCATAACTAACTCTGCATCCCGATCCGTGGAAACATCGTTCTCTGTTGGGCTAGGGGGCGTAGGATGAAGACAATGTAGACTCACCTCAGTCCCCTCCTCCGTCACTAAGAGCAGATGCGCCGAGGGGATCTCAGCATCGACGAGGTACTGAATCTTGGCATCGCGTACGGCGATCCGCGAATACACATGCATCCCATAAAGATTGTCTTGTGGACAGCGAATGACCCAAGGATAGTGTTGTTCCAAGGGCTTAAGCTGATCCTCCCACCATTGATCCGTTTCGACCGCGACTAAGACATCTGGCCGCTGTTGTTCGACTAGCGCGAGCAGCTTGTCAGCCTGACGGTTAGGCGTTAATACATTCGATACCATGACTTTAAGCGTGGTTCCAGACCATTGTGGCCGCGCGTCCTTAACCTGCTTACGCGCAAAAGGCGTGTAAGGATAGATCCAGAGTAATTGGTATGCAGCACAGCCTAACGTGACGAATTGCAGCAGAGTTACCCATAACGTCGATTCCAGCTCGTAATAGCTAGAGGTTAGGGCCAACGCTAACGCAATCACCAACAATTGTACGCGTGGAAAATCCCACACCCTCACCCACCAATAGCGGCAGTGGGAAAGTGGGGCTAACGTTAAGAGTAATAATACACTGCTTAACAACGTTAAGAGTATTAGCACAGATGCGATCTCGATTTAACTATCAGTGGGGGATCTGCGCTTGATAGCCGGCAACTGTTCCTGCAGCGGCGAGCGCATGGCCTTCGAGACGATGGAGCAGCTCTTCACGCAATAGCCCCGCCGGCAGCGCTGTCGGTGCAAGGTCAGTCGCGATTAATGTGAAGGTGTAGTAATGCAAATCGAGTGTCGGAGGGGGGCAAGGTCCGACGTAGGCCTCAGTCCCTTTACTATTCAGTCCACCCACGAACCCTTTACCGTTACTCAGCGCGGTACGCTCCAGACGTTGAGTGGTTGCCGGAATACCGTAGGCGACCAGATGGGTGACCCCAAGACCGTTCTTACCCTGTGGATCTTGAATAATCAGCGCATAGCTCTTGGTATTCGCTGGCGCATTTTGCCATTCCAGTAACGGGGAAATATTTTGCCCATGGCAAGCAGGATCGTTCCCCGGCTTGCCCCCTGCCGCGCTAGGCAGAAGTTTACCCGCGGTAAAATCGGGGGAACTGAGTGTGAACGGTGCAGCAAAAGCCGCAGCACTCCCTACCGACGCGGCGATAAGGCATAGAGAGGATAAAAGCTTGTTCATTATTTTGTCCGATCCTAAATGATAAATATTAAACAATCTTATAACAACATTTATGATTTAGGGTAGCGCAGAGATGCACTGTGCGGATTTTAATAACAAATTAAGGATTCTCTGAGCCAATGACCGAATCGCCAGAAGCCATTCGGTCATGGTGTAAAATTAATCGATCACTTTAATCGATTGTCCTGCAAAGCTGACCACCTGCTGCGCATGGATCTTGCAACGTTTACGTGTTTCGACTTGGCCATCAACGGTGACCTCTCCGGCATCGATAACGATTTTGGCTTGCGCACCACTTTCTGTCAGTCCCTCAAGTTTAAGTAGATCGCAGAGGTCGACGTGGGCGTGTTTACCTAAAGAAAATTGCTGCATTATTGATGATCTCCGCTGTGATATTTTTCACAGGCTTCTAACGTATTTTGAATTAAGGTTGCTACCGTCATCGGCCCTACTCCACCTGGTACCGGCGTGATAAGTGATGCGCGTTGGGAAGCAGTAGCGAAATCGACATCGCCAGTCACTTTACCGTTTTCTAAGCGATTAATCCCTACATCGATGACAATCGCGCCAGGCTTAATCCACTCTCCAGGGATGAAGTGTGCTTTACCTACCGCGACCACCAGCAAGTCTGCACGCTCTACATGCGCGCGAAGGTCTTTGGTAAATCGGTGTGTGACCGTAGTCGTACAACCCGCCAGAAGTAATTCTAGCGCCATCGGGCGCCCAACAATGTTGGAAGCGCCGACGATAACAGCGTTCAACCCGAAGGTATCAACCTGATTACGCTCTAATAAGGTAATAATCCCACGTGGCGTGCAGGGGCGAAGTATCGGCGCGCGCTGGCAGAGTCTGCCAACATTATAAGGGTGAAACCCATCGACATCTTTACTCGGCGCAATGCGCTCCAAAACTTTGACGTTGTCGATACCTTCCGGTAGCGGCAATTGGACGAGAATGCCATCGATAGCCTGATCATCATTAAGCTGGTCGATAAGTTCTAGCAACGCTTGTTCACTCGTGGTTGCAGGAAGATCGTACGAGCGGGAGATAAAGCCCACTTCCTCACACGCCTTACGTTTACTGCCAACATAGATCTCTGAAGCGGGATTATTTCCGACTAGGATAACCGCTAGACCCGGCGCACGCTTTCCAGCAGAAAGACGTTGTTGAACTCCAGCAGCAACTTCAGCACGAACTTGCTGCGCAATCGTTTTACCATCAATAATTTTCGCTGACATCCGGATAAAATCCACTTTTAGGCTATTAGGGGGAATCTGGGTATTTTGTCAGATGCAGACAAAACTGTCAGGTTAAGATTTGCGAATTATGGTTAAAGCTTCAGCAATAAGCTGATTCGTCGCGTAAAGTGATTGACTCATGCCCCTTCAACCGTATAATCCGTGACAGAAATCAGGGCGCCCTTAGCTCAGTTGGATAGAGCACCGGCCTTCTAAGCCGTAGGTCATAGGTTCGAATCCTATAGGGCGCACCATTTCAACATCCACTACCCTCCAGTAACCTCTACTCATCCCAGTAAAATCAACCATCTCAGCCAATCTCTTGTCTACTAACGTCCAGTAATATCCATTGTCATCCACTCACAAGTGGGGGATTCTCAGGTTCAATGAAATAGATACCCCCAAAATGAAGCTAAATGCCCGTCAGCTAGATACTGCCAAAGCCCAAGACAAACCCTATAAGCTATCTGATGGTGGTGACCTCTAATGGTTCGCAGTTCACGCTAAGGTTCGCAGCCCTGGTTCTCATAGTTGGCGGGAACCTTTAAGAAAAATACATAGCATAATTACACATTTCAAGTACGCACTAGTCGGTAAATCAAGGCTAGGATTCAACTGACTAAGCGTTTCATATGCCTGACTTGCTAAAGTACCGCATTGCCAGCAAAGCTATTTTTAAGTATCCACTCAGGATTTCCCATCCAGCCCAGCCAAGCAGGGAGAAGAAAAAAGCTTTCCGCTCCACGCTCCGCATACTGTCTTCACCGTAACAATCAACCACATAATAACCAGCATGATAACGAGAAGCGTACTGAAGCCCTTAAAGAATGACAGGTCAATCATTACCGATAGTTTAAGCGTGGCCACAGTGTATACACCCAATGGGAAGGTAAAGCCCCACCAACCTAAGTTGAAAGGGATACCTTCACGGAAATATCGTATGGTTATAAGCGTAGCGAGCAGCATCCACCACAGCCCACAACCCCAAAAGATAATGCCTACCACAAAGCCAATGCCTTGTGCGATATGACCGATTTCCGGCATACCCGCCGCCGCAAACACCCCCTGCGCAGCTCCGCCAATGACCAACATGCCGAGCGAGCCAGTGCCAATAGGCCCTAGGGCCAACCAACTTGAGGCTGCCATGCTTTCGTGCGGCAGCTTGTGCAGCACCATACGCAGCAGTAAGATGGTGAGAATGCTCAGCGCAACCGGTACTGAGTATGCCCACAGCACATAGCTGGTAATAATAATACCGAGCTGCGTGTGCGCGTCAGCAATGTGTGGTACCAGTAGGCCGCCACTTACCGCAGCAACTTCCGCCGCCACGACCGGGAGTAGCCAAACGGCGGTCATCTGGTCAATACTGTGCTTCTGCCGGGTAAACATCATGTAAGGAATACACACGCCGCACAGCAGCGCCATCGCCACGTCCAGCCACCACAGTACCTGTGCCACCGGAATGACGTCAGCGCCCCACAGAGGAAGACCGAACACCAGCAAGCCGTTGATGATGGTAGCCATGCCCATCGGAATAGTGCCGAAGAACATGGATACAGTTGAGTGGCCAAAGATGCGCTTTGCTTCACCGAAGTACATTACCCAGCGGGCCAGATACATTATGGCAAAGACGCTAAAGAGTAAGATGTTAAACATCCAGAGTCCTTGCGCGATGAGTCGCAACCCCGGAACCGACCAAGGGAACTGCGCAAGAGACAGAGACAGTATACCCGTGCCCATGGTCGCGGCGAACCAGTTAGGCGTGAACTGACGTATAGCCTCTTTCGGGCTACTCAGCGCGCTTAGCGGGCGCGCGCAACTATGTACAGTGGGAATTTTATCGTTCATGCCTGTAACTCCTTGATGGATTTAAGAAAGTATAAGCATGCTAGATTAAATTATTAAAACAGGTTATTCAGTTAGGATATATTCATAAAAGTGGTTAGAGTGGCCACCGACTCATTGAACTATGACCAATTAACCTTTTTATATGAGGCTCTACTTAAACCTCAATTCCGCAGAAACCGCCGATAATTAGTCAGATAGTTGACTATCAATAAAACTTAATACAGTAGGAGATAGCAGGACCCCGTCATGTTAAACCGTAAATTACTAGAAATGACAGTGCTGCAGATAGCTAGACTATAGGGCGAGAAGTTGGACAGACACACGCTCTACAACAGAGTTACCGATAGTTACTCTGTTATCTGGTGATCGAAAGCATCGACTGAGTAAACATTGCTTACCCTGTTTGTTAAAAGCCAATGACATTGGCTCACAAAGCCAGAATATTGCCTTAGATCATTCTCTGAGAGTTGCCGACAGTTACGCACAAAATAGGTGGCTCCGAAATCGGAGGCTCCTAGAGGCGGTGATCGAAAGCGCAGATTTACGTTGTCGAGATAATCAGGGGGTTATTAAATTATTATAACCGAGCACTGGATAGTTTCCTTTGGAACTTATGTTTGAAAGTAAGAAACGGAGTTTTTCATCGAAAAACTCTTAACGCTGATAAATTTGTGCTAATCCGTATATTTATCACCCTAACTTGCCTACTACCATAATCCAGTAATATCAAGGCTATCTCCTACTCGCCCGCAATAACATAGCGAACGTAATAAAAATGATAACCTTCAACCTGAAGAACCCTTATAAGCTCTTAACTATTCCCCCTAATAACTATATAACCCGCTCTTCTACTATAAAGCATTAAAACTGATAATTTTTATAATATATAATCCTTTCATTATACCCATTAATTAAGCAGACGTTCTTGTCAATGTGGAAAGCAAAGCTTTCATTCTCATCCAAATATGCCTGAGCCATACACTCCCCCTCAATATACTCATCCCATTTACTTTTAGCCAAATATAAAGACTTCAAAAATAGACTGTAGTTATGGAATTCACCCTTAACGTTTTCTGCTTTTTTTAATAGCACTTTGAATTGCTTTTCATATTCTCTTTTTTTCTGACCTGACAGGTAAATCATGCAGTTTTGAACTGCCGGAGACATTGGTTTCCTATAACAGCTGTCTAAACTTTCGTTTTTAAAAAAGATAATATCTTTTTCTTCAGCAAACACGTTTATAGTACAGCCCAAATAGAAGATTGAAATTATATATTTTTTCATTCCATTTCCTGCTCTATGTATGGGATTCTTCTTCGGGCCTGTTCATCAGACAATAGTGTTTTTCTATTACGCAATAATGCTATAATCTTAAGTTTATCGTTTTCACCGAATATAGGGATCATGTTGGCTTCCAATCTTCCTTGATATTTCATATCAACTAAAACATCTTTCAAAATTTTTTTTAATTCTTCCCAAGAAACAGATTCTGTTTTTTTAAACTTATTGTAGTATCTTTTAGAATCGTTAACGTATATTTGATACGTTCGTTCAAATAATCTTATTTGTTGAATTTCAGTTATCTCCCCAATAGAGTCACGGTTCTCCTTTATAAATTCACTTGCTAAACAATGGCTTTTTTTTAACGCCTTTTGCTATTTTTTTTGCTTTGTCAAAAGGGATTCCACACAGTACCAAGTCACTGATTACTTCTCCCTCTGTCCGGTATTTAAGGTCATACCCTCTCCCAATAGTGACGCCAGAACTCAGTGTATTACACTGCGCATAATTCCCCGGCCAATGAATTTTTCTTGAATAATAACGACTATTAGGGTTATTGTTCCCTTCAGCCAAATAGGTTAACAGCCCTTCCTTCGGCTTCATTTTAACTCCTTCCTTTGATGAGTAATTCTTTCTATATAATCTATTCCATGAGTAAATGCCGCATTTACCTTATTGTATTATTCTCAGAGGCGAGACCACCTTCTCTTTCTCAGTTAATTTTTTTAGTTCTATCACGTATTCAGTATTAAAAATAGCGATCGGATCATAAATATTCTATTTAAAAAATTAACATCAATATTCCAACGGTATCAAGACGAAAAAATTAACGAAGCTTTTCGGAATATAGGGTGCTTTGCAAAAAGTAAGTTCCCCCGTTCATTGATAGCCCCTCTGAGAGAAGCAGCATAGCTCGCCGAGGCCGATAGACGTTATGAGTTAGGGTGCACCTTCACAGATTTATAAGAATTAGGCTGGCAAAAATCGATTAATTAACTATGGTTGGTTGCAGAGGAAAAGACGATGCAAAAATGTCCGATGTGCAATAGTAAAAAAGTCAGCGCTTGCGGCGCAAGACGGTTGAACTCAGTGTTTAAAACGACTGATTTTACCGATTCAAGTCACGGAAAACTTTCCGGCGGATTTGTTCGTGCTATTTTTCCGTTCACCGAATCCCTCCTAAGGCACGTTGAGCAGTTATTGGGCATCCCTTCCCTCAAACCGATAATGGTAACCGACCTCTCGCCTCGGGATGACGTCGTCATCCTATGCCGAACCTGTGGCGTCTGGTGTAAGCATTCGGCCTAAGATCGAATGCCACCCCTGCGAGGAACCCCTAGTTTTTGCGAGTTACTCCACGGTGAGCGAGTTGTAGAACCAATACCCCACAGACAACTGATAATAACGAGCCAGCTAATACCCCAATTTTCACCTCATCGAGTCGCAGCGGGCTGTCGGGAAACGCAAGCCCACCAATAAATAGACTCATGGTAAAGCCAATCCCGCACAGTATTGCCACACCGTAGAATTGTAAAGCTGTTGCGCCTTTCGGTAACTGCGCGACACCACAGCTAACCAATAACACAGCCACAAGCCCGATACCTAACTGCTTTCCGACTAGTAATCCGACCATGATTCCCATGGGGACGCCATTGAAGAGTTGATCAGATGTCGTGTGAATAAAACTCACTCCAGCATTAACAAAACCAAAAATAGGGATAATAAGAAAACTCACCCAAGGCGCAAGTTGATGCTCAAGCGTCAGTAAAGCCGATGGCCGTCCACGTTTCTGACCAGAGTGGGGAATACATAGCGCAAGTAAAACGCCAGCCACTGTGGCGTGGATCCCCGACTGATAGACGAAGTACCATAGTAATACTCCGATGGATAAGTAGATAGGAAGCGCAGTGACGCCACGTCGATTAAGGATAACCAAGCCTAACACCGTAAGGAGTGCAGCGCCGAGCATCATCAGGTCAATCCCTGACGTATAGAATAGCGCTATAACGATCACCGCCCCCAAGTCATCAATAATCGCTAGCGCTGCCAAAAAGACTTTTAGCGACGGCGGGACTTTGTTACCGAGCAGCGACAAAATCCCGAGCGAAAAAGCGATATCGGTTGCGGAGGGGATCGCCCATCCTGCTAACGTTTCGGGTTGATGACGGTTAATGAATAGGTAGAAGGCTGCGGGTACCACCATTCCCCCTACCGCCGCCGCGCCTGGAAGAATGCGTTGCGACCATTGTGCGAGCTGACCGGTTAAAAACTCACGCTTAATTTCTAAGCCGACGAGTAGAAAAAAAATACTCATCAATACATCGTTAACGAACTTTTCGATGCTAAAGCCAGAGACCGAATGATGAACGAATGCAGCATAGAGGGGTTCGCCACCGGTATTACATAAAATAATTGCCGCCAGCGAGGTGAGAATAAGTAATACTCCCGACGCGGACGGCGACTGGAGAAGTTTGTTCAACGACATATACAGAGTCCTAGTTCTAAATGCATCCTAGGACCTAGTGTATAACAAAGTTATAAACCGTACGATTATTACACGCCATGCACGAGAGCTATCTCGAAAATACCCGTATTATCTTTTGCTTTACGAACAATGTGGCGAGCGATAAGGTTGAACACCCACTTAGCTTTACGAGGAACTGTATGACTACGCCGCTGCCGCTACTCGCCCGAAGTCTAAAACTCGGCGATACTATTGGTTTTTTTTCGCCTTCATCGCCGGTGACGGTGAGCGCTCCAGAGCGTTACGCGCGGGCAAAAAAATATTTAGGGGATAAGGGGTTCCAATTAAAGGCAGGCTCACTAACTGGAAAATCTGACTATTATCGATCGGGAACTATTCAACAGCGCGCTACAGAGCTAAACCAACTGATCCGCGATCCCGAGGTTCGCTGCATTATGTCAACTATCGGCGGCAATAATAGCAACGCCTTACTGCCCTATATTGACTACGATGCATTGCGCAACGATCCTAAGATTATCATTGGCTATTCCGATGTCACCGCGCTGTTAGTGGGTATTTATGCGAAGACGGGTCTCATCACTTTCTATGGCCCCGCGTTAGTGGCGTCATTTGGCGAATATCCGCCACTGGTTTCCCATACCTATCACTCTTTCCATCAACTTCTTATTGAACGTCCCCCACTACCCTATCAATATCTGCTGCCTGCAAACTGGACAGATGAACGGTTAAACTGGGAACTCATTGAAGAGGATAGACCGAAAAAACTCTACCCTAATCACTGCGAGTTTTTGGGTCACGGTGTAATTGAAGGACGCGTGATCGGCGGTAACCTAAATACCCTCTCTGGGATTATTGGTACGCCATATATGCCATTAATCCAACACGGCGATATCCTTTTTATCGAAGATAGTCTTAAAAGCATTGCCACGGTAGAACGGTCTTTCGCCCACCTCAAGCTGATGGGCGTTTTCGAGAGGGTTAGCGCGATTATACTCGGTAAGCACGAACAATTTTCTGCGGCGGGGAGTGGTCGACAGCCTATTGATGTCCTTCTAGAAGTGCTCGGCAATCAAACGCTTCCTATCGTGAATAATTTCGATTGTTGCCATACACACCCAATGCTCACGCTACCCTTAGGGATTAGGATCACTATCGATTTCGATGCACAACAGGTGAGCCTTATCGAGGCTTATCTACAGTAAGTGCCTCTGCTATCTACCGTTAATCGAGGGAGAAGTGATAGCGTTCTGCAACCAAGGACTCAAAGCGTAAGAACTTTCGCCGCAACATACGGGAAGCGATGGATTTAAAAAAGTAGCTTAACGGTAATAGATTAGCGGATCCTAAATTATCGACCAGATAAAAATGCCCTTTAGTTTCGCTCTCTTTACGAAACACGATGTTGTAGGTTTTTAAGTTCATCATCGAAATATATTGCCGCTGTAGGGCACGCTTAAACTCGCGATAGGCGGATGAAATATCTATCGCTTGCAATAGCGTATCGTCGAGATTTTTTAAGTAATGCTCCAATGTCTTTGACACTTGTCCATCGTAATCTTTGACTAGCTCATAGACATAACCGGTGCCTAAATTCGTCGAAACCTTCCCGCAATAATCGGCTATACCCGCAAGCTTTTCATGACCTCTGTGCAACCATTTGAAGTAGCGAACTTCCCGTATTGTTTCTAGATCATCATGGGCATTGAGATGAACTTTTATGCATAGCTCGGCATTAGTGGGATGTTGATAGCAAGCACGGTGCCGACCTTTCGCTATTAAAAGCTCATCGGATAAATTGAGGGATGGATGCGCAGACGTCATGGTAAACACCTAAGTGATCGGATTACTCTCATGAATTAAGTTTAAAAAATGAGACAATCTTAGTTACACATTAAGTGCTAATTAGTAATTCTCATGGAACTTACTGCATTTTTTGTGAATTTTTTAGAACTCCCCCGTACAGGGGGAGTTTCAATTACTGGTTGCCCACTTGATCGCCATAAGGCAAGGCATCGTAATCTTTTAAGCCATTCTTTTTGTACGGGTTGCCGATCCAACGCGTCGCTTTCACGAAAGCTGGGTTAGCCACCGAACGCGTAGCATCGTATCCCTGATAGCTCAGCCCCGAGAGGTCTGACCAAGTGTGAATCAGTTGCGAGCTACTGTACGGGCGATTAATGTCCGCGGAAAAATCGCGGGGATGTGCGGCTTGCCAAGAACTTGACGTCCATACCATAAACGGAATGGTATACATATGCCGGGTTGGCGTCTCTTCATTACGGCCTTGGGTTTGATGAGGCGGAGTATCATAAACCTCCTCGCCATGGTCGGAAAAATAGAGCAAGAAACCATTAGGATCCGTAGCACGATAGTCTTTAATGATTTGCGTCACCACTTTATCGTTGAAGTGTTGCGCACTATCGTAATCGTTATAGGTCTCCGTCTGCTCCGCGGAAAGCCCCGCAGGCAAATGTTGTTTGTCTCCGTCAAAAACGCCCTCATTCTCCGGATAACGGAACTTATATTTTATATGCGTCCCGAGCAGATGAATGATGATGAATTTTTTTGGCGCGGGATCATTAAGCACCTTCTGGAAAGGGCCTAACACATTAGTGTCGTATTCACGCGCGCTCTGAGTACGCTGCTGATTCATGTAGTACTGCTGGTCAGTCTGTTTAGAAAAAACGGTCAGCATCGTATTTCGTTCGGTCATCGTTTGCTGATTGGTGATCCAAAACGTCTTATATCCTGCCTGCTTCATCATATTCATCAATGATGGCTGGGTAAGGTACAGATCGGGGTGCTGTTCATCTGCGAAGGTTAACGCTTGTTGCAAAATCTCAATCGTGTAAGGACGTGAGGTGACCACATTATTAAACACTGTTAAACGCGGGTCGGTTTTATGCAATGCATCCAAGCCGGGTGTCGTTTCGCGCGGATATCCATACAGGCTCATTCTTCCGCGCTGTGTCGATTCACCAATCACCAAGACTAAAGTACGAGGTTCGTTACCCGAGCTATCTCGCAGATCGGCCAGAGGCGGTAGTTGATTGTTTTTGCTTAATAGCTTATCCATTTCCGTCAGCTGCTGGCGGTATTGATAATAACCGGTGACAAACTGCCAAGGCGCAGCCGGCTCCATGCGCGAAGCTAGGCTGTTTAGCGTGTTATCGATCGGTTGATGGTTGATACCGGTGTTCATCACAATCGGATTGAGGATCAAGCCATACAATAGACCAATACTGACGACCCAACGCCAGAGCTTCGGTAGGTAGACCGGGCGTAGACGCGTCCATAAGAAAAATGCAATTAACGTGTAGACCACAACCACGGCAATCATCTTCAGGCTAAAATATTGGCTGAGGTACTCACTCGCTTCGTTAGCGTTTGTCTCAAACATTACAAAGAGAACGCTTTGCGAAAACTCTTGCCCGTAAATCACATAATAGCCGAGTGCAGCGACCGAGGCGGCCCACAGCACCACGCCAATAATCCCAGCCAACACTTTGGTTAAGCGCGGTAATAATAGAATAGGAATGAGCCACAGTGAGCTAAATAATAGGGAGTCGCGCAATCCATTCGTGCCACTGTAACCACTGGCAACAATGACGATTTGTAAAAAAGTGGAGAAAAACCAGAAATAGAGAAGCGCGAGCCCCAGCGCTTTCCAACTAAATTTAGGTAAGGTAGACAGAGCGTTATCCATAAAGTGTCCTGTAAAAGAAACAGCATCAGCCGCCGTCGCGCGCTAACGCACGACATTAGTTTGAAAAAATAAAAACTCGGCAAGGGTATAAAATTATTCTTAACACGAATAGCGACATGACGTGTCAGGTCATAAATTATCACTATCAGTAATAATTGGTATTGATTGAGTACCGAAATTATACAGCCACCCAGCTTAATTTTTGCTGGATGGCGGTAACGATAGCTTACTTACGTCGCCAAGTAGTCCCTTGAGCACTATCTTCCAGAACAATGCCTAGCGCGGCTAATCTATCGCGAGCGACATCCGCTTGCGCCCAATCTTTAGCTTGTCGCGCGTTATTTCGCATCTCGATCAGCGACTCAATCTCGGCAACGTCTTCATCTAGTGCGCCTTGTTGTAAAAAGGCCTCTGGAGATTGCTGCAAAATACCGAGAACGCCTGCCAGCTCCCTTAGTTTTGCGGCTGCCGCATTCGCGGATTGCGCATCTTCGCTTTTCAAGCGATTCACCTCACGCGCTAAATCAAATAAGACAGAGTAGGCT
The DNA here is from genome assembly GCF_018494085.1 of Rosenbergiella collisarenosi. GTDB lineage: Bacteria > Pseudomonadota > Gammaproteobacteria > Enterobacterales > Enterobacteriaceae > Rosenbergiella > Rosenbergiella collisarenosi. The sequence continues at coordinate 116,156 of NZ_JABBFP010000005.1, read as the reverse complement.
TCAGGGGTATTAAAGTCGTCATCCATCGCGGTACGAAAACGCTCTTCGTAGCTAGCATCCGCGAGCGGTGCTGCCTGCGAGTCCGTGCCGCGTAGTGCGGTATAAAGGCGCTCTAGGCTGGCGCGCGCTTGTTCGAGGTTATCGAGACCGTAGTTTAGCTGACTGCGATAATGGCCCGACATCAGGAAATAACGCACCGTTTCTGCATCAAAATGTTGCAGCACATCGCGTACTGTAAAGAAGTTATCTAACGACTTCGACATTTTCTCTCGGTCGACCATGACCATGCCTGAGTGCATCCAGTAGTTAACATATGGGCCGTCGTGGGCACAGGTCGATTGCGCTATCTCATTTTCATGGTGAGGGAACATCAGGTCTGAGCCGCCGCCATGGATGTCGAAATGGGTCCCCAGCTGCTGGCAGTTCATCGCGGAACATTCAATATGCCAGCCTGGACGTCCAACCCCCCACGGTGAATCCCAACCCGGCTCATTCGGTTTCGCCATCTTCCACAGTACGAAGTCCATAGGATTCTTTTTCACGTCGGCAACTTCTACGCGCGCACCGGCTTGTAATTGATCAAGATCCTGACGAGAGAGTACACCGTACTGCTTGTCTGTCATAACATCGAACATGACATCGCCATTATCGGCCACGTAGGCATGGCCTCGAGCCAAGAGTTTCTCAGTCAACGCGATGATGTCATCGATATGTTTGGTCGCGCGCGGCTCGCTATCAGGTGGCAGGATATTTAGCGACGCAAAATCGTTATGCATCTCGGCGATCATGCGATCAGTGAGCTGCTCGATAGTCTCGCCCTTTTCGTTAGCACGCTTAATAATCTTGTCATCAACGTCGGTAATATTACGGACGTAGTTAAGCTGATAGCCGCTATAACGTAAGTAACGGGCGATCACATCAAAGGCAACAAAAGTACGGCCATGTCCGATATGGCAGAGGTCGTAGACGGTAATCCCACAGACATACATTCCGACTTTGCCCGCGTGAATTGGCGTGAAAGTTTCTTTTTGTCGACTAAGCGTGTTAAAAATTTTCAGCATGTAACTTTTCCGTATTGATGTATCGCGACGTTTTTATGTATTGTGCCGTATTTTTCATTCTCAGGCGAATGAAAGCAAGTCCTGCTGCGGCTACTTGGACAATACTGACGTAATGTATCAATTTATGTTATAAAATAAGGCTTCTGGCGAAGTCCCTCGCCAGAAAAAAATAGTCATTAGTCATTTTTAACCCTGACAGGAAATCATTATGGTCACCTTCCAAACGAATTTTGGCGATATCGTCATCAAAACCTTTGACGAGCAAGCACCAGAGACAGTGAAAAACTTTCTGAACTACTGTAGTGAAGGTTTTTACGACAACACTATTTTTCACCGTGTGATCAACGGTTTTATGATCCAAGGCGGTGGATTCGAACCTGGTATGCAGCAAAAAAATACCCACGCAGAAATTCGTAATGAAGCGAACAATGGCCTAAAAAATACCCGTGGTACCCTGGCTATGGCTCGTACCTCAGCGCCACACTCTGCGACTGCGCAATTCTTTATCAACGTTGCCGATAACGATTTCCTTAACTTCCGTGACGAAAGTGTACAAGGCTGGGGATACTGTGTGTTCGCAGAAGTCGTTGAAGGAATGGACGTTGTTGAGAAGATCAAAGCTGTCTCAACCGGACGTAGCGGTATGCATCAAGACGTGCCTAAAGACGATGTCGTGATCCAAAAAGCGATCGTGACCGAGTAATGTCACGAATCCTGTTTATCGCAGATCTCCATCTGTGTCAGGAAGAACCGGCAATTACTGCCGGTTTTCTGAATTTTCTTTCCCATCAAGCCCAACACTGCAGTGAACTCTATATTCTTGGCGATCTGTTCGAAGCATGGATCGGCGACGATGACCCGGCTCCACTGCACCAGCGCATTGCACTCGCGATCGCCGCGCTACCTATCCCCGTCTATTTTATCCACGGTAATCGTGACTTTTTGGTAGGAAAACGGTTCGCGCAGCAAGCGAATATGCAGCTCCTTCCTGAAGAGGTTGTTCTCGAGCGTTTTGGCCAACGTTTGGTGATTATGCACGGCGATACGCTCTGTACCGATGATATTAGCTATTTGAAATTTCGCAAAAAGGTCCGTACGCCTTGGATTCAGTGGTTATTTCTGCGCCTACCCCTGAAGCGTCGCCTGAAGATTGCGCGAAATATGCGACAAAGTAGCCAAGCAGCGAACCAGAACAAAGATATGAAGGTGATGGATGTCAATCAAGATGCAGTGACTGAGGTGCTCACTCGTCACCAGGCGACACTACTCGTTCATGGCCATACTCATCAACCCGCTATCCATCCCGTTACCGACATTTCACCCGCAGCACAACGCGCCGTACTCGGTGCTTGGCATAAAGAGGGGTGGATGATCGAATGGACTGCAGAAGGGCTGACGCTTAGCCATTTTCCTTGGTAATAATTACGACGCAACCGTTTTCCTCCCCGATTCGACATGGTATTCTTGCGCCCTAATCATCGCGAGTCATACGAGCTTGTGTTGCTGTCTAGGATTGAGGAGTTGAGTTCATGTCGTTAAGTTCTGCCCCCGCAAAAGTCGCCATCGTAATGGGTTCAAAAAGTGACTGGGCGACCATGCAGTCTGCCGCAGACGTATTAACCGAGCTGGGTATCGCCCATCATGTCGAAGTGGTATCTGCGCATCGTACCCCCGATAAACTCTTTCAGTTTGCAGAAAACGCGCAACAACAAGGTTTCGATATAATCATCGCAGGTGCGGGTGGTGCTGCGCATCTCCCGGGTATGTTAGCCGCCAAAACGCTAGTCCCAGTATTAGGGGTTCCCGTCCAAAGCGCCGCGCTGAGTGGCGTTGATAGCCTCTATTCCATCGTACAGATGCCTAAGGGGATCCCAGTAGGAACGCTTGCTATCGGTAAAGCCGGTGCCGCTAACGCTGCGCTTCTCGCCGCACAAATCCTCGCTCTCCATGACCCGATTATCACTTCACGCTTAGAAGCGTGGCGCTATGCACAGACAGATGCGGTGCTGCAACATCCAGATCCGCGGGAGGAGGTATGAAGTCAGTCTGCGTTCTTGGTAATGGCCAGCTCGGGCGAATGTTACGCCAAGCCGGTGAGCCGCTAGGGATTGCTGTATATCCTATCGGCATCGATGCTAACCCCACTGAGCTGCCGATCAAGCAGAGTATTATTACCGCAGAAGTCGAGCGGTGGCCGCAAACCGCCCTCACCCGCGAACTCGCCACGCATGACGCGTTTATTAACCGTGATATTTTTCCACGTTTGGCTGATCGTCTGCCCCAAAAACAGTTACTCGATCAACTCGGGCTAGCGACTGCGCCGTGGGAATTACTGCAGTCTCCCGCACAGTGGCCCGCGATTTTTTCACGGTTTGGTGATTTAGCGATCATCAAGCGTAGAACGGGTGGCTACGACGGCCGTGGACAGTGGCGCCTTACGGCACAGACCACGTCGCAACTCCCCGACGAGTGTTACGGTGAATGTATCGTCGAACAAGCAATCGCCTTCAAAGGCGAGCTCTCGTTAGTGGGCGCGCGCAACGCCGCTGGTGAAATGGTCTTCTATCCCATCACCCACAATCTCCATCAAGAGGGGATCCTGTTTGCAAGCGTAGTGTATCCTCAGGCACACAGCGCCCACCAGCAGCAAGCCGAAGCGATGCTGACGGCGATACTCAGGGAACTTGAGTATGTGGGTGTGATGGCCATGGAGTGTTTTATCACCGATGAAGGATTGTTGATTAACGAGTTGGCACCCCGCGTTCATAATAGCGGACATTGGACACAAGATGGCGCGTCGATCAGCCAGTTTGCGCTTCACCTTCGTGCGATCTGCGGTTTAGCGCTCCCGCGCCCCGTGGTGGAGTCACCCTCAGTTATGATTAACCTCATTGGCTGCGAGTTAGACTATCGGTGGCTCGCCGAGCCATTGGTTCGTTTGCATTGGTATGACAAAGAGGTCAGAGCCGGGCGTAAAGTGGGGCATTTAAATCTTTGTAGTGCCGATACCCCTGCACTACGTGAAAGCTTACAACGCTTAGTTGCATTACTCCCTACTGAATACGCGACCGCGATTGCTTGGGTTAACGCACAATTGTGATGATACGCTGAGGGGAAACCCTCAGCACTACTAGTACTATTCCCCCTCTCTATGCTAGCGTAACGCCTTTCCCTCACTCGCGAGCGCGACAATCTGTGCAAAAAAATATCCTTATAACGGGCTGCTCAAGTGGTATCGGCTTAATAACTGCCCTCGACCTTCATCAGCGTGGATACCGAGTTATTGCCGGGTGTCGAAAACCCGAAGATTTAACGCGCCTCAATGCGTTAGGATTGACGGCCCTACACATCGATATGGATGATCCGGTCTCTATCGAACAGGCGATTGAAAACGTCCGTAGGCTGACAGGTGGGAAGCTGTTTGCCTTATTCAATAACGCAGGTTATGGCCAGTATGGCCCATTAGCGACGATCAGCCGACAGCAGATGGCCTATCAGTTTTCGACCAATTTCTTTGGTGTTCATCAGCTCACCCTCGGCCTATTACCGCTGTTGCGCACGCACGGTCATGCTCGGATCATTAATACAAGCTCAGTGATGGGCTTCATTGCCACCCCCGGCCGCGGAGCCTATGCCGCCAGTAAATATGCATTAGAGGCCTGGAGCGATACATTACGCATGGAGCTGGCTGGAGAGACGATTAGTGTTAGCTTGCTGCAACCCGGCCCTATCACCACGTCTTTTTCACAGAATGTTCATCAGGCCGACAGTCATAATCCGGTTGAGAATCCCGGAATTGCCGCGAGATTTGCCCTCCCTCCAGAAGCGCTTCTTCCCAAGATCCACCATGCGCTTGAAAGTCGTTTTCCGCGACGCCGCTATCCGGTGACCTTGGTGTCTCATGCAATGACTATCGCAAAACGACTGTTACCCACCAGCGTTATGGATAGAATTCTTGGTCACCGTTCGAAGAAATAATGAAGATGCCTTGAAGCTGGGTGGGTTCATCCCCATGTTCAGCATTAGGCGAAGAGTTTATTGATGAGGAAAACATGATGTCACCCCAGGCTTCGATTATTGAGATTGACGAGAGTAACCTGCAACAGGTATTAGAGCAGTCGGCCCAAGTGCCGGTGGTCTTTTATTTCTGGTCCGAGCGTAGCCAGCATTGTTTAGAGCTGAGTCCCGTGTTGGAGAAACTGGCCAGCGAATACGCCGGACAATTTATCTTGGCTCGCCTCGATTGCGATCAGCAGCAACACATTGCCAGCCAGTTCGGATTACGCGCTATCCCTACCGTCTATCTATTTCAAAATGGTCAGCCTGTTGATGGTTTCCAAGGCCCGCAACCCGAGGCTGCGATTCGCGAATTACTCGCAAAAGTGTTACCCCGCGAAGAAGACATTAAGGTGCAGCAGGCACAAGTCCTGTTAGCAGATAATAAGCCGCTGGAGGCACTACCTTTACTGCGCGATGCGTGGCAATTGAGCGAAAGAAATAGCGATATCGGTTTTATTTACGCCCAGACCCTTCTCGATCTTAACCGGAGTGATGAAGCTGAGGAAGTCTTGAGCCACGTTCCGTTACAGGACCAAGATACGCAATATGAAGGGTTGCTCGCACAGATTGATCTGTTAAAACAAGCCGCGGATTCTCCGGCGATCCAGCAACTTCATGCCGAGCTTACCGCCGATCCCGATAACACGACATTAGCCAATAGCTTGGCTATCCAGCTGCAACAAGTCGGCCGTCATGAAGAGGCGCTAGAGCTGCTATTAAACTTGTTACGCAAAGACCTCAGCTGTGGTGACGGGCAGATTAGAAAAACCTTCCAAGAGATCCTTGCGGCACTTGGCACGGGTGATGTACTGGCCTCACGTTACCGCCGTCAGCTTTACTCCCTACTCTATTAACCCTTTAACGGGTAGGCGGTGGCCCACCCGGTGATGATAGGACATTCTGCACTGTCATCACCGGGGCAATGTTCAGCTAGGCGAATTAACCTTTCGCGCATCTGCGTAATTTCAGCAAGCTGTTGGGTGAGCTGTTCGATTTTCTGTAAGGTTCTTGCTTTAATCTCTGCACTACGGCGCTGGGGGTTATGATAAAGACTGACGAGCTCCTGACATTCGTCTAAAGAGAAGCCTACGGCCTTGGCTTGTTTAATCAGGGTCAACTCTGTGATGTGCTGTTCGTGGTAGTCTCGGTAGCCGTTTGAGTTTCTGGAGGGTGGGGTAAATAGGCCACGATCTTCATAAAAGCGAATGGCTTTACTGGTTAGTCCTGTCCGCTGTGCCGCTTGGCTGATATTCATTGTTAACTCCTAGAATGACGTTTCAAGGCTTGACCTCCCCCTAAGGGTAGGGTCTACACTATCACTCTTCACCGTTTATGATAATGAGGAACGACTATGACTAGCACCTTACACTTCACACTGAGTGGTCTTTCTTGCAATCACTGTGTCGCACAAGTTAAAAAGATACTCGAACAACGCTCAGATGTCACCTCGGCACAGGTCACTCTCGATCATGCTACCGTCGTCACGACTGCCGCACCGGAAATTCTGATTGATGTCATTCATGACGAAGGCTACCAAGCGCAACTTGATGGCTAAGCTGACACTGCTTGGGAAACTACGGCAGTGGCTCAAGCCGGATAGTGCATGGATATCATGCACATGTCCCTCGGGAAAACGCGAGTTCATCCTAGTGGGGAGCATACACATGGGGATACCGGCTATGTGTCCTCTACCTGGGGGCCTTGACGATATCCTCACAGGGTGTGATGCATTAGTGGTTGAAGCGGATATCACCCTGCCCTTTACGCCAGAGCTTGCCCCGCCAACCCAGCTAGCGCCCTTAATCCAGCAACTGACAGCAGAGCAGTGGCAGACCTTTGAAACTTTATGCCAAGAGTGCCAGCTCAGTAGCGAGGCGCTCGCCAACTTCCCTGCTTGGCAGATAGGTCTGACACTTCAGCAAAAACAGGCCTCTCTATTGGGGTTACGCCCGGAGTTTGGGGTAGATTATCAGCTGCTAATGCGCGCCAAACAGACCGGTCAGTCGGTAATTGCCTTAGAGAGTCAACAGCAGCAACTCAACTTATTGACGACGCTGCCAGATAATGGCCTTCATTTATTATTGGACAGCCTTACGCATTGGCGTAGCAATGCCCGTCAATTACAGAAGATGATTGATTGGTGGCTCTCAAAAGGCCAGCATCCTCGTTTGCCCCTACCGAATTTATCGCGTAGTTTTAGTAATGACCTACATGACAGGTTTATCGTCGAGCGTAATCAGCAATGGGCCGAGTACTTAGTTAGCTTACCCGCTGGCCGCTATCTAGTGGCTGTCGGCGCCCTACATTTATGTGGTCCCGGTAATCTTGTCGATCTCTTAACGTCTCTTACTGAGCGAGAATAATCATGACTCCTGCCCTCTTGCAACTCGATCAGGCTAACATTCCTTATCGCCAGCATAGTTACGATCATGACCCTAACGATACTCAGTTCGGCGAAGAGGCTGTTAGAAAGTTAGGTTTAGTGGCTGCTGAGGTTTTTAAGACTTTACTGGTCGCGATGAATGGTGATCCTAAGCAACTTGCTGTAGCGGTAACCCCAGTCTCTAGCCAACTCGATTTGAAGAAGGTCGCCAAGGCATTACAGTGTAAAAAAGTTGAACTTGCGCCTCCTGCTATTGCAGAACGCACCACAGGCTATAAAGTCGGTGGGATCAGCCCGCTCGGGCAGAAGAAAAAATTACCGACGCTAATCGATAGCAGTGCTATGGCGTTACCCATCCTATATGTCTCCGGTGGAAAACGCGGACTCGATATTAGCCTAGCACCTCAGGATTTAGCGTTACTACTTAATGCGCAGTTCGCGGCTGTCGCCCGCGATCATTAATCTTTTGCGCTGGTCAATTGATCGACCATCCATAAGCATGCGGGTCCAAGGCTATGACGAGCGGACCAAATAATCTCTAGGTTAATTTTTTGCGGCCATCCCGCTAAAGGTAAGGCAGTCAAACTGCCGTTGCCGAAATGATCGACCATCCAACAAGGAAGTTTTGCCCAACCAAAGCCCTGCTGCGCCATATCTAATAACAAAATATACGAGGAGGCAGACCACACCAATCCCTCGCTCCGTTGTATCCCGGCACGGCTCCAGGTATTGAGCTGTAATTGGCGAACACCTTTCAAATCATCGAGGGTCAATGTAGGCTGCTGACATAAGGGGTGGTCCTTAGAAAGATATATTCCCGTATGGCCAGAGATGGCCAAACTCCGACTGACTAACTCGGTAGGCAGGTTGGCCTGACGAGTGATAAGCCCAAGGTGCGCACGCCCACTCTTCAGTAATTCGATGACATCCTCGTTTTCGGCGATTAAACACTCGAACTCGACTTCCGAGAACATGTGCGCGAATTGACTCAATAATCGATCGTGGTGACCGGCCGGCCAATGGTCGGAAATCGCTAGCGTCACACGCGGTTCGATCCCCTGGGCCAAACGCAGTGCTACATCATCGAGCCGACGATTTGCGGCCAAGATTTCGCGCACTTGCGCCAACACCCGCCTCCCCTCCTCCGTCAACAGCAACTGTCTTGACGTACGCTCGAACAGCGCAAAACCGAGGTGATCCTCAAGACTCGATACTGCCACGCTCACCGTCGATTGGCTTTTTCCCAGTGCACGAGCCGCACCTGAAAACGACCCACTGACCACGGCTTGTACAAAAGCTTCTAAAGATTCGGGAGAATAATACATCATTACCTATCGATTTTTACGATACCAGCTAGTTTGTACTATACGCCTTTACGGTGAAAAATGTAGCGCTAAACCATGTTGGAGGAAAAATGAGTACCAAATCACTTACAGAACGAATCTGTCATGCAATAGGTTATGAAGCGACCGCGCTGTTAATCTCTATACCGGGCGCAGCGATCCTATTGAACCGGCCATTAGGACATATCGGTATCACTGTTATCGCGATTGCACTATTGGCAATGGCGTGGAATATGGTATTCAACTATTACTTCGATCGGGTCTATCCCCCACGCGCTCCGCGAAATTTCTTTATTCGCTCATTACAAGCCATCGGCTTCGAGGGGGGCCTACTCAGCATGGCCTTGCCACTTACCGCATGGTTCATGGATATGTCCTTGAAAGAGGCTTTCATGATGGATATCGGCCTATTGATATTCTATCTCCCCTATACTTACCTTTATAATTGGGTCTGGGATACGCTGGTAAATCGCCGCTTGAAGCGTAAAGCGGCATGATTTATCGACGGTAAACACCTGTTCATTAGATCTCATTACAGGTAATACTTTGTAACCTTTACTTATAATTACTCATACGTTCGTCTGCTTCCCTCTTTTTTTTGCTAAGGTAAGGTATTACCCCTGCATAACGGAGAAGCAGATGCACTCAACGACCCCCTTGATTACAACACTTGTCGGCGGCTTGGTGCTTGCTTTCCTATTTGGCATGCTCGCGAACCGCCTACGTATCTCTCCCCTCGTGGGCTATCTGTTTGCAGGTGTTCTGGCAGGTCCTTTTACCCCTGGCTTCGTGGCAGACACCAATCTAGCACCAGAGCTAGCTGAACTAGGCGTAATTCTCTTGATGTTCGGTGTCGGTCTGCATTTTTCCTTAAAAGACCTCATGTCGGTAAAGTCGATAGCCATTCCCGGTGCCATCGCCCAAATTATCGTTGCTACATTACTCGGTATCGGCCTCGCCAGCTTACTGGGCTGGTCGTTAATGACCGGTTTGGTGTTCGGACTCTGTCTATCAACCGCGAGTACCGTTGTCTTACTCAGGGCATTAGAAGAACGGCAGTTATTAGACAGTCAACGCGGACGCATTGCCATCGGTTGGCTAATCGTTGAAGACCTCGTCATGGTACTGGCGTTAGTCCTGCTTCCCGCCATGGCCGGAGTCTTGGAGCAAGGCGAAACTAGCTTTACGGTGCTGGCGGGCGACTTGCTACTGACTATCGGTAAAGTCATTGCCTTTATGTTACTGATGATGATTGTCGGTCGTCGCCTCATTCCATGGATTCTGTCACGGAGCGCCGCGACAGGCTCGCGAGAACTATTCACCCTATCAGTACTCGCGATTGCCTTAGGAATCGCCTTTGGGGCCGTAGAGTTATTTGATGTCTCTTTCGCGCTCGGGGCGTTCTTTGCCGGAATGGTTTTGAATGAGTCAGAACTCAGTCATCGTGCCGCACACGACACGCTTCCACTCCGTGATGCCTTCGCCGTCCTTTTCTTCGTTTCCGTCGGTATGCTGTTCGATCCGCATATTTTACTGGAACGACCCTTCGCGATTATCGGCGCGTTAATGATTATCCTGTTTGGTAAATCGCTCGCTGCCTGGCTGCTCGTTAAGCTACTCGGTCACTCGACTCGTACCGCCTTGACCATCGCGGTAAGCCTAGCGCAAATCGGCGAGTTCTCTTTTATTCTTGCGGGGCTAGGGATCACTTTAAACCTGCTGAGTAAAGAGGGACAGAATTTAGTCCTCGCGGCGGCAATATTATCAATAATGCTTAACCCGATACTTTTCAGCTTAACCGAACGGTGGATAAAACGAGATAACACGGCCGCACAAGAAGAAGAAGACGCTGCGTTGGTTGCTGACCCGCCCCAAGTACCTCTGTCTATTTGCCATCATGCTTTAGTCGTCGGTTATGGTCGGGTTGGCCGACTGCTTTACGAGCAACTCACGGCTGAAGGGATCACCGTCGTCGTCGTCGAAAATAGTCGCAGCCGCATCGAAGAGCTGCGAGAAAGAGGTATACTTGCTATTTATGGTAATGCTGTACGGCCAGAAGTATTAGAGATGATGCGTATCGATTGCGCGCAGTGGTTATTACTCACCATCCCTAATGGCTATGAATCTGGCGAGATTGCCGCGTCCGCCCGCGAGAAAAGACCAGACCTGCAAATTTTTGCACGCGCTCACCACGATGATGAAGTCACTTATCTGCAACAGCACGGCTGTGATCATGTTGTGATGGGAGAGCGGGAAATTGCCTACGGTTTACAGCAAGCGGTGCTCCGTACTCAGCCCTTGCATACCAGTGCTTTCTGCCCGCTAACGTAATCAGACTCCCCCATAAAAATGGGGGAATACGTTATCGATCCCAATAAGCCTCTTCTAAGCTATCTTCTCTTTCTGGTAGACCGCGGCTTAATCGTGGTGAGTGTTGATTAAGCACTTGATAACTGACTCGATTCGCATACTTGCAGACTTGCGAGAGTGACGAGTAAGTTAGGTAGTGATGATGGTGCTTGTTAGAATTAGGCACCTTATGGCGATGGTAAATATTGGCGGAAAGGTCATGAAGCACGGCGGCTAAAGCGCCATCTCCGGCACCGTTGGTATTCATGATTTTTTCAGGGCCGCCCATGTAGGGGGCGATATGTGAATAGACTTTTAACGGCTGCTCGCAATCACTCGCACGCATGGCGCGGCTAAACTCGTACTGGTTAAATTCGGCAATCGCGCCAGGCAATAATGGTAAGTTGGTCTTACGCTTACTGCTCTCTTCGGTGTATCCCCCCATGTACAGGCCAGCCGGGCCCGCGGTACACAGAACGAGATCGACCCATTCCAACGCCCTATCGGTCGCTAACAGAGGATCGGCTTCGCCGGTCAACTCTAGCGCTTCCTCTTCATTCATCGCAAGAATTGATACATGTTCTTGCAAGAAATCGCGCCAAAATTGAGGGTCATCGGCAATGATGTGGCGCGTACCCAATGTTAAGACCACTGGGACATCATGCTTTTTAGCGTAGCTTATCGCTTGCATCGCCGCCTGCGGCATCGGCTCACCGGGTTTTGCTCGTAATAGATAGGAAGTCAGCAGTAAAGCCGACGCCCCTGCTATCACCTCTTCAGGGATGCTTTCAGGACGTAATTGATTGATATCGCCTGGATTGATCGCGAACGTCCGCTCGCCGGCAGAATTGATTAGCGTATAGCAGCGGCCGATAGCTCCTTGCACGCCCTGCATATGGTTCAGATCCATACGGCTTGAGGTATTACATAAATAGCGATAGGCATAATCGCCAATTTGAATATTATTACAGATGACGCCAAGCAGTATGGAGCGATCATCGGCTAACATAGAGTAGTTATGTAACGTATTCCCTACCGTTCCCCCCGCAAATTGGTGCGATAACAGGTTACGCTGACGTAATTCTTGATAGAGAGCCTCAGAAACGTCATCTTCAAGAATAAAAGAATATCCCCCGGTTAGTCCATAACGACGCAGAAAATCGTCATCAACTTTCGCTTCAATATCGACCATCGTTTGGTCGATGCCGACTAACCAACCTAGTGATTCTGCTTCGTCAGGCGTGGAGATCAATAGGGGATCACGGGCGTTAACCGGGAAATAGTGCTTTGATTTACGTTTACCAGGAAATTTCATAGTAGGGATTAATCAGGGGAAATAGGCGCAGAATAGTAGCATAATTCCCCCGTTCATTACTAAGTGTTCGCGTTAGGCGGGGCTTATTTAAATTTCTCCACCAGCTCAAGCATCATCTCGATATGCAGTGGATCATTGTTTAACGCGGGAATGTAGTGAAACTTTTCCCCCCCTGCATGCATAAAGTATTCGCGGTTCTCGCCGTTGATCTCTTCAAGCGTTTCTAAACAATCGGCAGAGAAACCCGGGGACATCACTTGGATATGTCGGATACCTTTATCGGGGAAAGTTTTGATCGTCTCATCAGTATAAGGCATTAGCCAAGGTTCACGGCCAAAGCGAGACTGATAAGTCATCATAATCTGTTCCGATGAAAGCCCCAGTGCATCCGCTAATGCTTGATAAGTCTGTTCGCAGCGTTTGGGATAATCATCGCCTTGATCGGCGAAACGCTGTGGAATGCCATGGAAAGAGAGCAATAAGAGGTCGGGCTTGCCGTGCTCGGCGAAGGAACGTTCCACGGAGGCCTTAAGCGCTTCGATATAACGAGGGTGAGTAGCGTAATCGCGGATAAACTTTATCGCAGGCATAGTACGACGCTTACGGAAAATTTTATACAACGCATCCCACACCGCGGCTACCGTCGAGGAGGAGAACTGTGGATAGAGAGGTAAGACGATTAAGCGGGTAACGCCTTGCTCGAGAAGAGCATTCACCGCGTGTTCCAGCGAAGGATTACCATAACTCATTCCCAATTCAACGGGCATATCCGTTTTTTCGGCTAACGCAGCGCGCTGCTGTTTGCTATACACCATCAATGGTGAGCCGCCTTCCATCCACACCGAGGCGTAAAGCTTAGCCACGCGCGGTGAGCGGAACGGGACGATAACTCCCCGGAGAATAGGTTGCCAGAACACATCAGGGACATCCACGACGCGCTTATCACTGAGAAACTGTTTCAAATAACGTTTTACTGCGGCAGTGGTCGGCGCATCAGGCGTGCCAAGATTAACTAATAACACGCCCGGTTTATCTACGGTCATATACTTTTCCTGGTTAAAAAAAGCGGATCAGTTAAGGCAAACAGGAGGGAGAGGCCGAACACATGACATTGTTCGGCACTAAGGGTTAGCCAAGCAATGTCTTGAGTTGAGCACTTACTTGCACGACGGGTTGCGTACCGTCGATTTTTTCGTAACGCGTCTCACCGTTTGCCGCAGCTTCAGTATAGTAATTAATAAGCGGTGCGGTCATTTGATGATATTCGACTAGGCGTTTACGTACTGTCGCTTCTTCGTCATCTTTACGAATAGTCAACGCTTCACCCGTCACATCATCCTTATCGGCTTCTTTTGGCGGATTGTAAGACACGTGATAAACGCGGCCTGAAGGCGCGTGGACACGGCGCCCGGCGATACGGCCAATAATAACCTCATCCGGTACGGCAAATTCCAATACCACATCGATCGCAATTCCTGCTTCCTTCATGGCATCGGCTTGCGGGATCGTGCGTGGAAAACCATCGAGTAGGAACCCTTTCTGGCAGTCTTCTTGCGCAATGCGTTCTTTGACTAAGGCAATAACCAGTTCATCGGTCACTAATTTTCCAGCGTCCATCAGTTCTTTCGCTTGCTGACCCAGTGATGATCCTGCTTTTACTGCAGCACGTAGCATATCACCTGTTGAGATTTGTGGTATGCCGTAGTTCTCCATGATGAACTGTGCCTGAGTACCTTTACCTGCGCCCGGAGCTCCGAGCAAAATAATACGCATTGCGTAATACCTCTTGCGAATTGCACTAAACTTTATGAAGTGGCAAAAATAACACTATGTTGCATTCACCACAAGACAAGGCGTCGCTTTCACGACGCCTGATAGGGGGGATTACGCGAGGAGTAACTGATTCATTCTACGAATAAATTGGTTAGGATCTTCCAAGGTTCCACGCTCAGCGAATAGCGCTTGATCCAGCAACAGCTCTATCCAGTCTGCGAAACGTGATTCATCTTGAGTCTCGGCAGCCTGCTTCACCAAGCGGTGATCAGGGTTGATCTCGAAGATATATTTCACCTCGGGAGCCTCTTGACCTGCAGCGGCAAAAAGTTTTGCCATCTGCGTACTCATCTCATTGGCATCGGTGACCACAAGGGCCGGAGTATCAGTGAGGCGGTGTGTGAGACGAACCTCTTTGACTCGCTCGCCAAGCAGAGTTTTAACGCGTTCGACAAATGGCTCTAAGGCTTTCTCGCTCTCTTTTTGCGCTTCAGTCTCTTCATCTGCTAGCTTATCTAAAGAGTCATCGGTTTTGCTGACCGATTGGAAGACTTTACCATCGAACTCGGTGAGATAAGACATCATCCACTCATCGATCCGATCAGAAAGCAGTAATACTTCAATCCCTTTCTTACGGAACAGCTCTAAGTGTGGGCTATTCTTCGCCGCAGCATAGCTATCAGCCGTAATAAAGTAGATTTTTTCCTGTCCTTCAGCCATACGTGCAACGTATTCGTCGAGCGTTACTGTTTGCTCTGAACTGTCGGCCTTCGTCGAGGCAAAACGCAGTAACTTAGCAATGGTCGGTAAGTTAGTCGGATCCTCAGCAGGGCCTTCTTTGAGTGCTAAGCCAAAAGCTTTCCAGAAAGAGAGGTATTTACCGCTATCATCTTTCGCCAGCTTCTCAAGCATCTGTAGCGTACGTTTGGTCAGTGCTGTGCGTAGGCTTTGCGTGACTCGGCTATCTTGTAAGATTTCGCGTGAGACATTAAGTGGAAGATCGTTAGAATCAATCAGGCCACGAACAAAACGCAAGTAAGTCGGCATAAATTGCTCGGCGTCATCCATGATAAAGACGCGTTGCACGTAAAGCTTTAAGCCATGTTTATGATCACGATTCCACATGTCCCACGGTGCTTGGGAAGGGATATAGAGCAGGCTCGTATACTCCTGTTTTCCTTCGACACGGTTGTGGCTCCAGATCAATGGATCGGAAAAGTCATGAGAGACATGTTTATAGAACTCTTTATACTCATCGTCGCTTATCTCGGACTTATTCCGGGTCCACAGTGCTTGGGCTTTGTTGATTTTCTCCCACGTGGTGGTATCGGCTTCTTCATCTTTTTCTTCGATTTCTACCGGTAAGGCGATGTGGTCAGAGTATTTACCAACAATATTTTTGACGCGCCAAGTATCTAAGAACTCATCTTCACCTTCACGCAGATGCAGGGTAATTTCGGTCCCACGGTCGGCTTTCTCGATATCTGCAAGGGTGTATTCGCCCTCTCCTGCTGATTCCCAGTACACAGCTTGATCGGC
Source organism: Rosenbergiella collisarenosi (assembly GCF_018494085.1). Taxonomy (GTDB): domain Bacteria; phylum Pseudomonadota; class Gammaproteobacteria; order Enterobacterales; family Enterobacteriaceae; genus Rosenbergiella; species Rosenbergiella collisarenosi. Next base: position 100,334 of record NZ_JABBFP010000005.1, on the reverse strand, counting down.
CGCAGCGCTCGCCGCACGGGTACGCACCGTCACTTTGTCAGCGACGATAAATGCTGAATAGAAACCGACACCGAACTGGCCAATTAATTGGCTATCTTTGACTTGGTCTGAGCCCATAGACTCTAGGAAGGCTTTAGTCCCTGACTTCGCAATCGTTCCTAAGTTCTCGATCACTTCTTCGCGGGTCATACCGATGCCGTTATCGCTCAAGGTCAGCGTACGGGCTTCTTTGTCAACGGATAGGCGAACACGCAGGTCGCCATCACCTTGATAGAGATCGGCATTGGACAGCGCCTTGAAACGCAGCTTATCAGCGGCGTCTGAGGCATTGGAGATCAATTCACGGAGGAAAATTTCTTTATTTGAGTAGAGAGAGTGGATCATGAGATGCAGAAGTTGTTTTACTTCTGACTGAAAGCCACGGGTTTCTTGACCTTTCATTATTATTCATCCTCAACAAAATGATGGGTTAATTATGTTGTTAGAGGAGATGGGGACTGTTTTTGGGCTTTTCAAGCTGATGCGAGGAATAACATCAGCAAGTGATTAATATTTGAACTTTTGTCTTCCTGCGAGCGAATGTGAGAGCGTCGTACCATCGACTAGCTCTAGCTCTCCACCAACAGGGACACCGTGGGCAATCCGCGTTGCATCCACCCCATATTGCCGACAAAGCGAAGCAATAAAATTCGCCGTCGCTTCGCCTTCAACCGTTGGATTGGTCGCAAGGATCACTTCGGTCAACGTTTCCGCTTGCAGTCGCTGTTCGAGAATATCTAAACCGATGTCGTCGGGGCCGATTCCGTCTAAAGGAGACAGGTGTCCCATCAAGACAAAGTAGCGACCGGCAAACTGCCCGGTGGATTCAACGGCCTGTATATCTGCGGGACTTTCTACCACACAGATAATACCGTTTTCTTGGCGGCGACTATTGGTACAGATCGCGCAGACCTCTTTTTCGGTAAAGGTCCTACACAGCTGACAATGGCCGATCTCCGACATCGCTGTCGTTAGGGCCTGAGCCAGACGCATCCCCCCGCTACGATCACGCTGTAGCAGATGAAACGCCATGCGCTGCGCCGATTTGGGCCCTACGCCCGGTAAGCAGCGTAGGGACTCCATTAACGCTTCCAGTAATGGACTGGATTGCATCAGAAAGGCATCTTAAAGCCAGGAGGTAATTGCATTCCGCTAGAGACGGAAGCCATCTTCTCTTTTTGTGTCTCGTCGATACGGCGTGCCGCGTCATTAAACGCTGCTGCCACGAGATCTTCCAGCATATCTTTATCGTCTTCCAATAAGCTTGGATCGATTTCGACACGGCGGCAGTTGTGGGCACCGTTAATCGTCACTTTGACTAAGCACGCACCTGACTCACCCGTCACCTCTAACGCAGCGATTTCTTCCTGCACTTGTGACATCTTGTCTTGCATTTGTTGGGCTTGCTTCATTAAGTTGCCCAGACCACCTTTACCACCAAACATAATGCTCTCTCTCTGCTAAGGCCACAGCCATCAAATGATGACCGTCGCGGTATTAAACGGGACGTATACTTTCTTCATCTAACTCTGCATCAAACATTTTGCGCAAGGTCTGGATATGTGAATCGTTAATCACAGCGGCTTTAGCTTGTAATAAACGTTCTTCATAGATGACCTGACGCCACTCGAGCGGCGTTAACTGTTGCGAATTATCGTCTGACTGAATCGTCAGTTCAACCGTTTCTCCCAATAATGCCTCGAAGGCTTGTCTGAGAACCTGTTGCGCCGAGCTCGAATTCAGGTGTTTCTGATGACTGCGTAAGTTAATCACGATCTGTGAATCAACTTGGTGCTTCCAGCTATTCAATGCCAACTGTTGTACTAATTTTGGGAGCTGCATCTCACCAATCTGTGCCGCCCACGGATCCCGTTGACAGGTCTCGGCAATCAGCTGTTGCATTAATTCCGGATTTTTTTCGTGCTCCAGCGCACTACGTAATGCTTTGGGTGTCGCGATAGGCTGCGAAACGACTTCTTCTACCCGTTTGGACGTCCAACGATAGCTCTCTTTCTTTTGCTCCACGACTGCCAGTTGGCGAGACGTCGAAGAGGCCTTACGTTCAGTCAGTATTGCTAAACGTTCTAACGCCGATTGAGCCGGTCGCGGACTTGACGCAACCGGCTCACTCTTTTTTACTTGGGAAGCTCCTTGCCGCATCAATGCCGTCCGCGCTTGTAAAAGCTGACTGGTCGCATCGTTACCTGCCGCTGGTGTCGGCGGAGGTGAAGAGCTTGGCACAACCGGCTTCTGCACAGGCGGCTCGATCACTTGCGTGACGTTCTTGGCTTCTGGCGGTTCGACGGCTTGAGGGTGAAAGGCGAGTGCCCGCAGCAGCGTCATTTCAATCCCCATTCTTGCCTCGGGCGCGAGTGGCAGCTCCTTACGCCCCGTCAGAACAATTTGGTAGTAAAGCTGTAAATCTTCAGGCGGGACACGGCGGGCTAACTCACGCAACTGCGTCTCATGCTGTCGGTAGCTATCGTTTAACGACTCAGGAAGCAATTGTAACATGGCGACGGTATGCAATATCCTGAGCATCTCTGCGAGCAGAGCATCCCATTCCGTTGCACGACTGGCGGCCTCAGCCACCAGAGATAACGCCTGCTCACCATCACCCTTGATTATCGCGGCGACCAACCCTAAGGGTTGCTCATCATCGAGGGTGCCGAGCATCTGCATCACATCGTGGTCGGTAACACACCCATCTCCAGCGGCAATCGCCTGGTCAAGTAGGCTTAGCGCATCACGCAAACTACCTTGAGCGGCCCGTGCTAGCAACTGTAACGCACGGGTTTCGAACGTAATATGATCGCTATCGAGGATATGCGTGAGTTGCTGCTGAATCTGTTCGCTATCAAGGGCTTTTAAGTGGAACTGCAGACAACGCGATAAGATAGTGACCGGTAGTTTATGCGGATCGGTCGTGGCGAGCAGAAACTTAACATGCTCAGGCGGCTCCTCTAACGTTTTTAACAACGCATTGAAGCTATGACGCGACAGCATATGCACTTCGTCGATCAGATAGACTTTGAAACGACCACGGACTGGCGCATATTGGACGTTATCCAATAACTCACGCGTATCTTCAACGCGTGTACGTGAAGCCGCATCGATTTCGATAAGATCAATAAAGCGGCCTTGCTCAATCTCAACGCAGTTATCACATCGTCCACAGGGCGTGGCAGTGATACCTGTTTCGCAGTTCAATCCTTTCGCAAACAGCCGAGCAATACTGGTTTTACCGACGCCTCGCGTACCGGAGAAGAGATACGCATGGTGCAGTCTGCCAAGGTTTAGGCCATTAGCTAGCGCAGTCAATACATGTTCCTGACCCACAACATCAGAAAAAATTTGTGGTCGCCATTTTCGTGCGAGAACCTGATAACTCATGGAGAACGTATCACTTGATAGGAGTTAAATACCGACGACCGCGCACAGAGCCCAGCCATCACATGACAGTACTATCTTTTGTATAATCGAGCCAGTTTAGCAGTCTGACCGAGCGTTGCCCATCTAATTTTGGGCGACGCCCGCGAGAGGAATTAGTGTCCAGGGAAGTCAACGACACTGAAGCAATTAAGGCCGAGCTTCTTAAGACGGCTCTCGCCTTCAAGGTCGAACAGATTGATGACAAAAGCAGCATCTTCAACCTGTGCACCCGCTCGACGAATCAGCTTGACCGTTGCCTCGATCGTACCGCCGGTGGCCAAGAGATCATCGACCACCAGAACTTTATCGTGCTCGGTTAACGCATCTTGGTGTATTTCAAGCGCATCCGTACCATATTCCAATACGTAAGTTTCCTGCCAAACCGGACGCGGAAGTTTACCTGGTTTACGAACGGGAACGAATCCAACGCCTAGTCCTAATGCCACAGGCGCACCAAATAAGAAGCCCCTAGCTTCCGTACCGATGACCTTGGTAATCCCTTTGTCACGGTAACGGGCGACCAGAAGCGCTATCGTCGCAGCATATGCTTGTGGATCTTCGAGTAGGCTTGTGACATCACGAAATAATATGCCTGGCTTTGGGTAGTCGGGTACACTGCGAATACTGTCTTTAATAAGTGTAAGTTGAGCGTGGTGTGTAGTGGTCATGATATTGTGCCTGGTGACATGTGAAGTGTGTGGCGCCCTCAATTAACGGGATAAATGCGGTGTAGATTTTGCCGCCTACGCATCAAAACCGTCAAATTTAAGCAAAGTATAGGATAAATGCAACTCTATGAACCAGAAAGTGATCACTAACCAGCTGCACACACTCCTCGATCACCTTGCTCAACAGGTTAAACGCTCCGGAAACCCGCGCTTAAAAAAAATGAGTTTCCAGCGGCCACTTTTCAAACACTCTCACCCAGTACTCAGTGACTATATCGATGAATGCCGAGCGTCCTTAGCCTCTCTTGAACAAGATGCTCACTCGACGACAATCAAAACATGGCAGCTCGAACACCTCGTTGAGCAGTGCCAAGCGCTGCAAAAAGTCCTTAACTCATTGCCGATTGAAAGAAAAGCTACGACGACTCAACAAGAGCAGCTAGCAGGCTATGAACGTAGGCTGTTAGAGATGGTCGCAGAGTTGGAAGAAAAAGTGGCGACAGCCACCGGTTTCCAAGAGCAGCAGCAATTCCTGTTAACACTCGATATTACCCGCCAGCGCTTAGAACGTTGCCAAACTGCACAAAAAGACTATTCTTGGAAAAAATTATCGCGCAGCAATCGTTAGTTGGCTGAGACTCTTACTCACTTTTTAGGCTATCTATGTCGTTACACTCAGCACCGATCGAGACGCAACTTGCGATCGATTTGATTATGATCCTCGAAAATCAGCAACTTCCTGCTCAAGTAGTTTTAGATGCGCTGAAAATCGTCCAGAAAGATTTTCAGCATAAGCGCGATCAAGAAGAAATTAGCCCCTCTGCAGACTAAACATTCTGCCGTAATGTCGGGCTAAACTGTAAGAGATCGATCATCGATTGCACCAAAAAAGGGGCTTGCTCGGTCATATCGAAACTCGATGGAGAGAAGAGCCAATTCTCAATGACTCCAGTAATATAGGCGCGACAGACAACGGCAGAGCGAAAAGTATCTAACTCGGCCGGTAATTGTTTAGCTCTAACACAAAGAGAAAGGTTTTCTGTAATTTTAGGGTAATCTTCCAACACTAACTTCTGTTGAAGTTGGTTCATCGATTGCATCTCTCCCACAAACTCACATTTGTGATAGATAATCTCCATAATTTTACGTCGGCGTTCATCGGTGACGAGAGATTGTAGAAAAGAAATCAAAAAGTGCTTTAATTGCCCCAAAGGATCGTTAGGATAGAGAGAGGCAAACTCAACATGAAGACGATCAATTTCTTCATCACTGTTTGTCCAAATCTCCCTGAAAAGATCCGTTTTGTTCTTAAAATGCCAATAAATAGCACCGCGTGTCATGCCAGCATGCTCGGCAATATCAGACAGTGATGTCGCGGATACACCTCGACTAGCGAAGCAGTCAATGGCCGCTTCAATGAGTAAGGATCGCGTTTCAAGTGCTTGTGCTTTGGTTTTTCGTGCCATAGTGAATTATTTAGCTTTAAATTCTGCGTTATTGTTAGAATAATTGTTGCACTAATACTTACATACATTCATGTATATATGTACTATAACACGCAGTATTTTTACACACATTTCTCGACACTATTTATTGTCGTGGACTTAATACCGGACGAGTAGAGGTTTTGACTATGAAAATGAACAGAGGATTAACCCCTCTGGCAGCAATCCTGATGTTTTCAGGGGCAGTTGCGCTGAGTGGTTGTGATGATAAATCACAGCAGCCAGCACAAAAATCTGCGCCTGAAGTCGGTGTTGTCACTTTGAAAGCCGCGCCTGTGAATATGACGACTGAATTACCAGGAAGAACCTCTGCTTATCGTGTAGCCGAAGTACGTCCTCAGGTATCAGGGATCATTTTAAAGCGTAATTTTATCGAGGGAACGGATATTAAAGCCGGTGAATCCCTCTACCAAATCGATCCAGCGCCCTATCAAGCCGCCTACAACAGCGCAGTCGGCGATTTAGCTAAAGCGCAAGCGAATGCACGTATCGCCCAAGTAACGCTACAACGTTATAAGCCCCTACTTGGGACGAAATACATCAGCCAACAAGATTATGACACGGCCTCTGCAACGCTCGCACAAAATAACGCTGCAGTCCGTTCTGCTCAAGCCGCGGTTGAGAATGCTCGAATTAACCTTGCTTATACGAAAGTATCTTCACCTATCTCAGGCCGGATTGGTAAAACAGCGGTCACCGAAGGGGCTTTGGTACAAAATGGGCAAACGAATGCGTTGGCAACGGTTCAACAACTTGACCCGCTGTATGTGGATTTAACCCAGTCTAGCGACGATTTTATGCGTCTACGTAACCAGCTCAACTCGGGTGAATTGAAGCAAGGTGCAGGTAAAGCGCCGGTAACTATCGTTTTAAACGATGGAACGACCTTAAAGCAAAAAGGCACGTTGGAATTTTCCGATGTGACGGTTGATCAGACTACGGGCTCAATCACCTTACGCGCCATCATCCCTAATCCAGACCATAGCCTTCTTCCAGGAATGTTTGTTCGGGCTCGCGTAGAGGAAGGCGTTAATCAGAATGCTTTACTCGTTCCTCAGCAAGCGATCGCACGTACCCCAACTGGAGAAGCCACAGCGATGGTGGTGAATGCCGATGATAAAGTCGATGTTCGTCCCGTCACCGCTCAAGAGGCTATCGGCGATAAATGGCTGATCACGTCAGGCTTAAAAGCTGGTGACCGGGTAATTTCTGTTGGTGTCCAGCGTGTCGCACAAGGCGCTAAGGTTACGCCAAAAGAAGTCAGCGCTGACCAGAAAGACGATACTGCCGCGACGCAGTCTGAATAATTTTGCGTTAACAGGAGCCACTGACATATGGCTAAGTTCTTTATAGATCGCCCCATTTTTGCTTGGGTACTCGCCATCGTGATTATGATGGTCGGGGCGCTATCGATCATGAAACTCCCGATCGAGCAGTATCCCGAAGTTGCACCTCCAGCGGTACAAATTCGTGCGGCCTATCCAGGTGCAGATGCGAAAACACTACAAGATTCTGTTACTCAGGTTATCGAGCAGAATATGAACGGCTTAGACGGACTGCTATACATGTCCTCTAACAGTGACTCTTCAGGCAACTTACAGCTAACGCTGACCTTTGCCTCAGGGACCGATGCCGATATTGCGCAAGTTCAAGTTCAAAACAAACTGCAACTGGCAATGCCTTTGCTGCCGCAGGAAGTTCAACAACAGGGGATTAACGTTCAAAAATCCTCAAGTAGCTTCTTGATGGTCGCGGGTTTTGTCAGCGAAGACGGCAGTATGGACATGAACGACCTTGCTGACTACATCTCCTCTAATATTAAAGATCCGATTAGCCGGACGACGGGTGTCGGTGACACGCAACTGTTCGGTGCGCAGTATGCGATGCGTATCTGGATGGACCCCGCGAAGCTGGTGAATTACAACCTGACTCCGGGCGATATCATTACGGCGATCAAAGCACAAAACTCCCAAGTTTCAGCGGGTCAGTTAGGCGGTGCTCCAGCGGTCGCGGATCAACAGTTAAACTCTTCGATCATTGCACAGACTCGTCTGACAAGTCCGGAAGAATTTGGCAAGATCTTGCTTAAAACGAACACTGATGGCTCTACCGTGCGACTCCGTGATGTCGCCACTATTAAGTTAGGCGGCGAGAACTACGAGGTCGTGGCACGCTTTAATGGCCACGCCGCTTCGGGGTTAGGGATTAAGCTCGCCACGGGCGCCAATGCACTGGATACCGCCAATGCGGTGAAAGCGCGTCTAAAAGAGATGGAGCCCTTCTTCCCACATGGGATGAAACTGGTCTATCCTTATGACACCACTCCGTTCGTTAAGATCTCTATCTTTGAAGTGGTAAAAACGCTCTTTGAAGCCATCATCTTGGTTTTCTTAGTGATGTATCTGTTCCTGCAAAGCTTCCGCGCAACACTGATACCGACTATCGCGGTTCCGGTGGTGTTACTGGGAACCTTTGGAATAATCAGTGCCTTCGGTTACTCAATAAACACCCTCACCATGTTCGGCCTCGTACTCGCCATCGGTCTATTAGTCGATGATGCGATTGTCGTGGTCGAAAACGTTGAACGGGTGATGGAGGAGGAAGGACTCGATCCGAAAGAAGCCACTAAACGCTCGATGGAGCAAATTCAGGGTGCGTTAGTCGGTATTGCGCTAGTTCTTTCTGCAGTATTTATTCCAATGGCCTTCTTCGGTGGCTCGACTGGGGTTATCTACCGCCAGTTCTCAATCACTATTGTCTCGGCGATGGTACTGTCGGTGCTGGTCGCGATGATACTGACGCCGGCGCTTTGTGCAACGTTACTTAAAAAACATGGTAGCAACGACCATAAAGAGAAAGGTTTCTTTGGCTGGTTCAACCGGATGTTCGATAAGAGTACTAATCACTATGTAAACAGTGTTAGTCATATCATTCGTCGTACTGGTCGTTACTTGATTATCTACGTTGTGATCTTCGCAGGCATGGTTTGGCTGTTCATGAAGCTTCCCACCTCTTTCCTACCGGAAGAGGATCAGGGGCTACTTGTCGTCCAAGCACAGCTACCGGCGGGGGCAACGCAACAGCGTACGGAAAAAGTCCTAGACCAAGTTACCGATTACTTCCTAACTAACGAGAAAGATACCGTAAAATCCGTCTTTACCGTCAATGGCTTCGGCTTTGCGGGACGCGGACAGAATACGGGTATTGCATTCTTAAGCCTTAAGCCTTGGGAAGAGCGTACGGCTGCAGCGGATAAGGTCGATGCGATTGCAGGTCGGGCCATGGTCGCTCTGGGCAAGATTAAAGATGCGATTGTTATCCCGTTTAACCTCCCAGCGATTATCGAGCTTGGGAACGCAACTGGCTTCGACTTCGAGCTGGTCGATAATGCTAACTTAGGTCACGATAAGTTGATGCAAGCTCGGAACCAGTTACTGGGAATGGCGGCTCAACATCCTGACGTATTAGTCGGTATGCGTCCTAATGGCTTAGAAGATACGCCACAGTATAAGTTGATCGTTGACCAAGAGAAGGCCCGTGCACTCGGTGTGTCTATCTCCGATATCAACACCACACTCAGCGCAAGCTGGGGCGGTAACTACGTCAACGACTTTATTGACCGTGGACGGGTTAAGAAAGTATACGTGATGGGCGAAGCTGATTCTCGTATGCTGCCTAGCGATATCAACAAGTGGTATGTGCGCAATAGCGATGGTGAAATGGTGCCGTTCTCGGCCTTTACCAGTGCGAAATGGCAATACGGTTCACCACGATTAGAGCGTTACAATGGACTGCCGTCCTTAGAAATACTCGGTCAGGCAGCGCCAGGAAAAAGTTCCGGTGAAGCAATGGGCTTGATGGAGCAATTGGCCGGCAAGCTTCCACAGGGTATCGGTTATCAATGGACGGGGATGTCTTATCAAGAACGCATGTCCGGTAACCAGGCACCGGCGCTTTATGCGATCTCCCTGATCGTCGTCTTCCTGTGTTTAGCTGCTTTGTACGAGAGCTGGTCGATTCCTTTTGCCGTTATGCTCGTCGTACCACTGGGGGTCATTGGTGCACTCGCCTTCACGACATTACGAGGGATGAGTAATGACGTTTACTTCGTGGTCGGATTACTCACGACCGTCGGGATCTCCGCAAAAAATGCCATCCTAATCGTCGAGTTCGCCGTTGATCTGATGAAGGAAGGTAAAGGGTTAATGGAGGCTACGTTGGATGCAGTACGTATGCGCTTGCGTCCAATCCTTATGACCTCCATGGCCTTTATGCTGGGTGTCCTACCCTTAGCCATTAGCTCAGGTGCGGGCTCAGGCGCACAGAATGCTGTGGGTACTGGGGTACTCGGTGGGATGATGACCGCGACTTGCTTGGCTATCTTCCTTGTCCCTGTATTCTTCGTCGTTGTTCGCCGACGTTTCAGTGGACAGAAGAAAACACATAAAGAAGAGTAATCCCCTACTCTCTTTACTCAGGGCTGCTTATGCAGCCCTTTTTTATCGTATAAAGGCGGATTTTTAGAGGGTATTTTGACGAAGTCTTTTTGATTTTCGCTAAGTGGTTTATAATGATAACGTTCGCGTCGATAGTTAAAATCTATCTTATTCAAGGAATTCTACTTTAAAATAGTAGAAGTCCTACACCAAGCGGACCCTAGCACCTCAAAGTGAACGAGAAAAGACTCTGGTGCCAAACACGAGTCACTTTGTAATCTGTAGATGAAGAGGTGAACAATGGATGAATATACGCCAAAGTATTTCGATATTGCGCAACTGCATTATCTGTGTAGCAAACTCTATACCGAGTGTGAAATATTGTTGGGTGAAAATACCCCGTTCACTGTCAACGATCCTACGGCAACAGAATCTTTAATATTAAATGATTTTATTGAACATATCGCAGACGTTGGGATCAATTATAGAATTAAATACGCACAAGACGCTGCATTGATAGAAGCGCTGGACGAATTTTTGGACTATTCTTCACAACTCCTTGGAAATTATGGAGTAACACCTAAAGAAATTATGCAATGGAAGCAGACATCAGAAACTCTTTTCGAGCATCTAACAAAAAACAATAAATAAGTATGAGTAACTAACAATAATGAACTCCAACACCTTGCCTTTAACCAAGACCGATTATTTAATGCGTCTAAGACGCTGCCGTTCTATTGAAACGCTTGAAAGAGTGATTGAAAAAAATAAATACGAGTTATCCGATGTGGAGCTGGTCGTTTTTTACTCGGCAGCCGATCATCGCCTCGCCGAACTGACCATGAATAAGCTCTACGATAAAGTTCCCGCGACAGTATGGAAATATGTTCGATAATCAATAGAATGAATAACGAAGTGGCAAGGATGCCATAATAGAAGTTAGAGAGGTAGGGGGAGTAATTGGGTGGGGCCCTTGCCAGCGACATCCCGGCACATGTGTTACCTGCTGCGGCTGCTTCCTTCCGGACCTGACCGGGTTAACAGGTTAACATTGCGGGAGAACCAACAAGGTCCCCATTGAGTTGCTCCTAAGAGCGAGGGAGATTATGGTAGATGGGCGGCAGAAATGCAAGCGTCGCGGCACTAACCGTTGTTTTATTAAGCACACTCAGTCATTAATCGGATATTTACACCATGTCACAGTCAGCCCCCTCCTTTGAACAACGCGTTTGGCTTGTTATAAGGTCTATTCCTTATGGGAATGTCGCAAGCTATAGTGATGTCTCACGTCTAGCGGGCCATCCACGAGCCGCGCGTCAGGTCGGCAGGATCTTAAACAACCTCCCCGCACAATCTCAACTTCCCTGGCATCGAGTGGTCTCTCAACAAGGAAAAATATCGCTGACTGGTGAACAATTGTTTTCGCAAGCAGCAGCATTGCGCGAAGAAGGGGTAGTCGTGGATAACGTCGGTAAGATCAACATGAGGATATATCGCTGGCAGCCTTAAGCTACCAGCGATGAGGGTAATCGACTTATTGCGCCGCTACCGGTAAGGCAACTTGCGGTACCGCAACTAGATTAATGTCTTTCTTCTGGCTCGCCACGCTGGTAATAGGTTGTAGCGTCTCGGAGGTGAAGATCACCTTGCCATTTAAGGTAATGGCGGCAGTCAGCAGCGCTTGGCTACCCGTTCCGAGTTGTACCCCTTGCAGAGGGAGCACGTAACTAAATGGAGATTGTTTACCAGAAAGCGTTTGCACGCGTTGTGCCAAGACTTTCGTTTTTCCAGGGCCACCAGAAATATCAGATAAGGTCACGGTCAGTGCTGCATTTGCAGGAATTGCCATACGCTGACGAACAAATACCGAGCCGCTTAGTTGAAATGGCGCAACAGCTTGCGTCGTAGGATCGTTAGCAACAGGAACCGGGGCTCCGCTATGGCTTGCACAGGATGTCACTGCTAAAGAAATAAGTAGTCCGCCCAATACGTGTTTAGTTTTCATTGATGTCTTCTCCTTTTGAACCAATTTGACCACAATATTGTTGTATTTTTGCCAATAGGGTCGCTATCGTAACAAAATAATTGTGGCACATAATCGGAAATCTGCCCGTATAATCCGGAATTTTTTGATTTTAATTAAAGATATATCAGACATATTCCGTCGACGACTTCTTAGAGGATAGATAAATGAGTCAAGCACTTACCCTACTCGCTGAATTGTTAGCCTTAAAAAAAGAGACGGAGTACCAGTTTATTGGAGAGTGCGAAAATTTAGGATTGCGCCAAGTTTTTGGTGGCCAAGTCATTGCACAGGCGATTAGAGCCGCGCAGCAGACCACGACATCAGACCGCTCTATTCACTCATGTCATAGCTATTTTCTTCGTCCGGGGGATCGCACTCTCCCCATCACTTATCAGGTAGAAAATCTACGGGATGGTCGCAGTTTGAGTGCTCGACGGGTTAAAGCGATACAGAATGATCAGGCCATTTTTTATATGACAGCGTCTTTCCACGGCGACGAATCGGGCTTTACTCATCAATCGGTCGCTCCTGTCGTGCTCCCCCCTGAGCAATTAATGTCCGAACAAGAGCTGGTGAGTCAACTTTCCGCCAGCACCATTAACCAACAGTTCGTAAAAGCGTTCAGTGCCGAACGCGCGCTCGAAGTGCGTCCAGTCCAACCCTATAATCCGCTAAGCGGACATGTTTGCGAAGGGCGGCGACAACTTTGGCTCAAGGCAAATGGGCTGATTGATCAACACTCATGGCTTCATGCCTCTCTACTGGGCTACGCGTCAGATCTGAACTTTCTCCCTGTAGCGTTACAACCACACGGTAAAGGTTTTTTAGAGGAAAATATGCAAGTCGCGACAATCGACCATTCGATGTGGTTTCACCGTCCCTTCAGTCTTAATGATTGGCTACTTTATGATATAGATAGCCCCTCAGCCCACAACAATCGCGGTTTCGTGCGCGGAGCATTCTATGATCGGCAAGGAATATTAGTTGCTTCAACAGCACAGGAAGGGATAATTCGTCAGCGTCAGTAATTCATTTTGAAAAAAATTCAGCCCGGCGAAAGCCAGGCTGAAAGAAACAAGCTAGAGACGCGTTATTGGTTATAAGCGTTCTCACCGTGGCTATTGACGTCAAGCCCTTCACGCTCTAGATCTTCACTGACTCTTAACCCAACCGTGACGTCAGCAATCTTGAAGCTAATGAACGCAACAACGCCTGACCAGACGATAGTGACTAAGCAGCTCAATAGTTGAATCCATACTTGATGGCCCATGGTAACGCCTTCGGCATAGCCTACGCCACCAAGTGAAGATGATGCAAAGACGCCTGTCAGTACACACCCTACGATGCCACAGACGCCATGGACGCCAAATACATCACACGGGTCATCGACTCTTAAGAAGCGTTTTAATCCGGTTACCCCCCAGATACCAGCCAGTCCGCCAACGATGCCAATGACTAACGCCCCCCCTACGCCTACATATCCGCAAGCAGGGGTGATTGCCACAAGACCAGCAATAAAGCCTGAACACGCACCCAGTAGTGAGGGCTTACCACGAATTGCCCACTCACCAAATGTCCATGCGAGAATAGCGCCTGCCGTTGCTACGATAGTATTGACAAAAGCCAGTGCTGCAATTTCATTCGCCGAGGCCGCGGAGCCCGCATTAAAGCCGAACCAACCGATATAGAGGATAGCGGTGCCTGTAAACACCATCGGTAAGTTATGCGGTTTAAACGCTTCTTTTCCAAAGCCGCTACGTTTACCTAATACCCACGCTCCCACTAATCCACCGATCGCAGCATTAATATGGACGACGGTTCCTCCCGCAAAATCTAAAGCGCCGTCTTTAGCAAGCAGTCCGTTTGCCCATACCATGTGTGCAATTGGGAAATAAGAGAAGGTAACCCACAACAAGGAAAATATTAGCACCGCAGAAAAACGGACTCGCTCAGCTAATGCGCCGACGACTAAAGCAACCGTGATGCATGCAAAGGAAGCTTGATAAGCAACATGGATGTATTGATAGATACTCCCCATTACTGCCTTAAGTTCGATCCCTCTCAGTAACGTCCATTGGAAGCCACCGAAGAAATTATTCCCTTCGCTGAAGGTAAGCGAATAGCCGTAGATTACCCATACCACGCAGACAAGGGCAAAGGTCACTGAAACCTGTGTCATGAGAGATAAGACATTTTTACCGCGAATCAAACCGCCATAAAATAAGGCAACCCCCGGCACGGTCATGAACAATACGAGCGCGGTACAGATCATCATGAATCCATTATCTGCAGGACTGGCGGTAGGTTCAGGGGCGGCGAAGGCTAAACTCGGTAGTCCGAGCGCGATAAAAAAGCTAAGCAATGAGACTATTTTTTTCATTTTTTTCTCCTAGCGCTGCGCAAATTAGAGTGCCGACTCGTCAATTTCACCGGTCCGAATACGGATAACTCGTTCTAAGTTAGAAACGAATATCTTCCCGTCGCCAATTTTTCCGGTATAAGCAGCCTTAGTGATCACCTCAATAACTTCCTCAAGCTGATCCTCGGCGATTGCAATATCGATTTTTACTTTAGGTAAGAAATTTACGCTATATTCCGCACCACGATAGAGCTCTGCGTGGCCCTTCTGACGCCCAAATCCCTTAACTTCCGTCACTGTTAAGCCTTGAATACCAATTGCAGATAACGCCTCACGAACGTCTTCAAGCTTGAATGGTTTAATCACTACCGTCACTAGTTTCATCTTATCCCCAGACATCCTGCCAATATTAATTTTTATAAAGCAATTTACATGCCAAGGTTAATATTCAACATGGAGAAGATTCATCCCAAGATTGGAGCCGCTGGAGGCTACAAATAGGGCCTAGCGCACTGCCTTTGTGCATGCCTTTTGGCGCATGCTCTGTTATGGTGCAGCTATAGGGGTAAAGCGGTAGTATATTTTATCTCTTCCATTGAGAAGCTTGACGTCACCACACTTAATCCTTCGATACCGTTGACGAGATTTTTGTAAAAATGGTCGTAACATTTCATATCTTTGACTTGAATGCGCAGCAAGTAGTCATACTCACCGGTAAGTCGATGGCAGGCGAGAACTTCCGGCATTGTCGTGATCTGTTGAACGAAATGAATGTACCATTCGCGGTTATGATGAAGTGTTTTCAGAAACATAAAAGCCGTTAGACTAAGGCCTAGCTTCTCGGGGTCGAGTAAAGCAACCTGAGCTTGGATAACGCCCTCCTCATGGAGCTTTTTCAAGCGTTTCCAACAAGGTGTCGCCGTCAAATTTACCGCATCAGCGAGCGCCTGTAGAGAAAGGCTACAGTCTTCTTGTAGTAAGGCAAGTAGCTTGCGGTCTGTTTTATCTATCATTTTAGCGCCTAATGAGATGAGTACGGGATTGCTATCATACTGCTAATTTTGCCGTGACTCCCTTTCTCAAGGTAAAATAACCAGAATATTCGTTCAGAGGTTTTTAAATATGAAAAAGGCTGTTGTGGTCTTCAGTGGGGGGCAGGATTCAACCACCTGTCTGGTGCAGGCGCTGCATCACTACGACGAAGTTCATTGTATTACGTTCGATTATGGTCAACGTCATCAACAAGAGATTGAGGTGGCAAGACAACTCGTCGAGAAGCTAGGGGTAACTGCACACAAAGTCCTCGATGTGACTTTACTCAACGAACTGGCGATTAGTAGTCTGACCCGAGATAATATTCCTGTACCGGGTTATCAGCCTGGTGCTACCGAACTGCCCAGTACCTTTGTGCCAGGGCGTAATATCCTCTTTCTCACCTTAGCCTCAATTTATGCTTATCAGGTAGAGGCCGAGGCGGTGATCACTGGAGTCTGCGAGACCGACTTCTCCGGTTACCCCGATTGTCGAGACGAGTTCGTTAAAGCACTTAATAAGGCCGTCGTACTGGGTATGGCTAAAGATGTTCGCTTTGAGACGCCTTTAATGTGGCTGAATAAAGCAGAAACTTGGGCATTAGCTGATTATTGGGGCCAGCTCACGCTGATAAAAGACCAGACGCTGACTTGTTATAATGGTATTGCGGGTGCGGGATGTGGAGAATGTGCAGCCTGCCATTTACGGGCTAAAGGATTAGCTGATTATCTCGCTGCCCCCGAAAATACCCTGCAGCAACTTAAGCACAAAACCGACTTAGCTTAATAAAAGGGTTACCCGTGGTAACCCCATATTCTTATAACGTTAAGTTAGCTATTACTCGATTAACGAGGCTCTCACCAAAACCGGGAACCTCGATTAATTGCCTCACATCCGTGAATAGGCCGTATTTCTCTCGGTACTCAACAATCGCTTGTGCTTTTTTCAATCCTACGCCATTGAGTTTTCCCGCCAACGTAGCCGCGTCAGCGGTATTAAGATTGACCTTATCGATTGCTACTTGTTGGTTGACGGGGGCGCTGTTAACGACTTTAGCTGCCGTGCTTGTTTGTTGTTGAGCCGCCTGCACACTACCACTGGCCATCAGTAGTGCAAAAATAAAACGGCTTACTGTCTTATTGAGCATTGTAAATCTCCTGTTTAATCGGGCTTACAGCTTAATCTTAAGGAGAAAGACAACCTACTTAGCACTAACAAAAATGGAAAAGGCCGCATAAGCGGCCTTGGATAGATGTTGAATCTCATCAAAAGTTGGGAGCGTTATTGCGTTTGTAGCGCATCTCCATACTTAATTTTGGCATCGCGGCGTAGCTGCTCTAATAGAGAGGTAAAAGCCAGTTGCGCGTTGTTGTCCGTAATACCCGCTACCATCTGCGCTTTTTGCTGCGCGGGTAACTCACCAGCCGTGACCTTATCTAAAGCAATGATAACGACACTCCCTTTCTCGTCTTCAGCAACACCATAACTGGGTGTTTGACCTTGCGGAGGTGTTAGGCCAAAGACAGCTTCTGTCACAGCTGATTGCTGATTACGCTGCAGGGTTTGTGTCTCTGCGAATTTTAAGCCAGCCTGATCGAAGCGAGTCTGTTTGCCTTGACGCAGTTCAGCGATTATCGCAGCAGCCTCGGTTTTAGCCGCCGCTAATGCTTTATCGTGTTTAATTGCATCCGTAATCTGCGCCGTGACGTCGGCCTGCGGTTTAACACTCGCTGGCTGATGGGCAGAGATACGCAGTACGAACGCACGATCGCCATCAACAGTGATGATGCTTGAGTTGCTTCCTGGTGTTCCTTGCTCGCCGAGTAAGGTTCCGTTAAAAATAACTTCTTTAACGGGATCGAAATTCAGCTCGTTCGGCACCGATTGCTGACTGAACCAAGAGGTTTCAACCGCTTTAGTACCCGCGACCTGTTCAGCTGCGGCGAGCGAACCATTGTCGTTGCTCGCGGCGTCGTTTACTTTCTGTTGTAACGCATAAAATTGACTGATAGCGGTTTCTTGTTTCACTTTATCGGCCACTGCCTGATGAACGGTAGACAGCGGTTGTTGCTGTTCAGGCTGTAAATCATCAAGCCGAATAATCAAGAAACCTACAGAGCTTTTTACTACGCCTGACAGTGCACCTTTTTGCGTCAACTTCGCTGAGGTTAGTTCGTCAGGAATTGCGTCCATCTCCATCCAGCCTAGATCTCCCCCCTGCTTTGCAGAGACGGGGTCTTGTGAATTTTTAGTGGCAAGATCAGCAAAGTTGGCACCTTGTTGCAGCTGCTTTAATAAGTCATTCGCTTGCTGTTCGGTCTTAACTTGGATAATGCTGTAGCGCTGGCGACCCTGCTGGCTATAATCTGCCTTATGGCTATCATACCAAGACTGAATATCTTGTTCGCTTGGGTCTTTTTGCAGCGTTTTCGCATCAAGCTTGATATAGCTGACTTTAAACTGCTCAGGAAGTTTAAACGCGTCTTGATGAGACTGGTAATACCCTTTAATTTCATCGTCGTTCACTTTTTGCTGTGACGCTAATGCATTGATATCGATGCTAGCTTGACGAATTTGACGCTGCTGCGAGACAAGATTAACGATACGGTCAGATTCGCTAGGGAGTACAAAGTCGGTGTTACCGACAGCCTGAGCCAGTTGTTGATTTGCCAAGCTTTTACGCAGTGAAGCGGCGTACTGATCTGGCGTATAACCGACACTACTCAATACTGAATTGTACAGCGCGTTATCGAAATGACCGTTAGTTTGGAATTGAGGTACAGCAAAGATGGCTTGCTTAATCTGCGCATCTGTTACCGCTAAATTGAGGGAGTGAACATATTGCTGCAATAGCGTTTGGTCAATTAGCTGGGAGAGCGCCTGCTGACGGAGCTGTTGCATAAATTGCTCGTTTCCTGCTAGCTGTGCATATTGGTCGCCAAGTTGTTGCTGCTGACGTGCACGCTCATTATTAAACGCATTATCAAATTGGGCGCGGCTGATAGTTTCGCCATTTATCTTAGCAGCATAATCATGCGTTCCGCCGATGAGATAATTGCTAACACCCGTTAGCACGAACGAAATAATGATTATTCCCAGTATGATTTTAAGCACAACGTGATTCGACGCTGAGCGTAAATTATCCATCATGATTTGGCAACACTCCACTGTAGTGTAAATTTAACGCTGACCGATGCGGCCTAGGGAAGCAGTAATGCTTACCCGAAAAAAAGGCACATCGCTTGATGTGCCTCTATGTTACATGAGAAGCGTTATCGCGTCCTCATTCCATGAAAAGAAATCGTTTTCATGGCCAAGTAGACTTAGTTAACTGAGTCTTTTAAACCCTTGCCTGCACGGAAGCTAGGGACTTTACCGGCAGGAATAGTAATTTCTTTACCTGTCTGCGGGTTACGCCCAGTACGCTCGGCGCGCTCTTTAACCGCGAAAGTTCCAAAACCGACTAGCGCAACGTCATCACCAGCTTTTAATGATTCAGTCACCGCATCAATAAATGCGTCTAAAACACGTCCTGCAGCTGCTTTGGAAATATCTGCATCAGCAGCAATTTTATCAACCAATTGTGATTTATTCACGTTAACATCCCCTTTATTATTTCATGTCGTAGAGAGTATCCCCTCTCACTTATGAGCTGCTTGTTATAGCAGGCATCGACGCGTGAAACAACGTAAATGCTCTGAATAAACTATAAAAATCAATTTTCGAGATGTCGAATACCGCTACTCGATATTCGACAGGTATACCATGTTATGCTGGCGCGTTGGCGACTTCAATACCTTCAGGCGCACGCTCAAGGGCAAGCTTTAACACTTCATCGATTGTTTTCACTGGGTGAATACTTAAATCAGCGATGACATTCTCAGGAATCTCTTCCAGATCACGTTTATTCTCGAACGGAATCAACACCGTCTTAATCCCACCACGGTGTGCGGCTAATAGCTTCTCTTTTAGACCGCCTATCGGCAAGACCTGCCCACGTAGGGTGATTTCACCCGTCATGGCGACCTCAGCTTTTACCGGGTTACCCGTTAAGCTTGAGACCAACGCTGTACACATCGCGATCCCGGCGCTCGGCCCATCTTTCGGCGTTGCTCCTTCGGGTACGTGCACGTGAATATCACGTTTCTCGTAGAAGTCTTTGTTGATACCTAATGATTCTGCGCGAGAACGTACCACTGTCATCGCCGCTTGAATCGATTCTTGCATGACTTCGCCTAAAGAACCCGTATAAGAAAGCTTGCCTTTACCCGGTACACTTGCGGTTTCAATGGTCAGCAGATCACCGCCCACTTCGGTCCATGCCAGTCCGGTCACTTCACCGATACGATTTCTCTCGTCCGCGCGGCCGTAGTCAAAGCGCTGGACACCCAGATAATCACTCAGGTTTTCAGCATTGATCGTGATGTGCTTGAGTTTCTTATCCAGTAACAATGCTTTCACTGCTTTGCGGCACAGCTTAGACAGTTCTCTCTCTAAGCTACGGACACCCGCCTCACGTGTATAGAAACGAATAATTCCCATAATTGCGCTGTCTTCGACCGTCAATTCACCCGATTTCAGTGCATTACGCTCCATTTGCTTCGGCAGGAGGTGGTCTTTCGCAATATTAAGCTTTTCGTCTTCCGTATAGCCTGAAAGGCGGATCACTTCCATACGATCCAGTAAAGGACCTGGGATATTCATGGAGTTAGACGTTGCAACAAACATCACATCCGAAAGATCGTAATCCACTTCCAAATAGTGATCGTTGAAGGCATTGTTTTGCTCGGGATCTAAGACCTCAAGCAGCGCCGACGCCGGGTCACCACGCATATCTGCGGACATCTTGTCGATTTCATCGAGTAAGAATAGCGGATTACGTACCCCTACTTTTGCCATCTTCTGGATAAGTTTGCCTGGCATAGACCCGATATAGGTCCGGCGATGCCCACGGATCTCTGCCTCATCACGTACGCCACCTAATGCCATGCGGATGTACTTACGGCCCGTCGCCTTAGCGATAGATTGGCCTAAAGACGTTTTCCCGACACCTGGTGGACCGACTAAGCACAGAATAGGACCGCGGATTTTATTGACACGGCTTTGTACTGCGAGATACTCAAGAATACGGTCTTTGACACGATCTAGGCCGAAATGATCCTTATCCAAAGTTTCTTGCGCTTTATGCAAGTCTTTCTTAACCTTGCTGCGCCCGACCCAAGGAACCTGAACCATCCAGTCGATGTAACCGCGTACCACGGTGGCTTCGGCAGACATCGGCGACATCATTTTTAGCTTCTGTAACTCTGCTTCTGCTTTCTCTTTCGCTTCTGCAGGCATTTTCGCTTCATCAATTTTGCGCTTTAATGCCTCGAACTCGTCGGGAACGTCGTCCATTTCGCCGAGTTCTTTCTGAATAGCTTTCATTTGCTCATTCAGGTAATACTCGCGCTGGCTCTTCTCCATCTGCTTTTTGACACGATTGCGGATCCGTTTTTCGACTTGTAACAGGTCGATTTCCGATTCCATCATCGCCATCAGGTACTCGAGACGCTGATTAACCTCTGACATCTCAAGTACCGATTGCTTATCTGCCAGCTTCAGTGGCATATGAGCAGCGATAGTATCGGCCAGGCGTGCGGCATCCTCGATATTGTTTAATGAGGTCAGTACTTCCGGTGGAATTTTCTTGTTAAGCTTGATGTAGCCTTCAAATTGGCTCACCGCAGCACGGATCAGAACTTCTTGTTCACCATCGTCGATATCCGGGCTTTCAATATATTCAATCTGAGCTGTGAAGAACTCTTGGCTATCATCAAGTGCCGTCAGTGTTGCGCGTTGCACCCCTTCGACCAATACCTTAACGGTCCCATCGGGTAGCTTTAACATCTGTAGAACAGAGGCTACGGTACCGACCGTAAACAGGTCATCGATACTTGGCTCATCCGTTGTCGCTTCTTTCTGAGCGACCAGTAAGATTTTTTTATCATTATCCATTGCCGACTCTAAGCAGCGGATAGATTTTTCGCGACCAACGAATAACGGTATCACCATGTGCGGATAAACCACTACATCGCGTAAGGGTAACACGGGAATATCAATGTGTTCGGAACGCTCAGAAGTCATAGAGCTCTCTCTTAGTTTAATTTCCGCGGATTATGATAGGCCAAACTCTGTGACTTACCACGTCTAGATGATTAACATATGGGGATGATATTAAGATATTCAACGGTCTAACGGTGAGAAAAATAAAGGGGAAATGTAATTTCCCCTTTATAGATGTATCACGTTAACTTTATTACTAATTACTCGCCTGAAGCTTGCGCCTCTTGATTAGCATAAATTAACATCGGCTCTGAAGTACCTGCGATAACATTTTCGTCGATGACGACTTTTTCAACACCTTCAATAGAAGGAAGTTCATACATCGTTTCGAGTAACGCGGCTTCCACGATCGAGCGTAGCCCACGAGCACCCGTCTTGCGGCTCATTGCTTTTTCAGCAATAGCAACCAGTGCCTCTTCACGGAACTCTAGCTCTGCGCCCTCAAGATTAAAGAGTGCTTGATATTGCTTGGTCAATGCATTCTTAGGCTCACGCAGAATCTGAATCAACGCTTCTTCGCTCAGCTCGCTAAGGGTAGCAACAACCGGTAAGCGCCCGATGAACTCTGGGATTAAGCCAAATTTAATCAAGTCTTCCGGCTCAGCTTGCGCAAGTAACTCGCCTTCTGCCGCTTTCTTCGACGGATCTTTAACTTTCGCGCCAAAACCAATACCGGAGCCGGTTTCAACACGCTGAGCGATCACTTTATCCAAGCCAGCAAATGCACCGCCACAAATAAACAGAATTTTGGACGTATCGACTTGTAAGAACTCTTGTTGCGGATGTTTACGTCCACCCTGCGGCGGTACAGCAGCAACAGTGCCTTCGATCAGTTTCAGTAAGGCTTGTTGAACCCCTTCACCCGACACGTCGCGTGTGATGGAAGGGTTATCTGACTTACGTGAGATTTTGTCAATCTCATCAATATAAACGATACCGCGTTGCGCTTTCTCTACGTCATAATCGCACTTCTGGAGCAATTTCTGGATGATGTTTTCGACATCTTCACCCACATAACCCGCTTCAGTCAGTGTTGTTGCATCTGCCATAGTGAACGGTACGTCGAGTAGCCGTGCCAACGTTTCGGCGAGCAGCGTCTTACCACTTCCGGTCGGACCGATCAGTAAAATATTACTCTTGCCTAGCTCAACACCATTAGCGGTATCGCCATTACGCAGACGTTTGTAGTGGTTGTAAACCGCAACAGAAAGGACTTTCTTCGCCTTTTCTTGCCCAATCACGTAATCATCGAGATGCGTGCGGATGTCGCGGGGAGTTGGCAGTGAATCGCGCCCACGATGCGGAGCAACTTCCTTTATCTCTTCACGAATAATGTCGTTGCATAAATCAACACATTCATCACAGATATACACTGACGGTCCGGCAATTAGCTTACGTACTTCATGCTGGCTTTTGCCGCAGAAAGAGCAGTACAGCAATTTACCTGAACCCTCTTTGCGCTTATCAGTCATCAGTTAGCCTCTTCTCAGTGTTATCAATGCCAGCATCACTCTTAGGGTTGATGCTCGGCGTTTGGTATTACAGTATCGCCCTCGCCGCTATTGGCGATGGGTTAAAATGGAGTCGACCAAGCCATAGTCTACGGCTTCCGCGGCAGACAGGAAACGATCCCGCTCAGTGTCACGCTCGATCTCTTCAAGGGTTTTACCCGTATGTTTAGCCATTAACTCATTCATACGCTGTTTTACTTTCAATATTTCTTTCGCATGAATTTCGATGTCAGAGGCTTGACCTTGGTAACCGCCCAAAGGTTGGTGGATCATGACGCGTGAATTAGGTAAGCAGAAGCGTTTACCTTCTGCTCCAGCTGTTAATAAGAACGCACCCATAGAACAGGCTTGTCCCATACAGATGGTGCTTACGTCAGGCTTAATAAACTGCATCGTATCATAAATGGACATCCCCGCGGTGATCACGCCACCCGGTGAGTTGATATAAAGATAGATATCTTTTTCAGGGTTCTCTGCCTCAAGAAAAAGCATCTGCGCAACAATCAAGTTTGCCATATGGTCTTCAACCTGACCGGTCATAAAAATAACGCGTTCTTTTAATAAACGTGAATAAATATCGTAAGAACGTTCGCCGCGCGAGGTTTGCTCGACAACCATGGGAACCAGTGCCATTTGGGCAGGCGTCATTTCGGGTTGATTACTGTATGACATAAACCATCTCCTGGGTAAATTTCTTGAGCAACGCTTGTCGCTTTAAGTAACAGCAGCCATTAATTCAGCGTATTTTACATTCATTCAAGCATAACAAGGTTTTTATTAATACGCGAAGTAGATTACTGCGGTTCAGAAAATTCTTTTCAAGGGGGTACGACAAAAAAAGGCCCGTGATTTGCGATCACGAGCCTAATTCAATCGTTAATCTATTACGTCTTAAGCTGGTTGGTTCATCAGTTCTTGGAACTTCGCAGCTTTTTCGGTAACTTTTGCTTTTTCTAAGATGAAGTCAACCGCTTGCTCTTCTAGCGCAACGTTGCGCATGTTGTTCATCATCTCTTTATTGGTGCTGTAATACTCGATCACTTCTTGTGGATCTTCGTACGCAGCAGCCATGTCGGCGATCATCGCGTTAACACGCTCTTCGTCCGCTTTTAACTCGTTAGTGTTGATCACTTCGCCGAGTAATAAGCCAACCATGACGCGACGTTTAGCTTGCTCTTCGAATAGCTCGCGTGGCAGTTCTAACGCTTGTTGCTCGTTACCACCGAAACGTTGAGCGGCTTGACGACGTAGCACATCGATTTCACCGTCGATTAACGCTGCTGGAACGTCGATCTCGTTTTGAGCTAATAGGCCGTCGATAGCTTGAGTTTTGATGCGATTACGCACGGCACCTTTCAGCTCACGTTGCATATTTTTGCTGATTTCAGCGCGTAGGCCGTCAACGGAACCGTCCGCCACGCCAAAACGTTGAATAAACTCTTCAGTTAATTCCGGCAATTCGCGCTCTTCAACTTTCTTCAGAACGATATCGAATTTAGCGTCTTTCCCTTTCAGGGTTTCAGCGTGATAGTCGTCAGGGAATTTAACGTCGATAGTAAATTCTTCACCAGCCTTATGGCCGACAACACCTTCTTCAAAGCCTGGGATCATACGACCCTGACCCATCGCAAGGACGAAGTCAGAAGATTTTCCGCCTTCGAACTCTTCGCCGTCGACAGAACCCGCGAAATCGATAGTTACGCGGTCTTCAGCCGTAGCGGCTTGAGCAGTTTCTTTCCAATCTGCTTGTTGCTTACGCAGCGTGTCTAGCATGGCATCGATGTCTTCATCGTTGACGTCAACAACCGGTTTTTCGATCTCGATGTTCTCTAGCCCTTTTAATTCAACTTCTGGGTAGACTTCGAATTCGACAGAGTAAGTAAAATCTTCGCCCAATTTGTACTCGCCGGGTACATAGTTCGGCGCGCCAGCTGGGTTGATTTTCTCTTTAATGATCGCATCGATGAAGTGACGAGACATAAGTTCGCCCAGAACATCCTGACGCGCAGAAGCACCATAGCGCTTTTCGATGATGGTCATCGGGACTTTGCCTTTACGGAAACCATCAATACGCGCTTTTTTCGCGATATCAACCAGTTCTTTCTTCACCGCACCTTCGATGTTGTCGGCAGGGATAGTCATGGTAATGCGACGGCCTAGGCCTTGTGTTGTTTCAACTGAAACTTGCATCTTGTTACCTCAAAAAATCACGTGCTCGATTAGCTTCATAATGAACAGGAAAAAGATTTGCTGTTCCGCAACAAATTATGTTGATACGGCTTAAACAACATCCCTGTTACCAGAAGCGTCACGAAGACATTCTGGAAAAATAGACGCCGCATTATAGCGGCATCGAGGATATGAGTCGAGATTTGGCAGGGTTTCGAGGGAGGATTCTGCGTAAATTTTATCAATTAAGGGCACATTCTGAGACAAATCGGGTGCATGCCTAATAAATCTGCATTAATTTTAAGCAATCATTCCTGCACCGCGACAGTCCGGTGATGATAAAACGGTGTCTTGCAGGCCTGCCCACTCTTTAGGGGTATAAGTATGTAACGCTAAAGCGTGTACGCCGCCCGCTAGCTCCGCGGTAAGGATGCTATAGATGGCACGGTGCCGTGCAAGAAAACGCTGCTCCGCGAAGTGATCAGAAACAATAATTACTTTAAAGTGGCTTTCTGATCCGGCCGCTACGTTGTGGCGATAACTTTCGTTCTGTACATCAAGATGTATAGGTGAAAAAGCCTGAAATAATTTTTCTTCAATCGTCTCGCGTATCATAATAAGTCCCTCGCTATTAAGGCATCCAATGACCTTAAATAAATTGTAGCGTTTATTTCTTGTTACATACTACTTTTACGAAAAAAAAACGTGCTATTTTAGTGACGGTACCGCATTGGCGGTTTAATTTAATATGAACATTCGAGTGGCAAATTCATGGCTCTTCTGAAAAAATTTGGTTTCCCCTTACTGGCCTTATTTTTACTAGCGGGTTGCGCAGCCCCAAGCAACACCATCGATGTAACCCCCCAGATTCGTTTACCTCAGCAAGATCCGAGCTTGATGGGTGTAACAATTAGTATTAATGGTGCAGATCAGCGTACCGATCAAGCACTGGCTAAAGTTAACCGCGACGGACAACTGGTTACCTTAACCCCTTCTCGCGATCTGCGCTTTCTTCTCCAAGAAGTATTAGAGAAGCAGATGACAGCGCGCGGATATATGGTCGGGCCGGCTGGCGCAGTAGACCTACAAATTATTGTGAATAAGCTTTATGCCGAGGTTACCCAAGGTAATGTCCGCTATAGCATCACTACCCAAGCTGATATCTCCATTATTGCTACTGCGAAAAACGGTAATAAGCAGGTGAAAACTTACCGTCAGAGCAATAACATTCAGGGAGCATTCAGCGCGACTAACGCTAAGATTACCTCCGCGGTAAACAGCGCGTTGACCGACGTGATTAGTGATATGGCAGACGACACTTCAATTCACGAGTTTATTAAACAAAACGCTCGCTAGCTGATAGTATGGCTGTATGTTTTCTGCATACAGCCATTCATCATGACCTTACCTCTACGATTAGTCACTTTCTCCCGTAGTACCGCAGTATTATTACTACTCGGTTTTTCTTCCGGCCTTCCTCTCGCACTTACCTCGGGGACGTTACAGGCTTGGATGACCGTCGAAAATATTGACCTTAAAACGATTGGCTTTTTTTCTATGGTAGGTCAGGCCTATGTCTTCAAGTTCCTCTGGGCCCCGCTAATGGATCGCTATTCTCTCCCTATCGTGGGTCGGCGCAGAGGCTGGTTAGTGGCTAGCCAATTACTGCTGGTCTTACTCATAGCGGCAATGGGGACCATTAATCCCAGTTCGGGATTATTTTCACTCGCTTTACTCGCCGTCGCGATCGCTTTCTGTTCAGCGTCACAAGATATTGTCTTCGATGCATGGAAAACGGATGTTCTCTCTGCTGAAGAGCGTGGTAGTGGCGCAGCCCTCACTGTCTTGGGCTATCGTCTCGCCATGCTTGTCTCGGGTGGACTGGCACTCTGGCTGGCGGACCGCTACCTCGGTTGGCAACATACCTACTTTCTGATGGCTGGCCTGATGTCCCTCGGACTTATCGGCTCATTGCTGGCCAAAGAGCCTGCACAAGCGGCCACGGCCCCACTTTCGCTGCGCCACGCCGTCGTCGACCCACTCAAGGATTTTTTTCAGCGTAACAATGCCTGGTTAATGATTACGCTTATCATTTTTTATAAGCTAGGCGATGCCTTTGCCGGGGCGTTAAGTACATCGTTCCTCATTCGCGGACTTGGGTTCAGTGCTGGCGACGTAGGATTAATAAATAAATCACTAGGACTGATTGCGACTATCATCGGAGCCTTGTACGGCGGGGCGCTGATGAGAAGGTGGAGTCTGTATCGGGCCCTAATGGTATTTGGTATAGCCCAAGCCGTGAGTAATCTGGCTTATTGGGTGCTCACGGTGATCCCTAGCCATCTCTGGTCTATGGGTACTGCGGTGTTTATTGAAAACTTGTGCGGGGGCATGGGAACCGCAGCGGCGGTAGCCCTCTTGATGTCGCTATGTAATCGGCGTTTTTCAGCAACGCAGTTTGCCCTTCTCTCAGCACTTAGCGCGGTGGGACGTGTCTATGTCGGCCCTATCGCCGGTTGGCTGGTCGACTCCTGGCATTGGTCCGGCTTTTATGCCTTTACAGTCGTTGCGTCGCTGCCTGGTTTACTGTTATTACGTGCTGCTAAATCGTCGTTACTGAGTCTCAATCAAGAGACTCCGTTTGTCGCCCGAACGCAATACTTTCGTTACTATTCATTAACCACCAAGCTCTTCTTATTCGGCACAACGCTCGCAGGAATCGGGTTAATCTTGATGGTCGTTACCGGTTTACTGAAGTTAACTGAATTGCCGATGACACAACCCTTGTTAGGTTATGGAATTGGTATTGCGGCGATAGCCACGCTGCTGGGAGTTGCATTGGATGTCGCTGCGCGGAAAAAAGCGACATAAAATGCTTATTTTTTTATTATTAGGAATAATTCCATTTATCGAAAAATTTGTTTATTGCTTGTTTAGTGAGTGACTGGCTGCAAACTCACTAGGTAAATATGACTGAATGCTACAAGATATGGTTTTTTATGTTACGCAAATGATACGCAAACTGCGTAGTTATAGCAGAAGGAATAATGAAAACAGGCTATCAATAGGCTTTTGTTATATTAAGGCCAACTAATTGATGGTGTTGATAATTTCCATGGGTTAATAAATTTTGTTAAATGTCTCAAATAACCATCTACACTTTACTGACAGAACCTCAAGCAGGTTTACACTACCCCAACGTTACCGTAAAATACAGATACACTTAAACGACAATACAGCCCTTTGTCATTGAGGTCGTTAAATGAGACTCAAGAAATACAAAAATAGTTTGGGGATTTTGTCACTACTTTCAGCCACTCTGCTCATGAGTGGTTGTGATAGTGCACTTTTAAATCCTAAAGGTCAGATTGCACTGGAGCAACGTTCACTAATACTGACAGCCTTCGGCTTGATGTTGATTGTCGTCATTCCAGCAGTCTTCATGGCAATTGCATTCGCCTGGAAGTATCGGGCATCGAATACAAACGCTAAATACTCACCTAACTGGTCACACTCTAATAAAGTAGAAGCGGTAGTCTGGACTGTTCCAATCCTGATCATTGTCTTCTTAAGCGTGCTGACATGGAAAAGTACTCACTCTCTAGAACCGAGCAAACCTATCGCTTCCGATGTAAAACCTGTCGAAATTGATGTCGTTGCTTTAGACTGGAAATGGCTGTTTATTTACCCTGAGCAAGGTATTGCAACAGTTAACGAGATTGCTTTCCCAGCTAACACTCCGGTGCATTTCAATATCACATCAAACTCTGTGATGAACTCGTTCTTTATCCCTACCCTGGGTAGCCAAATCTATGCGATGGCTGGAATGAGAACGCAATTGAACCTGATTGCGAACGAAGCAGGCACTTTTGATGGTATCTCGTCTAACTATAGTGGTCGTGGATTCTCTGGTATGAAGTTTAAAGCCATTGCCACCAACACTAACGCTGAATTCCAGCAGTGGGTAGACAAGGTCAAGACTGCACCTAATACGCTGACTACCATGGATCAGTTTGAGAAGGTGGCTGCACCGAGCGAAAACAATCCAGTGGAATATTTCTCAAATGCTAATCCTGAACTGTTTACACAAGTTGTCGACAAGTTTATGTCTAGCCACGGAAAAATGAACATGCCTGCTCACGCTGGTATGGACATGAATCACACCGCTTCAGCCGGAGCAGAGGAATAATCATGTTAGGAAAATTAACATTAGCGGCGGTTCCCCTCGACGTACCAATCGTCATGGTGACCATCTCCGCTATTATCCTGATTGGTCTGGCACTCGTTGCCGCCATCACTTACTACGGTAAGTGGAAGTATCTGTGGACAGAGTGGTTTACCTCTATTGACCACAAAAAACTCGGTATCATGTACTGCATCATGGCTTTCGTGATGTTACTGCGTGGTTTCGCCGATGCCGTCATGATGCGCAGCCAGCAGGTTCTTGCTTCAGCTGGCGAAGCAGGCTTCCTTCCGCCGCACCACTACGACCAAATCTTTACCGCGCATGGCGTGATTATGATTTTCTTCGTAGCGATGCCTTTCGTTGTTGGTCTGATGAACATTGCCGTCCCGCTGCAAATCGGTGCGCGTGATGTTGCCTTCCCATTCCTTAACAACTTAAGCTTCTGGTTCACGGCAATCGGTGTCATCTTGGTAAACCTGTCACTGGGTGTGGGCGAGTTCGCACAGACCGGTTGGCTGGCCTACCCTCCTCTGTCGGGTGCTGAATACAGCCCAGGCGTAGGGGTCGACTACTGGATTTGGAGTCTACAGCTTTCAGGTATTGGTACGACACTGACTGGGATTAACTTCTTCGTCACGATTCTGAAAATGCGTGCCCCTGGCATGACCATGTTCAAGATGCCAATCTTTACTTGGACAGCTCTGTGTACCAACGTTCTGATTATCGCGGCGTTCCCAGTACTGACTGTTACCTTAGCGCTGTTGACCCTTGATCGTTACTTAGGCTTCCATTTCTTTACTAACGAAATGGGCGGTAACATGATGATGTACGTGAACCTAATTTGGGTTTGGGGACATCCAGAAGTTTATATCCTTGTGCTTCCTGTGTTCGGTGTCTTCTCTGAAGTTACTGCGACATTCGCTAAAAAACGCATGTTTGGTTACACCTCAATGGTGTGGGCAACGGTTGCGATCACCGTACTGTCATTTATCGTTTGGTTACACCACTTCTTCACGATGGGGTCGGGTGCCAACGTCAATGCCTTCTTCGGTATCATGACAATGATTATCGCAATCCCAACAGGGGTTAAGATCTTCAACTGGTTGTTTACGCTGTATCAAGGTCGTATCGAGATGACTGCACCTATGCTGTGGACCATCGGCTTTATCGTGACCTTCTCGGTCGGCGGTATGACGGGTGTTCTATTAGCGGTTCCTGGTGCTGACTTCGTCTTACACAACAGTCTATTCCTGATTGCTCACTTCCATAACGTGATTATCGGTGGTGTAGTCTTCGGTTGTATGGCGGGTGTGACCTACTGGTTCCCGAAAGCCTTCGGCTTTAAGCTAGACGAGAAATGGGGCAAACGCTCTTTCTGGTTCTGGATCATCGGCTTCTTCGTTGCCTTTATGCCGCTGTACGCATTAGGCTTCATGGGTATGACCCGTCGTTTAAGCCAAAACATCGATCCACAGTTCCACCCACTGCTTGTCGTGGCAGCGTGTGGTGCAGGCCTGATTGCACTGGGTATCCTTTGCCAGCTGATTATGTTCTACGTCTCTATCCGTGACCGTGAACTGAATCGTGACCTGACTGGGGATCCATGGGGTGGTCGTTCTCTTGAGTGGGCAACCTCTTCTCCACCTCCGTTCTACAACTTTGCGGTAATTCCAGAAATCAATGAGCGTGACTCATTCTGGGAAATGAAGCAAAAAGGTGAAGCCTACAAGAAACCTGCGCACTATGAAGAAATTCATATGCCTAAAAATAGTGGTGCTGCAGTGGTTATCGCTGCCTTCGCAACTATCTTTGGCTTCGCGATGATCTGGTACATCTGGTGGTTGGCGGTTGTCTCTTTTGTTGGAATCTTGGCGAGCTGGATCATCAAGAGCTTTGACGAAGACGTGGATTACTACGTTACCGTTGAAGAAATCGAACAGATTGAGAACAAACACTTTGAAGAACTTAGCAAAGCAGGTGTGAAATAATGTCTTCTCTATCTAAACACCACGACGCCCATGGAGAGCATGGGCATCACGATGCAGGAGCCAATAAGATTTTTGGCTTCTGGATCTACCTGATGAGTGACTGCATTATCTTTGCAACCTTGTTTGCAACCTATGCAGTAATGATGAACAGCACCGCTGGAGGCCCTGCAGGACACGACATCTTTGAACTGCCTTATGTTCTTGGTGAGACTGCCCTACTCCTCCTAAGCTCTATTACTTACGGCATGGCAGTTATCGCCATGAATAAAGGTAATAAAGGAACGGTCAATGCTTGGTTAGTATTAACGTTCCTCTGCGGTCTAGGATTCATCGGGATGGAAATCAACGAATTCCATCACCTGATCTCTGAAGGCTTCGGTCCTCAGCGTAGTGGCTTCCTGTCTGCGTTCTTTACTTTGGTTGGTACCCATGGACTGCACGTTACTTGTGGTCTGATTTGGATGCTAGTCCTGATGTTCCAGATCGCAACGCGTGGCCTGACGCCAACTAACCGCACTCGTATCATGTGCCTGAGCTTGTTCTGGCACTTCTTAGATGTGGTGTGGATCTGTGTGTTTACCATTGTCTATCTGATGGGGGTCATGTAATGAGTCATTCAGCAACGGAACATGGCGCATCGCATGGTAGCGTGAAGTCGTACATGATTGGCTTCATCCTTTCTATCATCCTGACAGGAATCCCTTTCTGGATGGTGATGGATGGAAGTTCAGCACATTCAACTACGCTCGCAGTGGTTGTAATCTGTGCGGTAGTTCAGGTTATCGTCCATTTGATCTACTTCCTTCACCTTGACAGTAAGTCTGAAGGTGGTTGGAACCTAGTGGCTATCGTCTTCTCAGCAATCATTATTTTGATTGTTGTCGTGGGCTCGCTCTGGATCATGTGGAACCTTAACTACAACATGATGCCCCACTAACTGAGTTATTCGTAATGATTAAGCAATACCTACAAGTGACAAAACCAGGAATTATCTTCGGAAATTTAATTTCTGTGATCGGGGGTTTTTTACTCGCCTCTAAAGGCAGTATCGACTTCCGCTTATTTTTCGTTTCACTGATTGGCGTCTCTCTCGTCGTCGCATCGGGTTGTGTTTACAACAACGTGATCGACCGCGATATTGACCACAAGATGGAAAGAACGAAAAACCGAGTTCTGGTGAAGGGGCTCATTTCAACAAAAGTGAGCTTGGCGTACGCCACCTTGTTAGGTATTGCTGGTTTTGCGGTACTCTACTTTGGTGCTAACCCGCTAGCGATGTGGCTAGCGGTGATGGGCTTTGTGGTTTATGTCGGTGTCTACAGTCTCTATATGAAGCGTAATTCCGTTTACGGTACGTTGATTGGTAGTCTGTCTGGTGCCGCACCTCCCGTGATTGGCTATTGCGCCGTCACGGGCAGTTTTGATGCGGGCGCATTGATCTTGCTTGCAATCTTTAGCCTATGGCAAATGCCTCACTCTTATGCCATCGCTATCTTCCGCTTTAAAGATTATCAAGCGGCAAATATTCCGGTGTTACCTGTTGTTAAAGGTATCTCCGTCGCTAAAAACCATATTACGCTGTATATCATCGCGTTCATGGTGGCGACTCTAATGCTTTCTCTGGGCGGTTACGCTGGCTATAAGTATCTCGTCGTCGCAGCGGCCGTTAGCTTGTGGTGGCTAGGTATGGCCCTCTCAGGCTATAAATCAGAAAACGACGATCGGGTTTGGGCGCGTAAGCTTTTCGTCTTCTCTATCGTCGCTATCACCGCGTTAAGTGTCATGATGTCAGTCGACTTCATGGGACCGGGCTCAACCGACCTCCTCACTTACGTGCGCTAATCTCTAATTTAGCTCTAAAGGCGCGAATTTCGCGCCTTTTCTTTTTGTTACCTAAGCTTAAGATCTATTCATTTACCCAACCCA
Organism: Rosenbergiella collisarenosi; assembly: GCF_018494085.1. Classification (GTDB taxonomy): domain Bacteria; phylum Pseudomonadota; class Gammaproteobacteria; order Enterobacterales; family Enterobacteriaceae; genus Rosenbergiella; species Rosenbergiella collisarenosi. Next base: position 66,952 of record NZ_JABBFP010000005.1, on the reverse strand, counting down.
AACAACTCCTTAGACTATAACCAGAATTAAATTAGAGGTTGTCATGAACGATAATAAAATGACCCCGCTCGAGTTACGAGCAACTTGGGGGCTGGGAACCGTGTTCTCATTACGCATGCTTGGCATGTTTATGGTATTACCGGTGCTCACTACCTATGGCATGGCGTTGCAAGGCGCGACGGAAGGACTTATTGGGTTAGCCATCGGCATTTATGGCTTAGCGCAGGCCATTTTCCAAGTCCCTTTTGGCCTGCTCTCCGACCGTGTAGGACGTAAACCCCTAATCGTTGGCGGGTTACTGGTGTTTGTCATCGGTAGCATCGTTGCCGCAACCACTACGTCTATTTGGGGAATTATTCTCGGTCGTGCATTGCAAGGCTCTGGCGCGATTGCCGCAGCTGTAATGGCTTTACTGTCCGACCTCACACGTGAACAGAATCGTACCAAAGCGATGGCCTTTATCGGTATTAGCTTCGGTGTCACCTTCGCCATCGCGATGGTCTTAGGGCCGATCGTTACGCATCTCTTAGGCCTTCATGCTCTATTTTGGATGATTGCCGTACTCGCTACGCTCGGTATCATCATCACACTTGTTATCGTCCCTTCAACACAAGAGCATGTGCTGAATCGCGAGTCTGGCATGGTAAAGGGCAGTTTTCGCAAGGTCTTGGCGAATCCGAAGCTGCTAAAGCTTAATGCGGGGATTTTGTTCCTGCATATTCTATTGATGTCGAGCTTTGTGGCCTTACCCGGTGAGTTCGAACAAGCTGGCTTTCCTGCAGCTGAACATTGGAAAGTTTACTTGGTGACCATGCTCATTGCATTCGTTGGTGTCGTCCCGTTTATCATCATTGCGGAAGTTAAGCGTAAGATGAAGCTAGTTTTTGTCAGCTGTGTAGCCTTACTTATCGTCGCAGAATTGGTGCTATGGCAAGCAGGTACGCATTTCTGGACATTAGTCGTTGGCGTACAACTCTTCTTCTTCGCCTTCAACTTAATGGAAGCCATTCTTCCTTCTTTGATTAGCAAAGAGTCCCCTCCCGGTTATAAGGGTACGGCTATGGGTATTTACTCGACCAGTCAATTTCTTGGAGTGGCGATTGGCGGAAGCGTCGGTGGATGGGTGTTTCAACATATCGACGCACAAGCTGTCTTTTTGCTGGGTGCAGGAATCGCTATCGTATGGTTGCTGGTTAGCATGACGATGCAAGAACCGCCCTACGTGAGTAGTCTGCGTGTCGTTATCCACTCTACCCGTGACCCGATTGCCCTTGAGCAGCGCTTACGCAACACACCGGGGGTGAGCAACGTGCTCCTTATTCCTGAAGAGCATGCCGCTTACATTAAAATTGATAGCAAAACGACAAATCGCCAAGATATAGAAGCGATCATCGCGGCAAGTTAACCCCTCCCCTTCTTTACCACTTACCTGAACCTCCTTCAGGTAAGTGGCACTAAGGCTTAATCGCGGAAGTTTTTAAATTGGAAGGGTTGTCCTAAATTACCGGCTTTAACGGTTGCCATTGCCGTTTGCAGGTCATCTCGCGATTTTCCCGTCACTCGTAAGGACTCACCCTGAATTTGCGTTTGCACCTTAAGTTTGGCGTCTTTAATTAGCTTAACCAGTTTTTTTGCCACATCGGTTTCGATGCCTTTTTTCATCTTGATCACGACGCTCCAGCTTTTACCGCTGTGAGTAATCTCCTCAGGCACGTCGAGTACAGCACCTTCGATACCGCGCTTTAACATCTTCTCACGCAGAATATCGACGATCTGACGTACTTGGAAATCAGACTCGCTGCTGATAGTAATCTCTTCATTTTTTTCGTTCAGTGTGACTTCTGCCGTGACATTACGAAAATCAAAGCGCGTGGATAGCTCACGGTTCGCATTTTCAACCGCATTTTTCACTTCTGGCATTTCAACTTCTGAAACAATATCGAAAGATGGCATATTTTCTTCTCCTCTTAATTCGTTGACATGCATAATACCGATCTGTAAAGACGACACAACACTTCCGCAGGAAATGGCTAGGGATTGCGAGGGAATTTTATGAAAATAACGGTATTAGGCTGCGGGGCTTTGGGACAAATCTGGCTTTCCGCACTGATCAGAATGGGCCACGATGTACAAGGTTGGCTAAAGGTCTTTGCACCGCACTTTCGTTTTCAGGTAGTGAGTCCTGAACAAGACAGTTTTTCGCACACGCTTAGTGTTAATGATAGCCATAAGTTACAGCAGTGTGAGCTACTGCTTGTTACCTTAAAAGCTCAGCAGTTACCCTCGGGACTCCTACCACTGATTTCCCTCTTACCCAAAAAGTGCCCCATTATCCTCATGCATAATGGCCTAGGCGTGGTTGATGAACTCCCTCAATTAACTCAACCGCTTTGCCACGCCGTCACAACACAGGCCGCCTATCGCACTCCTACGGCTACTTTTCATAAAGGATGGGGCTTTACACAGTTGGGGCCGTTAAATAGTGCGGCAGCATCGCTCAGTGATTTGGCTAAAATTCTTCATCAGGCCCTTCCTGACGTTGCGTGGTACGATGATATCAAGACCTCAGCCTGGAAGAAGTTAGCCGTTAACGCCGTGATCAATCCTTTAACGGTAAAGTACCACTGTCAGAATGGTCAGCTAATGGACGTCCTCAGTGAAGTCACCCTTCTGTGTAGAGAAATCGCGCTCGTGATGAATCGCGAAGGGATCCATACCGATGACAGTCAGCTGTTCGAGTCTGTAGTGAATGTTATCCAAGCCACCGCAGGTAACTACAGCTCGATGCTACAAGATATCCAAGCCCAGCGTTCAACCGAGGTTGACTATATCACTGGCTATCTTCTCAAACGTGCACGCTGTTTTGGGCTTAACTTGCCGCAACACACCGCCCTTTACCAATGGATCAAACAACAGGAATCCGACTATGCCAGCGATACCCTCCGTACTACTCTGCCTAGCTCATGGTAATGATGCTATCGAAATCACAACCTTCTTAGCATTGCTCCCGCGTGCGGGCATTTCTGTCACGGTGGCAAGTGTGGAGGGAGATGGAGCACTCACTATACAGAGTGCGGAAGGTTTACCCTTCTCCGCGCAGTTACCGCTGAGTCAAGCTGTTGATAAGGACTACGAGCTACTTTTACTCGTCGGCGGTGAACAGAGTTGTCGGACTTATGCACAGAGTGACCTGGTAGTGGAATCCATTGCCCAATTTACATCGACACGCCGCTACGTTGCAGCCATGAGCCATGCCGTACCTGGGATAATTGATAGCATCGCAGGCTTTCGTGGGGCGAATGTCACCTGCCTGCCCCAGCATAAGGAACATCTCGCTCATACACAGTGGCAGGAACGCCGTGTTGTCAATGATCCGCGATATTTATTACTCTCTGGTCAAGGCCCACTATGCGCAACAGACATGGCGCTGAAAATCGTCGAACTGCTCATAAACAAAGAAGCCGCTCACGCGCTGACACACGATCTGGCGATCCCTGTCGGGATTTATAATTATCAGGAATAAAAAAAGGCCTCATCATCGAGGCCTTCATTTTTAAGGTCGATAGACCTTAACATTAGTAAACCCCTGCTCGTGCAAATAAAGGGCTTGTAAGCGACTCATAACGCCACGCTCACAATAGAGAAGCCAAGTCCGTGAACGATCTAGGTCACCAAATTGAGTAGCCAATTTGTAGAAAGGTATCGATTTAATTTCGACGCCCTCGACCATCAATGGTTTATCGTCTTGCTCATCAATCGAACGAATATCGAGAATTGAGTCCTGTGCCGTTAAGGCACTGACAGATTCAACTTCAGCCACTTCTTGCGTGGTCTCGACTGCGATATCGCGAATGTCGATGTTACGGGCTTCGGAGATGACTCGCTCTAGAATAGCAAAATCGAAATTATTCTCTTCCGCTTCGATCTTCTCTTTTACCGCTTTAACCGTAGGACTTTTCGAGATCACACCGCAGTACTCAGGCATTGTTTTCGCAAAGTCTTCCGTACCGATCTGCCGAGCGACTTTAATGATATGTTCTTTATCATGGGAAATAAGCGGACGTAACACCAAAGTATCTGTGACGTTGTCGATAAGACGTAGATTGGTGAGAGTTTGGCTGGAAACTTGTCCCAATGCTTCACCGGTCACGAGGGCTTGTACCCCATAACGCTCGGCAATTTGTGAGGCCGCGCGGACCATCATACGCTTGAGTACGACGCCCATCTGACCATCATCGACTTTCTCAAGAATTTCTCCTACCACCGGCTCAAAATCGATCGCGATAAAGCGCACACGATGCGAACGGCCAAAGGTATTCCAGAGATAATGCGCCACTTGGCGCACGCCTATTTCATGCGCGGCACCGCCTAGGTTGAAAAAGCAGTAGTGCACTCGACTGCCACGGCGCATTAGCATGTAACTCGACACGCCCGAGTCGAATCCACCCGATATCAAAGAGATAACGTCTTCTTGAGTACCGATTGGAAAACCGCCTAAACCTTCGTAACGGTCTTTGATCAGTAGCAAACGTTCTTGATCAATTTCGAGGTGTACGGTCATATCAGGTTGCTGAAGTTTTACCGAGGCTGACGCAATATGCTGATTCAGGCCGCCGCCAACATAACGCTCGACTTCGTGAGAGGTAAACTCATGCTTACCACGACGTTTCGCCCTGACACAGAAGGTTTTGCCCTCTAGCTGAGACTGATACAACGCCAAGGTCTGTTCGAAAATATCGTGCAGGCTGGTAAAGGTGCGGTCTTCAACGGAAAGCACATGATGTATTCCGGGGATGCGCGTCAAGGCCTCTGCCACAGCAGCGCTAAGCTCAGGTTTACGCGTGCGAACCGTGATGTGATCCCAAAGACGGACGACCGCTATATCTTCATCGACGCTTTTCAGCACATTTCGTATATTGCTGGACAAGATTTTGATAAAGCGTAATCGCACAGATTGGCTTTTAATCGTTATTTCTGGAAATAATTTTACGATAAACTTCATATTGGCACTAACTTACGTGGGAATAAACGTTAATTATTAAACGTCTATATGTTAAAATAGGAGTCAGAGTTATCCTCTGATTTTAGCGCGCATAGTATACCATCTTTAGGTCGCTATAGCTTGCTTTAGTCGTAAGACACAGAGTATTTTGCGAAATAGTACTAGTCAGCTAACATATATCTCAATTATCGTTCACTCACCAAGCCGGTACTGTATATGCCAAAAAAAACCGCGACGACGATCAGTTTCGAACACTCTCTTTCTGAACTAGAAGCCATTGTACAGCGCCTTGAAAGCGGACAACTCCCTCTTGAAGAGGCTCTCAACGAGTTCGAACGAGGCGTTACCCTCGCGCGCCAAGGTCAGCAGCAGCTACAACACGCAGAACAACGCGTTCAGATCCTTCTTTCTCAAGATGAGCAGGCTGCATTATCGACATTCACGCCGGAAAACTGATCATGGACCTCACCACAACTCTGACGCATTACCGCTCGCGAATTGACCGTGTTTTGCAAGAATGTTTAGGGAATCTTAATTTTCAGTCAATTCCCTTATCTAAAGCGATGCATCATGGCGTATTATTAGGCGGTAAAAGAATGCGCCCGTTTCTTGTCTATGCCACGGGTGAAATGTTCGGCGTCGATAAGCAGGTCCTCGATGTGCCGGCCGCGGCAATTGAGTTTATTCATGCGTATTCTCTCATTCATGATGATCTCCCGGCCATGGACGATGACAGCCTACGCCGTGGGCAGCCGACCTGCCACATCGCCTTTGGCGAAGATACCGCGATTTTAGCCGGGGATGCCTTACTGACGCAGGCGTTTTCTATTCTGAGTGAGAGCCCGCTACCTGAAGTCCCGGATACTACGCGTATCGCAATGATAGCTGAACTCGCCCGCGCGAGTGGCGCAGCAGGGATGGTGTTGGGTCAAGCGTTAGATTTACAAGCAGAAGGTAAAACTTTGGACCTTGAGGCGTTGGAAACGATCCACCGCCATAAGACTGGTGCCTTGATCCGTGCGGCAATTCGTCTAGGCGCGTTGACGGCTGGCGAGAAAAGTCGCCCGTTTTTATCCTCACTGGACCGTTATGCCGAAGCGATTGGCCTAGCATTCCAAGTGCAAGACGACATTCTAGATGTCACAGGCGATAGTGAAATTACCGGCAAACAGCAGGGTATGGATATAGCACTGGGTAAAAGTACTTACCCCAGCCTTCTTGGCCTCGATGCGGCGAAGCAAAAGGCGCACGAACTTTATCAAGAAGCGATCGATGCCCTGACTCCGCTTACAGAGCAAGGTTTTAATACCCAGCAATTACAGGCGTTGGCGAATTATATCGTTGAACGTAATAAATAAATTCTATGATGAGTCTCTGATGAGTTTTGACAATACCCTATATCCGACTTTGGCCCTCGCTGAAACTGTTCAGCAATTACGCCAACTTCCTAAAGAGAAGTTACCTCAACTTTGCGAAGAATTACGCGCGTATTTGCTTAATAGCGTGAGCCAGTCGAGTGGGCATTTCGCCTCTGGCCTTGGTGTCGTCGAACTTACTGTCGCATTGCATTATGTCTATGAAACGCCTTTCGACCATTTGATTTGGGATGTTGGACACCAGGCCTACCCTCATAAAATCCTTACTGGTCGTCGTGACCGCATCGGAACTATTCGCCAAAAAGACGGATTACACCCTTTCCCATGGCGCGCGGAAAGTGAACACGATGTATTAAGTGTCGGACACTCCTCAACCTCTATTAGTGCCGGATTAGGCTTAGCGGTAGCCGCGCAGAAAGAACAACAAGAGCGCAAGGTCGCCTGTATTATCGGAGATGGTGCCATAACCGCGGGGATGGCGTTTGAGGCCATGAACCATGCCGGAGATATCAAGCCGGATATGCTGGTTATCCTTAACGATAACGATATGTCGATCTCAGAGAATGTGGGTGCGCTGAATAATCGCGTTGCACAGCTGCTATCAGGTAAAACCTACTCTAAATTACGCGAGAGTGGCAAACGCGCTTTCGATAACTTTCCTCCGATCAAAGAGCTATTGAAGCGTACCGAAGAGCATCTTAAAGGGATGGTATCGCCAGGAACGCTTTTTGAAGAGTTAGGCTTTAACTATATTGGCCCGGTGGATGGCCATGATGTGCTGACACTCGTCAGTACTCTGACCAATATGCGCCAATTGAAGGGACCACAATTCCTTCATATTATTACGCAGAAAGGTAAAGGCTACGCCCCTGCCGAAAAAGATCCGATCAGTTGGCATGCTGTCCCGAAATTCGATCCCGCCAGCGGTGTATTGCCTGCGAGCAAACCGAGCATCGCCCCAACCTATTCGAAAGTATTTGGCGATTGGTTATGCGAAGTTGCGGCGCAAGATCCTAAGTTAATGGCGGTGACGCCAGCGATGCGTGAAGGCTCGGGGATGGTACGTTTTTCTCGTGAATACCCGAAGCAGTATTTTGATGTAGCGATTGCTGAGCAGCATGCCGTCACTTTCGCGGCTGGGCTGGCGATTGGCGGTTACCACCCTGTCGTCGCGATCTACTCGACCTTTTTACAGCGCGCCTACGATCAGCTCATCCATGATGTCGCGATTCAAAAATTACCGGTATTATTCGCCATCGATCGCGGCGGTATCGTCGGGGCAGACGGACAGACGCACCAAGGCGCGTTCGATATCGCCTTCTTACGCTGTATCCCTGACTTAGTCATCATGACCCCTTCTAATGAAGATGAGTGCCGACAAATGCTCTATACCGGTTACCAATACCGTGAAGGACCTTCTGCTGTCCGCTATCCGCGAGGTAACGGGATTGGTCTGGCTGAACGTCCTCTCAACGCGCTGCCTATCGGTAAAGGCTATGTGGTCCGCGAAGGTGCCAATGTAGCGATACTCAATTTTGGTACGTTACTGGAAGAGGCAAAACAGGCCGCTGAAGAATTGGGCGCGACGCTAGTCGATATGCGCTTCGTGAAGCCACTCGATGAGGAGCTGGTACTCTCTTTAGCACAGACGCATGAGACCTTTATCACTATAGAGGAAGGGGCAATCAAAGGCGGTGCTGGTAGTGGCGTCAATGAACTGCTTATGGCGCACCGGTTACTGCGCCCGGTATTGAATCTCGGCTTACCCGACCTCTTTATTGCGCAAGGAACCCAAGAAGAGGTTAGAACCGCTCTCGGGTTAGACAGTGATGGGATCGTTAATCAGTATAAAAAGTGGTCGCAATAAGAAAAAGCCCTCATTGAAGTGACCCCATAAAATGGGGCACTTTAACTTAGACGACTTGCAAGGCCTGATTTCGGTATTCAACCGGAGTCAGGCCTTTTAATTTGGCTTTAATCCGCTCTGTCTATTCGCTAATATCGGTCAAAATAACTGTGGGCAAACCGAAGCCCTTAAAAGCATAGCCTGGGAAAAGCTGAACATCAGCGCCATCGATGCGAAGTTTGTCGCTGCACTGTCCAGTTTGAGTAGGGCTATCGGCACGATTTAAAAGCGCAAGTTACTAACCTCGCCATGAATAATACGTCTATATTTTTCCATAAAAAAAACCCCCGCTAGATGATTCAATCTAGCGAGGGTGACTTTAGAAAGGCGTTTTTTTATCCAGCGAAATGATCAAAACCCTTGGGCCGGTAGCTTAGCTTCTTGCCATTATCGAAGAGCGCGATCCCTTCTGATGCTGGCAATATCTGCCCGATACAGTGACCTTCAACGCCTAGATTATTGAGCGCGACTTGGATCGCCTCACGATTCACCTCAGGGACAGTGAAGCACAGCTCGTAGTCTTCTCCACCATTAAGAGCTAAATCAATGGCGGCCTCGCGCCCAACAACCTCCTGCAAGATAGAAGAGAGCGGCAGTTGATTCTGCTCGATTTTTGCCCCTACCCCACTGGCTTGTAGGATATGACCCAGGTCAGACAGCAACCCATCGGAAATATCGATCGCGGCCGACGCCAAATGGCGTAGAGCTTGTCCTGGCAAGATGCGCGGCGTCGGGCGCAGATGGCGCTTTAATAGGTAATTACGCTGTTCAAGACTCGGTGCCGTTAAAGTATTCTGTAATAGGGCAAGTCCCGCTGCGCTATCCCCTAATGTGCCGGTCACAAAGATCCAGTCTCCGCGCTGAGCGCCGCTACGTTTCAGCGCTTTACCTGCAGGCACCACACCATGAATACCCAACGTCATGGAAAGTGGGCCACGCGTCGTATCACCGCCAATTAATTGCATATGGTAGTAATCGAGTTGCTCGAAGAGCGCATCACTAAACGCTTGTAGCCACTGATGGTCGATATGAGGAAGGCTGATGGCTAGCGTTAGCCAGGCTGGATCGGCTCCCATGGCGGCGAGGTCGCTAAGGTTAACCGCCAGTGCTTTATAAGCAAGATCGTCAGGGGCAATATCAGGGTAAAAGTGCGTACCTTCCACCAACGTATCGACACTAATGGCTAACGTTTGATTCGGTGCTAGGTTCAACAATGCACAATCATCACCAATTCCCGTCTCAACGTCTCGTCTATTTGTCGTCTTACGATTAAAATAACGACTAATTATCTCGAATTCACCGTCGGCCATCGCACATACCTTTTTATCTTTCTTTGCCATAAAAAAAGGCCGGAATATCCGGCCTATACATTATTTACGGCGAGGTCTAATTTGGGGAGCTACCTTATCGAGTACCCCATTCACAAACTTATGGCTATCTTCCGCACCAAAGGTCTTGGCCAGTTCGATACCCTCGTTGATCGCCACTTTGTAAGGGACGTCATCGCGTTTGCTGAGTTCGTATAAGGAAATACGTAACGCTGCTTTTTCGACTTGACCTAGCTCATCAAGACGACGGCTTAGGTGCGGTTGCATCAGGTTATCAAGAAAATCACTGTTGTTCGCTACGCCAGTCAGGATCTCCCGAAAGTACAGCACATCAACGTCTTTGACGTCGTTTTCAGCAAGGAACTGATATTCAACATCAGCAATGTCGTTTTTCGATATTTGCCAAGAGTAGAGTGCTTGAAGAGCACACTCTCGAGCGCGGCGGCGAGCAGCAGGTTTCACAAAAATTCCCTCAGGATCAGGCGTTAATCGCTTTTAATACGTTAATCATTTCAAGTGCGGTCAAAGCGGCTTCAGCCCCTTTATTACCCGCTTTCGTTCCAGCACGCTCAATAGCTTGCTCGATATTCTCGGTCGTTAAAACACCAAAGGAAACTGGGATGTCGCTGTTCATTGCAACACTCGCAATACCCGAACTGGCTTCGCCTGCCACAAATTCGAAGTGTGCAGTGCCGCCACGGATCACAGTACCTAGCGCGATAACGGCGTCGTATTTTTTCTTGTTGGTTAACCTTCGTGCGGCAAGAGGCAGTTCGTAAGCCCCAGGTACCCACACTACCGTAATGTTTTCGTCTTTGACCTGACCGATACGTTTTAGCGCATCGACTGCACCTTGCAGTAAGCTATCGTTAATGAAGTTATTGAAACGAGCAATAACGATTGCAATTTTTGCTTCAGGCGTAGCAACGGGTGCTTCGATAATATTCATACATATCCTTCAGGTTAAGAGTTAGACGCCCAACAGGGCGCGAATTCTAGCATATTGTTTAACGCTCTGCTTAGGCTTTTACGCAGAGGCTGAGCTTGGCTGTAAAATAATCCGTAGATCAGGTCCCACCTGTTGAACATCTTTCGTTTCAAATTCCAAGGCTTGCGAAAGATGTTCGAGGCCGGGGAGCACGCACAACCCGCGCGCATCTGACCCTAATAATTTGGGCGCAATATAGAGAATCAATTCGTCGACAACGCCTGCTTGCAGTAACTGTCCAGCTAAGGTCGCCCCCGCTTCAACCCACACGGTATTCATCTGCTGCTGACCAAGCACCATCATTAACGCAACCACGTCGATATGGCCTTGATGCTCAGGAATAATCAGCGACTTATCCCAAGGCGTATCCTCCTCGGAAGGCTCAGTGATCGCGCGCCAAGCTGGCGCAGTTCTCTCGGTAAAGATCGCGGCGGCGGCGCTAATCTGCTGGCGGCGGTCCAGCACGACTCGCACCGGTTGACGTAGTGACTGCTCATCACCGATAAGCGCTTGTGTCGCGGCATCAAGTTGCGCCCAACGAACATTCATCGTGGGGTTATCCGCGAGAACCGTTTTGCTGGTAGTAAGAATGGCGGAGGCTTGCGCGCGATAGCGCTGAACGTCTTGGCGGGCAGCCGGAGACGTGATCCATTGGCTTTCACCATTTGCCATCGCTGTTCGACCGTCGAGTGACGCGGCCATTTTGAGCTGTACCCACGGGAAACCGGTACGCATTCTTTTCAGGAAACCACGATTGAGTAACTCTGCTTCCTCGGCGAGTAGACCGAACTCTACCGCAACACCGGCTTGGCGTAGGCGATGTAGGCCCCGCCCGGCAACTTGCGGATTCGGATCTTGCATTGCGGCCACCACCCGAGCGATCCCTGCAGCGATAAGCGCCTCACAGCAAGGGGGAGTTCGGCCATGATGACTACAAGGCTCAAGCGTCACATAGGCGGTCGCCCCTTGAGCCTGCTCCCCAGCTTCATGCAGCGCATGTACCTCCGCATGGCCCTCCCCGGCTTTTTGATGCCAACCACGGCCGACGACCACGCCGTCTTTCACGATAACACAGCCTACATTAGGATTTGGGCTGGTTGTAAAGCGACCCTGAGCCGCCAGTTGCAACGCCTGTTGCATAAAATCGAGATCTGACATTACTCACTCCCCAGCTTCGCGATTTCTTCACCAAATTCACGCACGTCCTCGAAACTTCGATAGACGGAAGCAAAGCGAATATAAGCCACTTTGTCTAATAACTTTAATTCGTCCATCACGTAATTCCCAACGACCTTACTCGGTAGCTCCCGTTCACCTGTCGCCCGTAAACGCGCTTTAATTCTGTGGACGGCATTATCGAGGGCATCAGCACTGACCGGACGTTTTTCTAAGGCTTTCATTAATCCGCGGAGCATCTTTTCTTCGTCGAAAGGTTCACGTACTTCATCGCTTTTAATCACCCGCGGCATCACCAGTTCAGCAATCTCGAAGGTGGTGAATCGCTCACTGCAAAGTAGACACTGCCTGCGACGTCGCACAGATGAACCTTCACTCACGAGGCGAGAGTCAATAACTTTTGTATCGACAGCGTTACAAAAAGGGCAATACATAATGACTCCTCTATAAAGGCGGCAGGTCGCTTAGTGTAGCGCGAACCCCTTATGACAGAAACGTTTAGCGTGAAATTTATTCCTCATAGCCAGAACTCTCTCATTGTGAAGAATATCGACTATACTTTACGTTGAGAGATGTAATATTTTCACTATCTAAACAGGAGTTAGAAATGGGCTTATTTGATTTTGTGAAAGAAGCAGGTGAAAAGATTTGGGATTCTGTTTCCTCACACGATGATGCAGCAACAAAAATTCAGGACCATCTTAAAAAGCTAGGCATTCCTGATGCGGATAAGGTCCAAGTCAATGTCGATGGCGATAAAGCAACCGTTAACGGAGAAGGCTTGAGCCAAGAGTTAAAAGAGAAAATTCTTGTAGCGGTGGGTAACGTTGCGGGGATCAGTAACGTCGAAGATAATGTCAAAACCACCGACGCGACGGCAGAAAGCAAATTTTATACCGTTAAGTCCGGCGACACGCTAAGCGCAATCGCTAAACAGGTCTACGGTGACGCGAACCAATACAATAAGATTTTCGAAGCGAACAAGCCGATGCTTTCGCATCCAGACAAGATCTATCCTGGTCAATCCCTGCGTATTCCTGCCTAATACTAAGGCGCTGCGGGTGACCCTGCAGCGCCAATCTTCTCTACTTTATCGCCTTAGCGTTACGGCGCGTCAATGGATAACCCATCATTAACACAACCACCCATACGGCTCCCACGTAGAGCGATAAACGCGTATCGGGGAAATAGCCAATCAGGGCGATGATAAAGACCAGAAATAGCACCGCAATACTCGACAACACAATGCCACCCGGCAGTGCAAACTTAAGCGACTTCGCCGCTTCCTTACCCATCTTAATTCGTGAGGCAATCTGCGCAAGCAAGATCATGATCCATACCCACACCGTGGCGAACGTTGCCAGCGAGGCGATGACTAGAAATACCTTCTCAGGCATTAAGTAGTTAAGGACCACGGCAATCAATAGCGCCACCATCATCACGATAACCGTGACAGCCGGTGCGCCACGAGACGAGACTTTACGGAAGATAGCGGGGGCTTGCCCCTGCTCCGCTAGCCCGTGTAGCATGCGACCAACGCCGAAAATATCGCTATTAATCGCAGAGAGTGAGGCGGTAATGACCACGAAATTGAGGATGGAGGCCGCGGCGGCGATCCCTAAGTGCTGGAAGGTTAATACGAACGGACTGCCATGCGTGCCGACTTGGTTCCATGGGTAGATAGCCATGATGACAAATAGGGTAGCCACATAGAATACCAGAATACGCCAGGGTACTGAGTTAATCGCTTTGGGGATCGACTGCTCTGGATTTTCAGCTTCACCTGCCGTAATCCCGATAATCTCGATGCCTCCATAGGCAAACATAACCATTTGCAGTGATAACAACATGCCCACCAGCCCATGAGCGAAGAACCCACCGTGGGTCCAGAGATTCGAAATCCCTGTCGGCTGCCCACCGTTACCAATCCCCCAGATGATCATCCCGAATCCAGCAATAATCATTAAGGTGATAGTAGCGATTTTGAAAAATGAGAACCAGAACTCAACTTCGCCGAACGTTTTCACGCTCATCAAGTTAATCGCCCCGATAATGAATACGACGCTAAGCACCCAGACCCAATGTGGAACCTCGGGGAACCAGACGCCCATATACACACCAAACGCCGTGACATCGGCAATCCCGACAATCAATATTTCAAAGCAATAGGTCCATCCCGTCAAATAGCCGGCCCAAGAACCCAGATAGTCGTTGGCATAGCGTGAGAACGAGCTGGCTGATGGGTTATTGACTGACATCTCGCCCAATGCTCGCATAATGATATAGGCGACGAGTCCACCGAGAATATAAGCCAGCAAGACGCTGGGGCCTGCCATACGGATGGCATCTGCTGAGCCATAGAATAAGCCGGTGCCTATCGCTGAACCTAGCGCCATAAAACGGATGTGCCGGATGCTCAGTCCCCGTTTCAAGGAATTTTTTTGTTGCATAATTTTATGATCCCACAAATAAAAACCACGAGCATCGGCTCGTGGTAATGATGTCAATCTTGTTTAGTGTGAAGTCGTAGCGCTTGCCTTACCCTTGACCCTATCGATAACGGCCGCGATAAGAATAACAACCACTACTGGCGGTAACCAAGACAAATTCTGCTCGGATAACGGCAGGTGTTGCAAACTTGCTGGGACCCAAGTACTGAAATCACTCGCTTTCAGACCATCGATGATACCAAACACTAAGCTTACCGCCATCGCAGGCTTAACAATTCTGCCGGCTTGCTGCCACCAGTTTAAGGTAAAACTCAATACGACCAAAACAATACACGGTGGGTAGATAGCCGTGAGAATTGGAATAGAAATCGCGATCAGATGCGTCAAACCAAGGTTAGAAATAATCATCGCAAAGAGACCGAGGATCACGACCAGAGTCTTGTAGGATAACGGGATATACTGAGCGAAAAATTCTGCACAGGCACAGGTCAGGCCAATCGCTGTCACCATGCAGGCGATAAAAATTAGTACGCCTAGGAATAAGCTGCCACCGGCACCAAAGGAGTGTTGGACATAAGCATGGAGAATCGCAGCACCATTCGACGACTGGCTGATTAAACTACCGCTATCTGAGCCCAGCTTAAACAACGATAAGTAGACTAATGTTAAGCCTACGCCCGCGATTACGCCGGCTAAGATAGTGTAGCGCGTCAGTAGTTTAGGATTATCGATACCGCGAGAACGCGCGGCATTGACGATAACGATCCCAAAGACCAAGGCACCCAGCGTATCCATCGTCAAGTAACCATTTACGAACCCATTAGAGAATGCAGCCTGTTGGTAGACCTCTGTCGCAGGTAGATTATTCCCTGCTGGCCATAACAGTGCGGCAATACCCAAGATGGCGAGGGCGACGATTTTTACCGGTGCTAAGAAGTGCCCCACCGTATCAAGCAGTTTTCCAGGAAATAGCGAGATAACGATGACGAGGGCAAAATAGATTGCGCTATAAATGGCCAGTGCCAACGAATTCTCACCGACCAATGGGCCAATCCCCACTTCGAAGGAGACCGTCGCGGTTCGCGGGGTAGCAAACAGTGGACCGACGGCTAAATAGCAGACCATCGCTAAAACAATACCCGCGACTTTACCGACGGGAGTACTTAGGCTATCAACGCCACCGCCGACCCGCGCCAGCGCAATGACGGTCGCAACAGGTAACCCTACGGCGGTGATCAAGAAACCAATCGCGGATACCCAGACATGTTCGCCCGATTGGATACCGACCATCGGTGGGAAGATAATATTACCGGCACCGACAAATAACGCAAAAGTCATAAAACCCAGCGCAAATATGTCCCTAGTTGTTAAACGTTTCATAATAAATATTCTATGTCGCCCTGTCGTTTATAAAAGTTATAGTTTATTGACGATCACTTCCCCTTCTTACTGACCGAGATCAGAGGGAATAAAATGTGAAATGGCGTCGAGCCACAAGCTCCGTCAAGGTCATAAGTAAATCTTTTATAACATACAAAGGCAACAGAGCAACTGTAATGCAGGAGGATATTCTGGAAAATGTAAGGAAAGCAGCAATTGTGCTAAGGATAGTAGGAAACATTTAGAAAATGATATGCGTATTTTTTGTGCAGCCTAATGCCTTTTAAGAAAAAGGGCGATTGTATCCCTCACATCGCCCCTACGACAGGTTAGTGCCACACCTGCTCTGCAACGTGTTGCAACCGATCGATTTTTTGCCACTGTTCGCTCTCGAGAATATCGTTCCCCTCCTCTGTCGAAGCGAAACCACATTGCGGGCTGATACAAATTTGGTCGAGCGCAACATAGCGAGTAGCCTCGAGGATCCTTGCTTTCAGTGCCTCGGCTGTTTCAAGCTTACCGACCTTAGTCGTTACCAGTCCGAGTACGACCTGCTGGTGACCCACCGGTAAAAAACGCAGCGGCTCGAACCCACCCGAGCGATCGTTATCATACTCAAGGAAAAAAGCATCGACGTTGACGCGACGGAAAAGGATTTCGGCGACGGGTCCATAACCCCCCTCTGAAATCCACGTCGAGCGAAAATTACCGCGACAGACATGCAGTCCAATGCGCATATCGGCGGGTTTTCCCTCTAGTGCACGATTCAGTACCCTAGCGTAAGTATTCGCCAGTTGTCGGGGATCATCGCCACGTGCACGAATCTGCTGTTGCTGGGCCTCTGAACACAGGTATGCCCACACCGTATCATCCAGTTGTAGGTAACGACAGCCTGCCTGGTAAAATGCCTGTATCGCTTTTTTCCACGTTAACGCAAGATCATCGAAATAATCTTCAAGATCGGGGTAGACCTCTGTAGAGATCGCCTCCCGCCCTCCCCTAAAATGCAGGACACTGGGGCTTGGGATTGTCATTTTGGCGAGACTGTTCCCCGCAATACTTTGTAGAAAGCGAAAGTCGTCCAGCATCGGATGGTCGGTAAAGTCGATTTTTCCGGTTACTTTTATTCCGCGCGCTTTCGTCTGCACGCCATTGAACTGGATACCTTGCTCAACCGTTACGGATTCAATGCCCGCTAACCCATCGAAAAAATCGAAGTGCCACCACGCTCGGCGAAACTCACCATCGGTCACGACCTGTAAGCCGTGCTGTTGCTGCTGCGCGACAACCTGCTTGATCGCCTCATCCTCGATACTGTGCAACTGTTCCGCGCTAATCTGGCCCTGAGCGAACTGAACACGCGCCTGCTTGATCGCCTTCGGACGTAAAAAACTGCCAACAACTTCCACACGGTAAGGGTATTGCTGCTTAGACATCGTTCACCTCGAGTGTTTATATAAACAAAGGACATCTGGATGGCTAAACACCGTACTCCCTTCAACTCAAAACGCAATGGAAGAGAGTTCAGGTGAATGATGAATTATTCTCTTTCGCTCAGGATCTGCGCCTTAGATAATTGAAAGCTAAAGACTGTCTGCTGATGAGGCTGACTCTCAATTCGCAGCTTACTGCCATGATGGCCGAGGGCGTGTTTAACTATCGCCAAGCCGAGCCCGCTCCCCCCAGAGTGGCGCGATCGCGCACCATCGACGCGATAAAATCTTTCCGTTAGCCGAGACAAATGCTCTGCCGCAATCCCTGGGCCATCATCACTGACCTTGAATTCCGCACCACTAGGGGTCCGCTGCCAGCTTAGTGTAATAGTCGTACCTGGCGGGGTGTGATTAATCGCATTGAAGACTAAGTTGGAAATCGCACTACGCAGCTGCTCTTCGTTGCCCAATGCCCATAACGTTTTATCGCTCAGGCAGATCAGCGAATGCCGTTCCTCGCTCAACGCCTTAGCCTCTTGATAGACTTGTTCAAGCAGTCGAGGGACATCTATCTGTTGGCGCATTTCATAGGTGGGGGTGGCCTCGATCTTCGAAAGCGTTAGGAGTTGCTTAACGAGATCAGCCATACGCTGTGTCTGGGATTGCATGGTAGCCAATGCTTTTTGCTGGCTGGCAGGAGGCATTCCCCCCTGTTCCATCATCTCAAGATAGCCTTGAAGCACAGTAAGTGGCGTACGTAATTCGTGACTAACATTAGCAAAAAAATTACGCCGCATATTCTCAAGTTGATGAATTTGGCTAACGTCCCTGCCCACGATCAACCACTGTTGATCGCTGTAGGGCATGACTCGAAACTCGGTTTGCTGTCCGTTATTCAGCGCTTGGACTAAAGGCTGAGCGAATTGGCGCTGCTGTAGATAGCGTGAGAACTCCGGATAACGTAGAAGGTTTTGAATGTTCTGGCCATTATCTTCCGGCCAGCGCAGCCCTAATAGATGTTGAGCCAAGCCGTTACACCAGAAAATATTCCCTTCTTCTGTCACCAGCACTAACGCATCGGGCAACGACTCCGCGCCACTGCGAAAGCGTTGGATCAGCGAGCGCAACTCACTGCGTCGACGCTTGTTACGCTGTTGCATCAATTGTAAGCCGTAGAACAGTGGCTCCCAACTCCCTCGCCCTACCGGCGGGGTCATGCTGCGGTCGACCCACAGCCAATGAGAAAGGCGCATAAGCTGCCTAAAATGCCAGCCGAGAAGGCCTAATAGCCCGATGATAAGCGCCGCACTCAGGTGGTGACAAAAAAATCCGATGACCGAGGCTACAATAAGGACAACGAACAGCTCAAGCAGCAAGGTTTTTAAGGAGAGTTTATCGAGCACCTTTCACTCCCCTAGTACCGTACTGAGAATCGGTAACCCGCGCCACGTACTGTTTGTACCATTTTTTCATACCCTGAGCTTTCAAGCGCCTTACGTAACCGACGGATATGGACATCGACAGTACGGTCTTCGACATACACATTAGTGCCCCACACCTGATTCAGTAAATGTTCTCGGGTATAGACTTTCTCTGGGTGGGACATAAAAAAGTGTAACAGCCGATACTCCGTCGGCCCCATATCAATCGGCGTTTCACCAGCCATTACGCGGTGAGAACGCGGATCGAGAATAAGTCCTTGGATATCGATGACCTCATCTTCCGGCATGGGGGAGATACGGCGAATAATCGCTTTAATGCGCGCGATAAGCTCTTTCGGGGAGAAAGGCTTGAGCATGTAATCGTCGGCTCCCGCATCAAGCCCTCTTACGCGATCCTCTTCTTCCCCTTTCGCCGTTAACATCAAGACCGGGATATCGCGGGTAAACGCCTCTTTCTTTAGATGCCGGATATACTGGATACCGCTGCCACCGGGTAGCATCCAGTCGAGTAGGATTAAGTCTGGCCAAGGCTCTATCAACTGCCGTAGAGCGCGGTCATAGTCTTCCGCTTCGATTACGTCATAACCATTCTGTTCTAATACGAAACAAATCATTTCGCGAATGGGTGCTTCATCCTCTACTACTAAGATCCGCTTGGCCATTTTTTCTCCAAAATTAACCACTTACTTAGGCATGACCGCTATTATCTGTCACTTTTATGACAGTTTTATGAATCGCGTAAGTAACTAATCATCTTCCGGCGGCTAATGCAAGTTTGCGCCCAAGTGTTTTTCGCAGGATCAGTTGCCGCTATACTCAGGCTTTGATAATCGTAGAAGTGAAGCCTGATGAAAATAATCCATACCTCTGATTGGCATTTAGGCCAATTTTTCTATGCACGGAGTCGAGCGGCAGAGCATCAGGCTTTTTTTCAATGGTTAAAGGCATTGGTTATCGAACAGAGCGTCGACGCCATCATTGTGGCTGGCGATATTTTCGATACCGCCACCCCCGCGAGTTATGCTCGGGAACTCCTCAATCAGTTTATTGTTTCGTTACAAGAGACCGGCTGCCAACTCTACCTATTGGCGGGTAATCACGACTCGGTGGCTACGCTAAACGAATCGAGAGCATTAGTCGCCTGCTTAAATACACATATTATCACCGGTCCTCGGTCGGACGATGAGCCGCATGCGTCGTCGCTCTTCCCAATTAAAGACGCAGAGGGAAAAATTGGCGCATTGCTCTGTGCTATCCCTTATCTGCGCCCACGAGATATCCAACTCAGCCAGGCCGGGCTATCGGGGCGTGAGAAACAGCAAGACCTGTTACAGGCCATCACCCGCTACTACCATGAGAATTTCCTCGCGGCGCGCGAGTATCAACAGCTTCACCAGTGCGGACATCTACCGATCATTGCGACAGGGCACCTTACCGCACTTGGGGTCACGAAGAGCGACTCTGTCCGCGATATTTATATCGGTACGCTAGAAGCCTTCCCAGCGAGCGCCTTTCCTCCCGCCGACTACATCGCGCTGGGTCATATTCATCGCGCCCAAAACGTCAGCGGCGCTACGCCGATCCGCTATAGTGGCTCCCCGATTCCGTTAAGCTTCGATGAGCTAGGCTCGCCCAAGAGTATTACCATGCTCTCCCTCACCGAGGGGGCACCTTTAATGTGGGAGACCTATGAAATTCCTTGTTTTCAACCGATGCGCGTAATAAAGGGATCCTTAAAGGAGCTGGCCGAGCAGCTGTCGGCCTTAGAGCGTCCGAGCAATGGTCAAAGAATATGGCTCGATATCGAAATCCATCACGAGGATTACCTCAGCGATCTGCAGCAGCGGGTAGAAAAACTCACAGAAGATCTTGCCGTGGAAATTTTACTGCTGCGCCGTAAGCGTATCGCGACCTCCTCTACGCTCACTTCTCTGCAGAAAGAGACGTTAGGCGAGCTTACGCCCGAGGAAGTTTTTCGGCGGCGCTTAGCGCAAGAAACGCTGGATGATGACCAACACCACCTGATGCTGCAGCGATTCCGACAAGTTACTGCGCAGATCGATGACGAGCAGGAATAATCGATGAAAATATTAACGTTACGTCTTAAGAATTTAAACTCACTGCGCGGTGAATGGCATATCGACTTTACCCAACCGCCTTTTCGCGACAATGGATTATTTGCGATCACCGGTGAAACGGGAGCGGGCAAGACAACACTATTGGATGCGATATGCTTGGCGCTCTATCATCAGACGCCACGCTTAGGGGGCATCTCACCGACCCAGAACCAGCTAATGACACGCGGTACCAGCGACTGCCTCGCCGAGGTGGAGTTTGAAATCAAAGGAGAAGCTTGGCGCGCTTTCTGGAGCCAAAATCGTGCTCGCAATGACCATCGCGGCAAGCTACAGCCGCCGAAAGTGGAACTCGCACGGTGTCGCGATAATAAGATTTTCGCGGATAAAGTCTCAGATAAACTGAAATTAATCGAAACGCTGTCGGGCCTTAACTTCCAACGTTTTACGCGCTCAATGATGCTATCCCAAGGGCAATTCGCCGCCTTTCTTAACGCCCCGGTCGCGGAACGCGCAGAGTTGCTGGAAGAGTTAACCGGTACCGCTATCTATGGCAGGATTTCGCAGCAGGTCTTCGAACAGCACAAACTCTATAAGATCGAACTCGACCAGCTACAGGCTAAGTTGTCAGGGGTTACGCTACTCAGCGAGCCACAGCGTGAGGCCCTGCAACATCAGCAACATACGCTGGCCAGTGAGCGCGATACCCTTCAGCAGCAGCTCGAACAGTTAACGGCAGCATTGAATTGGCAGCATTATCAGCAACAGCTCCACGAACACCTTATGCAGGGCCGTGAGGCGCTTACCGCCACTGAGCAGCAGGCTCTGGCCTTAGCCCCACTTCAGGAAAAACTGACTGCCTACCAACCCGCTGCGCAATTACTTCCTACGTGGCAAAGGTTACAACAGTCGACCCACGCCGTTGAGCAGGCACGCGCTCAGCAGCATAGCCTGCAACAACTGGTTCAGCAGGCGGAGCAGCAGCGACTGGCCAGTTACGATAACTGGCAGAACAAAGTGCAGGCCGAACAGCAGTTTCAGCGCCAGCAGCACGAGCAGCAACAGCTCTTGGTCGATAAAGTGATCCCCCTCGATGAGCGGATCAAGCATCTCACGCAGTTACAGCAGCAGACCGAGCAACAGCTACAGCCGCTACAGTCGGCTTATCGCGAGTGTGCAGAACAGCTCACCCTGCTCACGCAGCAATCGCAAAGCCACCAGCAGCGGATTGAAGTGATCGACCACTGGCAACAAGGTTATCCGACGCTTAGCGCTTGGGGTGCTCATTTGGTCGGCTGGCGACATCACGCTGAACAGCTGTTACGGGAGCAGCGCGCGGGTCAGACGGTCGCCGATCAGCTCGCACAACGAAAACAGCGACACGTACGTTTAGGTGAGGAACGCGACCAGCAACGTACACTGACCGAAGCCTCGCAACGAGGCGTTGACCAGCAGTCAGCGGCGCTTTTAGCATTACACCAAGATAACGCCACGCAAGACGCAGACAATACGTTTCAGGCTTTGGCCACTTGGCAGCGCGAGCAAGGGCACCTAACGCCCCACTTGCAACAACTGTCGCGTTGGTCGGACCAGTGGCAGGCGGGGGTGACAACCCGCGAACAGACGCAACGCGCGCTTCAACGTAGCGAACAACAATTAGCCACGCTGCGTCAGCAACATCATGCCCAGTCCCAGCAACTCGCCAGCGACAAAGCTCAGCTTGTTGCCTTAGAAAAACTCTGTGTTTTAGAGCAACAGGTGGCAGATTTACAGCGGCTACGCGACAGCCTACAGGATGGCGACCCCTGTGTCGTATGCGGATCGACGGATCACCCCGGCCACTCAATAGCCGATGGTCTTGCGACTCACCCGTCGCACCTGGCAGCGCGTGATGCGCAACGCGCCTGCATTGAACAGGGCTCGCAAGCGGTGGCTCGTCTTGAGGCAGACTGCGAAAACAGCCAACGAGAAGCCCAACACCATCGCGAGACACTGGCGCAATCAGACGACGCTCTTGCCACACTCCAAATGACGTGGCAAACCCTAACGTTAGCGCAAGGGATAGATCTGGCACTGGACGATAGACAGGGGCTTGAACAGGCTCTCGCCCTGCAACTCGAGCGCCAGCAACACTATCAAGACGCCCTACAGGCACAGCAGCGTCGCCAAGAAGAGCGCTATCGTACCGAGAAGGCATTATCTCAGCAGCAACACCACCTTCAGCAGCAACAGCAAGCATTGGCGCTTCTTGACCAGCAGTATCAGCTAGAACAACAACAGCTCAAAGAAGCCACTCAGCAGGCCGCCGCCGCCCAACAGACGTTACAACAGGATTATGACGATCTCCTGCAGCAACTGGCTCAGTATCAGTTAGCACCGTTACCGCTCAGCGAGCTGGTCACCACATTAGACGATTATCAGAAGATCTGGACGACTTATCAGGGCTATCAACAAGAGCGCCTCGAGCTTGAGGCGACACGTAGCACCCTAAGCGAGCGCCTCGCCGCCTTACAGCGTGAACAGACGCAGCGCTCTGCCGAGATACAGCACCAACAGCAGCAGTTATCGGCACATAAAGCGACTACCGCTGACTGTGTCAATGAGCGTCACACGCTGGTGGGTGATCAATCCGTTCATCAGTTACGTCAGTCACTTAACGAACAAGCGCAACGCCTCAGAGACGACGAGCAGCAGCAGCGTCAACTCTGGCAGCAGAAGCAGGACCGCCACCAACAGATCAGTGGTGAGGAACGCCAAGTCGCTACGCAGCTTGCCGCTCTAATATTGCAGTTACAGGAGGCCGAGGCGCTATTTAACGATGCACTGCACGCCTCCGTCTTTACTGATCAGGCGCATTTCTTAGACGCATTGTTACCCGAGTCGGTGATTACCGACTATCGTCAGAAACTCGATCAGGCTGCACAGCAGATCGATCGCGCTAAAACACGACTCACTCAGGCCGAACGGTCGCTTCAACAACATCAGCAGGCTCAGCCTGCGCTGGCAAGTGAGACCGCGCAGCATCTCGTGCCCCAGCGCGACCAGCAGCAGCAACGCTATCAAGCGGTACTCGTTCAACAAGGAGAAGTTACCCAACAATTACTTGCAGACGATACGCTCAAACAGCAGCAGTCGACGCTTGTCGCGACGATCGCCGAACGTCAAGACCACCTTGCAACGTGGGATCAGCTCAATGAATTAATCGGCTCTGCCAGCGGCGATAAGTTCCGGCGTTTTGCTCAAGGATTAACCTTAGAGCATTTAGTTTGGTTAGCTAACCAACAACTCGAACGGTTACATGGCCGCTATCGTTTGCAGCGCACGGAACGCGATCTCCTTGAATTACAAGTGGTCGACCAGTGGCAGGCCGATGAATGTCGCGACACGAAAACCCTCTCGGGGGGAGAAAGCTTCTTAGTCAGCCTTGCCTTAGCCCTCGCGTTATCGGATCTGATGAGCGATAGGAACCATATCGACTCACTCTTTTTAGATGAGGGATTCGGTACGCTCGATTCCGCCACCTTGGATGCTGCACTCGATGCACTGGATAGCCTGAATGCCTCGGGTAAGATGATTGGGGTTATCAGCCATGTCGAGGCGATGAAAGAGCGGATTCCCGTACAAATTAAAGTAAAGAAAGTGAATGGATTAGGCTTCTCTTCCTTAGCGATAAGCCATTAATAGAATGCTATAGAGGCTGAAACCTAGCACCAAATTCAGTATGATACGCGCAGCGCAAAGCAAACAGAGGAAAGTAAATGTTGTGGTTTAAAAATATGATGGTCTACCGTTTAACCCGAGAGATCCCTCTAGTTGCTGAAGAGATGGAGACGCAATTGGCGTCCTGCCAATTTACCCCTTGCGGGAGCCAGGATAAACTCGCCATGGGCTGGGTACCACCGTTGGGCCCGCAAGCGAGCGCCCTCGTTCATGCCAGCCAAGGTCAGCTGTTACTCTGTGCTCGCAAAGAAGAGAAAATGCTGCCTGCGACAGTGATCAAGCAAGCGCTGGAAGCAAAAGTCCATAAGCTGGAAACCGAACAGCAACGCCGTCTAAAGAAAACGGAAAAAGAGTCGTTAAAAGACGAAGTTATACACAGCCTACTGCCGCGTGCCTTTAGCCGTTATAGTCAAACTTGGATATGGATCGATGTCGAACGTCAACGCGTGATCGTCGATAGCGGCAGTGCTAAAAAAGCCGAAGACGTCTTAGCTCTATTACGTAAAAGCTTGGGGTCACTCCCTGTCGTTCCGCTTAACTTGCAAACCCCTGTAGAGATTACGCTGACAGAATGGGTGCGTTCGGGGACGCCTAGCACAGGGTACACGCTGCTCGACGAGGCTGAGCTAAAGGCGACGCTGGAAGAAGGCGGCGTGATCCGCTGTAAAAAACAAGAGTTGGTCTGCGATGAAATCGCCCATCATATTGAGTCGGGTAAACGCGTCACAAAACTTGGGGTCGATTGGCAAGAGCGTGTGCAATGCTTGCTGAACGATGATGCCTCCATCAAACGCATCAAGTTTAGCGATACGTTGCGTGAACAGAATGATGATATTAGTCGTGAAGAGGCCGACCTACGTTTCGATGCAGACTTCGTCCTGATGACCGGTGAGTTAGAGATGTTTATCGATTCACTCATCGAAAGTCTCGGCGGTGAAACCGCACAGTAGTCAATAAGGCTGCCGACACCCGGCAGCCTATTTTCTTACAGGTAACGGCAAAGATAGGCCGCAGGCTCTGCAACTTGTAGGTGGAATTCGCTATGCTCAGGGACATTAAACGCACTACCCGCCTCAAACCACCGCCATTCCGTTTCACCCGGTAGTAACACTTTTAACGCGCCGCTGATGACGGTCATCTCTTCAGCCTTTGCGGTACTGAAGGTATACTCACCGCTCTCCATCACGCCAACACTGGCTTCACCGGCTAGGCTATTTTCAAAACCAATCGATCTAACTTTACCTTCAAAATACTCGTTCGCTTT
This sequence comes from Rosenbergiella collisarenosi, assembly GCF_018494085.1. Taxonomy (GTDB): domain Bacteria; phylum Pseudomonadota; class Gammaproteobacteria; order Enterobacterales; family Enterobacteriaceae; genus Rosenbergiella; species Rosenbergiella collisarenosi. Next base: position 41,412 of record NZ_JABBFP010000005.1, on the reverse strand, counting down.
AAGCATACTAGTTCCTTCGTTAGAAATAAGAGTCAGTGGTTAGGGGGTAAGGGAATCAAGCCGTCAATGAGTCACGACTCAATGCCGTTAGAATATCGATAACGACTTTTTCCGGGGGCTGATTGGCATCGATACAATGATGCGCGGCCTGCTGATAAAGCGGGAGGCGCTGCTGAAGCACCTCGTAGATCTCTTCGGTAATCGGTCTGCCCGTTAGCGTCGGACGCTGTTCCATCTCAGGATCGGCGGTAAGGCGGCTAGCCAATACTTGGTGGTCGACACTTAGCCAGATCACCGCACCAGACTGGCGCATATGCTGGCGATTATCGTCGCGCAGGACGATTCCGCCGCCCGTCGCCACTACCGTATTATCAGAGGTCACAGTAAGCAGTGCTTGATGCTCTTGCTGACGAAAGGTCTCCCAACCATGCTGTGCGACGAACTCTGCGATACTTTGGTCTAAATGCTGCTGTAGTTGCTGATCTGTGTCGCAAAATTGATAGCTGAGCTGTCGAGCGAGGAGCTTCCCCACCGTCGTTTTACCACAGCCTCTGGCACCGATGAGGTATACCGGAAATGACATAAGCAGAACATCCTCTACCGCCGCTTGGCGGACGTCTCCATAGTAAGTGATCTACAGGCATCATAACTGGATTACCGGTCAACGGCTATCCCGCTGAAAGGTTGAAAACACATTTATTTACGGCTATCCCCTTCCCTTTAGGCTGATTATCCCCATATCATCAGCTAAGCGAAGCGTTCCAGCCTTGTGCAGGAGCGCTCATGCACCTTGTTGCGTTTATAAAAAGAGAGGTTTCTGATGCAAACTGAAGAACAAAAACTCATTGATGACCTGTTTGGCCGCCTGCAGCAGGCACAAGCGCAATCTACCGCACGTGATAGCGGCGCTGAGCAGCGTATTAAACAGCATCTGCAGTCGCAACCCGATGCCCCTTATTACATGGCTCAGGCCATTATCATTCAAGAAGCTGCGTTAAAGAAACTGAACGATCGCGTTACACAACTCGAACGTCAGGCCGCTGAGCAGCCGAAACAGAGCAGTGGTGGCTTCCTTTCCGGTCTATTCGGCGGGGGCAATAGTCGTCCACAAAGCGCACCGCAGCAAAATAGTGGTTGGGGCGGTAATCCACAAAACGCTGCACCACAGCAAGGCTATAACAGTGCGCCGCAACAGCCGGCTGCGCGAGGCACCGGATTTTTAGGGGGTGCACTACAAACTGCCGTGGGTGTTGCGGGAGGGGTGGTCATGGCAGATATGTTGACCAGTATGTTCCGCCATTCGCAACCCGAGGAGATCGTCAATATTATTAACGAGCCTCCTCTTGAGCAGCCAAACTACGATGAGAACTTAGATACGCTTAACCAGCCAGCAGATGCCGGTGATTTCAGTAACGACTGGGGCTCACAGCCTAGCGAAGATAATGGTAGCTTCTTTGGCGGTGATAGTAGCTTCGGCGACGATGACGATAGCTTCCTTTAAGCGATAAGTTACCGAGCTTGGAACCACTTATCGAGTTCGTTAGCAAATAGCTGACGATCTTTTTGGCTCAACGCTGCGGGACCTCCGGACGGTATTCCACTGGAGCGCAGCGTCTCCATAAAATCACGCATTACTAAGCGTTGTTTGATCGTTTCACGCGAATAACGCTCTCCTCGCGGGTTTAGCGCTTCCCCCCCCTTCTCCAGTACCTCAGCGGCTAAAGGGATATCGCTAGTAATCACCAGCTCCCCAAGACCCACGCGTTTGACTATCTCGTTATCCGCAACATCAAACCCGGCTGCTACGCGTAGTGTACGTAAATATTCTGATGAAGGAACACGCAGCGATTGGTTAGCAACAAATGTCACGACGGTTTTGGTTCTTTCAGCCGCACGGTAGAGCACTTCCTTAATGACCACCGGGCAAGCGTCGGCATCGACCCATATCATGTTTATTCTTCCTCTATACTTATGGTGAAAGATAATTGTGTATAGTAATAACTTCTACCGAATTTGTCATAGATAAGGTTTAACAGCGACATGAAAAATTTAAAGATAGGTTTTCTAGGGTGTGGCAATATGGCGAGCGCAATGATCAATGGCTTGATTACCAGTAAAGCCCTCCCTGCTGAGAATATTCTGGTCTTTGACCGTAAGCCGAAAACCAATAGTGATCTCCATGACCAATTTGGCGTGACGCCTATGGATAGTGCGAATCAACTCGCCGAGAAAGCCGACTATTTGATTGCAGCGGTCAAGCCCAACGCTCTGCTAGAGACCCTCGCTAAGCTCTCCAGCCACCTACGCAAAGAGACGGTGATTGTTTCCGTAGCGGCCGGCGTTACGCTAGACTCTTTAGCCTCAGCCTTACCGAGCGGACAAAAAATCATTCGGGTGATGCCAAATACGCCCTGCTTAGTGGGCGAAGGGATGAGTTCGATAACCCCAAATAGCGAAGTCAGCGAACAAGAAACTGAAACGGTAGTGACGCTCTTTAGCCAGTTCGGTAAAGCTGAAGTCGTTAGCGAATCCCTGATCCATGCGGTGGTCGGGGTTAGTGGTTCGGCCCCCGCTTATATTTATATCTTAATTGAAGCCATGGCCGATGCGGCGGTCCTAGCAGGGATGCCTCGTGCGAAAGCCTATCAGTTTGCCGCACAGGCGGTTAAGGGCTCTGCTGAGATGGTCTTAGAAAGCGGGAAACACCCGGGGGAGTTAAAAGATAATGTTTGCTCACCAGGCGGTACAACCATTGAGGCGGTTGCGATGTTAGAGGAGACGGGGTTTCGGTCCTCAATTATGCAAGCGATGCAGGCGTGTATCGCAAAATCGGCAGCATTAAGTAAGCAATCATAGGCGCAAGTCGAACTTAGGGTTAGCCTTTATCGTTCCTCGCAAATAAAAAATTCACCCAACCGTGCTTAACACGATTGGGTGAACGGGTATTACGATTTCTTTAAACAGCTACTCATAAACGTTTTACGCTCTGCTCCAGCAAGCTTTTTATCTTTAGCTGTGGCATTACACGTTTTCATTTTTTGCTGCTGGGCGGTTAGGCCAGAGGCTTTGCTATCTTTCTTCAAACAGTTACTCATGAAGCTTTTGCGGCTATCGCCTTTTAGGCTTTGTGAGCCTGCCTGCTGGTTACACACGGTCATCTTCTGCTGTTGGGCAGTTTTCTCAGCTGCTGAAGCGTAACCAGTCACCAATGTTGTGGCTAGAGCAAGGGTCATTAACATCTGTTTCATTCTACTTCTCCTTATAGGTCGACGATATAATTCGCAGGCAACCCTACAAATTTATTTATCAGAATACCTCGATTTTATGAAGGTTCGAAGAAACTATTTGTTAATTATCGTGTTTGGCTGAACCCATAGTGAGGGCCGCCAGGACCACCACCGCCACCGCCGCCACCACCGCCAGGTCCTCCCCATGGAGGAAGAATACACCCGCTTAGACTTGCGGTGAGTGCAAGCACCGATACGACTTTGATTAACGTTTTCATTTGCACATCCTTCTTTTTCTCAGAGACTGAATTCTATCTTGAGATTCATCCAGAAAAATCTGCAACGCGCTGCTGTTAACCTCTGTTAACCACGCTTTACCTAATGCCAACAGAATACTCATTGTTGGCTTGCACTCTTAACCTATTACCCGCAATACACTCGGCTGATTACGCCCTTTTCATCAGCGAGAAAGTTAATCCGATGCAGATTAAAATCCATCGTTACCGAGGCATAGGCAGGGATCGCACGGACCGGCTCGTCCAGTTGCAGCGCATCCACGGCGGTTAGCGGCTTACCGACATAGGTCTGAAATTGCGACGCACTACACATATCGTTATCGGGTAGATAACGCGCAGTCGGCTCAGGGCGAGTATGACTACAGGCGGTAATCGCCGAACAGAGTACAAGAGAAGAAAGGAGGGTAAAATATTTCATAACAGCCTCATTCACTGCTATTTACTCAAGAACGGCTAGAATAAGTGTTCTTGAGTAAGAGTCAGCGACTAGTTAGCGTCCTGTTCAAAGTGTTTTTTGAACTGTTCGTAAATCGATAGCATATTCCCCGCATCACCCTGTAAAGGGCTTAATTTACCGGCGCGCACTAACTCAACGACGACCTGTAGAGCCGCTTGCTTGGGGTGTTTATCAGGATGAGCAATCTGTTCATTGTCATGAGGACGAGCGAGGATTTCTGACATAAAAAACCTTATTTTCTTAAGCTTAATGGCAAGGATAGTGTAACCCAATTACCGCTTTTCTGGCAGAATAGCAGCAGCGAAAATCAAATTATCTCATTTACAGGTAAATGAGGCTTTCCCTTTCCAGCACAGGAGTCAGGTATGCTAATAGGATTTGTATTACTGGTAAGTGCTTGTGGCAATGATGCCTGCGATGCCCTACCTGTGACAGAAACTATTTATCCAACACTGGCAATGTGTCAACAAATGGAAGCGCGCGTACATAAGGTAAGACCCAATGTTGTATTGCTGTGCGGTGAGGTTCATCGTGATCACCCAGATTAAGTTTCAATCGCGATATAGTGACCACAGTGGAAGTTAAGCAAGTGAACGCTACTGTGCGCCGCCCACGTCGACCGGTCGGTTCCTGGGTTTATTACTCGCTCGAAGGTGGGTTACTATGGCCATGCCCTGTGCATTGGGAGTGGGAAAGCCGTTATGGTGGCTGGCTGCCTTTCTATTGTTCTCCCACCCTTGAGTATATTGCCGCTGACCCACTCAAGGTGGTGAAGAGGCCTGCGTCAAGAATGGCAACAAAAGCGACCGTAGCGAGGATTCGGGAACAACGATTGCAGGATAGAGAGGAGTAAAGTGACGCTCGTGGCGTCACTTAGGAGCTTACGCGTTTAGCGTATAGTCGAGCGTGATCTCAGTATCGAATAGTTGCGAAACTGGACACCCTTCTTTTGCTTGGTTGATGATCTTATCAAATTCCTGCTGATCGATACCTGGCAGCGCAACGCGGCTTTTCAAGGCGACCTTAGTGATCTTGAAACCTTCTCCCACTTTGTCTAGAGAGACGGTCGCGGTAGTATCGATACTTTTAGGAGTATGCCCGGCGTTCCCCAGCATCAACGATAGTGCCATCGAGAAACAGGCGGCATGAGCACCACCCAGTAATTCTTCAGGGTTAGTGCCGGCCTTGCCTTCGAAGCGAGTATTAAATCCGTAAGGTTGTTCGCTTAATGCACCGCTTTCGGTACTAACCGTTCCCTTTCCTTCTTTAATTGGACCTTCCCAATGTGCAGAACCACTTTTTAGAATCGTCATAACCACTCCTATAGAAAGTATGTTTAACTCAGTATAGAAGTGATCATCCATTCTTCAACCTCAACGGTCTTTGCCTGCCACTATTTTTTAAAATCGATTACCACGCGGCCAGAAATTTTACCGGCCTGCATCTCATCGAAAATAGTGTTTATCTCCTCGATAGGCCGTAGTGCCACTTTCGGGGTCACCTTACCTTCAGCGGCAAATTGGAAGGCCTCAGCGAGGTCTTTGCGTGTGCCAACGAGGGAGCCGACGACTTGGATGCCATCGAGCACTAAGCGAGGGATATCGAGCGCCATTGAATCTGGCGGTAAGCCAATCGCAACCACTTTCGCCCCGGCTCGCACACTGAACACGGCTGATTGGAACGCTGATTTCGCGACTGCTGTGACTATCGCAGCGTGCGCCCCGCCGCATCTTTCTTGGATAAGGGCCTGTGCATCCTGTTCGCGGGAGTTGATGACAAGATCCGCCCCCATAGAGGAGGCCAAAGCTAGCTGTTGCTCATTGATATCGATGGCAATAACTTTCGCATTGAAGACGTTTTTCGCATATTGCAGAGCGAGATTCCCTAAGCCACCTAACCCGAATATTGCCACCCACTCGCCAGGACGAATATCGCTGACTTTAAGCCCTTTATACGTCGTGACGCCTGCACAGGTAATACTACTTGCCGCCGCGGAGTCTAGTCCGTCGGGAACTTTAACCGCATAATCGGCATGGACAATGCATTGCTCTGCCATACCACCGTCCACACTATACCCAGCATTTTTGACCGAACGACAGAGCGTTTCTCTGCCTGTATTACAATACTCACAATGGCCACAGCCTTGGTAAAACCATGCCACGCTGACCCTATCGCCTACTTTTAAGGCACTGACGCCAGGTCCGAGTTGACTCACGATACCTATCCCTTCGTGGCCGAGAACCACCCCGGTCTTATCGCCGAAGTCGCCATTCTTAACATGTAAATCAGTATGGCAAACGCCACAACACTCCATGGTGAGTAGCGCTTCCCCATATTCCAATGCCCGTAATTGTTTATCTTCAACACTAACCTGATGATCGTGAGTGACTATTGCCGCTTTCATCTCGTACCCTCTCAGTAAATGTCTGCAGAAATGCCTCACTCACTCTACGCTTTTTCCTGTAGAAGAAAGTGATGCAGATCAATGGATACAGAGAGGAGTGTTAAAGATATCTAATCGTTTTATTGCTGGACGCGTTACAACGCATCCAACGCTTGCCCAATATCTGCGATGAGATCAGCGGCATATTCAATACCGACCGAGACGCGGATCGTCGTGTCAAAGATTGAGAATTTTTCACGTATCGATCGGTCAACGCCAGAGTGAGTGGTAGACCCTGGATGACTAATGAGTGATTCAGTCCCCCCTAGACTTACCGCTAACTTGAATATCTTCAGCGCATTAAGAAAACGAAACGCTTCCGCCTCGCTCTGCCCGACCTCAAAGGAGAAGGTCGAGCCTCCGCCTGTACACTGTGCATGGTACAGTTGATACGAACGGCTGCCCTCTTCATACAAAGACGGATGAGTGACGGCTGACACCTTGGGATGCTGGCTCAGATACAAGGCAACCTGCTCAGCATTACTGCTCGCTTTTTCCATTCTAAGCTGAAGGGTTTCTAACGAACGCCCTAACATCCAACTGGTGTGAGGGTCTAGCTGAGTACCGATGGTACTGCGCATCTGTTTGATCGCGGCGATCAGCGTGTGACTGCCCATCGCGGCCCCGGCGACGAGATCCGAATGTCCGCCCACGTACTTAGTTAATGAGTAGACAGTAATATCGGCACCTAACGCGAGCGGCTTCTGAAAAAGAGGTCCTAGCAGCGTATTATCACAGATGATCAGAGGACGAATGCCGTGTTGGCGCTCAAGTTCATCCGCCAGTTGAGCGAGTAGTGCAATATCGGTCATGGCATTAGTCGGGTTCGCCGGCGTTTCTACAAAAATAGCCCGTACTGGCCCCTGTTGTGCCGCCTGTTCAGCCTCTTGCTGAAGAGTTGTTAGTTCGCTTGAATCTTGCAGCGCAAAGGTCTTAATTCCGAAACGCGCGAGGGTCTTATTAAATAGGGTTTCTGTACCGCCATAGAGCGGTTGCGACTTCAAGATAGTGTCGCCAGGCTGACAAATCGCCATGAGTACCGTCGTTATCGCCGACATTCCTGAAGAGAATAAAACACAGCGTTCAGCCCCTTCGTACAAGGCTAAGCGGTCTTCGACAATTTCACTATTCGGATGATTAAACCGTGAGTAGACCAGGCCATCTTTTTGTCCTTCTGGCGCTGGGGTGCGTCCGCTGGTGACATTAAAGAAAGCCTTACCCTCTTCTGCAGTACGAAAAATAAAGGTCGAGGTTAAAAATATCGGCGGCTTGACCGCCCCTTCCGATAACGCGGGATCGTAGCCATAACTCGTCATCAGCGTTTGTGGATGCAGGACATGTTCGCCCTGCGCCGTAGTGAGAGTTTTACGGTCGCTCATGGTATTTCCTTGTCGTGATAAAGCTAAAGAGAGGGTTAACCTAGGCACGCAGTGTAGCGAAAGTTTTCAGTTTTGCTTAATCACGTTTAATTCGAAGATTATGCTAAAAAATAATAATAACCTAGAGGATGGTCTGGCAGGTGGATGATGGCAGAAAAAAAGGGCTGGCCACTGGCCAACCCCTTGTTCATTATTAACTTGTCGATGTCGCGTTAGCGAGACCTTAGCTAAGACGCTCTTTGATACGAGCTGACTTACCAGTACGCTCACGCAGGTAGTACAGTTTAGCTTGACGTACAGCACCACGACGTTTGACAGTGATGCTGTCAATTACAGGTGAGTGAGTTTGGAAAACACGCTCAACACCTTCGCCGTTTGAAATCTTACGAACAGTGAATGCAGAGTGCAGACCGCGGTTACGGATAGCGATAACCACGCCCTCGAATGCCTGCAGACGTTTTTTAGAACCTTCAACGACCCATACTTTCACTTCCACGTTGTCACCTGGACGGAAGGAAGGTACGTCCTGTTTCATCTGCTCTTGTTCAATTTGTTTAATAATGTTGCTCATAATTGTATCTCTTATCCTGGGTAAACTGATATTAAGGGAAGTCAGACTTCCTCATCATCATGTTGTTGTTGATGTTCCTTACGGAACGCATTCAACAATTTTACTTGCTCTTCAGTCAGAGCCAGGTTTTCCAGAAGTTCAGGTCTTCTTAACCAAGTACGTCCTAGCGACTGTTTCATACGCCAGCGTTTTATCTCGGCGTGATTTCCCGACAGCAGTACTGCTGGGACCTCTTCACCTTCTAACACCTCAGGGCGGGTATAATGTGGGCAATCGAGTAAACCTTCAGAGAACGAATCCTCATCTGCCGACGCTTGTTTTCCCAATACTCCAGGAATAAACCTAGAGACTGAGTCAATCATCGTCATGGCCGGTAACTCTCCACCACTCAACACGTAATCGCCAATTGACCATTCTTCATCAACTTCGGCATTGATCACACGTTCATCAACCCCTTCATAACGCCCACAGACAAAAATTAATTTATGCTGCGTCGCTAATTCACAAACCCCATGTTGATCGAGTTTGCGACCTTGAGGCGAGAGATAAATTACTTTCGCATTCTCACCCGCTGCGGCTCTTGCTGCATGAATAGCATCCCGTAAAGGCTGCACCATCATTAACATTCCAGGCCCCCCACCATAAGGACGATCGTCCACGGTGCGGTGCTTGTCATGCGTGAAATCGCGAGGACTCCAGCATTGAATGTCTAGCAGGCCGTTTTTGACCGCTCGGCCAGTTACCCCGTACTCGGTAATTGCTCGAAACATTTCAGGAAACAGGGTGATAACACCAATCCACATATTTCGTCGCTCAGTTACCGTGATATCCGGAGATCAAAAACCAGGATCCCAATCCACTTCAATCGTCGAAGTGTCGAGATCGACTTTTCTGATAACCTGTTCATCAAGAAACGGGATTAACCGTTCCTTCGCACCAAAAGCATCTTTCAGGTTTGCCTTAACGACTAATACGTCGTTCGATCCGGTTTCCATCAAATCAATGACTTTCCCCATCTCATAGCCTTGGAGGTTAACCACCTTGCAACCCATTAGGTCTTTCCAGTAGTAATCACCATTATCCAACGCAGGCAAGTCAGCAGCGTTAACCGATATCTCGGCATTCGTCAATTGGGCTGCTGCATCACGATCATCAATACCTTTGACCTTGATGATCAGATCCTGATTGTGATGACGCCAACTCTCTAGTTCAATCAACTGCCATTTACCGGCATGGTGAATTAACCAAGGTTGATAGTCAAAAATGCTTTCAGAATTTTCGGTGGAGGAAAACACTTTGAGCCAACCGCGAATCCCGTAGGGCGCACCCAACTTCCCCAATACAAGTGGGTTAGCAGGAGGCTGTGCGGAGTTAAATTTGGTCATGCTCACCACCGTGACAGATTAAGCTGCTTTTTTTGCTTCTTTGATCAGTGCATTTACACGATCAGACAGAGTTGCACCCTGACCAACCCAGTGTTCAATGCGATCTAAATCAAGACGCAGACCTTCAGCCAGGCCAGATGCAACCGGGTTGAAGAAACCAACACGCTCGATGAAACGACCGTTACGTGCATTGCGGCTATCAGTGACAACCACTTGGTAGAACGGACGCTTTTTTGCGCCGTGACGTGCTAAACGAATTGTTACCATAACATCCTCTTAAGTTAATAAAACAACTGGGCCCCATCGAGGAACGGGGCCCAGGTGCAATATAAAAGCCCGAAAATTTTACTGATTTTGGCGCAAAAAGCAACCGCTAATGTAAAAAGCCCGGGTCTTTTCGTTTTGGGCTTAACGCCCAGGGAATCCAGGAGGCATCATGCCTTTCATACCACGCATCATCTTGGCCATGCCGCCCTTCTTCATTTTCTTCATCATCCGCTGCATATCATCAAACTGTTTAAGCAGGCGGTTAACGTCTTGAACTTGTAAACCACATCCGCTGGCGATACGACGCTTACGCGAGCCTTTGATGATTTCAGGCTTCGAACGCTCTTGGCGAGTCATCGAATTGATAATCGCCTCCATGCGCACGAGCACCTTATCGTCCATTTGCGATTTCATATTGTCCGGAAGCTGCCCCATTCCCGGCAACTTGCCCATCAGGCTAGTCAAACCGCCCATGTTACGCATCTGTTTTAATTGCTGCAGGAAATCATCGAGATCGAAGCCATCGCCACTTTTCAGCTTCTTAGCGAGTTTCTCCGCTTCTTTATGGTCGACTTTACTCTCGATATCTTCGATCAGAGAGAGCATGTCGCCCATGCCCAAGATACGGGACGCGATACGATCCGGATAGAACGGGTCGAGTGCCTCCGTTTTCTCACCGACACCCATAAACTTAATAGGTTTGCCCGTGATATGACGGATGGAGAGTGCTGCACCACCGCGCGCATCGCCGTCTACTTTCGTTAAGACGACACCGGTAAGTGGTAGCGCTTCATTGAACGCCTTCGCCGTATTCGCGGCGTCCTGTCCGGTCATCGCATCGACGACAAACAGGGTTTCAACCGGGTTAAGTGCGGCATGGACGTCTTTGATCTCATCCATCATCGCTTCGTCGACGTGTAAACGACCGGCGGTATCGACGATTAAGACATCATAGAATTTTAACTTAGCTTCTTTTAAGGCGTGGTTGACGATATCTACCGGCTTCTGACTAACGTCGGAAGGGAAGAAGTCGATGTTCACTTGCTCTGCTAAGGTTTCGAGCTGACGAATCGCCGCAGGGCGATAGACGTCAGCCGAAACGACTAATACTTTTTTCTTCTGCTTTTCGCGCAGAAATTTACCGAGCTTACCGACGCTGGTTGTTTTACCGGCACCTTGTAGACCCGCCATCAAAATAACGGCTGGCGGCTGTGCCGCAAGATTCAGTGCGTTATTTTCAGCGCCCATCGCCGCGACTAGTTCGTCGCGGACAATTTTAATGAACTCTTGGCCAGGTGTGAGGCTTTTATTGACGTCATGTCCGACGGCACTCTCTTTCACCCGAGCGATAAAGTCACGAACGACGGGGAGCGCCACATCGGCCTCAAGTAACGCCATGCGGACTTCACGCAGCGTCTCTTTAATATTTTCTTCGGTCAGCCTGCCGCGACCGCTGATATTGCGCAGTGATTGCGACAATCTATCTGTTAGGTTATCAAACATTATTCACGACTCAGATGTAGGTTGGCGAAACCGCCTGTGAGACATATTGTGCGTATCATAGCATGAAGTCACAGAGATCTCTGCAATTGTACTGAGATCGTTTGGCGCAGGCAGCAGGGAACGTTATACTGCATGTTTACTGGCAATATTTAAACGAATCCATCATCTATGTCTTTGTTTGCGATAGCGGCGTTACTCGCCTACTCCCTAAGTCTTACGCTAATCATACCGAGCCTGCTGACGCGGAGTAACGGCTGGCGGATGATGGCCATGCTCTCGGCGATCGTGGCACTCGTCTGTCATGGCGTAGCCATCGAACAACGTATTTTTACGCTAGATAGCGCCCAGAATTTTAGCCTGCTCAATATTGGTTCTCTGATTAGTCTGATTATCTGCGCGGTGATGACGATCGTGGCGTCGCGTAACCGCGGCTGGCTTCTGCTCCCCTTTGTGTACACCTTTGCGCTGATCAACCTAGCGTTTGCGACCTTCGTGCCTAACGCTTTTCTGACGCACCTTGAGGCCACACCCGGGATTTTGATCCATATCGGTTTAGCGCTGTTTGCCTATGCCACGCTTATTATCGCCGCGTTGTATGCGCTGCAACTGGTCTGGATAGACTATCAGCTGAAAAACAAGAAGCTGGCCTTTAACCGTGAAATGCCGCCACTGATGGTGTTAGAACGTAAGATGTTCCATATCACTCAAGTCGGTTTTGTCTTACTGACCCTCGTGCTCGCCAGTGGTATTTTTTACTTACAGAATTTCTTTAGCACCGAGAATATGGATAAGGCTATCCTTTCTTTCCTAGCCTGGTTTGTCTATCTCGTTCTACTCTGGGGCCACTATCAAAAGGGTTGGCGCGGACGTCGTGTCGTCTGGTTCAACTGCAGTGGCGCCCTTCTGCTCACTATGGGCTACTTCGGTAGTCGCGTACTCCAGCAACTACTCACTCATTAAGGATTTTTTCAGTGGACTCTGTCTCGACCACGTCGTTGATTATTATTTTAGTCGTTATGGTTTTAGTTTCTGCTTGGTTCGCCGGTTCTGAAACCGGCATGATGACCCTTAACCGTTATAAATTACGGCATCATGCTAAGCAGGGAAACCGAGCGGCTAAACGCGTGGAGAAGCTCTTAAAGCGCCCTGATTTATTGATAAGCCTAGTGCTTATCGGCAACAACTTAGTCAACATACTCGCCTCATCGTTAGCGACCATCGTAGGGATGCGTCTTTACGGTAATGCCGGTGTCGCCATCGCGACTGGAGTACTGACCTTCGTCGTATTGATTTTCGCAGAGGTTCTTCCTAAGACAATTGCCGCGCTCTACCCAGAGAAAGTCGCTTACCCGAGTAGCTTACTGCTCGGCCCGATCCAGACAGTCATGTTACCCATCGTCTGGCTACTCAATACCATTACTCGCTTTCTGATGCGTTTAGTCGGTATCAAGACCGAGACCTCGATGAGCTCAGCCTTGAGCAAAGAAGAACTACGCACCATCGTCTACGAGTCGCGTAACCTGATGTCGCGCCGCAATCAAGATATGCTGTTGTCGGTACTCGACCTAGAGAAAGTGACCGTCGACGACATTATGATCCCGCGTAATGAAATCGTGGGGATTAACGTTAACGATGATTGGAAGACCCTTAGCCGTCAGCTCACTCACTCGCCCCATGGCCGCCTTGTCCTCTATCGGGATACATTAGAGGATTGCGTAGGGATGCTACGGGTCCGTGAAGCCTGGCGGACAATGAACGATAAGCGTGAGTTTACCAAAGAGAACCTGCTACGTGCCGCGGATGAAATCTACTTTATTCCCGAAGGGACAGCGCTGAACCAGCAGCTAGTCAAGTTCCAACGTAATAAGAAAAAGACCGGATTAGTCATCGACGAATACGGCGATATCAAAGGGCTGGTCACCATCGAAGATATTCTAGAAGAGATTGTCGGTGACTTTACGACGTCTATGTCCCCTTCCCTAGCCGAAGAGGTCATGCCACAAAACGATGGTTCAGTCCTGATCGATGGCAGTGCAAATGTCCGTGAGATCAACAAAGCCTTTAGTTGGGAGCTTCCCGAAGACGGCGCGCGCACGATTAATGGAATGTTGCTTGAGTTTCTCGAAGAGATCCCAGAAACCAACACTAAAGTAAAACTGGGCGACTTCGCTATCGATATTCTCGATGTGCAAGATAATATGGTCAAGCAGGTACGAGTCGTGCCCAATAAGGCACTCAAACTGAGTTAACCCCTTCTTATTAATCGCGACTTTTTGGTCGCGTTTACCCTCTTCGGCCTTACCGTTATTTCTAGAATAACCGTGCTTCTCTGTGACTATTTGTCGCTATTATTTAGCTACGGCGTTTTACCCGCTCGGTTACTGTAGGGCAGTAACTAGCCCCACCAACGGCATTGTTAGGATTGACTTCAGTCAAACGGGAATATCGATCAGCATCCTCCCTACGCAACCTTCTGGGCTGCAGCGCGCCAAGAGTGTTCTAAATGAGAACTGGTTCAAGTATCTGAGGAATAGTCGGTGCTAAATAAAAACTTAGCCCATACACTGTTACCTGGTTCACACCCAATTTTCCCTCGATTGTATACCCTGTGTTCACTATTCCCTCGCTGTATTTGCGCTTAACGTTTCGATGGGTGGCAAAGAGTAATGAATTCTCTTCCCTTAATATTGAGCCACTGCAAAGTCTCATCGTAGGAGCAGGACATTACGGGTCACGATAATTAAAGGAATCGGCTAAGGGATTTACCGATAAGGAATGTTGATGCAGATAACCAACCACCAGACTTAAAATAGTAAGGGTATAACGTAAGCAACACTCCCCTATTCTTAAAAATAGCGAACTTAAAAAGTTATTCGGATAAAACAACAAATAATTATAATGAATAATAACAAGCAGGGATTCATTAGGTGAAAAAAATTATAAATCCAATTTTTCATAGTCCATTATATGTTAGAGCTTCAGAATATTTATTTCACTCAAGTAAAGCAACCGTTTTTACACGTATTGCGACAGGGATTATTGAAAAGATTGAGGAATTCCCTCATGTTAACATTGAAGCCTTAGCGTTATATTGCGTTACTACCCCCTCAAGTGTCACAAAATTCTGTAGAATAATTGGCTACGACAGCTTCGCTGAATTACGTAATAACATAACATACAATAATAATGCTAAACACTATTTAACCATGAGCGATGAGAGGGAAATAATTAATAATATTTATAAATACCTTCCCTTAGAAAAATGTGAAGATATGGCTAGATCAATGGCGAATAAAAATAAGATCCTTATCATCACCAATGACTTTACGTTTAATATTTCTAATATTTTTAGAGAGGTGTTGAGTAGCTTTACCCGAACAGTCTATCTCGCGAATCGACAGAATAATGAGCTAATACATTACTTGTTCGGTGCCGTCGACAGTGTGGTCGTACTGACCTTTACCGGAGATTGGATGGAGAAGGAGCAATGGTGCTCAGTGATCCCTGATAACCTTTCTTTTTTCCTTATCTCGACGAAAATACCGACTATTCTATCTGGTCGACCAGAGGTATGGGTGCCTATTAATGGCTATCCGGATTTGATGGCATCTAATTACCACTCTCATAAATTCATGGAAAGTGTTATTTATATCATTGTCAAAAAAATAATTGAAATCGCATAATAATTTTCTAAATTTGGAAAACGAAAATATTTGCTTAGTTGATCCCTCTACCTTAGATTTTATGACACCAACATTATCGTTCGGGGATTTAACATGTCCAGCAGATCCGAAATAGATTCCATTCTTGACGGGTTAGGTGGAAGAGGGAATATTAAAGATTATTTCCATTGTGCCACCCGCCTTCGCTTTAATCTTTATGATTATTCGTTGCTTGATCAAGAAAAACTCAAATCTCAACCCTCAATACTGTCTGTCGTCATTGCAAGCGGTCAATGCCAACTTATTATTGGAACTGAAGTGGAATCCGTCTACCAGACAATAAAGACAGTAATCAACAATCAGGAGATGAGCAATACCAATGAGTGTTCAAATGAAGGTAAGAGTGAAAATACGACGACTCGTAAAGAAAGTAAGATAAATTTGATCCTTGGTTTTATATCAGGGAGTTTCCTACCGATTATCGGGGTTATCGCTGCGGCGGGATTACTGCGTGCAATGACCACAGTCTTGGCCGAGTTTTCCTATTTTCATGGAAGTGAGACCCTGAAGGTCATTAATTTAATTGCTAATGTCCCCTTTCATTATCTGCCAGTAATTCTGGGGTTTAGTATCGCAAGAAAATTGAAGTCAAATGAATTGGTTGGCGCCGCAATCGGTGCTGCATTACTCTATCCAGAGCTCACCAAACTAGCCGGTCAAACGTTACACTTCGTAGGCGTTCCCATTATTGTGGCAGATTATTCCGGTACCGTATTTCCAATATTTTTTGCCATCGTTACGGCAGCATTTATCGAAAGATCGCTAAAAAGGATAATCCCTAATTCTTTACAGCTTATGTTCGTCCCATTAATCACTTTCCTTATAGTCGTCCCTCTCACCCTTATTTTACTCGGTCCTTTTGGTGCGATTCTTGGTGACTATATGGCAAAAGGAATTCTTTATGTCATTAATCTAAGTGGGCTTTTATCGGGGATATTCATCGGTGCTTTTTATTCGATTATTGTGATGTTCGGTCTACATTGGACATTAACACCTATAATGTATACCAACCTCGTTCATGGCGGCGACCCAATCTATGCAATAGGTGGAATGTCAGCGATTGCACAAATGGGTATTGCTTTGGGTATTCTTATTAAATCAAAAGATAGTAAAACACGTCAACTGGCAGGCGGTGCTTTCTTCCCTTCGCTGATTAGCGGGGTTACCGAACCCATCTTATACGGACTTATTATTCCCCATAAGCAGACCATACCTTTTATGTTTATATCGGGTGCGGTAGGGGGCGGAATTATTGGGTTTTATGGCGTTAAGCTTAATGAAATGGTTTTTGCAAGTCTTCTGTCAATTCCCACTGCCCAGAACATCCTAGTTTATACCGTTGCCCTTTTTGCCACCTTATTAACCGGTGCATTACTGGTGATAATTTTTGGTTATGAATCTAAAGCTGACGTTTCAGGAGACAAAAAATGAGTAGCAATAAAATAGGTTTTCCAAAAGACTTTCTTTGGGGGGGCGCTATTGCCGCAAATCAAGCGGAAGGAGCGTGGAAAGAAGGTGGAAAAGGGGCGAGTGTGGCTGATATTAATGAATTCGTGCCGCACAAGGATCTTTCCTCCATGTCGAATAAGGAAATGACCCGTGAGAAAGCCCTGTTCGCGCTACAGGATCCCATAGGATTTTATCCTAAACGTAACGGTATCGATTTTTATCATAGCTTTAAGCAAGATCTAGCACTCCTGAGAGAGGCAGGAATTAAGACGTTTAGAACGTCAATAAGTTGGGCTCGTCTGTTTCCTAACGGCGATGAGAGTGAAGCTTGCGCAGAAGGCCTACTCTTTTATGATAATCTAATTGATGAAATAATCCGTAACGATATGGTGCCCTTGATAACGTTATCGCATTATGAAATGCCCTTAAATCTGGCATTTTCCTATAATGGCTGGAAAAATAGAAAGCTAATCGATTTCTTTTTTAATTTTGCTAAAACTTGTCTTAACCGCTATCACGACAGAGTGAAATTATGGATTCCCTTCAATCAGATTAATCTAATCAGGCATGAGTCCTTCAATCATCTAGGTATTTTTCAAGATAGTGAAACTAACCTTGTTCAGGATAAGTTCCAAGGTATCCATCATGAGCTAATCGCTTCGGCGAAAATTAAACGTTACGCGCAACATCTTAACAGTGATATAAAAATTGGCGTTATGCTATATAGTGATTTCGCCTACCCTGAAAGCAGGACGCCTGAAGATAACATCGCCACTTACCAACGTAACCAATATGAAATCTATTACGCAGACGTTCTGCTGCGGGGTAAATACCCAGGATATATTAAACGTTTTTTTGAAGAAAATAATATAACTCTTATTACCGAGGTAGAGGATAATGAAATATTAAAAAATACTGCCGATTTCATGAGTTTCTCTTATTATAATACTCATCTAAGCAATGCAAGCATTGCCCACGACGTCAATAAGAATAGCATGAGAAACCCTTCCCTACCGGCAAGCCTATGGGGTTGGTCGATAGACCCTTGCGGATTACGTTATGTTCTTAACTTCTATTGGGATCGCTGGCAGAAACCACTTTATATTACTGAAAATGGTCTCGGGCACTTTGATGAGGTTATCGATGGTCAGATCAATGACGACTACCGGATCGATTATTTAGCAAGTCACATCAAGGCAATAGGCCAGGCTATTGCTGATGGCGTAGAGGTGAAAGGCTATTATATGTGGTCTCCCATCGATATCGTCAGTTGCTCTTCAAGTCAGATGACAAAACGCTACGGTCTGGTGTATGTCAACTATGATGATCACGGCGTAGGCGATGGCACGCGTATTCCTAAAAAGAGTTTTTCATGGTTCCAACAGGTGGTAAACACTAATGGGAATAACCTGTTTGCTAATGAATAGAAACTAAATTTTCTTTTCAAACCGGTGCTGGCTAACGTTAAGAGTAAGGTCCTGTAATCCCGAATGCCACACGGCCGAGTGCGTGATCGATGGTTCATTCTTATCGCCGTTAACCTGTCATGCAGGTTGAAACGATTGATCGACATTCCCCTAAATCCCCGTTAATGCCAGCTTCTTAAACGCGACCTCTCAGGTCGCATTTTTTTATTTATCCCGCAATATCTGCCTGTTTTCAAGACAAAATCACTTTCTGTGCCATGCTTAAGTGACTTATTAAAAATCAGATTTCACTTAGCTCGTTCGTGCGTCACAAGGAGAACCTCTTGAAGAATAGTCAATATCATTCACCTGTTCGCCAGCAAGGGGCTGTCGGTCTTGGCGACTATGCCGCCATTGGCGAAGGGCGTTCCGTTGCACTGATCGCGCCTGATGGAGGCATCGACTGGTGGTGCGTACCCCATATGGACTCGCCTGCTTTATTCGACCGATTACTGGATACTGAGATTGGTGGTCACTTCAGTTTGACACCGACTGAGGAATATAGCGTTAAGCGACGTTATCGCGAAGACAGTAATATTCTTGAAACTGAGTTTATCACCGCCTCGGGCAGGGCGTTACTCACCGAATCTATTAATAGTAATCTTGCCGGCCCCCTGCCTTGGAATGAATTAGCCAGAAGAATCGAAGGGAAAGAGGGAAGTGTCAACTTCCAACTTACTATTCGGTTTGGAACCCAGGTAGAGACTCGCTCGCCCTGGCTCGACACCACCGCGCAAGGCAATGTTTTCCATATTGGTGACTTGATGGTAATGCTGCGCTGCAGCGACGATGTTAAGATTAAGACTTGTGAAAGTAATAACATTATCGCGCAGTTGACTACAAAACCTTCATCCTCATCACTCTGTGCCCTGCTAGTTTCCCAAGCAGAACCTTTAGCCATCCCGACGGTAGACGCGATTAATAAACGTATCGAGACCAGCCACCTTGCTTGGCAAAATTGGGTTGAAAACTTAAGTTATCAGGGAAGCTATCCACAACATGTTACCCGTTCAGCCCTCGCTTTGAAATTTCTCTGGTTTTCTCCGACGGGTGCGCTCGCGGCGGCGGCCACGACCTCGCTGCCCGAAGGAATAGGCGGAGAGAAAAACTATGATTATCGCTATGCCTGGATCCGCGATGCCTGCCTAATCATCAAATCTTTCGTCTATTTAGGGGCGCTCGAAGATTGCCAGGCCGCTTACTCTTGGCTGTCAAAAACCATAATGCGCCACGGTGAAGAACTGCTTACCTGCTATACGTTAGAGGGCGGAGAAGTCCCCGCCGAGACCTACTTGGATTTACAAGGCTATAAAAATTCACAACCTGTACGTAAAGGTAATAATGCTCGCGACCAGCGCCAATTGAGTATGTACGGCGATATGCTTGCTGTTGGGCAACTCTTCGTCCAATCGGGCCATATTCTTGATTTGGAGACTTCACGACTCTTAAGTCGTTTAGCCAACCAATGTGCTGATCGTTGGCGATTAAAAGATTCGGGTATGTGGGAATTACCGGCTCTACAGCACTATACCCACTCTAAGATGGCGTGCTGGCTAGCCCTGGATGCTGCAGTTGAATTAGCCGATGCTGGACATTTAGAAGCGACCTGGCGCGACCGTTGGGCGGCTGAACGTGACCTTATTGCACAATGGGTAGAACGGCATTGCTGGTCCGACACCCGTCAAGCTTACCGATTTTATGCTGACGATAATGACGAGTTGGATGCAGCGCTAACCTTGGTGTATCGCTATGGTGCGCGTATCAATAAGTCACGCATGCTCTCAACCTACCATGCCATGATCGAAGAGCTTGGTCACGGTGGCCCGCATCTTTATCGTTACAGCCACGTAGAGAAAGAAGAGAGTACTTTCGTTGCCTGCTCGTTTTGGATGGTCGAAGCATTGGCCGCTTTAGATGAAAATGCGTTGGCTGAGCAAAATATGGAAACGATCCTTGAAACCCTATGTGACAGGGGGAATGTCGAGACCTTCAATGAAATGTTTGATATTCGTACCGGGGAATGGCGAGGAAATCTTCCACAGGGGTTGAGTCATTTAGCATTAATCTGTGCGGCACAAGCTCTGGGCAACCAGCCGCTGTCTGGTTGTTAATAAGGATGCTACCCGCCAAGGCGGGTAGCAAGAGTCTTTATACTGCTTTCCACTCTTGTTCGACTTCTTGCAGCGTCTTGGACAAGATGACCTTGTTATCGTCAACGTTAGTGACCCAAGCCAGTGGAATGAGGTGGTGGCTACCATCTGCATTCGGCGCTTTTTTCACTAATTTTATTTGATCTTCACTTTCAAAATGGTCGACAACGCCCACAAAGTCGCCATTCTTATCAACTACTTCCGCATGATCTAAGATTTGAGCTTTAGTTACCATTTGAGAGTCCTCATTATTTAAGGGATTATTTAAAACACTCAAAAAGTGTAGTACAGGATTCAACGATAAAATGAAAATAATTAAAAAAATAGTATCTATAAAAACTAGAATTTCGATATTTTTGTGCTAATGAAAGAGGGTTTTACAGGATGAGTTTATCGACTATAATTTATGGCTATAATGTGAGAAAGATAATCCTCTATTGTTAGGTTCACTCCTACAACCCTTTTAAGGTAAGATCACATGACTATATTATTAGCAAAAGGGAGTGTTTTTACAACCGCCTTCTACCCACCTCCCGTCTAAGTTATTCAATGTGGGTGATCCTCTATATTATCAATAATATTTGATTAATAGATATAATCTCCCTTAAATACATATTACTGTAATTAATAACCAATGATTATTAACCATATTGATAATTTTTAATATTATAAATACTCTTTCCTAAGATAATGCCAACCTATATTTCCCATTTTTTCAAAAATATTAATATTAGAGGGGGCAACAATAAATTTTAGTACCACTTCTTTCACAGTAAAAATTGGCTCAGCTTTTTTACTATAAACAATTGGAATAACATTAGAAGTAACACCTTTTTTGATCTCCATCATTCCCGAATCTTCTTCCTCAGTTAACTCACTTTCAAAAAAAACAATAACTTCTAAAAATTCATCTTGATAATTTGAAGTGATACCCCTCATTTTTTTGTTGCTACCCCTAATAAATCCTCCCAGATACTATTTGTTATTATTGAATGGAAATCCATTCTATTTAGTGTTGCCTTATCTATATGGCACATTGATTTCTCCTCATTTTTTACCATCTAATTTTCTTTGGATAGGTTTCCATTAAGCCATGCTTTCATATTATAAATATTCTTTTCTTAGGAAAAACCACCCTAAATTCCCTACCTTATCAGAAATGTCGATATCGGAAGGTATAACAAAAAAAACAAACCCACATTGTTCTATATTTAAAATCACCTCACTTCGATTATTATAAAGATAAGGGTATGCACTTGAAGTAAGATTAGTATCAATTTCTATCATCTCATCCTCTTCTTCATCAGTTAAGGGAGCATCAAAAATAACCCTTATATCTAAAATTTTATTGTCATAGTGTAAGGTAATCCCCCTCATCTTCCTGGTTGCAATTCCTATTAGGTCACTCGTCAAATAAGACATTATTTCTGAACGAATTTCCAATATATTTTTTACCATCATATCAATATCATTCATTTTTTTGGCCTCGCTGGTACGATATGAACATCATTTTTAGAGTAGTGAATTAAAAAACTGGTGGTTTCTTTAAATTTTTCTGTTTTAGTATTATAGTATTTTCCAATAACCTCATTAGCGTAAATCCTTTCTTTATATCCTGGATTTCCCTTCGTTATTTTCCCTACTTGCGAACCAGTGCCTTCATAATTATTTACTAATTTTTACACTTTGATATTGGGGTTAATTAAACTTATTTTATTCTCCTTTTCCGTATTAAATTTTTTATTATCATTGGTACCATGAATATTTTTATTTATATATTCATATCAACGATAAAATATTTTTTATCGCATTCCTTTCAATACTTAATACCCTACCACAATCCCTTTTTAGGTTGTATTACTCCATCCTACGGTACAAGATACTCCGTGTTTCTTGGTCTTAACTATGGATCGCACTCGTTATCGTAAAGATAATAGATTAAATGATCCAAGACCATGCCAGTGGCCAAGTCGCCAGATAAGCAAGCCATCCGCTCAACTAATACGATGATCGGGAACTTCCCCATTTACTTCTCAATCTCTATTTAATTGCATGAAAAAGTTATTGCTGTTTTTGAGGAGAGATACATTTTATACTAATTGGATGTATTATCCTCTTTAGTTATCTAAATAACTATCCCCCAATATATTCAATTGTTTGTATATTGCATAAATATCATGTTTTAACTTTAGTACTTCTTCCTTTTCGATAGCATGAATTATTTCAAACTCTTCCGCATCAACACAAACTCCAGCATATACCTCTCCAATTATTGAACGAATTATATAAACCTCAAGGTTTGATAATTCAAACATTGATTTGTCATTATTAAATTTAACTAATTTCATTTTATAAACCCATTATTAATTTAAATCATCAAAATATTGACGACCATCCTTTGGTCTAAATGCTGTTCCGCCATCTTTTGCTTTTGGATTTCTAATGACAATCGTTCCCGTGGATTGCTCCCAGTATCTAATACACCCATTATTCAAATATTTTATCGATGTTGGATTAGAAATAAATTTTTCAATATGTGAAGCAAATTGCTCCTTATTTTTTATACCTAGATCCTTAAATTCTCCTTGCTTGATAACATGCTTCGCAAAAGCATGCCCTCCAGCTATTTCTTCCCCCACTAATTGAGAATTCAATTTCGAAGAATTTACTGCACTCTCGGCTCTAAGGGAGGGCCTAACCTGAACAGTAGTTTTATTAGCTTTAGATGTTACCTTAACCCCTGTATGGGGTCTACTTCCCCTCGAGATGTAAGAAATTGCCCGTACCCAATTTCTTGGGCTTAACCACGGATCACACTCGTTATCAGGAAGATAAGAGATCAAGTAATCCAGGGCCATACTGGTAGCCAATCTGCCGACAAATTGTATTATCGGCCTAGCTAACGCGATTAGCGGGAACTGCCCTTCGGGGTCGATATAGCTTAAGGGGTTATTTAGGGCATAGACGTAGCTATTTAATCCGCCGCTAAGCCCTAAGGGATCGGGCTGTAAATACCGTCCGGTCAGCGGGTCGTAATAGCGAAAGCCGTTATAATAGAGTCCGGTTTCCGCATCGGCGTATTAAGATATATGAATAAATCCGATAGTATGAAAAAACACTCAACTTAATAAGTTAAGTACCCTCCTTCAATCTTCATTGAAAAAATACACATCAAAAGCACACTCTATATCTAGATAACTAATTCTTTTCATTTGCGCAGGCCATAATACTGGCCCCCCATACCCCCTATTCCCTCTCCACACACAATTGATATACATTGACAAACCAGATACTTCTTGTAATTTTTTTAATTCTTTATTTCTCGGAACCATTTTATCTAATAACCAATCTATGTGTTCACGTAAATCTCTAGATTTTACAAAACCTTCGGAACATAATTTCCAAATAGAATACTTTACTTTTCTTTTCCTACATATACTATTAGTAACCTCTTCCCCTATAACCTCTGATAATGTTGGTTGTTGTTTTAGGTAATCAGTTATTTCATCTGGATGAATGGCAGCGGGATAGATTAAAATACTTGCATAACATTCGTAACAGCTTTTATAATCTTTACTTACTGGCGTTCTATGGTGAGTTATATCGCTCATTGAATGTAATCCTCGATATTGCCGATAACAAGACCACTATCATCGATATAATCCGCATTATCTTGTATAAAACCGAGCATCTCTGCTGTTAAGCCATTCTCTTCTTTAAATAACAATAACGCTTTAACCCAATCATCCAATTCCACTTAACCACCTCAACATTTAGATTCAAATTAATTATCAATAAAAAATTGATAATCGATTAATTGATTAACAACCGATACTAGGCGTTGAAAATAACACTTTTATTAACTGAATCTCAACACCACTACTGCTCATCAACAAAAAAGCAAAAATCTAAACTGAGCTCTAAGTTAAGATTACTTATTCTTATCATTTGTTCTGGCCATAGAACTGGGCCGCCATCACCCGTTAATGAATGCCATACACAACTTATAGACATAGTCGTTTCTTTTCTAGACTGTAGCTTTTCAATAGCCTGTGAAGCCGGCTCAATTTTATCTAAAATCCAGTCTAAATGTTCACGTACATCCTTGGAAATGACGATATTTTCTGTTGAAAGAAACCAACCTGATTTTTTTATTTCTCTGGTCCTACCCATGCTATTAGTGATTTTTTCGCCAAAAATATTTTCTCTTGTCGGGGTAATTCCTAACATTTCACTAATATTGGCTGGATGAAGAAAATTAGGATAGATTGCAAACGTTGCATAACAGCTTTTGCAACTCGGATAATCGCTCGACACTTCTGTCCACCGCTCTTTTAATTTATTCAATGTAGGTAACCCTCTATATTATCAATAATATTTCCTTTGACTCCAATATAATCACTATTATCTAATATACGTCCATGGTGATTAGATTAAAATTAATACCTCCTTTTAAATTACCAGCTATATCAGTGTGATTATATTTAATTGATAGATAATGTTTAAATTAAAATAACAAATCAATATCAACTCCTCTAGAAATAAGGTCATTAAGAATTTTTCTAATAAAAGCATTACAAGCCAATATCAACTCTACACTTTCAACTTCATAACAAACACCTTCCAGCCAAATCCCTCCCACGCTACAAATTTGTGAGGTTTCATGCCTGAAATAAACAACTGGCCCTTCCTCATAATCCATTGAGTAATATTCAAAGTCTAGATCAGGTTGCTTACTCCAAGTATTTAAGGCTTTTGCAAATTATAATAGTAGGATATTTTTCTATGAAAAAATACATTCATTCCATTTAGAGATTGTTAATGCTCCCTCAACTTCGCAATAAATCTGATTAGTAGGGTGAATCTCCCTTATATACATATTGCTGTAATCAATAACTATTGATGATTCACTGGGAATGCATTCCATATTTTACCGTCGCTCCCGATTGATATCCTGATAGCCGTCTGTTTTTTAGTACCAATTACTCTACCCATATCAGCGACAACTCTGAAGGAATTGTCTTCATTATTAACCATAAATTTAGCATTAGGTGAAGTTAATGCTTCCTTAACTAAGCCCCTTACATTTTCTATATTAGCAGTATTGAATTGTGCACTTTTTCTGGCCGTAGTACCAAGCAAATACTTATATTTCCGAGCCCAAATATTAATATGATTTTTAGTGGCTTCAAAGGCAGTTTTCGATGCATCGTTCAAAGCACCTATTTTACTATTTGGTACAGTACTTCTTGAGAATGCCCGCCCCTTCCATACCTTATACCCTGACCTAATTCCTTTATACGTTATGCCAGATTCGATGACATAACTCATCATCTGCGCCCAGTTTCTTGGGCTTAATAACGGATTGCACTCGTTATCTGGCAGATACGAGATTAAACGACCCATGGCCTCGCCAGCCGCCTATCTACCGGCAAATTACATTATCGGCCAAGTTAACGCGAGGATCGAGTAGTATTTATTATAAGCATAAAAACCAAATTAAACTCCCAGCTTTTAGGTTGGGAGCTTGTTATTTATCTAACAAGAGTTTCAAAATTAACTGAAATAGAGGGGGTAACTCTTATTTCCACTATAGTTCTTGTGTCTTCAAACTCAACCTCTGAGCTCAAATATTCACCGTTAATATCTTTCTTTAATTTGAAGCTTTCCACTCCCTCCATTAAGTAACGTGAAATCTCTTTATCTTTAAATTCAATTATAGCTTGAATCCAGCCGCAGATTGCATTATATGCAAAGATTATAGAAACCCCATGAATATCCTTTTTTTTATATGCAAAGTGGAATTCTTCGGCATTACTAAATATCGGTTCACTTTCAAAAAAAGCAAGTAAATCTATATCATCAGGAAAAGATACAATAAACATTTATTTTACCCTCTTTTGGTATTACTGTTACAAATTTTCGAGAGCCATCAGGCATTATTTAAAACGAAGTTTCTAACTTTGTTGCTTTGCCTGATGGACCAAGTAATAATGATTCTCGATCAAGGTAGCATTTTAATAACTGATCATGAAAATATTATTAGCAAAAGGGAGTATTTTTACAGCTGCCTTCTACCCAGAGACTTTTAGTAATATGTAATTATCCCAAATAGCATTAGATAATCGTTATTAAATTTTTGATATCACTGGTTTTTCACTAGAAAGAATCTCAATCACATCATTCACAGTAACAACCATATAATGAGTAATATTTCCATCTAAATGTATCCCTACGCTTTGCTCATGAAACCATTCCAAATATTCAGAATCAACTAAAGTATAAATCCCTAAGATCATTTCGCCATTGAATTTATTTAGCATCTTGATTACATCACCTTCATCAACCACTCGAAAAGTGTGAAACCAATCAAACGAGATCTTTATCCCACTATCATTATCGTTGGTTAAAAATAATTCTAATACGCTTGGTGAATATATTAATTTATCAAGCATAAAACCTTTGTAAAGGTAGTTTTCAAAAGGATAAACAAAGAGTTTATTATTCATATGCTTTTACCTATTATATCTGAATTTTATACGTCTTTTTCCATCTTGAATTTCAAGTGTAGGTCTACCATCAGTACTTTTATCTCGTACTATTATAGTACGCCCATCAAGTAATTCCCCCGCTCTTCCTCTATCGATATCTCTGATGTTAACTGGTGACAAAGCATTAAACTCTTTATTAGCAACGTCTATATTCCCAGCGCGATCAAATAACTTAGATCGTCCTGACGTTTTTCTCCCTTTAGCAGATGTTAATATCAATTCATCAACTGAGAGACGAGCCACCTGTGCCCGCCCCTTCCATACCTTATACCCTGACCTAATCCCTCTATACGCTGTGCCAGCTGGGACGATATCACTCATCATCTGCGCCCAGTTTCTTGGGCTTAATAACGGATTGCACTCATTATCCGGCAGATACGAGATTAAATAATCCATGGCCTCGCTAGCTGCCCAGCTTCCGACGAAATAAGCCATCGGCTTGAGTAACGCGATTAGCGGGAACTGCCCTTCGGGGTCGATATAGCTTAAGGGGTTATTTAGGCCATAGACGGAGCTATTTAATCCGCCGCTAAGCCCTAAGGGGTCGGGCTGTAAATACCGTCCGGTCAGCGGGTCGTAATAGCGAAAGCCGTTATAATAGTGATCGGTGTCGAGGTATTAAACTGTATATGACTTTTATATATTATTCAGTTGCAATCATTACGACAAAGATGGAAAACACCTTAACCATAACATTCACCTTAGTGATTTTAATAAACATCTTCAGTCCTCGCTAAAAAAATAGACATCAAAACTGCACTCTATATTCAATTCGCCCATTCTACGCATTTGTTCTGGCCATAAAACTGGACCACCATGCCCTCTCTTTCCTTTCCATATACAATAGATACACATAATCAAATCTGGAACTTCTTGTAGTGATTGTAACTCCGTACTTTTTGGTTCCATTTTATCAAGTAACCAGTCTATATGTTCACGTAAATCTTGAGATTTCAAAAAACCCTCGGTGCATAACTCCCAAATAGAATACTTTACTTTCCTTGTCCTCCCTCTACTATTAGTTATCTCCTGCCCAACGACCTCCAATAAAGTTGATTCTTGCTCCAGTAACGTAGTTATTTCATCTGGATGAGTAGCTGCGGGATATATCCGAATACTTGCATAGCATTCGTAACAGCTCCGATAAATTTTATTTACCGGCGTCCTATGATGAGCTATTTCTTTCATTGAAAATAACCCTCGATATTACCGATAACAAATCCATCATCATCGATGTAATCCGCATTATCTTGTATAAAACCGAGCATCTCTGCTGTTAATCCATTCTCTTCTTTAAATAACAATAACGCTTTAACCCAATCTTCCAATTCCACTTGATTACCTCAATATTTAGCTTTAAATTAATTATCAATAAAAAATTGATAATCGATTAATTGATTAACCATTGATACTTGGCGTTGAAAATAACACTTTTATTAACTGAATCTCAACACCACTACTGCTCATCAACAAAAAAGCAAACATCTAAACTGAGCTCTAAGTTAAGATTACTTATTCTTATCATTTGTTCTGGCCATAGAACTGGGCCGCCATCACCCGTTAATGAATGCCATACACAACTTATAGACATAGTCGTTTCTTTTCTAGACTGTAGCTTTTCAATAGCCTGTGAAGCCGGCTCAATTTTATCTAAAATACAGTCTAAATGCTCACGTAAATCCTTGGAAAGGACGATGTTTTCTGTTGAAAGAAACCAACCTGATTTTTTTATTTCCCTAGTCCTACCGATGCTATTAGTAACTTTTTCACCGATAATATTTTGTCTGGTCGGAGCAAGTCCTAACATCTCACTAATGATGTCTGGATGGAGCAACTTGGGATAGATCGCAAGCGTTGCATAACAACCTTTGCAACTTGGATAATCGCTCGACACTTCTACCCACCGCCCTTTTAATTTGTTCAATGTAGGTAACCCTCTATATTATCAATAATATTTCCATTGACTCCAATATAATCACCATTATCTAATATACGTCCATGGTGATTAGATTAAAATTAATACCTCCTTTTAAATTACCAGCTATACCAGTGTGATTATATTTAATTAATAGAGAAAGTTTAAATTAAAACAATAAATCAATATCAACTCTTCTAGAAATAATGTCATTAAGAATTTTTCTAATAAAAGCATCACAAGCCAATATCAACTCTACACTTTCAACTTCATAACAAACACCTTCCAGCCAAATCCCTCCCACGCTACAAATTTGTGAGGTTTCATGCCTGAAATAAACAATTGGCCCTTCCTCATAATCCATTGAGTAATATTCAAAGTCTAGATCAGGTTGCTTACTCCAAGTATTTAAGGCTTTTGCAAATTCTAATAGTAGGATATTTTCCTCTGAAAAAATACATTCATTCCCTTTTGAGATTGTTAATGCTCCCTCAACTTCGCAATAAATCTGATTAGTAGGGTGAATCTCCCTTATATACATATTGCTGTAATCAATAACTATTGATGATTCACTGGGAATGCATTCCATATTTTACCGTCGCTCCCGATTGATATCCTGATAGCCGTCTGTTTTTTAGTACCAATTACTCTACCCATATCAGCGACAACCCTGAAGGAATTGTCTTCATTATTAACCATAAATTTAGCATTAGGTGAAGTTAATGCTTCCTTAACTAAGCCCCTTACATTTTCTATATTAGCAGTATTGAATTGTGCACTTTTTCTGGCCGTAGTACCAAGCAAATGCTTATCTTTCGGAGTCCAAATATTAATATGATTTTTAGCGGCTTCAAAGGCAGTTTTGGATGCATCGTTCAAAGCACCTATTTTACTATTTGGTACAGTACTACCTGCGAATGCCCGCCCCTTCCATACCTTATACCCTGACCTAATCCCTCTATACGCTGTGCCAGCTGGGACGATATCACTCATCATCTGCGCCCAGTTTCTTGGGCTTAATAACGGATTGCACTCATTATCCGGCAGATACGAGATTAAATAATCCATGGCCTCGCTAGCTGCCCAGCTTCCGACGAAATAAGCCATCGGCTTGAGTAACGCGATTAGCGGGAACTGCCCTTCGGGGTCGATATAGCTTAAGGGGTTATTTAGGGCATAGACGTAGCTATTTAATCCGCCGCTAAGCCCTAAGGGGTCGGGCTGTAAATATCGTCCGGTCAGCGGGTCATAATAGCGAAAGCCGTTATAATAGAGTCCGGTTTCCGCATCGGCGTATTGCCCCGCGTAGCGCAAATTTACCGTGATCTTACTTTCTGCGTTAGGGACGACTGCGGCGAAGGGATCGCGGGTTCCCTTCCAAACCGTATTCCCCTGATCATTAAGTGCAAGCAGTGGCGTACCGGTGTTGTCTGCGATTAACCAAGCAACCTTAGCCGTTTTAAGTGTTGCCGCGGGACTTAGATCGGCTTGCCAGAGTGGTTTGCTGCCGTAAAGTGTCCCGGGTTCCCAGCCCCATGCCTGTTGCATCTGGCCATGGCCGTCAAGTTGGGCTAAAAGCCCCTCTGGACTGTAGACAAACCATTGTTGAGCCCCACCGACCCACTTACCGATCCGCCGACCAAACGCGTCATAGTGATATTCAGCGAGAATGTGGTTATTACGGCTGACGGTGACTAATTGATTGGCCGCATTATATTGATAGGTCGTCGTGGCTTGGGGGTGAGTTTCTTCTAACAGATCCCCCGTCACGCCCCAGCGATACTCTACTTCGCTTGTGCCGCTCCCCCGCTTCACAAGCTGTTGTTTATCGTTATAGTGCCATGCGCCCGATGCGTTGCTAGTGAAGGTACGATTCCCCTCAGCATCGTAACCTAGGCGCTGTACGCTACCCAGAGCACTGCGCGTTAGGGTTAACCTATCCTCGGCATCGTATTGATAGCGGGTTGCCTGGCCATTACGAACTTGCTCAGTGATATTTCCGGCATCGTCGTACGAATAACCCTGTTGGTCGACAATCAGTTTATTAACACTGAGCGTGCTGGTCTGCGGTCGCATCAGCGCATCAAAGCTTAGCGTCTGTTCACTGCCGGGTCGTTGGATAGTGGTTGGCTGATACCACTGCCAGGTTTCCCGGCGTTCGCGTTGGCCATTGGGGTGAATAACTTCGCGCAGGCGATCGTTTTGCCAACGAAACTCAAGCTCGCTGTTATCGGGATAGGTGATCGACTGACGCTGACCATCTTCCGTGTACCGATACTGTAACTGAGTTCGTATTGTGCTGTGTTGGTTACCATAGCGCAGGGTTTCACTCAGCAGTTGCCCCCGTGCATCGTAGGTAAAAGTGAAGTGACTTTCGGTCTTGCCGCGTTGCGTCACTTCAGTCAAGTACCCTGCAGCATCGTAGCGATACTCTATCGTCTGTTCTGGCTGAGTCTGTAATGGCGCAAAGTAGTGCGCCTCAATCAATTGCCCCGCAGCGTCGTAGCGATAGTCGATTCGATTACCCAGCCCATCCCGTTGTGCAGTAAGCTGTCCGGCGAGGTCGTACTGATAGCGATATCGGTTACCCGAAGGCCGGCTTTCCCTCACCGCATCGCCAAAGGCATCTTGTTCGAAGGTAAACTGTCGTCCTAGCGGTGTGGTGACGGCGGCAAGCTCGCCATTTGGCTGATAACGATAGCGAGTCTCAGCACCGAGACGGTCGATGGCGCGAGTCAGCGCCCCGAGAGCATTGTATTCACGAACCTCTCTACGGCCTGCGGTATCTTCAACGACTGCCGGTAAATCTTGTGCATTGTACTGGATACGCTGAACCAACCCGGGCAGCATACTGATACTGCTAGGTAATCCTGCTGGGCTGTACTCATAACGCTCTTGATTGACGGGGTTGGTATAACCAACCACGCGCCCTTGATCGCGACTGCCAATCGCGCCATATTCAAGACGATGCGTCTCACCACTCGGTTCGGTGAGTTGACTCAAACGTCCATCAAGGTTAAAGGCTTGTGTCGTTTCATTGCCTTGTGGCGAAGTGGTTTTGACCAACCGCTCAAGCGCGTCAAACTGATAGTGCCAAGATCTGTTAGTTTCGTCGGTCAGCTGCAGACGATAACCCAGCGGTAAGCGCTGCCAGAGATAGGTTAATTGATGCCCTAGGGGGTCAATGATCGCGGTAAGCCGACTCAGCGCGTCGTAATGGTAAGTGGTGTTTTGTTGTAACGGATCGGTGGCTTGCAGCAATTGCCCACTAGCATTGTAGCGATACTGCCAACGATGACCGAGGGGATCGGTAATGGCGGTTACTCGCCCCTCAACGTTATAGTCAAACTGGTATTTACGCTGACCTTGTTGAGTCAGGGTGAGGGGATTACCTTGTTGATCATAGGTGATGACCGACTGCCGTATCGAGTCGCCCTCTCCTTGCGTTATCGTGGTTGGCTGACCATAGGTATCGTACTGCCATGCCAAGCGATAGCGCTCTGGCGTGCCTGCCGCCAGAGTCATTGTGAGCAGATTACCGCGCTCATCGTAGCTAAACTCGGTGGCGATCCCTGCACTATTCCGGTAGAGACTCAGCCGACCGTGGCTCGGATCATAGGCAAATGAACTGTGTTTGCCCTCAGGGCTGATCATCTGCTTAATACGCTGGGCGCTGTCGTAGCGTAGGCGAGTGATCTCCCCACCTTCCTCCGTAATTTCCTGTGTGTGCTTATCCGGCCGAGCCCAACGGGTGATCACCTGGCCGTTGATCGTCACTTGGGTTAAGCGTCCTTCGCGGTCAACATCATGACGCTCAACGGCACCATCAGGCCCCGTTTTCTCCACCCACCAACCGCCATTAACAGCCACCGCATGCCGCTGCCACGTCGTGATCGCGCCAGACTTATCGATAACTTTATTGATATGAGCGCGCGGTAATCCCCCCCGCTCGGTCGTCTCGACTGACGAGAGTGGCGCTAACTCCCCCTTGGCTTCTCGACCACTCAGCATCGCCGTTATGGGTGCGATGACACTGTTGTCGTACTGTAGCGTCATTACGCCGCCATCGGGGTCGATACGCTTGATGAGCTGCCCATTACCATCGTATTGGTAATGCCAAAGGTGCCCTTCGACATCCGTAACACGACGCAGCTGATTGCCTTGCCACTGATAACCTACCGTCCGACCGCTGAGATCGCTGACCGACACTAAGCGTTCTTGCTCATCGTACTGAAAACGATAAATCACCCGACCATGGTGGTCCTGAACGGCTAGCCGCCGCCCACTGCTATCCAATTCGAACTTGGCCAAGGTAAGATTCTTGTTACCATACTGAGTGATTCGGCCAGCAGTATCGTAATCAATCCAGTTTCCTTGGTTGTCTTGCCATTGCCATCCCTTCTCGCGCTGGCGCAGTGTTGAGGTCCCTGCGCGATAAAGTCCGGCCTGCTGATCCCCCCGATAGCGAGTGCCCGCACGGGTAATCTGTAATGGGCGTCCCTCGCTACCGCGCCCTTGAAAACGGAGCGTTGCCCAACTTGGATTAAGGATCCAATGACTATTTACCCAAGCCCGGGTCAGTACTAGCTCCCCACCGAGGATTTTAACGCGTAAATCGACCGTGGCTTCTTGGTACTCGGTATTCGGTAAGGTGACTTCTGCACTCACCCGTGAAGAGAAGCCTTGACTAAGCGGGCTGTCCGCACTGACCCAAGGCGTGAAGATCACGCACCACAGCAGGAGGAGGGCGCGCAGCGTGAAGTGGCGGGTAGAGGTTCTAAAATCGCTTAACATTGTATGCATCCTTGCATTCGCCGAGGGCGTAAGGAGTGAGTTCAGGGATTACCTATCCCCAGCCACCTTCCCTTGTGGTTGACAACAGCCAGCATCGCAGTCAGGTGTACAACCTACTGTCAAAATATTGCTAGCGATAGGGAGCCAGTCGAGGGAATTAGCATTTCCTCCCTGCCAATCTAACTCCAAATTAGTCTGGCTACAGCTTGCCCCGGAGAGTTCATAGAAGAGTGCTTGGCTTTGTTGTGCAACCCGTTGACCGCTTGCGCAAGTACTTTGCCACCCCACTTTCACTGGCGCGTGGTAGGAGGAACACCCGGCATTTGCTGCGGTCTCGTTTCGTCGCATCCCCCCCGTTTCGACGGCTGATGGCGGTCGCGCAGTGACTCGATAACCTAACGAGATTTGTTCACCCGGGAGTAACGTTTTCGGTATCGACTGAGTAAAGTGATAGGTAAAGCGTGGGTCTGAGGCCGGCAATCTCATCTCGATATTCTCGGCATGGATCAGGCCATGATTCGAAAGGGTAAGGGTGCCGCGTTTCTCTGAACCGGGGGTTAACCCCGCTAAGTTTATCGCTGCTGGACGAATAACTAGGACGGGGGCCGGCACATCAGTCTGAAAGGTCGTAGTAAGCTCAATCTCATAACGATCATCAATTGTCGTCGGTTTCACCTCAAAATGAATAGTGACCGTTTGGTAATCAAGAAAAACAGACTGTACATTTTCCCCAGGATTAACCACCATTCTGCCCTGACGGCTTTGATGCTGATCGGCGCTGATACGCCAAAGGTAGGTTCCCGGCGCAATCCCCTCAATGGAAGCTTCTCCCTGTTCATTGCTGGTCAGAGTCCATAATTGACTCAGAACAGCTTCATTTTGTAAGACAATCGTTGCCCCATTGATGCCCGTAATGTCTTTCCCAGTCTTATCCTTCGTTGCGGTATAGATGTCGGTAAGATGGAAGGATAATCGAGATTGCCCCGACTGACTGATCGCTAATTGCACCGGTAAGGAGAGTTCTGCATGGCGGTCATCTTTTATCATTACCCGAAATCGATAATCTCCCTCATCCACCGTCGCCGGGGGAACTGCCGTTAATTCAAATAACAGGGTTTCCCCTTGGGCAAGAGTCCCCAGGAGGGTGGGTGACGAGAAGAATATCCAGTCAGGTGCCGGTTTACCCTGATCATCTACCAACCTTAACTGTAATTGTTCGGCAGGCCGGTTCCCCTCGTTTTTTAACTGCACAGTCTCGGTATGCAGGGTTCCCCGTGTTAAGCCGATATTGAGTCGCTGAGGACTAAGGGTCAGTTTGGCCCTATCAGGTACACGATGCCAGTTCACGCTGAGTTGGCCACGAGAATGATCGGCGGATAACGGACTTAGCGCAGTGAGGGTAACCTGCCCTTGACTCCCTGCTGTGGGTAAAATCGTTAATTCAGCCGTCAGCTCGGCCTGTTTACCCGCTGCGATATCAATACCTGGCGTTTTACTCAGGCTGACCCCGGCAGGTAACCGCTTGCTAGGTTGATCCTTAGCCCTTAGCGTCCAATATAACCCTTTAACGGAGGCAGCGGTCGTCGCTTCACTACTGATCCTCATTGGTTCATTGTTGCTCACCGCCAATTCTTGCTGTGTCGGGCTGAATAAGAGTTGTTCAACACGGAATGATTGCTCTGGCTGAACATGCAGCTCTTTTTCGTCAGGATGCGTGACGGTTGCCTGCCATTGACCGTTATCGCTGAATTTCGGCATAAAGGAATAGTGGAAGTTACCCTCAGCATCGCTGTTAAGATGCAACGAGCGGATCTGCTCGTCGCGACGTAGATGAAGGATTAAGGGTTGCTGTTTAGCAGGTAGCGTCCCTTCACGCGTCCAAGCTTTCCCTTTCAAGACGATCGACTGACCGGGCAGCCAGGAAACGGGCGGTGAAATATCTATGATTTGTGCTAAATAAGGGGAAGCCTGGGTCGGTGGCGGTTCTTTTTGCAATAAAACCGTTTTAGTTAGAGTGGTAGTACGGTTATCACGGTTTGCGATCACCGCTTTTAGCCGATAACGGCCTTTTTCATACGCTGTCGTCGACCATGTTGTCCGCCATGGCGTTGTTAACTGTCGCGAAAGCCATTGTTCGTTGACAAAAAAATCGACCGAGGCAATGTGTTGAACCTCTGGAGCGTCGGTGACGATTTCAATGTCAACCGTCTCCCCGCTCACTTCGTTACCCTCGGGTAAAAGATAATGTCCCGTTGGCGGCGCCGCGAGAGTGAGGTCAATAAAGGAGAAGTCAGCCTGTTTATTGACGCGGTAATCAAGCGAGTCACGTAACGGTGTAAATAAAATGGCCTGCTGATCCCCCACTACATACTGATCACGGTAGCCAATCTGGATAAATTTCAGGTTAGGCCCTTCGATACCAATGGTTGCATTACTACCCACCGTTGAGCTGCCTTGTTGATTGCGGTATTGGTATTTAATGCTGCCTGAATTTTCATCGAGTATGATTTGGAAATCGCCTACAGGCTGTTTGGCCAGTCCTGCGGTGAAATTGCTCCACTGCACGATAAATTGACGGTTAGGGGCGACACCTTGGGTTTCGTAGTGAACACGCCCGACCGCATCACGATTAAAAGCATCTAAACTATCCCAGAACACATACAGTGCACTGCGGCGGTAAGGAAGCGGGAAGTTATTATACATCGGCGCAATCCCTCGCGATTCCATCAAGAGAATGCCATAACGGCTTATATCTACCGTCTCAACCGGTTTACCGTAATAATTGAAACTAAAGCCGATCGGGATATTCCCGACGGCGGCATACACACCAAATTCGACGAGTTTTACGGCGGAAAAAGCGGGGGATACCCCTATCCCACCGCACAACACCAACGCTACCGCCAAACGATGTAAGTAAGCACTGATCGTCAGCGTTCTTCTTGCTCTTTGCATAATTTTCATCCTGAATATTACGGCTTCGACATAGCCTTGCTGGCCAACGCCGCTAACTTATCTTCAATCCATTGGTTAAAATCAAAGTTAAGGGGATTTTTTTGCTGATATTCACTGACCACTATCGACTGCTGGGCCACATTATTGTCAAGATTATCGTCGGGATTTTCGCTGCCGACCTGTGCAAAAAAATTCACCTTTTGTGGTCGAGCGTTAAGGCGGATGAAACCCTCTATCACCAGTGCCTTTTGGCTGTTAGCCGCCATTTTCCCAATATTCCATTCGCCCTGTAGCCAATGGCTGGGATGTTCACTAAGCGCACCCTGTTGAATCGACCAACTACGACTTTTTTTGTACGAGATACTGCGTGTCGGCCAAGGCACTTGGACGCGTACGTCTTTGGCAGACAGCGGTGAGCGATTATTAACGATCAGCATGACTGACCAGGGCTGATAACTCTGCGCCATAACGGAAGGGAGAACCCATTTAATCTCGAGATCAGCCCGGCCAACGTCTGGGAGAATCGCTGCCTGTTTAGCAAATAATAATTGGTTAACCTTTTCACCCGGCGATAAAGCTATATCGCGGATCTGACCCGCAACCGCATGTCCAGAAGCCGTCCCTGGTGACGATTTTCCGTCAACAAAACCGGAAACCGGCTCAACGTTAACACTCCAAGTCCCTGCCGCCAGCTTATCGAAACTGAACCGCCCAGCTCTATCGGCCTTCACTTTTTGTAACCATCGCCGTCCCTGACTATCGATACCTTTCAGCGTAAGCGGCACCTTAGCCACGCCCCGCTCTCTCTTATCCACAAGTCCATTGCCATTCTTGTCATAAAATACTCTTCCCGTAATCTGTCCGCTGTTCTCACTTGAAGGTTCGGAAAATTCGGCAATAACGGTTTCTTCGCGACCGGGGGGTAAAAAGACATTGATGCTGTAGTGCCATTGCAGCTGTGCATTTCGCGTTTTTGATAACCATGCATTGGCCGAAGGGAGGCTCGAACCGTCGCCACGATAGGCAGCGCGTAACGGTTTTTGTCCTTTCCAAGGATCGTCAATTTTTACGTAACGAAAATGGGCGTTTTTTGGCAGAGATAGGCTGAGGTAGTGATTTTTGCGTTGGCTTGTCGTGTCGATTGATACATCGCTGACCTCTGTGTCGTCGCCTTCAGAACTGAACAAACGAAGTCCATTGCCTTCAATGACCAAGAAATCGAGAATATCGTCCCGGCCCGCGCGGGTATCCAATACATCATGTAATAAAGACCACTGACGAGCCTGTTTAATGAGTGAAGTGAGTTCCCCCCCGAGCGCGTCACCATGGCGAATGGACGCAGTGAAATCAACAAATCTTCCTGAAAGCTGGGAAGTCATAATCCACCGCCCCACGCGAGCACTATCAGGATCAATATTGCCAAGATTCAATTGCATACGCCGTTCAGCCGGTTGTGCCCCCACCCGCGTCGATAACAGCTTCCACTGCGTAAGGAGATTCTGCTGATTTTCACGAATAGTCGGTTGCGCCGATTCAATGGTCGTCGCGATGGAGGGACTCGCCCCACTATTTTTAACGCGTACGCCTAGCATAAACGGGATCGGCGGTTCAATTTCCGCGGTGAAAGGATCGTCTCCATAGACCTCGATAGGCAGGAAGTAATCGACGGTAAGTTCAGGAAGCGGTTTCACCACGATGGCAACTGGCTGGACGTCAAACTCTTCTCGGCGTTCCCCTTGGGTATAGCTGACTTTCGCCGCCAAGTAATAACGCGTAGTGGCGCTCACTGCCGCCCCTCTGGTCGGAATAATTTGCCAATGCAGCGTCTCCGCGCGCTGAGCCGTGACCGTGGATAGACCCATCGACGGAGCAAGTAACTGGTAAAAAAAACTCGCCTGACTCGATACACTTTCCATTGAAGCCAGGACTGGCTGCAATTGCGTGTCTAAGAAGCGTAATTCGACCTTAACGTCGGTTAGAGGTAAAGGGCTAGCGTTATGTAAGGTCAGTCTTGCATCGAACGCTTGGCGCTCGAAAGTAGCCTGCTGGCTCAAACTAAATTTTATTTCTGCGCACTGTGCTTCTACCGCTCGCGCAGTCGAGCACAAACTCATCAAAGAGAGAACACTTACACTACAGTAAATAAGGAACGGGAAAATAACAGAATAAAGGCGGGGAAATCGTCGTTCAGCAGGCATCCTTGCGCTCCTTGGGTGTTGGTGACACCAGAGATCTGTGCATTCCTTGCACGTCAATGTCTATAAAACATACTGAACTAGCTAATTACAACCAATTTAAAAGTTATTTACGCCATTTGTGATCGTCATTATAAAAAAAACCGCGAGTCGGTTAACTTCCGATCGCGGCTTATTGACAGTTGATGGGCGTAGAAAGCGTTAGATCTCTAACTCTTTTAGCGTCTCAGGCGGTAACTCTAACTCTTGGTTATGGTTAACCCGTACGTCGTGGGAAATGATATGACGTGCGATATCTTGCGCCTCAGTCAGAGAGTGCATCTCATAGGTCCCACATTGGTATTCGTTCAGCTCAGGGATTTTCTTCTGATCTTGGACTTTCAGTACGTCCTCCATCGCCGCTTTCCAAGCCGTTGCCACGCGTTGTTCCGCTGGCGTGCCAATCAGGCTCATATAAAAACCGGTGCGGCATCCCATCGGAGAAATATCGATGATCTCTACACCGTCACCATTTAGGTGATTACGCATAAAGCCCGCGAAGAGGTGTTCTAACGTGTGGATCCCACGCTCAGGCATCACTTCCTTGTTAGGAATACAGAAACGGAGGTCAAATACGGTGATGGTATCGCCGTGCGGAGTGTTCATGGTCTTCGCAACACGAACTGCTGGTGCAGCCATGCGTGTGTGGTCTACTGTAAAGCTATCCAATAACGGCATATTTCACCTCGCTAAAAAAAAATTTCGATTTTGATGAACTTTTTACGCTGCACTGCGTCTTACTCTATGAAAGACGCGCATTTGTTATCATCATCCTGACAACTAAGATGTTATTCGGCCACAATGACGTGGCCTTTTTCTTGTCTATCGATCGCTAGCCGTTTCGGGAAGCGAGATACTGTTCAAATGTCAGCGTGTCATTCGCCTCGATATCCTGCTGCTCAGCAAGCGACTCTGCTGCCTTCTTAGCGAAAATATCTTCGGTGAGGATCTCTAGCGGTTCTTGCTGCAACGCCTGGCGATAGTTCTCTGCCAACGTGACACCGCTCCCAACAAACCCTTCCTGTTTTATCACACTAAGAATTTTACCTGAATAGGTACTTTCAGGGTCTACGATCATCCCGCGTAGCCGTTGACACGTTGTTTGATAAGGGCCATTCGGCTCTCCATCGAGGATCTGCGCAATGGTATCTAGGCCGTCAAAAAGTGCAAGTCCCGCTTCTTGTAAGGAGAAATTATGCTGGCCACATTCACCTTTTAGGCTAAGGCCTGGCTTACGACCCTGCATAATGACGCTGTTCCAGTTACCCTTGACGAAATTTAGCTGTGCGGCATCCATATCGGGTGAATCTATCAATGCGCACCAGACCAGGAATACATCAAGAAAACGCACTTGCTCTTCGCTGATCCCGGTGGCAGAGAAAGGATTAATATCTAAGGAACGTACTTCAATATATTCAATGCCCCCCCGCTGCAAGGCATCGGAAGGCGCCTCACCACGACGGATCACCCGCTTTGGCCGGATAGGTGCGTAGAGCTCATTTTCGATTTGTAGAACGTTGGTATTAAGTTGAATACGACGCTGCTGCGCATCGAATAAGCCCATTTTTTCATAGGCCGCTGAAGGGGTAGCGATTGCCTGTTTCAGGCCCGCAACGTATTCATCTAAAGAGTTGAACGAAATAGCTAAACCACTTTGCGATTTATTGGTGTAGCCCAGATCGCTCAGTCGCAACGATGTCGCATAAGGGAACCAACGAGTCCCTTGCCCGTCACTTTCCATCGTCTCCAACACCGACGTATCGCTAAGAAAGCTTTCACACACGGCTGGCGATGCACCGAAAAGATAAGGAATAATCCAGCCGAAACGATAATAGTTGCGGATCAGTCCTAAATACCCGTCGGACGCAACATCTTGCAAGGGGCGAGAGTCGTTCTCGGCTGTTGCGCGCGCTTCCCAAAATGCGGTCGGTAGTGAGAAGTTATAGTGGATCCCTGAAATCACCTGCATCAGAGAACCGTAGCGGTGTTTAAGACCTTGACGATAGATATGCTTCATCTGACCTAAGTTAGAGGAACCATAATTGGCAAGCTCGATAGTTTGCGGATCAGTAATCTTTCCTGGAATACTGAATGGCCACAGTCTTTCATCACCCAGTTTTTTGGCAACGTGGCGATGAAGGTCACGCAGGAAGGTTAACAAGTGAGGAATATCACGATCAACAGGTGTTACAAATTCCATTAATGCTTCCGCGAAATCCGTAATAATCCAATCGTGAGTCAGTGCTGATCCAAGCGCAGCAGGATGC
This sequence comes from Rosenbergiella collisarenosi, assembly GCF_018494085.1. GTDB lineage: Bacteria > Pseudomonadota > Gammaproteobacteria > Enterobacterales > Enterobacteriaceae > Rosenbergiella > Rosenbergiella collisarenosi. Next base: position 384 of record NZ_JABBFP010000005.1, on the reverse strand, counting down.
CCTTGTTCCGACAAGGCACCATCAGCCCGAACACGCAGAGATTCTCGTTCAATTCCTCGACCAATCCCGGTTAAGAGCTGTGGCTGTTGTTGCAGCCAGCGTAACGCGTTAGTAACGTCAGGTAACACTGACACCTCCCTTGGTGAAAGTCTTTTTAATTCAATCATTAGTCAGGCATTACTCTAGCCGATTGTCGGCGAATTGTCGCGGACATGACTAAACCTTAGATGCTATAACGGCAAAAAGCTATCTTAGCGTAGAACGATTGAATTATTTAATAAAAATTATAGATTTAGGGAGAAGAGACTTATGGTGCATCCGGGAGGATTCGAACCTCCGACCGCTCGGTTCGTAGCCGAGTACTCTATCCAGCTGAGCTACGGA
>NZ_JABBFP010000050.1 GCF_018494085.1 Rosenbergiella collisarenosi | reverse complement strand
TGCATCCGTAGCTCAGCTGGATAGAGTACTCGGCTACGAACCGAGCGGTCGGAGGTTCGAATCCTCCCGGATGCACCATTACTTGTTGTACACAATGCTATACCTCGCTTTACCCCATACTCTGCATCCGTAGCTCAGCTGGATAGAGTACTCGGCTACGAACCGAGCGGTCGGAGGTTCGAATCCTCCCGGATGCACCATAA
>NZ_JABBFP010000004.1 GCF_018494085.1 Rosenbergiella collisarenosi | reverse complement strand
GCCGAACTCAGAAGTGAAACGCCGTAGCGCCGATGGTAGTGTGGGGTCTCCCCATGCGAGAGTAGGGAACTGCCAGGATCCTTTTAAAAGAGGCCACCTTAACCGGTGGCCTTTTTGCTTTGCAATTTTTAAACTAACTAAAGCTGAAATTATTTCACCTAACCCTTCCATTACTCGACACCCTATCTTCCCCGCGATATATTGGCTATCTGGACGTCTAAAAAGAGATTGAGGAATAAAGGCTATGCCGATTAAAGTACCCGATGAACTACCTGCGGTGAATTTTTTGCGTAATGAAAACGTTTTCGTCATGACCGATACGCGTGCGCATCTCCAAAATATTCGCCCATTGAAGGTACTGATCCTTAACCTGATGCCCAAAAAGATTGAAACGGAAAACCAATTCTTACGCTTATTATCCAATTCTCCTCTGCAACTGGATATCCAGCTTCTACGCATTGATAATCGAGAGTCGCGTAATACGCCAACGGAACATCTCAATGCCTTTTACCGTAATTTCGATGATATCAAAGATGAAAATTACGATGGCTTAATTGTGACCGGTGCTCCGCTCGGTCTCGTCGATTTCGATGATGTCGCCTATTGGCCACAGATCAGTGAAGTCTTAAGCTGGGCAAAAAAGCATGTTACATCAACACTTTGTGTATGTTGGGCGGTACAAGCAGCGTTAAACATTCTTTATGATGTGCCTAAACAAACGTTGGAAGAGAAGATATCTGGGGTTTATGATCATCAGAATTTAGAGCCTCATGCTTTGCTGACTCGCGGTTTCGATGAAACTTTTCTTGCCCCACACTCTCGCTATGCCGCCTTTCCAGTCGAGATGATTGAAGCGCATACTGATTTAGATATCTTAGCCAGCTCTGAGCAAGCAGGGGCTTATCTCATGGCCTCACGGGATAAAAGATTAGTATTAGTTACCGGCCATCCTGAATATGATGCGCATACCTTGGCCGCAGAATTTATTCGTGACACTGAAGCGGGATTATCCCCTATCTTACCTGATAACTATTTCCCAGATAATAACCCGGCGAATAAGCCTAAAGCGACGTGGAGAAGTCATGGACACTTACTCTTCGCTAACTGGCTCAATTATTATGTCTACCAAATCACGCCATTTGACCTACGAGAAATGAATCCCACTTTAGAATAACGGGATGATATGTGTCGTTCTAAAAGGTTGTTTGATTATAATTTTCGTCTAGGCTGTTACGCATAATAGTAACGATAAAGTGGGACGAAATGCTTATATTACTCAATCTATTGGCGGCAATAGCCCTGTTAGTATGGGGCACTCAGATTGTACGCTCGGGAATAATGCGTGTATTTGGTGCAGACTTACGACGTGTACTAAGCCGCAGCGTAGAAAAAAAGCCCTTCGCCTTCTTGGCGGGGATAGGGGTTACCGCTCTAGTACAGAGCAGTAATGCGACAACGTTGTTGGTGACGTCCTTTGTTGCCCAGAATCTGATGACGCTAACGCCCGCGCTAACGGTGATCCTGGGTGCGGATGTTGGTACCGCGCTAATGGCTCGCGTATTAACCTACGACCTCTCCTGGTTATCGCCATTATTTATCTTTATCGGTGTTATGCTGTTTATTAGCCGTAAACAGACTCGAGTGGGGCAAATTGGCCACACGTGTATTGGCCTTGGTTTGATCCTTCTTGCTCTACAGTTGATTGTTGAAGCCTCTCGTCCTATTACTCACGCCGCCGGAGTTCAGGTTCTATTCTCATCACTGACCGGGGATATAGTGTTGGATGCACTGGTTGGTGCATTCTTTGCGATGGTCAGTTACTCCAGCCTAGCTGCGGTCCTGATTACTGCAACGCTTACCGCGACAGATGTTATTGCGCTAAAAGTTGCTCTGTGTTTGGTTGTTGGCGCAAATATTGGTAGTGGCATTCTAGCGCTATTAAATAGTGGCAAGGCAAGTGTTGAAAGTAAGCAAGTTGCGCTGGGAAGCTTACTCTTCAAGCTAATGGGCGCTGCAGTGGTATTGCCTTTTATTGGTGTTTTTGCACATCAACTTGATAAGTTAACCGTGTCGAGCGCGGATTTAGTCATATTATTCCACGTTTTTTATAACCTGGTACGATGCCTGCTATTACTCCCCCTAACAGAGAAAATGGCATATTTATGTCAGCGCTGGATCCCGGCGGCCAATAACGAATCAGAAAAATTCACAACAAGGTATTTGGATCGTGCCGCACTCGATACGCCTTCCTTAGCGCTGGTCAATGCCGCCAGAGAAACCCTGCGTATGGGGGATATCATTGAAAAGATGATGGTAAGCCTGAAACGGGCTTTTCAGGGACAGCAAGGCGAAGAGAAAGTGGTTACCCGCTATGACGACCAAGTCGATGCCTTATATACCGGGATTAAACTCTATCTCGCGCAAATTCCCAGAGAAGAGCTTCAAGAGCAAGAATCTGAACGTTGGGCGGAAATTTTTAATACGGCGGTTAACTTGGAGCAAGCAGGGGATATTCTTGAGACGATGACGGTGGATATCGCAGCAAAATCATTGGCTAAGCAAAAACCCTTTTCCACCGAAGGTTTAGAAGAGCTAAAAACCTTATACGATAATCTACTGGAGAATTTACACCTTAGTCTCTCAGTTTTTATCGCTCGTGATCTGGATGCAGCACGGCGGTTGCGCCGTTCTAAGCATCGTTTCCGTCGGCTAACACAGCGTTATTCATTGACCCATGTTGAGCGATTGTCGCATCAAAATAAACAGAGTCTCGAAACCAGTTCTCTACATTTGGGATTGTTGGGCGAGATGAAAAGACTAAATTCTCTATATTGCTCCGTGGCGTACGGTGTACTGGATCAGCGTGAGGTGGAAGAGGAATAAAGTGCAGGCTCGACAGCAAAAGTGGTCGAGCCTACACAGTACTTAAGACGTTTTCTTGCCTGACCAATAACCGGACAATAATGAGCCGGAAATATTATGCCAGACCGAGAAAAGCGCGCCAGGAAGTGCAGCCAAAGGTGAGAAATAAAGCTTACCTAAGGTTGCGGCGAGTCCAGAGTTTTGCATCCCTACTTCGAGCGCAAGCGTGCGGCAAACCGACTCCTCAAAGCCAAACAGTTTCCCTCCCCAATAGCCCGCCATCAGACCGATTGCATTATGTAGTATTACGGCAACAATTACGGTTACTCCTACACTCGCGATAAAGCTTTGGCTGCCGGCCACTACCGCACCAATAATCAATAAAATAGCGACCATTGAAAGGGTGGGTAAATAAGGCTCAATCCGGTCAACGAATTTTTTACAGCAATGATGCACAATTAATCCGAGGCTGATAGGGATCAGCACGATCTTTACGATACTCCACAACATGCCGACAATATCGACTTGAATCTGGGTGTCGACATAAAACCGTGTTAATAGTGGGGTTGCTACCACCCCGACTAATGCCGAGACAGAAGATATCGTCACCGAAAGGGCCACATCCCCCTTTGCTAGATAAATCATCACATTTGACGCAGTACCGCTGGCTACACTACCGACCAATATCATTCCTGCCGCTAGATCGGCGGGCATATGCATTATTTTAGCGAGCCCGTATGCGGCCGCGGGCATAACAAGGTAGTGTAGAAAGGTTCCAGCCAAAACGGGTGCAGGCCGCGTCAATACCCGACGGAAGTCGTCGAAACTTAACGTTACACCCATCCCAAACATAATCAGCATTAAAAGTTCGCTGACCCAAGGGCCTATTTCGGTAAAACCTGACGGTCGCCAATAGGCGACCGCAGATAATGCGATTGCCCATAACGGAAACAACCGAGTCACCATGGCTAATATCACTGATAATCCTTATTCGAACAGATGTCGATGTAACGTTTGTACAGCGGCTTCGGCGTCTTTACTTGGTAATAAGAAACAAAGATTATGCTCACTCGCCCCGTAGCAGATTAACCGCAGATTAAAGGGTGATAACACGCCAAACACCTCTTTTCCGACCCCTGGTGATTGTGAGAGCTGATTACCAATCAAAGCAACGAGCGATAAATCCTCTTCCACTTCTACCCGACATAACGCTGACAGTTCTGTCAGTAAGGCTTGAGTTAATAATCCTCGAGCCTGACCACTAGTATCTGTCGTATCTAAGGTGAGGGCGATACTGACTTCCGATGTGGTAATCAAGTCTACAGAAATATTATGACGGGCGAGCACAGCAAAAACTTCTGCCAAGAATCCGCGCGCATGTAACATTTTCAGACTGTGAAGCGTTAACAGGGTTTGGCGTCGACGTAAAGTTAAGGCTCTGAATAAGGGTTTCTCGTTAGTTTCTGGATAAACAAAGGTCCCACCATCGTCAGGTGCTTTACTCGACCCCACGAATACCGGAATATTATTGCGTACTGCGGGCAGAAGCGTTGCGGGATGGAGGACTTTAGCGCCGAAAGTCGCCATTTCAGCCGCCTCTTCAAATGAAATTTCAGCAATACGTTTTGCTGTCGCCACGACTCTAGGGTCGGTAGAGAAAATACCCGGGACATCCGTCCAAATATCAATACGGCTCGCCTGCAAGGACTCACCCAATAACGCTGCAGTATAATCACTGCCGCCACGACCGAGTGTCGTCGTTCTTCCCTTACCCTCACAGCCAATGAACCCTTGGGTGATCACTAAGTTATCGTTCAATAGCGGAGCGAGATATTGGGTCGAGAGCTCGCCTAATCGTTGTAAGTCCGGTTCTGCACTCCCGAAACGGTCACTGGTACGCATAACTTTACGTATATCAAACCACTGCACGGCGACGTTTCTTTCACGGATAAGCTCAGTGAACAGAAGTGTCGACATTAGCTCGCCATGGCTCACGAGTTCGTCAGTGAGTGCTAAAGAGGTCGCTAACGAGGCTGCTTCAGATAATGTGGTAATACTTTCGAGGATGCGGTCTATCTCATCGCGGACCACAGCAGCGCTACGTAATTTATCAACGATGGCATACTGAATACGGCGTACTTCGTCGAGCAGATAGGCACGTCGAGCAGTTTCTTGACCTGAAGAAAGCTCAACAAGAAGGTTAGTAATACCGGCAGAGGCTGATAAGACCACGAGTTTGACGTCAGGATGACGAAGAACAATATCGGCACTGCGGGACATTGCGTCGAAATCAGCAACACTCGTACCACCGAACTTTGCCACAATGAATGTGGATTGGGACATACTTAACACCCTCGATTCAAAAAATAATAAAAGATAATTCATTTTTAAGTGAGGGGTGACGATATAGCATGCCTGCTTTCGACTCAGAAGCCCCCCACCTTACGTCATATTGGTGACAGCTCAAGGGATTCAGCCCCTGTAGCCGACAGATAAACATACCGTATGTTTAACGTCTCGGCATCACTCCCCCTGATATGCCGTCGTCGAACACGGATTCTCTGACATACTGCCTGGGTGATGCGCCTCTTCTGATACAGCGTTAATACGCTGTTAAGTAGAAATATCGTGGAATACCGGTACTGTCAACGCTAAATCGTTTATCGGCGAGATTTATTAGTAAAGTTTTAGTATAACCTCGAGGATAAGGTATCCATCCGCAATCAAATAGCATCTCCTAGCAAATCTCATTGCGACGGAAGTTCTAGAGTAGATGATCATTAGCAAGTCTTAACGGGACAAGAGTATGGTCAACCTGTGCATTTTCGGTCAAGATGGGAACAGGTTGCACTAGAGTATTAAATCACAGCCTATTTATCGGTTAAGGACTACTCCTCACAGCTACCCTGTGAGTCTGTCGACAGTTTATTCACTAACTAAGAGTGTTGTTATGAAAAATATTAACCCTACACAAACAGCCGCATGGAAAGCCTTAGAACAGCATTTTCAAACTATTAATGAAACGGATATTGCTACGCTTTTTGCTCAAGACCCGCAACGTTTTTCACGTTTTTCAACTACCTTCGAAGACAAAATCTTAGTCGACTACTCTAAAAACCGTATTACTCAAGAGACTTTAGACAAACTACTGGCCTTAGCGGAAGAGTGCGATCTCTCTGGTGCCATCAACGCTATGTTTGCCGGTGAAAAAATCAACCGTACCGAAGATCGTGCTGTCCTCCACACCGCGCTGCGTAATCGCAGCAATACGCCAATCAAGGTTGATGGCAAAGATGTGATGCCGGAAGTTAATGCAGTATTAGAGAAAATGAAACAGTTCTCTACGCGCATCATCAGTGGAGAATGGAAGGGCTACACCGGTAAGGCGATTACAGATGTCGTTAATATTGGCATCGGTGGTTCAGACTTGGGGCCTTACATGGTTACCGAAGCGCTGAAGCCTTATAAAAACCACCTTGCTATGCACTTTGTTTCCAATGTTGATGGCACCCACATCGCTGAGACACTCAAGCCACTCAACCCTGAGACGACGCTCTTTTTGGTCGCTTCGAAGACATTTACCACCCAGGAGACCATGACCAATGCCCATAGTGCACGTGATTGGTTCCTAGCCACTGCCGGTGATGAGCAACATGTTGCCAAACACTTCGCGGCACTCTCGACTAACGGTTCTGCAGTAAGTGAGTTCGGAATCGATACCGAAAATATGTTCGAATTTTGGGATTGGGTGGGCGGACGTTATTCTTTATGGTCCGCTATCGGTCTTTCAATCGCGCTTTCGATTGGGTTTGAAAACTTCGAACAACTGTTATCTGGCGCTCATGCGATGGATAATTATTTCGTTAAGACGCCAGCCAAAGATAACTTACCGGTGACCTTAGCGTTAATTGGCTTATGGTATAACAACTTTTTTGGTGCAGAAACAGAAGCTATTCTCCCTTACGACCAATATATGCACCGTTTCGCCGCCTATTTCCAACAAGGCAACATGGAATCGAATGGCAAATATGTTGATCGCAACGGGCAGCCAGTTGACTATCAGACGGGTCCCATCATTTGGGGAGAGCCAGGCACTAATGGGCAACACGCCTTTTACCAGCTGATCCACCAAGGGACTAAGATGATCCCGTGCGACTTTATCGCGCCAGCGGTTACCCATAATCCACTTAGCGATCATCACGACAAATTATTATCTAATTTCTTCGCACAGACTGAGGCATTAGCCTTTGGGAAATCGAAAGAGGCGGTGGAGAAAGAATTTACCGAGGCAGGAAAATCAGCTCAAGAGGTCGCTCATATCGTCCCATTCAAAGTATTTGAAGGGAATCGTCCGACTAACTCCATCCTATTGAAGGAAATTACGCCATACAGCCTCGGTGCCCTAATTGCGATGTATGAGCATAAGATTTTCACTCAAGGGGCAATACTTAATATCTTCACCTTCGATCAGTGGGGCGTTGAGTTAGGTAAACAGCTAGCAAATCGAATTTTACCTGAGTTAAAAGCTGACGATAAAATTGCGTCACACGATAGCTCGACCAACGGATTGATCAATCAATATAAATCCTGGCGCTAAGAGTTAAACTCGTAACAAGAATGGCGAGTAATGAAGCGACCCCCGATAGTTGCAAAACCGACTATCGGGGGTTTTTTATGATGATAAAAAAGAGTATTCATTGAGATCTTTGTCACATTAAAGCATTATTATTCTGAGATCCTACCCCTAGTATACTGAGAAAAAATAATGAACGATCAAGCCGTTACCCCTAAGATCCCGCGAATGATTGCTAACATCTTGCAATGGGTACTCAATATCGGGCTAATTGTCCTAGCCGCTATTCTTGCGGTCTTCTTAGGCAAAGAAACCTATAATCTTGTCACGGTACTTTTTCATCGGGGCGAGGAGCAATCTGCTTTTCTATTGATTGAAGGTATTGTGATCTATTTTCTCTACTTTGAATTTATTGCTTTAATTATCAAATATTTCCAATCTGGCTATCACTTCCCACTACGTTATTTTATCTACATTGGTATTACTGCGATTGTGCGACTAATCATTGTTGATCATAAAGACCCTTTAGATACCTTAATCTATTCGGCGGCCATCTTGGTTTTAGTGGTCACGCTCTGGTTAGCCAATAGTCGTCGGTTAAAGCGTGAATAGCACGAAGACCCCATACCCTTGCAGAAGATTGCAAGGCACTCTGTTATGATTGGGCTTATCTCCTAGGTTAATACGGAATCGTATCATGCATCACCCTCTGGTTGAGACATTACTAACCCAACGATTTCGCTCCCTAGCGGCAGTAGACTGCCCGGTGGACGTCTATTCGTGGCTGGTGGATGAGACGTCGATGACGGCGCGATTAGAGGCACATTGTCAGCAATTAAAGGTGACTTTGGTGGATGAAGGATTTGTTACGGCACAACGCCTTTCCATCGATGAGCGCAATGCATTAGGCGATAGCGAAGGGACGCAACGCTTTTGGTTAAGAGAAGTCCAGCTGATCGCTGATGGCGAGCCTTGGTTAGCCGGAAGGACCCTCATTCCCGAGGCAAGTCTACAGGGGCCGGAAGCAGCACTAATGACCCTAGGAACTCGACCTCTTGGGCACTATCTCTTTCAATCGTCATCCTTAAGCCGCGACTATCTATTACCAGGCATCATGGACGGTTTATGGGCAAGGCGGTCTTTACTTCGCTTGGCCGAAAAGCCGTTATTACTTACAGAAATATTTTTACCTGCATCACCACTTTATCCGCCACTGGCAGAAGGATCTTCACCGTGCACCCTGCAAACACATCAAAAATAAACGCTTATCTGCAATTAATGCGCTTAGATAAGCCGATTGGTACACTTCTTTTACTTTGGCCGACTTTTTGGGCTTTGTGGCTGTCAGGTATGGCATTTCCGCCGTTGTCTGTGCTTATCGTCTTCACCTTAGGGGTGATTTTTATGCGTGCGGCGGGCTGCGTCATCAATGACTACGCCGATCGGAATATCGATGGACATGTTGAAAGAACTAAAAATCGCCCGTTAGCCAGTGGCCGAGTCAGTGCGAAAGAGGCGAAAATTCTTTTTCTAGCCTTAGTTATCTGTTCTTTTCTCTTAGTATTAACCATGAATCGTATGACGATTCTACTCTCTGTCGTAGCGGTACTGCTTGCATCAATCTACCCATTTATGAAGCGCTACACGCATCTACCGCAGGTAGTGCTGGGGGCAGCTTTTGGTTGGGCGATACCGATGTCTTGGGCGGCGGTCACTGAAACGCTTCCCGGTGTTTGTTGGTTACTCTTCTTCGCTAATATATGCTGGACCGTGGCCTACGATACCCAATATGCGATGGTGGATCGGAATGATGATCTGAAAATCGGTGTAAAGTCGACGGCAATTCTCTTTGGCCAACACGACCGCACGATCATTGGTTTCTTACAGTTCTTAACCTTATTTCTACTGGTATTAGTCGGCAGAACGCTACACTTAAATACGTTCTATTATGGCAGTTTGGTGGTGGCGGCAATTCTTTTTGTATGGCAACAGAAACTGACCTATCAGCGTGAGCGAGGAGCTTGCTTTCAGGCTTTCCTTAATAATAACTATGTGGGATTGGTTATCTTCGCGGGCGTGATTTTGAATAGCTTGCCGTTTATTAACCTGATGTAACATAACGATAAGAAAAAGGCGACCACAGGGTCGCCTTTTTTATACTCTAGTTTTCGCTTTTATCTGGCAGCAAGTTATCAGCATTTTCGATGGTTTGTCTGACATCTCGATTCATCAAGTTCAGGAGCAGATTACGCATAGTCGACGATTTCTCGCTATTCGCATCATCGCGATCACTGATATAGCCTTCATCACGTAGCGTTAATACTAATCCAGTGAAGACAGCTTTATCGAAGAACTCAGGGGCATTAATCCCGTGTAATACCGATAATCGCTGAGCGAGAGTACGGCTCTCTTTTTCGAGAGTCCCACGGTTAATCGTCGGTTTGGCGCTGAGGATCGTGAAGGTTATGGCATAACGCTGTAAGGTTTCTCGAACACCGGCCGCAAGCAATTGTAGCGTTCGGTACTGCTGGGTAGCGGTTGCCGTGAGTACGCCTTGATTCTCGGTAATAAGCTCTTGGCGACAAAGTTCTTCGAGTAGTAACTTGATCGTTGGCTCAAGCTGGTCTTTATCCCAATGTAGGAATAGCTCACGCTTTAGCATCGGATAAATAAGCTGTACCTGCTTGATAAGCTCACCGTACTCCAGCGATTTATGCTGCAGGATGATGCTTGCCAACAATGAAGGCAGTACCAGCAAGTGATGGATATTATTACGATAATACGTCATCAATACCGCTTGCTCACGCGGCAACACCACGATCTCACCAAGTGTATCTTGCTCTAACGAGAACTTGTTCATATCGATAGCGTGATCCAATAACGCCTGAGGCGTCATATCCGGCAGCGTCGACTCGGTAGAATAAGGAACGTTACGAAGTAGCTCGCTGTAACAGGTGAGCTGAGTCAGTAGCTGCTCACGAGTTAGAGAGCGTTGGCGAGAGGCTAATAAGGCCGTTACGCACAGGTTCATCGCATTCGCAGCCCCCGCATTATTAATACGTGTCATTACCTTCTCTGCAATATCATTGACTGCAGGGGTGAGCCAAGTTGGACGTTGTACTTCAATCGGATCGATATCGTTACGCCACTCAGGGACATGTTGATTAAGATAAGCGTTGAGCGGTAGTGGCTCACCAAAGTTAACGAAGCCTTCACCAAGATTACGCAGTTTACGTAGCCCGCGAATCATCTGTACGAAGCCTTCTTTCTCTTTGGCCGCGCCTCTCAGCTCTTTAGCGTAGGTGGCGACTTCCATCACGTGTTCGTAACCGATGTAGATCGGCACTAAGGTGATTGGACGGTTGGTCCCACGCAACATCGCCTGTAGCGTCATGGTCAAGGTGCCGGTTTTCGGATCAAGCAAGCGGCCTGTCCGCGAACGGCCACCTTCGACAAAATATTCGACCGAATAGCCGCGACTAAATAACTCTCCTAAGTATTCACGGAATACGGTGGAATAGAGTTTATTTCCCTTAAACGTTCGACGAATAAAGAAGGCGCCGAGGTGGCGGAAGATGGGGCCTGCTGGCCAAAAATTAAGGTTAATACCTGCTGCGATATGCGGCGGTACTAAGCCTTGATGATAGAGCACGTAGGACAGGAGCAGGTAATCCATATGACTTCGATGACAAGGGACATACACTAACTCGTGACCATCCTGAGCAAGTTGGCGAACGCGTTCACCACCGTTGACGGTGATCCCTTTGTAGAGGCGACTCCACAGCCAGCTCATTACGCGATCGGTGATACGGATCGCTTCATAAGTAAAGTCGGCAGCGATCTCCTCCATCATCTCAACGGCATTTTTTTGCGCTTCATCATGGGAGATTTTTTTAGCGCGTGCTTCATCTTCGACCGCTTTTGCGATGGCTGGAGACTGTAGAAGCTTAGTAAAGAGTTGCTGGCGAGCGGGCAGACTTGGCCCGACTGCAGCAAGACGTTGCCGAGAAAAATGAATATGGGCAACCCGAGCGAGCTTCTGCGCAATCGACTTATCAGTACCATGTTCGTCGGCCATCTGGCGCATCGACACTTTCGCTGAGAAGCGTACAAAACTATCCCGGCCTAACCACAACACCGCAAATAGTTTTTGTAACCCATTCAATTCGCGCAAAGAAGGCCCTGGCTCTCCATTAATCTCACGCGCAGGCGCACGGCCAAACATGACTGATACTGGGACTAGTTGTACGTCTAGTGCAGGGTTATTTTTGTGTAAATCAAGATAGTCATGAAAGATTTTTACTGATTCTTGATTTGGCGTAAAAGAAGGGAAAACACGTGGCCCATCATGCATAAAAACATAACGCGGCAATACGGCGCCATCAATTTCGACAGGGATCAACGGATCGGGAAGGTCATGCTTCAAACACTGGGTGCGCAGCGCGAGCAGATCCGTTTTGGAATCATAGGGGAAAACGTACATAATAGGACGCGTTGAATCGAGACCCAATTCTGTGACGGGATCTCCAGGAATTACCCGGCTTTTCACAACAAAAGAAAGGGGTAAGTTTAATACTTTATAAAGTAAATCACGCCAACCTGACATAAATAAATTCATAGCCTCTTAAATGAGCAAAGCGCAATCATCATAACAGAAACGGATAGGAAGATCTGTCCAGTAAAAATGTAATATCGGGCAGTCTCGTAGTAATAAAAGGAGAAGAGGATTAATGTCTAACCAAGTTACCGGATGGCGTCGTATCGTGAATGCAGCGGGTTATTCATGGAAGGGATATAAAGCGGCTTGGCTAAATGAGGCGGCTTTTCGACAAGAAACGTTGCTAGCTCTACTGGGTACTATCATTGCGCTATTCCTGCCAGTGTCTCTGCTCGCAAAACTGGTTCTCATCGGGTCGATGATTACGGTCATCGTTGTTGAACTGCTTAATAGTGCCATCGAGGCTGTGGTAGATCGTTTTGGCGGCGAGTGGCATACGCTCTCTGGCCGTGCCAAGGATATGGGCTCGGCAGCGGTGCTGCTCGCACTGTTATGGTCGTTAGTCGTGTGGATAGCGCTATTAGTCGAGAGTTGGCACCACTATTTCCCATAACCTCGAGCAAATTATCGTTATAGTCGGTTTCTATTTATAAAATACCTGTATATACTCACAGAGACTGTATAAACAACCAGGGGGTCGGATGAAAGCGTTAACAACTAGGCAGCAGCAGGTTTATGACCTGATTCGTGATCATATTAATCAGACTGGCATGCCGCCGACCCGCGCCGAAATTGCCGCGCAACTCGGTTTCCGCTCGCCTAATGCGGCAGAAGAGCACTTAAAAGCCTTGGCCCGTAAAGGGGTTATCGAAATTGTCTCGGGGGCTTCCCGGGGGCTACGTTTGTTGCTTGAAGAGCCACAGGTAGAAGGCTTACCATTGATCGGCCGCGTCGCCGCCGGCGAACCGATCCTTGCGCAAGAGCATATCGAAAGTCATTTCCAGGTTGATCCCTCGCTGTTTAAGCCTAATGCCGATTTTTTGTTACGTGTTAGCGGAATGTCGATGAAAGATATCGGTATTATGGATGGCGATCTCCTCGCGGTACATAAAACACAGGAAGTACGCAATGGGCAAGTCGTCGTCGCGCGTATTGATGACGAAGTCACCGTTAAGCGTTGGAAAAAAGATGGCAATACCGTGCAGCTCCTTCCAGAAAATAGCGATTTTGACCCAATCATCGTGGATACACGTCAACAAAGCCTAATGGTTGAAGGCTTGGCCGTCGGGATCATCCGTAATGGCGAGTGGCTATAGCTGGGGAACTATGTGGCAAGTATTGACGGCAACGGATAAAAAACTCTGGCGCCTCGCGGTTCCGATGATCCTCTCGAATATCTCGGTGCCTCTACTTGGACTCGTTGATACCGCGGTTATCGGCCATTTGAGTCACGAAGTTTTTTTGGCCGGTGTGGCGATAGGTAGCAGCGTAACCAGCTTTGTCTTTATGTTGTTCCTATTTTTGCGGATGGGAACGACAGGCCTTACTGCACAGGCGTGGGGTGCAAAGAACGCTAATCAATTAATCGAGGCACTATTCCAGCCGTTACTGCTTTCTCTTGTCATCGGAACACTTTTTGCGTTATTCCACCTTCCCATCACCGAACTGATTCTTAAACTTATGGGTAGCGCCAATGAGGCGCGACAACAGGCCCATCTCTTCCTCTCAATACGTTGGTTAAGTGCACCGGCGACCTTGGCTAATATGGTGCTCCTAGGTTGGCTGTTAGGCATACAGTACGCTAAAGCGCCACTAATCCTGCTTATCGGCGGCAACGTCGTTAATATCGTTTTGGAATTACTGTTCGTATTGCATTGGCACTATGCGGTGAGCGGAGCCGCTTGGGCGACCGTTATTTCAGAATACTTCAGTCTCTGCTTAGGTCTCTATTTGGTATGGCGAGCAGCGCAGCAGCGTAATCTTAGCCTGATGCCGAAGGGTATCCAGTTAGGCCAAGGACTGATGCGGGTTTTCCGACTTAATCGCGATATCCTTTTGCGTTCGTTATTCCTGCAACTCTGTCTAATCAGCTTCACGATTATCGGGGCACGGTTAGGGACACATATCGTTGCCGTTAACGCGCTTCTCCTCATGTTCATGACATTCACCTCGTATGCCTTAGACGGGTTCGCTTATGCGGTCGAATCGGTATCGGGAGAGGCTTTTGGCGCGAGGAATATGGCGTCATTACGCGCTATCTGGTACGCGGCCTGTAAGCAAGCCGCGGTGGTTGCTCTGTTGTTTAGTGGTATTTATGCCTGCTTAGGCAATACTATTATCGATCTTTTGACCTCACTACCTTCTCTACAACAGGAGTCCGGTCACTACCTAATCTGGCAAGTAATTTGTCCGCTCGTCGGGGTGGGGTGTTATCTACTCGATGGCCTATTTGTCGGGGCGACGCGTGGTAGGGAGATGAGGAACAGTATGTTAATTGCAGCCATCGGTTTTGGGCTAACGCTGTTCACCGTACCAGTACTTGGTAACCATGGCCTATGGTTAGCGTTAATGGTTTTCTTAACCTTACGCGGGATAACATTAGGTTATAGATGGTTGATGCACCTGCGTAACGATAGCTGGTTTGATCTAAGCCGCTAAGTTAGGCGCGGCCAGCTTTACGTTTAGGTTCAACAACGTTCTGATGATCGTGATGGCAATGATCTTGATCGTCACACGCTAATATTGCTGTGCATTGCTGACACAAGCCATGAGCTTCGATAATGCTGTGGCGCAGCGTAAATCCAGAAGCCGTCGACTGCTCAACAATCCATTTCTCCATACCTTCCGCAGGTCTTTCTGTCACGGACGCACACTGGTCACAGACTAAAAGCATTGACGTATGTGAGGGGTGGTCAAAGTGAGGGCAAACGACATAACTATTATTCGATTCGACACGATGGATAAAGGCCTGTTCCAGCAGAAAGTCTAGCGCTCGGTAAACGGTCGGGGGCTTGGCTTGAGGTTCGCTGATACGTAACTTATCGAGTAGATCGTAAGCGCTAATGGCGTGTGGATGCTCGATCATGAGTCGTAGGACTTCCGCACGTTGTGCGGTTAAACGAACCCCGCGCTGAATACACAATTTTTCAGCATCAGCGATTATTTTCTTAGCAGAGTCTGGCTGCATAAAACGCCTCAATCATTTAATTTATTGAGTAGATTCTAACACATTTCTCTTACGAAGCGCAGAACATGCACTGTGAACTCGGCTAAGCAATATATTGCGTAGGCAATTTGAGGAGACTTTGTTTGTGACGACAGAGATGACTAAAGTCTTCTCATACAAAATTGTTGCGAATACAAATTGGTCCCCGTTGAGGGGAATCGATAAGACCTGATAGGGCGGGCGTCTATTGTGCATCGAAACATGCTCTGACAGTCGCTAAAGGTAAATCATATCAGTCATGCCGATCTTACCTTCGATCTATTTCAGGTCGAGGCGTAGCAGGATATTACCGGAATGTGCGAGGTGATTATCGATAATGACGCTAAGTTCAGCAATGTATTCCCAGCGGAATTCATCGAAATTATTAAAGCGCAGCAGAACAAAGACTGGAGAAAATAACTCCTCTTACTTGCCGTTCATACCCTACAGGGAAGTGGGGTGTTCGGCTTAACCGGAGTAATTATGTGTTATAGTGATGAGGTTTTCATGTATATCCATATCGCACCTCATCAAGCATCGGCATTGCTGGGGAACTCACCAGTAATACGACGGTTCTAAAGAAAAAAATGTTAGATAATCATAGCCCCCAAGTTCTACCTTCAAGCAAGACTACTGTTCCCCACATCGCCAATCGCTTCTCTGTTGCGCCGATGTTGGATTGGACCGATCGGCACTGTCGCTATTTTTTACGTCAACTTACGCAACATACGTTGCTGTATACAGAGATGGTCACGACGGGCGCCATTATCCATGGAAAAGGCGATTACTTAGCTTATAGCGAACAAGAACATCCCGTCAGCTTACAGCTTGGCGGAAGCGATCCCCACGACCTGGCTCATGCGGCGCGTCTCGCTCAAGCACGTGGATACGACGAAATTAACCTGAACGTAGGTTGTCCTTCTGACCGTGTACAGAATGGACGCTTCGGCGCCTGTTTAATGGCCGATGCGGCACTGGTCGCCGACTGTATAAAAGCAATGAAGGATGTTGTCTCAATCCCCGTCACGGTAAAAACGCGCATCGGTATTGATGAACAAGACAGTTACGAGTTTCTCTGCGATTTTATTGGCACGGTTGCTGAACGGGGAGGGTGCGATACCTTCGTGATCCATGCTCGTAAAGCATGGTTATCCGGATTAAGCCCGAAACAGAACCGCGAAATCCCGCCGCTCGATTATCCGCGAGTCTATCAGTTAAAGCAGGATTTTCCGCAGCTGACGCTAGCGCTAAACGGCGGCATCAAGACTCTTGAACAGGCCGAACAGCATTTGACTCATCTTGACGGCGTAATGATAGGACGTGAAGCCTATCAGAACCCAGGAATGCTGGTGGACGTTGACCGTCAATTATTTGGTAGCACTGCGCCGGCCGTTGATTGTGTTGCGGCAGTTGAGGCCATGTACCCCTATATCGACAGTGAACTCGCCCGGGGCACGTACCTCGGACATATCACGCGCCATATGCTAGGCCTCTTTCAAGGCATCCCAGGCTCGCGGCAATGGCGACGTCATCTTAGCGAGAATGCGCACAAGCCAGGGGCTGATGTGACGGTACTGGAAGCAGCATTAGCAAAAGTTTCGCAACAATACCGAGAAAGTGTGAGCTAAGTTAAGTTTTTCTACACATTCTTCTGCGATTATCTGCACTAAGCGCTTGAGTATTCATGTGCCCTCTGTACCTACATTTTTACAGTAAAATCGCCTCCCTTTCGGGAGGCTTTTTTATGGAATTAATAAGCAAGCCCCGCTAGTTTTACGGTTCTCCAGTGCCCGGTGAGCATGCTCCGCATCACGTAGCGCAAAGCGCTGTGTAGGCGGAACGTCGACGTTAATTTTTCCTGCCGCAATCATCGCGAAAAGAGCCGCGCTAGCGTCGTCAAGCTGCTGCGGGGTAGTGATATATCCGTTGAGTGAAGGGCGAGTCACGAACAGCGAGCCTTTCTGGTTGAGTATCGCTAAATCAATCCCCGTGACTGGGCCGGATGCATTACCAAAGCTCACCATTAGTCCTCGCGGTTGTAAGCTATCCAGTGAAGCTTGCCAAGTGGCTTTACCCACCGAATCGTAAACCACCGGAACTTTCTTTCCGTCCGTAAGCTCGGCGACACGTTGAGCGATGTCGTCTGACTGAGTATTAATCGTGGCCCAAGCCCCGGCTGTACGTGCCCGCTCTGCTTTACTTTCTGACCCGACGCTGGCGATAAGCTTGGCACCTAATGCCTGTGCCCATTGGCAGGCGATTAATCCAACACCGCCTGCGGCGGCATGAAATAACAGGGTCTCATCGCGTTGTACCGGGTGGGTAAGGTGCAGTAAGTAATAAACGGTTAACCCTTTTAGGAAAGAGGCTGCCGCCATTTCATAACTAATCGCCTCTGGCAGCACGACCGCTTTGGTTTGATCGACCTGATGGTATTCGCTGTAAGCGCCGAGACTCGATTGACAATAGACCGCCCGATCACCGACTTTAAAGCGTGTTACTTGCGATCCAACCGCGACCACTTCACCGGCTGCCTCGGTCCCTACTCCCGAAGGGAACTGATTAACTGGGTACAGGCCGCTGCGTACATAAGTATCGATATAGTTGAGGCCAATAGCATGGTGGCGGACGATAATCTCATTATCTTGTGGGGCGGCTTGGGTATAAGGCGTCCAACGTAAGACTTCTGGCCCGCCATGTTGGCGAAATTCGATGCGGTGTGCCATAGAAAGGTTCTCCGAGAGGGTAAGGTTTTTCCCCAAGACTTGGGGCGACAATTAGCGCGAAAACCGTATAATGGGCGCGCCCCTTTTCGACGACTGGTATCAATACTATGGCAGGAAATAAACCCTCTAACAAACCGACCCCTCAAGATAAACAGCTGGCAGGGATTAAAATGCCCCCACACTCAGTGGAAGCAGAACAGTCGGTGTTAGGCGGACTGATGCTCGATAACGAGCGCTGGGATAACGTCTCAGAGCGCGTTGTTGCGGAGGATTTCTATAGCCGTCCCCACCGTCTCATTTTTTCCGAAATGCACCGACTGCTCGAACAGGGACAGCCGATCGACCTGATTACCCTATCGGAATCCCTTGAGCTACGTGGTGAGCTTGAGTTATCGGGGGGCTTTGCCTATCTCGCAGAACTCGCGAAGAACACGCCAAGCGCCGCCAACATTGGGGCCTACGCCGATATCGTTCGTGAGCGGGCCGTAGTGCGCGAAATGATCTCCGTAGCAAACGAGATCGCCGATGCTGGCTTCGATCCGCAAGGCCGCTCAAGCGAAGATCTTCTGGATCTTGCGGAATCTAGCGTGTTTAAGATCGCTGAAAAGCGGGCTAATAAAAATGAAGGCCCACAGAATATCGAACAAATTCTCGAGGCTACGATCAATCGTATTGAAGCGCTCGTCTCGACGCCCCACGATGGGGTGACGGGTGTCGATACCGGTTACCAAGATCTCAATAAAAAAACGGCAGGATTACAGGGTTCCGATCTCATTATTGTCGCGGCACGCCCATCAATGGGTAAGACGACTTTTGCGATGAACCTGTGTGAGAATGCGGCAATGCTACAAGATAAACCGGTGCTTATCTTCAGCTTAGAGATGCCTAGCGAGCAATTGATGATGCGGATGCTTGCCTCGCTATCCCGTGTTGATCAAACGAAAATTAGAACCGGGCAGCTAGACGACGAGGATTGGGCGCGTATCTCGGCAACGATGGGAATTCTACTAGAGAAGAAGAATATCTTTATCGATGATGCCTCTGGGTTAACGCCCACTGAAGTCCGCTCCCGCGCCCGTAGAATCTACCGTGAAAATAACGGGTTGAGCATGATCATGATCGATTACCTGCAGTTAATGCGGGTACCGGCTTTAACCGAAAATCGAACCTTAGAGATCGCGGAGATCTCACGATCGCTCAAGGCGTTAGCAAAAGAGCTTAATGTGCCTGTCGTGGCACTCTCGCAGCTGAACCGCTCCCTAGAGCAACGGGCAGATAAACGGCCCGTTAACTCTGACTTACGTGAATCAGGCTCGATTGAGCAGGATGCCGACTTAATTATGTTTATCTATCGCGATGAGGTCTATCACGAGAATAGCGACCTAAAAGGGATTGCAGAAATCATCATCGGTAAACAGCGAAATGGACCAATCGGCTCGGTACGCTTAACCTTTAATGGTCAATGGTCGCGCTTCGATAATTATGCGGGTCCAGATTACGACGAAGAGTAGTGTTTATTCTTATCGAAAAATCTTTTTTTGCGAGATTACGCCTTCTTTCTCGGCACGATTAATACTATGGTAGTGGGGCGCTGCTAACGGCGCTTATTGCATTTTAGCCCCATGATGGAGATATCTACTGTGTTTCAGAATGTTGATGCTTATGCTGGCGATCCAATCCTCTCGCTAATGGAAAAATTCAAACAAGACCCGCGTGACGAAAAAGTTAACCTGAGTATAGGTCTCTACTATACCGAGCAAGGAATTATCCCGCAGCTCAACGCTGTTGCTGAGGCTGAGACGCGTCTACAATCATCCATCAATGAAGCATCGGTTTATCTACCGATGGAAGGCTTGGCTAACTATCGTAAAGCCGTCGGCCAACTACTGTTCGGGGCGAATATCGAGGCGAGTAAAATCGCGACGATCCAAACCCTAGGCGGCTCTGGCGCGTTAAAAGTCGGTGCTGATTTCCTAAAACGTTATTTTCCAAATTCTGAAGTGTGGGTCAGTGATCCGACTTGGGAAAACCATATTGCCATCTTCAATGGCGCTGGATTCCCGGTACAGACTTACCCTTGGTACGATACCGCCACGCAAGGCGTTAATTTTAGCGGCTTCATCGAAAAACTAAACAGCCTGCCAGAACAGAGCATCGTCTTGCTCCACCCGTGCTGCCATAACCCCACAGGTGCGGATCTTACCGATGCACAATGGGATGAGACTATTGCTCTCCTTAAGGCTCGTAAGCTGATCCCTTTTATGGACATCGCCTATCAAGGCTTTGGCGCAGGCCTCGAAGCGGATTGTTATGCGATCCGTCAAGCTGCCCAGCAAGGTTTACCGGTTATCGTCAGCAACTCATTTTCAAAAATTTTCTCGCTCTATGGCGAACGTGTTGGCGGCTTGTCTGTAGCCTGTGACAGTAGTGAAGAAGCCGATCGTGTATTAGGGCAACTCAAAGCAGCGGTACGTCGTAACTACTCTAGTCCACCCGCTTTCGGTGCGAAAGTTGTCGCCACCATTCTGACCGATGCGCCATTATTCGCAGATTGGAAAGCCGAGCTTGAAGCGATGCGCCTGCGTATTTTAGCGATGCGTGAAGCCTTAGTCAGCGCGCTACAGCAGGAAATACCAGGTAAGGATTTCAGTTACTTGACCCGTCAACGGGGCATGTTCAGCTATACCGGTTTAAGCCCAGATCAAGTCGTTCGCTTACGTGAAGAGTTTGGTGTTTATCTGATCGGTAGTGGAAGAATGTGTATGGCAGGGTTGAACCAGCAAAATATTGAAAAAGTCGCTACGGCGATGGCCGCGGTTATGTAAGAAGTCGGGCGCCTGAGGCGCCCTTTTTTATGGCCGCTAGTGCGCTGAGAGGTCGATACGTACTAGGCTATCGGGACGTTTAGGGAATAGTCCTTATTTAGTTTTTGTTTCCTACTGACGAGTTAGTGTGTCAGCTATAGCTAACCATCGGAGAGATTGGGATGAAGCATTCTGATTTCGTCTATGCGCCTTTTTCCCATATTTATAAGACAACTTAACGCTATTGCACCATAGTCTTTAATACCTTCGGCTCCCGCACTGGCTGATTTGCAGTAGTCTTGACGATATTCCAACCATAACTTTTGGCTTCGAACAAAAGCGTCTTTCATCCCCTCTCTTTGTTTACTTTCTCCCATCCACCACTGGTTATAATCGTAATGTGAGATTTCATTTAATTTTTCCTGATAAACGGTAGTTAATTTTCTTTCTGATATGTCACTCAAAGAAGCCAAACATTCACTGTTGTTATCACCGTATTTTCTTATACAGAGGGTAACGTCCTTATTATCGACGATAGAGGGGAAGGGTGATTTTGCGTAAGCATTAACAGTAAAAACCGAACATAATGAACAGAAGAGATAAATAGGAAAAAAATTACTCATTTATTCAGGCTCCTTATTCTTATTTCATTTCTTCTTTGATCTTTATTTAAAACTGGATCATTTTCTAGATAATTGATGATATCAATTCGGCTACCACCACTTGCTATTAACTTTACCATCTCTGGTGCTGACTTATTACCCTGATAGAGCGTATCGATAAATACATCATGTATCCCTCTATCGATTTGGTACCAAGTCAATGCATTCGTTACATGGCGCGAGTTTCTTGAGTACACTCCTTTTGCGTAGTTTATTTTTTCCCGATATACCATTTCAAAAATTTTGATCTGTTGGGAGTGCGTGATCTCACCTATAAGATTTCCATAAACTCTTACAAACTGTTCTGCCTGCCGACCTTTAAGATAAGATGCTTTAGAACATATAACAGCTTTGTATTCTTCAATACCCGCCTGTCTAAGTGTTGAAAAGATTTCACCACTAGTACGATTTCCCATATCGTAGCCCCGACCGAGAGTAACACCAGACGAGAATTTAGAAGGCCAATGTAATATTCTAGAAAAGCTCGGATAATATCGCTGCCTAAAAGGCGTGATGGCAGTAATATAATCAAGTCCTTCAGCATCAAATGTCATCTGTCCCTCGCTTACTCGCAGAGAACCAGAGATAGGCTGTCCCCTCAATCCTGGAGAATTCGCATTCTCCATCGCACGAATAAAAAAACTATCAGTGGGATGAATTAGCCCGGTTGGAGATAATGTTAAAAGGCGTTGGTACCAAACTATCGCTTCATTGGTTTGTGAACTGCACACACCATTTATATTAAGAGTACGCCCAGTCGATAACTGATACCCGGCACCAATGATCATCTTCTGTATTGCTTTAACGTCAGTAGAATTATTAGCTCCACAGTTTCCAACTGTTGCTTTCAGCCGATATATTCGCGGTTCATTGTATGGCATTTATTACTCCTTTTTAATTGTATTTCAATTCCATTTGCCAGCGCATTAAAAATAGTATTGCTCGCTACCGAGCCCGTCAACGAGTCATGTACAGTTATCGTGGCTGGATCCCAGATCAAGTCGTTCGCTTACGTGAAGAGTTTGGTGTTTATCTGATCGGTAGTGGAAGAATGTGTATGGCAGGATTGAACCAGAAAAATATTGAAAAAGTCGCTACGGCGATGGCCGCGGTTATGTAAGAAGTCGGGCGCCTGAGGCGCCCTTTTTTATGGCCGCTAGTGCGCTGAAAGGTCGATACGTACTAGGCTATCGGGACCTTTAGCGGAATAGTCCTTATTCAATTCTTGTTTCACTGTCACAAATAACGTTTTACCCTCATCAGACAGCAGCAGGCTATTAGGGGCCCCCGCAAAGCGCCACTGCTGTTTTACTGCGTAAGTCGTGGCATCGACGCGCAGTACCTGCTTAGACTCGCGTTGACTGATGTAAAGCTCGTTACGCTGTGCATTAAACTTGATCCCCAGGCTATCACCCGGGATTTTTTTGATCACTTTGCCTGAAAGCTCATCAAACACATAAGTCGCTTTACCTTGCGAATTATCCGTCACGAAGAGTCGATGAGTTACAGGATCTTCAGCAAAGTTTAGGAATAGATTCGTTTTACTCTCGCCCGTTGTCCAACGTTTTTCGATTCGATGGTTTTTAGGATTGATTACTAAGATTTCGCCACTACCGTTGCCCGCGTAAATACGTTGCGTCGTAGGGGAGTACAGTAAGCCAGTGACCCATTTCCCAGCATGCTGAATACGGGTTTTGACGGTGAAGGTATGCGTATCGATAACACTGATATAACCTGGGTTAGCGACGGCGCCAACATAGAGTTCGTTACCCACCCACAGCAACTCACGAGCACCATCCGTTTCGCCTTTACTGTTCTTCTTGCTGAGAGCTAAGCGTTTCACTACTTTGCCGCTCTTCACTTCCACTTTCGATACCGTACCGTCTAGCGAGTTTGTGGTGTAGAAAAAGTCATTATCCGGTTGGCTGGCCACCCCAAAATTTTTTAAATCGGTGTGGGTTAATCCAGTAATCGCGAGGGTTGTAGGATTGACTTTATACAGTACGCCACCGTTATCGTTTTTAAAGCTTTGGGCGCTCGCGACATATAAGGTCGATGAAGAGCTAAATAGCGCCATCTCATATAACCCTTCTCCTATCGCTTTTTCCTGAACTGCCGAAGACGTGGCAACGGTTGGCGGTTTAGGGGCGGGCGGTGGTGTGGTTTTAGTAGCGGAATGAGACTGGCAGCCACTGATCAGCACGGTAGCAATAGTTAAGGCACTGACCAGTAGTGGGGAAGACGAACGTCTAGCAGTAAACATAGTTACTCCTTATTCGCTAGGTTTTTTACCTAGTGATAATGGGAAAGAGGGGGAATCGACTCCCCCTCTAGAAAAATTAGAAATGGTAGTTGAGGTTAACTGAGTAGTTACGTGATTCACCGTACACGACGTAATCGCTCAAATTACTCTCGTAGTCGCGGTTGAAGAGGTTTTTCACGTTAGCCTGTACTGAAAGCTGGCGTGTCAGCTGATAGCGCGCAAAGAGATCTGCAAGCGGGTAGCTACCTCGAACAACACGCACCGTATTGCCGTTTGGCCCAGTAGCCTCTTGGTAGGTGGCATTTTGCCAAGTTATTCCACCACCGATGGTCAGGTCAGGCATTGCGGGAACCAAGTAGCTAGAGAATAGCTTAAACTGCGTCTGCGGTAGCTGTGGGTTGATCCGATCTTTGCTGCTATCTTGTGCGACATAGCGTGAGGCGCTGAATGTCATATTTAAATTATCGGTCACTGCACCATTTACCTCAAATTCGACGCCGCGACTGACAACACCATTAGCCGCTCGGTAAGCCGTCTCACTACTGTTGTTGACATATTGCCCGGTGATCTCTTGACCAAGATTGGTTTGCTCGATACGGAATACCGATAAGGTTGAAGTTAAGCGGCTATCTAACCAATCAGCCTTCAACCCTGTTTCGTAGTTTTTACCGGTCACTGGTTTTAAGTAATGGCCCGTACGGTCACGATAGGTCTGGGGTTGGAAGATCGATGTATAACTGGCATAAGCAGAAAGCCAGTCGTTAAGGTCGTAAACTAACCCACCGTAAGGCGTGAGGTTATTTTTTTGCATAGTCGCGCTAGTGCCATTAGTGGTGTATTCCGTATAACGCATTCCCGCCACCAAAGAGAGCGGATCGGCTAACGAGAAGCGTGCCGCGACATAACCCGAGCGCTGACGGATGGTATCGCTAGACGACAGCGCCCACGCTGGCCAATCGGGTTGTGCAATATTACCGTCCCACTGATTGTAGTTACCCAGCTGCTCAGGCGTATACATCGCAGTAGAATAATCATAGCGGTTACGTTGACGGCTGTAATCGACGCCAGCAACGAGCTGATGTTGGCGACCAAATAGTTTAAAGGGACCTGTCGCAAAAGCATCGACGGCGGTTTGCGTACGGATCCCCTTATACCAGCCAGCATAACCATAGCCGGTAGACTGTAACATACCGGTTGTTTGGTCAGGGAAACCGCTTAAGTAAAATAGCCGGCTATCCATCTGCGTCTCGCCATGCATGGCATTGATATGCGTTTCCCAGCCATTATCAAAGCGGGTAACTAGATTTGCGAATTGTCTACGCGCCAGCGTATTGTAGTGTGTCCAATCGGCGGCGGGGTTGGTGCTGCGACTGTAATGGGTTTTATCACCATTGGTATACCACGTAGGTAAGCCGCCCCACGTAGGGTTACCCGTATTTCGTTCTTGGTAGTCATAACCGATGTCTAACGTCGTGTTATCGGTAAGGTCGGCAGCGATATCGGTATAGAAGAATTTCGACGATTTATGGTAGCGATCTAAATTACTGTCTTGATCCTGATAACCGCTCACGAAGCGGCCACGTAATGTCCCACTTTCGTTGAGAGGGCCCTGCAGATCAGCCACATAGCGTTGATTATTCCAACTGCCATAACTGGCACTCAGATCGCCGGTAAACGTTTTACTCTCTGCTTTCTTTCTGATTAAGTTAATAGTCGCAGAAGGGTTACCCGTGCCTGACATGAGTCCGCTCGCTCCACGAATCACATCGACGCGCTGATACTTCGCCATATCATCGTCGGTTTCACCAAAGTTCCACGGCGCGGTTTGTGTGACGGGAATATCATCGTAGCTATAATTATTGATATAGAACCCGCGAGCAAAATAAGAGTAGCGCTCGCTATCGCTCTGATTTGAAGAGATACCCGGGCTTTGCTTAAGCACATCATTTAATGTACGTAGATCTTGATCCTTCATTCGCTGCTCAGTAATAACGCTTACCGACTGAGGAATATCTCTATTCGTCAGGTTCATCTTGGTACCGCTGCGCGTGATAGGAACGGTATAGCGATGACTATCTTGATCTGTAGCGCTATCATTCCCGTTCTGGTTCTGGCCAGAAACGGTCAGTGTTTGTACGGCAGCATCGTCAGCTCTGGCTAGGCCAGTAGTGAGTGCTAACCCAATTGCTGCGCTCAGCAAAGACAATGCCGAGAGCTTATTCCCCATGGTAAAAAATCGCGATGTCATGTGTCTTACCTAATTGTAATTATAATGGTTAATCTGTGATCACTGCTGTGTCATCACGCTTAGTTATTAAGCGATAGCGAATCATAGTGATAATTATTTTTATTATCAATAGCGAGAATTAGTTCAATTTTCTTTGTACGAAAAAGTTAACGCTAACTCATTATCACGGTTAGTTATTTTTTTTCGAAAATATCCGTAATACTGAATTGAGCGTATCGAATACTAAGGTAAGCCACTGATTTGCTACACTTCGAGGACAGAAAGAGAGGAAGGAGAGAACAATGTGGTATCAACAACTGATTCAACTAACAGAGAAAAAACGTGGTTTTCATCTGATTACCGATGAGATCCTGTCGGCACTCCCTGAAGTGGCCAGCATTAAAGTTGGGCAACTCCATCTTCTGCTTCAACATACTTCCGCGTCACTAACACTCAACGAAAACTGTGATCAGACCGTGCGTGCAGATATGGAACAGCATTTTCTACGAACTGTTCCAGACAATGCCACTTATCAACATGATTATGAGGGGGCGGACGATATGCCGGCGCATATTAAATCCTCATTATTGGGTGTCTCGTTGGTATTGCCGATCTCACGGGGAAAAGTGATGTTGGGGACGTGGCAAGGGATCTGGCTGGGAGAGCATCGCTTTCACGGCGGTGGACGTAGGATTATCGCCACACTACAGGGCGAGGTGTAGAAGAAATACCGTTCCCCTGGTGGGGAACGGTAAGTAATGGCTTACTTTCTTAGTGAGTTATTATCGATCACAAAACGATACTTCACATCGCTTTTAAGCATGCGCTCGTAGGCTTCGTTGATTTGGTCGATAGTGATTAACTCAATATCCGCCGTGATATTATGCTCGCCACAGAAATCGAGCATCTCTTGAGTTTCCGCGATACTCCCGATGAGCGAGCCCCCTACAGTTCGGCGTTTAAAGACTAACTCGGCGACGCTCGGTGCGGGGTGATCATGCTCTGGAACCCCCACTAACGCTAAGTGCCCATCACGTTTCAGCAAACGGATAAACTGCGTTAAGTCGTGCTGTGCGGCAACGGTATTAAGGATTAGATCGAAGCTATTCACTTGCGCTTCCATCTGCTCAGCATCTTTGGAGATCACGACTTCATCAGCCCCTAAGCGCTTCCCATCTTCGATTTTCGAGGCGGAAGTGGTGAAGAGCACGACCTTGGCACCCATCGCATGGGCTAACTTAACCCCCATATGGCCGAGACCGCCTAATCCAACAATCCCGACTTTTTGGCCAGGGCCGACATTCCAATGGCGTAGAGGAGAATAGGTAGTGACCCCTGCACAAAGTAAAGGAGCGACACCGGCCGGATCGAGGTTTTCAGGGACTTTCAGTACAAAGTCTTGGTCGACCACAATATCGGTTGCATAGCCGCCATAAGTAATGGCTTCTGAATGACGATCCTTACTGTTGTAGGTGGCCACGAAACCATTTTCACAATAGTTTTCCTCGCCCTCTTCACAGCTTGAACAGGTACGGCAGGAGTCGACCATACACCCGACCCCGACGAGATCACCCTGTTTGAATTTTTTGGCTGACGCGCCAGCCTCAATAATGCGTCCAACGATTTCATGGCCCGGGACGATAGGGTATTGCGTACTTTTCCACTCGTTACGCGCCATATGCAAATCAGAGTGACAGACGCCGCAGTATAAAATCTCAATTTTGACGTCGTTATCGCGCACATCCCGAGATGAATAATGAAAAGGGGTTAGGGGTGATTTCTCATCCTGTGCTGCATAAGCATTAATATCTGCCATGATGGCTCCTCATCGTTGCGAAAAAAAGCCCAGACACGCTGGGCCGCTAACATTATTTGTTGAGTAAAGGTTTCAAGAAGCGTGCGGTATGAGACTGTTCACATTCCGCGACCGTCTCTGGCGATCCAGCGATCAGGATCTCACCGCCACCACTACCGCCTTCAGGGCCGAGATCGACAATCCAGTCTGCAGTTTTTACCACATCCAGGTTATGTTCGATCACGACAATGGTATTCCCCTGATCTCGCAGCTGGTGGAGGACCACTAACAGCTGTTGGATATCGGCAAAATGTAGCCCAGTCGTCGGTTCGTCGAGAATATACAGCGTCTGGCCAGTGCCACGTTTAGAGAGCTCGCGAGATAACTTAACCCGCTGTGCTTCACCGCCAGATAAGGTCGTCGCCGACTGGCCTAAGCGAATGTAAGAGAGCCCTACACTGATTAAGGTCTGCAATTTACGGGCGAGCGCGGGAACCGCCTCGAAAAAGTCTTTAGCCTCTTCGATAGTCATATCCAGCACTTCGTGAATGTTCTTCCCTTTATACTTTATTTCCAGTGTCTCGCGGTTATAACGCTTACCTTGGCATTGATCACATGGGACATACACGTCTGGTAAGAAGTGCATCTCCACTTTAATGACGCCATCGCCCTGACATGCCTCGCAGCGCCCACCCTTAACATTGAAACTGAAACGACCCGGAGTATAACCCCGCGAGCGTGCTTCAGGAACGCCAGCAAATAGCTCACGTACCGGGGTGAAAATACCGGTATAGGTCGCTGGGTTGGATCGTGGTGTCCTACCGATCGGGCTTTGGTCAATATCGATCACTTTATCGAAATGTTCCAGCCCCTTCACCTCATGGTAAGGAGCCGGCTCGGCGATCGTTGCACCATTGAGCTGACGCTGGGCGATCGGGAAGAGCGTATCGTTGATCAACGTCGATTTACCGGACCCCGATACCCCTGTGACACAAGTGAAGAGCCCGACAGGCAGTGATAGTGTGACATTTTTTAAATTGTTACCGCGTGCGCCAGCGATGCGTAATGTTTTCTCGGGATCAGCCTTCACGCGCTCCTTTGGCACTTCGATAGCCTTCTTACCACTCAGGTATTGACCGGTCAGAGAGGCCTCATTAGCCATAATCTGATGTACATTGCCTTCGGCGACGACAGATCCACCATGCACACCGGCCCCAGGGCCAATATCGATGACATGGTCGGCGGCACGGATCGCATCCTCATCGTGTTCTACCACGATGACCGTATTCCCCAAGTCACGTAGGTGGATAAGGGTGCTCAGTAATCGTTCGTTATCGCGTTGATGTAGGCCGATAGAAGGCTCATCAAGGACGTACATCACGCCGACCAGCCCCGCACCAATTTGGCTGGCTAAGCGGATACGCTGTGCTTCGCCGCCGGACAGCGTCTCTGCCGAACGGGATAACGATAAGTAGTTCAGGCCGACATTGACCAGGAAGCCTAGGCGCTCACGGATCTCTTTTAGGATCTTGTCGGCAATTTGCGCTTTCTGACCGCTTAGCGCTAAGTGTTCAAAGAAGTCGCTCGCGTGGCCGATGCTCATTTCTGATATCTCGGGTAATGTCTTCTCCGTAACGAAGACGTTACGCGCTTCTTCTTTCAACCTCGTACCGTGGCAGCTGCTACACGCACAGTTGCTAATAAACTTCGCTAACTCTTCACGAACCGCGTTCGATTCGGTCTCTTTATAGCGCCGTTCCATATTGTGTAACACGCCTTCGAAAGGGTGGCGTCGAACGGAGGTATCTCCACGATCGTTGACATACTTAAATTCGATATTGGTTTTACCCGAACCATACAGAATCACTTTCTGCGTCTCTGCATCTAGCGATTCAAAAGGGGCTTCGACATCGAATTTATAGTGATCGCTGAGGGAGCGTAGCATCTGGTAATAATAGAAGTTACGACGATCCCAGCCGCGAATAGCACCGTTCGCTAACGAAATTTCACGGTTTTGGATCACGCGTTCAGGATCGAAATATTGTTGCACGCCTAGGCCATCACAAGTCTGGCACGCGCCCGCCGGGTTATTAAACGAGAAGAGACGAGGCTCCAGCTCACGCATGCTATAGCCACACACAGGACAGGCAAAGTTCGCGGAAAAGAGCAGCTCTTCGGCTTTGCTATCGTCCATATCCGCTACAATCGCGGTGCCGCCTGACAAGGTGAGGGTGGTCTCGAAGGATTCCGCCAAGCGCGTACCGATGTCGTCGCGAACCTTAAAACGATCCACGACCACTTCGATGCTATGCTTCTTTTGTAACTCAAGTTTAGGTGGATCGGAAAGATCACAGACTTCGCCATCGATCCGTGCACGAATGTAGCCCTGCGCTGCAAGGCTTTCTAGCGTCTTAACGTGCTCACCCTTACGATCTTTAATGATTGGGGCGAGCAACATTAACCGCTGTCCTTCCGGCTGTTGTAATACTTGGTCAACCATCTGGCTAACCGTTTGGGCCGCAAGAGGCTGATGGTGCGTTGGGCAGCGAGGTTCCCCCACCCGTGCGAAGAGGAGTCGCAGATAGTCATGGATCTCGGTGATGGTCCCCACGGTCGAGCGCGGGTTATGGGATGTCGACTTTTGTTCGATCGAAATAGCGGGGGAGAGCCCCTCGATATGATCGACGTCGGGCTTTTCCATCAATGAAAGAAATTGCCGCGCATAGGCCGAGAGTGATTCGACGTAGCGGCGCTGTCCTTCGGCGTAAAGGGTATCGAAGGCCAGCGAGGATTTACCTGATCCAGAAAGACCAGTGACAACCACTAGCTTGTCACGAGGGATGGTGAGGTTGATATTTTTTAAATTATGGGTTCGTGCACCCCGTACTTCGATCTTATCCATTCACATTTCCCAATTTGATTGCCTATACGCTGAGATGACATCGCTCTGCATCGATTTCAAGCAGACTCTATAGTATGGCACAAAAAATAACCTGAATAAATATCCAGTAGTTTCTGTTATAATGATTGAGTTTGTGCAGTTGCTCTAAACTACCCAATGCAAGCAGTGACGTGCTATCATCCGTTAGATAGTATCTGTATAATTTTTCATCAGGAGAGAGTGCAATGGCCAGTCGCGGCGTAAACAAAGTGATTCTTGTCGGTAACTTGGGTCAAGATCCAGAAGTTCGGTATATGCCAAACGGAGGAGCAGTGACTAACATTACACTGGCCACCTCTGAAAGCTGGCGTGATAAGCAAACCGGTGAAAATAAAGAGATTACAGAATGGCACCGTGTTGTGCTATTTGGAAAATTGGCAGAAGTGGCAGGTGAATACCTGCGTAAAGGCTCTCAAGTTTACATCGAAGGCCAACTGCGTACGCGTAAATGGCAGGACCAAGGTGGCCAAGAGCGTTATACCACCGAAGTCGTGGTGAATGTTGGTGGTACCATGCAAATGCTAGGCGGACGCCAAGGTGGCAATGCGGCGCCTCAAGGCGGCGGTGCGCCGAACAATAATAATGGCTGGGGTCAGCCTCAACA
The DNA here is from genome assembly GCF_018494085.1 of Rosenbergiella collisarenosi. Lineage (GTDB taxonomy): Bacteria > Pseudomonadota > Gammaproteobacteria > Enterobacterales > Enterobacteriaceae > Rosenbergiella > Rosenbergiella collisarenosi. The sequence goes on along the minus strand of NZ_JABBFP010000004.1, from coordinate 286,696 downwards.
GCCTCAATCTTCCGGCGCGCAATTTAGCGGTGGTGGACAAGCTCCACAGTCTCCTAAGGCACCTGCTGGTGGAAATGAGCCGCCAATGGACTTTGACGACGATATTCCGTTTTAATAAGCATTACAAAAATATCCTCGACAAGCCCCCGTTACTGCGGGGGTTTTTATTATCAGTGCTAATAAGTCTTCCCCTATCCGCGATGTCCAATAAGATTTAATCTATCCGCCTCGTTTCTATCTAATAATTAAATTTATTCTCATTATTTATCTAAAATATATCTTAGTTATTAAGATTGGTGGCCGAGTAAAATAAGGAAGATGTAATAGTCTATTATTCATTGTTACCAGTTTCTATTAAGCTAGTTGGGTTGCACTAAAAAAATCAATTAATCTACAAATATTATCGTTTTATTAATTAAAAAATTATTCTCTACCGTGCTATCTCGATAGGAGCGCGTACCGCTGCTTACTTAATCATTTTCAATGGAACTGAATATGTCTGAAATTAGTCGAGCCGTTCTTTTCGGCAAACTAGAACCTTTACTTTTTTCCTCGTTAGAGAGTGCGACGGCATTTTGTAAGTTGCGAGGCAATCCTTATGTAGAGCTAGTGCATTGGTTGCATCAATTAATGCAGCAGCAAGAAGGCGACCTACAGCTGATCATCCAGCACTTCGCATTAGATGAGGCCGCATTAACCCGCGACATTATTACCGGGTTAGAGGCATTACCGCGTGGCGCGAGTTCTGTCTCCGATTTGTCAGAGCATATCGACAGCGCGGTAGAACGTGCCTGGGTCATAGGGTCGCTCAAATTCGGCGTGAGTCGTCTACGGACCGGGCATTTACTGATCGGGATCCTGAAAACGTGGAATCTCGCCACCGTTCTAAGGGGGATCTCGCCTCAATTCACGCGCATCAATGTGGAACTGTTAAGTGAACAGTTCACTACGCTACTGGCGCCGAGTAAAGAAGCGCAGCAGGTCTCGATCGAGCCTGTGCCAGCGCATGGCGGCCCCACAGCAACCCAGACGCTGGCTCAGTATGGACAAGATATGACTCAGCGTGCGCGCGACGGGAAGATTGATCCGGTTGTCGGACGTGATGAAGAAATTCGTCAACTGATCGATATCTTAATGCGGCGTCGACAAAATAACCCGCTACTGACCGGTGAAGCTGGGGTGGGTAAAACGGCTGTGGTAGAAGGCTTTGCGCGCCGTATCGCAGCAGGCGATGTTCCCGAACCCTTACAAAATGTTCAGCTGTGGTTGATCGATATCGGTCTATTACAAGCCGGCGCGGGGATGAGGGGAGAATTCGAAGCACGTTTGCAATCGTTGATCAATGAAGTGCAATCCAGTGCAACACCGATCATTCTGTTTATTGATGAAATTCACACCCTGGTCGGTGCGGGGGGGCAGCAAGGGACGGGGGATGCGGCCAATTTACTTAAACCTGCGTTGGCACGAGGCCAGTTGCGGACGATTGGCGCAACCACCTGGGCAGAATATAAAAAATATATTGAGAAAGATCCTGCACTGACACGGCGTTTTCAACCACTTCAAGTCCCTGAACCGGATGAAAGCAAAGCGGTTCTTATGCTACGTAGCACGGTCTCGCCGTTAGAAAAACATCATCACGTTCTGCTATTGGATGAAGCAGTCACGGCAGCGGTGAAGCTCTCTCACCGTTATATACCCGCTCGTCAACTCCCCGATAAAGCGATTGCCTTATTGGATACTGCCTGCGCTCGCGTCGCGGTCAGTCAGAGTGCCCCTCCCGCGCAACTCGACGACTGTCGCCAGCAGATTACGGCCCTTGAGGTCGAGATCGAGATTGCCAAACGGGAGGCCTGTGTCGCGCTAGGGGAGGATCGGCGCGTCGAGCAGCTAGAGCGTGTACTAGAGGCTCAGCACGCTGAGTGCGAGGCGTTGGCATCACGTTGCCAGCAAGAGAAAGCGTTAGTGAGTCAGCTTATTGCGCTACGCGCGCAGCTTCACCAAGCGAAGCCTGAGGCGCTAGGCGAGCTTCGCCAGCAATTACTGGCGACACAGCAGCAATTGACCGAGCTACAGGGGGAAGTCCCACTATTATTTGCCGCGGTGGATGAAAACGTCGTGGCTGCCGTCGTGTCAGATTGGACCGGTATTCCCTTAGGGCGCATGGTTAAAAACGATATCGATGCGGTATTAAATCTCGCGGATACCCTTAATCAGCGGGTAATTGGTCAACGCCATGGGCTAGATCTCATTGCTAAGCGTGTGTGTACCTCACGTGCGCGCCTTGATGATCCGAACAAGCCGGTAGGGGTCTTTATGCTGTGCGGGCCATCCGGTGTCGGTAAAACGGAAACCGCCCTAGCCTTGGCTGAATCGTTATATGGGGGGGAGCAAAATGTCATCACTATTAATATGAGTGAGTTCCAAGAAGCCCACACCGTATCAACCTTAAAAGGCGCTCCTCCTGGTTATGTCGGCTACGGAGAAGGCGGCGTCTTAACCGAGGCCGTTCGTCGTCGTCCTTATAGCGTGGTATTACTCGACGAAATTGAAAAGGCGCATCCGGATGTCCATGAAATCTTTTTCCAAGTATTTGATAAAGGTTGGATGGAGGATGGTGAAGGGCGGCATATTGATTTTCGTAATACGCTGATCATTCTCACCTCCAATGTGGGAACTGATCTTGTCACCGAAATGTGTGCAGATCCTGATCGACAGCCTGATGCAGAGGCACTTGCCACCGCCTTACGCGACCCGCTTTTACACGTCTTTCCACCTGCGTTGTTAGGCCGACTCGTAGTGGTGCCTTATTATCCACTGAGCGACCAGATGCTCGGCGAGATCGTGCGCTTACAATTAACCCGCATTCAGCGACGCTTACTGGAGAATCACCACATCGTGACCGACATCGAAGAAAGTGTTGTCACGCAAATCGTCCAACGTTGTACGGAAGTGGAGTCGGGCGGACGGATGGTCGATGCGATCCTCACAAACACCTTATTACCACAAATCAGTCAGAAGTTACTGACCGCAAGCCGCGATGAACAACAATACCGATCATTACACCTTAGTGTTGAACAGGGTGAGTTTAATTGCCAGTTTTCTTTTGGATGCGAGGAGGAATTATAATTAAAATAGAAATCCCTTTCTTATTTTTATATATCGATGAAAGGGCCGTCATTCTATTTCTAGGATAAAATTATTGAGTATATGGAGCTGGGATATATTATTAATTCACGCTTTGGTATGAAAGTTAATAATAAAATATTCACCGTAATGACATAATTTCTAATACCTTATAGAAGTTAAAAAATAATCGTTGTTGCTATCGAGGTAGTCAGGCATAAAAGAACCAATTATCAGTCGATTCCGCCATACTTTTTCTTCCAATCTCATCGAAAAAAGTTAACAATCAATCTCCTTCAAGGACTCAGGGAGTAACCGCTGTGCGGCAGGATTATCGATGGAAAACGGGGCTTACGCTATTACTCACTAGTTCACTGACTGGCTGTACACTGTCGCCGTCTATTCCCGTACTTGGCGCTGCTTTCCCCGCATGGCTCTTCTGTAGTCTGGCGGGCGCGTTTCTATTGATCCCGACACATCTCCTGCTAGCTCGCCAAGGGTGGCTACGCCCATTTTCTCCGCTGGTCATCAGTTATTTGGCCTTAATGTTTATCTACGCCGTCATCGTATGGCTACTTTTCTTTATGGGTTGAGTCATCATGACAACATCGAATACCGCTTTTATTCGACGAAAATGGCCATTATTAGTAGTGGTCTGCGTGGCGATTGTGGCGTTGATTGGCGTTATTGCCTACTTACAAACCTCCCCGCAGACCAATGATGCCTATATCTATGCGGATACCATCGATGTCGTGCCCGAAGTGAGTGGGCAGATAGTCGAGATGCCAATTAGGGATAATCAGCGAGTAAAAAAAGGTCAGCTTCTGTTCAAGATAGATGACCGGCAGTACCGAGCAATGTTAGTCGATGCACAGTCGCGATTAGCCGCCTTGGATGCACAGATACTGTTGACTGGCCGTACGGTTAAGGCACAGGAATATAATGCGCAGTCGGTCACGGCTGCGGTGGCGAGGGCGCGGGCGCTGGTACAGCAAACCACCTCGTCCCGTCAGCGTTTAGAACCGCTCGTCCCACAAGGTTTTGCCTCGCAAGAGGAGCTTGACCAGGCGCGTACGGCAGAAAAAGCGGCGCGCGCAGAGCTTAATGCCACACTGCTGCAAGCGAAGCAAGCAACGGCAGCAGTATCGGGCGTCGATGCCTTGGTCGCCCAGCGTGAGGGCGCGCTTGCACAGATTGCGTTAGCGACTATTAACCTCGAACGTACTGAAGTACGGGCCCCTTTCTCTGGGACAGTGGTGGCATTAAAGACGACAACCGGACAGTTCGCATCGGCGGTAAGGCCAATCTTTACCTTAATCGATAGCGAGCACTGGTATGTAGTGGCGAATTTTAGAGAGACGGATCTCAATAATATAGCGCCCGGCACGCGGGCAACGGTACGGGTGATGACCGACCACCGTCGCACTTTTTCAGGACGCGTCGACTCAGTGGGGGCAGGAGTGCTCGCCAGCGGCGATAGTGTGATTGAAGGCTTACCCGTGATTCAGAAGAGCATCAACTGGGTCCATGTATCGCAGCGTTTCCCTGTAAAGATCGCGATTACGGACGCCGACCCGAATCTCTTTCGCTTAGGTGCCTCCGCAAGCGCCACATTAACAGTTGGCGCTGCTCAACCATGATATTGCGGCAGTGGCTGGATGATGCGTTAAAAGGCTCGGCTGAACGGCAGTCTGCCACGCTGCGGCTTACGCTATCGTGCCTACTGCTGACCTTACTCTTTCTCAGCTTCCAGCTCCCATTCTTAGCGGTGGCGATCATCGTCGTATTTTATGTCACGCAAAAAAATGTCGTGCTTACTGCGGGAATAGGGCTAGGCTTCGTCGTCGTCGCTCTCTTGGCGCTAGGCGGCATGTTACTGATCATTAAGTACACGTATGACACGCCATTAATCCGTCTCGTCGCATCGCTATTTCTCTTCTTCTGGGCGATGTTCTTTATGCGCGTGTTGGGAAAACTCGGTCTCGCCTTTTTCGTCGTGGCGCTAGTATTGATCTATGCGCAGACATTTCCTTCTATGACTGGGGAGAGCGAGATTATCGTCAGGCTAATCCTTTGGTTATGGATGTCGATGGTAGTCGCCATAGTGGTTACAGTGTTAGTGAATGCTTGCTTCATTCAGGCCTATCCCCATTACCAGTACTACCAACGTGTCGCGGCGCTTTGCCAACAGACGGCGGACAGATTGCAGGGTATTAATAGCGGTGAACAACCGGTTGGCATATTTATCGCTGAGCAGCTTAACGAGCTACAATCACTCTACAAGTTCGCCTGCCTTACCAATAGTGACTTTAAAGAAAAAAGTAAAAGTTGGTACTCACTCTCTAATTTAGCTTTGAAAAGCCTAGCATTGGCAGAGCTTTATCACGTCAATCCCGGTAAAGCGGATACACAACAGGTGACCCGGTTGGCCGAGCATTTTCGACAACTCGCGACCCAGGCTCGCCAGCGAGAAATAGGCGGTTCCTCACCCGTAGCGATTGCGACAGCGGATAAGATCTTGGAAGAGCTGAGCCAGCTCTGTGAACAATTTAGGGTGACCCGCTCAATCGCGCCGTTACCCGGACAAACGGAAAAGCCGCCGTTAATGGCCGTCGATGCGTGGCGTAATCCGCTGTATCTGCAGTTTGCGCTAAAAACCCTGCTCGCCAGCCTCCTCTGTTATCTTTTTTATACTGCGACGGCATGGCAGGGCGTCCATACCATCATGCTTAGCTGTGTCATCGTCGCACAACCTGGCTTGGGGGCGACCTACCAGAAGGCCGGATTACGTGTAGTGGGCGCATTGGGGGCCGCGGTGGTCGCCGTGATAGGCATGGTCTTTATACAACCTCATCTCGATACTATCGTTGGGTTACTTCTGATGTGCTTGCCTATCTTTGCGTTCTCTGCGTGGCTAGCGGCAGGGTCGGAGCGTGTCGCTTACGCGGGGATCCAATTTGGCTTTACCTTCGCGTTACTCTTTCTCTCCGGATTCGGACCCATGAGTAATCTTACTGAGCTACGGGATCGGGTTATTGGTATTATATTGGGTGTTATCGTCGCCTCGATTGTCTACCTTTATCTCTGGCCGGATAGTGATGCACCGCGACTGCAAAAGAACATGGCTCGACTGTATCGGCAACTCGGGCGTTACTGTTCGCAGCGCGCTACAGATGGCCCTCCATTACAGATCTACCAACAAATAGAACAAGTTACTGAGCTTGCCAGCCGTCTCGATGCTGAGCCATTGGCGAGTACCACCCATCCCTATCGCTGTGCCGTCCAATGGCCGATTAAAGAGAGCCTGGAAGTCGCACAACGCTTGGCGATACTCGTCAGCGGCTATAGTCGTTATGCGACGAGTGACGACCCGTTCCTTAACCACTTGGCGCATTGGTTGCAGAATTACGCGAACGCTATCGACGGAGAAGTCATCTCACCCTTGCCAGTGCCGCTCTACCACAATCCGTATGGGGATGCGCTACTGGAAAGCTTGCGCCAATTACGCTATTGGCAGCCCATCTCCCCTCAGTTAACACAGGAACACCTCGATGGTGATTAGAAATTGGTGCTATCTGGTCCTCAGTGGGTTGCTCCTTAATGGCTGCGCGCTCATTCATGATGAGCCTGCGCAGGTAAGACAGCTACCGGCTGAACAGGCACAACTTTCACACGTTATTCACTTGGCCAACAGCCAATGGCCGCAAGCACGCTGGTGGGACGCTTATCATGATCCCCAGCTCTCGAGTCTGATAGTCCTCGGCTTAGCCAACTCGCCTACGTTTCAGGCGGCTAAGTTACGGATCCAGCAATCGCAATCGTCGGTTGATCTCGCACAATCGACCTTAGGGGTTCAAGCCACGGCGATAGCGGCGCAGAATGTTATGCGCGTCACTGATCGGCAAACGACGTGGCCGTATTCGATCTCGCTACCGACCAATAAACGTGGCCCTTGGTATACGTTGAATACGGTCGGCGTTGGGGCTGATCTGAATATCGACCTATGGGGAGCGAATCGCGCAGGGGTAGTCGCGGCGATGGGCGAACAGAATGCACAACTCGCCGAAACGGCAGGGATACAGCTCGATCTGGCTTCGAGCATTGCCCAGCTTTACTTCTCGATCCAGGCGAATTACCGGCGTACGGCCTTATTAAATGAGCAGGCGGCGATCGCGGCTTTTTCCTTAAAGGCCCACCAACAGCGCGCGGCGCGCGGTATCGAGGATGATGTGAACATCGCGGCCGCACAATCAGAACTCTATAGTGCACAACAACAGCTGTTAGCCGCGCATACCCGCACTGTCCAAGACCGTGAAACGCTGCGTGCGTTGATTGGGATGAGTGGTCAGCAACCGCTGATTATTGCCGAGCAACCTTGGCCACAGTTACAGCAGAGCCTTCCACAGGCTCTCTCATTCGATTTACTCGCGCGTAGGCCCGATCTCCAAGCATTAAGCCATTATGTCGAAGCATCGTTAAGTCGGGTGGAGGCGGCAAAGGCCGCGTTTTATCCCCATTTCGATATTAAAGCGTTCTGGGGGTATAACGCCTTGAGTGTGGGCGACCTACTCAAACAATCCTTTCAGCAAATTAATTTCTTACCAGGACTGTATTTACCCTTATTCGATGGCGGACGGCTGAATGCCCACCTACGGTCGGTACGTACTGCCAGTAACATTCTCATTAAAAACTATAATCAGGCCGTGTTTGATGCGGTAAGAGACGTCGCCATCACCTCGCAGCAATTGGATGACCTTAACCAACAAGTGGCTCTACAGCAGCAGAAGGTTAGCGCCGCACAGCTAACCACCAACAGTGTTCAAGCTCACTATCAGCGCGGTCTGACCAGTCTCTATCTGGCGCAGGAAGCACGACGTACGACGCTCACACAGCAACTACTGCTGGTGGATCTTCGTGCCCAGCAAGTAAGCAGCGATATAGCCTTAATCAAGGCGTTGGGAGGAGGATACCGGGGGGAACAGCCTGCTATTCTAGGGATAAACCGTTAACCCCCCATTAACCGGTAATGGGGGGAGAACATTACGCCGTAGGGGTTGACCCGATTAAGCGACGTAAGAAGGGGATTAGCAACGCAAGTACCAGTGCTGTGACGACAGAGGCTACCGCTAGCAACATAAATAGATGGCTATAGGCGGGGTTAGTCAGTAACGGGGTCGTGCCTTGCGCCGTTGGCATCGCCTGCGAGAGATAACCCGCCAATATAGAAGCAATCCCGGAAACCATCATCCAAGATCCCATCAATAAGCCTTGATACTGCTGTGGTGCCAGGCGTCCAATCATCGCGTAGCCGATAGGAGAAAGGAGCAACTCGCCGATACTCTGTAGTAGATAGCTCCAAAATATCCATTGGAAATCTACCAACCCATTAGATGCGGCAAGCTTAATACCGATAGGAAGCACTAACATACCTCCTCCCATAAACAGTAGCGCCGCGGCGAACTGACTTGGAATATCGATATTGATCCCACGGCCTCGCAAACGTTTAAACAGCAACGCGAGTAGCGGCCCGCCTAACACGATGACCAGCGTATTGATATCTTGGATCCATTGTGGAGCGATATGCCAACCGAACAGCTGTAAATTAAGGTTATTTTCGGCGAATAGCATCAGACCCATCGGAGCGAGTTGATAAAGCGACCAGAAGACGAGCGATCCCAATGTCAAAATCAAATAGGCGACCATGCGGGCGCGTTCCGCTGATTCGTGGTGCCGGGCGGTGATGGTACAGAGTGCAATAAATACTATCGCACCTAAGCCTAAAACGAAGTAACTACTTACTTCTGAGTGGGTAAGCATCACTTTAACTAGCGGGAGCAGCAGGAGAAGAATTACGCCACCTATTGCAAGGCGCTGTAGCCGCTGTGGTCGTTCGCGATGACTCAGAGGCGTATCGAGATCACGTAGATGCCGCCAGAAGATCGCGGTAAGTACGATGGCGATGATATTACCGAGCGTCGCGAACAGGAATAACGAATGGTAATCAAGGCTTAATTGGAAATAGCCCGCGACCGTAAAGCCCATAAAGAAGCCCAGATTCATCCCGGCATAGTTCCAGAGAAACGCCGATTCACGACGCGGATCGGTAGGGGTAAACCGTTGCGTCAGCATCATATTGATACAAGTAACATTAAGACCGCTACCGGTAAGAAATAGAGCTAATCCCCAATATAAGCCGCCAATATTGGCACTCGATAGTAGATAGCAGCCAATGACTTGTAATACCATCCCAATGACAAATAAATTACGGTTACTTAAGAACCGTCCGCCTAAATAGCCACCAAACAGATGCAGACCATAATTAAAGGCGCCGAAGATCCCCATAATCGCATTTGCTGAGTTTTCGCTGAAACCCAGTTGCTTTGTTGCATAGAGCACTAAAGAGGAATAGAGAACCGCAAAACCCATGGTGGCAAAGATTTGCACGAAGAAAAGAATGTTGGCCCCAGCGACCTTATTCTGTTTTTGAAGTGAAACGTCCAACCTAACCCCTTAACCTTGTAATAGTTATCGCGAAATACTGATAATGAAAACTGCCAGCTTTTGAAGGCGTAAACAACTCCTTGACGATAAAGCGGCGCTATAATTAGTCATTACAGGGGACTTTTACTGTAATTTTTTATTACCGCTGCATAATGTGGCCGAAAAGTGGGAGCTCGACTATGCACTATATCCTTACCCCGACACTCAATTTGACGGACCAACAGGAGTTATTTGTCGGCCTCCGCCGCTATAATTATCAGTTCCTGCCTCCCCAAGAAATCGGGCATTTTGGGAACTATTGTCGAGATGATCAGGGGGCGCTATTGGGCGGCCTCAATGCATCGATTAAGGCCCAATGGTTATGCATTGATTACCTCTGGGTAGACGAAATGCTCCGCGGGCAGGGGATCGGCGGACGCCTACTTGAGCAAGCAGAAGCATACGCCATCACTCAGGGATGCCAGCTGAGCCTCGTGGATACCTTTAGTTTTCAAGCGCCCAATTTCTACCTAAAACTTGGCTATCAGCAAGTGATGACGTTGCAAGACTTTCCTAAGCCGGGGATGCAACGTCATTACTTGCGTAAATCATTATCGCCTTAAGAGACTTGCAACGGTTGATAGCTGACCATTACATGTCGTTGATAGGCGGGGCGCTCGGTTAAGCGCTGATAGTAGGCATGTAGGGTAGGAAAATCACGAACGCCGATATTTAGCTGATAGTAACGATAGAGCAGGTGGCCGAACTGAATATCCGCCAGAGTGAAAACAGGACCAGCTAAAAAGGGATGTTGCGATAATTGCTGTTCGGCGATAGCGAGCTTATCTTCGAACCTCGCTATCGCTTGGTCGATTGCGGCCGGATCGCGTTGTTGGCTCGGAGTACGAACCAACTGCCAGAAAATAGGCTGTGTGAAAAGCGAGGAGACGCTAACCTTCGCCCACTCCGCCCAGCGGTCGACCTCACTACGCGCAAAAATATCTTTTGGCCAAAAACTCTCTTGCCCGTAGCGGCTGGCAAGGTAGCGCAGGATGGCACCGCTTTCCCACAGAGGTGGGTGATTGTCATCTTGCAGCACTGGAATGGTACGATTAGGGTTAAGTTGATAAAATGCCTCGCTATCCAAGCCGCCAAAATGGTGGCCGACATCATAGCGTTGATAGGTTAACCCTAACTCACCCACACACCACATTACCGCTTGTACGTTGGAAGAGGTTTCTCTTCCCCATATTTGCAACATGTTTGCCTCCTGAGCTATAGCCTTTTTGCGCGTTATCTCTTAACGTAGAGGTTCTCATACGCGAGGTAAAGGAAAAACAGTGATCACACTCGAGGGTTTTTTACGCTGTAGTCGCTTAGAAGCGTCGCAGATTGTCGCCGATAACTTACCCGAACATCAGCAGCGCTCGCTAGCTGAAGCTGGCTGTTTACGTTTTTCTGTGACGCGAACTGACGACCCGCTGGTATGGCGTGTCGAGGAATCATTTATTGATCGCAAGGCGTTTACCTTTCACCAACAACGCGTGGCGACATCGGAGTGGGGAAGTAAGACGGCAGGGATTATTCGAGATTATACTATCACTGAGGAATAAACCGTGAACGATGCGCTATTAGTCATTGATATGCAACAATTTGTCCAGCAACGCCTCGACCAAGGCATTGAGGCTTACCCTCAGCAGGCAATCGTGCAGGGCCTTGCGCTACTTGAGGCTTATCGCCGCTGCCAGAGACCAATCATTCATATCTATCATCACGATCACGACTCTGGGGCGACTTTACATCAGGATAAGCCCGCTGCGCTTCCTCTTACCGGCTATCAGCCACTTCCTCACGAGAAATTCTTTATCAAACACGGTTCGTCTGCGTTTACCGATACGGGTCTCCATCAGCATCTCTGCGCAGAGGGCATCGATCATCTTACGGTGATCGGCGCGGTGACCGGTTTTTGCGTCAATTCGACCGTACGGGCGGCCGCCGATTTAGGGTTGGCGGTAACGCTGATCGATGATGCAACCTTAAGCTTTGCCCTCAGCGAGCCGACCTTCGGGGCCGAACTACTATGGTCGAGCACCCTCGCGCTACTGGCAGCGGATTTTGCTCAGGTCACCTCATTTTCTCAATGGCAGGCTCAGCATGAAGATTATCTCTAGCCGTGCTTTTACCGGTAGCCGAGCGTGGGAAGCGCTCGACATCGCCAATTTTGAGGGAACCTCGGTCCGCTTGCACTGGACGGATCGACCTTATCAATGGCATATCAACGACGGACAGGAGGTCTTCGCTGTCATGCATGGGTGCGTTGAGATGTTTTATCGTGTTGCCGGCGAGGAAAAAAGTGTCTTGCTCAATGTTGGAGATATTTTTTATGCCAGTGAAGGCACCGAGCATGTTGCCCACCCACGCGGTGAGGCGCGGATACTGGTAATAGAAAAAGCCGGTTCGGTCTAATTACCCTATGAATGCCTTAAAAGGAGACGTAAAGAATCGCAAAGCACGGCGATTTAAGGCGTTCATTGTGCAAGAATACGATCAACACCATTACTGAGGACAACTTTTTTCCGCATCGATGAGAAGCAACCCCGCGGATAAATTGTAATTTCTATGCGTATGCCGATTCAAAAAGATGGATTCTTTTGCTCGACTCTTCTCCCGCTTTTCCCCAGCTTTGCTATCGACCAGCACTTTCGCTCGGCGCTATAGCCTCCTTCTTCCTGATTATTTTTTCTCTTTCTCTCGCCATGTTCTGGTGCAGAGCGCTTAACGCTATGATTTGGAAGAATCAACATGTTCTATTGGATGCTATTAGTACTCGCAATCGTTTTTGAAGTTACCGGAACACTTTCTATGAAGTGGTCCACCCTCAGCGGATCGGTCAGCGGCTTTTATATCATGCTGGTCATGATTGCCTGCTCTTACCTCTCCCTCTCAATTGCTATCAAAAAAATCGCGCTTGGCGTTGCCTATGCCATGTGGGAAGGCGTTGGTATTGTCCTTATTTCTCTATGCAGCTTATGGTTATTCGATGAGTCGCTCTCAATGATCAAGCTTAGCGGCTTAGCGCTATTGATCCTCGGGATCGTCTTGATCAAGATCGGGACGCTTCCGGCCGTCGCGAAGCGTAAGGGAGCGATATAATGATTAGCTTACTGCTCGAATGGCAACATAGCCTCTGGTTATTATTGGCCGTAATCTTAGAAATCATCGCTAACGTCTTACTCAAACTCTCTAATGGTTTTGAGAAAAAACACTACGGCGTGCTGTCGCTACTCGGCGTACTGGCTGCCTTCAGCGCGCTAGGACAGGCGGTAAAAGGGATCGACCTTGCCGTGGCGTACGCCCTATGGGGCGGGCTGGGGTTACTCGCCACTATAACGTTCGGCTGGATCCTGTTTGGACAACGACTGACGTGGGTCGGTGGAGTAGGGATCCTATTACTGTTGGCGGGTATGGCCGTTATTAAGTTAGCCTGAGGATCACACCTTAAAAATCACTTGCTAATCGTAGCGCGATAAAGGAGTCTAGACGTCTATACATCCATGGATGATGAGTGAATTGATGACAGATTGCGCCGAGCCACGTTCTTATACCGTTCACAATGCGGCAGATGTCAGCCGCTTGATCAACACTTCTGCAAGAGCCAGTAGCAATGCCCGCATAATCGTTGCTATCGCCCTTGGCGGGATTTTTCTCGATGCCTACGACCTTGGTGCGCTTGCCTTTGGCGTAAAAGATATCACCCAGCAATTTGCGCTGAGCGCGACACAAGTCGGTATTGTCGTCTCGGCGATTACCTTTGGTGCTATTATCGGTGCGCTGCTGGGGGGATACCTTACCGATAAAATCGGGCGGTATCGCGTATTCATGGCGGACATGTTCTTTTTTGTCTTTGCAGCGATTCTCGGGGCATTAGCCCCGAATGTGGAAGTCCTGACGATTAGCCGCTTTATTATGGGCTTAGGGATCGGTATTGATTTACCCGTGGCGATGGCGTTTCTTGCCGAGTTTTCGCGACTTAAGGGGCGTGGTAATAAAGCCGCCAAAGTCGCCATGTGGTGTCCGACCTGGTACGCAGCTATCTCCCTTGCCTATCTGCTCGTACTGGCGCTCTATAGCTTCCTACCAGAAAGCCAATCCCCCTATTTATGGCGTTACATCGTCGGTTTTGGCGCACTTCCGGCGTTAGTGATCCTGATGATCCGAAAAAAATATATGACGGAATCGCCGATCTGGGCGGCACAGCAGGGCGATCTGCCCACCGCGGTGACTATCTTAACGACAACCTATGGCATTCCGGCCACTCTAGGTGAGACGCCAGCACAACCCGTTTTACCGACGGCACGACGACCGTGGACGGCTTATCTGGCCTTATTTCAAGGCCGTTACAGGAAGCGAACGCTACTGAGTAGTACCCTTTCCTTTGTCTCTCCCTTCGCTTATGCGGCGATCGCTTTTGGCCTACCGATCATTATCTCAACCTTATTTGCGCAGTCGCTGTTAACCACTATTTTGGTCTCTTTAGCCCTTAATTTCTTTTTTGCGTTGAGCGGCGGACTGTTGGCGGTACGTTGGGTGGCGACGTTTGGCGCTAGGCCGCTGGCAATAGCCGGATACGGTTGCCAGATCGTCGCGTTGGTTGGCCTTGCGTGGTTAGGAAAGCCGCATGACACGCTGCACGCCAGTTACTGCTTTGGTTTATTGGCACTGTTTCTTTTTGGGCAGGGGGTAGGACCTGGTGCACAATCAATGGTCTATGCATCGCTTAGCTATCCTGCATCGATTCGAGGTGTTGGCGTAGGGCTTAATCAAACGGTCACTCGGGTGAGTTCGACCCTCGCCTTGTTTGTTTTTCCAATACTTACCCTTAACTTGGGCACCCAGTTATTCTGGGTTATTGCCTGCGCGCCCATCATCGGCCTCCTCGCGTTAGTCGCAATAGTGTGGGAGCCTGCGGGTTATGATGTCGATGCGGAAGATTATTAACGGCAAGAAAGGTGGGGGAAGCTCCCCCACACCTTACTTATTTGTAGAGATCGACAATGGCATCGAAATTAGGCCCGTGCTCACGAGCGGCGATAACGACGTAATATTTCGCGCCTTTCTCGTCTGCACGCTTGGAGATTTCCTGATGTAAATCGGAAGGAGAAGAAATCGCCCCGCCGGTTTCAGCAACAGAGATCGATCCTACTTTCGTTAATTTAAAATGGCTGACTTCTTCCTTGGAGATATTTTGTGCGGCTTGTGCAGTAAAGCAGCAGGCCAAACCAATCAGACCTGCTAAAAGCGTAGAGCGTTTACTATTCATTTTTCCTTCCTCTGAGTAGAGAAACCTAGGCTAACATCATCAATATCATTCTTAGCGGTCAGCGCCCGCTAAGACGATTCTTTATAATTAAACAACTGCCTTGATAAGCGAGATAAAATTAGCATTTTTCGTAAACTATTTGTGAGTTGAATCACAGCAAGCGTTGATCTCTATCAGTTTATTGTTACCGCTGGTGGCGGTATTGCGTAGGGGTCAACCCCGTCTCTACTTTAAAGCGCTGGCTTAAATGGCTCGCCGAGCTAAACCCACATTGATAGGCGATTTCGGTAAAACTGTGTTCGGAGAGGGCGATTAACTGCTTCGCGACGTCTAGGCGGCGTTGCATCACATACTGATGCGGCGGGACGGACATCGAAAGGCTAAACATCCGTGCAAAGTGGTATTCGCTTAATGCGGCTTCTTTGGCCAGCACGGCTAAGGTAAGCGGCTGCGCGAGATGGGCATCGATATAATCACAGACTGTGCGCAAAGCATAGGGGGAAAGCCCGCCGGTAATAACCGGTAGACGCCAGTTAACTTGGCTGTAATGCTGAATAAGATGAGTGAGTAACAACGTGCTAGCGGAACTTAAAACAAGTTGATTAGCACTATCTTGCCAATCATAGCCGAGTAAAAAATGACGATATAATGCCGTGACTTTATCGTCGCGTTGAAAACTTGTCTCAATCAACGAAAATTCGGCGGGGCTTTTATCCCAAATTTGCTCGCCAATATGGCGCAAATGCTGTTGGGTACAGTAGAGATGAACAAAGGATAAAGGTCCACGGATATCCCAATGGCTTTCCACCGCTTTGGGCATAATGCACAATTTGTCCGGGCCGCCGCCATTATGCCAACCGCCGTGGCATTTCTGAAAGCTCTGGTAACCACCTTGAGTATAAAGACTCAAGGTATGGTGATCGCTATTGACCGTAATGCGATCGCACTGGTTTGACCAAGACGCTAATTGAATACCGGAGTTGAGGGCGACCTTTTGATGTAACGTCGCGCGTTGCTGGCGTAATGTTTCGAACGTTTGATAGCGCATTGGCCGCACTCAGACAGTCTACGGGTCATCCAGTGTATGAAGCCTGGTGGCGAATTACTAGCCTTGCATCAGTCTGTGTTGTAAAAACCGCAAGAATATATAAGTTCCCCACCGCATCATGACAGTTTTTTTCTGGTTCTCGCTGCACAGTAACGGATAACAATACAGGGGGAGAACGATGAACGCATTATTATACTCAGCAGTCGTAGTTATCTGGGGGACCACATGGTTTGCCATTGCGTTACAGCAAGGAGACGTCCCCATTTTAGTCTCAATTTTTTGGCGTTTCACTATTGCTGGCAGCATCCTCTTTCTGATCAATCGCTGGCGATTGGGGCGGGTGCCTCTCACTTGGCGTGACCACGGCTTCTGCGCCTTACAAGGCGTATGCTCGTTTAGTCTTAATTTCTATTGTTTCTATCTTGCGGCCTCCCAGATCACCACCGGAATTGAATCGGTTATTTTTTCTATGGCGATTTTCTTCAATGCCATCAACCAAGCGATCTTCTACCGCATTATCCCGGTCAAACGCTTTTGGCCTGCTGCTACATTGGGGGTGGTAGGCATTATCTTATTGTTTAGTGATCAGTGGGCGGCCCATCGCGTCTCGACGTCCCTAGCTCTGGGTGTCGGATTAAGCGTACTCGGTACTTATGGATTCTCTTTAGGGAATATGTTGAGCCTTAGGCATCAGCGGCGCGGCTTACCGATTCTCACTACAAACAGCTGGGCAATGTGTTACGGCGCAGCGGTAGCCGGGATCCTCTCTTATTACCTTGGGTATCATTTTATTCTTCCCTTTAACCCGCTCTATCTAGGCGCGTTGGGCTATTTGGCCCTCTTTGGGTCAGTGATCGGCTTCGGGGCTTATTATCTACTGGTAGGACGGATGGGCGCAGGACAGGCGGCCTACACGACGGTACTTTTCCCGCTGGTGGCTCTAGCGATATCGACAAAGTTTGAAGGTTATCAGTGGCAGAGCCATGCAGTGATTGGACTCGGGATTATTGTGCTGGGGAACTGCATTATGTTTTTCCCTGTTCATCACTTGCGAAGAAGTCGACTCCGTTTCCTGCCGCGTTATCGTCGCTGAGCGAGAAACGGAGTGACCAATCCTGAGTCTTATCCATTCTAAGCAGCTTGCGCTGTTGCATAAGAAGAGGGGATCTTCTCGCCCTGGTGAGGCCAATAACCCGTGAAGGGCATCTTGCGCAGTAATTTTTAATCAGTGATAAGTACTCAGGCGATAAAGTATAAAGATAGCGCGTTAATCCATCAACTGCGGAACACAGAATAGGATTGATTGAAATCAAGACGCTTCTCTTTTTTTAACAATTAATAAACTGGTATAACATTAAGGATCATTTCACTTTCAAGGGGAAATACCCATGCATTCTATCGCCTTTTATAGCCGGCATGCCGAAACCGATCTCTGGCTAACACCACTGCAACAAGCGCTACCAAAAGCCGCTATCAAGGTCTGGCCGGACTATGACGAAAGTGCGACCCTCGCCCTCGCATGGGCACCGGATCAAGCGTTTATCGATGCACATCCACACCTCAAAGTTATTATCAATATGGGGGCTGGGGTCGATGCAGTATTAGCGCTCCGTTTACCCAAAGATGTTGCGGTCATTCGTGTAAAAGATGGTGGTATGGCAGTGCAACTTGCCGAGTATTGCTGTGAAGCCTCTATTCGTTTTTATCGCGAGTTTCCACAATACGAACAGCAGCGGCAGCAACATCTTTGGCAAAATAATTTACTCAACGATCGGGCGAAATACCCCATCGGGGTGATGGGTCTGGGGGTACTTGGGGAAAAAATTGCTCAAGCGCTGCGTTTCTTCGACTTCCCGGTTAATGGTTGGAGCCATAGTCGCAAAGCGATTGATGGCGTCCAGTGTTACGATGGCGGCGAATTAGAGGCATTCTTAAAAGCCTCTCGCCTACTTATTTGTGTGCTGCCGCTGACCGACGAGACTCGTGGAATACTTAACTATCATCACCTTTCTCTCTTACAGACGGATAGCTACTTAGTGAATGTCGCACGGGGTGGGCACCTCGTTGAGGCAGATTTAATTAAGCTTATTCACGAAGGAAAAATGCGCGGCGCAACGTTGGACGTTACCCAGCATGAACCCCTAGAACATAACGATCCACTATGGGATATGCCACAAATTCGTATTACCCCCCACATCGCGGGTAAGACCCAAATCGACCAAGTACTCGCGCAAGTCGTCCCCCAAATCAACAGGTGGTTTACCGAGCAGCGCGTTGAGGGGATGATTAATACGCATAAGGGTTACTAATCAATATTTAGGCAGAATGGCATTTTTTGAGGGGAAATTTTAATGAGTGAGCTCTATTATCAACAATTCTATGCGAAAGTTTACATTATTTTAACTTTCTACGCATGCTAGATCGCGTTCACTCACATTTTGCACAGGTCATCGCCATGAAGGGTAAATCGATATTACTAAGGATCGTTTCTGTCTTGCTGCTGCTTACCAGTATCATATTAATTGCTGGTGGGGGGTATTTACTCTCGTTATCGGGCTCTGCCTACTACTTGATAACGGGTATCTTCCTCCTGATAAGTGCCGTTCAACTCTTTCGCCGTAAGTCGTCCGGCGCCATTCTTTTCTATGTGGTCTATATCGCTACCATTTTATGGACCATCCATGAAAGTGGTGCAGATTATTGGGGCTGGGTGCCGCGTTTGTCTCTGCTGACTGTCTTTGGCTTCCTATTAGCCCTCAGCTTACCGGCCCTAACTCGTCAATCTTCGAACAAATTGAGCTTCAGTCTCGCGGGTATTTTTGTCGTAATTTTTGCTGTTGCCTTTGGTATGGCTTTTGTTCCGACACATGTTTTCAATAGTAATGAGTCTCTACCGCAGCAACCCCTGGTAAGTACGCCAACGCCATCGCAAGCAGAACAGCCTGATAGCGATTGGACCTATTATGGTCGCGATGCAGACGCTTCGCGCTTCTCACCGCTAAACCAGATTACGCCTGAGAATGTTGGACAGCTAAAACGTGCGTGGACTTACCGTACGGGTGACCTACCGGCTCCGGGGCAGGTCAACAAATGGGCGGCAGAAAATACGCCGATTAAGGTGGGCGATGCCGTCTATGTGTGTTCTGCACGGAATAACATCATTAAGCTTGATGCGAAAACCGGGAAGAAAATTTGGGAGCACGATACTGGGGTTAAGTATGAGAGCATCCCTTATACCGCAGCATGTAAAGGTGTTACTTACTATACGTCGACCCAAACCCCGGTTGGTCAAGCCTGTCATACACGCCTCATTGTCGGCACATTGGATGAGCGCTTGATTGCCGTGGACAGCGAAACTGGACAATCCTGTCAAGCCTTCGGCGATCATGGACAAACCAATCTCCTGACAGGTTTAGGTTATACCGTTCCTGGTTTCGTTGCAGTAACCGCACCCGTACCAATTATCAACGGTACAATCGTGGTTAACCACGAAGTGCTGGATGGTCAACGTCGCTGGGCGCCTTCAGGCGTCATTCGTGGTTACGATGCAGAAACGGGGCAGTTCAAGTGGGCGTGGGATGTTAACAACCCTAACGATCATCGCGAACCCGCACCAGGTAAAGAATACAGCCGTGGTACGCCAAACTCATGGGCAACCATGGTTGGTGATAACCGTTTAGGTCTTGTCTATGTCCCTACCGGTAACTCTGCGGCGGACTATTACAGTAAATTACGCTCTGCCAACGAGAATAAAGTCTCCTCATCTATTGTCGCGCTAGATGTAAAAACTGGTGATGTGCGTTGGGTCTTCCAGACGGTGCACAAAGACGTATGGGATTACGATCTCGGGTCTCAGCCTACGCTGTTCGACTTCCCAGGTCCGAACGGTACGACTATTCCTGCTATCATCGTCCCAACCAAGCGTGGACAAACCTTCGTTCTTAATCGCGAAACAGGTAAACCTTTAACGCCGGTTGAAGAGAAGCCAGCCCCCGCGGCAGTGGTTAAAGAAGACCCCCGCGCGCCAACCCAACCTTGGTCTGTCGGAATGCCGCGCTTAGGCCTACCAGACCTTAGCGAGCGCAAAATGTGGGGGCTGACTATGTTCGATCAGCTTGCTTGTCGGATTAAATTCCGTAAAGCCAACTACATCGGAGAGTTCACGCCACCAAGCTTGGATAAACCGTGGATCGAGTATCCAGGCTATAACGGCGGTAGCGATTGGGGCAGTGTGGCTTATAATCCGCAAAACGGTGTGTTGATCGCTAACTGGAATAATACCCCTATGTACGACCAGCTGATCACACGTAAAAAAGCCGACAAGCTAGGATTAGAATCTATCGATTCGCCTAAATATAAGCCTGGCGGCGGTGGTGCGGAAGGTAACGGAGCAATGGCTGATACGCCTTATGCTATTCAAGTCTCTCCGTTCTACCTTCATAGCACACAGATGCTGTGTAACGAACCGCCATACGGCATGATCACCGCCATCGATATGCATACTCGCAAAGTGCTATGGCAGCACCCACTGGGTAGCGGCGAGAAAAATGGCCCATTCGGCCTACCAACGCATATGCCGATAAATGTGGGGACACCTAATAACGGTGGTCCGATCATTACCGCGGGAGGCCTGACATTTGTTGCGGCGACGACCGATAACAAAATTCGCGCTTTCGATAACCGTACCGGTAAAGAAGTATGGAGCGATACGCTGCCAGCAGGCGGACAAGCAACACCGATGACCTACTCGGCAGGCGGTAAGCAATACTTAGTGATCATGGCCGGTGGCCACCACTTTATGCGTACCAACGTCGGCGATTACGTTATCGCCTACGCTCTTCCTGATAATCGTTAATTGTTACGGCCCTGCGGGGCCGTTTACATATTGATAAAAACTTTTCATCAATTCATTCAACAAGTGTGATCTTCGTCAACTATAGTTAGTTACCTAAGGCCAATTAATTGACAGCGGAGCTAACAAATGGTTAAGAAAGTTGAAATTCACGCGCAATCACAAAAATTACCGGGTTCTGAAGCGAAATTGTCACCAAAAGCCGAGATGATCCGCGATGATTATCGCGGTAGCGGTAAACTGGCAGGAAAAGTAGCATTAGTGACTGGCGGCGATAGCGGTATCGGTCGTTCTGCCGCACTACACTTCGCTCGCGAAGGTGCTGATGTTGCGATTACCTACTTACCTAACAACGAAGACGAAGCTGCCGATGCTCGTTCCATCAAAGCCCTGATCGAGCAAGAAGGTCAGCAATGCGCCATCTACCCGGTCGATTTACGCCATGCAGAAAATTGCCGTAAATTGATTGCCGATGTTGTCGAAGCGTTCGGTAAACTGAATGTCCTCGTTAACAACGCCGGTACACAATACCCTAACGAAGATTTGACAACGCTTAGCGACGAGCAATGGCTAAACACCTTCGATACCAATATCCATAGCATCTTCTTCTTAACGAAAGCAGCACTCCCGCACCTTAAGGAAGACGATAGCATCATCAATACGACGTCAGTCAACGCTTATATCGGGCCACAAATGCTGATCGATTATACGGCCACGAAAGGTGCTATCGTCAGCTTCACCCGCGCGTTATCTAACCAAATCGCGGGCAAAGGTATTCGTGTTAATGCTGTGGCACCGGGCCCAGTATGGACACCGCTGCAACCAGCGACCTTAGGCGACTACAACCCAGAGCTATTAGAAAACTTTGGCCATGAAACCCCGATGGGACGTGCCGGTCAGCCTTCAGAACTCGGCCCGATCTACGTTTTCCTCGCCAGCCTAGATTCTTCTTATATCAGTGGCCAAGTCATCCACCCGAACGGCGGCACCATGGTGGGCGGCTAATTATTCAGGTTTGCTAAGAGGTGTTGTTATGTTATTTACGCAATTTAGTCAGAGTTGGCTAAGCCAGGAATACCATCATCACTGGCTGGAAGATCAAGGCCGACAGTTATTAGCATTCTATAAGCGCTCACGTTGTGAGCGAGGCGGATTTACCGCCCTCGATGACAAAGGGTATCAGGCGGAAAATAGTCAGCCAGATACGATGGAAACCGCGCGCATGACCCACTGCTTCGCATTAGCCTCCTTACAGGGAGAGCCAGGTGCGGCAGAGCTTGCACAATGGGGTGTCGACTCTCTGCTTGGGGTCTTAAAAGATTCGCAACATGGCGGTTGGCTGAGCACAATTCCTGAAAATGTCCCAGACGAACGTAAAGCTTCGTATTTACATGTGTTCGTTACCCTTGCCGGATGTAGCGCGAGCCTAGCGGGGATCCCGCGAGCGGAAGACCTTTACCAGCAAGCGGTACAGACACTCGAAACCTATTTCTGGTTAGCCGATGAAGAGGCGCTGTGCGAGACCTACACCCGTGATTGGCAGGACCGAGAAGCCTATCGTGGCGGAAACAGCAATATGCACTGTACCGAGCTGTTTTTGCAATTGGCGGACTACACGGAGAATCCGATTTGGCGTGCTCGGGCCTTGGCTATCGTCGACAAGGTTATTCATCAACATGCCCCAGCCAATAACTACTTCTTGGCGGAGCATTTTCATGAAGATTGGCAAGAGTGGCACGATTACAACAAAGATAAACCGACCGATAGCTTCCATCCCTATGGCGTCACGCCGGGACATGCCTGTGAATGGGCACGATTGCTGTTGCATCTTGAGGCCGCTTTGCAAGCTGCAGGGGAACCGGTTCCAGAGTGGCTACTTGCCGATGCCAAAGGGTTATTCCATGCGGGAACAGAATTTGGCTGGCATGTGGATGGCTCTCCGGGAATTGTCTATACCCATGATTGGGAAGGTAAACCGGTCACGCATAGCCGTATCCACTGGACGATAGCGGAAAGCTGCGCGACGGCGGCAAGTTTGTTAAAACGTACCGGTGAAACCCAGTACGAACAGTGGTACCGCCGTTTATGGGATTATATCGGCTGCTACCTGATTGATACGCAGAACGGCAGTTGGTGGCATGAGCTAGACGCTAAGCAGCATCCCTCGACGGTGGTGTGGGAGGGGAAACCCGACTTATATCACGCTTGGCAGCTGACGCAGATCTCACGTTTACCCCTGACGCCAATGATAGGCTTGTCCATTAAGCAAGGTCATCATCAGCAATAAGATAAATAGCCCTGAACCGTTTAACGCTTCAGGGCTTTTTTTCAGTGGGAAAACGTCGTCCGTGTTAAGCGTAAGGCATTACCCAGTACAAATACGCTAGAAAGCGCCATCGCTCCCGCGGCAAGTATCGGCGATAGCTGAATACCGAAGTGGGGATAGAGCGCACCGGCCGCGACCGGAATCAACACCAAGTTGTAGATAAAGGCCCAGAATAGATTTTGATGAATATTGGTCATCGTCACCCGCGATAAATGTAAGGCATTCAAAATATTCGTTAGCTCCCCTGACATCAACACCACGTCTGCCGATTCCATGGCGATATCCGTTCCACTCCCCAACGCTACGCCGACCTCGGCCGCCGCCAGCGCAGGCGCATCGTTAATCCCATCGCCAATAAACGCGACGCGCTGAGCATCATGCTGCCATGCCGTGATAGCGGCTACTTTGCCTTGTGGTTTGACCTCCGCGATGACCTCGTCAATCCCAAGTTGTTTCGCTACAGCCTGTGCGGTCAGCCGGTTATCGCCGGTCAGCATAGCGACCCGAATACTCTGGCTCTGTAGATGTTGAACGACCGCCCGACTAGAGGGCTTTATAGGGTCAGCGACGGCGAGAAGCCCGGCCAATCGCTGGTTTATCGCCACATAGAAGGGGCTTTTACCCTGCTCGGCATACTGTGCGGCTTGCGCATCTAAGGCCGAACAATTGACCTTGAGCGCCTCCATATAGCGCCGGGCACCCACATGCACGATACGGTTATCGACAGTTGCCGTAACACCCATCCCGCTTTCGGTCATAAAATCGCTACTCGCTAGCTTTTCGAGGTGTTGCGCCTGTGCGGCCTCAACCACTGCGCGCGCAAGCGGATGCTCCGAATAGCCTTCGACAGCGGCGGCGTAGGTGAGAAGTTGCTGAACGGAAAATCCCTCAGCCGGTTGCAGGTCGGTTAATGTTGGGCGCCCCACGGTAAGAGTACCCGTCTTATCGAAGGCTACCAATGTGCAATCGCGCAGTTGTTGTAAGGCTCGGCCTTGCCGGAACAATATCCCTTTCTCTGCGGCTCGGCCTGTGGCGACCATGATAGATGTGGGGGTGGCAAGCCCCATGGCGCAAGGACAGGCGATAATCAACACCGCAACAGCGTTGACGAGTGCGAGGCTAATCCCGCCTTGCGAAGCGAGAAACCACCCTCCTACGAAGGTCACAACGGCGACGGCTAATACTACCGGTACAAACCAGCGAGTAATTTTATCGACGAGGCCTTGGATCGGTAATTTCGCCGCCTGAGCCTGCTCGACTGCCTGTACAATCTGTGCCAATACAGTCTGTTCGCCGATGGCAGTCACGCTAAAGCGTAAGTAGCCCTGTTGATTAAGCGTCCCTCCCGTCAGCATATCGCCCGGCTGTTTACTTACCGCCAGCGGCTCGCCCGTGATCATCGATTCTTCGACATGGCTATTGCCGACAACGACTTCACCATCGATAGGGATCTTTTCGCCAGGCCTCACCTCGACGATATCGCCAACACGTAAACTCTCGGTGGCAACCTCCTCACTCTGGTCATTCTCCCAACGGCGGGCAACGTTTGGCTGTAGCTGTAATAAACGCTGCATCGCCTGCGAGGTTTTTCCCTTGGCACGCGCTTCAAGCAGGCGTCCAATCAAGACTAAGCAGACGATCGTCGCGGCGGCTTCGAAGTAGACGTGTACACTCTGCGTCGGTAACCAGCGTGGCACGAAGGTCGCGCAGATCGAGTATCCCCATGCCGCGAGAGTCCCTATCGCGACTAACGAGTTCATATCCGGTGCACGATGCCACAGGGCAGGGAGGCCGAGGCGGTAAAATTGGCGGCCGGGGCCAATTAGGACGAGGGTGGCAAGAAGCGCCTCGGTAATCCAACGTATCTGTACGGGGAGCCGTGTATCGATCCATATTTCAAGCGTATGGCTAAGATGCATGGCCATTTCAATACAAAAAATAGGCAGCGTCAGTGCTAGCGCTATCGCAACGTTACGCTTGAGAGTTTGATACTTCTGCAGCTTTTTTTGTTGTTGTTCAGCACGGACATGGGCGGCATCTACCCAGACTTTAGTAGGATAACCGGCGGCGGTGACTGCTTGCGCCAAATTCTCACCGTCGATATCACCTGTCACCGTCGCTCGTTCGGTGGCCAAGTTAACGCTAGCGTGTTCGACGCCGGGCTGGGCCGCTAAAATACGCTCGACGCGTCCGACACAACTTGCGCAGGACATGCCTTCTACAGCAAGCTGGAGGGTAGG
Organism: Rosenbergiella collisarenosi; assembly: GCF_018494085.1. Lineage (GTDB taxonomy): Bacteria > Pseudomonadota > Gammaproteobacteria > Enterobacterales > Enterobacteriaceae > Rosenbergiella > Rosenbergiella collisarenosi. The sequence goes on along the minus strand of NZ_JABBFP010000004.1, from coordinate 261,307 downwards.
GGAAGGGCTAGACATGATAGACTCCTAATATTTTATTAACCCTAGCCTACAGCTTCCCGCAAGGGAAAGGTCAAGCATGAGGAAAGACTGGACGCACTTTATTATCTACGCTGTAATAATAGGTATTCAGTCAGCACCCGGTTGGGAATAAAATATGTGTAGTGATCCTTGTAGCGAGGCGCAGGACGCCAAAAACTCGCCGCTACCCGTCTTAAGTAGCCAAGATATTGCGCAACTGGCAGACACCTTCAAGTTACTGGGCGATCCTTCACGCCTGCGGATCCTCTTGCAATGCTTGACGCACCCTGCGGCGGTGAATGATATCGCGGAAGCTTTACAACTCTCACAATCTCTAGTCAGTCACCACTTACGCTTGCTCAAAGCGGCTCGTTTGGTGATTGGTGAACGACATGCCCGCCATATTTATTACCGAGTGGCTGACAAACATGTCAGCCACGTATTGTTAGATATGGCGGTTCACCTTACCGAAGAGCAGGGTGAAGATTAGTGTGAGTGGGAGTGCGGCGCTGCGTGACAGTCGCTCTCGGCGGCCAACTCATTCAACACACAGCCTGCCGAGGTATCGTTATCGGCCCAATCGATAGCGATCGTACTGTGGGCGATGGAGAACGATGTCTTCAACTCTTGCTCAACCGCCCGCACCACCCGTTTCACTTGTCTATCATCCTCTGCTCGAATGTGTAAGGTCGCTAAGGTTACGCCGCTACTGATCTGCCAAACATGAATGTGAGAGACCTCCTGCAACCCGGTAATATGCTCAAGCAAATGTGCACGGATCTTAGAGGGCACCGCTTCATCGGGCGCACCTTCTAATAAAATATGCGAAGTTTTACGAATTAGCGTCCAAGCACCGCGTAAAATCAAGAGTGCAACTACGACCGAAAGGATGGGGTCGATAGGAGCCCAACCTGTTAAGGCGATAACGACTGCGGCGACAATAGCGGCGACGGAGCCGAGTAAATCCCCCATCACGTGTAAGATCACGCCCTTAATATTGACGTTTTCCGTCTCTCCACGCGTCATAATCCACAACACGATAAAATTAACGAGCAGCCCAGCACTGGCAACGATTAACATCGGCCCTGGCATGACCGTAGCCGGTGCCGACAGACGTTGCCATGCCTCATAAATAATAAAGAGGGCGATCAGAAATAGGGTTAATGCATTAAATAAACTGGCCAAGACCTCGAAGCGAATATAACCAAAGGTTAGGCGGTTATTCGGCTGGCGCGAACTAAAATAGAACGCCGCCCATGCAAGGGCTAAGGCGAAAGCATCGGTTAGCATATGCCCGGCATCCGCCATTAAGGCTAGCGAACCGGCGTAGATGCCCCCCACGAATTCGACGATCATAAAGGTGAAGATCAGTACAAACGAGATCAGTACTTTTTTCTGATTGGCCTGGTTGACCTGAGGAACATGAGAATGGTCGTGATGGTGGTCGTGCTCACCATGATGAGAGTGGGATGACATCACTGCCTCGCTATCGTTAATAAATGAATATATGAACATATATTAATATATAGCGAGGCGTAGAGAAAGATTTATTCACGTTATCTTTGCGCAGGATGACCTTGCAGGACTTTACTACGTTTGCGGAACAGCACACGCAGCAGCGTGAGTAAGGAGACCGCCAGTAGAATAGAGCCGGCTAGGATAAAGGCGTTCATTCCTAACCACTCATAGCCGAGGATACCGATGAGTCCGCCAATGAAAAAAGAAATCAGAGAAGTAAAATAAACGCTTAATAAATAGCGAAATTGCTTTAATTGGGCCGGCGGGTGGCGTAATACCGGATGAAGCAGTAGATTCGCAAGCACGATACCGGCATCGGTGAGGGTACCGGTTATATGCGTCGTGCGGACCTTACCTTGCGACAACTGGGTAGAGGTCGCGTTATGCGCGCCTAGAAGAAAACTGAGCCCAAACAGGTAGTAGCCCTGTTGTAGATTTTGTGGATACCAGAAACCGGCGACCACTGGCGCGATGAGTAGGATACCTTCGATCAACAGAATGTGCGCATAGATAGTACGCAAATTAACCTTTTTCGCTAAGGATACGGCGACCCGCGACGTGAAGGCCCCGCAGAGAAAAGAGGTGAGCAGCAAGATAAGCGGGACCATCTCCAGCTTGTCCCACTGTAAGAGTTCTTGAGAGAGTTGCGTCGCGTTGCCTGTCATGTTGGAGGGGAAAAGCCCAAATGCCCCCAAGGCAAGGACGTTAAGCATCCCTGCACAACCAGCCAGCGCGACTGCAAGCTGACGGTCTTCGTTACCCGTACGGCCTGATTTTCTATCTATAAGCATAAGTTTACCTTCCCCAACAAAGTTGGCACTTCAAAAAGACCGAATTCGTAATAAGGAAGGCACCTATTTATTCAGTAAGTTCAGCGCTGGCCTGCGTTTTCTTACTTTTCTTAGTCGCGCGTGCGTCACGAGTTCGCTGCAACGGTCGTAGGCTACGTATTCGTGGTCTTAATACAACACCAGGCATACGACGAATGCGTCGCCCTCGCTTTAGAAGCCGCGGTCGCTCATGCCACAACTTCAGACCGATTACCGTGATCGCGAGTAAGGCGGTGATACCATTCGCCATCATTACCGGGATATCGTGGACCCGAAATCCATAGCCGGTCCAGCAAGCGACGCCGAAAAATAGCGCTGCCCACATGCCTAAAGAGAGCGCCTTGGTCTCTTTATTTTTTACAATGTGTAGGACTTGTAGACAAAACGATCCGGTCGTGACCCAGGCGGCTAACGTCCCCAGCCAGACAGGCCAGGGGGTGAGTAGGGCGATGGATAGCAACGCTAGGATGATAGTCAGCGCAACAACGATAATATTTTTCATGCGGTTAGTCGGTTCTCGCGAGTATTTTTTTAACGTTATCCACCGCACTACGTAAGTCTTCGGTGAACGTCGGATGTTCGGCCAAGCACCCCATCAGCGCGGGCGATTGTGCAAAAGCCTGTAGGCTATCTTCACTCGCGTAAATGGCGTCGAAAGGTACGCTATCAATCGCTCTATCTTGATACTCAAAAGGGAGACTCCCCGCCGCACGGCGCTGCATAAAGAGATACCACAGGGCGACTAACACGAGCGTCGCCTTGGGTACGTCACCCTGCTGATAACGGGTTTTGAGCGTCGGCAAAATAAACTGCTGTAATTTGGCAATACTGTCAGAGGAAACCCGCTGATTGGTATCACGCACCTTGGCATTACTAAAGCGGTGTAGGGTGGTCGTACAATAAGCATTAAGATCGATTGAACCTGCCGGTAGTGCCGCGACGACATCTTCGGCGACGTAATCTTGGATCCACTGGCGCACCTGTGGGGTGAGGCTCTCATCGATAGATTGCGCCCCAAGCAGAGCGCCCGCCCATGCAATACCGCTATGGCTGGCATTCAGCACGCGGATCTTGGCCTCTTCAAACGGGATCACATCCTCGACGAACTCGACACCGACACGCTCTAGTGCTGGGCGACCGGCAATAAAATCATCTTCAATCACCCACTGCGAGAATGCTTCACAGGCGACAGGAACTTGGTCGTTGACGATCCCTTGCTCTTTTAGGCGCTGTAGTAGGGCATCATCACTCTTTGGCGTGATACGGTCGACCATGCTGTTAGGGGTACTGATCGCCGTTTCACACCATGCCGCCAGGGCTTTATCACCGAGCGCGGCAATATACTCATTCAGGCCTGCACGTAAGCACTCGCCATTATGACGTAGATTATCGCAGTTCAGTAAGGTTACCGGACCCGCTTGTGTCGCAAGCCGTTGGCGCAGTATCGCGACTAAGGCGCCATAAACCGTTACGATATTGCTGGGTTCAGCCAGCTCTTGGGCAACGATTGGATGATCAAGATCGAGATGTCCCTTATCGGTCAAGAAGTAGCCGCCTTCTGTAACGGTAAAAGAGATAATCTTGGTATCTGGGGCCGCGCCGACGGCAATCAGTTGCTTGAGTTCAGCATCCCAAGGGATAACGCGCTTGATAGCGGTGATGGTTTGGTAATCGATATCGCCTTCTGGACTAATCACTTCCAGAGTGTAGACGCCTTGCTGCTGACCCAGCTTATCAAGAGTAGCTTGGCTTGCGCTGTTGCGGATATTACCAAGGGCTAACGACCAGCGGGTATCGCCGAGTTGATGGAGTTGATTGAGATACCAACCCTGGTGGGCGCGATGGAAAGCGCCGGCTCCTAGATGCAGCCATGAAGTATGAGTATCTGGTGTAATTGCTGTTGTGTTTTGCAAAGGGCATCCTCAGTCGTAATCGACATGTGTTACGTTAGAATGTTACTGGTAACCTTAGCACAAATAGTCAAAAAACAAAGTTTAGGCCTATAATAAGTAATCAAATGTGGAACGGGCGATAACTAAGTCTTTACTTTGTAACAAAGTTTGATAAACAGTAGCCCTAACGTACATAGAGTCAGATTAGGCATTACTTCGAGGATATTATGGGTGAAATTTTCCAGCACTGGGATTGGGTCGCTATCCTAGCGCAAATTCTGTTAATCGACCTGCTGTTGGGGGGAGATAATGCCGTTGTTATCGCCATGGCCTGTCGTGGCTTACCCGATAACTTACGGCGTAAAGCCATTATCATCGGCACCGTTGGGGCTATCGTGGCGCGGATTGTGCTATTGGTAGTGGCCGTATACCTATTGACCCTTCCTGGCTTGAAACTTGTTGGGGGTCTATTGCTGCTCTGGATCGGCTATAAATTAGTCTCGGGCGAAGATGAGGGCGATGAGCACGGTAAGACCTCTTCAAGCCTATGGAAAACAGCGCTGACGATCACTATCGCCGATGTCATCATGTCGCTGGATAACGTTCTTGCGGTCGCGGCGGCGGGTCGTGGCCATCTCGTCATCGTTGCAGTAGGCGTGTTATTAAGTATTCCTATTATCGTTGCGGGTAGCCGTCTGGTATTGAGTTTACTCGATCGTTGGCCGGTAATAATTCTGGCTGGTGGGGCGCTAATCGGATGGATTGCGGGAAGTATGCTACTGACCGACCCTCTGCTTCATCCGTATCTGGCAGGTGAAAATCTGGCCTTTTACGAACACTGTGCTGGAGCGATTTGTGCCGTGTTAATTCTTCTTATCGGTTGGATGAAGACCCGTAAAACCAATTAAGGTAGGGTGATCGGTGAATCGTTCTCGATTCACCGATATACTCGAAGTGCGGACTTGCTTACGCGGTGCCCGTACCCCCGTCAGAACACCAAACTTGGCCTGAAGAGAAAGAGCTCTCATCGGAAGCCAACGTCACGTATAACGGTGCGATTTCTACCGGCTGCCCTGGGCGTGCTAACGGAGCCTCTTCACCGAATTGCGCCACCTTATCTTGCGGCTGTCCGCCACAGACTTGTAACGCCGTCCAATAAGGACCCGGTGCGACCGCATTGACGCGGATCCCTTTTGGTCCTAACTGTTTTGCCAATGCCTTGGTAAAGGCAACATTACAGGCTTTAGTTTGTGCGTAGTCCAGTAGGATATCGCTAGGTTTAAACGCTTGTACCGAAGAGGTATTGATGATTACCGCGCCTTCACCCAAATGTGCCACGGCGGCGCGAGTGATCCAGAACGGAGCATAAACGTTAGTTTTGAACGTCGCGTCGAAGGACTCGGTAGTGAGTTCGCTAATGCTTTCGCAGAACTGTTGGCGGCCGGCATTGTTCACTAAGATGCTTAACCCACCGAGTTCACTTACCGCCTTCTCGACAAGTTGCTGACAAAAAGCTTCATCGGTGATATCACCAGGGATAGCAATAGCTTTGCGGCCTTCGGCTTTAATCAGCGTAATGACTTCTTGTGCATCGCTCTCTTCTGCAGGCAGATAGTTAATTGCCACATCAGCACCTTCACGCGCATAGGCAATCGCCACGGCACGGCCGATACCGGAATCACCCCCAGTGATCAACGCTTTTTTCCCGGCCAAGCGACCATGACCTTGATAACTTTTCTCTCCATGGTCCGGCAATGGATGCATTGCAGAGGCTAACCCAGGAAACTGCTGGGGCTGCTTGTCAAACGGCGGGCGTGGAAAACGTGTTTTCTCTGTCGACATCATTGACTCCATTAAATGTGAAAATGAGTTGTGTCACTTAAGGGTAGTCATAATCGAGAATAATGCTGTGCAGCGATCCAAATTAATTTTGTGACTTAGATCACCTTAAGGATCGGGAAAAGCCACGATTCTCCATTTTATGTCCACACTTAATGAGCGCAACCACCACTTTCAAGGAGCCCCCGGTGAGCCACTTTTTCTTTGATAAAAAAGCAACAATCGTTGATCAAGCAATAGAAGGTATCATTCGCACTTCTCCCCATCAAAACCTCGCTCGATTGAAGACGGACAACAGTCTGCGCATCGTGGTGCGGCAAGATTGGGATAAGTCAAAAGTGGCGATTATCTCGGGCGGAGGATCGGGGCATGAGCCGATGCACGTCGGCTTTGTGGGACAAGGAATGCTAACCGCGGCAGTCTGCGGTGATATTTTCGCCTCTCCAGGCGTGGAGGCGATTTTAACGGCGATCATTACCGTTACGGGGGAGGCTGGATGCTTACTCGTTGTGAAAAACTATACGGGTGACCGACTGAATTTTGGTCTGGCTGCAGAAAAAGCGCGAGCACTGGGGTATCGCGTTGAAATGCTTCTCGTTAAAGACGATATTTCGTTGCCCGATAATCCACAGCCGCGTGGCCTCGCGGGCACTATCCTCGCGCACAAAATAGCCGGTTACCACGCAGAACAAGGCGCAGCCTTAGAAGACATCGTCAAGAACACGCAACAGCTGCTCAACAACGTTGCGACCATTGGCGTTGCGCTTTCCGCCTGTCACCTCCCCGACAGCGATGAGTCGGAAGGTATCGCGAAAGGCAAGAGCGAGCTAGGCATGGGGATCCACGGCGAGCATGGCGTCGCCACCCTCGATACGCAAAATAGTCGCGAGATCGCTAAGCAGCTGACTGAGAAATTACTGAGTCATATTGGCGAGGAAGATAACTTACTGCTGATGGTGAACAACCTAGGTGGGCTATCAGTGCTTGAGCTGACGCTTGCTACGCAGGAAATTTTACAGACTCCGCTTGCTGACCGCATCAGTTTTATCCAAGGGCCAGGCACCTTGGTAAGTGCACTAGACATGAAAGGGCTATCTTTAACGGTACTCCCTCTCAACGACCAGCTGCTCTCCGCGCTCAACGCGCCGGTTAGTGTTACAGGCTGGCTACCAATAAGTGCTTACCAATCCATGCAGTGGCAAGCCGCCGAAACGCTACCCGACGTTGAGCTAGCCAAACCCTCTGACAACGACTCCGTTGCCAACATCATAAAGAGCGCCTGCCAAGCGCTTATTGATAACGAAGACGCATTGAATAAACTCGATAGCCAAGTGGGTGACGGCGACACCGGCTCGACGCTTGCCACTGGTGCGCATTACGTCCTGACTGCATTACAAGATAAAAAACTGCCATTGAATGAGCCTGAAGCATTATTACAGTGGTTGGGTGAGAAGATCACGACGCCAATGGGGGGATCCGGCGGTGTTTTACTTTCGTTGCTCTTTAGCGCAGCGGCAGCCTCTTACTCAGAATCGAAGAACTTAGGCGACAGCTTGCTAGCTGGGCTACAAAAAATGAAGGACTACGGCGGAGCCGAGCAGGGCGACCGTACGATGATCGACGCGCTGCAACCGGCTTTCGAAGCCCTTGCCGCAGGCAAAGCGTGGGCAGAGGTGAGTAAAGCTGCGACCGCAGGAGCCGAATCGACGAAGGAGATGGAGCAAGCTAAAGCAGGTCGTTCCTCGTACTTAAACGCGGAAAGCTTGAAGGGCCATATGGATCCAGGCGCGTGTGCAGTCAGTAAAGTGTTCGAGCAGATTACGCTCTAACAATTAAAATAATTGATTGTTATGAGGGGCGATTGTCGGTCTTCGTAACCAATAAGGGGAGAGTGGATTTTACCACTCTCCCCTTATTATTAGACATCAAGGTGTGGGAACTGATCCCCTAGACCTAAGTAAGCATGGACTGCACAATAACCCAAAAAAGCTAAAACGAGGGCAAAAATAGCAATGGAACCGATTTCAAATGCGAGCGTAAAATGGCGTTTAGTCATAATGTCTCTCCTATACCCAACAGTCGTTACCCTTCTACAGTAGCGAAACTCGCGCAGGAAACAAGTCTACTTTACACTCAGTAATACAATAAGAAACTTAGTCATAAAATAAACTAATTTAATTAACATCCGTTACCATTATTTAAAATAATCATTCTACTACAGCCTTCTGTACTCATCGGGTTCAGATAAAAGAGAGGGAAGAGTAAACTATATATTTACATATTTAAATGTATAAATATAATGGCCGGAAATTTACTTGCTATGAGGCAATTATGACCACTACTCTTTTTAGTCCTTTAACGCTGGGTTCTCTTACCTTACGTAACCGTATTGCGCTTCCCCCTCTTACTCGCTGTCGTAGCTCACAACCTGGCAATGTCCCCAACGAGATGATGCGTGACTATTACGTACAGCGCGCGAGCGCGGGCTTTATGGTGACCGAAGGAACGCAGATTGAGCCGCGCGGGCAAGGCTATGCGTGGACGCCAGGGATTCATAGCGCAGAGCAAATCGCAGGTTGGCAAACCATTACGCAAGCCGTTAAGGCGCAAGGTGGCACGATTTTCTGCCAACTATGGCATGTCGGGCGGGTCTCTCATACTGCATTGCAGCCGGATCAGCAAGCGCCGGTCGCGCCCTCCGCCTTAGCCGCGACCAATGTCCGAGTGTTTATCGAAACCGGGCCGGGCGAAGGAGAGTTAGTAGCACCGAGTACACCGCGGGCGTTGACCACACAAGAAGTCCAGCAAGTCGTCGAGTACTATCGACTCGCCGCCATCAATGCGCGGCAGGCAGGGTTCGATGGGATTGAATTACATGCCGCCAATGGGTACCTGATTAACCAGTTTATTTCTGCGCACACGAATCACCGTACCGACCAATATGGCGGTTCGCTAACGAATCGATTACGTTTTTTAAAAGAGGTGGTCGAGGCGGTCTCGACGGTCTTCGATAGCGAGCGTATTGGCGTGCGCTTCTCACCGTTATTTTCTACCACTGAAGAAGATCGCGTCTATTTGGGTATCGTTGAAGCGGATCCGGCCGAAATCTATTTGGCTGCGGCCAAGATGCTCAACGAGCTCAACATTGGCTATCTCTCGATAGCGGAAGCAGACTGGGATAACAGCCCGGCACTACCGGAAAGTTTTCGAGATGCGCTACGCGCAACCTTCAGCGCGGTTATTATGCTGGCGGGCCGTTATGACCAAGCGAAAGCGGAGGAAGCGTTAACTCGAGGCTGGGGAGATCTTGTTGGGTTTGGGCGTACCTTTATCGCCAACCCCGATCTACCGCTTAGGTTTGCCCAGCAGAAAGCGCTCAATGCGGTAGAGCTAACTTCTTTGTATGGTGGCTCAGCGAAAGGGTATACTGACTATCCTACCATCGATAACTAAATGATGAGCGCCGATGCTTGCTGAAAATACGATGAAACTGCTCGCTAATCCACTGCGTATTGCCATTCTGACATGGCTAAAGCAGCCGGATGTGGCTTTTGCTAACTATCACCAACTCTATCCCTACGAACAATATGGGGTCTGTGCCAGCCTGATCCAGGATAAGGCTGAATTATCGCAGCCTGCGATTTCGTTGTGTTTGAAATCGTTGAGTGAGCTGGGAGTCATTGAGGCACAGAAAGTGGGTAAATGGACTTACTATCGGCGTAATGAGGTGAAAATTCAGGAAATTGTCGAGAGTATTACTCAGCAGTTACATCAGCTCTAATGCTCGCCGTCGTGAGACGGCGAGTGGCCAAATTAGTACGGACGCTGTGCCGCGAACATCAGCGTATCGGTTTGGAACGATCCGTCCTCTTGTAATTGGAAATAGTCCTGCACCTGCCCAGAAATCGCCTGCTGTAAGGCGCGAATCGCGGCGACTGTTGATGCTGGGGTTTTCATCCGCGTGACCCATTGCTGGAAATCTAACGCTAACCGACCAGAGATCAGCTGTTCGATACGAAAGCCACTCTCTGTCGCCATTTGCAGCCACTCGCCAGGGGAGTAGTCTCTTACGTGCGAGGGATCGCGTAATACCTCAATGCTCTGTAACCAGATATCGAATAACGGTGATCCCGGTGAGGCGATATCCATGATAATGATGCGACCCCCCGGCTTTACAACGCGGTAAGCCTCACGCAGTGCCTGTGGGACATCTTGCCAGTGATGGGCAGAATAGCGACTTATCACGATATCAAACTGCTGATCGGCGAAGGGAAGTACCTCGGCCACGCCTTGTCGACAATCGATATTTTTTAAGGTTCGTGCCTCTGCCGCCTGCTGGACAACGGCTAACATCTCTTCCGATAAGTCATAAGCAGTGACGTGCTCGACTAATGGTGCCGCCATAAAACTTGCGTGACCGGCACCACAGCCGATATCGAGTATGCTAGCGTTGCGATGAGGCGTTAACCACTCGGCAAGACGCTGCAGGTCTTCTCCTGCGGCATGAACGGTGCTGGTTAAATAAGCATTAGCTTGTGGGCTAAATTGCTCACTAATTTTCTGTGCATGGCGTGTACGAGTCATCGATTACCCTTAGTGATTGTCTGGTTGTTGACACCACGCTACCCTTCAGATTATACCAGTACAATACCTGTAGTTATCCTAGTATAAGAGGTAATGGTCTATGACGACGCCGAGTCTAAGTACAGCCAAAAAAGTGGGCGATTTTTTACGTTGGAAACGCGAACAACTCTCCCCAGAGCAGGCGGGATTAGTCGCCGGATCTCGACGACGCACGCCGGGATTACGCCGCGAAGAGGTGGCGCAACTCAGTTATGTCAGTACAACCTGGTACACCTGGTTGGAGCAGGGGCGAGGGATCTCCGTCTCTGCCCGCACCCTCGGTGGGATTGCGACAGCCCTTCAGCTCGCCAAAGCTGAACGGGAATACCTCTTCAACCTCGCCGAGTTGACGGATCCTCACGGGCAACTCCCGATGGCGAATGCGCCGAATATTGTGGGCGTTGTCGAGTCGGTTAAGGCACCTTGTTATGTGATGGATATTGCTTGGCGTCTGGTGGCATGGAACCGGGCAGCGGAAGATCTGTTCAGCGGCTGGCTATCCGTCGATCCGGCTCCGAATATGCTGGAGTTTATTTTTACTCATCCCTTAGCGCGGCAGCTAGTCGTGGATTGGCCCGGGCGGGCGCAACGTATCGTGGCAGAATTACGCGCAGAATCGATCCACCTCGATAGCCATGCGCCGTTAAAAGCGACGGTCGATGCTCTGCAAGAGAAGAGTGAGGAATTTGCAACCTGGTGGGCGAATTACCATGTCGTTCTGCGAGAAGGGGGGAAGCGAGAGTTTAACCATCCACAACAGGGACGATGTCAATTTCAACAAACGACATGGCAACTCTCGCCTGAGTCAGGGACAAAGATGATTATCTTGATAGCACAGGAAGAGATAGATGACGCCCCAGCTGAGTGAGGCGTCATACAGAGAGTGGTTAGAAATGAACGTTAGCCGTTAACATCCAAGTCCGTGGTGAACCCGGCGTATAGCGATAACCACTGCGGTTGAGCGCGGCGATATACTTCTTATTAGTCAGGTTATAGACATTCAGCTGTAGATCAACCGTAGGGTTAATCCGCCATGCCGCCATGGAGTCCGCAACCCAGTAGTGGCCGACCGAAGACGGTGTACCTGATGCACTGTCTTTAATCTTGTGCATCGTACCCACATAACGAGCGCCGATCCCGACGGTAACGTTATCCACGACATCCCAAGTTGCCCACGAGGTAAACGAGTGTTTCGGGGTAAAGGGGATCGCGGTCGACCCATCGCTGGTACTACTGGTTTTGTCGGTACGCGTGTTTTGTTGGGCGTAACCAGCCATCAGGTGTAGGTTATCGGTGATATCCCCGGCAGCACTTAATTCATAACCTTCGACCCTTTTCGATCCATTCTGCACATACTCATTAGTGGTACTGTCCAGTTCCGCATCGTTCTTAAGATTGGTTCTGAATACGGCCGCACTAAGCAGCATTTTCTTATTAAATAGCGACCACTTCGTGCCGATCTCCGTCGTTTGGGCTTTTTCAGGCGTAAAATTAATATTTTCGCCGCCGCGTGAAGTACGGTCCGTGGTGTCATTCGTCAGTTTAAAATCGACACCACCGGGAGGTTGCTGAGAGACCCCGTAGTTCGCATAGACGTTACCATTATCCGTAAGATGGTAGAGGACACCCGCCTTCCAGTTAACTAAATTATCCGATTGTTTTAAATTACTGTGCCCTGTCGCACTGTCCGCGATGTAGTGGGTTTGGTAGCTATCGACCCGTACACCCCCATTTAGCGACAGGCGGTCAGTTAACGCAAGCGTGTCAAAGGCATAGACCCCTAGGGTATTGGTACGTCCCCGTGCGGCATAAGCGGCGGTCGGCGAGACGGTAATGTCTGTGGACGGGTGCAGGAGATTGACACTGTTCGAGGCAAATGCATAAGGATAACTGTTGTAATTCTCTTGTGTCAGTTCCACACCGGTACTCACCGTATGGGCGACGCCTAAGGTAGAGAATTTTGCCGTCAAGTTAGTCTGGTTGGTCAGGATCTTATTGACGGTATCGCTGGCGTTCATCGACCGGGTGCCGTATACCTCACCGTTCTGCCTGGTCAGTGAGCGTCCCATCACGGCGGATAGAAGATATGACTGGCGAATTTCCGACCAGCGTGTTGTGTTGGTTAGCGTCAGGTTATCGTTAAAATCGTGTTCGAAGCGCGAGGTAAAGGTATCCTGCACATCGTGTTCGTAATCTGAATCGGTGCCGTAAAACGTTTTACGAGAAACGGGTGACGCATTATTTAATAACGCATTGGTGCTGCTATATCCCGGTAAGCCAACGGTATAGACACCGCCATCCGGGGTACTGTCCTGCTGGACATGAAGGTAATCGAGATAAAGGCGGGTCGAGGTGCCTAATCCGAAGGCTAATGAGGGAGCAATACCGTATTTCTCATGGTCGACATCGTTGCGACCTTTAGTATTACCCTTATCTCCCATCACGTTAATACGCATCGCGGTCGTATCGTTGAGCATCTGGTTATAGTCCAGAGTCCCTCGGCGTTCAGAGGCGCTACCATACCCCACTGAAGCATCGACACCGGTATAAAGCTCGGGTTGCTTACTTTCCATGTTGATCGAGCCAGAGGGAGCGGTTCTGCCATAATCGGAACCAGATGGCCCTTTAATGATTTCAATATTTTTGGTGTTAAAGGTATCGCGGGTAATACTCCCAATATCGCGGACGCCGTCGACATAAATACTGTTCGACGTATCGATGCCGCGCATCATGATTGCATCGCCCATATTACTAGAGCCGTTCTCGCCCGAGAAGAATGCGCCGACCCCAGGAGAGTTTTTCAGAGCATCGCTAAGCGTGTTGGCTTGCTGCTCATGGAGTACTTTTTGTGGTACCACCTGCACGGTACGGGTGGTATCGGCGATGGGGGAGGTGAATTTCGTCCCCGAAAGTTTTTCAGGGGCGTACAACGAAGGTAGGGCACTCGCTGACACTACAATGTTGTTACTGTCTTTAACCGGAGTTGCGTTTTCGGCTGCTTGTCCAGTGCCGATCATGCCGTACAAACCTGTGAAAAGCGTCACTTGGCTCAATACTTTTAGCGACGGTACAACATTATTTTTATTTTTCATGTGAATATTTTTATATAAGTCTATTAATAGAAATCATTATCATTACTATTTACATTCATTGTAAGCTTTGATTTACATAAGTTTACATATTAACGCAGTTTGAAAAGATATTATTTTTCAAGTAATTATGTTTATTTTTTATTAAAAAGTGGGGGGGGTAGCGCCACGATAGAGGAGGGAATTGTCAATCACGCTCCGTGCAAGGCGTGACGCTAACAAGTCAAAGGGGTTTAACTATCAAGAGATATTGGAGCTTTGAGAGTTATTCGAACAGAGGGATGAGGAGATACGGTATTTTTGTCTTCGCGTATGACTGTGGCAGAGTAGCCCCTGCCACTTTTCGACGTTATCTCGCCTGAGTATCATCACCTTTTAAAACAAACAGCGTAATCTCTGAAGGATAGCCTAGCCGTAAGGCAAAGCCATTCCATAACCCGGTGCCATTACTGACATAAAGGTGGCGTTGATCAAGGGTATATAGGCCAGATGAAAATCCCTTATTTGCACGTTTCACGATAGAGGCGAGGCCGTAAACCATACCACCATGAGTATGGCCTGAGAGCTGTAAATCGACGCCTGCGGCAAGATTCTCACGGGCATTTTCAGGCCGGTGATCGAGGAGAATAATTGTAGAGTGGCGATCAACCCCGGCAAGCGCCTGCTCTAAATCCGGGCCCTCTTGCTGATAACGTAACGCCGCCTCATCGGTTACTCCGGCAACATACAGGCGATTCCCCGCTTTCTCAATAGCCACCGAGCGATTGATGAGTTCTGTAAACCCGAGCTGCCCCATGCGCTGCATCCACGGCAAATAGCCAGAGTAGTACTCATGGTTACCGGGGATCGCGAAGCGGCCATCTTTTGCCTGTAATGCGGCTAACGGGGCCACATCATTAAACCGTTTTTCGACGCTACCGTCTGCAACATCTCCCGTAAACAGTACAAGGTCGGCATCCAGTTGATTGGTGCGCGTCACGACTTTTTTCATCCAACGACCGGTAAATAAGGTGCTGGCATGCAGGTCAGTGAGCTGGACAACACGATAGCCATCAAAGGCTTTCGGTAGATGTTGTATCGTCAGGTTTACCGTTTTGACCCGCGGGACTTTCACTGCCTGATACGTCGCATAAGCGGCGATAAGCACGGCCACGCCTAACAGCCCGTGGCGTACCAGCCCGTAATCGGGCCAGGTTCCCTGTATGGCGAATTGAACACCACTGATGAGATCGCAGAGAATGAGCAACAGCGTGAAAACGATTAAGGTGCCGAATAAGCCATTAATGGCCACCATCATGCTATGTGGGAACTCTGGCGCGAAACGGTTACCGAATACCAGTTTATAGACTAAGTGGCATTGCGCGACGGCAACGACACCGATAAAGAAGAGTAAGCGTAACGCTAAAGGCAAATGGAGCGGTAAGATATACCGCCCGCCGATATAGAGTGCGGGTAAAAGTGTTATCCAAGCAAACACATAACCTCCAGAATAATGGTATCGATTCCCATACTGTAGCACTGCACCTAGTCAATGTAAGTAAAGGCGAAGGAATAAAAAAAAGTGAACTTTTACTATAATCGCTATTGATAATCATTATCATAATGATATAGATTCGCATTCATTAGAATAACGACTGTCTCCGACAGTTCTTGGTTTTTTTGCGAACGATTTTACTCAGGAACACACAGCCTTTATGCGTAAACTTTCACCGGCGTCAACGCCATTCCCTACCCGCCAGCGACTCACTGCGATAGCGCTAAGCTTAGGAAGTTTTTATTGTAGCGCTGCATCGGCGAGTAATTTGCCGCTCACCCCACCACAGCAAGAAAGTGATAATTTGGTGGTTACGGGGATCGTGCCACACCCAGATGCCACGAATAAAGTCGTCGTCAGCGCGGCACAGATGCAGAAAAATGGGTCGAACGATTTTGGCACGCTAATGCGCTACCAGCCTCTTGTCGGGGCGACCGGTGGCGGAGCAGGCTCAGGAAGCGGTAAGAGTGGTTTTGATCGCGGAGGTTATACGGGCTATAACATTCGCGGCCTGGAGAGTAACCGAGTCGGCATTGATGTCGATGGCGTTGCCATGCCACAAGCGACAGGACGGCCTTATGCGGGGCGAACTGGGGTGAATAGTTTCGGGATAGGGCGTGATTATATCGATCCTTATCTGTTCGGCCAGATGGATATTGAAGCGGGGGCGACCGCAGTGTCCCAGCCTAATACCGCGATAGGTGGATTAGTCGCCTTCCATTCTAAATCCGCCGACGATTATTTATCGTCTTCTCGGCAACACTATTTTGGCTATCAAACCGACTACGACTCCGCCAATCGAGCCTGGCATAACGGAATAACCGCCGCGGCGGGTGATGATACGCTGCGTGGCCTATTTGCCTATAGTCGTCGTGATGGGCAAGAGACGCGTACCCAAGGCAATAACCAAGCTTGGCCGGAGAACTGGCATTCCGATGCGTTCTTGGCCAGTGGAATTTGGCAGCCTAATGATGAGCACAAACTTACCGCCAGTGGTAACTATTATCAAAAAACGAGTCATACCCATTTCGATAGCTGGGACTCAGCGGGAAAAGCGGTGTTAGGCACCAGTAATCAATCTAGCCAATCCCGTCGTTTTGGCGTGATGGTGCAAGATGATTACACGCCGCTCAACCAGTGGGTCGATCAACTCACGAGTCGTGTGTATTGGCAGAAAACGCAAGCCCACGACAATACCGTTGGCCCGAGTGCAACCTTAGTCCCCACCCGTACCCTCTCTGATTTCAATACCAATAAGTTCGGTTTCACGACGGAGCTGGCTAAGACAATCGGCCGCCAAGATCTCCGCGCAGGATTGAACGGTGATTTTACACGTACGGAGCGACCGTTCTCGCAATCGCCTGCACCACTCGTTTATTACCGTGTCATGCAGCCGCAAGCCGATAGCCAGAGTGAAACGTTCGGCGGATTCCTCGAAGATAAAATTAATGGCGACTGGCAAGGACATCACGTGGCAATCACCCCCGGTATCCGGGTGGCCTATATGAAAAATAAACCGCGTAATCTCGGCAGCCTGGCCGCGGGGAGTAGCACTTTAACCGAGGAAAGTGTCTCAAACCTGTATAGCAGCCAGAGTGATACGCAATTTTTACCGTCGTTAAGTCTTGAGTATTCCCTTACACCGCAACTGTTAACCTATATCCGTTATCAACGTGGTGCGCAGTTCCCCGAAGCGAGCCAACTCTATGGTTCGTGGAATCTAGGCTCTAGCTATGCGGGAACGCAGCAGTATGCCTTGATCGGTAATAATTCGTTGAAAACAGAAACCAGCAATAACCTCGAATGGGGGATAAAAGGGCAAGCGGTGTCTGGGATCGACGTCCAAGGTTCAATGTTCTACAACGACTACGATAACTTTATTGCCTACAACCGCTATACGCGCAGTGGTTCGCCAAGTAAGTTTACTCAGGTACCCGCGAATATCTATACCGTTTACCAGGCTGAAAACCGAGATAAAGCCTTCATTTATGGCGGAGAGGTCACCACTAAGATCCATTATGGTCAGTGGTTCCCGGCGGTGAATGGGCTGAGTTCCAGTTTTGCGCTGGGGTATACCAAAGGGATGTCCAAATCTTCACTGCAGGATGATAAATACGTTGATCTAGACAGTGTTGCACCGATGAAAGCCGTCGTCGGCGTAGCATGGGATGATCCGGCGCAACGTTATGGCGCAGCGCTAACGGCAACCTTTGTCAAAGGCAAGCAAGCGAAACAGACCACCCGTGATACGACCAACACGGGCAGCGCTACCGAGAGCGAAAACAGTAAGTATCTACGCATCCCTGGATACGGCATGGTGGATATGACCGCGTACTGGCGCGTGACGCCAAGAGTAAAACTCAGTGGTGGAGTCTATAACCTCACCAACCGTAAATACTGGGACTATTTAAGTAGCAGGGATTTAACGACGGATACGACCCAGCATCAAACGGATATCGCACTGGCGACGATGCCGGGTCGAACCTTCCAACTCGGCCTAAATGTCGATTTCTAATTAGCCTGCCCCAGATGACTGGGGCATTTTCCGGGAGGAAAAATAATGAATAAACACTATCCTGACTACCTCGCACTGAAAACTGCACATCCTCACCTTTACGCCCGTGATCTCGCCGGATTAATGACGATCAGCGAAGCAGAGTTAACCCTGATCCGTTGTGGTCACGATGCGCTATCGTTAAAGACAGACTTCGAAGCCCTACTTAATGGCCTAGGCGCTGTAGGGGAAATAAAAAGCCTGGTACGTAATGACTACGCGGTCCACGAGCAGTTAGGACGCTATACTAACCTGCACTTCGGCGCGCACGCCGGTCTGGTACTTAATCCACGCGCCCTCGATCAACGTTTTTTCCCGCAGCAGTGGTCGAGTGCTTTTGCCTTGACCGAGCTGAGTGCAACCGGCGAACGTCACAGTATACAAATCTTTGATCGGCAGGGGGAGGCGGTAGTCAAAATCTACACCACTACGCAGACGGAGACTCATGCATGGCAGGCGTTAGTCGAGCGCTTTCGCCAAGCAGCTCCCGCATGCCTCGAACTGTCTGAACGTCCTTCTTTGCCAGAAGTCGTGAACAGTGAACCGCAAAAAGTTGAAGAAGAGTGGCGTGCGATGACCGATGTGCACCAGTTCTTCCAGCTACTTCGTCGCCATCAACTGACCCGTCAACAGGCGTTTAAGATGGTGAGCGAAGAGTTGGCTCGTCCGGTGAGTAATGCGAGCATTGCACGCTTATTGGAACGGGTCCAGCAGCAGAACGAGATCATGATCTTCGTCGGAAATCGTGGTTGCACCCAGATCTTCACCGGGCGTGTAGAGAAGGTTATTGAGATGAAAGGGTGGCTAAATATCTTTAATCAAGATTTTACCCTGCACTTACTCGATCAACAGATCGCCGAAAGCTGGATCACACGTAAACCCACGGCGGATGGTCATGTGACGAGCCTCGAACTCTTTGCAGAGGATGGTACGCAAATTGCCCAACTCTACGGTCAGCGCAGCGAGGGTCAGCCCGAGCAAGCGCTCTGGCGCCAACAGCTTGATGAACTCCTTGAGGTACTCTGCTGATGAAGCCTTTGTTCTTTCTTCTCTGTATGGTCGTCCTACCCGTCACTGCCGCGCCACGACTTGTCGCGCTTGGCGGTGATGTCACGGAGATTGTCTACGCCCTCGGGAGTGGTGAGCAGCTGGTGGGACGAGACAGTACTAGCCAGCGGCCCGCTGCGGCGACAAAGCTACCGGACGTCGGATACCTACGACAACTGAATAGCGAGGGGATTTTATCGCTACAGCCCACCTTAGTACTCGCCAATGGGCAAGCTCAGCCGTCACAGGTTCTGCAACAAGTGGAAAAAGTCGGGGTAAAGGTGGTGACCGTTCCTGCCTCGCCACAACTCTCGGTGATCGCGCTAAAGGTTAATACCATCGCGCAAGCCTTAGGTAAGACGGGACAAGCGCAGCCGCTGCTTGCCCAGTTATCCCGACAGGTTGCAGAGCTTGGTCAGCCAGTCCCAACCGGCCATAAAGCGCTCTATATTATGTCAAATCAAGGACGACAGAGCCTGGTTGCGGGTAAGGACACCGCCGCAGACGTTGTCCTACGCAGTGCCGGGCTGGTGAATGTGATGGGGCAGGTTGCTCATTATCAACAGATGTCACAAGAGGGCATCATCTCCGCAGCCCCCGATCTGGTGATCATCGACCGGCAAGCGCTACAACAGATGGGGGGGACGGCCCAGCTCTGGACCTTACCCGGCCTCAGCCTCACCCCGGCGGGTAAGGCGCAGCGGGTGATCACGATCGATCAGATGGCTTTACTCGGCTTTGGGATCGATACGCCACAGGCGATCTTAACTCTTCGTCACGATGTTGCCGAGAGCTATGCGCACAAACCGTAATCGTCGGCGTATGCTGGCAAGCCTGAGCATTCTCCTCGTGCTAAGCGCGATAGGGGTCACACAGTTCGGCGCGATGAAACTCAGCCTCGCAACATTATGGTCGCAACCCTTCGATAGCCTTGGCTGGCAGGTTTGGTCAACGATTCGCGTGCCGCGCGTATTATTCGCACTGTTGATCGGCGCCGCGCTATCAGTCTCCGGAGCGGTGATGCAGGGACTATTCCGTAACCCCTTGGCCGATCCTGGGCTACTCGGGATTAGTAGTGGTGCGGGGTTACTGGTTGCCTGCGCATTGCTTATCCCTCTCCCTCTGCCAGCGGTGACCCGCCTGTG
This sequence comes from Rosenbergiella collisarenosi, assembly GCF_018494085.1. GTDB lineage: Bacteria > Pseudomonadota > Gammaproteobacteria > Enterobacterales > Enterobacteriaceae > Rosenbergiella > Rosenbergiella collisarenosi. The sequence continues at coordinate 241,218 of NZ_JABBFP010000004.1, read as the reverse complement.
GCTGCCGGTAATCGCCGCCTTTATCGGTAGCTTACTCGTGACGGGACTCATCTTTCAGTTAAATAAGATGAGCCAAGGGCAGCTATCGCGGCTATTACTACTGGGAATCGCGATCAATGCGATCGCCGGTTCACTGGTTGGCGTACTCTCTTGGCTCAGCGATGATCAACAGCTACGTCAGTTATCATTATGGGGGATGGGGTCGTTAGCGCAGGCTCAGTGGCCGGTCGTCGGGATCACCGCGATCATCATTATTCCCACCTGCCTGCTGCTACTGCGTTACGCACGCGCCTTAAACCTGCTACAGCTAGGCGAGGAGGATGCTTTTTATAACGGTATCGACGTATTACGCACGCAGCAATGGCTACTCGTCGGCAATGCGTTATTGGTAGGCACCGCTGTCTCGTTCACGGGGATTATTGGCTTTATCGGATTAGTGATCCCTCATCTGGTACGGATGCTGCTAGGCAGCGACCACCGCTGGGTCTTACCCGGTGCGATAGTCAGTGGCGCGCTATTGCTCCTCCTCTCCGACACCCTAGCTCGAACTCTCGTTCAACCGGCGGAAATGCCCGTCGGGTTGGTGACCAGCTTACTGGGCGCTCCTTGGTTTTTTCTCCTGATCCTAAGACAGTTGAGGACTCGCTATGCATAGCCAACTCAGTGCTCGGCAACTGGGGTTGCAGCGTGGCGCGCTGCGCCTGATCGCCCCTCTCGATCTTGAGCTCTCTCTCGGCGAGTTCGTCACGATTATCGGCCCGAATGGGGCAGGGAAGTCTACGCTTCTCCGGCTACTGACCGGTTTCTTATCCCCTACGCAGGGAACGTGCTTGCTGGCAGGAAAGGCTTATGATCAGTGGGATCGACGGCAGCTCGCCGATCGGCGTGCTGTGATGCGACAACAGAACCCACTCTCTTTCCCAATGATGGCCGAGGAGGTCATCCAGCTCGCGCTGAGCCACCATGCGCCGATCGCACAGCGCACGATCCTCGATCAGGTGGTTGATCTCGTCGGCTGCCATGCATTGCGTGGCCGTGACTACGCTACGCTCTCCGGCGGAGAGCAACAGCAGATTCAGCTAGCAAGAGTCCTCGCGCAACTCTGGAAAGGCGGAGAGCCGCAAGGGTGGCTATTTCTCGATGAGCCGACATCGGCCTTAGATCTTTATCACCAACAGCACAGCTTACGTCTGCTACACCGTTTAACACGAGGCGGAAAACTAATGGTCTGTACGATCCTCCACGATGTTAATCTCGCGGCGACCTGGTCTGATCGTCTCTTAGTGATGGGATCGGGAATGCTACTGGCAGACGGTCCGGTCGCACAGGTATTGACCGAAGCCCATCTTAAGCAATGGTATCAGGCCGACTTACGCGTTATTTACCCTGAACATTCGGCGCATCCTGCGGTATTACTGAATAAGTAGCCGTTTAGTCATTAAATTGCAGCTCTTGATAGTCCCCTTCGTCAGGAGCGCGACGTCGGCGTGGGGGTTGGCTCGGCTCTTCCGGGAAAGGGCGTTGGCGAGTGGCAAACAGCGTTTCATAAAGATCGTTATCATAATCGCTCATAAATAAACCTCTTCAATATACCGATGACTCTCGCTACAGTGCCGGAGAACGATGACAGTTTTATGAACGAAGCGAAAATTTCACCGCCTACATGCCAAACGTGGCATGTAGGCGGTGAAATGGAGGAATGCAGGGTTTATGGTCCCTTCTTGGTTATTCGATATGAGTAGGCTACTGGCATCAACAACCTTGAACGCGGTTTTAACCTGCCCTCCTTTGGTTGTCACGACATGCGATGTTCGCCCGGTATCTGTCTGTGTTTTCTCTATGGAGTTTAAAAGTATGATTAGTTCATCAATACTCTTGGCTCCGGTCAGTTGGTCGGTTTTATTCACAAAAAAAACCAATATTCAATTGAGACTTGAGGCTATGGACTTCGGTATTTACTAAAAAGCCATAACACAAAGAATCATTTTTGATACTTAAAGATATTAATTGGCTATTTTTTGATGTACAAAGTAGTATTAAATATCATATTTGATATTACCGAGAATTCAAAATGAACGATTTTTCTGTTTCTGAGGAAAAGCTGAGTAATCAGATTAAGGACAGGATTAAAAGACTAGAAATTAGCCATGACGAGCTATCCATTCAAACAGAGATCCCCATCGCAACCCTAAAACGCATGATAAAGCGTCCTTATAGCGCGCGGTTCAGCAACATCATTAAACTGTATTCAGAGTTAGGGTTATCAATATGCGTAGGACAGTGAGTGTATATTTTTACAACAAGCTAGTTGGCTATCTGATCCAGGAAGATAGGATGTTTCATTTTAGTTACTTACCTTCCTACAAAGGGCCTTCTATCTCGCTAAGCCTCCCTAATAACGGCACTGTATTTTCATCAGAAAAGCTACCGCCTTTTTTCCATGGTCTAGCACCGGAAGGCTGGTTGAAAAAGCGTTACTCAGAAACGCAGAAAATCGATGAAAATGATACTCTCGGCCTACTCGTTGAGAACGGAAAAGACCTACTCGGCGCGATAAAGCTAAGGCTAACCGATGAATTATAAAAGGTGCTTGATTACCTTAGCTCCCCTAAAGGAGTCCGAACGGCAGTCGGGAATGTCACGTAAAGGCATGAAGGCATTGTTTACCCAACCCAACGCTAAATCAGTACTCCCCTTTACACGCTTAGAATTTGTAGTAAAAAAGCCCTTTGACCAAAAAGGAATGAGTATATCAGGCGCGCAACCTAAACTATCGCTCGCTCTCGATCAGCAGGGCACGCTTAATGTTGTAAAGGATGGCGGCACATACCTCCTAAAACCCTCTCCCGAACAATTTAAGAACCTCGCTGAGAACGAACATGCGATTATGTCTTGCATGAAAGCCCTGGGTTTCAATGTTCCAGAATTCGGGTTAATTCCCTTTATTCCACCAATCGAAACAGGTGAGCAGGAACTCGCTTTTGTCATTGCTCGTTACGATCGCGATGGTGAGTCAAGGATTCACCAGGAACAAATTGATGGGGCGATGGGCATTACAGATAAGTATGGAAAGGAGGGGGAATTTCAGACGGTAAGCTATGAGCAAGTCGGCGACTTCATAACGAGGAATGTAGATAGCTCGCTAGCCACCAGGCGCGATTATTTTAAACGTGTAGTCTGTGCCTACCTTCTTGGTAACAATGACTTTCATCTACGCAATATCGGGGTAATGCACCCTCTTGATGAAAATATATTTATTACCCCTGTTTACGACTTCGTGAGCGTGGCCGCCTACCCTGAACTCCTCGACGAACACTTAGCACTCCCTTTGCTAATACGAGAAGAATATAACCATGAATTAGCCGCTGGTTACGACACGAAACATGGAGAGCTAATTGGGTATGATTTTATTGAATGTGCGGCAGGTTTTGGGATTAAGTCAGAGTTAGCTAGAAGGTACATCAATGATATTTTAGCTAAAAAGGATAAGTTGATAGAGATCATCCATAACAGTTATATGACTGACGAGCATAAAGAAATTGTTATTAAATATATTAAATCGAAAGCACGGCTATTGGCCGTGTTCGACTTGTAAAAATAAAAAGGCCCTCAGTTGAGGGCTCTTGTATCAGGCTATCGTCAATAGGTAGCCGCTCTGTTCGAGACATTGCTGGCTTCTGTCCTTGGCATCCTCGAAGGATAAAAACGTGCCTACGTACTCCTTGATCCCTCGCAATGCGGTGAAATGAAGGTTAGTGCCGTGGATAACCGAAGGATTGTGCTGCGAGGGTCACTGTCGCAGTCAATCCGACCGAACTGGCATCGCTAGCTTGATAAATCTCCACCTCTTCGCCAGTTATCGACCAATGCTGTTGCGTGCAGTCCCATTGTGCGATCACCCGCGGTTCGATACCTAAATCAATTCGTTGTGACTCGCCAGCGTCCAAAGTTACTTTCTTAAATGCGACCAAGCGCGAAGGATAGCGGCCGGAGACGGGTCGCAGATAAATCTGCACCACCTCGCTACCGCTCCGCTCGCCGCTATTGGTGAGCGTAACGCTTGCCGAAATCTTGCCGTAAGTTTGGCTAAGCTGTAGGTTCTCATAGCGAAACTGAGTGTAGGAGAGGCCAAAGCCAAACGGGAATAGTGGTTTATGTTGCTGGCGTGCAAACCAGCGGTAGCCGACATCGGCGCCTTCCACATTATAATCAATCTCAAACACTTCACCGGTGATCTCGACACCAGGCAAAGAGGTGGTGGTGTTAGGGTCTTTCTGGGTAGGATGTGGAAGCTGCTGATCATCGGTAGGGAAGGTAATGGGTAAACGTCCCGCTGGATTGACTCGCCCAAATAATACTCCGGCGATCGCCTCACCGCCACCGGAGCCAGGGTACCAAGCCTCGAGTAGCGCCGGGACGCTCTCTAGCCACGGCAAGGTGACCGCACCACCGGTCTGCAGTACTACGATAACGGTCGAATGTACCGCAGAGAGCCGGGTAATTAATTGATTCTGATGTGCATCTAGGCTAAGTCCCTGTGCATCGAGAGCCTCCGAGCGCCACTCTTCGGCGAAAACAATTACCGCATCGCTGCCCTCGGCAGCGGTTAAGGCCTCGTCGAGCGACTCACCGGAGACGAAATCGACCCGCTTAGCCAGTGAGTTATGGCGAATCGCCGCAAGAGGCGAGCTAGGGTGATAAACTTTCGGCGTTTGGATACCCATGAAGTCAACGCCTTCAAACTGTAAGCTCCCCTGCGGCGTTACCGCAGACGAACCGCCCCCCGCTAGTACGCCCTGATCGGCATGTGCTCCCACCACCAGTATGCGCGATAATTCAGGTGCGAGGGGCAACGTATTGCGATCGTTTTTGAGTAATACAATGCCCTGTTCGGCTTCGCGCTGGGCGATGAGTTGGTGCCAACTATAGTCGATAGGTCGACCGCGTTGTGCCGGGTGCTGGATCGCGCCGCAGGCGAAAAGGCTGCGCAGGATCCGGCGGATCATCTCATCAATCTTGGTCGCCTTGATCTCGCCCCGATCGACGGCCTCTCGTAGTGGACGATCGAACCATACCTGCTGATCGAGATTAGCGCCGGACTGTACATCCAATCCTGCTAAGGCGGCTTTAGTTGCAGAGTGCGTTGCGCCCCAATCTGACATAACCCACCCGGGATAGCGCCAATCGCCCTTTAACACCTGCGATAGGAGGAAGGCGTTCTCCGATGCCCAGTGACCATTTATTAGGTTATAGCCGGGCATCACGGCCCCCGGCTCGCCGATTTCAATGGCTAATTCGAACGCTAACAGATCGGATTCACGTAGCGCCGACTCGTTTAATCTCGAATCGGCAAGCACTCTTCCAGTTTCTTGGGCATTTACGGCGAAGTGTTTTACTGTTGAGACCACATGCTGTGACTGGATCCCACGCACGCTATGACCCGCAATAATACCGGTCAGCAGTGGATCTTCGGAGATATACTCGAAGTTACGGCCTCCCCGTGGCTCGCGAATAAGATTAGCACCACCGGCCAGTTGAACATTAAACCCCTTACTAAAGGCTTCACGCCCTAGCAGCTCTCCGCTTGCTTCTGCGAGCTGTGGATCGAAGGAGGCTCCCAACGCTAGGCTGCTCGGCAGCGCGGTAGCATGGTCTCCTGGGCGTACGCCGCCTAACGCGCTAACACCTAGGCTGGCATCACTTTGCTGCAGCGCTGGAATACCGAGTCGTGGGATCGCAGGATAGTAAGCTGCCGAGCCTATCGCCTCCGGCGGTAGCTTGTCGTCTTTCGTTAAGGGGATCGCCATCGGGCCTGATAGCCAAGCAAATTTCTCGTCAGTGGTCATCGCCGCGACGACCGCTGCAGCTTGTTGGTCGGGCGTTAATCCAGGTTTTTGCCAGGGGTAAGACATCACATAAGCTCCTAAGCGTTGGCGAATTCCTTTTAGCTTAGTCGCCGATGCGATGAAAAAAGGGGGGATCCGTGCGCTTAAATTTGGAAATCGTAACTAAACTCAGGGCTATCGGTAATCCCGCGCGCGATCTGTTTTAATTCGTCTTCAGAAAGATTAGGGTTACACAACGTCATGAATTGCCAGAGATAATCGCGTTGTAATTGCCCCTGTTTTACGCCAAGCCATACGGTATTGCTATTAAACAGATGGCGGGCATCCAACGAGATCAGGTCGGGATCATCCTTATCGGCCGCGGTTTCAGCGATAATCCCGATGCCCATGCCAAGGCGAACGTAGGTCTTAACCACATCCGAATCTTGGGCGCTGAGCACGACATTTGGCAGTAGCGAGACGGTCTGAAATGCTTCATCGATCACCGAGCGTCCAGTCATTCCGGCGCGGTAAGTCACGAGCGGCCAGCTTGCCAGCTGTTCTAGGGTTAATTCCTCTTCCTGCGCTAAGGGGTGATCGTGCGGGACTAAAATTCGGTGATTCCATTTAAACCATGGGAAGGTCGTTAACTTTCCACTGTGCGTTAGCCCCTCGGAGGCGATACCAATATCGGCCTCGCCAGAGATGACCTGATCTCGGATCTCTTCCGGAGTTGCTTGGTTCAATACGACCTGAATATGCGGATAACGGCTACGAAACTGTTTTAAAATAGTCGGCAGAGAGTAACGCGCCTGAGTATGGGTTGTCGCGATAGTTAATACACCCGCCTCTTGAGCGGTAAAGAGTTGACCTAATCGCTTCGCTTTCGCAGACTCGTCCAAAATTCGTTGGGCAATGACCAGCATCTCTTTTCCAGGCCCGGTTAGACCCAGCATCCGCTTGCCGTGACGAATAAAGAGTTCCACCCCTAATTCATCTTCAAGCTCCCGAATATGACGGCTAATCCCCGACTGCGAGGTAAAAAGCGTTTTGGCGACTTCGGTTAAATTACACTGGCAGCGGGCGGCTTCGCGAATAATTTTAAGTTGCTGGAAATTCATAGGACCTACTCTTCAGGCATTCAATAGGTCTCACAGTAGAGAATTAAACGCGGTTAAATAAATAATTAAAATGCAAACGTTATATCACAACGATATAACGGCGATAATTATCGGCCTATTATATATCGAGCAATCTTAATGCATTTTTTTAGATTAAAAACAGCATAAAATTCTATTAAGCCGCTAGGCTGAGGGTTAGTTAATAATTAGATTTATTTAGCGAATTTTGTATTATCACCCTTCCTATCCAGTAGAGAGACGACGAATATGATCGACAAAACGACGGCAGAACATTATCAATGGGGTGACAATTGCGACGGTTGGTATCTGGTTAAACAGCAAGATCTATTAATTATTCATGAAAAGATGCCACCTAACACTGCGGAACAGCGACACTTTCATCATCATGCACGGCAGTTTTTCTTCGTTCTGTCTGGCGAGCTGACGATGGAGCGACAAGGTGAGGTGCAACGAATTACGGCCCAGAAGGGAATAGAAATCCCCCCGCAGGTGGTGCATCAAGCACGCAACGAATCGCAGGCAGCGGTTGAGTTTCTCGTGATCTCCCAGCCGTTGACACGGGGAGATCGGCAGGAGTGTTAATAAAAGACGCGCGGGTTTATTAATAAAAATACTCAGTACGCTTTTTATGTTAGCCAAATAAGTGCTTTATAAGCGCTAATTTGATATTTCCTCACGCGGTTCTTTTCTTTTAAAACTAAGGCATGGTGATTAATTAAGAGAGTCGCAATGTCTTTTCGTCTCAGCGTTCTAGATAAATGCCCGCGTCGTGCGGAGGAGTCCAGCCAGCAAGCGTTACATAATAGCTTGGCACTGGCGCGGCTTGCGGAACAGGCGGGTTATTATCGTTACTGGGTCGCCGAGCACCACAACGCCCCATCGCTGGCGAGCCCTTCCCCTGAGATTGTCCTCGCCTGGCTGGCCGCGCAGACTAAAACGCTACGTCTAGGGTCGGGTGGGGTGATGCTCCAACATTATAGCCCGTATAAAGTGGTAGAGAATTTCCATTTACTCGCCGCTATGGCACCGGGGCGTATCGACCTTGGGGTAGGCAAAGCGCCAGGGGGCTTACCGGCCTCTACCCGTGCACTGCAGGGTGAAGTCGGCGCACAGCGCGGTACATTCGCCCAACAATTGGCGCAGGTCGATCAATTTCTCCTCAACACCGAGGCCTCGCTACAGGCCACGCCCTTACCGCCGAGTACGCCGCCACGCTTCCTACTCGGCGCTAGCTACGATAGCGCGGAGCTTGCTAAATCTCTTGGTTGGAATTTCGTTTTTGCCGCCCATCTCAATGGAGATGACCAACAGCTCGCGACCATTACCCAATTCTGGCAGCAACATACTCAGCAGCCGACGATCGTCGCGGTACAGGTGGTGATTGCCAGCGATAGACAACAGGCGCAGATCCTAGCCGATACGCTCGAGACCTGGCAGCTAATACTGGCGAACGGACAGCGTGTCAACCTTGCCACGCAGCAACAGGCCGCCACCTTTGCGCAGCAGGCGGGCAGTGAAATCGTTAGCCTGGAAAGAAAATACCCGACGCTTCTCGTCGGTAGCGGGGAAGAAGTCTTCGATACGCTCAACGCCTTACACCAGCGCTACGCTATCGACGAATTTATTATCGATCTACCGATCAGTGATCCTATTCATCGGCTGCAAGCCCTGACTCGCTTAGCCGCAAGTCAGCAAGCCTCACGGCGGTTAGCCCGTGTCGCGCACCCTACAGGAGCCACCTTATGAACAATATTCTCCACGCTTTTGCCGCATATTTCGATCATTACTATGCTGATGAGCTCCCCCTGATGGCAAGTTCTAACTCTTGCCTCCTACTGTGTTACTGCGGCTACTACTAACGCTCTTCGCCTTCATTTGTTTCATTGATTAACCGCCTTGTTGCGGAGGACCCCTTATGTCTAGCACTCGACAACTACGCTTAGGTACTATTTTGCATGGCGCATCTGGCAATATGTCGGCTTGGCGTCATCCAGCGGTCACCGCCGATGCCAGTATTAATCTTGAGTTTGTAAAGCAGACGGCGCAGCTCGCCGAGGCCGGGAAGTTTGATTTTATCTTTGTCGCCGACGGCCTCTATATCAACGAAAAATCGATTCCGCATTTCCTTAATCGCTTCGAACCCCTCACGGTACTGTCGACGCTGGCGGCCTTAACCTCGCATATCGGTCTGGTCGGGACGGTCTCTACGTCCTACAGCGATCCTTTCACCGTGGCGCGGCAGTTTGCCAGCCTCGATCACCTGAGTGGCGGACGGGCAGGGTGGAACGTTGTCACCTCTCCGCTTGAAGGGTCTGCCCGTAATTTTTCTCGGGCGAAGCATCCAGAGCACGCGCTGCGCTATCGTATTGCCGACGAATACCTGCAAGTCGTAAAAGGGCTATGGGACTCGTGGGAGGAAGGGGCGTTTGTACGTGATAAAGAAAGTGGGCAGTTTTTCGACCCGGCTAAACTGCATCCTCTTAACCACAATGGTGAATTCTTTCAGGTGGCTGGGCCGCTTAATATCGAGCGTACGCCACAGGGGCGGCCGATTATTTTTCAAGCAGGTGCATCGAGTGACGGTAAACAGTTGGCCGCTCGCCACGCCGATGCGATTTTTACTCATCAGCAGACGCTCGAGCAAGCGCAGCAATTCTATCGAGACGTCAAGCAACAGCTTCCTCGCTACCAACGTAACCCTGACGATCTCCATATCTTCCAAGGGGTCTCTGTGTTAGTCGGCGAAGACGACGCCGATGTCGAGCGGCAATACCAGGACACGGCAGCGTTAGTCTCGATCGACGACGCATTGAACTATCTGGGGCGTTATTTCGAGCATCACGATTTCAGTCAATATCCTCTTGACGAGCCATTTCCAGAGCTGGGAGCGTTAGGGGCTAACAGTTTTCGTAGCACGACCGATGAAATTAAGCGCGAGGCTCGCCAGCGCCACTTAACGTTACGCCAAGTCGCGCTGGAGGCGGCCACCCCGCGGCCTCTGTTCCATGGAACGGCTTCGCAGGTCGCGGATGGCTTACAACGTTGGTTTGAACAACAGGCAGCCGACGGCTTTATCATTCAAGGGGCGACACCTGAGGTCTTAGCAAGGGTAGTCAACGATGTAGTACCTCTGCTCCAGCAGCGAGGGCTCTATCGCCACGACTACCCAGGGAATACCTTACGTTCTTCCCTCAATTTACCGTTACCTGAAAATACCTTTACGACAGCGACCAACGCTCAGGATGTAGCATGAACAATATTAGGACTTTAGCCTTACTGATCTCGACAACACTCTTCGCGCCGCTTATTAGCCATGCTGCCGCCCCGACCGTTAATGGCACGACGATCAACCTGCAGGCTAATCTGACCCCGATTACCACCGCTGCAAATCCGGCGGCTATCGCCAAGCTACCTAATGGGCTTAAGTTAGCCCATCCCGGCGAATTTACAGTCGGTATTGCGGCGGACGGTGCCGCTCCCTTGATGGTCTTCGCCGATGATAATAAGACGCTGGTGGGCAGTGAGCCGGACATTGCCCGGTTAGTCGCCTCGGCGCTAGGGCTAAAATTACGCATCGTACCGACTTCTTGGGAGGACTGGCCGCTCGGTGTGACGAGTGGTAAATACGATGCGGCGATAAGTAACGTGACCGTCACTAAGGCGCGCAAGGAAAAATTCGACTTCGCGACCTATCGCAAAGACCTGCTTGGTTTTTATGTCCCGACGCACAGCTCCATCACTACAATCAGCCGGGCGGCGGACGTTGCCGGCAAACGGATTATTGTTGGCTCAGGAACCAACCAAGAGGCGATCCTGCTCGCCTGGAACCAAGAGAATATCAAAGCAGGATTACCCGCATTGACTCCTATCTATATGACCAGTAGCGCCGCTCAGACGCTAGCCCTGCAATCTGGACGTGCCGATGCCTGGTTTGGTCCAAACGTCAACGGCGCTTGGCAAGCGACACAAACTGGGCGCACACATTTAGTGGGTAACGTGGATGGTGGCTGGCCGCAGGCGGCCCATATCGCGGTCACCCTGAAGAAGGGTAACGACCTTGCCCCTGCAGTGGCGGCGGCCATCGATGGCGCGATAAAAGACGGTAGCTACCAGCGTGTATTAAATCGTTGGGGTGAGGGGATTGAAGCTATTCCCGCCTCAGAGGTCAATCCAGCAGGATTAGGCGATTAAGGGGGAGCTATGTTAGCAGAAGGTTTTCGTCAGGTATCACCCGAAGATAAGCATCTTGAACCGATCCTCACCGGTCTATTCGCCGAATATAGCGCGCGGTACGGCGACTATTTCTCCCGGCACAATGAGGTTGAACTAACCCAGTGGTATTTGCCTCCACAGGGCCTCTTCCTCCAGCTTGAGCAGGACGGCGAGATTATCGCAACCGGCGCGTTTAAGCCTTACGACGCGACGACGGCCGAAGTGAAGCGGATCTGGACCCGTCGAGAGTTACGCGGGCAAGGAATTGCCGCGAGAGTCATGCGCCAGCTCGAGCGTAGCGCTTGGCAGGCCGGTTATCGGCATATTTACCTCACCACCGGGTTTCGTCAACCGGAGGCGGTGGCCTTATACCGTTCATTAGGCTATCAACCGCAGTTCGACGTCTCGCGTGACTTCGAGGAGTATGGGCACCCCCCTTACGATGGCCGCTTACGCTTTACCAAAACACTTAATTTTACCGCCGAGCGCGATGTCGCTTAAGGAGCCGTCATGTCTTCCAAACCCGTACTGACTATTGTTCCGGCCCGTCATCCTTGGCGAATTGTTGGAGGAATTGCAGTTCTATTCATCGCGGCAGTCGTGGTCCAATCTATCGCCTTTAACCCTCGCTGGGAGTGGGGCGTCTTCCGGCAGTGGTTCTTCAACCCTGTAATCCTCGAGGGGCTTGGGCGAACGCTGTTATTAATGGTCTCTAGCGCACTGCTGAGCATCGTGGTCGGGGGGCTATTGGCACTGGCGAGAATGTCGGATTCCTACTTACTGCGCAGTCTCGCTTGGGGCTACATCTGGCTATTTCGTTCCCTTCCCCTGATCGTCGTCTTGATTATTCTCTATAACTTTTCTTACCTCTACGACACGCTAAGCTTAGGGATCCCATTTACCTCGCTGAGCTTCGGGCATTTTCAGACCATCAACGTATTAGGCCAGTTCTCGTCAGCGGTAATCGGGCTTACCTTGGTACAGAGCGCCTATACGGCTGAGATCATCCGTGGCGGCTTTATGAGTGTCGATGCCGGGCAATATCAGGCAGCCGCGGCACTCGGGTTATCGTCTTGGCGTCGTACACGGCGGATTATTCTTCCTCAGGCGCTACGGGCGATCCTGCCCGCTGGATTTAACGAAATCATCAGCCTCGCGAAAGGAACGTCGGTGGTGTATGTATTGGCGATGCCGGAATTATTTTATACCGTGCAGATGATCTACAACCGTAACCAAGAGGTCATCCCCTTACTGATGGTGGGCGCGGCATGGTACTTGGTGATCACCAGCGGACTATCGCTGCTGCAATATGTCGTCGAGCGAGCTATCTCCCGCAGCGAACGGCGCGTTGTGGTCAAGCATCCTGCTAGAACGCGACTTAACCGCTATCTTCCATTACGTTTTGTCACTCGTCAAAAAGTGGAGGCCGCTCATGCTCACACGCGTTAATGCTTTAGGGACTATTTCTATTAGCAATGTCAGTAAGCGCTATGGGACATTTCAAGCCTTAAACAACGTTAACCTAGCGATTCCTGCAGGCTCTGTGACGGTCATTATTGGCCCGTCAGGATCGGGGAAATCGACGCTACTGCGGACCATTAACCATTTAGAGCGGGTTGACCAAGGATTGATCAAAATCGATGATGAGTACATTGGCTACCGACAAAAGGGTGACAAGCTTTATGAGCTTAAGGAGAAGGCGATCCTCAAACAGCGGACGCAGGTCGGTTACGTTTTCCAGAGTTTTAACCTCTTCCCGCATCTCACCGCCCTAGAGAATGTAGCGGAAGCCCCGATCGCGCATAAACAACTATCACGCAAAGCGGCTCATGCTCAAGCGCTGACGTTACTTGAGCAGGTGGGGCTGAAACATAAGGCCGATGCTTGGTCTCGCCATCTCTCGGGAGGGCAGCAGCAGCGCGTTGCCATTGCACGGGCATTGGCGTTACGACCGAAAGTCCTACTGTTCGATGAGCCGACGTCGGCGCTCGATCCAGAGTTAGTCGGGGAAGTGCTCAACGTTATTGAACAGCTCGCTCGCTCTGGGAAAACCTTAGTTATCGTGACGCACGAAATTGCCTTTGCGCGCAAGATTGCCGACCAAGTCGTCTTTATGGTCGAGGGTGAAATTGTGGAGCAAGGCCCAGTAGAGCAGGTGTTGGATGCCCCACAACACAGTCGAACGCGCCAGTTTCTTGCACAAGTCTTATAGGGAGTGCCGATGCGCAATAACCTGTTATCAATACTACTGCTATCGACCGCTTTTCATGCCCACGCCGCGGTCAATCTCAGTGCGAACGAACAACCGTTGACTATCCCTGCTGATCCACAGGCCATCGCGCTGCTGCCGCCTCATTATCAGTTTGCGCATCCCGGTGAATTGACGGTAGCGGTCTCGGCGCAAAACTCGCCGCCGCTGTCCTTACTCGCTAGCGATAACCGCACGCGTATAGGGAGTGACATCGATATTGCGCGCTTGCTCGCGCAGAGTTTAGGCCTAACCCTCCGTATTGTGCCGGTATCGTGGGAAGAGTGGCCTTTAGGGATCACGAGCGGACGTTATGATGTCGCGCTGGTGAATATCGCGGTCACCGAACAGCGCAAGCAACGCTACGACTTCGCGACCTATCGTACCGACTCCTTAGCGTTTAGTGTGAAAAGCGATAGCCCGATCACTCACATTTCTCGTTCACAGGATATCGCCGGGAAACGTGTCATCGTCGGCTCGGGAACCAATCAGGAACGGATCCTATTGGGGTGGAATGATCAGCTACGACAACATCACCTGCCTGTCGCAACACCGGTATACCTCACCGATGACGCAACCACCACACTCTTTCTACAGTCTGGGCGCGCCGATGTTAATTTTGGTCCGCAAGCCGCTGCCGCGTGGAAAGCTGCGCTGAACGGGCGAACTAAGGTCGTTGGGTATAGCCCGAAAAAAGCGTGGGTCGCAACGACGACGCGTAAGGATAGCGGTTTAGTCATTGCTTTGAATCGGGCGCTTAACGATGCCATTGCGCAGGGAAATTATCAAAAAATTCTCACACGGTGGGGAGAACAGCAAGAAGGCGTCATTCAATCGCAGATTAACCCTCCCGGCATTACCTATCCTTAAAAATTATTTCGCTCGGCGCTTCACTCCACGCTAAGCTATAGGCTTAAGGTTAACGGCCGGGGTTGAAACCATGTATCGTGTTGGAGTCTTACTGCTTGCAGGGTTCGGAGGCATGTTCTGCGCCAATGCCGCGCCCCTCTCTTTCCAGCTAGCGGACAGTAGCTATGTTCTATTACGCTGGCAAATGATCGGAAAGTCCGACTACCATGCGCGGATCACTGGGCTACAAGGGGATATTGTGGTCGATCCCGATCACGATGTTGCCGACCGTCTACGGGTCGATATGCCGATAGCACAACTCGATGCGCACCACCGCGTGCTTACGTGGGCATTAAAAAGCCATCAATTTTTCGACCAAGCGAACTATCCCGCGGTAACCTTCACCAGTAGCCGAATTATCGATATGGGGGAGGGACGCTATCGGGTTCTTGGGTCTTTGAAAATTAAACAGATTACTCGACCCGTCATGCTCTACGGTAAACGCAGTGACGATTCGCGCTTAGTTAGCAGTGGCGGATATTTACGTCTTTCTGGTACTATAACCTTATCGCGCCAAGCATTTGGTATGGGGCAGTATCCTGCGTTAGTTGCCGATCCTATCAATGTTGAGATTGTCTTAATCGCCACAACGCCCTAATTTCCTCCGGATACATTTGCTTTCATTATTTCACGCAACGTTGCGGTGACATTTTCCGCTTTCTGCGGTCAAACTAGCTATTGAGGCCATACGTTGCCAAGAAATGTGGAGTTTCTGGCGTAGAGGCTTCTCTCATTGAAGGCTTTATGAAAAAAACTGGGCAATTTAAGTTCAAAATCTTACATCCTCGCTACTGGCTGACGTGGTTCGGCCTGGGTGTGCTCTGGCTCCTAGTGCAACTTCCTTACCCTGTGCTTATTCGGCTTGGGGCAAAAATGGGTAAAATCTCTCGTCGAGTATTAAAACGTCGAGAAGTCATCACCCGCCGCAACGTACAACTCTGTTTTCCCGATATTCAGGCGCAAGAGCTTGAGGTGTTAGTTTCCAAAAATTTTGAATCGTTAGGTATGGCGCTGATGGAAACGGGTATCGCATGGTTCTGGTCCGATAAACGTGTACGTAAGTTCTACTCCGTCTCTGGCCTTAACAATCTGCAACTCGCCCAGCAGGAGCAGCGCGGTGTAATGGTTATCGGTGTCCACTTTATGTCTTTGGAGCTGGGTGGTCGCATTACTGGACTCTGTCAACCGATGATGGCGATGTATCGCCCTCATAACAATCAAGCGATGGAGTGGGCGCAGACTAAAGGCCGTATGCGTTCTAATAAGGCGATGATCGATCGTCGCGATCTGCGCGGCATGGTGCATGCTCTGAAACAAGGCGAAGCGGTGTGGTTCGCACCGGATCAAGACTACGGTCCAAAGGGTAGCGTGTTTGCGCCGCTCTTTGCGGTAGATAAGGTCGCGACCACTAACGGCACCTTCGTATTATCGCGCTTGGCTAAGCCGTCGATGTTAACCATCGTGCTGATTCGTAATAGCGATAAGAGCGGTTATCAACTAATTATCCAGCCACCGCTGCAGGATTACCCTTATGACGATCAACAAGCGGCTGCGAGTTATATGAATAAAGTGATCGAAACTGAAATATTGCGGGCGCCGGAGCAGTACCTATGGCTGCACCGCCGTTTCAAGACTCGCCCGCCGGGCGAAGTCTCACTTTATACCTAGCAGAGAAAAGCGCCGATAAGGCGCTTTTTTTATGCGGCAACGTCATGAGCTCGACTATAGTTACCCCATCAGTATTAACGGGGCATTATGATGGATATTACGCAGTGTGGGCCAGACGAGTGGGCGGATCTTGTCGATATATTTTCTGAGATGGAGCGTTATCACCATCCGCAAGCGATTATCGCCGCCGAGCAGATGGCGAAATATCTTAAAGAGCGCGTTTTTCCGGCTAACTCGGGGACAGAAATCTATAAAGGAATGAGCGATGGACGTATTGTCGCCTTCGCGTGCGTCACCATTCTGTACCCGGTTCCTCGCTATAGTGGTCAGATGTTTATTAAAGAACTGTTTGTCTCTCAAAGTGCTCGTCGACAAGGGCTTGGTCGGCAGATGATGCAATTTATTGCTCAGCGCGCGCAGCAGAAGTCCTGTACACATCTGGATTGGTTATCAGTACGCGATGACAAGTCAGTACAGAGCTTCTATGCGTCTCTTGGCGCTAAAGTGGTGGAAGAGGTTAACTATCATCGCCTCGACCACCATTTTCTTACTCAGCTTGCGAGTAACCAAGATGCGGGATAGCCCATCAGGGTTACGCGTTTAAAGCTGAATAGTGATTATTTCTTGTTAGCCAGATAGTGGTTTAAGAAATTTTGCGCATCCCCTTGCTGAGACAGACTATCGCTATATGCTAAATTTATGGCGATAGGTTCATTCGGTAAATAGAGTTCGCCGTTATTCTGTTTCAAGATCAATACGACGTGGCGCTTGCCTCCTGTAGTCACCGAGTAACGCAGCTCGTCGTTAACCCGCGTGATTTTCATCTTCTGGATCAGGAGATTCCAGTCGTGGTCGACATCTTCGATTTGTACTAATGCCTCGTGGGCCTTACGGTCACCAATTCTCAAGGTCCATATTTTTATGCCCTGATCGCCACGGTAGGCAATAATCCGCTCAGCGACCTCGGGGCGGGGCCCTGCATGGCTGGTAAGCGAAAAAAAACTCAGAAAGAAAAGGGTGGTCAGGGTTAAGAAGAAGGGCTTACATTTTTCACGGAAATAAGGGGTCCAGTTATTCATAATCGCTCCTTGCGTTAAATGAAGTAATAGTATGAAAGTTGAGGTAACCCTTGTGAAGGCGATTCCTTCTGGCGTAAATAGGTTTTGAGAAAAAAGCCGAGTCAGGAAAGAGTTAGCTGCGGGGATGAGAGGAAAAGAGGGCCCTGGATGGGCTAATGCTAATCGTTTAAGGAGTAGCTTACCGATCTGGTGGCTCATGTAAAAGGGTTCATGTTCAACACGGACCCTTTTTAGTAGTGCGTCAACGCTTCCTTAGACATATTTGTGGGTATTATACTCATAAGTAGCTTGATTACCCCCTTTTGTTATGGGTACTATACCCATATGGAAGCGACAAGGAGTGTCGATGCAGAGTAGAGAGTTAATACGTAGGCTAAAGGAAGATGGTTGGGTAGAAGTGAGTCAAAGCGGAAGCCACCGGACATTTGCGAAGGAAGGAGTTCGGGAAGTAATCACAATTCCGCATCCCCGCAAAGATTCCTCAAAAGGAGTAATTAGACAGGCACAGAAATACTCTGGTTTGAAATTACTCTGAGCAGAGCGCGGCGAAAGCCGCCTCTTTAATGCTCTGCATCAGCCCAAATACAAAAGAGGTCTAGCATGATATATCCAATTTTTATCTTTAAAACCGAAAGCGGCGAGTTTGACGGTTACTTTCCTGACGTGGAGGGGTGCTTCTTTTCTGGCGAGACATTCGAAGCGGCTATGAAAGATTCAGAGTCAGCATTTGCTCAACATTGTGGTGTATTGGTTGAACGTGGTGAATTTGTCCCCGCGGCTGCTGATCCGTCTTCTTATCTAGGCGATCATCGGCTACATGAAGACGATGGATTTTTGGCGTTCGTAAACATCGATCCAACAAAATACGAGTCAAAAGCAGAGAAGTTTAATCTAACGATGCCTCGTAATCTGATTAGTGCGATTGACCGCTACATTGATAAATCAGGGGTGTACAAAAACCGTTCTGCATTTCTAGCAGAGTTGGCCAGGAAAGAAATCTCCCGATAGTCCACACAAAAAAGCCCTGGTAGTCAGGGCTTAATCAGAAAAAGATCATTTAGTCGCATTCATTATAAACAATATCCAATTGTCGATTTGCGAGTATATTTTTTCACCATTAACGTAATGATAAAAAACCATCCGATCGCACTGCACCCACTCATCCTGTCATACTTGCGTAAGCCTACGTTAAACTTCTCACGGATTCTCAGAAACGGCGCTTGCCCGTTGTAAAGGCGAACTAGGCGAAGCGCACTGGCAATAATATCGTGCGCGTTGCTGATAGGTATTAATCGGTCGGCGCAGCTGTCTTTAATGAGCGCCGTTTCAAAGCCAGTATTCCTCTGATTATCTATTGCTTACGTAACTTAGGGTCGAGCGCATCGCGCAGGCCATCACCCAATAGATTAAAGGCGAGAACGGTCAGAAAAATCGCCAAAATTGGGAAGAGTGCGACATGAGGCGCCATAACCATGTCAGAGCGCGCTTCGTTGAGCATAGCTCCCCACTCTGGGGTCGGCGGTTGCGCGCCTAAACCGATAAACGAGAGGCTGGCGGCCGAGATAATCGATACTCCAATACGTAAGGTAAAAAAGACGACGATCGAAGAGAAAGTGCCCGGCAGGATATGCTTCAGTAAAATATGCGTATTCGAGGCACCGATACTGCGTGCCGACTCGACCCACGTTAGCTGTTTTAATACCAGCGTATTGCCTCGGACTAGCCGGGCAAAGGCGGGGATACTAAAAATTGCGACGGCTATCACCACGTTCGACATTCCAGGACCCATTAGCGCGACGACCGCAATCGCCAATAGAATACCAGGGAAGGCGAACAGTACATCGCAAATACGCATAATAATCCTATCCGCCCACCCCTCATAATAGCCCGCGATTAACCCAAGTACCGTACCGATTATCGAGCCCAAGGCGACGGAGAAAACCCCGGCTAACAGGGAAATACGCGTTCCTAAAATCACGCGGCTGAAGATATCTCGGCCTAGCGCATCCACGCCAAACCAATGCAACAGGCTCGGTCCCTGATCGATACGGTCGTAATCGAAATAGTTTTCCGCATCGAACGGCGTAAGCCAGGGTGCAAAAATAGCCACAAGGAACAGCGCGATGACAAAGACTGCGGCGATCACCGAGACCGGCTGCTGACAAAAACGCCGCCAAAACTCGCGTAGCGGCGGTTGCGGCGTATGCGGATCGAGAGTCGGTAAAGCCTTTAATGCCGCTGCGCGGCGCCAATTTTTCATGACAACACCTCAGCGGTAACGGATTGTGGGATTCACCCAAGCGTAAAGGACATCAACGATTAAATTGATTACGATAAATTCACAGGAAAATAGCAGAACTAGCGCTTGGATAACCGGATAATCGCGGTTTTCCACTGAGTCGATCAGTAATCGTCCCAGCCCAGGCCAGTTAAAGACCACCTCAACGACGATTGCTCCCCCTAACAATAAGCCGAACTGTAGGCCCATCATGGTGAGTACCGGAATTAACGCGTTGCGTAAGCCATGTTTAAAAATGACTTTACGTGGGCTGAGGCCCTTAGCGCGGGCGGTGCGCATATAATCCTCGCCGAGGACTTCAATAAATGAGGCGCGGGTAAAGCGTGCCATCACCGATGCGACCGCGGCACCTAAGGTCAGGGAAGGTAGAATATAGTTACGCCAGCCATCGGCACCGACCGTGGGTAACCATCCAAGCTGTACGGAGAAAATCTGCATCAATAAAATACCAAGCGCGAAGGCTGGAAACGAGATACCCGAGACGGCGATAATCATCCCTAGCTTATCGGGCCAGCGATTACGCCACACTGCCGAGGCCACGCCAATGAATAGCCCGAATAGCGACGACCAGATCATACTCGTTAAGGTTAGAAGCAGGGTGGGCATAAAGCGGCTGGCAATCTCTTGGCTAACCGGACGCTGCGAAGCCATCGACTGACCGAAGTCGCCATGGACTAGGCGCACCAAATAGTGCCAAAACTGCTGCGGTAGCGGTAAATCGAGTCCCAGTTGATGGCGAACCATGGCCACTACTGAGGCATCGGCATTGGGGCCAGCAAGCAGCCGAGCAGGATCGCCGGGTAAAAGATGTACAAACAGGAAGACGAGAATGGCGACAATCAACAACGTCGGCAGCATCCCTAGCAAGCGTTTGATAAAATAGTTGAGCATGCGAATTCTCGGGTTGTGGGCGGGAAAACCCGCCCGATGCCATTACTTCAGATCGGCATTATCGAAATCAAAACCGGTATCTGGCATTACATTGAAGTGAGTCAGAGCCTTATTATTGGCAGAGACGAGCTTCTCGACCACCAATGGGATCCAAGGCTGGTCGTGCCAGATCTTGTCTTGTGCATCCTTATAAAACGCATTCTTCTTCGCTTTATCCGTGGCGTTTAACGCGTCGCTCAGATCCTTGTCGACCTGTGGGTTGCTGTAGAACGCGGTGTTGAAGATGGCGGGTGGCCAAGAGCTGGTGGCAAACAGTGGAGTGAGCGCCCAGTTAGCCTCGCCGGTGGAGGCGGTCCAGCCAGTATAGAACATCCGCACACCGCTCTCTTTCTGCCCCTTATCTTCGACCTGCGCAGCGCGCTGCCCGGCATCCATCGCGGTGACTTGCGCCTTAATGCCGACCAGCGCTAACTGTTGCTGGGTGAACTGTAGGACTTTTTGCGCCGTAGAGTGGTTATGGGATGACCATAGCGTCGTCTGGAAGCCTTGCGGGTAACCGGCCTCTTTCAATAACTCGCGCGCTTTGGCTGGATCGTAAGGGATCGCCGGGTAGCTTTGTGCATCGGCGATGGCCGGCGGCACGATACCGGTTGCCGGGGTGGCATAACCGGCGAAGGCCACTTTTGCTAGCGCTTGACGGTTAATCGCATAGTTCAGCGCTTCGCGCACTTTCGGGTTATCGAACGGTTTCTGCGTCACATTCAGGCTGATATAGCGTTGCATGATCGACGGCCAGCTAACGACCTGTAACTTAGTATCGGCCTTTAGACGCGGAGCCTGTTCGTAAGGAATCGGGTAGGCAAAGTCTGCCTCGCCAGTTTGTAACATGGCCGCGCGCGTATTGTTGTCGGCGATGGGGCGCCAGACGATGCCGTCCAACTTAGGTAAGCCTTTTTGCCAATAATTAGGCCACTTCTTCACCGTCATCGCGTCGGTCTGGTTCCAGCTGACGAATTGGTAAGGGCCGGTTCCCACCGGATGGAAGCCGATTTGGTTGCCATACTTTTTCAATGCCGCAGGGGAAATCATGACCGCCGACGGGTGAGCCAAGGTGTTGATAAAGGCTGAGAACGGTTTCTTAAGGGTGATTTTTACCGTAAGAGGGTCGACAGCCTCGGTTTTCGCGATATCGTTAAACAGGTTATAGCGTTTTAGGTGGCTATCGGGGTTACTCGCCCGATCTAGGTTAACCTTGACGGCTTCTGCATTAAACGGTGTACCATCTTGAAAGGTCACGTTAGCGCGTAGCTTAAGGGTATAGGTTAACCCATCCTGACTGACCTGATAACTTTCGGCGAGTACCGGCTTGATTTTCATGCTCTCGTCAAAGCCATACAGTCCTTGATAGAACGACTTAGCGACGCTCTGCGAAAGCGTATCGTTAGCGTCATACGGGTCAAGCGTCGTAAAGTTAGATCCGACCGCGACGACGATATTTTTGGCGGCAAAACTGGGCACGCTGAGCAAGCTCGCGGTGACCCCAGCGGCGAGAAGCCAAGGAAGTTGGCGTGTCATCATAAATGTGTGTCTCCTGTCTTCATTGAAAGAGGTGCCGAATGAGAACGCGATACGGACTTCGCGACAAAGTGACCCGGCGACACTTCATTAAGGATTAACCGTGACGGCCCTTCGCCGAGCGGGTAAATGGCGCTAGGGATCTCCTCGACCGCAGAGGAGAGTGCCGGTCGTTGTACAGTAGGATCGGCTACCGGCACGGCTTGTAGCAGCTTTTGGGTATAAGGATGCTGCGGATGTGTAAACACTTCGGCACGCGGGCCGATCTCAACAATTTGCCCTTGATACATGACCGCAACGCGATGGCTAATACGCTCTACGACAGCCATATCGTGAGAGATAAAAAGAAAGGCTAGACCGCTCTCGCGCTGTAAATCGAGTAGTAGATTAATGATCTGCGCCTGAACCGAGACATCGAGGGCGGAGACCGCCTCATCGGCAATAATCAGCTTGGGATCCATCGCTAAGGCCCGTGCAATACAGATCCGTTGCCGCTGCCCGCCAGAGAATTGGTGCGGGTAGCGCTGAGCATGCTCGGGTGAAAGCCCGACTTTCTGGAGGAGCTCGCCGACGCGCTGTTGTGCCTGCTGACGAGAAGCCAGTTTGTGGATCAGCAGCGGTTCCATGATCGAGTAGCCAACGGTCTTACGCGGATCCAGCGAGGCGTAAGGGTCTTGAAAGATAAATTGTATATCTTGGCGTAGGCGATTTAACGCTGTCCCGCTTAGCTGATCGACGCGCTGACCGTCGAAGGTGATCGATCCCTGCTGACTCGCGACGAGCTGAAGTAGCGCGCGGCCGGTTGTCGATTTACCACAGCCCGATTCGCCCACCAACGCTAGGGTCTCACCGGCGCGCAGATCGAAGCTAAGATGCTCGACCGCATGAACCTGGCTAACGAGGCGATTTAATACTCCGGCACGGATTGGAAAACGCGTAACGAGGTCGTTAACCTGGAGCAGAGGTGGCGACTGACGATCGACCGTATCGATCTGCGGTAGTGGCGTTGTAGTGTCGTCAGGTAACGTAAATTTCTGCGGGAAATGATGGCCTTGCATATCACCGAGACGCGGCACCGCCGCGAGTAATTGCCGGGTATAGGCATGGTGTGGCGATCGAAAAAGCGTTTTAACCGGCGCGGTTTCAAGTGGCTCGCCGCGACGCAATACGGTGACACGGTCGGCCATCTCGGCCACCACGCCCATGTCGTGCGTAATAAAAAGTACCCCGGTATCAAGCTCCTGCTGGAGCTCGCGTATTAGCGTCAAGATCTGGGCTTGTAGCGTTACATCCAGCGCGGTAGTTGGTTCGTCGGCAATCAATAAAGCCGGCTTACAGCTAAGAGCCATGGCAATCATGACCCGCTGACGCATTCCTCCAGACAGTTGATGCGGATAGCGCTGCATAATCTGTTTCGCTGCAGGAATACGGACGCGTTCTAATAGTTGTAAGCTTTGCTGGCGCGCAACCGCCACGGAGAGATGCTGATGTAGACGCAGAGATTCGGCGAGCTGATCCCCAACGGTGAAGACCGGATTTAACGAGGTCATCGGTTCTTGGAAGATCATCGCAATATCCGCACCACGCACTTTCTGCCACTGAGTCTCGCTGAGTGCGCTGAGGTCGAGACGTTGTCCATTACGACTGTGCAGCCAGCGCGTGCCACTGACCACCGCTTCTTTGGGTAGCAAGCCCATCAAGGCGAGGGAGCTGACCGATTTACCGGATCCCGACTCTCCGACCAACGCCAACGTTTCGCCACGGTTTACCGTGATATTCAGGTTATTAACGACCGTCGACGAACCCTGCTCACCGGGGAAACTAATCTGTAAGTTTTCAACCTGGAGAACCGGTTGGGGCTGATGCGCATGTTGATCCCTATCCGTCACCGTCGACTCTCCCTTGAATGACACGATTAATGATGTAAATAGCGTGACGATGAATCCGCGTCTTAATGCCGATTACCGATCAAAAAAGTATATGATGTTTCTGGTTTTATGCCATTTTGACTATAAAAATTCTACGCAGGGTTGTAAACCACTAACCCCGAGGCATTGATAACGTTTTGTTATGGTTGTCGCCAAAAAAATCTAACCGCATCGCGCAAACCGAACCCTGGACCTTAGACGAGTCGACAGTTTTGCAGCACCGGCAGTTGTTCACGCACCGCGAGCAGATGCGCTCTATCGATCTCAGTGACAATCAGTTGTGGGCGCTCACCAGCCTGAGCAATGATTAAGCCTAAGGGATCGACGACGAGGCTATGTCCGCAATTTTTCGGCCCACACTCGCCACTCGCGACCAAGTAGCAGGTATTTTCCAGCGCCCGTGCCCGAGTCAACAGCTCCCAGTGCATCTCCTTATTTGGCCCCTTCAGCCAAGCAGCCGGCAATAGAAGCAGCTCTGCACCTTGTAAGGCTAAGGCGCGGGCCATCTCGGGAAAGCGTAAGTCGTAGCAGGTCATCACGCCGACGCTAAAGTCGTCGACCTGTAAGAGGGGCGGTAAGGCTTCGCCAGCTATCACCTTATCCGATTCGCGGACCGCGAAGGCATCGTAAAGATGGATTTTATCGTAGGTCAGTACGATTTCCCCTTGGCGTAGCGCCACCAAGACGTTACGCGCTTTCCCCGCACCCGCAGGGACATGTAGAGTCAATACCGTGGTAATATCCAAGCTACGGCTCGCCGTAAGCAGTTGGCTAATAAAAGGTCCGTCTAGCGCTTGCGCTGCGTCGATAACCCACTGACTATTCTGGTTATCACGCGCGAGGACCGCCTCGGGAAGCACCAGTAAGCGTGCCGCCTTGACCTCGGCTTCCTGCATCAACGCCACGATAGTCGACGCATTCTCTTGCCAGTCGCGGCTGACTTGAAATTGACCTACTGCAAGTTTCATTCACGGCTCCTCGCCCACGGATTACTATAATTAATCAATGTAGAGCCTTTTCTACCTCTCCCCAAGACAATTCTTGCACCCCCAACGCCAAGCGTTGCATGATGGTTAACATCAATAGGGAAGGAGAGCACAATGGCGACACCCCTTTTTGTCTATGGAACGTTGCAACCAGGTCGCGAGAACGAGCATCTGTTAACGCGCATCGGCGGCGAATGGCAGGCCGCCAGCGTACGTGGCACATATTATGAGAAAGCGTGGGGACTTGCCGCCGAGTATCCGGGTCTGGTACTTGACGCAGAGGGCGACGCAGTGCAAGGCTACCTTTTTTATAGCGACCAGCTCACCGCGCACTGGCCCGATCTTGACGAATTCGAAGCGGGCTACGACCGTGTAAGCGTTACGGCGTTAACAACAATAGGTGAGCCGGTGACCGCGTGGGTCTATCAGGTTCAGCCTTTAATCGATAATGGTGACTAGAAAAGTATAAATCCTATCCATTAATACTGAGTTGCCTTAAAAAACAGCAACTAATTCCACAGTACTGGATTACCCGGATCGGATGCTTTATACTCCTTGCCACATTAAGGCCCCTTAGCTCAGTCGGTTAGAGCAGACGACTCATAATCGTTTGGTCCCCAGTTCAAGTCTGGGAGGGGCCACCAAATTTTCCCTGCTAAATCAGGATATTAAGCCACTCGATTGAGTGGCTTTTTTGTTGGTTGATTATCGAGTGGCGATAGAATGGCGGTGGGTTTTTTACCACCATTTTAATGAGGGTATAAAAAAGCCCGCATGCAGCGGGCATTTAGCGGAAATTTTTCAGAGCCACAATGGCCTCTGACCACCGACAGTCGGGTGAGGCGGTGCCGGGTCGATAGATCCCGGAGTAACTATGAAGCGCTCTATCGTTTCCATTGTCATAAACGTACAACTACAGTTGATGTTCTGGCACTGGTGGTAGCGCTCTTTCGTGTTTTCGGTTAGATAGCGGCTCGTTCGCGCATGTGCAGCATGATGGCACTTCGGACAGTGAAACATAACCCCCACCTCATTTCCAAATAGTGAATTAATTATAATTTCACTTTTTGTGAATCTATTTTATTAATCATCCGATTTCTCGCTGTACTCCACATCAGAAAGATTAACCTCAAGCTCTAACCTCGTCGTGAAGCCACTATTATTCAGGTTGTGAGTCACCTTACTGATTAACCAAGATTGCTCGTCTATGACGCGCTTAAAGCCCGGCACGCGCATCAGGGTCTAAGGTAATAAATCAGCCCTATCGAGCGCCAGCGTAATTGAAAACTCCGCAACGCCTCGCTGCAGCTTATCCCACTTAGCCTGAGCGGAGCGCATTGGCTGCGCCTTAGATGCGTAGACCGTCGTCAGTGCCAGCACGTTATCAGCCTCACCTGCCATATATTCACCCTCGCACGCTTCCTGCTCTCTTTTGGCCTTTGCCTTTTCACTGATCGGCTTTGCTTTCGGGTGCTCGAGTGCGCGCAGGTGCTTCTCTTTTGGCTTACGTTTCAGCGTTACTTTCTGCTTTTACGGCTTCGGGTCTTTGGTATGCAACCATTTTGCCAATACCTGCAGCACCAGCCGCTGCCGCCTTACCGGCAAACTTTTTTCCTGACTGATATCGAGCTTTCACCCGGCTTAACTTCGCTTGTTGCGCACTGACGCGCGCCAGTGCCTCACGCTGGCGGTTAAGCTGCGCCGTCGTTTCACTGATGGAGGTTTTGAGCCGACACTCATTGGCAGACAGGGTGCGGGTATTAATACCGGCCTGCGCAGATTCGTTCACCCGCTGACGCCAGATAACTTCACGCTAGGCGTTTTCCTGCAGCAGCTTAACAATCGGCTCCGACTCAAGTGCCAACGTCCGGACAATAGCCTCCTGCTGGTCTTCGAGATAGAGCGAAATCAGTATCGCTTTGCGCTGCGCAGGATGGTTTCATAGTCCAGTTCCTCAACCACGTCGGGAACGGGTAACTGACTCAGGTGAACATTTGCCATAGTGATTTAACTCAGTGAAACGGTGGTTGAAACTGACGCGCTAGTATTAGTATATCCCGGTAATATCGACATACATTTCGCCAGCATCGCCGGTCTTAAAGCTGATAGCGGTAAGCCTGATGCCGTGGCTCCCACTTTTGGCTCGCCGAATAGTACGCCACCATAATTTGCAGCCTGAGCGCCAGGTTTTGCGGCATATCAATCAGTGCCGACAGGAGCGAGCCAGATTCTCGACGCATCACCCGCAATCCGACGGCATCAGCAGAATGTCGCGTATGCTTTGACTGATATGCTCGGTGTCGCTGATGCCGAGGCCTGTATTTCGGTTCATGCTTTGATAGCGAGCCGTCATAATGGAGCCCCAGTTTGTTCGTAACTGTCGTCGGGGTGTTTGTGGGTGTGGATCACCTTGCCATTAGATGAAAGTGACCCGCCTGTATGCTCAATGTTGCCTTTCATCGTGCCGCCTTTCTGTACCTCAAGCGTCGCCGTCGTCAGCTTATTGGTGCAAATCACCTCAGGGGTGTCGAGAGTGATACTGGTCGAGGCTTTCACCAATACCAGCGGCACAGTTGCGGTAATGGACTCCGATGCCGTCACGTCGGCCGTTTTTATGCTGCTGAACGTCAGCACGCCGGTCTCGGGCTCGTACTCAATGACTGCTCCATCAGGAAAAGCCACATGCCACGCATCCGCCGAGGCAGAGGGGGTGGCGTTATCGCAAGAGAAAATCCCCGGCAGCACGAAAGCGGTATCAAGCTCGCCACCGATTGCCAGCAGTAGAACCTGTTTACCGACCGAGGGAGCCCACCACGTCCGCGAACGACCAGCGCGGGTGGTCAGCCAGTTCAGCCATGTTGTTTGGATCCCGCCGCTTTGTACACGGCATAGCCCCTGCTCGGTATCGACCTCAGTTACCATACCTGAGCGGATGAGTTGCGAATCGCGCGCGCTATTAGATGTTGTTTAGTGTATTCATGATTAAAAGAATGAAGTTTTAAAATGTCGTCGGCAATCCACATCTATTAGCCCATCAACTACACAACACCTTAGTAAAATGTTAATTTCATAAAATACGGCAAAGGAGACCTCATGTTTACATCACTCACGTCTAATTTTGACTTCACGTTAAAGGCTGTGGCTTTAGCACTTTTCTTTTTATCCCTTACATATGTCGGTTTCGGTTTTATATTTAGACTATCATTCAAAATGCTCAGAATTAAGTTTTCAAATTCAAAGCTCAGTAAAATTGATGAGCAATTATTCGATTTGCAATTAATAAGACTCTGCCACGGAATTACTCTTGAAACCGTATCTGACATTGAGCTTTATTCTGAGGCAATAAGGTCAGGAGCAATAAAAGCACCAAAGGGATGGTTACTTCCCTCATACCAAGCGGCAGGCCAGAGAAGATTAAAAAAATCAGAATCAGTTGCTACATATTTGATTGCGATACTTCTCGCTGTATTTATAATCGCATTTACAGTTTCGGTCACAAAAGGGCAGAAATATAACTATGCAGAATTTAGTAATTCAAGCAATGAGCATGTTTTGGTGTCAGATATTTATGTATATAACCCAACTACAAAACACTATTACAATAAAAATCGCTGTATTGCATTACCATCAACAAGCAAGGAAATAATCAGAACCGCATGTGATTACATGCTGACTAGCGATCCACAGATGAAAAAAGAACTACAAGATGCTATAAAAACTAACAATAAAAACTTCCGTATTGTGGGGTATATCTGCGCCATGATGTATCTAATTATCATCTGTATATTCTTTGCTTATCCGCGATTTTATAAGTTCAATAACGCTTTTTATGACTATAAAACATCAAGGAAAGACCCATCATAATCGTGTTCATTAAAATTATTTTCCGAGACGTCTGATAATGAAATCTTTAATCATCTGCTCATCATCGCGGGTGAAACCAAGCAACAGGCGCGCCTCGTACTGCACATCCCGGCTGTTGCGGTTTGGCCGGTCTTTGAACCCGTACTGATGTACCCGAGTCATACGCTGCACCTTGCCGGTAGCTTCTACGCCGCGATAACGCTCATACAGCGTGGCTGTCGCCATCGCCGTCACGGCGCTAAGATAGTGAAAAATTCGCACATTCTCACCGTCGATTTCCTCGGCGTCAGGCTCGTCGGAAAGTTGCTTAACCCCGGCGGTAATCTGGCGTAGCCGGTAGTCGTAAAGCTCCGCATTGGTTTCCGCCATGCTACCGGATGTATAAAAAGGATGGTGAGCAGTTAGCGCGCTAACGGCCAGCGTGATCGTGCTCAGTGAGTAAAGTTTATCATCCAGGTAGGCCTAGGGAAGGGCTGTTCGTCGCAATCGGATGCTGGCTGATATCGCGCAACTAGATCGTTGACATTGTTTTATGCTAAGTGGTTCGGGCGATTATCTTATTTATTCGATTAGTCAGTAAGTGTCATAGATAACTCAAATCAGTATAGATAATATGGAAACAGACAATCAACACAGGGAGGTGTGATTATGGATACCGTCGAACAACTCAATGGAAAATTTTTCTTTGATGGAATGAGTGTTGAAAAAGACGAGTTACTTTATTGGCTAATTATTGATGAATTTAAAAATCAGTTTAGAGATATTATCGATTTATTGGCCGTTGCATCATGGCTAACGAGTTTTCCCGTCATTCCGGTGGACGGTAAAATGGGGGGAGCACTCACCAAAGGGACCAGTCCTTTGTCGTTGGCCAGTAGTTCATTAATTCGGCACCGGTTTAAAACAAGACAACGCACGATTACATGGCAACAACTCTTAGAGGGACGGTGGGCTTATACCACCAGTGTTGGAGCTTATATTGGACGTTGGGTACCGTGGTTAGGGGCAATATTAACAGCATGGGATATCAGCGTAATTACAAAAAATGTCCAATATCGATATAAACTCATTACAGGTATAGGGGCTTGAGAATGAGCAGCCAGGCGCTGTTAGTAAAAGAGCTGGTTAAAAAATATTTTTGGGATATGGCGGAGGGTAAGTCTTTAAGCACCGGTAATACACCTGTTTTACCCGAGGATGCCGTGGATTTTTTCGAAGAGTATTTCAATACACTTGGTATCGATCCTGTCGGATTCAACTTGCGTAAATACTTTCCTAATGAGGGTATTCGTTTTTTGCCGAATGTAATCCTTCCTGATTACCTTAAAACCGACCACCACGTTCCACAAGCTTTGACTATAGATATGCTAATTGCCTCGGCAGAAGCCGGATATTGGTTATATTAAGTAGATAGCGTTGTATCTAAAACGAACGAATAGTTATTTTTCTAAGTTTTAATTAAGATAGCTCTACCGATAGTAAAATTCGTATCTTAGCGAGACTAAGATATCGGAATGGGGCGATTAAGAAAATCTATTCGATTATAATTCTCGGTCAGAATACAAAGTTGATATAGATGGGTATAGGCATCGCTGCCCTTAATTGCCGACGACGATAAGTAACGACAGGTAGAATCTCTATAATTTAGCCAATCTTGCTGATTTTGGTTAAAAAATTTTACCGTTTCTCTATCACCGAGCGCTTCTATTTTATTGCGATAGTCAATTAAGCTGACGCTTAGGAGGTGCTCAGAATGTTGATAGACCTTTTCAGTACAAGAAAGATAGCCTAAATAACCATCGGTATGACTGATAGCCTTACAGGTACCTGGGTAGCGTTGTTTTAGCTTTGGATAGAATCGTAATTATTCATAGTATGTGAGCCTCGCGGAAGTTTAGTCCGGTTAGTTATCGTGAAACTGGCCTGCGGTGCGTTAAAGATGGCGCTACGGCGTTTAGAACGTCTGGAAAATATCATTGTTCACACTGTTCGTGGTGGGCAGTATTGTTCGGTAGATTATTAGGTCTGTTTAAACGACATCTCCCACGAGATAGCATGAGTGCGAGGGGCAGCTGTTACGACAATGCTTGCGTAGAAAGTTACTTCCACTCGCTAAAAGTCGAATGCATCCACGGTGAATGCTTTACCAGTCGAGAAACTATACAGGAAATGGTATTTGCTCATATCAAAGGCGTTGTCACAGTGCCTGTGGCGGTCTTAGTCCGGAATAGTTTGAAAATTAGCTCCCAGCTTAGAACTGTGTCCGCATTGCGTGGGTTGAATCAATCTTCGACTTGATTCATAAAAAATGACGACTATCTCTAACATTAGAGAACGACCTCCATTCATAACTAATTAAAAAAATAATAATATTCCTTCTCACTACAATGCCTATCCTTCACTGATCTAGCCCTAGAATTAGGGGGCTAGACAACTAAAATATTAAAAATTACTAACATTCAATATTTTTATCCGTTAAGGATTCGTTATATAAATGCATCCTGCATCTCAGTAGCCTAAGGATTAGCATGCGTTTCTATCAACAAGAACCGACACGGGAAAATTATTGGCGTGGCATTATTCTATTTGGTAAAAACGTCGCCTCCTATAAATTTGCCTTAGCGAATGCGCTTTACGACATCAATTCATCTGGTAATGAGCTTATTCGCTTAGAAGACTTAGCCCTTCCTTACAGTCAACACATCTGTCGGCATTTACAAGGTGCCCCTAAGCAGATTACCTCTCGGTCAAGTACCTTTCTTGATGCTTGTCTGCAATTTAACCAAGGAGAAATTACTCAGGAGGCCTTAATCAATACTACGCTAAGATATGGATTCGCTAATGTCATAGATAAATTTCATAATGTGAATCGTGCAGAGATTGATTGTCGTTTTTATCTTGATGAAAGAAAGACCGAAAAAAGTATCAGGCTGACCGATAATTTTTTTCATCTGACTGAAAGCCCACAATATAAAAATATAGGAAAAGAAACTGAAGCCCGTTGGCGACTAGTGGAAAGCGCATGGGAACTGAACATCTCACAAACCTTACTGGATGTGCACTATGATCCTGAAACAAAGGGACTATATACGGCTGCTAAGACACGCCGTAAAGCGATTACAAGTTGTAGAGCCAGCTTAAATGGCTATCAAAAGGGTAAGTGTTTTTACTGCTATGCACCGATTCATATTGTGTCGTGTACAAAAGATGGGCTAGCAGATGTAGACCATTTTATTCCATGGATAGCCCGCTCCTTAGTCCCTAATATTGATGGTATCTGGAACCTGGTTTTGGCTTGCCAACAATGTAATCGCGGAGTGGGAGGAAAATTTGAAAAATTACCCGGTATCAAATTATTAGAACGATTACATCAACGTAATGAATATTTTATTAATAGTCATTTACCGTTACGTGAAACACTGATTCGGCAAACAGGTAAAACAGAAGTCGCGCGTAAAGATTTTCTTTCCACAGCCTGGAATACTGTGCTAACCAATATGTCCTTCACTACTTGGGCGCCGCAAGCCGCTGCAGAGGATACTTTCTAATGACCATTGAATATTATCAAAATCATGCTGATGAATTTTATCACTCCACTATTGCGGTGGATATGTCAGCTTTGTATACCCCATTTTTAGCTTTAATACCCAAACAGGGTCGTATTCTCGATGCAGGTTGTGGATCTGGGCGAGATACCCAATTTTTTGCCGCTCACGGCTATCAAGTTGATGCGTTTGATGCATCTTCTGAAATGGTGAATCGCGCTCGCCAGTTAACAGGACTGCCCGTTAAAGTGAGTACTTTCGATGCGGTGAACGTGCAAGAGCAGTATGATGGTATCTGGTGTTGTGCATCCCTATTGCATGTCCCCCATCAAGAGCTGAAACAGACGCTTGATAAGTTTATCGATGCACTTAAGTATTACGGTATTATTTACCTGTCTTTCAAATATGGAGACAGCGAGCGAGAAATTAATGGTCGATATTTCAATGATATGAATGAAGAAAAGTTACGGCTTTTGTGTCAAGATTTTCTAAACGTCAGAATGCAAAGATATTGGAAAACTGAAGATAAGCGTAAAGATAGAAACGAAATATGGGTCAATGCATTACTGCAGAAAAGCGGTACGAATCAGTAAATGGGCACAAATATTGCCAACAGGGATTGCTACCCTTCACTAATTACCACTGACATAGCCCCTATTAGACTTTATCTCTTTATAGATTGCGGTATGAAAGGGATAAAGGCGGCTTAATGATGACAATCTGTAGGAATTATTTCCGAAGCTATCCCTTGATGGTTTATCAATCGGCAAGTCTATATATTGCTTTTTCATGATGGATTTTATGAGTGAATGATAAGGAGTGATGCTGAGATCTTCTCCTTTATACTCAGCCATAATCCGGATAAAAAATAGCCAGATTTACACTCACCCAAGATCGTGCGTGACATCTGATGCTTTAACACCACCCTACACTGCCGATTATTTGCGCCAACGGGATATTGGGCTAGATAAGCATTTGCCGTTAAAACTGTTCTTACCTCCTCATCTTCTATCTAATTATCTGATAATAAATAAAAAATAATCACTATTCAAAACTCTTATCTTATTTACTTATGAGTTATAACGCTCTGTTATTAGCTGGTCGGGGTGAAAAGCCCGAGAATAGCCGATCAATAAATTTTCTTACTACTTTATTCACTAAGGCCCGATTTTGGATACCTCGCTGACCGCCGAATTAGCGCAAAGACTTCTTACTGACACGCCGACAGAGCAAGAGCGAGCGGCAGCCCGCCGAGGGATCAAAGATTATCTTGCGAGTACCCTGCCCGTGCTGTTTGCGGTAGTACCAGATGAGGGACGATCGGCCGTACTCGCGACCTTTGACGCAGCGTCTTCAGCAGAAAACAGGGCGGTGGTGCTGGGTTATCTCAGTCATGCGTTGGATTACGACGATTATCACGCCGCGTTTCGCGGGCATCCCTCTACGGTTATCCTCTCTAGCCTGTTCGCGCTATGCCAACACTTCGATCGTTACACGCCTACTGACTTTCTGGATGCTTACATCATCGGAGTGGAGATCGCCGGGCGGTTGGGACGCGCGATGGGAACACGCCATTACAGTATGGGGCTACATAGCACGGCTACGCTCGGTCCGTTGGCAGCGGCGGCTGCCTGTTGTCGCTGGCTTCGACTGGAACAAACACAGACCCAGATAGCGCTCGGTATGGCGGCCACCCAATCTTCAGGGTTACGCGCACAGTTTGGCTCGGCAGTGAAGCCACTGCATGCCGGCTTGGCCGCGCGTAGCGCCGTGAATAGTGTGCTACTGGCCAAGGCGGGTTTTCCCGGGCAGGTAGACACAGTGGTGGAAAGCTTCCTTACCGTATTTGGCTTCAACGTCGAACAGCCGGGTCTATTGCTCGACGAGTGGGCGACACCTTGGCGGATTATTCAGCCGGGATTGGAGTTTAAGCGCTATCCAACCTGCGGTGGTACGCACAGTGCCGCTGAGGCCGCTTTTGTCTTACGCCAATCCTGCCTCGAACAAGGTATCGGCGATATTTGCCAAGCAGTGACTCGGATCGAGGTGAGTTTCCCACCCGGCGCAGATACCGCGCCCAATATCCGAATGCCTCGCGATGGGGTCGAGGCACGCTTTAGTTTGGAATATGTCATTGCCGATGGCTTACTTAATGGCTGCTTAGCCCTCGATCACTACACGGCAAAACCCGTCAATGAGGTGATTGCCGCGTTGGCGGCGCGAGTAACCCGTTGCCCTGATCACTCTGCTCCTGCCGATGAACTCGACCCAGACCGTCGCTTTCATCGCGTGACGCTGCATCTGAGTGACGGTCGACAACTTAGTCACTGCGTGACACGTCGAGAAACGGTCTCTCTCTATACGGATGTTGAGCAAAAATTAGCGACGAGTTTGGCATTACTGCCTGTCTCCTTAGCTGCTCAGTTCTCAGCAACAACCTCTTTAGATAATAGTGAACAGCTGCGACAGCTCACTTCGCTACTCTGCATATAAATAGTAAGGATTTATCATGGCTACTAATCAATCGCCTACTCGTCAACTGCGTTTAGGGCTTTTTGTCCAAGCTCTCGGGCATCATGTCGGCGGCTGGCGCGCTGACGAGGCTCAAGGATCACCCACCGACATAGAGTGGTTCACCTGGATTGCCAAAACGGCAGAGAAAGGGCTGTTCGATATGTTCTTCGTCGGTGATGCATTGGCGACTAGCGTACACCGTCTACCTTCCACCATGTCACGCCTTGAGCCGTTGACGCTACTCTCGGCATTAGCGGTACAAACTACGCATATTGGCCTCGCGGCAACTGCCTCGACGACATTTGATCAACCGTTCCATCTTGCTCGGGCGCTCTCTTCCATCGACCATATCAGTCATGGCCGTAGTGCATGGAACGTGGTGACTTCATTTTCCACCGATGCGGCGAAAAACTTTAGCCGTAGCGACTTACCCAACCATGCGGAGCGCTACGAGATGGCGCGGGAATTCCTCGATGTGAGTTTTAAGCTGTGGGAAGGGTGGGAGCCGGGGGCGATAGTAAAAAATAAAGCCACCGGGCACTATTCCGATGAAACTAAGATCCATCCCGCTAATCACCAAGGGCGCTTTTTCCAAGTACAAGGCCCGCTAAATATCGCGCGCTCGCCTCAAGGGCGTCCGGTCATCATCGAAGCCGGGTCATCTCCCGCAGGACAAAAATTAGCGGCTGAAACGGCTGAAGTCGTCTTTACGGCGGCGGCCTCGCTGGAAGATGGTCAGGCGTTCTACCGTAGCCAGAAACAATTTGTTCAAGAGGCGGGGCGCAATCCCGATCATCTCCTTATTCTACCCGGCGTGATGCCGATTGTAGGGCGCACGCGAGAAGAGGCGATGGCGACGTGGCACCAGCTGAATGAGTGGGTCGATATCGATAACGGCATTGAACAACTCTCGACGCGCTTTGGGGTTGATGTTTCACAGTACCCGCTTGATGAGCCACTCCCAGAGCTTGCCGTCGCCGAGGCGGGGCAAAGTCGAGTAAAGCTACTGCTAGAATTGGCGAAACGAGAAAATCTCACCCTACGACAATTGGCAGCGGTCGCGGCAGGCTCACGTGGGCATAGAGTCGTCATCGGTACGGCCGAAGAGATTGCCGACGACTTCCAATACTGGTTGGAACAAGAGGGCGCCGACGGATTTAATATCATGCCTGCTGTGTTGCCTAATCAATTAGCATTATTTGTCGAATTAGTGATCCCTGAATTACAACGTCGCGGGCTGTTCCGCACCGAATATCAGTTTACTACCCTGCGTGAGAATCTCGGTTTACCCACGCCCGATATTAATTTTAGTGCGGTCTCGCCGCTGGCAACTAATAAGGATTAATGATGAAAAAACACTTACTCCTCTCTCTGATAATGGCCCTCGCACCGGTAAAGAGCCTGCTGGCTGCCGATCAAAATGTGCCCTATGTCAGTAGCGTACACGCTTTTGCCGATACAACATTACATGCGAGCTTACCGCAGGATATTCAAAAACAGGGATTTATCGTTGCCGGGACCAACCCTAATACGCCGCCAACGACTTTCTACCAAGCTGATAACAAGACCTTGGCGGGTCGTGAAATCGATATTGTCAGTGCTGTGGCGGAACGCTTAGGCCTCGCCGTACATTGGCGTGATACTGGCGGCTTCGATAACATTATTCCTGGGTTAAAGTCAGGGCGTTATGATGTTGCTGCCGCGAATATTGATGCGACACAGCAACGATTAAAACAGGTGGACTTCGTTGGCTATTACAATGCTTCTAAGCTGGCACTTATCGCGCGGAAAGACGCAGAACTCGGTCCTTTCCATCAGTTTAGTGAGTTATGTGGGCAAACGGTCGGCGCAGGGGCCGGGACTTCACAGGTCACGCGCTTGCAAACTGCCAGCGAGCAGTGCAAGGCTGCCGGTAAATCGGCCATCACCATCCCAATCTTCCCCGACCGTCCTGCTGGGGTACAAGCGGTGATTAGCGGTCGTGTCCCGATGTTCTTTGGTCCTTACGAGGGACTGCGCTACCAAGTTAGCCAAGTTAAGCCGCTGGCACTGGCCGGTGAGTTGACGATTGAAGATACCATCGTCTCCCTGGCACTCCCGAAAGCTTCGCCGCTAGAGAAGCCGGTTCAAGCGGCCTTAAATTCGTTGATTGCTGATGGAACCTATCAAAAAATCCTCGATAAGTGGCAGATTGGTTTCGGTGCGGTGAAACATGCCGGCCTGAATCAAGAGGTTGCTCGATGAGTGTTCGACCCTCTACAGAGAGTGCAACGCTGAAAATTATCGAGCATCGCCATTATGGCCGCTGGTTTAGTGCCGCAGTAGTATTGCTAGTCTTGGTATTTTTCGGTTCCTCGATTGCCAGCAATCCTAATTTCGAGTGGGGCGTTGTCTTACAAAACCTCACCGAGGCATCGATTCTTAGCGGCGTGATGATGACCATCAAACTCACCTGTATCTCGGTACTCTTCGGGTTTGCTGGGGGGACGCTGCTCGCCTTTATGCGCCTCTCGGCAAACCCTGTGCTGTCATGGGTGAGCTGGGCGTATATCTGGTTCTTTCGCGCGGTCCCGATGCTGGTGCAACTCTTCCTGTGGTACAACATCGCGACGCTCTATCCCAAACTCTCCCTCACGTTACCCTTTTACGGAGAGATCTGGGCCGCGAAGACCAATCAACTGATCAGCCCCTTTAGTGCGGCGGTGATCGCGTTGGTAATGCATCAATCGGCCTATGCGGCAGAGATTATCCGTGCAGGGATCCAGAGCGTTAGCGTTGGACAGCTAGAGGCCGCTAAAGCGCTGGGTTATCGCCCGGCACAGATCTTCCGCCAAACGGTACTTCCACAAGCGATGCGCACGATCCTGCCGCCTGCGGGTAACGAAGTTATCGGGCAGCTTAAGACCACCGCTGTCGTCTCAGTGATCGCGCTGCAGGACGTGCTCTATTCTGCGCAGATTATTTATCAGCGTACCTATGAGGTCGTTCCATTACTCCTCGTTGCGACCGCTTGGTATCTGCTAATGACATCGGTGTTATCCGTCGGACAACACTATATTGAACGCTTTTTCAGCCGAGGTAACGTGGCCGATAAGCCGAAGTGGTTCCGCGCTAAGCAAAAAAATGAAGAGTTAGCATCATGAGCGAGTCGATAAGATTACGGGCCATTCGTAAGCAATTTTCTGGGAAAACCATCCTGCACGACGTCGATCTCGATATCGCCGCTGGATCGGTAACCGTCATCCTCGGCCCTTCGGGATCAGGCAAGTCTACATTGCTACGTTGTATCAATCACCTCGAAAAATTGGATGCGGGTACCGTCCATGTCGGCGAAGCGCTCATCGGTTATCGACAAAAGGGGCAGCATCTGGTGGAGTTACCAGAGCCGATGATTGCCCGGCAGCGCCAGAAGATCGGCATGGTCTTCCAGCAATTTAATCTCTTTCCCCACCGTACCGTTCTACAAAATGTCATGGACGCACCGCAGCGTATCCTCAACGAAAGTGCGACGGTAGTGAAGGCTCGTGCGCTGGAACTCTTGGAACAAGTGGGCCTCGAACATCGCATCGATGCATGGCCACGAGAGTTATCGGGCGGGCAACAACAGCGTGTCGCTATCGCGCGGGCTTTAGCGATGCGCCCGGAGGTCATGTTGTTCGACGAACCGACATCAGCCTTGGATCCTGAATTAGTCGGCGAAGTTTTACAGGTAATGAAAAACCTCGCCCAATCGGGAATGACCATGGTTGTCGTGACGCATGAAATAGGGTTCGCGCGTGAGGTTGCGGATAATATTGTCTTCATGGATCAGGGTAAAATAGTCGAAACGGGAGGTAGTCACCAGCTCCTCGATCACCCGCAGCATCCACGCTTACGGGAATTTTTAGCCAGCGTCCTGTAACGATTTAATCCCCCACCGTTAGCTTGCCCAGCAGAAATGTGGGCGAGCTAACGGCGTAACGCGCCGCGACACTTTACACTGATCGTTCACTCGGCTGAGTGCTAACACTCTGCGGCTCAGTCTCGGGCTGGTATGGCGCCATTGATCAAGGACTCCTGTGCATGATTATCTCCTCAGCAAGCGATTATCGGGCAGCGGCCGAACGAATTCTGCCCCCTTTTTTATTTCATTACCTCGATGGCGGCGCCTATAACGAACATACGCTGAAACGAAATGTTGAAGACCTAGCGGCGATTGCGTTGCGTCAACGCGTGTTGCGTAATATGTCGTCGTTAGATCTGAGTACGACCCTACTCGGCGAGCAGGTCGCGATGCCCGTTGCACTGGCACCGGTAGGGTTATGCGGGATGTATGCTCGGCGTGGGGAAGTGCAGGCTGCTAAAGCCGCGCAACAGCATGGCATTCCGTTTACGCTCTCGACCGTTTCTGTCTGTCCGATTGAAGAGGTTAGCCGCGCCATTCAACGACCAATGTGGTTTCAGCTTTATGTATTAAAGGATCGTGGGTTTATGCGTAATGCGCTGGAACGCGCTAAAGCGGCGGGATGTACCACGCTTATTTTTACCGTGGATATGCCGACGCCCGGCGCGCGCTATCGCGACGCCCACTCTGGGATGAGCGGACAATACGGCAACTTGCGTCGTTATTGCCAAGCGCTGACGCACCCGCGTTGGGCGTGGGAGGTGGGGATCAATGGTCGACCTCACGATCTTGGGAATATCTCCGCTTATCGAGGTAAACCGACTGGGCTTGCGGATTATATCGGCTGGCTAGCGAAAAACTTCGACCCGTCGATCTCCTGGTCGGACTTAGAGTGGATCCGAGATTTTTGGCAAGGGCCGATGGTGATCAAAGGTATTCTCGATGCCGAAGATGCGAAGGATGCGGTGAGGTTCGGCGCCGATGGTATTGTCGTTTCCAATCATGGCGGCCGCCAACTTGATGGAGTACTCTCGAGTGCCCGCGCGCTTCCTGCGATCGCCGAGGCGGTAAAGGGGGACGTGACGATCTTTGCCGATGGCGGCGTGCGTAATGGATTAGATGTGGTGCGGATGTTGGCGTTAGGTGCGGACGCAACGCTATTGGGGCGCGCTTATCTCTACGCCTTGGCGGTAGCGGGGCAGAGTGGGGTGGCGAATGTTCTCTCGCTGATCGAAAAAGAGATGCGCGTGGCAATGACGCTGACTGGGGCGAAATCGATTAGTGAAATCTCCTCTCAATCACTGGTAGATAGCCAAAGAAGCAGCCTCTATTAGCCGCCGCGAAATGAGATATTAACGACTACGAGGAGCTGTAAATGTCACAATGGGAATCAGAGCGCATGGTGTACCGACCACTCACGCAGGAGGATTGGCCGTTTTTTTTGGCACTTCATCAAGATGCAGGGGTGATGCAGTTCATCCATGATCCCCATCCCCCCGAGTATATCGACCATCATTACTTTCAACCGCGACTCGCAGAGTGGCATAAAACGAGCCGGCATTGGTTATGCAAGGTCATGTGTCTTAAGAGTGATGGGACGCCAGTGGGTTTAACGGGGCTTATCAATCGCGGAGAAAACTTAGCAGAAGTGGGCTTTCTTCTTGCCGGTGATGCTCAAGGCAGAGGGCTGGGGAGTGAATCGCTTAATGCTCTGGTAAACCATGCGTTCACCCTTCTAGGCTATCGTAAACTGACGGCCGCGGTGACGGCAGGTAATGAAGTTTCGCGCAAGACGCTATGTAGGGTGGGATTTCGACAAGAGGGAACGTTGCGCGAAAGCTACTTCTTACATCAGCGTTGGCACGATGACTGGATCTTTGGATTACTGGCTAAAGAGTTTACCGCTACTGAGTAGTAATAGTGCGTAGATTGGCTGGAGAACAGGGCAATAAACGCTTACCCACGGGCGTTTACTGCTCTCCTGTTGCTTACTTTCTAGGTTATCACAACACCGTGTAATACACGCCAATACCTAAACCGAGTAGCGCGATATACAGTAGGCAATATTTAAGCGTCGTGGACATGATCTCACCGCTCAGCTGGTCGAGTTTACTGGCTGAAACGGCAATCGCAATACTTTGCGGGGAAATCATCTTCCCTCCCGTTGCCCCTGCGGTATTCGCGGCGGCTAGCGCATGCGGATCGATGCCGAGTTGTTGGGCGGCGGTAGCCTGTAATTTACCAAACAGGACGTTAGCATTCGTATCGCTCCCCGTAACAAAGGTCCCTAGGGCACCGATCACTGGCGAGATAAAGACATAGCCAATACCGGTAGTGGCAACCAGCGTCGTCGCGATCACCGTAATCATCCCGCTTTTATCCATCACGGTTGCCATCGCGACGATCGCGAGGATCGCGACAATCGATTTTTTCAACTGTCCTAAGGTGGCGAAAAACTGCTGTACGAAGACTTTCGGGCGACTCCCTTGGATCCATGCTCCTAACAACGAAGCGGCAAGGATTAGCACGCCCGGGGTGATTAACCATTCAATTTTTAGCTGTAATTTCCCGCCCATAGCGGTGGAAAAATCGATCAGGCTATATACGCTGCCTAGGCTTTGTTTAATTGCGGGAAAGAGCGGCGAACAGAGTACGATAAAGACGAAGGTGAACAGGTAAATCAGTGTCGCCTTAAATAGCGTTAGAAGCGCTACCCCCTCGGTCGAGGTCGCCCTTTTTTGTAACCGTGCGACGACGATAGTGGTCACCAGGCCGCCTAAGCTCCCCGCGAAGGCGGGCAACTCGGCACCAAGATAGCGAGCGACCAGGTATTGTGGAAGCAGTGAGGCCACGCCGCATAACAAGGTAATAAGAAAAACACCGCGGATAGCGCGGATCCCGCCGCCGATAATCGCGACTAACACAAAAGGGAGCAGGATGTTAAAGGCCGCTAACTGTAGAATGATGTGGGTACTGAGTGTTTGCACGGCGAGGCCGGTTTGTTCGGCTAACATAATTACCGGGATACCGACGGCACCAAAGGCGGTTGGTACGGAGTTGGCGATCAGCGAGACGACTGCCGCCTTGAGCGGCGCGATCCCTAACGCGATCAATATCCCCACCGGAATCGCAACAGCAGTACCATAGCCAGCCACCGCCTCCAAGAACCCGCCGAACCCCCAAGCGATAATTAAGACTTGAACACGCTTGTCGTCACTGACTGATGCCAAGGCCTGCTTGATCACCGCCATGCTGCCATTACTGAGCATTAGGTTATAGCCATAAATCGCGGCAAAGATCACGATGACGATCGGCCATAAACCTTTGGCCGCGCCGTAGAGTGACGCCGCAGTCAGCACTTGCAGTGGGAGATGAAATTGCCAACTGGCGATCAGCCACGTTACCACAAGGGTGATTAATACAGCGTAATGCACAGCGATCCTGAGCAGTAATATAAAAATAATTAAAAGGGCAAGGGGCGTTATGGCGAGTAAAAAAGAGAATAAATCCGTTATCATGTCAATTCCCTGAAAAAGACGAGTGTGAGATCATCGTCGAAAAACTATACGGGAATTTCGGTGACTCTTTTTTGATTTACGGCATGCTTAGACTCGCGAACGAGGCCGAGTTAACCCTTATTAATAATCAGTCGAGCCCCCGCCGACAAAACATGCATGCCGTATTTGGGATATGCCTCACATCAATACCGCCTGAGCGATTCGTTTTAGGGTGTGCGAATAGCAAATACCAAGCCGGTTGGCACAGCCCTTGCTTGATCCCTATCTTTATCACGCTAGGGGTTCACCATGATGACTACCGTACGCTACCGTATTTTTGGGCTTATGCTCCTCGTGGCCTTGGTCAATTATATCGACCGTGGAGCACTTTCGTTCGCGGCAACTGCTATCGCGCAACACTATTCGCTCACCCGCGTAGAGCTCGGCGCGCTACTGAGCTACTTCGGTATTGGCTATCTTTTGGGGTCATTATGTGGGGGATTTCTTGCCGACCGCTACGGAACGCGCAGAGTCTGGCTCATTGCGGGGATCAGTTGGTCTTGCCTGGAAGCATTAACGGCGTGGGCGGGAGAGCTGGGTATAACGGTATTCGGCGGTTCGGCACTCCTAGGTTTTGCCGTGTTACGTATTTTATTTGGGTTCAGTGAGGGCCCGGCTTACGCGCTGATGAATAAAACAGTCGCTTATTGGGCGCCGGATCATGAGCGAGGAACTGCCCTCTCGGTGGGCCTGCTCAGTACACAAATTGGTGCAATGTTAACGGCCCCCATCGCCGTGGGGTTACTCTTATTGACCGGACGGTGGCAGAGCATGTTTATCGTATTGGGCGGCTGCTCGTTACTCGTTATGATCCTCTTCGCGCGCTTCTTTCGTGATACCCCACAGCAGCATCCCGAGGTCAACGTAGCGGAGCGGCGCTATATCGCAGATCATCAGCAGAGCCAATGCGAAAGTAGAACAAAACTACCTTGGTGGCGCTTCTTCACCTCGCGAACTCTCGTCTGTAATGCCCTAGGCTATTTTAGTTTTCTGTATATCACCTTCACCCTCGTCACGTGGATGCCGAAGTATTTACAAGATACCTTCCATTACGATCTCCACGCCTTATGGTATGTGGCGATGATCCCGTGGAGTGGTGCGGCGATCACGGTACTGTGTGGTGGGCGGATAACGGATTTTTTATTAACACGCTTTCATCGTTTACGTATTGCACGTAACGCATTTGCCGCCACGAGTCTCGCCTGTGCAGCCGTTTGCTTCATTGCCATCCCATTTGTTGACAGCGCGGCGGCGGTGATTGCATTAATGACACTCGGTAATGCGTTTAATGCCTTGGTGAATAATATCTACTGGTCGGTAGTCATCGATGTGACACCCAAGTCCTCAGTGGGAACGTTTAGTGGGATAACACTGGCCATCGCCAATAGCTCGGCGATCCTTTCTCCTGTACTCTGTGGCTGGCTCGCGCAATATTATGGCTATAACACGATGTTTTTAGTGACGGGGGCGTTTGCCATTGTCAGTATGTGTGCCATGGCCGTTATCCAACCTGAAAAGCGGTTGCATGACGATGAGACAATCTCCGGCACAACAGTTGTATCAACGCAGTGATACGATACGCGCCGTCTAGGCTTAATTAGAAAGAATAAAGAGAGCTTCCTGCATGGCGCGAACAGGTTATAAAACTTTGATAATGGCTGCTCTATTCTGCTTCACGCTCGGCGTTAATGCCGAGCCAATACGGTTAGGTGCTCCTCTGCCCTGGGTGAAAATCGATAACGGTGGGGAGATCGAACTCCACGGCACCCAGACCTCTACACAGCCTTGGCAAAGCACCGCATTAGTAGGGAAAAGTAAACAGCTACTCATCCATGTTGCCGGGCGTTTATCCGCTAAGCAGCAGCTGAGCGATGTTATTCAGCACATACAGCGGGCGGGATTAACCGCTGAACAGGTGCATACCACGACAATCGTAAACATTGATGATAGTCTTTGGGGAAGCGGTCCTTTTGTCGAGCAAAGTATTATCGGCAGTAAGAAAGACCAACCACAGAATAGTTTCGTTATCGATAATAGCGGTATCGCCGCGCATCGCTGGCAGCTATTGGCCCATCGTGCCGCGATAGTCGTCACCGACGCACAAGGTAACGTGCAGTTTTTTCATCAATCACCCTTTTCACCCTTACAGGTCCAGCAGCTGATTACGCTGCTTCAAAATTAACTAAATAGTTAATTAAATTCACTTTTTATCTCACATTTTGGTGTGGCTCAGCTACGCTTAATCTAAATGAGAAAAAAACTAATTTTTCCAATATCAGTGTGGAAGCGAGGGTCCTCATGGCGCTAGAGATGAAAGAAAGTCGTTATTCAGCCTCCGACTCTATCGGGCTCAGTCTCGCGGCGATTGAACAGCGTTTAGATCATTGGCTCCCTCTGGCTTCCGAACGCGAAAGAGTCAGTCTCGCGATGCGTGAAGGCGCGTTGGCACCGGGAAAACGTATCCGTCCCCTCTTACTGCTGTTAGCGGCACATGATCTTGGCGACACGCCTACCACTAATGGCACGCTCGACTTTGCCTGTGCAGTAGAAATTATTCATGCGGCCTCGCTGATATTGGACGATATGCCCTGTATGGATAATGCCGC
This sequence comes from Rosenbergiella collisarenosi, assembly GCF_018494085.1. Classification (GTDB taxonomy): domain Bacteria; phylum Pseudomonadota; class Gammaproteobacteria; order Enterobacterales; family Enterobacteriaceae; genus Rosenbergiella; species Rosenbergiella collisarenosi. Next base: position 196,487 of record NZ_JABBFP010000004.1, on the reverse strand, counting down.
GACACGGCGTAACCAGCCAACGATCCATCGGCAATTTGGCGAGCCTGTCGCGTTACTCGCGGTTGTCGCGCTGGTGAGTAAGGCGTTTCAAATCATCAGCCAAGCCGAGGGGATTGACGAAAAGGCGAAGAATAACGCTGTTAACGAATTGTCCCAGGCTATCGGGCTACAAGGACTAGTTCAGGGGCAATACCAAGACATTAGCGAGGGACATCAATCGCGTAGCCACGAAGCGATAACCCTGACCAATCATTATAAAACTAGCACCTTATTCTGCGCGGCCTTACAAATGGCGGCTATTGCAGCCGGGGCGAGCGCCTTAGTGCGTGAACAGCTACGCCATTGTTCCTTTAACCTTGGGCAAGCCTTCCAGTTACTCGATGACTTAAGCGATGGTTCGACACAGAATGGTAAAGATCCTCACCAAGACCGTGACAAGTCGACGCTGGTCAACGTATTTGGTACGCAAAAAACCGAGAAACAGCTGCGCGATCATCTTGATGTTGCAGACCATTATTTTACTCAGGCCTGTCCGCATAACCAACAAACGCAGCAGTTTATCCAGCAGTGGTTCAAACAAAAATTGGCAACGCTCCGCTAAGGAATATGGATGAGCCACTATGCGGTTATCGCGCCCCCCTTTTATAGCCATATCAACGCGCTGGAGCAGCTCTCATTGGCGCTGATCGCCGCGGGTCATCAAATCACTTTTTTTCAGCAAATCGATGTTAAGCATTTCATTCAGACGAAAAGCATCGGTTTCTACGCGCTAGGGCGCAGTAGCCATCCTGCAGGGAGCCTACAGAGAACGCTTCATTTCGCCGCAAACCCTTTTGGCCCGGCGATGTTTTCGCTGATTGAACAGATGGCAAAGAGTACCGCGCTCTTTTGCCAAGAGCTACCTGCTGCCTGCCAGCAGCTAAAAATTGATGGCTTGATCGTCGATCAAATGGAGCCGGGCGGGGCGCTGGTCGCAAAAAAGCTCGATCTTCCGTATGTCTCCGTGGCCTGTGCATTACCATTAAACCGTGAGCCGGGGGTTCCGTTACCGGTCATGCCATTTAGCTACCGACAAGATGCGCAGGCTCGCAAACGTTATGAGACAAGCGAAAGAGTCTACGATTGGATGATGCGTAAGCATGATGCGATGATTAGCCAGCAGGCGCGGCGCTTTGGCCTTTCGGGGATTACTCAACTTCATCACTGCTTTTCGCCGCTCGCGCAGCTGAGTCAATTAATCCCGGAACTTGATTTCCCTCGTCACCATTTACCGAGCCACTTTCATAGTGTCGGGCCATTACGCTCTCCGACGAAAGACGCCGTCGACATCTCGCATCGGGAACCTCGAACGCTCAAGGTCTATGCCTCACTCGGGACCCTACAGGGGCATCGCTATACACTTTTTAAAAAGGTCGTGGCGGCTTGTCAACGAGCGGATGCCCAGCTCCTCCTCGCCCATTGTGGCGGCTTATCGAGCGCACAGGGCCAAAAATTGGGGCGTCAGAGCGGAGTGGAAATCGTGGATTTCGTCGACCAGCCGCAAGCTATCGCGGCGGTGGATATGACCCTGACTCATGGCGGCATGAACACCGTCTTGGACAGCATTCAGCAGCGTAAACCGCTATTAGTGGTCCCCTTGGCTTTCGACCAGCCAGGCGTAGCGGCGAGGGTTGTCCATCATGGTATCGGGCAACGCCTCTCACGACTCTCAGGCGCGAAAACATGGTCAACTCAATTGACGCAACTGAGTGGCCAGTCGGAGACACAACATAATTTACAGCGCCTGCAATGCGCACTACAACGGGCTGGTGGGATTTCGCAAGCGGTGAAGGTCGTGACGCAAGCACTGAGTCTCGGTCAGCCAGTCCTAGCGCGGAGATAACATGGAAGAGTACGATCTTATTTTAGTCGGGGCTGGACTTGCCAATACGTTGATAGCGTTACGGTTACAGGAAAAACGTCCCGACCTAACCCTACTACTGATCGAAACGGATGAGCAGATATTGGGTAACCATACGTGGTCCTTTCATCGTCGTGATCTGACGCCCGCGCAATACGAGTGGATACACCCGTTAGTCGACTATTGCTGGCCAGGCTATGATGTGCGTTTTCCGTTATTTTCTCGGGGGTTATCCGGTGAGTACTGCTCGATTACCTCCGAACAGCTGGCGAAAACAGTGATGGCACGGCTAGGCCCCCAGATAATGACCGGATGTACCGTGAATAGCGTGACTGCGACACAGGTGAGAATCGATGATGGACGTATCGTGCAGGCTCACGCTGTGATTGATGGCCGCGGTTTCGCGGTAGAAAAGACGATGTCGATAGGTATCCAAGCCTTTGTTGGGCAGGTCTGGCGGCTCGCAGAGCCTCATGGCCTCTCTCAACCTATTTTAATGGACGCCACCGTCGACCAACAACAGGGCTATCGCTTCGTTTATACCTTGCCGCTGTCCGCTACTGAATTGTTGATTGAAGACACCCACTATATCGACCGAGTCCAGTTGGATCCCGAACAGGCGCGCACCAATATTCGTGATTATGCGGCGAGCCAAGGGTGGCAGCTCGCGACGCTGCAGCGTGAGGAGCAAGGTAATTTACCGATCACCCTAGCCGGAAAATTCTCGCGATTTTGGGCGACAAGATCGGTGGCCTGTAGTGGGTTACGAGCAGGACTGTACCATGCGACGACCGGTTATTCGCTTCCCCATGCGGTTGCCTTGGCGGACGAAATTGCTCAGCTATCCTGTATGACTAGCCCTTGTCTTCGCACGACCGTGCAGCGCTACGCCCAAAAAGCGTGGGGTAGACAGCGTTTCTTTCGTATATTGAATCGAATGCTCTTTCTCGCTGGCCCCGCGACGCAGCGTAGAGGGGTAATGCAGCGCTTTTATCGCCTTAATGCCGACCTGATCGCGCGCTTCTATGCAGGACAGCTTACCTTGTGGGATAAATTACGTATTGTTAGTGGTAAACCCCCTGTGCCCGTCATCGCTGCACTGAAAGCGATCCTCAAACCGCTTATTAAATGAGTCTATCAATGAAAAAAACTGCCGTGATCGGTGCTGGATTTGGGGGGTTAGCACTCGCTATCCGCCTTCAGGCTGCAGGAATTCCCACTCTACTCTTAGAGCAACGCGATAAGCCGGGGGGGCGCGCCTACGTTTATCAAGATCAAGGGTATACCTTCGATGCTGGGCCGACGGTGATCACCGACCCAACAGCGCTCGTCGAGCTATTCACCCTCGCAGGGAAACGTATTGAGGACTATGTCGAATTACTGCCGGTCAAGCCCTTCTATCGACTCTGTTGGGAGAACGGTAAGGTGTTCGATTACGACAACGAACAGTCGCTATTGGATCGGCAGATCTTGGCCTTCAATCCCGCCGATGTCCAAGGCTACCAACGTTTTCTCGCGTATTCTCAGGCGGTCTTCAAAGAAGGCTACTTAAAGCTGGGTACGGTTCCGTTTCTCTCATTCAAAGACATGTTACATGCCGCTCCGCAATTGGGTCGATTGCAAGCGTGGCGCAGCGTTTATAGCAAAGTCGCCAGCTATATTCAGGACGAACACCTACGACAGGCTTTCTCCTTCCATTCGCTATTAGTGGGTGGAAATCCCTTTGCAACGTCGTCGATCTACACCCTGATCCATGCGCTCGAACGCGAATGGGGAGTGTGGTTCCCACGCGGCGGTACCGGCGCGTTAGTTCAAGCATTGGTCCAACTATTTCAAGACTTAGGCGGCGAGTTACTCCTTAACGCTGAAGTCGACCATATGGACTGTAGCGGGCAACGTATCACACAAGTTACCCTCGTCGACGGTCGCGAATTTAGCGTAGCGGCGGTGGCATCGAATGCCGACGTGGTGCATACCTACCGCCACTTATTGCGTAATCACACGCCATCAGAGGAGTATGCCGAGAAATTGGTGAAAAAACGGATGAGTAACTCCCTCTTTGTCCTCTATTTCGGCCTTAATCATCATCACGACCAGCTCGCTCACCATACGGTCTGTTTTGGCCCGCGTTACCGCGAACTTATCGACGAGATCTTCAACCGTGATGGGCTAGCGGAAGACTTCTCGCTATATTTACACGCGCCCTGTGTCACCGATCCTTCGCTCGCGCCTGAGGGGTGTGGCAGCTACTACGTTCTCGCCCCTGTTCCGCATCTCGGAACCGCTGATCTTGACTGGGATATCGAAGGTCCGCGCCTGCGTGATCGGATTTTTGCCTATCTTGAAGAACACTATATGCCAGGCTTACGTAGTCAATTGGTCACGCAGCGGATGTTTACGCCATTTGATTTTCGCGATCAGCTACATGCATGGCACGGATCGGCATTCTCTATCGAACCGATTCTGACACAGAGCGCATGGTTCCGTCCGCACAACCGTGATAGCTCAGTCGAGAACCTCTATCTGGTCGGGGCGGGCACCCATCCTGGCGCAGGAGTTCCAGGCGTTATTGGTTCGGCGAAAGCCACAGCGGGCTTAATGATCGAGGATCTTCATGGATAAGATTGCGCTAGATAATCATGTTAAGCAGACAATGCAGGTAGGATCGAAGAGTTTCGCCGCCGCGTCGGCGTTATTCGATGCAGATACTCGCCGTAGCGTATTGATGCTTTATGCATGGTGTCGGTACTGTGATGATACGATCGACGATCAGGTCTTGGGTTTTCAGGCCGCAACCCCGGCAGCGGCGAGTATCGAACAGCGGCTTGATGGCTTACGCGAACAGACGGCAAGCGCCTTCGCGGGCGAGCCACAAACCATTCCCGCGTTCGCGGCGTTACAATACGTGATTAACCAGCACGGCCTAGAGCAACAATTCGCGCTCGATCACCTTGCAGGTTACGCGATGGATGTGGAAGAGGCGCGTTATCCTACCCTTACGCAGACCCTCACTTACTGTTATCACGTTGCGGGAGTCGTCGGCCTGATGATGGCGCAAATTATGGGCGCTAAGTCCGCTGCCGTTCTGGATCGAGCCTGTGATCTTGGACTAGCGTTTCAGCTAACCAATATCGCCCGTGATATCGTCGAAGATGCCGAAGTAGGGCGCTGTTATTTGCCTGAGGCGTGGTTAGCCGAGGAGGGCTTAACGCGCGATAATCTTGCCGCGCTCGAGCACCGCCAAGCGTTAAGTCGCGTCGCAGCTCGACTAGTCGATCAGGCCGAGCCTTACTATCAGTCATCCTATCAAGGGCTGGTGGCATTGCCGTTACGTTCAGCGTGGGCAGTGGCTACCGCACGGCGGGTATACCGTAAAATTGGTCAGCGAGTTAAACGTGCCGGGGCAGGGGCTTGGCAGGAACGTATTTCGACGTCACGCGGCGAAAAAGTCTATTTATTGCTCGCGGCAATGGGTGACGTATTACTTTCGCGACTCACATCGCACTCGCCACGCCCGCGCTCATTGTGGCAGCGTCCCTCATCGTCGTAGGCGACGCGGTTACTCGATTAGGGTTATCTGTAGGCTGGCTAATAGCGATGCGGCCTCAGGTAACATAAACGTGGCGCGTTTAATCTCGTTGTTGAACAGATTGATGTTATAGCCGTGGGCGTGAGAAAAATCAGCGCTGCGTAGGTCGGTATGGTGAAAGGTCGCGCGGTAGCAATCGCTCCCCGTAAAGTCGGCATGTTCGCACTGGGTCTCCGTGAAATCGACATCGTGCAGTCGACACTCCACCCATTTACACTGCGCCAAATACAGGCCAAAGAACGATGAGTGGTCGAGGATACAGCGGTAGAACTGTAGTGAACCAGGCAGATGAAGGGACGACCATCCCGCCTTCGTCCAATCGATCCCCATCAATTTACATTCCGTGAAGGTGACCTCCCGAAACGTACTCCTCGCGATCTCGCTTAAGCTCAGGTTACAGCGAATAAATTCACACTCGATAAACTTACACTGGCGCAAGGTCGCCGCACTAAAATCGCAGTCGCTAAAGATACAGCGATCAAAGAGAGCGTTTTCCAGCTGAGCGTCTGCCATCGTAAGCTTACTTACGTCGTGATCATAATACTCTTGCTGAGAGTCTACAACTCGTTTCATACCATCTACTTTTCGATATCAGGGCGCTTTTTCAGCCCGCGCTGCCGTTTTTTATAGGCTTTCAGTTGTGCTTGAATTTTATCGACGGGAGGCGCGTAAATAAAGCCGAAGGAGACACAATCTTCCTTACCTCTAACATCATGGTGAAAATGGTGGGCGAGGTAAAGACGGCGTAAGTATCCGCGGCGAGGAACATAGCGAAACGGCCACCGTTGATGGACTAATCCATCATGCAGAATAAAGTAGATAATGCCGTAAAGCGTCATACCTGCACCCACCCACTGTAACGGCCAGATGCCACGCGTACCCGCGAAGATCAATAAGATGGCTAGCCCGGCGAAGACCAGGGCATACAAATCATTGACCTCGAACATGCCATGGCGTGTCTCGTGGTGCGAACGGTGCCAGCCCCAGCCCCAGCGATGCATCACATATTTATGCATACCGGTCGCGACGCCTTCCATGATGCACACGACAACGATGACGATGAGTAAATTAACGAGCCAAGGCATGCGGTCTATCCTCGGTGAAACGGTATGTTTCACGTGGTGGTGAGTCGGTAATGGCCTCAGGAGCCTTTACCCTAAAAGGTGTGCGTCAAAATAGCATAGCTGAGGAAGAGGACGATGACGAGCAGTGCGGTGATAACTTGTTTTTATATCATTAATTCGGCTAACGTAGGTTAACAGCCCTTAACGAGGAAACATTATGTATAGCCATGTCGTCGTCGGTGCGCAGGATATTGAGCGTGCCAAGACTTTTTACGATGCGATTTTTCGTCATATGCCTTTGGATGAGCAAGGCTTTGATAAGTTACAACGCCCCTTTTATCGTCAAGGTAAGCAGCGGTTCATCGTCACTTTACCGATTAATGGACAACCGGCCAGCCCGGCTAATGGCGGAACCATCGGTTTTGAGCTAACGAGTTGTGAAGCGGTATATGCTTGGCATCAAGCTGGCGTAGAGCAGGGCGGGAGTTCTGCAGAGTCAGCCCCGCATATCCGCGAAGACGGAAAATGTGTGGCCTATCTCCGTGACCCATCGGGGAACAAGCTGTGTGCCTTTTACCAGACAGAGGCATAACAGATCCTGCCCGCCTAAACGACTAGGCGGGCGGACCGCGCTACTGTTTATCGACAGAAAAACGACCGGCTCCGCTTACCGAAAGTAACAATAACCCACCGATAATGCTGATGTTTTTATAGAAGTTAATCTCAGCCGCCATCTGTTCTGGGCCAGAGAGCGACCAAAAAGGATGGCCAATAATCGCCGTCGCAAGGGTGTAAACCGCCAAAATAAGCGCAATCGGGCGTGTATAGTAACCGATGACGATCGCCAATCCGGCAAAGAACTCCAGTACGACCGCGATCAGCGCGGCGAGCGTCGGCAGTGGTGTACCCAGTGCCGTCATATAGGTGACCGTCCCGCCGAAGTGGACCAGTTTTTGGTAGCCGAATAAGACAAAAAGCAGCATTAACAATACACGGGCAATCAGTAGTACCAGCGGCTGTTGTTTTGAAAAAGTGAAATATTGCATAGGATATCCCTAACTCAGTTTGCGTGATTAGCGCAGACTTTAGCGTTAGGCCTGTACGGAATAAATAGCTAGAATGAGTAAGATAATTTCATTTATGGGATAATAGATGCGTTCTGATGCGAATGACCTACTGCTCTTCAACCGTGTCGCCGAGGAGGGGAGTTTTACCAAAGCGGCCGAGCGCCTAGAATTGCCAGCCTCAACGTTGTCGCGACGCATAGCGTCATTGGAACAACAGCTGGGAGAACCGCTATTTACCCGGACTACGCGTAAGATGACGATTACGCCGTTTGGGCAGGCTCTATTACGGCATACCCAGCAGATGGCGGCAGAGCTTGGTGCGATCGAGGCATTAATCGAGCATCGACATGCTCTGCCCAGCGGTAAGCTGCGTGTCTCGCTGCCCGGTGACTTCACGCAGGATCTTATCAGCCAATTTTTAGCCGAGTTTATCGAGGCCTATCCAGAGATAAACGTAGAGATCGATGTCTCACAGCGGCGAGTGGACCTGATCGCCGAGGGCGTCGATTTAGCGTTACGTATCGGCACCCTGGCGGACGAAGCGACGCTCGCCGCTCGCTTGTTGGGTTACTTTGAATTGGGGCTGTATGCCGCCCCGAGCTACCTGCGTGGCGCCCCCGCGATCGCTGAGCCACAAGATTTACTCCAGCATCATTTACTGCGGTTACATAGCGATAGTGGCCCGCTGGAGCTTTTTACTGCGCAGCAACATTGGCGCGGGGAACTTGTCACTAAAACCTTGGCGAATTCACCGAATATTCTTGTTAATCTTGCGTTACGCGGGGTGGGAATCACGCGTATTGCGGCGCATTCGGCGCGGCACTACGTCGAAAGCGGTCGGTTAGTCCGCCTCTTACCGGAATGGCAGAGTAAAAAGCGTCCGGTGTGGATTGTCTTTCCAAGCACGCGGTTAATGCCTTCTCGTACACGCGTCTTTATCGATAGTCTGGTACGCAGTTTCGAGCGGCTATCTTGAGGTGCCGGTACCGGGTTTTAGACGCTGTATAAGAGAAAAATATTACCTATACAGTTGGAATGACGTTTTTTTCACCATTTCAACGATAAAAAGCATAGAGAGTTAACTCTTGTTCTAAATCAATATCTAAATGATATTTCCCTCTCCCGGTTTCCTGCCTAGAATAGAGGAAGTGGTTATCAATGTTGGTAACCTTTTGTGTTTAACTTATTCTATGGAAGGTGAACTGTGCCAGATTGGCTAACCCTCGCCGCGGAATCATTCTGGCCGATGCTTCATGCCGGACTGACCTTTACGATTCCCTTAACCTTGCTTGCCTTCGTACTTGGCTTATCGCTAGGCTTCTTAGTTGCTCTCGCTCGATTGTATGGTCCAAAACCCCTACACTATTTGGTACGTTTCTACGTCTGGTTATTTCGTGGGACGCCGTTGCTCGTCCAACTCTTCTTAATCTTTTATGCACTGCCCAGCATTGGGATTACTATCTCTGCCTTCCCGGCCGCAGTCATTGGTTTTTCCTTAAATATTGGGGCTTACTCGTCGGAGATTATCCGCGCCACGATCAAGTCCGTACCGAGTAGTCAGTGGGAGGCCGCGCACTCCATCGGTATGAGCTGGCGTCAGGCTCTGGTACGTATTATTCTGCCGCAAGCCGCAAGAATTGCCGTTCCGCCTTTATCTAATACCTTTATCTCTTTAGTTAAAGATACCTCATTGGCATCGGTGATCACCGTACCTGAAATGTTCTTAGCCGCACAGCGGATAGCGGCGGTTACCTATCAGCCATTAATCCTGTATATCGAAGCAGCGCTGATTTACCTGTTTTTCAGTACCCTTTTATCGGCGCTACAAAACAAGCTTGAGAAGCATTTCTCCCAGGAAACGGTGACAGGAGTATAGCGAGATGATTTCATTACAGGGCATCAACAAATATTTTCAAGACAATCACGTCCTGAAAGATATTAGCCTTACGCTGCCGCGAGGCTCTGTCACCGCGCTGATTGGCCCCTCTGGTAGCGGTAAAAGCACCTTATTGCGCTGCGTTAACTTATTAGAAATCCCCCAGTCGGGCGAGATGCAGTTGGACGAAGCGCGATTAGTGTTTACGCAGAAGCCACCTCGTACCCGCGATATCTATCAAATAAGCCGACAAACGGGGATGGTATTTCAAAACTTTGCGCTGTTCCCCCATAAAACGGTAATTGAAAATATCACCGAAGGGCTGATCGTCGTACATCGTATGCCGAAAGCAGAGGCGATTGCGCGGGCAGAGGCCTTGCTGGAGAAAGTGGGATTAGCCCATAAACGTAATGTTATGCCGGCAACACTGTCGGGCGGGCAACAGCAACGCGTTGCAATCGCGCGCGCACTGGCGCCCTCTCCGCAGGTTCTATTATGTGATGAGCCAACGTCGGCACTCGATCCAGAGCTTGCCGCCGAAGTCGTAGCCGTATTACGCCAATTGGCGAACGAAGGTACGACCATGCTGATGGCAACCCACGACCTACGTTTGGCAGCCTCTGTCGCGAACCAGACTATTTTCCTCGAAGCAGGGGAGATTGTAGAAACCGGAGAATCAGCGACTCTTTTCCGTTCCCCGCAACACGCACGCACGGCGGAATATATCGCCACGTTAACGGCGGGGTTACCCGCAGTCAACCCAACCTAATTTCACCAGGAGTTATTATGAAAAAGCGTTCTCTAGCGTTACTCGCCATGCTCGTTCCATTAGGTTTTGCTAGCTCGGCAATGGCTGATACCCTCGCTAATGTTAAAGCGACTGGCCAGCTAAAAATCGGCACCGAAGGGACCTATGCCCCCTTTACCTTTCACACGATTTCCGGCGATTTAACGGGGTTTGATGTCGAGATCGGCGAAGCCATTGCTAAACAATTGAAGGTTAAGCCGGTCTTTGTCGAGAGTAAGTGGGATGGTCTGATCGCAGGCTTGGATGCCAAACGCTACGACGTCGTGATTAACGAAGTCGGCATCAGCCCTGAACGTCAGAAGAAATATGCGTTCTCCGCGCCTTACATTGCCTCGAAAGCCGTACTGATCGTCAAGAGCGATAACAACAGTATCCATCAGTTCACGGATCTTAAAGGCAAAAACTCAGCGCAGTCGCTGACCAGCAACTACGCACAAATCGCTCGTCATTATGGTGCCCAGTTAGTCAACACTGACGGTTTTAACCAAGCTGTCGACCTCGTGGTTCAGGGCCGGGCCGATGCAACGGTGAACGATAACCTTTCTTACCTCGACTTTAAAAAGCACCGAGCGAATGCACCGGTGAAAGTCGTCGCCTCAGAGGACAATGCAAGCGCTTCTGGTGTGTTGATGAGAAAGGATGACACCGCCCTGCAAACAGCGATCAATACGGCACTCGCTGAGCTGAAGAAAGACGGTACTTATCAGAAAATCTCTGAGAAGTATTTTGGAGAAGATGTTTCGCATTAAGGATGATTCGGCCCCCAACGGGGGCCGAATGGTTATGGCAGCGTGCGCAGACCTGCAACCGCCAGATCAGCTAAATACTGTGCGGTGGGGAGTAGCACTTGGTCATTAATGCGAAACGCAGGGTGATGTAAGGCGTAAGGCTCGCCGGTACCGACCATGATGAAGGCCCCCGGTGTCTGCTGCAGGTAGTAAGAGAAATCTTCGCCAATCGGGCTGGCTTCTACCACCTGTGCCGTCAAACCACTACGTGTCGCTTGCTGCAGGGCAAATTCTGCCCACCGTTCATCGTTCACGACCGAAGGCGGTCCGGCCTGCCAATCGAGATCGATATTCACGGCAAAGGCGGCTGAAAAACCTTGTACGATTTGCTGAAAACGGCTCTCGATTAATTGACGCGCCTGGGCGGAGAAGCTTCTCACCGTCCCCTCTAACCACGCTTTATCCGGAATAATATTCCAAGCGCTGCCGCTATGAAACTGAGTGATCGACACCACGGCGTTATCCGCTGACGGGGTATTACGGCTAATGATCGTCTGTAAACTCGAAACCAGTTGGCTGGCGATGATGATCGGATCCACGCTCTGTTCGGGTTTCGCGGCATGGCTGCCAACTCCCTGTATGGTCAAGGCGAAACGATCGACGGCCGCCGTTAGCGGCCCCGCCTTACAGCCGATAGTACCTGCCGGTAGAGATGGGTCGTTATGGATCCCAAATACCGCATGGGCCTCGCGCAGTGCACCGGTCGCAACGATATCCCGCGCGCCTACGCCGATTTCCTCTGCCGCCTGAAATAAAATACGCACGCGGCCCGATAACGCCGCCTCTTGCCGTTTCAGGATAATGGCAGCACCCAGCGCAGCCGCGCTGTGAAAGTCGTGGCCGCATGCGTGCATCACACCCGGATGTTCCGAACGAAAGCTAACCTCTGCTTGCTCTTCAATCGGTAATGCATCGATATCTGAGCGAAGTACTAAGAGTGGTCCTTCGCTAGGCCCCACCTCCGCCACTAGACCTGTCGTGAGCGGATAATCGAGAATACGGATCTGATGCTGCTCAAGGTGTTGGCGAATACGCTGCGTAGTGGCAAATTCTTGCGAGGAGAGTTCAGGAAAACGATGAAGTTCGTGACGAAAACCGATTAAATACTCGGCAAAGTCTTCGGTGCTGCGCTGTGTCATAACGTCCTCATCGAGTTACAGGATAAAAGTTATCGTGGTAAAAGTTTATCAGCTGGCGAGAGTTTTGTTAAAAACCGAAACTCGTTAAGCTTAGCGATAATCGATATAAGTCAGGCCTTGTTTTACGGGGAAGAATTAAATTAATTTAATAATGGTTAACGAAATAAAAAATAATTAACTATAAAAACTAATTAAAATAATAATAATCCAAGGCGAAATGATGAAGGCTTACCAACTGGTTATAGCGATCCCGGTATTATTTACCGTGCAAGCTACTGCGCAACAGAATAGTTTTACCACCGATAGTCACCTTAACTTTTTATTTAAAAATGCCATGATGAATCGCCATTATAGCGATAGCGATGTCAGGACGCGTCGTGAATGGGGCCAAGCGGCGATTGCACATTTCACCTCTGGTTTTACTCCTGGCCCGGTTGGAATCGGCGCGGATATCCTCGGGCAATTGGCGGTGAGACTCGATGGCGGGAGAGGGCGTAGTGGCGCGGGAGGGATCGATTATTTTTCTCAAAATTCAGACGGTCACGCGCAGAGTACGTTGCGCAAACTAGGCGGGCGTATTAAAGCTAAGGTTGGGCAGACGGTCGTGAGTTACGGGACGCAGCAGCCGCTCATCCCCCTGGTTACCGCCGACACCTCACGCTTACTCTATGAAACCTATACCGGATGGATGCTGGAGTCTCAGGATATTACAGGGGTCGATATCAGTGCGGGTTATTTGACAGCGGAACAACGTAAAAGCTCGAATCATTATAATTCTGGGCTCGGGCGTTTATTCTATGCAGGTGCACGTTATCAAATTAATTCGCAAATATCGGTCTCTGCCTATGCAGAGCATATTCCCCAAGTCATTGATAAACAATTTTCTAGCTTTACCTATACGCATCCTATTTCTACGCAGCAAAAATTCATTCTCGATATTAATGGTTATAACTCACGACTTACCGATGATTATGCGCGGGAAATAAACAGTGGTCGTAGCAATATAATTTGGAGTACGGCTGGACGCTATGTCTATGGCATGCAGAGTTTTAAGCTCGCATATCAGCAAAATAGCGGCAGTACTGGGTTCCAGTATGGGGGATATCGCGATAAGCAGGGGCTAGGCGATGGAGGCATATGGGTCAGTAACTCTTATTGGTCCGATTTTATCGGCCAGGATGAACGATCATGGCAGGTGGCTTATTCTCTGGATCTCACCGGGCTTGGATTATCAGGGTTATCTTATGACCTTGCCTATGTTTCTGGGACGGATATCCACACATCAGCCTCGTCTCACGGTAAAGAGCGTGAAGTTTTTAATCAGCTCGATTACGTAGTGCCGTCAGGGCCCGCTAAGGATCTGCAACTCACGGTACGTTACTCGCGATTACAGGTATCAGCCGATGCCGCAGACTATAACCGCGGCGGCAGCGACTTACGTCTTATTGCACAATACCCGATCACATTATTTTAAGGCGATTAATCTTCTCGCCTATACGGCATTGCTTGCATTAGCCATGCTGATTGATTACATTCATTTGGACGTCTAGGTATCTAGGTATCCATAAACTATTACAGCATCATCTTAAAGGATCAGATCATGGCTCATTCGGTGTTGAAACTCTCGGCGCTACTGTTTAGCGCCTACTTACTCTCGGCGTGTGATAAGGCTCCCGAGGATATGTCGCAAATTAAGGTAGGCGTGATCACCGGGGCGGAAGAGCAGGTGGCTGAAGTCGCTAAGCAAGTCGCGCAACAGAAATATGGACTCAAGGTACAACTGGTCAGCTTCAGTGGCTCTATCATACCGAACGATGCCACCAATCAGGGGGAACTGGATGCCAACGTTTTTCAACATCGGCCTTTTCTCGCCCAAGATAATGCGGCACACGGTTACCACTTAGTGGCCGTCGGAAACACCTTTGTATTTCCCATTGCGGCCTATTCACGCAAGATCCACTCGGTTACGCAGCTCGTCGATCATGCAACGATTGCTATTCCTAATGATCCGACTAACCTCGGACGAGCCTTGTTGCTCCTCCAGAAACAGGGTTTGATCACCCTCGCTCCTAAAAAAGGCCTGTTACCGACCACACTTGATATTACGCAAAACCCTCGACATCTTACACTGCTACAGTTGGAAGCGGCTCAGCTGCCCCATGTGTTAGACGACCCGAAAGTGGCGATAGCCATTATCAATACGACTTATATCGAACAAACCGGTCTTTCACCGGTGCGCGACAGCTTGTTTATCGAAGATAAGCAATCGCCTTATGTGAATATCATTGTGAGCCGCGAGGATAATCGTCAAGCGAAGAATGTTCAGGAATTTGTGCATGCCTACCAATCGCCAGAAGTCGCCAAAGCGGCCGAAACGTTATTTAAAGGCGGGGCGATCCCCGGTTGGTAGTTATCTAAAAAAAGAATAATAAAAGTATTTTTAAGAATTTTAAAACGCGATTAATGATGCTAGATTGTCAACTTAAGTAACAAGTTATGTATAAAAAATCATATAAATTTACACTATAGGCAAACACAGTGAACAAGGTTTTTTCTTTCTCTTTTTTAGCGTTGTTGGTCGCCCAACCCGCTTTTGCAGCGTCTCAACAGGAAAGTAACGGTTTTTTGGAAGACAGCCATCTTAATCTGCTGATTAAAAATGCGATGATCAACCGTAATTATAAGGACGAAGGGGTACGTACCCGCCGCGAATGGGGCCAAGCTTTTATTGGTACTTATACCTCTGGCTTTACTCAGGGCTCCGTTGGATTTGGCGTCGATGCGATTGGCCAATATGCGGTTCGACTTGACGGCGGACGCGGACGCAGCGGCGCAGGCGGCATCGACTACTTTTCACAAGATAGCGATGGACGCGCGAAGAAGGATCTGGCGAAATTTGGTGCGACGGCGAAGATGCGTTTCTCCAATACCGTATTCAGTTACGGGACACAACAGCCAACCCTGCCTATCCTCACCTCGGATAGCTCTCGACTGTTAGCAGAGACCTACACCGGCTTTATGCTCGACTCGCAAGAGATCGACGGCTTAGATATTACCGGTGGCTATTTCACCGCCGAGCAGCGTAAAAGCGCCGAAAGTCACGATTCAGGGCTGGATAATATCGCGTTTGGTGGGGCGAAATATGTCTTTAACGATCAGTTCACCGCGTCTGCCTATGCGTCGCACGTTCAAGATGTTGATAATAAACAATATCTAGGCTTTACCTATACCCAACCCTTCACTGAAAAACAGAAAATGGTCTGGGATTTTAACGGTTATAACTCACGCCTAGATAAAGCCTACGCTGAAAGCATCAATAGCGGTCGTAGTAACACTATCTGGAGCCTCGCGGCTAGCTATACCTACGATATCCATACGTTCAAGGTTGCGTACCAGCAAAATACCGGCAGTAGTGGCTATATGTATGGCGGCTACCGTAATAAAGGTGGTATCGGCGATGGCGGTAACACGATATGGCTGGCGAACTCCTACTGGTCTGACTTCAACGGCGAAGATGAGCGTTCGTGGCAAGCCGCGTATTCCGTTGACCTTGCCGGCCTCGGGATTGAAGGACTCCGTTACGATGTGGCCTATGTACGCGGGGATAACATCAAGACTTCTGCCTCCAGCAATGGTCACGAGCACGAGTTCTTTAACCAGATCCAATATAAGATCCCTTCTGGGTTCGCCAAGGATCTTCAGCTAGGTGTGCGTTACTCCGTGCTGCGCGTGTCGTCAGATGCGGCAGACTACAATGCAGGCGGTAACGAGATCCGGGTGATCGCGCAGTACCCACTGTCGATTTTCTAATAACAAAAGCGTCGTAGTTATCCGACTGCGACGCTAATCCCCTAACGCTATTAAGGTTAACGTGCTAAATACACGTGGCTTATCCTACGACAAAGCGTTTAAGCAAAAATTGCCACACTCTTTTTCCTCTGTCGCAGTACAACTGCTTATCTATTGTCGACGAGGTTCCATTATGCACGCTACCATTGCGCAACTGCGCCCAGATATTACTACGCTTATTCCTAAGCTCACTGCGATTTATCGAGATCTCCATCAGCATCCCGAACTTTCCATGCAAGAATTTCGAACTGCTCGGATCGCCGCTGAACACCTGGAAAAACTCGGGTATGAGGTAACTGAAGGCTTAGGCATTACGGGCGTTGTCGGACTGTTACATAACGGGTCTGGGCCTACGGTAATGCTGCGGGCAGATATGGACGCACTACCGATGGCAGAGAAGACCGGCCTAGATTACGCCAGCCAAGTCGTCGGCGAAATGCCGGACGGCAATAAAACGCCGGTATCGCATATGTGTGGTCACGATCTGCATGTCGCATGGTTGATGGGCGCGGCAGAATTATTAGCGGCTCATCGTGAGCAGTGGCAAGGTACGCTGATGGTGGTTTTCCAACCGGGAGAAGAGATCGGTAAGGGAGCCTTAGCCATGATTGGCGACATGCAGCATTTTCCCAAACCCGATATTATTCTTGGTCAACACGTGATGGTGGGTAAGGCAGGGACGATCGGTTATCGGGCCGGGGCGATTCTGACGGCGGGTGATAGCCTACACGTTAAATTTCATGGTAAAGGCGCTCATGGATCGATGCCGCAAAACGCTATCGATCCGGTGATGATCGCCGCGTATTCAGCGGTACGCCTGCAGAGCATCATCTCGCGAGAAACCGCGCCGCTGGATAGCGCGGTGCTGACTATCGGCTCGATCCAAGCGGGGACAAAAGAAAACATTATTCCCGATGATGCCGTACTTAAGCTGAATATGCGCAGCTATAAAGATAGTGTGCGGGATAAAATGATTAGTTCGGTTAAACGGATCTGCTGTTGCGAAAGCCATGCCTCGGGAGCGGGGGACCCGGATATCGAATTTATCGACAGTTACCCGGTGACGGAAAACGATATCGCGGCTACCGAACGTCTGAGCCAGCAGTTTATTGCACATTTTGCGGAGCGCTGCTTCGAAACCGAACCGGCCACGGCGAGCGAAGACTTTAGCCAGTTTGGCCGCCATTGGCAGGTTCCCTACGTATTCTGGTTTGTCGGCGGAACGGACCCTCAGGTATGGCAGAGAGCACTAAAGGCCGATTCGCTCGAAACGATCCCGGCCAACCACTCCTCACAATTTACCATTCATTTAGACGATACTGTACAAGCAGGGCTTGAGGCGATGTTAGTAGCCGCGCTAACCTGGCTGGCGGTTGACTCCGAGCATTTATAACGGCAGAGATCTTGCTTTGCTCTTCTTAATATCGCGAGTATGGAGAAGAGCAAAGATGGCAAAAATCGTACACGAATATTAGCACGAAGCGGTTCCGTGACGATGGCTCCTCCGCTTTTGTCAGTTCCAGATTTTACTCGATGATCAACAATGGCGACATAAGCGGTACAGGCTTCACTAAATGCCAAAGTTTAAAACTGATTAATACTTGACCAATCTGACTAGACTGGATAACTTACTACTGTTGCAGTATAAAAGAGGTTTCTATTATGGAAAAAATCAACATATATGAAGCAAAAACTCATCTTTCCAAAATTATTCAGGAGGTTGCCAATACCGGTGAACCAGTGATGATTGCTAAAAATGGGAAGGTAATGGTTAAGTTAGTTGCTTACACTGAGGAAAAGGAAAAAAGAAAACTAGGGTTTATGATTGGACATGATGATATTCCAGAGACTTATATAGAAGACTTCGATCAATTGAATAAAAAAGATATAGAAAGCTTATTCAACGGACATGGCGAGTAATGAAAGATGTTTTCACCAATCATTACCTAGCCGATACTAATATTTTACTCTTTATGGGATATAAACCAGAAAGAGTAAGTTCCGACGTAAAATATATTTTAGAGGATACTGATAATAAAGTTATGTTCTCCGTGGCATCAATATGGGAAATCATGATCAAATCACAACTCAATAAGCCTAATTTCAGTATCAATGTAGAGGTTTTTAGACGGCATCTACTAAAAAATGGCTTTTTAGAGCTTTCTATTGGTGGTGAACATGCAATATCTGTCGGTAATCTACCTGAAAATCTACATAAAGATCCCTTTGATAGAATCATCGTATCGCAAGCTAAAACAGAATCTTTAACCTTGATTACTAGTGATAGTTTGATTATTAAAAGTTGTTCTAACTATATCAATATAATTCCAAATAACTAAATTGAGAATTAATTTAATGTTTTAGGAGTATTAAATTAATCGTCAATGACTTCTAATAATATTTTCTTATTAGATTATGCTAATCATATCTCTTCATCAATAACATCATAACTGTAATTCATATAATTATTATCGATATTAAATAATACGTGTGGCCAATAGGCTGTAGCAAAAAGATACTTTAAAAAATAACCGTCGAGCGCGAGTCAGTGAACAACTGGGATAAACGGCAGCATATCGCCCTCTGATCCGAGGGCGATATCATCGCTTAGCTATGTAACATCTCTTGCTTAATGCTATCGCAGGCGCGTAACGATAACGCAACCATGCTCAGCGTTGAGTTAACAGTACCCGCTGCGGCCATCGCACCACCGGAGGCGATGTAGAGATTTTTATGGTCGTGGGTACGCAACCACTTATCCACGACCGAGTCTTTCGGGTCATGGCCCATAATCGTCCCACCCATAATGTGGTTATTAGGGTTAAACCAGGGAGTCATCTCGATTTCAGTTGCGCCAAATAGCTTCGCAATATTCATTAAATGCTGGCGAGAATGTACTGCTGAACGACGCACGTAATCGCCGACGTCGTAAGTCACATGTGGGAAAGGGATCCCCAGCTTATCTTTGCGTTGTGTACTTAAGGTCAAGCGGTTATCGGGGTTCGCTAATACGTCGTGGTTAACGTAGATATCCATCCCGCAGGCGGCGCGACGACGGATTTCTGCGTCGAGTTTCTTACCGACTAGCCCCATCTGTAATGCCTTGACACCCGCCTTATGGTTTTGCGAGGTGTTGTTCATCCCAATCTGGATAGCTGAGTGGTCGCGACGGAAATCGCCATCACGGAAGTTAGTGATTGAGCTCATCTGTACCGAGCCACCCCCGGTCCAGATAGGCTCTGCCGCTTGGAAGCTCATTAAGATCCCAGGGTGGTCCATCATATTACGACCAACCTGTCCTGAGCTATTGGCGATGCCGTTCGGGTTACGGTCGTTGGCAGCCAGTAGCAGGAGTTTTGGTGTCTCAATGCCGTTGCCCGCTAAGACAAAGGTTTTCGCGGTAACGGTGTGCGAGACTTTGTCTGGGTCGTAGTAGTGCATCGCGGTGATATTATTGTCTTTATCTGTATCGATACGATAAACCACGGCGTTGGCAATGAATTTCGCTCCGGCAGCTTCTGCCTTCACTACGCTATGAATACCATTGAACATCGCCCCTATCGGGCAGATGGGCATACAGTTGTTATTACCACAGCATTGTGGACGGCCATCGTAAGGACGGCTATTACGGCCTTGTGGCACAGGCGTATTCTCATACCCAGCTTGAGCAACGACTTCGGTAAAGCGACGGTCGGCGGGACCGTAAGGCATTGGCTCCATCGGGAACGGCTTTTTACGTGGGGCAACGTATTTTAGCGACGTATCATTGGGGCCATTCACGCCGATTAGCACTTCCGCGCGGTAATAGTAATCTTCGAGCTCGTCATAGGTGACGGCCCAATCCCGGCCGACCCCATAGGTGCTGTGTAGCTGTAAATCGGCAGGGAGGAAACGCCAGCAAGATGCAGCCCAGTGCCAAGTGGTTCCCCCAATCCCCTTAATCATCCCCTGACGAAAGGCACTGGCATCAGGGCCTGAAACTTCAGGGTACTCATTGTAAGGGTTCATCTGTGGGTGCACCGCCCAAGGCTGGGCGGGGTAAGGTGTCGCATAGTCAGATTCTGACTTATTCACCGGCGGCATATTGCGCCAGTTTTCTACGACCTCACCGCGCTCCCAACGCGGGCCAGCCTCAAGGACTAACACTGATAAACCCGCTTCCGCTAACTCTTTAGCCACCGTACCGCCGCAGATCCCTGCTCCAACTACGACGACATCTGCACTATATTGTTCTGACATAACACCCTCTCACTGCGAATTCGAATGGTTTATCCACGGGACTTTTTACGCGAACGGCGGATAACCAGTAATAAGACAATCAACACCACTACCACGCCACCACCAATGGTGGCTGGGCCCGCGATGCGAGCGAGTAACGGCTGTTCTCCACCCTTACGCAGTGCGGTAACCTGTTCAGGCGTTACATGGAGATCAGGATTGCCATATTGTTGGAAGATATAATTACTGAGGCTAGCAATTTGCTGGTCGCTGAGCGCTTGTACCTGAGAGCCAGGACCAAAGCTTGGCATTAAGACTTCTTTGCCTTTTACCTCACGCTGCACGCCAAATAGAATGGCGGAGATCAGGTTATTCGGGGTATTGCCACCGGTTGCCGTGTTATGGGAAAGAGAGGGATAGAAATGATCGGTAGTCCCTTGGCCATCTGGCTGGTGACAGCTCGCACAGGCACTGTCATACAGCGCTTTGCCGCTCATATCTTGCGGTAAACCAATCCCTAAGCCCGCCGTCCCGCGCACGTCACTGTCGACGTTAGACGCTTGTCCAAAATCACCGGTCGCTTTAGCTTGGTGAGATTGCGCCTGTGCCGGAAGACTTTGCAGATAAGTGATAATCGCTTCAATGTCTGCATCATGCAGATGTTGTAGGCTGTTAGTCACCGCCTCGGCCATTGGGCCCGCAGCTTGAGCTTTACCTGGGACATCGCCAGTTTGCAAATACTGTTTGAGTTGATCACGTGACCAGCTACCTAGACCACTCATTTTATCTGCAGTCAGGTTAGGCGCATACCAGCTGCCCAAGGCGGCACCGCTAAGGGCATCTGCTCCCTGTTTTTGTGCCATCATCAAGTTACGAGGTGAGTGACACTCCCCACAGTGCTCAAGGTTATCGACGAGATATTTCCCACGGTTCCATTCGGCACTTTGTGAGTCATCGTTCTGATAGGCACCCGATTTTAGGAACAGTAGGTTCCACCCGAACATCATCTGCCGAATATTGAACGGGAAACTCAAGGCAGTAGCCTTGTTCTCAGTATTTACCGGTGCAACGCTATGCATAAAGTAGGTGTATAGCGCGTGAATATCGTCGTCGGTTAACCCGGCATACGAAGCATAAGGCATAGCAGGGTAAAGATGGCTACCATCGCCGCGAATACCGTGACGGACTGCCTGTTCAAACTGTTGTTCGCTATAGGAACCGATGCCATATTGTTGCGACGGAGTGATATTCGTGGAATAGATCACGCCCATCGGTGAATGGATGGCGTATCCGCCCGCAAACGGCTGCTTCGTTGTCGGGTCGGTGTGGCAGGCAGCACAGTCCGCGGCAATCGCTAAGTATTGTCCTTTAGCTACAAGATCTTGTTGCGTTTGCTGCACAGTCGGGGCTTGTACCGGGACTTGCTCAGCGGCTTGGGTAAAGCCTGCGAAGCCACCCATGCCAAGACAGATCGCCGAAATATTCAGCGCTAAGTGACTCGCGCGTAGGCGAGTTGAAAAAAAATTTCTCACAGTAACTCCAAAGGGTGGAATTAGTTATCGGTAACATTTTTGCCTGGGCAGAGACCCTTGGAAAATTAGAATGTTAATAAACGATCGACCGGTGGCGGTTCTGCTGTCCAATAGTCAGGCCCATTGTGCGCATAGGTCGGAATGACCATGCCGTCACGGGGTACCTGATACATCAATGCATTCTGATAAGAGAGGACTTGTGCATGATGACTATTATCGACGACGCCGAGGTACCATCCACGAATGATGTTCATCATCACGTCGTGTAAGGGTTGTCCTTGCAACTGCTGATCCAGAGCCTCAACGTCTACAGGGTGATGATCGTCGATCCACTGGCTTAGGGCTGCATATTGACTGGCGAACTGTTCGGAGTGTTGATGAAACGCCTCCCACAGACGCTGGCCCAACGTGGTATCGAGCGTTTGATGTCCGGTCAGTAAGCGAGAAACTTTGAGAAATTGATTGAGAGTTTGCGTATCGGGTGACGATACCGCAGGGGTACTGGGTGATGCTGCGATGGCTTGTCCGGTCAGGACACTCCCAATAGCGAAACTGGCGACGAGTCCACCAGATTGACCGAAGAGGCGACGACGCGTTGCCCCTTCTTTACTTAGACCTTGCTCGGAAATTTTTTTTTCGTCTTTCATCATAGTTATTCTTAGAGTGAGTCGTTACGGAAACGCTGTGCGTAACAAAAGAGTAACGTAATTTTTTGTAAAAATACGAAAAAATAAGATTTAGATCACAAAAAAAACATTTCTAAACAATTTTTAGCGGTATCGCGTGGAAATTATAAGGGCAACGTTGGCCAACAGGGCGACAAACCCCGTTGGCTGGGTAGGTTATGCGGTTGCCGTCTCGCGCAGCACCACGTTAACCGGTAGAGACTTATAGGCTGGCGTCCCGCTCTGTGGATCGCGATAACTCAATGGGATCAGAATATTGGCCTCAGGATAGTAAGCGCCGACAGAACCGCGGGCGATGGCATACTCAATTACGGTGATGCTTTCCATGCGAGCCTCACAGTCTGGCAATGCCGTGACAATATCAACCACATCGCCATGTTCAAGGCCTTGCTCGCTCATATCCTCTGGGTTCATAAACAGCACATCTCGTCTTCCAAAAACGCCGCGGTAGCGATCGTCCAATCCATATAACGTGGTGTTGTATTGATCGTGGCTACGCAGAGTGATCAGCCGAAGCGCACGTTGTTCACGCAATGCCTCGTCTTCATTGAGCCCTGGATAAACCATAAAGTGGGCAAGTCCTGACGGGGTCGGCCACTGGCGCTGGGTGGGGGGAAGGGGCATCCGGAACCCGCCGGGCTGCTTAATCCGTTGATTGTAATCGTTAAAGCCAGGGATCGTAGCCTCGATCGCCTCGCGAATTCGCGCATAGTCCTCAACATAATGGGCATAATCAATGCGGGAATGAGGCAAGGTCGCCTGGGCGATCCCGGCAACGATGGCGATTTCTGAGAGTAATGCTGGTGAGGCAGGTTTAAGTTTCCCTGCAGAGGCATGCACCATCGACATACTATCTTCCACGGTGATTGATTGTGGGCCAGTTGCTTGCTGATCGATTTCGGTACGTCCTAGACAGGGTAGGATAATGGTTTCTTTGGCGACCAATAAGTGACTACGGTTTAATTTGGTCGCGACGTGTACGCTAAGATCCAACTCTTTTAAGGCTGGGAAGCAGTGCTCAGGATCGGGGAGGGCGACGGCAAAATTTCCTCCTAAACAGACAAGAGCCTTCGATTCGCCGCGAATTATCGCTTCCATTGCGGCACCGGCGTCATGACCGTGCTCACGCGGTGAATGGATCCCAAAGTACTGGTCGAGATCGTTAAGAAAGCGTTCGGTAGGTTTCTCAGTGATCCCGACCGTGCGGTTCCCCTGTACGTTAGAGTGGCCGCGTAGCGGGCAGATCCCTGCACCTTGCTTACCGAAGTTTCCGCGCATAAGTAGTAGGCTGGCGATGAGCTGCACATTTTGTGTCCCGTGCTCATGCTGAGTAATCCCCATCCCGTAAGTGATGATGGTGGCTTTTGAATTCGCATAATGCTCGGCAACCCGCGTGAGATCTTCGACTTTTAATCCGCTGGCCTGTTCGATGGCATCCCAAGACGTTGCACGGATATCATCGGCAAATTCAGCGAAGTCCAGGGTATGTTCATCGATAAACTCACGGTCAAGCACATCGTGGCTAATGTCTTCAGCCTCTAACAAGGCTTTAGCGATACCCTTAAGTGCCGCAACATCGCCGCCCGCCTTGACTTGATAATAAGAAGAGGCGATATCGGTCGATTGGTAAGTGGCCATCTCAATTGGGTTCTGCGGGTCGGCGAAGCGTTCTAGGGCGCGTTCTTTCATCGGATTAAGTACGATAATCGGCACATTACGCCGCGCCGCTTCATGCAGCGTCCCCATCATCCGCGGATGGTTGGTACCAGGATTGTGGCCGATGGAGATAATAAGCTCGGTTTTATCGAAATCTTCTAGCGACACAGTGCCTTTGCCGATGCCAATAGAGTGCGGTAGCCCCACACTGGTTGCCTCGTGACACATGTTGGAGCAATCGGGAAAGTTATTGCAGCCATAGTCGCGGAT
Source organism: Rosenbergiella collisarenosi (assembly GCF_018494085.1). Lineage (GTDB taxonomy): Bacteria > Pseudomonadota > Gammaproteobacteria > Enterobacterales > Enterobacteriaceae > Rosenbergiella > Rosenbergiella collisarenosi. The sequence continues at coordinate 172,045 of NZ_JABBFP010000004.1, read as the reverse complement.
CATCAGTTGATAAAGGTAAGCCGCCTCGTTAGAGGTTCGTCCCGATGTATAGAATTCGACTTGCTCTGCAGGCAGCTGTTGCAGCCGTTCACCAATAAGGGTGAAGGCCTCTTCCCAATTAATCGGCTGCAAGGTGTCGGAAGCGGCGTCGTAGCGTAACGGTTGGGTTAAGCGTCCGTAACCCTCTAGCTCGTAGTCGCTACGGGTCAGTAGAGTGCTTACCGGTGTTTTACTCAGAAATTCCGCGGTCACCCGCCGCGAGGTGGCTTCCCAAGTCACCGCCTTGGCGCCATTTTCGCAAAATTGGAAAGTAGAGTGGTGGTTCTTATCGGGCCAAGCACACCCCGGGCAGTCGAAGCCATCGGGCTGGTTAGTATTGAGAAGTGCCTTCGGCGCGACTAAGGTATCCATCTGGGTTTTGACGGCAATCGCCGTCGCTTTTAATGCCCCCCAACCGCCAGCCGGTCCATTATAGGGATGAATACCAGGGACATGACGCTTAGTTGACATAACTCACTCCAAGAGGATAGGGGAAGAGTTTTAATTATAGGCGCCTAGGGGGAGCAAGCAAGGGTGAGAAGTGTGTCTGGAAATGAGGAGGCGAGTGGTGTCTCACCTCCTTGACGCTTACGCTTTGGAAATACTGTATTTTCCGGGGCCAAGCAGCATAACGAGTAGGCCACCAAATAGATAAAGTGCTTCGGTTTCGAGCGCCCAAGCGCCCACGTCGGTAGTCGTCCAGAAGTTAGCGCCGGCAATCAGAACGACGGCGAAGACCATGTTCACCGCATAAACTAACCCGGCAAGCCGCGCGAACAGTCCTAAGATAATACAAATCGGCGCGACCACTTCACCGATATAGGCGCCATACGCCAGGACACTAGGAAGATGGTGTGCGGCAAGGATCGGGGCAATCCACGATACGCCATGGGTCAGCTTGAAAAAGCCGTGGAATAGCATTAATACGCCCAGTACACAGCGGAGCAATAAACGCCCAGCATCGGGGTGATCCACCGCTTGATTAAATTTAGTGAGTAAAGTCATCGCATCGTCTCCTGTTAAAAACTAATCATATAGCGGAATAGTTTCTCGATGAAATTGAATAAATTTGAATATGATCGCCGTAAAATTTGTGGATGATTACAATCAGTTAATCGATCTCTACGCGAAAATTATGCGCACGAGATTATAGTTCGATCAGGCTGAGATGCCTTTCCACGATGACAATCATGATGGCGATCAGGGTCTACTGAGCCTAAGCGCGGTATGATGGAAGCCACCATCGTCTATGATTTACTGAGTAGATTCAGGGAGATAACGCGACAATGACTCAAGAAATAATACTAGAAAGTATTGCCAACTTCCGCCAACTCGGGGGATTAATTGGGGCTGATGGCAGAAAAGTTAAACCTAATCGGCTCTTTCGGTGTAGCGCATTAGACTGCTTAAGCGAGCAAGACACACATACGTTAGAGCAACTCCCCGCACTGACCATTCTGGACTATCGCGATAGTCATGAAGCTAAGGCGAAGCCCGATCGACAAGTTTTAGGGGCGTGTTATCTCAATCTTCCCGCTAATCCGCCGGATCTTGCTGTCGATGCAAAAGTAGTCGAGTTTTCACCCCAGGCTATCGAGGCGTTAGCGGTCGATCGATTCATGACTCAGCTCTACCAACAATTACCCTTTCATAACCCCGCTTGGCGACAGCTGATTACGACGCTTAGCCAGGCTGAGACGCAAAGCGTTATTCAGCATTGCGCGATAGGCAAAGATCGTACAGGGGTAGGCTGCGCATTAACGCTGTTACTGCTGGGCTGTGACGAGTCGACGATCATTGAGAATTATTTAGCGACGAATGGGCAATTGGATAGTATTGGTCAGCGGGCGCTGGACTATTGGCCCACCACGATTAGCGATAAGGCGCGGAATAACTTCCGGCAGCTACTGTCTGCCGAAGAGGAGTGGCTGGTTGCAGCCTTACGCGAGATTAAACAGCGTTATGGCACGACCGATCGCTGGCTTGAGCAAGAGTATGGCGTCACGGTAGCGCAACGCCAGCTGATTCAAAACAAATGGCTAACCGCTTAGTGATGGAGCATATCGTCGATGATCTCTTTATCCATCATCTGATAGGGAAAGTAGGTCGGCCAATGGTGCATTTCCTTCAATAGCGCCTCTTGCGAATCATTACCGAGAAAGATATGGAAGTGGTCGGAGTGATGTGGCGCGATACGGTGATCGCTAAATTGTAAGTAACGCGGAGCGTGTGAGGCAGGATCGCGACATTCAAACAGATACCTGACCCCGCGCTTACCTGAAGGGTAGGTCAGAATTTTATAACCGGCATTTTGATAATGACAGGCAGACTTCTCCTTCCCTCGAATAAATTCCACCTTATCGTTTTCGATTTCAATACTCTCGATATCGGTCTGATAGCCGGTTTGATAATAGCGCGTAATTTCAGCGATAGAGGTGTGCTGTGCGGCGGCTTTCGCCTCAAAGACTGGCGTGAGTGCGCCTTTTTGTAAAAGAGGATAAACCGACTGCCAGACACCATCCCAATCAGACAGTGGACGCGCAGCCACTTGTTGGTCGGTGAATACCCCCTGGGTAATTCTTTTCTCTTCGGCGCTCATCGTGTGGCCATGGCTACCGTGCGCCCACGTCACACCCTGCACTGTGCAAAGTAACCCAAAGAGGATGCTTTTTTTTATAGAGGTAAACGTCATGACTAACCCTTAATTATGTTTTGTTATAACATAACACAAAGTAAGGTGAAGGATAAGGGGTTTGCATGAAAGAGGAGAGTGCGCAGGTGAGCGAGAGTAGTCGCAAGAAAACGGCTACCTTCTAGGTAGCCGTTGGTCAGTGTTTAGTGATCAATTTTTGGATGTTGATCGACTAAGTTACGACGTTTACGTTTTAGCTCCTCAAGCTCTTCATCGATATCTTCAATCCTTTGTTCGATACCATCGTGATGCTCTTGAAGGAGTTCTTTCGCTTCCTCAAGAGAAGAGGCTGCAGGCGTTCCACCATAGAGTGGTTTATTCGCCGTTTCACGCATAGTAATCCCCGTTATTACCCCAATAATACCGACCACGACGAGGTACCAACCCGGCATATAAAGGTTACCCGTCGTTTCAACTAACCATGCGGTCAGCGTTGGAGTGATCCCCGCGATCAAGATCGAGATATTATAGGTACTGGCCAGTGCGCTATAACGGACTTCTGTTGGGAACATCGCGGGTAGAGTTGCCGCCATGACGCCAATTAAGCAGTTAAGGATAACGGCCTGGATCAGTAGTCCGAAGAATAACGCGACCAAGCTGTGATGGGTGATTAGCATAAACGACGGGATAGAAAAGAGTACCATCGCGACGCTACCGATTATGATGAACGGGCGGCGGCCAAATTTATCGCTAAGTAGCCCCATGATCGGCTGTACAAAAAGCATCGCGACCATGATGACCACGATAATAAAGACGCCGCGGTTCTCGGAATAGTGTAAATCGTGAGTCAGGTAGCTAGGGACATAGGTCAATAGCATGTAATACGCGACATTGGTGGTGATCACGATACCGATACAAGAGATAAGATTACGCCAGTGTTTACGCGCGACCTCTCTGAAGGGGACGGAAGGGCCTTCGCTTAAGCCTTGCTTAGAACCTTCTTCCAATGATTCAACGTGTTTTTGGAAAGCGGGGGTCTCTTCTAATGCATGGCGAAGATAGAGGCCGACCAATCCTAATGGTAGCGCCAGGAAGAACGGGATGCGCCAGCCCCAATCGTTGAAGGTCTCTTGACCTAAAATCGCGTTAAGAAGTACAACGATGCCTGCTCCGCAGATAAATCCGACCAACGAGCCGAAATCAAGCCAGCTACCCATAAACCCGCGTTTACGGTCTGGAGAGTACTCGGCAACGAAGATGGATGCTCCGGTGTATTCGCCTCCTACCGAGAAACCCTGCACCATCTTGGCGATTAATAGCAAGATAGGCGCCCAGATACCAATGGTGTTATACGAGGGAATGAGACCGATACAGAAGGTACTCAACGTCATTAAAATTATGGTCATGGCAAGGATTTGTTGACGACCATATTTATCGCCTAAGCGACCAAAAAACATCCCACCGATTGGGCGAATAATGAAGGGAACGGAGAAGGTGGCGAGTGCGGCAATGATTTGTATACCGGGTGACGCATGAGGGAAGAAGACTTTACCCAGAACCGTCGCGACATAGCCGTAGACCCCGAAATCGAACCACTCCATGGCATTACCAAGGGCGGCGGCGGTGATCGCTTTCTTGAGGCGACCATCGTCAATGATAGTCACATCATTGATGCCCATCGGTTTGACTTTTTTACGTTTAATTTTCAGCATAGGCTGTCCTTTATCCTGTTAATACCCTGAATGACACAAAGTTATAAGCATAGACGAAACTCCCCGAAGCGTGGCCTAGGGGAGTGAAATACCTGCCTTCTATTATTTGCCGAGTTTTTGGCTTATCTCGCTACCTATCAGGCTCGTCACGTCAGAGAGGCGACCATGGAACACCGCTTTGGCGGCGTAGAGCGCGGTATCGGCCACCTGACTCAACGAAACCTCAGGCGGCATGACTAGCTCGTTTGGATGGGTATGTACATCTAACAACGCGGGCCCTGGATGGGCGAGAAAACGCTGCACCGCTTCTTCTAGCGTTTGCGCTTCAATCACTTTCTGACTATAGAGGCCGATGGCACCGGCAACTTTCGCGAAGTTATCATTCTTTAATTTAGTGTAATGATCGAGCAGGCCTTCGATCTTCTGTTCCAACTCGACGAAATTGAGTGAGCCATTATTGATCACCACCAGTTTCACGGGTAACTCTTCTTGAACCAGGGTAAATAAGTCACCGAGTAGCATACTCAGACCGCCATCTCCACATAAGGCGATAACTTGGCGTTGAGGAAAGGCGACCTGCAGGCCGATCGCCTGTGGCATTGCATTGGCCATGGTGCCATGCAGTAGACTCGCTAACGTACGCCGAGTCCCCAAGCTATCGATATGACGGAGTAGCCATACCATGGCCGAACCACCATCGGCGGTGAATAAAGCATCTTTTTCAGCGTGGCGATTCAGGAGGCTCACCAAGTACTGCGGATGGATAGGGTGGCCGGTAGCACGGCGTTCTTCTTTATGGCGTCGTTCGACGGATTTATCATGTACCTTCATAATCTGCCGCAGAAAGTGGTCGTCCTGCCGCGTTTCGACCAACGGAATAAGTGCTGTTAACGTATCACTAACGTGGCCCACAGCACCGAAGGCAATAGGATGACGGCGACCCAGATGCGTCGCATCTTGGTCAATTTGGATAATCGTTGCCTTCTGTGGATAGAATTGAGACCACGCGAAATCGGCCCCCAATAACAATAAGACGTCGCACTGCTTAATAGCCTCGAAACCGGCTTCACTACCGAAAATACCGGTCATTCCGACTGAGTAAGGGTTATCGTATTCGATAAAGTCTTTACCGCGAGAGGTGTTAACGATGGGGGCTTGTAGCTTCTCCGCCAGAGCGACTAATGCGTCATGTGCACCTTCGCAGCCTGCTCCCGCGTAGAACGCTATGCGTTTCCCTTTGTTAAGTAATGCAGCGATAGTCTGTAGTTCGTCGGGGTTGGCGAGTAATTGCGGTTGCGGGCGCCAGATAGACTGCGTCAACGCTTGGGTTTTGGCTTTACTAATATCGACGGGAACAATGACAACGGCCACGCCGCGTTGGTTGAGCGCCGCTTGGCAGGCGCGACGGATCACGGCAGGGGCTTGGTCGGCAGTAAGTATTTGTTCGCAGAATACCGAACAGCTCTGATAGACGGAGCGGAAATCGACTTCTTGAGGGAAATCGTTACCCAGTAATTCGCTGCTGATTTGACTGGCGAGTAAAATGACTGGCGCACGATTACGATGGCTTTCAAATAGACCGTTGATAAAATGGAGTCCGCCGGGACCGCATGATCCGGCGCATGCAGTCAATCTATCGGCTATCAAAGCCTCAGCCCCTGCGGCAAAGCCAGCTACTTCTTCATGACGAACGTGTACCCATTGGATACTGCTGCGGCTCATCTCGTCGGTGATATAATTCAGCGTATCCCCGACAACGCCATAACAATGTTCTACACCCGCTTTTTCCAGCTGTTCAATGATGAGTGAAGCCACAGACCGTTCAGACATGATAGACCCTCAAGATACTTTTTAAGTAAGTATAGTGCGGGTCCTTTAGTCTGCGTTGAGCGCAGCACGTATCCTCAAAAAATAGGGATGAGCTGGAGCTGGCTTGCACACCAGGCCACGATGTTGACGATGCCGAAGGTAACCACTAACCCGATTGATAACGTCTGGGATAGACGACGAGGCGTCTTAGGCGTGAAACGGTCATGTGCCTTCCAGGCTAACAGCGCAGGGGTAAAGAGCGCCCACAGCGTCGCCAGCAGTCCCGCGTAGCCAATCGCCAGCAGAAACCCTTGCGGAAAGAGAATCGAGGCGATGAGTGGTGGACAAAAGGTGATTAGTGCAGTCTTTGCTCGCCCGGTCTTGCTGTTATCGAAGCCGAGTTTATCTGCAATAAAATCAAATAAACCGACGGTGACCCCTAGGAATGAGCAGATAACGGCAAAGTGAGAGAAGATATCGAGCAATAAGCCAAGTGAGCGCTGAGAGATACGATCGTGCATCGCTTGGATTAACGCATGGATATCGCCCCCCTGACGACTAATATCCGGGAAGGCGGAACGAGGAATATTCCCCATGGTGCAGGTTAGCCAAAATAGATAGATAACCAGTGCAAAGAGCGTTCCCCAGATTAAGGCTCGCTTAACTTTTCCTGCATGACCTTGATAGTAACTTATCAACCCTGTGATATTGCCGTGAAAACCGAACGAGGCGAGGCAAAAAGGCACAACTGCGAGTAGATAAGGGAAATAGGCCGGATGCGCGGTACTATCGCCCGGAGAGAAGAGCTGCGCGAGTTCCACATGGTGGATGAGCCCACCGAACAGCATAAAAAAGAGGAGCAGTTTTGCGACAAGACAGAGTGTGATCAGCCGGCTCACCCCTTTCGTCCCAAGCCATACCACAAAGCCGACGACTGCGGTCAATAAGATTTTCGCCTCGGCATCGTTGATGGTTATCCCTGTGGCGGTGATCGACTGCTGGTACACAGGCCCGCTCGCGGAAATGTAGGCATAGGTGAGGATACCTAGCACGAAACTGATACTTAAGCCGTTCAATTTTCGCCACCAGCGCGGGGTGAGGACTTGGGTAAGAGTGTCGTAACCCGCTCCAAGTGGAAAATTGAGGCTCACTTTCATAAAGAGTAAGCCGGATAGCAGCATGCAGAACCAGCTGATGACCAGCATGATCACTGACCAGCTGTACCAAGCACCGGCCATGACGACAGGCAGTGTAAACATCCCCGCTCCCGCGACAGTGCCACAGATAACCATTGCTCCCCAGGCACTGGAGGGCAGTACCTGCGTCTTAGAAGGGGCCATATGTACTCCTCAATGAGAACGCTAAAAAGTCGCAAACTATAGCAGTTCTTACTCAGCAGCACTAACGAAGATTAACCGACTAATTTCATTAATTTTTTTTATTTATTTATCTTTTTCTCTCACTACAGATAATTCTTAACTTTACTTTTTTAAAAAAAGTTTTTTAAGAAAGCTTTGATTATTTTCAGCAGGTTAACGTTTTTAACCGGATATTTTGGAATTTTAGTTTCTTGATATAATTCAACCTTGTTCTAGGATTAAAGTTAAGTTTACGGAATACGAAACTTTTGATTTTTAACTTTATGATGCTGAGTTGAATTTACTGAGGTGATTTATGGATAAAAGAACTGATAAGAAATTTGTGGACCCCGTTATCGATCAACAAATCATTAAACAGAAGAAAGGTAAAGGGATCTGGTGGCTATTATTAGCTATTGTCATCGTTATTCTAGCCATCTGGTTTAGTACCAAAAAACACGATAGCGATGCTGATACTGCTCCTGCGTCATCTTCCTCCGCGATGGTTCAGCCAGAGCAACAACCGGCCACTGATAATAACTCGGCAGCCTTAACAGATAACGCTAGCGCCTTAACGGCCTTACAACAGTATTACTCGGGTGAAGGCAATGACGACAGTCAATGGATCAACCTTAATCAGGTGAGCTTCGCAACGGGTAACGCGACACCTACAGTCAATGACGAGCAGTCGCTTAACCAGGTCGCCACCTTGATTAGCCAGCATCCCGACCACGCCATCGTCGTTCGTGGATACACGGATAGCACAGGCACTGAAGCTATCAACCAGCCTCTGTCTGATCAGCGCGCCAATGCTATTAAAGAATGGTTAACGCAACACGGAGTAGACGCCTCTAAAGTCACCATTGAAGGCCAAGGTGCGGATCATGCTGTGGCTAATAACGACACCGCTCAAGGTCGCGACCAAAACCGCCGCGTTGCGCTGCAAGTAAAAGCTGCACAATAAGTTAACAGGGAATAAGTGTAATGAGCGCTGATAATTATCCAGACGAAAACGACACTCCCCACACAAAATCAGAGGAATTAGTCATTCCTCTGATGGAAGAAAGACTTGAGATCGACAAGCAGCAATTTGTACAAAGTCAATTTCACGTTGAAAGAAAAACGGAATCTAAGCAAGTCGAAATTAATGAGTCATTAATTAGCCGACAGGCAGAAGTTAAACATGTACCCATCGGTAAATACGTTGATATTATTCCGACAGTGCGTGATGAAGCTGGGGTTAAAATTATTCCAGTCTTCGAAGAGCACATTGAAATAGTAAAAAGAATTTATCTTAAGGAGGAGATTAGAATAGAAAGTCATGAGGTTATTAACGAATTTAAATCTGAAGAAACGCTGAAGTATCAAACCGTTTCACACAAAAGAATATCCACCGATAAATGAGGTATAATATGTCTAGCGAAAAAATCGTCACATTATTTGATACTGTTGAACACGCACAAGCGGCTGAACGTAATCTCATTAAAGCTGACTTTAAAGAAAGCGATATCAGTGTGATCCATGGTCGCGAACTTGATGGCGACAGCACCGTTTTCAAAGATACGAGTATTTGGAAGCGCCTGTTTGGAAACGATGTTGAAGAAGAACATGCAGAGCTATACAGCGAAGCGCTACATAAAAATGGCGCAGTGTTAACCGTTGTTGCGCATGGTGAAGATGAGCACGCTAAAGCGCTCTCTATCCTGAACCGTCACCAACTGGTGGATGTGCCGGCTAAAGCACGTGGTACAGAGACAGCAGCTGCGCCTGTTGCGCCAACGCCTCGCGATACCCGTCCGCACCTAACAGGTAATGAAACGAAAGACGAAATCCTGCAACTGGCGAAAGAAGAGCTAGAAGTTGGTAAACGTTTGGTGAAAGAGGGGACCACCCGTATTCGCCGCTACGTAACGACTGAAGACGTTTCACAGAAGGTTAATCTTCGTGAGCAACACGCAGAAGTCGTTCGTAACTCAGTAAATCGTCCAGTGACAGGTCAAGACATCGACTGGAGCGAGAAAAGTGTAGTGGTCGACGAATTGGCCGAGAAGCCGGTCGTTAACAAAACTGCTCATGTCGTCGAAGAAGTGGTCGTGAAGAAAGTGAATACTAACCACGACGAAGAGATCAAAGATACTGTACGTCAGCAACACGCTGAAGTTGAGCGTCAGCGTCATGGCGACGAACTCAAGAAGTAATTAGCGGTTCTGAGTAGCAACCCGGCGATAGCCGGGTTTTTTTTATGGTTTATTATCGGTCTTAGCGACTAACAATCAGTGCCATTGTTTGGTGCAGAGCGCTGCGATGGTGCATGGGAATAGTAGATTGTCACAAAAATTTGGACACTGTACAGTCATCTGGGAGTTAAGTTTCAGCATAATTTATCTACTTATCAGTAGATTATTTTTAAAACAATTAATTACTTAAGTCTGGCCTAAAAATTGCAAAAAAAGTTTCATTGCAACTTTTGGAGCCACGATCATGGACCAGCACACTCGCCAACCTCACATTCTCTACGGTTTAAACGAGAAAATGCCGCTGACCGCGGGACTATTTACGGCGATTCAACATATTTTGGCGAGCATTGTTGGGGTAATCACCCCCCCTCTGATTATCGGCTCTACTCTAGGTTTAACAAATTACTTACCTTATTTAATTAGCATGTCATTGTTTGCATCCGGCTTGGGTACCATGGTGCAAGCTGGGCGCTTTATGAAGGTCGGCGCAGGGATGATTTGTCTGCAAGGCACCAGTTTTGCCTTCCTGGGCGTCATCATCTCCGGCGGACTTGCAATGAAACAGCAAGGCGCATTACCTGAAGATATCTTGGCGATGATCTTCGGCTCAAGCTTAGTTGCCGCCTTAATTCCGATTATTGTCAGTCGTTTTATTCACCTCTTTGCGAAAATCCTAACACCCTTGGTAACAGGTATCGTTATCGTTCTTATCGGAATAAGTCTGGTAAAAGTGAGTATTACCGATTGGGGCGGTGGGGCGACGGCTAAGGATTTTGGTGCGCCGTCGCACTTAATGTTGGGGGGGATTACGCTAGCGGTTATCATTGCGCTCAATTGCTGTAAGTCGCCTTGGCTGCGTCTTTCATCGATTGTTAGCGGTATTGTAGTGGGTACGATTGTTGCAGCGTTTCAGGGGAGTTTTCATCCACAGCTGACCTTCGCAGGTCCAGCGATAACGTTGCCCATACCCTTTCGCTTTGGGTTTGCTTTCAGCTGGAGCATGTTTATCCCTATTGCTCTCGTAGCCTTAATCGCCATTATCGAAGCCGTCGGAGATCTCACCGCAAACTGTATGATTTCTCAGCAACCGTTAGAGGGACCTGAGTTTGCACAACGAATTAAAGGCGGAATAATGGGGGATGGTGTGAGTTGTTTGATCGCCGCCACCTTTAATTCTTTTCCAAACACTACCTTCGCGCAAAATAATGGTGTGATCCAGATGACTCAGGTCGCGAGTCGCTATGCCGGTTATTGGATCGGTGGGTTGCTGCTATTGCTCAGTTTCTTTCCCATGTTTAGCCATTTCTTACAACAACTCCCTAAGCCAGTACTAGGTGGCGCAACGTTAGTTATGTTTGGAAACGTCATTGCGGCGGGGATCCGTATTATGACCCGCGAAGCCTTAGATAACCGGAGTATGTTGATCGTCGCTATCGCCTTTGGTGTAGGGTTAGGGATTGAAACACAGCCAGACATTATTCGTGGCCTCCCCGTCTTTTTGCAAAGCTTACTGCATGGCGCTGTAACAAGCGGTGGTTTGGTGGCCATACTGCTAAATATTCTTCTCCCTCGGACAGGTTCTGCGCCGTTTAAGGCCAAAGTGCTACCTATTACGCGTATCGAATGATTATCGGCTTCCCACCCGATTGGGCAGGATAAGGTCGGGTTGAAATACGCTAACTTTAGCGTGTCAAACGCTTCGCTGGTATGATAGGACTTTCAGGCGCTTCTTGCGCCTGGTGTTTTTGCGGAGAAAAGAAAATGAAACAAGGCCCACTTACAGAAAACGAACTGCAATGGCTTGATGACACGCTAGAGCAGTATGCAAGTGAACACTCAGTGATCGATGTTTCCGAGCTGGATGGCTATCTCACCGCAATACTCTCCGTCCCGGTGACGTTAGAACCCGAGTTCTGGATGGTGGCATTATGGGGCGGCGAAAAGCATATTCCGCAATGGAAAAATACCCGTGAGCGAGACCGCTTCATGGATCTTACCTTCCAACATATGGCGGATATCGAAGAGCGTTTAATCGATTTCCCTGAGCAGTTTGAGCCTCTATTCGGCGAGCAAGAATTAGAAGGGCAGAGCTTTACGGTAATTGGTGATTGGTGCTACGGCTATATGCGCGGTATCAAACTTGCCCAATTACCTCCGGTCTCTGAGCAACTAAATTCTGCTTACCAGCTGATCGCGATGCATGGCTCGCAAGCCTATGCTGAAGAGGTCGATTTATTGACGGCTGAACAATTTGAAGCGCATATCGCAGCCCTACCCGCCTCAGTCCTAGATCTCTACCAATATTGGTCTTTCTTGGCGCAACAAAATACCCCGCAGCCGAAAATCGCAGAGACCAAGGTCGGACGTAACGACCCTTGTCCCTGTGGTAGCGGTAAAAAGTTTAAGCAGTGTTGCCTCCACTAAGGCCAAGGTAAGTTCGGATGCTGCGACGTAAATTACAGGCTAGCGATGCGGCGGCGGGTTTTCGCTTAACGCAGCAGTACGGCTGGCCGCACCGCTTAGAAGACTGGCAACTGCTATTAACGCTTGGTCAGGGCTATGCCATGCAGCATGACGAGCAAGTCATTGGCACCGCTATGGCATGGTGCTGGGGTGACGGCCACGTTTCTATCGGGGTAGTGGTTGTCGATAAGGCGTGGCAGGGAAGGGGGATTGGTAAGCAATTAATGCAGGTATTAATGGCAGACTATCCTGATGCCGAACTGCGCTTACATGCCACCGAACAAGGGGCCGGGTTGTATCGTCAATTGGGATTTGTGCGGCGAGGAGCGCTGGGTCAGCACCAAACACCGTGTTTACCAACGATCCCTTACCCCCGATTACCTTTAGGTTATCAGGTCGCGTTAGCGACTCTTGATCAGCAACCTCAATTAGAATTACTCGAACATTGTGCAACGGGTTTCCAACGTCAGACGTTATATCGCTACTTATTGCAGTCTCAGCGCGTATTTGTATTAGTGGATGCAACCGGGGAGATTATTGGTTCTCTCGGGTGTCATCGCTTTGGCCATGGGATGAGCTTGGGCCCTTGCTATAGTCGTGACAATGCACTCATCCCATTATTAATCCAAGCGGTATTGAGTCAGTTAGAAGGCGGCTTTGTGCGTCTAGATGTCGACGAGCAATATTTATCTGATGAGTGGCTGAGGCAATGGACCCTGCAACGGGTTGATACCCCAGAGATTATGGTTAGAGCGGGGAGTTTCCCGAGCCGTTCTCTCTCAGCGTATCAGGTTGCCGTCATGACACCCGCATTAGGCTAGGCAAAAAAAAGCCCTTCGTCAGGAAGGGCTTTTCTATCATCGCTGCTCTATTCGTCGAGGAAGCTGCGCAGCACCTCTGAACGGCTCGGGTGGCGAAGCTTACGTAGTGCTTTCGCTTCAATCTGACGAATACGCTCACGCGTAACATCAAACTGCTTGCCTACCTCTTCCAGAGTATGGTCGGTGTTCATATCGATACCAAAACGCATACGTAGCACTTTCGCTTCACGCGCAGTGAGTCCAGCGAGGACGTCATGCGTTGCTGAACGCAAGCTTTCTGAGGTCGCCGAATCGAGCGGTAACTCCAGCGTGGTATCTTCGATGAAATCCCCTAAGTGCGAATCTTCATCATCGCCGATTGGCGTCTCCATAGAGATTGGCTCTTTAGCGATTTTTAATACCTTACGGATCTTATCTTCAGGCATTAACATGCGCTCTGCCAACTCTTCCGGCGAAGGCTCGCGTCCCATCTCTTGCAGCATTTGCCGAGAAATACGGTTCAGCTTGTTGATGGTCTCGATCATATGCACTGGGATACGAATAGTACGAGCTTGGTCAGCAATCGAACGCGTGATTGCTTGTCGAATCCACCAGGTTGCATAGGTTGAGAACTTATAACCACGACGGTATTCAAACTTATCTACCGCCTTCATCAAACCGATGTTACCTTCCTGGATCAGATCCAAGAATTGCAGGCCACGGTTGGTATATTTTTTAGCGATGGAGATAACGAGACGTAAGTTAGCTTCGACCATCTCTTTTTTCGCGCGGCGAGCTTTCGCTTCACCGATCGACATGCGACGGTTAATATCTTTAACTTGCTCGATCGTCAAGCCCGTTTCAGCCTCGATATGCACAAGCTTCTGTACAAAGCGTTGGATCTCTTCTTCGTTCTGTTTGAGTGCCTCACCCCAAGGCTTTTTCATCGCCAGAGCGGCTTCAAACCATGTTGGGCTTGTTTCATTGCCAGTGAAAAGAGTGATAAAGTTCTTTTTCGGCATTTTGCTGAGTTCAACACAGATCTTCATGATAGTACGTTCTTGTAAGCGAACGCGGTCCATCATTTGACGCATATTGTTGACTAAGTAATCAAATTGCTTTGGCACCAGACGGAACTGTTTAAAGACTTCTGAAAGATTACTGATCTCTTTCATCGCGTCTTTATGGCTGCGACCTTTCGCTTTAATCACATCACGAGTGGTCTCGTATTGCGTACGTAGCTCAGCGAACTTCTCACGGGCGAGTTCTGGATCGATAGAGTTATCGTCTTCACTGCTATCGTCATCGCCATCTTCTTCTTCGTCTTCCTCGTCGTCGCGGTCTTCTTGAGACAGCTCAGAACCGACGTGAGTCGCGGTTGGCGCGATGTCTTCTTCGGCATTAGGATCGACAAATCCAGTAATAATATCGGAGAGTCTTGCTTCTTCAGCCTCCACCCGGTCGTATTGTTCCAGCAAATAAGTAATAGCTTCTGGATATTCGGCAACCGAACATTGCACCTGGTTAATCCCATCTTCGATACGCTTCGCGATATCGATTTCACCTTCACGGGTTAACAGTTCAACGGTACCCATTTCACGCATATACATGCGTACAGGGTCAGTGGTGCGGCCAATTTCCGATTCAACACTGGACAGAACCTGAGCGGCGGCTTCGGCAGCGTCTTCGTCAGTATCTGTGCTGTTTTCGTTCAGCATCAAGTCATCGGCATCAGGCGCTTCTTCCACTACCTGAATACCCATGTCGTTGATCATCTGAATGATGTCTTCAATCTGATCGGAGTCGACAATATCTTCCGGCAGATGGTCATTGACCTCAGCATAGGTCAGATAGCCTTGCTCCTTACCACGGGTGACAAGTAGCTTAAGCTGTGACTGCGGGTTTTGCTCCATAAGACGGTATCCACACTTCTGTTAGTATAAAGAGGTAATTGGCAGAACCAATTAAACTGTAAAGGCGTTTCAGGGGCTGCAGCCTTTGCGCAGCAACGGGCATCCGCCCTCAATAATCGGCACTTAAGCCGCAGCATAATTCTATTTTTGCAGTTCTGTATCTGTCATTATAGTGTCACTCTACCAATTATGTCAGAGTAATGACGTAAACTTCATCATGATTCCGGCTATTTTCTCGCTAATGCCGTGACGAGAGCTTGCAGCTCCTGTCGTTCTTCTCTGCTCAATCCCGCAGTACGTTCGCGCGCGATGAGTGACTCTAATCGTTGTTCAAGTGCGACATTATAAATACTGGCAAGAGAGTCGATAAAAACGGCTTCGACCTCTTCATCAACTATCATATGGTGCCAAGTCGCCAGCGTTTCAAGGGTCTGACGTAATTCGTTGTCGCGGTAGTGCTCTAAGATCTGCCCAGTGGTTACCCCTGGATGTGCCGTACAGTACGCCACTAACTCGATAAATAGAGGTAGCCCCGGTAGCTTCACCTCTTTTAGGGCATCAAGTTGTGGTACTGCACTGACTAATGCTGGCCGCTGTAGTAATAAGGCAATCAGCACCCGCATAGTCGTACGTTTTAGCGTTGGAGCCGGTGTTGTACTAGGATTGGCACCTTGTTGCGGCAGTAATTTTTCTAACTGCTGATCATCCAATATCCCAATTTTTTGTCCAAGCACTTGCCGCAGATAGATGCGTAAGGCTCCCCCCGGTACTTGATTGATTAACGGGATAGCTAAGTGGCTAAGACGTGCCTTACCTTCGCGACTGCTGAGATCGACTTGCGGCAGCAGGCTGTCGAACAGGAAGTCGGATAAACTAGTTGCTTGACTGATCCGTTGTTCGAAGGCCGCTTTACCCTCTTGACGAATCAGTGTGTCTGGGTCTTCGCCGTCGGGTAAAAACATAAATTTTAATTGACGCCCATCACTCAGGTAGGGAAGGGCGGTCTCCAGCGCACGCCATGCGGCTTCGCGGCCGGCTCGGTCACCGTCGTAGCAACAGACAATATTGTCAGTATTACGATAAAGCAGTTGAATATGTTCGCTGGTCGTCGATGTCCCCAACGAGGCAACTGCGTAGTCGACACCATACTGGGCGAGTGCGACGACATCCATATATCCCTCAACCACGAGGATATGTACAGGAGTATTATGTGCCTGACCCACTTCGTACAAACCGTAGAGTTGACGACTTTTATGGAAGATGGTCGTTTCCGGTGAGTTTAAGTACTTCGGAACCTCATCGGTTAATACCCGGCCGCCAAAGCCGATCACCCGACCACGCTTGTCTCTAATCGGAAACATGATACGGTCGCGAAAACGGTCGTAGTGCTGGCCGTTTTCTTTGGTTACCAGCATTCCCGCCTCTACCAATGACTGGCGGTCTTCGTTATTTTTACCGAAACGCTTCAGGGCATTATCCCAACCCGCCGGTGCATAGCCGATGGCGAATTGAGTGGTGACCGCCTCGCTAAGTCCCCGTTTCTCTAAATAACGGGAAGCGGAGGTCGAGGCAGACTGCGTCAGGGCCTGTTGGTAAAATTGACTTAATCCATCCAGCAGCTGATAAAGGCTTTGTCGCTTATGACGCTCCATCGGGGTTGCGGATTGCCCGGTTTCGTGAGGAACCTCTAAGCCGTGTAAGGTGGCTAACTCTTCAATTGTTTCGACAAAATCGAGTCGATCAAAGTTCATCAAGAAATCGATGGCATTACCGTGTGCACCACAGCCAAAGCAATGGTAGAACTGTTTGTCGCTATTAACGGTAAAAGAGGGTGTTTTTTCATTATGGAAAGGGCAGCACGCGTGGAAGTTTTTACCCTGTTTCTTAAGGCGTACCCGTGCATCGACGATGTCGACAATATCGGTTCGCGCTAGCAAGTCATTGATAAAACTACTCGGTATTCTACCAGCCATGACACCTGTTTTTTCTATGCTTACAAACGACAATAAGCCGCGCTTCCTTTCGGAGCACGGCCTAATACTTGACTCAGTCTGCGAAATTAACGCAGTAGGAGAAGATAACTTCTCCGTTACTACTAGTACAGACGAGTACGGCGTGCGTTTTCGCGAGCTAATTTCTTAGCGTGACGCTTAACAGCAGACGCTTTAGCGCGCTTACGTTCAGTAGTAGGTTTTTCGTAAAACTCACGACGACGAACTTCTGCAAGAACGCCTGCTTTTTCACAGGAACGCTTGAAGCGACGTAGTGCTACGTCAAATGGCTCGTTTTCACGTACTTTGATTACCGGCATGTAACTCTCACCTCGATAAATTCGATTTTCGACTGGCTGTGTCGCCAGCATATTTCAAAATGGTGCAGTATTTTACTTCAGCATGACCTGTAAAGTAAAGCACCATGAATAATTTCAAACCAACGGAACAATGCCTGTGCAGTGGATGCCGGTTTTAAGAAGGCGCAAATTATAGCCTAATACCCGTGGTCAGGTCGATAAATATTTAAATGCGTGCGGGTGAATTATTTGCTTAATCCTCGGCTGTGTTACACTGCGCGGCAATGAGAGAGGGGGAAACATGCGTATATTAGGTATTGAAACATCTTGCGATGAAACAGGCGTAGCCATCTATGATGAGGCTGCTGGGTTGCTTGCGAATCAACTTTACAGTCAGGTTGAGCTACACGCTGATTATGGCGGGGTGGTGCCTGAACTTGCCTCTCGCGACCATGTGCGAAAAACACTTCCTTTAATCGATGCCGCGCTGCAAGAAGCCAATCTCACTAGCGACGATATTGATGCCGTCGCTTATACCGCTGGGCCAGGGCTGGTCGGTGCATTAATGGTGGGTGCAACGGTAGGCCGTTCTCTTGCCTTTGCTTGGAACGTTCCGGCTATTGCGGTCCATCATATGGAAGGCCATTTACTGGCGCCGATGCTCGAAGACACGCCTCCCTCTTTCCCTTTTGTGGCACTGTTAGTCTCTGGAGGACATACTCAATTGATAAGCGTAACGGCTATCGGTGAGTATCAGTTACTCGGTGAGTCTATCGATGACGCGGCGGGAGAGGCATTTGATAAAACAGCCAAACTACTCGGGTTAGATTATCCTGGTGGCCCGCGACTGGCGAAAATGGCAGCAGCGGGCGAAGTTGGGCGCTTTACCTTCCCACGGCCAATGACTGACCGCCCCGGTCTTGATTTTAGTTTTTCGGGACTTAAGACCTTCGCCGCCAACACTATCCGCGCTAATCCCAATGACGCACAGACGCAGGCCGATATTGCGCGTGCTTTCGAAGATGCGGTTGTGGATACCTTATTAATTAAATGTAAGCGTGCGCTGCAACAGACGGGATTTCAAAACTTAGTGATCGCCGGGGGCGTCAGCGCCAATCAGAACTTACGTGAAAAACTGTCGGTGATGATGTCTGGGCGCGGCGGGGCGGTATTTTATGCGCGTCCTGCTTTTTGTACCGATAATGGCGCGATGATCGCTTACGCCGGAATGGTTAGATTAAAGGCAGGCTCTACGGCTGATACACGAATAATAGTACGCCCCCGCTGGCCGCTCTGCGAACTATCCCCTCTTTAATAGCAATTACCCGGCCTGTCCGGGTTATTTCTTCCCTAAACGAAACCAGCGACGTTTAAATAATTTCTTCTCATTCCCCCGCCAAAGTCGCTGAATATTCTCATGATGACGTAGCAAAATTAGGCACGATAACATCGCGACGGGAAAGGTGAATTGCGGTTTAAACCACCACACATAAAAAGGCGCTACCAGGGCGCTTAGAATCGCTGCGAGGGACGCATAACCACTGAGTAAAACGGTTAATAGCCAAGTCCCTAACAACAATACGCTAAGGTCTACGCCAATAGGGGCTATTGCGCCTAAGGCAGTTGCTACGCCTTTACCACCTTGAAAGTTAAAGAATAGTGGATAGATATGGCCGACACAGGCGGCTATAGCCACGAAGCCTAAGATCATTGATGGGAGATGTAAATGGTAAGCCAACCAGACCGGTAGCATCCCTTTAATGATGTCAAAAAGAAGCACGCCCAGTGCTGCGAGGGGGCCGCCTAATCGCAGTACATTAGTCGCGCCAGGATTTCCGGAACCGCTAAGGCGGGGATCAGGGAGTCGTGTAATTTTACACAGCACGATAGCGCTCGATATCGATCCACAGAGGTAGGCAAATATGATCATTCCTACGGCGATAGCTGTCATAATATTTCCATACCGAGAGGTATACAGTCGTTAGCAATAGCTAAGATAATACCCATAAATATCGGCAAGTGGTATCACCTAGGTACGATTAAATAGAGAGAGTTAAGAAATGGATATTGTTTTTATCGAGCAGTTAACGGTCTTTACGACCATTGGGGCTTTTGCGTGGGAGCAGCAGATTACACAAAAACTGGTTCTGGATATTGAGCTTGCATGGGATAACCGACTCTCTGCCAAAAGCGACGATGTTAAGGACTGTCTGAGCTATGCAGAGGTAGCAGAGAGGGTTCTCAGTCACCTTGAGAATCAGAGTTTTGCGTTAGTCGAGCGGGTAGCAGAAGAGGTAGCTGAACTTCTTATGAAGGAGTTTGGTACGCCAGGTGTACGCATTACGGTCAATAAACCCGGTGCAGTCGCTCAAGCACGCAGCGTTGGGGTTAAAATTACGCGTGGGGCTTTCCCTCACTATTAATAACCAGTCGCGAAACTTTTATGGGACTCAGCGGTCATATTTTTCCGTATTAACTATAAATTACTAAAATATCTAATAATTTTTCTATTTTAAGGTCATGACAAGAGGAATCACCAATGATAGATGTTCACCCGCTGGGTGTTGCGACGCTGCTCGGTATCGTAGAAGGACTCACTGAATTTTTGCCGGTATCTTCCACCGGGCACTTAATCATCGTCGGTCACTTACTAGGGTTCCAAGGAGAGAAGGCAGAGACTTTCGAGATCGTTATTCAGCTAGGTTCCATCCTTGCGGTAGTGGTGATGTTCTGGCGCCGTCTATTCGGCTTAATCGGTATTCATTTCGGTAAAGTCCCCCATGAAGGTGTGGGCCAAGGCCGCCTCTCACTTATCCATATCCTTTGCGGCATGCTACCTGCTGTGGTTCTAGGCTTGGTGCTTCACGATAAGATCAAGAGCCTATTTACCCCAGAAAATGTCTTCTATTCGTTAATCGCGGGGGGGATTTTATTAATTGTCGCGGAGTGGCTAAAACCCGCCCAGCCCAAGGCTGTGGGGGTTGACGATATTTCATATCGCCAAGCTTTTCTAATCGGCTGTTTTCAATGTTTGGCTCTGTGGCCAGGCTTCTCACGTTCCGGTTCCACCATCAGTGGTGGGCTACTGCTCGGAGTGAGTCGCTATGCAGCGTCAGAATTTTCATTCTTGCTCGCAGTGCCTATGATGATTGGCGCAACCGGCCTCGATTTGGTGAAGAGCATCGGGTTCTTGTCGCTCGATGACCTCCCAATGTTTGCAACGGGCTTTATTGCTGCATTCTTGGTGGCGCTATTGGCGATAAAGGCTTTCTTGGCAGTGATCAAACGTATTTCATTCGTTGCCTTCGCTTTTTATCGCTTCTTCATCGCGCTACTGGTGTGGATGGTATTCATGTAGGTCGGCTGCGCGCGTAATCCAGTACGACGAAGGGGCGGTAATTCGAAATGAATACCGCCCCTTCTGCCTTCGGGAGAATTTACTGATTGTCAGACTGAGACACGGCATCTTCCACGGCTTGAATACGTAGTCGAGTCAATTCATCGCGTACCGCTTTACCCGTAAAACCTGCTGCAATGATCGGCGCGACGCTCACCGCTTGTGCGGCGGCAAAGCGCTGACCGAGCTGTGCGGCTTGTGGGTAAGGCTTATCTTGCCATCCCAGTCGCCCACGCACATCGGCTTCGCTGATAATAGCAAGTTGTGCCACACGCTCGGGTTTTCGCCATGCATCGAGTTTATCAAACAGCGCAATAATTTGTTCTGCCGAATAGTGATCGATACTGTGCACCATGTCATGAAACTCGGTGGCTAAGCGTGCAATATCGCGATAGTGATTCGGTACTTTAAGTCGTAGGCAAAGCCCTTCAATAAGCGGGACGCCTGCAAGGCCATGGCCGGGATGCGAGGGCCAACGCTCTGGAGGCGTTAATCCTTTACCTATATCGTGCATCAAGGTCGCAAAGCGTAAGGCAGGCTCTGGGGTGAGTTGCGTCGCCATCTCTAACGCCATCAAACTATGAATACCGGTGTCGATTTCCGGGTGCCATTTCGCCGGGGCAGGTACACCGAATAATGCATTGAGTTCTGGGAACAGGATGGCGAGCGCCCCGCATTCGCGTAATACAGAAAAGTAAGTCGCTGGCGAGTCGGTCAATAGAGCCTTTTCCGTCTCCTTCCATACCCGCTCATGAGTGAGAAAGGCCAACTCACCACTCTGTGCGATCTGTTGCATCAATACCATGGTTTCGTCGGCGATCGTAAAGCCAAGTGAGGCAAAGCGCGCGGCAAAGCGCGCTACACGCAAGACGCGCAGCGGATCTTCGACGAACGCCTCCGAAACGTGTTTAAGCCGACGTTCAGCAACATCCCGCTGGCCCTGCCAAGGATCGATGATCGCGCCCGTATCGTCTTGCGCCATGGCATTGATGGTCAGGTCTCGGCGTTGGAGGTCTTCCTCGAGTGTGACCTCAGGAGTGAAACGGGTATCAAACCCCGTGTAGCCACTGCCGGTTTTACGTTCGGTACGGGCGAGCGCATACTCCTCATGGGTGACAGGATGCAGAAACACCGGAAAATCGCGGCCAGCCTGTTGATAGCCCTGCGCCAGTAACGCGTCGGGCGTAGCGCCAACGATAACCCAATCCCGGTCGGTAACGGGTAATCCGAGTAACCGGTCTCTGACCGCGCCTCCCACAAGATATTTTTCCAAAGTTACATCCAACGGTTTTTATTTTTACGACGTGGGATCATATGAGGCAAAAAGAGCCCGCAAATCAATCCGACACCTAAGACCCCACCACCATACAAGAACCACTGCATAATGATTGCACGTTGCTTATCATCAAGCTGAACATTTGCGGCATCGACCTTTTTCTGTGCGACGATCAATGCATTTTTTAAACGCTGATTTTCATCTTTTAACTGGTTAATGGCCCCATCGCTGCCTGCCACCTTTTGCTGCATATCTGCAGTACGCTGGTTCCAGCTATTATCGATGTTCGCCAGCTTGTCGCTAAGTGTTTTAACTTGCTGTTCAAGCTGCGGGACACGAACTTTAAAGCTTGGGGTATCATTGAGCTGGGAGTCAGGGATCCACACAGTGCGGCCTTGCTGGTCGCGAATTTGCGCGTAATGTGTATCGGGATTAGTGCTCAATAGCGTGACTTGTTCACCGGCGTTTACCTGCCCAACGAGACGATATTGGTTCCCCGGCCCGCTGCGTACCCATGTTGAAAGGTCGTCGGAGATATAGCGGTTGGTGTCGGCCTGAGCAAGCGTGAGTGATTGACCTAATGTCAGCAGCAAGCACCCTGCAAAAATAATTTTTTTCATGTGATAAGAATTCTAAAAGTAAGCGTCGCCACAGTCTGTAGGCGGCAAGTTATGTTATAAATGAGAACTTTCCTGTTCTCCCTGTAGCATGATCCTAACAAATCGAAGACAGCACGTCTTTAGTGGATTACCCTGCTGGCATGAACAGTGAAAGATCTCGCATCAAAAGTGCAGTAACAGGATACCTATGACCATCGAAATCGAATTAAAGTTTCTTGTCGACCCAAATCAAATCGACGTCATTCAGCAACAGCTGACGAACTTGCCTCATCGCCATACCGCGGCAGTGAAGCTTGCCAATCATTATTATGAGACCGCAGATAATCAATTACGCCGCTGGGACATGGGGTTACGGGTACGGGGCAAAGCCGATCAGTATGAGATGACATTGAAAACCGCGGGACAAGAAATAGGCGGGCTGCATCAACGCCCGGAATATAACGTCCCACTTGCGACAAGTCAGCTCGATATCACTCTCCTACCCGAGAACGTATGGCCAACCGGTACCGATATCCCAGCCCTACAGCAAGCCCTGACGCCTTTATTTAGTACTGACTTTACTCGGGAAAAGTGGGTAGTCACCGTGGGAAGTAGTGAGATTGAGGTCGCTTTAGACCAAGGCTCAGTCTTCGCAGGGGAACACACCACGCCATTATTAGAAGTTGAGCTGGAGCTACTCACAGGCCAACGATCGGATATTTTCGCTCTCGCCCATCAGCTCGCAGAATTGGGTGGATTACGATTAGGCTGGCAAAGTAAAGCTGCGCGTGGCTATGGCTTAGCACAAGGCAGCCTATTACCGGCAGTCACGCCGCTCATGCAAATCCCTGTAAAGCCGAAATCGACTTGTGAACAAGGCCTCTCAACGTTATTAACCGGACTTATACGTCGTTGGCAATTACTCGAATCCCACTGGATCGAAGGCGATAACCAAGCGCTGCCACTCCTACAGCAGACGTTACTGGCCATTCGCGAAACCTTTACCCTTTTTGGTGGCGTAATACCGCGCTCGGTGAGTAGCACTCTGCGCCAGCGATTACTCATCATTGAAGAGGCCCTGCAGCAGAAAAAAACCGATGCGCAGGAAGTTTGCTTCTCTGTTGACTGGGTCGGTGGACAGTTACAACTGACCGAGCTGATTGTAGAGCAACAGTGGCGTCAGGTAGTTAATGCTCGTCAGCTCAAACGTCTGGAAGGCTCGTTTAAACGCTTTTGTGATGTGATGTTAAGCCGTTGCGCCGCGGAACTGCACGAGCTTGCTGCCGAGACCCTACTCGCCAATCAACGCAACGTGACTTTTTTAAGACTCGATAAGTTAACGCTTGCCATCGGATTGCTCAGTAGCGCATACCCTATAGAGCAAGTGGAAGCTTGGCTAGCACCCTGGTTATTAGCTCGACAACATCTCGTGTCAGCTGGATCAGAGGTTATTCGCTTACCTCTGGCGACACGGCCACTCGCGCCATTTTGGTTAACGAGCAATACCGCGAAAGACTCACTTAACGATTAAGAGAGAAGACCATGTTGCCACTCCCGTTAGCATTGACTCACCAAGCAGAATCCCGCGTGCAAGGGCAGATTACCTCTGCGGACCCTCTGTTTAACGTACTCGCCTTCAGCGATTTTGTAGCCGATAATTTGCAACAACACCCGGAGTGGCAGCAACGTCTGCTGGGTAGCCCCCCTTATGCGCAGGAGTGGCAACAGTATCGTCAGTGGCTGGAAGATCAGCGCACACCCGCAGAGACGGAGGCGCAAGTCATGCGCCGGTTAAGGTTATTTCGTCGTGAGATGTTGGTACGTATCGCGTGGATGCAGACCCTTATGCTTTCGACCACCGAACAAACACTACAGCAGCTCAGTGTGTTAGCCGAGCTACTGATTAGTGCTGCCCGCGACTGGTGCTGGCAGCAATGTTGTCAGGAAATGGGGACGCCTTGTAACGCGCAAGGGGAGGCTCAGCCCCTACTGATTCTGGGAATGGGAAAATTGGGGGGAGGGGAACTTAATTTTTCCTCTGATATCGACCTGATTTTTGCCTGGCCGGAAAATGGGGTAACGCAAGGAGGGCGGCGTGAGTGGGATAATGCCCAATTTTTCATGCGCATGGGTCAGAGGCTGATTAAATTACTCGACCAACCCACTATTGACGGTTTTGTTTATCGCGTAGATATGCGCTTACGGCCCTTTGGCGATAGTGGCCCACTGGTAATGAGTTTTGCGGCACTTGAGGATTACTATCAAGAGCAAGGCCGTGAGTGGGAACGCTATGCGATGGTGAAGGCGCGGTTAATGGGTGAGGAACAATCGTCTTATCACGAGTCGTTACGACAATTATTCCGGCCGTTTATTTATCGACGTTATATCGATTTCAGTGCCATCCAATCGCTGCGCACGATGAAAGGTAAAATTCATCGAGAAGTAAGGCGGCGCGGACTGAAGAATAATATCAAGCTTGGGGCCGGTGGCATCCGCGAGTGCGAGTTTATCGTACAGGTTTTTCAGTTAATTCGCGGTGGGCGAGAACGCAGCTTACAAAGTCAGTCTTTTCTAGAGGCGCTAACATCAATAGCGACTCTGGGCCTACTCCCTACCGAACAAGCGCAAGCCCTACATTCCGGCTACCTTTTCCTGCGGCGTATCGAAAATTTACTACAGAGCATTGGCGATCAACAAACTCAAACCTTGCCCGAAGACGACCTAAATCGGCAACGATTAGCTTGGGCGATGGGACGAGAACAGTGGCCTGACTTAGTTATAGACCTAGAGCAGGTAATGGGCGTGATACATGCCATCTTTGTCGAACTGATTGGTGAAGAAGAGTCATCGCCGGAGCAGCCAGAAAACCATTACCAACATTTATGGCTGGAAGCACCGGACCCCGAGGAGCTAGCGTTATTAACGCCACAACTGAGTGCAGACCAGCAGCAACAGCTACTCGCCTCGTTACAGCATTTTCAACACGATATAAATCGGCGTACAGTGGGCCCGCGCGGGCGTCAGGCGCTCGACCAATTGCTCCCGGTTATCTTAGCGCACGTCTGTCCACGCCTCGATGCCGCGGTGACGTTCTCTCGTCTCGCCGAAGTCTTACTCAGCGTCGCTAGCCGCAGCACCTATCTGGAACTCTTTATTCAATATCCCGGCGCGCTGCATCACTTAGTTCGACTATGCGCGGCGTCGCCGATGGTCGCGACTCAACTTGCTCGTCACCCGTTGCTGCTTGATGAGTTACTCGATCCGCAAACACTCTATCAACCCGCACCTAACAATAGTTATCGCGAAGAGTTGCGCGAGTACCTGTTGCGTATTCCTCAAGAAGATGAAGAGCAACAGGTGGAGGCACTGCGCCAGTTTAAACTCACCCAACAGTTACGGATCGCTGCTGCCGATATAGCCGGGACCTTACCGGTGATGAAAGTCAGTGACCATCTAACCTGGTTGGCAGAAGCGCTGCTAGAGGTAGTGGTATGGCAGGCATGGCAGCTGATGGTACAACGCTATGGCCGACCCAACCATCTTACCGAGCAACAGGGGCCGGGGTTCGCCGTGGTGGGATATGGCAAGTTAGGCGGCTGGGAGCTTGGGTATCGATCCGATCTCGACCTAGTCTTTTTACACGACTGCCCGCCGGATGCGGTGACGACGGGGGAGCGCAGCATCGAAGGCCGTCAATTCTATTTGAAGATGGCTCAGCGTATTATTCATCTGTTTAGCACCCGTACCGCATCCGGTATTTTATATGAGGTGGATGCGCGGTTACGACCTTCTGGCTCGGCGGGGATGCTGGTCACTACCTTTGAGGCCTTCGCGGATTATCAACGGCGAGAAGCGTGGACATGGGAGCATCAGGCCTTAGTCAGGGCGCGCACGGTAGTTGGCGATAGGGGATTAGACGAAAAATTCACGCAGATTAGGCAGGCTATCCTCTGCCAATCCCGTGACGATCACGCGCTCGCGACCGAGGTGATGCAGATGCGCGAGAAAATGCTAAAACACTTGGGCAATAAGCATCTGCCGATGTGGGACATCAAAGCGGATTTAGGCGGGATCACCGATATTGAATTTCTGGCGCAGTATTGGGTGTTACGCTTTGCCGCTGACTATCCTGACCTGACGCGTTGGACGGATAATGTGCGGATTTTCGATATTCTTGCACAGCGTTCATTATTGACCGAGCATCAGGCGCAAGCGCTGACGCATGCCTATATCACCCTGCGTGACACGCTGCACCACCTTGCGTTGCAAGGTGAGAATGGTGTGGTAGATAATAAAACGTTCCTTATCGAACGGGCTTTGACTCAGGATACTTGGCAGCAGTGGCTAAGCCGCGAGTAGGTAAGCGTTGATACCCGCGCCAATATTCTAAACAGGCTGTGATATGATAGGCGCGAACTATTACATCAATCTAGCTTGGAGTTGCTGGCATGAAGGTTTCACTGCCTGAATTTAATCGTGCAGGAGTATTAGTGATTGGCGATGTAATGCTAGATCGCTATTGGTATGGGCCGACACAACGGATCTCCCCGGAAGCACCTGTTCCTGTCGTTAAAGTTGACGAGGTGGAGCAACGTCCGGGAGGGGCGGCCAATGTTGCGATGAATATCGCCTCGCTCGGCGCAGCATCACGGATCATCGGCTTAACCGGCGAGGACGAAGCGGCGCAACAGCTACAGACGGCGCTGACCGAAGTAGGGGTGGATTGCCAGTTTGTTGCCTTAGCGACTCATCCAACCATTACCAAATTAAGAGTGTTATCGCGTAACCAGCAACTTATTCGTCTCGATTTCGAAGATGCCTTCGACCGGCAACACAGCGTGAAAATTGCTGAGCGTATGCCTCTTGCCCTCAATAATATTGGTGCGGTAGTGTTATCCGATTATGCCAAGGGTGCCTTAGCCGACATTCAGCCGCTAATTACTCAAGCGAGAGCCGCGGGTATTCCAGTATTAATCGATCCGAAAGGTCACGATTTTATGCGTTATCGCGGCGCAACATTACTCACGCCGAACCTCTCGGAATTTGAAGCAGTAGTCGGTAAGTGCCACTCAGAAGCGCAGCTGGTCGAAAAAGGGATGGATCTGCTGGAAAAGTGTCAGCTCGACGCCCTTCTCGTGACGCGCTCAGAACAGGGCATGACACTGCTACAGCCGGACCGCGCCCCCGTTCATCTGCCGACCCAAGCCCAAGAAGTCTTCGATGTAACCGGGGCAGGTGATACCGTGATTGGCGTGCTTGCCGCATCGATAGCCAATGGCTGTAGTCTTGAAGAGGCCAGTTTCCTAGCGAATACGGCGGCAGGGATCGTGGTAGGTAAGCTCGGCACGTCGACGGTCACGCCGATCGAGCTTGAAAACGCCTTACATGCTCGCCCCGAAGAGGGCTTTGGTATTATGACCAAGGCAACGTTGCAGCGAGCGCTTAGCGCGGCGCGTCAGCGTGGTGAAAAGATTGTAATGACCAATGGCTGCTTCGATATCCTCCACGCCGGCCATGTCTCCTATTTAAGTCATGCTCGTAAATTAGGCGATCGGCTGATAGTTGCCGTTAATAGTGACGCTTCTACCGCCCGACTTAAGGGACCGACTCGCCCAATAAACCAGCTTGAGAATCGCATGATTGTCCTAGGTGCATTGGGTGCCGTCGATTGGGTTATTCCCTTTGAGGAAGATACGCCGCAACAATTGATTGCCGAGCTATTACCAGATCTATTAGTGAAAGGGGGGGATTACCGCCCGGAAGAGGTAGCAGGTGGAGAAGAGGTTATCGCGAACGGTGGCGAGGTGCGCATCCTGAATTTTGAAGAAGGCTTATCGACAACGAACATCATCAAGAAAATCTCACAACCCTGATGCGGGTTATTCACGTCGCTCGGCGAGAGCGACGTGGAAAATATTAGTCTTTCTTTACTTCCGGTATAATCGGGGTTTCGCTGGAAACCTCAGCGGGACTCACTTCTTGCGGCTCACTACCTGCCGCTTGCTTGCCTTCGAGCGCATCAAGACGCTTTTCGAGTAAAGCCAGCTTTTCGCGTGTACGCACTAATACCTGGGTCTGTACATCGAATTCGTCGCGGTTAACCAACTCCATACGACTGAGCTGGGCTTGAAGTACCTGACGGATCTTCTTCTCGACATCGTCGCCAAGATTACGGATGCCTTGTGGTAAAGAGTCTTGAACTTGGCGGGCAATCTGTTCAATTTTTTTTGCGTCAATCATAATTATTTCCTGAGGTTAACGCCGGAGTAACAATGACACTTCGGGCGTGCAGGCGGTAAGTGATTTAAGTGTAATCGCTAATCTCTTAAGGATAAACCTAATTTCTGCACATGAAATGACAATTTTAGCAATTAGGGTTCATTGCGTAATAATTATTTTGCCGATATAGTGATTAAGCTTATTCTCAGGGCGGGGCGCAATTCCCCACCGGCGGTAAATCAGACTCTCTGAAAGCCCGCGAGCGCTTTATCCTGTTGGGATAAAGGTCAGCAGATCCGGTGTAAATCCGGGGCCGACGGTAATAGTCCGGACGGGAGAGGGTAAAGATACTGTTCCGATCACTTCGATCTCTGCTGTATTACTACGTCTAACGACGTCACTCCTATGCCCTGATTCTGGTAATTTTATTAATATATATAGGATTTTTTACCATGAATCAGAACACACTTTTATCTGAATTCGGCACGCCAGAACAGCGTGTAGAATCTGCTTTACAGGCACTTCGTGAACAACGAGGTGTGATGGTCTTAGATCACGAAGACCGTGAAAATGAAGCCGATATGATTTTCGCCGCCGAGACGATGACCGTCGAACAGATGGCTCTTACCATCCGTCATGGTAGTGGCATCGTCTGCTTATGTATCACCGAGCAACGTCGCCAGCAATTGGCCTTGCCGATGATGGTCGAGAATAACTCCAGTGCTTATGGCACAGGTTTTACCGTAACCATCGAGGCTGCGCAAGGCGTGACTACGGGTGTTTCTGCTGCAGATCGGCTGACAACGGTGCGTGCAGCGATAGCTGAACATGCCGTGGCCGATGATCTCAACCGTCCCGGTCATGTCTTCCCACTGCGTGCGCGCGAAGGTGGGGTGCTGACTCGTGGCGGACATACCGAGGCGACGATCGATCTGGTCAGATTAGCAGGCTTCTCACCTACGGGCGTATTATGTGAGCTGACTAACGATGACGGGACGATGGCCCGTGCACCCGAGGCGATTATTTTTGCTAAGCAGCATAATATGCCGGTCGTGACCATCGACGATCTCGTCGCTTGGCGTCAACGTTATGATCAACAGAAAGCGGTATAAACCCTACGCTTAATGTTTATCGCTATCGGCTCTCCGCTAAGTTTTAGCCTCGAGCCGGTAGCATAAGCCGCGTTCAGTTGAGCCTCGATATCCCTCGAATAATATCCTCGCGAGTGACGGGGGCAAGTAGATAATCGAGCCCGCCATCTAATAAAAACATGATGGTAATAAAAATAATAAAACTGAAGAAAAGATAGTTATTAATCATCATATCCCTAATGATTATTTTCTTTTGTTTCAGCGGTAATTTTTTTATAAAATGAAACTCGTCTGCAGATATTCTCCTTAACCAACGTTGAGTAGAGTCGTAATTTTTTATTTTCAGTAACTTTCTATACACTCCGGGTCGTGATCGTGTCCAGTATTTCAGAGGAAAATTTTCCTGCCAGTAGAAGATAGGATATCTCCCAAATCTCTTATGATAAGATTCATCTAGCTCTTTATAAAAACTCTCTCTTTTTTTATCCAATATATCGAAAGTGACAACTACCGATATAAAGGAGATACTTATTAGTATCTTACTTAGACTCATCTTGATTCTCGATAACACTATATAAAATATCACCTGTGGATTCTCCGAAATAAGCACCTACTTCTGCGCCGATTATGCTTAATCCGAGAAAGCAACCCATAGAACTCCAAGGACCTGTAAGAGTCATTGCCACACAGAGCGATGCTCCTTTGGCTGCTCCGGCTATTCCCCCTGCCATCCCTCCTGTAAACTTTCCTATCTCTCTAAATTTGGCCCGCTTACATTCATTCTCCCTGCCTATCGAGCAGGCATGATAAATTTCGTTCGCTGAATTAATCGCGCTAAACGCAATACCGACATAACCTGCAGTTTTCATTATACCGATTAACTTACCGGCTTTTTTTAGATGCGTTGCATAGCCAGGAATATCAGTAATACCCGATGTTTTCCAATGATGAACAATAGATTTGGAAGAAAGACGTAACGCTGATTTTATTTTTACATCTTGCGGAAGATTTAACACTTGGCGTAAAAATGACTTCTTAAGTAGAGTATCAAGCTCCGAAAAAAGGGCCCCTCGACGTAAGTAATAAGCCTCACCACCCAGCGCAGCATTTCCCACATAAGTAGATTTATAGAGTTGATCGATTTGATTTAAGATTTTGTTGATTCTGCTGAAATAGACTTCACCAGCCGTACCCGCTATCCCGACGCCTTGTGAACCGATCGATGAAAAATTTGAGAGAGTGGCATAATTTTTAAGAAAAAAGTCACTATTGACACCCTCTTTATCAACCACTTCTAGCGTAAGTTGGGCTGTCTTTTGTGCTGATATCAACTGAGAAATTTCTTTCTCATAAGGGGAGTCAGGGTCGGCAAGGAGTAAAATATTCCCTGCTTTGATTTGTTTATCACTTGGACCGTTTAATTTTCTAAATAACTCGATGGCTTTAAAAGGAGACTCGGTTGTAAATATCTCACTTTCTAATTGGTGTAAGGGTGCGTCACTTTTTACAATAGTAAAACCGAGCGTTTCTCTCTTCTCTATTAATGGATTACCATTAATTATCTTAACGCGAGCACTAGAATTTCCATCATCGTTAAAGGTGATGGTACAGAATAACTCCTTAATATTGATCAGAGTAGTACAGCGTACGTGCAGGGAGATACTGCCTGGGCGTATAGAACAAGCCCCCACGGAAAAACAAGAGCTTCCATCGGAAAACGTTTGGTCGCTTCCCCAATAACCTAGGTCGTCGTCGACCTCATCTTCTTCTCCATCTGTCCTGACCCACTCACAGAACTTAGTAAAGTAAGAGAAGGAGTCAGCGCTATCACCGGAAACACTTACTCCATAGTCTTTACACTCGCCGTAAAGAGAGTGCTCAGTATAGATTTTTAATACAATATCATCGCTATCGACCGCAGACGCAGTACTCGAGAAAGCTAGAGCTATGGAGGCCCTATGGCTCGCTAGTTCAATACTGAGAGTGGGAGGGGAATCGTTGAATTCATCGGGTTTATGATCAATGAACGACGCATCAGTGACTAAGGTCGTCGCGTAGCTGAGTGACTGACTCTCTCGCTCAAAATGACTATATTGATTGAAGTCACCGTAATTTTGGTCAGCGTCATAGTGGGCATCAAAAGAATCTTCTAATTCTTTTTCAATTTTATCTCGCTCAGAAATAAGCGCTGTAAGAGTTTCTTTTAATATTTCCAACTCTTCCGTATATCTTGGTGAGTCATGATCGTTTTTCTGAAACTCATCAATGCTATAATTTACATCAAATATTTTATTACTGATTTTCTGGCATTGATCACGTGCTTTATTTTCATTAAAGAAGTAGGTCGAGATATTGATGTCGAATCCTACGATCCCCTTATTGTTTGGATCCAGAATCGGTCTTTTAGTCATGTCCATAATCACTCCTTGATTGCCTTCCTCTTTTACCATTTGACGACAGAGTATTATGTTAATGAGATCTCAAATTAATACTCGGGCGTGCTCAGCGTCGTCGATACATAAAAGGTGGCCGATATTCAAATTTTTTGAAAATGATCATCATGGCTCGCTAGGTGTGTTTTTTATCCAGCAGCGTATCCTTGGCATAAATTCTTGTGAGAAGAGGAGTTATTATGACTCAACGTATGCCTGCACTGTTCCTAGGACACGGTAATCCGATGCACGCCATTCAAGAGAACCGTTATACCGAGGTCTGGCGCCAACTGGGTGAACAGTTACCTCGCCCCAAAGCCATCTTAGCGATCTCGGCACATTGGATAACCGAAGGTACGGCGGTGACGGCAATGGATCGGCCGAAAACGATCCACGACTTTGGCCGTTTTCCACAGGCGCTATTTGATGTTCGCTATCCGGCCCCAGGGGATCCGCAGCTAGCGCAATCGATCAAACAGCGTTTAGCCTCGTCAAATGTGACACTCGATCAACACTGGGGTTTAGATCATGGTACTTGGGGAGTTTTAGTGAAAATGTATCCTGAGGCAGATATCCCCGTTGTTCAACTCAGTTTGGATGCGGCCTTGTCAGCCGAAGAACATTACCAGCTGGGCAAACAACTTTCTGCACTGCGCGATGAGGGGATCTTACTGCTCGCCAGCGGCAATACTGTGCATAACCTAGCGATGGCGCGTTGGGGGGAGCAAGGAAATATCTATCCGTGGGCGGAGGCGTTTGATGGCTTGGTTAAAGAGGCGTTAAATTCTGCGACAGAGGATAGTCATCATCCACTCGTCGATTATCAGCAACTGCCCGATGCACAATTGGCTAACCCGACGCCTGAACATTTCCTCCCCCTATTATATATTATTGGGGCTGCACGGGCTGACGATACCCTTACTGTACCCGTTAGCGGAATGGATATGGGTAGTATTAGTATGACCAGTGTCTTAGTACAGTAATGAGGTGTCGATCAACGTTGGCAAGCCATTAATAGTCTTGCCAACGTTTTAATCAGTTATCCGCGAAAGGGATTACCTGATTGTGTTGTTGCGGACGAACTCACCGTTGAAGAGTGTGTCACTGGAGCAGCTGAACGTAGCGACGCTTGTTGCGTCTGCACAGGCGCAACGCCATCGGCACGATTATCTTGGACTGGATTATCCGGGGCAACGGCTTGCGGCGAGGTTGAAACGTCCTTGCCTAGGGTACTGTTAAGCGCGGTGATATCTTGCTCGTTAAGGGTGCCCAACGCGTATTTGATATTGATTTGGTTAATCAGATAGCCATAACGTGCATCGGAAAGCTGTTGCTTAGCATTGTACAGCGTGGTGGTGGCATCCAACACATCGACGATGGTACGGGTACCTACTTGGTAACCGGCTTCCATTGCATCTAATGAGCTCTGCGCGGAGACTACGGCCTGGCGGTAAGCATCGATGCTACTGATCGAGGCATTCACGTTGTTAAATGATGAGCGAACGGTTTGCACGGCTGAGCGGTGCGCACTTTCTAACTTTTCACTAGAACTCACAAAGCTATACTCAGCTTGTTTCACCTGCGAGGTCACCGAACCCCCACTATACAGCGGGATAGATAAGCTTACGCCTACTTGATTATTGCCACCAATAGAGTCTTGCGTGGTAGTAGTCGTGTGGGCGCGATAACCGTTATATTTGGTATTGGTCAGACCGGTTGAGGCATTGAGGCTCAAGGTCGGCATATGACCGGTTTCGTAATAACGAATTTGCTCGCGCGCTAAGTCTTTAGAAAGACGTGCGGAAAGCAAAGAAAGGTTATGGTTTTCAGCTTTAGTCAGTAGCGCATCGATCGGCTGTGGTCTTTCGGTTCTAAAACGATTGATATCGAGAGAGGAAAGGGAGAAGTAGCTATTGCCTGTTACCTGACGCAAGGCCTCCATTTTATTGTCGATATCATTACGCGCAGTGACTTCGCTCGCCAGTACGCTATCGTATTGCGCACGCGCATTCTGGACATCGGTAATTGCTACTAAACCAACATTAAAGCGCTGGGTAGTTTGGTCCAATTCGCGGTAGATCGATTGTTTCTGCGCTTCAACGTAGGAGAGCGTATCAATCGCATTTAACACATTAAAGTAAGCGGTAGCCGTATTTAAAATCAGATCTTGTTGCGCGACTTGGTAAGTCACATCTTGAATACCGGCGGTCTTCTCTTGCAGAGTCAGTTTACGCCACTTCGACATATCGAAAATGATCTGACTTAATTGTAACGAACCGCTCCAAGCATTAGAACGCACGCCACTGTTATCACGGTAGCCGCTGTTAAAGGCGTAATCGCCACCAAGGCCTAGCTGTGGCAGCAATGGGCTACGGGATTCATTAATTTTCTCAAACGCAGCATCACGATCAGCCGCTGCACTACGTAAATCAGGATTGGTATCACGTGCTTGTTGATAAACTTGTAATAAGTTCTCGGCATGGCCCAGATTACTGAAGCCAGCTAAGCTCAGACCAACGAGTACGGGGAGCAATTTTTTCATTTGCGTTCCTTTGTGTTGCAGCGAAATTGCAAAAATAAAGTTGTCAGGTCGAAAAATATGTCGAATTGTACCAGACAGACAGAATGAAATAAGTTGGCTGAACGTGCCTTAAACGGCGCATTAGCGTAAAATATTGCCTGAATAGCGCAGTTTTTTAGTGAAAATCGTCTTGGGTCGTTGGAACAACCCTATATCCGAGGTCTATTATATGTGCAAAAAGACAAAATCTCCCACCCAATTTACACGCGACGATGTTGAAATTTTGCACGAAGCACCCATGTATAAGGGATTCTTTTCAATAGTTAAATATCGTTTTCGTCATCGGCTCTATGCCGGAGGGATGAGTAAGCCTGTTGAACGCGAGGTATTTCAACGAGGCAAGGCGGTGGTTTTATTGCCCTATGACCCAGTTCGTGACGAAGTCGTGCTTATCGAACAAATTCGTATCCCTGCCTTAGAGAGCGGCAAAACACCTTGGTTACTAGAACTAGTAGCAGGCATCTGTGAACCAGGGGAGTCTAATGAGGCCGTCGCGCGGCGAGAGGCTAAAGAAGAAGCAGGGGTAGAGGTGGGGCGCATGAAGCCCCTACTGAGCTATCTATCCAGTCCCGGAGGAAGCAGCGAGCGATTAGCTGTTTTCATCGGTGAGGTTGATGCAACAAAAGCAGAAGGGAATCATGGGTTAGCGAGTGAGAATGAAGATATCTTAGTCAGAGTCGTCAGTCGAGAGCTTGCTTATCAGTGGGTCGAATCAGGTATCATCGATAATGCAGCGTCGATTATCGCGCTGCAGTGGCTCGCCCTGCATCATGAGCAAATACGTAATGAGTGGTTATCTCCATGAAACAGCAATACATCCCAAATTTTCCGGAAATGATGCGCCTCAACGAAACCAATTATGCGCAATTACGCAGGTTAATCCCTAAAGAAGAGGTCAGCGGCGCAGCGCTGACTTATCAAGTTAACGGTATCCAGTATCAAGTCGTTATCGAAGAGTCTACGCGCTACACCACTAAAGTGATGATTAAACAAGTCGCACCAGTGGTGAGCTACTGGCAATTACCGTCGATGTCGGTCAGGTTATATCATGACGCAATGGTTGCAGAAGTGTGTTCAACACAACAGATCTATCGCTTCAAAGCACGCTATGATTATCCGAATCGTAAACTGCATCAACGCGATGAAAAGCATCAAATTAATCAGTTTCTTTCTGAATGGTTACGTTATTGTCTGGTACAAGGTGTCATGGCGACGCCGTTGACTGAGATGTGAAACAATAGTGATTCCACAGCTGAAAAAAGGTGAGTTTTAGTGAATTCTTTAGTGCCAGAGATCGCTGATAATCAATGCATTCGACTGCTACAACTCACTGACATGCATCTGTTTAAAACTCAACAGGAAAGTCTCCTTGGGGTTAACACATGGCAAAGCTATCAAGCTGTTCTCAATGCGGTGCTGGCTGAGCGGCGTGATTTTGATTTAGTCCTCGCCACCGGGGATCTCGCTCAAGACCACAGCCCCGAAGCTTACCGTACCTTTGCCACAGGGATCCGTCAGCTAGACC
The DNA here is from genome assembly GCF_018494085.1 of Rosenbergiella collisarenosi. Classification (GTDB taxonomy): domain Bacteria; phylum Pseudomonadota; class Gammaproteobacteria; order Enterobacterales; family Enterobacteriaceae; genus Rosenbergiella; species Rosenbergiella collisarenosi. The sequence goes on along the minus strand of NZ_JABBFP010000004.1, from coordinate 135,672 downwards.
GGCCCTGCGTCTGGTTACCCGGAAATCATGATTTTCAGCCCGCGATGGTAAATATGCTGGCCGACGAGGGAGTCTGTGAGCAAAAATCTGTCTTACTAGGTGAAAACTGGCAGCTTTTATTGCTCGATAGCCAAGTACATGGCGTGCCACATGGCCTATTAAGTGACTACCAATTACAGTGGTTGCACGATGCCCTCGCGCGCCACCCCCATCGTCACACGATCGTTTTTCTTCACCATCATCCCACGCCTTCAGGTTGCAGCTGGTTAGATACGCATAGTCTACGTAACCCTCATCAGCTAGCGGAAGTATTACAGCCTTATCCTCTGGCGAAAACGCTCGTCTGCGGTCATATCCACCAAGAGATGGATACGGTGTGGCTCGGACGACGAGTACTGTCTACGCCGTCGACCTGTGTGCAGTTTCGACCACAATGTAGCGGATTTACGATAGATAACGTGTCACCTGGATGGCGGTGGCTTGAACTCGGCCCTAACGGCGAAATTCATACAGAGGTACGGCGTCTGCCGGACACTCAATTTCAACCCGATTTCCATTCGGAAGGCTACTAGCGATGGCAACATTGTTATATCTGCACGGTTTTAACAGTTCACCACGATCGGGAAAAGCGACGCTATTCTCGCAGTGGCTCGGTGAGCATGCCCCCGAAATCGCCTTGTCGATCCCAGCTCTGCCTGCAACGCCTGAAAATATCGCCGAGTTTCTCGAGGCTCAATTGACACAATGTAAAGAGCCTCCTGTTGGAATTGTGGGGTCATCACTAGGCGGGTATTATGCGACGTGGTTGTCGCAGCGTTACCATGTTCCGGCAGTTGTTATCAATCCTGCAGTGAGGCCTTTCGAGCTATTATTGAATTTTTTAGGTGATAATCAGAATCCCTACACCGGACAAAAATATGTGTTAGAGTCTCGCCATATAGACGATTTAAAGACGCTACAGGTAGCGTCTTTAGTCGAGCCTGAATTGCTGTGGTTACTCCAACAGACGGGTGATGAGGTGTTAGACTACACCGAAGCCGTCACTTACTATTCAGCCTGCCACCAGACGGTTGAACCAGGAGGGAATCATGCTTTCCTCTCCATTGAGCGCCACTTTCCAGCAATAATCGAATTTCTTGGTTTAACGCGTTGTTAACCACTCACACTGTATAAACGAAAGAAGATAATGACTCAATCAAGCTATAATGCCGCCGATATCGAGGTCCTCACCGGCCTTGAACCCGTACGACGTCGTCCCGGTATGTATACCGATACTGTTCGACCTAACCACTTAGCACAAGAAGTGATCGACAATAGTATCGATGAAGCGTTAGCAGGGCACGCTAAGCGTGTTGAGGTCATTCTTCATGCCGATCAATCGCTGGAAGTGATTGATGATGGGCGAGGAATGCCTGTCGATATTCACCCCGAAGAAGGAGTTCCGGCGGTGGAGCTTATTTTCTGCCGTCTCCATGCTGGGGGAAAATTCTCTAATAAGAACTATCAGTTCTCCGGTGGTCTACACGGCGTTGGGATCTCCGTCGTCAACGCTTTATCGACGCGAGTCGAAGTCACGGTAAAACGAGGCGGCGAAGTCTATGATATGGCCTTTGAGAATGGCGATAAGGTACAGGACCTCACCTTGACCGGTACGGTCGGTCGCCGTAATACAGGGACGCGTGTACGCTTCTGGCCTGACGGGCATTTTTTCGATACCTCAAAATTTTCGGTAAGTCGCCTCAGTCATCTCTTGAAAGCCAAGGCGGTACTCTGCCCAGGTGTTGAAATCATCTTCAAAGATCACGTGAACGATACCGAACAGCGCTGGTGTTACCAAGATGGGTTAACCGATTATCTGCGCGAAGCGGTCAATGGATTGCCGACACTCCCCGAAGATCCGTTTGTTGGTGTGTTCGCGGGTGAAACGGAGGCGGTCGATTGGGCGCTGCTCTGGTTACCCGAGGGGGGAGAGCTACTGACCGAAAGTTATGTCAACTTGATCCCGACCATGCAAGGTGGAACTCACGTTAATGGTTTACGTCAGGGCCTATTAGACGCCATGCGTAATTTCTGCGAGTACCGCAATATCCTGCCGCGTGGCGTTAAGCTCTCAGCGGAAGATATTTGGGATCGTTGTGCGTATGTGCTGTCAGTAAAAATGCAAGATCCGCAATTTGCTGGGCAGACAAAAGAGCGTTTGTCATCGCGTCAATCGGCAGGTTTTGTCGCCAATGTCGTGAAAGATGCCTTTAGCTTGTGGCTAAACCAAAATGTACAACTCGCTGAGCAACTGGCTGAGTTAGCTATTGCCAGCGCCCAACGACGCTTGCGCGCCGCAAAAAAGGTCGTGCGTAAGAAGTTGACGAGTGGACCCGCGCTACCCGGTAAATTGGCGGATTGTACTGCGCAGGATCTATCTCGTACCGAACTCTTTTTAGTTGAGGGTGACTCTGCGGGCGGATCGGCGAAACAGGCGCGTGAACGTGAGTTCCAAGCCATCATGCCGCTTAAAGGAAAGATCCTTAATACGTGGGAAGTTTCTTCTGATGAAGTGTTAGGGTCACAAGAGGTCCACGATATCTCTGTCGCAATTGGTATCGATCCGGACAGCGAGGATCTCAGCCAGCTACGCTACGGTAAAGTCTGTATATTAGCGGATGCCGATTCCGATGGCCTCCACATTGCCACACTACTGTGCGCGCTATTTGTTAAGCATTTTCGTAACTTAGTCCGCAACGGCCATGTCTACGTTGCTATGCCGCCGCTTTATCGTATCGATCTGGGTAAAGAAGTGCATTACGCGCTAGATGACGAAGAGAAAGCGGTGATCATCGATAAACTTAGCCGCAAGCGTGGAAAAATCAGTGTTCAACGCTTTAAGGGACTGGGTGAGATGAACCCTTCGCAACTACGTGAGACAACGCTCGATCCCAATACTCGCCGTTTGGTTCAGCTTACGATAAGCGACGAGGATGAGGCCGAAACGCTGCGTGTTATGGATATGCTGCTCGCGAAAAAACGCTCGGAAGATCGCCGTAATTGGCTGCAGCAACAGGGCGACCAGGTTGAAATAGAACTCTGATCGCCGCTAAGGCTACGCCTGGCCGAATAGAGCGGTCAGGTGTTTGCGGTAGTCATTAATATAGGTCGGAACATCCGGACGTTTAATGACATCGTTGCAGATAAAGGTAGGGTGTGCGCTCATCCCCAAAAACTGGAACGCCTTATGCGTATGCAGATAAACGCCATCGACGCCGACACCCTCAAAAAATTGTTCTTTATCGGTAAAGGCTTGCAACGGCGCATTCCAAGTTAGGGACAGTAGGTATTTTTTACCTTGGAGCAGGCCACCTGAACCATACTGTTTTTCACCATCCGCGCGGCTACGCCCATCATTGGCATACAGACGGCCATGACCAATGGTGAACACTTCATCAATATATTTCTTTACTGTCCATGGCTCGCCCATCCACCAGCCGGGCATTTGTAGGATCAGGCTATCGGCAGCAAGAAAGTGTTCAATCTCCTGTTCAATACTGTAGTCGTCGGTGACACAGGTCTTAGTGACTTGATGACCAAGCGTCGTCAGTGTTTCTACAGCGGTTGTCGCTAAGGTGTGGTTAAGTTCACCTTGTGAGTGGCCGAAGGCCGTACCGCCATCAATGATATGGATATGACTCATCAATAATTACCCAGTTAAATGTTTTAAAAAGAGAGACGGAAAGTATGACTGATATTTCCGTAAAAAATTAACGCGCCATGCGATCACAAGCTCGCATTGAAACAGAGTTGTTGTGACTAACGATGCCTAATAAGGTACTATCGCGAACAAATAATCCCGCCAGAAACAGATATCCCGGGAGTGAAGTGAGGAATAATTCATGAGTGTCATCACGCAGGACGGTGTTGAGCGCCGTGCACTACACGAGTTTACTGAGAATTCTTATCTCAACTATTCGATGTACGTCATTATGGACCGCGCATTGCCTTACATTGGCGATGGGCTTAAACCCGTGCAGCGTCGCATTATTTATGCGATGTCGGAGCTGGGGCTTAATGCTAGCGCAAAATTTAAAAAGTCAGCGCGTACCGTCGGTGATGTGCTCGGTAAGTACCACCCACACGGTGACAGTGCATGTTACGAAGCCATGGTGCTGATGGCGCAACCCTTCTCTTATCGTTATCCATTAATCGATGGACAAGGGAACTGGGGGGCGCCGGATGATCCTAAATCCTTCGCGGCCATGCGTTATACCGAATCTCGCCTCTCCAAATATGCGCAAACGCTGTTAGCGGAGTTAGGGCAGGGGACCGTTGACTTCATTCCAAACTTCGATGGCACATTGGAACAGCCGAAGATGCTGCCCGCGCGGTTGCCGAATATTCTACTGAACGGAACGACAGGTATCGCGGTAGGGATGGCCACAGATATCCCGCCGCATAACCTGCGCGAAGTCGCGCAGGCGACGATTGCGTTGATCGATAAACCCGAAACCTCTCTCGAAACGCTTTTAGATATCGTTCAAGGGCCGGATTTTCCGACGGAAGCTGAGATAATCACCCCGCGTAAAGAGATCCGTAAAATCTATGAAACGGGACGTGGCAGTATTCGCCAGCGTGCGGTATGGCAGCTGGAAGACGGAGAAATTGTCGTCACGGCTCTTCCTCATCAAGCCTCTGGTTCCAAAGTCTTGGAGCAGATCGCGACCCAAATGCGCAATAAGAAGCTGCCAATGGTCGAGGATCTTCGCGATGAGTCCGATCACCAAAGTCCAACTCGTATTGTCATCGTTCCGCGCTCGAACCGTGTCGATAGTGAATCCTTGATGAATCATCTCTTCGCGACGACGGATCTGGAAAAGAGCTATCGCGTTAACCTCAACATGATCGGGCTCGATAACCGTCCGGCAGTGAAGAACCTGCGTGAGATCCTAAGCGAATGGTTAACCTATCGTCGCGATACGGTTCGTCGCCGCCTCTCGTATCGCTTAGAAAAAGTATTGAATCGATTACATATTTTAGAAGGCCTGCTGGTGGCGTTCTTGAATATCGACGAAGTCATTGAAATTATTCGTCAACAAGATGAGCCGAAACCCGCACTCATCGCCCGTTTCGGGCTAAGTGAGACGCAGGCGGAAGCGATTCTCGAATTAAAATTACGCCATCTTGCTAAGCTGGAAGAGGTGAAAATCCGTGGCGAGCAACAAGAGTTAGAAAAAGAGCGTGATGAGCTACAAGCATTGTTAGCCTCAGAGCGTAAAATGAGTAATTTGTTGAAGAGAGAGCTCCAAGCCGACGCCAAGCTATACGGCGACGACCGCCGCTCGCCGCTGCAAGAACGCGCCGAAGCCAAAGCGATTAGCGAAACCGAACTGCTGCCTTCTGAACCGGTCACCGTTGTGCTATCACAAATGGGATGGATACGGGCGGCACGTGGTCACGATATCGATCCTACAGGGTTGAGCTATAAAGCGGGTGATAGCTATCTTGGCTCCGCTAAAGGCAAGAGTAATCAACCGGTCAATATCATTGACTCGACCGGACGTAGCTATACCTTAGATCCGAGCACGTTACCTTCTGCCCGAGGACAGGGAGAGCCGGTAACCGGAAAAATTACTCCTCCTCCTGGCGCGACGGTACAGCAGATCCTGATGGAGCCTGACGAGACCAAACTCCTCATGGCGTCGGATGCTGGGTATGGATTTATCTGTACCTTTGCGGACTTACACTCGCGGACCAAATCCGGTAAGGCCTTACTGACATTGCCGGACCAAGCTAAAGTCATGGCGCCACAAGTGATCGACGACTCAAAAGATCAGCTTCTAGCGATTACTGAAGCGGGTAGAATGCTTATGTTCTCGGTCGATGACTTACCGCAACTCTCGAAAGGAAAAGGGAATAAAATTATTTCTATTCCGGGGGCTGACTTCGTGGCGGGTAAAGATAAGCTATTATGGCTGCTATTAATCAATAATCAGAGTACCGTTACCCTTTATGTCGGCAAACGTAAGCTGAAGCTACGTAGTGAAGAACTACAGAAATTTAAAGCTGAAAGGGGCCGTAAAGGGACGCTACTTCCGCGAGGTCTACAACGTATTGACCGTGTCGATATCGAATAGCCACCTTTCTCTTGAATGGGGCTTGTCGAAGTAGATAGCGAGGTTCAGTCTTTGCTTAACGCGCAGAAGGGACCAGGATTATTTGGATATATTATTAGGAGGAGGGAAGATACCCTCTTCCTCTTTTGAGGATGCTATGCTGTTACTATTACGTGCGATCTTGGTTGTCGTATACTCTATTGTCGTCTCCGTATTCGGGTGCCTATGGTGTTTGTTCTCACCGCGCAATCCGCGCCATGTTGCGACGTTTGCTCATCTATTCGGTAAACTCAGCTATCTTTTCGGGATCAAGCTCGAGCTGCGTAAGCCAGTAGGGATCGAGAAAGTAGGCAACGCTATCTATATTGCTAATCACCAAAATAATTACGATATGGTAACGGTGGCGAACATGGTACAAGCGCCGACCGTAACAGTAGGAAAGAAGAGCCTTGTATGGATCCCTTTTTTCGGCCAACTCTATTGGCTGACAGGAAACTTATTGATCGACCGCGACAATAAAGCGAAAGCGCATAACAGTATTAACCAAGTCGTGGACCAGCTAAAAGAAGGCAATGTCTCGTTCTGGATGTTTCCCGAAGGGACGCGTAGTCGTGGACGTGGATTGCTTCCGTTCAAAACGGGTGCTTTTCATGCAGCATTAGCCGCAGGAGTGCCTATCATCCCGATCGTGGTGTCTGATACTCATGACAAAATCAATTTCAATCGCCTTAAAAATGGGTTAGTGATTGTCGAAATGCTACCGCCGATCGATACCACCCCCTTTAAAGACCAATCAGCAAGAAAATTGACCAATCACTGCCGTGAAGTGATGCAGCAGAAGTTGGATGAGTTAAACGCTGAAGTTAAACGTCGCGAAGCTAACCACGTAAATTAATTACGCTACATGCCATTGCTTACTTGCTGCCATTTTGTTTAAGGTTGATTATTAATGTCCTTTACCCGACGCAAATTTATTCAGTTTTCAGCGGCCGCGGCTGTTGGTCCTGCTTTACTACCGAAATCGGTATTTGCTGCAGACAATGAGGGGAGTAATCCTCTTTATATTCCGCCGTTGATTGAGTCGCGTCGCGGTCAACCGATATTTTTAATGATGCAAGAGGCGCACTGGGCATTTAACGGGCGTAATCAGGCCGACTGTATTGGCTTTAATGGCATGTATTTAGGCCCCACGGTCAAAGTCTGGAGCGGCGATGACGTTAAACTGATTTATAGTAATCGCTTAACGGAATCCGTATCGATGATGGTGGGCGGTTTGCATGTTCCGGGGCCATTGAGTGGCGGGGCGCCACGGTTAATCTCTTCAGAGGTCGACTGGTCACCTATCCTTCCTATTCGGCAACCCGCCGCAACGCTTTGGTATCACGCCAATACCTATCAACATGCCGGATCACAGGTCTATCGCGGGCTTGCGGGACTATGGTTGGTTGAAGACGAAGTGAGTAAACAGCTCCCGCTCCCTAAACACTACGGTGTCGACGATATTCCTTTGATTATTCAAGATAAACGCTTGGATAATTTTGGTACACCGGTCTATGAGGACGAGTCCACGGCTTTCCTCGGTGATACGCTACTGATTAACGGCACGCAGAAGCCTTATTTCAATGCTTCTCGTGGGTGGGTGCGCCTACGATTACTCAATGCATCTAATGCACGGCGCTATATGCTGCAACTCAGCGATAATCGTCCTTTTACGGTTATCGCAGGGGATCAAGGCTTTATGTCTTCGCCGGTTAGCACTACGCAGCTCTCCTTAGCGCCTGGTGAGCGACGCGAGGTATTGATCGATCTCTCCGATGGACATAACGTCTCGATTAGCGCCGGGACTGAGGCCACGATTATGGAAAGGATCCGCGGCATATTTGAACCCTCAACCGTATTAACCTCTACGCTCGTCTTGACCCTGCGGCCCACTGGATTGCTGCCCTTAGTCACTGATAGCGTTCCGACCTCCCTCGTGACAGCGCTTGAAACCGGAATGACAAGCCAGACTCGACATATACGGCTAAATGATTCGCCAGCTGGGGTTAACGATAAAGCCTGGGATATGACGCGTGTCGATACGACGGTTCAGCAGGGAAGTTTTGAACGCTGGACCATAGAGGCGGATCTTCCACAATCCTTCACAGTGCAAGGCGCGATGTTCTTAATCAAAAGCGTCAATGGTGCACCGCCAATGGTGGAAGATAGAGGCTGGAAAGATACCGTGTGGGTGGATGGTAACGTAGAATTACTGGTGACTTTTCCGCAGACCTCGTCGGCACATTTCCCGTTCATCTATGGAAGCCAGAACTTAGAGCTGTTCGATCAGGGGGCGGTAGGGCAACTACTCGTGCAGCCTTCTCAGGCGTCACTTAATAATTACTGATCCTAGCACCTCCCGGTCGGGAGGCGCTAGGAAGCACTTTATAATTTCTCGAAACTACCTGGTTCAGGGCCGAGGCGTTTGCCGCTATCTAACGTGGCAATCGCTTTCAGCTCTTCTTTTTCTAATTTAAAATCGAAGACGGCAAAGTTCTCGTCAATACGTTTAGGTGTAACGGACTTAGGAATAACGATAAGGCCGCTATCCAAGTGCCAACGAATGACGATCTGCGCTGGCGTTTTCTGATATTTCTCTGCGAGTTTTTGAATAATCGACTGATCGAAAACACCTTCGCCACCCTGTGCCAGTGGGCTCCACGACTCGGTATGGATCTTGTGTAGCGCATTCCAGGTATGCTGCTGACGCTGCTGAAATAACGGATGAAGCTCGATCTGGTTAACAACCGGCGTTACGCCTGTCTCTTTGATGATGCGCTCCAAGTGGGTTTCTTGAAAATTACAGACCCCAATACTTTTCACTAGCCCTTGACGTTGCAGATCGATCATACCTTCCCACGCCTTAACGTAGTTGTCCTGTTGTGGGCAAGGCCAGTGCATGAGATAGAGATCAACATAGTCGAGTTGTAATTTACCCAGACTTGTTTCTAACGCGCGTTGCCAGTCGGTTTGGTCGGAGTTCCACAGTTTAGTGGTGATAAAGATGTCATCCCGAGCAAGGGAAGTATCTTGTAGAGCCTGACCGACCCCTTCTTCATTTTTGTAGACGGCAGCGGTATCGATGGATCGATACCCGGTATTGAGAGCGTGGTTGACGGCTTCTCGAGTTTGTTCAATCGAGGCTTGCCAGACACCCAAGCCGAGTTGCGGCATGGTACGACCATCGTGTAGCGTGACATTAAGCTGTTCAGACATCTTAGGCCCCTTCTCTTGATCAAATAATGTAGATAATGAGCCTAAGTGTAGACAAAAACGGCAGGTTGTGAGAGCTCCCTACCGTTTTAGGAGTGTTTACCCCATAGCTTTTAAGCGATCGAAGCCCCGTTCTAAGTCGTCTATCAGATCTTGTGGGTGTTCTAACCCAATATGTAAACGAACTAGTGTTCCACTAAAATCAAGCTCCCCGACGGGGCGGATCGCTGCAATCTCTTCGGGCTGATTGGCGAGGATCAGTGATTCGAATCCTCCCCAGGAGTAAGCCATGCTGAAATGCTCGAAATGATCGAGATAGTCGGCAAGCGCTTGTGGGCTGAGCTTTTCTTTCAGGATAAAAGAGAATAACCCACTACATCCAGAAAAATCACGCTGCCAGAAGGCGTGGCCGGGAGATTCAGGCAGTGCTGGATGATTTACGCGGAAAACCTCTTCACGTAGGCTGAGCCACTGCGCAATCTCGATACTCGCCGCTTGGTGTTGGCGCAGTCGGACAGCGAGGGTACGTAATCCCCGTGCGGTAACGTAGGCCGTATCCGCGTCAACCATCTGTCCCATAAGATAAGAATTTTCGCGTAGTTGTGCTAAGCAGCGCTCGTTTGCTACGGCGGTACCAATCATAGCATCAGAGTGTCCGACTAGATATTTGGTACCAGCCTGAATAGAAATATCCGCACCGGCTCCTAACGCATCGAATAAGATCCCCGCCGCCCAGGTATTATCGATGATAATCACCGCCTGTGGAGCGATACGCCGCACCGTAGCGATAATCGTCGGAATGTCTTGGACTTCCATGGTGATAGACGACGGTGATTCAAGAAACACAACACGTGTAGTTGGACGTAGCCATTGGGCAATTTCCTCACCGGACAGGGCGGGGAAATAGCTCGTTTCGACGTTAAGTTTTTTAAGGATATGCGTACAAAAGTCTTGAGTCGGTTCATAGACGGAACCACTGACGACAATATGGTCACCGGCTTCGACGAAGGCGAGGATAGCATTAGCGACGGCCGCTGCGCCGCAAGGGTAGAGTACGCATCCAGCCCCTCCCTCAAGTTCGGTCATGGCATCTTGTAGTGCAAAGTGCGTTAAGGTACCGCGACGCCCGTAAAATAATTCACCTTTCGCCCGACCTGCGGTAGCCCGCTTTTTTTCCTCTACTGACGGGAATACAAGGGAGGAGGCTCTTTGTACAACACTATTCACTGCACCTTGGGTGTAGCGAGGTTTGCGTCCAGCGCTAATCAGAGTGGTTTCAAGATGATGTTTGTCCGACATGGAAGAGAGTCCTGAGCTGAAAGAATATGATTAGCGCCTAGAGTAGGCACAGTTTTCACAAAAGGGGAGGGTTTTCTTAGGTTAATCGGTGATAACGGTATACTTATTGCCTCTTAAAATTATCCACCGTATTTATGATTATAACTTCCTGTTTTAAGCGAACATTATTCGACACTATAATTTTCTATATGTAAATAGTAATGATAACTACTATCAATAGAATTTGCTTTTGGTATCATGTCCGCAATTGTTTTATGCAACAAGCTGAGGCTAGAGAATGAGTGTCGTAACTACTAATCTGATGCAAACAGATTTATCCGTGCTGGGCATGTACCAACATGCTGATATCGTCGTTAAAGTCGTGATGATAGGTTTACTCATCGCCTCGGTTGCGACTTGGGCGATTTTCTTTGCTAAGTACACTGAACTGAGTGCAGCTAAGCGTAGACTTAAGGCCGATCAGCTCGCGTTAAAAGAGGCGCGTACATTAGAGGGTGCAGGGAAAATCGCCCAGAACTTCTCTAAAAACAGCCATGCAGCCTTACTCGTCGCGGAAGCCCTCGATGAGCGCATCCTCTCCGCACAGAGTGATGACCAAGGCGCGATTAAAGAACGTACGGTATTTAGACTCGAACGCCAAGTTGCACGTATCGGCCGTCATGCGAGCCGCAATAACGGTTTCTTAGCGACCATTGGTTCCGTTTCTCCTTTCATCGGGTTGTTCGGAACAGTGTGGGGAATCATGAATAGCTTTATAGGTATTGCTAAGACGCAAACCACTAACTTGGCGGTGGTTGCTCCGGGTATCGCTGAAGCGCTATTAGCGACAGCGGTGGGCCTAGTTGCGGCGATTCCAGCAGTTGTTATCTACAACGTATTCGCGCGTATGATCGCCGGTTATAAGGCCTCGCTGGGCGACAGCGCTGCACAGATTATTCTCTTACAAAGCCGCGATGCTGACCTACAAAATAGCGCTTATAAGCCAGTGACGCAGAACGGTTCTACTCAAAAACTACGTGTGGGTTAATTGTTATGGCAATGCGACTCAATGATGAAGTGGAAGGCGATGGTGAAATGCATGAGATTAACGTCACGCCTTTTATAGACGTGATGCTGGTGCTGCTGATTATCTTCATGGTCGCCGCTCCGCTAGCAACGGTAGATATCCGCGTTAACTTACCGGCCTCGACCAGTACACCTCAGCCTCGGCCAGAGAAACCGGTGTATCTCAGCGTAAAAGAGGGCAACCAGCTATTTGTGGGAAATGATGCCGTCGATAAGCAGGACCTTGTGCAGAAGATCATCGCTCAGACGCAAGGGAATAAAGAGACGACTATCTTCTTCCAAGCGGACAAAAGTATCGACTATGCGACCTTAATGAGCATCATGGATGAGCTTCGTAGCGCGGGGTATTTGAAAATAGGGCTAATGGGCTTAGAGACTGCCGCAAAGTAGCCAGTATTCAATGCTTAACTATCCTCCTTCGGGAGGATTTTTTTTATGCGCGAGATATTATGTTTATATTTTGTTATATAATTTTTAATGAAAAGTGACTCGATTAACATTAAAACAGGATAACGTTAGGTACAAAAGATAAAAAAATGTGAGAGCTGTCCAATGAGTTATTCTGAATCTCCCTCAAGTCCTTCCGCTTGGCAAAATGCTAAATCGATATTCCGCGTCACCAGCGGTAACTTTCTAGAAATGTATGACTTCATGGTATTTGGGTATTACGCGACGGCGATCGCGAAAACCTTCTTCCCAGGCAGTAACCCATTCGCCTCGCTGATGTTGACGCTAATGACATTCGGTGCTGGATTCTTAATGCGCCCATTGGGTGCGATTATTCTCGGCACTTATATTGACCAACATGGTCGTCGTAAAGGGTTATTGATTACTCTTGGATTAATGGCCCTCGGCACGTTGACCATTGCCGTAGTTCCGGGATATAGCACCATAGGCGTTTTTGCACCGATACTGATATTGGTTGGCCGCTTATTACAAGGCTTTTCCGCGGGGGTTGAGTTGGGCGGCGTTTCTGTCTATCTGTCAGAAATTGCGCCACCTGGTCGTCGTGGTTTTTTCGTCAGCTGGCAATCGGGTAGCCAACAGGTCTCCGTCATTTTTGCAGCCTTACTAGGACTTGCGCTTAATCATCTATTGGGGAAAGAGATCGTTTCAGAGTGGGCATGGCGAATTCCGTTTTTTATTGGCTGTATGGTTGTGCCGTTCCTGTTCTACATTCGACGTTCGCTCGAAGAAACCGAAGCCTTCAAAGAAAAGAAACATCGTCCTGGGATGAGAGAGATCGCACGCTCGGTACTACGCAACTGGGCTTTGGTGATTGCGGGAATGTTTATGGTCGTTACCACAACGGTGATGTTCTATATGATAACCGCATTCACGCCAACATTTGGTAAAGCCGTACTCAACATGAGTGACCAGCAAAGCTTTCTGGTCACGCTGTTTGTGGGTATTTCGAACCTATTCTGGCTACCGATTATGGGGGCACTATCAGACCGAGTCGGCCGTCGGCCCCTCCTTATTATCTTCACATTACTAATGATCTTCACGGCATGGCCAATCTTACGCTGGTTAGTCGCCGCGCCGACCTTCGCACACCTAATCGAGACCGAGCTATGGCTCTCCTTCCTCTACGCAAGCTACAACGGCGCAATGGTCGTCTGGTTGGCAGAGGTGATGCCCGTCGACGTTAAGGCTTCAGGTTTTTCCCTTGCGTATAGCCTAGCGACTGCGCTATTTGGTGGATTTACCCCGGCAATATCAAGCTATCTTATCCATAGTACTGGCGATAAGGCCATGCCAGGTGCATGGTTGACGTTCGCCGCATTATGCGGATTTATCGGCGCGCTCTGCTTGGGTTGGCTCGCAAAGCGCCATAGCCCGACGACTGATTAGTATTTTGTACTATAGCGAGCAGCAGCAGACAATTATCTGCTGCTAGAACAAAACGCTCGATTATTTAATCATCATAATCCTAAAATAATTGTTCACTGACCAATGAATCACGTAAGATTACGGTAATTAATCATTTTACGTTCGGTATGAAGAGGGATCTTCTGCAGTAACGCTGATCAGGAGAGCCAATTGGATACGATGAATATGATGCATGTTGGTTGGGATAGTGGCCTAGTGATGGCCTCCGTATTTATCGCCTTCTTAGCCTCCTTTTCAGCGCTAGATACTGTGGCGAGAGTTGCTGATAGCCGGGGTCTGCATGCGGCTTTGTGGTTAGTCGGCGGCGGCGCGGCGATGGGGATTGGTATTTGGTCAATGCACTTCATCGGTATGATGGCGATGCATTTCGATACCCTGATGCGCTACAGCGTAAGTGAGACGATCTTTTCCATTGCAGCCGCCGTATTAGGCTCAATCATTGCGTTATGGGCAGTCTTCCGGCATAACCAATTTACGCTACCTAACTTGCTTCTCGGCTCGCTCATGCTTGGCTCCTCAGTGGTTGCGATGCATTACATTGGTATGGCCGCGATGCGTGTTAGCCAACCCATCGTATGGCATAGGTTGCCCGTCATCTTTTCAATCGTGATTGCGTATAGCGCCTCGGCGGTCGCTTTGTGGTTGGCCTTTAGATTACGCAACAATGAAACAGGCGTACTGTATCGACGTTTTCTCGCCGCGATAGTGATGGGAATTGCGATAGCCGGGATGCATTACACGGGCATGTATGCCGCTCATTTCCATACCACGATGCAGGTCATACCCGGTGGCCTTGGCTCACAGAGATTGACCATTTGGGTATTCGTTTTCACCTTGGCGATATTAGGCAGTAACCTATTTGGTGCGATGATCGAGTCGCAACGCCGAGTCTCTCGTTTGGCGGACGAATTAAAGCTGACTAACGAAGAGTTGCGCCAGATGGCTCTTCACGATCCGCTAACGAATTTAGCGAATCGTACCTTGTTCGAAGAGAAGCTTAACGACTATATCGCCCGAGCCAAACAAAATACGTCGACGTTCAGTTTACTGTATATGGATCTCGATGGGTTCAAAATGGTTAACGACGCTTATGGTCACGATATTGGTGATAAGCTATTGGTTGAAGTCGCTAAGCGTCTTACTCAGGTCATCACAGCGAGCGATACCTTAGCTAGAGTGGGGGGAGACGAATTTGTTCTTTTGTCTAACGCTAACTCAGAGGAAAATGCCTCAAATTTAGCGGCGAAGCTGGTTGAGATAATAGAGCCTGAATTTCACGTTGAAGGTTTTGAGTTACGAGTTTCATTGAGCGTGGGTATCGCAATGTTCCCGTTACATGGCGGTGAAGCACGCGAAATGTTATTCAATGCCGACTCAGCCATGTATCACACTAAAAATAGCGGCCGAAACGGCTTTAGCCTTTATCAACCCTCGATGAGCCCTATCGGGCGGAGTCAAGTTCAACTGAAGAATGAGTTATGGCGAGCGATCCATAACGACGAATTGCGTTTATTCTACCAGCCTAAGCTAAACGTCACCTCTGGTGAGGTTATTGGTTACGAAGCACTAGTGCGCTGGCAGCATCCCGAACGTGGATTAAAGACCCCAGATAAATTTTTACCCATCGCCGAACAGACAGGAATGATCCTATTGTTAGGGGAGTGGGTACTTAACGAAGCGTGCCGCCAATTGGCGCTATGGCATAAAGAAGGCGCGACACACCTTAGTATTTCGGTGAATCTTTCCGCACAGCAGTTTGAGCAAAAAAGCTTAATTTACTTAGTCACCAGGACCCTTGCAGAGTACCAACTCCCTGCGGATAAGCTGATTTTAGAAATCACCGAAACCACGGCTATGCGTTATCCTCAAGAAAGTATTACGATTTTGCAGGAGCTTAAAGCGGTAGGCGTACAAGTTGCTATCGATGATTTTGGTACGGGCTATTCAAGTCTTCTTTACCTACAGAATATGCCGGCTACAGAGTTAAAGATCGACCGCGCCTTTATTAATAGTATTGGTCACAAAGATACCGACCCGCGTCTACTCTCAATGATTATTGAGCTGGCGAAGAATATGAATTTGAATATTGTTGCGGAAGGTGTTGAAAGTGAAGAGCAACAAACCTATTTGGTTAATCTAGGCTGTGATATCCATCAAGGCTTTTATTTTAGTCGGCCGGTTCCACCTTCTGAAATCTCGGTGAGCGCTACTCAATATCTGGCTCAGGCGTAAGCGTCTATACGGTTACGGGACTTTTATGAAGCCCGTAACCGTTACCGTAATCAGCTATGTGCGGTTCCTGGATGAGAGTCAGCATTCATCGCAGCAAGATCTTTATCAATTAAGAACAGACCATTCGAGCTGTTCTCCAGCATGCCCAACTTATCGAGTACAGTTTTAAATAACTTCTCTTCTTCATGTTGCTCGGCAACATACCACTGTAGGAAATTAAACGTCGAGTAGTCTTGTGACGTCATGGCAGCGTGGGCTAATTCATTAATCTTCTGGGTGATAAGCAGTTCATGACGATAGGTGAGATTAAATAAATCACTCACTGAATCGAAGGTGATAGGGGGAGCTTCGATGGTACCGAGCACGGGCAGTGCACCTGCATCGCTTAGATAATTAAACAAGCGTTGCATGTGATCCATCTCTTCACGTGAATGGCTGCGCAGGAAAGAGGCTGCTCCCTCAAGGCCTTTATCGCTGCACCAAGCACTCATTTGTAGGTAGAGGTTAGCAGAGTAAAACTCAAGATTGAGCTGGTCATTTAAACGTGAAACCATATCAGGCGTCAGCATAGTTATATCCCCAAAAGTAATATCGATAGTTTATGGTTAATAATTATGCACCATGACAGGCTATAAATAAAGACAACAGATGAAATAAAACCATTAAAATCAATTAGTTAATAATAAAAATCATTTCATAAACTGAATCTAACTGTGAATCATTCTTAGTCCGTATTGCAAAGCAGCTTGGGTGGGACGGCCAACACTGATTTTTATCCTTATCGAAATTATTGGGTAATATCGAAAAAAAGGGAATTCGTGTAAACTAGCAGCAATTGTATTTAATGAGTCTCTAAGTACTCACGAACGTCAGGAATTAAGAGAAAACATGTCTACAGAACGTCTTCTGCAAGAAGTCGCCCTTCGGCGCACTTTCGCAATCATTTCTCACCCCGATGCCGGTAAAACGACCATTACAGAAAAGGTTTTACTCTTCGGGCAAGCTATCCAAACAGCAGGAACCGTCAAAGGCCGTGGCTCGAATCAACACGCGAAATCGGACTGGATGGAAATGGAAAAACAGCGGGGGATCTCAATCACGACCTCCGTCATGCAGTTTCCTTATCGCGATAAACTCGTCAATTTACTCGATACCCCTGGTCACGAAGACTTCTCGGAAGATACCTATCGGACCTTAACGGCGGTTGACTGCTGCTTAATGGTGATTGATGCCGCGAAAGGGGTCGAGGATCGTACGCGTAAGTTGATGGAAGTGACTCGCTTACGCGATACGCCTATCCTCACCTTTATGAACAAATTGGACCGTGATATCCGTGATCCAATGGAAGTGCTTGATGAGGTGGAAAGCGAGCTAAAAATCGCCTGTGCACCGATTACCTGGCCTATTGGTTGCGGAAAGCTTTTCAAAGGCGTTTACCACCTTTACGACGACGAAGTCATCCTTTACCAGTCAGGTAAAGGGCATACTATTCAAGAAGTTCGTAAAATTAAAGGGTTAGCTAACCCTGAAGTCGATGCGGCGATCGGTGACGAATTAGCCGGACAGCTTCGCGACGAGTTGGAGCTGGTACAGGGCGCTTCCCACGAGTTTGATCGTGACCTGTTTTTAAAAGGTAAGCTAAGCCCGGTGTTCTTCGGGACGGCGCTCGGCAACTTCGGTGTTGACCATATGTTAGACGGCTTAATCGAATGGGCGCCTACACCTATGCCACGCTCGACCGACCAACGCCCGGTCACCGCCGCTGAGGATAAATTTTCTGGGTTTGTTTTCAAGATCCAAGCCAATATGGATCCGAAACACCGTGACCGTGTTGCCTTTATGCGTATTGTTTCCGGTAAGTATGAGAAAGGGATGAAGATGTACCAAGTCCGCACCGGAAAAGATGTCGTGATCTCCGACGCACTGACCTTTATGGCCGGTGACCGTGCGCATGTTGAAGAGGCGTGGCCGGGGGATATTATCGGATTACATAACCACGGAACGATCCAGATCGGTGACTCATTTACGCAAGGCGAGAAAATGAAATTTACCGGCATTCCGAACTTTGCACCGGAACTTTTCCGTCGTATTCGCCTACGTGACCCATTAAAACAGAAGCAATTACTGAAGGGGCTGGTTCAGCTCTCCGAAGAAGGGGCCGTGCAGGTTTTCCGCCCGGTAAGCAATAATGACTTGATTGTGGGGGCGGTAGGGGTCCTACAGTTTGATGTCGTAGTCGCGCGCCTTAAATCTGAATATAACGTAGAAGCAATTTATGAGTCGATTAACGTTTCTACCGCTCGCTGGGTAGAATGTGGCGACGTAAAAAAATTCGATGAATTCCAACGTAAGAATGAAGTCAACCTCGCGCTAGATGGCGGTGACAACCTTACTTATATCGCACCGACGATGGTTAACCTCAATATAACCCAAGAGCGCTATCCGGACGTTACTTTCCGTAAAACCCGCGAACACTAGTCGATAGGAACCCACCCATTAAGGTGGGTTTTTTTTCATATATCCCAGTCAGTTAATTCTTAAAACCCTACGTATTTTTCAAACTCTACTATAGTTATAAATGAATAAATTGAGGGATTGAATAATGTCTTCTCTACGCAGGGTCTAGGCCTAAGCGTTTAAGAAGAATCATGTTATGAAAGCGAAACTAACTTTAATAAAACTCCTGCTAGTACTGGTAGGTCTAGGCGCATTGGCTAGCGTAAACGTTACTGCCGAACAGACTCACTCTCTAGTGAGTCAGTCTGTTAATCATGTAGGGCATTTCCTAGACGATACAACCGTCACTGCAAATGTTAAAGCGGCAATTTTAGATGATAAAAAAACGCAAGTATCCTCGTTATCCGTGAACACGGATCATGGCAAGGTTACGGTAAGTGGATTCGTTTCTTCACTGGAAGAAAAAACCCGCCTGCAGCGTCTATCTGAAAATATACCGGGCGTAAGACAGCTGGATAATCAGTTGCGTGTGCGACATGCAAAGGGGAGTTCGGTCAGAGTCTATGCCAGCGATGTCGCGACAACGAGTGAAGCGATCATGCGTCTTCTGATAGATAAGCAGATCACCACGCGCCACTTGCATGTAACGACGAGGCATGGAGAAGTGTTTTTAACAGGTTCGATCCCTACTCAATTAGAAAAGCAGCAAGCCGGAAAACTGGTGCAAGGTATTTCGGGAGTCCAAAAAGTAAAAAACGAGCTGAAAGTCGTTAACTAATCTGTCTATATTACAGAGTGCAATTTCGAACTCGCTCAATAACGTTATGATAACTAAATAAAGGGGTGGCATATGTTTCGTTGGGGAATTATCTTTCTTGTCGTTGCACTCATCGCAGCGGCGCTCGGTTTCGGTTCTTTAGCGGGTACCGCGGCTTGGGCTGCGAAAATCGTCTTCGTGGTCGGTATTATTCTGTTCTTGATTAGCCTCTTTACTGGGCGTAAAAAGTTATAGTCTATACACGATAACTTAGCTGGCATGGATGCCGGCACAACCCACTCACTCTTATGCACTATATCGATACCCACTGTCATTTTAACTTCCCCATCTTTGCCGGTGATCTTGAGCATAGCCTCGCGCAGGTACGTCAAGCAAATGTGACCGGAATCGTTACGCCTGCGACGAATGCCGACGATTTTGTCCCTATTACTCAGCTTGCTCGCCGCATCCCCGAGGTCTTCGCCGCATTAGGATTACATCCACTCTGGACGCAACACCACCATGATGACGATGTATTACGACTCGAAAAACACCTAGCAGAGGATGACACTATTCTTGCTATCGGCGAAATCGGCGTAGATTTCTATACACCAGAACTCTGTGCGCTGGCCGCACGTCAATGGCAACTACTATCGGCACAGCTCGATCTGGCTAAGTCATATTCACTACCCGTCATCCTCCATTCACGCAAAAGTCATGATCCTTTAGCTAAGTTACTTAAAGATACTCAGCTTCCGGCAACGGGCGTCATTCACGGTTTTACGGGGAGTTATCAGCAAGCGAAGCGGTTTATTGACCTTGGCTTCTACCTCGGGGTAGGCGGAAGTATTAGTTACCCCCGAGCGCATAAAACTCGAGATGCCATCAGCAAGATCCCCCTCGAATATCTGGTCGCAGAAACTGATGCGCCAGACATGCCGCTGCAAGGCTATCAAGGGGAGGCAAACCGACCTGAACGCGTCATACAAGTTTGCAATATCTTGGCTGAACTAAAAAAGCTCCCCATCGAGGCACTACAAGAAGCGGTATGGCAAAATAGTCTGCGACTTTTTCCTAAGTTAGCGCGAGTTCTGTCCTAATTATCGACGTGAATAGGACATATCACTAATCGCTCACACTTATTTGTTATCAGTTTGGTATAATTACCAAAACATAACAATTGAGTAATAGATAATGACCGATGTAACCCAGACCGCTAAATATGCTTTAGGGCTGATGGACCTGACTACGCTTAACGATGACGATACTGACCAGAAGGTCATTGCCTTATGCCGCCAGGCGAAAAGTGCGTTAGGAAATACTGCAGCAATCTGCATCTATCCACAATTTATTGCTATAGCGCGTCACGCTTTGCAATTGCAAGAAACCCCCGATATTAAAATCGCTACTGTGACCAACTTTCCTCACGGTAATGCTGACGTTACCGTGGCCGTGGCAGAGACGCGTGCGGCGATAGCGAGCGGAGCGGATGAGGTCGACGTGGTTTTTCCATGGCGTGCACTACGTGATGGGGATACGGAGATTGGTTTTACCCTAGTACATGAGTGTAAAACGGCCTGTGCATTAAGTGGCGTATTATTGAAAGTCATCATCGAAAGCGGCGAGCTCAAGGATCCACAACTGATCCGCCAAGCCAGTGAGATCGCGATCGATGCCGGTGCCGACTTTATCAAAACCTCGACGGGTAAAGTCCCGGTTAATGCCACCCTTGAGGCAGCTCGCATTATGCTAGAAACGATCCGTGATAAAAATAAGGCGGAGTCAGTCGGCTTTAAGGCTGCGGGTGGCGTGCGTACGACCGAGGACGCCGCGGCCTATCTTGCGCTCGCTGCAGAGATAGTAGGCCCTGACTGGGCGGATAAAAGACACTTTCGCTTTGGGGCATCAGGGCTGTTAAGTAGCTTGTTGGCGACTTGTGGTCAGGGTGAGCAGGACCTGCACGCAAAATATTGAGACTCTTATTACTGATCGGTGCATACTGTCCTGATCGATAACTTTTATCTCACGCTCATATTAAGGAGTGAACATGAAACGTGCTTTTGTAATGGTTCTTGATTCATTTGGAATTGGCGCTAGCCAAGACGCTGAGAAGTTTGGTGATAAAGGATCGGATACCTTTGGTCATATCGCTAAGGCCTGTGCACAAGGCTTAGCCGATCAGGGTCGAAAAGGGCCGCTGACGCTCCCTAACTTGACCTCGCTGGGCTTAGTAAAAGCCGCCGAATTATCGACCGGAGTTATTGCAGCGGGTATGGACGGCGATGCCGAGATCATCGGTGCCTATGCCAGTGCGCAGGAACTCTCCTCTGGGAAGGATACGCCTTCTGGTCACTGGGAGATTGCCGGTGTACCCGTGCTGTTCGATTGGGGCTACTTTCCAGAAAAAGAGAACTCTTTTCCAGAGAGTCTCTTAAAGCAATTGGTCGAAGAAGCTGACCTACCGGGCTATCTAGGTAATTGCCACTCTTCGGGCACCGTCATCCTCGATGCACTGGGTGAAGAGCACATGCGCTCCGGTAAGCCGATCTTTTATACCTCTGCCGACTCTGTCTTCCAGATAGCATGTCATGAAGAGACTTTTGGCCTTGAGCGACTCTATGCACTGTGTGAGATTGCACGTAAAGCGCTTACCGATGGTGGCTATAATATCGGGCGTGTGATCGCACGGCCTTTTATTGGCGATAAAGCAGGTCACTTCGAGCGCACCGGTAATCGGCATGACCTCGCGGTAGAACCACCTTCTCCGACTGTCCTAGCTAAGCTAAAACAGGCTGGGGGAGAGGTCGTTTCGGTGGGTAAGATTGCAGATATTTATGCCGAACAAGGGATAACCAAGAAAGTCAAAGCTACCGGACTTGATGCCCTATTTGATGCCACGATCAAAGAGATGCAACAGGCTCCAGATAACAGCATAGTGTTCACCAATTTCGTTGACTTTGACTCAAGCTGGGGCCACCGTCGCGACGTAGCGGGATACGCAGGCGGCTTGGAACTCTTCGATCGCCGTCTTCCACAATTAATGGCCGAGGTGAGAGAGGGAGACATCCTGATCTTAACTGCCGATCATGGCTGTGATCCAACATGGCCCGGAACCGATCATACGCGCGAACATATCCCTGTTTTGGTCTATGGCCCGAGCGTTACGCCCGGCTCATTAGGCCAGCGTGAGACCTTCGCCGATATTGGGCAAACCTTGGCAAAATTCTTCGAGCTAGAGCCGATGCAGTACGGTAAAGCGTTATTTTAATGATTGTCGAGCGGCTCCCAATGAGTCGCTAATAAAGTGAAAGGAAGATGTAAAGATGGCTACTCCACATATTAATGCAGAAATGGGTGATTTTGCTGACGTCGTGTTAATGCCCGGCGACCCATTACGAGCAAAATTTATCGCAGAAAACTTCCTTGATAATGCGGTTGAAGTGAATAACGTCCGCGGTATGCTGGGTTACACTGGCACCTATAAAGGCCGTAAAATCTCGGTCATGGGGCATGGGATGGGTATTCCATCTTGCTCGATTTACGCGAAAGAGCTAATCACTGAGTTTGGGGTTAAAAAAATTATTCGTGTCGGGTCTTGTGGTGCGGTGTTACCACAGATTAAGCTACGCGATGTCGTGATTGGGTTAGGGGCGAGTACCGACTCAAAAGTTAACCGTATGCGTTTTAAAGACCATGATTTTGCGGCAATTGCCGATTTCGATATGGTCAACAATGCAGTGAATGCAGCAAAGGCCTTAGGAATTGACGCTAAAGTCGGTAATATTTTCTCAGCGGACCTGTTCTATTCACCACAACCCGAAATGTTTGATGTGATGGAAAAATATGGCATCTTGGGTGTCGAAATGGAAGCCGCAGGGATTTATGGTGTTGCCGCCGAGTTCGGTGCAAAAGCCTTAGCGATTTGCACGGTATCTGATCATATCCGTACTCATGAGCAAACTACCGCAGAAGAGCGCCAGACAACCTTTAATGATATGATTAAGATTGCTCTGGAATCAGTATTACTCGGTGACTAACTCGTTAGTGACCCGGTATCATCATTAAAGAGAAGGGCGCTTTAAGCGCTCTTCTTTGTTATTAAATGACACACTTTATTCACGCCAAGTGGCGAATGTTACTGGCGCTGATGTTGAATCCCTTTATGATAGGCGCTGAAATTTTGTGGCCCACCAATAGTAGTTGTCGATGAATCTGCGTAATTTTGAAACTGAAGAAAAGTTATTTATCCGTCGAGCGCTGGTGGCGCTAGGCTTAGTCTGCCTATGCTTTGTCATCCTAGGTATCAACCTCTGGCATTTACAGGTTCAACAACACGCTTATTATCAAACACGTTCCAATGCCAACGATATTAAAATGATCCCGATCGCGCCGACGCGCGGTATGATCTATGACCGTAACGGCATTCCTCTCGTTCAGAACGTGACGCAATATGATCTGCAGCTGACCCCTTATAACATCACCGATATGCAGCAGACACTCGATCAGCTGGCTCCGGTTATCGACTTATCCCCTGAAGATATTGCAGACTTCAAGAAACGGCTTAAAGCGACAAGCCGTTATAAGCCTATTGTCGTGAAAGAAGAATTAAGCGAGGAGGAGATCGCTCGCTTTTCTGTGAACGAATATCGATTCCCAGGGGTGAGTATTGACTCGTTTCAAGACCGCTTCTACCCTTATGGCGCTTCGTTAGCCCATGTTGTCGGCTACGTATCTAAAATCAACGATCGCGATGCGCAACGGCTTAATGCGGCAGGCGTCGGGGAAAACTACGCGGCCGACCATAATATCGGTAAGCAAGGAATCGAAGGGTATTATGAATCGGCGCTACACGGTAAGACAGGCTATCAAGAGGTTGAGGTCGATAACCACGGACGCATTATTCGTGTATTAAACGAGGTGCCACCGACTGCCGGAAAAAATATTTGGCTGACCCTCGATCTACACCTACAACAGTATGTCGAAAGCCAGTTGGTAGGACAACGTGCCGCCGTATTAGTAGAGGATCCCCATGATGGCTCGGTTCTGGCGATGGTCTCTAGTCCCAGTTACGACCCCAACCCTTTCGTTAAAGGGATTAGTTATCAGTCCTATAAGCAGTTACTCCAAGATAAAGATCTGCCATTGATTAACCGGGTGACGCAAGGCCTCTATCCGCCTGCTTCGACAGTAAAGCCTTATATGGCGATGTCTGCCTTACTGAATAATGTGATTACCCCACAAACGAGCTTCTTCGGCGCACCGACCTGGACACTCCCCGGTACCGATCGACGTTACCGCGACTGGAAGAAAACGGGGCACGGCATGTTAAACGTCACGCGTGCTATCGAGGAGTCTGCGGATACCTTCTTCTATCAAGTCGCCTATATGATGGGGATCGACAGAATCCATCATATGCTTAGCCAATTTGGCTATGGAAAACTATCGGGTATTGACCTCAATGAAGAGTACCGAGGCCTATTACCTAGCCGAGACTGGAAACTAAAAGCACGCAAAAAAGCCTGGTATCAGGGCGATACAATCTCGGTAGGTATTGGGCAAGGTTATTGGATAGCGACGCCGATTCAGATGGAGAAGGCTCTTGTCACGCTATTGAACAACGGCAAAGTGATGATCCCCCACCTTCTACAAAAGCAGCAACTCGGTAACCAAGTCGAGCCCTACCAAGCACCTAAAGCGTTTACGCAAGTCGGGACTGCCGACTCACCCTATTGGGGGTTGGTGCGGCGTGCGATGTTTGGAATGGCTAATGCGCCGAACGGGACGGGTTATAAATATTTCCATACCGCACCTTACGGTATCGCGGCGAAAAGTGGTACCTCACAGGTATTTAGCCTTCGCCAGAACCAGGTGTATAACGCCAAAATGATCCCGGTACGGTTACGTGACCATATTTTTTATACCGCGTTTGCGCCGTTTGATGACCCAAAAGTCGCGGTGACTCTGATATTAGAAAACGGCGGCAGCGATGGCGTTGTGGCTGCACCGGTAATGAGAAAAATACTGGATCATATTATGCTGCCACACCCACAAGAGAATAGCTTAACGCCTGGAGAAGGTGTTCCCGCGATGTTACCTGTCGAGAGCGCACACTCCGGTGCAATTCTCGCGACACCTACTGAGCCGGTGACCAGCGCGACCCCTTCACCGGCAGTCGCGCAGCCACGCTGATGCTAAACTCGGCAACTTGTTGCAAAGTTGAGCAAACAGGTTTAATTTGATGAAAGAGTGTTGACGAAGATGAGTGAATAGGGTTTAATGCGCCCCGTTGCCCGAATAGCTCAGTCGGTAGAGCAGGGGATTGAAAATCCCCGTGTCCTTGGTTCGATTCCGAGTTCGGGCACCACTTTTTCAAAGGCCTCGCAGAAATGCGGGGCTTTGTCGTTTCTGGTCCATGGTCATTGCAAAGGCACCACGGCTTATCTACTCAATACCCTCAGTATGACGTTTCTCTGTCCTCTCTCAAGCCTATTATATATCCCAGCTTTGATAGCAGGCATCAATATCACTAGGATTTACCAACATGAGTTTTGGAATCGTTGCTTGCTCGAAAATTATCCTGTGACCAAGGTGGTTTTTAGGCGCACTATGCACGATGTATTTGAACATCTCCCATGTAACATTCTCCCTTCGGGTAGTGAGCCCTCCTATACGTGGCTTTGACGAGTAACAGCGGCGTATATAGCGCCACAAAGCCGTTGTAACGGGTACATCAAGCAGTATAAGACCTGTAGCGCGTTTAAGTCGGGATTGTATGCACTTCGTGTAATTACCCTCTATTATCCATCTCTCTTCACAAATAGCCTCTTCATGTAATTGATAAAAATCTTCTGTCTTACGGGGCACCCAATTTGTGTAAGGTAAATGGTGTAATTGATCGAGGTGTACCAATGGTAATGACTGCTTAGAAGCTATTGCTTTAGCCAGTGTAGATTTACCGCTGTTAGAAGGTCCCATGATGCAGATACGTGGGCCGAAATCATCTAATGAAAAAGTGGTGTCCACCTATCCCCCTAGAATATCAATTAATTCAGATGAAAAGCTAAGCGGATACCGTTACGAGAGAAGATTCGTTGATATATTCAACTAGCCTATCTGGACGATATACCCATCTACGCTAAGGCCCAATTATGCAAAAAAAGGGAATAGTGGACATCCGTTTGATGGAAATCTTCTGGCATAAGCATTTACCTGCAGATAACGCTACCCACGTTCATTATTCTTATTACGATTCAATATACGGCTCCTCTTTTTCAAACGCAGCGTAGAAAGGCGAGTAGGGTCTTTCTAAGCGAACAATCCTGCACGGTATTGGCCATCTATATCAACGGTAATTTATCTCTATAACACGTACTTACCACCGGCTACACATTTGCAGTCCATACCACTATCCAGTATGCTTCTCCACAAGGTGATGGTGTTCCACCTTTCCCAACCGCCAACTATTTTGGATGATGACGCCTGATATATAACGATGCTCTCGATGAATGGCTTATATGTCAGGACGGTCAATGAACAAAATACTACAATTCTCTCTTTCGATACTGACCCTATCCCCAGTTGAATCCATCTTTTTCACCATGAATGGGTTAGCTAATTCTGATGATTTTTTGATTAGGAGATAAAGATGATTAAGTCTTTGTTAGCCGTCATTATTGGCGGCTCGTTAGGATGTGTCATTCGGTGGCTATTAACACTCCGGTTAAATAGTTTATTTCCAAACTTACCGCCGGGTACCTTACTGGTTAACTTAGTGGGTGGCTTAATCATCGGGGGTGCGACAGCCTATTTTCTCCGTCAGCCGCAACTTGATCCCTACTGGAAATTACTCATAACCACGGGGTTGTGCGGTGGAATGACTACCTTTTCAACATTTTCTGTCGAAATATTTTCCCAGTTACAAATGGGTAATTATTTGTGGGCGATGGGATCTATCCTGGTGCATGTGACAGGTTCGGTATTAATGACGGCTTTAGGATTTATAATTGTTTCAGCGCTGACATAACAGCGTTGTAAAGCAATCAGTCACAGGCTCAAGGATTACAAAATGAGAGGTGAAATGGAGATGGGTATGATGAAATATAGAATAGGGATTGATGGCGGAGGAACGCATTGTCGGGGACGATTAGTTGATGATAAAGGCTATTGTCTCGCCGAATTCGTGGGTGGTTCAGCAAATGTCTATACCCAATATCAATCGGCCTTAGATGAAGTCGAAACAGTGGTAGCAGAACTCTTCAAGTTAGCTAACCTCCCTTGCTCAGAGTACGTTAATAGCATTCTTGTGGCGGGTCTGGCGGGAGCTAATGTTCCCCAAGTGAAAGCGCGCCTTGAAAGTTGGAAGTTACCAGGGTTAACTCACAAAATCGTCTCTGACGTTGAAACCGCCTGTATCGGTGCGCATGCTGGAAACCCAGGTGCTGTATTTATTTGTGGAACCGGCAGCCAGGGCGCAGTATGGGATGGGGAAAGTTTCCATCTAATCGGAGGATGGGGGTTTATGTTATCCGACCTCGCATCAGGGGCTGAACTTGGAAAAAATGCATTACGTATGGCATTGCTCGCTCACGAAGGGATAATCCCCCACAGTAGTGCTACGCAGCAATTAATGAGCGAATTCAAACATAGCGCCGAGGAAATGTTGTTATGGACTCAACGGGCACAACCGAGGGATTGGGCGCGATACGCAAAGCAAATATTTGAATTTGCGCAACATCAAGACGGCCATGCTCAGACGTTGGTAAAACAATGTGTTGCCGACGCCGAATTGATGATAGATGCATTGATGGATCGTTGCCACAATGAACTAACTCTACTAGGCGGCATGGCCCAGCCCTTAAAAGAATGGTTACCTCAACGTATCGTTAACAGACTGTCTGTAGCGAAAGGCGACGCGTTGGATGGCGCACTATACCTTGCGAGGCACTACTCATTTTCGGAATGATCTCACTATAACTATATCGATGGTAGCCGAAGATTTAAGAACATGAAAATATTGGATAATGGTGAACGAGATATGAAGATTTATGATTTAAAATCAGTCGATTATAAAAGTTTCTCTTATTAGGTCAACAAGGATAAAGATAGAACCCTATTTGGAATAATAAGGATTTATTGACCAATATATAATATTAAAATCTTTTTAAATCATGCGCTTATTAAGTGTGTCTTTACAATTAAGCTTGTCAGCTTCTATACTTCACCATAATAGTAAAAGTGGGTAGGGTAGCTACTACAAAGATTCACGTTTATGCTGGAAATTACTCATTTTTTGACTACAATTAACCAGTAGAAAGTTGTTAGGTCTTACTCCGATATGAGGAGGTTTATTTGTATATTTCTGATGAAGTAAAGCGTAACGAGTTGATTGGTGAAGTTACCATCCGCCTTATCTTCAACAGGGAAGAAGTCACTACAGACAATCTCGTTAGCGAGCTGAAATTGATGGCCGAGAATGAGGCCGATGAGATCCGTCTGTTATTGATGCATGAAGTCAGACGTTGGTTATTAGGTTACTTAGGCGTCGGTTGCCTAACACCCGAGCGGGCAGGTTGGTTAGACAAACTTGAATCTGTGACGCTGCGCACCCCCGCCGACCTCCGGTTAGTGGTATCGCGTGATGATGAGTAACTCTTACTAACAGGGCTTGTAACGGACACTCAAGCCCTATACCTCTTAGAACTCCCGCCTTAACTGTAAATGATCCCTTAATACACCAATAAAGTTAATCTTATCTGTACAATCGCGGCACAATTGTTTATTTTGTAGGTAATAGTTAGGGTCCTATGAATAGACAGGGAGCTAAGAATGCGCCAGCAAAACCATGAGTCACACCTTGCCATGCCAAATCACTCTTTAGCATCGTTCGATACCTTATCAGATGACCAACTGATGGGAATGCTTATCGTTGAACTACTCGAGTCAGGGAAGAGCCTGAGTCGTAAAACTATTTGCACCAAGCTTCTAAACTGGATTGAATTAGCTGAAAGCGACCGTGAGATCAAACGGTACCAAGATCTGATGCTACTAGTATTAGATAGAGAAATAAATTAATGGTGATAGAGAGCGGATTGAAACAGAAATATGTCGACGACATGATAGGCGAGGCCGTGATTGTGTTACTTAAGTCCGGGGGGCCGATCACGACGACTAACCTGCTGAGTCAGCTTACAGATATGGCATTGTTATCGAACGACCAGGATAGAGCTGATGCCTGTAACCAAGGTATTATGGAGATCAAACAAAGTATCTCCAAAAACTACGAAAAACGTAGCCATTTTCTAAAACAACAAAGTTCTCTATACGAGACGACCAACCCACTGCAGCCTCGCCATCAATATGACACTAAACATTGATTTTTTCTTAGGAGACGCGTCTTCTAGGCCACACTCCACGACCACAGAAAATACTAGCTATCATTTAGTGAGTCGTCCACCTACGGCGGAAGATTTTATCACAACCATCGACAACCGATTCGAAAAAGAGAAAAAGCTACTAGGAAAAACGGTAAAAATGCTCCTTATTGAGACAGGTAAAATCAGTAATAAAGCAATTATTATCAGTCTCGTTAAACAACTTGAGCTTTCGTACGACAGTGAAAAAACGGCTATCTTGCGTAGTGCCCTCGAAATTATTGTCGGTATTACACCAGACGACATCTTTTAAATCAGTCCTTCTCCCCTACTAGATCCTGTCTAAAAATCAATCCAGATAAAATTAATTAGTCTCTTTTAAATTAATACATTAAAGTGTTATACGTTAAAGTAAAACATCTTATTTAATTCTATTTTTTTAAATAAATTTTATATATCGTTCACTCTATGATTAGCGATCTTTTAGAATAATGCTTTATTTAAAACGATTATAATCGAATAGTAATAGTTTAATATCCTAGTTTTTTATATCGCAATTTATTGTTTGTTTAATTTGAAATTTTAAAACCAACATTTTACAGCGTAAGAAAATAGATATACTATATCGAGAATGTCTCGGGCTGTTTAAATATCATTGTTATAATGTCTTTATTTATTTATATAATAATTAAATTATTTTTATATAAAAAGTAACAGCCCTTATTAGTTTATTAAAAATCAATTAATACTTAATCGGTGGAATATGGATATATCTACACTAGATCTTATGGACAGAGGCTGGTTCATCGGTGGTTTTAATCCATCTGTTTACTTGACCCAAGATGTCGAAGTAGCCATTAAGAAATATAGAAAAGATGATGAAGAACATAATCATATTCATAAAATCGCTACTGAGATAACGGTGATTGTGGCCGGAAAAGCCAGGATGAATGATCGTGTATTTAGCGATGGAGATATCATTACTATTTTTCCTGGTGAGGAAGCCAATTTCTGTGCAATGACGGATGTAATAACAGTGGTTATTAAGTTCCCGAGTGTAGTCAATGATAAGTATATAGTTGAGAAATCTCCATGTTAAATATTGTAATACCTATGGCCGGAGAGGGAAGTCGATTTAAACAGGCGGGATATAAGGATCCTAAGCCTCTAATTGAAATTAATAATAAGCATATGATAGAGATTGTAATTAATAATCTCACCCCTAAAAGGGAGCATAGGTTTATATTTATATGCCAAGAGAGACATTTATTAGAAACCTCATTGGAAAGAAAACTGAAAAAAATTAATGAGAATTCTATCGTTATCTCATTGAAAAATGTGACCAGAGGGGCCGCAGAAACGGTTTTACAGGCTGAGAAATTTATCAATAGCGATTCACCATTGATGATAGCTAATTGCGATCAATGGATAGATAAAAGGATTGATGAATATCTGACTGAATTAGATAGTCGTGAGTGTGATGGCATGATTATGAGTATGACCGCTGATGACGAGAAATGGTCATACCTTAAACTAGATAGCCAGGGTAGAGTTGTAGGCGTCAAAGAGAAGCAGGTCATCTCAAATGAAGCCTCGGTTGGGATATACAATTTCAAAAGGGGAAAAAGTTTCTGTACTGCCGCGAACAAGATGATTAATGAAAATAATTTATCAGCAGGGGAGTTTTATGTTGCGCCAGTCTACAACTATCTGATTCATGAACAAGATGCAATCGTAGAATACTACAATATAGGTAAAGAGTTTAGCGGCATGTATGGACTAGGGATACCTAGTGATTTAGATAAGTTCTTAAAAAGCGATATTCATTTGAAAGCTACTAATTTCTAATAATTATGAAAATCCTACAATGCATCAATGACAAAAACCTAGGGATTAAAAAATCCTTTAGAGAACTAAAATTAAGCGATTATCAATTTTTAGAAAAAAAAAGTTTAACAATAATAACTTTCTCTAAAGTAATTACATCTTTACCAGTTGATAAGGTAGTTATAAATGGCGTAAAAAGAATATATTTGGAAGAAAAAAATAATATCTTTCTATATAACATACAATGCGAATCACCATTCTATGCACAAATACTGTGGGACATTTCTCATGAATTGAATATTAATGGATACTTATACATTGAAGAAGCCTTAAATGTTGATGGTTTTTTAGATAAACCTTACTACAAAGAAAGTTTTAGATTGGTAGAGGTTATCGAAGGAAAAGTTTATAAGTATGAAAAGGTCTTGCCTCTACTGATTGAGCAAGATAAAGGTATCGATGCATGGAGTTTTTGTATTCCCACTGGTAGTGGTGATCCTATCTTCCTCAATCGATGTGTAGAAAGGATCCTGAATATCGATATCCCCCTCAAAGAGATTATTCTTTGCGGAAAGGTTAATGCTAATTTTAAATATTTAGATAAAGTTACACTTATTGATGATGGCAATGATGGGGAGACTAATCATCTGACTAGGAAAAAAAATATCTTAGTAGAAAACGCCTCTTTCAACAACGTATGTATAATTCATGACAGAGTACTGTTACCACTAGAATTTTATAAAGCAGTAAAGGATTTTGGAGATTATTATCCATTGACGGGGTTTCAATCATTTTACTTTCAAGATAAGTATAACTTCTTACCGAGAAAATATTCTGATTTTAATACTATATCTCAAGATCTCACTAAAGAGATAGATATCGAAAACGTAACTAAAAATGATACTAATATTATTAGTAAACTATTTTACTGTTATCAGCATCCGGTGAGGTGTAATTTTGGTCACGATTACCTAACAGGGAGTTTGTATTTAACCAAAAAAAGCTTATGGCTTAAGTATTCTCAGAATGAAAATCTATTTTGGAACGACTATGAAGATATTGAATATGGTATAAGAATTAGTAGCTATGGTATACCATGCCGAATAAATCCTCATGCTATTACTCAGAGTATGACCTCTCGTTCAGTAATACATTATTACGGCTATGTCGCTACGTATAATGTAGCAGGTAAAATCACAATGTCGCGTTGTATGCTTGAGCGGCTACCTTTCATACAACGTAAGCCGCTATTTAGAATATCTAAAGAAGAGGCCAGACAGAGAGCTTACACATTTGCTAAGAAATATGGTGCGAGTAAACAGACGCTACTCCATATCTCTTCTGCAAGTATGACTGGAATATCACGTTATTTAATTATTAAAAGAATTATTGCTGATGTGACAGTAAAACTTGATTTAATCGATGAATTTATGGTGGACTTTTCGACATACATCCTATGTGAATCGATGGCTCCTAATGAATTCGACGATATTATAAGAATTATGTTTTCATCAGCCAGTCCTAAAACCAAGAAAAAAACACTAGTGATGAGTTTTATTTTAAATAACCAACTCTTTCATTCTTTTAGTTCATCTCCTTTTTTCAAGGAAAAAGAAGATTGGTTTATCAAGAAAGGATGGTTAAGTAATATTGGTAACTTTATATCAGCGGTTAATCTAAAGTTTTTTATCCCTGGCGTATACTTTAACGGAGGGGTAAAAAAAGTAAAAAATATGTTAAATGATACTACCCCTTGGAAATAGTAAAATGGAAATAATAATAAAAGGAATTACTGAGGAAGAGTATGGATTATGGTTTAATGGCGTTAAAGGTGAAGAAATCACAAGAGGATATACTCATGATGGATGTATTATAACAAGGATAGGTTTTAATTTAGAAGGTATTAAAAGTTTTGAATTAGATATGAATCATTCTGAATATGTATTTTTTATCAAGGTACACAACGATAAGACGTATGACGTTTATAGAGAACATCTTATAACACTAATAAAGATGCTGATTCTTAACAAAAAGACATACATTATCTCAATATATATAGTTTCAGATAAATTTCAAGATTATAAAAATGAACTAACAAACTTTTATAATCTTAATACTCATTATGAAAAAAATAATAGATATGGGCAGTATGCTTCTTTAATAAAATGTTTTTGTATGAGGTTTATAGGTTTTAATATTACCAATTTTTCTATAAGTATTTTATCGAAAGTTAGCTATTTATTAAAAATTATAAAATAATGGATAATGTATCTTTTGTATTTCAGGGTAGTTATTTATATAATAGAAGTTATGAATGTGTTATAAATAACATAGTCAGGGTCAGAAAAGTCTATCCTAAGTCACAGATTATATTATCTACATGGTCGATAGATAATATAACCGATGAAATTATTTTAAACGCGGCAAATGAAATAGATGTAATAGTAATATTCAATCCAGATCCAGGTTCGTTAATCTATAGAGATGGGAAGCATCAATGGAAGACTAATATAAATAGAATGTTATTATCTTCATTGACCGGGATTCGGCGAGCAGACCGATATTATGTGGTCAAGCTAAGAACAGATAGCTTTTTATATAATAACAATCTGAAGAAAATTTTATCAAAGAAATACCTAATTGATAAAAGATTTGAAAGGGATAATGAATTTTCTATTTTTGATGAGAGAATAATAAACTGTAACCTTTTTGCGAGGAATAGCCGATCATACAAGCCTTATCTCTTCCATCCTGGGGATATCATGTTGCTAGGAAAGAAAGAGGATCTATCAAAGCTGTTTAGTGCGCCTCTAGCAGAAGAAAATATATTTAATCCTATATTTGATTTTTCTATTTTTAGTCTTATGAAGTATGTTCCAGAACAGTATTTTTGGGTCTATTGTATAAATAAAAAAAACCAAGGTAATGTTTTTCTTGGAAATGGATATAGTAATAAACACTCTAGGGTTTTATCAGAAAAATATTATATAAATAATTTCATACCATTCGATTGTAATCAACTTGGCTTTACGTGGGATAAATATAATTCTAAGTATAATAATAAAGGGAAAGGAACTATTTATTATTTTTACGATTGGTTAAAGTTAAATCGTATTTACAATTATAAAAAAAATCCGAATGAATATACCTGTTTTTTTTGGTTTAAAGTTTTAATGATGAAGTTATTTTATTTCATATGTTATCTACCCTTAAGGTTTCGCTTCCTTAGAAGAGTAGTAATGGATCTTAAAAGTAGGGAGTAATGATAAATGGAGTTATCGATATGATCTTAATATCACATAGAGGGTACTGGTTAAATCCGAGTGAAAAAAATTCTATGGTTGCTTTCAAAAGATCTTTTTCTCAGGGATATGGAACTGAAACAGATATTAGAGATTTTAACGGTGAATTAGTTATAAGTCACGATATTCCTAATGAGCGCTGTATGAGTTTCGAAGATTTTATGAAGTTGTTTATTTTCTATGATGATAATTTACCTTTAGCACTTAATATAAAATCAGACGGGTTATCTGAAAAAATATTTGAATATATAAAGTTTTATAAAATAGAAAACTACTTTTGCTTCGATATGTCTGTACCTGAAACGATAAGATATTTAGATGCAGGTCTGAATGTATTCGTACGTCGAAGTGAATATGAAGTAGACAATGATCTGTTTGTGAGTTCGAAAGGGGTTTGGTTAGATAATTTCTATCAAGAATCTCTGGATGAAAAAAATCTAATGAGCTATCTAGAGTCTGGAAAAAAAGTTTGTATCGTATCACCCGAACTACACCGTCGAGACGAAAAGTTAATGTGGGCGAATATTAGAGCACTATCTAATTCTACGTATCGTTCTGAACAACTTATGCTTTGTACCGATAAGCTTGAGAAAGCAGGTGAGGTTTTTTATGGACAATAAAATAAAAGCAATAATATTCGATATGGATGGTGTACTGATAGATGCCAAAGAGTGGCATTATCATGCTTTAAATAAAGCACTTGATGTATTTGGGATGAAAATAGAATACGAACAGCACCTTCGAAGATTCGATGGACTACCGACTAGGGAAAAGCTTGCTATACTCAATAAAGAAAATAATTTACCTCATAAACTATTTGATTTTATTGACCAACTAAAACAAAAATACACTTTAGAATTAGTCGAAACTATGTGCTCGCCTACGTTTCAACATGAATATTTATTATCGAGGTTCTCGACTGAGGGGTATAAATTAGCCGTAGCATCTAACTCTATTAAAAAGACCATAGAAACTATGCTCTCTAAAGCTAATATACTTAATTTTTTTGATTTTTATCTATCCAATCAGGATGTAAAAAAAAGCAAGCCTTCGCCAGAGATTTATATTAAAGCTATCAAGAATCTAAATTTAATTCCTAAGGAATGCTTGATTGTAGAAGATAATGAAAATGGTATAAAGGCTGCTATAGCAAGCGGTGCTCATGTTTTAGCAGTGAAAAGCATAGAAGAAGTCAATTATTACAATATTAAAAATAAGATTATATCTCTTGAGGATGTAGTATGCTAAATATTATTACCCCCATGGTCGGCGAGGACCTATATGAAACCTCTTCAGATAACTCTTTTCCAAAAATATTAAATGATATTCAAGGAAAAACTATCTTAGAGTATTCACAGCAGTATTTAAAAACTATAAGCGATAGTTATAGGAATATTTATATATTACCAGCCGCTACAAATAATTTATATAGTATTGATAATATTATTAGAAGAATAGTCGGGGATCAGGCAGTGATCGTTGGTGTAGAAAGAAGTACCGCAGGGGCTTTATGCACGAGTTTACTCGCTGCTGAAAATTGGGATGACGAAGATGAGTTAATTATTACCTCGGCAGATCAGTTGATAGACATAGATTGTAATAAAATACTTAGTTGTTTCAGAGCTGCCAATGTTGATGTTGGTCTAATAAGCTTTTCTTCTATTCATCCTAAATGGTCTTTTATAAAAAGAGATGACAATTATAAAATAATTGAAGTTGTTGAAAAAAAAGCGGTTAGTAATGAGGCATTGGCCGGTTTTACTTATTTTCGACGTGCAAGTTTATTTTTTGAACTTGCTAAGTTAGCCATAATGAAGTCACGCTCAATCAATAACGTTTTTTATATTTCGGCCTGTGTTAACGAGGCTATTTTAAAAGGAGTTGTAATTTCTGCAATAAAAATTGAAACTAATCAATACTATAATTTCTATGACTTCAACGCTGTAAGTCGATTCAATCAATAAATTATTTATTATTTAATAAGGATATTAAATGAATAAATCATTTACT
Source organism: Rosenbergiella collisarenosi (assembly GCF_018494085.1). Lineage (GTDB taxonomy): Bacteria > Pseudomonadota > Gammaproteobacteria > Enterobacterales > Enterobacteriaceae > Rosenbergiella > Rosenbergiella collisarenosi. Next base: position 99,110 of record NZ_JABBFP010000004.1, on the reverse strand, counting down.
TTAATGGTTTTTCTAACTTGTATTAACACTTCTGCTTTTGCTTTCAATAATGTAGTGAGTTTCGGTGATAGTTTGAGTGACGGAGGAAATTTAGGTTTCCTTGACTCAACTACGAGATACATTGCAGGAGATAGTTCGCTTCTTTATAACGAAATTCTATCTTTGAACTTCACAGGAAAGGAATTAAAAGTTAGTACGGAAGGAGGAAGTAATTATTCTCTATCCGGAGCAACTGCAAGTAACACTCCTTTGTTAATCTACAAAACAGAGAATCAGGTAAAGGAGTATTTAAATAAGAATAATGGCCGAGCCAATAAAGATGATATGTACATTTTTTGGGCGGGAGCTAATGATATTACGACTGATGTCGAAATGAATTTATTAAAATTTCAGTTCAAGAACCTTTTTCACGAAGGTGAAAACTATATTCTTTCTGATGCCCCTCAAGCCGTTGCTCGACAGGTCGGTATGTTGCTCGAAAAGGGGGCTGGCCTGGTGATAGTGCCAAATCTACCTAACGCTGGACTTAGCCCATGGACGGCGACCGCTCTTTTTGGCTTCTCTCAAATTCTTCTAGGGGGAAATATTCTTGATCTCCCTGGGTTATACGCGATCCAAGACGCAGCACTACGTCAACAAGGAAGCGTTTTTGGGGAGGAACAGAGACAGGAAGCAGTGATCACTTCTTTATCTACCGTATTGAATAATTATGGTTTAACTCTTCCTCACGAAGTTGTTGCCACTGTCTATCGTACTTTGCTATCAATGGAAAATCGTCTAACTCAGCAATTCAACCACGACCTTGAATCTAGCCTCTCAGCTCTGACCGGAAATATAGCCTATGTTGATAGCTATGGTTTGTTTCAAGAGATGATTGATGAACCTTCCGTCTATGGTTTCGATAATATTCTAGTACCCATTTGCCGTATTGGCGTAGCTGCCCCTTTTTGTAATCAATCTAATCCTTCTTGGCATAATGATCAAACGTACTTATTTTCTGACTGGTTCCATCCGAGTCCTGAAGCGCATGCCATCATTGCACAATATATTACCGCTCTCATCAATGCACCGTTGGTCGTTAGCCAACTCGCGGAGCCAGTTCAAAGTTTGATGGCGGGACAAAATAGTTATCTGATGTCTCAACTTTCTCTTCTACGTCAAAATAAGTTCAGTTCAAGTCCCTATCAACTCTTCGGGGGCTACCAAGGAATACGCTACTCTTCCCATCATTCTTCAAGAAAGAACGGCGGACAGAATAATTTAGGCTTTATTATTAGTGTTAATGATCAGTTAAGCATTGGCGGGAGTATGAGTATTGGAAAAACCGACAATTTAAAGTTAGGTTCTTCCTTACAGACAGATTATACGAATAAAATGATGTCTATTTTTGCTCAGTTACTGCTAGGAAATTCCTGGGTTAATACACAACTAAGCGCCGGTGACATCAAATTCGATAATATAAGAAGAACGATATCTTTAGGTAAAGCGCAAAGAACTGAGCATTCCGCCACTAGTGGGGGGTACTTTAGTGGTTCAATTAATACAGGATACGATTTTACTATCAGTGATCAAATTTCACATGGTCCTCATCTCTCCGTACTCTATCGTAAAGGGAAAGTTAACGGGTTTGTCGAAAAATCTTCGACCAGCAGTTCGATGATGTTTGGTCGCCATCGCTTTTCAGATTCTTTTCTATCAACCGGATGGCATTTTTCTTGGAAGAATAAAAAAATAAATCCATTTTTCGAAGTTAACTATATTCATCCCCTTTATAAAAATGAAAGTGCGATTAAGTCAAGTTTAAAAAATACCGTTACTAATTTTACTTCTGACAGTAAGAATAATAAAGAGAGTTCAAATATTAATATCAAGCTTGGAACGGCTTTTACTATTAATAATAGCGCTCAAGCTTATGCAACAGTAGACCTTCCACGCGTGAGAAACGGTCTTTCAGATGTTTACTACGTCGCGGGACTAAATTTCTCCTTCTAATCTATCCCTAATAGGGGGGGCAGCCCTCTATTAGGTACGAGGTGGATATGATAAACAATAATAAAAATAAAATTGAGGCACTAGATGGACTACGCGGTATCGCTGTGATAGCCGTTGTTCTTTACCATTATAGTTGGTTCGTACATCCACTAGAATTAAGTTTTCTACGTAGAGGCTACATTGGTGTCGATATATTTTTTATAATAAGTGGTTTCCTAGCTTGCTATACGACTAAAAACTATGGGTTATCAATTAAAAGTGCAATCAAGTATTTATGCTTAAGGCTAGTAAGGGTATATCCTGCTTATTTTATCGTGACAATAATAGTTTTCTCAATAAATAATATTTTCAGTCTTTCTTCGTATGAGTTTTCGGCACTAGCTAAAAGCCTACTGTTCATGCCTCAATCCCGGCTAGATCCTCCTTCCTATGGTGAGCCAATACTAAATGTGGGATGGACACTTAACTATGAGTTTTTTTTTACCTAATAGTATCATGTAGTTTAATTTCAAAGCTCAATAGACTTTTATTTATCACGTTATCCTTCGTTATTGTAGCTCTTACTCATTGGTTTTTTTTAGTTAGCGGTTTAACGATAAATAGCAATGTACTAGCTTGGTTTACTATGGCTTCCAACCCCATAGTTATTGAGTTTATTATAGGCTATATCATAGCCAGTTATTTTAATGAAACAATTAAAATTATTAATAGGGTGGGTGATGTATATTATAACATTATCAATTTTTTTATTATTATATTGCTATATTTAGAAGTTAAAACATTACCTATGTTCGATGATCTACATATGGGTGTGGGGTTTATACCCTCTGTATATCTTTTCATATACAGTATTAAGTTATTTAATGGAGGTGGTATGAAATTACCTCGGTTTCTGTCATTTACTTCGAGGGTTTCATATTCTATCTATCTGTTACATATGCCAGTTATATTCATTGTGATTACTATTTCTAAACTTATTTTTGGAGAGATGGTTTTTGATTTTTTCTTTTCTAGAGTAATTATGTTTTTTGTCTCTTTGTCAGTTTCATGGTTTGTTGGTTATTTATTTTACAGTTCAGTCGAAGAAAGATTATCCAAAGTACTTAAAAAACTATTTTTACGAGTTAAAGATAATGGAGTTATATAATGAGTAAAAAGGAAGATGTGTTAAAAGCGGTATTCGAGCTTTGTGAGCAACATAAAGATTCTAAATTTCAGCGAGGACAATTACCTGACCTCGATTTCTGGCCTAAAACACGTGATATTTCTGATAGATGTGACACTAGTATTTATGTGACTCGCAGCCTATTATTACAGCTTGTTGAAGAGGGGAAGATTATCAAATCCCCTCAATTATACTCTAATTCTTTGCGTTGGTTTATTAAGTTACCACGTTGAATTTAAGCGAATAAAACGCTAAAGGCTTCGCTTTGAATATAGCGCAGCCTTTAGCGCATTAGGGGTTAATTAGTCTCCCTATATCCTTATAGAAACTCGGTCTATTTTTCCCTTTCTTTAATGTCCCTTCACGGTAAAAATAAACTTTTCGTAGGTTGCATTGTAAAATATCAGCAATATTTTTTGTGTTTAAGTTTAATAAATAGCCACGTAAGAGAGAAACTTGTTCCTTTGATAGATTTAAACGATCATAGAAAACGACACTATAATTTCTTTTGCAGCGTTCGCTATCGTTTTGACATAAAATTCTCGTGAAAAAGTTAAAATCTTCCAAAGAGAGTCTTTTATCTATTTCATAATCAGCGCTTTTTATAGACATAAACTGATGAAGTATAGAAAAAACGCATATTTTTACACCGCTAATATTATCCTTTATTTTTTTTATATCTGCATCTGGATCGATAATAATGCTATTAGTCGTAAGTGTATCATAAAATACAAGATCAATTTGAGTGCGCTGTGGGTATTCGACAAGTTCCTGTATCGAATTAAAGCGTAGGACCCTTATTTTTTCAGAGATAGTATTGCAGACTGATTCAATTGCAATTCTGGTAAAATTGCACGTATCAATGATAGCGATAGAACGAACGTATTCCTTGTTATTCATATAACACCAATCATTATGGTTAAAGTTAAATGTAAAATAATCTATTAATGATAGATTTCTTGGCTATTTTTATGTCTCCTTTTAAAATTAGATTATGTTGATTATGTCAGGCTTTCTCTTTCTCTTCCATATGCAAATATAAAAAACATTTAAAATAAGAATGCTTCAATTTAGAATTTAATTTTTGGTAAATTCTTATTTTTTTAAGAGATAGTAATAGTGGTGATCTCAAGGTTAACCAAATATCTTACTTGTACCCGAATTGTTTAATTCTGTCTCCACCTGGTAGGCGTTATCGGTTAAGAAAATTCCGTTTTCATATCGATGACTTGTCAGTTTTACTATTGGTTGCTATGTTTTTACTAGGCATTATCACTTACAAGGATTGACTGAGATGAAAAAGACTCTTACTGCAGTAGCGATTTCGATGACATTTTTAGCTTCTCACGCATTTGCTGATACTACACCGACCCCTTCACAGCAGCTGCAAGAGAAAACTCAGCAACTACAAAATAGAGCTTCTGAAACCTCGCAAAAAGCTCAGGATCGCGCGTCAGAAACGACAACTGAATCTAAAAATCGCCTGAATGAAAACGTAGATAAAGCTAAACACCGTCTACAAGGTGACAACAGCGACACGACTAAAGCCAAAGAGAGTGCTCAACATCATTGGAATAAAACCAAAGAAGGCACTACCGAAGGCTGGAATAAAACCAAAGAAGGCGCTAAAGAAGGCTGGAACAAGACCAAAGAAACCACCTCTAAGGGCGTAGACAGTACTAAGCAAGGCGCGAGCAGCGCATGGCAGAAGACTAAAGACGCAGCCGCTAGTGCGAAAAAATCGATCACCGATTCAACTAACTAATTCATACTCAAATCTTCTTTAATTGTATTAGTATTCAACACCCCATCAACCCAAGGTTGGTGGGGGGTTTTACATAGTAGTCACCAATGAAAACTCCTCCTTTGCCATGCACTGTGTCACTCTCATCCCTGCCAATAAGGTGTCTTCTTTATCCTGAAAGCTACCATTCTCAATCCTCAATGAGGTGACCATATTCACTCATCAAGCATTGGGTTACTCCATTCGTCCAACCGAACCCATCTTGTAATGGATATTCCCCTCCACCGCCCTGACCATTAGTTTCATCCATGACATTATACTTTTCGACCAGCTTATGATTTTCTTTAAAAAGTTTATTAACTGTTTTTAACCAGCGTATCGCTATTTCTGTCGCGAGTTCTTGTTGTTGGTACTTGTTTAGACCTTGGATCGTCATCCATTGTAGCGGGGCCCATGCATTGGGTTTATCCCATTGCTCTCCGCTCTCAACCGTTGTGGACAGGAGGCCACCAGGCGCTAAAAGTTGTTCTCGAATTTGTCGGGCGATTCGCTGGGCCTGTTGAGATGTGGCAACACCGGTAAATAGTGCGACAGACGTTGCGGCACTGAACATCCCGAATTGTTGCCTACGCCAGTCGTAATCTCGAAATACCTCAGTATTTTCATCCCACATCCAACGATTGATAGCTTGTAGGCGTGCCTCAGCTTTTTTCTGCCATGCCAGTGCGCTAAGTTCTTCTCCTGATGTTTGGGCGATGGTAGAAATAGTGCACTCTAGCTTGTACAAAAAGGCATTCAGATCGATAGGGATATACTGCGTGGTACGTATGCTCGCTAGCCGAGTAGGATCCCTTAACCAACGAGATGAATAATCCCAGCCGGAGGCAGCGCCAGCGCGTAAATCACGGAATACCTCTTTCGACGGTCGATTAGAAGAGGCTGCTGTGGCAATATCCTCGCGCCAAGACTCATCACGTGGAGTATCACGGTCATCCCAATAGCGATTTAACAAGGCACCATCTGGCATCTTAACGACGTGGCGAAAAGCCTGATTATTATTCAGCGAGATCGCACCATCCATCCAATAATGATATTCGGAAATCAGATACGGGAGATAGTGCTCACTTCCGGGGATATTCGCCGACTCACACAACTCGACCATCAGGGCAAAAACCGGTGGTTGTGAGCGGCTGAGGTAATAGGTTCTATTCCCGTTGGGAATATGCCCATATTTCTCAATCAACCAAGCGAAGTTATCCGCCATATTCTTGAGTATATCGATTTTACCGCTTTCGGCTAAGCCCAGCATCGAGAAATACGAGTCCCAATAATACACTTCAGTGAATCGTCCACCGGGTACTACATAGGGTTTAGGTAACGGGAGCAAAGAAGTATTGGGATGATGACTTTGCGGGTTTCGGATCATTATCGGCCATAGTGCTTCGATATGTTCGCTAAGCGTCCTTTGTTCAGTCTCGGCGTGGGCGTAATTATGAGGCTCTTCCGGGAGATGGAAGTTTTCCTCCACGAAGCGGCGCAGCGAGAAGTTTTGACTACGACGAGCCAGTTTTCGATATAAGATCAGGATATCGACGGGATCGTACTTCGGTGCGCAGTCGGCAAAGGTTTTACTATCCTCGAAAATATGCTGATTCTGCACATCTTCGAATAACTCTAAATAGCGGTCGGACGGCGTGAGCGCATCTGCTGAAGGCATACCCGCAATATGTTCTGGTTCAGGCTCATGGCCGTCGTCAGCACCGTGAAAGTCGAGTTCATGAGGTTCGGTATGAAGATCATGGTCGGGGCGAAGATGACTATCGTTCTCAGTGAACTGTTCTTTAGCGTGTCGCGACATAGCGAACCGTCTCCTTAACAGGGGGATTTTCATAGCGATGTACGGATAGGATAAGTATAGACAACACGGGGGGAGTGATAGAGGCTTAGGGCATTAATTGTCGTCGACGACTCATTTTAGTCTAAGTCTTATTTTACCCCCTGCGCATGGATCTCGTAACGTTGAAAGGAGTTAAGGAATGACACTTACGGTAACATGATAATAAGAATTATTACTATTAAAGTTGAGAGGGGAGAGGTAGACTCATTCAGACATTTGAAGGAGAATCTATGACCCAAACGTTAAGTTCAGGACGAAAAGTTCCTCAGCGCGTACGCAACGAATTGAAGTTCCGCACACTCACCGTTAGTGATAAACAACTTGTCGCTCAACAATTTTGGCGAATTAGTTTTCGGTCTGAAGCCTTAGTTGGCTTTACTTCACCGGGTAACGACGACCATATCAAACTATTCTTTCCAGAGAGTACATTATCTCCACCGCCTATTCCTTCAGTGACCGACGAAGGGATTGTGTGGCCCGATAACCAGCGTCCAGAGTCGCGCGATTATACGCCCTTGGAATTTAATGGTCGGGATTCACTGACTATAGATTTTTTTCGTCATAAGCACGGTGTTGCTAGCGAATGGGCAGAGCACGTCGAGATTGGCGAGACGTTGACTATTGGTGGACCGCGCGGTTCGCTAGTCATCCCTGAAGACTATGCCCAACAGCTGTATATTTTTGATGAAACCGGGCTACCTGCCATGAAGCGTCGGCTCCTTAGCGTCAAGGCAGAAAATATCATGTTAATTGCCTTTGCCGACCGCAAAGTGGTAGAGGAATATCTAGGCGCACAGCTCGCCGATCACACCTTGCATTGTCTTGAAGGCAAAGCGATGGATGAGTCTGGTGTCGCCGACTGTATTGGCCTGACCAATCCACTACACTTCCCTAGCGATGACCATTTCGTATGGCTGACCGGTGAAGGTAAGGCGGTGAAGGCGTTAAGCGATCACTTTGTTGAACAGCGAGGTTGTTCTCCAGAACTTGTTCGCGCGGTTGCTTACTGGCACGCTAAAGGCTAAGACGCCGTTTTAACTATAATGCGTCCTCGAACCTCACCCGTTAATAGCCGGTCAGCAAACTCGATCGTTTGTTGTAGAGTGATTGTTTGGCATGAAACGGGGAGAGGTGCTTCACTCAGCAAAGAGGCAAAGCGTCGCCACGCTTGGTGACGTTTTCTTCTTGCACAATAAACGCTGTCGATCCCCACTAGACGAATACCCCGTAGTATAAAAGGCGCGACGCTAGTTGTTAGGTCTAGGCCTTGCGCCATCCCGCAAGCGACGACGCATGCGTTGCGCCGAGCACCTGCCAGTATGGTGGCAAGCGTATGACTTCCCACACAATCGATAGCCCCAGCCCATTGCTCGGGAAGGAGTTTTTTAGCTGGGGTAGAGAACTCGCTTCTCGGTAACACAGAGTGCGCGCCGAGGATATCCGTTAAATACTCGGCTGATGTAGGGTCGCCACTAATCGCGATAACCTCGAAGCCGAGTCTAGCTAAAATCCAAGTACTAAAGCTGCCTACGCCGCCACTGGCGCCGCTAACAACAATCGGCCCTTGCTCAGGAGTAATCCCTTGCTGCTCGAGTTCTAAGACGGCGAGCATCGCAGTTAGCCCGGCGGTACCTATTGCCGCCGCAGAACTAGGTAAAAGGGTCGTAGGGAGCTCCTCAAGCCACTCCTCTTTAGCGTAAAACATCTCGGCTAATCCACCGTGATGACGTTCGCCGATCCCCCAGCCCGTGACGACCACCTGCTTTCCGACAGGCCAAGCTTCTACCTCACTCGCAATGACTTCTCCAACCATGTCGATACCAGGGATGAGTGGAAATTGTCGAACAATAGGCGCTTTGGCGCTAATCGCTAGGGCATCTTTGTAATTGAGTGAGGAATATAAGACGCGCAGGGTAATAGGATAGTGGGAGAGGGGAGGGAGGTCGACATCTCGAAGTGTTGCCGGGATACCCTCTTGAGGGTCAGTGAGCCAAATCGCTTTAAACGCCATCTTTTTTCTCTCCCCTATAGACTAAAAAGAGGCTCTAGGAGCCTCAGTCGTTATTTTGCTGACTTATAAAGCGCGATACGCTGGGTTTCTAACTGTGTGACCCGTTGGCAGACCTGCTGTCCAAATTGTTGGAAATCATCTTCGTGCTGTTTCCACTCTTGTTGAACGGCCTGTTGTAATCCGCCGAGGTTACCCACCAATGCTTGCAGTGGGTTGCCGTTACTGCTGAGGTTCTTCATGTTACCCATTTCATTCAGGCTGTCTTGCAGTACACCACCCATCGCATTCTGTACTAGCTTTTCGCTATCCTGATGCACGCTATCGATAGCGCTGTGATGGTAGGTCATTACGCCATTGCTCTGGGAGAGCACGCGTGCGAACTGCAGTTTAAGCTGAGAATTTAAGTTATCTAAACGCTGATGGATACCGCTTTGCGCACCCAGTTTTTCAGTGATGATACGGTCTAACGCTGTTTTCGCTTGATCAAGACGTTGGTGAGCACCCTGATTAATCCATGGCATATCTTTACGCACGGCTGCTTGATAGTTAATCGCCTGTTGGCGCAGGGCAGCAGAAGGCTGTAGTGCCTTATTATTAAAGGTAATATCACCGTTTGGCGTAATAACCATGGTGCCATCACTACCAACGATAGCGACGCTCTGAGGCGCAACAGTGATGTCGTCTTTAGGGATTGAATCACACTGATAAGCGGCATGGGCTTGCACTGCTGAAACGAGAAGTGTTGCAAGTAGAACTTTGCGTAGCATGATATCTCTCCAGAGGGGGGAAGGTAGACGGATAAGCGAGGAGGCATTATCCGTCTAAAGGTTATACTGACTTAGTCCCACCAAACATCAAACAGTTCCGTGACTTGGACGTTTTCCAAGCCCTGTTCGGTTAACCATTGACTTACTACGGTACGGTGTTCTTCAGTACATTTACCTGTTTTTTGTAAGCACACTAAGCCTTCCCATTGAAGGTAGCCGCTGCCATCGTAGGCCAGGCCTTGTGGCTCGATGACTTCGTTAATAAACGCATCGACAGTCTTATCGATGGTGGCAGTATCGGTGCCAGCAGGGAAAGACCATGCGACTGAAAAACCTAACTCTTTAAACTCATCTAGGTGAAGCTTTTTACGTAAACGGCGACTACGGTTAACAGCCATTATTTAATCCTCTCAAAAAGTAAATCCCATACCCCGTGTCCTAAACGATGACCTCGTTGTTCGAACTTAGTGAGTGGGCGTGAATCGGGTCGCGGGGCATAATTACCCGCAGGCGATTGGTTAACATAACCGGGAATAGATTGCATAACTTCTAGCATATGCTCGGCATAATTCTCCCAGTCTGTGGCCATATGAAAAACGCCACCAAGCTTTAACTTACGCAGAATCAGCTCTGCAAACGGGATCTGTACAATACGGCGCTTGTTGTGGCGAGCTTTGTGCCAAGGATCTGGGAAAAAGAGTTGTGCCAGGCGTAACGAATTATCAGGGATCATCTTCTCCAGGACCTCAACGGCATCGTGGCACATGACGCGTAAATTAGTAACGCCTGCTTCTTCAGCACTAGCTAAACAAGCGCCAACGCCGGGAGCATGCACCTCAATACCTAAAAAGTTCTGGTGAGGATTCGCCTTCGCCATCTCGACTAAGGAGGCACCCATACCAAAACCGATTTCAAGGACTAATGGCGCTTCACGACCAAAAACCTGCTGGAAATCCATTGGCTCGGCATTGTATTCAATCCCGTTAATTGGCCAGAGCTCATCTAGCGCATGTTGCTGGCCTTTGGTAAGACGGCCTTGGCGGCGAACAAAACTTCTTATCCGGCGTAATGGACGCCCATCTTCATCAAATTCTGGTGTAATGACGTCATTAATCATAATAAGCCTACAAATATTTCAATTTTAAACGCGGATTATGCAAAGTTAAGCATGATAAGCAAGCCTTTACCAAGCAGTGGTTTACTTAATGCGAGGTGTATGCTGCAATTTATCCACCTCACTTCGCGAATTCTATATAAACGATGTTAAAAACGACCTCAGCGTCACCTTTTGCTAGCCAAGTCCTCACATGGTACCACCAGTTTGGACGAAAGACGCTGCCCTGGCAGCAAGAAAAAACGCCTTACAAGGTCTGGTTATCAGAAGTCATGCTTCAGCAGACCCAAGTTGCCACGGTTATCCCCTATTTTGAACGATTTATGGCGCAATTTCCAACCGTTGCCGAGTTAAGTGCCGCGCCTATCGATCATGTGCTACATCTGTGGACCGGACTTGGCTACTACGCGCGTGCCCGAAATCTGCACAAAGCCGCTTGCCAAGTAATGACTGAGCATCAAGGCAAATTTCCCGAAGAGTTTGAACAGGTCGTTGCCTTGCCAGGAGTGGGGCGATCCACCGCAGGGGCGATATTATCTCTATCGCTAGGACAACATCACCCCATTTTAGACGGTAACGTAAAGCGCGTTCTCGCTCGCTACTATGCTGTTAAGGGATGGCCAGGCCAACGAGAAGTAGAAAATAAATTATGGGCTTTAAGTGAAGCGGTAACGCCGCAGCATGAGGTCGCCGCATTTAATCAGGCGATGATGGATTTAGGGGCGACGGTCTGTACTCGCTCGCGCCCTAAGTGCTCATTGTGCCCGTTAAGTGACGGCTGTATCGCTCATGCTCAGCAAAGCTGGCAAGATTATCCGGGAAAAAAACCGAAAAAAGATCTCCCAACTCGCGAAGCTTGGCTATTGTTAATAAAGCAAAAAGACCGCGTTCTCCTCGAAAAGAGGCCGGGAGCAGGGATCTGGGGTGGATTGTATAGCTTCCCGCAATTTGCCGATCAGCAAGAAATGGAGCAGTGGCTATTGCAGCGTGGTATCAAGGGAAGCCAGCAAGTACTCACCAGTTTTAGGCATACCTTTAGCCACTTCCATTTACAGATAATTCCGGTGTTGTTAGACGCTCCTTCCATGACGGCTTTGATGGAGGAATCTGTTACTCTCTGGTATAACTTAGCTCAGCCGCAATCTGTAGGGCTAGCGGCACCCGTTCAACGCATATTGCATGAGTTAAGCCATGAATTAGCCATGGCGAATAATCACTAACAGGATTGACCTATGAGTCGTACAATTTATTGCACATTTCTACAACAAGACGCCGAAGGCCAAGACTTTCAGCTCTACCCAGGTGAGATCGGTAAGCGTATCTTCCAAGAGATCTCTAAGCCTGCATGGCAGCAATGGATGACTAAGCAGACCATGCTTATCAATGAACAAAAATTGAACATGATGAATCCTGAGCACCGTAAAACGATTGAACAAGAGATGGTAAGCTTTTTGTTTGAAGGCAAAGACGTTCAGATCGACGGCTATACGCCTCCAGAGCAGTCACACTAATAAATTATAATACTTTACGCTAAGCAGCCAGAACTTCACCTTATGAAAAAATTGATTCCTTTAATGCTCATTGCGCCACTGCTTATCTCTTGTTCAAGCGATAAAAAAAGCGTCTTCCATGAAGATTGGGTAAAAGATACCAATGGTTTTGATATCCTGATGGGCCAGTTTGCTCACAATATCGAAAACATCTGGGGAATAAACGAAGTTCTGATTGCAGGTCCTAAAGACTACGTAAAGTATAGCGACAACTATTACACCCGCAGCCACATCAACTTCGAAAGCGGTAAGATCACCATCGAGTCGATTTCGGGGACTAACCCGATGGCGAGCTTACGCGATGCGATCATCACCACGTTGCTAATCGGTGAAAACCCTGGAAATGTCGACCTTTACTCAGATGCCAACGACATTAACGTCAGTCGAGAACCCTTACTTTATGGTCAGGTGTTAGACAATACGGGGCAGCCCATTCGCTGGCAAGGTCGCGCGGGAACCTTCGCAGATTACTTGCTGAAGTATAAATTACATCGTCGTGTGTCGGGCATGCACGTTATTTGGTCCGTTACCATTCCTATGGTGCCGAACCACTTGAACCAACGGGCCCACCGTTATCTTCCGATGGTCCGCAAGGCTTCTGATCAGTATGGGGTGGACGTCTCTTTGATTCTGGCCATCATGCAGACCGAGTCGAGTTTTAACCCCTATGCTGTCAGTAATGCCGATGCACTAGGCCTGATGCAAGTCGTGCAGCATACCGCAGGGGTCGATGTCTTTAGGATGAAAGGGAAGTGGGGTAAACCGAGTCGGAGTTATCTGCTCGATCCTGAAAATAATATCGATGCGGGTACCGCCTATCTCTCCATTCTGCAAAATAGTTATCTCGCAGGGATTATTGACCCGCAATCGCGCCGTTATGCGGTGATCACCGCCTACAACGGTGGGGCGGGCAGCGTACTGAAGGTCTTCTCGAGCAATAAAGATAAAGCGGTCGCGATAATTAATGCCATGCCACCTGCCGAGGTATATCGTATCTTAGTGCGCAACCATCCGGCAGCCGAATCACGACGTTACCTTTATAAGGTCGATAAGGCACAACGCAGTTACTTCCGTTATTAAGAAAAAAGGCCTTGCAGGCCATCTAACTAAAAGTGTCCAAGTTTATGGGGTCACTTCAGAGCAAGGCATTTTTTTTATGCGGTTTCCGGTAAGAATGCTTCGAGCAGTGAATTTAAGAACAGCTTACCTTGTGCGGTTATCTGCCAAACATCGGGCGTTTCCTGCAGATATCCGGCCGCAATGGCCTTATCTAACGCGCCGCGGACATGCTCTTCTGGTAGTCCTGTAAGCGCGGTGAAATCCTGACGCGGGCAAGCTTCCAGCAATCGAAAACGATTCATAAAAAACTCAAAGGCTTTATCTTCGTCGGCCACCATAAACTGTCTATCGAGGTACTCACCCCGCATATAACCTTTTGGGTGGCGAGTTTTCACGGTACGCATAATCGAGCCATCTGCCAGCGTTATTTTGCCATGGGCGCCACAGCCGATACCGAGATAATCCCCGAACCGCCAATAGTTGAGATTGTGCTCGCAGCGATAGCCCGGTTTGGCGTAAGCAGAGGTCTCGTATTGCTCGTAACCCGCCTCACGGAGTAACTGGTCGCCTTGCTCAAAAATATCCCACAAATCGTCATCGTCGGGTAATTTAGGAGGGCGTGAGGCGAAAAGGGTATTCGGCTCGATGGTCAGTTGGTACCAAGAGAGGTGCGGGGGATTTAGCGCTATCGCTTGGCGTAAGTCATCTAAGGCCTGTTCGATACTCTGATCGGGCAGCCCGTGCATCAAATCAAGATTAAAACTACGTAATCCTAGTCCGGTCGCCAACTCAGCTGCGCGGATCGCTTCCCCTGGGCCGTGGATCCTACCTAGACGCGTAAGCTTCTGCGCATCGAAGCTCTGCACGCCAATCGAAATACGATTAATCCCCGCTTGTTGATAACCGCTGAACCGCTCGGCCTCAACGGTGCCTGGGTTCGCCTCCATGGTGACCTCAATCTCTGCAGCGAACGGGATACGTTGACGTACCCCATCCATCAGGTCTTGCATCGCCTGGCTACTTAATAAACTCGGCGTGCCACCGCCGATAAATATCGTCGCGAGTTGACGTCCCTGTACCAAGTGAAGGCTATTATCGAGATCGTTGAGGAGATGCTCGACGTACTCCTGATGGGGCACCTCGCCCTTTAAAGCATGCGAATTGAAGTCACAATAGGGACACTTCTGTACACACCACGGAATATGAATATACAGACTTAATCTGGGCAAGCCATTAGCCATTACGTAACGCTTCCATCAGTTGCTGTAAGGCCTGACCACGGTGCGAGACCGCAGATTTTTCTGCCTTACTCATTTGCGCGGCACATCGCTGTTGCTCAGGGAGATAAAAGATGGGATCGTAGCCGAACCCGCCTTCTCCCATCGGCTGACGTGCAATTATGCCTGGCCAGCGGCCATAACAAACGATCGGCGTCGGATCGTCAGCATGTTGCAAATAGACTAACACACAATGGAAAGCCGCTTGACGCTGCGCATCTGGGATATCTTGCATCGCATCGAGTAACTTTGCCACGTTATCGCTATCGGTAGCTTCTTCACCGGCATAGCGCGCAGAATAGATGCCGGGAGCGCCTTGTAAGGCATCGACCGCTAACCCTGAGTCGTCAGCGATAGCCGGCAGGCCAGTGACGCGGGCGGCATGTCGAGCCTTGATCAGGGCATTTTCGATAAAGGTGAGGCCAGTCTCCTCGACTGAGTCCACGCCTAACTCGGTCTGTGCCGTGATGGATAATCCAAAATCTTCGAGTAAATACGCCAGTTCGCTGACTTTACCGGCATTACCGGTAGCCAATACGACGTTTTGTGGCGAGAGATGATTTGTCATCATTTATAACCACACCCATAAGTTAGGAAAGAGATCCATGCCCAGATAGTTCAACGCGTAAAGAATCAGGATAACAATCATCGCCGAGAAATCGATACCGCCCATAGCCGGTAACCAGCGTCTAATCGGAGACATTAACGGCTCGGTAAGCTGGTAGAGCACATAGTCGACAGGGCTTCTGCCTTGGCTAACCCAGCTCATGATAGAGCGGATCAAAATAACCCAGAAGACTAAGTTACCCGCCGACTTCAGTAGCGACAACACGCCAATCAGCAGTAAGCTCAGTGACAGTGAGAACCCCCCATTATTGATCGCGACAAGTAATGGATACTTAAGGGTCGTCAATACAAATGCGAGGAGTAACGATGCACTATCGATCGGGCCAACGGCGGGAATGACACGGCGTAGCGGTCCGATAATCGGTTGAGTAATTTTCACGACAAACTGGGCGAGAGGATTATAGAAATCGCAACGCGCCCACTGCATCCAAATCCTTAGGAGTAGAACGAGCACATATAGCTCGATCACGGTTTTGACCAAAAACGTCAAGGTATACATAGAGTTCCTTAGCTTACACTGATGGAGAAGGATAGTGGCGGGCGCCAAAGATTGCGCTACCCACCCGTACAAGGGTACTGCCTGCAGTAATCGCGGCATCAAGGTCGTCACTCATTCCTAATGAAAGAGTATCGATACCTGTAAAGCGTTGCGCCAACTGCTGATAGAGCTGAGCCATACGCTGGCAGACCGCCAGCTGCTGGGTATAGTCAGGTTCTGGCGCCGGAATAGCCATAATACCTCGCAATGTTAAGCGAGGTAATTGGCTGATCTCGGTCGCTAATTGGAAAAGCGCCTCCTCGTGGATCCCCGCTTTACTCGATTCATCGCTGATATTAATCTGAATTAATACATTAAGCGGCGGCAGGTGATCGGGACGTTGATCCGCAAGGCGTTGTGCGAGCTTCAATCGGTCAACGGTATGGCACCACGCAAAGTTTTCAGCCACTAAACGACTTTTGTTCGACTGCAAAGGGCCAATAAAGTGCCAGTCGATTCCCGGCAAGTGCGACAAGGACATGATCTTGCCAACGCCCTCCTGCACGTAATTTTCCCCGAAACAACGCTGTCCTGCCGCGTAGGCTGCAGCGATATCGCTCTCAGGTTTAGTTTTACTTACTGCAAGTAAGGTAATTTCTTGGGTAGAACGCCCACAATGCTTGGCAATATCGGCGATCCGTTGTTCCACTGAGTGTAAATTTTGAGAAATGGATGTCATAACCGGAAGTCACTATGGAGTTAACAGAATTAATTGCGCGTAGTGTAAAACATAACGCGAGCGATCTACACCTGTGCTGCGGAGAATTTCCGCGTTGGCGCCGAGAAAACATGATTCACGTCATCCCTGATACCGAGCGATTAATGCGTCGTTGGTTTACTGACTTCGTAGATCTGCGCGTCACGGGAAGGCTTGAGATGCTATTAACTGAGCAAGGGCACTGCGACTTTGCTTTTTTCAGTGAACAAGGTGTGCGTGTCCGGGCATCTCTCTTCACCCAACAGCATGGCTATTCTCTTACACTACGCATACTTCAGACCACCGCGATGCCTATTGAATCTTTACATTTGCCGGCTTCATTAGTTAATCAGGTAAGTTGTGACAATGGTCTGTTACTGGTTACCGGCGCGACCGGGTCGGGGAAAACGACCACCTTAACGTCATTGATCGATTACCTTAATCAACATTACCAACGGCATATCATTATGCTCGAAGATCCTATCGAATTTTGCCATATCCATCAGAAATGTTTAATTCAGCAACGAGAAATTGGTGTGCATGTCGCCGACCTCGCGAGTGGAATTACCGCCGCGCTACGTCAGGACCCAGATATTATCGTTATTGGTGAACTACGCGATAAAAGAACGATTCAACTCGCACTCACCGCAGCTGAAACGGGGCATTTAGTTATCGCGACGCTGCATAGCACGGATACGACTCATGCATTACAACGGTTAATCGATGCTTTTCCCAACCATGAACGAGATACCGCCCGTCACCAACTCGCACAGACCCTGCGTGCGGTATTAGCTCAACAGCTCCAGTTCAGCGATGGAGCAGTAATACCTTTATATGAGCTGTTGATTAATACTAAGGCAGTGGGTAGCCTGATCCGGGAAAATAAACTCCATCAGCTGCATGGCCAATTAGAGCAGGCTCATCAAGATGGGATGTGTTCGTTTCGCCAATCTCTTGAGCGGCAGAGTAGAGCGGATATAGCCTTAGAGCAGGAGGTTACGAATAGAGATTTTCAAACCAGCTTTCTAAGATGATAACCGCCGATTGCGAATCGACACGACCTTTCGTTAACGACTTAAACCCGCCTTTCTCAAAGAGTCGTGCGCGCGCCTCAGTGGTACTCAGTCGCTCGTCCTGTAGCTCTACTCTTTTACCCAATCGTCCATGAAGACGATTAGCAAACTTTCTTGCGCGCTGGGTGAGTTCTTGTTCACTGCCATCCATATTGAGGGGCAGGCCGACGACCAAATAGTCGGGTTGCCATTCGTTAACCAGCTTTTCGATAACGCTCCAATCGGGGATACCCTCTTGGGCTTTAATGGCGGCTAGCGGGGAGGCGGTAGCGGTTAACGTTTGCCCGACGGCAACGCCAATACTGCGGGTGCCGAAGTCGAAGGCGATAAGGGTTTGATTGCTCATTAACTGTGTCCTGCCTCGCTAGCGATCATATGAATAGCGATCCCTAGCTTTGCTGCTGCCGCGGACCAGCGTTCTGATGCCGGTAAACGGAAAATAATATCGTGTGAGGCTGGAACTGTCAGCCAAGCGTTATCGAGAATTTCATTCTCAAGCTGCTGCTGTTCCCATGCACAATAACCCAAGGCGACTAGTACCTGTTCTGGATGATGATCAGTCGTTAAGGCTTCCAGGACATCCTTAGAAGTGGTGACGACAGTTTCAGGCGAAACCTCAATACTGGACGCATACTTGTGCGGCATTGAGTGCAGGATAAATCCGCGATCCTCCGACATAGGGCCACCAGCAAAAACAGGTTGCTCCAGTTGACGTGAGGAGTCATTACCGGAAAGCTCAATATCGAGTTTTACCAACACGCCTTCAACATTAATATTGTCTAACGGCTTATTGATAATGATCCCCATTGCGCCTTCGTCGTTGTGTTCGCAAATATAAATCACAGAGCGTTTAAACAACGGATCTTCTAATGTGGGCATTGCGACGAGGAAATGGTGCTGTAAGTTCATACCGTCTCGAGTGGTTGGGTTTCTGATAGCCACAGGGCTATCAGAAAGATTTAAAATTACGCTTTCGCTATACGTTTCTCAATAGCGTCCATCAGCATACCTGTAATCGAGACTGGGAACTCTGCTTCAATTTCACGAATACAGGTCGGGCTAGTCACGTTTATCTCGGTTAATTTATCTCCGATGATATCCAGACCAACGAAAATCAGCCCTTTCTCTTTGAGAGTTGGGGCTACTTTACGTGCAATCGCCCAATCGCTTTCAGATAATGGGCGAGGCTCGCCACGACCTCCGGCCGCTAAGTTACCGCGTGTCTCCCCTGACTTAGGAATACGCGCTAAACAATAGGGGACAGGTTCTCCGTCTACAACCAGTACGCGTTTATCGCCTTGTGTGATCTCCGGGACAAAGTTTTGCGCCATGCAAAATTGAGATCCTTGCTGAGTTAAGGTTTCCCAAATGACTGAAAAATTGGGGTCGTCTTGCTTAACGCGAAAAATAGACGCGCCACCCATCCCATCTAACGGCTTCATGATGATATCGCCGTGCTCTTGCCAGAAATCACGCAGCGTTTCGCGGCTGCGGGTGACGAGGGTATCTGGAGTCAGATCGGCAAACCAAGCGGTGAACAGTTTCTCGTTACAGTCGCGTAAACTTTGTGGCTTGTTAACAATCAGCGTCCCTTGCTCTTCGGCGCGTTCTAAAAGGTAGGTCGCATAGACAAACTCGGTATCGAAGGGTGGGTCCTTACGCATCAGGATCACATCAAGATCGGCGAGCGGTAGGGTTTGTTCGCTAGTGAACTCAAACCACTTTTCTTCGTTTTGCATTACGGTCAATCCACGAGTCCGAGCGGAGGCAACACCCTTACGTAACGATAAATCGCCCATCTCCATATAATGGATCTCGTAACCACGACGTTGTGCTTCGAGTAACATCGCAAAACTGCTGTCTTTCTTGATATTGATGGTAGTAATCGGATCCATCACTATGCCGAGCTTAATCATACCAACCCCTTAAAAATAAATAGTATTTGCAAGCAATGGACTCAGTATATCAACGGGAAAAGTACCCATTTTACTGAAAATGCCTGATAAAAAATATTATCCTAAATCGCCAAAACGTACCTGAAGAGCGGTGATGGCTGTCAATGCAGTGGTTTCGGTACGTAATACCCGCGGACCCAGTAGAATATCGGTAAAATGATCGGCACTAGCTTGTGCAATCTCTGTGGCCGATAGTCCACCCTCAGGCCCAATCAGTAATCTTACTTTATTGTTGGCCAGAGTGAGGCGGTTGATGCTTTGCGAGGCTCGCGGGTGAAGATTCAATTTGAGTGCATCACTCGGTTCACTTAACCATTCGCCTAATGTCATCACGGGGCGAATATCTGGAATACGATTACGTCCACATTGCTCACACGCGGCGATCGCAATTTTCTGCCATTGTGCGAGTTTCTTCTCGAGGCGCTCTTTATCCAGTTTTACACCACAGCGCTCTGAGATCAAAGGCGTAATCGTATTTACCCCCAGTTCGATCGATTTTTGGATAGTAAATTCCATCTTTTCGCCGCGAGACAGGACCTGTCCCAGATGAATATTGAGAGGTGATTCGCGATCATCGACCTCTGCAGTACCTGTCAGAACGGTAACCTGTTTTTTAGTGGCTTCGACGATCTCTGAGAGAAAAATATGATTACTGCCATCGAACAAGAGTACCTGTTGGCCGGCGACCATGCGTAAAACCCGGCCAACATGGTTGGCGGCGTCTTCGCTAAGCTGAATACGTTGCTGACTGTGGAGTGTTTCGGGATGAAAGATGCGAGGAATGCGCATGGTCTACTCTCTTAATAAAAAAACAAATGAAATCCGCTACCACTATACCTGATAGCTCGTGGCCTGCGTGGACTAATTATACGTTGTACGTGTCAGTTGTAACGACTGACACTGCCTCGCCACCCACGGGTTAGCATTGCCTTGTAGTTTAGTTATACGTTGATCGCGCTGACATTCCCAAGGGGTGACCGGGTAGAGTTTATCCCACGCCATAAAAAGTTGAGTCTGCTGGCGAGAAAGCGATAAATGGTATTGATCGCGCATATATAAGGTTATCCGAGCGATAGGGCCACGGGCACGTACTGCGGGCTGCGTTAGCTTCGCCTTAAAGTCGTTAATCATATCGCAAGCACCGTATTGAAAGGGCTGGCCATTCCATTGGCTGTACGCGAAGTTATTCCTATCGCCATTCACTTCGCCGATTGCTGGTTCGAGGTTATGTAGATCTGATTCAATGCGGCGGTATTCACTATCTTTGCGGCAATTTTTTCTTCCACCCTGTTGCCAACATTGACGCTGGTGGCCGAATACCCAAGCGGGGACGACATGTTCCCATTCAATGCGTGCGGCTCGCTGAGCATTCTTTCTCGGCTGATACCCGCAGGATGCCAAATCTGGAATGCCTTTTTTACCCTGCCACTGAATCGTACATCCGCAATAAAACTCTTGAGCGCCCTGATTAACGTCTACGGCCGCTTTTTTTGCCGCTTGAAAATTATTCTGTTGATAAGAGGTAGCTAGGACTGGCGAAGATAAGACAAGTAAGGCTAAGAAATTGAGTTTGAGGCGCATATTCTAATAAATAAATTCAAGTTACATCGAGGGCCTATCATACCGCATCTTGCTCGCAACAAGAGACTAAAAGCGGATGATATTTAGGGCTGGAATTCGCCGAAGATCAGCGTCTGTGCACACTGGCGACAGCGATATTCGGTCTCACCGCGTACGACACGATTATGACGACGCACGGTCAATGCGTGCTGTTGGCAGTGGCAATGGTAGGGGAAGGTCTGACCGGCTACGGAGGTAACCTCAAACTTATGCGTGCGTTCTGCGCTGACGCTAAACACCGTCTCCATCATCCAACGCCATTCTCGGCCATGTGGCGCAACCCGGCCAAATTTCTTCCAGACGAGTAGATGGGCGAGTTCGTGAGGGATAACCTCGTCGACAAATGCCTGCTGGTTTTCTAGACACAGTACGGGGTTGAGCCGAATTTGCCACTCGCTAAGCCAGGCACTGCCTGCAGTGGTACCGCGTTGTTGCCAACTTATCGATGGCTCACAGAGTGGGGAGTCAAAGAGAGGGGCGGCAAGGCTGAGATAGTGGCGCAAGGAACGGTAAATCGCTTGATGTAGGGCGGTGGGGAGGCGAAGGTTTTTTTTCATTGGATAAGAATAACATAAAAAAAGGGGTGACTGCGTCACCCCTTATCGATCAATCGCGTGAACCGATATCCTTCAACTTCTTACCTTTCATTAGGTTTCTTTCAATGTGCTCTAGCGAAACATTTTTCGTTTCCGGAATGAGGCATATAGTCAGAATAATGAAGACCACGTTCAAGGCTGCGTATAGCCAGAAGGTTCCTGCATTACCTAAATTATTCAGTAAGGTTAAGAAAGTCGCACCAACGATCATATTCGCAATCCAGTTCGTCGCGGTAGAGACGGTGATACCAAAATCACGTCCTTTAAGCGGCTGGATCTCAGAGCAAAGTACCCAAATTAATGGACCCGCACTCATTGCGAAACCGACGATAAACATTAATAACATAGCGATAGCGAAGTATTGTGCGCCAGATGAGTGAATGCCTAGGTGCAGCATCGTCCCCAATACGCCCATACCGGTAGCCATCACGATAAAGCCGAGCACTAGCGTAGGCTTACGGCCCCAACGGTCAACCAAACCAATCGCGATGAAGGTCGCAAGGACGTTGACTAGACCAACAAATACGGTGCCCCACATTTGCTCTGTCGTATTGGTGAAACCGGCGATTTCGAAAATCTTCGGTGCGTAATACATGATGACGTTCATACCTGTAAATTGTTGAACGACTTGTAGTAACACACCTAGGTAGACAGCACGGCGGAAGTTGCTGTTATCTTTGAACAGCGCCCAGCCCGTCTGTTTGATTTTCAGACTTTCACGAATTTCATCCAATTCACGCTTCGCTTGCTCGCTCGTATCACGAAGGCGGTCTAGGACTTTCTGTGCGTCGTAGAATTGACCTTTCGCCGCTAACCAACGTGGGCTATTAGGCAGGAAGACGACGCCGACAAGTAATAGCGCTGCAGGGATAGTAATAACTCCCAGCATCCAACGCCAGTCACCGCTATAACTAAGCGCGGTATCAGATAGATACGCACCAAGAATACCGATGGTGATCATCAGTTGATAGAGAGAGATCATGCTCCCGCGGATTTTTTCCGGAGCAATTTCCGAAAGGTAAAGTGGCGCGGTATAAGAGGCGATACCCACCGCGAGGCCCAGAAGCACCCGTGCGGAGATCAGCATCTCAGGCGAGGTCGCTAACGCTGACCAGAGAGAGCCGATAACGAATAGGATAGCACCCGCCATTAAACTCTTTTTACGTCCTAGGGAGGACGACATCCAGCCGCTACCCACCGCACCGACGGCAGCACCGAACATCATGGAGCTTACGATCCACTCTTGTTGATGAGGGGTCACGTTAAATTCTTTGGCGATGAAGGGAAGGGCTCCCGCGATAACGCCGATGTCTAAACCAAATAATAGCCCTGCAAGTGCAGCGAGAAAGCAAACGAAAAACGTCATCATTTTATTCGACGTTCTACGCTTTGGGGTATTTACAGGCATGAATGCCTCCGATGTTAATTTTCTTATCGTTGTGATTTTACGTAATTATATGTCAACTATCAGTGAGCCAGATCACAGCGATGTAATCGATTACATCTAGAGCGACCTAAATGATACTCAATAACTTCAATAAGCTAGCTAGCGTTGATTGTTGACGTAACTATACATACATATCGTGCATTTATAGTCGTTATGGCCTAACAAATCACACTTTTTCTACCAATTAGTTTAATAGGCGTAATTAAGGTTAAGAGTAAGTTGTGTAATCGTTATCACTCAGAGGGTTATAGGTGTGAAATGCGGGGGGCAGGGGGATGACTAGGGCGGACATTACTCCGCCCTAGCGTTAAACATTTACTTCAGATTTGCCGCATCACGCAGGGCAGCAGCTTTATCTGTCTTCTCCCATGGGAAATGCTCACGGCCAAAGTGACCATAAGCCGCTGTCTCACGGTAGATTGGGTGCAGAAGATCTAACATTTGGATCAGGCCATAAGGGCGCAGATCAAAGAACTCGCGTACCAGAAGCGTCAGCTGCTCGGTAGGCAGTTTCTCAGTGCCGAAGGTTTCAACCATAATTGAAGTCGGCTCTGCTACGCCAATCGCGTAAGAAACTTGAATTTCACACCGATCGGCAAGGCCAGCGGCAACGATGTTCTTCGCAACATAGCGTGCGGCATAGGCTGCTGAGCGGTCGACTTTCGAAGGATCTTTACCCGAGAACGCACCGCCACCGTGACGAGCCATACCGCCGTAGGTATCGACGATAATTTTACGGCCGGTCAACCCACAGTCGCCCATCGGTCCACCGATAACAAAGCGTCCGGTTGGGTTAATAAAATATTTGGTATCCGCTTTCAGCCATTCAGTCGGGAGTACCGGCTTAATAATGGTTTCCATTACGGCTTCTTGTAACTCTTTCTGTCCGATATGCTCTGCATGTTGAGTGGATAACACTACAGCATCGATACCGACGATTTTGCCGCCGTCATATTGAAAGGTTACTTGGCTTTTCGCGTCCGGACGTAACCACGGCAGAGTGCCATCTTTACGCACCTCTGATTGACGCTGTACAAGGCGGTGAGCATAGGTGACCGGGGCAGGCATCAGCACATCGGTCTCATTGGTCGCATAACCAAACATCAGCCCTTGGTCGCCAGCACCTTGCTCAAGAGGATCTTGACGGTCAACGCCTTGGTTGATGTCAGGAGATTGTTTACCAATCGCGTTTAGCACGGCGCAGGAATTTGCATCAAAGCCCATGTCTGAGTGGGTATAACCGATATCGCGTACGGTTTGACGGGTAATCTCTTCGATGTCTACCCATGCAGAGGTGGTGATCTCGCCACCGACCAGCACCATGCCGGTTTTTACGTAAGTTTCACAGGCGACACGGGCTTTCGGGTCTTGCTCGAGGATTGCATCTAATACTGCGTCAGAGATTTGATCGGCGATTTTATCAGGATGCCCTTCTGAAACGGATTCTGAAGTGAAAAGATGTTTAGCCATTATATAGTTACCTTGCTTAAGGGATTTTATGTGCGTGCACTTAACCTAAGTGCTGTCTCAATGTCGACACTTAATCGCTGAGAGTATGACGACCTTGTCAAATAGAGTACGAGGAAAACGTTAACGGATGGTTTTCCATCTGGACGGCTATTCTAGGGCAGTATGGTCTCGTAATTCCAGTGATTTTTCCGAATTAGCGCATCGATAGCCACGTCCATGCAGTTTATAGCCTAGATGCCGGACAAACTTTTTGCATTTTTATTCCCTTAGGGGTATAAATCGCGAAGCCATATTTACCGGTAACGACTCATCAAAGTCTATGATAACGATGTAGTTTTACCGTTTATTGGCATAACGGGCTAGAGACGTGGCGGCCTGACCCAATCACTGAAAAAGTCAGTAACACTCTTCGTCCCTATCCCCTGGGGACGGCAGCGATAAACGGGAGTAAACTTGCCGTTGCGACCATGCTGTAGGGTCTAAGAAATTACCCTGTTCTTTGATAAAAGCGTTCGACCAATGACGAGTATTTGCAGTGCTTAGTGGGTTGCGCTAGGGTAAATACTTATTCGTTTTTTTCGATATAGAGGCATGAGATGACCGACGTCATTAAAAATATTCGAGGTTCATCCGCTGGCGAACATGGTGAGCTGCGTTCGATGCAAGAAGTTGCCGTTAACGACCAAGAAGCTAGTCGCATGTTACGGACCTATAACATTGCTTGGTGGGGAAATAACTATTATGACGTCAATGAACTCGGTCATATTAGTGTCTGCCCGAACCCCGATATTCCGTCCGCTCGCGTTGATTTAGCTAGATTGGTTAAAGAGCGCGAAGCACAGGGACAGCGTCTTCCTGCGCTGTTTTGCTTTCCGCAAATCCTTCAGCACCGTTTGCGTTCCATCAATGCCGCGTTTAAACGTGCGCGTGAATCCTTTGGCTACCGTGGCGATTACTTCCTCGTCTATCCGATCAAAGTTAACCAACATAAGCGGGTCATTGAATCGCTTATTAACTCGGGTGAACCTTTAGGGCTAGAAGCAGGATCGAAAGCAGAATTAATGGCGGTACTCGCGCATGCGGGGCAAACGCGCTCGGTCATCGTCTGTAATGGCTATAAAGACCGCGAATATATCCGTTTGGCGCTGATCGGCGAAAAGCTAGGCCATAAAGTCTATCTAGTCATCGAGAAAATGACGGAGATTCGGCTGGTCTTAGAAGAGGCTGAACGCCTAAATGTGGTGCCGCGTCTAGGTATCCGTGCGCGTCTGGCCTCGCAAGGCTCGGGCAAGTGGCAGTCGAGCGGCGGGGAAAAATCGAAATTCGGACTTTCAGCATCGCAAGTGCTGGAGCTTGTCGATATCATGCGTCAAGCTGGCCGCTTAGAAAGCCTACAGCTGCTTCATTTCCACCTTGGATCGCAGATGGCGAATATCCGCGACATCTACACCGGTGTCCGCGAATCTGCACGTTTCTATGTCGAACTCGCCCGCTTAGGGGTACAGATCAAATGTTTCGATGTAGGCGGCGGCTTGGGCGTCGATTACGAGGGAACTCGCTCGCAATCCGACTGTTCCGTCAATTACGGATTAAACGAATATGCGAATAATGTCATTTATGCCATCGGTGAGGCATGCGAAGAGCATGGCTTAGAGCATCCGACAGTCATTACGGAATCTGGGCGTGCCGTTACCGCGCACCATACCGTATTAGTATCAAATATTATTGGTGTAGAGCGTAATAGCTTCACTCCGCCGCATGCTCCTGAAGCCGATGCGCCTCGTCCACTGCTTAGTATGTGGAAAACGTGGCAAGAAATGCACGAGACGCAAGGACATCGTTCTCTGCGAGAGTGGCTCCACGATAGCCAAGTCGATTTATCGGACATTCATACCGGTTACTCTTCCGGCATGTACACCCTAACGCAACGCGCATGGGCTGAGCAGTTATACTTGAATATCTGCCATTACACGCAACAGCATCTTGATCCAAGTAACCGAGCACACCGGCCTGTGATTGATGAGCTTCAAGAGCGTATGGCCGATAAAATTTATGTGAACTTCTCTCTATTCCAATCCATGCCAGATGCATGGGGAATCGATCAGCTGTTCCCCGTTCTGCCTCTCGAAGGTCTAAATAAGCAACCACAGCGCCGTGCGGTATTGTTAGATATCACCTGTGATTCCGATGGTACTATCGATCACTATATCGATGGCGATGGCATTGCGACCACGATGCCGATGCCGGAGTACGATGTAGAAAACCCACCGATGCTCGGTTTCTTCATGGTCGGTGCCTACCAAGAGATCTTGGGGAATATGCACAACCTGTTTGGGGATACCGAGGCGGTCAACGTCTACGTTAATGAAAATGGCGCAGTGGACGTTGAGTTATCTGATGAAGGCGATACCGTGGCCGATATGCTGGAATATGTGCAACTCGATCCGCAGGAGCTGCTCAGACTGTTTTACCAACAAGTCAAAGCGAGCGATATCGCTGAAGAACTTCGCGATCAGTTTTTATCTGAGTTCGAAAGCGGCCTTTACGGCTACACCTATTTAGAAGATGAATAATCCCTAGTCTATTAAGGCGCCGTGTAAGCGGCGCCACTATAAGGATAAAATATGTATAACACCTTAGGTAACGAGTACGACAACTCACTGGTGTCTAACGCCTTCGGTTTTCTGCGTTTTCCCGTCAATTTTCAACCCTACGATAGCGACGCAGAGTGGGTCATTACTGGCGTTCCTTTCGATGCGGCAACATCAGGCCGTCCGGGAAGCCGTCTTGGCCCCAACGCTATCCGCCAAATCTCTACCCAACTCGCGTGGGAAGGGTGCCGTTGGCCGTGGAAGTTCGACCTGCGCCAACAACTTAAGGTCGTCGATGGTGGTGACCTCGTCTATGCTTTCGGCGACTCCGCAGATATGTCTGCAAAGTTACAGGCACACGCTGAAAAGCTTCTGACTAAGGGGAAACGCCTGTTGACCTTCGGCGGAGACCACTACATATCGTTGCCACTATTGCGTGCACATGCAAAACATTTCGGTAAGATGGCCTTGGTCCATTTCGATGCCCACACGGATACCTACTCGAACGGCCCCACTTTCGATCACGGCACAATGTTCTATACTGCACCCAAAGAAGGGCTTATCGATCCTGCCCATTCGGTGCAAATTGGTATCCGTACCGAATACGATCCGTCGTTAGGGTTTAATGTCCTGGATGCGGGGTGGGTCAACGATACGCCAGTCGACGATATCCTGGCTAAAATCCGCCAGACTGTCGGCGATCTGCCGATTTATCTCACTTTCGATATCGATTGTCTCGATCCGGCTCACGCCCCAGGTACAGGTACTCCAGTGGTTGGCGGGTTATCCAGTGATAAAGCGACTAAGTTGCTACGCGGTTTACAGGGGCTAAACATTGTAGGTATGGACTTGGTAGAAGTCGCCCCCGGCTACGATCATGCCGATATTACAGCGCTCGCTGCTGCAACTGTGGCTCTCGATATGCTGCATGTTCAGGCAGCAAATAAGCAGGCTAAGCGTTAATCGTTTCTGTTAACAATTTATTTATGAGGAGTGAAAGATGGGATTACTCGATAGCATTGTAGGATCGCTCACTGGTGGAGAGGGTCAACAAAACTCGCTGAGTCAACTTCAAGCAGTCTGGTCTTGGGTTCAAGAGCAAGGCGGCGTAGAAGTGCTAATTCAGAAGTTTCAGCAAGGCGGGCTAGGGGAAATCCTCTCTTCATGGCTTAGCAACGGTAGCAATCAATCCGTGAGTCATAGCGACATTCAATCAGCCTTTAGCCAGCAAGATCTACAATCGCTCGCAGATAAACTCGGCACCGATGTGCAGGGCGCTTCTGGCACACTGTCGGCGGTCCTTCCGCAGTTAATGGATAAGATCTCTGCGCAAGGCGAAGTGCACCCAGAAGCTAGTGGTAATGCGCAAAATGACCTTGGCTCGCTCGTCGACTCTATCTTCAAGCGTTAAATTGTGCGGATCGAATGTACTTTCATTCGATACATCATGTACATTGGAACAACTAAGTTTCCAATTTGTGTTGAAAATGTTTAAAAATCGACACAACTATATCATCCGATCTGGAGTGAAAGATGCCTTCTGAAAAAAAACTCGCTAATGCTATCCGTGCACTCAGCATGGATGCGGTCCAACGTGCTAAATCTGGCCACCCAGGCGCACCGATGGGCATGGCAGACATCGCGGAAGTACTATGGCGTGAATTTTTAAATCATAACCCTAAAAACCCATCATGGGCAGATCGTGACCGCTTCATCCTGTCTAACGGCCACGGTTCCATGCTGATTTATAGCTTGTTGCACCTCAGCGGTTATGACCTGCCTATCGAAGAACTGAAGAATTTCCGTCAGCTGCACTCTAAAACCCCTGGCCACCCTGAATACGGTTACACCGCGGGTGTCGAGACGACAACCGGTCCACTAGGACAAGGTATTGCTAACGCTGTTGGTTTCGCGATTGCTGAACGTACGCTAGCGGCGCAGTTCAACCGCCCTGGCCACGACGTCGTCAACCACTACACTTACGCCTTCATGGGCGATGGTTGTATGATGGAAGGGATCTCGCACGAGGCTTGCTCGCTGGCGGGTACGCTGCAACTCGGTAAACTAATTGCTTTTTATGATGACAACGGTATCTCTATCGATGGTCATACTGATGGTTGGTTTAGCGATGATACCGGTCTACGTTTCGAAGCGTACGGTTGGCATGTTATTCGTGGCGTTGATGGTCACAACAGCGAATCTATTCGTCGCGCTGTAGAAGAGGCCCGTGCGTCAGAACGCCCTACACTTATCATGTGTAAAACCGTTATCGGCTTTGGTTCACCGAACAAAGCAGGGACCCATGACTCCCATGGTGCACCGCTGGGCGATGACGAAATCGCTCTGACTCGTAAACAACTTGAGTGGGACTCTGCGCCATTCGAAATTCCTGCTGATGTCTATGCTGCATGGGATGCTAAAGAAGCGGGCGCGAAGAAAGAGCAAGCGTGGAATGAGAAATTCGCCGCTTATGCGAAAGAATTCCCTGAACTGGCGGCTGAATTTAAGCGCCGTACTGCGAACGAGCTCCCGGCTAACTGGGCGGCAGAGTCACAGAAATTCATCGAAGATCTACAAGCTAACCCACAAAAGATTGCTAGCCGTAAAGCTTCACAAAACGCGATCGAAGCTTATGGCAAGTTGTTACCAGAATACATGGGCGGCTCCGCTGACTTAGCGCCAAGTAACTTAACCATCTGGTCAGGCTCTAAGTCAATTAAAGACGATCACGCTGGTAACTACATTCACTACGGTGTCCGTGAGTTCGGTATGACAGCGATCGCTAACGGTATCTCGCTGCACTCTGGTTTTATTCCTTACACCGCTACCTTCTTGATGTTCGTTGAATATGCGCGTAACGCTGCACGTATGGCGGCATTGATGAAACTTCGTCAAATCTTAGTCTATACCCATGACTCAATCGGGTTAGGCGAAGATGGTCCAACGCACCAGCCGGTAGAGCAGGTAGCAAGCTTACGTACTACGCCAAACATGAGCGTATGGCGTCCTGCTGACCAAGTGGAAACTGCGGTAGCTTGGAAAGAAGCCATCGAGCGCAAAGATGGTCCTTCGGCACTGATCCTGTCTCGTCAGAACTTAGCTCAGCAAGAGCGTAGTGCTGAACAACTAGCGGCAATCAGTAAGGGCGGCTACATCCTGAAAGATAGCGAAGGTCAACCTGAGCTTATCTTTATCGCAACCGGTTCAGAAGTTCAGTTAGCGGTCGATGCTGCAGAGAAACTGACCGCTGAAGGCCGTAAAGTGCGTGTTGTATCGATGCCTTCTACCGATCATTTCGATAAGCAAGATGCTGCTTACCGCGAGTCTGTATTGCCAGCTGCGGTGACGGCTCGTGTAGCGGTTGAAGCGGGTATCGCCGACTACTGGTATAAGTACGTCGGCCTACAAGGTGCTATCGTTGGTATGACAACCTTCGGTGAGTCAGCGCCTGCTGAGCAACTATTTGTAGAGTTCGGCTTCACTGTCGATAACGTTGTAGCAAAAGCGAAAGCGATTCTGTAACACTATCGCTTATCGACTAAGCATGGCCCTGGGCCATGCTTTTTTTTTGCCCAATAGCCGGCTAGAGGATAGTGAGCGGTACTGTTGTAGATCGAAAATCGCACTCAGACATCCTAGGATATCGCGTGAATATGTGATCTTGATCGTACTTTGCAAAGCACAGTTGATCTCTATCATTCCGTACGGTCACGAGTTGATTTATTCTCAAGTGAATCGTTCCAGCTCGGCTGAAATAAGGTATCTAAATTTATCGAATCGTTGTAGCCTCAAAAGATAATCTCTGTAGTAGGAAGGATCCCTTCTTACGTCATCAAGGTGATAAACAAGCAATGACTCTTAGAATTGCGATTAATGGTTTTGGTAGAATAGGTCGAGCGGTAGTACGTGCCCTCTATGAAACAGGTCGACATCTCGACGTAACGGTCGTGGCGATAAACGAGATTGCTGAAAGCCGCGGCATGGCACACCTCCTGAAATACGATACCACTCATGGTCAGTTCGCTTGGGATGTCAAACTAGAGGGTGAGCAGCTATTTATCGGTAGAGATGCGATTACTTTACTTCATCATGCCTCGCTCTTTGACCTGCCTTGGCGCGACTTGGATATCGATATCGTTCTAGATTGCACAGGGATATATGGAAGCCGCGCTGACGGTGAAGCCCATTATCAAGCTGGCGCGCGTAAGGTCTTATTTGCACATCCAGGTGAGGCGGATCTAGACGCTACCATCGTTTACGGTGTGAATCATCATAGCCTCCTTCCCGAACATAAGTTTGTTTCTAACGCCTCGTGTACCACAAACTGTATCATTCCAATTATCAAGCTGCTTGATGACGCCTATGGTATAGAGTCGGGTACAGTCACGACTATCCATTCGGCGATGCACGATCAACAGGTCCTTGATGCCTACCATCCCGATTTACGCCGAACGCGCGCGGCCAGTCAATCTATTATCCCGGTTGATACGCGTCTCTCTGCAGGAATTACGCGTATTTTCCCGAAATTTCTCGACCGGTTTGAGGCGATTGCGGTACGTGTCCCAACGATCAACGTAACCGCAATCGATCTGAGCGTCACACTCGAGCAATCGGTTAGCGCACAACAAGTTAATCATCTATTGCAAGAAGCCGCCAACGGCTGCTTTCATGGTATAGTCGATTACACGGAGCTGCCGCTGGTTTCCGCCGATTTCAACCATGATCCCCACAGCGCCATCGTTGATGGATCGCAAACGCGGGTCAGTGGTGGGCACCTCGTGAAAACGTTAGTATGGTGTGACAACGAATGGGGATTCGCCAATCGAATGATCGACACCTGTTTAGCAATGTCTGACAACACTTTCAAGCCTGTCGCCTAAGCGGCAGGATTAACTTAAAGAATCAATAAGAGGATTCACCATGTCTGTAATCAAAATGACCGATCTGGATCTGGCTGGCAAACGTGTTCTGATTCGTGCTGATCTTAATGTGCCCGTCAAAGAGGGGAAAGTGACGTCAGATGCGCGGATCCGTGCATCGCTACCGACCATTGAGCAAGCGCTCAAGCAAGGGGCAAAAGTGATGGTGACCTCCCACTTAGGCCGCCCGACGGAAGGTGAGTACAACGAAGAGTTTTCTCTACAACCGGTCGTCAACTACCTAAAAGAGAAACTGGCAAGCACCGAAGTCAGCCTGGCCAAAGACTACCTTGATGGCGTCTCGGTAGAAGCGGGTCAGTTAGTCGTCCTGGAGAACGTTCGCTTTAACAAAGGCGAAAAGAAAGACGATGAAACGCTAGCGAAGAAATATGCCGCACTCTGCGATGTTTTTGTTATGGATGCATTCGGTACCGCTCACCGTGCACAGGCTTCTACTCATGGCGTCGGTAAGTTTGCGCCCATCGCATGTGCCGGCCCACTGCTATCAGCAGAATTAGAGGCACTAGGCAAAGCGATGAGTAACCCAGCGCGTCCAATGGTGGCGGTGGTGGGTGGTTCTAAAGTCTCTACAAAATTTGACGTACTACAATCTCTAGTCAACATTGCCGATACTGTCATCGTCGGTGGCGGGATCGCGAACACCTTCGTTGCAATTGAAAATAACGTCGGTAAATCACTCTACGAACCTGACTTCGTTGAAGCGGCTAAAAAGCTACGCGACGAGCACGGTATCCCAGTACCGGTTGACTCACGTGTGGGCACCGAATTTTCCGAAACCGCGCCTGCAACCGTGAAGCCGGTTAACGAGATCCAAGATAACGAAGAAATTATGGATTTTGGTGACGAGACAGCGGCGCAAATGGCAAAAATCTTGAAAGAAGCCAAAACTATCCTGTGGAACGGGCCGGTCGGCGTCTTTGAATTCCCTAACTTCCGTAAAGGGACTGAGGTTGTGGCGAATGCTATCGCAGATAGCGATGCGTTCTCAGTAGCCGGTGGCGGTGATACGCTTGCGGCAATCGATCTCTTTGGTATCGAAGATAAAATTTCTTATATCTCCACGGGTGGCGGTGCATTCCTTGAGTTTGTGGAAGGCAAAAAGCTCCCAGCTGTCGCAATGTTAGAAGAGCGTGCTAAACAATAAAAAATTCTGAGGAGGGCGGTAGTCCTCCTCAATATTCTACCGCTGAAAGTAGATCTCAGCTTACGACCAACGAAACAGGACAAAACTCATGTCTAAAATTTTTGATTTCGTAAAACCGGGTGTCGTTACTGGCGAAGACGTACAAAAAGTTTTCCAAGTAGCTAAAGAGAATAAATTCGCATTACCTGCTGTTAACTGTATCGGTACTGACTCGATCAATGCGGTATTAGAAGCTGCGGCGAAAGCTAAAGCGCCAGTGATTGTTCAGTTCTCTAACGGCGGTGCAGCATTCCTCGCAGGGAAAGGCTTTACCTCAGATAAACCGCAAGCGGCGGCTATCCTCGGTGCCATTACCGGAGCACAGCACGTCCACCTGATGGCAGAGCAATATGGCGTGCCGGTTATTTTACATACCGACCACTGCGCGAAAAAATTACTGCCATGGATCGATGGGCTACTGGATGCGGGTGAAGCACACTTTAAAAATACCGGTAAACCGCTCTTCTCTTCCCACATGATTGACCTTTCCGAAGAGTCTTTAGAAGAGAATATCGAGATCAGCGGTCAATATCTCGCGCGCATGGCGAAGATGGGTATGACGCTGGAGATCGAACTCGGTTGTACCGGTGGAGAAGAAGATGGCGTGGATAACTCACACCTCGACAACTCTGCGCTGTACACGCAGCCGGAAGACGTCGACTACGCTTATCAAAAGCTGAACGCTATCAGCCCTAACTTCACGATTGCGGCTTCATTCGGTAACGTTCACGGCGTTTACAAGCCGGGTAACGTACAATTAACGCCAAAAATTCTAAGAAATTCTCAAGACTATGTGAGTGAGAAATATAACCTCCCTCACAATAGCCTGAATTTCGTCTTCCACGGTGGATCTGGTTCTTCAGCTGAAGAGATCAAAGAGTCTATCGAATATGGCGTAATCAAGATGAATATCGATACCGATACTCAATGGGCGAACTGGGACGGTATCCTACAGTTCTACAAAAAGAACGAAGGCTACCTGCAAAGCCAACTGGGCAACCCAGAGGGCGATGATAAGCCTAACAAAAAGTACTATGACCCACGCGTATGGCTGCGTGCGGCGCAAAGCTCGATGGTCGTACGCTTAGAGCAAGCCTTCCGCGAGCTGAATGCTATCGATCGTCTGTAATACCCAAGGCGCCAGATGAATTGGCGCCTTTTTCTCCTCGCATTCCCCCCAATATGAGTAAACCCGCTCTGTAAGTTGGCAATCTGCCACTTTTTGGTTACCCTTTTCTCAGGACATCTTGCACAGATGACCCTACGCTTTTTATTGGGAACTTAATGATAGGACGATCTCATGCAAGATCTTAACGTAGTAAATGGCCTTCACAACGCCAGTAATTGGATAGAACGCAATCAGGGGCTGTTATTAGGCTATGTCGTTAATATTGCGGCAGCGCTGGTTATCTTATTTATCGGCTTTACAGTGGCTAAAATTGTCGCACGAACCATTAATAAACTATTAATCGCCCGTCATATCGACCAAACGGTTGCTGACTTTATTGCCATGATCGTCCGCTATGCGATTATCGCTTTCACGCTTATCGCCGCAGTAAGTCGCGTAGGCGTGCAAACCGCCTCCTTTATCGCGGTACTCGGTGCGATTGGTGTAACCGTCGGTCTAGCCCTGCAAAACTCGCTGTCTAACTTTGCGGCAGGGGTATTACTCGTAACCTTTAGGCCGATCCGTGTCGGTGAGTTCGTCGACGTCGGCGGTTGCTCAGGGACTGTGCTTAACGTACAGATATTCCAGACGACGCTGAAAACCTCAGACGGTAAAATTGCCGTAGTCCCTAATGGATCGATCTTCACCGGTAAGATTATTAACTACTCGCGTGAGCCTGAGCGCCGTAACGAATTTATTATCGGCGTTGCTTACGATGCAGATATCGACGTAACGATGAAAGTCCTACGCGACGTTGTCGAAGCCGATAAGCGGGTTATCAAAGAGAAGGGTGTCGTAGTCGCACTTAATGAGATGGCACCATCTTCGCTAAACTTCATTGTGCGTTGTTGGAGCAAAAGCGACGATCTACAGCAAGTCTACTGGGATCTAATGGCTGACTTCAAACGAGCCCTCGATAAAAATGAGATTGGTATTCCTTTCCCACAGATGGATGTTCATCTGATCCGTAATAAAGACGTCACCGAGTAATAAGTATCCGCAGCTAACGTAATGTTGGCTGCGGAGTATTAATCCTGCTAATACCCCATCGATTTTTTCAATTTCCTATCACTAATCATTTCATTGCACACTCATCGCCTTAACTATTTAGAGAGGCGTGATATGTTATTTTTTCTTCAGGGATTAGCGGTA
The DNA here is from genome assembly GCF_018494085.1 of Rosenbergiella collisarenosi. Classification (GTDB taxonomy): domain Bacteria; phylum Pseudomonadota; class Gammaproteobacteria; order Enterobacterales; family Enterobacteriaceae; genus Rosenbergiella; species Rosenbergiella collisarenosi. Next base: position 63,477 of record NZ_JABBFP010000004.1, on the reverse strand, counting down.
GGTGCCGCACTCATCCTACCCTTAGGGCCACAAAATACCTTGGTACTCCGCCAAGGCATCTTCAAGCGTTATGCCTTTATCGCAGCGACCTTCTGCGTGGTGAGCGATGCGCTGTTGATTAGTACGGGGGTGATGGGAGGTAGTGCGCTATTGCAGCAGTCGTCCACGGTTCTATTAGTGATTACTTGGGCTGGCGTACTCTTTCTACTGTGGTACAGCTACGGCGTTGCTAAAGAGGTTAAAACCCCGGCTTCACTAGCGAACTGGGATAGTGCTCCTGCCACACTCACGAAAGTGCTGCTCACCTTGACGTTAGTCACCTGGTTAAACCCCCATGTTTATTTGGATACCGTGGTCTTACTGGGTAGCATCGGCAGTCAAATCCCGACCGAACAGAGGATCTTCTTTGTCATGGGCGCAATCTTGGCGTCGGTATTATGGTTTTATTCGCTGGCAGGGGTGGCAAGACTCCTCTCGGGCTGGTTAGTTCAGCCCAATGTGCAGCGAGTCATCAATGTCGTGGTGGTGATCATCTTACTGACTATGGCCTTTCGACTCGCAAAGGAAGGCGTGGTAATGTTGGAGCAGCTGTTTCACACTCAAGGGAGTTAACGATGAAGAACGCTGCACTTGCACTCGGATTATTTACCGCCAGTTGTGGGCTATCGTCGCTAGCCTGGGCGGAGACAACGCCTACTGCGCCGCATTTAAGTACCTCTGGGCAGGGTAAAGTCCAAGCTCAACCCGATATGGCAACCCTCGTCATTGATGTGAGTACAACACAAGCTCAGGCGTCGCAGGCAAAAAAACAGACCGATGCTCGGGTCGCGCGCTATTTTGACTTTTTGCATCAGCAAGGGATCGTCGATAAAGACATCAATGCTGCCAACGTTACCACTCAAGCCCAATACGACTACTCGGTACAGGGCAAGCCTAAGCTTATTGGCTATCAAGCCTCCCGTACTGTGACGGTAACCGTGCACCAGTTGACTAAGCTGAATCCCCTGTTGGATGGCGCGCTAGCGGCAGGACTCAACGAGATCCGTTCTGTCTCAATGGCGGTCGAACACCCTGAGCAGTATCAGCAGCAAGCACGCCAAGCAGCGGTCAACGACGCCATCAGCAAAGCGAAGAGTCTTGCCGCAGGTTTCAACGCGACCTTAGGGCCCGTCTGGAGCATTAACTACCAGACGCAGTCTCACGAAGCCATGCCGATGGTCAGGATGATGAGTGCAAAAGCCGCCGTGGCCGATACCTCGGCCGACCAAACCTACCAGCAGCAAAAACTCGATTTTTCCGATAACGTCGACGTCGTGTTTACGCTAAACACTCACTCTCTTGGCGCAGAACCCGGCGACCATACTCCACCAAAGAATCCGTAACGCGTCCCATCACGCGGCTTTCTGGCGCAAACCGGTGCCAGTAAAGCATACGGCGCTGATATAGCCCAGGGGTCAAATCGATTAACGAGCCTTGAGCGAGTTCGGTTTCGATCTGTAAATGCGGGATCATACAACATACTGATCCCTGCTTGGCTAGCTGTACAAAGGCTTCCGAAGAGTTAACGATATGGCAGGGTAGGCTACCCGGCGGTAAATCGAAATTTTCCTGCAAAAAGGCTTGGTGCATATCGTCGAGGTGGTCGAACGAGACGGCAGGGGCCTTGAGCAGTGTCTGGCGGTTAACGCCTTGTGGAAAATAACGCGCAGCAAACTCTGGTGACGAAACAAATAGATAATCTAAGGCGCCGAGCGTATCGACGTGGCAGCTAGGTAGCGCGCGTGGCTGGATACTGACCGCGCCGACGACCTCCCCACGTCTTAGGCGCTCAAGCGTTCGGCTCTCATCCTCGACCTGTAAGTTGAGACGCACAGGGAGGTCGGCCAAAACATCACGTAAGGCGGGTAGTAGCCAAGTTGCGAGGCTATCGGCGTTGACCGCGATGGAAAGGAGTAATGGGGTACTCCCCCCTTTTTCGTCCGTCAGCCACTGCTCCTCCAATAGTTCAACTTGATGAAGTAGGGCGAGCAGTTTTTGACCCTGTTCGGTTGGACGAGGCGGGACTGTGCGCACCAATAGTGGCTGACCGAATTGTGTTTCGAGTTGCTTGATACGCTGCGATACCGCCGACTGAGTAATACACAGTTTATTTGCCGCACGCTCAAAGCCGCGCTCGCGAATAACAATATCGAGCGCCTGCAGGTTACGGTAATCGGGTCTTTTAATCATGCTAACTCAGTCCCTGACTGAAAAGAAAAATCGGTTTGTTTTGAGACTGAACGCGTAAAGCCACTATTCAATCAATGAAAAATCACTATTTAAGGTAAGCTTGATTTATACTACGGCTACCAAAATACGTATAGGTTTTAACATACCATGACTCAGGACGAACTTAAAAAAGCAGTAGGCTGGGCGGCACTCGAATATGTTCAGCCCAATACGATAGTTGGTGTGGGGACCGGTACAACTGCTGCACATTTTATCGATGCATTAGCAACGTTAAAAGATCAGATCATCGGTACGGTTTCCAGTTCAGAGGCATCAACCGAGCGCTTAAAATCTTACGGCATTCCCGTCTTCGATCTCAACGATATCGACTCGCTGTCTGTATATATTGATGGGGCAGACGAAATTAACCCCGACTTACAGATGATTAAAGGCGGCGGGGCAGCACTGACCCGTGAAAAAATCATTGCCGCGGTGGCAGATACCTTTATCTGTATCGCTGACCAATCGAAGCAGGTCGACTGCTTAGGCCATTTCCCCCTCCCGGTCGAAGTTATCCCTATGGCGCAAGCTTACGTAGCTCGCGAGCTAGTCAAGTTAGGGGGCCGCCCAGAGTATCGGCAAGATATCGTCACCGACAATGGTAACATCATTCTCGACGTCTACGATTTAGCAATTGAAGATCCAGATACCCTAGAAGTCGCTATCAATGCGCTACCCGGTGTCGTGACGGTTGGACTGTTCGCTAAACGCGGAGCAGATATCGCGCTAATCGGCGGCGATAACGGCGTAAAGAAAATTATTCGTCGCGGTTCCTAAAAAACGTAGCAAGGTATAATCAGTGATTTATATCACAAAAAGTTGCCGTATCGTGTTAATCCGCTGAGTCGTTGCCCCTATCTAGTGATTTGCTGCTAAATGGCGAGAAGGTAAACGATTGCGTAAATCTGTTCTGTAATGTTTAAGGTATTGCTCTTAGTCTATTTTTTTCTTATGTTGGCAGTTAGCTAAGGGTATTTAACGATAATCAATTGCATAGGGTCGGGTAATGGCTAAGGTTTCACTAGAAAAAGATAAGATTAAGTTTTTATTAGTGGAGGGCGTTCACCAAACTGCCCTCGATAACTTAAAAGCTGCGGGTTACACCAACATCGAGTTTCATAAATCTGCGCTTAGTCCAGAGCAGCTAAAAGAATCGATCCGTGATGCCCACTTCGTCGGGCTTCGTTCCCGGACACAACTTACCGAAGAGATCTTCGCTGAGGCTGAGAAACTCATCGCCGTAGGGTGTTTCTGCATCGGGACTAACCAGGTTGATCTTAATGCGGCGGCGTCTCGCGGTATTCCCGTCTTCAACGCCCCATTCTCTAACACGCGCTCGGTTGCCGAGCTGGTGATTGGCGAACTTCTACTATTAATGCGTGGTATCCCAGAAGCGAACGCGAAAGCACACCGTGGCGTGTGGAATAAAAATGCGAAAGGGAGCTTCGAGGCGCGTGGTAAGAAGCTAGGGATTATCGGTTACGGTCATATTGGTATGCAGTTGGGCGTACTTGCTGAAAGCCTAGGGATGTATGTCTACTTTTATGATATCGAAAGTAAACTCCCATTAGGTAATGCCACTCAGGTCGGGTCGTTAGATAAGCTTCTTGCGATGAGCGACGTGGTCAGCTTACATGTTCCTGAGACCGCAAACACCCAAGACATGATCGGCAAAGACCAATTGGCTGCCATGAAGCCTGGGGCATTACTTATCAATGCCTCTCGTGGCACGGTCATCGATATTCCCGCGTTATGTGACGCGCTAGAGAGCAAACATCTAGGTGGGGCAGCGATCGACGTTTTCCCTGTAGAACCTGCCTCAAACAGCGATCCTTTCGACTCCCCGCTCTGCAAGTTCGATAATGTTATCTTGACGCCACACATCGGTGGTTCGACACAAGAAGCGCAAGAGAACATTGGGGTAGAAGTGGCAGGAAAACTGGCTAAATACTCCGATAACGGCTCTACGCTCTCTGCGGTTAACTTCCCAGAGGTGTCTCTGCCCGCACACAGCGCATCGGCGAGCCGTATTCTGCACATCCACGAAAATCGCCCAGGTGTATTAACGGCGATCAACAATATTTTTGGCGACCAAAATATCAATATCGTTGGACAGTATCTACAAACCTCACCGCATTTAGGTTATGTCGTGATCGACGTAGATGCAGAGCAGGAAGTGGCAGATAAAGCGTTGCAGCAGATGAAGCAAATCCCCGGCACCATTCGTGCCCGACTGCTTTACTGATAATCGACCTAAAGAGGCCATTAGGCCTCTTTATTCCCCCCATTGCCACAATTTAGTGGGGGTGATCACGGCAGGCAAAGGAACGTCCCAAGGTTCAATCGGCAGGTTATCAAGGTGCTGACAATCATGCGCAATACCGATAGGAAACACGTGGGTCTGCTGCCAATCTGCTAATAAACGATCGTAAAACCCTCCTCCAAATCCCAGTCGATGCCCATGACTATCGAAGGCGACTAACGGCACACCGACTACATCCAATTCCTCGAACTGGCAGCACTCAGACAAGTCTTCCTGCGGCTCGAGCATACCTAGATGATGCTTAACTAATTGGGTATCCGGCGTGTAACGTTGAAACAACAGGCGAGTAGGACTCAGAGGATCGATACGAGGTAAATAGACGCGCTTTCCCAGATGCCACAGGCGAGCGATTAAGGGCCGGGTATTGATCTCACCATCTATCGGTAGAAAAAGCGCAATATTTCGAGACTGCTCGATAACCGAAAATAAAATGGCATGTTCTGCAAGTTGTTGGCTCGCGGCATAATGTTGTGCGTCGCTGAGAGAACGCCTTAACTGGCGCATGTGCTGACGTAGAGCGTGACGTTGTGGCTTGAGCGAGAGTTCCATCATGAGTCATCCTTGTGGGGGCACTAAAGGATAATAGGATGAGGAAAAGAGTCAGTAAAGAGAAAATACGGAGAAGGGGGGGATCTCCGAGATGCCGCTGCGAGCTGTAACCCTTGAACCCTTGGTTCAAGGTGAACATGTCGTCATACCCATTAGGCTTCTCGGACGAACCGAGCATGCACACAAGATATGAGGCGCCACGTTCTAGTAGTACTAAATATCGGCTCAGGGGACTGGCCCGCTTGCAAACATCTCAGAGAATTCGTTGTTCGAGGATAATTATAGCACAGGATCCTCGAAGACTTTATTCGAATTTAGATTCCGGACGATCACTGATTCGCCCTTGTTCGACTAATGCCTGTTCAATAGTCTGTTGCAATACTCGGATGCGCTGTTCCATATTGCTAGCATAATCACGAGTCTTGTTCTTTTCTTGCGCAAGCTCATGGCAAATATTCAATGCTGCAATGAACACTAGTTGCTCGGTATTGGTGACACGTGTTCTATGTTTTAAATCCTGCAGGCGTTGGTCTAGATCTTCGGCCGCAGAAAGCAGAGCTTCTTTTTGCTCTGGTGGACAGTTCACGCGAAGTGAACGACCAAAAATATGAATATCTACCGGTTGCGCAGACATGTTACCTTCCTGATAATTACGTTGTCCGCTCCCAAAGTCACTTGCTTTGGAAGGGCGCCACTATATCTACCTGAGGCAGAAGTTACAACCCCTTTTCTGGAATCGACGAGGGGGCTAATGGTAGCATAGGCCTAACTTCACTTTCCTAAGACTATGGATAATTATGACTTCACCGAATTATAACACGCTTAATAGCGAACTCGCGACGCAAGGTGTCGGCATGACCGCCGCTGAGATGCATGGATTACTCAGTGGTATTCTTTGCGGTGGGACTAAAGATCATAGCTGGAAAGCATTGGTTCACGATCTGACTAACGAAGGCATCGCGTTCTCTGCCCAACTCAATCAATCCCTGCAAGCGGTCTACGATAATGCATTGCAGTCTCTTGAGGAAGACGGATTTAATTTCCAACTCTTTCTGCCGGTCGATAACGACGAAAACCTATTCGAAAGAGCCGATGCGCTAGCGGGATGGGTCAATCATTTTCTACTCGGATTAGGCGTCACTCAGCCTAAACTCGATAAAGTGAAAGGCGAAGCCGGTGAAGCGATTGACGATTTGCGTACTATTGCACAATTAGGCTACGACGAAGATGAAGATCCGGAAGAACTTGCACAATCTTTGGAGGAAGTCATTGAATACGTCCGAGTGGCTGCTTTACTCTGTCATGAAACGTTCAATACACCTCAAGCGGACGCCTCAGCGGTAACGCAGGGTCCGACACTGCATTGATCCTCATTCGGTAAACAGGATTTTAGGGAGCTTAGGGTATGATTTCGCAAAAAAACTATCAGCAACGGCGTCAGGCTCTGCTTAAACACATGGAACCAGGTAGTGCCGCATTACTGTTTGCCGCACCTGAGGTAACCAGAAGCCGCGATACCGAATATCTCTTTCGCCAAAGTAGCGACTTCTGGTACTTCACTGGCTTCAACGAGCCTGAAGCACTGCTTATTTTGGTTAAGAGCGACGATCACCATAACCATAGTATTCTCTTTAACCGTTACCGTGATCCACTCGCTGAAGTGTGGTTTGGTCGTCGGCTTGGGCAAGAGGCTGCTATCGATATACTCGGTGTCGATAGGGCGCTACCTTGGGGGGAGCTCGATCAACAATTAGCGCAAATCCTTAATGGTCTCACCACTATCTACCACGCGAGTGGCGAATACCCGTTTGCCGATGAAAAAGTCGCAGTTGCGTTAAAAACGCTGCGGGAGGGTAGCCGACAAAACCTCAAGGCGCCGACCACCGTCGTTGATTGGCGACCGCTGGTCCACGAGATGCGCCTCATCAAAGATCATGAAGAACTTGCGGTTCTTCGTGAGGCAGGGCGGATCAGCGCCTTAGCGCACCAACGTGCGATGCAGCAGTGTCAACCCGGCATGTATGAGTATCAACTGGAAGGCGAAATTCATCACGAGTTTTCCCGTCATGGTTCACGCTTCCCCTCTTACAATACGATTGTCGGAGGAGGGGATAACGCGTGCATTCTGCACTACACCGAGAACGAGTCCCGGTTAGCAGCGGGGGATTTAGTCTTAATCGATGCGGGCTGCGAGCTAAAAGGCTACGCCGGTGATATCACCCGTACCTTCCCGGTTAACGGGAAATTCTCGACGGCGCAGCGCGAACTATACGACATTGTCTTAAGGGCGTTAACCACCGCGTTAACCTTGTTTCGCCCAGGAACAACAATCGCCGAAGTGACCGCCGCCGTTATCCAGATCAAGGTCGAAGGCTTAGTGCAACTCGGTATCCTTAACGGCGATGTGACCCAACTCATCGAAGACAAAGCCTACCGCCCCTATTTCATGCATGGCCTGAGCCATTGGTTAGGGCTCGATGTCCATGATGTGGGTAGCTATGGCAGCGCCGACCGGACTCGAGTCCTCGAACCGGGCATGGTGTTAACCGTGGAGCCAGGATTATATATCGCCCCTGACGCAGAGGTTCCCGAGCGTTATCGTGGTATCGGTATTCGGATCGAGGATGATATCGTTATTACCGAAACTGGAAATGAGAACCTAACGGAACAGGTCGTTAAAGATCCCGATGCCATTGAGCAATTGATGCAGGCGGCACAAGCCACACGCTCAAGCGGAAATGATCCACTATGAGCGTAATCATCGTTGGCGGGGGGATGGCGGGGGCAACGCTTGCCCTCGCATTATCGACCCTGTCTAAAGGTAAATTACCGGTCACCTTAATCGAGGGTAGTTCTCCTGCGGGTGCTGCACATCCTGGCTTCGATAGTCGTGCTATCGCGCTAGCGGCGGGAACTTGTCAGCAACTCGATCGCATCGGTGTCTGGTCCGCGCTCAAGCCGTTAGCGACTCCGATCACCGATATTCACGTTTCAGATCGTGGTCACCTTGGTCAGGTTTCCTTATGCCGAGACGATTACCATATCCCAGCGTTAGGGAATGTCATCGAACTTCATGCCGCCGGAAAAATATTATTTCAGCGTCTACAGCAGGCGCCGGGCGTCACGGTACTCTGCCCAGCGAAAGTGGCCAGTATGACGCGCTCTGCACAGCAGGTGTCAGTCACCCTAGAAAATGGCGAACTACTTACCGCGCAAACGCTGATCATCGCGAGTGGTAATCGTTCCGCCTTGGCGGCAGAAGCGGGGTTTAGCTGGCAAAGCGAAGACTATGGGCAAGTTGCCATCATCGCGAATATTAGGAGTACGCAACCTCATAACGGTAAAGCATTCGAGCGCTTTACCTCTAATGGCCCGATCGCCTTATTACCGATGTCGGGTAATCGCTTATCACTGGTCTGGTGCGTAGACGCGGCGCAAAGTGCGGCGATCTTAGCGGCCGATAACGGCGCGTTTCTACAGCAGTTACAGCGCGAATTCGGTTGGCGATTAGGGCAGTTCACTGAAGTGGGAAGGCGGGAAGCATATCCGTTGAGCCTACACCGTGCAGATACGCTCACGACTCATCGTGCCGTAGTCATCGGTAACGCGGCACAGTCCTTACACCCCATTGCAGGACAGGGCTTCAACCTAGGATTGCGGGATGTGATGAGCTTAGCGGAAAACCTAACCGAGGCCTATACTGCACACCAAGACTTAGGGAGCTTCACCGTGCTTAATCGCTACCAGCAGCGAAGGGTAGCCGATAGAGCCACCACTATTGCGATTACTGACGGATTAGTGCGTCTATTTGCTAATGACAACCTGCCACTGATCATCGGTCGTAATCTAGGGTTGATGGCGATGGCGCGAGTATCTGGATATAAACACCAGCTGGCCAGCCGTACTTTGGGTTGGGTTAAACGTTAATTAAAGAGAAGATGCATGCAAAGCTACGATATTATTATTGCCGGCGGGGGAATGGTCGGTCTCGCTGTGGCGTGTGGGCTGAAAGAGTCGGGGCTGAGCGTTGCGGTACTCGAGCAGGGACCTGCGCCGACGTTTACCGCTCAAGACCCATTATCGGTCCGTGTCAGTGCCATCAACCGCGCGAGCCAGCGGCTACTTGATAAGGTAGGCGTTTGGCAGGATATCCTGCAAAGCCGTGCCAGCTGCTACCACGGCATGAAGGTATGGGATAAAGACAGCTTCGGTCACATTGCCTTCGACGACAGTCAGATGGGCGGCCAGGGCTTGGGTCACATCGTCGAGAACACGGTGATCCACGCGGCGCTTTGGCAGCGAGCGGAAAAACTCCCGCACGTTACCCTTATCCCGCAAGCAACCTTACAACAGGCGGCATTTGGCGATAACGAAACCTTCGTTAGCTTACAAGATGGCACAATGCTTACCGCCCGTTTACTGGTGGCGGCAGACGGCGCCCACTCTTGGCTGCGGAGTAAAGCCGATATCCCGCTGACCTTCTGGGATTATAAGCACCATGCTTTAGTCGCAAACATTCGTACTGAGCAACCGCATCAAGGCATTGCACGTCAGGTCTTTCATGGCGAAGGTATCTTGGCATTTCTGCCGTTTAGCGATCCGCATTGCTGCTCTATCGTCTGGTCGACCGAGCCGCAAATGGCGAAGAAGCTGAGCGCGATGGATGAGTCACTATTTTGTAAGCAGCTGGCTGTCACCCTCGATATGCAGCTGGGGCCTTGCACGCTAGAGAGTGAGCGCAAGACCTTCCCGTTAACCGCACGTTACGCCCGTCAATTTGCCAGCCACCGCTTGGCCTTGGTCGGCGATGCGGCGCATACTATCCATCCGCTAGCGGGCCAAGGGGTTAACCTAGGCTTTATGGATGCGGCAGAGCTGATTGGACAACTCCTTCGCCTGCAACAAGAAGGGAAAGACATCGGTCAGCATCTCTACCTTCGCCGTTATGAGCGTCTGCGTAAAGTGAGTGCGGCCAAAATGCTCGCGAGCATGCAAAGCTTCCAAGACCTATTCGCTGGGCAGCATCCGCTGAAAAAAATGGTGCGTGACATCGGCCTGACGCTTGCCGATAAACTTCCCGGCATCAAACCCCAGCTGATCAAACAAGCACTCGGTGAGCACGACCTCCCCGATTGGCTACGTAAAGAGTAGAGGTGAAGGATGCCGCAACCTGAACTCCATATCGATGCCCATACAGCACTCATCGTCGTCGATGTACAAAACGATTTTCTCCCCGGGGGAGCGTTAGCGGTCACCCAGGGTGATGATATTATCCCCGTGATCAACCGCATTGCGCCTCGGTTTCAGAATGTAGTGATAACTCAGGACTGGCATCCGGCAGGCCATCTCTCTTTCGCCTCATCCCATCCGGGCTACGACCACTACCAACATATTGATATGCCCTATGGACCACAGTGTTTGTGGCCGGATCACTGCGTGCAAGGTAGCACCGGCGCAGAATTAGCTGAGTCTTTAGCTATTCCCCATGCAAGGCTGATCCTGCGCAAGGGGATCCATCGTGATATCGATAGTTACTCTGCCTTTTTAGAAGCCGACCGTACCACCCCAACCGGCCTACTGGCTTGGCTACAAGCTCAGCATATTCAGCAAGTGGTTATCGTTGGGTTAGCGACCGACTTCTGCGTGGCGTGGACGGCGATCGATGCCGCACAGGCTGGATTAGTCACGTGGGTCATGGAAGACGCCTGCCGAGCTATCGACATCGATGGCTCGTTACACCAAGCAACGACTACGATGAAAGAGGCCGGTGTGACTATCGTCACATCTTGTTCATTGCACTAGGATAGTGAAAATTGATTTATTCTAATTAGTCGGCAATATTTGAATTAGAAAAACTAATCTGAATCACCCTCTCGACGAATACCTCTTGTCGTTCATTTTAATATCTGATTTTATCCTGCCGCGAAAATGGTGACAAAGGTCGCCATCTTTCGCTAACCGCAGCGAACAGAAACATATCCCTCAAGCTCAGCTCCGCCGCACCATCTTGGTGCTCTCTTATTTGACCCTATTTCAGCTTATAGCTAAGCCTAGTGATGAGTGATAACTTATCGAGAAGATAACGTTTGCGTATCACCCTCTCTGACGGCAAACCTAACTAAGCTAACGCACCGCGTACTTTATGCGGTAGAAGGAGTGTTATGAGTCAACAAACCCCTCTCTTTGCACAGCATCAAGCCTGCGGCGCGCGGATGGTCGACTTTCACGGTTGGTTAATGCCGCTGCACTATGGTTCACAACTCGACGAACACCATGCCGTCCGCCGCGCGGCTGGCATGTTCGATGTTTCCCATATGACGATTGTCGACCTCACCGGCGCCCGTACGCGAGAATTCCTACGCTATTTACTCGCGAATGATGTCGCGAAATTGACACTACGCGGTAAGGCCCTCTATAGCGCTATGCTCAATGCATCCGGCGGCGTTATCGACGACTTAATTGTCTACTTTATCGATGAGCATCATTTCCGATTAGTCGTCAATTCTGCAACGCGTGAGAATGACCTAACGTGGATCGCAGAACAATCGCAAGGCTATGGTATCCAGATCAGCGAACGGCGAGACTTAGCCTTGATCGCGGTGCAAGGTCCTGATGCAATCGCCAAGGCGCAATCGGTGATGTCTGCGCAACAGCGCCAAGCGGTTAGCGGGCTTAAACCCTTCTTTTCGGTAGAGAGTGAGGGCTGGTTCATCGCTACAACCGGCTATACCGGCGAACAGGGTTATGAAATTGCCCTTCCTGCAGAACACGCTGCCGAACTATGGGGAAAACTCCGCCTAGCGGGGGTGAAACCGGCAGGGCTAGGGGCGCGTGACACGCTCCGTCTAGAGGCAGGGCTGAACCTCTATGGTCAGGACATGGATGAATCGACCTCTCCCTTGGCGGCGAACATGGCATGGACTATCGCCTGGCAACCGGAGGATCGCGAGTTTATTGGCAGAGAGGCGCTCGAACGGCGTAGGGCGCTAGGCGATGAAAAACTGGTTGGCTTGGTATTACATGAAAAAGGTGTGCTGCGTAACGAACTTCCGGTCTTGTTTACCGATATCGACGGTAATCCACAGCAGGGAATAATCACCAGCGGCTCCTTCTCGCCAACGCTTGGCTGCAGTATCGCCTTAGCCCGCGTACCGGCGACGATCGGCGATAAGGCCGTCGTCCTGATCCGTCAGCGAGAGGTCCCCGTGACGGTGACCGCACCCTGTTTTGTCCGCGCAGGAAAATCTTTGATTTAACAATGGAGACGACAATGAGCAATGTTCCACAACAATTAAAATATCGTGAAAGTCATGAATGGGTTCGTCAGGAAGACGATGGTACCGTCACCGTAGGCATTACTGAGCATGCGCAAGGCCTCCTCGGGGACATGGTGTTTGTCGATCTACCGGAAATTGGCCGTGAAGTTACCGTGGGTGACGACTGTGCCGTAGCGGAATCGGTCAAAGCGGCCTCAGATATCTATGCCCCGGTCAGTGGTGAGATTATCGCAGTCAACGAAGCGCTGAGCGATAGCCCTGAGCAGGTCAATACCTCGCCTTACGACGCAGGCTGGCTCTTTAAGATAAAGCTCGCCAATCCTCATGAGCTAGAGCAATTACTGAATGCCGCCACCTACCAATCCCTGATTAACGAGTGAGTGAAACGATGACGCAAACACTTTGCCAGTTAGAAAACCCAGATGCCTTCATTCGCCGCCATATCGGTCCGGATATCGAGCAACAGCAGCAGATGCTTCACCAGATTGGTGCCTCTGACTTATCGACATTGGTTGCGTCTATCGTTCCTGAAAATATCCAACTCGCGGCCTCACCTCTACAGCTGCCTCCCGCTAGCGAACATCAGGCGTTAAGCGAGTTAAAGGCGATTGCCGCGAAGAATCTGCGCTTCAAATCGTATATCGGTATGGGCTACAGCGCGGTGCACACACCGCCGGTTATTCTGCGTAACCTACTAGAAAATCCCGGTTGGTACACGGCTTACACTCCCTACCAGCCAGAGGTCTCTCAAGGCCGGCTAGAGGCTCTGCTTAATTTCCAGCAAGTGACCTTGGATCTGACCGGCATGGATGTCGCGTCCGCATCGCTACTCGACGAGGCGACAGCCGCCGCAGAAGCGATGGCGATGGCGAAGCGGGTGAGTAAACGTAAGCATGCCAATAAATTTTTTATCGCAAAAGATGTTCATCCACAAACTATCGACGTCTTAAAAACCCGCGCAGAGACCTTCGGTTTTGAGCTGGTGATCGACGATGCCGAGCGGGCATGTGACCATCACGATCTCTTCGGGGCTTGTTTACAATATTGTGGATCGCAGGGGCAGCTGCACGACTATCGCCCGCTTATCGCATCGTTATCCGAGCAGGGCGTTATCGTGTCAATGGCCGCCGAATTTATGGCGTTAGTACTTCTAGAGTCACCAGGAAAATTAGGGGCCGATATCGTTTTTGGATCCTCCCAGCGTTTTGGTGTACCTATGGGCTACGGCGGTCCACATGCGGCTTTCTTCGCGACTAAAGAGGCCTTTAAGCGCGCGATGCCGGGACGAATTATCGGTGTCTCTCGTGATGTACAAGGTAATACGGCGTTGCGTATGGCGATGCAAACCCGCGAACAGCATATCCGTCGGGAGAAGGCCAACTCCAACATCTGTACCTCACAAGTGCTATTAGCCAATATTGCCGGGATGTATGCCGTGTGGCATGGTCCACAGGGGCTAATGCGTATCGCACAGCGTATCCACCGTTATACACAAATCCTCGCTCTTACCTTACAACAGCAAGGACTAAAGCTGCGTTACGTGCAGTGGTTCGACACACTAACGATAGAGGTTGCGGATAAAAATGCGGTGCTTCAACGCGCCAAACAGCAGCACATTAACCTACGTACCGACCTGCCTAATGCTGTCGGTATCACACTGGATGAAACCACACAGCGAGCGGATATTGTCACCCTCGTGGAAGTACTACTGGGGCGCGAGCTACCCCTCGACTTTGCACAACAAGACGTGGCGGCATGCCAGCAGTCTATTATCCCAGAGGGCTTACGGCGTAGCGACGCGATCCTCGCTCATCCCGTGTTCAATCGTTACCACAGCGAAACCGAGATGTTGCGCTACCTACACAAGCTTGAGCGTAAAGACTTGGCGCTTAACCAAGCGATGATCCCGCTGGGGTCCTGTACCATGAAGCTGAATGCGGTTGCCGAAATGCTCCCCATAACTTGGCCGGAGTTTGCCGAGCTACATCCTTTCTGCCCGACTCACCAAGCGGCAGGCTACTTACAGATGATCGAACAGCTCTCCGAATGGCTGATTACCCTTACGGGTTACGATGCGCTCTGTATGCAGCCTAACTCTGGGGCACAGGGGGAGTATGCAGGCTTGCTGGCAATTCGTCGCTATCATGAGAGCCGCCAGCAAGGGCAGCGCTATATTTGTCTCATTCCTGCCTCGGCGCATGGGACAAATCCCGCGTCGGCACAAATGGCTGGTATGGAAGTCGTGGTGGTGGCCTGCGATGCGCAAGGTAATATCGACGTCGCGGATTTACGTAGCAAGGCGAGCGAAGCGGCGGAGAATCTCTCCTGCATCATGGTCACCTATCCCTCTACCCACGGCGTCTATGAACAGACCATCCGTGAGGTCTGTGAGATTGTGCATCAGCACGGCGGGCAGGTCTATCTCGATGGCGCCAATATGAATGCGCAAGTAGGGATCACCACTCCCGGCCATATTGGGGCAGATGTCTCGCACCTCAACTTGCATAAGACCTTCTGTATTCCGCATGGTGGCGGGGGACCGGGAATGGGGCCGATCGGGGTTAAGGCGCATCTCGCGCCTTTCGTTCCCGGGCATAGCGTGGTCAGCTCAACGCTGCTGACCGAGCAGGGGGCTGTTACCGCCGCCCCGTTTGGTAGTGCCTCTATCCTGCCGATCAGTTGGATGTATATCAGGATGATGGGCGGTGAGGGGCTGAAACAGGCTAGTTCCATCGCCATTCTCAATGCTAACTACATTGCCACCCGCTTAGCTCCTGCCTATCACATCCTCTACAGCGGCCCCGACGGCCGTGTCGCGCACGAATGCATATTGGATATTCGTCCGATAAAGGAGCGCACGGGAATTAGTGAGATGGATATTGCCAAGCGCCTGATCGACTACGGTTTCCATGCGCCGACTATGTCTTTCCCGGTAACGGGAACCTTGATGGTAGAACCTACCGAGTCGGAAAGCCTCGTCGAACTCGATCGATTTATTACTGCGATGCTGGCGATCCGCCAAGAAATTGAGCAGGTCGCAAACGGTGTATGGCCGCTAGACGATAACCCACTGGTAAATGCGCCACATATTCAACAGGAACTGCTGACAGATTGGTCGCACCCTTACAGCCGTGAGGTAGCCGTTTTTCCTACCGCGACGGACAATAAATATTGGCCGACCGTCAAAAGGTTGGACGATGTGTATGGCGATCGCCATTTGAGTTGTTCCTGCGTACCGATTAGCGACTATCAATAAAGGCCTCGATAACCCTCCTTACTGGGGAGGGTTGTTACACCTATTCACAGTTTTAATTGAGCGTACAGGTGTACTCTGAATTTATTCTCAGTTAGTGTAGTGAAACAGTCATCGCAACATTAGGAGTTAATATCGCGGTTATGGCCAAAACACAGACTCTCTCTCCCGGTTATTCATTGGCGGAAGAAATAGCGAATAGTGTAAGTCATGGCCTAGGTTGTCTGTTTGGGGTTGTTGGCTTAGTGTTGCTGCTCTCCCAAGCTTTACAACGCGACGCCGATACCATCACGCTGATCAGTTACAGCTTGTATGGTGGCAGCATGATAGTGCTATTTCTTGCCTCGACGCTTTACCATGCCATCCCTTATGAGCATGCCAAACCTTGGTTAAAAAAAATTGACCATTGCGCAATCTATCTACTCATCGCGGGCACCTACACCCCCTTTTTACTCGTCGGATTGCGTTCGCCTTTAGCCGAGGGGTTAATGGTGGTGATATGGCTACTGGCACTGATGGGGATTATCTTTAAATTAGTATTTGCCCATCGATTCAAGGTGCTATCGCTGGTCACCTATCTCCTCATGGGCTGGTTGTCGCTAGTGGTGATCTACCAAATGGCAACTAAGCTGTCAGCGGCAAGCGTATGGCTACTCGCGATTGGTGGGATAGTCTACTCGTTAGGAGTGATCTTTTATGCGAATCGTCGCATCCCCTTCAACCACGCGATATGGCATGCCTTTGTATTAGGCGGAGCGATCTGCCATTTCTGCGCTATCTATTTCTATATTAAATAATGATAAGCAGGGAGGGCGCTGATCGTAAGTGCCCTCCCTGATCAAGGGCTAAGCGTCTTCGAGTGAATAGGGCAGTGGCTGAATACGCAGTTCGCTATCAGGTTGACCCTCTACTCGAAATAGCTCATCCACACCGAGGTCGTTGTTTAACACAATTTGTACCCACAGCTGATGGGCATTTACCAGTACGGAACTCAGTACGGTGCCGGTCTTACGCCATTTATCACCCATCTGTAATTCAATAGCATGGCCCGCGGGGACTGCCTCAGTCGCCGAACCCGCTAGCCAGTATAGCGCGCGCTTATTCGCTCCACGGTATTTCGCTCGCGCCACCATCTCTTGTCCGCTATAGCAGCCTTTTTTAAAACTAATGGCGCCTAAAGCCTGTAAGTTGGTGGCCTGTGGAATAAACTGCGCGGCATTCACCGCATCGATAATAGGAAGCCCGGCAGCGATATCGGCCGCTAGCCAGCGTTGTTGATCCCTGACGGCGTCAGAGCAAAGCAGGGCTTCGGCTTTGGTGGCATCGGTAATGATAAGGTAGCGGTTATCGGGCGTCGCTAACCACAACAGCACAGATGTACCCTCGACCACTTTAGGGTGCGAGGCATCGGGCAGCTGTGTAAAATATTGCGCGAGGTATTCTGCCGCCTGCTCGCCCATAACGCCGATCAGCGTTCGACTATCGTCGGCGGCAAAGGTGATTTTTGAGAACACCGCGTACTTCTTAATTTCGGCGAGTTGCTGCTCACGGACTTCGCGGCGTAACAGATAGCTATATCCCTCACCGTCGTGAAAAATACGCAGATTACTCCACATCTTTCCTTTCGCATCGCAGTGTGCGGCCAGTTGATGAGTATCCTCCGCCAAGAGACTCAGGTCTGCAGTCAGTTGCCCCTGTAGATAGGCGGTGGCATCCGCACCTTGCGCGGTGACGAGCGCCCAGTCTGTCAGGGAGCAGATGAAGAGATCTTCAGCAGCGGGGGCAGGGGTCGGTTGGGAATTCATGGCTATCTCCTGTCGTACAACAGTGAAGAAGCAAGCAAGGGTGCTGCTTGACAATATGGCTATCATTATTCAATAAAGCGTAAAGCCTGAAAAGAGATTAGCAAGCTTAAAAGTGCGAGATAGGCCGAATAGCGGGTGATTTACGCTGCCGTTTATCCAGCCTCTGAGGTACACTCTTCGCCTCTCGTTAAGGTAATCATAGAGGAATGAAGTGTGGACACAACAGAAATAGGCATTGAAGAGACGTCGCGTATTAACTGGGCTTGTCGTCGGGGTATGTTAGAGCTAGACATCGCCGTGCGCCCTTTTTTCGAATACGAATATCACACTTTAACCGACGAACAGAAACGTACGTTTATCGCCTTACTCAAGGCCGACGATCCCGATTTATTTAATTGGTTGATGGGCCATGGGCAACCGGCGAACGACGCGCTGAAAAACATGGTGGAACTAATCCGGACGCGCAATAGTGCACGCGGGCCTGTGGCAAACTGAGTTACGCGTTTCACGCCATGCCCTATGGGTGGCGAATGGCTGGATATGCGCTGGCCTCGTACTGATTCTCCTCACACCTTGGCATGGTGGCTTCTTTCTACTCAAACCGCTCGCGGTGCTGGCACTCGCGGTTGAGCGGCGATACCTATTACGGCGTATTCAATCGCGGAGCGGAATAGTGAGTTTCGATGATCAAGAGGCTTGGACGTGGCAGCAGCAACAGTGGCGACTCACCGCGCCACTGTGTTGGATGCCTTGGGGGGTAATGCTGAGCTGGCGTTGCGGCCCTCACCACCATCGCTGGTGGCTAATGGCGGATAGCATGTCCGAACAAGCGTGGCGTGAATTGCGCTTCTATTGGCTAAAGGGACGCAATCGGCGGTGGCAGTAGGTAGCTATAATAGCGCCGACACTTCGTTAAGCACCTGCTCACACCAGTTCTCGATACGGCTATCGGTCTCTTCGAATTGGTTGACATCGTCTAAGGCCAAGCCAACGAACTGCTCGCCGTCTGCGGTTAAAGGCTTGCGGCTGATAAACTCATAGCCACTTATTGGCCAGTAGCCGACGAACGTAACGCCTTTCGCTTGTAAGAGATCATGCAGCATACCCAGCGCATCTAAAAACCACTCGCTATAGCCCGCCTGGTCACCCATTCCGTATAGCGCGACAATCTTACCGCTCAGATCCAGATCGGCCAGCGTCTGCCAATGTGCCTCCCAATCTTCCTGTAATTCGCCGAAATCCCATGTTGGCATCCCGAGGATCAGTAAATCGTAGTCGTGCATTGTGGCGAGCGCGTCGTCTTTAACATTATGTAAGGTCACGAGATCGTGGCCGATAAAGGCCTGAATTTTCTCGGCGGCCATCTCGGTGTAGCAGGTACTCGAACCGTAAAATAACCCTATTTTCATACTCGATTGACTCTCAGGTTCCTATTCTGGGGTGAGTGTATCAGAAAGCATACAGCGAGGCGTAGTTGATGCATAATAGCGGCAGTTTAGCTTATGCCATCGGACGAGGGATCTATGTCGACATCGACGCCAATACCGTCAATGGACCCGTTACTCGAAGGGTTCCTTGACCAGTTATGGATAGAACGTAACTTAGCAGAGAACACCCTAGAGGCTTACCGTCGCGACCTTAAACAGCTCGTAGAGTGGCTAGATGCCCATCAGCTGGCGTTACTCACCGTCAGTGCCCTAGACTTACAAGGTTTCTTGGCCGAAAAGCTTGAGGGTGGCTATCGCGCGACTAGCTCGGCGCGGCAACTCAGTGCGATGCGCCAGTTATTTCAATACCTCTATCGCGAGCAGCTGCGTGTCGACGATCCGAGTGCGTTGCTCTCCTCGCCTAAACTTCCGCAACGCTTACCCAAGGATTTGAGCGAGGCACAGGTCGCACGCTTACTGGATGCCCCCTCGACGGAGATCCCCTTAGAGCTGCGCGACAAAGCGATGATCGAGTTATTATATGCCACCGGGCTGCGGGTCTCGGAGCTAACCGGCCTCACGCTTAGCGACATCAGCTTGCGCCAAGGCGTCGTGCGGATCCTCGGTAAAGGGAACAAGGAGCGATTAGTCCCGTTGGGCGAGGAGGCGGTATACTGGCTAGAAAATTATCTGGAACATGGCCGACCTTGGCTGATTAATGGCGCAAAAATTGATATAGTCTTCCCCAGCAAGCGTGGGCAGCAGATGACGCGACAAACCTTTTGGCACCGCATTAAGCACTATGCGCTGCTCGCCGGTATCGACAGCGCTAAGCTCTCACCGCACGTGTTACGCCATGCCTTCGCCACACATTTACTGAATCATGGCGCCGATCTGCGCGTCGTGCAAATGCTGCTCGGGCACAGTGACCTCTCGACCACGCAAATTTATACGCATGTTGCCAACGAACGACTTCGTCAACTGCATCAACAGCACCATCCTCGTGCGTAAATTGGGATGGCAAATAAGGATACGGAAATGCTGAAAAAATCATTGATCTCTATGGTGGCGTTATTAGCGACCTTCTCGACGGCGAGCTACGCCAACAACGCGGGGATCATCCAGTCACTGACTAAATTGGGCGTAAGTATCAGCGATATTCAGCCATCGCCACTCTCTGGTGTGAGTACCGTATTAACCGATAACGGTGTGCTATATGTCACCGACGATGGTAAGCAGATGATCCAAGGTCCGCTCTATGACATCAGCGGCAAAACCCCGGTAAACGTTACCTTCCAGACGCTGGATAAAAAAGTGGAAGCGCTAGCTCCGCAGATGATCGTGTACAAAGCACCGAAAGAGCAACACGTTGTTACGGTGTTTACCGATATCACCTGTGGCTACTGCCATAAGCTCCATCAACAGATCTCAGACTATAATGCACTGGGCATCACCGTGCGCTACTTAGCCTTCCCGCGCGAAGGGCTACAAGGCGACGTCGCGAAGGCGATGAAAAATATCTGGTGTGCAAAAGATCGTAATGCCGCATTCGATGCGGCGATGGCCGGAAAAACGCCAGCCGCCGCCAGCTGTAATGTCGATATCGGCAAACAATACCAACTTGGCTTGTTGTACGGCATTCAGGGTACCCCAGCTATTTTGACGAAAAATGGGGTGATGATCCCCGGCTATCAAGGTCCGAACGAGCTAAAACAGTATCTGGACCGCATCAACGCAGGATAATCTTTTGTCTTCACGCACTATATCGGTACTACAACGACGTCAGCCATCGGCTGACGTTACCCTTGCGGGCGACCTTCCACCGTTACTGCAACAGCTCTATCTACAGCGGGGGATCACCGATGCCGCGCAGTTAGAGCGCGGTGCAAACCACCTCTTACCCCCTAACGGGTTAACCGGTATCGATCAGGCCGTGCAGCTATTGCATCAGGCTATGCGCGATAACCTGCATATCATGGTGATCGGCGATTTCGATGCCGATGGCGCAACCAGTACCGCACTCTCTGTGTTGGCGTTGAAAGAATTTGGCGCGCAGCATGTGAGCTACTTGGTGCCTAACCGCTTCGAGCAGGGCTATGGCCTGAGTCCCGAGGTCGTCGATCTCGCGCATGCACGACACGCACAGTTAATTTTTACGGTCGATAATGGCATCTCCTCGGTCAGTGGCGTGGCACATGCCACTCAGCTGGGGATCCCGGTGATTATTACCGACCATCACCTACCAGGTGAAATCTTGCCTGCAGCGGCCGCAACGGTGAATCCTAACTTGCTTGATGCGACCTTCCCCTCAAAAAATCTAGCGGGGGTAGGGGTGGCCTTCTACGTAATGTTGGCGCTACGCGCTTATCTGCGTGAGCAGGGCTGGTTTAGCGGAACGCTTCCCAACCTCGGGGCTTATCTCGACTTAGTGGCGCTCGGCACGGTGGCCGACGTGGTACCGCTCGATGCCAATAACCGTATCTTGGTATGGCAAGGGTTGCAGCGTATTCGCGCCGGAAAATGCCGGCCAGGGATCCGCGCGTTGCTCGAGGTCAGCCAACGGCAAGCCTCGCGTCTCGCCGCCAGCGATCTCGGCTTCGCCCTCGGCCCCAGACTCAATGCGGCCGGACGTTTGGACGATATGTCCCATGGCGTCGAGCTCCTGCTTACCGACAACGAGGCGCAGGCAAGAATGCTCGCGGTTGAGTTGGATGCCCTCAATCAAACGCGTAAAGAGATTGAGCAGGGCATGCAGCAGGAGGCGCTGGTGATCTGCGAGCAACTGGAGCAGCAACAGCATTTGCCTAGCGGCTTAGCCTTCTACCATCCGCAGTGGCACCAGGGCGTCGTCGGCATTGTCGCCTCGCGCCTCAAAGAACGCTTCCATCGTCCGGTCATCGCCTTCGCCCCGGCTGGGGACGGCACGCTGAAAGGCTCTGGCCGCTCGATCGCCGGTCTACATCTTCGTGATGTATTAGAGCGCCTTGATAGCCAGAATCCCGGGCTGATCCTGAAGTTTGGGGGGCATGCGATGGCGGCAGGCTTAAGCCTCGCAGAGGATCAATTCCCTCGTTTTCGCGACTGTTTCGCGCAACTGGTCACCGATTGGCTAGAGCAGGACGCTCTACAAGGCGTAGTCTGGTCTGATGGCGAACTCGGCGCACAGCATCTAAACGTCGAGACGGCGGAGATGCTGAGAAATGCAGGCCCTTGGGGACAGACCTTCCCGGAGCCGCTGTTCGACGGCGAATTCAAGCTGCTCCAGCAGCGCTTAGTCGGGCAAAAGCATCTAAAACTACTGCTCGAACCGGTAAACGGCGGCCCGCTGATCGATGGCATCGCCTTTAACGTTGACCTGCGTCAGTGGCCGGATCCGAGCCTGCAGCGTGCGACCTTGGCCTATAAGTTAGACGTCAACGAGTATCGCGGACAACGTAGCGCGCAATTATTAGTCGAGTACCTCTGGCCGAAAGCCTAAAAAGAGGTTACACGCCGAGGGTGGTTTCGGGTAGAATCTGCACCCTCTGATTTACTTTTTTATCTTCAACTTAAGACGACAAACCATGTTTGAAATCAATCCGATAAAAAATCGTATTCAAGACCTTACCGAGCGCAGCGATGTTCTTCGGGGGTACCTTTGACTATGATGCAAAAAATGAGCGTTTAGAAGAAGTTAACGCTGAACTTGAACAATCTGATGTCTGGAACGAACCCGAGCGCGCGCAAGCGCTGGGTAAAGAGCGTTCCACCCTCGAAGCGATCGTCGAGACCTTCGACCAATTAGCGCAAGGGCTAGAAGACGTCAGCGGTTTACTCGAACTTGCGGTTGACGCCGACGATGAAGAGACGTTTAACGAAGCCGTTGCCGAGCTGGATGTGCTCGATAAGAAGCTGGCAGAGTTAGAGTTTCGTCGCATGTTCTCCGGTGAATACGACAGTGCCGATTGCTATATTGACTTGCAGGCGGGTTCAGGCGGAACGGAAGCTCAGGATTGGGCAAACATGTTGTTGCGCATGTATCTGCGCTGGGCCGAGTCAAAAGGCTTTAAGACCGAGATTATCGAAGTCTCCGACGGTGATGTGGCGGGAATTAAATCTGCGACGGTGAAAATCATCGGCGATCACGCCTTCGGCTGGTTAAGAACCGAAACCGGCGTACACCGCCTAGTGCGTAAGAGCCCCTTCGACTCTGGTGGCCGTCGCCATACCTCCTTTAGCTCGGCCTTTATCTATCCAGAAGTCGATGATGATATCGATATCGATATCAACCCGGCAGATTTACGTATCGACGTCTATCGTGCCTCGGGAGCCGGTGGGCAGCACGTTAACCGTACCGAATCCGCCGTGCGTATCACCCACGTCCCGAGTGGGATCGTGACGCAGTGTCAGAACGACCGCTCGCAGCATAAGAACAAAGATCAAGCGATGAAACAGATGAAGGCTAAGCTGTATGAGCTGGAGATGCAGAAGAAGAATGCCGAGAAACAGGTGATGGAAGATAACAAATCCGATATCGGCTGGGGCAGCCAGATCCGCTCTTACGTTCTCGACGATTCGCGCATTAAAGATCTGCGCACGAGTGTCGAAACCCGAAATACGCAGGCCGTCCTCGATGGCGATTTAGACCGATTTATTGAAGCTAGCCTGAAAGCTGGCCTATAAGGAACCTTTTTATGTCAGAACAAACTCCAGCACCGGCAGATCTCGCCCAAGAACTGAATAACGAACTGAGCGCGCGCCGTGAAAAACTCGATGCGCTGCGCGAGAAGGGTAACCCTTTCCCGAATGACTTCCGTCCTACCGATCGCTCCGACGAATTGCACCAGCGTCACGACGAGCAGAGCCAAGAAGAACTCGAAGATCTCGGTATCGAAGTGACGGTAGCAGGCCGGATGATGACGCGACGCATCATGGGTAAAGCCTCTTTTGCCACGCTGCAAGATATTGGCGGCCGTATTCAGCTGTATGTCTCGCGTGACGATTTAGCGGAAGGCTACTACAACGAACAGTTTAAGAAATGGGATCTCGGCGATATTCTGGGGGCACGCGGCAAGCTATTTAAAACCAAGACCGGCGAGCTTTCTATTCACTGTAGCGAGCTACGCCTATTGACCAAGGCGTTACGCCCGTTACCCGATAAGTTCCACGGCCTCGCGGACCAAGAGACGCGTTACCGTCAACGCTATCTCGATCTGATCGCCAACGAAGAGTCGCGTCATACCTTCCAAATCCGCTCGAAAATCATGGCGGGCGTTCGCCAGTTTATGGTCGACCGTCAGTTTATGGAAGTCGAGACGCCGATGATGCAAGTCATCCCAGGTGGCGCGGCGGCACGTCCGTTTATCACCCACCATAACGCGCTCGATATCGATATGTACCTGCGTATCGCGCCGGAACTCTATCTAAAACGCCTAGTGGTTGGCGGCTTCGATCGCGTTTTCGAGATCAACCGTAACTTCCGTAACGAAGGCATCTCCCCGCGCCATAACCCAGAGTTCACCATGATGGAACTCTATATGGCCTACGCCGACTACCGTGACCTGATCGAACTGACCGAGAGCCTATTCCGTACCTTGGCGCAAGACGTACTCGGCACTACCGAAGTCCCTTACGGCGAGCATACCTTCGATTTCGGTAAGCCATTCGATAAGTTAACGATGCGTGAAGCGATCAAAAAGTACCGTCCAGAGACCGATCTCACCGACCTCGAAGATTTCGATAAGGCCGTCGCCATCGCGCAGGCTATCGGTATTAAAGTCGAGAAAAGCTGGGGCCTCGGCCGCGTAGTCACCGAAATTTTCGAAGAGACCGCGGAAGCACAGCTGATCCAGCCAACCTTTATTACCGAATACCCGGCTGAAGTCTCACCGTTGGCGCGTCGTAACGACGATAATCCAGAGATCACCGATCGCTTCGAGTTCTTTATCGGCGGACGCGAGATCGGTAACGGCTTCTCCGAGCTGAACGACGCACAAGATCAGGCCGAGCGCTTCTTGCAGCAAGTTAATGCCAAAGACGCGGGTGACGACGAAGCGATGTTCTACGACGAAGATTATGTCACCGCGCTGGAGCACGGCTTGCCGCCGACGGCGGGACTAGGCATCGGTATCGACCGTATGGTGATGTTATTCACCAACAGCCATACCATTCGTGACGTTATTCTGTTCCCGGCACTGCGTCCCGGTAGTAAATAAGCCAGAGTCTAAGGCTTAACAGCTAAACCCGCTTCGGCGGGTTTTTTTACGTCAATGGGTAAGTAATATTTATAAGAAAAGTGTAAATTTTTAGAAATTAAGAATTAATCTGTTTTAATCCCCGCCAATCCCCTTTAATGTCATGACAAATTTTGACAAATCTCTACTTTTAAAGAAGAATAGGTTGACTTTAATCAAGGTATTTTCTAGCTAAGTCTATGATTAAGGGCAGGAATTTGTAACGATTCAGCGATATTTTAGTGATTCTATTCGGTAATCTTATATTTTATCGATGATTAATTTTTTTCATTGTAAGAAGTAAATTGGCTTTTTAATCGCAGCCGATAAACTGTTAAGATAATTCTCTATTAGAAACAAAATGTTGTAAAGGTGCTCTGGTTACTACAAGCCAGGGGCGGTAGCGTGCCTAAAACGGTCTTACCGCTAATTGGGGCAGTAATCGTTTTTTTAGTTAAAGTCACCTTATATTAAGGGTAGACTCTTAGCCCGATAGCGCAATAATTCGACTAATAAAAAAATAAATAACAAAAATTACTCTTTCACCTTGGTCAACCGAATCCCCCACCCCTGATCGACCCATCGGGTAGCGGGCAAATTTAATGGATGTTACGGAGAAACAACAGATGCAGCGAGCGTCAGGTGCGAAACGTGTTAATCGACACTCTTTATTAGCCTTAGTTATTGGTATTTCCCTTTATCCTTCCCTGAACGCTACCGCTGCCGGGCTGATCCTTCCAGACAGTGACCTACGCTCTGACTTAAGTTGGCTTGCCGATCGCGGCGTGATCAAACTTAGCCTTAGCACTTGGCCGCTTAGCCAAGAGGCGATCGAACACGCCCTAGATAAGGCGCATCCTTCTTATGCCTCCGAACAGCTTGCCGTCGAACGCGTCCAAGAGCGCCTACAGACATTAAAATCCGACGTTCGCGTCAACGCCTACGGCGCGACCGATAATAGCGGTCAGCCGCGTAGCTTCGCTAACTCGCCGACCGCCGATTCTAAGCTCTCCGTCACCGCCAGCAATAGCGGCGAATGGTGGGATGTAAACCTTCAGGGTAATCTTGAGGGCGACCGCCAGATCCAATCCCCTTCCCACGCTAACCTGAACAATAGCTACGGTGCCGTAAAACTATGGGGACAGTGGCTTTCCTTCGGTGAGACGCCGCAGTGGTGGGGCCCGGGTTACGAAGGCAGCTTGATTCGCTCCGATAACGCCCGCCCGCTGACCGGCTTTATGCTGTCACGCTCCAAGCAGACCGCCCCGGAAACCTGGTGGCTAAACTGGGTCGGCCCTTGGCAGTACCAGATCTCCGCCGCGCAAGAATCGCAATATAGCGCGGTGCCACACACCAAGATTATCGGTATGCGCCTAACGGTCTCGCCGTTCGACTCGTTAGAACTGGGGGCCAGCCGCATTATTCAATGGGGTGGGCGGGGACGCCCACAATCTATGGGTAATTTCTGGGATGCCTTCTCCGGCAACGATAATACCGGGGCCAACGACCCTAACGAACCGGGCAACCAGCTAGCCGGCTTTGATGGTAAATTAAAACTCGAGCCAACCCTCGGAATTCCAATTAGTCTTTATGGTCAGCTAGTCGGAGAGGATGAAGCCGGTAAACTGCCATCTTCTAATATGTATCTTGCTGGGATTGAAGGGCACCATAGTATCGGTCGCAACGCCCTAAACTGGTATGTCGAAGGCCACGATACCCGTACAGACTTTAAAAATAAAAACTACAGCTACCAGCACCATATCTATACCGATGGCTATTATCAGCAGGGTTATGCATTAGGCGACACTTTAGGCGGCGATGGCAGGATGTTAGTCGGTAAGACCGAGCTGGTCACCGAAGATAACCAACGCTGGAGTGCCCGCCTATTCTGGGCCAAGGTTAACCCAGAGGACCAACGCCAAAACCGCACCTTCCCACATGCGGATACCCTTAAAGGCGTGACCCTTGGCTGGGGCGGCGATATCTATAAATCGGTAAGGCTAAACCTCGCGACCTGGTACACCGATGCCAATCATAACGATAGCGACGATGTTGGGGCCAGTGCCTCAATAGAAGTACCTTTCCAATTATAACAATAACCGCTGCTGACTAACTGGAATCGGTTCTGGCAGCGATTTACCCACTTTAGTGAATATAATCTGATGAAAAAACTCGCACTTAAACTCTCTGCAGCCGCAGTGCTGACCGCACTGTTGAGTGGCTGTACTATCGTCCCTGGCCAAGGCCTAAATAGCCTACGTAAAAACACTGTGGAACTGCCGGATAGCGACTATGACTGGGATAAACTAGTCAACGTCTACCCGATGACTCCCGGACTGATCGAGAAACTACGTCCTGCATCGGTGATCGCACAACCTAATCCGCAGCTGGATAAGCAGTTACAAAATTATCAATACCGCATCGGCCCCGGCGATGTGCTGATGGTGACCGTCTATGATCACCCGGAACTGACCAACCCGGCGGGAACCTATCGTTCCGCTAGCGATACGGGTAACTGGGTCGGTGCCGATGGCACCATCTTCTACCCCTATATCGGAAAGGTCAATGTAGCGGGTAAAACATTGGCGGAAGTGCGCCAACAGATCGCCGCGCGCTTAGCGCAATATGTTGAAAGCCCACAGGTGGATGTTGCAGTGGCCGCCTTCCGTTCGCAGAAAGCCTATGTGACCGGTGAGGTGAGTAAATCGGGACAATTACCGATTACCAATATTCCACTAACTGTAGTCGATGCCATTAACGCAGCCGGCGGTTTCGCCGAGAATGCCGATTGGCGCCACGTAGTATTAACCCATAACGGTAAGGATAGCGTGCTATCGATGCAGGCACTGATGCAACGCGGCGACCTACAGCAGAACCGAATGATGTACCCAGGCGATATTCTATTTGTGCCGCGTAACGATGATCAGAAAGTGTTTGTGATGGGTGAAGTCGGCCAGCAATCGACGCTGAAGATGGATCGTAGCGGTATGACCCTAGCAGAGGCGTTAGGTAGTGCACAGGGTGTAAGCCAACAATATGCCGATGCCTCGGGAATTTTCGTTATCCGCCAAATTCCAAAAGATAAGAATGGTCGTATCGCAAATATCTATCAGCTAAATGCGAAAGATGCCTCGACGATGGTGATGTCTACCGAGTTTGAGCTGCAGCCTTACGATATCGTTTATGTAACGACTGCACCAATCGTACGCTGGAATAGAGTGGTCTCTCAGATTGTTCCAACCATTTCAGGCGTACATGATCTAACTGAAACAGCAAAATGGGTGAATAATTGGCCAAATTAATGTTTAACTCAATTTTAGTGGTCTGTACCGGCAATATTTGCCGCTCGCCAACAGGTGAGCGTTTATTACGTCAGGCATTACCTGGGATGAAAATCGATTCTGCTGGTACCGGAGCATTAAAGGGTCATGCGGCTGATGCGACTGCTAGTTTGGTGGCAGAGGCACATGGACTTTCCCTTGCAGGACATGAGGGCCAACAGCTTACTCGCCAACTTGCGCAGCAGTACGATCTTATTTTAGTAATGGAAAAACATCACCAGGAAGAGGTGTCGAGTATCGCACCAGAGGCGCGTGGTAAGACGATGTTGTTTGCCCACTGGGTGAACAATAAGCAGATACCCGATCCTTATCGCAAGAGCCAAGAGGCCTTTGAACACGTTTATCAATTGATCGAGCAAGCGTCACAGGCTTGGGCGACGAAACTGGGTACTAAATAGGAAGCATTATGTCATCAGTGATTCAACATAAACCCACTAATCCAGATTCGGATGAGATCGATTTAGGTCGACTACTAGGTGAACTGCTAGATCATAAAAAATTAATTATTGCGGTTACGGGGTTATTTACCTTTATTGCGATTTTTTATGCCTTATTTGCAACACCGATTTACCAAGCTGATGCGCTGATACAAGTTGAGCAGAAGCAGGGTAATTCTATTCTTAGCAACCTAAGTCAGATGCTACCCAACAGCCAACCAGTCTCAGCACCAGAGATTGCGCTGCTTCAATCGAGGATGATTCTAGGGAAGACGGTAGATGATTTAACCCTTCAGGCACAAGTGCAGCAGAAATACTTGCCTATTTTTGGCCGTGGCTGGGCACGCTTGACAGGCCAACAACCAGGACAACTTTATGTAAGTAGGATTTACGTTGCTAGTCATAATGGTAAAGTTCCAGAGTTAATTATAACTGTAGTTGATCAAGAGCATTACCTCTTAGAAGGTGCTGGTTATGAAATTAAAGGAGAAACTGGACAACCTATATCAGCTAAAGGACTTTCATTACAGATTGACAAGATTAACGCTGAGTCTGGTACTAAGTTCAAATTAAATTATATTACTCGACTGGATGCCATTACAGGCCTTCAACAAATTTTTACCGCCGCGGATCAGGGAAAAGATACGGGGATGCTGAATCTTACGCTTATAAATCCCAATCCCCAGTTAGCACAAAGTGAACTACAAAGTATTAGTGAGAATTATTTAGCTCAAAATATTGCCCGACAAGCGGCGCAAGATAGTAAAAGCTTAGAGTTTTTAGAACGGCAATTGCCGCAAGTACGTAGCCAGTTAGATGATGCAGAAAATAAGCTCAGTGCTTATCGGAAGCAAAGCGATTCGGTAGACCTTAATTTACAGGCTCGCTCGGCTTTAGACCAGATTGTCAATGTTGATAATCAGTTAAATCAGCTGACATTTAGAGAGGCAGAGGTATCGCAACTCTATACAAAAGATCACCCAACTTATATTGCTCTTCTACAGAAACGGAAAACGCTAGAGCAAGAAAAAGCTAGATTAAATAAGCAAGTTTCAGGAATGCCAGCTACTCAGCAGCAAGTATTGAAATTAAGCCGAGATGTTGAATCGGGTCGCGCAGTCTATATGCAGTTACTGAATCGTCAACAAGAGCTAAGTATCGCGAAAAATAGTGCGATCGGCAATGTACGGATTATCGATGATGCAGTCACTGCACCTAAACCAGTAAAGCCTAAAAAAATCTTTGTAGTTTTGATCGGCGCTGTGTTGGGTGGTTTTATATCAGTGGGCTTAGTATTACTAAGAGTATTCTTGCGTAGAGGTATTGAATCGCCAGAACAACTCGAAGAATTAGGAATTAACGTTTATGCAAGCGTGCCGGTTTCTGAATGGATGGCTAAACAGCAGCCTAAAGGGATAAAATCCAGAAAGAATAAGCAGAAAGAGAATTTAAGCTTCTTAGCAATAGATAATCCGGCTGATTTAGCTATTGAAGCGATCCGGAGCCTGCGTACCAGCCTACATTTTGCAATGATGGAGGCGTCGAATAATATACTAATGATTTCTGGTGCTAGTCCCAATGCGGGTAAAACCTTTATTACCACCAACTTAGCGGCAGTACTAGCACAAGGGGAGCAAAAGGTACTATTTATCGATGCTGATATGCGTAAGGGCTATGCACATCAAATATTCAATCAATCGTTAGATAATGGTTTATCTGATATTCTCTCGGGTAAATCTAACTCTGAACAAGGTATAAAAGCAGTAAATGGGGCAAACTTTGATTTTATTGCTCGTGGCAAGACACCGCCAAATCCTTCAGAATTGCTGATGCATAACCGTTTCCAGAAGCTACTAAGCTGGGCGAGCGAAAACTACGATATCGTTTTAGTAGATACCCCACCAATTCTCGCAGTGACAGATGCTGCAGTAATAGGTCGCTATGTAGGCAGTACATTATTAGTGGCGCGATTTGAGGAAAATACGGCTAAAGAGATGGAAGTTAGTATTAAACGCTTCGAACAGAGTGGTATTGATGTGAAAGGTTGTATTCTTAACGGTGTGGTGAAAAAAGCTAGTTCTTATTATGGCTACGGTTATAGTCATTATGGATATAGCTACGACGATAAAAAATAAATACCCTACCCCCATCTAAGTGGGGGTAATAACTTTCGCTAAAGCTCTGTGGTGAGGAATCAATGACACGCTTATCCCGAAATCTGCTGGCTAGCAGCGGTTTAATATTATCTGATTTATTTAGTTTAGTAATAAGTCTATATTTGGCTGAGGTTCTTTTTGGTGATGATACAGTATCACCGAAAATTCTTAGTAATTGGTACCACTTACATTGGTTGATATCGCTCTGTTGTGTCGGTTGGTATGGTACGAGGCTGCGGCACTATTTTTATCGCAAAACATTTTGGTTCGAACTAAAAGAAATTGTAAGAACTATAGTTATCTTTGCAATTTTTGAAATTGCAATCATAGCGTTCACGCAATGGTATTTGTCAAGAGTTACTTGGCTAATAACTTGGTTGTTAATTGCTTTATTATTACCTGTAATGAGAGGTGTTACTAAATTAATTTTAAATAATTTAGGTGCATGGCAACGTGATACGATTATTATTGGCTCTGGACATAATGCTCATGAAGCTTACAAAGCGATTTGCAGTGAAAAGAATCTTGGATTTAAGACAATAAGATTCATTGGGAAGGCTAATAATACTAACTATATAGGTAATATTCCTGTTAGTCATGAGTTACCCAATGAGTTGACAAAAACAATAGATAAACGTATGCAGTTTATTATAGCTGTAGAAAGTGATGAGAGTGATTTACGTAATGCGTGGCTACAGCAATTAATGCTTAATGGTTATCGCTATGTATCAGTTATACCAACCTTGCGTGGCATGCCTGTAGATAGCACGGATATGTCGTTTATTTTTAGCCATGAAGTAATGATTTTTCGAGTTCATCAAAACCTAGCCAAATGGCCATCTAGGATATTGAAGCGTAGTTTCGATATACTCGCCTCGATAATCATCATAGCGATGCTATCACCAATTCTTTTTTATATAAGTCGTAAAGTAAAAAAAGATGGTGGCCCAGCGATTTACGGGCATGAAAGAATAGGAAAGAGTGGGGTGCCGTTTAAGTGCTTAAAGTTTCGCTCAATGTCAGTGAACTCTCAAGAACTACTTGCAGATTTACTGAGGAAAGACCCCGAGGCTAGAGTTGAATGGAATGAAACCTTTAAATTAAAAAATGATCCACGTATTACAAAAATTGGTCATCTACTACGTAGAACGAGCATGGATGAACTACCCCAGCTGTTTAATGTTTTAAAAGGTGAAATGAGTTTAGTCGGGCCTAGGCCGATTATTTATGAAGAGCTGGAGCGTTATCGTGACCAAGTTGATTACTATCTAATGAGCAAACCCGGCATGACAGGTCTATGGCAAGTCAGTGGGCGTTCAGACGTGGATTACGAAACCCGTGTTTATTTCGATGCATGGTATGTAAAGAATTGGTCAATGTGGAATGATATAGCAATACTTTTCAAGACTATTTCAGTAGTCTTGAAGAGGGATGGAGCTTACTGAATGAACTTTCGTAAACATACACTTTTGTCATTTATATTTTTGATGATAAATCCATTTTTGTGCTTATGCTATAATCTCAAAAATATTATAAATAATAAACTACAAGTATTTACGTTTTCATTTTCTCTTGCGCTAATATTTAGTTATTTACCAATAATGTTTGATACATCCTCTAATTTCTTTGTGTATTTTTATAATACCCAGAAAGATATATTTGATATATACACATATCTACCTATAATATTTAAAGGTGACAGATTTAATTATATATTTTTTATCTTCCTAACAATTTTTATCACTATTTATTCTTGGACGAAGATATGTATAAATAACTTTAGTGGAAATGAAAAAAAAAGCATCACTGTATTACTGTGTGTACTATTTTGTTCGTTCCACTACAGGGATTTAATGGATTTGAATAGAAATATTTGTGCATATGCATTGGTTTTTATTTATATATTTTATCTTAAAGAAAGGTTTAAATATTCAAGAGTATTATTACCAATTTTTGTTGTTTTAACTTTTTATATTCATTTGTCGGTTATGGTGCTTTGGTTTTTTTATTTTATATCAAAAGCTGTTAAGTTTAAAACGAAATTGAGTTATTTAATTTTAATTGCTTCGGCGGTTTTAGGAGTTTTACTACCAACATTGATGGGCTTGATGCAGTCTTTGTTATCAATGCTTCCAGGTCCTATAGGCTCAAGGATTTTCTTCTATATATATGGTAGTGAATTTGGTGTGCAAACGTTTAGTACTGGACAAGCGTTACAAAAAGTTCTTAATTTCGTTGTTATTTTATCGAGTGGTTTTTATTTAATAAAAATAAATAAAGATAAGTTAGATAAATTCACTAGAGAAAGAAATTCATTTTGTTTTATGGTCATATGTTTAACTTTAATAGTTTTGATGTACATGACGCTATTTGAAAGATTAAATTTAGCAACAAATTTCATATATGGATATTTAATTCTAAGGTTTTACGATAGTAAGTATTTATTATCAAAACTGATAGTGTTTATGATAGTTTTTAGATCGTTTGTTATAAATTTCATAGTATACTTACCTCTGATAGCATATCAAAATGCAGGAGTATTTAATGATAGCACCGATATTTTAGGGTTTGCTTTAAAGACTACGTATGACAACACTATTTATTTACTCGATTTTGATAATGGTTATAGTGATGATTATCTAATTCAGCATTTAGAGTGGGGGAGGTAGTATGAAAAGAGTGTTATTTAATATTATTTTATTTTCAATTGCGTTTCTTTATATTGGAAACACCAAGGCAGGAAATTGTAATATATTATTAGGATTTGATAATATAAATGCTCATGGTGGTAATATTATTAAATATGAGAATTTCTATTATTTGTTTGGTGAGAATAGGAATAATAAAGGAGTTGTTAAAAACATTAATGTATATAAAACTTCAGATTTTTGTTCTTGGACCTTTTCTGGTAATGCATTTTATTCGAACAATAATCATAACATTGGTGCATCAGGAATTATTGAAAGGCCTAAGGTGATATATTCTGTTAGTAAAAAAAGGTTTTATATGTACTTTCATCACGAGCTACCCAATACTGGTTATAACTCAGCTTTAATTGGAGTCGCAAGTTCACAAAATATAGTGGGACCTTACAAATACATTAGAAGTTTTCGGATTAATCCAGGTGTTCTTCCAAGACATACTAAAAATATTAATGAATTAAAGTATAGTGATTTTTTTAAAAGAGATTTCCATAAAGGCCAAATGTCAAGAGATTTGACTGTTTATCAAGAAGGTGGGGATGTTTTTTTAATTTCTTCTTCAGAAGATAATTCAACTTTAATTGTAAGCCAATTAGATAGTACACTTGCTAATCTAAATGGTAATTATAATCGTATTTCACCGCACGGATATAATGAAGCGCCTATCCTATTTAAGGAAGGTAACACATATTTTTTGATTACATCGGGTGTCAGTGGCTGGAAACCAAATAAAGCTAAACTGTATAAGAGTAAAAATTTACTTGATGATTGGGTTTACGTAGGTACACCAATAAGAAGTAGCAAAAGTAATATAAATACAACTTTTGGTGGTCAGGGGGCCTTTATCTTTAAATATAATATGGATGATTATATATTTTTAGATAGTTGGGATTCCGAAAATCTTTCGAAAAGTAATATTCTGATTAAGAAAGTATATTGGGAAAATGGAAATCCTTACTTGAAATAACAATGGTGATAAGATGAAAACTGCAGTACTTATACAGGCACATAGTAATCTTGATTACATATTATTACTCATAAAAAAAAATAAAAATATATATTTTATAATACATTTCGATAAAAAATTCATGATTCCTGAAAAATCATTGTCTGATATTAAAAAAAATAATAATGTACTAGTGCTAGAAGGAATTAATAGAGTAGAAGTTTTTTGGGGTGGATATTCCCAGCTAAGAGCAACATTGAATTTGATTAACGTTGCAAATAAGATAGAAGGAATAGAGCTTTTTCATTTTATTAGTGCAGAATGTTTACAGTTATTAGATTTCGAAAAAATCTATGACGAATGGTTGAGTTTAGGTTCCAAAAACTTTATTGAATGCAGAAAGCGGCTAAGTTCAGAGTGGCGCTTGAAAGTTAAAGTTTTTTATAGTGAAACCAAGTTTACAAGAAGTTTTTTAGGTCGCGTATCTAATAGACTTCATAAAATAATTGGTAATAAATTTAATCCCTGTAAATGGGATGACCATTTGCAATGGTACGGTTCATGCTGGTTTTCTTTAAATAGGTTTATGATTAATGAAATATCCAATTACGATATGAATTATAATTATTTCGAAAAATTTAAATACCACCCTTGCGTTGATGAGCACGCTTTGCAAGTATTCGCTAAAGAGAAAAATATAGAAGTAACTGATAATAATAAAAGATTGGTTCTATTTAAGGGAGAAAAATCAAGTCCAGAATATTTCAATAATCTAACAATTGAAGATCTTATATCTTACCGTAATCTTGGGTATTGGTTCTTGAGGAAGGTTAATCAAAAAGAATCTATGAGTTTCTTAAAAATTGACAAGGATAAATATGATTAATCCACTCGTATCTGTGATTATTCCAACATTTGGTCGGCCTGATTTGTTATCTCGTTGCATTGAAAGTGTCATGAATCAAACTTATAAAAATATTGAAATAATAGTTATAGACGACAATGGTAAAAATACTATTAATCAGCATTTAACAGCTAGTGCATTGATGAAGTTTCCGAATGTTAAATATATTATTTCTGAAATAAATTGCGGGGCTGGAACGGCAAGAAATTTAGCAGTAAAGGCTTCGACAGGTACATTACTCACATTTTTAGATGATGATGATATTTATTACCCTGAAAAAATAGCTAAGCAAGTCTCATTTATAATTCGTAATGATGTGGATATATGTTTATGCCATATGAATTTAGTTAATCATGGTATCGAAGTATTTGATCAAAGTTATTCTTTTGCTAAGGGTACTGATCTAAGAGAGTTTTTACTAAAAGGTGTTTCATTCACACCAATGATTATGCTAAAGAGGGCCTCATTCGATGACGTTGGTGGATTTATTTCTACACCTAAGTTTCAGGATCATACATTGATACTAAAGTTGCTACACGCAGGATGTACTTTAAAAATACTTGATGAGAAATTATTTGATCATAATTCATATCCCATAGAAAGAATAAGTAACTCTAAAAAAGCTATCAAAGGGTACTTAATTAAACATTCTTTAGAGAATAAAATATGTATTGATAGAGGGATTGATAGAAAAGAATTACTTTTTAATAGAGCGTTAGAGATCCGTTATATTATTTTCAATAAATACAATTTTGGTTATGTTGTTAAGTTTATACTAATTGCCTCAAAATTTAGAACACCATTTTTCAATATGAAATTGTTTTTTGTTTTACTGAGAAATTATACTGGTTTTTTGGTGAGAAATAAAATTATCAAAAAAGGTTGAGTATGAGTATAAATATACTGGTAGTCATTTATGGTAAAGAAATTAATCAGTCATTAACTATGAAGTCCTTGTGTCAAATAAACTCCCCTTTCAATTTAGTAGTTTATAATAATGGCCCAAATTTAATTAATCCTGAAAATAATTTTTTTTTACTTTTTCATGAAAATTCAAAAATAAAGATAATACAAGACTTAAAAAATTCCCCACTAAGTATGGTATACAACGATTTTATGGCTGGTGGCTTTTTCGATATTGCAGATTTCAATGTTATTTTGGATGACGATAGTGATTTGCCAATAAACTATTTCGAAAATTTAAATGAAGAAATAGAAGTTTACTTGCCTATTATAAAAAATGAAAAAGGTAAGGTTTTCTATCCATCAATTAATAGTAAATCGGTTAGTTCACAAGTGGAAATTAATGAGGATGATGTTGTTTTTAGTATTGGTTCTGGGTTAATTATATCTAAATCATTGATCGAGGTTTTTGATAATCATCATACTAAATTATTTAATGAGAGTTTTTCTCTATATGGGGTCGATTTCAGTTTCTTTAGAAATATTAGCTATCTTAAAAATATTGGATGCCAGATAAATATTTCTATTAAGTCTTGCTTAATACATGACTTATCTTATGATGGAAGAGAAATGAGTTTCTTTAGAGATAAAGAAAGAAAATTGGACTTTATACTTTCTCATAAAATTTATTCTGAAGATAAAAAAATTCATAAATATATTTGGCTATTAAAGTTTATTGTTCGCAGTTGTATTTTTTCCAAGGTTAACAGGATAAATAACATCAAATCTATACCTTTATACTGCTGGGTCTTTTATACTGGGAAGCATCCAAACTGTAAATGATTGGGATTTATATGAACAAGAATATCGCGGTTATAATGTCTACATTTAATGGTTCTGAATTTATTCTTGAACAATTAACAAGTATTAGGAATCAATCATTAAAAGTTGATAAGGTAGTAATTTGTGATGATTTTTCAACCGACAATACATGTAATATAATTGATAAATTCATTACCGAAAATGAATTGTCTGATACATGGACCCTTATCAGAAATACAGAGAATATTGGATGGAGAAAGAATTTTCATCAGTTGATCAAAAATATAAATTTTGATTACATTTTCTTATGCGACCAAGACGATATCTGGTTTAATGATAAAGTCTCATGTATGGTTGAATGCTTGGTTGAAAATCCTAATATTGAGGTTTTAACAAGTAATTTTCAACAGTTTTCAAAAAGTGATGAAATTTTATTTACTAATAATTTAGAGAATGAAAAAAAAGAATTTTTTACTTGGGATATTTCATTTTATAACTCTGTGGAAAGGCCTGGTTGTTCTTATCTCATCAGGGGAAGTTTCATACGTGACTTAAATAGATCGCCACTTTTTGATGGTCAAAATGCTCATGATGCTGTTATTTGGTCTGTTTCATGTGTTAGAGGTACACTATATAACCTTGACCAAGTTCTTATATTTTGGCGGAGACATCAGTCCAGTGCAACGTTAAATAATAATAAGTTGAAAGTAGGTGATGAATTAATAGTTGATCATTGTAGAACAATAAATAGAATCGGGATTTCCAGAGAGTTGAGTGATTCTATTAATTATATTTACTTAGATAGGCTACTCGACTTCTATAAGAAAAGATTAGCTCTAGCTGAGAATGGTTCTTTTTTCAAGTTCATGTTTTTTTCAATATATAATATGAATTTATTCAAAGGGAAAAAAGACTGGTTGAATGATTTTTTATATATTATTGGTAAGGTGGTAAAACGATGAAAATATTAATAACTGGTGGTGCTGGTTTTATCGGTTCAGCAGTGGTTCGCAATATTATTGAAAACACAAATGATGAAGCCCTTGTTATTGATAGCTTGACCTATGCGGGTAATCTGGAGTCTTTAAACACAGTCGAAAAAGATAGCCGTTATCATTTCGAAAAAGTGGATATCTGTAAACGGGCTGAATTAGATCGCTTATTTACAAAATACCAACCCGATGCTGTTATGCATTTAGCTGCTGAAAGCCATGTAGACCGTTCAATCGACGGTCCGGCAGCTTTTATCGAAACCAATATTGTTGGCACCTACACGTTGTTAGAGGCGGCGCGCAGTTATTGGAACGCTCTTGAATCCGATAAGAAGCAGGCTTTCCGTTTTCACCATATTTCTACAGATGAAGTATATGGTGACCTACATGGTACCGATGATCTGTTTACCGAAACCACGCCTTATGCACCGAGCAGCCCTTATTCAGCTTCTAAAGCATCAAGCGATCACTTAGTGCGCGCTTGGCAACGTACATATGGTCTACCCACTATCGTGACTAACTGTTCGAATAACTATGGTCCGTATCATTTCCCAGAGAAATTGATTCCCCTCATTATTCTTAATGCGCTGTCAGGTAAATCTTTACCTGTTTACGGTGATGGTTCACAAATTCGCGACTGGTTATATGTAGAAGACCATGCACGTGCACTGTACACAGTTGTTACCGAAGGTGTAGTAGGTGAAACCTACAATATCGGTGGTCATAACGAGCGTAAAAATATCGACGTAGTGAAAACTATTTGCCAATTGTTGGAAGAGCTGGTGCCGAATAAACCTAACGGTTTGAACCACTACGCCGATCTGATCACCTATGTTAAAGATCGTCCTGGTCATGATGTACGCTATGCGATCGATGCAAGCAAGATTGCTAAAGAGTTAGATTGGACCCCAGCAGAAACTTTCGAAACGGGTATCCGTAAAACAGTAGAATGGTACTTAAACAATGAAACCTGGTGGCAGCGTGTATTGGATGGCTCTTATGCAGGCGAACGTTTAGGCTCAATCTAATTTAGGAATTTATTAAAAATGAAAGGTATTGTATTAGCAGGTGGTTCCGGAACCCGTTTATATCCTATCACCCAAGGTGTATCGAAGCAGTTAATGCCGATTTACGATAAACCTATGGTGTTTTACCCTATCTCTGTACTGATGATGGCCGGGATCAGTGAAATATTAATCATCTCTACACCGGATGATATGCCAGGCTTTAAACGCTTATTGGGCGATGGCAGTCAATTTGGTGTTGAATTTAGTTATGCCATCCAACCGAGTCCGGATGGCTTAGCTCAAGCATTTATTATCGGTGAAGAGTTTATTGATGGCGATAGCTGTGCATTAGTCCTCGGCGATAATATCTACTTCGGTGAAAGCTTTGGTAAGAAACTTGAGAATGTAGTACAGCGTAGCGAAGGAGCTACTGTTTTCGGATATCAAGTTCTCGACCCCGAGCGTTTCGGCGTAGTGGAGTTCGATGAAAGCAATCGTGCGATCTCTTTAGAAGAGAAACCCGAACAACCTAAATCAAATTGGGCAGTCACCGGTCTTTATTTTTACGATAAAGATGTGGTAGAAATGGCAAAACAAGTTAAACCCTCTCACCGTGGTGAACTTGAAATTACCACCCTGAATGAAATGTATTTAGAAAAAAATAGTTTACACGTTGAAAAACTGGGCCGCGGATTTGCTTGGTTAGATACTGGTACCCACGATAGCTTACTAGAAGCCTCTCAATTTATACATACCATCGAAAAACGCCAAGGTTATAAAGTTGCTTGCTTAGAGGAAATTGCCTACAAAAAGGGCTGGTTAACTAAAGAGCAAGTCGCTTCGCAAGCTAAATTGCTAGCAAAAACTGGCTATGGTCAATATTTACAACGTTTAGTGGATGCTGAATAAATGCAAATTATAGATACCAAAATCGCCGATGTGAAAATTATTCAACCCAAAGTCTTCGGTGATGAGCGGGGTTTCTTTTTAGAAACTTTTGAAGCAAACCGTTATAAAGAAGCTCTGAATATCGATCTTGATTTTGTGCAGGACAATCATTCTCGCTCATCTAAAGGTGTACTAAGAGGTTTGCACTTTCAAACTAAAAATCCACAAGGAAAATTGGTTCGTTGTGTACGAGGCGAAGTTTTTGATGTGGCGGTGGATATTCGTAAAAAATCACCTACTTTTGGACAATGGGTTGGTATTATTCTCTCAGAAGAGAATAAAACACAATTTTGGATTCCTCCTGGTTTAGCTCACGGATTCGTTGTATTATCTGAAATAGCTGATTTCGAATATAAATGTACAGATTACTATATGCCTGGTGCTGAAGGTTGTCTGATGTGGAATGATCCTACAGTTAACATTCATTGGCCTATTAACTTTGATCCTATTCTTTCTGAAAAAGACTTGAAAGGCGATACATTGAAATCGTTGTTATGAATAAATATAATTTAAGTTTTTCTGTTCTTTGCTCACTTTATAATAAGGAGAGTAAGGAAAACTACTATTTTATGCTTGATAGTTTGTATCATCAAACTGTACTTCCTTCAGAAGTTGTTATTGTTTATGATGGTTTTGTCCGAGAAGAATTATCTAATATTACACTCGATTTTTCTAATAAACTAAAAATAATCGTAATACAACTCGAGCATAATGTTGGATTAGGTAAAGCACTGGATATTGGCCTTAGGTCTTGTAATTATGAGATTGTAGCGAGAATGGATACTGACGATATATGCTACAATAATAGATTCGAATTACAATTGGAACAGTTTTATCATAATCCTAATATTGATATTTTAGGTGGAGCAATCTTAGAATTTGATGATGAAAATAGCTTAGAAAGATTAAAAAAACTTCCGCTTAGTAAAGAAGATATAAAGAAATATTCTAAGAAAAAAAATCCAATCAATCATATGACTGTGATGTTTAAGAAAAACAGAGTTTTAAGCTGCGGTGGTTATCAACACCATCTTTTTATGGAGGATTATAATTTATGGTTAAGGTGTATTTCTTTAGATTATAATATCAAAAATTTAGAACAAGTTTTAGTCAAAGCTAGAACGGGAATTGATATGGTCAAAAAACGACGTGGTATAAAGTATATTTCTAGTGAGATAAAATTATTAAAGCTTAGGATGAGTTTGTTCAAAGATCCTTATTTATCGACATTATATATATTTTTTGTTCGTGTTTTTTCTAGATTACTTCCTTATAAAGCACTTAACGTATTATATAAAATTGAAAGAAAGAAGGATGTATAATGCTTCTAAGTATAATAGTCCCTGTGTATAATGTTGAAATATTTATCGATAGTTTTATTAAAAGTATATTAAGTCAACTAACTGACGATTGTGAGATCATCTTTATAGATGATGGTTCACCTGATAAATCTAAAAATATAATAAAAAATTATATAGCTAATAATGAAAGGTTAAAACTATTTGAACAAAAGAATCAAGGCTTAAGTTCTGCAAGGAATACTGGGATATCTAAATCAAGAGGGGATTTCTTAGCCTTCATTGATCCAGACGATTTAGTATCTCCGAACTATATAAACCGCATCATAAATTGTATCAAATCTCAAAATTTTGATATATTGACTTTTAATGCTAATAGAATTGATGCTGATGGTAATTACTTATCTGAATGTACTATTTGTAGTCCAAGTAATAATCGATTAGATTGTTTGAAGGATATATTTAATCGAGGTAGGTGGTATGCTTGGGCTAGAGTATACCGTAAAGAACTTTTTGCTTCAATTCAATTTCCTGTAGGTAAAAGATTCGAGGATTTATTGACAGTTCCCGAACTATATAAGTTATCAAACTCACTATTAAGTATTTCAGACATTTTAATATCGTATCGAGTCAACCCTAGTGGAATAACGAGTAATCCTAAAATATCGGATCTCAAAGATGTATCTGATTTCACAAATAAATATATGAAAATTATTAAGAAGAGTCGAACTATAGATTTTGATTATTTTTTAGATCTTTCTATTTATCTTTCTGGTGTTAAAACCTTGTTTTATATCAGTAGGGATGTTATGGGTGGGCGTAATTCATTTTTATACTTAATTAAGTATATTAAATTTAATTTAGCAATTAGGTTTGGAAATATCACTTTTTTAAATAGAAATAATAAGGTTTTTTTGAAGTTTATACCGGCTTATTATCTTTATTACTCTCTTTTTAAAAAATAATTCGTAGTTATTGTTTTGTAGAATATAAGGTGCGGTATTGTTAATGAGTTTATTATCAAATGCTAAGTGGAACGCGTTGTCTCAAATATTCAAAATTTCACTTCAACTGTTGAGTTTAGTATATCTCGCCAAAATAATACCGCCCAATGAGTACGGGTTAATGGCTATGGCTGCTGTTTTCGTGAACTTGGGTATATTGCTTAGAGATTTAGGTACATCAGCAGCACTTATTCAACAAAGGGTAATCACGGAGGAACTTAAAAATACTATTTTTTGGCTTAATTTAATATTAGGTTTTATTATATTGATAGCTCTGTGCTCTGTGGCTGGTTTTATATCGAGAATATATAATCAACCAAAGTTAGAGTATGTGTTTTATCTACTTAGTTTAACATTTCCCTTATCAAGTTGTGTTTCAGCTCATTTGGCTTTATTGGAAAGAGATTCTAAATTCAAAGTTATTTCTTTTGTTGAAGTTTTTTCATCTTTATTTTCTGTTGTTATTGCTATAATATTAGCAAGGAAAGGATTCGGAGTTTATAGCTTAGTAGTTCAAGCAATATCTTTAAATCTTATCTCTGCTATTTTTTTTTGGTATATATCTAAATGGAGACCATCGTTAAAGTTATTTATTAATAAAGAAGAGCTGCGAAGAATTTTTTCTTTTAGTGCGAATCTTTCTATATTTAACTTGATTAATTATTTTGCTAGAAGCGGAGATAGCTTTATTATTGGAAGGTATATGTCTGCTTCGATATTAGGAAGTTATAATTTAGCATATAGAATTATGCTTTTCCCTTTGCAAAGCCTATCATTTGTAGCCTCACGGTCCTTATACCCCATACTTAGCAATGCACAGGATGATAATCGACTAATATATCGTACATACTGTGATTGTGTATTTGTTATAGTATTAATTACAGCGCCATTGATGACAGGTATAGCAATATTCAGCACTCCCATTATTAACATATTTTTCGGTGAGCAATGGTCAGTTACATCTCAAGTGTTGAAATTGCTAGCTCCTACTGCAATAATTCAATCTATCCTTAGCACTACAGGTTCCGTTTTTACAGCTAAGGGAAGAACAGATGTTCTAATGAAGTTGGGTATTTTAGGTACTATATTACAGTTTGGGTCTTTTTTAATAGGTGTTAATTATAATATTCAAAGTTTTGCCTTGTGTTATCTTGTCGCTAATATACTAAATTTCTTTCCGGTAATGATTGTTTTGATGAATGTTATTTCTGGGAGTTTCTATAAATTTATTTTCAATTTATTTCCTGTATTTTTATCTACTATAATAATGTTTTTCATACTTCGCATTATAGATTTTTATTTTTATAAGTTAGACGAGGTTAGAGATTTTTTTATGCTTTTAGTTATTGGCTGTGGCGGTGCTTTAATTTATTTTATTGTGTTGTATTTTATTTCTAAAAGATTTAGAAGTTTTTTCTCAATAAACTTAAGGTGAAAAATTGAAAATCCTCCTAACAGGCGCTAACGGCCAGCTTGGCCGTTGTTTACAAGATCTTTTCCCAAAAAATGCTGAAGTATTGGCACTCGGTTCGGCTGAACTCGATATTAGCAATCAATCAGCAGTTATCGCTCAAGTTGAACAGTTCCAACCGGCTATCATTATCAATGCAGCAGCCTACACTGCAGTCGATAAGGCTGAATCCGAGCCAGAACAAGCAGCGGCGGTTAATACCTATGCGCCCGCTTATTTAGCTAGTGCGGCAAAAAAAGTCGGTGCCAAGTTCGTTCATGTCTCGACTGACTACGTATTCGAAGGTAATGGTACTCAGCCTTATACCGAGTCCGATGCGGTCTATCCGTTAGGTGTGTACGGCAAGACTAAACTTGCCGGTGAGTTACTGGTACAAAGCATTTTACCGGAAGCCATTATTATCCGCACCGCATGGGTATTCAGCGAATACGGTAATAACTTCGTTAAAACCATGCTGCGTTTAGCGAAAGATCGTCCAGAGCTAGGTATTGTCGGCGACCAACTCGGTTGTCCTACCTACGCAGGGGATATTGCCAAAGCGATATTGGCCACAACCGAAAAATCAGCACCAGGCGGTATCTACCATTTTTGTGGTGATGAGCAAGTCTCCTGGGCAGAATTTGCTTCGGCAATCTTCGAGCAGGCTGAGCAGCAGGGTAAACTCCCTAAGCAACCAAAAGTGAATGCGATCACTACTGCCGATTTCCCGACTCCAGCTAAACGACCGGCTTACTCGGTAATGTCTACGGCTAAAATCGGCGAATTCGTTGCCGCCTCTCCTTGGCGTCAATCGCTGTCTACGGTCTTAGCTCGTATCGACTAATCACT
The DNA here is from genome assembly GCF_018494085.1 of Rosenbergiella collisarenosi. Classification (GTDB taxonomy): domain Bacteria; phylum Pseudomonadota; class Gammaproteobacteria; order Enterobacterales; family Enterobacteriaceae; genus Rosenbergiella; species Rosenbergiella collisarenosi. Next base: position 18,604 of record NZ_JABBFP010000004.1, on the reverse strand, counting down.
CCAAGACCACCTTAGGGTGGTCTCCTTCAGACTCCCCCCAAAATCCTTCTCTCATCTAGAATTTCACCGATATTCATCTAACGCCATATTTTTTATGCTCGTTGCCTCATCATCAGGAGGTGCACGATGCCATGGATCTACCAGCAGTCGAAAGGGCGCTTATATCACAATCAACGATTTATCGAACAAGGCTACAGCGGTTACCCTCCACATACCAATCGCGGGCAGTCGCAGCATCTCGCCGATCTCGGGCCGATTCCTATTGGTGACTATTTAGTAGGTGGGACTACGCTTTCTCGAACTACGCTGACCGCCAATTGCAGGTGGTAAGATGAAAAGACGACTCCTCGCATTATCCTGCTATCTCGCGCTACCTACTTGCTATGCCTTATCGAATACCGACTACTGCGCTACTTCGCAAGCCTGGGCGGCACAAATCACTGTCGCTAAGCTGCGTAATGAACACTTCGATCCGCAGCCCCTGCCAAAGGTTGAATTATTGTCGCAACAAAGGCTCAGCGGTACGCACGGGCTGCGAGCCTCTAAAGACTTTGGCGAACTCTATAGTCAAACCTTATTAATCACAGTCAGCTCTCAGCGGCCAAAGCAGGCGGCTAAGCACTTCATTGTTAGCTCCATTATCTCCGACCAAGAGTGTTCCATGTCTGAACCCATCATCATTGATCGATCGCTGTTGGGTGAAGATAGGCCATGACCTGATGGTATGCGCTTCAATATCGAGAGTGGGTAATCCCATTCATTCTTCGATGGCACCCTAATAAGTTACCGTCACCGTAACCGTATCGCTGTAGTTGCCAACCGGCTGATTAGTCTGGCTAGGATTAACCAATGCGGTGTAACTTACCGTCTGCGCGTTACCCGTTCCGGTAACACTGAGCGGATTGCTGTCCGTCCAGACAACCCCGTTACTTTGCAATAGCTGGTATTGCAGATAGGCGGTTCCGCTTGAGGTGGTCGCGGCCATTCGCCGCCAATCACCACTCGGCGTATTACTGCTGGTGAGGTTCACCTTATAGCTAGCGTTAGCGGTACAGCGTATGGCTAAAGAGGCAGAGATATGGCTGAAGTCTGCGGGCAGGGCGGCACTCCCAAAATTAATATCGGGAGCGCTATTAATGGCACAATCGTTAGTCACTATCATGGTAACCATGATGGTCGAGGTCGCAACGCCGGAATCACTTGCGCAAAGTCCTAATAGCCCTAAAGTACAGATGTTGTAGCGCCAATTTAAGGTCAGGGTATCGGTATAAGTGCCGGCAGGCACATTCACGCCGCTAGTTGTTTTCAAGTACAGGGGCAGGGTGCCATCACTCGAGTTGAATAAGCCAAGTAGCCCCAGTAACGAGGTTGAACTCCAGGTCTTCGCCCCGCCAATACTATAGGTACTACTGCAGGCGCTATCCCCACATAGCGTATAAGGAATATATCCCCCCGTGCCACTGTTATACAGCCGTGGCGTAGTCCCCGAGCCATTAGCAGAGCTGGAAAAGGTAGCGGTAACGGTATTAGTGCCGAGCAGCGATAGCACGCTTCCTGAGCAGGTAAAGCCCGTTCCCGACTCGACTATTTGCGAGCTACTAGCAAGGCTAAACGAGCTGAGACTCCCAAAGCTGGTACTGCTGGATGAGGCGGAGCATGCGGCGAGTGCGCTGTGGGCGGTTAATATCCCGACAATGCATAATAGATAGATAAGGCGCTTCATGGTGAAACCTCACTAGATGGGCTGCGGGGGCAAATAATTTTCTGGGTATCTAACTGATCGTCGTGATGATCACCCGCTAGCGTATAGACACAGCTTGCTGAGGGGCCCACGGAAATTTTACTGCTTTGCGGCGCATCAGCGAACCATGCTTGTCCACCATAGCCAATCGACGTCGACTGGCCGCTGATCAACTCTTTGACCTGGGTTCCCTGGGCGAGAGGCTGGTCGTGCTGATCGACGATGGTTAACAACAGTGGGTGGGTCATATGCATCGCAAATGTCGCTAGCGCGCCGCTTCCTTCCCTGACGGCGACGTGTTGCTCGACCGTCGCCAGCAGCATATTCGGCGGTAGGCCGAGGGGATCGATATCGAGTTTTGCAGGGTACCAGGCACTGACATAGGGGACGAGCAGATGCCCATAGCGATTTGTCTTGCCTAAGTAGCGATTTTCATAATTAACCGGAATATCGCGATAACCACTGGTACTCACAACGATAAAGGCATCGTTAATTTTACTGCTCGCAAACAGATCATCATCCATCCACACCAAGGAGCCACTGACATCCGTCCACTGAGTGTGGTTACCCGAGCTTCCATATGTTCCGCCGCTCAGTAAGGCGTAATCGGTTTTCCACGATAAATCGGCCTGACGATACCCTTGCTGCCTTGTATCGCTGGCGAGGTTCCACCCTAGTCCCCCTTCCGTCGGTATGGCGCGACTATAGGTCAGCGTTTGCGAGGTTTGGTTATTCGTATCCCGACGCTGGGCGAGCGCCAGCGAGCTGTCGTGACCGAAAGGAATAATCAGTTGTAATTGTCCTGCCACGCCATCATCCCCTAAGGTCTTATTCAACGAGAGGTTGATACTGCTACTTCCCCATAGGCTCTTACTCCACGATAGATTAGCGAGGCGAGTCCGCGTGTGATCCTGCGAGGTAATCGCAAAGTAGCCCAAGCCAATATTGCCGATGGCATGGCCGAAAGGCGCGAAACTGAGTGTCGCTTGCTCCGATCGGCGGCTCAGGGATGCTGTGGTGTCGTAGACAGAGAGATCGCTAAAGGCGCGAGTACGCTGTAAATGGCTAAGGCTCAGATTGAACAGGGGAGAGATCCACGAATAGCCGACAGAGAGCTGCTGTCCGGTCTGCTGCGCAAAAGATTGACTGGCGCTCAGCGACAACGTACCTAAACGCCAAGGCGCGATATCGATACCCACGCCACTCTTAACTAAGCCCTGCCTCGCTTCGCCCTCAACGGCGAGCGTGAGGTGATCCGACACGCCATAGCGGTAATAGCTACTTAACGCCCCCGCCGTGTAGTCAACACTGCGCGTACCATAATGATTTCGCAAGGCGCCGGCGCTGAAATCGTAGTCGCTTAAGCCCGGTTTCAAGAGTTGGTTTGCTACATAGAAAGGAAGACTTGTCTCCACCCGCCGTCCCAATGCATCGGTCGTGACGACGGTCGCGTCGCCAGAGCCATTAATGTAGGGCGTATTGGTCAACGTCCACGGGCCGGCATCTACCGTATTATTACTGGCTTTATAGCCGTTGATAAAAAGATCGACACTACCGGGAACGGCCGCCGTTCCACTAACGTTCAATAGCGGATAGGTCACTAGATCGGGACGAATCGAAAAATTACGGCTGACCCTAATCCCTCCTAAGCGCACGGAGTTACTCCAACTAAGTGAATTACTGATCACATCGCCGACTTGGTAACTGACCATGCGGTCGATATCGCTATAGCGCCATGTGGTGTCGTAGCGCAGGTAGCCTTGATCAGCGTCGTTCCCGCCTCGCCAGTTTTTACGTAGCGTTCCGGTATTAGAAAGGTAACCGCTACTTGAGAAATAACGCTGCTCTAACCATAACGTGGAATAGCGGTTGTTATGTGTGCTATTAGTGGAGTAAAGGTCGTAATTGAATAGCAGTCCCTGTGAACTACTAATCGACTGTCCAATAGCGTTATTTTCCCGAAACGATTGCAGAGGCAACCAACTATCAGGCACCCGAAGTTTTAATACTTGGTGCTGGCTATCGTAAAGGGTCGTTACCCCGGGGAGGGTGGCGGTATCCACCCATTCCTGGTTATCTGAAGTATGGATGTAATGTTTTTTTAGTACTTGGTTTTCAACAAAATAATGTTGGTTTTCCACCTTCACAGGTGTCACCGCTCCATCATTACGGCCATTAGTCTCAATGGTTAACCAGAGGGAATAGCGCTCCACCGGGGCGGATACTGTGCTGGGCTTGGGGAGGGCGTCGTAATCAGCCGCATAGGCCAACCGAGTGGCTAACGCAACGAGTAAGGTGAATGATGAAGGGCATGATAGCCTTACTCGTAGCTTTACGATCATTATCTTAAGGCAATAATCTGGCCATTATCTTCCAGTTTTGCATAGAGATGCAAAGTCGATACATCCTGACTACTTTTCGGTAGCGGGAAGGTCATAGACTGGCCTGCCAATACATACCCTAATAACCCCTTATTCACGACGACCGCAGAGCCATCGAGGATGGGCTGCTTAGCGAAGAACACATCGGTCAGTCGTGCATGGACCTGCCCGTGATTGGTGATCGTCAATTGCGGCTGAGTTTGGCGTGCGACGCTCCACGATAAGGCGGGTGTGGTAGCCGTCGCCGCATCTCGTGGTTTATCGGTACGCGGCTGTGTCCATACACCCTGGGCGTAGGTAAATAGTGGTAGCACATAGCGCATTTGTAACTGCAGTCCTGCACTGTCCTTTGGACTACTTGCACTGCTCGGGGGAAGCTGGTCGAGAATAATACGGTAGGCTTGCTCGCCGCTACGAGGAACGGCACCGGTACGAATTAACCGCACTAACTGCTTCTGTCGCGGGGGAATATCGATAAATGGTGGGCTTGCCACTACCTCTGTTTGATCGGCATAGTGGTCTTGCGACCCTCGCTGTTGCCAGCTAAAAATGCGTACCTGTAGATGAATATCGCTATCACCACGGTTTTCTAACCATAGTGCGCTACCGCTTTGGTCGGCCTCGATGGTCTGCAATATCGGCCACACTAACAATGCATTACCGGCGGCGTTCGACTTGCCTACGCAGAATATCGTGATAAAAAGAGCGAGTAGTCTAATGATTTTCATGACTTAATAAACCAAGGTTACAGTGATGGTGTCAGTATAAGTCCCCTTATTGGGCAGGGAACTCATCGAAAATAGCCGACCATAAATGGTATAGGTCTGCGTTGATTGAGGGAAAGAACTGACGCTATAGGCCAGTGAGCCGCTTCCCCAGACATTACTGTATGCAGCGTCTTGATAAAGTTGGTAGCCCAAGACACTTGACCCATTAGAGAGGTAGCGCTGAGCCGCCGTTCCTCCATGGATGCCATAGTCAAGAGAGAGCGTAATCGCGGTGCCCGGCGTACAAGTCACCACGATAGATCCCGCCCCCACGCTACTGGCAACCTCCACGTTATTACCAATAGCGGTTATAGTACCGAAACTTATCGTACCGAAGTTCCCGCTACTACTGACCTGAGTCGTTCCAAACTCGCAGCCACTAGTGATTACCGCCGAAACCTGGAAGGTATCGCTGGTGGTCCCTGCTGATGCGCTAGCCAAGAATAGGAAACAGCCAAGAATGGCTATTTTACTCACCCAGCCCAAGCCGCCTTACCAACTCAAGGTTGCGGTAACAGTATCGGTGTAGGTTCCTGCAGTCGGTGCGCTCGATTTCTGGTCGCCGGGCAGAATTCGACCGTAGAGGGGAATACTTTGAGCAGTGCCATCCGCGGCAAGCGCGATACTGCCATTGACCGGGATCTCCTTGCTGTATGACGAGTCAGAATAGAGTCGATAAGGGATCGTCGTACTACCCGAGACCATGCTACGTAACTGGTTGGCCTGATTGCCTCCGCCATTGAGCGTGAGGGTCGGTGATAACCCAGAGGTACAGGTCACTGTAACGGTATCGGTTCCATTCGAGCCCAAAACGGTACCGTTGATAATATTGGATAAGTCCGCATAGGTACCAAAGTTAATACTTCCCCATTCGTTGGCGGTTCCTGATGAGGTGTTATTTCCTACGGTACACCCTTCACTAATAATAACTTGTACACCAACTTGACCGCTCAAGGTGCCTTCAGTCGCCGCAGAAGCGGGTAAGGCTGATAACGATAACAATGGAATAATGAATAGGAATGGCCGTAATTTCATATAACACCTCTTGGCTTCAGTTCTGTTTTTTTAAACTGTAATAGTGGCCGAAAAAACGCCGCTAGGAATAATCCTATGGCGCTATAAAATTGTCAATTAACATTAGAGGTATTTAATGAATCCTTACGCTTACCAACCGATCATTAGAGGGGATAAATGATTGGTAAGGAAGTTTAATGAGCTTTTTTAGGTTATTTAACTAATAATATCAACAAGATAAAAAATAATCTTTTTATTACCATCATTAATTTTTATTTTTGGGTTTTGATGAAAATTATCAAGATAAAATGATAAACATTGAGCTGGTTTTCTTGTTTAAAAAAACAGACATTATTTTTCTTAGCAAAAATAATAGGCTTATCGTCAAACTAACACGTGCAAGCCGAATACCTACCAAGGACGTACAGTTTTATTAATTGATAAATAGGGTAGGTGTCTACCTATTTCTATTATTAACAGGCTAATCCTAGGTTAGCATTTTTTTATCGATAAAATTATTACATGGAAGATGGCTTTTAGATAATGAATAATCTTTAGCCATCAATCCCTTCAGTATCCTCTTCGTTATGTTTATTCTCGTGGGCTACACCCTATGTCATACAGCTTGACGTAATAACAACTATCACTTATCTGTTAACGACTATTTCGTCGCGATGATCTCGATACTCTCGCTTAACTGTTGAATAACCCGTAGTGCGGCCCGCGAAAGCTGGCGTGATGGCGCAACGCATAATGCCAAGGTTAACGGCAAAGTCCGGTTGTTGTGGAGGGGAATAAACACCAAGCTCCCTTCCTCTATCTCTCGCTGTACGTCGAGCTGACATAGCAGCGCTATTCCACTATCTTTAGTTACAAAGTGACGAATAAGCGCTATATCGTTGCAGATAATCGTATTCTCCACAGACAGCGCCGCGCGCTGATACAGCGCAATTACGCGTTCGTGCACTACTAGGTTCTCACCCGGTAGAATATGGCGTTGCCCATGTAACTCACTAAGCCTCAATGTTTTTTTCGCTGCCAACGGATGGCGAGGGGAAAGGGCGACACCTACGTCGAGTTCACAAAAACTCCTGACCTCGAGACCGGACACCTCCCCCGGATCCAGTAATAATCCCACATCTAGATTAGCCGTTCGTAACTGTTCGCCGATCGCCTTACTACTCTCGATCACGATTTCTAACGTTAACGACGGGTACTGCTCGACCAGACGTGCTAAACAATCGGCAATTTCACCTTGATTGAGGGCTTGCACTAAGCCGATCTTAACCTTACCCCGCTGTAGCCCCTGGATCTCATCGAAACGCTGTTTCGTCACCTCAAACTCTCGCTGCCAGCGTAGCAGGTCGGCGTACAGCAGCTCACCCGCCGTCGTCATGCGTAACCCATCGGCGAGTCGCTCAAACAGTGGCGTTCCGAATGACGCCTCCGCCTGTAAAATCTGCCGATTGATCGCCGAGGCAGAGATATGCAGGCGTTCGGCAGCCTTGCGTAGGCTACCGCTGCGAACTACGGCGAGATAATAGAGGGCGAAGCGGGAAAATGGGCTCATGGTAAGTGTTCTCTTTTTTGCAACAGCATACTGAATTATTAATGATGGATTAGAACAGGTAAAAGGTTTATCACTTATCTCATAACAAAAATAGTCCGGCGATTATTAAGGAACCCATTATGAGCAACGTAACCCCTCCCGCACACTGTACCTTCGAGCCTGACGATTGGTTAAAACTCGCCGCGCAATGGCACCCCGTCGCGCGCGCCATGGATATCGGCGGGGCACCGGTAAAAGCGGTATTACTGGACGAGCAACTGGTGCTCTATCGCATCCAGGGGGAGGTGGTTGCGGCGCGCGATGTCTGTCCACATCGCGGGGTACCCTTAACGCTAGGTTTTCATGATGAGCAGGGGATTGTCTGCCCCTACCATGGCTTACGCTTCGGCGCAGGCGGTAAGTGCAATCGCATTCCTTCTAGCCCTGACCAAGCCATACCGGCCAAGCTCAATCTCTCGACCTATAAAGTAGAAGAACGTTACGGCCTGATCTGGGTCTGTCTCGCATTCGATGCAGAACAGCCCGCTAAGCTGCCGGTGATGCCGCATTGGGAAAGCGCCGGTTTCCAACAAATTAACTGCCCGGGCTTCGAGGTCAATGGCTTCGCCGGGCGGCAGGTCGAAGGCTTCCTCGATGTCGCGCACTTCGCGTGGATCCATACTGACACCTTTGCCGATGCCAGCAACCAACAGGTTCCCGACTATCAGGCTATCGAGCGCGACTATGGCTTCGAGGCTGACTATTGGAGTACCGTCGGTAACTATCCTGCTAGCAGCGAGTTCCGCGCCCCAGAAGGGTTCAAGTGGTTACGCCACTTCGAGATGCACCTTCCCTTTACCGCTACCTTAACCATTCATTTCCCCGGCGACGCGCGGTTGGTCATCATGAATGCCGCCTCGCCAGTCTCGGCGCGTAAAACGCGGATGTTCGCGCCCATCGCGCGTAATTTCGATCTCGATATCCCGGTCGAAGACGTGTATGCCTTTAACCAGCGCGTGTTCGAGGAGGACCGTCTGATGGTCGAAACGCAGATGCCGGAGCGGCTGCCCCTCGACCTTAGCCTTGAGGCACATATCCCTGCGGATCGCAGCTCTATCGCCTATCGGCGTGGACTGAAAAAAATGGGCTTCGGCGATTTCTTCTTAGTGTGAGGTGGGCGATGCAACAGTTATCAGTGATCGTGGAGAGCCTGTGCTTGCAAGGCTCTGGAAATTTAGCGGTGAGCCTGATGGCCGAGGCGCCAAATAGCGAATTGCCATTTTGGGAGGCAGGGGCGCATATCGATATACAGCTTGCCCCGGGCTTATCACGCCAATATTCACTCACCGGGTCGAACCGCGATCGCCACCGCTACCATATCTGTGTTGCCTTTGATACTGCCTCCCGTGGTGGGTCACGCTTCGTACATCAACAGCTGCGCCCAGGCGATCGTTTACTGATCTCGCCACCGCGTAACCTCTTTGCGCTGCAACCCGCCAAGCGCGTGGTGCTGATCGCCGCGGGTATCGGGATCACCCCGCTGTATGCGATGGCGCTGCAGTTAGAACAGCAAGGGGTGGCCTTCACGCTCCATTATTACTGCCGTCAGGCACATCAGGTGGCCTACCTGTCAGCACTCTCTACTCCATGGCAGCAGGGTGAGTGCCATCTCTGGTTGAGTGAGCAGGGCAACAGCCCACGCCAGCATATCGCGTGTGATCTTACCCAGCCTGCGCCTGACACCCTGATCTACCTCTGCGGGCCGGAAGGTTTTATGCAACAGCAGCGCGAGTGCGCCATCGCTTATGGTTGGCCCGCAGAGGCTGTCTTTACCGAAGCCTTTAAGCCAGCCAGCACCCCGCGTCAGGCGGGAGCCGACGAGAGCTTTATGGTGACTCTAGCGTCAACCGGTCAACAGTGGCCAGTCGCACCGACGCAGACGATCGCACAGGTGTTACTCGAACAAGGGGTGGCGATTCCGCTTTCCTGTGAAATGGGAATGTGCGGTGCCTGTCTAACCGGCGTGGTCGCGGGGGAGGTCGATCATCGGGATACAGTGCAGAGCGAGCAGGAGAAGTGTGGGCCATCACAGCAGGTTGCGCTGTGTTGTTCGCGTAGTCGTAGTGAAGTATTGGTGCTGGATCTCTAATAAAGCCCTATCCAGTGATAGGGCCTAGCGGTTACTAAGGTGAGATGTCGTTTTTCAGATCCTCGGCACCTTCTTTAGTTTTATCCCAACCCTTCTCAGCGCCTTGCTTGGTGCTATGCCAGGCTTTTTGCGAGCCTTCGGAGATTTTGCTACCGGTTGAGTTGGCTTTACCTTCCGCCGCATGTTGTGCTTTGAGCTTTTGCTGCGCGCCTTTATTTTGCGCGGCGTGTAATTTCTCTTTAGCCGTATCCGCGCCTTTATGGGCGGTGGCGAGGGCATCCTCGCTAGCTTGTGTCGCCGCGAAAGCGCCGAAAGAGAGGGTCAATGTGCAAACGAGGATAGCTATTTTTTTCATTATCATTCTCCCAGAAGAAAGTATCGTCACTCAGTATAGTCGATTCTCTTAACATTGGATGTACGTGCCCATAGATTACAGAAATATCTGGGAGGCTTGTTTGAAAACTGTGATGGCCAAGCTGAAAAGTCATGAGCTCTGACTTATCGCGGTTGATAAGCTGGGCAAGCAGGTTTTATTTATAGAGCTTAGTCGCGAATAGCCCACTGCATGGCGAGCTATCTTGCGGGAACCGACATCTAACTCTAGATACGGATGATTTAATAGGTGCCATTTAAAAAATGAGCCTCTGCGGTATATTCATTAGCCAGGCATTCGTATTTATTGGCTGTCTCTGCATCGGTATTGAGTGAGTCAAGAATAGCAAGTCGACATTTTATTTTGGTGGTTTGCCCCCATAGCTCATGTAATTTTAGGATGTTTGATTTTTCTTTGGGTAGGTTTACGATTGCTTCCTTTATCGCTAATTCTAGTTTTTTCCTAGCATCAATTTCTTCTTTTATATATTTTTCATTTATCTCTCTTAATTGCGTCATTTCGGGTTGCGTAAATGCCGCGCTAATCTGAAACGAAAACAGTATTGTTAAGGCAATAAATTCTCTATTCCTCATAATAAGTCACTCTCCGGTTAAATCTGTCAGCAGGGACTTTTATCCAACAATTCCAAATAGAAATGGCTTTCCAAAACCATTCATATCGCCAGCGTAAGCCCTCCTTTGTCTGCACTCTCGGGATTTTGGCGTATCCTGTTTTTTGCACTCGCCTAGGTTTCATTCCCTTATCCATTAAGCACTTTATCTATGACAAGATTTATCTCCCCTTTTATTGACCTTGATGAGAGATATGACGTTTTTTTGGCTACTCTCCTCGCGAATCGTGGATTATCGTCCCAACAGGTAGCGATTGGCGACAAGGAGCCACGTATCTCGTTGCTCGCTACGCAGTGACAGCAACTCGCCAGCCTTGAAGTCGGCGCGTAGCCGATAGATACCGCCTTCAGCCCAGACGATAAAACGTTGATTGTGGCAAATAAAGGCGACGTACTATGGAGCGTCATTGATTTAACGCGCTTGCCGGTGGGGGGTGTTGAGTTATTTGATCTTGGGCCCGCTATAGCGAAAATCTTCCTCGAGGGCGTGGCAGTCATTACCCCAGCGATTTTTAAGCCTTATTTTAATAAGAAAAAACGCTTTTAATCCGAAAATTAAGGGCTTAAGTCATTTATTTTCGCAGAAGCGTAATAAAACAGGCATAATATCGATTCAAAAAATTAAAAATTCTTATTATTTCGACCTAAATACAGGAACTCAGGTAATGAAGATTGCGATTGCTGGCACGGGATATGTTGGACTCTCAAACGGAATTCTGCTTGCGCAACATAATCAAGTGGTTGCGTTAGATATAGACCAACAGAAGGTCGAAAAATTAAATAACCAGCAATCGCCGATTGTTGATCGTGAAATCGAGCACTATCTCGCCAACAAGCCGCTGAATTTCACTGCCACTACCGATAAGCAGTTCGCTTACCAAGATGCGCAATTCGTTATCGTCGCAACGCCGACGGACTATGACGTAGAGTCTAACTATTTCAATACCCGTAGCGTCGAATCGGTGATCCAAGATGTGCTGGCGATCAATCCGCAAGCCACCATTATTATTAAATCGACGATCCCTGTCGGTTTTACGCGTAGTTTGAAAGAAAAACTCGGAGTTGAGAATATTATTTTCTCGCCAGAGTTTTTGCGCGAAGGCAAAGCCCTCTACGACAACTTATATCCTTCGCGCATTGTGGTCGGTAGCCAGAGCGAGGCCGCTCGCCAGTTCGCGCAACTGCTCGTTGATGGCGCGGAAAAAGAGGATATCCCGGTACTCTTTACTGACGATACCGAAGCCGAAGCTATCAAACTCTTCGCCAATACCTACCTCGCACTGCGTATCGCCTACTTCAACGAACTCGATAGCTATGCCGAGCATCATGGTCTCGATGCACGACAAATCATCGAAGGGGTGAGCCACGATCCGCGTATCGGCAATCACTATAACAACCCGTCATTCGGCTATGGGGGGTATTGCTTACCAAAAGACACTAAGCAGTTACGCGCGAACTACGAGCAGGTACCCAACAACATCATTACCGCTATCGTCGACGCTAACCGTACCCGTAAGGATTTCGTGGCCGAAAGTATCCTGAAAAAGCAGCCCAAACGCGTTGGTATCTATCGCTTAGTGATGAAGGCCGGCTCTGATAATTTCCGCGCCTCCGCCATCCAAGGCATTATGAAGCGCTTGAAGGCGAAAGGGGTTGACGTGATGGTGTACGAGCCAGTCCTCAACGAAGAGACCTTCTTCAATTCGCCGGTCACCCATGATCTGCAGCAACTCAAGCAGGACTGTGATCTAATCATCGCCAACCGACTGGTTGAAGAGTTGCAGGATGTACGAGAAAAAGTCTATACCCGTGATCTGTTCGGCAATGACTAAGCTTTCCTAATAAATAAGGCTGACTTTTGTCAGCCTTTTTTATTTTGTGCGGTACACTACCCCGAGTAATAAATAAGACCCAGCACAGGGAAGCAAAATGAGAATAGCGGTTACTGGCGGCGCAGGCTTTATCGGCTCCGAGGTTGTGAGACAAATTATTGAACACACGACGCATCAGGTATTAGTGATTGACGCGTTAACGTATGCGGGGAACCTTCATTCGCTCAGCTCGGTTGCCAGCCATCCTCGCTATCGCTTTAGTCATACTTCTATTGGAGACAGACCGGCGATTACTCAGCTATTCAGTGAATTCCAACCGCAAGTTGTGATGCACCTCGCCGCAGAGAGTCACGTTGATCGCTCTATCTCTGGACCCGATAACTTTATCGAGTCGAATATCCTCGGTACCTTCGAATTACTAGAAGCGACACGTCACTATTTTCAACAGCTTCCCGAAACCGAGCAGGCAACTTTCCGCTTCCATCACATCTCTACCGATGAAGTGTTTGGCGATTTAGCGCATAGCGATGACTTCTTCACTGAGCAAACGCCTTATGCGCCAAGTAGCCCCTATTCGGCGTCGAAAGCGGCTAGCGACCATCTAGTACGTGCCTGGCATCGTACTTACCAGCTACCGGTGATCGTAACTAACTGTTCAAATAATTACGGGCCTTATCAGTTTCCTGAAAAATTAATTCCACTGGTTATCCTCAATGCATTACAGGGTAAACCGTTACCGATTTACGGTATGGGAGAACAGATCCGCGACTGGCTCTATGTTGCCGACCATGCGCGGGCGCTACTCTGTGTCGCCCTCGAAGGGAAAGTTGGTGAGACCTATAACATCGGCGGACATAACGAGAAGCGCAATATCGATGTGGTAAACAGTATCTGCCAATTGCTCGACGAGCGGTTCCCGGATAAACCTCAAGGCATCGACAGTTATACACAACTGATCCAGTTTGTTACCGATCGTCCTGGGCACGATAAGCGCTACGCGATCGACGCGACCAAAATCGCTCAGCAGCTGAATTGGCACCCGCTGGAAACCTTCGAGTCCGGTTTACGTAAAACGGTAGACTGGTATCTCGCGAATCCAGAGTGGTGGCAAGCGGTTCTCGATGGCAGCTATGCGACGTTGACGACGAGCGCTTCTCAAGTGGAAGGAGTCCAACTATGAAAGGTATCGTACTCGCGGGGGGATCGGGAACGCGTCTCTATCCGATCACTCAAGGCATCTCTAAGCAGTTATTACCGGTTTACGACAAACCGATGATCTATTATCCAATCTCGGTATTAATGATCGCCGGGATCCGTGACATCCTAATTATTACCACGCCGGACGATCTCACGTCTTTTCAGCGACTCTTGGGAAATGGTCAGCAATTTGGCCTGCGTTTAACCTATGAGGTACAACCTAAGCCAGAAGGGCTGGCTCAGGCCTTCCTGATTGGCGAGACCTTTATTGCCGGCGAAAATTGTGCGTTGGTATTGGGCGATAATGTGTTCTTTGGACAGGGATTCGGTAGTAAATTAGTGTCGGTGGCGGAGAACTTAGCGGGCGCAACCGTCTTCGGTTATCAAGTCCGTGACCCTGAACGCTACGGAGTGGTGGAGTTCGACCACCAGTTTAAAGCGCTGTCATTGGAGGAGAAACCTCTCGCGCCTCGCTCAAACTGGGCAGTGACTGGCCTCTATTTCTACGATAATCAAGTCACTGAGATGGCGAAGCGCGTAAAACCGTCGTCGCGTGGCGAGTTAGAAATTACCGCGATCAACCAAATGTATCTCGAACAAGGACAGCTTAACGTCGAACGGTTAGGGCGCGGCTTTGCATGGTTAGATACTGGCACCCACGAAAGTTTATTAGATGCCTCGCAATTTATTCATACCATAGAAGAGCGTCAGGGCTTCAAGGTGGCGTGTTTAGAAGAGATTGCCTATCGTCAAGGCTGGTTAACGCGCGAACAGGTATTGGCACAAAGCCAACGTCTAGCTAAAACACGTTATGGCGAATATCTGGCTACCGTGATCGAGCTATTCTAACCATGCACCATGGCAACATCAGGTTGCCATGGTGAATGTTTCCCCATCACGGTGAGTCGTTTCCAATTGGCCACAGAGCCAGTGTCTTCTAATATTCGTAGCGTTTTTGTCGAGTCATTATTAAGGTGAAGATATTAGCCGACATAATAAATATTTATAAGAACGCTTAGAATTATTAATAACATAATTATCTAACCTATTATTTAAAATAACTCGCCCCCCCAATCAACGACAATAGTTAACATAACCTCTATTTATTATCCGCGAAGCTCAACCGCGTTATTCATTAATATCGATATATCCCGCTGCAACACATTATATAAAAGACTAATTTACCCGCCGAACGTTGTGACGTAACACAAAATATTGTGTAAAAGCTCTCACTTGTCATAAATAACGCTGTATTTATATTACCGGTCGTTGCTAGGGTGATAATAGTACTCGGCAGCGACGTGTAACAGGATGGTTACGCGCTAACACGTAAGGGAATAACGTGGTCTATTACTCAGCCTCTTTTCGGCATCGACTCTTACTGGCCCTGTGGCCGATCTCATTTACCCTATCAGGCGAGGCATCAGCCAAGCTCCTAGAGCGGACAGGTGCGGCCGTCGGGCAAGTCGTGACGATGTCTACGCTGCCCGATAACGACCAGCAACTGATCCATCAGCAAGCCCAGCAGCGTGCCTTGGAACAGCGCTTAGCGTTACCGGACCCAGATGTGCGTGTCGAACTACCCTCCGACATCTCACTAATGAAAGGTTTTCCTCAAGAAACGCCTTGCTTTCCCCTACGACAGGTCACGCTCTCTGGCAACGAGGCGTTCCCGCGCTGGCTTGCCCTACAGCGACTCGCCAATACCGCCGTCGGTCAATGCTTAGGGAGTCAGGGGATAAATTTGCTGATGCGCCGCCTACAGAATCGGCTGGTGGATCACGGCTATGTCACAAGCCGCGTGCTGGCCACAGAGCAAGACTTGACCCGTGCAGTCCTTCACCTCACGCTAGTCCCCGGCAAGGTCAGGCAGCTGACCACTGGGCCTGAGCCGCGTAGGGGCATCTCCCTTACCACTGCCTTTCCCGCACGATCCGGGGCGTTAGTCGATCTTCGCGATCTCGAACAAGGACTGGAAAATTTACAACGCCTGCCGTCGGTACAGGCGAGTATGGAAATAGTTCCGACCGAGCAGCCAGGAGAGAGCGATATCGTCGTCAACTGGCAGCAAGCGCGCCAGTGGCGGCTCGGCCTCTTCCTCGACGATTCGGGCACACGCAGCACCGGCCGCTACCAAGCCGGAACTACCCTCTATCTCGATAACCCGTTGACGCTCAGCGACAGTCTGTATCTCAACGCAGGCAAAGCCCTGTTTGCCCGCGGCGGCAAGGGAACCCACAACTATACCGGACAGTACACGTTGCCTTATGGCTATTGGCTGGCCAGCCTTACCGGGAGTTATAACGATTATTACCAGACGATTGCCGGGGCCCACGCCGATTATCGTTATCGTGGGCAGAGTCAACAACTGGCGCTACAACTGGGTCGCATCATTCATCGCGGCGCACAGCATAAAACTCGGCTGACCGGCGCGGTGACGATGCGTGGGTCGAAGAATTTTATCGATGATACGGCTATCGCGACTCAGCATCGTAAAACAACATCGTGGAAAGCGACACTTCACCATCAACATTTTATTCAAGCCGCCACCCTCAATCTTATGGCGAGTTATCAGCAGGGTACCCGATGGTTTGGCGCGCTGCCTGCGACAGAGGAGGCCTTTGGTGAGGCGACGGCGTTAAGCCGTATTGTGCAACTCAATGCCGATTTTACCCTGCCGTTTACGCTGGGATCGCAGAATTTTCGCTATCAATTGCTCTATCAGCAGCAGCTCACCCCTACGCACTTAACCCCCACGGAACAATTTTCCATCGGTGGCCGCTGGACGGTGCGTGGCTTCGATGGTGAACGTTCCCTCAGTGCCGATCAGGGGCACTTACTTCGTAATGAATGGAGTTGGTTCACTCCCTTCGCCGCGCAGCAGCTTTATCTAGGGGTGGACTATGGCGTGGTTAAAGGACACAGCACCACGCCATTACTGGGACGCACCCTGGTCGGCAGCGTGGTGGGGATCCGCGGGCAGGTACTCTCCACCGGCTACGACACCTTTATCGGTGTACCCCTATCGGCTCCGCAAGGCTTTATGCAAGACCGTGTAACGCTGGGCTTTACGCTTAATTGGTTCTATTGAGGATTCAAGGATGAATAAAAATCGCTATCGGATCGTGTTTAATCGCGCCCGGGGGATGGCAATGGTGGTCGCCGATATTACAGTAGCGACGCAGTCACTCAGTGCTCCTTGCCCGCGCATCGCCCGCCAGTCAGCCTCGGGGGCTTTTCGTCTGACTCGGCTTAGCTTAGCGTTACTGCTCGCGGCGGGGAGCATTAGCCTACCGGCACAGGCTAGGATCATTGCAGACTCGCAAGCCGCTCAGCGACCGACCGTCGTGCAAACGGCGAGTGGGATGGAGCAGGTCAATATTCGACCGCCCAGTGCCGCCGGCGTCTCGCACAATACCTATACTCAGTTCGATATCGAACGCCAAGGGGCCATTTTGAATAATGGCCGTACCGCCAGCCAAACCCAGCTCGCGGGTTATGTCACGGCCAACCCTTGGCTCGGCAGGGGCGAAGCAAAGGTTATTCTCAATGAAGTGAATAGCCGTGACCCCTCGCGCCTGCATGGCCTGTTGGAGGTAGCGGGTCGCCAGGCCGATATCATCATCGCGAATCCTGCCGGGATCACCTGCGACGGCTGTGGTTTTATTAATGCTAATCGTGCCACGCTCACCACGGGCAACGTTGCGCTTACCGACGGCCAGCTCAGTCATTACGCCGTCGAGCGAGGCCTGATTCGGGTCGAAGGCAAGGGGATGGATAGTACGCGCCAAGATAGCACCGAGCTGCTGGCCCGTGCGGTAAAAATCAATGCGGCAGTGCACGCCAAGGCGCTGGCGATAACCGTTGGGGCGAATAAGATTGATGCGCGTAACGGCGCGGTCCACGCCCAGAGCGCCCGCGATGGCGAACGCCCACAGTTTGCGGTGGATGTCTCCCAGATCGGCGGTATGTATGCCAATAAAATTGTCCTGCGAGGCACCGAAGCGGGCGTCGGGGTACGTAACGCCGGGACGCTCGGCGCGGCGGCGGGGGAGGTAGTGATCACCACGGCGGGAACGCTGACGAACAGCGGTAACCTGCAGGCGAGCCAGCATATACAGCTCACCGCCGGCGGCGACCTAACCAGTAGCGGCGTACTGGCCGCAGGTATTGCGCCGCAGGGACAAGCGGGTCAATCCGCCAACCTGACCCTGACCAGCGCAGGCGCTATCGCGCTCAGTGGCGTACAGCGCGCGCAAGGCAACGTACGGGTGAGCGCGCAACGGGTCACGGCCAACACCAGTCAGACACAGGCCGAAAGCGTCGAGCTCAACGCGAGTGCGGGTAACGTCGAGACGCGCAACGCGCAGGTGGTCGCAAAACGCATCACGGTGAGTAGTACGGCGGATGTGATCAACGATGGCGGGCACCTGAGCGGCGAAACGCTAGCGATCCGCGCCAACCGCCTCTCGAATCGAGGCGGAACCCTCGCGCAACAGGGCGAGCAGGCCCTCACGCTTGCTCATCAAGGCGGGATCGATAACACGCAAGGCCGCATCCTGACGCAGGGCCAGCGCCTGTCTCTCAGCGGTTCACAGCTACTTAATCAGCAGGGGGAAATCCGTGGCACCGAGATTGACGTCAACACCCCCTCATCTCTACTTGATAACCAACAGGGGGTTATTGCGGCCTCTCGTCGCATCGGGCTGACCAGTCAGGGGCTTAATAATAATAGCGGGCTGATCCAGGCCGGTGAGTCACTGACGCTCGCCCTACAGGGTGGGCGCTTAACTAACCGCGGTAATGCAGCGTCGGGCGGTATCCTTAGCGAGGGCCGCTTAACGCTGAGTAGCGGAGACCTCGATAATCACCAAGGGATCATCGCGGCTCGGGAGGAGGCAACCTTAACCACCGCAGTGTTAACCAATCAGGGCGGGACGATCCTCGGCGGGGCGGATCTTCGCATAACC
>NZ_JABBFP010000049.1 GCF_018494085.1 Rosenbergiella collisarenosi | reverse complement strand
GCATCGGTTAGCCACCTCGCAAGCTTAGTCGGGAGTAGCGAGGGTAGCGTCAAGGTCACTGCAGGCAATGGGATAACTCTCACCGGTGCCGAGCTATTGGCGAAGCGAGATATTGACCTGGCCGCCAAGCAGGTCACTATTACAACGAGTGAATCACGCAGTACCCAGAGCCACCTCAGCGAGCAAAAAAGCAGTGGGCTGAC
>NZ_JABBFP010000048.1 GCF_018494085.1 Rosenbergiella collisarenosi | reverse complement strand
CGGCCTTGCGTGTTATCGATCCCGCCTTGATGAGCAAGCGTGAGGGCCTGCTCGCCCTGTTGCGCGAGGGTTCCGCCGCGATTCGACAGGCGGTTGGCGCGGATCGCTAGCGTTTCGCCGCTCAGGTGTCCGCCATCGTTGATCACATCCGCCGTACTACTCACCGTGATGCGTTTTGCGACCACCTGCGCGTTGCGCGTCTCGAC
>NZ_JABBFP010000047.1 GCF_018494085.1 Rosenbergiella collisarenosi | reverse complement strand
GCACAAGCCGCGAATATTGCGCAGACGCAGGGCCAGCTTGCGGCCATAAAAACGGCGACAGAGAAAGTCGCCCAGCTGACCCCCGAGCAACAGGAGAATATCAAGGCGCAGTGGCTTAGCCAGCATCCTGGTCAACAGCCTGACGAGCGTACCTTAGTAGAATTTATCACTCAGCAATTTTATCAGCAGGCGATGAACGACTCGGG
>NZ_JABBFP010000046.1 GCF_018494085.1 Rosenbergiella collisarenosi | reverse complement strand
GGTGCATCCGGGAGGATTCGAACCTCCGACCGCTCGGTTCGTAGCCGAGTACTCTATCCAGCTGAGCTACGGATGCATTACAGAATTCTTGTAACTGACAGGTAACAGACTTACCGAAGAAGTGTTGTTCAACCATTATGGTGCATCCGGGAGGATTCGAACCTCCGACCGCTCGGTTCGTAGCCGAGTACTCTATCCAGCTGAGCTACGGA
>NZ_JABBFP010000045.1 GCF_018494085.1 Rosenbergiella collisarenosi | reverse complement strand
CAGCAGTCGCGCTGGCAGGAGCATGCCCACATCACGGGCGGGGGCACGGTGGTCACTGACCGTGAAACACAGGCGCTGACTCCCACGGCGAGTGGTGTTCGCCCGCTGGATAGCGATGCACGGCTGCCCTCTACGATTACGCAGGCCCTCGACCAGCGGGCTAGCGTGACAGACACGCCGATAGGTTTTATCCCGGTGACTCTCACGCTGCCA
>NZ_JABBFP010000044.1 GCF_018494085.1 Rosenbergiella collisarenosi | reverse complement strand
TGCGCGGCGGTGAGCACGGCATTAACGGTAGCATGTGCCAGTAACTTACCGTTCGTATCCAGCTCACTCTGGCCGATGATATTGGCAATATAGGGTGCGCCTGCACCGGCTAACGCCCCGCCAAACTCTCCGCCGGCAAGACCCTGTACCGCCGCGCTCACCGCTTGGATGGCTCGCTGAACGCTCCCGCCCACACCGAATCCCGAGTCGTTCATCGC
>NZ_JABBFP010000043.1 GCF_018494085.1 Rosenbergiella collisarenosi | reverse complement strand
CCCGTGAGGCTTAACCTTACAACGCCAGAGGCGTTTTGGAATGAGAGATTTATCAGCGCGTTGACAGATTATTAATATAGAATTTGCAGAAACGATGTATTTTTATCGTAATCAAGGCGACGCCCAAGCGATGAGAAGGAGCATACAAAGGTATGTGACTGAACAGCGAGCGGGACGTTAACGCCGAGTACGTTAAAAAGACGCGTTTTAGCACAAAGAATTTGC
>NZ_JABBFP010000042.1 GCF_018494085.1 Rosenbergiella collisarenosi | reverse complement strand
GCCCCCTCGTCCGTGGTGCGCTGCGCGTGTTGCCCATAACTAAACCCAATCCCCCCGGTGCCCGATAGGCCTTTACGCTTTTCCTCATAGCGATGGATTTCTTGGCGACTATTCTGTGCCTGGGTCAGTTGCACCTGGTTCCCGGCTTGTAGCGTCACCGCCTGCGTACCAATGGCTCGGCTGCCCGCTAAGGTCAGATCATTTCCCGCCTGCAGATGGACGCTCTCCCCTTCCACC
>NZ_JABBFP010000041.1 GCF_018494085.1 Rosenbergiella collisarenosi | reverse complement strand
CTGACCTCCTGCGTGCAAGGCAGGCGCTCTCCCAGCTGAGCTATAGCCCCATCGATTTTGCAAACATCAGAGTTACCTAAGCAATTCATTCTCAGACAAGGCGTAACGTTACGAAGCATACATCAGTATGCGAGTGGCGTTACAACACAGTGTGAGGATGAATTTGGTAGGCCTGAGTGGACTTGAACCACCGACCTCACCCTTATCAGGGGTGCGCTCTAACCACCTGAGCTACAAGCC
>NZ_JABBFP010000040.1 GCF_018494085.1 Rosenbergiella collisarenosi | reverse complement strand
GACGACTGAAGACGGGTTACCCGCGGCATCAGTAGCCGTGACACTTAAGGTCTGGCCGTTGGTTTGTGCCGGGCTTAAGGTCGCAGTGAATGAACCATCTGCGGCTACCGTTGCACTACCGAGAGTATTTCCAGCGGCATCCTTGATAGCAACCGTTGAGCCTGCTTCAGCTTTACCAGTTACCGTCTCACCATCATCACTGACAACAACATCAGTCGGTGCAGCAGGAGCGGTGGTGTCTGGAGCTTTAATATTTGATGTAGGTGAAAC
>NZ_JABBFP010000003.1 GCF_018494085.1 Rosenbergiella collisarenosi | reverse complement strand
TGACCTTACACAGCGGTCGCGATACCACCTTAACCGGCGCGCAAGTTAACGGTGAGCGGATAGCGGCACAGGTTGGCGGTAACTTAACGCTGACCTCTGAGCAAGACAGCAACCGCTACGACTCCAAGCAACAAAGCGCCAGCGCGGGCGGCAGTTTTACCTTTGGCTCGATGACCGGTTCAGGGAGTTTCAATCTTAGCCAAGATAAGATGCACAGCACCTACGACAGTGTGCAAGAGCAGACCGGCCTGTTTGCGGGCAAAGGGGGCTTTGATGTGAAGGTTGGTGAGCATACCCAGCTTAACGAAGAGGTTGAAAGGTTATTCGCAGAGCGAAGAGCCACAGCAGCAGGCAAGGTATGAAGGTACGTTGGGTGCCGGAGGCGTACAGCGATATGGGATTACCTAGTAGAGAGCAATCCGCTAGCCGCGCTGTAGATAGTTGAGCGGTTCAGTGAGTCGGCGGCTCTGCTGGCAGAACGCCTTTGATGGGGACGCCGGGGAAAATAGGCGGTACGCGGGAGCGGGTATTTCATGAACATTATCGGCCTGTTTACGAGCTGGATGAAAAAGCTGATACCGTCTGGATAGTGACGTTAATCCACACAGCCCAATGCTGGCCTCCCATATCGCCGGACAGCCCAAAAACCCTCTGTGAGTTGGGGTATCCATTGCCCGCGCCAAATATGGCGCTCCTGA
Organism: Rosenbergiella collisarenosi; assembly: GCF_018494085.1. Taxonomy (GTDB): domain Bacteria; phylum Pseudomonadota; class Gammaproteobacteria; order Enterobacterales; family Enterobacteriaceae; genus Rosenbergiella; species Rosenbergiella collisarenosi. The sequence continues at coordinate 431,541 of NZ_JABBFP010000003.1, read as the reverse complement.
TGCGTAAAATTATTAACCTTATTAAGATCATGACTGAACAGTAAAAAAATCCGCAATTTGAAGATTACAGATGGTTGCTGATCTCCAAGATCTTTAAATTGAATATTGTTATCTTACCGAATCGGTATTACACGACGACTTCCCTTTTTTTAGTAGACCCGTATTAGGGTGGCAGTTGATATATTCGAAATATTGCGATTGAGCTGGGATAACGGAAATTTCATGCCACAGGCGTAGTGTAATATCAAAATTCAGTGCCTTAACGTATTTCATAAACTCTTTAAAAATCGCGACATGGGTAGGGTGGCTTTTCGACCAGAGTTCCAAAGCCTGTAGATCGGTGAAATGGGCAAGGCCAAAAGTCTTTGGTAATAATGCACGGTCATCACGTTCTAACACTTGCATATAACGACAGCTCAAACAACCGATAGTCAGTCCGTCGTCGCGTAAGAAACGCATTCCGGTATTCAAGATTGGCTCTACGTCCTCAACATACAGTGTGCGCTCTTCGTTTAACGTATCTGACCAATCCTGACCAGAGCGAATAAGACAAAGATTATCGCTGCCATGGACAATTTGGCGGGCGGCGTTTATCGACGAGATCCTAAGTTCGCTATGAGCATTGAGCGGCGAGGTTTGGGCGAGAGGAAGCCTGTCGCGGGCGCTCCCCCAGTAGCCGTGCTCTTGTATTTCATCGCTCATTTTCCGAGCAAGGTGAGCGATCCCTTCAGGATGATGGTGATCGGAGAATATCGTCTCCATTCCTCGTATATCAGGCGTGACGACTTCCATAAATAAGCCATATTCCTCTTGTTCTCTGTCGACGGATTGCCACCATTCTTGAAAATCGCTCTCTGTTTTCCAGAGCGAAAAAGTCTCGGCAGAAGCCCAATAGGCAATAGCAATATCGTTGATAAACCCTAATTCGTCGCGATAAGTTGCTAGATCCCAGTGCGAGGGACCATGGGCTGTTGAGAAACGCGCGGTAATTGCGTCGAGAGCCCGTTCGCCCTCGGTCTGTGTAGACTGTACGCCGAAATACGCCATAACAACGCGCTCAACGAGGGGGGAGAATCGTGTCGTCCATGCTGGGAAAGGAGGGGTGTAGGCTGCCGGGGTCGAAACCGGCGTTTTCCTTTCTTCTTGTAATGGGTGAGGAATGGCTGATTCCATGGCTATACTCCTTCATCTTTGTGACTCGAGATCCATAAATACGCAAGCGGCTGGTATACAAGCGACAGTTCCAAGGTTGGTCATAAATATGATCTCGTGGTTAAGCGGCTGAACTAGATATACCCGAGCCGGCTCTGAGAGCGTTATGACCAGAGGGAAGAAATAATTGTCGAAAACGGAAATGGTATAGATTGTACTGAGCATGAAAAAAGCGGGGTAGATTAGCTTTGCGGAACTTATGTATTTTTTCTAGAGTGAACTGCCGTTACTAAGTTTAATATAGCGAAGAGCAAATTGTTATGCCAGTTAGAATACTTGACGCAGAGTCATGTAGATAAACGCTTATCGAAAGCAGCTGATGGATAAAAAACGCAAGGTTTTCACTTGCTCTTTTAGCAAAGAACATAGGTCGTTGACCTGTCATAATTCTCTTACAAGGTAGTTTTTATGGAATGTATAAAATGTCAAAGTGAACACGCGAATCAAGAGTCTGGTCTCTGTCAGACATGCGAAGATAAGCAATATCGAAAGATTGATGGGCTATTATATCTCCCCGCAATCGGGCTAGTTTTAACGATTAGTAATAGCGTTTTGGATATTTGGGGTCTGGTGGTTAACTTTTCAGGGTATTTGACCGAGTCTGGTGCGCTCTTCCATTTTATTCTCGTAACTCTATTACTCACGCTAATCAGTTTGAGCGTTTCACTCTATGCGGCATGGATGTTTTTTAGGAAAAAGCGGCAAACTCGTCGAGCGATGATTAGCTATTATATTACAGGATTAATTATTGCGCTGTTCACCGTTATCTACCCGGCTATGTTTTTCGGAATGCCGATGACAAGCGCTAGTATGTCGCTGTTGATCAGAGGAATAATTGGCGTCTTGGTTTGGATCCCTTATTTTATCGTCTCTAAGCGGATTAACGTGGTTTTTTGTCGCTAACAATCCTGCCAGGGCACCTGAATTCTTTGCACTCGACGAACGCCCCTCCCTGGGCGTCTGACGGCAACGGTTAGTGAAGGGTTTTACACAATGAGCAAATCACGCCCTGATGAGCGGCACTGTGCATCACGTCTGGGCGTTCATAGGGCTGCTGGCAGGACACGCAATGATATAGGGTGCTAACAGGTGTACCGGCTGTATCGTAACGGGGTTCGTCAATACCGTCGTGGGTCTGTTTAGCGTAATATTTACCGCCCGTGACGATCGCCATTAAGGGTGTTAACCCTGCGGCGACCGCGAGGGCGATAAGCGGCGAATATGGCATCAGGAATGGGCCGAGTAGGCCAAAGAACGCGGCAATCGAAAGCCCCGCAGCCCCCAAAAAAGCCACCATGCCGACCGGATTAAAACGATAGAGCATCCCCTTACGGTACTCTGGGAGTTTCGGCGAGAGCTGTAATAGGTATTTATTCACCGCAATATCTATCGCGACCACCGTCACCCAAGCAATCGCAAAGTTCGAGTAGAAGCCTAAAATATTCCCGAGTACCGCAAACATATTGCCTTCCATCAGCGCAAGGGCGATGGCGAGATTAACCAGAACAAAGACGATCCGCCCAGGATAATGGCGGCGAATACGGGTGTAAGCACTGGTCCACGATAGGGAGCCGGAGTAGGCGTTGGTCACGTTGATCTTAATCTGCGAGATAACCACCAAGACGACCGCAAGCGTCAAGGCGAGCCAGCCGGGTAACATTTGATGGAAGGCGGCATTAAATTGCTGTACTGGCTCGGTACTGTTAATCCCTGGGGCGAAGCTGAGCAAATAAAAACCGAGGAAGGCACCGATCGCCTGCTTTAACGCACCAAGGACAACCCAGCCCGGACCCGCTGAAAGCACGGCTACCCACCACGAGCGACTATTCTCCCGCGTCTTAGCAGGCATAAACCGTAAGTAATCAATCTGCTCACCAATTTGCATGATCAGCGATAGGCAGATACCGGCCCCCAACATCACCGATGCCATGTCGATACCAGCTTGTCCTTGTTTTCCCGCGAAGTGATAAAACTGCTGGAGCAGGGTGGGTTGCTGCCATAACAGCGCGACAACTGGACCTATCATCAGGATCAGCCAAAGGGGGGTAGTCCAAATCTGTAGTTGGCTTAAGGCCTTCATCCCGTAGACGACCAAAGGAATGACGAGCAGCGTCGAGAGCAAATACCCCAGCCATAGGGGAAGATGTAAGCCGAGCTGCAGGCCTTGTGCCATGATCGACCCTTCCAGTGCGAAGAAGATAAAGGTGAAACTGGCGAAGATAATACTGGTGATCACCGAGCCGTAGTAGCCAAAACCCGCACCACGCGTGATCAAATCTAAGTCGATATTATACCGTGCCGCGTAATAGGCGAGGGGGATCCCGGTGAGAAAGATGATGATCGCCGCGAAGACGATGGCTAACAGGGCATTGAGGGTACCGTAGGTGAGCCCGATACTCGCACCAATGGAAAAATCGGCTAAGTAAGCGATACCGCCTAATGCCGTGATGGCAACGGTCGCGCTTCCCCAACGGCGAAAGCTATGGGGGGCATAGCGTAAGGTATAATCTTCCAGTGTCTCATTGACTGCGGATGAGGGGGCGGGGCGGCTATTGTTAGCGGTTTCACGGGAGTAGCTCATCATTGACCTCTTAAAATAAGTTAACATTATTCCGGGTAACGGGCGCCGCTTAACACGGCGTCGCGGTGAGGACTAGGTTCTCGCTCGGGAAGGACTCTCCCTCGGATGAGCGGCTTGAGCGGTCTCGCGTGCTTGCTGGAGGCGCAGTAAGGTGATGGTGCGAACCGCCGCTTTACTCTCGGAAATATGCAGTGTTAAGAGGCGTAAGGCCTCTTCACAGCGTTGTGCGTAGAGGGCGTGCAAGATCGCCTGATGCTGCTGATAGGTGGCGTGCAGGCGATGTTGCTGAGTAAAGTCTAGCCTGCGAACGCGACGCATTTTCTCGGTAATATCGCTATGCAACTGTAAAAACTGACGATTGTGCGTCGCGGCGACTAAGGCGCGATGAAAGGCCTCATCTTCCTTCGCCACGCTCGCCCCTAGGGTACTCGGGGCCGAGTCAATCCAAAAGCGCTGTTGCGCCGCAAGCGCTACGCGACGTTCTGCCAACGTAAGTGCACATAGTCGCCGGACCGCCTCACATTCGAGGACGATACGTAAATCATAAAGCTCGTCGTAATAGTCGAAATCCAACGCCTTAACCTGCCAACCACTGCGAAATAACACCTCCACATAGCCTTCACGTTCCAGATGAAATAACGCTTGTCGCACCGGGGTACGGCTAACGTTGAGCTGCTGGGCTAACGTATTCTCACTAAACCGTTCACCGGGGAGCAGCTGAAAATCGAAAATAGACTGTTTAACGGCCTGATAGACTTTATCGGCCAGGCCTTCCCGGGTTTGAGCGCTAGGCATCGTGCTTATCCTCCGCGGCCAACCAGAGCAGTGTCTCGCCTGGAGTCACTTGTTGACCCGGTTGTGCGAGAATATGTGTGACCGTCCCGGCGAAGGTTGCCGTAATCGAGAGTTCCATCTTCATCGCTTCGACGATAATCAATGGTTGACCGACCGTCACCGCGTCACCGACGTTAACCATGACTTTCCACACGTTGCCGCTCAATTCAGCTCGAACCGGGGTATCTGTCGCCTCGGCAGCGTGGGAAGGGGCGCTAGCGGGCGGCATCGAGAGTGGAGAAGGCTGTGTTTCCCAGCGGCCAACCTCTTGGGTAAATGCCTGATGTTGGCGATGACGAAACGCTGCAATTGACGATGCATTATCGTGCAGGAATTGCTGATAGGCCGCAAAATCGAATACCGTTTCCTCGATTTTTACCGAAGCGCGTCCTTCGCGAAAGGCCTCGCGCTGTGCCAGTAACTCGGTCTCAGAAACCGGATAAAAACGGACCTGATCGAAGAAACGCAGTAGCCAAGGTTCTCCGGTTGTGAATTGGGTATTTTTAAGAAACTTATTCCAAATAGGGAGCGTACGCCCCACCAGTTGATAGCCTCCCGGCGAGTCCATGCCATAGATACACATATACATTCCGCCAATCCCCACCGTTCCCTCGGCGGTGAATGTGCGGGCGGGATTATATTTTGAGCTGAGCAGACGATGGCGCGGATCGATGGGAACGGCGCAGGGGGCACCGAGATAGACATCGCCCAGCCCCAGAACCAAGTAGCTCGCAGAAAATAGGGTTTCACGGACCTCCTCGCGATGCGCGAGGCCATTGATGCGCTGGATAAAATCGACGTTATTCGGCAGCCAAGGAGCCTGCGCGCACACGGTCTCTCGGTAGCGTTCGACAGCGGATAAGGTGGCGCTGTCTTCGAAGGCCATCGGTAGCCAGATCACCCGTGACGGCACCTTCATCGTGCTGACGTCGCCCAATCGCTCCTCGATATCGACGAGTAAGCTGATGAGCTGGCGTTGGCTGAGTTGTAGGCTGTTATAGCGAATTTGTAGCGAGCGTACTCCAGGAGAAAGCTCGTCAATCCCCGTAATCACCGCAGCATTGAGGGCCTCCATCAGGAGATGAACCCGCAGGCGCAAGGCGAGATCGAGCAGATTATCGCCGTACTCGATCAGCACATAGTGGTCGCCAGCTTGGCGATAGAAAACCTCCGGTGTCGTGGCGGTTGCTGCCCGACGAGCCAATAAAGTTCCGGAACCAAGATCGGTGGACGCTAAGGAGGGCGCGGGAAAGTCGGCAATCGACGGCGCACAGAGATCGTTAATCGTCGCTTGCTGCGCACGCTCGCGCGCCACTGCTTCTAGCTGGCTTATCGGGTAGAAACGGATACTGTCGCCAGGTTTCACTTGCCCGACCTTCCACAGTTCTGCCTTGGCGATGGTGACCGGGCAGACAAAGCCTCCTAGGCTCGGGCCATCGTGGGTCAAGATCACCGGGAAATCCCCGGTAAAGTTAATGGCACCCAGCGCATATTCGCAGTCATGCACGTTTGATGGGTGCAGTCCCGCTTCGCCGCCATCAGGCCGACTCCAGCTTGGCGTCGGGCCGACTAGTCGTACACCGAGCCGGTTCGAGTTGTAATGGACCTGCCAGTCGCTGGCGAAGAAGGTCTCTATTGCCTCCGGGGTAAAGAAATCGGGAGCGCCATGCGGGCCATACAGCACGCCGATCTGCCACTGCGTGCCGTAGTCGGGGATCAGTGCGGCGGGGATCGCCGTTGGCGGAGAAATCGGCGCGGGGGTGGTACAGGCGCTAAGCGCCGGTTGCGAGAGGGCGAGCCTATCCGCGACTCGCAGCGTGCGCCCTGCATGACCGCCGAATTGCCCTAAGACAAAGGTCGATCGGCTCCCCATGTAGCAGGGCACGTCGAAGCCGTTACGCACGGCAAGATAGGCCCGACACCCGCGCGGCGCTTGGCCGAGACGTAATATTTGTCCGGCGCTAACCGTAATAGGCTGCCAATAGTCGATCGGGTCCTGGTCCAAGTATGCTGGGCAGGGCGCGCCAGTGAGGGCAATCAGCGCATCGCAGTCGAAACGTAAAGTTGGTCCCTGTAAGGTGAACTCAAGGCCAGCGGCATCGGGATGATTCCCGACGATACGATTGGCGAGGCGAAAGGCGTAATCGTCCATCGGTCCAGAGGGGGGAACGCCGATATGCCAGTATCCGAGCCGCCCTGGAAAATCTTGTAGGGTACTGAAGGTGCCCGGCTGTAAGACCTCGATGCTATGGGCGGTGGGACGAAAATGGTCGAGAAACCGCGTCGACATCGTCCCCTGTTGGAAAACCTCGGTGGCAATGACCTGGCGTAGATAGTCGAGATTGGTGGTTATACCCTGTAATCGAGTAGCATCGAGTGCGTGGCGTAGTTTCTCGAGGGCGGCCTCGCGCGTGGCAGCATGGACGATCAGTTTTGCGATCAGTGGGTCGTAGAAGGCCGAGACTTCGCTCCCCTGTTCAACGCCACTCTCGATGCGAACATCGGCGGGGAACACGACCTCGGTCAACACACCGGGGCAGGGTTGGAAATGCTTCAGGGGGTCTTCCGCATACAGGCGTACCTCGATGGCAGCGCCCTGTGGCGCGCGTTGTAAGCGTTGCCAATCAAGGGGTTCGTTAGCCGCCACCCGCAACATACATTCGACTAAGTCTACGCCGGTCACGGCTTCGGTAATTGGATGTTCTACCTGTAGGCGAGTATTGACCTCCAAGAAATAAAAGGCCTCTTGCCGAGGATCATAGATATATTCGACGGTACCCGCGCTGCGATAATTAACCTGCTTGCCAAGACGCACTGCGGAGGCTAAAAGTTCGGCGCGGATCGCTTCAGGAAGATGGGGCGCGGGGGTTTCTTCAACCACTTTTTGGTTGCGTCGTTGTAACGAACAGTCGCGCTCACCGAGGGCCACGACGTTACCTTGACCATCACCGAAGATTTGCACCTCGACGTGCCGAGCCTGATCGATATAACGTTCGAGGAACACCCCCGCATCGCTGAAAAATTGCTCCCCTAGACGACGTACACTCTCCCAGGCCTCTCGCAGCGCAGCCGCATCCGGGCAAAGCGTCAAACCGATCCCGCCGCCGCCTGCCGTGCTTTTTAACATCACCGGGTAACCGATGCGCTCAGCCGCCATTAGCGCCTCGTCTAAGGAGGCGAGCAGCCCGGTGCCGGGCGTCATTGGGACGCCAGCCGCGTGCGCTAATTCTCTGGCGCGATGCTTTAACCCAAATTCGCCAATTTGCTCTGCCGTTGGCCCCACAAATACCAGACCCTGTGCCTCGCAGTCGGCCGCGAAAGCCACGCTCTCCGAGAGGAAACCATAGCCCGGCCAAATCGCTTGCGCGCCGCTCTGTTTCGCCGCCGCTAAGATCTTATCGCGACGTAGATAGCTGTCACTGGCGTTGTCACCTCCCAATGGCAGCGCGATATCGGCGAGTTTAACGTGGCGCGCGTTGCGATCGGCGTCTGAGTAGACGGCAACACTGGTGATCCCCAAACGGCGGAGCGTCGCTAGTGCTCGGCAGGCAATTTCGCCACGGTTTGCCACTAACACGGTGGTAAACATATTATTTCTCCTCTTGGCTCATTAACCAACGACGCCACCCGCCGAAGGCAGTGATCTCTAGCGCGTCGGTCAGGGTGTAGGGTTCGCAGATAAAGCCTTTAACTGTCCGGCCATCGGCCAGTGTGACGCTACCGATCCCTAGTGGGGCGGGGATCTCGGCGACAAACTCGCCAAACCTTGCCAGCGGGATATCCCAAAGCTCCACCGTGATGGCGTTTCCGCCGTCGCCTCGCAGCAAGCCGGGTTTTTTTATCGGGCCGTCGAGTAGGGCGAAGAGTCGGTAGTTATCGGCGGTCTGCGTCTGTTCGATAAAGACGGCATCCCGCGTGGTAAGTTGGTAATTGAGCGGCATACCGGAGAGGTGAGCGCCAACCACGGCCACCCTTACGTGATCTGGCGAGGGCGGCAGGGTCGTCGAACGCGCAGGAAGGGGGTTACCGGTTGCGCCTAAGGGTAAGGCGAGCAGAGGCTGCCAACGACAGCCAAATTCCGCGAGCGCGCGGTCGTGCCAGGCGGGCGCGACTAATGTAATACCGGCGGGTAAACCATCGTCACGAAACGGCGCGGGGAGAGCCAAGGCGCTGAGGTCGGCCAAGTTAGTAAAGTTGGTATACAGGCCGAGTTGCGCGTTTAGGGCGATCGGGTCTTGGGCGAGGGCCTCAAGGGTATGGATCGTGGGGGAGGTTGGGACGAGTAACGCATCGAACGGTTGCAGGGCATGCTCAATCTCCCGGCTGAGGGTGGCCCGCAGGTATTCCGCGCGGTAAGCATCGATCGCTGAATAGTTCAGGCCTTGGCTGATCACCTGATGAACGACAGGGTCCATCTGTTCGGGATGATCGAGTCTGTCGCCGACCGCAGCGCTGCGCTCGGCCACCCATGGCCCGGCATACAGCTGCTCAGCGAGTTGCTGGAAGGGTGCGAAGTCGATCGTGGAAAGCTGTACGCCAGCCTCACGCATCGTAGCGAGCGCTTTCTCCCATGCCCCGCGTGCCTGCGCATCGCCAAAGAAGTTCACGGCATCGGGGATGGCAAAGCGCGGCTGGGCGGAGAATTGTGCCGGTGCACGCCGAGGCAGCTGGCGAGAATAAGGCTCTGCGGGATCATAACCGGCCGCGAGGGTCGCGACGTGATAAGCCTGTGCGACGGTTAGCGCGAAAATCGACACCGTATCGTTCAAGCGACAGGCCGGAATAACGCCACGGCTGGATATCCACCCCTTAGTCGGCTTCAAGCCGACCAGATTATTAAAGCCGGCAGGAACCCGTCCAGAGCCTGCGGTATCGGTGCCCAAAGCAAAAGCTACCAGCCCACGGGCAACGGCCGACGCGGACCCAGAGCTAGAGCCGCCACTGATATAGTCGCTGTTGAAGGTATTGACGACGGCACCGAAGGGCGAGCGGCACCCGACCAATCCCGTCGCATATTGGTCTAGATTCGTTTTACCGATGACGATGGCGCCAGCCGCCTTAAGCCGCGCGATCACCGCAGCATCTTCGATTGCTTGATAGGTAGCGGCCGGACAGGCGGCACTCGTTGGCCAACCGGCAACATCGATATTATCTTTTACCGCAAAGGGAACGCCCCACAGCGGCAGGGTCTGCGCAGCGGTGGGTAATGCGCTCAGCTGTTCATCTATCTGTTCGGGCGTCGCCAGCGTGATCCATGCCGTGTCCCGTGGGTCGAGGGCGGCGAGATGAGTATGAAGGGTCTGGCGTAGCGCATCGGGGTGCTGATGGTGCTGGTGCTGCCAGTCTTCGATCGTATAGCCTAGTGTTGTGCACATAGTGGGATCCCAAGTGGTATACAAGATGGGAGACTATTGAGCAAAAACTAGGCCATAATTTTAACCTGCTATTTTTAAATGGTATTTTTCGAATAATCCCACGCTTTTCGCGAGGAGATTGTGTTTTCCTGCACCATCGGCTGACGCGAGTGTTAGCCGATGGTGCAGTGCAAGGGACTCGTTAGCGCTCGCTAAAACGTCAGCGTCATTTTCCCCCAATAGCTCCGTCCGGGTTCATTGATCCGCGTAGCTGAGGGGTAGCCAAAGCTACTATTACCGGCGAGATTAAGATGCTCGCTATAGGTTTTATTCAATAGGTTATCGACGCCGACACTGAGCGCGAGGGTATCAGTAATCTGATAGCGGCTATTAGCTGAAAAAATCACGAATCCGGCACTCGGACCAAAATCTTTGCCTACCACATTGCCCTGACCCCGCGCTACGCGATGCTGGGCGCTAACAACGCGCACCAGCCCAGTGGCTTGCCACGCGCCGTGCTGCCATGTCACGCCAGCCCGTGTTTCCAGCGGCGGGATCTGCGGGAGAGGGCGATGCTGCTGGCGATTTTGCGCTTGGGCATAGCTGAGGCTGGCATCGAGTTTCCAGTGCTCGAGCCACTGGTAACTCGCACCCAGTTCGCCGCCGAAGATAAGGGCATCGACGTTACTGACCTGCGTGGTACGCCGAGGAGTAGGCGAGTAGCGAAACAGGATAAAATCGTCCACCCAGCCGAGATAGGCCGATGCCCAAGCATTGAGCTGTTTATCCTGATATTTCGCCCCGATATCCAGTTGCGTCGTCTTCTCGGGGTGAACCTGCTGGAACGCGGCAGAATAGCCGTCTGCGCCATAGGTCGGGGAGAATAGCTCCCAATAATCGGGGAAGCGCTCGGTATAGCCCAGCCCCGCATAGAGCATAACGGGTATGTTGTCCGCCTCGTGTTCAATACGCATAAACCCAGCCGGTAGCCACTGCCGGCGTGTTGCGTGCTGGCCGACTCGTCGATCCTCGGCCTGAGCAAGATCGACACGTGCGCCGCTAATCAGCTGATCGCGCTCGTTTATGCGATAGCGTAACTCACTAAACAGTCCATAATCGTTGAACTGTGCGTCGCTACGCCATCCGCCGTGCGTCTTACGGCGATGGCGATTGCTTTGCATATCGACACCACTTTGTAGCTGGGTGGCGTGCCATTGCCAGGTCCCCATGACTCGTCCGCCCAAGGTTTGGCGACCGACCTCCGAGCGCATCGGCATACGGCTTTGCGCGGCGGGACGTGAAAGATTATCCATCACGTGGTCCGCATTGTTGTAATAGATCGAACTCGTCAACTGCGTGAACGTCTCGCTAAGGTTCTCCTTCTGGAATTTTACGCCGAGGCTCTGGCGCTTAAATTGTGACCCGTCCATAGATCTGCCGGCATAACGCGCCGAGCCGTTGCCTTGTCCGGCCGTTAGCTCGAGTAAGGTATCAGTATCCGGCGTCCAGCCAACGGCGATATCGCTGTTCCACTTCCGCCATTGCGACGGCACTTTATTCCCTGAACCGTCGTGATAATCGCTGGAACGTGCGTGGTTACCGGTTAGCCGGAGATAACCGTCCTCGTTACCGAGTGCGATATCGGCATTCTGATCGAACCGCTGGCGCGAGGCTGCCAATAGGCTAGCACTTCCCTGCACGCCTGGCTGGGTAAAACTCGGGGGGAGTCGCTCGAAACGTAACGTTCCCGCCGAGTTACCCGGCCCCCACAGCACCGTCTCGGGGCCTTTGGTGAGGGTCATGAGGTCGAAATTCTCGGGGGAGAGATACGATGAGGGGGCATCCATGCGGCTGCCGCACGCCCCGAGCATCTCGCTATCGTTCATTAACATCCGTAAGCGCGAACCAAACATACCACGAAACACCGGATCGCCGTTCGTCCCTCCGTTACGAATTTGGGCAAAACCGGGGATCGTCTTGAGATAATCAGACCCATCGCTGGCGGGTAGCGGCTGACGTGGCGTCTTAGGCGAGGTGACGACCTCCAACGGAGTGGTCAGCGGTGCCACGACGGTAAGGGTCGATGCCTGAACGGGGAGCGTAGGCGAGGCGGCAACAACGCAGCTCGGGCTTACCAAGCCGCAGAGCGCCAGCGTAAGGGGGGATAACACTAATGGTGAGTGGGACATAACACTTCCTCATGACTAGGCGTGACAAGGCCTAGCCGAATTAATATTCACTATGTTGTCCTTCGAGCGAAGGGATTTATCTAACTAAGGGAAGTATTAGAGAGGAGGGGGGGCACGGGTAAGACGTGGCGACCAAAAACCGGGTCGATCTGCACCGAGGTAGCGAGTCAGGCGTCGACGAACCAGCGGCACATAACGCTGAGAAAGGAGGATAACGACGAAAAGCTGAATAAAGGGGAAGTGGGCTAATAGTTGGCAATAGCCACAGGCCATATCGTCGAGCAGCGTATTATCGATCTTAGCCGCGTGCGGCATCGCCATCCCGCACTCGTCATCCATCGAGGACATCGCCATAGTCGCCAAACTAGAGGATGGATGGGCGAGCGTTTTCGAGATGATAGGCGCGACAAACAGCATCGCAATAGAGAACATTGCGAGCCAAGCTGCCCATCGCTGCCAGTAGGGGTATCGGGTCAAAATCGTTTCCGCCAAAATAGTGCGACGCTATGGTACTGCAAAATAGAGCGATTGGCTACGAACCCCTATAGAAAATAGGGGTAATATTTTTTTAGAAAGGCGCGCACAATCAAGGCATTAATGATAAGTTTATCGCTATCTATCCGCTGTTGATTAATGACGAAGAACCCCATCGCTATGCACCATGCACTCATTGCCATCCTCTTTCTTCTCGCCGTGCTGCTGTTAGGCTGGGGCGTGGGCACACAACTCAGCCTCACTCATCGTCGTCGAGCTGTCTCGGCGCTAGGCCCGATCGTACTGCTCCTGTTAATGAGTATGGGATTAGATTTCTCCGGCGTGTTTAGCCATGGCGATATTGGTGCTGCGATCATCGCACATGCCGCGCTACTTGCGCTATGTACCAGCGCGATAACCTGCCTCTTACTGTTTCGTCCCCCTGCTACGGTAAAAAGGGAGGGCGATCATCCCTCGCTATGGGTGGCCTGCGGCGGATGTTTTAAGGCGATTGCCGCGTTTGTCTGTGGGTTGCTGATCGGTCACTTTACTCACTTCACCTTGGCGGCGATTGGCCTGTCGAGTAATGCGATTCTCTATGTGATGCTATTTTGTGTTGGGATTGACTTAGTCGGCTTTCGTTTCACTCGCCTGACGCCGCGGCTTGTCGCGATCCCACTGCTAGCGCTGGTGGCTTACGGAGCCGGAGGGTTACTTTTCTGCGCGATGACAGACTTTACTTGGCAGCAGTCGCTTCTGGCTGGCAGCGGCTTAGGCTGGTTTTCGCTCTCGGGACCGATGGTACATCGACTGGTCAGCGTCCAGATGGGCGCATTCGCGTTTATGACGGATTTCTTTCGCGAGCTACTGAGCATCGTTTTTCTTTATTTCTTTGGACGACGTCAGCCGTTAGCCGCCGTCGGGCTAAGCGGGGCCGCCGCGATGGATTCGGCGTTACCGTTTATCAAACAGAACTGTGACCAGACATACATCCCCTATGCCATCTTCAGTGGCTTAGTGTTGACGCTGGCCGCCCCTTTTCTAATCTCTTTGGTGGCGGCGCTACTATGAAATTAAACGCGTTACTCAGTAAAGTCCTGTTAATAGCTATCGCTAGCGCGGCATTACCTGCCAGCGCTGCGCTAGAGGGTATTCTACTTGCCCCACAGAATGGACAGCCAGCGAAGCATCTTGCGGTGTTGTTACACGGCTATGGCAGCAACGAACAAGATCTTCTGCCCCTTAGCGACGCTCTGGCGAGCGACTACGCCGTTCTCAGCTTACGCGCCCCACAGACGCTAGGGGGCGACCGTTATGCATGGTATCGAGAGGGGAAGGACGAGTCACAGGATATCGATCGTGCACGCGAAGAGGTCGTCGAGCGTATTCATCAGATACAAAGACAGCTCGGGGTGGCCCCGAACGCAACCCTGGTGGCAGGGTTTAGCCAAGGAGCAGTGATGAGCTGGTCGATAGCGTTGCAAAGCCCTACGGTCGTGGGTGGGGCGGCGATTTTCAGCGGTCGTTTGCCCGCCAATTTACCAGCGCAGCCTCTCCCCGTAAGTGCCGCCACACTTCCCAATATGTTCGTCGGGCATGGGCAGGTAGACAACCGCATTGCGATGCCGCGTGAGGAGCAAGCCGTCGCGGTCGCCAAGCAGCGGGGCTATCGGGTCAGCTTTCACCGCTATGCCACGCTCGGGCATGGTATCAGCTCACAGGAGCTGAAGGACTTTTCGTTATGGTCGGCGGGTCTTAACGCTCGAACGCCATCGTCCTAGACGGGGTACTGTCGCTGCGACGGGGTGCCTTGAGTAAACGCGTAAACTCGGCCTCAAGTTGTTCAACCGCGGTCAGAAACTGCGCCGGGGTGTAGCTTTTTTGCTGTTGTGAAGCGTAGGCAATCGCCAATTCTTTCGCAGTAAATCGTTGTGTAGAAAACATAAGAGCACCTCTTCAGTTGATAGGGGAAGTGTAGGCGCGCCGCGATAGAAAATAAAATTGCTATGAGTGATTACTCCGATTGGTAAAACTTTGCACTGGTTCACACTCTGGTCATCGCCACAGAGTGACGGGAACCCATGCATAATCAAACTTACTCTTGCAAGGATCGGCTATAGTTAGCGGTTTGAGGAAGATTTAACGGTCTACGCAGTGCTTTTTCTTACTGAGTACATTACGCTTATAACAATATAAGAGGGAAATCAGCGTTTGCTGATTAATTCTGGAGTAGGTTGATGAGTAAAAAAATAATTTTTACTGTTTTGGTGATGATCGCCATTGTTTCACTAGCGGTTTTTTTTAGGGTACAAAATCAAGATCTACTCCTGCAGGGTGAGGTCGATGCACCGGAAGTCATTGTCGCGTCTAAAGCGAAGGGGCGGGTCGTCGAACGCCTTATCGAACGGGGGGACGATGTTAAAGCCGGGCAGGTGATTATCCGCCTAGACGCTCCCGAATTAATTGCACAGCTAAAAGCCGCTGAAGCCGCGCGCGATCAGGCGAAGTTCACGCTAGAGATGTCGCAGAATGGGACGCGTAAAGAGAGTATTCGCCAATTAACGGCGACGCTGGCGGGGGCGAAAGCCGACTACCAAACGGCTGAAACGACCTTCCGCCGTAATCAAAGTGTGGCGGCCAAAGGCTATATTTCCGCGCTCGATTTAGATAACGCCCGCAACTCCAGAGATACCGCATTGCACAGTATGCAGAGTGCTCAGGCGAATCTCGATGAGGCCTTGCACGGCGATCGCTGGGAGCAACGCGACGTCTACGGCGCGCAACTGCAACAAGCCGAGCAACAATTGGCAGAGATTAAGGTGCAAACCGATGATCTGAACGTTAAGGCCCCGGTTGACGGCGAGGTCGGCCCGATCCCGGCAGAGGTGGGGGATCTACTCAGCGCCTCTAGCCCCTTAGTAACGCTAGTGCGTTTGCCACAAGCCTACTTCGTCTTTAACTTACGCGAAGACATCCTGGCCCATGTCCGCAAAGGGGATATCATTCGCTTACGCGTCCCTGCACTGAATAACCAGATGATCGAGGCGCGGGTCCACTATATTGCTCCATTGGGCGACTTCTCGACCAAAAGCGCCACGCGAGCAACCGGGGATTTCGATCTTAAAACGTTCGAAGTCCGTTTATGGCCAACCCAGCCCGTTGTTGGCCTACGTCAGGGAATGAGCGCGTTATGGCAGTGGAAACGTTAAGGAAGGGGCCTCGCGCCTTTCGCAGAGCTTTTAATAAAGAAATCCGTCGTAGCGCGCGTAATCCGGCTATCCACTGGTTAACCTGGTGCTTCCCGCTGCTCTTATTTTGGCTGCTAAGCAGTAATTTCTCGGAAGGCACCCTGATGAATCTACCGGTGGCAGTGGTCGATAATGACCACAGCCAGCTGTCACGCGAGCTGATCCGTAAATTAGATGCCAGCCCGCACGCTAAATTGACCGAGTGGGAAGGGGGACTCAACGAAGCGTTGCATAAGCTGCGCACGGCGCAAGATTATGGATTGGTCTATATTCCACCGGATTTTGAAAAACATCTTTTGTCGGCTAAGCAGCCCAAAGTGGCGTTTTATTATAATGCTCTGTATTACGGGGCAGGCCTTTATTCAACCCAAGATTTTTCAGGGTTGGTGACGGCGTTGAACAGCGAGTACCGAAGCGAGGTGGAGGCGAAAATCGGTAAAACCGCGCCAAGCCTCCCCTCGGTATCCTTGGTCTATCGAAGTTTATTTAATGCCAGTGGCAGCTACATCTATTACCAACAATTTGCGGCAACCATCCACTTGATTCAACTATTCGTCGTCACCAGCATGATTTACGTCCTCTCGCGAAGTAAGCCGCTGATCTATGCAGATCGCTTCGGCTGGTCGCTGTTGGGCAAACTCGCTCCTTATACCTTGATTTATACCACTATCTTGATGGGTGAAATCGCGCTACTGGTCTGGGTGTTTTCTGCACGCTTCGTGGGCAATCCTTACTATATGTTCTTTGTCGCCTTTTTCTACATCATGGCGGCGCAGAGCCTAGGGTTGATGCTCTTCACCTTCACCCGTACCGCGATTAGCGCCTATACCTTTATGGCGATCTTCGTCACCATCGCCTTAGCCTTCTCGGGTCTCGGGATGCCAGAGCTGTCGATGCCCCTACCGGCTCAGTTTATCGCTAACCTAGAACCGCTCACCCACGCATTGTATGCGATGTTCGACCTCTTTATTCGCGAGGTGCCCGCCAAGCCGGTGCTCGGGGTGTGTGCACTGTTGGCCGTTTATCCTATCGTGGTGGGGTTATTGGTATTCCGCCGCTTACCTAAGCGGTTACGCGACCAAGAGGCGATGGTATGAGTGAATATTGGGCGACCTTCAAAAAGGTGCTCGCGGGGATGCTGGAAAAGCCGATGTGGGCGATGCTGTTATTATCGTTATGCATTATCAGCATGGTCTATGCCAAGGGTACGGTATGGGAAATGCCTGTTGCCGTCGTCGACCTGGATCATAGTTCGGCCAGCCATTTGCTCACGCGTAATCTCGATGCCAGCCCTAAGCTCAATGTTGTGACTTATGATAAGCTCGGTCAGGCGCAACGTGACATGGGTTACCGTAAGTTATACGCGGTGGTCGAGATCCCGGTGGATTTTGAGAAGAAGATGCTATCGGGTAAGAGCGTCGCCATCCCCGTCTTTGGCGATGCGACCAACCGTCTACCGAACGGCCAGATCCAGCAGAACGTGTTAGCCGCTTATCAGCAGATGCTTAACCAGTATGAGGTCGAGCTGATGATGAAGAGCCAGTTTACCCAAGCGGAAGCGAACGTGGTGCTAACGCCGATGACCGGGCTGACCCTGCCGTTATTTAACCCGGGGATCAGCTTCGCGGCAATTATCTTCCCCGGCCTCTTAGTGATGTTACTACAACACTCACTGCTGATCGCCAGCGTGCGGGTCTGCTTGATGATGAGCGCGCAAGGGCGGCCTAAGCTGCCCGTGGTCTTAGGTGCGCTGTCCGCCTTGATCCCTATCTGGTTATTTTTATCCATCGTTCTGTTTGCCCTATGGCCTTGGGTCTTAGGCTACGAGCAGGCGGCCTCTATCCCTATGCTACTGTTACTTACCTTCCCATTTTTACTGGCGGTGCTCGGGCTTGGGCGGTTGTTAACCGAGTGTATCCGCCGTGTAGAGATGATCTATCTCACCCTCTCTTTCATTACGACCCCGGTATTCTATATTTCCGGTACGATCTGGCCGCTGCAGGCGATGCCAGGCCCGGTCAGGTTTATCTCCAGCCTGTTTCCGTCTACCTGGGCGATTAAAGCCATTGCAGGGGTCAACCAGATGGGACTATCGCTACGCGAGGCGCTGCCCGATATCTGTATGCTATTACTCCTTTTTGCCGTATACAGTCTCGCCAGCCTAGTCCTGACCTTCCTGCGCGACAGACGGTTACTCAGTCGATTTATCCATCGCGGCAGTCAGCATTAAGCGTTAGTGGTGACCTTCCGGCCAGGCGCGGGTGATCAAGCCCGCGCGATCGGCCGCGCTGTAATCCACTAAGGAATACTTATTGGTCGCACGCTCGGCAATCGCGGTGACCTGCGCAGGGGTTAAGCGCTCTGTGGTCTGCCAGAAGGGCGAGCAGGCGTTATCGGTGATCCATAGCTTAAGGTGTTGTGCCGGAAACTGCTGCTGGGCGAGAGGAAAAAGCTGGTGGTTTAATTCGTGCAGCAGGGATTGCTGAGCCTCGTTTTCATTCTCGGCCAGGCGGTCAAAGAAAGGTAGAAGCAGCTGCCCGCAGACCTTCCCATGATGCCAAGGTTTCAGTGCCCCCAGCTCCCCGGCGATGCCATGAATAACGCCAAGCCCGGCACTCGCCAAGCATAGCCCGCCTAACCATGAGGCATTCAACATTTTCTCGCGCGCCGCCTCGCCGCGCGTATCGCTGTCGGCAAGAAATGGCCACGCCTCGACAAATAAGCGTAGGCCGGTAAGGCTCAAGGCTCGCGTCAGGGGATTCGCTTGGCGCGAAAGGTAAGCCTCGAACAGGTGAGTAAAGGCGTCTATCCCGCAGTTAGCTAAGACAGCGGCGGGGGTCCCGCGCAATAGCGCAGGGTCCAATATCGCGTAATCAGGCACCAAGTTAGGGTGACGCAGCGAGGCCTTGGTCTTCAACACGGCAGTATCGGTCACTACCGCATTTTGCGTAACCTCGCTGCCAGTTCCCGCCGTCGTGGGGATTGCGAGAAAGGTTAAGCGTTCTGCGGTCAAGGCAGTATCACCGATCTTTTCGAGGTAGCGTTCGGCCGGGAGCGGATGACAGGCTAGCGTACTAAATGCCTTGCCCGCATCAAGCGTACTGCCGCCGCCGATTGCGACCACGGTTCGACAGCGCCCCCGCCAAGTCGTCACCCAATCATTGAGTTGTTGCGGCGAGGCCTCATGCGTCACCGTCACGATATCGACCAGAGTGGCGGCTATATGCGGCGCTAAGGTTGCCCAGTGGGCGCTGGCCAGAAACGAGGGGCTAGCGAATAGCAGTACGTCCCCTGCAGTATGTCCGAGTAGGGTGGGTAATTGGTGCAGCGCACCATACCCACTAAGAGTCTGTTGATTACTGCATAACGCGATCAGTGGCGACATAGTATGGCTCCCTTTTTTCTCTACTCTAGCCGACTTACTTGCGAAGAGAGGTAGGGAAAAATGCTACCTCGACAACGCCAGCCCTTACCAGCGGAAAAATTCCTATAAAGGCATGCCCCCAATGAGGGGTTAGCCGGCGATTAATGGCGCTTTATGATGATCTAACAGTTGTTGCAGATCCTCGATCACCAGCGTCAGTTTCTCTGGTGTCGGTAACTGTTCGATCTCCGCTCGGTAACGCTGTAGTAGCTGCTGCAGCTGCTCGAAGGCACGCTCACGCTGTACCGCCAGCTTACTGGTCGATAACAGCGTGGCGCAGTCGCGGATCTCCTGATGAAATTCCGCCAGCCTTGGAAAATTATGGATAGTAATGGCATTAATCCGTCGATAGATGATGATGAGATTAATGGCGAGCTGATAGCGCATCAAGTGACGGCTATCGAGGGTAATCAATTGGAGCAATTGGTCGTACAGCCCACTGAGGCGATTTTTCTTGCGCCGCTGCGGGTTAGTGGTCAGCGTCTGCAGGGCGGTGACTAAAATATTGCGGATCAGCGCATTCGCCAGATGTGTCTTATGCAGATCGGGGATCACCGAGATAATCACCAGCGAGATAATCGCACCCAATATCTGTCCTAGCCCACTGTCGAGGGTATGGCTGAAATTAAAGGTTTCGGGGTTAGTGATCGGAATAAGGTTAAATATAAACATTAGCGAGGCCCCGCTGCCCATAATTTTATATTGCACCGCGAGAGAGAGGATAAATACCAGGCTACCCAATGCGAGGAGCAACAGGAAAAAACTCTGCTGCGTCGCGGGCAGGATCAACAGGTAGAACAACATACTGATCGGCATGATGTAGATCATGCCGTAGATAAAGTCGAGGCCTAGGGCTTTAGGGCTTTCCGCACGCATCGCAAGGGTCGTAACGATGCTAGCAATAATCAGAAAGCCGCTGATGGCATTGGGGTCCATGACGAGCCATAGCAGACAGCCCACCGCGGTCGTGACAAAGGTCCGCATGCCGTTAATAAACGCATGTTTACGCTGTGCCGTTTGCGCGGGGGTGATGGTGTAGCGTTCGATAATCTCTTTTTCGCGCTCATGCAGCGGCTGATGAGCGTGCAGGCCACGCACTAAAATCCGCAGCTCCTTCATCGCCTTCAACCATGCACTCAACGCATAAGGCGTCTGCGAGGCAGGCAACTGATGGATGAGATAGGTAAACTGATGTAATTTTTGGTTGAGCTGCTCGGGAGTGGCGATAGCGCCCTGAAAGAGTAAATACCAGTGACTCGCACGTTTATCGGGGCGTTGGTGAAAGTAGTGTTGCGTCTCGTAGCTGAGCGTGAGGAGGTGGAACAGAATGCCGTTTATCCCCTTAAGTCGCCGGTGCATCATCGACGAATAATGGGAGGATTCCATACGCAGCGTCTGGCGCATCGCTTGTAACGCTTTCGCTTGGCTGAGGTGCTGGCGGAAGGCCTCCTCGAAGGCTTGAGCATCATCGCTGGTAAAGCAGCGCGCGAGCAGGTGAAAACAGTTTAGCGGTAGCTCCGCGACACGCTGGTCGATCGTCTGCTTCACCGAGCGCGGAAGGAAGATCAGGTCGGAGAGGATCAGGCAGAGCAGGCCGAGCGTGATCTCAAAAAAACGGTAGAGAGCGATTTGTAACACATCGTGGGGGGTCTGCCAGGCGGTGACCAAAATAATAAATACCGAATAACCGGCCAGCCCGAAGGCGTAGCTGATCTCTTGTTTAACGACGGTAAAGAGCCAGGAGAAGAACCCCGCCCACGCGCAGCAGGCTAATAATAGCAGCACCGGCGCACGGCTAAATAAGGTCATGATCACCACGCCACCGATACAGCCCACCGCCGTCCCTATCAGTCGTAAGAAGCCACGAAACCGCAAGACGCCACTCATTGGTTCACCGCCGCTGGCGAACGCCGGAGATGCGGTGATGATCGCGACGGTCATCATCGACCATTTTGGGGTGTCCAGTTCAAGAATAAAACTTAATGCGAGTGCGAGGAGCAGCGCACAGGTCGTTTTACAGGCAAAACGGAGCCGGTAAAAAAGAGAGTTATGCATTGTTATAATATCTAAAAAAATTTAGAAAAAGGGTTCTTGCCAGTAGGCGATAATGCGATGAAGAGAATTAGGCGATTGAAAACATGGTGGCGTTTCCACGAGTTGGCGTAAGACTTATCTTACGCCTTTCGCAAGAAAGTGGAAGTATGATCGTGATCAAAAATTAGAGAATATTTGCTGGCGATTTAATTTTTTTATCGAAGTGCGCAACTGGCCGACGGATTACGCGCCGTCGGCCACATCGTCTATCAGGCCTGTCGTAGAACACACTCCGATGGTGCGACGTCACGCAGAAACACGGTAAGCGCATCTTGAGGGGGCTTGCCCCCTGCCTGAGCGATCAACCAACCTACTGCCCCGCGATGATAGCTGCTGTGGTGCAGGCTATGATGCACCATCTCTACCGCGCTCATCACCCCTTGGCCACCCGCGACAAAGGTAAAGGTAATCTTTTGTGCCGGGTTCCAGTTAGCGCCGACATAGTCACGATACCACTCACTGCAAGCGCGCATCGATAAAGATAACTCAGCGATTGTCGGGGTCTCTACGGTGTTTAAGGCGCGATAACCGTGGTCGGTGCCCCGCAAGTTGCCCTGAAAAATTCTATCCACGACATAGATATGATTCATCAAACGCAGCATGACTCTCTGTTGCTCGGCGTACTGCGCCGTATCGACTGCGGCGATAGCCGTTAATGTTTGCTGATCCGCCCATGACTTAAAGGCGAGTAAAGTATCAAGACAGGCAAGCTCCATCGGACGCTCCTAAAAAAAGTAGAGGATGATTATTCAACGCAATGAACAAAAAAGCGAGAGACGGTTTGCCTACGCGTGCGCCCTGCGTTGACCGCTCGAGGATTGTGCGGCAAGGTAGGGATTTTGGAGCGAGCGATGATCGACGCCTTAGACCATATTCATCGCTATGTAGACGATATTCACGCCGCCGCCGCATGGTATCGGCAGATTTTAGGCTTCCACCCCGATCCGGCCTTCAGGCAGTGGTTCGAAGAGGGAGGCCCTTACGTTATCAGCTGTGCGGCGGCCTCTCTGTCGCTGTTCCCGCGGCGAGGCCACGCGCCCGGCCCTACCATCGCCTTCTCCACGCAAGCCACTCAGCTGCCTGCTCTCCTCAATGCCTTACGCGCACAGGGGGTTGCTTATACCGTGGTCGACCACGCGCTGACCTGGTCTATCTATTTTCACGATGAGTCGGCGAACGCCTTAGAGGTGACCTGCCATCAGTATGCGGCCGCGACGGCCGCACTAGCGACGAGCGCCTAAGGGGTAAGTGACGAAGGGAGGCATGCCGCATAAGGCCCGCTAATCCCTTTATTGCGTGGGAAATCGAGATCCCCCCATTTGCTTGTGGTGATGCCAAGATTCAGTAATGATTCGAGCAGCGTGACGGCGGCACTGACCCCATCGATGATCGGCATCTGAAGCTCATCGCTTAGCTGTGTCGCCAAATCAGCCATCCCGCCGCAGCCGAGAATAATTGCGCCAACGTTATCTTGCTCTTTGGCGCGCAGGCAATATTCACGGACTTTCTGCTGCGCCGTACCGCTGCCATCTTCTAAGCTTAATACCGGCAGATCGATAGCATGTACCGCGGCACAGTGATCGTGGAAACCATAACGATGCAACAGGTGTCGCGCGATAATCACCGTGCGCGGCAGGGTGGTGACGATTGAGAAACGTGTGGCCACTAAACTTGCCATATGCATCGCCGCCTCCGCTATCCCTAGCACCGGCCCCGTCGCCACTTCACGTGCAGCCAGCAAACCCGGATCGCCAAAGCAGGCGATGATATGCCCTTGCACCCCACGATCTTCACCGGCACGGATCTGCTGGAGGATCCCAAGCGTCGCAACAGCCTCATCGAAATGCCCCTCGATAGAAGGAACGCCCTCATCAGGACACACCGCATCAATATCGAGGCGGGAACCCGCAATCTTCCGGGCAGTGATCGCCATGGTTTCGGTCATGGCTTGGCTCGTGTTGGGATTAATCAGTTGAATACGATGGCGGGGCATAGGATCTCCAGAGGATAGGGGGATTGCACAGGTAGTGTGCAAGTGATGTCGGTCTTGCACTCTAATGAATCTCGTAGATAAAGTGCAAGAGGTCATTATGCGTCACGGTTTCTGTCTTTGGCAACCGAACCCCATACGCAGCGGGATTGGAATTATTGTTTCACTAGAAGTGATATTGGTATGTTATTTGCAGCGTTAGCGCCATCAGTTCGAATTCGTTTAAGAGGATGGCACTTATGGCGCAACACGATCCCACATCGCAACCGCATTACCCCGCAAGCTACAGCCCGCGGTTGACCAACGACGACTTGGCTCCAGTCGCTGAGCAGCACTGGTCTTGGTACAACATTTTCTCCTTCTGGATGTCAGATATTCATAGCATGGGTGGCTACGTCGTTGCCGCGAGTTTCTTCGCCTTAGGGTTAGCCGGTTGGCAAGTGTTGCTCTGTTTATTGATTGGGATCTGTATCGTTCAGGCCGCCGCTAACCTGATTGCCCGCCCGAGTCAGCTGACGGGGGTGCCTTATGCCGTCGTCTGTCGTCAAGCGTTTGGCGTGTTTGGGGCAAATATCCCGGCAGTGATCCGTGGCCTGATTGCCTTTGCATGGTACGGGATCCAGACCTGGTTGGCGTCCAACGCTTTGCTCCTCGTGTTACTTAAATTCTGGCCAAGTCTTACGCCGCTAACCCTCCCGCATTTCGTCGGCCTATCGGCGCTGGGCTGGATCTGTTTTGCGGTGATGTGGTGTGTGCAGGCGTTGGTCTTCTGGCGCGGGATGCGTACCATTCAGGCTTTCATTGATATTGCCGGGCCTGCCGTCTATATCGTGATGCTCGCCTTGGCGGCATGGATCGTCGCGCAGACCGGTTGGCACGGTATCTCGCTGACGCTCTCCGATAAAGCGCTGAGCACGTCGCAACAGACTTGGCAGATGGTGACGGCTATTTCTTTAGTCGTCTCCTATTTCTCCGGTCCCTTACTGAATTTTGGCGACTTCGCGCGCTACGGCAAATCAATGCAGGCCGTGCGTCGAGGCAACCGTTGGGGTCTACCTTTCAACTTTTTACTGTTCTCAGTCATTACGGTCATTATCGTTTCTGGTACGAAAAGCCTATTCGGCCAGATGATCACCGACCCGATCGAGACCGTGGCCCATATGGGAAATGGTCTGGTGATGGCACTCGCGTTGTTGACGATGATTATTGCGACCGTCGGGATCAACATCGTGGCAAATTTCGTTTCGCCCGCCTTCGATTTTTCTAACTGCGCCCCACAAAAAATTAGCTTTCGTATGGGCGGAATGATTGCGGCAATCGGCTCCGTGCTGCTGACGCCTTGGAATCTCTTCCAATCTCCCGAGCTTATTCACTATAGCCTCGATGTGTTAGGGGCCTTTATCGGTCCGCTATTTGGTATTTTACTGTGTGACTTTTATCTGATTAAACGCGGTAAGATCGATGTCGATGACCTGTTTAATGCCACAAAACAAGGGCGCTATTGGTACCAAGGTGGCGTAAACCTGCGTGCGGTCGCGGCACTCGTCCCCGCAGTGACGATAGGCCTAGTGATTAGTTTTATACCGAGTCTTCACGAAGTGGCGAATTTTAGCTGGTTTATCGGCGTAGGCATTGCCGGTATCGCACACTTTCTGTTACACCCCCGTGAGGTGCTCACCCCACAACCGTCATCATTGACGCACTTCGTACCCGGTAAAGAATCTTAGTCAGTGCATAGAGGCTAGGTGATTCTCACGCTATACTGCGCATCCTTTCTATTTTGGGATGTCGCAGTTTATGATCAACACAAGCGCTTTCGTTGAGCAGTTATCCGAACAGGGATGGTATTACCAGCAAAATGTCATCCCTGGCGAGTGGGTGACTGCGTTAGCCGATCTCTGCCATAAAAGAACTTTTCTTCAGGCGGGTGTCGGTCAAGGGCTGAAAAACATCATCAATGAAGCGATTCGTTCCGATAGCATTAGCTGGATCGATCCCCGTGAGACCGATCCGGCGGTGGTCTATTACCTATCGCGGGTCGATGAGATCCAGCAGCTGCTTAATCGCGAGTTTTATCTTGGATTAAATGGCTTCGAAGGGCACTTCTCTCGCTACCCGCAAGGGGCATTCTACAAGCCGCATTACGATTGTTTCGCCCAAGATAAACGGCGAGCCGTCACCCTGATTTTTTATATCAATCAGAACTGGCTGCCAGAGAACGGTGGGCAGCTGTGCTTACACCTTCCCGAAGGCAAGACCGTGATTGAACCCGTTGCCGGTAGCATGGTCTGCTTCCTGTCCGAACAGATTCTCCACGAGGTATTGCCGACGCATACAGAGCGGATGGCATTAACCGGCTGGTTCGTCCGCCATCATGGACAAGATTACTTTTACAGCTAATATTTCAGAAAATTTCTGTGTTAATTTTCAGAACTGTGATCAGCATGCCATACTAATGGCTTGCTTTTTTTTTATGTGGCAAATCTGCCCCGATCTTTTCACTTAGAAACTGTATGGAGTCGTTGTGTCACAAACGAATACGAAACACGTTGGACTCGCTCAGCTCGCCTTAGCCCTTGGCGGCTTCGCGATCGGCACGGGCGAGTTCGTCATTATGGGGCTACTGCCGGATGTCGCGCAGGGGCTACACAGCTCTATCACCCGAGCGGGAGATGCGATTAGCAGCTATGCCCTTGGCGTGGTGGTCGGCGCGCCATTAATCGCGGTCCTGTTCTCGCGCGTCTCGCGCCAGCGGTTGCTGATTGCGCTGATGGGATTATTCGCGCTCGGTAATGCGGCCAGCGCGATCGCCCCGGGTTACTACTCCTTTGTGCTGATGCGCTTTATCACCGGTTTACCGCACGGCGCGTTCTTTGGCGTCGCCTCGCTGGTCGCCGCATCGATGGTCGCGCCCCACCAGCGCGGCAAAGCGATTGGTCGCATGATGCTCGGCTTAACGGTAGCCACACTTATCGGCGTGCCAGCCGTCTCGTGGATTGGACACCATCTAAGCTGGCAACTGGCGTTCTGGTTCGTGGGCGCCTGTGCGGTGATCTCTTTATTGATGATCATTCGTTATGTGCCATTTAGTAAAGGGGACCGCTCCGCTCATCCGCTGCGCGAGTTAACCGCCCTGAAGAAGCCACAGGTATTATTGACGTTACTGACAGGGGCGACAGGGTTCGGCGGTATGTTCGCCGTCTTTAGCTACATTACGCCAACGATGATCCACTCGGCGGGAATGAGTGAGGCACAGATCCCTTGGGTGATGGCTGCTTTTGGTCTCGGCATGATCGTCGGCAGTACGCTCGGTGGGAAATTCGCAGACTGGAGTGTGCGCAAAACCATTGGTCTGTCTCTGTTATGGAATATCGCGATCATGGTGATGTTCTGTTTCTTAGCCAAATACGTGGTCACCGGCTTTTTAGCGGCGTTTCTCATTGGCACGGCGGGCTTGCTCATTCCGTCACTGCAAATTCGTTTGATGGATGTGGCAGGTGATGCTCAGACGTTGGCGGCGGCGATGAACCACTCGGCGTTAAATATGGCCAATGCGCTCGGCGCGTTTTTAGGTGGGGTGGTAATCGATGCGGGTCTGGGCTGGATTTCGACCGCGTGGGTCGGTACGGTATTAGCCGTGATGGGACTGCTTATCTTCTTGCTATCCTTACGCGTCAAACACTAAGACGTTAATTATGCCCAGCAGCGGCTCTCGCTGCTGGGCATGGTTATTACGACTTGTGCTGTTTGCGACTGCGGCGTAGCCTGAAGCCGATTAGCAGCAAGATTACGATGACAATCCCTACCGCGATAGCCGGCACCATATACGGCTGTGCAGCGGCGAGGAATGGTAGACGACCGCCTTTACGCATCCATGCGACATCTCCGGCCTTAACCGTTACCTGCGGATTACCGTAGTTATGTAAGACATAATTACTGATATCAGCAATTTGCTGATCGGTCAGTTGATCCACGTAGGTCGGTGAGCTAAACGCTGGCATCACTACGTCATGATCCTTCGTCGTGCGTCTCACCCCAAACAAAATCGCCGAGACGAGGTTATCTGGGCGGATCATACCCGTAGCCGTGTTGTGGAACAGTGAAGGATAAGCCTGATTCGGGCTTCCCGAACCATCGGGTTGGTGACAGCTGGCGCAGTTACCACTAAAGAGCTTAGCGCCACTATCTAACGCGTTATAGGCGTTATTCACCGATTGGCCACGCACCTCTTGCTCGACGCTAACCGGATGCCCGTACTGGTAAGCCGCGGTGGTTTCGCCTGGATCACGAATTGGCGCAGTCTGTTTGAGATAGACCGCGATAGATCGCAGATCGCTATCAGGAAGATATTGCAGGCTATGCTCCACGGCTTCAGCCATGCCGCCTGCAGCCTGATTTTTCCCGATAGCGCGCCCGGTCTTCAGGTAGCTAACCAGCTCATCATCGCTCCAGCCACCAATGCCGCTGATCGGATCAGAGGTAATATTCGGCGCGTACCAGCTACCCAGCGGTGCGCCCGCGAGCGGTTGGTCATGCTTCTCTGCCATCATAAAGTTACGCGGCGTATGGCAGGTGTCACAGTGGGCAAGGCCATTAACCAGGTAGTTACCGCGGTTCCACTCGGCACTTTTACTACTGTCTATCTTAAAACCTTCAGTACTGCCGAAGACCGCATTCCACATCCCCATGCTAAAGCGCATATTGAACGGGAAAGGTAGTTTGGTCTCGGTATTGGCCTGATCGACGGGTTTCACGCCATGCATAAAATAGGCATACAGCGCGTGCACATCCTCATCGGTCATCAGGTGATACGACGTATAAGGCATCGCAGGGTAAAGATGCGCGCCATCGGCGCGGATCCCTTGGCGTATCGCTTTGGCGAATTGCGCCTCGCTATACTGACCAATCCCTTGCGCCGATGGCGTAATGTTGGTGGCATAGATGGCGCCCATCGGCGAGGCAATAGCATAGCCCCCCGAGTAAGCGGTTTTACTGCCCGGCGCGGTGTGACAGGCTTGACAGTCTGAGGCGATCGCCACTTGCTCGCCATGGGCGATAAGTGCTGCACCCGCATCGTCGGTACTTGCCGCGTGGGCGAAAGGACTCATCATGGCAAGGGCGACGAGCCAAGGAAGAGTTTTCATACCGTGGTTCATCATACGATCCCCTTCAAACGCTGCGCCATATCATGGGCCGCTTTTAAGCCTAATGCTGCCATGGTCAGTGTGCTGTTCACCACGCTGGCAGAAGGGATTGCACCGCCGCCCGGCAACCAGAGGTTCTCGTGGTCGAAGGTTCGACAGTTGCTATCCACCACGGCATTTTTGGCGGAGTCGCCCATAATTGTACCGCCCATAATATGGTTGTTGGCGTTCAGACTGGTGGTAATGTTGAACTCTTTCGCGTTAAACAGTGAACCGATGTGGCGCAGCTGATCGTGCGCTGCTTCGGCACCCTTACGAACATAGTCGCCGACATCATAGTGGATGTCGGGACAGGCGAGGCCGTGCGCATCTTTACGATCCGCGCTAAGCGTCAGGCGGTTATCTGGGTCAGGCAGCGGCTCTAGGCTGATCGACAGGTCCACCCCATGGGTGGAACGGTAACGAATTTCCTCGTCCAACGCTTTACCGACTAAACCTTTCGCCAGTGCCTGTTTGGTGGCTGGGACTACTCGCGAGATATTATTTAGGATCATCTTGTTGGCGGAGTAGTCGCGACGGAAATCCCCATCGCGTGGGCCAACCATACAGCTACTCTGCGCAGGACCACGGCCCAGCCACATCGGCTCTTCGGTGAGGAAGCTACAGTGGAAACCAGAGTGATCCATCATATTCCGGCCTACCATGTCAGAACTGTTGGCGATACCGGTTGGGTTAGCCTTATTTGCCGCCAGCAGGAGTAGGCGTGGTGTTTCGATACCGTTACACGCGAGGGCGAACATCTTCGCGCTGGCTTTGTGTGAGGCTTTTTGATTATCTAACCAATGCACTGCGGTAATACGGTTTTCGCTATCGGTATCGATTTTATAGACCACCGATTCCGATAACACGACCGCACCCTGACGTTCTGCGCGTTCGACATGATGGATGCCGTTATACATCGCACCAATCGGACAGATAGGCTGGCAGTTGTTGTTACCGCAGCAGACCGGACGACCTTCCCATGGACGAGTGCTCCGCCCCTGGGGGATCGGGACTAAATTGTACCCATACGGGTTGACCACGCTGGCAAAATAGTTATCGCCGTGAGCGAAGGGCACCATATCCATGGGATAAGGGCGACTACGCTGCGCCGGGGACTGCATACTTGGGTCCTGAGGTCCGGCGACGCCTATTTCGTATTCTGCCTCACAATACCATGGCTCGAACTCCTGATAGGAGATTGGCCAGTCGCGACCCACGCTATATTTGCGTTGCATCTCGAAGTCGCTAGGGTGGTGACGCCAGCAGGAAGCCGCCCAGTGCCAAGTCGTTCCGCCTACCGTGCGCAAATAGCCTTGCTGGAAACTGCCAGCACTGGGGCCAGTTACGTTGACATAGTTATTCGGCGGAAAATAGAGTGGGGCAGGTGCGAGCGGCGATTGGGGATAGAGCCCCTGAAAGTCAGAGCCTGCGCGATTGGCAAATGGCATGTTACGCCAGTTTTCGACAGCCTGCGCACGGGTGATGCGCAAGCCCGCTTCTAGGACTAAGACGGAATAGCCTTGTGCGACGAGACGATCGGCCATCATCCCGCCAACAATTCCGGACCCTACGATGACAACATCGGCGCTCACATCACCGTTAGCAGTAAATTCTGGTTTTTTCATAATGATTAATTTTATTGTTATAGGAGGTGAAGTAAGACATTACAGCGCGTCGATGACTGCGGTGTTGTTCGCGTCGGGCACGGGGGCGGTCCACCATAATGGGCCGTTACCACAGTAGGTGGGGACGACTAACCCATCACTGACTGTCTGATACATCCACGCCTGCTGATAACTCACGAGAGTCCCGTGGTAATCATCGCCCACTGTTCCGGTATACCACGCCGTGACAATCTGTTTTAACAACGCTTGTAAACCCGCTTGCTGCGCCCGGCTGGCAAAAGCCTCGGCACTCATCCCTTCACTGATCTGTTGGGCGAGGGGGAGGAGTTGCTGGGCAAACTGCGAGGAGCGCTTAACGAAGGCGTTATAGAAATGTGCAGCAAGCTCGGCATTAATCTGCTTATGTTCGGTGATGGTCTGCGTAACGCGGATAAACGCGCGTAACGGATCACCGGAGGTGCTTGGCGTTTGCGCGAGTCCCGCGAGCGGCAGCGTGGTGACAAAGCAACCTGCGGTGACGATCAGCGAGTTTTTAAGAAAGCGACGGCGATTGGTATCGGTACCAGATAAGTGGTTGTCCGAATTGGGGCGATTAGGTGTCATGATGGTCAAATCGGAATGTGATAAAGTTCACATAATATAGTTAAATGCGTCCGAAATGTAAAAACATTATAATGTTTGAGGATTAAAAAAATGGGGTGGGGGGAGCGCAAGATGCTCCCCCTTTCTATTACTGATGTTGAGCGGAAACCCGTTGGTGGATCGCCTCGCTGCGCCCGGCTAATCCCACGAGGGTAACGGTACAATGGTGACGCTGATAACGATGTTCGATAGAGTCGAGCACACTAACACTCGACGCGTCCCAGATTTGTGCGGCACTGAGATCGATAATCACCTGCTGTGGATCATTCGCATAGTCAAAGTGTTCGTATAAGTCGTTGCTGCTCGCGAAGAACAGCGGACCTTCCACATGGTAGGTGACCTGTTGACCATCGGCGGAGAGGCTACGCCGCGCGACAATAATATGGCTAATGCGTCGTGCGAACAGTAAGGTGGCAAAGACCGCGCCCACTACCACGCCCAGCGCTAAGTTACTCGTCCAGACCGTCACCACCACGGTAAATAGCATAATCAGGGTTTCGCTGACAGGTAATCGGCGCAGCGTCTTCGGTTGCAGGCTATGCCAGTTAAGTGTCTTAGCAGAGACAATCACCATAATGGCGGCGAGAACGACCATCGGGATCTTAGCCATCACCTGACTCAATACGCTGACTAATAGCAATAACACGATGGCGGCGATCACCGTTGAGACTCGGCTTCGCGCCTTACCCAGTTCGACGTTAACGATAGTTTGGCCAATCATCGCACAACCCGGTACGCCACCGTAGAAGGCTGCGAAGAGATTAGCAACGCCCAATCCCCATGACTCACGGTGTTTATTGGATGGGGTATCGGTAATGTCATCCACCAGCTTCGCAGTCAATAACGACTCCATCAGACCGACGAGCGCAACACTTATCGCCGCAGGCCAGATAATGCTTAGCGTCTGCCAGTTGAGGGGGACATGCAAGGCGTTGAAGCCAGGAAGACCCGGTGACATTGTTCCCTCATCCCCCACGTTTGGCAGGTGAATACCGCTATAGATCGCGATACTGGTCAGTAAGACGATCGCGATCAACGGGGCAGGGATGGCGGTAAAGACACGCGGTAGCCCGATGACGATAGCGAGTGTCACGGCGAAGAATACCCAGACCAGCGGCCCATGACCTAAGATATGCGGCACCTGCGCCATAAAGATCAGTATCCCCAATGCGTTGACGAATCCCGTCATCACCGCCTGAGGGATATAGCGCATCATTCTTGCTAAACCGAGTACGCCGAAGAGGATTTGTAATGCCCCCGCTAGCACGACGGTGGGCAAAATATAGTTAACGCCATGAGCGGCAACCATCGGGCCGATAACGAGAGCGACCGACCCGGCAGCGGCACTCACCATTGCAGGGCGACCGCCGATAAACGATAGGGTAAGACAGATGACGAAGGAAGCGATAAGGCTTACTTTCGGGTCTACCCCTGAAATGACCGAAAATGAGATCACTTCCGGTATTAAGGCGAGAGCCGTGACAATACCCGCCAAGCTCTCGGTAATGAGTAATGAAGGCGATGACAGCACCGTTTTAACATGACCGGCTTTTGCTGCAGAACGTTGTTCCATGTAGTGACCCTTGTTGAATATTTATTATTTCGTCGTCTTGCCTGAAAAAAGAAATCGCAGTACGGGAATACGCAGGTGGATCTCGTACAGGACGAATGATACGCCAAATACCATGACTAAGCCTGCAAAAAAACCGAGCCAATTATTATGAATGGCCGGGCTGACAAATAAGCCATAGATCAGGGTTAAGGGATGGTGGACCAAATAAATAAACAGCGAGGCGTTCACCAGGTAAGTGACTCGTGGCGAGTGGCTATTTAATAAACGATAGCCGCTGCTAAAACAGATGTTGAGCATGCAGATACCCATCGCCATCGAAATTAAGGCATCGAGTTCATAGAGCCAACCCTCACCAGAACTGTGATGCTGATTATAGTGATAGGCGTAGAAGGCGAGGAGCGTACTGAGCCACAGTAGCGGATGCGGCTTGATAAACAGCGCCTTGAGCGAGGTGATCTGCCAAGCGAGCGCGCCCAATATAAAGAAGGGGAGATAAAAGAGTACCTGCATCACCACGATATTCATCAATGCATCTTTCATCACCAGCGGCAGCGTGATCACTAATACGCGGCGCAACACGCACCAGGCTAAAACACTTAAGGTTAAGCCTAGGATAACCTGCCACCAACTCACCTTTTTATCCTGCCAGTGTTCGGAACGGGTCGCGAGGAAACGGAATAATTGATAACCGATCAGCGTTAATAAACAGAGGATCAGCAAGAACCACAGGTGCGATATAAGCTCCCAACATAAGGTATTATATTTTTGATAGAGCGTGAATTGTGACCAATTCGGAAATTTATCCGAGATATTTTTCAATAATAGAAACTGCGGCAAGGTAATTAATGGAATTGCCGCAAGAAAAGGAATACCTACCCGCTCAAGGCGAACCTTAAGCCAGCGTTGCGGCGAATACCGCAAAAATAGCATGTAGGAGAAATAACCGGAGATGACGAAAAAGACCTGCATACGAAACGAGTGGATAAACTCGTTAAATAACGTCAGCCCGAAAGAGGCCGTAGGGCTGTTAATTGTCCAGTGTTGCGACGAATAAATGAGCGACACGTGAAAAGGTACACCGAGCAGCATTAAGAACGCGCGGATGGAATCGAGAAAATACTCACGTTGTGGGGGTTGGGTAGACATCATCTATACTCATCGTCTAGGGTGCATTTTGCACGATTTCGGCTAAGATCATGGGAAGTATATCAGACAACCTAGGCGGCCTGCGGGTTTCGTTAAATAATCCGAAAAATCTGCTATTACTAATAAAAAGACACTATCACTCTAAGATGACTGTCAGAATGCCATGGAATCCATTAATATACGCTGAGTGATTTTAAGTACACATTTTAAGGGGGCGATGTGCTCATCAAGAAAGAGACTACACATAAAGGACGACAACTCAAATGGGTTGGTGCAGCAGTACTGGTCGCACTCTACACGAGCAACAGTTGGGCATTTAGTATCGATGATGTTGCTAAACAAGCACAGTCATTGGCTAAAAAAGGCTACCAAGCCCCAAATAATAATCTGCCCTCACAACTTCGCGAATTAAAATACGCCGACTACCAACAAATTCAATTTAAACGTGATAAAGCGTACTGGGCAAAACTCCACACCCCGTTCAAGCTCGAGTTTTATCATGAAGGCATGTATTTCGATCAAGCGGTGAAAATTAACGAAGTGACCGCCTCGGCCGTCCATGAAATTAAGTACGATCCTGCCTACTTCGATTTTGGAAAAGTCCCCCATGATGCCGATACCTTGAAAAACCTGGGTTTTGCTGGGTTTAAGGTGCTTTACCCCCTTAACAGCCGCAAAAAAGAAGATGAGATTAGCAGCTTCTTAGGGGCGAGCTACTTCCGTGTGGTCGGTGCTGGCCAAACCTATGGTCTCTCCGCGCGT
The DNA here is from genome assembly GCF_018494085.1 of Rosenbergiella collisarenosi. Classification (GTDB taxonomy): domain Bacteria; phylum Pseudomonadota; class Gammaproteobacteria; order Enterobacterales; family Enterobacteriaceae; genus Rosenbergiella; species Rosenbergiella collisarenosi. The sequence continues at coordinate 397,207 of NZ_JABBFP010000003.1, read as the reverse complement.
GGTCTGGCGATCGATACCGCTGTGCCAGCAGGGGAAGAGTTCCCACGGTTTAAAGAGTTCTGGATTGAGCGTCCAACCGCCAATGCTAAGCAGTTGACGATTTATGCGTTACTCGACTCGCCACGTGCAACGGGTGCTTACCGCTTTATTATCCATCCAGGAAAAGACAGCACGGTAGATGTGCAGTCTCGGGTCTACTTACGTGACAACGTCACTAAACTCGGTATTGCCCCACTTACAAGTATGTACCTGTTTGGCGCCAACCAGCCATCACCTGTGGTGAACTACCGCAACGAACTGCATGATTCGGATGGTCTCTCTATTCACAACGGTAATGGTGAATGGATCTGGCGTCCTATTAATAACCCGCGTCGTTTAGGGGTGAGCACCTATCAAGTTGAGAACCTGAAAGGCTTCGGACTATTACAACGCAATCGCGATTTCAGCCATTACCAGGATCTCGATGACCGTTATGACCAACGTCCAAGCGGCTGGGTAGAACCGGTCGGCGATTGGGGTAAAGGCCATATCGAACTGGTCGAAATCCCGACTAATGATGAGACCAACGATAATATCGTGGCGTTCTGGAGCCCAGAAAAGCTGCCGGCAGCTGGCAAAGAGATGAAGTTCGATTATCGCTTACACTTCACTCGCGATGAAGCGGCGCTGCACGATAACAATTTAGGTTGGGTCCAAGATACGCTACGTTCAACCGGTGACGTTAAACAGTCGAACTTGGTGCGTCAGCCAGACGGCAGCATCGCGTTCCTGGTCGATTTCGTCGGTAAGAACTTGAGTAAGCTGACAAGCGATGCGAAAGTCGCTCCGCAAGTGAGCATCGGGAACAATGGCGAAATTGTTGAGCAGAATGTCCGTTATAACCCAGTCACGAAGGGATGGCGTCTCACGCTGCGTCTACGTGTTAAAGATCCAAAACAAGTGACGGAGATGCGTGCGGCGTTAACCCGCGATGAAAAACCATTGACCGAAACCTGGAGCTATCAGTTACCTGCCAATGAATAAATCAACGTTTAACTCGGAACAGTACGTCGACACTCTGCCGCTTGATGCGGCAGAGCAGTCTTCGCTACGCTCAGCCGCCGCGCAGGAAAGTTTTGCCCAGTTCCATCGTGAACTGGGTCATGACACGACAGCGAGCGACCATGAAGAAGATGCGGCGCTTGCCTCGGTTTCCTCGCGCGTTAAAATGGCTTGGGCGACCAAAGATGCGGGCGACGCGCAATTTGACCAGGATGATTTGCAGCGCACCACCCTTAAGGCCATGCCGCCGGTAAGACGTGCGCTGATGTCGCCTGATATTTGGGAAACTAACCCGCTCACGCGGGCATGGCGTTCCCTACGCGGTAAGTCGCGTAAGCAACGCGAGCGTTTACAAGATGCGCCTACGCGTAACTCGGAAGAGAAGTGGCGGGTGGTGGGGACGATGCGTCGCTACATTCTGCTGTTCTTGACCCTAGCGCAGACCGTTGTCGCAACCTGGTATATGAAAACGATCCTGCCTTATCAAGGCTGGGCGCTGATCGACCCGACGCAACTCTTCACACCGGATTGGAAGCAGGCGGTACTACAGATCCTGCCTTACGTTTTACAAACCGGCATCCTGTTCTTGTTTGCGATTTTATTTTGCTGGGTATCCGCCGGGTTCTGGACCGCATTAATGGGCTTTCTGCAGCTGTTGATGGGCAAGGATAAGTACAGCATCTCTTATGGTACGGCAGGGGATGAACCGCTTAACCCTGAGAATAGAACTGCGCTGATCATGCCTATCTGTAACGAGGACGTGCAGCGTGTGTTCGCCGGTCTACGTGCAACTTGGGAATCAGTTAAGCGTAGCGGTAATGGCGCGCATTTCGACGTCTATATTCTTAGCGATAGCTTTGATGCCGATATCGCCATCGCCGAACAGAAAGCGTGGATGGAATTAGTGCGTGATGTCGGGGGAGAAGGGCAAATCTTCTATCGCCGCCGTCGCCGCCGTGTGAAGCGTAAAAGCGGTAACATCGATGACTTCTGCCGCCGTTGGGGGCAGAACTACGCTTATATGGTCGTGTTGGATGCCGACAGCGTGATGAGCGGAGAGTGTCTATCAGGCCTCGTGCGTATGATGGAAGCGAACCCGAATGCCGGGATCATCCAGTCTTCTCCTAAAGCCTCTGGGATGGATACGCTTTACGCTCGCTGTCAGCAGTTCGCAACGCGCGTCTATGGACCCCTCTTTACCGCGGGCCTCCATTTCTGGCAACTTGGTGAATCCCACTACTGGGGCCATAACGCCATCATTCGCGTGAAGCCATTTATCGAGCACTGTGCCTTGGCTCCGCTTCCGGGCGAGGGGTCTTTCGCCGGGTCCATTATGTCCCATGACTTTGTGGAAGCGGCCTTGATGCGTCGTGCCGGCTGGGGCGTCTGGATTGCCTATGACCTGCCAGGCTCCTATGAAGAGCTACCGCCTAACCTGTTGGATGAGTTGAAGCGTGACCGTCGCTGGTGCCACGGTAACCTGATGAACTTCCGTCTATTTATGGTTAAGGGTATGCACCCTGTGCACCGTGCGGTGTTCTTGACCGGGGTGATGTCTTACCTCTCTGCACCCTTGTGGTTTATGTTCCTCGCCCTCTCTACGGCGTTACAGGTGGTGCACTCATTGGTCGAGCCGACTTACTTCTTACAGCCTCGACAGCTGTACCCGGTCTGGCCACACTGGCGTCCTGAACTGGCGATTGCACTTTTCTCGACGACGCTCGTCCTGCTGTTCTTACCGAAGATGCTCAGTGTATTACTGATCTGGTGTAAGGGCGCTAAACCTTACGGTGGCTTTGTCCGCGTCTTCCTCTCTCTGATTTTAGAGATGTTGTTCTCGGTATTACTCGCACCGGTACGGATGCTGTTCCACACCGTTTTCGTGGTTAGCGCATTCCTGGGACTAAAAGCAGTCTGGGATTCCCCGCAGCGTGATGATGACTCAACCCCGTGGAGCGAGGCTTTCCGTCGCCACGGTTCACAGATGCTACTCGGTATTGTGTGGGCTGCGGGCATGGGCTATCTCGACCTGAACTTCCTGTGGTGGTTAGCACCGATCGTCGGCTCATTGATCCTGTCGCCGATCGTATCAGTGATTTCGAGCCGCGCTACGATCGGTTTAGCCTCACGCCGCGCGAAGCTATTCTTAATTCCAGAAGAGTACGATACGCCGCAAGAGCTGATTGATACCGATAATTATGTGCTGCTCAATCGCGAGCGTGTATTGGATGATGGCTTTATGCATGCGCTGTTCCATCCTTCTTTTAACGCGCTAGCGACGGCCATGGCGACGAGCCGCCATCTGCAGAGCGATCTGCTGGAGCATGCTCGTGAACGTCAAATCGATCAGTTACTGAGTGAGTCACCGGAGAAGAGTAGCGCGAACCAGCGTTTGCTTGCGATTAGCGATCCTGTCGTGTTGGCACGACTACACAGCCGCCTATGGCAGCAACAGGATAAATACCGTCAGTGGCATGAGAGTTACGCCAAGCTGACCGTTAATCCTCACGCACTACAGGTTAACTAATGATAAGGCGGCTTAGGCCGCCTTTTTTATCGGTGAGGTCGATAAGTCATGTTCCCATGGCAACAAAAACTAGTCGTCATACTCTCAGTCGTTATGTTGAGTGGTTGTGGCAGTATTATTAGTCGCAGTGTGGCGGGGCAAGGACAGGGACATCAGTACTACCCGGGTGTGCAGTGGGATCTGCGCCAAGGTTATTGGCGCTTTATCACGATTTTGGATTTACCACTTTCGCTTATCGTTGACACCTTTATGTTACCGATCGATGCCAAACATGGTGACTACCCGTAACTACCAGCGTTCAGAGTCGCTGTTGTCGTCATCCCACTCATTCGCGGCGGCGCGCCCTTCTTCAGTATCGGTCGGTGGCGCAAGTTGAAATTCGCCTTCGTCCCACTCATGTAAGGTATTCTCGGGTAACCATTCGGCGAGAATCTCTTCTTCATCGTACTCGTTATCCCAGATTGCTTGTGCAGCCTCGTCAAAGTAGAGAGGCAGGCATTCGCTTGGCTCGGTATTCTGATCGGAAAACTCTGCTTGCCACATGATGTCGCCATCTTGCATAACATATTTTTGTAATGAAAATTGGCTAATGGCGGCGTCGTTCTCATCGACCTCTGGGTTGTCAGCCAGATAGCTCTCGCGCGCGACGTTAATCGCTTCGTCTAAGGTAGTGAATAAATCCATGGTATTGACCTCATCTCTTTGGGAATAAAAGAAGCATAGATCATATTTCTTACTGTGAAGCCGTTAGCGATTAATTTAATGAATTTTTGGTTTATCCCGAACGAACGCCCAACCGGGGCTTGGGATGCGTAGGGCTATCGGGTATGATAGACGCCTTTTTTAACCGCCCTAAAGGACGAACACCATGCCAGTGTTACATAACCTTGTATCGAACAAAGAACTCAAACAGCGTTTAATGGAAGAGGTCGAACCGCGCACTACCGTCTCTTTCTATAAATACTTTACTATCGACGATCCGCAGGAGTTCCGTGACCGCCTTTATCAAACCTTTCTTGCCCTGAAGGTGTTTGGTCGTGTCTATATCGCGGCAGAGGGGATCAATGCGCAAATTAGCGTGCCCGCCAGTAATTTTGAGGCGATGAAGCAGAAGATCTTCGCTTTCGACCCGGCACTGAATGGCTTGCGGATGAATATTGCCCTCGATGACGACGGTAAATCTTTCTGGGTATTGCGCATGAAGGTGCGCGAGCGGATCGTGGCAGATGGTATTGAGGATACGAGTTTCGATGCGAGCGATGTCGGCGCCTACCTTAAGGCCAACGAAGTCAATGCTATGCTCGACGATCCCGATGCCGTATTTGTCGATATGCGTAATCACTATGAGTATGAGGTGGGTCGTTTCGATAATGCATTGGAGATCCCGGCCGATACCTTTCGCGATCAGTTGCCGATGGCAGTAGAGATGCTCGCGGAGCAGAAAGAGAAAAAGATCGTGATGTACTGCACCGGGGGGATCCGTTGCGAGAAAGCCAGCGCCTGGATGAAGCACCAGGGATTCGAGAATATCTACCATATCGAAGGCGGGATTATCGAATATACGCGAAAGGCGCGCGAGCAGGGGTTACCTGTACGGTTTAAAGGTAAAAACTTTGTGTTCGATGAGCGCATGGGCGAGCGTATCTCAGACGATGTATTAGCGCACTGCCATCAGTGTGGCGCATCGTGCGATACTCACGTGAACTGCCTAAACGACGGCTGCCATTTATTGTTTATCCAATGTGACGACTGTGCGGTGAAGTATCGTGGCTGTTGTAGCCCTGAATGTTTAGAGGAGTCAACCTTGACGCCTGACGAACAGCGTCAGCGCCGAGCAGGACGAGAGACGAGTAATAAAATCTTTAATAAGTCACGCGGTCTATTACGAATGACCTTACCGTCGCCAATTAATAAAGATAACACTTAATATTCCGCCCCAGCTTGCGCAGGGGCGGTTAGGTTGTTCGCCGTTAAAACTCTAGGGTGGCGCTGAGGTCACCCATTTTAGCGTGCCCATGTTTTACTAACGCGTTATCGCGTTCGGTTAGCCCATTAAGTACAGGTAGGTCGTAGACACGGCTAATGAAACGTAGAATTGAGCCGGTATCGTATTGGGTGTGATCGACATGACCGCGGCGTGCAAAAGGTGAAATCACTAACGCTGGGATGCGTGAACCGGGCCCCCATCGATCTCCTTTCGGTGGAGCGACAGGATCCCACCAGCCGCCATTTTCATCAAAGGTTATCACCACTACCGTATTTGGCCACTGCGGGCTGCGCTGTAATTGGTCGATAATATGTGCAATATGACGGTCACCGGCTTCAACGTCCGAGTAACCCGCATGCATATTGAGGTTACCCTGCGGCTTATAGAAGGTCACTGGAGGGAGTTTCCCGGAAATGACATCAGCAAGAAAATGGTTGGTGGCGGGGGAGTCGCCTAAGCCACCATCGCGCAAATGCTGCGTTCTCGCCTGCGGATGGGCGGGGCCGAGGTTTTCGAAATAGTTAAAAGGCTGGTGGTGCAATTGGAAATCAGGACGCGGCGGAAATTCCGTACTGTCTTTTTGATCATCGGTCGCAAACTGCCAGCCGCCGGCGTACCATGCCCAATCAATTCCTTTCTCTGCCAGTTTATCGCCAATATGCGCGTGTTTTTGCGCAGGCAATACATTGGCCTTACTGGCATCGGCGTAATCCGGGCGTTGAGCATCGCGACTAGCGGAAGGCCAGAAGGGCGGTTGCATGGTGTTAACCGCATACCCATCGGGGGTGATCTGGCTTGGCCCGAATTTTGGAATACCGGTCAATGCGCTGGCGGGCGAGTCCGCTAAGGGTTTTAGGCGGCTATCGGTTGGGTCGTCGCTCATCAGTTCTGCGATTAAGCCTTTCGCAGGCGAGGTGTTAACATCAGGATAGTAGGGCGCTTGGGCACAGGCTAGATATTGATGGTTAAGGAACGATCCGCCGAAAGCACCTTGGAAGAAGTTATCACAGAGCGTGTAGTCGCGTGCTAATTGCCATAGGCGCATGTTATACGCGCTATCGGCATAACAGCCCATAGTTAACGCCCCGGAATCGGCCCAGGCGACGAAGCGATCGTTCTTTCCACCATTAATTTGCATCTGGTTCTGATAAAACACGTGCCACAGATCACGAGTAATGACCCCTTGCGGTAGGGCCTCTTGGTCATCACCCTGCAAGGCAAAAGGCTTATTGGGCAATGTATTGAGATACGCTGCGTCTTGACCAATTTCATAGCGCTTATGGTTGACCACCTGCGGGTCTGGGACAAGGCCTTTCCAAATCGGTGGTAGATGCGAAAGCGGGGTGCCATCCCGATCAACTTGGGTTGTCGCCTGCTCGCTCAGCTGGTTTAACGGCTGTTGGCTACCGGGAAAATTGGCGAACAGGTTATTGAAACTACGATTCTCTGCATAAATCACCACAACGTTTTTTACTTTTTCTCGCAGTAATTCTGTCTGTTTGGTCGTGGGATAATCGGCAAGAGGCCGTGCGGCACTATTTTGATGTACGACGGCTTGTGCACCACCGAGTGGTAATAGGGTAGAACTAACACCCAGTACCGATGCACCGGCAAGTAAGCGGCGACGCTGTGGGTTTTCAGGTGCGGCTGAGGTGTTGGGGTTCTTCGACTTCATGCATTGTCCCTTAGTAGGAAAAAGTTAGCGTCACGATACTCATTATGCGTGACGCTTTTATGACAATGCCGCGTATCAATTACGCCGTTGCGAAGCGTTGCAGACGAAATGGCGAGATGACGGTGTCGATCTCTTGGCCTAGCGCGAAGTGGCTCGCAATTTCCCCGAGCGCGGGCGCACATTTAAAGCCGTGACCACTTAAGCCGCTGATCACCAATCCGGTCTTATTCTCATCCAGATAATCGATGATAAAATGGCCGTCGGGAGAGTTGTCGTAGCTGCAGGCTTGGCCGAAGAGGCAAGCGCTTTGCCCGGGTAAAAATTGCTTTAGGAAGGCGAAACATTCGCTACCATCTGTGGGGACTTGGCCAAAGGGCAGGCACTCAGCGGCGCTCTGCAACGGTTGCCCGCCATCGTGGCGCGCGACTTTAAGCTGGTCGTCCTCGGCAGGGAAGCCATAATACTGGCTACCGTCGTCGAGCTGGGCAGTAAAGGCCGGGAAATGGGTGTGATGACTAAAGCGCCCATCGGACTGAAACCATGCCATGACTTTGCGTACTGGCGTGATCGGCAGGTCGGGGACGAGTTTTTTCGCCCAGCTGCCTGCGGTGATGATAATTTTACGTGCGGTATAGTCGCCATCCGCCGTAGTGACCCGATACAGCTCATCGTGGTGTTCGATGGCGGTGACTGGGCAATTAAATAACTGTGCACAGCCTTGTTCTTGCGCCAGTCTGATCCATTGCTCGACCGCTTTTTCACTATAGAGGTAGCCCGCCTCTTTATCGAGTACGCCGTGAAAGTCATCGGGCACAACGAAGGTCTCCCAGCGCTGCCGGATCTGTTGCGCGCTCAGGGCTTCTACTTGCACAGACCAAGTCTGCGCACTCGCCAGTAACTGTGGGATCAGTGGCGCGTTAAGCGGGGCAATCGACAGGACACCACTGCGTTGGAACAGCGTGGTCGACGAGGTTTTTTCCAGCGCGTCCCACAGCACTTTACTGCGTTGCAGCAGAGGCATGTAGCGATCGCCTTCGGCATAGGCATAGCGCATCAGGCGAGTGGTACCATGGTGCGAACCTTGTTGATGAGGGGGATGGTGAGCATCGATCATCAATACGTTTAGGTTATTGATGGTGGCGTAGCAGCCTGCTGCTGCCCCGACTGAACCGCTTCCGACAATAATGACATCGTAAATCATTGCATTGCTCCGCTTTTTTTTTGCAGCATAGCAGAGTCGAGCGGGGTCAGACAAAAAAAGGCACCCTATGGGTGCCTTGGAGAGTTAATGCTTTGCCCTGACTGGTTCTGTCTCTGACTCTTCAATACGCGCAATGCCTGCTTCGAGAAGAGAAATAAACTGCCGTGCTACATCCGTAGTGATCCAATAAGCGGGACCAATATCGGCATCTTGTTCTGTTTGTTGGGCCGAGGAGACTGAATGCAGGCGGATCATCATCGCATTATAATCTTCGACGGTACTGATATCCCAACCGACTAACGGATGTGTTTGGATCACATTACTTTCTTTATCCATCTGAACCTCCATAATCGTCTAGTAGTGGTGAAGACTGAGGTTACATGTATCCTATTTACTCCATAGGAAGGACAGAGTATAGCATGGATCTGGTTTAATGCGGGTTATTCACTCACAACCTGCCATTGCACGGTCTCTCCTGCCAAGAAGGGAATTAACTGCTCGTCGCCGAGGGCGATATGTTCGGGTACTGTCCACGCTTGGCGTTGTAGCGTAATGGTCTGCTCATTGACCGGTAATTGATAGAATGTCGGACCATTTATCGAGCAGAATGCTTCTAGGTGCTCCAGTGCCCCGAGCTCATCGAATACTGTGGCGTAGGCGGCTAATGCAGTCGGCGCGTTGAAAACCCCGGCACAGCCACAGCTCGACTCTTTACGCGATTGTACATGTGGAGCGGTATCGGTACCGAGGAAAAACCGCGCGTGTCCGGTCGCGACCACATCACGGAGGGCTTGCTGGTGAATGTTACGCTTGAGGATCGGCAAGCAGTACAGATGTGGGCGGATCCCGCCACTCAACATATGGTTACGGTTGAACATCAAATGTTGGGGGGTTACCGTCGCGGCTAGTAGCTCGTTTCCCTCTTGTACGTATTGCGCGGCATCACGGGTCGTGATGTGCTCCATGACAACGCGCAGTGCCGGGAAGCGTTGACGCAGCGGTATCAACACTTGATCGATAAATTTCGCTTCACGGTCAAAAATATCGACGTGAGAATCAGTCACCTCACCATGGATGAGCAGCGGCATGCCGATGGCCTCCATGCGCTCCAGCACTTCAGCAATGTGGTCAATGCTGGTAACGCCGTGGCTAGAGTTGGTGGTGGCGTGGGCCGGATAGAGTTTTGCGGCGGTGAAGACTTTACGGCTAAAACCTAGCTCGACCTCGTCGGCAGAGAGGCTATCGGTCAGATAGCAGGTCATCAATGGCGTAAAGTGATGCGTTGCAGGAAGCGCGGCGAGAATACGCTGACGGTATTGTTCGGCGGCATGAACGGTAGTGACCGGCGGAACTAGATTTGGCATGACGATTGCTCGCCCAAAATGCGCACTGGTATAGGGTAGGACAGTGTTTAGCATCTCATCATCGCGCAGATGAATATGCCAGTCATCGGGACGACGAAGGGTCAGCGTAGTTACAGGGGATTTCATCAGTATAGGCTCCGGCTAATAGGTCAACGATTAGGGCGTTCAGGCCGGGAACCAAGCATAAAGGTCGCAACGTGAGATTGCACTCTTTTTTTATAGAAGGTGCAACGAAATGAGGCCATCGTGCCATATTCCGCCCCTTGGCGACAGGTGTAAGGGGCAAGATGCAGCCACGCTGGGCTGCAAGCAGTGAGGGGGAAGACTTTAGCGCGACCACCGTGTCGCATGTATATCGATCACGAAACGATATTTTACATCGCCGTTTAGCATGCGAGTAAAGGCTGTTTCGATATTCTCGCCGCTCAGCAGTTCGATATCGGAGGTAATGCCATGTTGACCACAGAAATCGAGCATCTCTTGGGTTTCTTTGATGCTACCGATCGATGAACCGCTGATACTTAATCGTCTAAAGACCATCGGCGTGATCGCGGGAGAAGTGTGTGGGCTCTCGGGGATCCCGACTAAGACAAGCCGGCCATTAGTTTTTAGTGTCGCTAAGTAAGGGTCGAGATCGTGCGAGGCGGCTACGCAGTCGATAATCAGGTCGAGGGAGGTCTGACAGGCAGCCATCTGCTCGGCGTCGTGAGAGACAACGACCTGTTTTGCCCCTAGCCGTTTCGCATCTACACCTTTCTGAGGCGAGGTAGTAAACAAGGTCACCTCTGCGCCGAGCGCGCTCGCTAATTTTACTGCCATATGTCCGAGTCCACCTAGGCCAACCACACCAACTTTATCTCCTGCTTTGACGCCGAAGTGGCGGAGCGGTGACCATACGGTGACCCCGGCACATAATAGTGGAGCGACGCCGGCAAGGGGGAGGTTGTCCGGTACGGAGACTACGAAGTCTTGATCGACGATAACTTGCTGCGCATAGCCGCCCCATGTGCTCTCACCGGTGTATTTGTCGATGCCATTATAGGTCGGGGTGAAACCCTCCTCGCAATATTGTTCTGCTTGATTTTGACAAAAATGACACTCGCGGCACGCATCAACCATTACCCCGACGCCGACGATATCGCCAGGTGCGAAGCGCGAGACCTGATTACCGACATCGATAACCCTGCCCACGATTTCGTGGCCAGGCACTAAGGGGTAGCGGCTCACGGCCCACTCATTACGTGCCATATGTAAGTCAGAATGGCATACGCCGCAGTACAATACCTCGATAGTCACGTCTTGCTGTTGCAGAGGACGCAGGGCGATTTGATCGGTCGATAATGGGGAAGTCGCAGTATGGGCAACTAGGGCATTAATTTTCATACTTCTCTCGTTTGCGCTTGGTCATAGAGTGGGCCGCGACTATAGTGAAGAACGAACAATTTTGGTAGTAGTCACCATTTGGTAACTACTAGGAGGTGAGTAATTATGCCCGATTGGGTAGAGGGGCAACTCTTTTTCTATGCAGATTCTCCTGCGCGAAGAATTATGGATCTGTTTAGTACTAAATGGAGTTCAATGGTATTGCACGCGCTCTATCATTGGCCGGAGGGCCGTGCCCGCACCGGCGCGTTACAGCGCAGCTTGCAGGGCATCTCGAAAAAAATGCTGTTCCAAACGCTAAAAGAATTAGAGCAACGTGGGTTAATTGCCCGTCATGTCTACGATGTCATTCCGCCAAAAGTCGATTACCGCCTCACGGCCCTTGGGCTAACGTTCGCCGAACCGATCGAAAAGATGTATCAGTGGGGCGTCGAACATCAAGCGGCATTGGATGAGATGGAAGCGATTTATCAGGCGAGCAGGGCACAGGAATAGGCGGGCTATCGCTGCGTGGGTATCGGTAAATCTTAGACCTATTCCCCGAAGTCCCTCGATCATCCTGACGCACGAACGATAACGCGAGGCGGTACAGTTTTTACTATAGTTATCACAGCCACCACAATAAGGATTAACGATGATGAGTGAAAAGACTGTCTTGATTATTGGCGCGTCGCGGGGGATTGGCCTAGGGCTAGTCGAACAGAGCCTTGCGGAGGGCTGGCAAGTGACCGCCACTTATCGCGGCGAAGCCCCCGCGGTATCAGGCGTTACTTGGTGTGCCTTAGATATTACTGATACGACGAGCCAGCAGCGGTTTATAACGGCGGTTGCGCAGCAGCGCTTCTCGGCGATCCTCATCAATGCGGGGATCTATGGTCCAGAAGCGCAACGGCTCTATCTGGCGACGGACCAGCAACTGAACACGCTTTTTCTGACCAATACCTTCGCACCTGTCCGCTTGGCTGAGCGTCTACTCCCGTTACTCGAACCGCAAACGGGTGTACTAGGCTTTACCAGCTCGCAGATGGCAAGCTTAGCCGAAAATCCCGACGCGCAGATGCCGCTTTACTCGGCGAGCAAGGCGGCCCTCAATATGCTGGTGCGCAGTTTATTACCGGCGGCTGAGCAACAGGGCGTAACCCTGCTATCTCTCCATCCAGGCTGGGTACAGACTGATATGGGCGGCAGCCAAGCGCCGGTCACGGTTGCACAGAGCAGCCAAGGTTTACTCACGGTCCTCGCCGCCGCCACGGGAAAACAGGGACACCATTATTTGGATTATCAAGGACACCCTCTGCAATGGTAAGCGCGTTGCGTTAGTCCGAGCCACGGTTGGGCTAACGCGATACGATACCCTTATTGAGTGTGGGTTATCGTGTCATGATAGGGGACAAGCGGCTGCGGCGTATAGCCTTGGGTGTGGAGATATTTTCTAATTTCTTAGGTACGGCGAGAAAAAAACAGGATAATGCCCACTATTAATAATAGTAGTGCTGTAAAGGTGAGATGTTTTTTCATACTCCTAGCCTGCCATTTCCCGCACCGATTATAAAAAAGGTGTTATCGTGGAGACTAGAGCGAAGAACGTTGCCTGAATCGTGCAGTCCATTTTGACGAGCCGCTACACAGCACCCAGCGCTAATATCGATTTGTTTCTGTTTCCTCATCCTGAGTTCCCTTTCCGTGTACGGCTAATTTGAGCATAGTACCTGGGGACATTGAGTATCCATTATTTACACAAAATGTGTTATCTGCCGAGATATTGCGCTGACAAGCCCCGTCCCGATAACGGACTGTCGCGTCGAAAGGCTTAACACGGGCTATAGGAAATACCTGCCGTAACGGCAGGCGTTAATCAGTACTACGGGGCTAAGGGAATCACTAGTTCGCCGGGCTTTACTTCGATGCCGGTGGCATATTTCTTCGCAAGCGACTCCGCTTTCGAGCGATCGCTACTTAATACCCAAGCGGGTTGCTGAGTGAAGTAATCACGCAGTGAGGTGGCTAATAAGGGTTTTAGGCTGTCAATAACACCCTGCACCTTCTCAGGCTGCGCCTGTGCGTCGATGATCGTTAGATTATGCAGGTAGACCGCGCCTTCTTCACGATTAAAGACCGGTACTGCGCTCATCTTCAGCTGCAGATCCGCCTTCTGCTTACCGAATAGGGAGGTGAAGCGTAGGTTTGCATGGCCAGATAATACGACCTGGTTTGCCACGGCGCGACCCACTTCAGCATGCAGGGTATCGAGGATGATATGGGCATTGGCTAAGCCATCAATCCCAATATCTTTCTCGTAATTAGCATGTTTACTCAGGCTTTGATTAATCTCCTGCTCGCTTAGCGTGTAGGAGGCAAGATGATCGCAGCCCGTCAATAGTATGCCGCAACATAGGGCGAGGATCGAAAAGTACTTACGCATAGAGTCCTCCTAGCGTGCTAGCGAAAAGAGCAGGGGCACTGCGGTTTGGCGAGACAGCGAATCGCGTAGCGCGGCGACGGAATCAGGCCAAACAATCTCTTTCACTAACGTGAGGTTGCGCAGTAGCGGAAACAGATGAATATCATCATAAGACAGCGTGCCGTTGACGGCATGCGGTGAGCTAATTATCTCGGCGAGCCGCTCTAAGTCCTGATTGACCTTGAGGACCAATTCCGTACGCTGCGCACGCAGTGGACCGAAATCACCCATAAAGGCCTGTTTTTTAGCGGCATAATAGTCGCGCGCGGCATCTGTTGCAAATTCGGCGAAATCGGTGGTCGGCATGATGGGTAATAATAGCTGATTAACATAGCTTCCTACCTCGGTTAGCCACTCTGCCAAGGCGGGTGAGGTTGTCGTACTGAGGCGTGGGAGGGTAGAGCGCGACTCAATATAGTCGATAATGTCGAGGCTCTCGCCCATCGCGCTTTGGTCATCTTTTACCAAGATAGGCAACATCTTTTTACCGATCAGGCGCTGCGGCGTCGCTTCGTCGTCGTTGAGTAAGAAAGAGAGTTCGACGGGTTGCTGATGTAAGCCAAAAATCATCCGCGCTTTCACACAGAACGGGCAGTGGTCATAAACATAAAGATGCATAGTCGATCCTATTCCAAAGGGGGATAACGCTTCGATAAGCGATAATTGTACGCTAGGCTAGGGTTTCTGCCAAATTTGAAACTCTCGCGAGAGTCTTTACTCATCACACTAATTAGCCAATAATCATCCACTTATTGCGTCGTGTGGAGACATCATGTTTGGCTATCGCTCATCGGGTCCGCGGCTGTCGCTGACCTCGCCTAGAATGCAGATTAGGACCGTCGCGGAAAGAGACGGTTGGCTATTGACCGATTATTATCAAGAAAATCGGGATTTTCTGATGCCGTGGGAACCCTTACGGGACGAGAGTTATTTTCATCACCATGGTTGGGATGCGCGTCTCCATGTGATGACAACGCAACAGAAGCAGGGTGACGCCTTTTATTTTTTACTGATGGACCCCGCCGCACAGCAAGTATGGGGAGTCGCGAACTTTACCCAGGTGATCCGCGGTTGCTTTCAGGCCTGCTATTTAGGGTACTCGCTGGCAGGCGCTCAGCAGGGTAACGGGCTGATGCATGAAGCCTTAACCACCCTTATCCCTGTGCTACAAAAACAGCAGCAATTGCATCGAATTATGGCGAACTATATGCCGCGAAATCAGCGGAGCGGGGCGCTATTGGCCCGATTAGGCTTTGAGAAAGAAGGCTACGCTCGCGATTACCTAAAAATCAACGGGCGCTGGGAGGACCATGTCTTAACGGCATTGGTAACGCCAACACCCGACTAAGGCGTCATGGTTTGTAACAATCGGAACTGATTATTTCCGGGAATGGCAGTACACTAGCCAGCGTTTAACGTGTGCTCCATATGAAATTGTTGATTATTCAGGATGTTTCTCTTTTATGAATTTACTTAAATCCTTGGCGGCGGTCAGCTCCATGACCCTCTTTTCGCGGGTATTGGGATTCGCCCGAGACGCCATCGTCGCCCGCGTGTTCGGTGCAGGGATGGCGACAGATGCCTTCTTTGTGGCCTTTAAACTCCCCAACCTGCTACGGCGAATTTTTGCTGAGGGCGCGTTTTCTCAGGCGTTTGTCCCCATTCTCGCTGAATACAAAAGTAAAGAGGGCGAGGAGGCGACGCGGATCTTCGTCTCCTATGTCGCCGGATTATTAACGCTAGTCTTAGCGCTGGTAACCGTTATCGGGATCATCGCGGCACCTTGGGTGATTTATGTGACCGCGCCAGGCTTTGCCGATACCGCCGATAAGTTTGCGCTTACCACTGCGTTATTACGCGTCACCTTTCCCTATATCCTACTGATCTCTATCGCCTCATTACTCGGCGCGATCCTTAATACTTGGAACCGTTTCTCCGTTCCTGCCTTCGCCCCGACGCTGCTCAATATCAGCATGATTGGCTTTGCGCTTGTCGGCTCGCGCTATTTCCATCCACCGGTGATGGCACTAGCCTGGGCGGTAGTCGTTGGCGGGATTTTACAACTCGGTTATCAGCTCCCACACCTAAAAAAAATCGGTATGCTGGTGCTGCCGCGTATCAATCTTAAAGATGCCGGAGTTTGGCGGGTGTTACGGCAGATGGGGCCGGCGATACTAGGCGTGTCAGTCAGCCAAATCTCGTTGATCATCAATACGATATTCGCCTCCTTCTTAGTATCAGGGTCCGTCTCGTGGATGTACTACGCCGACCGTTTGATGGAATTTCCGTCGGGCGTACTAGGGGTGGCATTGGGCACAATCTTACTACCGTCGTTATCGCGGAGTTTCTCTAGCGGGAATTTTGACGAATATTCACGGCTGATGGATTGGGGACTACGACTGTGTCTCCTCCTCGCCTTACCGAGCGCAGTGGCATTGGGGATCTTAGCTGGGCCATTAACCTCTGCGCTGTTCCAGTATGGGAAATTCTCCGCCTTTGATGCGGCGATGACGCAACGAGCGCTGGTGGCGTACTCTATCGGTTTAGTGGGTTTGATCGTCGTGAAGGTCTTGGCACCTGGCTTCTATTCACGTCAAGATATCAAAACGCCGGTCAAGATCGCCATCGCGACCCTGATTATCACGCAGGTGATGAACCTGGCCTTTATCGGCCCGCTGAAGCATGCTGGACTCTCCCTGTCTATCGGCTTAGCGGCTTGCCTCAACGCGGCGTTACTCTATTGGCAATTGCGTAAGAAGCAATTTTTTATTCCGCAAGCGGGATGGGGCGTGTTTCTGCTGCGGCTCATTGTGGCGGTCGTCGTGATGGCCATCGTGTTATGTGCGGTACTACACGTGATGCCAGCCTGGGGACAGGGCCTGATGGTCGAGCGTTTACTTCGTCTGACCGCGGTCTGTGCCGCAGGCGGGATAAGTTTCTTTATTACCTTGGCGCTGCTCGGGTTTCGTATTAAAGACTTTTCACGCCGCAGTGTCGTCTAATCCGGTTAACGACCCACGACCGGATGCCCATCTGGACCATAAAAGCGCTGCGCCTGTAGAGGGTGCAGCACGCTGAGCACCTGCTCCGTCCAGGCCAGCTGTTGATTGAGCATCAACGCGGTATGCTGGTTCTGTTCACAGAGATGCTGGGCGAGCGGAATAACCCTCTGCCAGCGTGCACTTAAGGCCGGATGCTCGGCGTAAGGCGGTGTTAGCCTAAGCTGCGCGTCGAGGGTAGTTCGGCGCTGTTCGATAAACGCCAAAGTAGTGAGTAGCGACTGTTTATCCTCGCTCAGACTCAATAAGCGTCGGCTATCGGTGGTGGCGGCCATTAGCTGGCGTTGCTCCTCCTCCATAATATGGCGTAGCGAGGCTAACACTTGGTACAGGCTATCAAGGATCGCCGCGAGGGGCGGTTGGCGCTCATCCATCTGCCTACTCCTTTAGCTCGGCAATCAGCCCGTCGGCAATCTTACCCGCATCG
The DNA here is from genome assembly GCF_018494085.1 of Rosenbergiella collisarenosi. Lineage (GTDB taxonomy): Bacteria > Pseudomonadota > Gammaproteobacteria > Enterobacterales > Enterobacteriaceae > Rosenbergiella > Rosenbergiella collisarenosi. Next base: position 380,082 of record NZ_JABBFP010000003.1, on the reverse strand, counting down.
ATTTGATAACGACCTTCGGCCATCGACTGGCGTAACTGCTGGACCTTTTCAGTATCGATATCGGTATGATTCAATTGCGTAAACTGTGCTAACGAATGGCTAAGACCGACACTCGCCGGTGGCTGAGCGTGCGGCGATAATTGCGCGCAGGGTTGCTCAGCATTGAACGCGCGCGTTTGCCGTGGGTCCTGTAGTGCATCGTTAGCCCTTCCCGCGATGCCGGGTATTTTTTCGATTGTCATAGACTGTCCTTGCAATAAAAAAACCAAGAGTAAAAGCGGGTCACTCTCTCTATCGGTCGATATACACGAAACTTTAGTCGTTTCATTCTGTGATTATTGCACGATCAATTCGTGCTGGTCGTTAAGCCTCGCGGTGAGTCGCTGACCAGTGGCGAGGCGGATCCTGATGGTTTGATTGATGCCTGCGTTATCCAGCGCTACGGCACGCCCGGTAATATGAAACCCCCTTCCGCTGAACGTGATCGGCACCGTCTCACCTTGTTTAATCACCCACGGTTGGCGGAACTGGTTCTTGGTCAAAATTTTCCCTGCGGGTATCGTCTGTAACGCTATTAAAGGCAGGGGCGGTGGCGTTAACCAACTCGCGCGCGGCAGTGTATCGAGCCGCCCAATTTTCGGCATGATTTGCTGAGCGGTGATACTCGCGCCTTGCTCAATTCGTTGTCGGCTTTGGTAGTAAGTGCCAATGACCTTTACCACCACACGTAAGACGGTGACCTGCTTGCCGCAGCGTGCCGTCAGTGTTAGCGGCCCCCAGCGGCGGCTATTGCTCGGGAGTTGTAACTGAGGCTGTGAGCAAGGCAGCGACCTTGTCGCGGTGGGGAGGTCGAGACTGAGTGTGGCGGCATAGTTCGGCTCGCGCTGTTGGAAAAAATGTAATAACTGCGTCGATAATGGCTGCGCGCAGGCCGTCGTCGCGAGCAGCCCGCCTAACGTGATACAGAGCAGTCTCACCTATCACCTCTCATCAAGCAAAGGGTAAAGTGTAAACCTTGCGCAGGACGGTTAAGTGGGAAATTGCTCTACGTTTTGAGCGCTATTCAAACGATTTACTCTGCAATGATTAACGTATTCTGCGAAATATTCAGTCAGTAAGGATAACGTTATGATAGACCGCCTCGACAACACTCTCGATTTCGCGACCAAAGCGCTTGCATTACGTACGCAGCGCCAAAGCGTATTAGCCGCCAATATCGCTAATGCGGATACCCCCGGTTATCAAGCCCGCGATCTGCCGTTCGCCCAACAGCTTACGCGAGCGGTGGGCGCGATGCCTTCTATGGCGAGGGGCGTCGATCTCCAGTTAACTCACGCGGCGCATATTGCCGCGGCAAGTCCCCGATCGCAGGCGCTTAACCTGCTCTATCGTATTCCCGACCAACCCTCTGCCGACGGCAATACGGTGGATATGGATAGGGAACGCGTGGCCTTCTCTGAAAACAGCCTGCACTACCAGACGGACTTGACCTATTTGTCCAATCAGTTCAAGTGGATGAGTAGTGCTATCCAAGGATAAGGAATGCCCAATGCTTTCAATTTTCGATATCTCTGGCTCCGCCCTGCGCGCGCAGTCGCAGCGGTTAAACGTGAGTGCCAGTAACTTAGCCAATGCAGACAGCGTTACCGGCCCTGATGGCCAGCCTTATAGAGCAAAACAGGTGGTGTTTAGAACGCAGCCGAGTAATGGGTCGGGCATTGGTGGGGTGCAGGTCGCCGCCATCATCGATGATCCTGCGCCGTTAAAACAGGTGTATCAGCCGGGTAACCCGCTGGCGGATGATCAGGGTTACGTCAAGATGCCTAACGTTAACGTCGTGGCGGAGACGGTGAACAGTATCTCTGCCTCACGCAGCTATCAAGCGAATGTGGAAGTGCTGAATACCGTGAAAAGCCTAATGCTGAAGACCTTAACCCTAGGCCAATAGAGGAGAATCGACACATGTTATCGGCTATTAGCAGTGCCAATAGGCTCAGTGCCAGTGATTCGGCCTCAGGAAACTCAAGCACGGACCTCCAGAATCAATTTCTGACGCTGTTGATCGCGCAGCTGAAAAATCAAGACCCGACCAACCCGATGGATAATAGCCAATTGACGACTCAGCTCGCGCAGATCAATACCCTGGCCGGGATCGAAAATTTAAACAGCACGCTGTCCTCGATTTCTGGACAGATTAATACCAACCAATCGGTACAAAACACGCTACTGATCGGGCACGGCGTGATGGTGCCCGGTGATGCCATTTTGGTAGGAGACGAGGCTACCACGCCGTTCGGTTTTGAGACCGATGCGACTGCTAATGCGGTGAGCGCCACGATTAAAGATAGTAGCGGCAATGTCGTTGCACAGTTAGATCTCGGCGCGATGGGCGCTGGAACCCATACCTTTCAGTGGGATGGTACGCTGGCGGACGACAGCCCCGCACCAGCCGGAAAATACACTATCAGCATCGATGCCACCAACGATACAGGCGCGATTCATACCTCGCCACTTACCTATGCCATTGTGTACGGGGTGACCCCGACCGCCAGCGGTGCAGTTCTTAATTTAGGCACCTACGGTACGGCGAGCCTCGATCAAATCAAACAAATCCTTTAACCAGTAGGAGAATACTATGTCATTTTCGCAAGCCGTCAGTGGATTGAATGCTGCTGCCAGTAACCTAGATGTGATAGGGAATAACATTGCTAACTCAGCGACCAGTGGCTTTAAGAGTTCAACCGCCGCGTTTGCCGATATGTTTGCCGGAAGTCAAACCGGGCTGGGAACCAAAGTCTCCGCCGTTATCCAAAATTTCGGAGATGGCTCCATTAATGCTACCGGGCGTAATCTGGATGTGGCGCTCTCGGGAAATGGCTTCTTCCGTTTAGAAGATAGTAACGGGTCGATCTACTACTCGCGCAATGGCCAGTTACAACGCAACGCCGATGGCTACTTGGTCAATACCGAAGGATTACAGGTCACTGGATATCCGGTAAGTGGTTCTCCGGCGACGGTCCAGACTGGGGCGGACCCCGTGCCGCTCATTATTCCGACCACTCAGCTTCCCGCTCGTGCAACGACTCAAGGTTCCTTACAAGTCAACCTAAACTCCTCGGATGCGCTACCCTCGGTCACCCCCTTCGATGCCAAGGATGCCAATAGTTATAACGCGAAAAGCAGCATGACCGTCTATGACAGCCAAGGTAATGACCACCAACTCAATCTCTATTTCGTCAAGACCGCCAATAATCAGTGGCAAGTCTACCCGATCGATGGTTCGACGGGCGACACTTCTGCCGATTTCACGATGAGCTTCGATGAGAACGGGCAATTAACGAGCGACGCGATGCAGCCTATCACTTTGCAAGGGGCGAATGGCGCCGCGGCTAACCAAGGCTTAACCCTCGATTTCACAGGAAGTAGTCAACAGAATACCGGTGAGACGCAATTTGGTAATCCTAAGCAAGACGGCTATGCACCGGGAGATCTGACCGGGTTTACGATTAACGACGATGGCACGATCGTTGGTAGCTATTCGAATCAACGTACGCAACCGATGGGACAGATCGTGCTGGGGAGTTTTACCAATAGTGAAGGCCTACAGCCTAAGGGCGATAATTTATGGAGCGAGAGTACGTCCTCCGGTCAGCCGGCAATTGGTACGCCCGGCAGCGGTAATTTCGGCACCATGACGGCCGGAGCGCTCGAAGCTTCTAATGTCGATCTCAGTAAGGAACTGGTGAATATGATCGTTGCGCAGCGTAATTACCAATCCAATGCGCAGACGATTAAGACCCAAGACCAGATACTTAATACTCTCGTCAACTTACGCTAAGGGATAGCGCGATTCATGGATAGGATGATCTATACCGCGATGAGCGGGGCGAGCCAAACCCTCGCGTTACAAGCTGTGACCGCGAGTAATCTCGCTAACGTGTCGACCCCCGGTTTTAAAGCGCAACTCGCCAGCTTTCGAGCCGTGCCGGTGGAGGGGAAATCCCTCGCTACCCGCAGTTTCGTGACCGCCTCTACCCCTGGGGCTGATCTATCAGCCGGCCGCTTTAACTATACCGAACGGACGCTGGATGTGGCACTACAACCGAACAATTGGCTGGCGGTTACGCTCCCGGATGGCAGCGAGGCCTATACCCGTAATGGCAATATGCAGGTGTCTGCCGACGGGTTCCTGACCCTTAACGGTCGGGCGGTGGTTGGGGAAGGCGGGCCGATCGCCATTCCCGAGCACGCGCAATTAACCCTCGCGACGGACGGCACGCTGACTGCACTGAATGCCGGGGATCAGCCCAATGCAACGGTCACGATAGGGCGGCTGAAAATCGTCGACGGCGATCCCACGACGATTCAGCGCGGTGACGATGGATTATTCCGCCCCACCGCGCAAGCCATCGCGCAATTTGGCGAGGCGCGTTTACCGGTAGATCCCCTAGGCAAAGTGATACCGGGGGTGCTGGAGGAGAGTAACGTTAATCCTGTGCAATCCATGGTGGAAATGATCAATCACGCTCGCCGCTTCGAGATGCAAATGAAAGAGATCAGCCATGCCGATCAGAACGAGCAAAAGGCTAATCAGTTGTTATCTATTACCAGTTAATAAGGAAAGACCATGATCCGATCGTTGTGGATTGCGAAAACTGGACTTGATGCCCAACAGACAAACATGGATGTCATCTCCAATAACCTCGCCAACGTGTCGACCAACGGCTTTAAGCGTTCACGCGCGGTATTCGAAGACTTGTTATATCAGACGCTGCGTCAACCGGGAACACAGGCCTCAGAACAAAATACGCTTCCCTCAGGTTTACAGATTGGGACCGGAGTGAGACCGGTGACGACTGAACGGCTGCATTCGCAAGGTAATCTTTCGAAAACCGATAATGCGAAAGATGTCGCGATCAATGGTCAAGGCTATTTCCAAGTCCTGCTACCGGATGGTAGCTCGGCGTATACCCGCGATGGTTCCTTTCAAGTCGATCAGAATGGTCAGTTAGTCAATAACGCCGGGTATCCGGTACAGCCGGGGATTACAATCCCTGCCGATGCATTGAGCATCACCATCTCCAAGGATGGCATTGTCAGTGTGACACAGGCAGGTCAGACGCAACCGGCACAGGTCGGCCAGCTGACGCTGAATACCTTTATTAATGATGCCGGGCTGGAGAGTAAGGGGGAGAACCTCTACCAGGAGACGCAGGCCTCCGGTGCCGCAACCGAGAGTACGCCTGGCCAGAACGGGGCTGGCTCGCTCTACCAAGGTTATGTCGAGACCTCGAACGTCAATGTGGCAGAAGAGTTAGTGACCATGATCCAGACACAGCGCGCTTACGAAATCAATAGTAAAGCCATCAGTACCTCGGACCAAATGCTGCAACGCCTCACACAGCTCTGATTAGCCCTGGGCGTGGCCGCACGCCCGTATCACGACAGGAGAATACGGTGAAAATTCGTGGGTTTTATATGGGTATGGTGTGGTCCTGCCTCAGTAGCCTGACGGGCTGCGCCCTCATTCCCCATACCCCCTTAGTCAAAGGAGATACCTCGGCACAGCCCGCTACCCTGCCACAACCGGTGATGAACGGGTCGATATTTCAGGCCGTGGCCCCGATGAATTTTGGCTATCAGCCGCTATTTGAGGATCGTCGTCCCCGCGCCATCGGCGATACCTTGACGATTATCTTGCGAGAAAATGTGAGTGCGAGCAAAAGCTCCAGCAGTAATGCCTCGCGTAAAGGGAGCGGTCAGCTTGGGCTAAATGTCGTGCCGCGCGCGTTAGATGGCGCGTTGGGGGGAGATAAAACTCACTTTGATGGCTCGGGCAGTAATGACTTTGCAGGGAAAGGTGGGGCGTCGGCGAATAATACCTTCACAGGGACGATCACGGTATCAGTCTCACAAGTGCTGGCCAACGGTAACCTGAAGGTGGTGGGCGAGAAGCAGATCGAGATCAATCAGGGCACCGAGTTTATTCGTTTCTCCGGCGTGGTGAATCCGCGCACCATCAATGCCGATAACGCGGTGCTCTCCACCTCTGTCGCCGATGCCAGAATTGAATATGTCGGAAATGGCTACATCAATGATGCCCAGCAGATGGGCTGGCTACAGCGTTTTTTCTTAACTATCGCACCGATGTAACGGAGAGTCCTAGGATGCGGATCATAATGATGATTGGATTGCTGTGTATGAGTCTCACCGCGATGGCACAAACGTTGCGGATCCGAGATGTCGCGCAGGTACAGGGAGTCAGAGACAATGCCCTGATCGGCTATGGGTTAGTGGTAGGCTTAGACGGCACGGGCGACCAGACCACGCAGACGCCGTTCACCACGCAGTCGATGAATAACATGTTGTCGCAACTTGGGATTACGGTCCCTACGGGAACCAATATTCAGCTCAAAAACGTCGCCGCGGTGATGGTGACGGCAAAATTACCCGCTTTTGCGCGGCAAGGTCAGACGGTTGATGTGGTGGTCTCCTCGATGGGCAACGCTAAGAGCCTGCGGGGTGGCACGCTATTATTAACGCCTTTAAAAGGCGTCGATAATCAGGTCTATGCGCTCGCCCAAGGTAATGTGTTGATCGGCGGCGCGGGCGCGCAGGCCGGTGGCAGTAGCGTGCAAGTTAATCAACTCAATGGCGGACGTATCACCGGGGGCGCGACGGTGGAACGTGAGCTTACGAATAATTTCGGCGCCAATAATCAACTTATTCTGCAGCTGTCGCGTAACGACTTCTCCCTTGCGCAGCGGGTGGCTGACGTCATCAATAAACAGAGCGGTTATTCTGCCGCCGCACCCCTCGATGCCGGGAGCATCGCGGTGAAAGTGTCGCCCACCCAGGCCTCACAAGTGCGACTCTTGGCGAAACTCCTCGATTTACCGATCACCCTGCCTACCGCACGGGCGAAGATTGTGATCAACGCACGTACCGGATCGGTAATTATGAACCAACAGGTGAGTATTGAGCGCTGTGCGGTGGCGCAAGGTAACTTGTCCGTTACGGTCGATAAGCAGACTCTGGTGAATCAGCCAGATACCCCGCTAGCGGGCGGCGAAACGGTCGCTACCCCGCAGACTAACATCTCCTTACGCGAGCAAGGGGGAGCGTTACATAAAGTCAATACCAGCGCATCGTTAAACGATGTTGTCGCGGCATTGAACACCCTTGGCGCGACACCGACTGAGCTGATGTCTATTTTACAGGCAATGGACAGTGCAGGCTGCCTCAATGCCGAATTGGAGATCCTCTAATGACGGTGACTACCGGATGGGATGTGAATGAGCTGAACGCCTTACGCGGTGCGGCGCAAAAAAACGCCTCACAGAATAGTGCGCAGGTTGCCCAACAAGTGGAAGGGATCTTCTTACAGATGATGCTAAAAAGCATGCGGCAGAGCTTACCGGGGGACGACCTACTCGGCAGCGATCAGCAACGCTTATTTACATCGTTGTACGATCAGCAAATCACTCAGTTGGCACCGAACAGTCATCTGGGACTGGCGGCATTGATTGAGAAGCAGATGCAACCCGTTATACCTCCGGCCTCCGATGTTGGACAGCGGGCATTGCCCATCGATACCGATCGGCAGTTTTTTCAACGTATCGTGCAGTGGGTGGATCGTAAGGTTGATAGCGCGACCCAGCTGGCACATCCGATGCAGCAATTTATTCAGCGTCTTCTGCCGCACGTTAAAAAGGTCAGCCGTCAGACAGGGATCCCCGAAAAACTTATCCTCGCCCAGGCGGCGTTGGAATCAGGCTGGGGACAGCGACAGATTACGACCGAGTGTGGGCAACCGAGTCATAATCTGTTCGGTATCAAAGCCGGTGGTCATTGGCAGGGCCCGACTACCGCGACACTCACCACGGAATATCGACAAGGTAGAGCCGAAAAAACCACGGAGCCGTTTCGCGTTTATCGTTCGTGGCAGGAAGCGCTACAGGATTATGGTGCGCTATTGGCGAACAACCCACGCTATCAAGCGGTGACGTCTGCGCGGAGTGCCGAACAAGGCGCTTACGCGCTACAACATGCGGGCTATGCGACAGATCCTGACTATGCACACAAACTTGTGGGGATTATCCGTCAGCTTAACCAGACGCTTCCCAGCCCGCCCTCGAGCACGCTGCGTCATCTTAGTGATTTATTTTAGCTGTCTTAATAAAGTCTCTCTTCGCGTAGGCCGATAAACCGAGAGAGTGTTGTTAGCCATCCGTTTATTAAGGTAAGGAAAAGCAATGTCGAGTTTAATTAATTCTGCGATGAGCGGATTAAGCGCCGCCCAGCAACTGTTAAACAGTACGGCGAATAATATTAGCAGTTATACCATCGCCGGATATAACCGCCAGATTACCCTTCTTTCTGAAGCGCAAAATACGTTTAATGGTAACAGCTGGTATGGGAATGGGGCGATTGTGAACGGTGTTCAACGGCAATATGATGCGTTAATCGATAGTCAGCTACGCAATGCGAGCGCCAAGAGCAGCGCGCAGTCTGCGCATTACACGCAGCTTTCTGCTATCGATAAACAGATGACCCTCGACGGGGAAACCTTAAACGATGGGTTAGAATCTTTTTTCGATACACTGCAAAATGTGGTGAATAACGCCGCCGACCCCGCTGCGCGTCAGGCTGTCATGTCGCAAGCCGCGGCACTGACGAATCAGTTTACCGCGACACAAACCATGCTCGACCAGCAGCAGCGCGATATCAATACACAGTTACAGAGCACCGTCTCCACCATCAATGGTTATAGCCAGCAGATCGCTACCCTCAACCAACGCATCGCCCAAATGTCGCAAAGCGGCGATACGCCGAACAATTTACTGGATCAGCGCGATCAATTAGTGCGTGACCTGAATGATCAGGTCGGGGTGACCGTGGCGATGCAAGATGGCAGCTTAACCGTCAGTATCGCTAATGGCTTCACGCTAGTCAGTGGTAGTCATAGCTATGACTTAGAGGCGATGCCTTCCAACGCGGACCCTGACCAATTGACCATAGGTTATCACGATAAACTGGCGGGACAGGTCGAGTTGCCGGAGAAATTAGTGAACAGCGGCAAGATGGGCGGGCTACTCGCTTTTCGCCATGATGATCTCAATTCGCTGCAGAATCGTCTCGGTCAACTCACGCTGGCTTTCACCTCGGCGATTAACAGTGTTCAGGAACAAGGCTATGATCTGAACGGCCAGCAAGGGGAGGCCCTGTTCAGTGTTGGAACGCCGAGCGTAAAACAAAATCAACTCAATACCGGGACCGCGACACTGAGTGCGGAATTTACCGATGCCCAGCAGGTTCAGGCTTCCGACTATCAACTCGTTTATCAACAGGGTAGCTGGCAGGTTACCCGGTTGAGCGATAATAGCGTGATCCCGGCCGATATTTCGACCTCCGCTAATGGGACTACCCTTAGTTTTGACGGCCTGTCGGTTTCAGTTAGCGGTACACCCGCCGACCATGACCGCTTTTTATTACAACCGGTGCGCCAGATCACCGATCAGTTCGCATTGCAGACCAGCGATCCTAATAAGCTCGCCGCCGCCGAAGACCTGTCGGGCGAGAGTGATAATCGCAATATGCAGAAAATGCTCGATGTGCAGTCACAAAAGTGGGTAGGGGGAACGCAGACGTTCAGCCAAGCTTGGCGCTCAGCGGTGAGTGTTGTCGGGACACAGACGCAATCTTATGGCAATGCCGTGAATGTGTCAGATACCATTATCACGCAGCTAACGGCGCGCCAGCAAGCCGTGTCCGGGGTTAATTTAGACGAAGAGTATGCCAACCTCACGCAATATCAACAGTATTACATCGCGAATACACAGGTGCTGAATACCGCGAGTGCGCTATTCGATGCCTTAATCAGCGTACGCAGCTAAGGGGAGTGAGTCACATGAGAATGAGCAGCACCTTTATCTTTCAACAACAGACACAAGGGATTAGTCGTGCTCAAGCGGAGTGGTTAGCCGCTGGGCAACGCTTATCCACCGGTAAACGCGTCGTCTCTCCGGCAGATGATCCTGTCGCAGCGTCCCAAGCACTGGGTATTCAGCAGCATCAGCGTAGTGAGCAACGCTATGGTATGGCACAACAATTTGCCCAAACGACGATGAGCACTGAGGCGACAGCACTTTCCTCGATCAGCGATTCAATTCAAGCGGCGATTAGCGATGTTATTTACGGTGCCACCGGGACCCTGAATGATGATGATAGGCAATCCGTGGCAGTCAAACTGGAAGGCGTGCGCAGCCAACTGTTAACCATTGCTAATAGTCAGGACAGTAGTGGGCGTTATCTCTTCGCCGGGTATAACACCGCCCAGCCGCCATTTGTCGAGGGGGGGCAAGGGGTGACCTACCAAGGTGGCGAGCAACCGATTCGCCAGCAGGTAGATAATCAACGTATCATGACCCTTACTCATACTGGGAAACAGGTTTTTCAATCGGTCTCTGCGAATCCGAAATTAGATCCAAATGGCAGCGTGGGCGATACCGATCTGTTCTCGATCTTGGATAAGGCGATTACGCTGCTAAAGACCCCCCTGCAAGATGCTGATGACACGGTGAGGCAAGGGGTGAAAACGGGGATGAATGCCGCTAATCGCGAGCTAAATAATAGCTTAAATAATATTCTGACTCTCCAGTCTGAGAATGGTACCCAGTTAGCGGAGCTTGAGAGCTTAGGAACACTCAGTGCCAACCAGAATATTCTTGCGCAGGGCCAATTAAGCCAATTAGTGGACGCCGATGTGACACAGACTATTTCTGACTATCAAATGAAAGAAACCGCGTTACAAGCCAGTTATACCGCCTTCACCCAAATGTCCAAACTCTCTCTGTTTCAAATCAATAAGTGATAGATAAAAAAACACCCGCATTTTGGCGGGTGTTTTTTACGTGGTAGATCGAAGACCTACTCGTCTGTTTTCGTCACGTCAGCGATGGCATGGTGACGTGCTGCATGCCCGCCTGCCGCACCTTTACCGGTGAAATGATAGGCTGGACGTAACCAGTCGCTTGGCTTCACAGGCTCTGACACCCAAGCTGGAGCTTCGGCTTTCGTTACCGGTGAGGTAGCAACCAGACGACCCCGAGTGATGGCGGCTGGAGACGTCGGCGTCGCAGAGGGTACTGCTAGCGGTTGAGTCTCAGTCACCACGGGCTGCGAGGCGGTCTCTGTTACGGTTGGCGCTTCGCTCGCTGGCGCAGGCTCAATAACCGCTACCGGCTCAACGGCGGCTGGCGCTTGAGTTGCGTCGGTTTCACTCGGTGTAGCGTAAACGACTGGAGCCGTAACGACCTCTGTCTCGGTAGCAGGCAGGGCGGTTTGCTCGATAGTCGTGTCAACAACCGGCTGCGCAGGCGTGGGTGCAAGATCATAACGTACCCAAACTTTACCCGAAGCCATTTCCGGGGCCGCGGCTGCCGTAGTGACGGCCATCGGGGTCTGTTGTGGGTAACGGTCATCACGATAACGGCGGCGACGTTGGCCACTCACACGTAGATGACGCGGAGAACGGCGCGAGCGACGTGGTGCGACATCATTATTATCCGTGCTAGCTTGCGGCGCGGGAGAGGCTTGCACAGGTGCAGTGGCTTCAACCGCCTGCTCAGTCTGTGGCGCAACCACCGGCGTCGCAGCGTTGTCGACGACGCGAACTTTCTGTTGCAGCGCGCGTGGCTGACGACGCGGTATTACCTTAATTTCGACTTCACGCGGCTGTTCTTCGCTAGTGATCGTTTCGCTTGCCGGCTCGACAATGGCAGTTTCTTGCTTACGCACTTCTTGCTGTTCACGGCGCTCTTCTTGACGACGACGTTGACGCTCAGCACGCTGCTCACGGCGCTGTTGCTCGCGTTGCTGACGAACTTCATCGCTTACAGCGTTGTCTTGACGCGGTGCGCGCTCTTGACGGGCTGACGGTTCAGCAGTGACTTGCTGCGTACGATTAGCATTACGACGGTTATCGTCTTGCTGGGTTGTTGAGGCGTACTCTTTTTGGTTTGAACGCGCAGGACGGTCGTTTTTATCGTTACGCTCGTAGCGGTTATTGTTACGGCGTTGATTATTACGACGATCTGATTGGCGCGGCCTATCTTGCTGTTGAGACGATTCGGTCGCGACTGGTGCCGCTGGCGTCGCTTCTGGGGTGGTTTTTTCTGCAGCGTCAGAGCCGGAGAAGAACGACTTGATACCTTTGACTAAACGACTGAAGAAGCAGCCGGCAGGTTTTTCAGCGGTAGCGGTAGCTGAAGCTGAAGCTGGGGTTTCCGTTACAACCGGTGGAGCATCTGGCATCGCAAAGGCGGCGAGTGCAGGTTGCTCAGGGCGGCGGCGTTCAACTGTTTCTTCCTCCGATGGCAGTGCCATCTCGGTTTCATGCAGCTTCGGTAAGTGGTAGCTTAGCGTATGTGTCTCTTCGCCCTTACGAACGCGTAGCACAGAGTAGTGTGGCGTCTGCATTTTATCGTCTGGGACGATGATGGTTTTCACACCACCTTGGCGTGTCTCTATCGCATTAACGGCAGAGCGCTTTTCGTTTAATAAGTAGGATGCGACAGGCACAGGGACGATCGCATGCACTTCTTTAGTGTTGTCCTTAAGGGCTTCTTCTTCGATGAGACGAAGGATAGATAGCGCTAACGATTCGTTATCACGGATGGTTCCGGTGCCACTACAACGTGGGCAAACGTGATGGCTCGATTCACCAAGAGAAGGGCTCAGACGCTGACGCGACATCTCCAGCAGACCAAAGCGTGAGATGTGGCTAATTTGGATGCGCGCGCGGTCTTGGCGGACGGCATCGCGTAATTTGTTTTCAACGGCACGTTGGTGACGCGCAGGTGTCATATCAATGAAGTCGATGACAATCAGGCCACCCAAGTCGCGTAAGCGTAACTGGCGTGCGATCTCATCGGCCGCTTCAAGGTTTGTATTGAAGGCTGTCTCTTCGATATCGCCACCGCGGGTAGAGCGCGCCGAGTTAATATCGATAGCGGTAAGGGCTTCCGTCGTGTCAATAACGATGGAACCACCAGAGGGAAGACGAACCTCGCGCTGAAACGCAGACTCGATCTGAGATTCAATCTGATAGTGGCTAAATAGAGGGATCTCACCCGAATATAATTTGATTTTACTAGTGAAATCTGGACGGCCTAGCGCCGCGATATGTTGACGTGCTAGTTCAAGGACGCTTGGGTTATCGATCAGGATCTCGCCGATATCTTGGCGCAGGTAGTCGCGAAAGGCGCGAACAATAACGTTACTTTCTTGGTGGATCAAGAATGGCGCGGGACGACTGTTGGCCGCTTTCTGGATCGCTTCCCAATGCTTGAGGCGGAAGTTCAAGTCCCACTGTAGCGACTCTGCCGATTTACCAACCCCTGCGGTACGCACAATGAGTCCCATCCCATTTGGGATATCAAGGGAAGATAATGCTTCTTTTAGCTCGCTACGGTCGTCGCCTTCGATACGGCGTGAGATCCCACCTGCTCGTGGATTATTCGGCATGAGGACTAAATAACTGCCCGCCAAGCTGATAAACGTGGTGAGGGCTGCCCCTTTATTACCACGTTCTTCCTTATCGATCTGTACGATAACTTCTTGCCCCTCGCGCAGAACATCTTTGATGTTCGGGCGACCATGGCCGGAGTAATTGTCAGGGAAGTTTTCGCGAGAGATTTCTTTAAGAGGGAGAAAACCATGGCGTTCAGCGCCATAGTCAACGAAAGCGGCTTCTAAGCTAGGCTCAATACGAGTGATTTTACCTTTATAAATATTCGCTTTCTTTTGTTCATGGCCTGGACTTTCAATATCCAAGTCATAGAGTTTTTGTCCATCTACTAGTGCGACACGCAACTCTTCCTGCTGAGTTGCGTTAATGAGCATTCTTTTCATTTACATGTTCTCGTCATTATCATTTTTGAAAAGCTGCGGGCATTACTGCGATGAGCGAGTTATCCGATGGCTTCGTGTCTGTAGGCAATCACGTCAGCCTCACGGCTGTCGATCGCTTAAGAAGCGCATAACGTCGGGGAAATGTTACTAATCAGCTTCACAGTTCCATAGAGATCATCTCTTCCCCGTAGGGGAGAGGGCAATATCCCATCTCGTTCAGGCTGCAGTCCGCAGCCCGCTAATTATCTGAATCCACATAACGTCTTATGCCATTGCTGCGTGTTGTCTCTTCAGATAAAAATTCAACTAAAGCGCTTTGCGACGCAAAGTTCTGCATTCGTAAAGCCTGAGCATTATTCCATTGCTGGCCTTCATATAGCAAGGTGACTTTCGCGTTGTGAATCACTTTATTTACTATTTGAGCAATTTCATCGGAAAAGCGGCACCAGGCTGGTTAAAAAGAGAGCGTAACGAGGTTTTTTCACCGACAGGACATCAACAAAACAGTAGCGGTAAAGCTTGACTCTCTTTACACTTATTACCATGAAAACAGAACATAATGGCGTACAGCTGATTGCCATCACGTCGGAACACGACGGACAGCGAATTGATAACTTTTTACGAACCTTCTTAAAAGGGGTCCCTAAAAGCATGATCTATCGAATCTTGCGTAAGGGCGAGGTTCGCGTTAATAAAAAAAGAATCAAGCCGGAGTACAAGTTGATTGCCGGCGATGAATTACGTATCCCACCGATCCGCACCTCAACACGTGAGGCGCCTGAGGTATCACCGAAGTTGGAGCGCGTAGCTCAACTTGAGAAAGCGATACTCTACGAGGACGACGCACTACTGGTGTTGAATAAGCCGTCCGGTACTGCAGTTCATGGCGGCAGTGGCCTGAGCTTCGGCGTCATTGAAGGGTTACGCGCGCTACGACCCGATGCACGCTTCCTTGAGTTAGTGCATCGGCTGGATCGCGATACCTCGGGGATATTATTGGTCGCGAAAAAACGGTCGGCATTGCGCTCCCTGCATGAGCAACTGCGCGAGAAGACGATGCAGAAAGACTATCTGGCATTAGTACGCGGCGAGTGGCCTTCGCACCTAAAATCCGTGAAAGCACCCTTATTGAAAAATATTCTGCAAAGCGGCGAACGGGTAGTAAAAGTTAGTAGTGAAGGCAAGCCTTCGGAGACACGTTTCAAGGTTGAGGAGCGCTTTGGTTTTGCTACGTTAGTGAAGGCAAGTCCCGTGACGGGGCGTACACACCAAATCCGCGTCCATACGTTGCACGCCGGACACCCTATCGCGTTCGATGATCGCTATGGCGTGACCAGTTTCGACCAGCAACTCGCAAGCACTGGGCTGTCGCGCCTATTTTTACATGCGGCCGCGCTGACCTTTACCCATCCGGGAACCGGCGAGACATTACGTGTAGAAGCCCCATTGGATAAAGGGCTTAAACACTGCTTAACCGTGTTGCGTCAGAAGAAAAACGCCTAGTCCACTCGGGATCAATTCGTTAATGGGTTGATGCCGATTTCTCTAAGGATGCGGGTAAGGGCAATCAGGGGAAGACCTACTAAGGTATTCGGGTCTTCTCCCGCCATCTTCTCAAACAGGGTGACCCCTAAGCCCTCAGATTTAAAGCTTCCTGCACACTGTAGCGGCTGTTCTTTATGGATATATCCCCAGATCTCCTCATCGGTTAAGTCTCTAAAAAAGACTTGGTAGGTGTCTAAGCGCTGATGCCACTGCTGATTAACACCATCATAGACCGCCAGCCCAGTATGGAAGGTGACACATTGGCCGGATGACGCGCGCAATTGGACGAATGCTTGCTCCGGGGTATGAGGCTTACCCAATATGCGTTGCGCTAAACTTCCTAACTGATCGCAGCCGATAATAATACTGTCTGGATAGCGTTCTATCAGGGCGGTGGCCTTTTCACGGGCCAAGCGCAAGACTTGCTCTTCGATGGATTCGTGGGGGTGTGCAGACTCGTCAATATCCGGCGCGGCACAGAAAAAGGGCAGGCCGAGTTTATCTAAAACGGCTTGGCGAAACGGCGATGAAGAAGCGAGAACAAGGTTATAAGGCATATTTTTTTCATAATCTATAGCGAATAAGTTCAACTCATCTTAAACTATCTGCCGCACTGGTTGCGAATTTCTCGGTTAAAGTTGCGGGGCAATGGCCTTTTTCTTTGACTCTTCATCATTACAAAGTTAATATGCGCGCCCTATGCAAATAGTAAAATTACCTTTCACTCTGGATCTGCAACGTACTGCACAAAAACGCCTTGATTATCAGGGAGTCTATGTCGCGGGCGCATTACAACGTTTAGCCGATTCAGTCGTGAGTGTGGATACCGATGTTTCGTGTACGATGTCGTTTGGCATCGATAGCCAGCGCTTAGCCGTCCTTGATGGCAGTGCTGACGTAACGGTAACGTTACGCTGTCAACGTTGTAACGACACGTTCACGCAATCTGTCCACGTAAAATACCTCTTCAGCCCTGTTCGCAATGACGAGCAGGCGGAAGCGTTACCGGAAGGTTACGAGCCGGTTGACGTCGATGAGTTTGGCGAAGTCAACTTGCTTGCAGTAGTCGAAGATGAACTTATCCTCGCATTACCCGTCGTTCCGGTACATGATTCTGAACACTGTGAAGTGTCCGACGCGGACATGGTGTTTGGTGATTTGCCCGCTGAGGCAGAGAAGCCAAACCCATTTGCCGTATTAGCAAGTTTAAAGCGTAAGTAATAGGAGTAAGGTCCATGGCCGTACAACAGAATAAACCAACCCGTTCCAAGCGTGGCATGCGCCGTTCACACGATGCACTGACTACGTCTGCTCTGTCCGTAGATAAAGTTTCTGGCGAAACTCATCTGCGTCACCATGTGACTGCTGACGGTTACTACCGTGGTCGCAAGGTAATTGCTAAGTAATTCTGGCCGCGAAGCTAGGTATTACTTTGACACGTGTGACCCTGGCTGTTGACGCCATGGGCGGGGACTTCGGCCCCCACGTGACAGTGCCTGCAGTATTGCAGGCACTGGGCACCTATCCCTTTCTAGAGATTTACCTTGTCGGGCTCCCCGATACGCTCACCCCATTACTGCTTAAAGCGGATTCTTCAGCGCGCCAACGCCTACAGTGTATTGATGCCGAATCTGTTATCACCAGTGATGTCAAACCCTCATCCGCCATCCGTCAGAGTAAAAATAGTTCGATGCGTATTGCATTGGAGTTAGTCAAAGACGGTAAGGCTCAAGCATGTCTTAGCGCAGGCGATACCGGAACATTAATGGGCTTAGCCCTGATGTTGCTCAAGCCATTGCCGCAAATTCGTCGTCCTGCCTTAATGACATTATTACCCACAGCCACCGTAGGGCAGATGGTTATCCTCGACATTGGGGCGAATCTCGATGCGGATAGTGAAATGCTGGTCCAATTTGCCTTGATGGGCGCGGTGGTTGCTGAACAGATGCTGGGGATCGATCAACCTCGGGTCGCACTCCTAAATGTTGGTCAAGAAGAGAGCAAAGGGACAGAATCTATTCGTCAAGCCGCGAAAATATTACGGCAACAGACGGTGATCCGTTATACTGGCTTCTTAGAAGGAAGTGAATTACTAACAGGTCAGGCCGATGTCTTGGTATGTGATGGCTTCAGTGGCAATGTGGCATTAAAGACGTTAGAGGGAGCAATGAGGTATTTCCTTCAACGTACGGGACACAGCCAGTCTTTTTGGCGGCGTCTTATCCACTCACTGCTGTCACGAAAGACCAGTAAGATTGATCCAGATAAGTACAATGGTGCATTTTTATTAGGGTTGTCAGGCGTGGTCATTAAGAGCCATGGGGCAGCAAATCAGCAAGCCTTTTTAGCGGCAATTGAGCAGTCGATTTTAACTGTACAGGGGCAACTCTCTCAACGAGTGGCTCGCCAATTAGCCACTGTAGTAGCCAGGAGTGACAGAACATAAATGTTTAGCAAAATTTTGGGTACGGGTAGTTATCTACCTGAACAAGTTCGCACGAATGCGGATTTAGAGAAAATGGTAGAGACAACCGACGAATGGATTGTCACTCGCACTGGTATCCGTGAACGTCGTGTCGCGGGTCCCGAAGAAAACGTTGCCACAATGGGTTTTCATGCTGCGCAGAAAGCCATCGAAATGTCGGGTATCGATAAAAATGATATCGGCTTAATCATTGTCGCCACAACCTCTTCAAGCCATGCTTTCCCTAGCTCAGCGTGTATGATTCAGCAGATGTTGGCGATTACCGACTGTCCTGCTTTCGATCTCGCTGCCGCGTGCGCGGGGTTTACTTATGCGCTCAGTGTTGCCGATCAATACATTAAAAATGGTGCAGTGAAACATGCGCTAGTCATCGGCGCAGACGCACTAACACGGACCCTAGACCCTTCTGACCGCGGTACGGTTATTTTATTCGGCGATGGTGCGGGTGCAGTGTTGCTTGGACAAAGTGAGAGTGAGGGCATTATCTCAACCCACTTACATGCAGATGGAAGTTTTGGGAAGCTGCTTACACTAGGTTACCAAGATCGTGAACATCAAGATCAACCTCCCTATTTAACGATGGCTGGGAATGAAGTGTTCAAGGTTGCCGTAACTGAACTTGCCCACATTGTCGAAGAAACATTGGCAGCGAATGGTATTGATCGCTCAGAACTCGACTGGTTAGTGCCTCACCAAGCCAATTTGCGGATCATCAGTGCGACCGCCAAAAAGCTCCATATGGGGATGGATAAAGTCGTGGTTACGCTCGACCGTCATGGCAATACCTCGGCAGCCTCTGTGCCGACTGCGCTGGATGAGGCGGTACGCGATGGTCGTATTCAACGCGGCCAGCTGATTTTATTAGAAGCGTTTGGTGGTGGTTTTACTTGGGGCTCCGCCCTCGTTCGTTTTTGATTGACAGGTATATTTATGACACAATTTGCTTTTGTTTTCCCCGGCCAAGGCTCGCAAACCGTTGGGATGCTAGCGGACTTAGCGGCAGAACATCCCATTATCGAAGCGACCTTTACGCAAGCCTCGCAAGCGCTAGGCTACGATCTTTGGCAGCTCGTTCAACAGGGACCTGCTGAAGAGTTAAATAAAACGTGGCAAACTCAGCCTGCGCTGTTGGCCGCCTCGGTTGCCTTGTACCGTTTATGGCAACAGCAGGGGGGCGTTCAGCCCGCGTTACTGGCTGGGCATAGCCTTGGCGAGTACTCGGCATTGGTCTGCGCGGAGGTGATCGCCTTCGAAGACGCGATTCGCTTAGTCGAGCTGCGCGGCAAACTGATGCAGGAAGCCGTACCGGAAGGTACTGGAGCGATGCAAGCGATCATTGGCCTTGATGACGCCGCCATTCGCCAAGCTTGTGAAGAGAGTGCGCAAGGACAGGTCGTCTCACCCGTAAACTTTAACTCTCCGGGACAAGTTGTGATCGCGGGGAATAAAGAGGCGGTAGAGCGTGCGGGCGCTGCGTGTAAGGCGGCGGGCGCGAAGCGTGCATTACCACTGCCGGTGAGCGTGCCTTCACACTGTGCATTGATGAAGCCTGCTGCAGATAAATTAGCCGTAGCCTTGCGGGAGATCACTTTCCAACAACCTAAAGTCGCTGTGGTGAATAACGTTGATGTAAAATGCGAGACGGATGCGCAAGCGATTCGCGATGCGTTAGTGCGTCAGCTCTACAGCCCAGTACGTTGGACCGAAAGCGTTGAGTTTATCGCAGCGCAAGGTGTTACGCAGTTATTCGAAGTGGGGCCAGGTAAGGTATTGACTGGACTGACAAAACGGATTGTCGATACGTTAACGGCATCAGCGATTAACGACCCAATTGCGTTTTGTGCAGCATTGATTAAAGAATAAGAGGAAAAACATGAGCGTCAATGGTAAAATCGCACTCGTTACAGGTGCAAGTCGTGGTATTGGCCGCGCAATTGCTGAAAAACTCGTGGCCGGTGGCGCGACAGTTATCGGTACGGCGACCAGCGACAACGGCGCAGAAGCAATCAGTGCTTACCTTGGGGATAACGGCAAGGGACTAGTACTGAATGTCACTGATGCGGCATCTATTGATGCTGTATTACAACAAATTCGTACTGAATTTGGTGAAATTGACATTTTAGTTAATAATGCAGGTGTAACTCGTGATAACCTGTTAATGCGCATGAAGGATGATGAGTGGCAGGATATCCTTGACACGAATCTGACATCTGTTTTTAAATTATCTAAAGCAGTATTGCGTGCCATGATGAAAAAACGCATGGGCAGAATCATTACCATTGGTTCGGTTGTCGGAACAATGGGTAATGCGGGTCAAGCAAACTACGCTGCAGCAAAAGCGGGTTTGATTGGCTTTAGCAAGTCACTGGCGCGAGAAGTTGCGTCACGTGGTATTACTGTGAACGTTGTGGCTCCTGGTTTCATCGAAACCGACATGACGCGAGCACTGAATGAAGAGCAACGATCTGGTATTTTGGCAGAAGTTCCTGCTGCCCGTTTAGGGGAGCCTCAGGAAATTGCTAACGCCGTGGCCTTCCTCGCCTCTGACGAAGCAAGTTACATCACTGGTGAAACTTTGCACGTTAATGGTGGGATGTACATGGTCTGATCTGCTTCAAATTATTATTTTTGCGATTTATTGTACAAAAAATACTAATTTGTCGTCAGAAAAGCAGGGAAGTAGTTGCATCTTTTTAAACATTTTATAAACTACGAAAACCGTCGCATTAGCGAGTTTTGATAGGAAATTAAATAGTATGAGCGATATCGAACAACGCGTTAAGAAAATCATTGCCGAGCAACTGGGTGTTAAAGAAGATGAAGTGATCAACTCTGCTTCTTTCGTAGAAGACCTGGGTGCTGATTCTCTTGACACCGTTGAGCTGGTAATGGCTCTGGAAGAAGAGTTTGATACTGAGATTCCAGACGAAGAAGCTGAGAAAATCACTACCGTACAGGCAGCGATCGACTACATCAATAGCCATCAGGGCTAATGAATACCTTCAGGCGGTCACTCGACCGCCTGAGTTTTATTGCGTCCCACTAAGAATAATAATTCCCCTCCCTGGAGGACGAACGTGTCTAAGCGTCGTGTAGTTGTGACTGGTCTTGGCATGTTGTCTCCTGTCGGCAATACAGTAGAGTCTACCTGGAATTCTCTCCTAGCCGGTCAGAGCGGCATCAACCTGATTGACCATTTTGATACCAGTTCTTATGCAACACGTTTTGCTGGAATGGTAAAAGATTTTAATTGTGATGAGATTATCTCGCGTAAAGAACAACGTAAAATGGATCTCTTTATCCAATACGGTGTGGTCGCGGGTATTCATGCATTACAAGACTCTGGAATTGAAGTCACTGAGCAGAATGCCCACCGTATTGGTGCGGCGATTGGTTCAGGGATTGGCGGCTTAGGTCTGATTGAAGAAAACCATGCAGCCTTAACTAAAGGCGGCCCGCGTAAAATCAGTCCGTTCTTCGTCCCAAGTACGATTGTTAATATGGTAGCAGGTCACCTGACTATCATGTATGGCTTGAAAGGCCCGAGTATCTGTATCGCTACTGCCTGTACCTCTGGGGTACACAATATTGGGCAGGCGGCGCGGATGATTGCCTATAACGATGCGGATGTGATGGTTGCAGGTGGCGCTGAAAAGGGGAGTACTCCTCTTGGTGTTGGCGGCTTTGGTGCGGCCCGTGCGCTCTCGACTTATAACGACAATCCACAAGCGGCGAGCCGTCCTTGGGATAAAGACCGTGACGGATTTGTGCTGGGTGATGGGGCCGGAATGCTCGTTCTCGAAGAGTACGAACATGCTAAAGCCCGTGGTGCTAAAATTTACGCTGAGTTAGTGGGTTTTGGGATGAGCAGCGATGCTTATCATATGACCTCTCCTCCTGAAAATGGCGATGGCGCGGCGCGTGCGATGCAAAATGCATTAAACGATGCCCAGCTTAATGCTAGCGACATCGGCTATATCAATGCTCACGGTACCTCTACACCTGCGGGTGACTTAGCCGAATGCCAAGCTGTTAAATCGGTATTTGGCCACGATAGCAAGGTCATGGTAAGTTCGACAAAGTCGATGACCGGACACCTTTTGGGCGCGGCAGGAGCGGTCGAATCTATTTACTCGATTCTCGCTTTACGCGATCAAGCTATACCGCCTACGCTGAATCTGGATAATCCAGACGAAGGGTGTGACTTGGACTTTGTTCCACACACGGCACGTCAAGTCTCCGGCCTAGAGTACGCCTTGTGTAACTCTTTCGGATTTGGTGGAACCAACGGGTCGCTAATTTTCCGTAAGGTCTAAATGCTGACTCGACCAAAAAGCCCGTTTATCGGGCTTTTTTTTTGCCAACGATAGGGCTTATCGTATGCAGTTAATCAATGGTGTCAAAACCTCGCAACTCTCTAGCTTGGATCGCGGTCTACAATTTGGTGATGGCTGTTTTACCACGGCACAGGTTATCGCTGGAGAGGTGCGCCATTTAGCACAGCACTTGGACCGTTTAGCGCGGGATAGCCAACGGCTGAGTATTCAGTTCGATGCGTGGGCCGAGTTAAAGCAAGAGATCCTCTCGCTCGCCCAGCAGAGTGAACGGGGCGTACTGAAAATTATATTAACGCGTGGCGTCGGCGGGAGGGGCTACAGTGCGTCAGGCTGTACGGATACCCAGCGTATTCTATCGTTAGCCCCTCATCCTACCCACTACACCACCTGGCAACAGCAAGGGGTAGCGTTAATCACCAGCCCTATCTCTTTGGGGATGAATCCCTACCTAGCCGGTATCAAACATTTAAATCGGTTAGAGCAAGTACTCATCAAGCGCTATCTTGACTGCCAGAATGCCCAAGAAGCCCTCGTTCTCGACTCGCAAGGGCACATTATAGAGTGTTGTGCGGCCAACATTATTTGGCGTAAAGGGCAACAGCTTTATACTCCTGCGCTTACACATAGTGGTGTAGAGGGCATCATGAAAGGCTTAGTGATTGAAGCCCTAGAGACAGAAGGGTACCATTGTCGCCACGTCACCCAGACGCGTGATGTACTTGAACAGGCAGAAGAAGTGATTATCTGTAATGCCTTAATGCCAGTGCTGCCAGTTACCCGTATTGACCAGTGGCAATACCCGGTGGGCGAGGCGATGGCAGCACTCATCAAATTAGGATTTACCGCGAGTTAAGTTATGCAGAAAAAATGTAAGGGCCTCTTAGGGCTGGTGATCTTATGTATCATTTTAATCGCTGCTGGCCTCTGGCAAGTTAAGCGTTTTGCCGCGCATCCGCTGTTGGTCCAGCAAGAAACGATTTATACCTTACCCGCCGGGTCGGGCCGCGTGGTATTAGAGCAACAACTTGAATCACAGCACATTGTGCCGCGTGGGCCTTGGTTCGGCTGGTTGTTAAAAGTCGAGCCACAACTGGCGAAATTTAAAGCGGGAACTTACCGTCTAACGCCGGGTATGACTGTACGCCAATTACTAACGCTCTTGGCCAGTGGCAAGGAAGCGCAATTCCCTGTGCGTTTTGTAGAAGGACAACGTATTGAGGATTGGTTGAAGACGCTGCGCGATGCGCCGTGGATCACTCATAAACTTGCCGATGATCAATCAACGACTGTCGCGCAGGCGCTGGGGATACAACCCGCAGAGTTGGAGGGGGGCTTTTTTCCAGACACCTACTACTATACGGCTAAACGCTCAGATATCAGCGTACTAAAACAAGCGCGTGACCGGATGGTTCAGCTACAGAAAACGGTATGGGAGGGTCGTGAAGCGAATCTTCCTTACAAGGATATTAATCAGCTAGTTACCATGGCGTCGATCATCGAAAAAGAAACGGCGGTAGCGGCTGAGCGTGGAAAAGTGGCATCGGTGTTCGTGAACCGTTTACGTAAAGGGATGCGACTACAAACCGACCCAACGGTTATTTATGGGCTTGGCAGTGATTACCAGGGCGTGTTGACGCGTGCGGAGTTAGAAAAACCTACTTCGTATAATACCTACGTAATCCCAGGGCTACCGCCTGGACCTATCGCGATCCCTAGTCGTGCATCGCTAGAGGCTGCGGCCCATCCTGAAACCAGCGATTTTCTGTACTTTGTGGCGAATGGGCGAGGTGGACATACCTTCACTTCGACCTTGGCTAACCACAATCAAGCCGTGAAAGCATGGCGTAAAGTCGAAAACGAGCGTAAAACCAGTGAAAAGTAAGTTTATCGTTATTGAAGGGTTAGAAGGGGCAGGTAAAACCACGGTTCGCGATAAACTCGTCGCGGAGTTACAGGCTCAAGGGATCACCGATATCGTGTTTACCCGTGAACCGGGCGGTACGCCGCTGGCCGAGGCGCTAAGACAGCTCGTGAAAGAGGGTATTGAGGGCGAGACTATTACCCCTAATGCTGAACTCTTGCTACTGTATGCAGCGCGCGCTCAATTGGTCGATACCGTGATTAAACCTGCTCTGGCACGAGGCGCATGGGTAGTTGGTGATCGCCATGACCTCTCCTCACAAGCCTATCAAGGGGGAGGACGAGGGCTAGACAGTTCTATGATGGCGACCCTTAAACAGGCCGTATTGGGCGACTTTGCCCCGGATCTCACCTTGTATCTTGATGTGACCCCTGAGATCGGGCTATCACGCGCACGTGCACGCGGACAACTCGACCGCATCGAACAAGAGTCGCTCGATTTCTTTCACCGGGCGCATCGGCGTTATCGCGAACTCGCCGCGGCCGACCCGACAATTCTGACCATTGATGCTACCCAGCCGCAAGACCAGGTTCAGCAAGCGGTACAGCGAAGCTTACGCGAATGGCTTAAGGAACAGCTATAATGCAGTGGTTTCCGTGGTTAACGCCTCATTATAAGCAGATCGTGCAGCAACATCAGTCACATCAGGCGCATCCCGCATTACTGCTGCAGGCCCACCGCGGCATGGGGCTTGAAGCCTTAGTCTGGGGGATTGCTCGCTGGCTACTCTGTGAAACACCAGAGGGGCATAAAGCGTGTGGCCACTGTCACGGCTGTCAGCTTATGTTGGCGAATAACCATCCCGATTGGTACCCGATTTCCGTTGAGAAAGGCAAGCAGCAGATCGGTATTGATAGCATACGCGACACTTGCGAGAAAATTTGGCACTCCCCACAACAAGGTGGGGCGCGTGTTATTTGGGTGGATAATGCGCAGCAGCTTTCAGAAGCCGCAGTCAACGCTTTACTTAAGACCGTAGAAGAACCGCCAGAAAACTGCTGGTTCCTATTTACCACGTCGCAGGCTAGCCAGTTACCGGCGACCCTGCGTAGTCGCTGTGTCGCACTGACTATACGCCCGCCCGACGAGTCTCAGGGCCTTGCGTGGTTATCACGCGAGAGCCAACTTACGGAACAGAGTTTATTGACGGCGTTACGCTTATCGGCGGGTGTGCCGGGTGAAGCCTTAGCGTTGATAACCTCACCGCGTTGGCAGGAAAGGGCGCGGCTGGGCGAAGGGCTAATACAGGCGATACCCCAGCAACCGATGCAATTATTGCCGTTGTTACTCGACGAACCCAGTAGTGAAAAAATTTATTGGCTGATGGCTTACTTACTCGATGCGTTGAAACTGCAGCGAGGAGGGAAAACGTGGTTAACGCATGTGGATAACCCTGAGACGAGTCATCATCTGAGCCAGGCGATGGATGAATACCGATTACAAACCCTCCTCGCAAAATGGCGGGAGTGTCATACACTGTTATTACAAACACCACAGCTCAACACTGAGTTAGTGATAAGTGATGTCTTATTAGCGTGGGAAGCTGCGCTAGATAATTAATATTAAGTGATAGAGAGCATTATGTTTTTAGTTGATTCGCACTGCCATGTTGATGGATTAGATTACGAAAAAGAACATCGGAACTTAGCCGAGGTGATCGATAAAGCGGCGGCTCGTGACGTCCGTTTTATGCTGGCGGTATCGACGACACTGACGGCATTCTCCACGCTACACCAGATGACGGCTGACTATCAACAAGTTGCTCTCTCTTGCGGCGTTCACCCCCTTAATCTTGATGATGACTGGGATATTGACCGCCTACGTACTCTTGCCAGCGATCCAAAAGTTGTCGCGCTGGGCGAGACGGGACTCGATTATTTCTATCATAAGACCCCTGAGCTATGGGCTACCCAACAGCAGGCATTCCGTGACCATTTGCAAGTCGCCTGTGAGCTTAACAAGCCGGTGATCGTGCATACGCGCGATGCGCGTGAAGATACGCTCAGCGTTCTCGCCGAAGGCGGCGTGGAGCGCTGCGGGGGTGTACTGCACTGCTTTACTGAAGATCGTGATACAGCTAAAAAGCTGTTAGATTTAGGGATGTATATCTCTTTCTCGGGGATTTTAACCTTTAAAAACGCCGAACAGATCCGTGAGGCTGCACGCTTTGTCCCGTTAGATAGGATCCTTGTTGAAACGGATTCCCCTTATCTCGCGCCGGTTCCCTATCGCGGCAAAGCCAATCAGCCTGCTTATACCCGTGATGTTGCGGAGTATTTAGCCGTAGTAAAAGGGGTATCTGTCGAGCAAGTCGCTGAGCAGACAACCGAAAACTTTGCTAAATTATTTAATATTGCTCGTGAACGCTTAACGCTCTCATAAATTTGCTCGCCCAACGATGGCGAGCTGACAAAAAGGATTGGAATGACATGGCAGAAGAGACGATTTTCAGCAAGATAATTCGTGATGAGATCCCGGCGCAGAAACTTTACCAAGACGACTTAGTCACTGCGTTCCGTGATATCTCCCCGCAGGCCCCAAGCCATATTTTAATTATTCCTAATGTCCTGATCCCGACCATGAATGATGTTACGGACGAACACGAGCGCGCGCTGGGTAGGATGATGACGGTTGCAGCAAAATTAGCTAAGCAGGAAGGGATTGCCGAAGACGGATATCGCTTGATTATTAACTGCAATCAACATGGTGGACAAGAAGTCTACCATATCCATATGCACCTTTTAGGTGGGAAACTGCTGGGTCCGATGTTGACGCGTCAATGAGAGGAACGTCGCCAATGCGCTTGTTATGTGTGACCGTTTTCGCGGCACTCGCCATCGTGGGCTGTAGTAGTCAGCCGCAGATGATCACGATTTCTCAACCCTTAGTGATGGGGTCTGAAGTGCTATCAGCGGGCATTACTGCCGATGCGCCGATCATCAATAGTGAACAAGCTCCCGCGGCGACGACACGGGTCTACAATGACCGTGACGTTCCGGTAACTATCCATTATCAGTACTTTTGGTATGACCAGCAAGGCTTGGATATTCCTCACGGCGCGCAACAACAGCTGATGCGGGTACCGGCACATAGTTCTAGCGAATTACTCTCTTCTTCTGGCAGCGTGAATGCTCGTCAGGTTCGTATCTATATTTCTCTGTGAGGACGTTACCGTGACTAAATACTTAAAATATAGCAGCTCACTCTTATTCGCTTGTTTATTGAGTGGTTGTGTCATCAACCAATCTCAGAAACCGGCGCCGGTTGAACCGGGCAATGGCTCGACGACACCGCCACTGACTACACAGCCTGGCCAGAAAACGCCAGAGATACACAACCCGCCGCCGGTGACCCAGCCGCAGCCTGTCCCCGAGGCACCAAAGCTCACGTCAATCGATTGGCCTGCCACGGTGCAACCGTTAGTGAGCAAAATGGTTCACGCCCAAGGCATTACTTCAGGTAGCGTGTTACTCGTTGATCGCATCAAAAACAGCACTAATGGCTCGATCCAAACCGATAATGCGAATTCGGCGCTGACACAGGCACTTTCTGGGTCGTCATTTAACCTAGTCACCGCCGCTCAACTTGCCCAAGCGAAGCAGACCTTAGGGATCTCGCCTAACGACAGCCTAAATTCGCGCGGGAAAGCGATTGGTTTGGCGCGTAATCTTAACGCGCAATACGTTCTCTACACCACAACGCGCGGCGATATCAAAGCGGCACGCGTGCAAATGCAATTAATGCTAGTCAACACTGGCGAGATTATCTGGACGGGTAGTGGCAAAGCCAGCTATTAATAACGATTGGTCACTATTGCCAGGGCTATCTGGCAATAGTTGGCGCCCTCGCACACAGCAGGATGAGATCCATCGTCTTACCCCCCTACAGCCTCTCCCTTTCGTTAACCGCCAGCGAGAGTACCGCATTCTTCGAAAACTGCGTGGTGCCCGGCTGGGAAGTAAAGCGAAAGGCTTCGCTGCGGGGGAGTTACGGGTAGAATGGACGCAAGGTCGCACCCTCGCGCCCAGCGATTTTTCACCGGAAAATACTGAGCTCATTGCCTTACTGATTCGGCTACATCAACACCCCTTGTTGGGCTACCGCTTGCCGTTGGTAACATTATTACAGCGCTATTGGCAGTTATGTCGGCAGCGACATCCGCGCTGGCTCAGCGAATTGCAACGCTTACAACGCCGAGGTGAACCGCACCCCTTACGGTTAGTCCCGTTACATATGGACCTACATCCCGGTAACGTGATTACCACCGAGACGGGATTAGTCCTAATCGATTGGGAGTATAGCGCGGATGGTGATATTGCACTTGAGTTAGCGACGCTGTGTCTACAAGATGCTGATCAGGCCACTGCGTGGATTACGGCATATGCGCAAGCCTTTTCGCTCGATACTGAAACGTTACGAATACAGGTTAAGCGTTGGCAGCCTTGGCTGCGCCTTCTACAGGCTAGCTGGTATCAACTTAAGGCAGAACAGACGCAGCAGCCGCTGATGAAACAACTGGCCACCCAGAGCTGGCAAAACCTTTTATCTTCATGAACTGAGTACGATAGGACACTACATGAACGCTACCCCAGGGCCACTAATGCTGGATGTCGAGCAGTATGAGCTCGACGCGGAAGAACGCGAACTCTTACAGCATCCACTGACCGGTGGAGTTATTTTATTTGCGCGCAACTACCACGACCCCGAGCAGCTCGCTCATCTGGTTAAACAAATCCGTCAAGCCTCGCACACGCGTTTAGTGGTGGCTGTCGATCAAGAGGGGGGTCGTGTTCAGCGTTTTCGTGACGCCTTTACTCAACTCCCGGCCATGCAATCCTTTCTCGCACTCAGCGATACTCTCGACGATGCGCTGACGGTTGCCCGTGAAACCGGCTGGCAGATGGCGAGTGAGATGACGGCGATGGATATCGATTTAAGTTTCGCGCCGGTTCTCGATCTTGGTCATATTAGTTTAGCGATTGGTGATCGCGCGTTTAGCGAGTCGAAAGAGCAAGTTCTCCCTGTCGCCGCCGCTTTTATGGAAGGGATGCACAGTGCGGGAATGAAGACAACGGGTAAGCATTTCCCCGGACACGGCGCAGTGGTTGCGGATTCGCATAAAGAGACGCCGATCGATTTACGTGAGGCCAGTGAGATCCGTCAACACGATATGGCGATTTTCCGCCATTTCATCGAACAGCAACAGCTGGATGCGATGATGCCCGCGCACGTTATTTATCCTACCATCGATGATCGCCCTGCGAGTGGCTCGGCATACTGGCTGAAAGAAGTCTTGCGCCAAGAACTTGGCTTTAAAGGCGTCATCTTCTCCGACGATCTGCATATGGAGGGTGCGGCCGTGATGGGCAGTTACCCGGAGCGTGCGCGGCAATCGCTGAATGCTGGCTGTGACGCCATACTGGTCTGTAACCATCGTCCCGGCGTGATCAGTATTCTGGATGAGTTACCGATCACTCGTGCAGCCGGGTTAGAAGGGCTATACCACCGAGGGCAATTTTCTTGGGCGACCCGCCATAACCATACGCGCTGGGTCGCGAACCATCGTAACCTCGCCACCTATCAACAGCGTTGGTTAGAAGCTAAACAACATCTCGCGCGCTAACCCCTGCTAAGAGGAGCTTTTGCTCCTCTTCATCCCCGCTTTTTTATCCTACCAATCAACTTAATTTATGCATCTGTGCCAATCAACTTGATTCAGATCAAATTTATTACGCTGAATAATCTGAGCGTGCTATGCTGAAATCAGTGAACGATTTTACTTTATAACCCTATGTTAATTAAGTTTATTCTTAACATTAATTTAACTAGGAAAGGTTAATCTTTGGGGGTCAAGTGACTACGACAAAACAAAAAATTGTAATTGTAGGCGGCGGTGCGGGCGGTCTAGAACTTGCCACGCAATTAGGTAATAAACTTGGACGTCGGGGACAAGCAGACATTACGTTGATTGATCGTAATCCGACGCATCTCTGGAAGCCGCTGTTACACGAAATTGCTACAGGCTCGATGGATGAAGGGATCGATGCCCTGAGTTATCTTGCCCATGCTCACCACCATGACTTTCAATTTCAGCTGGGTAGCCTCGTCAATATCGACCGCGAGACGAAACACCTGGAACTGGCCCCTATTCACGATGCACAAGGCAATCTGCTGGTTGACGCCCGTAACGTGCCTTACGATACGTTGGTGATGGCGCTGGGGAGTACCTCTAATGACTTCGGCACCGAGGGCGTAAAAGACCACTGTATCTACCTCGATAATCCGCAACAAGCGCATCGCTTTCGTAACGAAATGCTTAACCAGTTTCTTAAGCACTCCTCCGCCCAGCAAAATGATAAACCCGTCAATATTGCCATTGTCGGGGGGGGCGCGACAGGGGTAGAGCTTTCTGCCGAGTTGTACAATGCGGTTAAACAACTGAATAGTTACGGCTATAAGACACTCGGTCGTGAAGCTCTCAACGTTACCTTAGTGGAAGCAGGAGAGCGTATCCTGCCTGCGTTACCGACGCGCATCTCCGCCGCCGCGCATCAAGAGCTGACAAAATTAGGTGTGCAAGTGAAAACCGGCACTATGGTTACCCGCGCACAGCGTGATGGACTCAACACCAAGCAGGGCGATTTCATTGCCGCAGATTTAATGGTTTGGGCGGCTGGGATCAAGGCGCCTGATTTTATGAAAGAGATTGCCGGATTAGAGACCAACCGTATTAACCAACTCGTCGTACAGCCTACGTTACAAACGACGCGAGACGAAAATATCTATGCGATTGGCGACTGTGCAAGCTGCGCCTTACCGGAAGGCGGATTTGTCCCTCCGCGCGCGCAGTCTGCGCACCAGATGGCCTCACAAGTCATGAAAAATATCTCAGCGGCGCGTAAAGGTAAGCCACAGACGGCTTATAAGTATAAAGATCATGGCTCATTGGTCTCCCTATCGCGCTTTAGTACCGTGGGTAGCTTGATGGGCAACCTTATGCATGGGTCAATGATGGTGGAAGGGCGCATTGCGCGTATGGTCTATCTGTCACTTTACCGCATGCATCAGGTGGCGTTACACGGGTACCTCCGCACCGGTTTGATGATGCTCTCAGGCAGTATCAACAAGGTGATCCGTCCTAAACTAAAGCTCCACTAAGCCACTCGGCCGCCGCTTGGCGGCCTTAATCATCGCTGTTCCCCTGATTAGACCGATAAAATAGCGAATCGCTGCTTTAGAGAGTCACATATTCTATTTTCTCCATTATTCCGATAGCTGGTAGTGAAATGTTTTGGCAGACTGCTCTCAACTTGGCAGGGCATCGTGCTGCCAGCCTGTAGCCATCAATCAGAATAAATTGCAGGAGATAAGATGAATAAATCATTAATTGCGGGAGTTGGGATTGGCGCATTAGCCGCCTTAGGGGTTGCTGCGGTCGCCGGTAGCCATTTTGCGCAACAGACGCCTCAGTTTGCTGAGGTAATCGCCGTTCAGCCGCAAACCGAAACGATTAAAACGCCCCATGAGGTGTGCCGTAATGTCAACGTCGTTCATCGTCGAGCGGTACAAGATGAAAACCGTCTTACCGGTTCTGTGCTAGGGGCAGTGGCAGGCGGGGTGCTAGGTCATCAGTTTGGGGGTGGGCATGGACGCGATATTGCGACAGTAGCCGGGGCATTGGCGGGGGGGTATGCCGGTAATCAGGCACAGCAGAGCTTACAAAATAGCGATACCTATCAAACCTCACATCAACGCTGTAGCACGCGTTATACGCAAGAATCGCGTATTAAAAACTATAATGTTACTTATAAAGTCGGCAAGAAAGAGGGAACGATTGTCATGGATCACAAGCCTGGCTCAGTGATCCCGCTCGATGACGATGGCAACTTAAAGCTCAATGAACCGACCGTACAAAAAAGTTGATTAAGAGGGCGCCTTCTCGCAATAGAAGGCACCCTTAACAGATTAGTGAGCAGGGACGCGCTGGTTATCCATCTGCGCAAGTAGCTCAACCAACCACTCTATGCGTTGTTGTCGTTCACTTAAGTCTCGGACGAAGCGTAATTTGACCGGGCCTTCAAGTTTCCACTGCATTGGGTCTTGCTGTAATAAGCCAATGAGCCAGCCGGGGTCGACCTGATTTTGCTCGGCAAACTCGATATATCCGCCTTTCTCACCCGCTTCAATCTTAGTAATGCCCAATGATTCTGCTTGCAGACGGATCTCTGTCTGCGTTAGCAGATTGCGCGTAGCATCGGGAAGTAGGCCAAAGCGGTCAATCATCTCAACCTTGATATCGTTGAGTTCCGCACTTTCGTTGGCGCTGGCAATACGCTTATACAGCGAGAGACGGGTATTGATATCTGAGATAAAGTCATCCGGGATCAGTGCGGGCAGACGCAGCTCAACGTCGGTGTGGCGTTGAGAAAGATCCTCGAGTGACGGCTCTTTCCCCGCTTTGAGCGACTCAACGGCATTTTCCAGTAATTCCATATACAGGGTAAAGCCCAAGGTCTCCATCTGACCACTTTGGTCGTCGCCGAGTAACTCACCTGCGCCGCGGATCTCAAGGTCGTGAGTGGCGAGGGCGAAACCAGCACCTAAATCTTCCAACGAGGCGATGGCCTCCAAACGCTTACGCGCGTCGGCCGTCATCGCTTTCGGATGTGGGGTAAGTAACCACGCATAGGCTTGGTGATGCGAGCGGCCGACCCGGCCACGGAGCTGGTGCAGCTGCGCGAGGCCGAAATGATCCGCGCGCTCGATGATAATCGTATTCGCGGTAGGAATATCGATCCCCGTTTCGATGATGGTGGTACAGACTAAGACATTGAAACGCTGGTGATGGAAGTCGTTCATTACTTTTTCCAGTTCACGCTCGCGCATCTGACCATGACCGATACCAATGCGCGCTTCGGGCACAAGCTCTGCCAACTTCTCAGCTGCCTTATTGATATTCTCTACGT
The DNA here is from genome assembly GCF_018494085.1 of Rosenbergiella collisarenosi. Lineage (GTDB taxonomy): Bacteria > Pseudomonadota > Gammaproteobacteria > Enterobacterales > Enterobacteriaceae > Rosenbergiella > Rosenbergiella collisarenosi. The sequence continues at coordinate 346,914 of NZ_JABBFP010000003.1, read as the reverse complement.
CGTTGAACAGATAGTAAACTTGTCCCCCCCGTAATACCTCACGCAAGATCGCCTCGCGCACGACGAGTGCGTCATACTCGCGCACAAAGGTTTTCACGGCCAAACGACGCGCCGGAGGTGTGGCGATAATCGAGAGATCGCGCATGCCACTCATCGCCATATTAAGCGTACGTGGGATTGGGGTAGCGGTAAGCGTTAGGATATCGACATCGGCACGCATCGCTTTGATACGTTCTTTATGGCGGACACCAAAACGGTGCTCCTCATCGACGATGAGTAATCCGAGATCGGCCCATTGCAGGTCGCTCATTAATAGTTTATGCGTGCCGATGAGGATATCCACCTTACCGTCGGCGGCCTCTTGCAATATCTGGCTCTGCTCTTTGGCGCTCCGAAACCGAGATAGCATCTCTACGCGCACCGGCCAGTCGGCGAAGCGGTCGCGAAAATTATCGTAGTGTTGCTGCGCTAGAAGGGTGGTAGGAACCAATACGGCGACTTGTTTGTTATTTTCCACCGCGAGAAAGGCGGCGCGCATCGCGACTTCCGTTTTACCGAAGCCCACGTCACCACAGACTAAGCGATCCATCGCCAGTGGCTGACACATGTCGCTAAGGACAGCGTTGATGGCTTGGTTCTGGTCGTGGGTCGTTTCATAAGGGAAGGAGGCGCAGAATTGCTGATAATGCTCGCGATTCTGAGTAAACGTAAAGCCAGTCTTCGCGGCTCGTTGCGCATAGATATCCAATAATTCAGCCGCTACATCACGAACTTTTTCAGCCGCTTTCTGCCGCGCGCGATTCCACGCATCGCTGCCTAGTTTATGCAGCGGCGCATTATCGTCGGCCCCTCCTGCATAACGGCTAATCAGATGTAACGAGGAGATCGGAATATAGAGTTTGGCGTCGTTCGCGTAGTTAAGCACCAGATATTCGGCCGTCACGCCGCCGGTTTCTAGCGTCGTCATACCAACGTAACGGCCTACGCCGTGATCGAGGTGCACTACCGGTTGCCCGGGATGCAACTCAGCGAGGTTACGAATTAATACATCGGGGTTAATCGTACGTCGCGTATCTTGCCGACGGCGCACGACGCGCTCGCCCAATAAATCGTTCTCACAGATCACAATCAATTGCTGTTTATCGGCGATGAAGCCTTTCTCAGCCGCGCCGACCATCAAGTAGGCGCCCGGTGCCTGAGCCTGTGAGAAGTCGCTGATCGCTGAAGGGCGTAGCTTGATCCGTGCCAGCATCTCTTGCAGACGTTCACGTCGCCCTTGGCTTTCAACAGAGAAGACGGTGCGATAGGCCGGATGGGCATCGAGTAGCTTGCGTAACGGTTCGAGCGGGTTATGCAGCGCATCGGGCTGATGCAGCGACGGTAGTGTCTGATATCCAAGGTTAGTGTTCGCAGCTTTCTTCGCTAACTTATCGCAATGCAGCTGGATACGCGGCCACTGTTTCAGTTCGGCATGTAAGGTATCTGGCGCGAGCCATAATTCATTCGGCGCTAGCAACGGTCGCATCGGGTCGACGCGGCGATTGTCATAGCGGCTAGCCGTATCTTGCCAAAAACGTTCGCTACTCGCCGAAAGATCTCCGGTATTCACCAGTAGGGTCTGCGCCGGGAAGTAGCTGAATAGGGGGGAGAGCGGCTCGTCGAAGAAGAGTGGCTGCCAATACTCGATCCCCGCCGGTAAAGTCCCCCGAGAGACTTGCTGGTAAACGTGCTCGGCTTCACGCAGGACGTCGAATTTTTCGCGCCACTGAGTCCGAAAACGTTCAATCGAGGCTTTATCGGTCGGGAACTCATGAGCAGGTAGTAGGCTAATAGCCTCGACCTCATGCAGCGTACGCTGCGTGTCCGCGTCGAAGGAGCGTAGCGTATCGATTTCGTCGTCGAGAAAGTCAAGACGATACGGGGCGTCGCTCCCCATCGGGAACAGGTCGAGTAATGCACCGCGCGTGGCATACTCGCCATGCACCATTACCTGTTCGACATGGCGGTAGCCAGCTTGGTCGAGTTGGCGAATCAGCGTATCCCGCGACAGCTTATCGCCGCGCTTCATCACAAGTGCATGGCCATGAAGGAAACTATGCGGACAGACCCGTTGCATAAGGGTGTTGACAGGCAAAATGAGGAGGCCCTTTTCCATCAACGGCAGCTGATAGAGCATCGATAAGCGGCTCGAAATGATGTCTTGATGCGGCGAGAAGTTATCGTAAGGCAGGGTTTCCCAGTCTGGGAGCGTGTTGACACTCAACGTGGTGAACTGGGCTACCTCACTTGTGAGCTGTAACGCATTTTGCATATCACTGGCAATTAATACGACGAGGCCATCGTGTTGCTCTGCAATCCGTGCCGCTTCGATGGCAAAAGCCGAGCCAACCAATTCGCCTAACTGCCGATTATCACCTGCCTTGGTAGGCAGTGAATATTGCTGGTTATCCGTCATAAACTTACATTGTCTCTTATTAATGATGCATTAACGTTTCTGCTCTACGGGCTGACCACGACTCATCAACGTTTTCACTTCCTTTAAAGTAGCACTCCGTACCGCGAAGCGGTATTCGCTTTACTACGTTGAGGGGTGCGTTTGCCTTCTTTTTGTACAACTAATCGATTTTCCGACTGTTTACCGCAGTGGGATACCCGGTAAAGGTTTCATAAACGCCGCGGCTCTATTATCATCCTCTGTATATTTATTACCGTCCGGGATGGACTACATGTATCAACCTGTCGCTTTATTTATTGGCTTACGCTACATGCGTGGGCGCGCTACTGATCGATTCGGGCGGTTTATCTCTTGGCTCTCGGCAATTGGTATTACCCTCGGCGTACTGGCCTTGGTCACGGTATTATCGGTGATGAACGGCTTCGAGCGCGAGTTAGAAGGGAATATCTTAGGGCTTATGCCGCAAGCCGTCGTTTCACAGCCTGCGGGGAATATCGATCCGCAACGCTTTCCCGCGTCGTCGCTGAAACTCCCAGGCGTCAACCGTGTTGCACCGTTAACCACTGCCGATGTCGTCTTGCAGAGCGCCCATAACGTCTCGGTCGGGGTCATGCTTGGTTTAGCACCGGGGGAACAGGATCCGCTACTGCCTTTTATCGAACAAGGTCCTCCTCATATCCCGGCTGCGGGCAGTTATCAGGTGATCCTCGGGGCACAACTCGCCAACCAACTCGGTGTTCAGGTGGGTGATAAACTTCGTCTGATGGTGCCCTCTGTAAGCCAATTTACGCCGATGGGGCGGATGCCGAGCCAGCGTCTATTTACCGTGGCCGGTATCTATGCGGCAAACAGTGAGGTGGATAGCTACCAGATCCTCGTCAATCAACAAGATGCCTCACGCGTTATGCTGTATCCGGCCGGCCATATAACCGGTTGGCGGCTATGGCTCGATCACCCTCTCGCCGTCGATGAGATCGACCAGCAGTCGCTTCCCGCGCAGTCAGTCTGGAAGGATTGGCGCGAGCGTAAGGGCGATCTCTTTCAAGCGGTGAGAATGGAAAAGAATATGATGGGGCTGCTACTGAGTCTTATCGTGGCCGTGGCGGCGTTTAATATCATTACGTCGTTAGGGTTATTGATTATGGAAAAGCAGGGTGAAGTCGCCATCTTACAGACGCAGGGACTGACTCGTCGTCAGGTCATGACGGTGTTTATGGTCCAGGGTGCCAGCGCAGGGATCATCGGGTCACTCTGTGGCGCGCTATTAGGGTGTTTACTCGCTAGCCAACTCAACCATTTACTGCCGGTCATCGGCTTATTACTTGATGGGGCAGCGCTGCCCGTTGATATCCACGTCGGTCAAGTTGTTATTATTACGCTGAGTGCGATGCTGTTGGCACTGCTGGCGACTCTTTATCCTTCGTGGCGTGCCGCCACTGTCCAACCCGCTGAGGCTTTACGTTATGAATAAATCTCCTTTGTTACAGTGCGCTGAGTTATGCAAAACGTATCGTGAAGGCGCGGTGAGTACTGAAGTGCTTAAGCAGGTGAGCTTTAGTATTGCAGAACGCGAGTTGGTGTCGATTATCGGTAGCTCTGGATCCGGCAAGAGTACGCTCTTGCACCTTCTGGGTGGATTAGATCAACCGACCTCGGGTGAGGTGCTATTTAAAGGGCAATCCCTCAACACGTTAAGTGCCTCTGCGAAGGCCGACCTGCGTAACCAACAGCTAGGATTTATTTATCAGTTTCACCATCTGCTGCCGGATTTTACTGCCCTAGAAAATGTAGCGATGCCGCTGCTAATTGGCGGATGCTCACCGCAAGAGGCGACACAGTGCGCGGACGAGATGCTAAAAGCTGTGGGCTTGAGCCCTCGCGGTAAACATCGACCTTCGGAATTATCAGGGGGAGAGCGTCAGCGTGTTGCCATCGCCCGCGCCTTGGTGAATAGACCGAGTTTAGTGATGGCCGATGAACCGACCGGTAATCTTGATGCACGTAATGCCGATGCTATTTTTGCCCTGCTCGGCGAATTGAACGAGAGTCAAGGTACGGCTTTCCTCGTCGTCACCCATGACTTAGCCCTCGCGAAGCGGCTGGATCGTCAAATGGAGATGCGCGATGGCGTGTTGCATGCACATCCGATGTTACAGGGAGTGAGTTGATGCGCGGCTCACTCTCTTTCCTGCTTGCCCTTCGCTTTAGTCGAGGGCGTCGACGGGGAGGCATGGTCTCTCTGATTTCGGTCCTGTCTACGGCAGGGATCGCCCTTGGGGTTGCCGTATTGATCATTGGCTTGAGTGCGATGAACGGTTTCGAACGCGAGCTGAATAAGCGTATCTTGGATGTTGTTCCTCACGGCGAAATCATCCCCGTACACCAACCCTTTCAGCAGTGGCAGTCGCTACTCGGCCCCATTGAACAGGTGCAAGGCGTCGCCGCGGCCGCGCCGTTCATCACGTTTACTGGCCTGATCGAAAGCGCACAGAAACTCCAGGCCATTCAGGTCAAGGGGGTCGATCCGCAGCAAGAAACACGGTTAAGTAGCCTGCCACAGTTTGTCCAGAACAATGCGTGGTCGCAGTTTAGCGCGGGGAAACAGCAGATTATCATCGGCGGCGGGATCGCGAAAAGCTTGGGGCTGAAAACCGGGGATTGGCTAACGGTATTGATTCCGAATAACGACGAACAAAATAAGTTATTACAGCCTAAGCGTATTCGTCTGCAAGTCAGCGGTATTTTACAGTTAAGCGGCATGCTCGACCACAGCCTCGCCTTAGTTCCGCTGGCTGATGCCCAACAGTACCTCGATATGGGCCGCTCGGTGACCGGTATCGCATTAAAGATGCGTGATCCCTTCCAGGCACCAGCAGTGGTTCGTGCGGCGGGAGAGGCGACACACAGCTACGTCTATATTCGTAACTGGACCGCAGACTTTGGTTATATGTATCGCGATATTCAGATGATCCGTGCCATCATGTATCTCGCCATGATCCTGGTGATTGGGGTGGCGTGTTTTAACATCGTCTCGACCCTCGTGATGGCGGTAAAGGATAAAAGCAGCGATATTGCCGTGCTACGTACGTTAGGCGCGAAAGATAGGCTGATTCGTGCCATATTTATCTGGTACGGTCTGTTAGCGGGGATTACGGGTAGTCTAGTCGGTGTGGTATTAGGGGTATTGGGTGCCTTGAACCTGACTCGACTCATTAAGGGCATCGAATCGATGACCGGGCACCACTTTCTTTCCGGGGATATCTATTTTATCGACTTCCTGCCTTCGGCACTGCACTGGGAAGATGTGTTGATCGTGTTAGTGTGTGCGTTGGTATTAAGCCTACTGGCTAGCTGGTACCCCGCTCGTCGCGCAAGCCGTATTGACCCGGCACGAGTCTTAAGTGGCCAATAATTTTCCGTACTCGCGATAAGGCGAGTATGATGTTTAACGTGTTCTGCAGGAGCTCTCATGCGTACCAGTAATCGTCGTCGCATTCGCGTCGCCCGCTTTAAAAAAGACAAGCGAAACATGCGCCAACGCTTTCGGCAGTCTTATTTTGAAGATGCCCGCATAGCCAAGCTCATCACCAAGCCGCTGCCTAAAGTGGTTGTGCTTACCGGCGCCGGGATCTCAGCGGAGTCAGGGATCGCGACTTTCCGTGCTGCGGATGGATTATGGGAAGATCATGCGATTGAGGATGTCGCGACGCCAGAAGGTTATCAACGCGATCCACAGCGGGTCCATGATTTTTACAACGCTCGACGCCGCCAGCTGCAATCGCCACAACTATTACCCAACAATGCCCATCGCGCGTTAGCTAAGCTTGGAACGGTTCTTGGCGATAACCTACTGATCGTGACCCAGAACATCGATAACCTCCACGAGCGCGCGGGTAGCTCAAATATTATTCATATGCACGGTGAGCTGTTAAAAGCGCGCTGTACCCAGAGCCAGCAAGTCGTGACCTGGACCGGCGATCTGCAGCCGTCGGACCGCTGTACCTGCTGCCAATTCCCGGCACCATTACGCCCACATGTGGTCTGGTTTGGTGAAATGCCGTTACAGATGGAAGGTATCTACCAAGCGATCGCTGAGTGCGATATTTTTATCGCTATCGGCACATCGGGGCAGGTCTATCCTGCGGCAGGCTTCGTGCATGAAGCGAAGGTTCAGGGGGCGGAGACTATTGAATTCAATCTTGAACCCACTGCCTCCAAAGAAGAGTTTATCGCGGGCCACTATGGACCGGCATCTAAAACGTTGCCTACGTGGGTCGAGCTGTTCTTAAGTCAGCGCTAACGCTATTCGGCAGCCGCGCAGATTTGATCTGCGCGGCTTGGCCTAGACGGTGGGCATCAAGTCTCTTCTTCTTCTTCCTCTTCCCCAGCGAAGTGCCAGTAACCTGCGTTAATCAGCCCGGTCAGTTGCGTTAAGGTCGTGGTGTCGTCTATCAGCGGCTGTAAGGCCTCAGCCTCGATAGTAAGATCTTGCGCTAATAAGCGTAAAAACGCCGGATCGGCGTCACTGAAGCGTTCGCCATTGATAAAGGTCTGAGTCGCGAGTTGTAACACCTTCAGTCCGCCGACGCGGTATAACGGCGTTCCCTCATCGAGGGCTTGACGGACTTCATCTTCCTGGTAGGCGGGCTGCGGCGGGGCGATATCTAATTCATGGCGTGACTGCGACAGGAACTCACCTAACCAAGGCGTGAACTCAGCGGAGCGAAGAAGTTCGGTCATCATCCCACGTAACTGTTCAGCTTCATCGGCTAAGACTTCGGACGCACTGTCTCGCAGAGCGAGTGCGGGGTCTTGATAGCGGCGGCTGCCCAACTCCTGCGCTAACACGTAATCGGCGAAGCCACTGAGGAGCTCTTTGCCCGATGGTGCACGGAAACCGACGGAGTAGTTCAGCGAATTTTCTAACGAGTAACCTTCGTGAGGGAAACCAGGAGGAATGTAGACCAAGTCGCCAGGCTCCAAGATCTCGTCAATGATCGCATCGAACGGCGCGACTTGCAGCAAATCGGGGTGAGGAGAATGCTGTGCGATGACGTCATTATTGCCTACACGCCAACGGCGCCGACCCGCGCCTTGAATGATAAATACATCGTATTGATCGAGATGTGGACCGACTCCGCCCTCAGGAACCGAGAAGGAGATCATCAAATCGTCCATTCGCCAATCCGAGAGGGCGCGAAAGGGCTGCATAAGCTCTGCCGCAGCGGGATGCCAGTGGTTAACCGCCTGTACAAGCAGTGACCAATGCGTCTCGGTTAGCTGATCGAAATCGCTAAATGGGCCATGGGCAACCTGCCAACCTGCCGCGGTTTGACTGACGAGTCGACTATCGACCTCGTTTTCCATCGCCAGACCGGCCAATTCATCAGGCGTAATAGGATCCTGAAAATCGGGGAAAGCTTGACGGATAATGACCGGCTTTTTTTGCCAATAGGTTGTAAGAAATGTCGGCCAGTCAATGGCGAGTTCGAATGACATAATACCCTCAGAGATGAAAAAAACTGGCGAGAGTATAGCAGCGTGAGGTCGAGAATGAGATAGAAAATCAGATCATCTGATTGGCAAATACAATCTCCATCCGCGCGCCTCCCCAGTGACTACGCGCCACACGGATCTCTCCGGCATAGTTTTCGACGATCTCACGGGCTAGCGATAGCCCGATACCTTGGCCGGGTCGCAGAGTATCGGCACGTTGACCGCGTTGGAATATCATCTCGTGGCGGGCCGCGGGGATGCCTGGGCCATCGTCGTCGATAAATAGCGTGAGTGTCGCGTCATCCTGTACCGCACTGATATGAATAAATTCGAGACAGTATTTACAGGCATTGTCGAGCACATTTCCCATCACTTCGACCAGATCGTCGCGATTACCGGTAAAGGTGAGTTCCGGCGAAAGCTCGACGGTAATATCAACGCCTTTATTTTGGTAAACCTTATTTAACGCTGAGCACAAACCATCGATTAACGGGGCAACCGCATGGATCTCTCGATGTAAGATATTGTTTTCTGCTTGCAAGCTGGCACGGTGTAAATAGTAGCCGACTTGCTGAGAGATACGGCTGATTTGTTCAAGCATTAGCGGCTCCGCCTCTTCTATTTTCATCGGCTTCGCCCCACGTAGCGCGCGTAGCGTACTTTGTAACACGGCCAAGGGGGTCTTTAAGCTATGAGTCAGATCAGAGAGTGTGGTGTGATAACGACTACTGCGTTGACGCTCGCTTTTTAACAGCAGGTTAAGGTTACTAACCAGCCCTCTTAGTTCCTGCGGGGGTGAGTCGCCCAGCGATTCTCGCTGTCCAGATTCCAAAGCTTTCAGCTCTGCTGAGAGCTGCCCGATGGGCTTGAGGCTCCAGCGTGCCGCGAGCCACAATAACGGAATAACGAGTAGGCAATTTGCGGCTAAGACGTAATTAAACCACGACCAGACAAGCTCGCTATGTTGTAATTCCTGTGGGATAGAGTCGACCACAACGATGGTGAGTGCCGGGAGTGTTGCGGTGGCATCGTAGCGACTGACTGCTACGGAGTGGGTAAAGGTATCGTCGCTATCGAGCTCGGCTATTTTTTTCTGGGCCTTACTGTTATTACCTATCGCCGCGATACTGACTTTATTGCTCGCATCAATCTCATAAAAATTATTGGTGTGTAACCAGCTCTTGTGAATACTGTGACGAATTTCCGGGACATCGCGTAATTGCCAAAGCAGCCGGCCGTGTTCGTCATAAATATAGACGAGCGTCGGGAAGTTTAACTTTAAGTTATCGGGGCGATCGATAACCAGTTGGTTATTGCGCCACTGAGCTAAGGTGAAAAACAGGTTACTCTCGCCGCGCATAATTTGATACGTGCTTTTATCGAAACTGATCACATAGCCAACCACGGCAACCACGCCATAGCACAGTGAGATGACCAGAACCAGCGCCGACGCGGCAAGTAAAAAACGGCCGCGTAACGAAAGGGGAAGCAGCCTAAACGGCGCGCGACGGCGCACAGAGGGAGTACTATGGGGCATCGAACCGGTATCCCAAGCCTCGTAGGGTGGTGATCACTTCTTCAGAGTAGTGCTGTTGAATTTTCTTGCGTAATCGTCCCATGAGCACGTCGATCGTATGGCCTTCGCGCAGATCGGCATCGGGATAGAGCTGCAACATGAGCGACTCTTTACTGACGACGCGCCCAGCGTTGATGATTAACGTTTCAACGATCGTATATTCGAAGGTTGTCAGTTTAATGGGTTGTTGGTTAACCGTAAGCTCTTTTCGCGACAGATCGATAAGGAAGGGCGCGTAGTGGATGACTTGTGAGGCATGACCCGCAGTACGACGTAGGAGCGCCTGCAAGCGTGCGGCCACTTCCTCAATATGAAAAGGCTTTGTCACATAATCGTCAGCACCCGCCTGGAGTGCGGTGACCTTCGATTGCCAGCCTTCGCGAGCGGTCAGAACAAGGATCGGCTGTTTAACTTCTTGGGCACGCCAGCGTTGAATAAGGCTCATTCCATCTTCATCGGGAAGTCCGAGATCGACTAAGGCGACGTCAGGTGCATATTCGTTAAGAAAATAGTCGGCCTCGTGGGCGTCTTCGGCGGCATCGACTTGATGCCCCATCTCGCGCAGCTGTACCGCTAAATGGTGTCGTAATAATGGGTTGTCTTCGACCACTAAAATGCGCATCTCTATTTCCTCTCGTAAAGTCGCGAACACGTAAGAGTAGGGCCTAAGATCTAAACAGGGGCTTAACGCCGCGCAGATAACGCCGCGATTAAGCCCTTTTATACCTTATTTCAGCTCATCAGTCAGTTGGATAGCACGGCCTAAATAGTTGACCGGCGTCATCGCTTTAAGACGAACTTTTTCTGCTTCAGGCAGATCTAAATTATCGATGAACTGCTGCATACCCTGTGCGTCAATACGCTTACCACGAGTGAGTTCCTTTAGTTTTTCATAAGGCTTCTCAATACCATAACGGCGCATAACGGTTTGGATTGGCTCAGCAAGTACTTCCCAATTCTGATCCAACTCGGCGAGAAGTTTGTCTTGATTGACTTCTAACTTCGAGATCCCCTTCAGGGTCGATTGATAGGCGATGAGTGCATAGCCTAAGCCTACGCCTAAGTTTCTTAACACCGTCGAATCGGTCAGGTCACGCTGCCAGCGAGAGACGGGCAGTTTGGTCGCTAAGTGCTGCAGAACCGCGTTCGCTAAACCTAAGTTGCCCTCAGAGTTTTCGAAATCAATCGGGTTAACTTTATGCGGCATCGTCGAGGAGCCAATTTCACCGGCAATAGTCTTCTGGCGGAAGTGATTCAGTGCGATGTAGCCCCAAATATCCCGGTCAAAATCGATAATGATGGTATTGAAGCGTGCGATACAATCGAACATTTCGGCGATGTAATCGTGCGGCTCGATCTGCGTGGTATAAGGGTTCCAGCGGATACCGAGCGCCGTCACAAACTCCTCGCTGACTTGATGCCAATCGACTTCAGGGTAAGCGGCGATGTGGGCATTATAGTTACCGACCGCGCCATTAATTTTACCAAGGATCTCACATTTTTCGAGTTGGGCGACTTGGCGGGCGAGACGGTAAGCCACGTTAGCCATTTCTTTACCTAGGGTCGATGGAGTTGCCGGTTGTCCATGGGTACGGGAAAGCAGCGGGATATCGCGATAATCAGCCGCTAAGGTTTCGACTGCCGCCAAGACTTTACGCCATTCTGGCAAGATAACCTGCTGGCGCGCCGTTTCAAGCATCAGCGCATGAGAGAGGTTGTTAATGTCCTCAGACGTACAGGCGAAGTGAATAAACTCTGTGACCGCATGAAGCTCAGGCACCGCCGCCACTTTCTCCTTGAGGAAGTACTCAACCGCTTTGACATCATGGTTAGTAGTGCGCTCGATGGTCTTGATCGTTTGGGCGTCCTCGACCGAGAACTCCGCAACGATTTTATCTAGGTAAGCGTTTGCGTCTGCGCTAAATGAAGGAACTTCAGCGATTTGCGTCACTGATGAAAGTTTCTGTAGCCAACGCACTTCGACCTCGACGCGGAACTTTAACAATCCGAATTCGCTGAAGATAGCGCGCAATGGGCTGACTTTGTCACCGTAGCGACCGTCGATAGGGGAGACCGCGGTGAGTGAGGATAATTCCATCAGTAAACTCCTGAGTAAAAAATAAACATTGCTGCCACTACGCGTCAACGTGTGGCAAGCCAGATAAAATTAATTTCGCCATCTCGACCATCTTCCCGCGTGAGAATAGCAGCTGTAGCCGACCACCGCCGCATTGCTGCCACAACATCGCCGAGCGCACACCGGTGAGCAGGACTGCGCGGACACGGCTTTGCACGAGAGAGTTTTGCAGGATGGCTTGCTCGCCAGTGATTTGAATACGTGGCCCCAATGGGCTGACGATATCGGTATAAATACTGGCGGTCGATGAAGCGAGTGTAGATGAGTCGATCCCAAAGTGTTGTAACTGGCGATCGAGCTGACGTAAGCGTTGCTCAAGGTCGCTCATGGCCTGAGTGTTTTTAGTTACCTTACGTTCTAAGCCGATCATTCCTAAGCTATAACGGGTAATGTCGGCTAAGGCGCCTTTCTGTGCGGGCGTATTGAGTACGGCAATGACCGTCTCTACACCGAAGCGCAGCGCAGCCTCGTCCCCCCCAAAGAAAGCCAGTGCGCCACCTGTACCGTTAAGGGGATGGGTAAGGCTATGCAGCGAGCAATGATACGCGGCTTCGGGACAACGTCCATGGCGAGCGAGCTGCTGCGCAAGATGCGCAGCCTGACAGATGCCTGCAAAGGCCAGCGTCATCTCGTAGGTATCTTTTTTTGCCACTACACGATATCCGTAGCCACTAGCGGTAAGCGTTGCTCAATCACACCGCCGCCTAGGCAACGGTCGCCAAGGTAGAAGACAGCCGACTGACCAGGGGTGACAGCCGCAACCGGTTCATCAAAACGGACCTCGATACGCTCGGCATCGAGGGGGGTGATCAGGCAAGGAATATCGGTTTGACGATAACGCGTTTTAACGCTGCAGCGCAGGGGTTCGGTGATCGGCTGGCGATCGACCCAGTGCAGCTGTTGAGCGATGAGGCCTACGGACATAAGGCGGGGGTGCTCACCGCCCTGCGCGACGATGAGGTGGTTTTGTTCGACGTCTTTATCGACCACATACCAAGGATCATCGTTGCTTTCCTTACGCCCGCCGATCCCGAGTCCTTTACGCTGGCCAAGGGTGTGGTACATCAGGCCTTGGTGAGTGCCTAACGCTTGCCCATCGACACTGAAGATCGGACCTGGCTGCGCGGGGAGATAGCGCGCGAGGAAATCTTTAAATTTACGCTCACCAATAAAGCAGATGCCGGTCGAGTCTTTCTTGCGCGCAGTGACCAAATCAAGCTCGTCCGCAATACGGCGGACCTCTGGTTTTTCTAATTCGCCGACCGGGAACAGGCTCTGTGCAACCTGCTGATGGCTGAGCGTGTAGAGGAAATAGCTCTGATCTTTGTTCGCGTCGAGACCGCGCAGTAATTGGCTTTTACCGTCAACATCTTTACGGCGCACGTAGTGACCGGTCGCGATAAAATCAGCGCCTAGGTCTTCGGCAGCGAATTCGAGGAAGGCTTTAAATTTGATCTCTTTATTACAAAGAATATCGGGGTTAGGCGTACGGCCAGCTTTATACTCTTCGAGGAAAAGCTCGAAGACGTTATCCCAATACTCGGCAGCGAAGTTAATTTTATGCAGTTTGATGCCTAACTTATCGCAGACAGCTTGTGCGTCGGCCAAGTCTTCCGCAGCAGTACAATACTCTTCGCCATCATCTTCCTCCCAGTTTTTCATGAACAGGCCTTCAACTTGATAGCCCTGTTGCATCAGTAACCAAGCTGAAACGGAAGAATCTACACCCCCGGACATGCCGACGATGACTTTTTTTGCACTCTGGTCAAACATAAATACTCACTGAAGTTGGCAGACAAAACGAACGCCTCAGTGTACCACGCACCGAGACGCTTCGCACCTGTAATACCGCCCTGGATTACACCCTATGTGCGCTGTTGCGTTGAGAGTCTAGTAGGGTGGGAGGCTTTAAGACGTTGATGACGTCGATTGCCAAATAGAGTGAGGAAGATCCCTATGGCTAGCGGGGCCATTAAGCAGAGTGACGCGAAAGAGATCGACCGTCCATAGAGGATATTCTCCAAGCTTAAGGCGATAATAGGGAAGATTAGAAAGACAATCGATGCTTGGAAAGCGGTTGCGCGTTGTTGCAGCATGAAGTAACACAGGATGCCGAATACGCCAGCAAATGCCCCGAGATAGAGCACCGCCAAGAGCGATTGAACGCTAAACTGGCTTATAGCCGGCTGCTCAATAAGACCACCTAACAGGGTGAGTCCGATTCCCGCTGCCAGGCAAGGTAGGGCATTAAACGTGAGCACCGAAACGCCCACACAGCGTTTCTTACATAAGGCATACATCACCGCATGGATCACCACTGCCGCCACTAGCATCGCTATCCCCAAGAATTGCCCCGCTGCTTCTCCTTGCGATTCGTGTAGCAATACACAAATAAGTGCTACGAGTGCCAGAGTAAGACCGAGTATCTGGAGAGTGTTCGTTTTTTCGCCTAATAACAGGACCGAGGCACAGAGGACCGCAACAGGCATCATCGCAAAAATGACTGAGGCCAACCCAGAGCTGACCCAACGTTCGCCGTAGATCATCAAAGTAAAGGGGAGGGCAAAATAAAATAGGCTGATGATGGCTTGGAAGCGCCGCTTGCCAGGGGGAAACAGTAAGGGTGAACGGCTAAGCTTCACGGCGAGTAGAAGAAGTGGTGCAGCACAGAGGAAGCGCAGACCGGTGGCGAAGAGGGGAGGGATAGAGGTGCCCGCAATCTTCATAGCTAACCAGGTAGTACCCCATGTCAACGACACGATGATAAAGAGTAATGTTTTAATGACAGAATTCATCTCGTTAACCTCGATAAGTTTAGGGGGTTACTATATCGAGATCACGAGAGAATGATTTTGCTACTTTCTCTACTTAAATAAGGATAGAGAGAAATTAATTCTCCTCAACATCAAAAAAGGAGAAATAGTTTCTTCAGTAGTGCGATTGGTAAACATTACTGCACAAACCAGTTAAGGACGGTAAGCGGATAACGCTGACCTGACTGCCACAGCGTGACGCTTTCTGCGACTAATGGGGAGCGCAATTGGTCGGAGGAGAGGATCTCATCAGGCGTTAGCCAATGACAGCAGTCGATGTCGTCATCTTGAGGGGCCGTCGTTAAGCACGCTGCGACCTCACAACTGAATAAAAAGCGAATAAATGGTGTACCGTCCTTTGCCGTCCACTGGTGGACACCGAGTAGATGTTCCGGGGATAGGGTAAGCCCAGTCTCTTCAAGGATTTCGCGCTGCATAGCGTCGATTAAGCTCTCTTGCGCTTCCAGATGACCCGCCGGTTGATTCAGTGTGACGGCACCGTCAACACGCTCCTCAACCACCAGTAGCCGCCCTTGCGCATGAATAACACAGGCAACCGTAATATGGGGGGTGAACATAGCTGCTCCTTAACCTCTACTGGGAATTTTCGATTTTACGCCACTCTCCGCAAGCCAAATCGTCGAGGCTATAAGGACCGATGGCGTAACGAATTAAGCGTAATGTAGGAAAACCAATATGTGCCGTCATACGGCGGACTTGTCGGT
The DNA here is from genome assembly GCF_018494085.1 of Rosenbergiella collisarenosi. Lineage (GTDB taxonomy): Bacteria > Pseudomonadota > Gammaproteobacteria > Enterobacterales > Enterobacteriaceae > Rosenbergiella > Rosenbergiella collisarenosi. The sequence continues at coordinate 331,712 of NZ_JABBFP010000003.1, read as the reverse complement.
TTCGGCCTTCCTGTAGCGTGATTTTCAGCCATTGCGTGGGGATCGCTTTACGTTCGCGAATCGGCGGGGTACGCGGCCACAACCACAGCGGCGGGTCGCAGCGCTCGACGCCAGCTGGAAGAGTGGGACCGTCTTTCAACGTGACGCCAGTTCTTAACGGGGCCAGCTGGGCTTCGCTAGGCTCGCCCTCGACTTGAACATAATAGGTCTTTTTTGTTCCTCTGCCGGGCTGCGTCAATGCTGCTTGTAACTTTCCGTCGTTGGTTAACAAAAGTAGCCCTTCGCTATCTCGGTCTAATCGTCCGGCCGCATAGACATCGGGAACGGAGATATAGTCTTTGAGCGTAGCGCGCCCTGCGTCGTCAGAGAATTGGGGTAACACATCGAACGGCTTATTGAAGATGATGACGGTCGTCGGGCCGGTTGGACGACGGCGAGTAAGCGGTTTTTTAACGCGTGGTGGGCGAGAGTGTGGCGACATAGTTTGGATTCTTGTAAGTAATTTCGCTCATTATACCTGAGACTACCCAGAATATAACCCTACCACTGTTAGGCTTTATGTTGATGTCTAGCGCATATTGCAGTAAGTTTTTCCAACGTTTATCGCGCCACGACAATAATCATTATTCACCACGTTAATCCTTTGTTGTGAAAATGTAGAGGGTGATAAGTCATCCCGCAGTGGACGAAGCAAAGTAAATAATGAGTTTCACCAGCGAGTTACCAAGTAATTAGAAATAATTTGCGACGCATTCATATGTTTTTTTCTAGGAAATTTGGGGTGAGTTCGCGTAACATACCCCGACACATTACAAGTTATTAACAAAAACGCTCGAAGGAGAGGTTGATGGAAAGCAAAGTAGTTGTTCCTGCATCAGGCCAGAAAATCACGCTAAATCAAGGCAAATTAACGGTTCCAAACAACCCAATCATCCCTTATATCGAAGGGGACGGTATCGGGGTTGATGTCTCTCCTGTGATGCTGAAAGTGGTCGACGCGGCAGTCAATAAAGCCTATAACGGCGAGCGCAAGATTTCTTGGATGGAAATTTTCACTGGCGAAAAATCGACAGAAGTTTACGGTAAAGACGTCTGGTTACCGCAAGAAACCCTCGATCTAATCAAAGACTATCGCGTTGCCATTAAAGGGCCACTCACCACGCCAGTTGGCGGTGGTATTCGCTCGCTGAACGTTGCCCTCCGTCAAGAATTAGACCTTTATGTGTGTTTGCGTCCCGTTCGCTATTATACCGGCACACCAAGCCCGGTAAAACGCCCTGAAGACACCGATATGGTGATCTTCCGCGAGAACTCTGAAGATATCTACGCAGGGATTGAGTGGAAAGCGGGCAGCGCCGAAGCCGATAAAGTGATTAATTTCTTACGCACCGAGATGGGCGTGAAAAAAATCCGCTTCCCAGAACAGTGTGGTATCGGTGTTAAGCCATGTTCCGAAGATGGGACTAAACGTTTAGTCCGCGCCGCCTTCCAATACGTTATCGATAATGATCGCGATTCGTTGACCTTGGTCCACAAGGGTAACATCATGAAATTCACCGAAGGCGCCTTCAAAGATTGGGGCTACCAGCTGGTGAAAGAAGAGTTCGGTGCCGAGCTAGTAGACGGCGGCCCATGGATGAAGGCGAAAAACCCAAAAACCGGCAAAGAGATCATCATCAAAGATGTTATCGCTGACGCATTCCTACAGCAAATCTTGCTACGCCCAGCGGAATATGACGTGATCGCCTGTATGAACCTGAACGGTGACTACATTTCTGATGCATTAGCTGCGCAGGTCGGTGGTATCGGTATCGCTCCAGGTGCAAATATCGGTGACGAGTGCGCACTGTTCGAAGCCACTCACGGAACGGCGCCTAAGTATGCGGGACAAGACAAAGTGAACCCAGGCTCGGTTATCCTTTCCGCAGAAATGATGTTACGTCACCTCGGCTGGTTTGAAGCCGCAGACTTAATCGTTAAAGGTGTTGAAGGCGCAATCGCCAATAAGACCGTGACCTACGATTTCGAACGTCTGATGGAAGGCGCTAAGTTACTGAAATGTTCAGAGTTTGGTGATGTGATCATCAGCAATATGTAATTAGTCACTCTGCGTTATTGATAAGAGCGGGTACTGAAAAGTGCCCGTTTTTTTACTGTAAAATTCTTTCCCCAAAACTCTCCCCAAAATTCTTCCCCAAAACTACCCCGATTTTAGTGAAATAGTGACCCATTCTTTGCCTCGATCATCGTTATATCGGTCGGTCATTTTTGCTGACTTATGCCCCAATAATTTTTGAGTATTGATACCCTGTTCACGATAGAGTCGCTCCGAGAGTGATCGTTGTTCGTGGAAAGTCGGGGCCGCATTTTCTGGCCACGTAAAGCCCGATTTATCGCGAGCTTTTTTAAAGGCAGTGGTTAGGTTGCTGGTGGACAGTTGGCCACCACGAGGAGCTTGTGAGGTGGCATGGCGATAATGAACGAGGTATTGGCTCACCACTGCATCACGGCACTGTGAGACAACCTCGGTTAACGTCATATTGAGCGCATTGCATTTTAGGGCTAACGGTATCGCTAGGCGACTTCCGGTTTTTTCCTGCTCGATATGCAGATGCCCATCCCAAATATCGGTAAACTTCATCCTGCAGATATCGCCAATACGCTGGCCGGTGACGAGTGCCAGTAACATGCCGTTTCTCAAATAAGGTCGCAAGGTTTTCGCTTGTTCAAATATCACGAGCCACTCATCTAACGACAAGCGCTGACGAGTCACTTTGTTTCTTGGTTGACGGGTTGCTAGGGCAGGGTTATATCCAGGGGGAACGATTCCCGCATGTTGTGCCTCTTTGAACAGATCAACTAAAACTAACCGCACAACTTGAGCCATACGGTTATGACCTTTCGCTTTAACGTCATCGATAATCTCAGAGACATGCAAGGTGGTAACTTGATCCATAGGGGTCATGCCGCAGTGCTCGTTGAAGAGTCGTAAAGGTTTTTTTTTCTGTTTAAGACTGTTTTCTTTTAACTCGAGATGAGCCACTTTCTCTGCTTGAATTTCTAAGTAGCGATCGATCCATTGAGTAACAGTAGGGCTATAAGATGAGTTTTTTAGCCGGCTGAGTCGGTCATTAAGGCTAAGAATTTGTCGTGTTTTCTGCTCAGCGATTATGGTATTGGCCTCGGAGGCTATCTGTTTTGCTTCAACTTCGTCGCTTCCGAGACTATGAAATTTTCCTGTCAGAGGATGCTTATACTGCCAGTAGATCTTTCCTGTTCGCTTATCTAACTTGCAGTATAGGTTAGGTATAGAGATATTATGTGCTCTAGGTCTAGCAGCCATCCTCAATGATCCTTTTGAGTTTTGGGTGAGCATTTGTGGGTAATTTCGGAGCTGATAACTGCCCAACGTAGCGAGCTTCCTTGTCTACCATCCATCTACGACCCACCTTAATAGCGGGTGGCATGATCATGTTCGCTTTAGCGTACTTGCATAAAATCCGTTCATGCGGCGCAAATTCACCAAACTCTTGTTTAGCCCATTCTGGTAACGAAAGCATCCTAGCCATTTTTATCTCCACACGTTCTCGCAGCAACGAGAGTTTTAAAGAGTAAGGGTTCTGCAAAACCCCTATCTACGTTCTCCACACAAGAGAAAACATAGATGCTCGTTTTATTATGTACCTATACGGTACATTGTCAATCCAAAGAATATCCTATTATATGGATATTCTTTCAATTTAAAGTCTGGGTTTACCGGAAAAGATAACTGTCCCCATGATCTTACAATTATCTTCGACAGGTATATATTTTTCAGGCCAATTAACATTTAGGGCCTTCAAATACTTTTTGTTACCTTCCTCAATAAGTCGTTTAAAGGTTGTTTCACCAGTATCTGTAAGTAAAGCGACAACATCATTTCCAGAGGTAGGGGAAACTGATGGATCTACAAAGATAAGTTCTCCTGGTTTGTAGTCATCTGACATCGACTCGCTAACTACTCGTAATACATAAGTAAGCGGTCCGCATGAGATAGGGCAAGGAAGCTTCTGTAGTTTATCTGTATCCATTTGGGTAAGTCCTTTTTCGTTCCACTCACTTACTTTCTCCCATGGAATAACCGGAACAGATCTAAAGTCATTTGACTTGTGAACTGGCTCGAAGGAATTATGTTTTTCTGTATTTTCTCGGTCCTGGTCAAGCCAACCCTCAGGTAGATCGAAACATCTTTCAATGTGACGAGCCAAGTCCTCCCCAATATTTTTAGTGGGATTATTACCAAGTATGCGACTAGTTTGGGTTGCTTCTCTGTCTATTCTTTCAGCAAAAAAAGAGTTCCCACCAGTTACATCACGTAAATTTCTCGCGTTGCCGCGCCTAATTTCTTTGATCGTTTTCATAATTCCATTAGATGGTTTGTATCTAAATGGTACAAGTTCCTTGAAGGAACTTTTTTAAAGTGTAATATGTTCCTCGGGGGTACATATGAAAAGTTATTGGGATTCACTTACAGCTAGCGAACAGGAATCTCTAGCTATGGCTTCTGGCACAAGTCGACAATATTTGAGGCTGATTTTTAATGGATACAAAAAAGCTGGTTTTCAATTGGCCATATCGATTGAAAATTTGACCCATGGTCACGTTACAAAGCAGCAGTTACGTCCAGATATTTATGCTCGTTCAAATAGTTGAGTTTAGTAACCACAGATGTAAGGAGGTGGCAGTGGTGATAGGAAACTGGAAAATTCAGAAGCAACCTGACTGGTATATCAAGGCTGTCAAAAAAACCATAACTGAGTTAGCTGGTGGGTATTCGGAGGCCGCTGAGTGGCTAGGCATTACTCAAAACTCACTCTTTAATCGCTTACGTGCTGAAGGTGATCAAGTTTTCCCCATCGGCTGGGCACAAGTAATACAGCGTGCCGGCAATACTCACTATGTTATTGATGCGATGGCTCGTGAAGTGGGATGTATTTGTGTACCTCTACCAGAAGATGAGTTAATTGGCGTAACAGATATCAATGAGAAACTGCTCGAGGTCTTTGAAGAGGTGGCACGTTACTCACAGCTGGTCAAAAAATCCATTGAAGATGGCGAGGTCGATCAGGAGGAATTTGAGAATTTGAAATTGGGCTTATACAGGTCGACGGTCAAAATGCAGGAACATTTAAATCTCATTAGCCGAACATTTTGTAAGCCAGAAGAGGTGAACGCCCCGAGTTGCAGCTCAGGACGTTCGGTTGCGAAAAACACTTGTGTGGAGAATTAATCGCGTGAGCATTGTAACAGCAGAAGAGAAATTGCCGCAACTGAGAGTGTTGCCGGTCCGTGGGGGCCAGTTTCCAACGCTCTACTGCTATACGTTGATGGTATATGGAAAATGGATCCCTATTCACCACAGTTTTGCTGAATGGATTGTGGGGGAGTTCAATCAAATGGCCAAGGAAGGCGCAAATGGAAAAAGAATTCATTAGGCCCTGGGTGGCACGGTATCGGAATTCCCATGGAATTGAAGTTCAAACGGTCGGGGTAGATATCATCAACCATCGAGTTATCTACCGACAGAAAGGGTACCCATACGACTGTGTGTGCCCACGTCGAGAATGGTCCAAAAAGTTTAAGAGGGAACCATCATGAGCGTTAAGTTGAGTTCATATGTATGGGACGGCTGTGCCGCTGCAGGGATGAAGTTAACGAGCGTGGCCATCATGGCACGCCTCGCTGACTACAGTAACGATGACGGGGTGTGTTGGCCCAGTATCGAAACGATAGCTCGACAACTTGGGGCAGGGGTTTCAACTATACGAACGGCGATCGCAAAGCTTGAGAAAGAAGGGTGGCTAACTCGTCAGCAAAGGAGATCAGGTAATCGTAATGCTCCGAATATTTACCGATTAAATGTGAGTAAGCTTAGACAAGCTACTTTATCTCATACGCCAGATTCTGACCCCTCAAATTCTGACGGGTCAAAATCTGACGCATCAAATTCTGACCCGTCAAAATCCGACGCGTCGAAATCGAGCAAAACGGACCATTTTCATCCCCCAGAATCTGGCGGGGATCCGTTAGTAAATTCAACACAGGATCCATTATTAAATTCAAAACCCATTTGTCAGGTTGCTGAGCAACCCGACCCGCAAGTTTTACTTACAGACCAGGCTAAGCAAGTTTTAAAACACCTGAACTTGATCACAGGTTCACGATTTACGAACTGTAATTCGTCACTGGAACACATAAGGGCCAGATTACGCGAAGGATTTACCTCTGACGAACTCCAGCTGGTGGTTGAGTATAAAATCGAAGACTGGCGCGGAAGTGAGCAGGAGCAGTATTTGCGACCCATGACGCTGTTCACACCAAGCAAGTTTCCGGGGTATCTGCAGAAAGCAGGTCGGTGGCAAGAGGCGGGAAGGCCTAGGCGTGTCGATGGGAGTTGGGTTAAGCGAGATATCATCTCTAGAAATAGTAACCCTAACTACGCTATTCCTGCTGGGTTTAGGGGGGAGTAACAAAAGAGTTTCATTGATTGTATTGCTTATATAAAATAAAGTTACAGAGACTTTAAAAAACCTCTGTAACTAGTTTAATTAAAATACATCGCCATATTTTGTTTTTTGTTTTTCTTGCGCTTTATCTTGGTCGTTTAAAAGTTCAAATAATTCCTCAAGGCAAATGGCAAAAATATATGAGTTTGTGTTGGTATTGAGAATGTGAGTTATTCCGTGATGTTTTCTGTGATGTATATTGTCGAAGTCCAATAAAGATATTACATTATATTTTTTTTCATATTCAGTACCCATACTCCAAAAGATTGCTAACTCAATACTACGCTCATCTTTAACTTCTGATTCAAATTCTCTGATTAACCCATCTAGAGTGTACTTATATTCTAATATCTTAGGTTTGATAATATATGGTTTTATTAATTGCTCTGAATTAACACCTAATGGGTTTTTATGTTTATCGAAAAATAAATTTTCGAGTGGTTCTTCAGCACAAAATCTAAAAACACCATCGTATTGTGATGATTGCGACGTTGCTAATAGCCTTATTCCTCGTATGACACCACCTGCAAGGAGCTGGTTAAATAATACAATAACATCTTGTTCTGATTGCGGAACTGCACCAATAGAAATTTTTTTAGTTGGAAGGAAGAAAACGTCATTATCCAGAACAAGGGGATTATTTTTCTCATGATCTTCTAATTCTCTTAACCATTGATCAACTTTTATTTCCCTTTCTATGTCTGCTTGAGCTCCACTATCAGATTTTAAATACATTCTCTGATTGCTTAATTCTCTAACAATAGCAACAGAAATCTTTTCTGCTAAATCTTTTAGTTCTGGTTGAAAACCCTTACGGCCTAGATCTGGATCAGCTCCTTCGAAGTGAACAATTACATGCGTTTGGTTTTGATGCCCAATGTTCTTAGTCAAGGGTATAGTTATATTTTCTCCTTGAATCATTCGGTTATTAGCGATGCAAAGCCCTCCTTTCATAATTCTTAAGTTTTTCCTTAATTTTGCTTTCTTATCATTTAATTGATCCCAAACCTCAGTGGAATATGCGAAGTAACCATAAGCAGTTACTTTATAATTTTTTATTAATTCATATTCATCCCCATCTTTTTCTTTTATTAAAGATAATAATGATTCTGAAGTGTAAAATTCATAAATTCCATTTGAATTTCTAAATCGTAGAGAAGTCTTTTGGATATCCTGGCCTTGATCTAGGGATTTTTTTATATTTTCTTTTATTTTAGTGTAATTTTGTGAAGCACTTATTTCGTTGTGTGGGAATTTATATGAAGCTAGTGTATCTGTTTTACGTGTTACATCTCCGTTTGGAGCTGTTACCTGTAAATCAAAGAAAATATCTTGACTATCATTCTTATCTGAAAGTTGTATTGCTCCCAAAGGTGTTTTTAATAATAGTAGATACATCCATTGCTCGGCAGTTGTAGCCTTATACCAGCTCAAATTTGCTGGGCGGATATGACTGCCAGTGAATATTATTTTGAAACTCGACCCTTGGTCTATTTGATTAAATAGATCACTTTGCGTTTCTGTTTTTTCAATCTTAGGGCGCGCAACTGATCCATCAATGTTTTCAATCCATTCTCTTCCTCTCCGCATTAAACCTTGGTAACTAAAGTGAGGGTTTTTTGTTCTTATGAATAAATTGTTGAATCCATAAGCTATATAAGTGACACCAACACCTTTGTTTCCTCTGGTTTTTCCACCGGATTTAAATGATATACTTGGTGCAAGGAAAGCTCTAAATTCGCTTTCTTCAAAACCACACCCGCTATCACAGATTTCTATTGAGTTTTCATTTAGATCTATGTGAATAAATATTTTAGGTATATAGCTTGATAATTGATTTTTTCTTTTCTCTACAGCATCCATAGCGTTTTGAAGTAATTCTGAAAAGGGATCGTAATTACTAACGTATGACTTTAGTATATTCTTTATCTCTCTTTTCTTCGCTGCAGCAACTACATCCTTATCAATGTCATTAGCTGTTTCAAGTGGATCCCAACTAGAAATGTTAATTTCGCTCATAACTTCAAATCATCCGGTAATTGTAAATTGATATATTCTAAATTAAATTTAAGGCTAATGCTACTATTTAAATGAATTTTATGAATGGGGATGGACAGAATATTCATATGGGAATTTAATTAATAATAATCTTTTAATATTTAATTTACGCGATTCTCATTAAGATATCTGGGTATTAATAATTTTATTGTACTCATATCGGTTTTTATTTTTATGAGATGCAAGAGGTCTTCCCGTTTTAAATTCTATCTTTATAGAAAGGTTTATTGTCTATATCTTGTATGTATATTAAATTTATTAGACGAGGGAGTAGTCATTAGCTAGCTTTTGTTATGGGGGTTAATTTATTCGTTGCTTAATAAAATATATTTTTATATTAATGATAAAATATTATAAGTTAATTTAATATGATATATACGTCAAAAATCCTCATTTAGTGTGTTTTCACTTGAATAATACGGCAATATATTTTTCGATGAGTTTTAAAAGTTCGTTTGGTTTTTATTTTCAATGCAACTAATAAAAGTTGGTTCCGTTCATTTACATATAATGGGGCTAGGCCGCTATAAGAACTGTGTCAAGAGAAGCATGTTCTCCCCTATAAATAAAGCAATTGTGCCCGAAAAACGTTCAAATCTGTTACGCTCGTTGGCGTACCAGTAAACTTTCCTATTTTGTCCTATTATTGTATCTGTGTTGTTACCTTCGACACTGTGTCAGAAGGTTATCGGACAAGAATCACCAATACTCCTGCAAATTCAGATGCTAAACTTTAGCCTTTGATTCCTGCCTTATTTGTAAAAATGATTGCTGATTTGGGTGCCAAAACTCCGACGCACAACTTTCAAGTAAAATATTCACTCTGATCTTAAGAACAGAGAGTTGCGCTACCATCAAATCCAAAATTGCCGATACTAATCAGGCTTAAGATTATGCTATGAAATCAGTATGAAAGCCTGTTTTGTGCGAGGAGCAGAAATCTATAGTGTTTTACAGCGAGATGTCAGTATCGCCAACTTAGCCGTTTATTGATAAAGTGGGAATAGGTCAGGTGCATAAGTTTCTATATTCTCTGGCTGCGATGATATAATTCGGCAATCCAACGTGAGTACTTACCCTTTTCATAAACCATGTGCAGCTCTTTTCTGGGACGGGTGACACCTACGTAAAATAGGCGACGAGCCTCGCGAAGGGTATTATCTGAACCTAAATCTCTCCTACTAGGGAAGTCATATTTATTCACCCCAAACATTATGGCTACATCGAATTCTCGGCCTTTAGCACTATGAAGAGTACTAAGGGTGATACGTCCAGTTCCTTCTACTTTCCCAGCGAATGTATCAAGAGACATATCAAGTCCTTTGAGGGGATCGGTTCTTATCAGTAACTCAGAGATGACATTCCATTCCTGCTGAGTGTTATCTGAGATACTCATCCAGGCGGTGATAATTTCTTCATTTAAACGTCTAAGCCACTCGTGAGCACTTTCCGCTTTATCAATCCCGCTTCGCAAAAAAGTGATGAGTTGTATGGTCAGTAATTGTTCTTCAGTACGGCTTGCGCGGCGGGCATAAACAATAAAGAGCGCTTGACCCAGTAAGTGGTTGAATGATGGGGAGGCTTCTTTCCATCCCCCAGTTACCCACTGGCTACAGGCTTCTATGAAACAGGCAAGACGAGAATTACGTTTGATAAGGGCATTACTATCTGCACGTATCGTAGAAATATTTCTGGCTTTGAGCTCATCTGAAACTTTATCACCAAGCCAGGCTGCTCGGTAAAGAACCCCTATGCGTTCAGGCTGAAACCCTCTTTCAAACAACGAAGGAATTAAATTATTAGCGATAAAATGAGCTTGTGCGTCATAATCGCCATTAACCCCATGGAATCCTAACTCTCCCTCAGGATTACCATCGGGGCTAACATAATTGCGTTCTTCTCCCAATGCACCTAGTGATGCCCTAATAATTTTCGCTCCAGATCGATAGTTGAAGCGAAGACGGAATGGTGTCACATCTGCCCGTGAAATAAGATTATCCAGCAGCCTTGGATTTGCACCATTGAACCCGTAAATGGACTGATCTGCATCACCGACCGCAAATAGTCGTATTCCCCCTTTAAAGCACAACAGAAGAACTAGTTCATGTAGAGCGTGCCCCAGATCTTGGTATTCATCGACAAATAAAACAGGATAGCGCGATCGGATAGCATTACGTACCCACTCCTGCTCGCTAATAATACGAAAAGCTATGAGTGGCATATCATCGAAGTCAATCAGGCCCATGCGCCGAAGTTCTGCCTCATAACCTTCAATAAAATCTGCCAGCTCCGGATTATTATTCCGCCAAGCCGGTAGGAGCCGGTTCACATCCCGGTGTCGTTTTTCTTCTGCAAATTTCCACCGTTCATGAGGATTTCCTACATCTCCGAATATAGCCTTATAAGCCACTACAACAGCCGAGCGAATTTCATCTCTGGTCGCCACACGAAAATCATCTGGTAGTAAGCCAGGTATACACCGTGAGTAGGGGAGTAAAACCTGATTTAATGCAAAACTATGAACGGTCCCAATAAAGTTCCGGTCATCGCCAATAACGTCAAAGGATGCCAGACGTCCTTCAAGTTCAGAAGCGCATTCATTGTTATAAGTAATACAGGCTACACCGCGGGGGTCAGTAATATCTTCAATCAGTGCACGTGCCATGGCGGTAGTTAGTGTCTTAGTTTTCCCGCTACCTGGCCCAGCAATAACTACGCAGTGGCCGGGGTATGTGGCCGCAGCATACTGCTCTCTATTCGGCAATAGCTCATTCAAAGCCTCTGAAAGTGCGCGCCGGTCAGACATTCGATACCACATATTGAATAGCTGAAGCAATATACTCTGGTGGTGCAAGCCCTGGTGCTTTTTGTTTCAGCTTGGCAGCCAATCGTCCCTTACCTATGTCAGATATCATCGCGAGAAGTTGAGTTGGGTCGGGATCCATACCGGCGCGCCATGAAGCAATCCTTGATGAGCGTAACGTACCAAATCCCTGCTCATCGAGGATATCCAGTAGCACTTCTTTGAGGCCACTCGTATTAGCCACGGCAACTTCAAACGTCTGATCGTTTAAAAAAATACCAATCTTTTCAAATACAGGCTTACATTTTTCGTAAGGATTATTGTTGAACAAATCAATATGCTCAGGAGTTAGTTTTTTTGGTTTTGCCGATATATCGCTCAATGCCTGCCAGATACCAATTGAACGTGTTTTACCCATCGGTTGTTTTCTACCATCCAGTGGGTCCCAGTCAGTTACAACGGAAAAGGGTAGACCTAGGCTAGCTGCCAGCTTCACGTATGGTATAAAATTAACTCCCGCTACGTTACATACCGTAATCCCAAGCTGGTCCAGATTGATTCCCAACGCCTGTGCGAAACCTGGAAGTAAAACCTCCTCAGCATCGCCTTCAACAAATATTACACCGTTAGCAAAAAGTAGCTCGGATCTGGTTGCTGTTAGATACCGTTCAATGTCGTCAAGTTCTTCACTGGTTACTGGTAGTTCAGCTAGCGAAAAAGCTCGTGATCGTCCTTTAGAATCCCTGCAAATACGAACTATAGAACGAAGAGGAGCAATGGTTGCCAACGTGGGAGAGTGACTAGTTACAATTAATGACTGATCTTTTTCGGTATTATTAAAGAGTTTGTCAAAAACAGCACGCTGAAGTTGTGGGTGAAGGTGGGCTTCGGGTTCTTCAATACAAAGCAGCGAAAAATTACGTTCATTCTTTTCACGTCGCCATGCAAACTCTGCTAGCTTGAGTGATATCAGAGCCACGTTCGCAGAACCTAGACTCGCTTCGATAATGCCTCTCTTCCCATCATCAATAAACATAGAGATAGAACGCATCAATCTGAGCGGGTCAGTAGGTGCAAAACGGAGGCGGGCATTTAAATCGTGAGCCGTTCCAGCCAGGTCAAGAATGCCATCACGTAGAGAATCTTCGAGTTCCTTAATTGATGGGAACTTCTCCATGGTTTCCGTTGCCGTCTGAAGCTCAGTTGCTACGCGATCCAAATCGGTTCGGCTTAGTGAAGAGAATGCATCTTCCAATAACGGGCGTAAAGGGGAGTTTTTCCAGGAAGCAAGTTGTGCTTCTGCATCGCGTAACGCGTCCAGCATATCAACAGAGATCCGCCGCCTGACGCGTCCAGGAATGGTCCGCGATTCCTGACCTCCGCCAAAAATAATAAACTCATAATCCTCCCCCGAACGTGGAGTTCCATCTACTTCTTCTTTTTTACGAAAAATGTAGCTCAACCTTGCTACGGTTGGATCATCTGCTATGCGAAAATCCGTCAAGAGGGCTGATAAAGAAGGATCACTATCGAAATCGGTAAATTCAAGATGCACCTCAATTTGAGGGTTTAATTCAGGGTTGCAACCGTCCCAGAAATCTGAAAGTTTAAGCTGCCTGGCTGAATCAGGCAGAGTGGGATCAATAATTAGTCGAATTGCGAAAAGCAGATTACTTTTACCGACACGATTCTCACCCAATAATACAACATTACCTGCCAGGGGAATATCAGCCATCTCAAAATTTCTAAAGTTGCGGATTACAAGTTTTGATAAATACATAAGACTCCCTTTAAATGCATTACATATGCTTTGAAGATATCCCCTGGCAAAAACGCATAAAATTAAACAGCTAAGATTCTGAGTAGTTTTACTTTATTTTTTATTATCAATAGCTGTTAATTGCAAGAGTTAAACACTTGAATTGGAGAATTACTATAGTGGGGGCACCTCGCTACGTCTGCTTTTAGTACTAAGAGGAAGTATTATCGCTGTTTATTGGATATTTAATCAGTATCTATTGTAAGATTATTGGGCTGGCGTATTTGCAATATAATCAGCAAAGGTTGATCCCGTTCATTTGCAGATGATAGGGGCGGTACTGGTTAAAACGAAACGTGTGGAGAATCTAATGCTACCTACGAAAGGGGCAAATATGCCCAAAAACCGTCCTACGACAACTGAGTCTACAACACAATCTCCAAATCTTCCCGTTCTGAATTATCAAGAACAGCGTGTTGTGACTACTGAGACTCTAGCCCTAGGTTATGGCACGAATGAAGTGAATATCAGAAAAAATCTCTCTCGAAATATCGACAGATTTGAAGAGGGAAAACACTACTTTTTGCTAACTGGTTCAGAGTTAAAAAATTTTAAGAACAGAGTAGCTGATAGTCACTCTGTGGGAAATAACGCAAAATCGCTCACTCTCTGGGCAGAAAAGGGCGCAGCCCGAATGTCTAAGATCGTAGATACCGATCAAGCCTGGGATTTCTTTGAAAAATTAGAAGCTAGCTATTTCAATGTTCGTGAAGTGTATGGAGTAATGCTACCTATCATTCACGACCCAATACAATTAGCCAGAGCTTGGGCTGATGCGATGGAAGCAAAACAGCAGGCAGAAGCATTAACCCACCAGCAAGCAGAATACATCGAACAACTCGAAGAGCTCTTTTCCGAAGGATTAACGCCTGTTCAATTCTGCAAACGCTTGAATGGTGTGAACACAACAAAGGTCAACGCCTGGCTGGAAAATAAGCACTGGTTGTATGATGAAAAGCCTAATAGCACACATGCCCATTGGCGAGTCAGATCCGCTGCTCGCGATAAATACCTTACCGAAAAATCATCACAAGTTTCTCCTAGTCCCTCATTAACTTTCACCACTTACCAACCGGTTCTATTACGGACAGGTGCTGTATGGCTTTATCGCAAATACCTTAAAGAAGAACTCCCAATGAAAATCACGTGGGATGGCACTTTTACTCATGACAAGTATCTAGCGGGAGAACTGTAAATGAGCGGACGAGCGAAAATTCATCAGTTTGGTTGCGGCAACACATGTATAACGCTGGGAAAATAGGATATGAGATTATTACTAACCCCAGATGTAGCCCCTCGTTCCGGTACTGTGATACTTCGACCGGGTAGGGAACAGTTGTCGATGTTTACCCATGGGCGGATAATTGTTAGTCCAGCCCCACCAGCTTTAAACTTTCTACCATCTGGCCCACTTAGTGATATTGAACAAGAAATAGTGGCTGGCAGAGAATGTCCGGTACCAGAAGAAAGTCACAAGCAGCTGGTGGCTCTAGAGGTAGATCCGGAGTCCCCTCAGTCATTAATGCGAAAGCCTAAACGCCTACTGTGGAGGAATGATAAATATACGCGCTGGGTTAAAGCTCAGCGATGCGTGTGTTGTGGCCAGCAGGCAGACGATCCGCATCATGTAATTGGTTATGGGCTGGGGGGAATGGCAACTAAGGCCCACGATATATTTGTATTCCCGCTGTGCCGGCTACATCACAATGAGATACATGCTGATCTGGCCAAGTTTGAAAATAAGTACGGACATCAGCTGGTACTGTTGTTCCGTTTTCTCGATCACGCGATTGCAGTCGGTGTGATTGGTTAACCCTGAAAGTGGAGATAAGGGAATTATGAGACGAGATATTCAAGAGGTATTACAGCGTTGGGGAGCATGGACGGTTGATAATCCAGACTCTATTACCTGGCCTCATATAGCAGCAGGTTTTAAAGGCCTTATACCGTCTAAGATTAAAAGTCGAGACTCATGTACTGATGGAGATGGGCTGATCATTTCGGAATGCATTGCAAAACTGATGAGAAATAATCAGGATTTTCATGACTTACTCTTCGATTATTATGTCTTTGGGATGACCTTCATTACTTTAGCCAAAAAGCATAGTTGCTCTGATACACATATCGGGAAAAAACTTCAAAAAGCGGAGGGGGTGATCGAGGGTATGTTGTTAATGTTAGATATAACCTTAGAAATGGATTCAATCTAAAAGCCAATCATCTCAGAAAAATCGAGCATGTACTATGTCAGCTTCTGGTGATGAATGATTTGAAACGCTTAGATTCATTGATTGTAGTAATATATGACGTCTAGGGACGTGGCTTTAAGCTATAGATCAAATATGATAAATGTAACAAATTGAATTTTATGGGATTATGATGCAGATGCTAGAGGTTGCTGATAAAAATCGAAAGTTAGCTAATGAAGTTCTTGATAAGAAAAACAAGTCAGCTCTTGGTCAGTTTATGACCCCAGCACCCATATGTCTGTTTTTGGCGAGTTTGTTCGACAGTATCGAGCGTCATGTGAAACTTCTAGATCCCGGTGCAGGTGTTGGTTCTTTGACCGCTGCATTTATAGAGCGAGCGAACGAGCTAGGCGTTGAGAGTATCGATGTCGATCTATACGACATAGAAAACCGGATGCTTTCTTATCTGAATGATACTCTTGAGAACGCAAAAGGTAGGCTTGGTGAGCGGCTTTCTTTCGAGATACATCATAATGACTATATCTTGGAGGAAACAAATTCTCACGAGGTAGAAGAAAAATATACACATGTAATAATGAACCCGCCTTACAAAAAAATATTATCGTCTAGCCCGCATAGAATTGCTCTGCGAAATGTAGGTATTGAGACGGTAAATTTATATTCTGGGTTCGTGGCTTTAGCTATCCAACAGTTGAAAGTTAGCGGTGAGTTAGTGGCGATTATTCCTAGGTCATTTTGTAATGGCCCTTATTACCAGTCTTTTCGTGAACAGCTTATCAAAGATACATGTATCAAACATATACACTTATTCGAATCTCGGAATTCGGCTTTTTCCGATGATGAGGTTTTACAAGAAAATATAGTGATTCACTGCGTTAAAGGTATCCCTCAAGGTGAGGTAGTTATCACTTCTAGTCCAGACGCAGACTTCCATCTTGATAGCGATTCTCAGCAAATCACAGCTACTGACATGACCTACAGGCGTGTAACGTTTGATAAGTTGGTTAATCCTAATGATAAGCAGAAATTTATACATATAGCAGCTAACGATAGTGAACAGCGTATTATTGAGCGTTTAGCACCGTTCACTTCAACTTTAGACGATTTAGGTATTCAAGTAAGTACGGGTCCAGTTGTTAACTTTCGATTACGTGATGACTTGCGTGAGGGTTTAGATTCTGAGTCGGTTCCTTTACTTTTCCCTCAACATTTGAATGGGGGTGTAAGATGGCCTTTAGAAGGCCCAAAGCCGAACGCAATAAGGATATCTAAAGCTTCCAAACCATGGCTATGGGAAAATAAAGGCCATTTTTTAATCGTTAAAAGGTTTAGCAGTAAAGAAGAAAAAAGAAGAATCTCAGCTAGTATTTACGATTCTACTTTACCAGGTGAATTGATCGGATTTGAGAATAAAACAAACGTTTATCATATTAAGAAAATTGGAATGGATGCAGAGCTTGCAAAAGGATTGTTTGTTTATTTGAATTGCACATTGCTAGATAAATACTATCGACAATTTGGTGGACATACTCAGGTAAACGCATCTGATCTAAGAACAATTCATTACCCTTCTGCCGAAATACTCAGGAAGATTGGTAAACAGCTACAAAATATCATTCCAGATTCCAGCACAATAGATGACATCATAGACAAGGAGTTAGATGCTATGACTGGTGAGAAATCAACCAATCCCCTAAATGCACAGAAAAAAATTGAAGAGGCACTTCAAATTTTGGAAGTTTTAGGAATGCCCAAAGCTCAGCTAAACGAGCGTTCCGCTTTAACTTTACTTGCATTACTTAACTTACATCCTGAAGGGAATTGGTCTGAAATAGAAAGACCTATGATGGGGGTAACTCCAATCATGGACTGGTGCCGCGATATTTATGGTAAGGAATATGCACCTAATACCCGTGAAACATTCAGAAGACAAACTTTACATCAATTTTGTGATGGTGGAATAACTTTATATAATCCAGACGATCCAGCTAGGGCTGTAAATTCACCAAAGGCCTGTTATCAAATTGCTACTGAGCTACATACAGTTTTATCAATATTTGGTACCCCTAAGTGGGAAGCAGCTATACAGTTACATCTTGAAAATGTTCCTAGCTTGGTTGAGCAGTATGCAATGTCTAGGAATATGGAAATGGTTCCTTTAGTGCTTGATGATGGTACTGAATTGAAACTTAGTCCAGGAGCTCATAGTCAACTAATTAAAGATATTATCGTTGAGTTTGGGCCTCGCTTTGCTCCAGGGGCTGAATTAATTTATGTAGGTGATACTGGAGCTAAAGAAGATTTTTTCCAAAAAGATAGACTTAAAGAACTTGGTGTTACAGTTAATCGAAAAGGTAAACTTCCTGATGTTGTTTTATATTGGGAAGAGAGAGATTGGTTCCTACTTATTGAATCAGTTACCTCCCACGGCCCAGTTGATGGCAAAAGACATGAAGAACTAGCAAAACTCTTCCAAAATGTTAAAGAGAAGCTCGTTTATGTAAGTGCATTCCCAGATAAGAAAGTGATGTGTAAATATATCTCAGAATTGTCTTGGGAAACTGAGGTTTGGGTAGCTGATTCACCAACCCATATGATTCACTTTAATGGGGACCGTTTTTTGGGGCCACATAATTAAAAATTCTTTATCCTATTAAAAGAGTGCTTAAAGAGTGCTCTTTTTTTTGCAATAAATATTTACGATCGTAAAAATAGGTTTAAGCTGATAAAAATGGTTGCTTCGCTCCGTTGTTTATAATCTTAGTTACTACCTAGAAAATTGGCCAATTACGTTGAAAGGCCGCCAATCTTTTAAAATACATTATTGTGAAATGGGCGACTAGATAAGTGTTGATGCACTTTCCCAGCCATCTGCTCATGACTCGGATCACAAGCAAACCAGGGCCCACTGCTTTTGCGCAAAAGCGTAGTGAGCTTATCAAGGCAAAGCTTATTGATCTATGAAAAGCATTTCACAAGAAAACACATTTGCGATGTATCACGCAGATTGCCTTCAGGTCTTATCTTCATTGTCAGATAATTCCATCGATCTAATTGTTACCGACCCACCTTACTTTAAAGTTAAGCCCAATGGATGGGATCATCAATGGAAAGGAGATAGTGACTATCTACTATGGCTCGATAAGTGCTTAGTTGAGTTCCAAAGAGTGTTGAAGCCAGCAGGGAGTCTTTATTTATTCTGTGGCCATCGCTTGGCGGCAGATATCGAAATAATGGTGCGTCGTCGGTTTAATGTGCTGAACCAAATAATTTGGGCGAAGCCGTCAGGCCGCTGGAATGGCTGTCATAAAGAAAGTCTACGCAGCTATTTTCCGGCTACTGAACGTATTCTGTTTGCTGAGCATTATTTGGGCCCCCATTCAGGTAAGGACACCGGGTATCAGGCGAAATGCGATGACCTGAAGCGTCATCTTATGACTCCACTCATTGATTACTTCCGCCAGTCTAAGGAGTCGTTGGGGATCAGTGCCAAGCAGATAGGTGAAATAACGGGTAAGCCAAATATGGTTTCTCATTGGTTCGGCAGTAGCCAGTGGCAGCTACCAAATGAAGATGACTATGCCAAGTTGCAGCAGCTATTTATGGATGTTGCCCAACAAAAAGGGCTCAGTAATCCGTTAAGCTCGTTTCATTCACCTCTTGTAGCTATTTATCAAACACTCTCTAAGCAATATCTCGAGCTGGTGGACGAATACAAATCACTGAGACGTTATTTTGGCGTTTCAGTCAATGTGCCCTACACCGACGTATGGCAGCATAAACCGGTTCAGTTCTATCCAGGAAAACATCCCTGTGAAAAGCCGGCAGACATGCTCAAACATGTCATTGAAGCCAGTAGCCGTCCCGGTGAACTGGTCGCTGATTTCTTCATGGGTTCGGGGTCTACTCTGAAAGCTGCGCTTCTCTCTGGGAGAAGGGTGCTTGGGGTAGAGCTTGAAGAAGATCGCTTTAACTCAACGGTTGAAGAGATTCAGAACCTACTCTCCGCACACCACCCAGGTTCTGGGTAAGTCATCCCCTCATTCGAGCGGGAAAACATCATCCGCACATTGAGGGGGCATAATGTCCGAACCACTATCCGGTACCGGAGCTGCTGCAACAGCTCTGGCCGGAGTTAGTCTGTATGGCTTGTTTGCCGGCACTGATTATGGCGTTGTATTCGGTGCTTTTGCTGGGTCAACGTTTTACATCACTACCGCAAATAACATTGGCTATTTCAAACGTATCGCGCTCTTCGTTGTTTCGTTCATTTCGGGCGTGCTTTGTTCTGGACTGCTCGGTGCGAAACTCTCGGAGTGGACTGGCTACATAGAAAAGCCATTGGATGCGCTTGGTGCTGTAATTGTTTCAACGCTTGCCGTGAGATTACTCACCGTATTGAGCAATTATGATTTCACCAGTCTTCTTGAACGTCTACGAAGAGGGAATGGGGATGCTAATAAATGAATATGCTGCATGTGTTAATACTCTCCTTAGTACTCTAATTGTCCTGGCTATTTCACTTTATCGACGTGGTTCTTCTCCTTACCGACCGGCTGTATCGTGGTTAGCATGGTTAGTGGTGATCACCTACGGCAGTATTCCGCTTAGGTATCTGACAGGGCAGTACGAAGCTACACACTGGGCAGTAGTATTAGCCAACTTATTTATATGCATCATGATTTTTAAGGTGAGAGGGAATCTCGCTCGGATCATCGACTTTAGGTTTTAATTATGGATAAAAAACAATTTCAACAGGCGGCTAAATTAAGTGCCGGGCTGGCTACGTGTTGGTTTCAGCCAGTAAAAAATGCAATGGATGAATTTGGTATTACCGCACCGTTGGACCAAGCAATGTTTATTGCTCAAATGGGGCATGAGTCAGAGGGTTTCACCAGGATAAAAGAAAATTTTAATTACACGCCGGTGGGATTACTTACAACCTTTGGTCGACGGCTTAGTCGTCAGCAAGCCTATGCACTTGGTCGTAGTGAGGGGCAGAAAGCTCAGCCACAGGCGATCGCGAATTTGGTGTATGCCAACCGGATGGGGAATAAAATACGAAACGACGGATGGCTCTATCATGGGCGGGGATTGATACAAATCACCGGTAGAGAAAATTATGCGAAGTGTGGGGCTGCTTTAGGCATCGATTTGATCAGTGAGCCAGAACTTTTAGAAATTGATAGTTATGCGGCACTTTCGGCGGCTTGGTTTTTTACCCATAAGGGGTGCATGTTGCACAGTGGGGATATTAAGCGTGTGACACTCATAGTTAATGGTGGAACGAATGGGTTGGCCGATCGCGCTCGGCGCTTCAATTTAGCTTGTTCCTTCTTGGTGTAGAAAATGAAAGTGACCACATTATGGATTGTCACTCTTGTCATGTTTTTCATGGTCAGTAGCGGTATTTCAGGTGTATTAGCTTATCGTTACAAAGAGGCACTGGACCGAGCTGAGCAGGCAGAAGGGCAGATAGCTCTGCAAGGTAAAGTGATTGAAGCACAGCAAGATCAGCAACGGGTCGCAAACGAACTCTCCAACAAAACGCTTCAGGCCAATCAACGTACTCAAGCGAATGCTGAACGGATCCTCATTCAATATCGAGAGGTGCTGAAATATGAGAAAACCTGTGATTTTGCTGTGCCTGCTGATATCGCTCACGGCTTGCTCGAATACACGGACAGTTTACGTACCCGCACATTGTCAGGCACTACCAGCCAGCTTAACCGCACCAGTACTGCCTCCACTACCACCGGGCAGTTAACCTATTGTCAGGCTGTGTTATGGATCCATCCTCTCTTGTCTACCATTGCACAGGCTAATGACCAATTGTTGGCTATTCGTCAGTTTGAACAACGGGTAATAGTAAATCCATCAGGCGGCTGATTTACCAAAACTACGGTGATCGCCGCAGTTTTTGTTACCTGTTTTTGCTGCAACCAAGCCCACCTTACATGGTGGCCTTTTTTATGTACGTATCACACGCTCAACTTAACGCCACAGAACCTTATAGAAAGCGAACCTGAGAAATAATGATATTTCTGTGGGTCGTTATTTCTGTGTGACAGGTTCGCTTTCTATGAGGAAATAGCGATATGAATTATCCAACTGTAGTAAACGGTATTGATTTTAAAGATTTGGTTTATTTAACAGGAAGCGAATCCGCCACTGACACCATGAAAGTTGCAGTGGCTTTTGGTAAAGAGCATAAAGATGTTTTGCGAAAAATGAGGAAAGTCCTTAGCCAATGTTCACCGGAATTTGCAGAGCGCAATTTTACGCTTTACCATGAAAACAATGAGTTACAAAATGGTAAGCCTCAACCTTTTTATCGGATGACACGGGATGGTTGGACCATGTTAGTGTTCAGCTTTACAGGACAGGCAGCAATGGTATTCAAAGAAGCTTACATAGAGGCGTTTAACTGGATGGCTAATATGATCAAGCTGGGTAAAACTAACCTCGACGCTGAACGCAACGCCTTGATGCTTGAATATATGAAAGAGAAAGATGTTGCCAGCATGTCGGGGCGCCTACTCAATCGCTGGGGTAGAGTAAAGAAGCCGTCACTACTGACTAAACTCGAACGCCTGGCTAAACAATCGCAAATTTCTCTTCCCGGCTTTAACGAATGATCATTAACCGAAACTGACTGCAGTCGAGTGAGGATAAGCTGTTTACTTTGATAGGAGTAAAGAGTAGCTTGACCCTACAGCTCAACCTCAAACGCAGCGATTCAGTTCACTGGCCGTTAAGGTGAAAAGACCGGCCTAGGGCCGGTTTTTTCGTATCTAAGAGAAGTAAAAGTTAGTACTACTTTTAACAATTTTTATTGTTAATTGTTCATGGTAACACCATACAAAAACCTGCAGATAAGCCGCATTATTGGTAACAGGCCGCTCAGGCCGGATCCATGATTTGCAAAACTTGATTTTGCTCATATTTTCAACGGGTCCTTCCTGCAGATTTGTTCACCGAGGGGGGGAGCACACGCGGAAAACGGCTAGTTTTTGAATTTTCATGCTGTCATCAGCAGGTCTCTTAACCCTCTGTTTATTAAGAAGTAAACGACATTTTAGGTGACAAAATTAATTTTTGACTGTCACCTCTACCCTCATTAACCTACTGAATTTAATAACTTAAAAGCAAAACCACCTGACAGCGAGAGGTGACGATGTCCAACGTCAGTAATCTTGGCGATGCCTATCACTGGAGCGTCGCAAAGATTGCTGAGGCATTCAGCCTAAATCGCGGCACGGTGCGAAAGCGCTTGCTCGATGCCAACACCCCGATAGCCGCGATGGTGAGAGGAAATCCTGTTTATGCCCTCAAAGATATCGGTCCGGTGCTGTTTGCGCCACCGACACTTGATGAGGGTAACGATATTCAAGACCCCAATAAGATGCCGCCCAAAGAGCGTAAGGATTGGTTTCAGTCCGAGAACGAACGCATCAAACTTGAAACCTCCCTTAAACAACTGGTACCGGCCAGCGATGTGCATCGTGAAATGGCCATGACGATTAAGCTTATCACGCAGGTGTTAGATACCTGGCCGGATAAGCTCGAGCGTGATCGCGGATGGAAACCTGCGCAAATCGCAGAGGCACAGAAAGCGGTCGATGAAATCCGTGAAGCTCTATCGGCAGAGTTGCTTTGTGCAGAGGACGAATGAATGTACGCATCGGTCGGTACAATACGGCGGGATGTCGCTGAGCTCTTAAAAGCACCTAGGCGAATGCCGGTCGCGGAAGCTGTTCAAAAATATATGCGGGTTCCTTTAGGGGGAGGGAGTTCGTTGCCTTGGGAGGCAACATTAACCCCCTATATGATCGAACCGATGAATTGTCTCGCCTCTCGAGAATACGATGCGGTGATCTTCGTTGGCCCCGCACGTACTGGAAAAACAGTCGGTCTGATTGATGGGTGGATCGTTTACACCATTGTCTGCGATCCGGGTGACTTCCTGCTTATCCAGATGACCGAAGAAAAGGCAAGGGAGCATTCCAAGAAGCGTCTAGATAGGACCTTTCGTGTCAGTCGAGAAGTCGCGAGAAGAATGAGCCCGCGGACCAACGATAATAACGTTCACGACAAAACGTTTCGTGCCGGTAACTACTTAAAAATAGGCTGGCCATCCATCAACATCATGTCCTCATCAGATTATAAAAGCGTCGCGCTTACTGATTATGACCGGTGGCCTGAAGATATTGACGGTGAGGGTGATGGGTTCTCTTTGGCCTCTAAGCGGACCACCACGTTTATGTCATCCGGAATGACGCTGGTGGAAAGCTCTCCCGGGCGTGAAGTCACCGATGCAAAATGGCGTCAAACCTCACCTCATGAAGCGCCCCCTACAACCGGGGTCCTCTCGCTCTATAACCGAGGTGATCGTCGTCGTTGGTACTGGCCTTGCCCTGAATGTGGCCACTATTTTCAGCCAGCAATGCCGGTGGTAGAGGGATATCGAAATGATCCTGATCCAGTCAAAGCCAGCGAGTCCGTCCATATCCGGTGCCCACACTGTTCTGCCATCATCGGCGCGCAGAACAAACGGAAATTAAATGGACGAGGGGTCTGGTTACGGGAGGGGCAGCAGATTGACTGTCGTGGAGTTATCTCCGGGAATGCGAGGCAATCACGTATCGCTTCTTTTTGGATGGAAGGCCCAGCAGCGGCATATCAGACATGGGCTCAATTGGTCTATAAGCTGCTGACAGCAGAAATAGAGTTCGAGACCACTGGTAGTGAAGAAACCCTAAAAGCCGTGATTAATACTGACTGGGGATTGCCTTATCTTCCAAGGGCTGTCAGTGAACAGCGACGCAGTGAGCAGCTTCTCTCGCGTGTTGAAGATTATGAAAAGCGTAGTGTGCCAGAGCCGGTCCGTTTTCTGCTGGCAGCCGTTGATATTCAGGGCGGTAAACAGCGTCGTTTTGTGGTGCAAATCGTGGGTTATGGTGAGAGTGGTGAGCGTTGGCTTATCGATCGCTACAACATTAAATACTCTTTGCGTTGTGATGAACACGGAGAGTCGTTACCGATTCACCCAGGAGCTTTCATTGAGGACTGGGACCTGCTTATTTCAGACGTCTTAGAGAAAACCTATGTGCTCGCAGGGGGCTGCGGTAGGCGGATGCCGGTATTGGCGATGGCCGTTGATAGTGGTGGCGAACAAGGGGTCACGGATAATGCCTATAAATTTTGGCGCCGCTGTCGTAAAGACGGGCTACATAATCGGGTTTACTTGATTAAAGGCGATAGTACGCGCCGGCAAAAATCGATAACGAAAACCTACCCTAACAATACGGAACGTAGTGATCGCCGTGCTGATGCTCGAGGTGATGTTCCTGTTTACCTACTCCAGACCGATACCTTCAAAGATCAGCTCAATAATACCTTGGCGAGGGATATACCAGGGGCGGGATATCTTCATTTCCCGAAATGGCTGGGGGACTGGTTTTTTGATGAACTGACCTACGAGGAGCGCGGCACTGATGGGAAATGGCGTAAACCTGGCAAAGGAAATAACGAAGCGATGGATCTGTTTTGCTATAGCCACGCTATCGCCACATTACGAGGTTACGAGCGTATTGACTGGAACAAACCGCCCGCTTGGGCTGAGTCCCAGGAATACAATCCCAATATTTTTAATGAAGGAACCACTCCGGAGGTGGTCATCGTGACAACAAGGAAACGGAAAGTTCGACCACAAGAGCCTTCCTCATCGGGTAGCCAGACTTTATCCGGAGCAGGGTGGCTCAGTGGAGGATCCAAAGGTGGGGGATGGATATGACGCGAAGCGAAATCGAAACCATGTTAGACAAAGTACGACAGGCTTACCTTGATGCGCTGGATGGAAAATCCGTCTCATTCACCGGTATCAACGGGCGTGCAGTAACCAATCATGATCCGATAGCGATCCGCCGAGAATTGGACTATTGGGAGCAACGCTACCGTGTGGCATGTGGGCATTCATATGGCCCCAAACTCGCCAATTTTTTATAGGAGCCACTATGAATTGGCTAGAGAAAGGCATTGCGCTATTGGCGCCAGGCTGGGCGCTCGAACGCTCTAAGCATCGCCACATCATGAATGCCTATGAGGCCGCCAACCCCTCACGACTGCATAAAGCGAAACGTTCTGGTGGCGGGGCAGATAATGCAATATTCGCCTCAGGTGTCTCATTACGCGAACAAGCGCGCTGGTTAGATGAAAACCATGACATCGTCATTGGTATTCTCGACAAACTTGAGGAACGAGTTATCGGGTCGCGTGGGATACAAGTTGAGCCTCAACCGTTAACCCTCGATGGTAAGTTACATGAAGAGTTTGCTACCCAACTTGCAAAGCTCTGGTCTGAATGGTCAATTCGGCCTGAGGTGACGGGGATGTTCACGCGTGCGGAGATGGAGCGTTTATTACTCCGTTCCGCGCTTCGAGATGGGGAAGTCTTTGGTCAGCTTGTTCGCGGTCCGGTAGCTGGGTTGAAGCACGCTACGCCGGTGCAATTATCCATTGAAATGCTTGAGGCTGACTACGTGCCGATGTCACTTAATCGCACTGGAAATACTCAAATCTGTCAGGGTATAGAGATAAATACATGGGGCCGGCCTACCGCCTATAACGTTTATAAATACCATCCGGGTAACACCCTGTGTAGGGTGACACAGACGAAACGCATCCCTGCTGAAAACATGCTTCATCTCGCCATGCGAAAGCGCCTGCATCAACTGCGGGGCGTAAGCCTACTTCATGGAGTGATTACACGATTAAGTGATATCAAAGATTATGAAGAGTCTGAACGTGTTGCTGCGCGTATCGCTGCCGCCTTGGGGTTTTATATCAAACGAGGTGAAGCCGCCAGCTATCAAGAAAATGAATTTGAAGAGCCTGACAGCAAATATCAGATGTTCGATATTGGCCCTGGGATGATTTTTGATGGACTAAAACCGGGTGAAGATCTGGGGATGGTGGAATCAAACCGACCCAATGTGCATCTCTATGAATTTCGTAATAGCCAGTTACGCGCCGTTGCCGCCGGAACGCGTGGCAGTTACTCGAGTATCTCTCGGGACTATAACGGCAGTTATTCCAGCCAGCGACAAGAGCTGGTGGAGGGATTTGAGGGCTACAACGTGTTGCAAAACTGGTTTGTAGGGCAACACAGCCGACCTATATACCGTGCTTGGATCGATATGCTCAAACTCTCAGGAGTCACTATCCCCGAAGATGTCGACCCTTCTTCCTTGTACAACGCCCTGTATCTTGGGCCGGTCATGCCATGGATAGACCCGATGAAAGAGGCGCAAGCGTGGAAAGGTATTGTGCGCGGCGGAGCGGGCACTGAATCAGAATGGATCCGCGCGCGAGGTCAGTCACCACAAGAAATCAGACATCAACGTCTGCGTGAAATTGAATATAACCGCGAACGGGGGCTGATTTTTGACTCGGACGCTGCCAACGATAAAGGAGGTCCATCCAATGAACCAGAAGAACATTCTCCTCAACCCTCAAGCAAATCTGATCACACATAAAACGCCAGAATCTTGGTATCACATCTATGCAGCAGCACAAGCGACCGACCCAGTAATTATTTATCTTTACGACATGATTGGCCATTGGGGGATCACCGCACAGGCATTTCTACGCGATTGCCGTGAGGTGGGGGTTTTTGATGCCTCGTCGATTGAATTACATATCCATAGTCCAGGCGGTGATGTCATGGATGGATTTGCCATCTTTAATTCATTCTCCAGGCTGACGGCTAAGGTGGATATTTATATCGATGGCATTGCTGCCTCTATGGCATCGGTGCTGGCTTGCCTTCCTAATGCCACAGTTCATATTCCCGAAAACGCTTGGGTGATGGTACACAAACCTTGGGGCGGGGTGATGGGGGATTCTGATGAAATCCGTGAATATGCTGAGTGGTTAGATCGCAACGAATCGCTCCTATTGTCGGCTTATGCCAACAAAACCGGGCTTACACGAGAAGAAATAGCCGGCATGCTCAAAGAAGAAACCTGGCTAGAAGGTGCTATGGCCATAGAAAAAGGCTTTGCGGATGTGCTCGAGGCTCCCCTAAGTGCTGCCGCATTGATCAACTCGAACAAAATGAAGGAGTTTCACAATATGCCTAAACAGGTTAAGGCACTTATCACACCGCATGCGGCGGCGACGGAGCAAAATACTCTATCAAACAACAAAGTACAGACACCGAGCGCCTCCACTCTCGATATGGAACAGCTTGCTCAGAGTATTAGCCAGCAACTCCTTGCGGTAAATACTGAGCGGGTGACCGCGATTAAAAGTGTGTTTGATGCATTCCCTGCATTTTCTACACTACAAACAGAATGCATTAGTGACCAAACGTGTACGGTTGATTCGGCGAGAAATAAGTTATTGTCAGCACTCGCCTCTGGCGTCACGCCGTTAACCAGTTATGCGGTTCATCTCCATGCAGGTAATGGCAATGTAGTCGGCGATTGCGTTCGCGCATCTATCTTGGCTAGAGCGGGGTACGATGAAGTTCATCAGGATAATGCCTACAACGGATTAACGTTAAGGGAGCTTGCTCGTGCCTCATTAGCCGATCGCGGTATTGGGTTATCCGGACTCTCACCGATGGCGATGGTTGGCATGGCATTCACTCATACTCAATCTGATTTTGGCAATATCTTGATGGATGTTGCACATAAAGCCGCATTGCTAGGATGGGACGAAGCTGAAGAAACGTTTGACCGCTGGACTCGCAAAGGGACATTAACCGATTTTAAAGTTTCCCATCGTGTCGGCTTAAATTCACTGGCAGCACTTCGAAAAGTACGTGATGGCGCTGAATACAAATACATTACGGTCGGCGATAAAGCTGAACCGATCGCACTGGCAACTTATGGCGAACTATTCTCACTCACCCGGCAGACAATTATCAATGACGATCTGGATATGTTAACCCGAATTCCCGCTGCAATGGGTGGGGCAGCGCGAGCGACGGTCGGCGACTTGGTCTACGCCATCCTAACCGGTAACGGTAAATTGAGTGACGGGCATACCTTATTTAGCGCAGAGCACAATAATGTGATTAAGGCCGCTATGGATATTGAGGGTCTCGATGCAGCACGCAAAATGATGCGCCTGCAGAAGTCTGGTGATCGTGCACTGAATATCCGCCCAGCCTATGTACTAACACCAGTGGCGTTAGAGTCACGGGCAAACCAACTCATCAAGTCAACCAGCGTCCCCGGTGCAGAGAGTAATAGCGGTATTAATAACCCTATCCAGAATTTTGCTGAGGTTATTGCCGAACCTCGTCTCGATGCTAATAGCTCCAAAGCTTTCTATCTGACTGCGGCACAAGGGCGAGATACGATCGAAGTCGCTTATCTAGATGGTGTCGAGGCGCCGTATGTTGAACAGCAAACCGGTTTTACCATCGATGGTGCAGCATTCAAAGTTCGTATTGATGCCGGGGTGGCGGCGCTCGATCATCGAGGGTTAGTTAAGTCAACGGGCAGTAACTAAACCGTCTTAGTTAGACGGTTTTTTTATATCCATGGGCGGAACGTATCGCCCTATTTCCCTTGGAGGATAAGCTATGGCGAAGAACTATTATCAAGACGGTACAACACTTGATTGGGGTAACAAAACGGATAAAAAAGTCCTATCAGGACAACCGGTAATTGTGGGGAATATCGTAGGGATAGCGCTGGGGAATATAGCTGCCGGCGCAGAAGGTGTACTGAAAATGAGCGGTGTATTCGTCTTGAATGCAATACGTGATGAATCTTGGGCACAGGGAGCGAAACTCTACCTGACTCAAGAAGGGTTATTAACGCTCAAGGCCGATGATGGGGATAAACCCGCTGTGAAGCATGCCTATGCGGGGGTGGCGTGGACTGAGCATAGAGTTGGCGACGACAGTTCGGCTGTTCGGTTGGCCTACTGATGAGCCGTTATGCACAACGGCTAAAGCGAGTAGATTCGATAGTCGATCGTATGTTCGCTGAGACTGAATGTGTGGTGTTAATGATCGGTGGGGAGTGCAGAACGATCACTGCCATATTGGAAAAGCCTGATGGCTTAACCCAGCTTAGTGGCGGTGGAAATATTGAGCATCTCTCTCCAGCACTCAGTGTTCACACCGCGGAGATTGTGGGGCTAATGAAACGTCATGCGGTGATCATCGGTATAGACCGCTATTGGGTGTCACATATCGGTGCGGATGAAATGGGGCGAACACGTCTTACCCTAGCTGTGGGGGATCCAAATCAACCAGTGGCCGATATTACGCAGTGGAGCTCTTGATATGGCCAGAGAACGTCGTTTACAGCGTAACATGCTGGTCGATATTGATACCAAAGCCTTATTAAGTATTGCGGTCGCTGTAGGCGCCAACCATAAACAGTATCGCAGTGCTTATTCACGCGCGCTGCAACGCACAGCGGTAACGCTGCGCAAACAGGCGATGTCCGATATAAAAATGGGTCTGGCGCCGAGAAGTTTAACCATGGTACGTCAGCGTTTATTGTCTTTTCGATACTCGCGTGGGGCAATGTTGGATGAGGCAAAGCTCTGGTTTGGTTTAAATGCCATCAAAGTAAAAGATCTCAAAGGGCGTATTCGAGGACGTATCCGTTCGCATCACACCCTACGCGATCCCAAGACAGGACGTTACAGCCCTGCACGGCGAACCTCTAATTCTGACGTCGGGTTCGACCCTAAGGGCTCGTTACTTGAAAGTGTCTCATTTCCCGATGGTGAGGTCGCACGAGCTCGGCGTGATAACCGGCGAACGGTCGTCATCCGTAATCCGCAAACTCGCCGAACTAAAGAGGCCGAGGTCGATATTTACGCACCTATGCTCGACTACATTGAAGACAATGCATTTTCTGGGGTGATGGAGATTTTTATGCATCACTTTCAGTCTGATATCAAAGGTCGTGTAAAGGGGAAAATCAGTTAATAAGGAGGTGGTATGGCCGATCCTCTCTCACTGGCCGTCTATCATCATGCTGTTATTGAGACATTACGCCAATTACCGTGGGTAGCCGATGCGGATACCTACCCTGAAAATAGAACACAGCTCGTCACGCCAGCGATTTATCTCTCTGTCGATAGTTGGAATCCCTGTAGCAATACCAGCGGACAGCCCAGCGTCACTTTATCCGTTTCACTTTTCATTGTGGTTGATCGTTCCAGTGCCACCATTACCAAACCTGATATTTATATTCGCAGCGCAGCCGCAGACGTAACGCAGTGGTTGGATGGGCAACAATTCGGCTTACCCTACGTAGACGGGGCTGAATTTATATCGGCAGAAGCAGATGCCTTCGACCCTCAATTCGATGATTATCTGGTTTGGCGTATTAACTTTGAACAACAAGCAGCTTTTGGTGCAGATCCGTTTGCACAGTCTGGGTCGTTACTGAAGGGTGTATGGTTAGGAAAAGCCCCCGATATTGGTATGGGACATGTGATGGATTACCGCAAAATTTATGAGGTAGCTGATGAGTAGCGAGGTGGTAGGTGATTTACAGCGGCGCCTTGCGAATATTGTCCGTCGTGGTGTTATTGAGTCGATTAAGCATGGTGACATCCCTAAATGTCGAGTATCGATAGGTGCACTCATTACGGATTGGTTGCCTTTATGCCAGGGTTTTTCGGGACAATACCGGTCTGATGTTAATCCCTGTTGTATCGGTGATGCCGTAACGGTTTTATCCGAAGCGGGGGATTTAAATAATGGTCGGGTGTTTCCTGGTTGGGCCACAGGAAACAGACCTGTGCCACAGGGCAGAGAGTGTGAGCATATTACTGTGTATGAGGACGGTACCGAAGTTCGCTATAACAGAGAGAGTCATGCCCTCACTATCACCCTGGCAGAGGGCGGAACTTATCGTATTGTCGGCAATGGGACCCTCGATGGTCCAGTACAAATTACCGGCAAATTAACAGTTAAAGGTAAAACCGATCTATTGGCCAATACTCATATCGAAGGAAATCTCACAGCATCGGACGAAATCTCTGATGCCAAAGGAAAGATGAGTGCGATACGAACTACCTACAATGGGCACACGCATCGAGAAACCAACAGTACGACGCGAAAGCCTGACCAACAAATGTAGCCCGCGATAGCGGGTTTTTTTATGCCTGGAGAAATTATGTCAGAACTTCATGGTGTTGAAACCATTGAGCTCACTGCCGGTACTATGGCGGTTACCACAATAAAAACGGCAGTGATTGGCTTAGTCGGCACAGCCCCCGATGCCTCATTCGGGACCTGCGCACGGATCACTGTGGGAACGGAACTCCTTGATAACCTATTGTCATTTGAAGCGGATCAGCCTGGGCGTATTGGTAATCAGTACAAAGTGATCGCCGTAGCCGCCGTACCTGACAACAATATGTCTGAACCGATCGAATCGTCGGCAGATTATCACTCAGGGATCCTCACACTGACGCTAGGATGTGATGCCGAGGGTGTGGTGACGGCTAAGGCTTACGAAGTCGTAGCGCTGGTCGCTCAGCTGGCGCATAGCAAAATACGCCTATTACCTACTAACGGGCAGGGAGTAGTGATCCCCTTTAGTGTTGAACTTAGCGGCGGAGAGGATGAACCTTATCCGTTAAATACGGCAGTCGTTATGGTAGGCACAAATCAATTACATCGACTGGGAGAGTCGGGAACACTGAAACAAGCCCTAATGGATATTAACGATCAACGGGCTGCGTTAACGATTGTAGTGCGTGTCGAGCAGGACAATGATAAATCGAGACAACGCGCCGCAATACTTAATGGGATGAGAGTATGGAGCCAGAGTGCATCAGTGACGGACTTAACACCTAGGGTACTGATTGCCACCGGCTTTAGCGAAGACGATGCAGTGGGTAAGGAGCTCGAGGCTCAGGCGAATAAACTGCGTGCGGTCGCTTATGTGGATTGCGCCTCAATGGTATCGGCACAAGAAGTCGTACAACGTCGCCAGTTATACGGCGCGCGCGTGGAATTACTCCGCCCCAGAGTATTTGTCACCGATAAGAATGGTGAGAATCGCTATATGCCTTATTCAGCACGAGCAGCAGGTTTACGCGCGAGGATTGATGTTGAAAAGGGCTGGTGGTGGAGTAAATCAAACCAAGATATCTACAACATTATCGGGGTCGAGCAGGCTGATGAATTTATTCTAGGGGAGCCCAATTGCCAAGCCAATCTTCTGAATATGGAAAACATCAGTACCATCATACGCCGTAACGGATTCAAACATTGGGGTAACCGGCTCTGTACCGTTGATCCGCAATGGCGATTTGAATCAGTGCGCCGTTCAGCTGATGTCATAGAAGACAGCATTCAAGAAACGGTATTGTTGTACAGCGACAGACCCCTCGATCGCGATATCGCAGAGGATATCATTGGGACCATCAACGCTTATATGCGCCAGCTCATTGGGCTAAAAGCTATTTTTGGGGGTGAAGCTTGGCTCGATGAAGAGCTGAATACCCGAGAATCTCTCGCGGCTGGCCAACTGTATATCAATTATGACTTTGGTCCGAAATCGCCGACGGAGCGTATAACCTTACGTGTTCGCGTCAATAAGGATTATGCCATTGAGGAGATGACCAGCTGATGGGAAGCAAAAGCACGTTACGTACCTGGACCTTTTTCGCAAAGGGCATACGTATTCAAGGAGCACATGAATACACTCCACCCGAGTTGAGTATTCAGGTCGCAAACCTTCGCAGCGGGGCACAAGATGCCCCTACGCCGGTAGATGATGGCATGGAGGCGTTAACCTGCCAGGTCAAATTCTGGGGCATTGACACAGATATGCTCGCGCAACTGGGATGTGTTACGGGTCAAAAGTCACGCTTTACCGCCTACGAGGGATACATGAGTAATGGTACCGCGTTGGGCACTACTGAGGAACTCGAAGGATTTATCTCGAAAGTGACTCGAGATGCTCGCTCCGGAGAATCATTGTCAGAAGTCTCGGTTACAGTAGATATAGCACTCAACTACTACAAACAGATGCTGGAAGGACGAGCGCTTATCGAAATAGACACTGAGCGGTTTATTCGTCGGATCAACGGCGTGGATCAGCTAAGCGGGCTGGCCACTAAAATTCGTCTTTAACTAAGTCATTCATATCACTAACGGCCTGAGGGCCGTTTTTTATTGGAGCTGATTATGTACCCAAGTAGTTCGCAAACCATCATCTTGTATACCCCTCTAACACTAGCTAACGGCGCGCAGTTAACCGAAATAGCGTTAAGAGAACCCACCGTTCGTGACCGTATCCTCCGTGAGAAAGATCGGGGTAGCGAGGGAGAAAAAGACGCTCGCATGCTGGCCTTGCTATGCAACATGAACGAGGAGGATATCTATGCCTTAACGGCAGCCGATTACTTACAGCTCGAGGAGGCGTTTAACGTTTTTATGCTACCGCCAAGCAAGCGTCCGAAACAGAGATCCTCAATGGACTCCGCTTCTTAGGCAAGCATTTGCATTTTCCAATGAGTGATTATCTTGAAATGCCCTTTAGCACCTTTAAAGACATTCTGTTAGATGAAGTGGAGGCTATAAAACGTGGCACTAAACCAAAAATTTAAGGCCGTGATTACTTTTGGTGGAAATCTAGATAGCAGTTGGAAACGCTCTACTCAAGGTATCAATAAAGGGATCAAGGATGTTGAAAAGCAAACCCAGAAGCTGACTAAACAGCAACAGACTCTCTCGGCGGAGATCAAAAAAGGTAAACTAGCTGGTAAAAATATCAGCTCACTCAAACGGGACTACAGTACCGTCACGCAAGAGATCAAGAAAACAACGCAAGCTCAAGAGGCTCTTAATCGTAAGTTAAAACGTGCTGAGCAATTTAAGCATATTCAAGGTTTAGGTAAAGGACTCTTCTCTAGAGCTAGCCGGATGGCAGGCGCTCCTATTCCAAGTGGTTTAGCATTAGGTGGCGGTAGTCTCATTGCAAGTGCGCTCGGCACGCTCATTACTCCCGCCATACGTAATGCGAAAACTGCTGAGCGAGCAGGGGTTGCTCAGCGTTATGGTGTAGATGTTGAAACGTTTAATGCCTGGGACACAATAGGCCGGGATTATGGTCTCAACGGGGAAAGCTTTGGTTCTATGTTTGAGGAGTATTTGCAAAAAGCGGGGCAGTACAAACAGACCGGTAAGCAGAGGGGGTTAGAAGA
This sequence comes from Rosenbergiella collisarenosi, assembly GCF_018494085.1. Taxonomy (GTDB): domain Bacteria; phylum Pseudomonadota; class Gammaproteobacteria; order Enterobacterales; family Enterobacteriaceae; genus Rosenbergiella; species Rosenbergiella collisarenosi. The sequence continues at coordinate 297,071 of NZ_JABBFP010000003.1, read as the reverse complement.
AGCGTTTAAGGCACTAGGCTTTAAAGCAGGCGATTTAGCTGGCCTGAAAGATATGGATCAATTTAATAAAATTATCGAGCGCGCACTGACGTTGGAAGACCCAATGGTCGCCTCCTTTGCCCTCGATAAGCTATTGAGTGGTGAAGCAAGTAAAATCCTCATGCTACTCAAGCAGTCAGGGAAAAGTTATCGTGACGTTATGGAGGAGCAAAAACGTTACCAAATGGTCACCGAGGCCGGTACTCGAGGAGCACAGGAAGGCCAGCAAGCGATATCTAATTTGCAAACGGTGATGTCGTCGGCATTGGATGAAATATCCGGGCAATTAGGCGATCAGCTTTCACCAAAAATTAGAGCGCTGACCGATGATCTCGCTGATTGGTTCCGAAATGGAGGGATCAATAAAATCGTTCATTTTATGAAGAACGAAATGTATCCAAGCGTGCTGAAATTTGGAAGCGGCGTCCTTTTGGTGGGTAAAGTTCTCTATGCTGCGGCGAAAAAACTTTCGTGGTTGTTACCCGACGATAAAGGTAATAAAAAACGCTTATTGCAAGCAGTGGCGACCGGCACTCCATTAAAAATTGCCGAAATTCAAGCCAGAGAGGCAGGGTTGGGTGACTGGTTTGCTCAACGTATTAACTCACCGAAGGTGGTTGATTCCCTGACAAATCAGTGGACTCGAGCCGAAGAGAAGGCAGGATGGCGAGTCACTCGAAATCCCTTCAAAAACGGAGAATTCCAAGAGAGCACAAGTCAGCTATTGCTCGAGTCCATCGATGGTAAATCTAAAAGTGAGCCTTTACCCCTCGGTTGGTTAAGCGAACCCTCCCTAATTCAACCTGAATTATCACCCGCACCTTTCCCTACTCACCATGACAAAACCGCTATTACTGAAGATAACCGCCAAGGGGGGGATAACGATGCTTCCTCAGTAGAAAGAGCTTCTTGGGCGATCTTGATGCAGCATATTACTCAAGCAGAGGGTGCGCCAAAAACTACGGAAATAACGGATCGACGTAAACAGGAATTGAAGATTGAAATCAATGTCAGTGATGAGAAAACCGGTGTGTCGATCGCTGACGAAGTGGTTAATCGAGTCAACGCTGCCGATATTTTTAACGGTAATAACGCGATGTATGACAAGGGAGAGCTATGGTAATGAGCGGATTCTCTGTACCCGCAGCGGTTGAATCTCAGGCAATGACCGCTAAGCGCGCGAGAGCCAGTAATCACTCTAGGGTGATGTTGTTACTCGGTGATTTTGAATTCTCGATTGATATGCTGACTTATAACCAATTAGCGCGCGAGGCCAATTGGCGTTGGAGTGTGCAGGAACGTATAGGGCGCCCAGATCTCTTACAGTACACAGGCAAAACTCGGCGAACAGTGACTCTTCAAGGAGAGGCCCATGCTTTTCTTCACCGTGGTGTGAACGCAATCGATGATCTCTACGAGCTTGCAGATAACGCTACACCGCTATTGTTGGTCAGCGGAGCCGGTGATGTTCTCGGATATTGGGTAGTGGAGAAATTCAGCGACAGTACCACAAGATTTTTACCTGCAGGGGCTCCGCGACATAAAACCTTTTCGATAGGAATTCGACATTATGGTGACGATTTATCAAACCCGTGATGGGGATATGCTAGATGCCATTTGTGCCGAGCGATACGGTTCAGTTCATCTTGGTAAAACACTCGTATTAGTCTTACAAGCCAACCCGGGATTGGCCGATTTAGGCGCAGTCTATGCAGCCGGCGTATCGGTCGTATTACCGGAGCTTCCAGCACAAGCGTCTATCCCGAGTTTCGTGTTATGGGAGTGAAGATTGAAGAAGAGTTCCGACCGGAGTTCAGCATTACTGCAGAAGGAAAGGACATTACTGTTGCAGTCAGACAATGTTTGCAGGAGCTAACCTTAACCGATAATGGCGGTGCTACGGGTAAAGCCGATGAATTGCAGATCACCCTAGTCTCTGAATCGCTGACTTTACCTATAAAGGGTGCGCGCTTGCAGCTGGCCCTCGGATTTAATGGGGAGTTAGTTAACAAAGGGTGGTTCGTGGTAAGTGGCGTCTCGAGCAGTGGCCCACCGCGCAGAATCGTGATTTATGCGACTGCTGCACCGATGAATTCCCAGAAGCACGCCGGCGACGTGCAAAACACTAAAACACGTAGTTGGGATAGTGTCACGCTAGGCGACATTGTGAAAACAGTCGCCTCCGACAATGGTCTATTTCCTAAAGTAACTCATAAATTAACGGATATCGCGATACATCATCTTGATCAGGTGTCGGAATCTGATGCTAATTTCATGACGAGACTTGCCCGAAGTTATAACGCTGTGAGCAAAACTACCGGAGGCTACTGGTTGTTTCTGGAGCAAGGTGCTGCACTAACGGTCAGTGGTAAATTCGTGCCGGAAATAACGTTGCTCCCCAGCCAAGTGACGCATTGGAGCTACAGTGAGGGCCAGAGAGGCGCTACTACCGGTAACACAGTGGCTGGAGATAAAGCAAAGCAAGGAAAAATCGGTGTTAATTACTATGACGAAAAGACCGGCAAAACTGTACTGACCCATACTGAGCATGAAGGGCCCGATCTTGAAAATCCTTACACCCAATCCCACAACGCTCAAGCTGTTCAACAAGCCAATGCGAAAAAAATGCAAGTTAACCGTAATGCACGACGAATGAGTATCTCTGCGCCATGCCGGCCAGCACATTTGCCGTTAACCGCTGAAGCTCGAGTTATGACTCAAGGTTTTGGGGAAAGAGAAGATAGGTCCTGGGTTATTCAGTCAATAATTTATAGTCTGTCCTCAACAGGGTTATCGGTGGTATTTGAGTTAGTGAAAGACATACAGTCGAAAAGCTCGACTAAGAAGAGTCCTACGACAACCACTGGTATTGATTATTTTAGTAAAACGATAAGTTAGCCCGCCTTGGCGGGTTTTTTTTTGAGGAAAATTTATGCAGGGTGTCGATGCTAAAACAGGTAAACGGCTATCGGGGGATGAACATTTACGCCAATCAGTCATTGATATTCTAAGTACCCCTAAAAATAGTCGAGTTCTACTGCGTGAATATGGCTCTGACATTATTGACTTGGTAGATAACCCTCAAGACGAAAGAACACGTATCAAAATCATCTCGGCAACAGCCTCAGCACTAGCAAGGTGGGAGCCTAGACTCAGTGTGAAAAAAATCCAATTAACAGGCATTAGCGAAGGGCACTTTGACTTAACAGTTGAAGGAGTTAATACCGAAACTGGCCAGCAGGTCGTATTTGAGAGGTTAACTATTTATGGCCATCAGTCCTAATCTTATCGATCTTTCCGCCGTGCCGGTACCCGATGCGGTTCAAATCCCAGACGCTCAACATATTTTCGATAATTGGCTCAATAAATTGCGGAGTCTCGATACCATCTATGATGCATTAGTCGAGTCAGATCCTGTTTTTAAGCAAGGCGAAGCAAATACTTATCAAACGGTTCTTATACTGCAGCGCATTAATGATGCGGTCAGAGGAGTATTGCTCGCGAGTGCAACGGGAGCTGATTTGGACCAAATAGGGGCTGGATTTAATGTGTTGCGTAAAGTTATCACTCCTGCAGATCTTAATACTATCCCTCCCACAGCCGCGGTTATGCAAGATGACGAAGAATATCGAGCGCAAATACAGCTTTCGTGGTCACAGTTGAGTACAGCAGGTGCCAGAAATGCCTACCGTTTCTATGCTAAGTCAGCCGATCCAGAAATTTTGGATGTTGAAGCTTATGGACCTAAAGTTCATGGCCGGCCAGGAGAAGTCGATATTTATGTTCTTTCCCGGGCGGGTAACGGTGTTGCCTCCCCACAATTATTAGAAAAGGTTCTTCAAAAATTAAATGAAGATGAAACTAGACCCCTGACAGATTTTGTTTCGGTGAAGAGTGCCAATATTGAGGAGTTCGAGGTCGAAGCGAAGCTCGATATTCCTGATGGACCTGATGCCAAGACAATTTTAGAGTCAGCAAAAAAGGCTCTTGAAGGCTATGTTGCGAAACTTCACCACATTGGTGGTGTGGTCCCCCTTTCAGGTATCTATCGCGCATTACATCAACCTGGTGTGAGTCGTGTTCATCTAACCCAGCCTACCTCAGATAACGAAACTCAGCTTGGTACGGCTCCTTATTGTCGGGCAATTTATTTATCATCTTCGTGAGGTGTTAATGTATAAAACCTTACTCCCTCCCAATGCGACAGTGACTGAACGCGCGCTCGAACAAGCAAATGCGGAACAGATCCTCACCATTCCAATTCCTATCAAACAAGCTAAGGATCCAGCCAGTTGTCCGGCTCATTTACTGCCTTGGCTCGCTTGGGAATACGCGGTGGATTATTGGGATCCTAACTGGGAAGAACATCAAAAAAGGCAGGTTATCGCAGATGCTGCCTACGTTCATCAACATAGGGGAACCGCAGGGGCGGTCAGACGTTCGCTAAGTGCCATAGGACTACCGACCACAATTGTAGAATGGTGGCAGGATACACCACGACAACTTCCCTACACATTTCGAATTGAAGTGTATAGCACTGAAGCAGTAACTGCGGAGTTATATGAAACCATTCACAGCCTCTCTGAAAGAGCCACTAATCTGCGTAGCAGCTTAAGCAATATTAGCGTTATTACTGACGTGGGGTCCGAGGGGGTGTTTTATATTTCTGGGGCTGTAACTACGCATATCGACATTGATATTTATGCAGGAGACTCGCATGGATGACTTCTATAGCATTATTACTAACCTAGGGAAAAAGCTCGAAATTGAGGCATTAGCGAGTGACTCAACAATTCGGCTCACCCAGTTTGTCATCGGCGATGCGAGCGGGAAGGCGATAGCCCCTAATGCAGCACAGACCGCACTTATCAATGAAAAGTACCGAGGAGATATCTCGGCTCTTGTGCAGTCTTCAGATCAGCAATCGCAACTTATGGCCAAGCTTGTTTTGCCACCGGAGATCGGAGGGTTTACCGTTCGTGAAATTGGGCTATTGACCAATAGTGGTGAACTCTATGCTTTGGCCAATTGCGCGGCAATAGAAAAGCCTAAGGGTGGGGTGAGTGTCCATATTCAGTTTCGATTAGCGGTTTCCGAGACGGCGAATATTTCGTTGAATGTGGCAACCGGTGAAGGTTTATTTCTCCGTATTGATCAAGCATTAGAGGAATTAGCTGTACAAGGGCCAGAGACTCAGCAAAGGGCTAGGGAAGCACTGGCGGTATTAGAAGGGGAGGTAGGCAAACGCGGTTTAGTCGAGTTGAGTAATACGATCGATGAAGCAGATGATAAAACAGCCGCTACGCCTAAAGCATTAAGCTCAGTAAAGTCCGTAGCGGATGCAGCGGCCAAATCGGTGAATGACAAGAAACCCGATCCAAAAGGTAATATCCAGCTAGGAAGCGCGGCTGATGCTGAATTAATCGAGTCGGAAGAGACAAGCGCTAAAGGACAGGTGCTTACTGTGGGAGATTTCGGGTTAGGGCTAAAACAAAGTCAGCCGATCTCGATAGATTTTAATACTTATGTGTTTCATAACGGCGCGCATATTCTGCTTGATGTGAGTAACTGCCGAAATGTCCCGCATATCTTAACCGGTGGGCACCTTTACGCATTATGTATAGGTAACGATCACGAACAACGTAGCTGCACTGTTTTATTTATTGATAAAGCAAATATGGCCCGTATTTATATTGGTCTTCGTTCGAGCAAAACTAATGGTTGGAAACTCCTAACGATCGCCAATCAGGATTATGTAAAAAATTATCTCCCCCTGATTGGAGGCAATATAACAGGTGACCTATCTATTTCGGGAACTCACACCGTCAGTGGTCGAAGTTATATTGAGAAATCCGGAGTAGGGTTAGTTTTTGATAATCAGCGTCAGACTAATGGTTTAAGGGTTACGGGCTATGGAAACCTGAAAGCTGATATTTTTCACCTAGAAAATATTGGGCATTACCATTGCTTGGGGATCCACGTAGCAAATGGTGGGGCGACCGGTTGGTTTGAGTTTCGCAATAACGGCGAATTCGTTGCGAACGGCAGTGGGTACTTCGGCGGAAACGTAGTTCTCAACTACGGTGGTCAAAGTCATAGCCTTCAATCAAATGGGGATATTGTAGAAACTCAAGGAAGGGGAAGTGTATTTCGCGCATTTTGGAACGCTACTACCTTACAACAAGCGCTTCAGCACATCACTAACAGAGCGAACGATGCATGGAACAAGAGTCACGATGCACAGGTGAATCGTGTCCAAGATATTAGACTATCAGGCATCGCTTACCTGTACGCCGGCAGGAATACTGGGAGAAGCATAGTTCCTGAAGGTGCCGTTTTCATTGGTTGTGATGTACAGGGTGAATGGGACAATAACGAAGGATTTTACTATAGCTATATTCAAAAATTTATAAATGGAAATTGGGTAACCGTAGGACGCGCTTAAATGAAATTACTCACTATCAAAAACTTCGAAAAAGTACACCCAAGTACACCTGAGCAGTTAAGCCTCTCCGAGGAATGTGGGGTAATTTACCTACAATCGGCAGATGGCCAAGATTGGTATGAATGCCAAAAGAGATTTAGGCAAGATACAATGAAGTTGTGCTTTGACGCAAACAACGTCATCCGCATGATCACCCGTGCAGAAACAGGTAATGACGTGTCCAGTCTCTGGCCAGAAGGCATGAGTGTAACCGAGCTAAAAGATACCCCACAAAATCGCCGTGCTGATATTACGGGGGGGTGGATCTACGTTGATGAAAAAGTTGTGGAAAGAGAGCTAAGCGATACAGATCGTCTCGAGCGAGCCACCGACCAGCAGAGAAAATTAATCAAAATCGCCGCAGAGAAAATAGCGCCGTTACAAGATGCCCTAGATCTAGAAATAGCGACTGAAGAAGAGACACAGAGATTGAAAGAGTGGAAAAGGTATCGAGTAATGCTTAGCCGGGTAGAGCTTAATACTGATGCAGTGATATGGCCAGAACAACCTGTTTAAGTCATACTTATCCCCAAACTTCGACCTCTGACACCCCATAATGGAGAGTTATATGTTTATAATCACTATCTTCGGTATGAAAAGTTAGCAATGAGTAATAACTCATAGCTAAAAAGAGGTGATTGACTGAAATATGAACATATAACTTCCCCTTTTAGTTAATGGTAATTTTTAATACATATGTATGATTTATCCTCTTTTGAACTTCCATCGAAGAGCCAATCCAGAGAGAGCTAAAAGAGAGACTGAAAAAATACTATTAACTAGGCTAATAAGAATTAGAGCAATGTGTGTTCCAGGGGCTCCATCAGATACCATATTATTGTTTCTGAGTAAGTCGAAAGGAAGGAAGGTTTGTTTTAACGCCATGATAAATGATTGTGTTATTAACTTCCAGTCTAAAGGTAGATTAATCGATAGTGTAGTAGAGTTAACCATTGAGTAAATGATGGTGAATAATGGTATTGAGGTTAATAAAATAAACAGTGGTGTACGATAATTAGTGCCGTAATCTGACAGTATATAATATAAATAACTTACACTAAGGTATTTTTTTGTTTTTGTTTTAGAGTTAAGTAGGCTTTCTTGCTCCAGAGAGAAAAACATACCTTCAAGATCACGGTTTCTCTGTGACTCCATAATGAATCTTAATGCGCGATAACGTGATGCATCATTCACACCATTTTTCCCTATGAAATATTTTCTATCGGGAATTATACTTCCTTCTGGTATATTTGAACCATGTATTATAGGTGGGGTATGAAAATAAGTATTAGAAAAATCAATTTCATGGATTAACTCTCTATTTTTTAAGTTCAACTTTTGTACGCATGAATCGGTTATTCTCATATTGTATATTGTATTTTTTTTATTTGAATTATCGTCGATAGTTGATAACTCCAGTACTCCAATATCTGAGTTTTCTATTTCAACCTCTTTTAATTCGATCGAAAAAAATGAAAAAGTAAAATTTTTTAAATTTGAGTTTGATATAAATAGAGATTTTACAATAACTATGTTACTGGCATTAAAAAACGCACTATTATAATTGTCTATCTCATCTGAAGAACTGCAATTTTGTATAGTTAAAACAACTGGGCTTGGTGAGTTTATAAAAATTTCACTGTTACGGTGGAACTTGCATTCCTTGAAAACTAATTGATGATCTCCATCTGTTTCTGCTGAGTTTATTTTTAATTTTTTTTTGAAATTAACTCTTGTAAAAAAAGGTGGCTGGGCTATATTGCAAGTTAGATAATCGATAGTACAATCTTCTATAAAAGGTGAGAGTGAATCGAAAGGATCATGACCGTAGTTTTCTACAATATTAAATTCAGTACAATGGATATTTTGTATTGTTACATTTCCTGTAAAGAATTTTTTTTTACAATTCCTTATTGAAAAACTCCTGCCGTAATTTAAATTTGATATTTTAGTTTGGGTTTTAAATGAGCAACCATCTAATTTAAAAGAACTTACAGCGTCAGGGATTTCAAATTCATCCAAGCATATCGATGAGTCTTTAATTGTTAATTTAATATCGTCTAGGCCATATAGGAATGACTTGATTTTTTCGTAAACATCATCAGTTACATCGTCATTTATAAATAATTCGTTATTACTAATTTTCATTATCTTTAAGGTATGTTTATTTAAATATTTAATTATATCAAGATCGCAGTCAAATGATAGTGATTTTGCGAAGAAAAATCTCCAAAGATTACCTTTTAGTCTGTCAATAGTAATATCTTAATTGATATTTTTCATTAGCATAGACATGCTGAGAGCTATTAAAATTATTTCTAACTGCGGTCAGTATTTCACAACCATAAAAATTACAAAGTAATAGTACTATTCTGTAAACTTTTCATACAATTATGTGTCCCCAAAACGAAAATAACCAATCATCTTTTCATAGGCTTAGTTGATCTAAACATTGACTAATTTAGTGGTACTTTCAGAGTTAAAAATCTAAAGCAGGCAGTGAGTTAGAACAATAAGATAAACCTACTGTTACGTCACCTCGGCTGGTTTGAAGCCGCAGACTTAATCGTTAAAGGTGTTGAAGGCGCAATCGCCAATAAGACCGTGACCTACGATTTCGAACGTCTGATGGAAGGCGCTAAGTTACTGAAATGTTCAGAGTTTGGTGATGCGATCATCTCTAACATGTAATTAGTCACTCCGCGTGATTAATAAGGACGGGTACTGAAAAGTGCCCGTTTTTTTACTGTAAAATTCTTTCCCCAAAATTCTTCCCCAAAACTACCCCGATTTTAGTGAAATAGTGACCCATTCTTTGCCTCGATCATCGTTAGTATTCCACAGTGAGATTGCCGCAGTCAGCAACGTCAGACAGCTGGCTTGATAGCGCTTATTCTCCAGCTCCCGATCTATGATTTCTCCCAACCGGAACATAAAGACCGCTCGGGTAAGTGCATTGCGAACCTCACCTTTATTCAGCCTTATCTGTACGCGTCGACGTAGCGAGGGGCCAGCATATACCATGACCTTTTGATACGCCTAATATCTCTCGTTCAGCTCCTTTGCCAGACCATTCTTTTCCCTCCGAATGCCTTGTAAGCTGGCTTCGACGTTTTCCAGATAGGGCTTCAGCGTCTTTGTGTCGTGGACGATGACATTAAAAATAAAGAAGGCCGGAGCTGGTGTATTCATTGTGCACCTTTCTGTCACTTATCGAATGAAGGAGAGTATGCTTGTTTTTATTAAAAACCTGAACGCCACCCCTTGCTGATTAATAGATAACTTTAAGTTGATAATCGTCGTGTATAAATAATGTCGGGAGTCTGTATGGAGTTATCGCAACATGTCAGAGCGAGTGTTTCGTTTATTGAAGCTGCCGATACAGGGAGTTTTGCCTTTGCGGCCCGCAGCCTTGGTATGAGCACTGCGGCCCTACGCAATTTGAGACCAGTGGGGATAGCTATCATGTCTTTATCAATGGTATCACCGAGTCGAACACCCGCATCAAAGTGGTCTGCCACAATGTCGCGAAAACTATGATTCGCGTCGAACTCGATATTAATATCCGGATACTCATGTAGCAGTGGTGTTAGTTTTGGCAACAGCGTGCTGAGTAAACATTGGGTCCACAGGTGATGCGGACTGTTCCTGCCGGTTAATCACGCAGTACGGTCAGAATATCCAGTTTGGCTCAAATTTCATCAATACGACTCCCTATAGCCAACAGCAGTCGTTCTCCAGCTGACGTCGGCGATACGCTGCGGGTGGTTCGCGTCAGTAGGCGAATTTGCATACGATCTTCAAGTGCAGAAATCGCCTGACTGAGGGCGGGTTAGGTGATACCCCACTGTGCAGTGGCACGGGTAAAACTGCTTTCACGGGCGACTGTGATAAAATAAAGAAGGCCGTTCAGGTTGCGTTTCATCAAAGACAGCCCTCATTAATAAGCAGTAGTTATAAATCCAATAAGTATTCATTAGCTAGTAATGATGTCCTTTGCGTGTAAAATTTCCAACAACTGATTGAACTGATTAACAACCCTAATAGTAGGGTAAATATTCTCAGCAGGGAATTCCTCATCAGGTGTGGTGGAAATCTTTACGTGACGCCAATAAAGCTAAGGCAGCCGCTATCACCAATAAGAGGCTACTAATGGTAAAAGTGCTTTGATAGCCGCTGTGGTCAAATGCTAATCCGCCGATTGTTGAGCCAAGTGCGATGGACAGCTGCACCACGGCAACCATCAGACCACCGCCAGCCTCCGCATCTTCCGGCAAAGTTCTGGCGATCCATGTCCACCAACCGGTAGGCGCGGCAGTGGCGACTAATCCCCATAAGCCAAGCAGCGGTGCAACAATCCATATGCTGTGACCAAAAGCGATCAGGGCGACGGCAATGACCGCCATCAGTAAAGGGATAGCAATAAGCGTGGAATAAAAGCCGGATTTTAAAAATAGGCCAATCATCAGGGTACCAATAAAGCCAGCAACACCGATGGTCAGCAAGATGAACGACAACGTGGTGATATTCACCTGCGTTACTGTTTCAAGGAACGGACGCAGGTAGGTAAACAAAGAAAACTGCCTCATAAAGAACAATCCACAGGCTGCAAGCCCAACGGCCACAACAGGGTTAGCAAAAAGGCGAAAAACAGTGCCGGTACGCTTATCTTCTTTATCCGCTGGCATTGTCGGCAGGCTGAACCACTGCCAGATAAAAGCAATCACCGCGACCGGAACGATACAAAAGAATGCACCCCGCCAGCCGATGACTGATCCCAGATAACTCCCCAGTGGGGCGGCTATAACAGTTGCCAGCGCGTTGCCCCCGTTAAAAACAGCCAGTGCACGGGGAACCTGATGCTGAGGAACCAGGCGAATAGCCGTGGCGGCAGATAGCGACCAGAATCCACCAATAACAATACCGATCAGCGCACGACCCACCATATAAATCAGATAACTGGGTGCTAACGCGACAATAGCGCCGGAAATCGCCATCAATGCAGTCATACTCAACAGCAATATCTTGCGGTTGAGCCCCCCGGCCAGTGTAGAGATAGAGAGACTCGTTATTACCGCAAACACGCCGGAAATAGCGATCCCCTGGCCACCCAGTCCCTCACTGACACCTAATTCTCCCGAAATAGGTGTTAGCAGACTGACAGGCATAAATTCTGAAGCAATTAGTGCAAAGACGCATAATGTCATTGCCAATACGCCGCTCCAGTACGCGCGCTCTTTGTGAAGATATGAGTCTCTCGACGGTGTGGTCATAAATTGCTGACTCCGAATCCCCCCGGCAGTTTTCAGTTAAGCCGGGGCCGGACGCTATTCACAGGAATAACGTCAGAAAATGAAAGGTGAAGTACGATGAAAAAAGCAACGGCATTAATTCACCATCACTGACGCATCTATTGTTGGAAATTTTACACGCAAGGTACATCATTACTAGCTAATGAATGCTTAATGACATCCACCATTAACAGGAGGATGTCAGCGCAGTTGATTATTTCAAATTAGTCTTAAAGAACTGATCGAATTTTGCCCACGGAATTTTGCCCGCAGCGTTGTCATAGAGGTCCACATGGTTAGCCCCAGGGATAATCACGAGTTCTTTTTGTTTACTACCGACGGCTTTGTATGCATCTTCAGCAAAATAGCGTGAGTGAGCTTTTTCTCCCGTTACGATAAGTGTAGGGATAGTAATTTCGTTTGCATAGCTCAGCAGCGGCATATTCATAAATGATAACGGCATTGTCGCATTCCAGGCACCGGCAGAGTTAACGGAGCGTTCGTGGAAACCGCGTGGCATCCGGTAATAATCAAAAAACTCTTTCAGTACCAGGTTAGGATTTGCCGGCAATGCTTCAGGAAGAATACGGTCAGATGCACTGACATTACCCTTCTCGTCCACGCTGATATCATGGCTACCAGGGGCGAAAGAACCCGTTTTTGCATCCTTCCAGCGCTGGTTGTTCAGGTACTGCAACACAGCACGACGATCGGTGGTGGAATAACGGTCCTTGCCATCGCCCACACCGTGGCCCATTGCGCGGCTCATGTCATACATCACGCTGGTCGCCACGGCCTTAATGCGGGTATCCATAGCTGCATCATTGAGCGCCATCCCACCCCAGCCGCAGATCCCGAGTAAACCGATGCGGGTGCGATCCACTTCTTTCTGTAATCCCAGGAAATCAACTGCAGCACTGAAGTCCTCAGTATTGATGTCCGGAGACGCGACATTACGCGGGTAACCACCGCTTTCACCGGTATAAGATGGGTCGAAAGCCAGTGTCACAAATCCGTGCTCAGCCAGCGTCTGCGCATACAGTCCGCTTGATTGTTCTTTGACAGCACCAAAAGGACCGCTTACGGCAATCGCCGCCAGTTGACGATCGCCCCGGTCTTTGGGAATGTAAAGGTCGCCGACTAACGTGATGCCATAGCGGGTCTGAAAAGTCACTTTACGGTGATCGACTTTGTTGCTTTGTGCAAACGTTTTGTCCCATTTGTCAATCACCGACACAGGGGCGGTGGGATTAGTTGGTGCTGCATAACTCATACTGGCGACTCCACTTAATGCGGTACACAGCAACATAGTTGCTGTCAGTTTTTTGGGTGCGAACGTAATCATAAAACATCTCCTGAAACACAGGTTGTGGATACAGAACAACCGGCGGACAACGTGATTTACTTAGTCAACTTGGCCGTCGTGTGGACGGGGTTACACTGATGCTCTGGGCAAACGCGCCGAAAGACAACATGGAGAAAACGCAGATGCCTACTTCGTTTCAATGCGCTAATTATACTCAGCATAAAAAAGATGATTAGAGGGGGTGATTAGATAACATTTATATCATATAGTTATTAATCTAATGGTTAAGGTATGGCCACTGAGCGAATTTATGCCTCCAGGGGGAAGTGATGGCAAAGAGGGGAAACTATAACGACCTCTATTTTTTCATGTTGGTTGTTCGGGAAGGGAGTTTTACCGCGGCAGCTCAGCGGCTGGGTCTGGCACAGTCCGGCATAAGTCGGGCAATCCGCGAGCTGGAAGCCAGGCTGGGCGTGCGACTGCTGGTTCGCACCACGCGTAAATTATCGCTGACTCAGGCTGGTGAACAGCTCTACCAGGCAACCCTGTCGGGATTTGACTCCCTGAATCAGGGGCTGGCCACCCTGGCATATTACCGCAACACTCCGTCCGGAACCGTTAGGATCAATGTCAGCCAGCACTGCATTGATAAAGTTCTGCTACCCAGGCTTGCCGTGTTTCAGCTGCGCTACCCGGATATCCGCTTGGAGCTAATCACAGAAAACCGGTTTGTGAATATCATTGATAAACGGTTTGATGCCGGGATTCGTCTTGGGTCGGATGTCGGGGAGGGAATGGTCGCCGTGCGGATCACCTCCGGCATGGAAATGGCGGTGGTCGGAACACCTGACCATATCCGGCGCTATGGTTTTCCGCATACCCCGGATGACCTGGTGTCACACCCCTGTATTGCGTATCAGTTTGCCGACGGTAGCCTTTATCAGTGGGAGCTTAATCAAGACAATAAAAAAATCACCCACCGGCCACAGGGACAGTGGGTATTTTCTGACAGCTACATGGAGGCTGAAGCGGCCAGACGGGGACTGGGGCTGGCCTATGTTCCGGAAGAGTTGGTCACCGACGACCTTACAAGTGGAAAATTAATCAGGGTATTACAGCCTTACAGTATTTCACTTGAAGGGTCATACCTGTATTACCCCCATCGCGACGTGTCACCAGCCCTAAGGGTGATTATTGATACGCTGAAAATCTGACAGCCCCCGGAAAGCACCGAAAGCGGTTCGTTTAACGTGCGTTTTTCGCTCAACACTGCCTGTCAACCTAGTCCGAATACCACAGCTCAGGTACACAAAAAACAACCTTAACGTACAGTAATTTTCGATATCCAAACTGCCCCTTATTACTAATATTCACACTTTACTTAAGGAAATAAATTACTAGTTATCAAACCCAAGCAGCAAAAAGTTGCTGCCTGAGCGGCTTAATGGATATATGAAGTCACTATGTTAGCGGCCTTTGCAAGAACATCCTTTCTTGGCAGTGCATCTTGCTGGAACTGAGTAAAGTAAACGACCAGAATGATAGGGTTATGTTTTTCAGTCCACATCACGGCCACATCATTGGTGGTGCCATAATCACCCGAGCCAGTCTTATCCGCCACTGTCCAGTTTGTGGGAACTCCCGCTTTTATACTGGCGTTACCTGTGGTGTTACCTTTCATCCATTGGGTTAATAGGTCGCGTTTATCTTTTTCTAATCCGTTACCCAAGGTCAATTTTTGAAGCGTGTGGGCCATCGCATAAGGGGTACTCGTATCCCTCTCATCCCCGGGGAGTGACGTATTCAAACTCGGTTCATTGCGTGTGAGTAAAAATAGTCGGTCACCCAATGTACGAGCAAATGCATTAATTGCGCCGATGCCACCGGCCTGCCGTAATAATAAATTCATCGCAGTATTATCGCTATATTGTAATGCAGCCTGACTGAGTGTCGAAACTGTCATGCGTTTGCCGACATTCTGTCCCGTTATAGGATTATAATTAGTAAGATCATTTTGTTGAATTGTCATCGCTATATTCATGGTCAGCGGGTTCGTTTGGCTGTCATGAAGGAGTTTAGCGACAACTAAAACTTTACCCGTACTGCAAAACGGAAATCGCTCATCGCCCTTATATGAATAGCTATCGTTATGGATGGGATCGATGAGGTAAACCCCTAATCGTCCAGGCACTGATGCTTCAAGCTGCGCTAACTGGGCGCTTATATTTTCGTCACGAGTCGTCATGGCGGCATCCGCGGATGAAGAAAATAGGGCGGTGATCATGGTTGAAAAGAGAACGGTAAAGAGGGAAAAGGCGATCGAACGTGAAGTTTTCATGGTTACTCAAAAGTTACTTACTATTAATTCAGAACTATAAAATAGTTACTATATGAATAATAGCTTAACTCTGAAAGTCATAACGAATAGCGTGGATATTACGGTCAGGGTTGATTAATTTTCTATGGGTGGGGAAGGGATTAATACCGCAACTTCTGCGCGAGTTTACGAAAAAAAGCCCTAATCCAAAGATTAGGGCTAACCGATTAGGCTTTAATGCGATTGCCGTTAGGCAGTGTGTTCACTCCCCACATACCGGCTACTGAACTGATGATCGCTCCTAATAGTAAGGCGATAAAGGACCATAAAGAGACCTTGGCGGCGGCTTTTGCAGCTGCGTCGGCTTTCTGTTTGGCTTCTTGTTTAAACTGCGCATACTGCGCTTTAGCTTGATTCACCTTATCTTGCAGCTGATCGATACTCTGATTAGCCTGTTGTACGGCTTTATCACGCGCTTGAATGAAGTTATCGACCGCTTGATCCGCTTGCTCTGGAGTCATGGAAGTATTTTGCGCTAATGCATTTTTAACATCATCACGATTAACAGACTTGCTAATGGTCTCGGTGCGAGATTTTAATTTATCTGTTAATTGGCTAATGATTTGGTCGCTATTTTCTGGATGAGTAGCAAATGCTTTACCGGCTTCCATCACATCATCGCCAGCTTGTTGCAGCTGATTTTGTAAGTATTCAGGTTGTAGCTCGGGAACATTCGATTTTCTTAGTGCATTGACGATATCTTGATTCGGATTGGCTGTCTCGATCTTGGTATTGATACCGAGTTTATCAAACAGGTCTTTTCCAAAATCAGCGCTATTTGCCACGGCTTTACCCGCGCCGCTGACAACCGTGCCTGCTCCTGACGCCACGGATCCAACCGCGCTACCCGTTAGTTTCAACAGGCCACCGACGGCTGAGAACCCTAATACGGTTGCCACGATTAGCGTGGTTCCCCAGATAAGGAATCCATGAATTAGGCCATCAGCACCCGCTAAGCGCCCGGCAACAAATCCGCCGGCAGCCAGACTGATGATTAATGCGACCACCGTCCAAATCATTACCGCCTTATCAGCACCATTAACGATATCATCTTGCGTCGGAGAGAGTAGCGAGAAGCCTAAACTTGCCCCAAGCGTGGTTAAGAGTAAGGAAACGGCGAGTACGGTAATGACACCCGCGATAATACTGCCCCATGAGATACGATTGGTAAGAGTGACTGCACGATTTAATTCCATCTTTAACTCCATTTTAAAAAGGATTACCCACTGATCACTCTAGACTAAAACTAGGATAATTCTAATATTGATGATTAAATCTGATATATGACACGCTATTCTCTCGTAGAACCCACCGAATTTCTGCGCTACCCTATGGCGTATTAACAACGAATAAGTAAATAGGTTCCCAATGTCTCAGTCCAAACGCAAATTCTGGATGATCACGTTGCTAGCAGTCATCGTCGTTCCTTGCCTAATTATGGCCGCATTATTGATTACCGTGATGTATGTAAAACCCTACTAGCCTTAACCTCTGGGAAGAGAAAGCTTTGGATCGTAGTAGGCAAAATTCCTTATCTTGCATTCAACCCCACCATCTTTGCGTAGATGTCGCAGTCAGGGGCAAGTTGTGTACTAAGCAATAGAGTCTCTAAAACGCCTTTACGGCTAACATTTTATCTGATTGATTAAGGGTTCTATTCCTTATGAGGCAATTTTGATGGAACATACTTACCACTCTACGATTATCTGGACCGGAAACTTAGGGAAGGGGACGGCGAACTATCGAGCCTATGCGCGAACATGGGATATTGCCGTGGAGGGAAAGGCCCCTATCGCCTGTTCTAATGATCCGTTACTCGGCGGTGATCCTAGCAAGATGAACCCGGAGGACCTGCTTATCTCATCGCTTTCTGCGTGCCATATGCTGTGGTATTTACATCTAGCCGCCGAAGCGGGTGTTACCGTTGTCGCCTATCAGGATAGTCCACAAGCGGTTGGGGAAGTCTTGGCGAGTGGGGCGGGGCGTTTCCTCTCGGCCACCTTAGCGCCGACTATTACCGTGCTACCGGGGACGGATCTAGACGTGGCGGAGGCACTCCATCAGCGTATTCATCAGGTTTGTTTTATCGCCCGCTCCGTTAACTTTCCGGTTGATTACCACACGACATTTATTATTGCAGGATAAGATTAAGGTTATTAAAGCCGATAGGGAGAAGGGAATTGCAGCGACTATCTTCACTAGTGCGGGACATAAAGATAACAGATTGGGTGAATATTAATCAGTTATTGGGTGCATTAGTCGCAACGTTACCGATATTGATTTTTTCTCTCCTTAAAAGGGATGATTTTTATTTATCGGGATGTGTTATCGCCACGGCTTTCTTTTATATCTTTGCGGTCGAAGAACAGTGGTGGAAAGTAGGCGTAGTGATCGGCATAAGCTACTGTTATATGCTGGCGTTTCTTTACTGGGGAGCGATATCGATAGTTGTCTATTACGGGCTAATTATTAGCGTTTCATTTTTGCCCGTTATCCTGCGGGTAGCCACGATTAAAAAGTCCTCGGGTCTCTACGCTGTAGTGGCAATACTCTTTTTTTCGATGCCCATTATCGAGCAACCCGTCCAGCATAATCTTACTGATTTTCACCTACTGTTTATTGTTAGTACACTTCCCGCGGGTTTACTTTTTTTATGCACCCAACGATGTAAACGAGTTACCGACGAACGTGTCGATATTTCGTGGCGTGAGAATCTTGCAGAGTGTCTGGCGCTTGCGATGTCGTTAGCGGTTAGCATGCTGGCTGTCATCAGTGTGGGCCAGCCGGTGACACCCATGCTGATCTGGTCTTGTTTGGTGATTAATAGTTGCCAATTTTCCTTCGCTAAAAATAAATTTCTCGACCGATTCCTACCGGGAATTACGGGAGTCGTCATCGGCTATTGCTTAGGTTTTTGGGTCCAAGGGAATAGTGTTATTTTTTATTTAGCCAGTCTTTTGACCTTATTATCCTTAGTCGCCGCTAAGCAGTACCGCAATGGGTTTTTCTTGCGATGTGTATGTTTTCCGTTGTCGATCTGTGCAGCCTCCCAATCCGATGGCGTTATTTTGGAGAGAGTCTTCGATATTATTTTAGGGGGAACCCTAGGCTTATTCGCCGTGTTTGTCTGCCATAGACTCTGCAAGGTTAAGTAATATTAAAAGAATACGATCCCTAATATTTCTGTGAGCACTATCACGTTGTGGTAGGCGATCGGCCGTGTTTACTCGATGATCTTTCTATAATCAGTCCACGACTATTTAATCTTTAACTCGGTAATTATTATCATGGAGAGACAATGAAAAAACTTCTTGCGCTAGGCCTCGTTATTTTTACGAGCTTATTATTGACGGGATGCGGGCAAACGAAGCCTGAAGATGTGGCGAAAAATTTCTATCAGGCGTTAGAAGATAAAAATGTCGATAAAGCGTACGGTATGCTTTACCTCGATACCAAGGCCTCACAGCATGAGATGGAAACTAAAGGCAAGTTGCAAATGATCGTGGGTGAAGTCTCTTCGCGCATCGAGCAGAAAGGCGGGACGCAGTCCATTGAGGTCGGCGATGTGGCAACGAAAGAGGACAACGCTCGCGTACAGTTACATATCACCTTTAACAATAAAACTCAGAGCGACGAGACCTTTAACTTACGCAAACAAAACGATGAGTGGAAGATCCGTTTATAGGGGCTGCGCCCTGATTTTGGGTTTACCGCTGCTTTGTTGGGGGAACCGTGTTCCCCCCTTGGTGGAGAGTGGTGATTTAGTCTTTCGTACCGGCGATGAGGCAATCAGCTCGGTCATCACCAGCATGGATAGCAGTGGTTTCAGCCATGTTGGGATACTTTATCTTGACCATCAACAGTACTATGTTATTCACGCCACGCCTGCTGAGCATCCCGGTGCGCGCGATGAAGTTGTCGTCGATACTCTCGAGTTTTTTAAGGCCCGCGCGAAATATCATCGTGTTGCTTACTATCATGTTAGCGCACCCGAACTTTCCCATCGTGCCGCCGTTAACGCGGCACTAGCCCAACGTGGTAGACCGTTCTCTGTGCTAGATGCACGAGGGATATATTGTACAGAGCTCGTCGACCAGGCCTGGGCAGCGGCAGGGTATCCACTCACCCAGGGACGTAAAACGTTACATTTGCCTGGCGCGACGGTAGAACTGATCCTTCCCCAACACCTGATTGCCTCACCAAGGCTAAAAAATATCGCTGCGACGCAATAAACTTTATATTTCTACCCCTAATTCAACATTGACCTTGCTATAAGGCTAGAAAACGATGAACTCCCCTAAGGTGACCCTGGTGACTGGCGGTTCGCGCGGAATCGGTAAGGCGACAGCCTTACTGCTGGCTGAGCGCGGACATCGGCTCTGTATCAATTATCGACAGCGTGAGGCAGAGGCGCTGGCGGTGGTGGAGACCATTCGTGAGCGCGGCGGGACCGCTATCGCCATTCGCGCGGATATTTCAGATGAGCAGCAGATTATTGAGTTGTTCACCCAAATCGATCAGCAGTTAGGGCCGATTACCGGCTTAGTGAATAATGCCGCACGGCTATTTACACAGGCAACCGTCGAGCAACTAGCGGCGAATCGCCTACACCAGCTGTTTGCCGCGAATATTAGTGGCTCTATCTTGTGTGCACGCGAAGCGGTAAAGCGGATGTCCACCCTGCATCAAGGGCTGGGTGGGGCGATTGTTAATGTCTCTTCTGCAGCATCAAGGCTGGGTTCGCCTTTCGAATATACCGATTATGCTGCGTCTAAGGGGGCAATCGATACCTTTACTCGTGGATTGAGTCTCGAGGTCGCCGGCGCGGGGATTCGGGTTAATGCGGTGCGTCCCGGCTTTATCTACACTGAGATGCATGCGCAAGGTGGGGAAGCGGGTCGCGTCGATCGCCTGGGGTCACAGCTCCCAATGGGGCGTGGCGGGCAACCTATCGAGGTAGCCTATGCGATCGCGTGGCTATTGTCCGATGAGGCCTCTTATGTGACGGGCAGCTTTATCGATCTCGCTGGTGGTAGATAACCCAAGTATTGCAAGTTTCCCTAAAATAGGTAGACTGGTCTGTCTATTTTAGGAGGTAGTTATGTCGGCGAAGCAAAAAATACGAGATGCGGCTCATACGCTGTTCTATAACCAAGGGATCCATGCCACCGGTATAGATAGCATTATCAAACGAGCAGGAGTGGCGAAACAGAGTTTTTATAATCACTACACTTCTAAGCAGGAGTTAGTGCTGGATTATCTCGATCTGCGTCATCAGCAGTGGCTCGACCTTTATGCCTTACGATTGCAGCACGCCACCTCGGCCCGTGATCGGATCCTAGCAGTCTACGACGCCTACCAAGATCATGCGGAGCATCGTTACGAAAACGGCTTTCGCGGGTGTGGTCTACTCAATGCCGCAGCGGAGTTTCCTGTTGCGTCGCCCGAGCGTCAGCGCGTGGCTGAACAGAAAGCGCAGATTCAGCGGTTTATCGAAGTGGCCCTCGCAGATCTAAAGCCAACGCTAGGTGACCAAGCAGGATATCTGGCACAGGAGTTTGCGTTTCTACTGGAAGGAAGTATTAGTCTGGCGGGCCTGACGGGCCATTCTGCACTAATCACTCAGGCTAAAGCCAGCGTCGAACAGCGTTTGGAGGTGCTATGAACCCCTCAACGATCGGTAATGGTTATGTGGTGATTGCTGCCCTATTGTGGGGCACGACCGGTACGGCAGCCCGTCTCGCACCGGCTCTCAGCCCGATAACTATCGCAGCGGTGGCAATGGGTATAGGCGGCCTACTACAAGCGTTGCTGGCGTGGTCTGCTATCACCACATCGCTATCTCTGCTTGCAAAACAGCGTCGTCTACTCGTCTCAGGAGCGTGCGCGGTAGCTATCTATCCGCTGGCTTTCTACAGCGCCATGGATTTTGCCGGAGTGGCGGTGGGAACCGTGGTATCGATTGGATCGGCACCGCTCTTCTCTGCCTTTATCGAAAACCGTCTAGAGCGTAGCCCACTTTCTAAACAGTGGTGGCTTGGCGCGATAATCGGTGTGAGTGGGATAATTCTTCTGGCGCAAAACCCTCATTCAACTACCCATGCTGCGAGCGATAGCGCGATTCATTTCATAACCGGCATTGGCTTAGGGCTCGTTGCGGGTCTTACCTATGCGTTTTACTCGTGGACAGCGAGAAATATGATGATGCAAGGCATGACAAGCCGTGCCGCGATGGGAGCCACCTTTGGCCTAGGCGGTCTATTACTCCTGCCGTTACTCGTCTATACCGGCGCGCCACTTGTCCATGCGTGGCGTAATGCCGCGGTGGGCGGCTATATGGCGCTATTTCCGATGTGCGTAGGGTATCTCTGCTACGGCGCCGGTTTGGCGAGAATAAAGTCGAGTGTTGCAACGGCTATCACATTACTTGAGCCGGTGGTTGCCGCCTTGCTTGCCGTCATGGTCTTAAATGAGGCGCTATCCCCAAGCGCATGGTTAGGGATAGCATTAATTGTCGGTAGTCTGGGCGTGATTGCATGGCCCACGCGACGTATTACGGCGTAGTGAGATTACGTGGCCCCGCCTGTCCGTAATCGAACGCTGCAAAGCGTTGCGCGAACAGCTTCAACTGCGGCGGAGCATCGAGTGGCTCGAAGCGTAGCTCGATAAATACGGCTCCGGTTCGGTGCTCTGCCGCCGCTAATGCACGCTCTAGCGATAACTCATCATCCACGATAAAACAGTGTGTAGGTTGAGTCTTATCAAACACCGCGGGTAACTGCGTATAGTGCCAATCACTCACGTCATTATAAGGGGCCCGCGCCCCTAAAATTAACCGCTCGATGGTATAGCCTCGATTATTAATCAGAAAAATTATCGGTGATAGTCGCTGCTGGAGAATAGTAGAGAGTTCTTGAGCAGTTAACTGAAAGGAGCCGTCTCCAATAAATAGTAGATGACGTTGTGCAGGGCGGGCGAGCTGCGAACCCAAGAGTGCGGGAAGCGTAAAGCCGATAGAACCCCAGATAATCTGCGAGATATAGTGCGCGCCAGTAGGAAGTCTTAGGCTTGACGCGCCACTGTGAGAGGTTCCAGCCTCGCCGATAATCACGTCATCCGGGCGTAAGAAATCCTGTATTTTTTCCCAGAAATAGGCTTGCGAAAAAGCGATGTCCGCCGCTGGCGTTACACTTTTTTCACGCGAGAGGAGCGGTGCCACTGCGCGGTTATCGGGCAATGCACAGAGCAATGCCGTCAATAGCTGTTTTAGCATAACGCCGGGAAACTCCTCTCCCTGAATCGCGACATCAAAGCGTCTCATCTCGATCAGCCGCTCCACCGGTAGCTGCTGGCTAAATAATCCCGTATTACAGTCCGTCAGCCGCAGTCCAATACCTATAATGCAGGTCGACTGGTGGAGGCACGCTTTGACATGGGGGAGGCTAGCATCGCCTGCATAGACGCCAAGATAGTTGGGCGAGTGCTCGTTGGCGATCCCCTTTGCACTAGGAAGTACGGCATAGGGGATCGCCAGTTTTTCTGCCAAGGCGTGTACGAGGTCGATGACGCCAAAACGATAAGCATCGCTATCCAGTAATAAGACGGGTTTCTCCGCGTGTCGGTAATGTTCGGTTAGCCTATCCACGACGCGGGCTAACTGATGGGGATCGCTGGCAGGCTCCGACAAGATCAGGGGGGTGACAGGGACCTCGATCAATAGATGCGTAATGTCTGAAGGCAGTTGTAGATGGACCGGTCGACGCTCTAACCAACAGACCTGTAGGAGTCGGTCGATTTCCATTACGGCGTTAGCGGGGGTAATACGGGTCTGGCCGACGGTGAATTCGGCGACACAGCGGCCAATGTTGTCGTAGTCTCCGTCTACCAGGGTGTGGTGGAGCAGCGCGCGTTGGTTTACGGCATGTAAAGGGGGAAGACCACTGATGTGTATCACGGGGATATTTTCGGCATAAGCCCCTGCGAGACCATTTAAGGCACTAAGGTCACCGACCCCCCAAGTGGTTAGAAAAGCCCCTATGCCGTTATTACGCGCATAGCCATCGGCGGCGTAGGCGGCGTTTAACTCATTACAATTGTTGATAAATTTAATAGGGGATGGAGAAAGTAATTGTTCGAGAAAAGAGAGGTTGAAATCGCCGGGTACTCCAAAGAGATGCTTGATGCCAATCTCATGTAATCGGCGAATTAAAAACTGTCCTATTTGCATTTGCATCGATGACACTCCCTCGTTACAGTGAAGAATGATTAGTGCATTAAATTAGAAATTTTAATCAGTCTAGCCGGAATTCAGCGCACGAAGGGTGCATGTTTAGAGGATAGTGGCCGTTATATGCATGAATAATGCAGGAGAGATATGGATAATTTTGATTGGAAGATTATTTCAGCGCTACAGCTCGATGGTCGGCTGACGAATCAAGAGATTGGTGAGAAAGTCGGGCTATCTGCCTCGCAGTGTTCACGTCGGCGTACTGCCTTAGAAGAGTCTGGGATCATTATGGGTTATTCGGCGCGGGTGAATGGTCATGCCATTGGCCTGCAAGTGCTTGCTTATGTACATATCAACCTACGCGCTCACGACCCGTATTCGATGGCGAGTTTTCAACAGATCATCGAGGCACAAGCCGCTATTCAAGAAGTACATATGGTGAGTGGGGAGGCCGATTATCTGCTGAAAATCGTGGCCAGTAATCTCGAGCAGCTCGCCGATTTCATCTCGCATAAACTGCTAGCCAGCGAGGTAATAAGCCATGTGAAATCGTTTGTGGTGTTAAAAAAGCTCAAGCAGGTGAGCCAACTGCCCACTCGACCCGTTTAGCGTAACGATTGCTCGCAGGCGTGGCGTAGCTGCTCGTGTTGATAAGGAGGGAGGGGCGCTATCATCATACGCTGGTAACTAATGCAGGCCGCAGTGGAACGCTGCATGGTAGCCTGTTTTGCCTGACAGCCGCTTAGGATGCTGGCGACTAAGACTATCCCTAATACGTGAATGCGCATAACTTTATTCCTTCTCGGCAATGAAACATTTATATAACAATTGTGACCGGTAACGCTGCAAAGAACATTACATAACATTACTATATATTTACATAAATAGTGTTTATTGGGATGCTCATATGAACGAACAGTCGATTCGGCAGCGTAAAGCAAAGTACTTCACTTGGTTTGTTGGCGGGATCGCCGCCCTCTCGGGGTTACTCTTTGGCCTAGATATTGGGGTGATTGCTGGCGCGCTCCCTTTTCTGGCTCACGATCTCTCCATTTCTAACCATCAGCAAGAGTGGGTCGTAAGTGCGATGATGTTTGGGGCAGCGATTGGCGCTCTCACCGCCGGCTGGATGTCTTATCGTCTAGGCCGTAAAAAAAGCATCCTTACAGGGGCGGTGCTGTTCGTTATCGGTTCTCTATGGTCGGCCTTCTCACCCGATGTCACAAGCTTAGTATGTGCGCGAGTATTGCTCGGTCTAGCCGTCGGGTTCGCCTCGTATACCGCACCACTGTATATTGCCGAGATTGCGCCAGAACGTTATCGCGGCTCGATGATCTCCATGTATCAGATGATGTTAACTACAGGCATCGTCGTCGCCTTCTTATCAGATGCGGCGTTAAGTTATAGCGGCAACTGGCGACTCATGTTAGGCGTTATCGCGCTACCCGCTCTGGTACTGTTTATCGGAGTACTCTTCTTGCCTAACAGCCCCCGCTGGTTAGCGGCGACCGGTCGCTATCATGATGCGCAGAAGGTACTGGAGCGTCTACGTAGTAGCGATAGCCAGGCGCAGCAAGAATTGAACGAAATTCGTGAAAGTTTACAGGTTAAGCAGAGTGGTTGGGCATTGTTTCGATCCAATACTAATTTTCGCCGCTCGGTCGGTCTGGGGGTGTTGCTGCAAGTGATGCAACAGTTTACTGGTATGAACGTCGTCATGTACTACGCGCCGAAAATTTTTGCGATTGCGGGATTTGCGAGTACTTCCCAGCAGATGTGGGGGACGGTGATCGTCGGCATCACCAATATGCTCGCAACACTCATCGCGGTAGGATTGGTAGACCGGTGGGGAAGAAAACCCATGCTGTTTACGAGCTTCTTAGTGATGGCCGTTGGGATGGGAGCCTTAGGACTCTTTATTCACATGGGGATCCACTCGTTAGCGGTGCAGTATGCCTCAATCATCATGTTATTACTGTTTATCGTCGGATTTGCGATGGCAGCAGGTCCGGTAATATGGCTACTCTGTTCAGAAGTACAGCCGCTGAAAGGACGGGACTTTGGCATCACGCTTTCGACGACCACTAACTGGGTAGCAAATATGATCGTGGGCGCCACTTTCCTGACGTTACTCGACAGTTTTGGTAACGCGAATACGTTTTGGCTGTACGGTGCATTAAACGTATTGTTTATTGTCATTACGGTGTGGTTAGTACCGGAGACCAAGAATGTCTCGCTTGAACATATCGAACGTAACTTAATGCAAGGCAAAGCATTGCGCCATATCGGTAAGTAGTTGACGAATGAGAGTGAGTAGAATCACTCTCATTCAATTACATTATTCTGCGACGAGCCACATATCCGCCTCTTCAAACATCTCTTCCAACATACGATTAAGCTTTTCGCGATCACTTTTGCTTGCATCGCTGTTTAAGGCATTAGCTTGCATTGGTTTTACTCTGACCTCTGCGTCGGGAAAGAGGCGTCTTACGCGCTGGGTTAACTCTTGCAGAATGATGTCCGCAGCGTTATCGAGTCCAGCAACATTTCTTTTGTCATACACTAATTCTACGTACATAGCTCACCCAATAACTGTATAGATAACCAGTATATTGCCTCGCGGATAAGTGCTTGTCAAGTAGGCATTTTGTGGGTTTTAGACATAATTTTCGGCTTAGCATAAGGTGGAGTAAGGATTAATCCTCTATGCTAGGGAATAGTGAAATTTTCTCTCTCAGATAACCCTGGAGCCTCTATGAAAGCGATAGTCTATCGTGATCCTCAATTACCGATTACTGATCCCCAAGCCCTGTATGAAATTGATACGCCGACCCCGACGCCGGGCGAGCGCGATCTGCTGGTGAAAATCGCGGCCCTTTCAGTAAACCCTATCGATACTAAAATTCGCCGTACGGCACAGACCGATGAACCGCGTATATTGGGATGGGATGCAGTGGGTGAGGTAGTCGCCGTCGGCGATAAGGTGAGCTTATTCTCACCGGGAGACAAGGTGTACTACGCGGGTTCATTAATACGCCCGGGGACCAACGCAGAATATCACTTGGTCGATGAGCGCATCGTCGCCAAAAAACCGGTGAAATGCAGCGATGCTGAAGCGGCGGCATTACCGCTGACCGCGTTAACCGCGTGGGAGCTGTTGTTTGATAGGCTCGATGTAGACACGCAACAGGAGAAAACGCTACTGATTATCGGTGCCGCCGGGGGCGTGGGTTCAATACTGACGCAACTGGCCAGTAAATTGACGAAGTTGCGGGTGATTGGCACTGCATCTCGGCCGGAGACGGCAGACTGGGTGCGTACCTTTGGCGCAGATCACGTCATCGATCATACCCACCCACTCAGTGAAGAACTCGCGAAGATTGATATTCAGCAGGTCGATTATGTCGCGAGCCTGACTCACACCGATAGTCACTACGATGAGATCGTCAAAATACTCGCCCCACAAGGCAAGTTAGGCTTGATCGATGATCCAAAATCTCTCGATGCGTTACCGCTGAAGCGTAAAGCGATTTCTCTGCATTGGGAGCTGATGTTTACGCGCTCGCTATTCGAGACGCCGGATATGATCCGCCAGCATGAAATCTTAAGCCAAGTGGCGACGCTAATTGATGAAGGCGTACTCACGACGACGCTCGCCGAGCAGTATGGGACCATCAATGCTGCTAATCTGCGCAAGGCGCATGCCATGATTGAGAGCAATAAGGCGAAAGGTAAGATTGTCTTAGAGGGCTTTTAAGACCTGTGGTCGAGGGGGGCTTTAACCCCCTCTATCATCGTTTTTTACTAGAACTGCGCCACTTCCTCTGCAGTCAGTGCCAGCGATTGACGGGCACCGCTCTGTGACGCTTTCACTGCCGCTTCGATAACCGCCATAACGGCTAATGCCTCAACAGGGGTGACCGGGTTCTTACCGCCTGGGCTCAGTGCATCGACGATACCTTGGTAGTAACGACTCTGATCTCCAGCGGGTGTGGGCAGATAGGTGGCTTCCCCTTGTGCTGAGTAATGGATAAGCTCATCACCATCTTTGCCCCATTCGCTAGATCCAGGGCGTAATCCAGAGACCAGCTGAGCCTCTTGCTGATCGGCCTCACGTTTAACTAAACTCCCTGCATGGCCATGTACCACAAAGCGTAAGCTACCACCTGCCGCAAGCATCGAGCAGTGGAGGATTACGCGGTGTTTGGGATAGTTAAGGACAACGTGAGCCCAATCATCAATTTTCGCGCCTTGTCTCAATAGGCTGATGTTACCGTCGACGGTGTCTGGTAGCCCGAAAAGTTGTAAGGCCTGATCAACCAGATGTGGGCCAATATCAAACCATAAGCCACTACCGGGTTGGGCATGTTCGCGCCAACGGTCACGAACCTCTGGGCGAAAACGATCGATATGCGATTCGAACTGAGCCACTTCACCAATTTTACCCGCTTCGATGGCGTGCTTAATGACGAGATAGTCACTGTCCCAACGACGATTATGGAATACGGAAAGGAGGCGCTGTTGGTGATCGGCCACCTGTATCAGTTCGCGAGCTTCAGCTAGATCCAGGGTAAAAGGCTTATCCACGATGACATGTTTGTTAGCGAGCAGCGCCCTTTTTGCCAATGGGGCATGGGTTGAGTTGGGGCTGGCGATGACGACGATATCGATATCAGGGTGAGTCACCGCCTGTTCTGGGCTAGCTATAACTTCGACATCTGGGTAATCGTGGTGTACTTTCTGGCTGTCGCTGGAAGCAATAACGGTTAATTCCAGTCCTTGAGTCGCCGCAATCAATGGCGCATGAAAGGTTTTGCCTACAAAGCCATAGCCGATCAAGGCGACCTTGAGCGGTGACACTTTTGGTAATGGTACCTGACTCATAGTGCTTCCTTTAAGTAGAGGGATGTAGCCGATTTGTTAATTCTGTAACCCTAGCAGGTTAGCGTTGGAACGTGAACCCTAACAACACTCTTGCTTTCATTACCTCACCTGTCTAAGGTGTTAATAACCTTCACTTAATGAGTATAGCACTATGCAGACATCCCTCAGTTGTCGCCCCAAAGTGTTAAAAAAATCTGGGTTACTTCTAGCGCTAGCGTTCAGTTGTATCAGCCCCTTTGCGACAGCTGAAGCGCTGACCGTGACTTATGCGGGCTCGATGGGCGTGGTGATGGATAATGGTCTCGGTCCGGATTTCGCGAAAACTCACCATGTTGACTATCAAGGTCAGGGGCAAGGGGCATACGCAATGGCACGTCTGCTGGCTGCGAAGAAGGTGGTGGCGGATGTATTTGTCTCAATTACCCCTGGCCCGATTGATGTGCTTAAACAAGCCGGTCTCGTCGGTCAAGCCCAGCCAGTGGCGAGTACACGAATGGTCATCGCCTATAATCCGCATAGTCGCTTCGCACAACAACTGGCGCAGTCCACAACGGCGCAACCCTGGTGGAAAACCTTGTCCGAACCGGGGCTGCGCTTTGGGCGGACAGATCCTACCAGCGATCCACAGGGACAAAACATTATTTTTACCCTGAAGCTTGCCGAGAAGTATTACCACCAACCAGGCCTAGCGCAGAAAATTATGGGGGAAGTCATTAACCCGCAACAGATCGCGGCGGAAGGTGGTCTGCTCGCTCGCTTACAAGCGGGGCAGGTGGACGCCGCATCGGGTTATGAGAGTGCCACGCGTTCAGCGAAATTACCTTATATCGTACTACCGGACGAGATTAACCTCAGTAATCCCGATTATAGCCAGCGCTGGTATGATACTGTTAGCTTTGAGGTAGCGGATAAGCAGGGCAAAGCGAAGACTTATCGGCCTCAACCGTTAGTGTTTTACGCGGTAGTCCTCAAAAATTCTCCTCATCCCCAACTTGCACAGCAATTCGTTGATTATTTAACGAGCGCACAGGCGCAAAAAATCTTTAAGGAAAACGGCTATGATCAACCTAAGGGTAAGTCATTTTAACCCTGCGCAGAGAGTCGCAGCGTCGCAATGTTAGCGCGTAGCCTGATGTTTCCAGCATTAGGCCTCTTAGCCGTGCCGTTTATTGCGTTATTAATCGTCACCCCATGGCACGATTTTCATTTAGCGTATGGCGATGGCCGAGCTGTCTGGACCTCGCTAACGCTTAGCGCTATCAGTCTTCCTCTCGTCGTGCTACTGGGTACGCCTGTAGCATTGTGGTTGGCGAGAACGGCCTCATCGTGGCGTGTGGCGGTTGAAATCGGGATATTGATCCCGCTACTCACCCCCCCGCTGGCGATGGGGATCCTATTGGTGACCGCTTACGGGCCTTACGGAACATTGGGGGAGGCGATTACCCGACTTGGTATCAACCTCACGAATACGCCTGCGGCATTTGTCATAGCGCAGCTGTATGCCGCGTTGCCTTTTTATATCCTGATGGCGCGTACCACTTTTGCAACGGTGCCAAGGGAGGTCGATGAGGTCGCTCAAACATTGGGGGCAAGTCGCGGACAACTTTTCTGGCGGGTTACACTGCCTTTGGCCAGAGCGGGGCTCCTCAATAGTCTTTCTCTCGCTTGGGCGAGGGCGCTTGGCGAATTCGGAATAGTAATGATTTTTTGCTATTTTCCGCAAGGGATCCCGGTAAAACTCTATGTTGACCTACAAAATAGCGGTGTTGAGGCGGTGTACGCGCTGCTATGGATTTTGCTATTAACGAGTTTGCCTTTTCCGTTGTGGTGTTTTTATCGCGCACAGAAGATCCGATGCTAGCCCGCACTGCGCGGGCATTCGCTTAATAGACAGAGTTTTCGCCTGTAGGGCGGGTCTTGAATCGACGATGCAGCCACATATATTGCTCGGGTGCCATCATGACACAACGCTCGACCAAGCGATTGAGGGCGGTTGCCGTACCGACATCTGAATCAAGGGGTATATCGTCAGCCTCGGGTAGGATAACCATCTCGTAGCCTTGATTGTTAGCTAGGCGTCGCGCCAGAAAAGGAATAATCGCCGGTTGTCCCATGCGAATCAACGCATAACTGCCTTTGGTAGAAGCCGCCTGCTCCATGGCAAAAAACGGCGCAAACACGCTGCTTTTAGGGCCATAATCGTGATCGGGTGCGTACCACAGAATATCGCCTTGTTTCAACGCGCGTAGCATCCCCTTCACATCGCGGCGATTCAGCATTGCTTTATTCGACCGCATACGACCATAAGTTTGTAACCAATCGAGTAGCGGGTTGTTATTGGGACGGTAGACGCCAACCCCCGGATTATAGATACCGAAAATTCGTGCGCCCAATTCGAGGGTCAGAAAGTGCACGCCGAGTAGCAGGATACCTTTACCTTCCTGCTGAGCTTTAGAGATATGCTCAAGTCCGGTCACTTTAAAATGTTTTTTTACGCGCTGATCGGACCAAAACCATGCCATTCCGGTTTCAAATAACGCCATCCCGACAGACTCAAAATTCTTTTTTAGTAGCTGCGCGCGTTCGCTCTCCGATTTTTCAGGAAAGCAGAGTTGTAGATTGCGTGCGGCAACATAAACGCGCTCGGTCATCACTTTCATCGCCAAACGGCCGACAAAGGGTCCCAAGGTATTTAGGCAGCGATAAGGAAGTTGCACCACCAAATAGAGTGTAGCAATCCCACACCACAGCAGAAAATAACGTGGATGCAATAATTGACGACTAAACTTAGGTAAAATGGTCATAATAAACCCTGATCATCTAAATAAATTTCAACACTATACCCGGTAGTATACCGTAACTTACGAGCTTTTGCTGGGCCGGGTTTGTAAAAGCTCGCCATATCAGTGAGATGAGGAGTATGACTACGGAACATACTGTATCTATCAAGCGCCATGCCTTTGCTACACTTAAGAGGACTATCAATAAAGAGAACCATTATGGCCCGTGAACATGAGAGTGAGCTTTATCGCTACCCGCAGCAGCTAAGAGATACGCTTGAACACCTACCGCGTACGCCTGGTGTCTATTTCTTTTGGGCGGCGAATAGTCATATTCCCCTCTATATTGGTAAGAGCGTCAATATTCGATCTCGCGTTCTCTCGCATTTACGTACGGTACGTGAAGCGAAGCTGTTACGACAAACGGATAGAATAACCTTCACAGAAACCGCCGGCGATATTGGCGCGCAACTACTTGAAGCAACCTTAATTAAACAGCTTATCCCTTTGCACAATAAACAGTTACGTAAACAGCGAGCACTTTTTTCTCTTCAGTGGAAAGAGACGGGTATCGCCTTTGTGAGTTCCACTGAACATAACTTTGCACGAACGCCAAACCTCTACGGATTGTTTCGTAATAAACGTGCAGCCATGGAGTTTATTCGTAATCTCGCCGATGCCCAGCAGCTCTGCTTGGCGACACTAGGTATTGAAACTCAGCAACGTGGACGCGGTTGTTTTCGCTCCATGCTCGGGAAGTGTCGCGGCGTCTGCCAGGGTAAGGAGAGTATAGAAGAGCATAATCGCCGAGCGCTAGAGGCGTTATCGTCGTGGCAGATTAAGATGTGGCCTTATGAGGGAAGGGTGGCGCTCCATGAGCAGCGTGAAGGATTTAACGACTACCACATCATTGATCACTGGCGATATATCAATACCGTTAATCAACTGGGTAAACTCCCTCAAGAGAAGCACGAGAATAGTTTCGATGGCGATAGTTACCGTATCTTATGTCGCGCATTGTTCAGCGGCGTAGAGGTGATCCCTCTCGACTAGAGGAGTTGCCAAAAAAAAGGTAAGTGACGCAGGTCGCTTACCTATTTTAGTGTGGTAAAAGGTCAAGTCATAATGGCAAAGTGCATATCTTCAATTAACAATGCACCCTGGCGTAATATTGTGCGTTTCCCTACATATTGTTCACGAATTTGCGGCCATTTCGGGAGCTCTTCACACTCTTTTTGCCACACACCACGGTAGTCAGGATTAATCGATTCAAATTCGGTTCTTGTTAAAGTAAACATTCGTCTTCTCCTCAGATTGCTCTACACCAGACCTACATAACAACGCTAAAACTTGATTAGGCTTTAGCTATCTTGGCGTCACCGCCAGTTCCTTACGTCCATATAACTACTATAGTGTGACAATCTCATGACGGTGGTTTTTTTTACAAAAACTGAACTTTCTTTTTTTATTCTGAATATCTAAACCGGAAAATAATGTGGCGGCTATCGGCAACGCGTCATTGAGGTATTGTGACGCATTACCGTAGCGAGCGTTTACAGCGGGCGACGACGTCTAAATATACGTATTCCGCCACTTTTTACGGTGACCAAGATGATACCAATGACGACGAGGTTTGCTCCCCAGACAAAGGTATTTTGAATAGTTTCATGCAGGAGTAATGCCCCCAAGACCACGCCAAACAGCGGAGTCATAAATGTCAGTACTCCTAATTGTGAGGCAACATATTTTTTAAGTAAGGCAAACCAAGCCAGAAAGCTGATAAAACAAATAACCACCGACTGAAACGTCAGTGCAGCGATATTTTTAAAGGTAGGCTCAAACAGCGTATTGCCGCTTAGCCAGCTAGCAATGAGTAAGAAAATAAAAGAAACAATCAGCTGGTAAAGCAGAATGGGTCGTGAGCCCATTTGGTTGACGCGAGTGCTACGGATCACCACCGTTGTTGCACCCCACATTAATCCAGAAAGTAGCGCAAAAAAATCGCCTTTAAGCATAGTGCTATCGCCAAACCCGCCGGAAAAAGAGACGCAGATACCGATAAACGAGAAGACGATACCTACCCACTGCAGTCCTGATAAACGTTCGTCTTTGATGGCAAAATTTAGCCCGACCGCAGCAAAGATGGGCGAGGTATAAAGGAAGACCACAACATGACCGGCCGTCGTGTATTTTACGGCTTCTGAGACGAAGAAATACTCGAGAGAGAAAAGTAACCCGACGAGCCCCCCCATCAACCACATACCCCTAGCGATAGGAAAGCGTTGGCGCTGTACGAGCATTAGCCCGGATAGCAGCAACGCGGCAATCCCTGAACGCATGGCAAGTAATAGCAGTGGGGAGAAGTTTCCGGCGATTTCTTTTAAAATGACTTGTTGCGAACTCCAAACGAGGCATATTAACAGCATTGCGACTACCGCGGTGCCATCAAGTTGTTTTCTAACGTCCATAAGACTCCTGATTAGTGGCTGAATTATCAGTGGCCGCGGACTATATCATAGAATTTATAGCGGGTTGGAGTGGGGAGCAGGCTAAAATCTTGGATAAAAAAAAGCCCGCACGAGGCGGGCAAGATAACTAGAGCAATGTGAGTAAGTTAGGCGAATATCTGATTGTGTCAATCAGGTACTCTGAACATCAAAAATAGCGACAGATCGCACGAATTGCAACATACTTTTGGTGCGTTAGAGCAAAAAAAAGCACCCAGAGGGTGCTTTTAACTGATTTCTGACGGTTATTTTCTGCCGAGCAGGTAACCGAAGGCAACACCAATCGCCGCCGCAACAGCTAGGCCAGCATAAGGCTTATCTGAAACTTGTTGTTTGATCGTATCAGCCGCGTCTTTCACTGCGTAGCTTGCTTGGGAAGCATATTTACGCGCTGCGCCTTTTGCTGAATGCTCATCTTGATCGGTCACGTCGCCATAAGCTTCTTGTGCTGCACCTGCGTACTCTTCAACTTTATCTTGGATTTTACTAACCATTGAAATGCTCCTTGGTAGGCTGATGTAATGTCGATGATTAAACTATAGCAAAGAAAATAAAAAATGTAGGGTTTACAGATTTTTCCTACGAAAATAGCACGTTAAGGCTTGGCAGCAGAGACCGGGCACGTCCAAGTGACCATGGAGTCTTGACGCGCATCGGCTAACCGAAAGCGGTCATTAGAAAGCCGTTGTGCTAAAAATCCGTCCTTCGTTGTCGTGCTAGGCACGTAGAGTGCAGGATTAGTACTGTGTAGATACCCACTGTGAACCGTTGTATCACCTTTAGTGATAGTAAAACGCTGTATCTCGTCAAACACCCATGCCTGAGAATGCCCCGTTACTTGTCCAGTAAGAGTAGAAACTTCCCCAGAACATAATCGACCATAAGGTTTGTGGCTACAACCTGTCACTGATAGTGCGATGGGGATTAGGTAAATAATGGCTCGCATGGTAACTCCCTTCCTGCACCATAATGATGATGATCAGTTAATCGACTAAATAAGGATAGCCAGAAAGTTGCAGGTGTCGTTGCTTTTCTTGCGCAATTAAGCTCGCTTGTGCGCCAATAGGGAGGGTCACCGTATCCGCGTCGTGGCCGAAATCGAGCTGATTGATAAACGGGACGCCCGTTTTTTTCTGAAGATAGTCCCACACGCTAGTGAGCTGGTAACCCGCGTCATAGTCATTAGGTTCACCATGAGTAAAACTTCCGGTGATGACAGCTTTTTGCTGACTGAGTATGCCAGCGTGATACAGCTGCAATAGCATGCGTTCCACCCGAAACGGACTTTCATTAATATCCTCGATGGCCAATATGCCGCCGGTCACCTTCGGTAACCAAGGTGTACCCACCAATGAGCAGATCATCGTAAGATTTCCCCCCCACAGTTGACCCTGCCATGAGCCAGTTAAGGGTTGGGTATCTTGCCAGGTGAGCGTATAGCTGGGTTGGGTTAAAATGCCCCAAAAATGGGTTTGTGTAAAAGAGGAGAGGGGATCTGCGCCAAAATTACCGGCTAACATCGGCGCACTGAAAGTCACCAAGTCAGCCTGGGCTAATAGTGCTAGCTGGATTGCAGTAAAATCGCTGTGGCCGCATATTGCGGTGGGCTGATTAGCAAAGCGCCGTTGTAGGCCCGCATAATCTATCGCCTCTAATAAACGGCTCGCGCCATACCCGCCTCTTGCCGCTAAAATAATGTCAGGTAATGAAGAGAGCTGCGCCAGCTCGTTAATATCGTTGAGGCGTTCGTGATCAGTGCCCGCGAAGCGCTGTTCCCTGCGACCAATTACAGTGGTGTTATCGATAGTATGTTCGATGGATAGACGTTCGATGCCACGTTTAGCGGCAATTTGGTTCTGGCAATATCCCGACGGAGCGATTAATCGTATAGAGCGAGGTCTGGGCATAGTCTACTCAGTATTTGGCAAAATTTTATAATAATGACCTGACGGATGAAGGCAAGATACCCGTCAAAAATATTTGATGATGGGGAATCAATATTAGGATTTTACCGATTTTTATGTTAAAAAATCGCCAACCGGGGAAAAAATCCGACTAATTCGGCATGCTGCGTCAGCATTTTTTAAGACAAACGGCCATATTTTAAATTTTTCTGCTGAGTAATATAGCTCGCAATTCATTATCTAGGAACTCCATGACGTGAAAAGCAAACTCTTGCTGTTGACGGTCCTCACGCTGTCAGCCTGTTCACAGCATCCGACACAGACCACAGAACTACCGGCTACCTCAAGCTCCAAGTTTTTACTCGATCCTCAAACGATCACCAAGCCAGGGAAAGTGATCACCAACGATCATTGGTCACACTATACCGAAGATGCCGCCAGTCATTATGGCGTTGACCCGAAACTCGTCAGCGCCATTATTAGTGTCGAATCAGGTGGAAATCCAAAAGTCGTCAGTCACTCTAACGCTATTGGACTAATGCAAATCAAAGCCTCAACAGCTGGTCGCGCCGTATATCAAGCGACAGGACGTCGCGGACAACCGAGTGGGCATGAGCTGAAGGATCCTGCTAAAAATATCCAGATAGGCACCGCGTATTTAAAACTCCTGCAAGAAAATGAACTATCGGGTATCAAAAATCCGGTAACGCTGCGTTATGCGACCATCGTCTCTTATGCGAATGGCGCAGGGGCCTTAATGCGCATATTTTCATCAAGTCGTGAGCGGGCTATCGCTAAAATCAATCATATGACGCCGGAACAATTTATTAGTTTTGTGCAGCGCGAGCACCCAGCAGCCCAAGCCCCACGCTATCTGCGTAAGGTGACTGAGGCTTACCAAGACAGTTAACATCATAAATAATAAAGTTTTTATTAATATTTATTCGCCACTCTGAAAATTATTGCCTATAATCGTCAAGACAGTGTTTAGAAATATTCATTAATCACTTTGTGAATGTATAAATCGATGTTTGTCAGATAAGGAGCAGTAAATGGGTATTCTTTCGTGGATTATCTTTGGTCTGATCGCAGGGATCCTTGCGAAATGGATTATGCCAGGTAAAGATGGTGGCGGTTTCATCGTAACCATTATTCTGGGGATTGTTGGTGCGGTCGTAGGCGGCTGGATCAGTACTTTCTTCGGTCATGGTCGTGTTGACGGCTTCAACTTCGGCAGCTTTGTGGTCGCTGTAATCGGTGCAATCGTTGTACTGTGGATCTACCGCAAAGTCAGAAGCTAAATTCTGACGAATCGAAAAGGCCATCTCATTGAGATGGCCTTTTTTTTACCCTATTTTTGATGAATCGATGCAGCGATGGGCCACCATGCTACAATCGCCCGATTATTTCGTTACTAATAGGCTACTCATATGAATGAATTTTCCGTACTTTGCCGCATTCTCGGCACGTTATTTTACCGCAACCCTAACGATCCTGCGCTGCAGCCGCTGTGGGAACTATTTAAAGAGGGTAAACTCAATCAAAACTGGCCACTCGAACAAGATGATTTATTGGCACAACTGCAACGTCACTACGACCGTGATGAGCTGAGTCGCGATTATCAGCAGCTGTTTGGCGATGAATCGCCTTCTGTCACACCTTTCGGGCATCAATGGCCACAAGGCCCCGCAGAATCCGAGGTTAAAAACTTTTTAACCACTCGTGGCATGCCACTTTCGACGACCGCTGCCGATCACTTTGGCCTATTACTCATTGCCGCTTCTTGGCTTGAGGACCATGCCGCCGCGGATGAAAATCAAGCGATCACCGCGTTGTTTGATGAGTTTTTACTCCCGTGGTGTGGTGCATTCCTGGGTAAAGTTGAAGCGCATGCGCAGACGGGCTTCTATCGTGCGTTAGCTATGACCACGCGTGGAGCGTTACAAGCGATGGCAGATGAGTTATTCGCTGGCGAGGAGTACGACGAAGATGAAGAGGCTTAGATGAACCCAACTTCTGCATTACTGGATGAGTTAACGGGCTTACGTCGCCACCTTCACCAGCATCCTGAGGCGGCATTCGAAGAAGTGGCCACTGCAGCGGCCGTCGAGCGCTATCTACGGCAGTGTAATATGGATGAAATCCACACCGGTATCGGTAAAACGGGGATCGTCGCGCTAATTAAAGGTAATCGACCGGGTAAAATGATTGCCTTACGTGCGGATATGGATGCCTTGCCGATGCAAGAAGGGCGTGATGCCTCGCAAGTTGAGTATTGCTCTACCGTAGCAGGCAGATTCCATGGCTGTGGTCACGACGGACACACGGTGATGTTACTCGGTGCGGCCAAACTACTCGGTCAGCACCGTGACTTCGCAGGCACCTTAGTGTTTATCTTTCAATGCGCAGAGGAAAACTTACTCGGTGCACCGGCGATGCTCAATGACGGGTTGCATCAGCGGTTTGCGTTCGAGGAAATTTATGGGCTGCACAATATGCCTGGCCGACCACGCGGCATCATCGAAGTTAATCAAGCTGCGACGTTAACGGCGAGTGATATTTTTACTCTAACGCTGCGGGGTAAGGGAGGACATGGTGCCGTTCCAGAGCGCTGTATTGATCCCATCGTGATGGCGTCGAGGCTCATTAATGATTACCAAACGATCATTAGTCGCTCGATTAGCCCCTTACAGACAGCGACAATCAGCTTCGGTTCTATTCACGGAGGAAGCTCGCATAATATCATTCCTGATCAGGTCGTCTTAACGGGCACCGTGAGGACGTATGACGCGCAAGTCAGGGTCGAGGTTAAACAGCGGATGCAGCAACTGCTCGATAGCGTTACACAAGGCTTTGGCGGTAGTGGTGAGATTACGTATATCGCTGGCTGTCCAGCCGTAGTGAACGACACGGCGCTCGCCAGTACTCTAGTAGAGTCCTTACAACAGTGGCGCGGTACCGATGCCTGTTATCTGGCGAACAGTCCGGTAGGCCCCTCTGAGGATTTTTCTTTCTACTTAGACTATGCGCCTGGCGTGTACGGCTTTCTCGGTATCGGCGACAGGCCGATGTGTCATCATCCCGATTACGATTTCGATGATGCCGTCATTGGCCAAGGTATCGATTGGTGGCTGAATATCGCGCACGCGCGTGCGGGCTATCGACGATAAGCTATCACGTTTTATCAGACCAGTTACGCTGGCACCGGTACACCCACGCGGGTGGCACGTTTTTGAGTACGCGCTGTCTCTCCCAAATAAAATACCGTGATAACTCCGGTTGGGTGAGAGAAGTGTACTGAAACTGTATAAACACTCCGCCCGGTGCCAGCGTTTCGTGAACCTTTTCTAAAATAGCATGGCGGGTTTGAGCGGGCAGTGAAAGCAGCGGTAATCCAGAAAAAATCACATCGTAATGGCCGGTGAGATGTTCGGCAGAATGCGAGTGGATCGCCATCCGCCCATCTTGAATCTGCCTAAGCTTTTTAACGAGAGGTGGGCTAATCTCAAACACATCGAGCGTAGCTTGGGGAGAGAGGTGCTGCAACAAAACGCGAGTAAGCACGCCATCTCCGGCTCCGAGTTCTGCGGCACGACTTACTCTTTGCCAATCAGCCCCTTGAGCCATGGTCTCGCAGAGTATTAGAGATGAGGGGGTTATGCTGCCGATTGCACGCGGATTCTTTATGAATTGTTGAACAAATCCGGCTTTCGAACGGAACATGTTTATGGCTGATGCCAGCATTGTTAACCTCCTGTTAGACCTCAATGACTACTTAGTCTTCAGTGTAGAGCGAAAGTGCCACATTAGAACCTTTTTTTTACGGTTTATAAGAATAGTCTGTCAGTAAAAAGAGTAAATTATTCTTACCAATCTCACAAAATAACCTCTTACCCTGTGACAGGGTCCCTTTTT
Source organism: Rosenbergiella collisarenosi (assembly GCF_018494085.1). GTDB lineage: Bacteria > Pseudomonadota > Gammaproteobacteria > Enterobacterales > Enterobacteriaceae > Rosenbergiella > Rosenbergiella collisarenosi. The sequence goes on along the minus strand of NZ_JABBFP010000003.1, from coordinate 257,357 downwards.
TGTGTCTAATTTAACACATATTTAACATCGTCATGGGGGCACTATGCGCTATGCGTCACCGAAGGAACAGGGCTCGTTAATTAGCCTGAAAGACCGTTATCATAACTATATCGGTGGGCAGTTTATTCCACCGAGAGCGGGGCAATATTTTAAAAATAGCTCACCAATCGATAATTCGTTGATCGGCGAATTTCCGCGTTCACAGGCCGAAGATATCGATGATGCGGTCAGTGCTGCGGCCCAAGCCTTCGTTGGTTGGAGTAAGGTGTCGGTGCAACAGCGTGCTGATGTCTTATTGAAAATTGCGGATCGTTTAGAGCAAGCGGTTGAGCGATTTGCGGTGAACGAGAGCTGGGATAATGGTAAGCCGGTACGCGAGACCCTCGCCGCCGATGTTCCCTTGGCCGTGGATCATTTCCGCTACTTTGCAGGATGCCTCAGAGCACAAGAGGGAAGCTGTGCAGAGATTGATGAGACAACGGTTAGCTATCATTTTCACGAACCGCTGGGCGTTGTAGGCCAGATAATCCCATGGAATTTCCCCTTATTGATGGCTGCGTGGAAACTCGCTCCCGCACTGGCGGCAGGAAATTGCGTTGTACTGAAGCCTGCTGAGCAGACTCCGCTATCGATCACACTGTTTGCAGAGTTAGTGGGCGATCTCCTGCCCAAGGGCGTACTCAATATCGTTCACGGATTTGGGCGAGAGGCAGGAGAAGCGTTAGCCGGCCACACAGGGATCGCCAAAATTGCCTTCACCGGCTCGACGGCCACTGGGCGCCATATTCTCGAATTAGCGGCAAAAAACATTATCCCCTCTACGGTTGAATTAGGCGGTAAATCGCCGAATATCTTCTTCGAAGATATCATGGATGCCGAGGAGAGTTTTATTGAGAAGGCAGCAGAAGGACTGGTGCTTGGCTTCCTCAATCAGGGGGAGATTTGTACTTGCCCATCGCGTGCTTTAGTACAAGCCTCTATTTTTGATAAGTTTATGGCGGTGGTGATGAAGCGTATGCAAACCATTAAACGCGGCCATCCATTGGATACTGAGACTATGGTGGGGGCGCAAGCCTCGCAGCAACAGTTCGAGAAGATCCTTTCTTGGCTGGAAATTGCCAAACAAGAGGGCGCGCAGGTGCTTACCGGTGGACAGGTTGAGACGCTACCTGGAGAATTAGGGGCAGGCTTCTATATTCAGCCAACCTTGCTGAAAGGCAATAACCGCATGCAGGTATTCCAAGAAGAAATTTTTGGCCCGGTGATTGGCATAACGACTTTCAAAGACGAGGCGGAAGCCATCTCAATCGCTAACGATACCATTTACGGGTTAGGGGCGGGTGTCTGGACGCGTGATACGCATCGTGCTTATCGCGTCGGGCGTGCGGTACAGGCGGGCAGGGTGTGGACCAATTGCTACCATCTCTACCCGGCCCATGCCGCCTTTGGAGGCTACAAGCAGTCTGGTATCGGTCGCGAGACCCATAAGATGATGTTAGATCACTATCAGCAAACGAAAAATCTACTTGTCAGCTATGGGATTGAACCGCTAGGGCTGTTTTAAGAAAAAAGGGCGGTGAAGGATTAACCGCCCAGATACGTCATTAATGGAAGAACATCACCGAGACACAGAGAATACCGACGATCAACGTCAATAAGTTTCCAATACTGCGATAAGGCTTTAATTCCGCAATTAACCATGTCGAAAGCGTTGGCATGATAAACAGGATCATCGCGATAAGTGGGCCGCTAATCGCGTAGATCATCGATAAAGCATTAGGATTAATGCTACATACGCCAAACGTAATCAACGACACAATACATATCGATACTGCGCGGTTAAAGCGATGACTGCGCGTCACACCGATCTGCTTTAGGGTCGTACGCGTCAACTCTGTCGCGCCTTCTATGACCCCAAAATAGGTCCCGAGAAACGATTTTGACATCGCGACGATGGCGACCACAATTCCCGACACTGCAAGCCAAGCCGGGGAGTTAGGCTCCATCGAAAGCGCAGAGAGAATGGTCAAACCTTTATCCTTCGCTTCATGAATATAGGCATTCGGAATCGATAGATAGCAACTGAACACAAAGAAGAGCACGCTGATGCTGATCACCAAGTAGGACCAACGCATGATGCGTTTGCAACTCGACATTGCCTTATCGCCCTGTGACTCGCGCTGTGCCACCGAGAAGGTGGAAATAATCGGCGTATGGCTAAAAGCGAAGACCATCACCGGCAACGATAGCCAGATCTGGTGCAGACTTGCGGTCGAAAATTCGCCGTTTAGCGATAACAACTCTGGGTGCCAATCTTTTATCATGTAGCAAGAGAGAAAGAAAAAGTAGGCGAGGATAGGAAAAACCAGAAGGCTCATCACCCTAATAGTCGCTTGCCGTCCCATTAGGAAAATAGCGTTAAGCACCATGACCACTAAGAAACTCAAGCCTATGCGGGCAAGATGCGTCAAGGGGTGATGGACAGAGATTTGCTCGATAAGGGAATTCGTTATCGCGACGGCGTAAATTAAAATAATCACGAAAAAAGCGATAAAATAGAGGAAGGTAATGACATTACCCACACGCTTTCCATAGTAATATTTTACGGCATTAGTGATACCATCACCGGGTTCACGCGCTGGCGCCGCAAGGATAAACTGACTTAAGGCTTTGTGCGGCCAATAAGTGAGTGGCCACGCAACGAGGGCGGTGAGAAACAGGACGAGTGTTCCTGCGGAACCGAGTTGGATGGGAAGAAACAGCGTTCCCGCGCCAACGGCTGTACCGTAGAGGGCAAAACCCCATAGAGTAGCTTCTTTTGACCAAAATCTTGCCATCGATGAATTGATTATCCTGGTTAAATTGAAAAAGGCCGCTAATCTATCACATTAATTTGATTACTGTTAGAACGATTGATGGAGTCACTATGAGTAAGAAAGTATGGGTACTGGGCGATGCGGTTATCGATCTACTACCAGAAAGTGAAGGACGTTTACTTCAATGCCCCGGTGGAGCGCCTGCAAATGTAGCGGTCGGCATCGCCCGGTTAGGCGGTAATAGTGCTTTTATTGGCCGAGTCGGACAGGATCCCTTTGGTAAATTTTTACAAACTACGCTTAAAAAAGAACAAGTCTCTACCGACTATATGCACTTTGATCCAGAACAGCGCACCTCTACCGTAGTCGTCGGGCTGGATGACGACGGCGAGCGTTCTTTCACCTTTATGGTAAAACCAAGTGCAGATCTCTTTCTGGTCAATCAAGACCTTCCTGGATTCCAGGCCGAAGAGTGGTTACATTGCTGCTCCATCGCCTTAAGTCGCGAGCCGAGTCGCGCCACGACGCTTGAAGCCATGGCGCGAATTCGCCGTGCCGGAGGAAAGGTCTGTTTCGACCCTAATATTCGCGAGGATTTCTGGCCTAACGAACAGGTACTGCGCGATACCTTAGCACAGGCGTTGAGCTTGGCTGACGTGATCAAGTTATCCGAGGATGAATTACAGTTTATTAGTGGCAGCCACCAACTGGAGCAGGGGATTACGCGTATCGTCGAGGCCTACCACCCTGAGCTACTCGTCATTACTCGCGGTAAAGAAGGCGTCACCGCCTTCTATCAAGATAAGATGAGCTACCATGAAGCCAAGCCGGTAGTGAGCGTCGATACGACGGGTGCGGGAGACGCGTTCGTCGCAGGTTTACTTTACGGTCTTTCAACCCGTGGCTTCCCACAATCCTCTTCGCAATTAGAGAGCGTGCTCGCTTTAGCGCAGGTATGCGGGGCCTTGGCAACGACAGCAAAAGGGGCGATGACGGCACTGCCTTATTACTCCGAAATAACGAAACAGTTCTAAGCTCGCTTCTTATGGCGTTATTTTGCTGTGTTTAAAACGAAAAACGGTTACCCTATACCCACAAAGTATAGGGTTTTTTGTTTTAAGAAAATGAGGTTTTTTATGCAAGCACTTCCTCCTTGCCCCCACTGCCAATCTACTTTTACCTGGGAAAATGAGGGCACGTTCAATTGTCCAGAATGCGGGCATGAATGGTCGTTAGGGGCGACAAACGACGATGAGCAACTTGTGGTCCGAGATGCAAACGGAAACTTGCTGAGTGACGGCGATTCGGTCACGGTGATCAAAGACTTAAAGGTTAAGGGGAGTTCCACCCCCTTAAAGATCGGCACGAAAGTTAAGGGGATCCGCCTAGTTGACGGAGATCATAACATCGATTGTAAAATCGACGGATTCGGGCCGATGAAACTGAAATCAGAGTTTGTGAAGAAGAACGGCTAAGTACTGCTCGATGAAATGCCCGTTACGGGCATTTCTTCGTTGCTCACAAGAGTAATTTTTTCTCTGCTAGAGAAGGGAGCGTCCGCCTACCTAGTACTATCCCACCAAATAATAGCATCAGGCTTACGATCGCGGCGATAAGCCAAAATAGCGATTGATAGCCGTAGCGATCCTGTAGCGCGCCGATGGGGAAGGAGATCAGAACAACTCCGATTGAGCTAGCAACTTGGAATCCGACGAGAAAGATGGTCGATGAGAGGCGCTTATCAAAGTAAAGGGAGCTGTATTTGAACACGGCAATGACACACAACGGTACTTCGAGCGCATGGAGCAATTTAACGGCAGAGATAAGGGCAGGGTTCACACTTATCGCGCATGAAAATATTCTTATTGCCATGATCAGCACGCCAAGTAATAACGCATTCTTTGCCCCGATACGATTGACGAACAAGGGGGTTAGCGCCATAAACAGTGCTTCAAGGATCACTTGCGATGCATTGAGGTAACTATAGAGCTCTGCGCCCCGCGATGGAGAGCTAAACAATTGGGTATAAAAAATCGGAAATAGCTGTTGGTCGAAAATGGTATAGAAAGACCAAGTGCCCATCACAAAGCTTACGAATAGCCAGAAATGTTTATCCCTGAGTATTGCCATAAAATCTTGGCGAGTAATGACTTTTTGCTGAAGTATTGGCTGCGCTGGTGGGGTAAATCGTGCATTGAGGTAAGCGAAAGCGATCCCTAAAACAGAAACGAGCCAAAAATTAAGGCTGGGATCAATGCTGAATACTATTCCTGCAACAAACGCCCCCAACGCATAGCCCAATGACCCCCACGACCGCGCCGCGCCGTACTCGAAGTGAAAATGACGGCTTATTTTTTCAGAAAAGGTCTCGACCAACCCAAAACCCGCGAGATAACCGATACCGAGAAATAACGCCCCCACTAGCGCACCAGAGTAAAAGTGATTGAGCAACAGAGGTTGGTAGACCCAGGTCATAAACGGCCCGGTAAGGATCAATAATGCACTGACTAGCCACATCAACGTCTTCTTAAGACCTAGCTTGTCTTGGATAACCCCGTAAATCAGCATAAATATGATGCTGGTAGTTTGATTGACGGCATAAAGAAGTCCCAATTCGGCGCCAGACAGGCCGATACGTTGTTTAAGCCAGATGGCATACAGCGACCACCATAGCGACCAGCAAATAAAGAACAGAGCGGAGTAGCCCGATGCAATGCGGTAGTACGGATTTCTAAAGGGGATGGAATGCCTCATAAGGATCTCCCAGAGTCGTCGATAACAGATAGTGATACTCTGTTTTATTGTTCTGAGAATACTCTTAACGTCGAAGCTGTAATCTTCATCACATTTAGCGAGAGTTAACGTTAACATTTGTGATTCAGCGCACAAATAATTAAGTTAGAGCCTTTTATTTGTAGCGCATTAACGTTAACAATACAGAAAAATGTATGCGGGAGACAACGATGAACACCCTCGATCAAGCTCAACAAGCCCTAACGCGACACCTGCCATCTCGCAAAGATCGCTATTACCCCGCTTTCCATCTTGCGCCGCCAGTAGGCTGGATGAATGATCCGAATGGCCTCGTCTATTTTAATCATCGTTATCATGCCTTTTATCAACATCACCCATTTAGTGCCGATTGGGGGCCAATGCATTGGGGACACGCCATCAGCGAGGATATGGTCCACTGGCACCATCAACCTATCGCTCTAGCACCGGATAGTCCCATGGATTGCGACGGCTGTTTTTCCGGTAGTGCTGTGGTGGACAATGACCGCTTAGCATTAATTTATACCGGCCACCGTTGGTTGGGTGAGGTCGGTGATGACAGCCAAATCTGTGAAGTACAGTGCCTGGCAACGAGTGAAGACGGTATCACCTTCACCAAGCAGGGGGTTATTGTCACGCCACCGCCGGGAGTGATGCACTTTCGTGACCCTAAAGTATGGGCTGAGGATGGAAGCTGGTGGATGGTAGTCGGTGCGCGCGATCACCAAGAACGGGGGCAGGTGCTGCTCTATCGTGGTGAATCCCTCACCGCATGGCGCTTTGAGCGAGTACTGGCCGAGGCTAAGCCCGGCGAAGGCTATATGTGGGAATGTCCCGATTTTTTTAAGCTCGGGGAGCATCACTATCTGATGTGTTCACCACAAGGTATTACGACCCAAGGCGACCGATTTGCTAACCTGTTTCAAAGCGGAGTCATGGCGGGACACTGGTCACCGGGTAACGATTTTACCGTCCAGCACGGATTTACTGAACTGGATAATGGGCATGATTTCTATGCCCCGCAAAGCTTCACTGCGGCAGATGGCCGACGCGTGATGATGGCGTGGATGGATATGTGGGAGTCGGTCATGCCGACTAAACAAGAGGGGTGGTGTGGCAGCTTCACGCTACCCCGTGAGCTGTCAGAAGAAGCGGGACGGCTACGTCAGCGACCGCTGCGAGAGCTTCAAGCATTGCGCCAAGAAGAGTGGCGTCTGACAGAGCAGAAAATCTGTGGGGACTATGTTCTAGCTCAGGAAGCGTCGAGCGCAGAACTATTTCTGCAGTGGGGACCGCGCCAAAGCTCTGTCGCCCAATTCGGACTAAAAATAGGTGACGGTGTAACATTGAGTTATCACGTGGTCGAAGGGTACCTGTCACTTAAACGCGATTATCCGGAATTAGGTATTCAAGATAGCCGCCGTGTGCACATTGATCAGACCGCCAAACAGACGTGGCAGATCTTTATCGATCGCTCTTCGATCGAGGTCTTTATCAATGATGGCCAGGTGGTTCTGAGTAGCCGAATCTATCCTGTCCAGCATGATTATCAGCTGCGACTGTTTAGCGAAGAGGGTGAGCTAGAGGTTGAGACCCTCTCTTTCTGGCCACTGCGGTCGGCGATGGAATGACGAAGTAACAGTGGGCAGTCGACAGGATGCGTACCAGGGCTGTCCCACTGCTCAATAAGGTGACGAGCGGCAAGTTGGCCAATTTCTTTATGCGGCAGCTGTAGCGTTGTGAGGCCGGGCAAGAACAGATGGCCAACCCCTACGAGGTTATCGAACCCCAGTACGGCAATATCGTCGGGAATTTTCAGCCCAAGGGTGAGGAGTTGTTGATAGGCGACGAACGCCGTTCGGTCATTCCCGCAGATAAGCAGGTCGTAAGGGAGCGACCCCGCGCGCATGCTATGTTCGATATATTTCGCCACCGCTAAATAGCCTTCATCACCCGGGGGCATATGAATTTGCATCGCCTGATCCAGCGACTTCCCTGACTCGCGCCAAGCCTGCTCGAAGCCTAAGCGCCGTGCGCTAGGCGCCAGTTCATGCTCGGGTAGCCAGTAGCAAAGCGGCCGTTGATAACCTTGCGCGATCACATAACGCGTCGCGTGATATTGGGCGTGGTAGTCGTCCGGAATATAACTGGCGAGATGAGGATCGTCAGAGAGACAATTTGCGAGCACAATCGGTAAAGGCTGTAGCGCCTCGGGCAGTTGGATTTTACGCAAGCCCATCGTGGTATAGATTATCCCATCGGGGCGGTGAGCTAGCACCTCGCGAGCGGCCCGCTGTGTATCTCCCGCTGACGAGATATTAACAATATAGTTTTCCCAGCCAAGCTCTGTGGCCGTCTGTTCGATGGCCAGTAGAAGATCCACCGAAAATGGCGTAGTTGCCGTATCTTCCGCCAGTACTGCGAGCGTTCGCGGCTTGTTGGCTTGCCCGCGCATCTTTTGGGCGGAGAGATCAGGAACATAATGCAAGGTATTGATCGCATGTTCGACGCGTCGACGCGTGTCGTGATTAACGCGCGGAGCATTATTGATGACGCGCGAAACAGTCATCATCGACACGCCAGCCAGCTGTGCGACATCTTTTAGTGAAGCCATGCTACTCCCCTCGTTAGCCAGCCGCTAGTCTAGCAAAAACCGTTAGCGGACACAGTATTTACCCTCACAACCCGCTAATCTCTGCCGACCAATACAAAGATATCCAAGCAAGATCACAAAACGACAAGGGACAGCTATTTTGTCCATATTTTCGCAAGTTCCTCCTCTGACTCGAGACCCGCGAATGCATTACTGTGAAGACGTTTCCATAACCGCTATAGGCAAAGATTATGAACATCGCTGAAAATAATAAAAAAGGGGCTCAGGACAATCGCCGTATGACCCTGTTTGTTTCACTGGCCGCTGCGGTCGCCGGCCTATTATTTGGATTGGATATTGGAGTCATTGCTGGAGCGCTCCCGTTTATCGCCGACCATTTTACGCTGAGTAATCGGTTACAGGAATGGGTGGTGAGTAGCATGATGCTCGGCGCGGCGATTGGGGCGCTCGGTAATGGCTGGTTATCGTTTCATTTGGGGCGTAAGTACAGTTTGTTAATCGGTGGGGTATTGTTTGCATTAGGATCTATCGGTTCCGCTCTAGCGTCTAATATCGAGCTGTTGTTGGTTGCCCGTGTCTTGCTGGGGATAGCGGTCGGTATCGCCTCTTATACCGCGCCGCTCTACCTTTCGGAGATGGCGAGCGAAAAGGTACGCGGTAAGATGATCAGCATGTACCAACTGATGGTTACCCTCGGTATCGTTTTAGCCTTTCTTTCTGACACGGCGTTCAGCTATTCCGGAAACTGGAGAATGATGCTGGGCGTGCTCGCTTTTCCTGCCGTTGCCTTAATCGCCATGGTGGTGTTCCTGCCCAATAGTCCTCGTTGGTTGGCAGAGAAGAGTAGAGATATTGAGGCAGAAAAAGTACTACGACTACTGCGCGATAGCTCGGAACAGGCGCGCAATGAGCTGAATGAGATTCGTGAGAGCTTGCGCATTAAACAAGGAGGCTGGCGTTTATTTCTGGCGAACCGCAACGTCCGTCGGGTCGTCTTTCTCGGGATGTTGTTGCAGGCCATGCAGCAGTTCACCGGGATGAATATCATTATGTATTATGCACCGCGTATCTTTAAAATGGCAGGTTTCACGACCACTGAGCAGCAGATGATCGCGACGTTACTTGTCGGCCTAACGTTTATGTTTGCCACCTTTATCGCCATCTTTATGGTCGATAGAGCCGGGCGTAAACCCGCGTTAATCATCGGCTTCTGCGTGATGTCAGTAGGCACCTTCGTGCTCGGTTACTGCTTGAAGCTGTTCGAGCAAGGCCATGCATCGCCGCTGTTGCCGTGGTTATCCGTGGCGATGACCATGATTTGTATTGCCGGATACGCAATGAGTGCCGCACCGGTAGTCTGGATCCTTTGCTCAGAAATCCAGCCGCTAAAATGTCGTGATTTCGGGGTAACCTGCTCAACGACGACGAACTGGGTGGCCAATATGATCATCGGGGCGACTTTCCTCACCCTACTCGATGCTATCGGTGCCGCGGGGACCTTCTGGCTATATACCGTCTTAAATATTGCCTTTATCGCCGTCACCTTCTGGTTAATTCCGGAAACGAAGAACGTCACATTAGAATTTATTGAGCGCCGACTGATGCGTGGAGAAAAACTACGTAATATCGGCGTATAAACCCTAACTGGCCAGGGCGTTAGCGCTGGCCTTCACATCCCTGCCGGCGAAAGCTCTGTCTAAATTCGCTCGGGCTACTGCCAGTACACTTGCGAAACACCCGCGAAAAATAGAGCTGATCATCAAACCCCACGCTACAGCCAATCGATGCGATGGATAGCTGACTGGTACTGAGTAACAGCTTAGCCTGATTAATCCGCTGATCCTCTCGCCACTTCAAGACACTGACCCCAAGATGTTGCCTAAAGAGATGCGATAAACGCGAGGTAGAAAGGCAGACGTGTTCCGCAACATCGCTAATCTCCCATTGATTATCACCAAGATGCTCGTTCATATACTGGCACGCTGCATGAATACGCGGGTCGAGCTGTCGTTGCAACGGATCGGCCACCGCTTGCTGTCGGCGAATGAGTAGTTGCTCGAGTAGATTCATGGCTAGCATCTCCGAGTAGGGGCCGCCGACACTAACCGTGTCGATAATCTGAGAAAATAAACCACTATAGAGTGCAGCCTCTTGTTCATGAGGGCGATGCAGGCCAGTCTCAGCAAGTAATGCTGGCCATTTAAGCCATTCGCTCCAATAGGCGCGCGGACGAAAATAGACCCATTGATGGTGCCAAGATGTAGCCTCGGGATGTCGTCCATAATGGTGAATCGCCTCGGGTGAAAACAATAACAGATCGCCGCTCTGGCACGGGTGCTGAACATTATCGCCTAAGACAAGCCCTTGGCCTTTTACCGTGTGATTAATGATATAGCCTTGCATACCCTCGGGACGATGGATAAAAAAGTCGAGATGCCCCTCTTTTTCAATCGGCGTGAGTCCCGCCACTAGGTGGGTGTTAAAAGAGAAGCCGGGAAGGAGCGGGTCGAGTTGTGGCTCGAGATGCGCCTGGGAAGAGGCTCTTCGGAACATGGCATTGTCCTTATCGTTGATCGCTAACGGGCAGTTTTCCGCGTGTCTCTCCCCATAGTAAGGAGCTTTCATCGGTTAAGACGATTCTTCGTTGCAGAAACCGGACTTCTATCACAGATCAGTAACAGATAGCCTTTTTCTCCATATCCTCAGCATCCCTAGCCTGACCCCTATATCGCTCCCTCCAGTAAGGTGACTCCTAGAGTGATGACGAAGGAGGAGCAGACGATGCCCTTAAGCTTAGGTCTTGATTTTGGTAGTGATTCAGTACGGGCATTGGCGGTCGATTGCCAAAATGGCGCAGAAGTCGCGAGCGGTGTTGCGTATTATCCCCGCTGGCAACAGGGGCTTTATTGTCAGCCGGAACATGGACAATTTCGCCATCATCCCCTCGACTACCTCGACGCGCTGCAACAAGCGATAGCGGATACCTTACAGCAGTTAACGGCGGAGCAACGGGCTGGGATTATTAGTATCGGGGTAGACAGCACAGGCTCGACACCTGCACCGATCGATGCACAAGGGCAGATTTTAGCCCTGCGTCCAGAGTTTGCGGATAACCCTAATGCCATGTTCCTTTTGTGGAAGGACCATACGGCAGTCCAAGAGGCTGAAGAAATTACGGCGCAGTGCCGCCTAGCGGGTGCGACTGATTACACCGCCTACACGGGCGGCGTCTACTCGAGCGAGTGGTTCTGGGCGAAGATTATCCATGTTACACGTCATGATCCGCAGGTTGCTCAGCAAGCAGTTTCTTGGGTCGAGCTCTGCGATTGGGTGCCAGCACTCCTTACCGATCAGCTAACGCCAGAACGCTTAGTCCGGGGCCGCTGCAGTGCGGGTCATAAAGCGTTGTGGCATGACGATTGGCAAGGCTTGCCTCCCCAAGCATTTTTCGATGCGATCGAGCCACAGCTTGCACAGCATCTACAATTACCGCTGTTTACGCATACCCATACCGCCGACCATGCCGTCGGTCAGATCAGTCCAGCTTGGGCAGCACGGCTCGGGCTGCCTGAGTCCGTGATCATCAGTGGAGGGGCGTTTGATTGCCATATGGGGGCGGTGGGTGCGGGGGCCGGCCCTCATACTTTAGTAAAAGTTATCGGTACCTCAACTTGTGACATTGTCACGGTCGAGCCGCAGCAGCTTGGGCGTAAAACCATTAGAGGGATTTGTGGCCAAGTCAGCGGTAGTGTCGTACCGGAACTCATCGGGCTGGAAGCCGGCCAATCGGCGTTTGGCGATATTTATGCATGGTTTGAACGTGTCTTACGCTGGCCGCTGCATCAACTGAGCGTGCAACAGCCCGCCTTAGCGCCTGCGCTTAACGATTATCAACAACACCTGCTCCGTGACCTGACCGAGGCCTGGCAGCAAGATCCTAAGCTCGATCATTTACCGATCATCATTGACTGGTTTAATGGTCGGCGCACACCGGTAGCGAATCAACGGCTGAAAGGGGTGATTACCGGCCTGAATCTAGCGACCGATGCACCTGCCTTATTTGGAGGCTTAATTGCGGCTACCGCATTTGGTGCGCGAGCGATTATGGAGTGCTTTATTCAGCAAGGCGTGGCGATCGATCATGTGATGGCGCTGGGGGGGATCGCCAGAAAGAACCCGGTAATTATGCAGGTATGCTGTAACGTGCTTAATCGCCCCCTAGAGATCCTCGCCTCCGACCAATGTTGTGCGCTCGGCGCCGCAATTTTTGGTGCGGTAGCGGCCGGCTATTATCCGGATATTGCCGGTGCGCAGGCAGTCATGGCCAGTAAGGTTGAGCGAACGCTCTCACCACAACCCGACTTAGTCAACACTTATCAGCAGCTTTTTCAACGCTATCAACAGTGGGCCGAGTGTGTCGAACCACACTATTGCGCCCCCAATCACCAAGACCCCCTTTAGTAGGAGAATACGATGAAATCTATTTTTGACCACTACGAAGTGTGGTTCGTTATCGGCAGCCAGCATCTCTATGGCGAAGAAACCCTAAAGCAGGTGGTTGCTCAGGGTGAAAAGGTTGTTGCAGCGCTTAATCACTCGGGGACGTTACCTTGCAAACTGGTCGTTAAGCCGTTAGTCACTACGCCCCATGAGGTGATAGCGTTAACGCGTGAGGCGAATTATCGCACGCAGTGCGCGGGGCTTGTCGTGTGGCTCCATACCTTTTCACCGGCCAAAATGTGGATCAACGGTCTAGTCGATCTCCGCAAGCCCTTGCTTCAGCTGCATACCCAATTCAATGCGGCGTTACCTTGGGGCGAGATCGATATGGACTTTATGAACCTCAATCAGACGGCACACGGTGGTCGCGAATTTGGCTTCATTGGTGCGCGGATGCAGCTTGAGCATCAGGTTATTACCGGTCACTGGCAACAGCCTGCGACACAACGCCGCCTTGCGCAGTGGATGCGCACTGCCGTCGTTAAGCAAGATACTCAATCGCTTAAAGTCGTGCGTTTTGGCGATAATATGCGCGAAGTCGCGGTAACCGAAGGCGATAAGGTCGCCGCCCAAATCCGGTTTGGCTACTCCGTAAACACTTGGGGGGTCGGAGATCTCGTTGCGGTCGTGAATCAGGTGAGCCAGGGTGATATCAACGCTTTAGTCGATGAGTACGAGACGCTCTATCAGCTCACCCCGGTGGCGCAACGTCATGGGGAAAAACGACAGAATGTTATCGATGCCGCACGTATTGAACTGGGGATTAAACAGTTCCTGGAAGATCGCGAGGCCCATGCCTTTACCACCACCTTTGAAGATCTGCATGGTTTGGCGCAACTCCCCGGCTTAGCGGTTCAGAGGCTGATGCAACAAGGCTATGGCTTCGCCGGGGAGGGTGATTGGAAAACCGCCGCGCTGGTACGCATGCTGAAGGTGATGGCCACAGGGTTAGCGGGGGGGACTTCATTTATGGAAGACTATACCTATCACTTCGAAGAGGGTAATGATTTGGTACTCGGGTCGCATATGCTGGAGGTATGTCCAAGCATCGCGACGGCGCAGAAACCTATCTTAGAGGTACAACCGCTAGGCATTGGGGGTAAAGCCGACCCCGCACGCCTTATTTTCTCGACCGCGACCGGCCCCGCTATCAATGTTAGTCTAATCGATATCGGCGACCGCTTCCGTCTACTCGTTAACCAGGTTGATGCGATCGAGACACCTCATGCCCTACCTAAGCTGCCGGTTGCCAATGCACTGTGGCGCGCTCAGCCAGACCTGGCTACCGCCTCTGAGGCGTGGATGATCGCGGGGGGTGCCCACCATACTGTGTTTAGCCAAGCGTTGACCATTGCGGATACGCGCCTGCTCGCAGACCTCTATGGCCTGGAGCTAGCAGTCATTGATCAGCATAGTACCATTGCGAGCTTTCGTGACCAGCTACGCTGGAACGAGGCTTATTTTCGTCTACAACGGTAAACCTGAGAGGAGGTTCTATGCTTGAAGCACTAAAGCAGCAGGTCTTCGCCGCAAACCAGGCACTAGTCGAGCACCATCTCGTCACCTTGACGTGGGGAAATGTAAGCGGGGTGGATGAGTCCCGCCAGTGGCTTGTGATCAAGCCTTCTGGCGTCGATTACCGTGGCATGTCGGCCGACGATATGGTGGTCGTCAACTTAGAAAGTGGCGAGGTGGTGGAAGGGCGCTATCGTCCTTCTTCGGATTTACCGACCCACCGCTACCTCTATCTTACCTATCCACAGCTTGGCGGCATTGTGCACACCCACTCGCGGCATGCCACCATTTGGGCGCAAGCCGGACGCAGCCTACCGGCGTTTGGGACGACTCATGCCGACTACTTCTATGGCGAGGTGCCCTGTACCCGTGCGATGCGTAACGAAGAGATTAACGATCACTATGAGTGGCACACCGGTGTGGTGATCGCGGAAACCCTACGCCAGCACCAGCGTCCCCCCGAGGAGATGCCGGGTATTCTGGTCCATTCTCATGGGCCGTTTACCTGGGGGAAAGATCCCGCGCACGCCCTTGAGGCAGCGATCGTATTGGAGGAGGTTGCCTATATGGGGATATTTAGCCAGCAGCTGGTGCCTGAATTACCGGCGATGTCGACGGCGCTGCTGGATAAACACTATCTGCGTAAGCATGGCGAGCACGCTTATTACGGTCAATCTCGCGGGTAGCTACTGGCTGAATACGGTGAGTTACTTGAACTTAAGTAATTTTACCGTTTCATCAATATCCACTTCATCTTCGCTAAACGTCAGGGTCTCGCCTTGGAAAGTGGTAATTGCGATCTTACGTAACGTACGCATTGCATCAGGGCTTTGATCGGTCTTCGGTCGGATCGTATTCATCAACATGCCAACACTTAAGATGGTGTTGGCTTTATCGATAGATTGATTCGCCGGAACCTCTTCACTAAATAAGCGATAGTCTTTAATCGCCGTCAGTTTTACCCGCTCTCCCGCGATAAACAGGTATTTACTTGCTGGGATCACTTTCACCGCATAGGCCGAGAGGCCTTTATTATTGGTGGTGGGCTCGAAGGTTACCGCCGCATCTTTCTTGATCAGATCAGGGTTGCTCACCTTGACCTCGTGAAAATAACGGTTATCACCATTTTCATCTTTGATAAAACCAAAGCCTTTCTCTTTAAACCAAGTGGTGATGGTGCCGTTTAATGCCATGTTGTCCTACCTTATATCTGACTGTCTTAACTGCGCGCAGTGTAATGCATATTGCGGTGAGACTCTATCGCTTAACGCGACGGTGGGGGAAATTAGCCAGCTTATCTGCGTGAGGGCGATAAGGAGCCTGATGGGAGTCAGGCTACACGAGTTCTGCTAACGCAAACCGGCCTCTTTCCGCGACGGAGGGTGACTTATCTGCGGCGAGTAAACGTGCGAGCGCAAAGGCGTTATCGCCGATATGTTCGATTTCCTTAATCAGAATTTCTCCTGCGAGTCGCCGAACCTGTGGCGATCTGTCGTGTGCGGCAGTATCCAAGTGTTGGCTTAGCAAAACGCACTGCGTAAGGTTGCGCACACTAAAAACTGGAACGCGTTTTCTTTTTCCTTGGGATTTATCTACCCATTGCCATGTTGTCCCCTCACACGCAACGAGTTGCGCCTCGAAAATCGCCCGGTAGGCCTTAGCGCGTAAACTGGGCTGCCTAGATTGTTGCGCAAACTCTAGAAGGCAGTGGTCGAAAACGCCTGCGCGCGCGGGGTGAGAAAAGATCAGCGCAACCGGGCCTTGGGCGGCAGAAATAAGCCGATTTTTTAATGCTTGAGTCACCGCAGTGATTTGTATGACCTGAATGAAGATCTGTTTTTCCAGATCGGTGAGTCTTCCCCACACGTTCCAGTTGGGGAGGGTAACAAATAAGGCATCCACGACGATTTCAGGATCAGAAACTGCAGCAACACGTAATAAAGCTTCGCCAGCTGCTTTTCTGACCTGCGGCACCCAATCATTAAGCCGACGCATAAGTAGGGATAGTAAAAAACGGTTTGGTGCTGGCTTGTCTAACAGCATTAAGGCCTTCTCGCGCCTAAAGCCATTATTATTCACTATATCTAACCAGCGCAGCGAGCCTACTTGGTGGTGTTTAAAGCGGGCAGAGAGTGCATTAGCCTCATAGAGGCTGCTCTCTAGGCTATGTCGAATCAACCGTTCCCATGCCTTCAAGTGCTTAAGGGGGATGTTCGACGTCGCAGTAAGGTAAGGCGTGATATCTGGGCGCAGTCGCTGATATAAGAGGTCGCCGGTCAGCGACGTATCGATAGCAGTGATAACATCTTGGCGTAAATTGTCGCAGAGTGTCATTAATCTATCCTTAGAATGGAAACCTAGTCGGATTTATTTATACCGCGATTTGTGAGGAAAAACCAAGGAGGTCAAGATTTGCACACTTCGAATAAAGGCGAGCATATTGCAAGAGTGTTACTCGATGTACTGACTAAAACGTAGTAGGTACCCATCTGGGTCCTGGAGGAGGAATTCCCGCTGACAGGCGATATGGTTTCCAATATCGTAGTGACTATCTTTGAGCTCTCTGTAGAGCGTGACGTTATTACGCATTACCCGACGATAAATCACGTCTATATCGTCAACGTCGATTTGGAAATTAACACCCCGGCCGAAGGGTTTGATGAGCTCTGCGGTATTCCAAGCATCACTACTATACTGCTCGAGCATCAATTGTGCTTCGCCAAGATTGATATAGGCAAAATCAGGATCGCGACGTCTAACCATGATGCTAAAACCGAGTATTTGGGTATAGAAGTTAAGAGAGACCGAGAAGTCAGTCACTGATAACTCTGGCACCATACGGTTCCAATAAACGTCATTAGATAAAGTCATCGCCCATCCCTCTTTTTAGCATGAACCAATATATCCTATCTAGAGGAGACGTCGTTACTTCTTAATACTTATTTATCGCTGGAATACACAAAAAATAAACCCCCACGCTTAGGGTGGGGGTTATGAGCTATCTTAAGCCATCTGGTGGTCAAGATGTATCGCGTTCTCTAATGTCGGCGAGATCTAAGCAACGCTCATAGAGAGGAGATAGGGATTAGACGTTAAACAAGAAGTTCATAATATCGCCATCTTTAACGATATACTCTTTCCCTTCAGCACGCATCTTGCCAGCTTCTTTCGCGCCTTGCTCGCCTTTATTGGCAACGAAGTCATCGAAACCGATAGTTTGCGCGCGGATAAAGCCTTTTTCGAAATCGGTGTGGATTTTACCCGCGGCCTGTGGTGCCGTCGCGCCGACTGGGATGGTCCAAGCACGAACCTCTTTCACGCCAGCGGTGAAATAAGTCTGTAGGTTAAGTAAACGGTAACCTGCACGGATCACACGGTTTAGGCCCGGTTCTTCGATTCCCAGTTCTGCCATAAACTCATCGCGTTCGTCGTCTTCGAGCTCAGAAATATCAGATTCGACGGCGGCGCAGACTGGCACGACGACGGATCCTTCTTGCTCGGCGATGGCGTAGACTTGGTCTAAGTAAGGATTATTTTCGAAGCCATCTTCATTAACGTTAGCGATATACATCGTCGGCTTAAGCGTCAGGAAGCTTAAGTAGCGGATAGCCGCTTTCTCGTCAGCATCTAGAGCGAGGCTACGTAACATGCCCGCATTTTCTAAATGCGGCAGGCATTTTTCGAGTACCGCGAGTTCGGTTTTCGCATCTTTATCGCCGCCTTTAGCTTTCTTCTGTAGGCGTTGAATTGCGCGCTCGCAGGTATCTAAGTCAGAGAGTGCGAGTTCGGTGTTGATCACATCGATATCGTCAGCCGGGTTAACGGTACCGGAAACGTGGATGATGTTGTCGTTCTCGAAGCAACGCACAACGTGGCCGATCGCTTCAGTCTCACGAATGTTGGTCAGGAACTGGTTACCCAGGCCTTCACCTTTCGACGCGCCTTTAACAAGGCCAGCAATATCGACAAATTCCATCGTCGTGGCGATAGTACGTTGCGGCTTTACGATCTCCGCGAGCTGGTCGAGGCGAGCGTCGGGCATTGGTACAACACCGGTATTGGGCTCGATGGTACAGAACGGAAAGTTAGCCGCTTCGATACCCGCTTTAGTCAGTGCATTAAAAAGAGTGGATTTACCGACATTTGGCAGGCCCACGATACCGCATTTGAATCCCATGCTTAACTACCTTATTACGTTATATGCTAGGCGACAGCGCGCTCAATAGCAGAAAATTTGTCGCATTATACACAGATTTAACGAAGAGGGCAGCGGCCTCAGCTCGCTTTAAAACTGTGTAAACGATTCATCGCACGTAAGCGATCCTCTTTTAGCCACACCTCGGTACAGCGAGCGGCTTCATCCACAGCATCGTCGATCAGTTTCTGTTCACTGAGAGGGGGTTTACCCAACACGAAACCGGTAACTTTATTACGGTCACCCGGATGACCGATACCGATACGTAAACGATGAAAATCGGCGACATTACCCAGTTTACTAATAATATCTTTCAGCCCGTTGTGGCCGCCGTGACCGCCGCCTTGCTTGAATTTTGCTACGCCGGGAGGGAGATCCATCTCGTCGTGAGCAACGAGGATTTCGTCCGGGTTAATACGGTAAAAATTCGCCATTGCCGCAACGGCTTTACCGCTAAGGTTCATAAAAGTAGAGGGGACGAGTAGACGAATATCTTGTCCGGCAATGGCAAGACGCGCGGTCGCACCAAAGAATTTCGCTTCTTCTTTTAAGGGTTGGCGAAATCGGTCGGCCAGTAAATCGGTATACCAGGCACCAGCGTTATGACGGGTTGCCGCATACTCAGTACCGGGATTCGCTAAGCCAACAATTAATTTAAGGGTACTCACTGAGATAATCCTATGCGCGACAAAAGCATAGTGTACTGCAAGGGGAGAGTTAAGTTCAAAAACATTACCTTATCGCGTCACTCTTACGCCGCACAAAAAGTTAAAAATTCGTAGACTGTGATCTAGGTTAAAGATAATTGTCAGGCTAACGCTTAAACTTTTGTCAATTAATGTAAGAGCCGGACAAGGAGTAAATAATGAAACGCGTGCACACGTCATTATTAGGCAATGGTTTGATGGTAGTAGGGTTAGTATTATCGGTAAGTAGTTTATTAATCGCACTACTGAGTCAGGCAGAAGGATCGATTTTCACCGATAGCTGGGCGACGGGTTCAGTGCTGGGGATCTTTCTCGGGGCATTTTTCTGGCTGATGGGCGCACAACTTAGCGGACGGGAAAAAGTATGTGAGAAATATTATCTTCTACGTTTTCACCAACAGCATCGTCATCATCGCCGTCACTCGTAGGCTGCAAACAAAATGGGCCCTCGGGCCCATTTTACTACCTATTAATGCTCAAACATCGCAGAAATAGACTCTTCATTACTGATACGACGAATGGCTTCAGCCAACATTCCCGACAGGGTCAGAGTTCTTACGTTAGGTAACGCTTGAATTTCTGGTGCCAGAGGAATGGTATCGCAGACTATCACTTCATCGATCACCGAGTTTCGTAGGTTTTCTAATGCATTCCCTGAGAAAATCGGGTGGGTTGCATAGGCGAATACGCGCTTTGCGCCACGTTCTTTCAATGCTTCTGCAGCTTTACACAGCGTTCCACCGGTATCGATCATATCGTCAACCAGAATACAGTCACGCCCCGCAACATCCCCGATGATATGCATCACTTGCGATACGTTCGCCCGTGGGCGGCGTTTATCGATGATGGCCATATCGGTATCATTCAGCAGTTTTGCGATCGCGCGTGCACGAACGACCCCACCGATATCGGGAGACACCACGATAGGGTTCTCCATTTTCTGTTGTAACATATCTTCGAGTAGAATCGGGCTACCGAACACGTTATCGACGGGAACATCGAAGAACCCTTGGATCTGTTCAGCATGCAGGTCAACGGTAAGGACACGGTCAACGCCAACGCTAGACAGGAAGTCAGCAACGACCTTTGCGGTAATCGGTACCCGTGCGGAACGTACACGACGGTCCTGACGAGCATACCCAAAGTAAGGAATGACGGCGGTGATACGGCCGGCTGAGGCACGACGCAGTGCATCAATCATAACGACCAATTCCATTAAGTTGTCATTGGTCGGTGCACAGGTAGATTGGATGATGAATACGTCACCGCCCCGTACGTTTTCGTTGATCTGAACACTGACTTCTCCGTCGCTGAAACGGCTAACTGCGGCGTTTCCTAGAGTCGTGTACAAACGATTGGCAATGCGTTGCGCTAGTTCCGGCGTGGCGTTACCAGCAAAAAGCTTCATATCAGGCACGAGTTAAACCTCAGGCTTTGGGTCCAAAGAATGCCCGGCTAATCGGGCATTCTCACAGGTATAGGTGAGTTACAGCATGCACAGACTCTGGAACAGGTGAGCCTGTTACACGCCGTCAATCACTCCAGCATCTGCCGATGCAGCGGGGAGATATTTGCCCCTTTTGCAACAAAACAGGTCATCCAAGATGGAGTGAGAGTTAGGACTTGACGAGCAGCAGCTTCACTGTCGAATTCAGCAAACACGCAAGCGCCAGTGCCCGTCAGTCTTGACGGAGCGTATTCTAGCAGCCAGTTGAGCAATTCATCAACCTTACGAAAACGTTTTCTTGCGATCGCCTCGCAATCGTTACTCCAAGGAGAATCCATTAGCGCCGTGATATTGCGTACTGCCGTGTCACGGGTAAGATCCGGATCGTTAAAAATAACGGGCGTTGGAATACTTACTCCTGGATGGGCAATAAGATACCACTTTTCTGCAGGGGCGACGGGCGTCAGTTGCTCGCCAATGCCTTCGGCTAGCGCCGCATGGCCATGAATAAAGATCGGTACATCAGCCCCGAGCGTTAACCCAAATTCGGCAAGTTGTTGGGGACTGTAGTCTAGCGACCATAACTGGTTTAACGCGATAAGCGTGGTCGCGGCATTGGACGAACCGCCGCCTAGCCCCCCACCCATGGGGAGTTTCTTATCGATTCCGATAGTCACACCTAGGTTGGCAGCACCTTTGCCATCATCGACGGCATGATGTTTTAACAGGGAGGCCGCACGGAATATCAGGTTCTCTTCACACGCGACATTATCGATAGCGTTCTGTAGCGTAATATAGTTGTTCTGATCCACGGTAAACGTCAGCGCATCTCCGTAATCAATAAATTGGAACAGGGTCTGCAAACAGTGGTAACCATCATCGCGCTGGCCAGTAATATATAAGAATAAGTTCAGTTTTCCAGGGGAGGGCCAGTGGTGCATTATTGTGTCTTCCAGCTATCCATACGGAGCTTGATACGTTGACCTTCGGTGGTCAGCTCTACGTTCGCCGGTAAGGCTGGGGAAACCTCGTTATTGTAACTCGTGATGGTCACATGCCAGGTCACGCCTTGCTGCGTATAATCAGCGCTTTGCAGTTGGTAGCGGTCGTTCAGGGTAAAGTGGTCGGCATTGCCGGGAAGGCCTAACATCCATTGGCGAAGGTTATCAAGAGGGATCTGCATACCTGTCAACTTGGTGATCATCGATTGAGCATCGTGGCTCATATACCGTTGACCTTTACTGTCTACCAGTTGCACGGTATTTCCCTGCTGGTCGAGTTGTAACTCAGTGCTGCCGATAGGGCTGGTTAGGAGCAGTCGGTAGCGGTCAGCCGCTTGCTGTTGCCAGTTAAAGCGCGCATAGACTTTTTGTTTGTCAGAGAGGTAGGCGAAAGCGCCGCGGGTTTCAAAATGCGTTACGCCAGTCACTTGCGCTTGGTGCTGTTTCCACTGAGCCGAATCAGGACTGGTAGAAGGGCCTTTAGGTGTTTGCTGAGAGACGCATGCACTTAACAGCAGAGCAATGGCTGGAATAACGATGCTGGAACGATTTGCAGGGATAACTCGCACGCTTTTCTCCTTGAGAGTGGCCGTCTGTGACGGCGGACTTTAACGATCAATGCTATATTGAGCATAACACATGCCAGAAAAGAATCTTATTACACACTTATCTTTTGTATGGCTTTTCATGACAGGTTGCATCTTGTAGAATGGCCGCACAAAAATGCCTGTAAGGTTTGTAGGGTAAATTAAGCACATTATTATGACGCTGCTAGCACTCGGAATAAATCACAAAACTGCTCCTGTCGCGCTCCGCGAACGGGTGGCGTTTGGCCCTGATATCTTAGATAACGCGTTAGAGAGTCTCTTATCGCAGCCCTCTATTCATAGTGGCGTGGTGCTTTCCACCTGTAATCGTACGGAACTCTACCTGAGTGTCGACGAGCAGCAGGACATCCAGCAGCAGCTGATTAATTGGTTATGTAATTACCATCATCTCGATGAAACCGACGTGCTTAACAGCCTGTATTGGCATCATAATAATGCCGCGGTCAGCCATCTAATGCGGGTCGCAAGTGGCCTCGATTCTCTGGTTCTAGGTGAACCGCAAATACTTGGACAAGTCAAGAAAGCCTACGCAGAATCGCAGCGCGGCCATGTTATCAATGGCGAATTAGAGCGAATGTTTCAAAAAACGTTCTCGGTAGCGAAACGCGTACGTACCGAAACCGACATTGGCAGTAGTGCGGTATCGGTGGCATTTGCGGCCTGTACGCTCGCCCGGCAAATTTTTGAATCACTCAAACAAGTGACGGTTATGCTGGTTGGCGCGGGCGAAACCATTGAGCTGGTCGCCCGCCATTTGCGCGAGCACCAAGTTAAGCGTCTAATGATTACTAACCGTACACGCGAGCGAGCTGAACGCTTAGCCGACGAGGTAAATGCCGAAGTCGTCGATTTTGCCTCGTTACCCGAAAAGATCGCCTCGGCCGATATTATTATTTCGTCAACGGCCAGTCCGCTACCCGTTATCGGTAAAGGCATGGTTGAACGGGCGTTGAAGCAGAGGCGTCATCAGCCCATGTTGATTGTTGACATCGCGGTACCGCGCGACGTTGAACCTGAAGTGGGTAAGCTCGACTCGACCTATCTTTATACCGTCGATGACTTACAAACCATTATTCAACACAATATGGCGCAGCGTGAAGCCGCTGCCGTTGAGGCAGAAACTATAGTTGTCGAAGAAAGTGGCGAGTTTATGGCTTGGCTGCGCGCACAAAATGCGGTCGATGTTATCCGCGACTATCGCCATCAAGCGGAAGATATTCGTGAAGAGTTAACGCAACGCGCACTCGCCGCACTGTCGCAAGGACAGGATCCCCAGAAAGTCATGCAAGAAATGGCTCATAAACTCACCAACCGCCTGATCCACTCACCGACTAAATCTCTCCAGCAAGCTGCGCGTGAAGGCGATGCTGAACGTTTACAAATCCTGCGTGATAGCCTCGGCCTAAGTTAGGCCGGGTTGTTTCCCCTTTTGTTATTGGATAAATAATTCATACATGAAATCTTCTATTGTTGCCAAACTTGAAGCCTTACAGGAACGTCATGAAGAAGTTGAAGTAATGCTCGGTGATGCCGGCGTTATTGCTGACCAAGAACGCTTTCGGGCGCTTTCTCGAGAATATGCTCAGCTGACGGATGTCACGCAGTGTTTCCGCCAATGGAGTCAGGTACAAGAAGACATTGAGACCGCCAACGAAATGCTGGCTGATCCAGAGATGCGTGAGATGGCCGCGGAAGAGTTGAAAGAGGCTAAGGCACAGAACGAAGTCCTCGAACAGTCTTTACAAGTCTTGCTCCTCCCTAAAGATCCCGACGATGAGCGCTCCTGTTTTGTCGAAGTCCGCGCGGGAACGGGTGGCGATGAAGCCGCGCTGTTTGCGGGCGACCTATTTAGAATGTATAGCCGCTACGCCGAGGCGAATCGCTGGCGTGTTGAGATTGTCAGCGCGAATGAGGGCGAACATGGGGGTTACAAAGAGGTTATCGCAAGGATTGAAGGGGCAGGCGTTTACGGCCGCATGAAGTTCGAATCGGGTGGACATCGCGTACAGCGCGTTCCCGAAACTGAATCCCAAGGACGTATTCATACGTCGGCCTGTACCGTCGCCGTGATGCCCGAGATCCCGGAGGCCGAACTGCCCGATATTAATCCGTCAGATCTGAAAATCGATACCTTCCGCTCTTCCGGAGCAGGGGGACAGCACGTCAACACCACTGATTCCGCCATTCGGATCACCCACTTACCGACCGGGATTGTGGTGGAGTGTCAGGACGAACGTTCGCAGCATAAGAATAAGGCTAAGGCGCTCTCTGTACTTGGCGCGAGAATACACGCCGCCGAAATGGCGAAACGTCATGAGGCTGAAGCGTCTACCCGTCGTAACTTGTTAGGCAGCGGTGATCGTTCTGACCGTATTAGAACCTACAATTTCCCGCAAGGGCGTATTACGGATCACCGTATCAACCTGACGATCTATCGGTTAGATGAGACAATGCAGGGTAAACTCGAAAGCCTGATTGAACCCGTCGTTCAAGAATATCAGGCAGACCAGCTTGCGGCCCTAGCAGGCCAAGAGTAATGCAGATCCGTCACTGGCTGCGCGAAGCACAGTCCTTACTGCAGCACAGCGACAGCGCGAAACGTGATGCTGAGATAATCCTCGGTCATGTATTGCAGAAGCCTAGGAGCTGGCTAATTGCTTTTGACGATGTAGCGGTGACGGCTGAACAGCAGGGCGTACTGGCCGAGTTAGTGGCGCGACGTCAACAGGGTGAGCCTATTGCCTACCTTTGTGGCGAACGTGAATTTTGGTCGTTACCCTTGGCAGTTTCACCGGCGACCCTGATCCCACGTCCTGATACTGAAGTTTTGGTGGAGCAGGCGTTAAGCTTGTTGCCTGCCACGCCAGTCAAGGTATTGGATCTCGGGACGGGTACCGGTGCAATTGCGCTAGCGCTCGGAAGTGAGCGGCCCGAGAGTCAGTTTCTCGGGGTTGACCGAATCGACGAGGCTGTGACTTTGGCGCAGCGTAATGCTGATCGTCTGCAGATCGCCAACTGTCGCTTTCAACGTAGCAACTGGTTCGGTGATCTTGCGGCCACTACCTTTCAAATGATTGTCACGAATCCTCCCTATATCGATGCTGACGATCCGCATCTCACTCAAGGCGATGTCAATTTCGAGCCACGCAGCGCGCTTGTCGCTGAGGGACAGGGACTCGCCGATCTGCGATTGATAATTGAGCAAGCGCCGCAGTGGTTAGCGTCAGGAGGTTGGCTACTGGTTGAGCACGGCTGGCAGCAACACCTGTCGGTGCAAGCGCTTTTTGTCGCAGCGGGATTCGACTCTGTCGCAACGCGATACGATTATGGTAATAATCCACGCGTGACTTATGGTAAATTCTCTCACATATCGAACTCGTTATTGTGAACTATGAATTATTTCAAAAATCTTTTTCGAAAAAGTAGAGCATTTTGCCTCTCTGCTTTTCTGCCCACAGGGAGAAAACTATGGCTCCCATAGATACACAGCGTTCGTTGTCTGAAGCGATGATTGCTCTAACAGTGCAAGTCCGCGAAGACTTTTCAGAATCATGGGTACGTGATCAACTCGCCTCGTTGCTGGTTGAAGCAAAAAGCTATATAGCCTGCGAATCTAATCCCGATATGAGACTGGAGCGTTTACTCGAGCTCTTCTTTAAAAAGTGGGGATTCGCCAGTATCGGTGGGGTATATCGTCTTTCCGAGGCGCTTTGGCTAGATAATGTTCTCAAGCATCGCCGCGGGAGTGCGGTCTCACTGGGTGCTATTTTACTCTATCTCAGTGAACATCTCGATCTGCCTCTTTTTCCGGTCATCTTTCCCACCCAGCTTATTCTGCGTGCCGACTGGGTCGATGGTGAGATGTGGCTGATCAATCCTTTTAACGGCGATACACTCGACGAGCATACCCTGGACGTTTGGGTAAAGGGTACCATCGGGCCTACCTCGGGGATCGACGATGTCGATTTAGAGCCGGCTAGCCCTGAAGAGGTTATCCGTAAACTTCTCGAAACGCTCAAGGTTTCGTTAATGGAAGAGAACCAGATGGAGTTGGCGTTACAAATCAGCAAAGTACTCGTCGCGCTCGACCCCGATGATCCTTATGAAATCCGCGACCGTGGTCTTATTTATGCCCAACTGGAATGCGAGCACATTGCGCTGACTGACCTGGCGTATTTTGTCGAGCAGTGCCCGGAAGATCCGGTCAGTGAGATGATCAAAATACAGATGCACACGATTGAATATAAATCGTTCACTTTGCACTAGTGAACCTTATTAACAGCTAATTTAAAGGATAAGAGTATGGTCGAAAAAGTGGTAGCTATCGGTGATATCCGCGTGGCGAATGATCTACCTTTCGTATTATTTGGTGGTATGAACGTTCTGGAATCGCGTGACCTCGCCATGCAAATTTGCGAGCACTATGTCACCGTCACTGAAAAGTTAGGCATTCCATACGTTTTTAAGGCGTCTTTTGATAAAGCCAACCGCTCATCCATCAATTCTTACCGTGGACCGGGTTTAGAGGAAGGGATGAAAATCTTCCAAGAGCTGAAGGCGACCTTCGGTGTGAAAATCATCACTGATGTTCACGAAGCAAGTCAAGCGCAGCCCGTTTCTGAAGTGGTAGACGTTATACAATTACCGGCATTTCTCGCTCGTCAGACCGACTTGGTAGAGGCGATGGCGAAAACTGGCGCAGTCATCAACGTTAAGAAACCACAATTTGTTAGCCCAGGACAAATGGGTAATATCGTCGATAAATTTGCTGAGGGCGGTAATGACAAGGTAATCCTTTGTGATCGCGGCAGTAATTTCGGTTACGATAATCTAGTTGTCGATATGCTCGGATTTAATGTGATGAAAAAGGTGACGAATAACTCCCCCGTTATCTTCGATGTGACACATGCGCTGCAGACTCGCGATCCGTTTGGTGCAGCTTCTGGCGGCCGCCGTGCGCAGGTTGCAGAACTAGCCCGTGCCGGTATGGCAGTAGGGATTGCGGGGTTATTTATCGAAGCGCACCCACAACCTGCTCAAGCACGATGCGACGGGCCGTCTGCCTTACCGCTAGATAAGTTAGAACCGTTTTTAGTACAGATGAAGGCGATTGATGACTTAGTGAAGTCTTTCCCAGCCTTAGACACCAGTAACTAATAAAAAAGGGCCTGAATAGGCCCTTTTTTATTTAACTATATTCCCTTCAAACTCATCGAGAGAGTTCACTTCTTGCTGGACAGATCAAAGCATGACCGTCATTAAATAGGCGACAAACAGTACTAAGTGCGCTACGCCATTGAGGACGTTGGTTCTCCCCGTTGAGAACGATATCTGGCTGAGGATTAATACGCTCGCCAAAACGACCATCTGTGGAGCATCCAGTCCAAAATGCAGTTCACTACCAGTCAGCGTCGCGAGGATAGTAATCACGGGTACCGTCAACGAGATTGTCGCAATCACCGAGCCAAAAAATAGGTTCATGGCACGCTGCACCTGATTTGCCAGGACCGCTTTAATTGCCCCCAAGCCTTCAGGCGAGAGGATCAGTAAGGCGATTAGGAAGCCAGTAAATTGTTGTGGGGCATGGAGGGCGTGAAGTAAGTTTTCCAAAACCGGAGCATTAAGTTTTGTCACGCTAATAACGGCGATCAGATGAATCACCAGCCAGACACTGTGCCAGCCGCTGCTATGTGCGGAAGGTTTGCCATGGTGGGGGTCACCATCGTCACTATCGTCTTCGTGTTCGTACACGAACAGACTTTGATGGGTTTTAGTCTGTATTAACAAGAAGACCCCATACATGACTGCGGATAGGGCAGCGATAAGGAGAGCCTGACCGGTAGTAAAGTTTCCGCCAGGGAGTGCATTTGGAAAAATCAATACGAGTACTGCGAGAGGAAAGATTGCGATCAGATACTGTTTTACACCCGCCAGATTGACATATTGTGTAGCAAATTTGCCTCCCCCTAGTAGCAAAGCAAAACCCACTAAGCCCCCGATCACAATCATGATAATGGAATAGAGCGTGTCACGCATTAAAGTCGGCTCTGCACCGCCGGTGGCCATTAGCGCTGAGATTAAGCTTACTTCTAAGATAACGACGGAGAGAGTAAGAACCAGTGAGCCATAGGGCTCTCCCAAGCGATGGGCCAGCACATCTGCGTGGCGAACGACACTGAAGGCACTAGATAAGATAGCAACGAGCGCGATGATGTTCATGCCGGTGGTCAATAATAGCCCCTCCGGTTGTCCAAATCCTATTAATAAACCGATGGCGAGAATAGGTAGCGCTAGGCTAAATTCCTTATGACGAGTCTTTTCGGTAGCTGGCATCAGATCTCCTTATGATGTGGGCGGCTTTACACTTTACCCATGAGTATTTCTACTAAGGGTTAACCTTAACTATAGCAAATAATTAATCCTGATCACTTTGTTTTACTTTGCTTTACTCTCCGGTTTAATACCAAAAAGTAAATTTATCATCACAACAATATGATTATAAAGGATTAAATTAATTTATTTTAGCACATATCTGTGTTTTTGTTACCTCATTTTAAATTGATAACCTACAGTTATACGGGGTTAAGAGTGAATTAAGTTCCAGTGTGCCAATAATCACCTTTAGGTCGTTTAATGAACAAGTTTCTTTTTTATTACGAAACGATTATTTGCTGAAATTTAACATTATAGGCTTTCCACCTTAAGGTGACTTTGTCATGATAGTCGAGTAATGATTAACCACTGGGAGTTTTTGTGTTAACCCGAGAGTTCTTGAAAAACGCTGATTGCCAATCGTCGTTTGGACCGATAGAGGAATGCTTAGTGCTATCGGCTGAGCAACGAGCGGCTTCACTGCAAGATTTTCTTGCCCGTAAACCGAGTTCAGGGCCGTTATGGATTTTCGGTTATGGATCGTTGATGTGGAACCCGTTATTAGACTACGATCAAGTGGAAACTGCCTACTTAGCGGGCTGGTCGAGAGACTTCTGTCTCACATTAGTGGCGGGAAGAGGGACCTCGGCTAACCCCGGTCGTATGCTGGCGCTGGTGGAAGGCGGTCATACAGTAGGGCGTGCTTTTAAACTGAGCTGCGATAGTTGGGAGGCTGAGCTGGCTCTACTCTGGAAGAGAGAGATGATAACGGGCTGTTATCGACCACTGTGGCAAACCTTAACCTTGGAAAGTGGGCGAACTGTCGATGCACTAGTCTTCGTTGCGAATACTGAGCATACGCTATTTTGCGCGAACGAATGCCTTACCCATAAAGCGAAGGTTATTACAGCAGCTAAGGGGCCCCTAGGTAAAAACCTCTCTTATTTCGAAGAGATGATGGCGACGTTACAACGCTTCGGGATCGAGGAGCCCAGCATGCTCGCCCTAACCGAGCAACTCGTAAAGTTATCGCGCGAATAGAAAAGCAAAACTTCGGAATACGACGATATTGTGATACACATCTCAACTTATATACTTAAGGAGCTGATCGAGGAGCGATAGCCAAAGAGGGGATACTTATATTGTTAGATTCAAAGCGTAATTTTACATCTTTAATCACGGTAGTTGCCGTGCTTTCTCCGTCACTGGTGGTGCTCAATGCAAAGGGTAGCATGCTTCATCCTGATGCGTCGAGTCCCTCTTACGCCAGTACTCTCCCCGATTTGGGATCTGCACAATCGTCAGGTAACCCGGTCGATCAGCGACTCACTGATATCGCGACGAGCTTAGGTAAGTCATTACAGAGCACCGATGACACGACAAGTACTGGCCGCAGTGCGAGTGAGTGGGCGTTCAATCGCGTGCGCGATAAACTCACTGAGAAAGTCGATAATACTGGCGAGCATCTTCTTTCCCCCCTAGGTCAGGCTAATTTAAACCTAAACGTGGATATGGAGGGTAAATTTACCGGTTCGACAGGCTCGCTATTTACTCCGCTACTCGATAATGGTCATCGCCTCACTTTCAGCCAACTCTCCGTTAACGAGAGCACGCTAGGAACGGTCGGGAGCGCAGGGGTGGGGCAGCGCTTTTCTAACGACCGCTGGCTATTTGGTTATAACGCCTTTTTGGACCACCTCTTTACCAATGATCAGCAACGCGGCTCGGTAGGTACCGAACTGTGGAGCCATTTTTTGCGCTTCTCAGCCAATTACTATACGCCGCTCTCCGGTTGGCGTAATACGACGGCGAATCAAGCGCAGCGTATGGCTCGCGGTTATGATATTACTAGCCAAGGTTATTTACCCTTCTATCAACAACTGGGTGTCACGCTTTCTTGGCAACAATATCTTGGCGATGGGATCGATATTTTCAATGACGGTAATTACTATAACAACCCCCGTAGCATGTCGGTAGGGGTTACCTATACGCCAGTCCCATTGGTGACGGTATCGGCTTCACATAAAGAAGGTTCAGGCGGAGAGAGCCAAGACGTATTTGGACTCAACCTTAACTATCATTTTGGCCAGTCTCTCGCTCAACAGTTATCGCCTTATGCGGTGGCTGATGCCCGCTCATTATTTGGCAGTCGTTATGATGTCGTCACGCGTAATAATTTACCAGTAATGAGCTACCGTAAACGCCAACGTTTTACTGTTTACCTGGCAACACCGCCATGGCAATTAAATGCCGGTGATTCGATTAACCTTGTGATACAGGCCACGCCTAATAAGGCAATTAAACAGGTGGTCTGGCAAGGTGATACGCGAGAACTTAGTTTAACGCCACCGAGTAATCCCCAACAATTGACGGGGTGGACGATTATATTACCACCTTGGAACGATACGCCTGGCGCGAAAAATGAGTACCATCTAGCGGTAACCGTCGATAATGGGAATCAACGGGTGACCTCTAATACTATTACGCTGAAATCAGAGCCGCCAGCACAGCAACCTGACTACTTTAATCAGGGGGAGGGGTAAGGTAATTTACACGTTCATTACAGAATAACGTCGTGGTCTTAGCAGTGATTGCAAAAACGAACGAGATGATAGGGATTTATTTTCAAGGGTTTACTGTACTGCGCGTTGCTTGACATTGGATCATTTACTCTTGTTTTCGTGTTCACGACATACTCGTGGTTGTATAAGTTAAGGAAACTAAAATGCGTAAAGTCACTTCATTACTCCTTGCGAGCTCGTTACTGATGGGTTCCGCGTCAATGGTTTATGCCGAGACGGCACCGTTAAGCACTACGCCAACCGAGCACCCGGCTATGCAAAAGCGTCCTCATGGTGGCCCAGAAATGATGTTGATGAAAGGGATCGTATTAACGGATGCCCAGAAACAGCAGATCCATTCGATTTTAGAAGCGGGGCGTAAAACGATGACTCCTCCTTCTAAAGCTGATCGCCAAGCGGCCTTCGACCTTATCACCGCTGAGCAGTTTGATTCGGCGAAGGCGCAATCGTTAGCCGATAACCGCGCAGCGCTGGATAAGCAGCGTATGGTAAATCGCTTACAAACGGATAATAAGATTTATAATTTATTAACCGCTGACCAGAAAAAACAGTATCAAACAAATTATGAAAAAATGAAGAGCGCGAGACACCCTGCACCTGATGCAGCGGCTAAGTAAGACGTCATAGAGGCTGCGGAGTTAATCTGCGCAGCCTTATTTTTTATTGCCAAAAATCGTCAAAAACGGTGATAGGCGGGCGACGCTTATGTTCCGTTTTCAGGTACCAGCCCTCGATAATCTCAGCGCGTTCTGCGGCAATTTTCTCTCCCTCTAAATAAGCATCAATATCCGCGTAGGTGACGCCTAGTGCGACTTCGTCTTGTAAGCCTGGCCGATCATCTTCTAAATCGGCAGTGGGTTGCTTCAAGTAGAGATGCTCTGGACAGCCTAAAGACGCGAGGATTTGTTTACCTTGTCGTTTATTCAGGCGGAATAATGGATTAATATCGCTGCCGCCATCACCGTATTTAGTAAAGAACCCTGTCACCGCTTCGGCAGCATGGTCGGTACCCACCACGACGCCTTTCGACATCCCAGCAATACTATATTGCGCCTTCATTCGCTCGCGAGCCTTCTCATTACCGCGCACGAAATCGGTAAGACTGATTCCGGCATCCCGTAACGCGCGCTCACTTGCTAAGATAGCCTCTTTGATATTTACGACCAATGTCTTATCGGGTTGGATAAAGGCGAGGGCATCCTGACAATCTTGCTCATCGGCCTGAGTCCCATAGGGGAGACGCACCGCAATAAACTGGTAATCATTATCGCCGGATTCTTCGCGCAGTTCATTGATGGCGAATTGGCAGATCTTACCGGTGAGTGTTGAATCTTGTCCGCCACTAATCCCTAACACTAAGGATTTTAGGCCGGGATACCGTTTCAAATAATTCTTTAGAAAATCAACACTACGTCTAACTTCCTCTTCGGGATTAATACTCGGTTTGACCCCTAAGGCTTCAATGATTTCTTGCTGTAAAGACATGGCAAAACCTCTGTGTAAGCGAGTGAGAGTTCTGACGCCCTTCGCGATGAGGGGCGCCGGAAAATTAGTGTTGTTTGGTGTTAGTCACCGGCTTTTTTGCCACAAAGAGAAACATGACAATCGCCAGCATAAAGCAACCAAAAATGGTAGCGCCCATTGCCAGTGCTGAAGAACCGCCGAGTCCAGTGATCGGTATCGCAATCGAGCCCAAGGTAAACATCGTGACACCGATTACTGCGGAAGCGCTTCCAGCGCGATGCCCTTGACTCTGCATTGCGAGCGACGAGGCGGTAGTAGAAATAATGGCATTACTAGCAATACTAAAGAATAGCGCAACTAAAAACGTCGTTAAGCTTGCATGTAAAAGTCCGCTGATCAGTAAACAGCTGGACGCGATAAATGCGATAACAAGGCCACAGCGTAAAATGGCATATTCACCAAATTTAGGGCAGAGGCGCGAGCTAATCTGTGAGGCGAGAATCAAGCCAACGCCGTTTAATGCGAAACAAAAGCTAAAGCTCTGGGGTGAGAGGCCATAGGTTTCCTGAAGCACAAAAGGGGAAGCGCCGATGTAAGCAAACATGCCGGACATCATAAAGCCTTGTGTCAGACAGAATCCCATAAATGGACGATGGCGAACGACGTCGATTAAGAGTTTCCACGCCGTAAAGACAGAGCCTTGGCTCCGTTTTTCAGGGACTAGACTTTCTTCGATTTTGGTTTTAGCAAGAATGATGAGTACGACGGTGATGCCCGCGAGGACGATAAAAATCCCACGCCAACTCATATAGCTCGTAAGTAGCCCGCCAATAATCGGCGCGAGGATCGGCGCTAGGCCATTGACCAACATAAGCATTGCGAAGAACCGCGTTAATTCATGACCGCTAAATCGGTCACGGGCAACGGCTCGTGATAATACCGCGCCGCCAGCTCCGCCGAGCCCTTGGAATAATCTCGCCGTCAATAGCTGTGGCAGAGTGTGTGCAAAGGCACAGGCGATGGAGGCGAGGAAGAGAATACATAACGAGATCAGTAAGGGTTTGTTTCGTCCATACTTATCACTAAGTGGACCGAAAAGAAGCTGACCCAACCCTAAGCCTAAGAGTCCTGCGGTAAGGCTAAGCTGCGCACTCGCGGTAGGTACCGCTAGATCGTTGGCCAATTGCGGCAGTGCCGGTAAATATAAGTCGATACAGAGCGGCCCCAGGCCGGCCATTAAACCAAGGGGGATGGCAAGCGCCATTCGGGGAGTATGAGTTATTGACATGGATCCTCAATCATAAGATTTGCTAACAAAGCGCCGTCAGAGCACTGTAGAGAAGAGGATAACGGCTTAGCCCGTAAAGATCTATGTTAACTATTTGTTTTGCTGGAAATCTATGTCTACACTTATTAGTGACTAATTTATCACGAATGATTCTAACTGAATGATTGATACTTGCAGAGGGACTTTATGAAGAAATTAACGGGTATGATTGTAAGCGGCTTGGCATTAGCGGTACTGAGCGGATGTACAACCTACCGTCAGGCAGAGAGCTACGTGACTCAACCGGTAGTTAAAAATGTTAAGAAAGGAATGACTCGTCAGCAAGTGCACCAAATCGCGGGCACACCGTCAACGGACATCACCATGGTGCATGCTCGTGGAACTTGCGAAACCTACGTTATCGGTAAAGGTACAGACAATAAGCCTGTAACCTATTTCGTGAGCTATAGCGGCAGTGATCGTGTCATGAACTATGGCTTCCAAAGCTGCCAAGAATACGATACTGATCCCCAAGTTGCCCAACAATAATATCGAATAGCTTGCGCCTTAGCAGGCTTACTAGAAGGGGTTCATAGTCCTTGTGAATCCTTTCTTTTCCACACAATACCTCCTATCTGCAAACCCTCTATATTGCTTGGAATAATTGACTCAAGCAGCACCAGTCTGTTTTAGTATAAGGCGCGTTAGCTGCGAACATAACGAGTTATTCAGGCTAAGAATCTTACATCAAAAAGTAGGTAGGGAAAGGATATAGAGGGGGAGAGTCTATACCCTTTCTTTCGATATTAATGTTTTTGTGCGGCCTTGTTATCGTCATTGGCCTGCTTTTTGTTAGCCTCATGATGGCCCACTGCGCAGCCCGCTGCCGCACCGAGTACGCCATGATGGTGGGCAACGTGACCTGCAACGGCCCCTACAGCTGCTCCTTTGATACATCCTTTTGCCTCAACCTGAGAGCTTACCGCCATTAGCATGCCTAGCGTCAAAACCAGCGTCGAAAACTTTTTCATCTCATTTCCCTCGATTATAATTAAAAATACGATTGTTTGTCTGAGTGTAGTCAAAAACACAACTATTGCTGTTGATGGTTATATAAATAGGATTATTCAGTGAGTATAGAAATGCTAGGAAGCTATCGCTCAATTTCATCCGCTAGGGAGTGGCATAGGGAATGGGTAGACGTTTGGGTTCTCTACCCAAGTACGGAGTGTTACTGCACCTATTCCTAACAAAAACGCCAGTCGTAATAACCGACTGGCGTTAATCACTAAGTTTTTCATTCTTAGTGAATGCTCTTTAATCTATCTCTTAGTGCAATGATTTTTCTTCGTGAGCGTCTCGCTCCATCACGCTTTGATCCGTCTGACCTAGCCAGCGGCTGGTTAACGTTCCTGCTGTCATGGAACCGTTGACGTTCAATGCCGTTCTGCCCATATCAATCAGCGGTTCAATTGAGATCAAGAGTGCGACTAAGGTCACCGGCAATCCTAGGGTCGGTAGTACAATCAGTGCAGCAAAGGTTGCTCCTCCCCCCACACCGGCTACGCCGACGGAGCTTAGTGTCACTAACCCCACCAGCGTTGCGATCCACATCGGCTCAAAGGGATTGATACCCATCGTCGGCGCGATCATCACCGCAAGCATAGCAGGGTATAACCCTGCGCAGCCATTTTGGCCAATCGTAGCACCAAAAGAGGCCGAGAAGCTGGCAATCGATTCAGGTGTCCCTAAGCGTTTTTGCTGAGCTTCAATACTTAAGGGGATCGAGGCTGCGCTCGAACGGCTGGTAAAGGCAAAGCTAATTACCGGCCAAACTTTACGGAAATAGCGTAGAGGGTTAATACCATTGATGGCTAGCAAGAGCGCATGTACGCCAAACATGATGAGTAATCCTAGGTATGAGGCAACGACAAAGGTCCCTAATTTCACGATGTCATGGTAATTCGATGTTGCCACTACTTTGGTCATCAGCGCCATAACGCCATAGGGAGTGAGTCGCATTATTAGACGAACTAATTTCATCACCCAAGCTTGTAGAATATCGATCGCTGCAAGCACCCGATGGCCTTTCTCCGGACTATCTTTTACTAGCTGAATAGCCGCTGCACCTAAAAATACCGCAAAAATCACAACGCTGATAATCGAAGTCGGGCTTGCACCGGTTAACTCGGCAAATGGATTTTTAGGAATAAAAGAGAGGATGAGTTGTGGCACGCTAAGATCGGCGACTTGTCCGACGTAGTGACTCTGAATCGCGTTCAGGCGTGCGGTTTCTTTCACCCCTTGCACTAAGCCTTGTGCATTAAGGTTAAATAACCCGGTGACGAACACGGCAACCAGCGCCGCAATCGCGGTCGTAAAGAGTAGAACAAAAATCGTAAGGAAACTGATTTTGCCTAAGGCGCTAGCGTTGTGTAAGCGGGCAACCGCGCTAAGAATGGACGCGAAGACTAATGGCATCACAACCATTTGCAGTAATTGCACATAACCGTTACCGACGATAGTAATCCAACTAATTGAGGTGGCGAGTGTCGGATTCTCTACGCCATATACAGCCTGTAAGCCAATCCCAAATAGTACGCCGATGATCAGCCCGCTGAAAACGCGTTTGGATAAACTCCATTTATCATTACCTATTGCGCAGAGCAACAGCAACAATAAAATGAAGATCCCTATATTAATGACTACCGACCATTCCATGAATACCCCTTATATCTTACCAACGTGTTGGTGTGACCGAGTGAAAAAGGCGCAAACTTTACCATGGCGACGTAATGAATCTCTTATAACTAGAAGATCTATTATATAACTTTACGACATTAATGGGTGACCCCTGAAAACAGGGGAGACCACTGTTGCCAAGTTTGATTGACCTGTTGTGAACCCAGAGCAATCCACTGCTTGGTAAGGTTTTCTGGGGTGAGTACGGCAAAGGTCAATAGCGCAATACAAAAATAGCGTTCCGGCTGTGGATGTTTAGATGAAGGAAGCAGAGGTAATCGGAATCTCCAGCGACAAGGCCAAAGGAGAGGAACGCCGGCTGGAGTGAGCATATCCGCAAGAATATGGCTCAAATAACCCAATACCATTCCTTGAATGACATCGTTAGGAATAAATAAATCAGCAGGTAGTTTGTTCACCAGTAGAAAAATACCCATCGCCACGGCGATCAAACTATGGGTGAAGCCGCGATGTCCGAATATGCGAGAAATCGGTATAGAAATCCAACGCAGGCGTTGGCCAAGTAGCGACTTAGGGTGGTCAATATCCGGGAGTAAGCTGGTGAGTAGACACGCCGGGATCAGATGCCACCAGTCGGCAGCACTGAGAATAGGGGTGAGATCATAGCGCTTTGCGGCAACGGCGGTCGCTAAAGCAAAGAGTAAGTGGCCTTCGGCGGTCATGAGTTAATACACTTAAAGCTGGAAATACGTCCAGTATAGATAAGTATACAGTGTTTGTGAATAGTGACGTTGTAACAAGAGGTATCGTTTTATTTACCCTGTAGTAGGTCGAGTGTTAAGGCGTTGAGGGACGGGAGCTTACTATCTGCTAATGCCCAGACTGGCCAGTCGGTCTGCTCAAGCGCGGGAACGGTAAAGACGCGCATCCGAGCAGCTTTTGCTGCAACCATGCCGTTGACCGAGTCTTCAATGGCTAAGCAGTTGAGGGGGTCGACACCTAAGGCCTTCGCCGCATTCAGATAAACCTGGGGATGAGGCTTGCTATAGGGGAGCATTTCAGCCGAAGAGAGCGTCACGAAGTAGGGATGAAGTTCAAACAGGCTGACTACGGTAGTAATCATGGACATTGGCGATGCCGAGGCGAGCCCAATTTTCATCCCGGATTGTTGGCAGAGCTGTAATGCGTGCTTTACGCCGGGGAGTAACGGACGTTCATCCTTAATTTTATCAATCACAAAATCAATGATTTGTTGAGTGATAAGCGTAGCGCTAGCGCTCTTATTACCTGCCACGTGTAGCCATAGCTTTACCACTTGATCGATACGAAGGCCGGTGGTATCCGGGAGGCGCTGCGAAATCGCCGGGTCGATGTCGTGAGCTTCAAAGACGACCTGTTCCGCTGTCTTCCAGTAAGGCTCTGAATTAATCAGGATCCCATCCATATCAAAAATAACGGCTTTCGTAGTATGAAGTGTCGGCATTGTGTCTCCTAAAGAGGGGTCGTTAATGATGGGTATTGTTTCAACTAAGATCGATTTGTCAAATCAGCTGTGTTATTTAATACCAATTAATCACATTGATAGGTGAAGTTATGACACTCACTCAGGCTCGAAACAACGCGACGATGAAAAAAGGCGTTGGATGGATTATTTTTATACTAAGCACGTTATCGACAGCGATCTCACTCCTTAACTATCTGAGCACCCAGCGCGATAAACTTGCAGGTGTGAATGCGGTGCTAGCAGACTTTGTGCGAGTCATCGTCGATATGATCCGCTTCAATACTCGGTTTCTCGATGTCTTTTGGCATCATTCACCGGTCCCTAATTTTAGCGACAGTACCAACGTAACGTTCTGGTTAATCTTTTTCCTGATTTTCTTTGGCATGGCGCTTAACGCTGCGGGTTCACGGCAATGGCGGCAATATCGTTATGTCAAAGAGCAACTTGAAGATCAACGTGTGGTTGATCGCGCACAAGGTGAGGGCAAAGCGGTAGAACATAACGCACCACGCGTGATGTTAACGGCCCAAAATCCTTTCAGACAATATTATCTGCTATATATTTTGCCGATAATTGTCGTGGTCATCGGCTATGTGCTGCTTCACTGGCTGACGCTAGTATGAGACTTATTTTCGGTTAAAGCGCTTTGCGGCGCTTTCCCGATTATACTCGGAAAAGTTATTCCTCTGATTTACACTTTACCCTCTTTTAATTTCTAAATTCATCGTTATGATACGCACCCAGCCAAGCCCTCCAACCGTAATAAGAAATCGGAGGCTTAACAGGCTACTTTTTATCTTTTACATTCAGGTATGCAGGCATTCTGCATTTTTGGACCCATTTCGTTAGTACAGGTCATTTAATGAAAGTTTTTAATAAAGTCGCATTCACGGTATTGTTGGGCTTAGGTGTATTGGGTCAGCAAGCATTGGCTGATACGGTTGTGTTCACTTCTATGGATAACCCTGCAACCGCTAAAAAGCCTTTCGATGGAAGTGCATCTGCAGGCTACCTTGCGCAGAGTGGCAACACCAAAAGCTCTAACTTCACCGCTCAGACCAATATGACTTGGTTTCAAGACACCATGGCTTATAGCCTTTATGGAAATGCCTCGAATACCTCTTCAAACGATGAGCGCTCTTCCGAGACTTATAGCATTGGTGGTCGTACCCGTCATAACTTAAATGCAGACGATTACCTGTTTGGCCAAGCAACATGGCTAAGCGATCGCCTAAATGGCTACGATAGTCGTGATACCGCAGTAGCTGGCTACGGTCGCCAAATTCTTAATGGTCCAGTGCATTCGCTGCGCGCAGAATTAGGTCCAGGTGTTCGTTACGACGATTATCATGAGGGGGGTCATAAAACGACTGCTCTGGCTTATGGTGCATTAAGCTACCAATGGCAGCTGACGGATACGACGAAATTCATTCAAGGTGTGTCAGTACTTAGCTCATTTGGTGAAGACACCACGGTGAACTCCGAAACAGGATTACAGGTCGCGATTAACTCGAACTTCTCACTGAAGCTTGCTTATAACGTGACTTGGAACAATAACCCGCCTTCTTCTGCTCCTGATCGTACGGATACCAAAACCTCGGTCATGCTCTCTTACACCATGTAAGGAAGACCCCCATATTGGTGCAATATGGGGGGTATTTATTGGCTCTAAGAACTAAAAAATCGGCGTGACGATGATTTACCACTATGCTTAAGTTAAATTTAACTTTTCTAGTAAGGAATCAGTGTGGATCCTGCAATGGGCAACACGCCGCCTGAAATCGATGAGCGCTCATCTGCTCTGTTTACGACAGCGCGCGAAAGACTGACGTTTTATAGGCAAGAGATA
The DNA here is from genome assembly GCF_018494085.1 of Rosenbergiella collisarenosi. Taxonomy (GTDB): domain Bacteria; phylum Pseudomonadota; class Gammaproteobacteria; order Enterobacterales; family Enterobacteriaceae; genus Rosenbergiella; species Rosenbergiella collisarenosi. The sequence goes on along the minus strand of NZ_JABBFP010000003.1, from coordinate 217,441 downwards.
CATCAAGAAATTTCGTCACTAGCACAACGGACCAATGCTTTTTTTACCGCTCAGTCATTCATGGTAATTGCCTACTGTTCGGCGATGAATAATACCAACCCACACTGGGGAAACTTGTACACTCTGTACATTCCCGTACTGCTGACTATTTTTGGCGTATTTAATTGTGTGAATTCCTATATTGAAATCAGCGCCGTGTATCGCGCGCTCGACCACTGGCAAGAGAAACAGGACTCCTTACTCAATTCCGATATCGTTATAGGCCAAGCCTTTGATGAGCGGCCTTTATTTACCCAGCAGTATTACGCAAATAAAGCGCACCGTTATTCTATTTTCTTCTCAAGACGCTCGACTATCTTACTCGCGATATTATGGTTGGTTTTAGGGGGCATCACGCTCTATTTCCACTTTTGGTGAGGCCCGCAGTCACAAGTATTGGACTCAACTAGGAGGCCGTCCCCCCCGTAGAGAATACTTCATAATGGATCTGGTCAATGGGAATACCAAGCTCCTGTAAATTATTATTGATGACCTCCACAAAGGGGACGGGTCCACAAATATAAAAGTCGGCATCGATTGGGAGCAAAGAAGGGGGGAGTTCACGTAGTATTAAGCGTCCAACTGCATGACCCAACGGGCAATCATGTCGTGCATGTTCTACAGTGACAAAGGTTTGCACTGCTGGGTGCTGCTCTGCGAGCGCTCGCACTTCTTCGCCTAATGCACAATGCTCAGCGTCGCGCGCGGCATGAATGAAAGTTACTGTCGGCGAAGTTGAGGGTAACTTCTGCTGTAGGTTATTTTCTAAAAGGCCTTCAAGCATCGCAACCATCGGAGTGATACCGATGCCCGCGCTAATGAGCACATTATGTTTATTAGGATCAGCAATGGTGAAGTTACCAGTCGGTGCGCTTAATTCGACACGATCGCCAACGTTTAACTGGTGATGCAGTGTTGTTGAAACATAACCTGCTTCGCGCTCCCCAACGCCCCCCGTTGCTTCTTTTACCGATATTCTAAAAAACTGACCATTAGGGGCAGTGGACAGACTGTACTGCCGCGGTTGTTTATAGCCAAGCGTCGCAATCTCTGTTCGTAACGTAATGAACTGCCCAGGAAGATAGTGGGGTAATGGCAAATGGTCAGTTGGGGTTAAGTAGAACGACGTCACCTCTGGCGTCTCGATGACTTTACGATCGAGAGTAAATTGTCGCCATCCAACCCAACTCCCTAAAGTCTGCTTATGCTGCTCATAAATTTTGCGTTCAGTCGCGATAAAAATCTCCGCGAGGTCCTGATAAGCACTGCCCCAAGCGCTAATCAATTCATCCTCCATTGAAATACCCAACACTTCACTCATCGAATGCAGCAGGTGTTCACCGACAATCGCATAATCCGGTGCTTGAATATTCAGACTCACATGCTTATGGCAGATTAATTCGATAACAGGTAACAGAGGGCGAGGGTCGTCAATATGTTCAGCATAAGCAAGGACCGCATTAGCTAATGCCTTAGCTTGGCGTCCGTCTCGCTGGTGGCCCATATTAAACGTCTCTTTCAATTGAGGTACATGGTTGAGCATGCGCTGATAAAAATAATCAGTTAGCGATTGACCACTAGCCTTAAGAGTTGGAATGGTCGCTTTTACCAGCGCTTTCTGTTGTGACGTAAGCATTATTGTTTTCTCCCTGAATCATCTTAATGATGTATTCTATATACATCTTTAAGATTAGCAAGAGTTCAAAGTGGTGATCAATAATGAGGAGAGTGAAACAGGTGATGTAAAGGGCAATTGAGCAGCTGAAGTTGATGCCTCTGTAAGTCTTCAGAGGCTATTGAATTTTGGGGGGCATTGGGCGTAAAGTAGGGAACCGCAAAGGCTAGCGGTGGTAGCTATTGCATCCAAGTTCCGGTCGGCTCCATATCGTCAGGGAAATCCATATAATGACTGACGAAGCCTTTTTTAATAATGCGGGTGTTGCCCTGGGGTTCAAATTCAAAGCGAGCTTCGATGATATTGTAGTGAACAAGATAAACGGCAAAGGTTTTCTTGTTTCTCGCATAAAATGGCCGCCCATCACGCCTTATCATAATTGACTCCTTTGATTTCCTCTGTGACCATCACATTGACGAATTGACAAGCGGGTAGTCTTCACCGCGCTGTGCAAGTTAATAACCTCATTATAGTGCAATCTAGAAAATTGTATAAATATCGGCCAAGGAAAGCCTTGTTTTCAATTTGTGTCGCTAGCGGTATCACTGCTTGCTCTAAGCAGGCTGTCAGCAAATGAATGGCGTAATGGGATCGGCGAATAGTAGCTTAGACCAGCTTAATTCTGCTTTGGAGCCGACATCTAGAGCTGTCAGCTGAAAAGAGATCGGTAAGGACTATCACGATAACGAAATAGCAACTAATAAAAAGTGGGTTGGCCAATGGGTAACTATGACCGGGAAAACCGCAGTCATTTCTGACGATCAATATGGCTATGTGGCTCAGTCAGTGATTCTTCAATTGAACAGCAACCATGATGCAGCGTTCCGGCTAAAGCCGACGGAAGAGAGCAAGGTGCTTAAATTAAAAAAGGCCAGCGTTTGACGATGAAAGGCCAAATAACCGGCTTTTCACAGACTACGGGCTGTTTAATCCATCTCGATAAGGGTTCAATTTAGTCGTAATGGTTTAAAGAGGGCTGAGCAATTCTGAAAGTATCGATTGTCTTAATCGTTCAGCTTTCACCCAAATAAAAAGGAAGACAAACCAGATCCAAAGCCTGGCAATTAAGGAGCGAGTGATTGTGGTACGACTTTATTACAATGCTGCCGATTATCGCGCCAAAGCAAGCGATGAATGGCACGATAAATGGATCAGCAAGAGTGGATTTATAGCTCGGTACTGGACTGATAAAGCCATTGCTCAATTCCTTGGCGAGCCTCAAAAAGCGGGTCCTATAATGGCCTGGACTCAGAAAGAAGTGAGGCAAGTCGAGCGAACCATAGGGTTTAAGCAATGGATGGTAAAACGCGGCGAGTGGCTTATAGTACGTGGGAAATTACCTGCTGGGGAATGAATACCTTCGCTATTTTCTGAAAATATATGTCTCGGAACAAATTTCGAGAGTGATTCACTCCAGATCTTTTTGTCATAACACAATCTATTACAGGTATTCAGAAGTATGACTAAGACAACGATAACAGCTTGCGGTGATTGTGCTACTTTGTGTCTGTCTGAATCCATCCTAAGCGCGTTAAATCTAAGGGTAGGGGATTCATTAGAAATTGAGGTTGATAACGGGAGAATCGTTCTCACGCCTAATAAAGAGCCGGTTTCACCGCTAGATAGATTGATGCACGGGGTAACTGAAGACAATATTCATCGGCACATAGACTTTGGACCTGTTGCAGGTAAATATATGGGATGAAAAGGAGCCAGCAGTGAAAAAATTTACGGTACGGCGCATTACAGAAAGCGTTCTCAGCGACTTTAGAGAATTGAGGCTGGAGGCTTTGCGGCTTTATCCGAACGCTTTTGGTGCATCCTATGACGAATGCACACTAGAGCCTCTGCCTTTTTTTGCCGAGCAGTTACGAAATAGTTATATTTTTGGCGGGTTTGATCTTCATAATACCTTACAAGGCATGATCGGCGTTAGCCGCAGCTCGTTACCAAAACTGAGCCACGTTGCAAATATTTGGGTAATGTATGTTCGCCCGGAGATGAGAGGTACCGGGCTGTCATCTGGACTCATGGAAGCGGCGCTTGAAGCCACCAGTTCAGCCTAAACCGTGAAACTCTCAGTGGTTACTACTAACCGGGCTGCGTATGCGCTCTATCGTTTCTTCGGGTTCACCAAGTGGGCAACGGACACCGCTGCGCTATGCATTGACGGGGTGTTTCATGACGAGTACCTCATGAGGCGGGACTCAGAGACCGATTCATAACACAACGCCTTATATCCAATGCTGACTTTTACAGTTTAACCAACACCCTCTCCCTTGTTGAAAGTCCTACCCTGTAAGAGTATAATTTAATCATACACTGTGCTAGTTATGGGGCGTACTCTGCTACACTTTATCGAAACACCGATTTTTCAACGCTTAATTGATGAACTTCTTACAGCTGAAGAGTATCAAAAATTTCAGGCGTACTTACTTTTAGACCCTAATATCGGATCAACGATTGCTCATACGGGAGGATGTCGAAAAATTCGATGGGCATTACCAGCTAAGGGTAAGAGCGGTGGAATTAGAGTGATTTACTACTACGTAGCGAGAGATGGGAAGATTCATTTGCTTTATGCCTATCCAAAATCAGAACAAGAAAACCTAACGGATAAGCAAAAAGCAGTGATGAAGCATTTCGCACAACAAATTGAGGCCAAAAAATGAAAGATGAAATGTTTGATGAGCTTATTGAAAGCATGAAGCAAGCCGTGTCCATTCGTCGAGGTGAGATTGACCCTAGCCGAGTTACGTCGTACTCGATACCAGATGTTAAAGCTATCAGGGATAGTGTTGGCATGAAGCAAAATGAATTTGCGCAAGCAGTTGGTGTCTCGCCGTCTCTAGTGCAGAGCTGGGAGCAGCATAAGCGGATTCCACATGGTTCTAACTTGAAGATGTTACGTGTTATTGAGAAGCACCCTGATGTTTTGCAAATGTTTATCCAAGCATAAACTCAGTAACGGTTTACACTTAGAAGCCTGCCTTGAGCGGGCCTTTTCGTGTTTAAATATTTTTTCCATCGCACAAAAAAAGAACCAGAAAAATTATATCAAATATGAATTTAAAAACTCCCATTTATGGGTTTTATCGTGCCAAACATCTTATAAATGAACCAGAAAATATCGAAATGGAATGTTCAAATCTAATTAGTGAACATATCTTCGAGATAATCGCTAAACTTCAATAGAATCCATCATTAAATTCCACCAGCCTCGACCTTTCACGATTTTGACCCACTAATTACTTAACGTAGAATGCCATTAATTCGTCATATCCTGGATAAGTACATAAGGACAAAAATTATGTCATTGGGAGAAAGTAAACGGTTTTTTAGTCGGCCACTTATGGCTTATGCCGTCATACAGTTGAGTACCTATCTAATAGCTTTTTAAGGCCTATAAGCGCTTAATAAGACCTATATGAGTGGCCCTTGGTGGCGCGTGGTCACTTTAGTTGTAATTGTTACCGGTCTGTATAGCGCGTTGTCGCCTGCGCTGCTCAGAGAAGAGAGTAAAGAGATACGAATTCATGGTGATAGGAACCCTATTTACTACGTTCCTGTGGCGGTAGTGTTGTTGGGGGGAGCCTGTTAATTAAAATGTACTACTTCTGGTCCCTTGAAGTCACTCGACATGACTTAAGTATAGGGCTGTTTGGATACCCTGTGGCAGTGCCTATGTTTAGCACGATGCTCTATTTGTTAGAGAAAGATGTCTAAATATAGGTGGGGAAAATATGACTTCGGATATTGTGTTCATCGTTATCGGCATTGTTTGTTTTTTATCTATGATCATGTAGTCGGTAAATCTGTGGCATTACTTTATCTCTTATTGGGTATAGGAGGGTTAGTTCTCTGAATATGGATTCTGAACCAACGACAGAAGAATATGAAAACGCGAAGAAAATAATGGCATGCAAAATAGTCGAAGAAAACATCAATAACGGATTTCTAGCTGCAAAGGCCAACAAGATGAAATGTGGCGATGTGATCAAGAATATCGATGTATCTGATTACGAGAAAGCTAAAGAGATTGCTGCCAGTAGCGATAAGTAACATCCCCTCAAAAGTAGCCAGTCGCACAAGAATACGCCCCAGAATGGCTTTAAGGCGTTTATCTGTATATGAGATACGTATAAAGGCATGGAACTCGCAATCTTCTCACTTGACCTTTTTGTTTGTAAAAAACGAGCTACAGGCCTGCTTACGGTTTAGTGTAGCGACAATCTATAAGCTCACCAGGTTATGGTGTCACAGTACACCTAGCGACTTTTTACATCCTCTTCAAACAAAAATGAAAAGCGGTCCGTTTCACTGATTATGTCTTCTCACGTTAGTTGGAAATCACTACATTCTTCTACATTTTTAAAGAAAGAAAGCCAGCCATAACGTATCTTGGCGATATTATCCTCGTTCAGGGAATAGGGCGCATTAGGCCAGGCTACTAAACGAAAACGGATCTGTAAGATATGCATAATTGCCCCCGCAGGTAAGAGAGCCTTTCATTCGGTAAAGGAAGTAAAAGGCGATAAGGAAAACTTGGCCACGATACGTTCTAGTTTTAGCGCAAGATATGTTGTGAGCAGTTATCCGGATGATGTTCTGTTAGATATGAGACAAATTCTTTCATTTCTGCCGAGGTAACGCTGGTGGTGAAGTTGGTTTCCTGCAGCCAAGAGAAGACCGAGAACCACATACCATGACCAAACACTAGGCTATGATCAACAATCTCACCCTGCGTGAATAACGAGATGAAATCGCGTACCTGAGAACAAAACTCGTTAAAGGATTGCCCACCCTGGCCAAAGTTCGCATCGGGATCACAAGCCTTCCAGTAACGCTTTGCGAGAGGCAAACGCTGAGCACCTGTCATACCTTCTACAATGTCAAAGCCGAAAACGTTGAACTCATTCAGACAGGGAAGTATGACCGACTGTAGTGAGAATTTATCAAGAATGGGAGCTGCCGTCTGATGGGTACGTATAAATTCAGACACATACACTTGGGTTGGTTTTTGAGAGAACTGTGTGGCCAGTTCAAGAGCCTGTTGTTGGCCTACAGGACTTAGTTCAATAGTAGAGTTTGGCTTACTCACCCCGCCTACATTAGCTTCACTTTGGGCGTGGCGTATAAATGTGATACTCATAAGTAGGAATCCTTAAAGGTGGCTTGAACCAGTGAGGTATCATTTTTCGGAAGGATAATTTTAGTCGAGCAATTCATGGTAACTTGGTCAAGGAACTCACCAAAGCGTTACTATTAATAGCATCGTTGCTAGAATCCATGGCAGTTCTACTGCACATCCCTTGGTAACAGTTCAAGATCTCCTTTCGGCCACCGGAATCATGGCGTCAACGATGAGTAAGTTACTTACTGAGCTAGATAAAAACGGTGTGATAAAAAGGGCTAGGATAGGTCGTAAATACGCAATTGAGCCTAGTATTCCGTTAATGATGACCAATCGCTCTGCGGTTGAAAAGGGCGCGAATAGAAGTAAAGCACTTTCTGGCTGTCAAGAAGCATTATTTAACCTCATCGTGACCAAAGCAAGAAAACTTAAAAGCATAACGCTAAAAGAGATATTCGAGGAAAGCCCTACAGGGCTTGATGTATTCATAGATGATCTATCGCGCTTAGAGATGCTGAACTACATCATTACTCACCGTAGTCATAAGGCTTGTCAATGCTTCACTATCCCTAACCACCATAAGTCGATGGACGTGTGGCCAACCACACCTTTTAAAGCATTTAGGTATTCAAATAAATACTGCTCAATAAAGCCTATTATTGTTTTACGAAATGCATCTCATGAAATATGGTTCAGCCCCACCTGTCGGCAAGTTAGATAAGAACACTACGGTCGCTCTGGGGAAAAAACATGTGCTGGTCAATAAAGGGCGAAGGGGGGGAACACCTATTTAGGTCGTATCCTAGCCATATTGCCGACATCGAGCCACCCCATTTAACTGTTGAGAACTTAGAGGTTTTGCGTCAGATGAGATCTATCATTGGCGAACGATTTATTGGCAAATATTCCAATATAGAGGACGTATTTAACAATGAGTTTCTTCGTGATCGTCATATATGCCCAAGAGAGCTGGCCGCAAGGTTGTATATGACGCAAGAAGGCCTGCATAAGCACCTGAAAACACTTAGACTGTTTAGTAAGATAAAAAAAACCGCAGAATATTACCCAGATTGGGACAAAACGCTCCTTTACTTTTAAGGTACAGAATGAAGCAGGAAAAAGTGGCTACCGGCCAATGGGCGTTTGACGAACATTTATTATCTCGGTTTCAACAGGTCGTTCATCGAGCAGGAATGAATAATGCACAGTTTGCAAATCACTTGGGCTTATCAAGGGGCTTTATTAGTGACGTGAGCCGTGGAACTCAGCGACCAGGCTTAACCTTTTTGCCCAACAGTTTGGGGTGTCATTAGATTGGCTGCTATATGGGGAAGTAGGGGGAGCTTGTATGTCCTCCAAAACGAGTGCCCTATACCAATTAATTTGTTCGTTTATCGAGTGTGCAAAGGCCAATAAGCAACAGCCTAGTCCGCCCTATAATATTCTCATCCCGGCAATTTCGTAGGGAGCGGGTGAAAAAGGCGAAGAGGACCCATTGCTAGTGTCATTAAAAAAGAACTATCCTTGCGAAGTACATAACGAATTTGCGTTTGAACCGTATCAAAAGATTATCCGGCTTGGCTATCCCTACTGGAATCTGGGTATGGCCATCGCTGAAGTCCAAGTATTTGTAGACAAAGAGTAGAGGCATGAGAATGAATACATTACAGATAAACTACTATGCTGGGGACTACTTCTAGGTACTGTAAACCTATGAGGTAGTTCTGTGAAAACAAAGAAATTAAAGTCTCATTTCCAATTTGGAAGAAGTAGTTCGACTCGCAAACGTTTCGAGAGGATTGATACGTATCCTCAGCTGAGGAACCATATTTTCCGTTACTTCAGCACCTTCTCTGAGAAAAAAGCGACCCTAGGCCATATAGCGGATTACCCTGAATACGGGATACGTTTTAGAGCTTGCCGGGGAAAAAATATTATCGATCACTATGATGACATTCCCACCGACATCCTTAAATTGAGTCGTAACTGGAAGCATAACAGCCGTAGAAAGAAACAATATTACCGTTAATATTTTGCTCCGACCGGGGCATTATCCACCCTATAAATGCGGACTAAATGCCGAGAACAATCACCACACACTCATTTTGTGACAGCGTGACGTGATTCGTACTTTCCAATTAGCCTACAGGCTAATTTTAGCTTGAAGGGAATTAGCCTGTAGGCACTTATTAATATAAGTGGGAGGTCACATGTTTAGTGTTGTTTATCACCTCTAAGCTCAGGAAGAAGCCACCGCATTGCCTGTAAATTTAGGGTGAAAGGCGTGAAGGAAAGCAACGTTTGCCGGTGCGTAATCCAAAGCGGCTGGCAACACCTGAGGCGATAAACCAGGGCTGGTCGATTGATTTTATGCATGATGCTCTGATTAATGGCAGACGTTTTCGGACATTTAATAGGGTGGATGACTTAACCGTGAAGCACTATCCATAGAAATTGACCTGAACATTCCCGCCCAGCGGGTCATTAGAGTCTTGGATCGCATAGTTGCCAGCCGTGGTTATCCGCTGAAACAGAGGATGGATAACGGGTCGGAATTTATTTTCACTGACGCTGGCTCAATGGACTGAAGATCATGGTGTGCAACTGGAGTTTATTAAGCCTAGTAAACCCACTCAGAATGCTTTTATCGAACGAATTAACCGGACTTACAGGACTGAAAAATTCGATTTTTATCTGTTCAGATCTCTGAATAAAGTACGGGAAATTACAGATCGCTGGCTAAGGGAATATAACAGTGAGCGACCTCATGAATCCCTGAATAACCAAACGCCTAAAGAATACCGATTGATGGCTGAAAATCCGGCAACCTCAAAAAGTGTCTGGAACTAAAACAGGTCTACTTACCTCTATTTATCCAGTAACTGTACCATAACTTTATATAAGTCTCTGTTATACAAAGTTGATAAGAAATTAAAGCCACCTCTTTAAGTCATGTTGCTTAACCTGTAACATTACTCTTGCAAAATCTAAGGGTAGGGAATGACAAAATGGTGTACCAAGTTGTGTACCAAATGAAGATAATTCTCGGCCTGATTTCGACAACGAATTGAATTTACGATAAAACCAAACATAGCATGTAGCCTGTCGTGTGGGTTACCACTGCAATTAAGGATATAGAATGCCAGTTATTACTCTTCCTGACGGAAGCCAACGTAGTTTTGATCATGCCGTGAGCGTGATGGATATAGCCCAAGACATCGGTCCTGGACTAGCTAAAGCTTGTATAGCCGGACGTGTGAATGGCGAACTGGTTGATGCCGTCGATCCGATTACCCACGATGCGAATGTCTCTATCATTACCGCAAAAGATGAGGAAGGGATCGAAATCCTTCGTCACTCCTGTGCGCACTTACTCGGACATGCGATCAAACAGCTGTGGCCAAATACCAAGATGGCCATCGGGCCGGTTATCGATAATGGTTTCTACTATGACGTCGACCTGGACCATACGCTGACTCAAGACGATCTCGAAAAGCTCGAGAAACGTATGCACGAGCTAGCCGAAAAGAATTATGACGTCGTCAAGAAGAAAGTAAGCTGGCAAGAAGCGCGTGATGCCTTTGCAGCACGCGGCGAGAGCTATAAAGTAGAAATTCTTGATCAAAATATTAGTCACGATGACAAGCCTGGGCTTTATCATCATGAAGAATACATCGATATGTGTCGCGGACCACACGTTCCGAACATGCGTTTCTGCCACCACTTTAAGCTACAGAAGTTAGCAGGCGCGTATTGGCGTGGTAATAGCGACAATAAAATGCTGCAGCGCATCTATGGCACGGCATGGGCGGATAAAAAGCAGCTTGCCGCTTACCTTAAGCGTCTTGAAGAAGCGGCAAAGCGCGATCACCGTAAAATCGGTAAGCAGCTTGACCTCTATCATATGCAAGAAGAAGCACCGGGCATGGTGTTCTGGCATCACGATGGCTGGACCATTTTCCGTGAACTCGAATCGTTTGTTCGTAGCAAACTGACCGAATATGATTACCAAGAAGTTAAAGGTCCTCTGATGATGGACCGAGTGCTATGGGAAAAAACCGGGCACTGGGAAAACTACAAAGAAGCGATGTTTACGACTTCATCAGAAAACCGTGAATATTGTATCAAGCCCATGAACTGTCCGGGTCATGTTCAGATCTTTAATCAGGGATTAAAGTCTTACCGCGATCTGCCATTGCGTATGGCTGAGTTCGGTAGCTGCCACCGTAATGAGCCTTCTGGTGCATTACATGGTCTGATGCGCGTACGAGGATTCACCCAAGATGATGCGCATATCTTCTGTACCGAAGAGCAAATCTTAGACGAAGTAAATAGCTGTATTCGTATGGTCTACGATATGTACAGCACTTTCGGATTTGAAAAGATCGTTGTTAAGCTATCTACTCGTCCTGAAAAACGTATCGGAAGCGAAGAGCTATGGGATAGGGCGGAGCATGATCTGGCCCAAGCATTAAAAAATAACGATATCGAATTTGACTATCAGCCAGGCGAAGGCGCGTTCTACGGGCCGAAAATCGAATTTACTTTATATGATTGTCTGGATCGTGCATGGCAATGTGGTACAGTACAGCTCGACTTTTCCCTGCCTGAGCGTTTAGATGCAACGTACGTGGGTGAAAATAATGACCGTCAAACACCGGTTATGATCCACCGTGCTATACTAGGGTCTGTTGAACGCTTTATTGGCATCCTAACCGAAGAATTTGCAGGGTTTTTCCCAACTTGGTTAGCGCCGACACAAGCAGTGGTGATGAATATCACCGACAGTCAGGCAGAATATGTCACTGAATTGACCAAAAAACTACAAAATGCGGGTATTAGAGTTAAAGCAGACTTGAGAAACGAGAAGATTGGCTTTAAAATCCGTGAGCACACATTACGTCGCGTTCCCTATATGTTAGTATGCGGTGATAAAGAGGTAGAATCGGGCAAAGTAGCCGTTCGTACCCGCCGCGGTAAAGACTTAGGTGTTTTTGATGTCGATGTATTGATTGAGAAGCTGCAAAATGAAATCCGCAGCAGAAGTATTCATCAGTTGGAGGAATAAGGTATTAAAGGCGGAAAAAGAGTACAACCTACGCGTCCGAACCGCATCAATAGCGAGATTCGCGCAAATGAAGTACGTCTAACGGGAATCGAAGGCGAGCAGCTCGGTATCGTTAGTCTGCGTGAAGCTTTAGAGAAAGCCGAAGAATCGGGTGTTGACTTAGTTGAAATCAGCCCGAATGCCGAGCCGCCAGTTTGTCGAATTATGGATTACGGCAAATTCCTCTACGAAAAAAGCAAGTCTTCTAAGGAACAGAAGAAGAAGCAGAAAGTTGTTCAGGTTAAGGAAATTAAATTCCGTCCTGGCACTGATGATGGCGACTATCAGGTCAAACTACGCAACCTGATTCGCTTTCTCGAAGATGGCGACAAAGCTAAAATCACTCTACGTTTTCGTGGACGTGAAATGGCACACCAGCAGATTGGTATTGAAATGCTTAACCGCGTTAAAGAAGATCTGTCTGAACTGGCAGTGGTCGAATCCTTCCCTTCTAGGATCGAAGGCCGCCAGATGATAATGGTGCTTGCGCCGAAGAAGAAGCAGTAGGCCATCAAGTAATGTGCTAGCTACCTCGGTAGTTAGCACGTTCGCCTAGTGCTTTATATTATTAACAATGCGAAGTGGATATTTGTAAAAATGCCAAAGATTAAAACTGTACGTGGCGCGGCTAAGCGCTTTAAAAAGACTGCCTCTGGTGGTTTTAAGCGTAAACATGCGAACCTGCGTCATATTCTGACTAAGAAATCAACTAAGCGTAAACGTCACCTACGTCCGAAAGGCATGGTGTCTAAAGGCGATTTAGGTCTAGTTATTGCCTGCCTGCCGTACGCATAAGTTACTTTTTTTTTAATTTCAGAATATAAAACAGGAGAGCTAATATGGCTCGTGTAAAACGTGGTGTTATCGCCCGTGCTCGTCACAAAAAAATCTTAAAACAAGCTAAAGGTTATTACGGAGCACGTTCACGTGTTTACCGTGTTGCCTTCCAGGCAGTCATCAAAGCAGGTCAATATGCTTACCGTGACCGCCGTCAGCGCAAACGTCAATTCCGTCAGCTGTGGATCGCGCGTATCAACGCAGCAGCTCGCGTAAATGGCATGTCTTACAGCCGTTTCATCAATGGCCTGAAAAAAGCCTCAATTGAAATCGACCGTAAGATTCTGGCTGATATCGCTGTATTCGACAAAACAACCTTCACTGCGTTGGTCGAAAAAGCGAAAGCAGCACTGGCATAAGTCAGTAGAAAAGGGAGCTTGCTCCCTTTTTTATTTTAATCACGCCGCCCTGGACACACATTATGACAACGTTTTTTTTTCGTTTCTTTATTTCCTTTAGCTTCTAATCGAGAGGGGCTTTTGCGCAGGAAATGAGAAACGAAAAAACGCGCGAAAAGCCTCCATTAAGGAGGCTTTGTCGTTTTTAAGACTTGTCGTTATTAACTGTTCTTATAGCATAACTTCCCAGACAGACTGGATAAAAGAGGAAAGACATGTCCCAACTCGCAGAATTGGTGTCCCAAGCAAAGGGCGCGATTGACGAGGCGACGGATATCGCCACATTAGACACGGTGCGTGTCGAATATTTAGGTAAGAAAGGGCATCTAACGTTACAGATGACAGGACTACGTGAATTGCCTGCGGAAGAACGTCCTGCGGCTGGAGCGGTAATTAACGAAGCGAAAAGCCAAGTCCAAGAACATTTAAACGCCCGCAAAGCGGCACTCGAAAGCGCAGCGCTTAATGCTCGTTTAGCAGAAGAAACGATCGATATCAGCTTACCTGGGCGTCGTATTGATAATGGTGGGCTTCACCCGGTCACGCGGACTATCGACCGGATACAGGGCTTTTTCAGCGAACTTGGATTCAGCGTCGAAACGGGACCGGAAATCGAAGATGCTTACCATAACTTCGATGCTTTAAATATCCCTGCCCATCACCCTGCACGTGCAGACCACGATACCTTTTGGTTTGATGCTGATCGCTTATTGAGAACACAGACCTCTGGCGTGCAAATTCGAACCATGAAGACACAACAGCCACCTATCCGTATCATTGCGCCGGGTCGTGTCTACCGTAACGATTACGATCAGACCCATACTCCGATGTTCCACCAAATGGAAGGGCTGATCGTCGACAAAGACATCAGTTTCACCAATCTTAAGGGGACGCTACACGACTTCCTGCGTAATTTTTTCGAGGAAGATCTGCAAGTTCGTTTCCGTCCTTCTTATTTCCCCTTCACAGAACCTTCAGCTGAAGTGGATGTGATGGGTAAAAATGGTAAATGGTTGGAAGTTCTAGGGTGCGGAATGGTCCACCCGAACGTGCTGCGTAGTGTCGGTATCGATCCTGAGGTGTATTCCGGTTTTGCCTTCGGAATGGGAATGGAACGTCTAACCATGTTGCGTTATGGTGTCAGCGACCTCCGTGCATTTTTTGAAAATGATCTTCGTTTCCTCAAACAGTTTAAATAAGGGCAGGTTATCCAATGAAATTCAGTGAACTCTGGTTACGTGAATGGGTAAATCCGGCCCTGACTAGCGAACAACTCTCTAATCAAATCACAATGGCGGGTTTGGAAGTCGATGGCGTTGAACCTGTCGCGGGAAAATTTAACGGCGTTGTAGTTGGGGAGGTCGTTGAATGCCAACAACATCCTAATGCCGACAAACTACGGGTGACCAAAATCAACGTCGGCGGCGAGCGCCTCCTTGATATCGTGTGCGGAGCACCAAATTGTCGTCAAGGATTGAAGGTGGCCGTCGCGACAGTAGGCGCGGTACTACCTGGCGACTTTAAAATCAAGGCCGCTAAGCTACGCGGAGAGCCTTCTGAAGGCATGCTCTGCTCATTTGGTGAGCTGGGAATTGACGTCGAATCTGAAGGGATCATCGAACTTGCCGCTGATGCGCCCGTCGGTCAAGATATTCGTGACTATTTACAGCTTGATGACAATACTATTGAAATTAGTGTCACGCCCAACCGTGCGGATTGTCTGGGGATCATGGGGATCGCGCGTGATGTTGCGGTAGCCAATGGCATGACCTTGACCACGCCGGTCATCACGCCGGTCGTTGCCACGAGTGATCGCCAGTTTCCAATTGAGGTCGTTGCCGCCGACGCGTGCCCACGCTATCTTGGACGTGTTATCGAAAATATCGATATCAACGCACCAACACCCTTATGGATGCAAGAGAAGCTGCGCCGCTGTGGTATCCGTTCAATCGATGCAATGGTCGATATCACTAACTACGTTCTGCTGGAACGTGGCCAGCCGATGCATGCCTTCGACTTAGCGACATTAAACGAGAAGATCATCGTGCGCCATGCTACGGCTGGCGAGACATTGACGCTTCTAGACGGTAATGACGTGACGCTGAGTGACGATGTTTTAGTGATCGCTGATCAACATAAAGCATTAGCGATGGCCGGAATATTCGGTGGGGAAGAATCAGGTATTACCTCAACCACACAGCATGTACTACTCGAATGTGCTTACTTTTCTCCGCTGGCCATTACGGGCCGTGCGCGTCGCTTTGGTCTGCACACCGATGCGTCACACCGCTATGAGCGCGGCGTAGATCCTGCCGGTCAGTACGCGGCGATGGAACGTGCAACAGAATTACTGTTAGCGATTTGTGGTGGTGAAGCCGGTCCGATTGTCGAGGCCAGTCACGAACAGTCTCTTCCTAAGCCTGCGACAATTACGCTACATCGTCACAAGCTTGACCGTATCATTGGTCACGTTATCGCTGACGAGACTGTCACAACCATCCTGACGCAGCTTGGATGCGACGTGACCGCCTCAGCTCAACAGTGGCAAGTCGTAGCACCGAGCTGGCGCTTCGATATGGAAATTGAAGAAGATCTGATCGAAGAAGTCGCGCGGGTCTATGGGTATGACAACATCCCAAATATTCCCGTGAAAGCCAGTTTGATCATGCCAGAACACCGTGAGGAAAACCTCTCACTGCAACGTGTTAAACTGCTACTGGTTGATAAGGGCTACCAAGAAGCGATTACTTACAGCTTCGTCGACCCTAAGACACAGGCGTTGCTACATCCACAACAGTCGCCATTAATTTTACCAAGCCCGATCTCTGCAGACATGTCTGCGATGCGTCTTTCGTTATGGACTGGGCTACTTGATGCGGTTGTCTATAATCAGAATCGCCAGCAAAGCCGTGTGCGCCTGTTTGAAAGTGGCCTACGATTCATCCCTGATGCCCAAGCCCCATTAGGTATCCGTCAAGAAATGATGTTAGCCGGCGTTATCGCAGGCTCCCGTTGTGATGAGCACTGGCTAATCGAACGTCAAAATGTCGATTTTTATGATCTGAAAGGGGATCTGGAAAGCCTATTAGAGCTAACCGGTAAAACCGAACAAATAAGCTTCCGTCGTACAGAGCATAGCGCTCTGCATCCAGGGCAAAGTGCCGAAATCGTTCTCGACGAGGAGGTGATTGGTTGGATCGGTGTCGTGCATCCTGAGCTTGAACGCAAACTGGATCTGAATGGTCGTACCGTCGTGTTTGAGCTATTGTGGGACAAGCTTGCCACCCGTGAAATTCCTCAGGCTAAGGCGATTTCGAAGTTCCCAGCGAACCGTCGCGACATTGCCGTTGTCGTCAGTGAATCCATTAATGCTGCTGATATCATCGCTGAGTGTAAGAAAGTTGGCGTAAATCAGTTGGTTGGCGTAAACTTATTCGATGTATACCGTGGGAAAGGGGTTGAACCAGGCTTTAAGAGCCTTGCAATCAGCCTGCATCTACAAGATTCCACGCGTACACTGGAAGAAGAGGATATTGCTGCCACGGTAGCTGACTGTGTTGCAGCGTTAAAAGAGCGATTCCAGGCAACCTTGAGGGATTGAACCGATGGCGCTTACAAAAGCTGAAATGTCAGAATATTTGTTTGAAAAATTGGGTCTTAGCAAACGTGACTCGAAAGAGTTAGTCGAACTTTTCTTCGAAGAGATTCGCAGTGCGCTGGAAAAGGGAGAGCAGGTCAAGTTATCTGGATTTGGTAACTTCGATCTTCGGGAGAAAAACCAACGTCCAGGAAGAAACCCCAAGACTGGTGAAGATATCCCCATTACTGCTCGCCGAGTAGTGACGTTCCGGCCTGGTCAGAAACTGAAAAGTCGGGTCGAGACTGCAGTGCCAAAAAAAGGCTAATGCAACGACCCTAATAATAAAAGAAGCTGCCTTGGCAGCTTTTTTTATCTCTGACACTTTAATTATTTAGATATGAAGGAGTGGTGCAGGCTTATGTTGAATATGTTGCGGTCTCGAAGTATGCCAATCTTTGCGATGGTATTGGCCTTCTTAGTCGTCGGCTGTAGCAGCCATGCGCCACCGCCTGATGCGCGTCTCTCTAATCCTCGACAAGTCCATCTGGTACTTAGTGATCAGCTCGTTAAATGGCGCGGTACCCCATACCGCTACGGAGGATTAAGCCGTAGTGGCATCGACTGCTCGGGTTTCGTCTATCGCACCTTCCGAGAGCGCTTTGGAATCCAACTCCCCAGAACGACTCGACAACAAAGCGAGATCGGCACGAGAATCAGTAAGAAAGAACTCCTGCCTGGCGACCTAGTCTTCTTTAAGACCGGCTGGGGGGAAGGAGGGTTACACGTAGGGATCTATGATACGCAAAACCAGTTTATCCATGCATCAACAAGTCGTGGAGTCATGCGTTCATCACTGAGTAATGTCTATTGGCGTAAAGTCTTTTGGCAAGCACGTCGTTTATAACGACTAAGGTTAGGATCAGCATGAAATTTCAACAGCAATGGGGTCATAAGTTACCTGAACTGTGTAGCGAAGTGGCACCGACGCCCTTACGAGGCGGACGCTTACTCTATTTGAACCGCGCCCTCGCCGATGAGCTAGCCCTGCCTGATACTGAGACACTGCAAAAATCAGCGGTATGGTGGGGCGGTGAGCTGCTAGCCGGTATGCGCCCCGTCGCTCAGGTCTATAGCGGCCATCAATTTGGGGTATGGGCAGGGCAATTAGGTGATGGACGCGGATTACTCCTCGGTGAGCAGCAGCTCCCGACCGGGGATAGTGTTGAGTGGCACCTCAAGGGCGCAGGTAAAACCCCGTATTCACGCATGGGAGACGGCCGAGCGGTTTTACGTTCGACGCTACGGGAATTTCTCGCCTCAGAAGCGATGCACGGTCTAGGTATTGCGACGACCCGCGCGTTAAGTATCGCGACCGGTGAAGAGCTCGTTCAACGCGAAGTGGCTGAGCCAGGAGCAATGCTGATCCGCGTAGCGCAGAGTCACTTGCGGTTCGGACACTTCGAGCATCTCTTCCATCGGCAACAAGTTGAAGCACTGAAAAAGCTCGCCGATTACAGTATTGAAACATTTTGGCCGGAGTTGGCTTGCGAAAGCGATCGTTACTTCTTATGGTTTGCGGATATTGTACGGCGAACGGGCACAATGATCGGTCAATGGCAAAGTGTTGGATTTGCACACGGCGTTATGAATACCGACAATATGTCCTTGCTAGGGCTGACGCTCGATTATGGGCCCTATGCGTTTATGGACGACTATCAGCCCGGACTAATCGGCAATCATAGCGATTATCAAGGGCGTTATGCATTTGAGAATCAACCCACGGTCGGGCTGTGGAATTTAAATCGATTAGCCCATGCGCTTTCAGGACTCCTCTCTGCGGATAAGCTTAAGCTAGCGCTCAAAGAGTATGAGCCTGCCTTAATGGCCGCCTGGGGCGAGCGGATGCGTGGGAAGTTAGGTCTGTATGCGGCAGATACCCAAGATAATGACCTACTTATCGAACTCTTTACCCTCATGGCGCGTGAGAAAGCCGATTACACAAGAACCTTCCGATTACTCAGTTACGCGGCAGATAGTGACAAAGGCGGCCTATTACGAGATGAGTTTATCGACCGTCCGGCCTTTGAGAGCTGGTTCACGCGTTATCAACAACGCTTGGTGAAAGAAACCATCGACCCACAGACTCGGCAGGCGCGGATGCTAGCGATTAACCCAGCGCTAGTCTTACGCAACTATCTAGCCCAAGAGGCGATCAACGCGGCAGAACAGGGCGATACCACGGTATTAGCGTCCCTCCACGCTGCGCTACAGAATCCATTTGCGCAACATCTGGATGATAGCGCATTGGCGAAACCTCCCCCAGAGTGGGGGAAGCAGTTAGTAATTAGTTGCTCGAGTTAAGTCTCTGATGAGTCACTGCGTCGGCTAACATGGCCAGCAGTTGCTCGGTATCGTCCCAGCTTAGACAGGCATCGGTAATCGATTGTCCATAGCAATCCTTACCGTTGCCCTGCCAATCTTGTCGTCCTTCGACGATAAAACTTTCTACCATCACCCCAGCAATGCCATGGTCAGCTGCCTGTAACTGCTGAGCAATATCTTTCGCAACGTCAAGCTGACGTTTATGCTGTTTAAGGCTATTACCATGGCTACAATCGATAACCACGCGATCAGGTAACCTCACTGATGCTAGCGCTTGCTGGCACTCTTTCACCGATGCAGCGTGATAGTTAGGCTGTTTGCCCCCACGTAAAATAATGTGCCCATCTGGATTTCCTGAGGTTTGATAAATGGCCATTTGCCCGTCTTTATCCGGGGAGAGGAATAGATGAGCCGCCCGCGCTGCCCGCACGGCGTCGACAGCGATAGCACAATTACCATCGGTACCGTTCTTAAACCCAACCGGGCAGGAGAGGGCGGAGGCCATTTCCCGATGAATTTGGCTCTCTGTGGTCCGCGCGCCAATGGCTCCCCAACTGATAAAATCGGCGATATATTGACCGGTCACCATATCGAGGAACTCAGTTGCCGTAGGCACGCCGAGCGTATTAATATCGCAGAGAAGTTGACGTGCTACGACGAGACCGTGATTGATATCATGGCTACCGTCGAGATGTGGATCGTTAATAAGACCTTTCCAACCTACTGTCGTGCGGGGTTTCTCAAAATAAGTCCGCATCACGATTTCTAGTTGATCGCGATATTTTTCACGTAGCGGCTGTAAACGCTTTGCGTAATCGCAGGCCGCGACAGGATCGTGGATAGAGCAGGGCCCAATCACAACCAGTAAACGCGGGTCTGCGCCCTGTAAAATTTGGCTAATCGCTTGACGTGTTGTCAGGATCAGCTGCTGGCAGCTTTCGGTGATGGGGACATGTTGGTTGAGTTGGTGTGCCGTCATTAGTTTTCCAACCGGCACCGTTCTGAGTTCGTCGGTTTGCATCATGAATTGCTCAATAGGCTCTGCTCATCGGCAACATGCCGATAATTATCCTTAAACAATAAACGAAAACAGGCGTGAAGAACACCGCGAAGAAAAGGTAAAAAAAACCCGCCAATTGGCGGGTAAAGACTACACACAGCAATTCAATAATTAAGACAGGTGAAATAAACGCGTCTGGGAAAATAATACCCTGTCGTGCCAAGGTATTATGTAAGAATTCTCCCAGATGGTGCCTAGCCTTACTTTGGCATACGCGTTTGACGCTGGTTTTCGGCAATATGACGGGTGACTTCGAAGAGCTCTTCAAGGACCTCTTCGGGCGGTGCATCTGGACAAGGTGCTTCATGCATCCAGACATGCACCAATCGATAGGAAACGGCGAGAACGACCGGGCCAATGAAGAGGCCCAACATACCAAATGCGATTAACCCCCCAATGACGCCGGTAAGGATAATTAGCATCGGTAAATCCGCGCCTAAACGGATCAGCATCGGGCGGATCACGCTATCCATCGAAGCCACGACTACGCTCCATACCACGAGCACGGTTCCCCATGTCGTGTCTCCACTGTAATACAGCCAGATTATTGCTGGGATGAGGACTAATAGCGGGCCTATTTGGATCAGGCAACAGAGAATGATCAGTACCGTTAAGATGGTCGCATAGGGGATGCCTGCCAGCGCCAAACCTATACCTGCAACAACGCCTTGTAATAAGGCGGTCACCACTATGCCCAACGCAACGGCTTTAATCGCCTGATTGGCAAGGATCACAACCGCATCTCCCCGGCTACCGGCTAGCCAGAAGGCAAAATGGCGGATCCCCTTCGCGACACGCTCACCCCGCCAATAGAGCAGTGCACTGAAGAGCAACATCAGCGCGAGGTGGACGAGCAGACGACCAAAATGTCCGGCTTGTGCCACGAAGAAGCTCGTTGTGCGGCCGATATAGGGCTGGGCAGTGGCAAGTAGTTGAGCTCCGCCACCCGCAACCATTTGATGGTAATAACGAGCGGCCTTATGGCCAACTAAGGGAATGGCATCCAGCCAACTTAACTGCGGCATAGCGAGATGACCAGCACTAAGCCAATGGAGAACCGGTTGAGCGTTCTCTAACACACTACTGATGAGTAGCGCGACCGGAATAATAAAGACCAACAGAATAATAAAGGTCATCACGATAACCGCGAGTGTGCGTCGATTCCACAGTAGACGTTGAATACGTAGCATCATGCCCCAGGTGGCGATAACGACCATCCCTGCCCAGGCAAAGCCTAAAATAAACGGTTGTACGACCCAAAAACAGCTGATAATCATCAATGAGAAGAAGATTAAGGTTAATAGCCGTTGGGGAATACTTCGCTCCGGTTGAAGCGCTTTACTCATAGTTGATGTCCTTTTTTTATCTTTAGTCCAGCTTATCTGCCGACTATGATGCTTGATCCATGAATGGAACAACATCTCTTTTCGATAAATTTTGTATTCCCACAAGGAAGCGTCAACAAAATATGTTAAAACAAAGAGGTTGATCGAAGACCACTTTTAAATTGGCAATGGGCAAATGATTCCACAACTAAACCACACTCCTGGACAGACAGACGTTACCCGTAACTTTTTACAGCATCTCGTCACGCAAGGATTTGCGGGCGATATTGGTCAGCACTATGCTGATCGCCTAAGTATGGCGACGGACAATAGCATTTATCAGAATTTACCGGACGCCATTCTATTTCCTAAATCCCTGGCTGATATCGTGATGATCACCCAGTTGGCCGCCACCGATGAGTATCGTGACTTAACCTTCACTCCCCGTGGAGGAGGAACGGGCACCAATGGTCAATCGCTGACGCATGGTGTCGTCGTTGATCTCTCGCGACACATGAATAATATTTTAGAATTCAACGCCGAGGAGGGTTGGGTTCGCGTTGAAGCGGGAGTAGTTAAAGACCAGCTTAATGCGTGGTTAAAGCCACATGGATTTTTCTTTGCCCCCGAGCTTTCCACCAGTAATCGCGCAACGATAGGTGGAATGGTGAGTACGGATGCCTCCGGACAAGGCTCTTTGGTCTATGGCAAAACCTCTGACCATGTGTTGGGGGCCTGCGCAGTATTACTGAGTGGCGAGGTTATCCATACTTGCCCCTTAACGACCGAGCAAGCGTTGACACGTGGTCAAGGCGTCACTCAAGAAGCAGCGATCTATGGCGAAGTCCTGAGTAGTTGCCAAGATAATTACGCCTTGATTGAAGAAAAGTTTCCTAAGCTCAATCGCTTTCTTACCGGCTATGATCTGCGACATGTCTTTTCACAAGAAGAGCAGCGTTTCGACCTTACCCGTATCCTCTGTGGGGCAGAGGGGTCGCTCGCCTTTATTGCTGAAGTTAAACTCAATGTGTTACCTCTGCCTAAAGTCCGTCAGCTGATTAATATCAAATATGATTCTTTCGACTCCGCGCTGCGTAACGCCCCATTCTTGGTAGAAGCGAAAGCGCTTTCTGTCGAAACTATCGATTCCACTGTATTGAATTTAGCGCGTGAAGATATTGTTTGGCACTCAGTGAGTGAATTAATCACCGATGTTGAGGGCCATACAATGCAGGGTATCAACCTGGTCGAGTTCGCAGGGAATGATCTTAGTCAGGTCGAGCAACAAGTTTCCGCACTGTGCCATCAACTCGAGGAGTTGCGTGCTAGCGGGCAGGCCGGCGTGATTGGTTACCAATGTTGTCGCGAGCTCGAACAGGTTGAACGGATCTATGCCATGCGCAAGAAAGCAGTGGGATTGTTAGGCAACGCGAAAGGGCGGGCTAAACCGATTCCATTTGTAGAAGATACCGCTGTCCCACCTGAACACCTCGCTGACTACATTACGCAATTTAGAGCCATTCTAGATAGCCATAAGCTATCGTACGGGATGTTTGGGCATGTCGATGCTGGCGTCTTGCATGTGCGCCCGGCGCTGGACATGACTTTACCTGAACATCATCAATTGATGCTTACCCTATCCGATCAAATTGCCGAACTCACGCGTGCTTATGGGGGGTTACTGTGGGGAGAGCATGGGAAAGGCTATCGTTCAGCCTATAGTGCGGATTTTTTTGGTCCAGAGCTTTATCACCAGTTACGGCGTATTAAAACGGCCTTCGATCCCGATAATCGCTTAAATCCAGGAAAGATCTGTCAGCCCTTAGATAATACATCGCCACTATTACCCATCGATAGCCCAACTCGTGGTTCATTCGATCGTCAAATACCGGTGGTGGTAAGAGAAAGCTGGCGAGGCGCGGTAGATTGTAATGGTAATGGCCTGTGCTTTAATTTTGATGCGAATAGTCCAATGTGTCCATCAATGAAGGTCACGCGGGATCGTGTTCATTCACCCAAGGGGCGAGCGACACTCGTTCGCGAGTGGCTACGACTCTTGTCCGAACAGAATTTCAATCCACAGAGTCTTGATGATACCTCGAGTCTTTCCTTACGTTCACTCAGTCAGAAGGTAAAAAATAGCTGGCGAGCCCGCCAAGGTGAGTACGATTTTTCTCACGAGGTGAAAGAATCGATGAATGGATGTCTGGCGTGTAAAGCTTGCGCGACTCAGTGCCCTATTAAGATCGATGTGCCGGAGTTTCGTGCACGATTCTTAGAGTTATACCATACCCGCTATCTACGACCCGTTTCTGACCATATTGTCGCGAATATCGAACCCTTACTTCCCGTCATGGCTAAAGCCCCAAAAATGGTGAATTACTTATTATCACAACCCTGGGTGAATCAGCTAAGTCGACGCTCAGTGGGAATGGTGGACTTACCGCCTTTATCATACCCCACTTTACAACGTCAGCTCTCTGGGCATCCAGCTATGACTACGACGCTGGAAGACCTCCAAGCTATGACAGATGCTGAGCGCGAACATTACGTGGTGGTGGTGCAGGATCCCTTTACCAGTTTTTATGAGGCCACCTTAGTTCACGACCTTATTCAGCTGATCAGTCTTCTTGGCTATCGACCTGTACTATTACCGTTCGTACCAAATGGTAAGCCGCAGCAAGTTAAAGGGTTCTTGAAACAATTTGCACGGACGGCGCGGAAAAGTGCCGAGATCCTCAATCGTGTTGCTACGTTAAATCTACCGATGGTTGGCACCGATCCTGCACTGGTACTCTGTTACCGAGATGAATATAAGATGCTCGGGAATGAACGTGGCAGCTTCAACGTCCAGTTAGCTCACGAATGGCTCGCAACCGCAGTATTATCGTTGCAAGAGCCTACACAGACTAAAGGTGAATGGTATCTCTTCGCACACTGTACTGAAGTGACAGCTTTACCTTCATCGACTCAGCAATGGAAGACCCTATTTAGCCAGTTTGGAGCGACGCTCCATACAATCAATGCTGGGTGCTGTGGAATGGCTGGCACTTATGGGCATGAGGCACGTAATCTGGATAACTCTCGAAAGATATTCGGTCTGTCTTGGGAACTTCAGCTCGCGAATAAACCACTAGAACGATGTCTTGCCACCGGCTTCTCTTGTCGTAGCCAAGTAAAACGCTTTGGTGGGGAGAAAATTAAACATCCCCTCCAAGCCTTATTACAAATGGTGCGTGAACACCAATAAGCTAGCCTTAGCTCATTGAATCAGCGTATTGCAGGAACTCACGTTGCAATTCGCTGGCTTTCTGCCAATCCCCCTGGGCAATAAATACCTGACATAGCCCCGTCATCGAGTGACGGGCTAACTGGATTGTCTGTACCTTGAATAAGGGTTCACGCTGCACGTTACTATGGAGTTGTTCGAGTAATTTTTGATGTAAAGCCAATAGCACCGCGAAGTAATTATCGTCGTCCCCTTGGGTATAGCAATAATCGGCGATTTTCAGGCTCATATCGTTGAACTGACGCAGTTGACCAAGGGTACAGTGTTGATGATATAGCGGACGCTCTGCGAGGTAATACTCTACGCGTAAACGCTCTAGCGTCTCTTGATAAGCGTCGAGATTACGAGTTATCCAGAGCGAGAATGAGTGGGGGATAGGCATAATAGCTCCTTATTTAATGATAACAATTATCATTATCATAGCGAGTTATTAAGTCTTTGCAAGAGTTGTTTAGAAATACAATAAAAAAAAATGGCATCCCGAAGGATGCCATTTTCTAGTCCAAGACTCTTACTTACGGTAAGAGTGAGCTTGGTTGTCCAGACGCTGGTTAGCGCGAGCTGCATCATCTTTAGCAGCTTGAACGTCAGTACGTACTGAGTTCAGGTCGGTGCTTAGTTGATCAACTTTGGTGTTCAGAGTTTGAACGTCGCTTGACAGTTGGTCGATTTTAGCGTTGCTAGAACAACCAGCAAGCAGAGTTGAACCAAGAATTACCGCGCCCAGTACCAGTTTAGTACGATTCATTATGTTACCCTCATTATTAGGTTTAATATCCATGTAGCCAGATAAGTATTACACAAAGTTTTTTAAGTTGAGAAATAATTTTTTATAAGAAGATGCTTAAAAGCGCTTATTCGATTAAATAGTGCTCACGTCATTTATTTCGATAAGTTTTTTAGGCATAACTGTGCGATTCAATCGGGATAACCTTTGAAATAAGGGCAAAAAATGCTATCGCTAATCTTATTTATCGATAAATAAAACAAAATTAAAAGGATAAAGTAATTAATTTTGAAAGGATTCTTAAGAAATTTTTGGAAAGGGCTACTTAAATTTGCCGCTGTTAATTATTACGACAGAGTGAAAAGAAAATAGTTCGAAAAATAATTTAAAAAAAATTAATAGCGACTTTTTGACTGTTTTTTCTTTGCTAGGAATAGCTCCCTCGTCGTCAGGAAGTTGCTCTTTGAAGGAGTTACGTCGCGCAGGAATTTGGAAAAGGCAAAAAAAAAGGCCAGAAAGCTGGCCTTAGGGTATCGAGTTAATACTAGACGAGATGAACGGAAGCTGTATTGGTGGTACCGCTTGGTACTAACGCACCTGAAACCATAACCACAACATCTCCTTTCTGAGCAAAGCCTTCTTCGAGAGCGATTTCTTTACCGATGCGGTAGAAGTCGTCAGTGGAAGTGATCGCTGGCACGAGGTGAGTGGTAACTCCTTTAGTTAATAGGAGTTGGCGGCAAGTCGTTTCATTGTCAGTCAGTGCGAGGATGGTCGCGGAAGGGAAATATTTACGAATTGATTTCGCAGATTTACCGCCCTGAGTCGCGACGATGATCAGTGTCGATTCAAGTTTTTCTGCTGTTTCTACCGCGCCACGACATACCGCTTCGGTGATACGCAGCTTACGGCCTTCTTTCAATTCATCAATACGGCTCTTCATGACTGAGTCAGTGCGCTGACAGATAGTTGCCATGATGGTGACCGCTTCCAAAGGATATTTGCCTTTAGCACTTTCACCAGAGAGCATGACTGCATCTGTTCCATCCAAAATGGCGTTGGCAACGTCGCCCGCTTCAGCACGAGTAGGACGCGGGTTTTTAATCATAGAATCGAGCATTTGTGTCGCGGTAATGACCACTTTACGTGCCTGATTACACTTCTTCACCATCATCTTTTGAGCAAAGATGACTTCTTCAACTGGAATTTCAACACCGAGATCGCCGCGTGCCACCATAATCCCATCAGAAGCTTCTAAGATCTCATCAAAATTATTGAGGCCTTCTTGGTTCTCAATTTTCGAGATGATCTGAATATGCTCTCCACCGTGCTGTTTTAAATGCTCACGGATTTCGAGTACGTCAGAGCGTTTACGAATAAAAGAGGCCGCAACAAAATCCACACCCTGCTCGCAACCGAATACGAGGTCGCGTTTATCTTTTTCAGAGAGGGCAGGTAGTTGGATCGAGACGCCAGGGAGGTTGACCCCTTTATTCTCACCGAGGTCACCATTGTTAAGGACTTTACACACAACAGTGTTTTCGGCGACTTCTACCACTTCCAACCCTAACAAGCCATCATCGACCAAAACAGTATTACCAATGCTTAAATCTGCGGCAAAACCGGAGTAGGTAACGGCTACGCGTTCTTTATTACCAATCACTGATTGATCGGTAGTGAAAGTAAAGGTCTGGCCAGCTTGTAAGGAGACATCATTACCGCCTTCCAGCTTCATGGTGCGAATTTCTGGGCCTTTAGTATCAAGGAGTATCGCCGCATGGTGAGCGGTTTTACTCACGACTGCGCGCAGATTTGCGATACGTTGACCGTGTTCGTTGTAATCACCGTGAGAAAAATTTAGACGCATAACATTCATGCCCGCATCAAGCAGCTTAGTGAGCATCTCTTCTGATTCAGTTTTAGGGCCGATGGTACAGACGATTTTTGTCTTTTTCATGATAATTTTCTATTAGTTGAAATGGATGAACTTGTGCGGGGTAAAGCGAACGACGCCCGCTGGGAAAACTTCTATGGTGGAGTAAAACGAATTCTTTGAAATGAAAAGGAGATCTTTGAAACGAAGAAAGCAATATGCGTAGGAGAAGGCTTTACGCATTGAGCTAAAGATTTTTTGAGTGTAGTACACTCTGTACGTTAAGGATCTTATCACGCTATTCGTAAAGACCTTTTCAGTGGGTAACCGAGATATTATAGTCACTAAGAGTCCGGAAACCAACTAGAATTCGTTAACGGCTAAATAACAAATAATAGAAAAATGATGCAACTCAATCAATTGTAGCCTCTCGAAAGTCACTTATAGCATGTAACACTGAGAGGCCAGCGTCTTCTAAAGGGGTAAGACAAAGTGTGAGACCCTGGTAACTCACCCTGTAGTCGTCTTTATCACCACCAAATCTCCATTTGCGCGCCGACGCTTAATTCATCTCTGTTCCCACGACTCAATTTCAGGGAGGAGGTATCAGAATAGGCCATACCTTTACTCAGACCAAAGTCGTTCGACTCCGCATATCCCCATTTCTCTTTCCAGTCTGCATAAGTCACGTACAATCGTAGCGCAGGTCGGGCAAAATTCCCGGGCCCTGCTTGCCACTGTTGTGCGAGGGTTATTTTATATTGGCTATTAGTTTGTTGGGTTTTTTGCGATTTAACCTGGTCATAGCCTAACTCGACTAAGGTACTCATAGTCGGTGTCCAGAGATACATCGGACGGACGCCTGCAGTGAGCCAACGTGTCCCGTTATGATTATCACGTTGAATATCTTGATACATTGCGACATAGGTAAACCCCCAACGGTCATCGAACTCAACATTACCATGTTGAATGAGCCGTAGCATTTTCCCTCTATTATTGACTGCTGCGCCTTCAGCACGACCATTATTTAATGATGTCATGGCATCGGTCGCATACTGCAGCACCGAGGTACTCCATCCTTTTGGTAGCGTTTGTTGGTGCGATGCGGTAAAGAGGTACCCCTGTTTACTTGCATTGTTTGACAGGACGTAATTCTCGCTCGGATTGGCTTTGCCATAATCAAGTCCGATTTCAAGTGACCCACCAGGATTGACGTTCAGATTGGCGATACGGAAATCGAGGGTGTCAGTGATAACATCTTTTTCTCTCATTTGTTGTGAGATATAACCCTGTGAACCACCCGTTTCACTATTTCGCGTCACGGCAAAAGAGATCGAGCTCCAACCAGTATTAATATTTTCTATACCGGCACCAGGACCTGAAATGTCCCAATAGTAAAAATCGATCATATGAACATCATGGCGCTGGTAGAAACGTTTACCTGCCCAAAGCTTGGCGCCAGGGAGTGCAGGGAAGAGATTCTCGGCCTGAATATTTACCTCACGCAGCGCGGGGGAGACGGCTTCAAAATCAGCTCGTTGTGAAACGGCATAGGCTAAATTAGTATCGAAATAAAAACTCGCGTCATCTTGCTGCCAAACTTGTTGCCCCAGTTTCAATTCAGCATAGGTTTCACATTCATTGCCGAGACGATATTTACTGGCCGCACCGGTAACAGTTTGGCACTGTTGTTCTCCTCCGCGACTGCTCCAGCCAATACCGGACCTTGCATAGCCTTTAAAATCCAAGGCACTGACCGGAAAAACCATTGCTGTGGTGGCGATAAATACAACGAGGGAAACCCTTCCTTGAGTCATAATTGGTCACTCCTGTGTCAATCAAACAGTAAAAAAATTAGTGATAAAGGGAGGTGGTAGCTGGCAGCTTGGGCCATCAACCCGCCTCACCGGATTATTAGTCCTCTGTACATAGCCACCATGCGGCTTGATAAGGTTTTAACCGACCTGCGGTCGGGTAATTGGTGACTGTAGGGTAATTTGCCCACAGCAGTTGATAGGGTGAGTCAGGGACTGAGGTTGGTGGGGACCAATCGACGCAGAGAGACGTTAGATTAGCGACGACCAACAATAGTTGATTATTCCAACGGCGAAGATAGCACCAAATTTCTGGGTGTTCGGGGAGTAGGTCGGTGTAGTCACCCAACTGGATAACCTCGTACTGCTTACGTAAGCGAATGAGTGCGCGATAGGTATGTAAAATAGAATCTGGGTCGGCGATGGCCGCAGCAACATTAATTTGACGGTAATTGGGGTTAAGGCATATCCAGGGGGCGGTATGACTAAACCCCGCGTAGACCCCTTCATCCCACTGCATCGGAGTCCGACTGTTATCACGAGATTTCGTCGCAAGGATCGCCAGTGATTCAGCAGTAGGGATGCCGCGATTACCTTGTTCAGTATAAAATGAGAGGCTCTCAATATCCCGATAGTGTGAAATATCGGTAAAACCAGCATTAGTCATCCCAATCTCTTCGCCTTGAAAAATAAAAGGGGTACCTTGCATACCGTAGAGCACCATCGCGAGCATTTTTGCGGAGACGACGCGATAGTGTCTATCTTCACCGAACCGAGAAACGACACGAGGTTGATCGTGATTCCCCCAAAATAGCGCCGTGTTGGCGCGTTGATGCATCCCCTGTTGCCAGTAATTAATAATCTGCTTAAGTTCTACAAAATTAGGCCGGGCTAAACGCCACTTATTGCCTTGGGGATAATCCACCTTTAAATGGTGAAAATTAAAGGCCATGGTCAGTTCGCGGTGATCACGTGCTGCATAGTGTTGGCAATGCGATAAGGTGGTGGAAGACATTTCACCTACCGTAATGAGGCCAAGAGGCTGGAAGACTTCCCGGCTTAGTTCCTGTAAATATTGGTGCACCTTAGGCCCGTCCGTATAGAATTGTCGACCATCCCCGTTCGGGTCATCCACAAATTCAGCGGGTTTGGAAATGAGATTAATCACATCGAGTCGGAATGCATCAACACCTTTAGCTGCCCAAAATTGACAAATATCTTTGATGGCTTGACGCACTGGCGGATGTTCCCAATTCAGATCCGCTTGCTGCGGGCTGAATAGGTGTAAATAGTACTTTCCGGCGTCCTCTTGCCATTGCCAAGCACTCCCTCCAAATTTAGACAGCCAATTAGTCGGTAACCCCTTCTCAGAGGCTTCATGCCAGATGTAAAAAGGATGAAACTGGCTCGTTGGGTCACATGCCTGAATAAACCAAGGATGTTGGGTCGAAGTATGGTTAAACACCATATCCATCATAATGCGTATATTTCTGAGGTGCGCTTGTTGAACCAGTCGTTCAAAATCCTCCATAGAGCCGTACAGCGGATCTATAGTGTAATAGTCACTGATATCATATCCATTATCAATTTGGGGGGAGGGATAGATGGGCGTCAACCAAATAATATCCACTCCGAGAAACTGCAAATAATCAAGTCGCTGTATAACGCCCGCTAAATCGCCAAAACCATTGTGATCCGTATCTTGAAAGCTTTTAGGGTAAATTTGATAAACCACTTTGTCTTGGGACCAATTTATCTCCATGATGTGATGTCTCCTTAAGTCGTTGACGGGTGAATATTTACTCTTCAACAGATAAATTGGGTTGCCGACGGCTCAAATAGTTTGCGAACAATAAGGTCAGAATGATCGGTACGGCGATAGCGATAAGCATGGCGAAGAAAAAGGTTAACCAAAACTGCGGCTGGATAGAGAGGATGCCTGGAAGACCGCCGACACCAATACCATTGGCAAGTACCTGATTAACGCCACAGAGCAAACCGGCGAGAGCTGAGCCGATCATGGCGCAAAGCATGGGGTATCGGTACTTCAAGTTCACGCCATACATTGCAGGTTCAGTCACTCCTAGATAAGCGGCTATCGCTGCGGGAACCGCAACGTCGCGCTGTTGACGACGTTTATCCCTTAGGATTATTGCAACCACTGCTGAGGCTTGGGCGATATTCGATAGCGCAATCAATGGCCATACCGGTGTGCCCCCCATGCTTTGAATCATCTGCATATCAATCGCTAGCGTCGTTTGATGGATGCCAGTGATTACCAGAGGCGCATAAAGAAAACCAAACAGCGCTGCGCCAATCGGCGCTAAACTTCCGGTCATAACATACTGAACGATAAACGCCACGCCTTCGCCGAGTAAACGACCAAAGGGGCCAATGAGCGCATGGGCTAATGGGATGGCGAAGAGTAATGAAGTGACGGGCACTAACACTAAATTTAAGGAAAGAGGAACAATGCGGGTGAGCTGCCGCTCAATTAGGGCTAACATCATCCCCGCGAGTATTGAAGGGATGACTTGCGCTTGATACCCGACTTTTTCCAGACTAAACCAACCAAAATCCCAAATTTCTGGAATTTGTTGACCTAATAAATAAGAGTTCATTAATTGAGGGGAAACTAAGGTGATACCTAATATAATCCCTAATATGGGGGTTCCTTTCATTTTAGTGACTGTTGACCAACATACCGCTACCGGTAAAAACATAAAAATAGCTTCGCCGGGTAACCAAAGTAATTCATAGATAGTCTGCCAGACGGGATAGTGTTGAGCGAGGGTCAGACCATTCTGGAAAGGAATATCGCCAATAATATTTCTAAACCCCAATATTAGGCCGCCACTAATTAATGCAGGGAGTAGGGGAAAAAATATTTCGGCGATATGCGAAAAGGCGGCTTCTGAAAAAGACATATTTTTACGAGCGGCTTGGCGAATAGAGGACTTATCTGAACTTGAGAGATCAAGGGTTTCCATCAAGGCTTGATAATATTCCGTTACCTGCGGTCCGATCACGACCTGAAATTGCCCGGCATTAGTAAAACAACCCTTTACCATCGGCAACTTTTCAATCTCTTTGGGTTTGGCTAGGCTTGGGTCGTTAAGGACTAATCGTAGACGTGTAATACAATGGCTGACACTATTAATATTAGCCTGCCCGCCGAGTAATTTCACGAGGCTATCAATTTCCTTTTGATGCAGCTTACTCATAATTCATCCTTTAATTTTATAGCAGAGCTGACCTAACTTCAGCCAGAGGCAGAAGTTTAAGGCTGATAGATATCTCGCTAAAGTTTAGAGGTGGAATTTAACCTGCTCACGTTATAAAGGCTTGTTAACAATTGACGCTGTGGGATGAAGATCACTAAATTAGTCTTATCATAGGATTAATTCAGAGGGGAAGATATTTTAAATTAATTATAACTTTAATAGATATATTTAAGAGGGAGAGGTAATTATTTAATCGAGTGAACTAAAAGAAGTGACGGTAAAAGTAACTTTATTTTACAGAGAGGGTATAAACAGTAAACTGAGGCGTTTGAATGGTTCGGTGTTTTATGGTGCGTCCGAGTGGACTCGAACCACCGACCCCCACCATGTCAAGGTGGTGCTCTAACCAACTGAGCTACGGACGCACACGCTGCATTGCTGCAGCGGGACGAATAGTATCGATAACCTTAGTGACTAGCAAGCAGAAAAAATCAAATATCTGCTCAAGCGGTTGACATGTAACCATTTGAGCAGGAATTTTAATCATTTTTAGCGGCTTGCTCGGCTCAAGATGACTGTTGCCGGTTTTTTCTGCAGTTTAATGATGCGGATCACCATCATAATTGCCGCAGACGTGAGGCCAATGATAAAACCACACCAGAATCCTGCCGGGCCCATGCGTGGCACGATAAGATCGGTCAAGCCTAAAATATAACCACTCGGTAAGCCCAATAGCCAATAAGCGACAAACGTAATGAAGAATATTGCTCGGGTATCTTTATAACCTCGTAAAATACCGCTACCGATAACTTGCACACTATCTGAGCATTGGTAAATAGCGGCGAGGAACATTAATTGGCCGGCGAGAGTAACGACTGCCGGGTCACTATTATAGAGTCGAGCGATATCATGGCGAAAAACGACCGTAGCAATGGCGGTACAGATTACAAAACACAACCCAACGGCTTGGGAGGTCCATGCCGCGATCTGTGCACCTTGAGTCGAGCCGCGTCCCAGTTGATAGCCCACGCGAATGGTACTCGCAACACCCATAGATAAGGGGATTACAAACATTAGTGAGCTAAAGTTTAATGCAATTTGGTGGCCCGCAACATCGACTATCCCGAGAGGTGATACGAGTATGGCGACAACCGCAAAGAGCGTCACCTCGAAGAATAGTGCGGAAGCGATGGGTAGCCCCAACGCACAAATTCTCTTAATCTCCACAAAGTTAGGTTTTGCCCAGCGCACGCTCGGACGGATATCTCGTAAGCTACGGGATTTTTTGGTCCACGCCCAAAGGCCGAAAAACATTAGCCAATAGACCGAGGCAGTGGCGACACCGCAGCCTACGCCGCCCAACGCGGGCATACCGAAATGGCCATAGATAAAAATATAGTTAATAGGAATATTGCATAGCAGTCCGATAAAACCGAACACCATGCTGGGCTTTGTTTTAGAGAGGCCGTCACATTGGTCGCGGATAACCTGAAAGAAGAGAAAACCGGGTGCGCCCCACATCAGTGCGTGGAGATAGCGTTCCGCGATATCCGCCATCTTTGGGTCGATGCCTGACATGGCACGAATAAATATGCCCGCATTCCAAATCACGGCAATAACGATAACGGAGAGGAACGCGGCTAGCCACATTCCTTGCTGTATGTGGTCGCCGACCTTATCACGCCGTCCCGAACCCGCCAAATGGGCGACAGTCGGTGTAATCGCCATCAATATACCGAGCGCGAATAAAATAACCGGTAACCAGATTGATGTGCCCACGGCGACGGCAGCCATATCGGTAGCGCTGACTGAGCCTGCCATCGTCGTGTCGACGAAGCCCATCGCAGTTTGTGAGGTTTGCGATAGAATAACCGGTATCGCCAACACGAGTAGCTGCTTGGCTTCTTTGAAATATTTTTGCACTAGATATCCTTAATCGACAAATTTATCCTGTTCGTTAGCTATCATCGCTGAACTCCTAATATTCATAAAGGAGAAAAAACGAAATATTTTATGTCGTCGCATTTGCCAATCATTTTCGCCGTGAATTTTATGATAGTCTGAAGCAAAATAAGGGGGATAGGATGTTTACTGGTATAGTGCTCGGCACCGCTGAAATAATTGAAATTAGCGAGCAACCGCTATTTCGTACGCATAAGGTCAAGTTCCCATCTGCTTGGCTGACAGACTTACAAATAGGGGCTTCGGTCGCCCACAATGGTTGCTGTTTAACGGTTACCGAGATAACGGGTGATAGCGTAAGTTTTGATCTTATTAAAGAGACGCTAAGGGTCACCAATCTGGGAGACCTTGCGGTTGGCGATCGCGTGAACATCGAACGTGCGGCGAGATTCTCAGACGAAATCGGCGGTCACTTGATGTCTGGTCATATAATGACTCAGGCAACACTCTGTAAAATTATTCAATCAGAACACAATCGTGAGGTCTGGTTTGAACTTAATGATGCGTCATTAATGAAATATGTCCTCCATAAAGGCTTTGTCGGCATTGATGGGTGCAGCTTAACCATCGGTGACGTTTCCGACCGGCGATTCTGTGTGCATTTAATCCCTGAAACGTTGGAACGGACATTATTTGCCGAGCGTAAGTTAGGGGACAGCGTCAATATCGAAATTGATACGCAAACTCAAGCGATTGTCGACACCGTCGAACGGGTGTTAAACCAAACGAAAGCCTAATTATAAAGCTCCCTAGGGAGCTTTATGTCTCTTAGCGCGCTACGCGTATCCCGCCGTCTATACCACGACTAAATACTACCTGCCATAGTTGAATATCTCGAGAGCGAAATGCCCCCGCGCAGGCATTAAGATAGTACGTAAACATACGCTTGAATCGGTCGTCGTAACGTTGTGATAGCTCAGGCCATGCTGCAAGGAAGCGCTCATACCAAGCCATTAGCGTTCTATCGTAATCGGAGCCGATATTGTGCCAATCTTCCATGACGAAATGAGGTTCACTGTATTCAGCGATATGTTTGACAGAGGGCAGGCAACCGTTGGGGAAAATGTATTTATCAATCCACGGATCGACATGCAAATTGGTGGCGTTTGCCCCGATTGTATGTAAGACAAACAAGCCATCGGGCTTGAGGTTCCGCGCCGCTACATCAAAATAAGTTGCAT
Source organism: Rosenbergiella collisarenosi (assembly GCF_018494085.1). Lineage (GTDB taxonomy): Bacteria > Pseudomonadota > Gammaproteobacteria > Enterobacterales > Enterobacteriaceae > Rosenbergiella > Rosenbergiella collisarenosi. Next base: position 181,834 of record NZ_JABBFP010000003.1, on the reverse strand, counting down.
AGTTTTTAGGGCCGACATGTTCGAACATTCCTACAGACACGATCCGATCGAATTTTTCATGTAAATCGCGATAATCCTGTAAGCTGATGTCAACATCCAATCCCTGGCAGCGTTGCTGAGCCATTTTTTGTTGTTCTGCCGAGATGGTTACACCGGTGACCCTAACCTGATAATGTTTGGCTGCATATTCACTCAATCCACCCCAACCGCACCCTATATCAAGCAATGTCATTCCAGGCTTGAGTTGTAATTTACGGCAAATCAGATCGAGCTTAGCTTCCTGAGCTGCTTCAAGGGTATCGGCAGTAGCCCAGTAGGCACAAGAGTACTGCATGTAAGGATCGAGCATCAAAGCAAATAAATCGTTACCGAGATCGTAATGCTCTTTCCCGACGATCCAAGCACGCTTTCTTGATTGAAGATTAGTTAACCTTGCGGTAGCGATACGTAAGGTATCTTTAAAATGGTGGGGGAGTTGCTGATCTAATTTGTGCCGCAAAACCTTAGTGAAGAAGATGTCTAACCGGTCGCACTGCCACCAGCCGTCCATAAAACTTTCACCGAGGCCCAGCGATCCTTCTTGTAAAACACGTTTAAAGAATTGCGGGTTAACGACGCGTATATCACCAGGCCGAGACCCATTAATCTGGATATCAGCACTTTCGAGCATTTCCTGCGCAATACGAAACCAATGATCTTCTTTGAAACTCGCTTTTTCGAGACATGACGTAGACATATGCGTATATCACCTGTTCAAATAACACACTACGCTCGGGCGCGTGGGTATGAATTTCGTGGAAAAGCAGACAGCTATTCATCAGGGACAATCAATTTTTTTTATAATAGGACGGGTTTGTAAAGTTCTGTCTAACTCGCTCCGCCGAAATCAGTATAGGACTGACTTCAGCAGAGTTCAATACACAAAAAGTGGGATGTTGACGACCGATCAGTCAGCAGAGTCTGTGCGTGAGTATTGGCAAAAATAGCCGACGAATGCCAAAAGCGCGGTGGTGGCCATTGCAGTCACTGTAACCGTTAAGACATGCGATATATGGGACGATACCCACAAGCTGAAGATAAAGCATAATCCTAGTTGTACAAAATTCTGCACGGAGGCGGCCTTACCGCTATGCGCTGGGAAGACTTTTAAGGCCTTAGAGACCACTATGGGATAAATAGCCCCGTTCGACATCGCCATCAAGCTGAAAGGAACCAGCAGTAGGGTGAGGGACGGTGTCATCCACCATCCCACGATCATTAACGCCAATACACTCAAACAGTAAACCAATAGTAACCAAGGCAGAAGTTGGTCGCCGGTAAAACGATTTAATAACGCCCGGCAACCAAAGCCACCGATTAAGAAAGTGACCGTTTGTGGAAGGTAGCTGAGGCCAATCTCGCTTGGCGTTAAGCCCAACTGCCCCATAATAAAGGGTGAGCCGGTTAACCAAGCAAAGAAACTCGCCGAACAGGCGGCGTAAATCAGGATATTCCCGATAAAGGTCGGCTGCAACAGCAATTGCTGGTAAGGAAGGCTTTTGATGTCCTCAGTGTGGCTCGGGCGTTGAGCCGGGATGAGATAACAGGTCAACACCAATAATAACCCGCCGAGCAATGCCAGCGTCAAAAAGATTGCTTGCCAGTCGAAATGATTGATTAACCAAGCGCCAAGTAGCGGTGCGAGAGCGGGCGACAGCGCAACAAGAGGCATGATCGCGGCGAACATTTTATGCGCTTTCTCTTTGGGAAAGTGGTCAAGAACTAAAGACTGCCAGCACACTGCAGCCGCACAAACTCCTGTGGCTTGAAGAAACCGCAATACGAGTAACACCCTTGCATCGCTGACCCACGCGACCGCCAAACAGCTTAGTGTAAAGAGTGCAAGCCCACAGCACAGTACCGACCGACGGCCAATTTTATCAGATAGCGGCCCCCAAAAAAGTTGTGCACAGCAAAAGCCGGCGAGAAACAGACTTAGACTCGCGCTGACCTTATTAGCTGTAGTACTTAGTGATTCCTGGATCGCCGTAAATGCTGGCAGATACATATCGGTGGCAAGAAATCCAAGCATGCTCAGTAAAGCCAAATAAACAAAGAAGAGTTTAGGATGTTGCATGGTAAGTCCCAGTATAAAGAATCCGGCGAGTGTAAAAGGGTGCATAGTTATTTGTAAAACGGTAATATTTGCCATCATCCATCAAAAAAATTGAAAGCAAAATGTGGTCAGAGTATACCTTAACCGTTATCGATAGCGTGGCAAGAAATGGAAGCTTCTCTGGCGCGGCTCAGGAGCTACATCGTGTACCCTCGGCCATAAGCTATTCGGTCAAGCAAGTCGAAGAGTGGTTAGCCACGGCGCTTTTCGAGCGCCGTCATCGGGACGTGGTATTAACCGCTGCGGGCAAGCATTTTCTGACAGAAGCACGTGGTGTTATCAAAAAAATGAATGGCACGCGCCAGCAGTGCCAACAGCTTGCTAATGGGTGGCGTGGGCACTTTTCCATTGCAATAGATAGGATCGTCAAACAAACGCGCGTCGAGCAGCTGGTAGTCGATTTTTACCAGCATTTTCCCGATATTGAGCTGCATATTAATGATGAGGTATTCAATGGGGTATGGGATGCACTGGCTGATGGACGTGTCGATATGGCTATCGGTGCTACACAGGCTGTTCCTGTGTCTGAACGCTTTACAGTGCGAGATATGGGTAAGTTATCGTGGAGCTGCGTTGTGGTCAACGGGCACCCGCTTCATATGCAGGAAGACCTCAGTGAAGATGAACTGCGCGCTTGGCCGTCACTCGTTATCGAGGATACCTCGCGAGTACTCCCTAGGCGCGACACGTGGACACTGGACAACCAACGCAGACTCGTCGTCCCTAACTGGCAGGTGGGACTGCGCTGTGTACTCGCAGGGCAGTGTGTGGCGATGATGCCTACTCACATAGCGTCGCCCTTATTGGCTGAGGGGAGGTTAGTGAGTTTACCCATCAGTTTTCCTGATAGCCCTTGTTGTCTAAGCTGGCGGGAGAATCGCTTTTCACCCGCCTTACAATGGGCCTTAGAGTATCTAGGGAGCACTACCACGTTACATCAAGAGTGGCTAGCGTCGCCTTTGATTAACGGCGGTAATCGATAAATGGGCCATCAGTGACTGAGCGACGCTCAACGAGTTGCGGGTGAATTTCGAGGCGTTGTGCTTCATCGCGTTTATTAACGATACGATCGAGCAGCATTTCAAGCGCCTTCTCGCCCAATTCGATTTTGGGTTGGTGAATGGTGGTGAGCGCCGGGGTGAAGAAGCGCGAATTACGTATATTATCGTAACCGATCACCGAAATATCCTGCGGAACACTCAGGCCCTGTTCATTGGCTGCGCAGATAGCCCCCATCGCCATCACATCGCCACCACAAAATACAGCAGTCGGCCTCTGTGGCTGTGACAAAATCTGCTGCATAGCGTTATAGCCTGATTCAGACTCGAAATCGCCCTGAACTATCCACTCATCGCGCGGCGTAATGCCGGCATCCTCTAATGCTTTGATGAATCCCGCGAGGCGCCCCCCACCGGTATGACGCTCCATTTGCCCTGGAATACAACCAATATCGCGATGACCGCGTTCTAGTAAATAGCGCGCAGCTAAGTGGCCGCCAGCAAAAGCATTATCTTCAACCGTATCAGTGAAACTAGCTTGTGAACTTCCCCAATCCATTACCACCATTGGCATTTGGCTATGCGCTTCCAATATCTTTAGGAGAGAGTCGGGATATTCAGCACACATCACCATTAATCCGTCTACACGCTTTTGTGCCATCATCGAAAGGTACGCGCGTTGTTTATCGAAATCAGTATGCGCGTTAGCGAGTAACAGCGTATAGCCATGTTCGAAGCATTTCTTTTCGATAGCTTCAATAATCTCTGCCCAGTAAGGTGCTTCTACTGAGGTCGATAGTAAGCCGATGGTCTTAGTCGTGTTAACTTTTAAGCTGCGTGCAACGGCGCTAGGAGAATAATGTAAGGTATTAATTGCCTCCCATACCGTCTGTTGCGTCTGTTCGGCAACAAACCGTGTTTTGTTGATGACATGAGAAACAGTGGTGGTGGAAACCCCGGCGAGTTTTGCTACATCTTTGATCGTTGCCATAAGGGGCATTCTCCTAGGAAAGCGTTTGCGTGTTGCGCAACTAAAAATAAAGGGGGTGGATTCTAGCAGGCTGTTGGCGGTAAAACGAGCTTTTTGCGCAACAATGCAAAAGTGTTTTTGCCGAGGAGGTCGGTTAGCGAAAGAGAAACAGTACGCAGGACATAAAAAAACCCCGACGTGCGGGGCCTATTGAAATAGCGAGAGAGGCTAGCGTACGGAGCTGGGAGTCATCACCCTACGTGCACCAATATAGTGTTTTTGCCAGTATTCGCCCGTAAGATCGGTGATTTGGATATCTTTGCCGGTACGCGGTGATTGGATAAATTTACCATTGCCTACGTAGACTCCAACGTGGTCAGCGGCGCCGCGACGGTGGATCCTGAAGAAAACTAAATCGCCTTTTTGCAGGGAGTTTCTTTTCACAGGCGCTGCGTCACGTAAGTGGTACATCTCATTAGCGGTACGAGGGATCTTAAATTTCACTAAGTCTTTATAGGCATAGTACACCAAGCCACTACAATCAAAGCCAGTGTGTGGAGAGGTGCCCCCCCATTGATAAGGCTTACCCAGTTGATTCATTAATTTACTCATCGCAGTCTGGCGCGCTTTTTGATATTTCTGATGGTGGGTAGCACTCATCACCATTGCAGCGGAAGTTGGAGAGGCGATACGCGTATTGTGTCGGGCAAGCACTTTCTGGCCGGCATAGAATTTCTTTCTCGTTAAGCGTGCGTTGGCCAATTTATGTGATTTAGATGAGCGTGTAGTAGACGCTTTAGTCGAACTTCTAGCAATGTGCTTAATTTTCTGGGGTTGGGGGTGTTTGGAACGTTTAGAGGCTGTTTTTATCGGTTTTCGCTTACGGCGAGTATCATCCGCAGCCACTTTTTTTACAGATTTGTGGGCGGTTGCATTAAGATGCCGATGCGGAGCCGCTTCAGCGATATTGAAAAAAAGCTGCATAAAAGCAAGAATTGAAAGCGTAATTATTAGCCGCATAGTTATTATTTAGTCAGTGATGTACTCAAAAAAGAGTCAGTGAGTAAAAAAACCTCTGACAGTGTCGTCAGCCCCATAAGCCATTCTAATCCAGAACTTTTCGAAAAGTTAAGCTAGAATTTTAATAAATCTGTTACTAAGCATGAGTGTCCTGCCCAGTTATCCTCTATTTCGTCTATGGTAGGGGAAATAGGGACCTTTTATGTGATCTTAATCACATTATTAGTGGTGATTAAGAAAATTCTTACTCCGAGAGCCATTTGCGGGATATCACCTCAGGCTATTTCACTCTATGCACGATAAACGCTACAATACCTGAAACTACGTAGTCGTTAAGGAAGCAAAATGAGCACTCTTGAAAAAATTAAGACACAAATTTCTGAAAACCCAATTCTTCTTTATATGAAAGGGTCACCAAAATTACCGAGCTGTGGTTTTTCTGCACAAGCGGTTCAAGCGCTATCCGGCTGTGGTGAGCGTTTCGCTTACGTAGATATCCTACAGAATCCAGATATCCGTGCTGAGCTGCCTGCTTATGCGAACTGGCCTACCTTCCCACAACTTTGGGTAGACGGTGAGCTGGTAGGGGGCTGTGATATTATCATGGAAATGTACCAGCGGGGGGAACTGCAGCCACTTATTAAAGAGACTGCAGATAAATATCGCGAAGCAGAATAATTTGTTCTGACAGTATTATAGTGGTGGGCAGGTTTCCACCACTTCTGATGCCTCTTCGTTAATAGGTAACGGCCAGCCGCCTAATCGCTTCCACCTATTGACTAACTCGCAGAATAAGCTCGTCGTCTGTTCAGTATCATAGAGTGCGCTATGCGCTTGTTCGCTATCAAAACTAATCCCCGCACTAATGCAGGCCTTAGCTAGCACCGTTTGCCCTAACACCAAGCCACTCAGCGCGGCGGTATCGAAGGTGGCAAAAGGATGAAATGGGTTGCGTTTTAAGCTTGCGCGCTGTGCAGCAGCCATCGTAAAGCTATGATCGAAGTGTGCATTGTGCGCCACGATCACCGCCCGGGAACAATCCGCCTCTTTCATACCTTTTCTTACCATCTTAAAAATAGCGTGAAGCGCATCATATTCGCTGACGGCGTGTCGCTCAGGGTCATCTGGGTTGATCCCAGTGAACGCTAATGCTTCAGGGTGCAAAATAGCCCCTTCAAACGGTGTGATATTAAAATGAATTTTCTGGTCTTCGACTAGCCAGCCATCCTCGTCCATTCGAACGGTTATTGCCGCAATTTCAAGCAGCGCATCTGTCTCAGCATTAAAACCGGCAGTTTCGACATCGATAACAACGGGGTAGAAGCCACGAAAGCGGTGTTTGAGCAGGTTTGGGTTGGCAGTGTCTGACATCTGTCTCTCAATAACAGTAAAAAAGGGTCGGCAAGTATGACAAAAACAGGGCTGCAACGCAGCCCTTAATCAACGATTAATCGTTATTTAGTCCAAGACCAGCGTCTTTTTTCTCGATTAATTCAATTTTGTAGCCATCAGGATCTTCGACAAAAGCAATGACCGTCTTGCCGCCTTTAACAGGACCAGCTTCACGAGTGATGTTACCACCCGCTTGACGGATACGCTCACACGTCTCTGCAGCAGAGTCGACTTCCAAGGCGATGTGTCCATATCCTTTACCAAGGTCATAACTCTCCACGCCCCAGTTATAGGTTAGCTCTAAAACAGCGCCTTCGCTTTCATCGGTGTATCCAACAAACGCTAACGTATACTTATATTCGGTATTTTCGCTAGTGCGTAGTAAGCGCATGCCGAGTATACGAGTGTAGAAGTCGACGGCACGATCTAAATCGCCGACACGGATCATTGTATGTAAAAAACGCATAAAACCTCACAACTTAACGTGTAAATAATAAGTAGGGTATCAGTTTTTCACGTCGTGCAAAAAGGGATAATCGATATATCCACGTGCATCACCGCCATAGAACGATTCTGGGTGCTGCGTGTTCAGCGGTGCATTCTGTGCGAAACGCTCCACGAGGTCAGGGTTAGCAATAAAGTCACGTCCAAAAGCGACGGCATCGATAAGTCCCTGTTTGACGAGTTCGTTACCTTTTTCCAAGGTATAGGCACCAGCACCGATAATCGTGTTGCTAAAGGCTGCCCTAACCGCTTGCCGGAATTCTGCGGTATAAGAGTTACCGCCAGCCCAGTCTGGCTCTGAGAGGTGGAGATAAGCGAGGTCGAAGCGGTTAAGCTGTTGGATTAGCCATACCGCATCCTCTTCCTCATGTGGGCCATTGCCTAGCGCTTGAAAGGTTCCGACTGGAGAAAGGCGGATCCCGATGTGGCGTGGGCCCCAAACGCGTGAAATCGCCTCGATAATTTCAAGGACAATGCGCGCACGATTTTCTCGGCTGCCACCATATTCGTCAGTCCGCTGGTTTGACTCTGGCGATAAGAAGGCATGAAGTAGGTAGCCGTGTGCAGCGTGTAACTCCAACAGGTCAAAGCCTGCTTGCTGAGCGTTAATCGCGGCCTGCTCGAAATCTTTAACAACTTGTTTAATCTGCGCCAAGCTCATCGCTTGCGGCAGAGTTGTTTCGCTGCGGTAAACCTCGCCTTGCTCATTTTTGAGCGAGGTACGCGTTTGAGAAGGCAGCGCGGAAGGAGCTTGAGGTGCCGCGCCATTAGGCTGGAGCGAGGAGTGGGAGATACGACCCGTGTGCCACAACTGGACTCCAATTTTACCCTGCTTTGCATGCACGGCTTGTGTGATTGTTTGCCAAGCAGCCACTTGTTCCGCTGTATGTAAACCCGGCGCGCCAGCATAGCCTTTAGCTTCGAAGGAAATTTGCGTAGCTTCAGTGATAATCAATCCCGCCGAGGCACGTTGTTGATAGTAAGTTTCCATCAATTTTGTCGGGATATCTCCTGGCTCTACGCTTCTTAAACGCGTTAAAGGTGCCATGAAAATACGGTTGTTAGTCGTTATTGCGCCGAGATCTAGAGGCGAAAAGAGGGACAACGTAGACATAATACTCTCCTGCTATAATAAGTGGTATGAAACACAGAGTAGATTTCGCAGCGCTGATCGACAAGAGGCAAAACCTACTATCGCACAGAACAACAAGTCGGCGTAATGACGGCCCTGAAAAGGAGCGCCAAGCATGTCACAACAACTCGAAATGTTTACGCTGCCAAATCCTTGTCGAGGACTATGCCAGACCAATTCTCGGGGATATTGCAAAGGATGTTATCGTAGTCGTGAAGAGCGTTTTGGGTGGCAAACATTCAATGACGCAGAAAAACACACTATATTACGACTCTGCACACTGAGACGGCGTGCAGCCCATCGTCCTCACGCCACTCCCCACGAAGAGGTCATCCATCAGGGGGAACTATTTTAGCTCTTGCGGGGGTAACGCATGGCTGAGCTGAGCGAGCGAGCAATAGAGCCGCCACAGAATACCGGCAAGGCGTATTGAATCTGGATCAGAGCTGGCAGCCAGCTCAGCTTGTTGGCGGGTCAATTCAGTTAACACGGATTTTAGTTGTGTCGCGTGGACACCACGTTCGCTAATAATACTCTCGAGTATTTGAAAGCAGCGGTCGCGTTGCGCCCGCAGAGCGGTAGAGGAAGTACGCCATGCGCGCAGCTCCCAGACTATGTGCGCACTATTTTGTAGGACAACGCCCCAACGCAATAGCCAAAGCTTCGCTTGAGTATTCTGGCTCGTTTTCAACTGATTTATATGGAAATAGAGCCGCGATTCAAAGTGATTAGGACTCGCTGAGGGTTTCGGGCGCAGTTGGTCGCGAAATCCGCGACGTATCGCGCGAATATGACGTAAGCTTTTGCGATCATCCGAGCTAGGGCGAATAAGAACAAACGCAAGCCAGGCAAAAATAACGCCACAGACTTTTGCAATATCCCCGTTGAGCACGGTGCCATAGTCCCAGCTAGGGGGGTTACTCACAGAAATAAACGATCCCATAAAGACGACAATCTGTCCCCAGAGTGCTGCGCGTTTGGGTAATAACAGTTTGAAAAGTTGCAAAGTCACGATAAGAGGGAATAGCACGATAAGGAGTTGCCATAGCTGGTTCACCTGCACCATTAGGCCGAATTTAATCACGAAACTGAGTACACAAAGAATTAATAATGTTTTGAGTAGTAAAGTCACGCTCGACGAGGGTGAGGGGGCGGAAGAATATAGCACGCAAGCAATTGCGGTTAGCGTTAATGCCGCTGGCCCTTGGTCCCACTGGGTATAAATTTGAAAAGTACAGCCGAGTACGATCGCAAAAAATGTTCGCCCTGCACTCAATAGTGCCTCAGCACGATCTGACTCAAGCGCTAACGCGGGCACTTTTGGCGGTCGTAATTGTTGGTTATGCTCGACATTATCGAGTAGGCGCATCCATCGCTGGACATCGAGGTAGAGCCAACAAAAATAGCGTAGCCGAGTGACGAAGGCTATCTGTCGGTAATCTCCCTGAGATATCGATGGCGTAACTGTATGAATGATCTTGGCCAATGTATGTTTCGTACACCAAGGTTGCTCCAGCTCCGTAAGCAGTGCTTCAATCGCAGTGTAGACCGTATCGGGCGCCTCCGGCCAATTCAGCAACATCCTCCGCAGACCCGACAGCACCCCGGTTAGACGAAGCTGCTGATGCAGTACGTAATTCAATACACTATTTTGTCGGCGGTAGCGGTAGTGACTCCAATACGCCTGAATACGTAGCAAATTCGTCGTAAGGATCTGGCCAATCATGGTTTCGTGAGCCGTCTGAGCGTTCTCGGCCGTCTGTTTATTGAGTAATAGACGGGCATGCTCGAGTAATCGCGATTGCATTTGCTTGAGGGTAGTCATCAGCGTATCGCCATCCGATGTACTGGGTAATAGCATCATCATCAGACCCGCGCATAATATACCGGTTATCGCTTCACAGACACGTGCTTGTGCAATATCCCACAGTTGACTGGATTCGGTAATATTGACAGTACTAAAGGCGATCAGCGCCGCAGTATAGCCCGCGAGGGAGAACGCGTAGGCGACGTTATTTTGGTGCAGGTTAGCTATCCACGTACAAAACCCGAGCCACGTGGCGAAACCGAAGGTAAATAACCAGGGGTCGTTTAGTGTATAACCCGCGATGAGGATCGCCGCCAGCGCGCCTACCAAGCTTCCTACAATACGACCTAAACTTTTACTAATCGCCCCCCCTACGGTGGGAAAACTCACTACCGCGGCCGAAGTCATGGCCCAGTAAGGTTGATCGAGATTGACGCTGTAGGCGAAGCTCAAGGCGAGACACATGGCGAGAGTGTTACGCAGTGCATAGCGCCATTGCGCGGCGGAGGCGCGAATCCAAGGCAAATTTTCCCACGCCAACCACTGCCAAGACATTACTGTGCTTCCGGATGAATAACGATAGTGCAGGTCGTACCGGCGACTAAGAGCTGTTGAGGGGGGAGTTCGGTCAGTCGAATGCGTATCGGCACACGCTGTGCTAGCCTCACCCAGGGTACGGTCGGTTTAACGTCCGGGACTAAGCTGCTGTCTGCATCGACACTCTGATCGCTGATCGCACGACCGATACTTTCTACTTTACCCTGTAGCGTAGCATTATCGCTGTACAAAGTTAGCGTAGCGTTGAGACCTGAGCGGATATTACGAAGTTTTGTCTCTTCAAAATAACCTACAGCATAAAATGATTGGCTATCGACTAAAGCGAATAAGGTAGAACCTGTATTAATATAGTCCCCTTGACGCAGATGGAAATTAGTAACCCAACCGTCAACCGGGGCAACCACTTTGGTTTGCGCCAGATTCCATTCAGCTTGATCTACGTTCGCTTTAGCGGCAAGCATACTGGCCTTCATTGCACTGGCTGACTGCCGATAACTGTCTTGATCTTCTGCAGAAATCACATTGGTCGAGAGCTGTGTTCGACGCATGGCCTCGTGTTCAGCTTTACGTAAATCAGCCTCGCTTTTAGCGAGCTGAGCTTGGGCATTCTCGAGCGCAATCTGGTAGGGGCGGGGATCTAATGCGAGGAGAAGATCGCCTTTATGTACAAATTGATTATCTTTTACGGGTAGTTGCATCAACCTTCCATCCACTTCCGCGGCGACCTTAACCATCTCCGCATGAATTTTACCGTCACGTGTCCAAGGCGATTGCATATAATAATTCCACATCCACCATGCGGCGAGTACTGCAATCGCAAAGGTAAATAGCGTTGAAAAATAGCGTAAGGCATTAAATTTCATTTAGGGTTTTCCTACGACAATCTTAGTAACGCCAACGAGGCGGAAACACAAAGAAAAAAGAGAGAGAGATCGAGCAAAGTAGGGTGCCAGACTTGGCCGGAATAAATTTTATGTCGGATTAAGGGATGGATAAGAAGCCAAAAAAAGAAACCAAGTAATACTGATTTAAAGATAGGAGGGAAGAACAACATGTCACCCACAACCAGTTCGGTCAATGCTGAGGTGAGTGGAAAGTGTGACACGTACATGATTAAATCCCTTATTAAGCTAGATAACTCTTAAACAAATTGTTGTTTTAACCGATACTTATTTGTAATTCCGAAAAGGAAAACGGAAAATAGTCTAAAACTGACTATACTACTTAGCAAACTAATTATAGGTAAAGTTATGGAATCTTCATTGGGGACAGACTTAGCAAGACTCGTACGTTTATGGCGAGCCATTATCGATAACCGCTTGAAGCCATTGGGCCTCACGCAAACTTTGTGGGTCACGCTGCACAATATACATGAGCTTCCTGCCGAACAATCGCAGATACAACTGGCAAAAGCGATAGGCATCGAGCAACCATCCTTAGTCAGAACGCTTGACCAACTCGAACATAAAGGATTAATTGTCCGCTCGGCGTGTGCCGAAGATCGTCGTGCAAAACGCATATCGTTAACTGAACAAGCAGCACCAATTATTGAACAACTCGAATCGGTTATCGTACAAAGTCGTAATGATATCCTTCAGGGGTTGTCCAGCGAAGATCGGCAGCAATTAAAGAGTTTAATCTCGCGTTTAGAAGAAAACATTGTCGAAATTCAAAAAAACGAGTTAAAAGCCTAAAATATCTCGATCATAATCTTACGCAAATACCTTTTTTCACCACCAGTGATAGAAAATACTAGATATAAAAAACCCCTCCTAAGAGGGGTTTTTTATATCTAAAACTAAAGTTAGCGGCGAGGTGAAACGGTGACTTGGCTACCGTTGGTCGCAATAGCAACGCGTTGACCGGGAGAGTAACGGGTCGCAGCTTGTTTCTGAACGACCATGATAGTATTGCCGTCATCCTTGCGGATTTCTAACTCAACACCATTCGAGGTATTAGCCGCACCCTGAACGCCTTGGCCCGCTACACCACCGAGCACAGCGCCGCCAGCGGTAGCGAGACTTCTTCCTGCGCCACCGCCGATGGTATTACCCAAGAAACCACCCAAAATTGCACCGCCGATGGCCCCGATAGCATTACTGTCGTCACCGCCTTGGATTTTGACAGGTCTTACCGAAACGAGCGTCCCGTAGGTAACATTTTGTACCTGCTTGGCTTCGTTGGCAGAGTAAACGTCGCCAGACAGTGAGTTGTCATTGACACATCCTGTAAGGGTCATAGCAACAGCCATGGCTGCAGCAACAGTTGAGAACCGTTTTAACATTTGAAACTCCTTTCAATATTGAGTGCATTATCAACTATGCAGGCATTAGAAATCTTATTAAGTATAGTACAATCTAAAACGATGATTCCAGCATAGCCACTTAGCATTAAGTTTAGCGGGAAAACATTAACAATAGCTCAATGTGTTACGACGATTTTGTTTAAATGAGTCACAGATGGGCATTGAGCCAACTTTCAGGGGAGTGGTCATATGCAAACGGGACGTTATATCGGTGTGATGTCAGGCACTAGTTTGGATGGGATAGATGTTGTCCTCGCAGCAATCGATCAAAATATAGTGGCCTTACAGGCTAGCTATTGTCATCCCATGCCGTTGGAAATCCGCGAACAAATATTGGGTGTCAATCAGGGGCAATCTGTTACGTTGTCACAGGTGGGGCAGCTTGATACCCGATTAGGTCGGCTATTTAGCGAGGCCGTCCTGCAGCTGATGTCGCAAGAAGGCTTGTCTGCGCAAGACATCGTTGCAATAGGTTGTCATGGACAAACTGTCTGGCACGAGCCGCAGGGCGACGCTCCCTTTAGCCTACAGTTGGGCGACAATAATACTATCGCGACGCGAACTGGGGTTACCGTGGTAGGAGACTTCCGCCGACGAGATATGGCTCTAGGAGGGCAAGGGGCACCGTTGGTACCAGCCTTTCACCGCGCCTTACTCACCCATCCCTATGAACGGCGAGTTATTTTGAATATCGGGGGTATCGCCAACGTATCATTGCTCTCTCCTGGGGAAATGGTGAGAGGGTTTGATACTGGGCCCGGAAATATACTCATGGATGCCTGGATGTGGCATCACCATCAGCGTCGTTACGATAAAGACGGGCAATGGGCAGAGTCTGGTCAGGTCGACCAGGCATTGTTAAATGTGATGCTCGACGACCCTTGGTTCAAACGCCCCGTACCGAAAAGCACTGGCCGGGAGTATTTCAATTTTAGATGGATTGAAAATAAACTCGCACACTTCGCCGCGATCGCTCCGGAAGACGTTCAGGCTACTTTATTAGCCCTTACCGCGATAAGCGTGACAGACTTGATAAAACAGCAAGGTGAGTGGCATCGGTTACTGGTCTGTGGCGGCGGTGGGCATAATATGGCCTTGATGAAATATATTGCGAAGCTGTTACCCAATACTCAAGTGGGGCTGACCGATGAAGTCGGGATTAGCAGCGATGATATGGAAGCACTAGCCTTCTCGTGGTTAGCTTACCGTACTGTCTCTGGACTGCCTGGAAATCTACCTGCTGTGACCGGTGCGAAGGATTTTACTGTGCTAGGCGCGATTTTCCCTGCGAATCCACTGAGTACACGATAACCTGATTTATCACCAATGTATAAGCGAGTGAGTTATGAGCCAAGACCATGATTCTTTTTCAAGATTAACCGACATACGCCGTGAGTATACTCTTGGCGGGCTACGCCGTGAAAATTTACCCGAAACACCCATCGAGTTGTTTAATCAGTGGTTGCAGCAGGCCTGTGAGGCACAGTTACCCGATCCGACAGCCATGTGTGTCGCGACAGTCGACCAGCAAGGCCAACCTTACCAACGCATTGTTTTACTCAAGCATGTTGATGAGCAAAGTATGACGTTTTATACCAACCTAGGGAGCCGTAAAGCGCAACATTTGCAGGAAAATAATCGTATTTCGCTGCATTTCCCGTGGTACTTCTTAGAAAGACAAGTCATGGTTATCGGTCGGGCAGAGAAGCTACCCGTGTCTACGGTAATGAAATATTTCCATTCGCGTCCCTTTGAAAGTCAAATCGGAGCTTGGGTGTCAAAACAGTCCAGTCGGATCTCAGGGCGTAGCCTACTCGAAACGGCTTTTATGCAGATGAAGCAAAAGTATCAGCAAGGGGAGGTCCCATTACCCAGTTTTTGGGGGGGCTATCGTGTCGCGATTGAGGCAGTTGAATTCTGGCAGGGAGGAAAACATCGGCTTCACGACCGATTTATCTATCAAAAACAGGATGATTGCTGGAAAATCGATCGCCTTGCGCCATAACTCGTAAATTAATGCGTTCAGAGCTGGAACCTTTGGGCATAGCGAATTATTCTATGGCGCTTACTTTATTCGCCGGTGGCGGAAACTGTGTACCAGTTTAGGTGCAGACTGTTCAACGTGGAGTCATTAATGACCAGTAGTAACCTTATCCAACAATTGCAAGAAAGAGGGCTGATCGCCCAGGTAACGGATGAAAAGGCGTTATCAGAGCGACTGGCACAAGGGCCTATTGCACTGTATTGCGGCTTCGATCCTACCGCAGATAGCTTGCATCTGGGGCATTTGGTGCCACTGCTTTGTCTGAAACGTTTTCAAGACGCAGGTCATAAACCTGTCGCTCTCGTTGGAGGGGCGACCGGACTAATCGGTGACCCAAGCTTCAAAGCGGCTGAGAGGAAGTTAAATACGGAAGACACTGTTCAAGAGTGGGTAGAAAAAATCCGCCGTCAAGTCTCACCTTTCCTCGATTTCGCCTGCGGCGAAAATAGCGCCATCGCCGCCAATAACTACGATTGGTTCGGCGGAATGAACGTCTTAACCTTTCTGCGTGATATTGGTAAGCACTTCTCCGTTAACCAAATGATTAATAAAGAAGCGGTGAAACAGCGTTTAAACCGCGAAGATCAAGGGATCTCCTACACTGAATTCTCGTATAACCTCCTGCAAGGTTACGACTTCGCCTGCCTGAATAAGCAATACGGTGTGGCATTGCAGATTGGCGGTTCCGATCAGTGGGGAAATATCACCTCGGGCATCGACTTAACTCGCAGAATGCATCAGAACCAAGTATTTGGCCTAACGGTACCGCTAATCACTAAGTCGGATGGAACTAAATTTGGCAAAACAGAAGGCGGTGCGGTGTGGTTAGACCCGATTAAAACCAGCCCCTACAAGTTCTACCAATTTTGGATCAACACAGCAGACGCTGATGTGTATCGCTTCCTGAAGTTCTTCACATTTATGAGTATCGAAGATATTCAAGCACTGGAGACGGAAGATAAGCAAAGCGGTAAAGCCCCGCGCGCCCAATATGTCCTCGCTGAGGAAGTGACACGCATGGTACATGGCGAAGCTGGATTGGAAGCCGCCAAGCGTATTACACAAAGCCTCTTTGCGGGAACCTTAAGCGATCTGACCGCCAGCGATTTTGCGCAACTCGCGCAAGACGGTATGCCAACCATCACATTAAGTGAAGAGACTGATCTACAACAAGCTCTGGTCGCGGCAGAATTGGTACCCTCTCGGGGCCAGGCGCGTACCATGATTAGCTCGAAAGCAGTTTCGGTTAACGGTAATAAGCAGGATGATACCGAGTACCGATTCACTGATAGCGATAAACTCCATGGTCGATTCACGTTATTGCGTCGAGGAAAGAAACACTACTGCCTAATCAACTGGGCATAGTAAAAGGGCCGGAAACGGCCTTTTTTTATTCATAATAATAGACATGCAAACATGAAAAATATTTTAGCAATACAATCTCATGTAGTTTATGGGCACGCCGGCAACGCGGCTGCTGAGTTTCCCATGCGCCGTATGGGCGCCAACGTATGGCCTCTTAATACCGTTCAATTCTCGAACCATACTCAGTATGGGCAGTGGACGGGTACGGTGATGCCCGCGGAGCATCTCACAGAAATTGTCCAAGGTATCGCGGCTATTGATCGGTTAAAAACCTGCGATGCGGTACTGAGTGGTTATCTCGGCTCGGCAGAACAGGGTGAGAAAATCCTGGAGATCGTCCAGCAGGTCAAAGCCGCCAATCCGAATGCCTGGTACTTTTGTGATCCGGTGATGGGGCATCCTGAAAAGGGATGTATTGTCGCACCGGGTGTCGCAGAGTTCCATTGCCAGGTCTCCTTACCGGCAAGCGATGTCATTGCGCCAAATCTATTAGAATTAGAGATGTTGAGCGGATCTTCTATTAATAATCTTGCGCAAGCCATTGAAGCAAGCCGCGCCTTAATTGCACAAGGGCCGGACGTCGTGTTAGTTAAGCACCTTTCGCGAGCCGGGTTACGTAGCGATCAATTCGAGATGCTTTTAGTGACCCAAGAAGAAGCGTTACATATTCATCGACCGCTGATTGATTTCGGCGTCAGGCAGCCAGTAGGGGTGGGGGACTTGACTAGCGGATTACTGTTAGTCAATCTGCTGCAGGGCAAGTCTTACGTGCAGGCATTGGAACATATTACCGCTGCGGTATATGGGGTGATGTTGAAAACCCATAGTATGGGAGAATATGAACTGCAGCTGGTGGCCGCTCAGGATGAGATTGCCACGCCAAGCCACCATTTCAGTGCCACACCGGTTTAGGGCAAAGAATAAAAATGTGACCTTTATCGCAACCCTAAAGGTCACCGTTCAAAAAATTTGATAGATATCAGCACTTCTCGCGGCAAGATCTCCTAGACTCACCCTTACCTTAACTCTCATGGAAGAATGGGAATCATGCTGCAATTTCTAAAACAAAAACGCCTTCCGACGCTGGACCTACCCGCCGCTGTACGTCGGAAAATGTGGTTCAAACCCTTTCTACAGTCCTATCTGGTCGTCTTTATCTGTTACATGACGATGTATTTGATCCGTAAAAATTTTAATATTGCACAAAACGATATGGTCTCAACCTATGGGTTGAGCTTAACCCAGTTAGGGCTTATCGGATTAGGATTTTCCATTACCTATGGTATAGGGAAAACTCTCCTTTCCTACTACGCCGATGGAAAAAATACCAAGCAGTTCTTACCGCTGATGCTGATTCTATCAGCGATATGTATGCTAGGGTTTAGCGCCAGCATGGGATCGGGCTCAGTTGCGCTGTGGCTGATGATCGCGTGTTACTCGTTGAGCGGCTTTTTTCAAAGTACCGGGGGCTCGTGTAGCTACTCAACCATTACGAAATGGACACCGCGTGGTAAGCGTGGCACATATCTTGGATTCTGGAATATTTCCCATAACCTTGGGGGGGCAGGTGCCGCTGGGGTCGCTTTATTAGGGGCGAACTACTTCTTCAACGGACACGTGATCGGAATGTTTATCTTCCCATCGATCATTGCGCTACTGGTCGGGGTGATAGCATTGCGTTTCGGCAATGACTCCCCAGAAGCCTATGGGTTAGGTAAGCCAGAAGAGCTATTTGACGAATCGCAAAGTGAAGAAGACGAAGAAGCCGATGATGAAAGTCTGACTAAATGGCAGATTTTCGTCACTTATGTCTTAAAGAATAAAGTTATTTGGTTGCTGTGTTTCGCCAATATTTTCCTCTATGTAGTACGCATCGGTATCGACCAATGGTCAACCGTCTATGCCTATAATGAGCTAAAACTCTCCAAAGAAGTGGCCATTCAAGGTTTTACTCTATTCGAGGCGGGCGCCCTCGTCGGTACACTACTATGGGGATTCCTCTCTGACCTTGCCCGCGGACGCAGGGCATTAGTCGCATGTATTGCGTTGATTTTTATCATCATCACCCTAGGGGTTTACCAACGAGCCACCGAAGAGTGGGTGTATCTCACCTCGCTATTCTTCCTGGGTTTTATGGTATTTGGTCCACAATTATTGATCGGTGTGGCGGCGGTAGGATTTGTACCGAAAAAAGCGATTAGTGCTGCCGACGGTATTAAAGGAACCTTTGCCTACCTAGTGGGTGATAGCTTCGCGAAGCTTGGTTTAGGGATGATCGCGGATGGACACTCAATTTTTGGGATGACTGGATGGGCTGGAACCTTTGCTGCGCTTGACGCGGCGGCAATCGGTTGTATAGCGATCATGGCTGTAGTGGCGATTCTTGAAGAGAAGAAAATTAGAGGTATCGCTAAGCGAGCGTTACAAAAATAGAGAATAAACCCGTCACAATGACGGGTTTAGTTTTACTAAGCGTTCGTGTTGCGTACCATTCGTTGTAAAAGCGGTGAAACCAACAACATCACGACGGCAATACCCAGAGTATATTGCCCAATTTGCATGAAAACGTTGCTATAGACGTGCAGTGACTGAAGCGGGTCAGTCACATTTTCTGGCACGGCCATTAGGTTAGCGACTTTCCCTGCGATCATTGCCGCCCCCGCCGTAGTCAGGAACCAAGAACCCATAATGAAGCCCATTAAGCGTTGTGGAACCAGCTGTGCCACCATGGCTAAACCTAGGCCGGAAATCATTAATTCGCCAATGCTCTGTAGCGCGTAACTGAAGATGAGCCAGTTAATCGACACAATGCCTTGTTCGCTAGCCATCTTAGCGCCTAACGGTAATACCAAGAATGCCGCCGAGCACAAGAACATGCCAATAGAGAACTTATAGGGCATCGGTAAGCGATCGCCGAGCTTGTTATAAACGATGGCAAGCAGGGGGCTCGCTAGCATGATCCAAAATGGGTTAAGTGCCTGGAATTGTTCCGGTTGAAAGGTAAAGCCTAATAATTGATGTTCGACGTTATGAATAGCGAAGAAGTTTAAGGATGTCGGCATCTGCATATAGAGTACGAAAAATACGATTGCCTCTAACATCATAATAAACGCTACAATCATCTTACGGCGGTCGGCACCTTTAAGTTGTAAGGTTTCTTTTAAGAACACCAACAGTATTCCCACTGCGATCACACCGAGAGCCATACGAGCGATATCTTGATGATGCAGAAGCCATGTTGCAAGGCTAACTAGCACCACGACACCCACTAGTGTGAGTAACAGTTTATTCCATTGCAGCGGTGCAAAATCTGGTTTTGACCCATAATCTTTAACAATACCCTTGCAGAAAATAAAGTTCAGCAAGGTGATCACTAAGCCAACCACAGAGAGTGAGAAGGCCGCGCTCCAACCATAGTTAGCTGCGAGTACCGGGGTTAACATCATCGAAACAAGAGAACCGATATTAATCGACATGTAAAACATGGTAAATGCCCCATCAATACGGGGGTCGTCTTTATCATAGCAGGTGGATAATAGAGAAGAAGGGTTAGCTTTAAAGAGACCGCTACCGACCGCGATGGTTGCCATCCCTATGTAGACGAGGGAAACTTGATGACCAGAGAACGCAATCAAGCTATAGCCTAGGGCCAAGACGATAACGCCAAGCGTGAGTACGCGTTTTGTCCCTAACACTTTATCGCCTAACCAGCCGCCGATGGCGACCATTCCATAGACGAGTGCGCTAAATGATGAGAATAGGGTAATTGAATCTGCTTCCGTCATACCAAGTTGTTTGACGAGGTACACGGCCATGATGGCTTGCAAGCCATAAAAACCAAAGCGTTCCCAGAGTTCAATAGAAAAAATTAGATAGAAGGCTATAGGCTGTTTGAATACATTCAAACTCACCTCTTCTTTATTATGATGTTGATTGTTTGCAGTAGACACATAAACCTCGGTGTTGCCAATCCTAAAACACTAGGAATTGCTATGATACGCGGGATAAACCACGAAGATTATTAATGAAAAAAAGTAACAAGAAGGTAATGTGTCCGATTATTACGGCCAGAGCAAGAAGTTTTTCTTATCTGGCTAAATAGTAATCTAACAGTGATTAGAAATGTGATAGAGCTTACAGACGATAGTAAATATGCTTAAAACTAAACCAATAGCAGAAAATATTTTATTCGGTTTTATCGCGATATTCGCAGAGATCTTCAATCAGGCAAGAACCGCAACGAGGTTTACGGGCGATACAGGTATAGCGGCCGTGAAGAATCAACCAGTGATGGCAATCAACTTTAAACTCGGCTGGAACCACTTTTAGCAGTTTTTGCTCGACGAGATCGACATTTTTACCCGGTGCGAAGTTGGTGCGATTCGCCACACGAAAAATATGGGTGTCGACGGCAATGGTCGGCCAGCCGAAAGCGGTATTCAATACGACATTTGCCGTCTTACGGCCAACGCCGGGGAGTGCTTCAAGGGCTTCGCGATTTTCAGGTACGACCCCTTGGTGCTGATCGATCAAAATCTGGCACGTTTTAATGACGTTAACGGCTTTAGTATTAAATAGTCCGATAGTCTTTATATGGCGTTTAACTCCCTCAACGCCGAGTGTAAGCATCGCAGCAGGCGTTGGAGCGTCGCCAAATAGCCCAATAGTTGCTTTATTGACGCTAACATCGGTCGCTTGTGCAGAGAGTAGTACAGCGATCAGCAGCTCAAACGGGGAATTGAAGACTAACTCAGTCGTCGGGTGAGGGTCGTTATCGCGTAGCCGAGATAATATCTCCAGACGTTTGAGTTTATTCATCCCGTTTGACCCACCGTCGTATCAGCCATTTTTGCTTGTTGCTCGGCTCGACGAGCGCTCGCTTGTTTCGTCCGTTGGTCGATTAAATATTTAACCGCCAGCAGCATTCCTAAGCCGATAAATGCACCAGGCGGTAGCATAGCTAGTAGCATAGGGGAATCGAAGTGGAAAACTTCAACCCGCAGTACTTTTGCCCAAGGGCCTAGTAGCTGATCCGCACCATTGAAGATGGTGCCATTACCGATAATTTCGCGTATAGAACCCAGCGTTACCATGGCACAGGTCGCGCCCATACCAATGGCAAAACCATCCAATGCGGAAAGACCGACATTTGCTCTTGAGGCAACGGCTTCCGCGCGGCCTACCACGATACAGTTGGTCACGATAAGCGGTATAAAGATCCCCAAAGACTGATATAAGCCGTGGGCATAGGCGTTAATCAGTTGTTGTACACAGCTCACCACGGACGCGATAATCATCACATAGATAGGGATACGTATCTCAGAGGGCATCCAGCGACGCGACAGAGATATTGAGCTGTTAGTGAGGGTGAGGACGAGTGTTGTCGCCAACCCTAATCCCAGCGCATTGGTTGCCGTCGAAGTGACGGCAAGCAGTGGGCAAAGGCCCAATAATTGGACGAGAGACGAGTTATTTTTCCACAACCCGCCGACTAGCAGCTCTTTAGCTTCACTCATGGCGTAATGCTCCACATTTTGGAAGGGTGTTAATTTTCTGCCGGAGTTCGGCAATAAATAAAGTGGTACGTTTGGTCTCGTTGACGACCGCACGTGGAGTTATTGTTGCACCGGTGAATTGATCGAAATCACCGCCATCCTTCTTAACGGCAAAGTGGCTATCTTGTGAGCCATGGATGGTTACCCCCGATAAATGGGTGATCCAGTCGGAAATACGTAACTCAATTTTATCCCCTAAACCTGGCGTTTCATGATGCTCGGTGACACGCACGCCGAGCACTTTTCCTGAAAAATCGGCACCAACGAGCATCCTGATTGCCCCAGAGTAGCCATCAGGGGCGATGGTTTCAATCGCGGCGGCAACGGGCTGGCCTGCCTTACGGGCGAGATAGAAAGGATGCGGCTGATCGTCTCCTAATACTGGGTTACTCACCAAGTAACACTCTTTTTGGAGATCATTATCATAAAGAGAAGGCGGAACCACTTGGTCGAGTAGCGTCTTCTCTTGTATTGCCATCTGCTTCGCTACCGTCGGTTTAGTCACTTCATTGACGAGTGCGGTAACACCGGTCGTTACCGCAGCAAACACAGCCAAAATCACGCCATTTTTACGAATAGTGTCTAACATATCCTACCCCTTAGTATGGCCGTAAACTTTCGGTTGTGTGTAGTAATCAATAAGCGGCACACAAATATTTGCGAGGAGTACGGCGAAGGCAACCCCGTCTGGATAGCCACCGAAGCTGCGGATTAACCACACTAAAATGCCGATTAAAACGCCGTAAATGAGGCGTCCTCGGTCGGTGGTTGAAGCAGAAATAGGATCTGTCGCGATAAAAAATGCACCTAGCATTGTTGCGCCGGAAAATAAATGTATGACTGGCGAAACGAGGCTATGTGGTGAGAAAAACCACCCCAATGTGGCACAGATCCCAAGAGAGAGCAGGAAGCTTACTGGAATATGCCAACGAATCGTTTTGGTGGCGAGTAGGCCGATACCGCCCAATAAGAAGCCAATATTGATCCACTGCC
This sequence comes from Rosenbergiella collisarenosi, assembly GCF_018494085.1. Classification (GTDB taxonomy): domain Bacteria; phylum Pseudomonadota; class Gammaproteobacteria; order Enterobacterales; family Enterobacteriaceae; genus Rosenbergiella; species Rosenbergiella collisarenosi. The sequence continues at coordinate 159,036 of NZ_JABBFP010000003.1, read as the reverse complement.
AACCTTGACCCGCGATAATTCCGTGGTAGATAGGTTGAGCAAGAAGATCCTGAGCAGAGTGCCCGGCCCGTAAGCCGGTTTTAAAGTTATCGAGCGGGGTAGCTTGACTGACGCCATCGACACCCATCTGTAACTGTTGCAAACTCAGGCCTGTATCATTGTGCCCGCTAAAAATCATCTGCCATGTCTCAGCAAAGGAGAGCGGGGCATGCTGTAGCGCCTCAGGGGGCAACCACCCTGTCATCTGTACGGGGAATGAGATAAGTAAGACAACATAACCGACCATCGCCGGGTTAAACGGGTTTTGGCCTAAACCGCCGTAAAGCTGCTTGGCGAAGATCATACAAAAAGCGGTACCGATGACGATGACCCACCAAGGCGCTAACGACGGAATGCTCACTCCCAGCAATAGCGCAGTAAGTAGCGCAGAGTTATCGGCAAGGGTACTGAGAATCGGTTGTTTGCGAAGACGTAATACACCGGCTTCACAACCCCAAGCAACGATTGCAGCAATCGCAATCTGTATGAGGTTTCCCCAGCCAAAGTAATACCACTGTGCAATTATTCCTGGAATGGCTGCAAGCAAAACTAGGGTCATAATACGGTTAGTACTACGACGGTTATGAGTGTACGGAGAACTCGCGATGCGAAAAGCCATTTATTCCTCTGATACCGATGAAGGTTGTGATGTCTCGTTAGAGTGGTGCGACGCGTTAGCCTGCGCTGCCCGCTTTGCCTTAGCGCGGGCGATAGCCGCAGCGACGGCGGCTTTGCGTGGGTCTTCGTCGCGAGCTACGGCCTCAGGCTCTGCAGTGGGTTCTGTCGTCTGCGCTGCCCGCTTTGCCTTAGCGCGGGCGATAGCCGCGGCGACGGCGGCTTTGCGTGGGTCTTCGTCGCGAGCTGCGGCCTCAGGCTCTGCAGTGGGTTCTGTCGTCTGCGCTGCCCGCTTCGCCTTAGCACGGGCGATGGCCGCGGCGACGGCGGCTTTGCGTGGGTCTTCGTCGCGAGCTGCGGCCTCAAGCTCTGCAGTGGGTTCCGTCGCCTGCGCTGCCTGCTTCGCCTTAGCACGGGCGATAGCTGCGGCGACGGCGGCTTTGCGTGGGTCTTCAGCGACAGCACCAGAATTTTCTATAGCGGCCTCAACGCCCACGACCTCAGCGTTGAGTTGGCTGTCATAATCGTCGGCAGTAACACGGCCTTCTTCGGTCAGCGATTGACTCTGTGCTTTCTTCGCCTTAGCTCTCGCGACAGCTGCGGCAACAGCAGCTTGACGTGAGTCCACGTCAGACTCAACCGCTTGTTGTTCGGCTTGGTAGGCACGCGCTTTCGCCTTGCGGGCAGCACGCTGGGCGATGACAGCACTATTATCAGGCTCGACGCCCTCTGTTAATGTCACGCTTTGTGCCGCTGTGGCATTTTTAGCTTTAACGCGCTCTAGCGCGGCGTTAACCTGATCCTTCTCGACATGAGTGACGCGTGCCTTAGCGGCGGCATGACGTGCCTCACGCGCTAATTTCTCTTTCTCTAAACGCGCCTGACGGGCCTCGAAACGGGCCTTAGCCTCTTGAGTACGTTGTGCTTCGATGTCAATGGCGAGTAACTCAGCCTTTTCTTGGCGATAATATTGTACCAGCGGAATATTACTCGGGCATACATAGGCACAGGCACCACACTCAATACAGTCATTAAGGTTATAGGCCCGAGCCTTATCATGATCGCCGCCTTGGCAATACCAATAAAGTTGCTGCGGCAATAATCCGGCCGGGCAGGCATCGGCACAGGCGCTACAACGAATACAGCCTTGTTCCTCTTCCGGTTCTCCCATCTCTGCTTTTGAAGGAGCGAGTAAACAGTTAGAAATTTTGATGATAGGCACGTTGAGCGCAGGGAGCGTGAAGCCCATTAATGGACCGCCCATAATCACCATCTGATCAGCATGGGGCGTAAAACCGGCGAAATTTAATAAGTGTTCGACGGGTGTACCCAAGCGGCCCCACACATTGCGAGGATGGCTAAGTGCCTCACCGGTTAGGGTCACAACGCGTTCGGTTAACGGTTCTCCATCGATGACGGCTCGCTTGATAGCAAAAGCTGTACCGACATTTTGCATTAATACGCCGATATCTGACGAACGGCCACCCTTAGGCACTTCTCGGCCAGTCAGAATTTTGGTCAGCTGTTTGGCACCGCCAGATGGATATTTCGTTGGAATTACGCGGATCACCAGATCCTGTGCATCGCCCAGTGCGTGCGTTAACGCGCTGATCGCCTCTGGCTTATTATCTTCGATGCCGATGATGATTTTCTCAGATTGCAATAACCAGCCGAGAATGCGCGACCCTTCTAGAACCTCTTCGGCGTAGTCTTGCATCAGGCGATCATCAGCGGTGATATAAGGCTCACACTCTGCGGCATTAATGATCAAGGTCTTCACACCCTTTAATCCGCCCCGAACTTTGGTTGCGGTAGGAAACCCCGCTCCGCCGAGTCCGGCTACGCCAGCCTGATGAATACGTTCAACAATGACAGCACGCTCTTGTGCGCGGTAATCGATAATGACCGGCATTTTTTGCCAGCGATCAAGGCCATCCGGCTGAATAAAAATAGCAATTTCCGGCAGGCCTGAGGGATGTGCCGTAATATGCGGGGCAATTGCCGTGACCACGCCTGAGGACGGGGCATGGATCGGTAACATTTTACCGCTACCAAAAGTTAAGGGCTGCCCACGCAGTACGGAGTCACCCACCGAGACCACTATCTCGCCTTCATGCCCGATATGCTGCTTTAGTGGCAGGACGAATTGCTTGGGTAGTGGGATCTCGGTAAGTGGTGTGCCCGAAGATTGTGACTTCATTTCAGGCGGATGGATCCCCCCTTTAAAGTCCCAGATTGGTTCGCGGCGTAAACGTGAGAGAAAATTAAACATGATTATCAACCGGTATAACGCGGACAGGGATACTGTTCAGATCCCATTTCCAATTAGCCTGCGTGGTAGGAACAGGACGCATCTCAATACAATCGGTAGGACAGGGCGCTACACAGAGATCACAGCCTGTACAGAGATCGGTAATAACAGTGTGCATCGCACGAGTCGCCCCAACGATTGCATCGACGGGGCAAGCCTGTATACATTTAGTACAACCGATACAGTTACTTTCGTCTATCCAAGCTATCTGTTTTTCCGGTTCCTTTGCTTCTTGTCCGCCATCAATGGGCTGAGGATCAACGTTGAGTAGCGTCGCAATGCGCAGCATTGTCTGCTCCCCTCCCGGCGCGCATTTATTGATTGCCTCACCTTGATTGCCCACGGCTTCTGCATAAGGTTTGCAACCAGGATAGCCGCACTGACCACATTGACTCTGCGGGAGCAATTCGTCGATCTGCTCGACAATCGGATCTTCTTCGACCTTGAAACGTCGAGAGGCATAACCGAGAAGCCCACCAAAACCAAGACCTAAAAGACTGATCGCAACGATCGCGATGCAAATAGCGATAATCAAAACTTCACCAATCCTGTAAAGCCCATGAAGGCTAACGCCATTAAGCCGGCGGTTACCAGCGCGATGGACGAGCCCTTAAAGGGGGCGGGGACATTGGCGAGGACCAAGCGTTCGCGAATACCGGCAAAGAGGACCATAACGAGTGAAAAGCCCAGTGAGGCGCTGAAACCATAAACGGCAGCCTGCAGGAAACTATGATGGAGATTTACACTGAGTAACGGAACGCCTAATACTGCGCAGTTGGTTGTGATCAGCGGTAAGAAAATCCCGAGTAGCCGGTATAGGGACGGGCTAGTTTTACGGACGACCATTTCGGTAAACTGTACGGTCACGGCGATCACTAAGATATAAGCCAGCGTGCGTAGATAGACGAGATCAAGGGGAACCAAGATCAAGTGGTTTACTATCCACGCGCAGATAGAGGCCAGAGTGATGACGAAAGTGGTCGCCATACCCATTCCGATCGCGGTTTCGAGTTTTTTGGACACACCCATGAATGGGCAAAGGCCTAAAAACTTTACCAGCACAAAGTTATTTACCAATACCGTGCCGATAAAGAGAAGAAGATAATCAGTCATGTGTAAGCCATTTAATAAAATCTCCCGACATTATCTGAAAATATCGGGAGTATCTCAACGTTGTACCCTAAATATACCTAAGGATAAGCACTAAGCATTAAATTTTTGATTAATATTTAACCGTTTCGTGCATTGCGTTGAAGCGCTTTGTCTCTAAGGGCGCGTTTTTCATCTTGACTTAGGAAGGCCATATAGAGCCCATTCTCTTGTGCTTGGCGGATCTCTTCAGGAGTTAAGCCAGCAGCAGGGGCTGCAACTTCATATTCATGGGCAAGTTCAATACCTTGAACAGCAGGATCATCGGTATTTAACGACGCCATTACGCCGTGCTGTAAAAATTGTTTTAACGGATGGTGACGCAGTTCTGCAACCGTACTGGTTTGGATATTTGACGTCAGACAAGATTCGATGCCGATCCCGTGTTCAGCAAGGTAATCCATTAAGGCTGGATCTTGGACGGCTTTAACGCCGTGGCCAATACGTTCTGCTCCAAGCTCTTTAATCGCCTGCCAGATGCTCTGCGGACCTGCTGCCTCACCAGCATGTACCGTGATGCGTAGACCGGCATCCCGCGCCCGCTGGAAGTGGCTCAAAAAGCGGTCACCCGGAAAGCCTAATTCATCTCCGGCTAAATCTACGGCAACGATATGATCGCGATGCGTTAATAATCCGCTCAGCTCTTGCTCGCAGGCCTCTTCACCGAAGGTACGGCTCATGATTCCAATGAGTTTGGCACTAATCCCAAAGTCACGGCATCCCGCGTGCACACCATCAATGACCGCCTCGACCACGCCTGCAATCGGTAATTGATGAGTCATCGCCATGTAGCCCGGCGAAAAACGCAATTCGGTATAATCGATACCCGCTCGTAGCGCATCTTCGATATTCTCATAAGCGACACGACGGCACGCATCCAGGTTGCCTAATACTTTTACACCCCAGTCAAGCTTCTGTAAAAAACTGACGAGATTGGGCTCGTTCGACATGACTTGGACGTGAGGGCGTAGAAGCTCGATATCATCAGCAGGTAACCCACAATTAAAGGCACGCCCTAAATCGAGAATAGTGCTCGCACGAATATTACCATCTAAGTGACGGTGGATATCGGTAAGGGGAAGTTGAGAATTAATCATGGTTGGCTCTTCATCAGTGTATATGTTGCGCATAGTATAAAAACATCCGCTATTACGATGCCAACTTTTTCAGTGATCTCAATAAGGCTTTAGTATCTTCATGGTCAAAAATCCCTCAACGATAAGTGATTTAGATTGAATGGATTAATTATTCATCTAGAATGGAGGTAATCACTGCCGATATTAAGGGATAGACCTGATGATTGATTATTTGAAACTCGCAGAGGGCGAGCGCTTAACCTTATTACGCGAAACCCATCTTCACACGCAGGGCCAGACCTCGATCAAAGAGTGGCAGATTGTGGATAGCCAAGGCACGATTACTGGTGGAGTTACCCTACGGGATCGCATGAACTCACGTCGTTCTTATAGTGGTGAATACCGATTGACGCAGCGCGATCGCCAAGGTGACATCGTTCTTGACCGCCTAATCTAATTCACTTTCGGCGGCTTCCTATCGTCGACGTGAAGCATTAGGGATAAACTGCAACTCGAGCTACTAGGAGAAACTGATGAATCAACGTACTTTATTCAAAGCAGTTGCGGGACTCACGCTAATGACGGCACTCACCGCCTGTACACAATCACCTCATAAAGAAGCCTCTGAGCGGCAGATCGGGATGGCGAACCCTGCCTCGGTCTATTGCCTCGCTCAAAAGGGCCAGCTGGATAATGTTAGTACAGCCCAAGGCATCAGTAGCTACTGCACACTCCCGAGCGGGGAACGCGTAGAGGAATGGGCGTTATTCCACCGCGATCACCCTAATCGATAAGCGGTGACGTTACAAAGAAAGCCCCACAGAGTGGGGCTTTTCAATGAGGCATTCTAATTATTTATTCGTTGCCGCTAGAAGTAAGATACTGTTCAATAAATTGCTCTAACGTCATCTTATCCTTGTTAACCGTAACCTGACCTGCGCCATAGTGCAGCGACGAACTAATAGCCGTATCGTTGCTCGTCGTGAGGTGGTACATCTCACCCAGTGCGGACAGCGACTGAATTTGCTGATTTGCAAACTGGCCGGCTTGTTCAGCGGGGACCCCTTCCGATTGTGCAATCACTGACAGGAGCTGTGTCGCCATCGGTTTATTGACCGATAGAGATGCACTCAGTTGCGCAATATAGTTATCAACGATACCCGATAGCCCTTGACGGTTAACCTGAGTTTTAGACGGATCGTTAAAGTCTGCCTTCATGGAGAAATGACTTTCACCTTTCTCGTTTTTCAAGGTTAAGTCATCGATCGAGAAGTGGGGTGCACCAGCGAGTAACGCCGGGACGTTTTGTAGTACTGTCGCGTTAACCTCGTTTTGCATCGCTTGCAGCTCATCCTGATTCGTCACATGTGCGATGTTGGCCATATTTTTCTGTACGGCTTGGTTATAATTGTCGTAGAACGTCTTCATACCACTCGCACTGAAATCTTGCAGTGACAGTTTTAATGTGGCTGAGCCTAACGGGAGTTGTTGCCAGTCTATCTTGTCAATATGATAATGTAGGGTGCCATTCAACAGGTTCTTGACGCTTTTAAGGTCAGAGTTACCTTTTATTCCGGTGAATTGGACTGCCGGTTTATGGTTAAGTGCATACATAAAATTATTGGCACCAATTTGTTGGGTACCAACGCGAAGCCCTTCGTCACTCAAACGACTGTCGGAGCGGACTGATAAACCGTTCACGGTTAATTCGGTATCCACATCGGCCTCATTCTTAAAACTAAGCACGATCTTGCCTGTATCGACATTTAACTGAATCCCACGCTGACTCGGTGTCGTTTTTAGCATAATTTGCGCTGCATCGCTGCTTAGGCTGCTATCCTGAGCCGCATAATTTACTGGCTCAATCTGGATATTCGAGGCGGTAGTACGACCATATCCGACGCGCGTTTCAGCGGTGAACGGTGTTTTACCCTTGGTCGCCTCGAACAAGGCTTTCACGCTCGGGGTATTCGCCAGCTCGCTATGAATTGAGGCGAGTGCAGGGAGCAAATTGAAGTGTTTCAGTTGTGCCAGCGGAAAAGGTCCATGGCTAATGGTTTCATTAAAGACGACACGATCCCCTGGCTCTAACAGCGCGTTAGCATCCTCGGCGGGGAGACGGCTTTTAACCAGCAACTGTGTCGAGCTACTAAAAATATGGCGTTGATAACCCTCACGTGTGACGACCAATCCAGCTTCAGGATATTGCTGCGTTAATTGCTGATTGAGCTGTGCGACCACCTGATCGATATGCTGCTCGGCTTTCTTGCCGGTATACCACGCTGCACCCGTCCACAGGACGCCAATCCCTACGATGACGGCGAGAGCTACTTTTGACTTCTTCATGATAATGGGGTCCTTGTCGATCCTGATAATTGGGCAGCAGTCACTGTGAAGGATCTTCTCCGCCGCGACACAACTGTTTTACATGCTTTTACATTCTAACCCCTTAATCTGTCAAGGATCTGTCATAAGAGGAGCTGGAATTCCTTATAGCCTAAGAAATTTTCCCAATTAATGCGCCTAACCTGCAAATTTATGATTAAGGCGTAGACTTAAGGGAAATTCATAGCGAAGAGAAAGAGATAATGAGTGAATTCCGCCAAGAACAGGACTCGATGGGTAAAATTGATGTCCCTGCGAATAAATTATGGGGGGCACAGACCCAGCGCTCTTTAGAGCACTTCAAAATTTCGACTGAAAAAATGCCACCGGAACTGATTCACGCCTTAGCCATCACTAAACGGGCTTCGGCTAGAGTGAATCAGCAACTCGATCTTCTCGATGATGAAAAAGCCTCTGCGATTATCGCGGCGGCGGATGAAGTGCTCGCCGACAAGCACCGTACTGAGTTTCCTCTCGCGATCTGGCAGACGGGGTCGGGGACACAGACAAATATGAATATGAATGAGGTATTGGCCAACCGAGCAAGTGAATTGCTGGGTGGGGAGCGGGGGATGGCGAGGAAAGTCCATCCTAATGATGATGTTAATAAGAGCCAAAGTTCTAATGATGTCTTCCCTACCGCCATGCATATTGCGGCGAAACTGGCACTAGTGCAGGAATTGCTGCCCGCCCTCGAACAGCTGACCGACGTGCTGGCCAAGAAATCAGAGAAATTTGCAGATATCGTTAAAATTGGTCGTACGCACTTGCAAGATGCCACGCCATTGACGCTAGGGCAGGAGATCTCCGGCTGGGTGAGTATGCTGAAATTCAGTAAGTCTCACCTTATGGCGACGCTTGATCATCTCTCTGAACTTGCGTTGGGCGGTACAGCGGTAGGAACGGGGTTAAACACTCATCCGCGCTATGCTCAGGGTGTCGCTGAGGAGATTTCGGCGTTTACTGGCGAAACCTTCGCCACAGCCCCTAACAAATTTGAGGCATTAGCCACCTGTGATGCTTTAGTACATCTACATGGGGCGTTGAAGGGACTAGCTGCCTCGTTGATGAAAATCGCCAATGATGTACGCTGGCTGGCGAGCGGTCCAAGGAGTGGGATTGGCGAAATTACCATCCCAGAAAATGAACCGGGAAGCTCGATCATGCCGGGAAAAGTCAATCCAACACAGTGTGAGGCTCTCACGATGATCAGCGCACAAGTGATGGGTAACGATGTCGCGATTACGGTGGGAGGCGCATCGGGAAATTTTGAACTTAACGTTTATCGCCCGATGATCATCCACAATGTATTACAAAGTCTGCGATTACTCACAGATGGCATGCACAGTTTTACCGAGCATTGCGCGCAAGGAATCGAACCGGATAAAGCTCGAATTCAACAGCTGGTTAATAACTCCTTGATGCTGGTAACCGCGCTGAACCCGCATATCGGCTATGATAAGGCGGCTGAAATCGCTAAGAAAGCCCATCATGAGGGCTTAACGCTTAAAGAGTCAGCGTTGGCACTCGGTTACCTGAGTGAGGAACAATTTGAACAATGGGTCAGACCGGAGAGAATGACGGGCCATTCTTCACGCTAATCCTCTTTCCACAGCCATAAACGAGGGATGACTAATGTCGCAGGATGAGCATCCGGCTTATGACGATGAGCGACATTTTCTTCATCGTAATCGAGTAAACTGCCCAGCTCGGGCAGTGTTTCGCCCGCTAAATAAGTAATAATTAAGGGGCTAGGGCAGGCATGTTGCGTCTGTTTTTGCTGCGCGCTCTGCCATAAACGGACGATAGGCTGTACTTTTACGGGCCGTTTAATCTTCAACCGCACATCTTGAGGGAACTGCTGGATTAGCCTTAGCTCTTCATTAACCCTCTCTGCCCATTCTTCCCGCGTCCAGGGTGCGCGCGCACGTTTTGCATTGAGGCTCTTCTCCAGCTGCTCAATCACCTGTTGGCGACTCAGTCGTTTAATGACATGTTTATTCGCCCAGCCGAAATTAACGGAGTCAACGCTAGGCAGGACATGCAAACTCCGGTAGACATTTAAGGTGAGTAGGCCAGGGAAATGCTGATGGACAAACGGAAAGCGCTCAGCTGACGTAAGCTCACTGTCGACGGTAATTAACTGCTGGAAGTGCTGTTTTGCTCGATTAATCGTCGTACTAAGTTCATTGAGTTCGTCACGTTCCTCCTGCGTGACCTGTATACAGAGCGCGCCGGGGAGACGGGTGGCACTACGCGTACTCTGACGTTCGGATTGTTGCTGTAAGTAGAGATGAGAGAAGTGTTGTAACGCCAGCTGGCGAGCCTGTTGTCCTAGTTGCTGCTCAACATGGAGGGTAGGCGTGGGTGTAAGTTCGTCACCTTTGAGCGTAGGCGGCAACACGAAAACTCGCGCTGTCGTCAGCTTAGCTCGACCAACATGCTCTGTGAATTTTGCTAGCTGGCTTTCGATTATTGCCAATGTCTCGCGCATTTCTTCGACTAATGTATAACGCATAATACACCTTAGTTACAACATACTATTATAGTAATGATAGTAGTGTGCTTCGGTAAGTATGACAATAAAATCGTCAATAAAATGGTGAGAAACTACATATAACGTGCGATGAGCGTGTCCGCACCTTCTGCTGAACGCTAATTTTTGCTAGAGTAGGGGAGTTATGGTCGACTGTTCTTATTTCTGATGTGAAGAGGCTTTGATGCTAGATTATCGTTTTCCAACTGCTCTCCAAATGGTACTCAGTGTCGCAATGTCTGAGGAACAAGGAAAACGTTCGACCAGCAGTACCCTCGGTAGTGGGGCAGAAGCTAATCCAAGTCTTATCCGTAAGCTAATGGTGCCTCTTACCCGTGAAGGCATATTCGTTACCACATTGGGTCGTACAGGCTCTATCCACCTTGCGCGTCCTGCCGAGCAAATCACACTCTGTGATATTTATATGGCGGTGAGCCATGAAAAGAAACTCCTTAATTCTCGTCCCGATGTGAAAAAGCCCTGCTGTGTCGTGAGCGCTAATGTATGCTGGTATTTCAAAGAGATAGCAGAAGAGGCCGAGCAAGCGTCCTTACAAGTACTCGCAAAACATACTGTGGCCGATGCCTTATTGGCCTTGAAGCAGGGTAAGGAAATCACCGACTCCAATTGCGAGTAATTTCTGAGAAAAATAAAGTGTAACTTTAAAGGTTGCATTTATTCAGGATAGGGTGCATTATTTATTGCAACTAAAACTGATACACTTTATTTCGCTAGGAGTTACTGATGAATGGTTCTTTCTTTGATGATTTGATTCATTGGATCGACACCCATATTGAAAACCGCTTGAACTTAGATATGGTCGCTGACCGTGCGGGCTATTCGAAGTGGCACCTACAACGCATGTTTAAAGAACATACTGGCCATGCATTGGGCGAGTATATCCGAACAAAAAAACTTGAAAAATCGGCGTGTCGGTTGACTCACTCAGATGAACCAATTCTTACCGTCGCCATTTCGATGGGCTTCGATTCTCAGCAGTCATTTAATCGTAGTTTTAAGCGCCAATATGGAATGGCTCCAGGCACTTGGCGACGTACCGCTTCTCCTCAGCAAACCATGCATTAATCGCTTCCTGCTCTCCGCCTCCGTGTTAGGCGGGTGCAGCATCGCATTCCTTCTTGTGCTCTGCTAGACTTCTGGCATCGTCCACAAGGTAATATCGCTATGCAGCTAAAAAAACTCAGGCCCGTAATCATTCTGGCCCTACTATTGATTGGCTATGCCCTAAAAGTTTGGCATTCGCCGGTTGCTTCGCCATCGTCACCGACACAACATTCTTCTAGCTCCCGTGCATCGAGCGAAGTCAATAGCGACCCATTGACCGTAGCGCGCTATATCCAAGCTCATCAGCGACTCCCTGATTTTTACATTCGTAAAGGCGAAGCACGCCGCGACGGATGGGTAGCATCGAAAGGTAACCTTTGCGATGTCTTGCCTGGTCGCGTGATCGGTGGGGATCGTTTCTCAAATCGAGAGCATAGTCTCCCCGACAGTGCGGGGCGCCATTGGCAAGAAGCCGATGTAAACTTTAGCTGTGGCCGACGTAATAGCGATCGACTGCTTTATTCATCAGACGGTCTAATTTATCTTACGACCGATCACTATCGAAGCTTTAAGCAGGTGCCATGATGTTTACGCTGCATTTCGATTGCCGAGATATTAAAACGCGGGATGATTTTTACCAGCAACTATGCCAGCAATATCCCGCTTATTCCTCCTTCGGCTATAACCTTGATGGGCTATGGGACTGGTTAACAGGGGAGTTACCGCTACCCTTAACCTGCCACTTCCATGGCCTCAACCCTCAACAACTGAAGGCAGGTCAACCCCTTGCCGCAATATTCGCTGTATTGCATGAGGCTCAGGCTGAACAGCGCGATCTCTATCATATCGTCGTCGACTACGACGGTGATGTAGAAGAGTAATCGCAGGCAGCCATAATGTTCCCATCGTCCCGCCAGTGGCTATCGTGAGGATCACCGGTTACCGATAGGGTATTCATTTCTATGACGACGCTCAGCGGGTCAAGAAGCTGCTGCTGGCTATCTCGCAGGCTGATAACACGAGGGAGTTCACATAACTCTCCCTCAGCATCGAAGTCCCACTCCAGCTCGACACTGATACCGAGAGCGAGATTGTGCAATGTGTGCCGATCGGGAAGTAAAGCGAAGAGCGGGGTAGCGACTATGTCAGGCATATCAATACAGCGATAACCCATAGATGTTGCCGAGTTAAGGGTATGGATTGTCCGCTGCTTGCCTTGATAAGGGGGGGAAACAAGGGGGTACTGTAATCGGCCTTGTTGATTCAGTGGACCAAACCATCGTGCGACAGCGGTCGTACAACTATCACCCGCTACAAGCCCGTACTCTGAGGTAAGTTGCTGTTCCGCCAAACGGTAGATTAAGGCTCCCAAACTATTCGCCTGTTTGCCATTAGCCAATTTGCCTTTTGTACAGAAGGGCAACGCGGTATCGAGCGTTAGCGCAGATAATGGATATGCCGCCGCATGGCGACCAGTAAAAATCTGCTGGAAGACGGGCAAATCTAGGGATTGACCGCCCAATAAAACGATGTCGCAATGGTTTTTTGTGACAGTGTCACTTAATAGTTCTAGCAAGCGGTACAACTCGTTCTGTGTAGACTGGAGAGTCTCTACTAAATCTGAAAATGGAAACTCAATACACCATCCTCTTAGCTGTAATTGCGTAGAGGACGACGTCAACCCCATAACCCTCTCCATGAGCGTTCGCTCAACGAAATCTAACGATCTCTGCTCAATAAAATGTTCAACGCGACAAGAGTAAGCGGTCTCAGAGAGCTGGTAGCGCTGCAAAATATCGTCGACCAGCGGTAAGAAGAGGTGTCTGACCATATATTGCCGCCAAGGAGTGTCCCCCGGGCGACTCTTACCCCGACAAAATAACCGCTCAAATAGCGTATCGATATCGCTAACGCCTTGCTCGCGGAGATATCTCGTCAATTGTGGGAGTAAAAACTGCCTGATAATGACTAACAGGATATTATCACCCGCTACGCTAACTCCCTGACGATAGATGAGATGTGGCGTTAGGGCTTGCGCCTCGTCGTCATTGTGTCGAGAAGCATAATAGTCCGTTATGGCCAGATCCGTTGTCCCGCCCCCGACGTCGATCAAGGCGATACGCAGAGGGTCGTTCAACGTAGAATGACGATAGCGTTGAAGTAATGTGCTGATCGAGTGTTCATGTAGCTTCTGCCATAACCAGACCAACTGGCCACAGCTGGCTTCATCCCAAGGAAATACCAGCTCAATATGGCCTGTTAACGGGAAAAATTGCGGCTGTGCAGCGCGAATGAGATCAATGGCCTGTTGAGTGAGAGCTTGGAAGCGCTTGCGCTCAAGAGCCGTGAAGTTTACCGGAAGCGTAAAATTTATCCGGTTGATATAGCGGGGGAGCGTTGTGCGATTCATCTTTTGCCGATAGTCATAGCTATTGATTTGATTAGCAATCTGACATAGCAACTCGGCGATAAAAAAAGTGAATAATGTTGCGCGGGAAAACTGAGGCTTAAACACCGGAACGCGAAAGCGGTCGGCTCTTGACGTATGTAATCCGCCTCCATCATCGAGTAATAAACTAAAGGGATGGTCGATAGACGAATAGCTGGCACCATCCACTTGCGGTGCGTTGAACCACGTAAAAGGCGATGGGTGATCGTCCCATAAATAGCGCCGAGGAGACGTAACACCTTGATAGTGTAAATCCGTATGAGATTCGCTATTTAGACGTTCAGCCTCCGGACCCATTCTGAGAAGTGAATACCATTGAAAAGCATCCATTCTACCGCTGGCGGAAGACAATCCATTATCGCCAAACGGCTCTGTAGAAAAGTTTATTTCGCTACTGAATAACGTACAAGGGGCATTCGTCGGGCAACTGAGATCACGAATTACGATCTCGCTACAGCCCGCGAGCGGGTGGGTATCTTCTATGCCGGCCTCATACAGGACACCGCAGCTATTAGTATTGCCCACGTCGATAATCGCTTCTACCGCGATGGCGGATTCTTCTCTCTGTAACGCCCTTAATAATACTGGGTGTGGTGATACCTGTTGCGCTAAGACTTTCAGTAGATTGATATAGTGCGCCTGCCAGATAAACGCGGGTACTCGAGGGGAACAATGGTTTAAGGGCGGCGGAAGTAATGAGGATAGCCAATGGCTGACCCAGGCTTGTTCGATAAAGCAATACCACTGGTCGCAGCGCGACGGCAAGGCAAATAATTGTTCTTGCTGTACATCAAATTGACTAGGTTGCACGTCGCTGATGGTTTTAGCTACCGCGGTATCGAAGGCGAGCACTATTTTCCCTCCAGCTGCTTGTGGCGACGAAATATAGGCCCGTACCCAATTCGTAGGGCCTGATCCCGTTGGCGATAAATATGGAATTGGAAGCCAGCGGTGCTGTAAAAATTCTAAGGACTCGGATAGCGAAAAAGAGTAGTCAGGCCGAACCCACTCGACGGCGCTATCTGGGCTAGCGCGATAATAATAGTGACCCGCCGCATCACAATCGACGACGCGTAGAGGTCCTTGTGCACTGGCACGTATAAAAGCGGTACGCGTTAGGGTCGATTCACAGGAGAAGGAATACGCCATAAACTGTATCCCCGAATCGGCAATTAGGATACGTGGCTGTCGTTGTGCAGTGACCATTATTGATCCCCGTTTAGCAAGGTTATCGGTAGTCGCGTTGTCGTATTTTTCTTCCACAGGCATTGCGTATTGGGCGTGCTGTTTTCACACACCAGTGTCGGCGTATAGGCGGAAAGAGCATTGGTACAACGCTTTCTTGTTGAGGTGATGGTGAGCTGACCTTTAGCGGTAAATGCCGCTTTACTCGTCACCTTACACCGCATTGCGCCAGAGGCGAGAATAGTGGTCGCTCTGCCATCCTTAAACCGAAAAGTGACCTGAATATGTCTCGCCGTATCCGGTAGCGTAGTGGTCCAGACCCCATTGAGGAACGCGATATCGCCCCTTAAACGTGAACTCGACGGGATCATTAGCGGCTTACGGACGATCTTTGGTTTCTCAGCGATAGGAGGGGGTATATCGCTCGCCAGCATCATAGGAAGCGATTGTATAACGTTAACGAGCCGTTCATGGGTGATCCTGACTTGATCCAACTTAGTGAGTGACGGTGTAGGAAATGGAGATGCCGATGGCTGCCTGACCTCATAATACCCAGCACCTATTAGCAAGAGTAGGACGAGGCCTATTAATCGGGTCATCCCGTAGCCAGAGATGGGTTTAGCCACAGAGGGTAGATCAGGGCTAGCGGGTAGAGCCTTTTCAGTATCAGGAAAGTAATGCTGATAAAGTTTGTTCACGTCGATAGCTCGGTGTTCAGCGTCATAATACCCCCAGTACACAATCAGCGGTTGCTGATTAACACAGTAAATCGCGTCGGTAGAGGGAAGCACCGTTAAGTTCTGTAGGATCTTGTCGATAATAGAGAGTGAGTAGGTGATGTGCTGCGGTAGCTGGCTACGGAAATGTTCGATTGCCTTGATTATTTCGACGAGACGAGCAACACAGGCAGCCTGTTGAGATCGCGTAGCCTTTTGCCACGGGATGATAGGTTGTGATGTTGCACTGCAAAACCACAGTGGTGGTCGTCCCTGCCTGCCGTAGCTAGGCTGTGCAAAACACTGACTGATATCATCTACACCCGCCTCGGTTAATAGTTGAAAAATCTGTGGGGCGTAACGACCGACAGGAATACCTTCTACATTAACGCTAATATATTCCTGAGTGGGCGTTACTTCTAATGCTGTCCTCACCATAAGTCATCTCAATCTGTTTAATCTCGATAATTAATCACTTATGATACGGGCCTCACTGACCGGGTATGGCGGGAATAGCGTGACGTTAATGCGCGTATCTAGGCTATTATTATTACTAATCGGTAAGTTATATCGTCATTAACGATGGATAGGGAGGCCGTGTGTTTCACTCACCACGTATCGTACGCTGGCTCGTATTGATTGTTGCGAGCCTTGGCGCCGTCTCACTCCTTGAAATGGTGCATCTTCCAGCCGCGCTACTTCTCGGACCGATGTTTGTCGCCATCGCTTTCGCTGTAGCCAAGAAAGGGGTCGCGCTCAATCGAACTCTTTTTCGCGCCTCCCAGGCAGTGGTTGGGGCGATGATCGCCCGTGCGATGCCCCTCGATGTATTTAAAGAGATAGCCCATACCTGGCCGATCTTTATTATGACCGTATTTTCGGTCATCGCGGTCAGCACCATCCTCGGCGCATTACTGGCGAAATTTAATATCCTTCCTGGTACGACGGCATTATGGGGATCCTCCCCAGGGGGTGCCACGGCGATGACATTAATGGCGGGTAACTTTGGTGCCGATGTGCGTCTGGTGGCATTTATGCAGTACCTACGCGTCCTGCTTGTCACCTTACTCGCAACTATCGTCAGTCACTTCCTCGCACCAGAAAGTGCGGCAGTCTCGGTGGTCGCCCAGCTTGAGCAACCTATTGTATGGAGCGCATTTGTCCTAACGATGGCTATTATTGCTGGGGCGTTGCTATTGGCGAGATTTATCTCACTCCCCGCTGCACCCATGCTGATCAGCATGGTGATGATTAATTTGGCCATGAACGTTGGTGGGCTACAGATTGAGCTCCCTCTGCCGCTATTAGCCATCGCTTACGCCATTATTGGGTGGAGTATTGGCCTACGGTTTACCAAAGATATTTTGCGTTACGCGTTCCATGCGCTTCCCGCCATTCTCTTCTCGGTATTGTTGTTGATAGGGATATGCTGTGTATTTGCGTGGTTGTTAGTGGAGTATGCGGGGATTGATCCACTGAGTGCTTATTTAGCCACAAGCCCTGGTGGCGCGGACTCCGTAGCGATTATCGCTTCCTCGGTGTCGGTTAATCAGCCGTTTGTGATGTCGATGCAGACAGGGCGTTTTATTGCTGTCCTCTGCCTGGGACCTGCACTTTCTCGATTGGTTGCGCGCTGGCTACATCAATAAATAAGATGCGGCGAGAGCCAATGGCCACTGACTCTCGCGCGGGATCACTCGAAGGCGTAACTCAGATTAAGCCCTACAGAGTAATTTCTTCCTGGAGCCGGCTCGTAAAACCGGCCATTACCTTCATTAACGATGACAGAACCGGCATAGTTACGGTTAAAGAGATTATCGATCCGACCACTGACATCGAGGCTCCATTGATCGATCATCCACTTGTATCCCGTATATAATCCCGTCACCGTCCAAGCTGGCGCATATTCACTATTGCTATCGTTAACGGCAATTTTACTTAAATAGCGCAGATCGGCACCCGCATACCATCCCGTCTCAGGTTGATAATCGAGGTGTGTGTAAAACATATTTTTTGCGATGCCAGGGATACGCTTACCTTGGCAACCGGCATCACAGACTGGGCTGCGATAGCGGGCGTCGAGCAGCGTCCACGCCGCACCCATGCGCCAGTCCCCGGCAAACTGCTGCTGCCAACCCAACTCAATACCACGCCGCCGTGTTTGACCCGCATTTTTATAGGTTGACCGACCATCGTTATTACTACTGGTGACGATCTCATTCTGCGTATCGGTTTGAAACACCGCCGCCGTAAAGAGGCCTAGACCGATGCGCTTTTTCGATCCGAGTTCGAAGGTTCGATTAGTTGAAGGGCGCAGGGCTAGATTCATGCCAGAATTACCGTCTGGGCGATACGACAGCTCATTGAGCGTCGGGGTTTCGAAGCCACGACCAAAGGAGAAATAGCTATTCCAGCTATCATCATGGGCGTAGTTAAGGGAGAACGCCGGTAGCCAATGATGATAATTCGCGCGACCACTATCATCGCCATTGGTAGGGGTAATGTAGCGATCATGGCTACTGAAATGGACGCGGCTAAATCGCACCCCAGCATTCAGTGAAAACCGTTGACTAAGCTGCCATACGGATTGCAAATAAGGGTCGATATTCCAGACTTGATTTTGCTCATTACGGCGTAAGCGGCCTTCTACCCCTAGTTCTCGGTTAGCCCCGGTACCGCGAAAATTTTCATAGCCTTTACGCTGCTCGCGTAGCGTCTCATAATCGATCCCCGTGGTAATGGCTACCGGCATGGTGAGTAAATGGCCGTTATGTGTCCAACGAGTATCGATGCCCTGATAATGACGCGCTAGATCGATGACGCCACCAGCATGGTGCGCTTTACTCAGTTGCGTAGCGGCTGGGATAGATTGATACTGCGTGGTTTCACGCACTCCTGCCCAAGTCATTACGCTTAGACTATCGTTTTCACTCAGTTCACGCGTGTAGTGCAGCCCCGCCTGAGTTTGGTCGACGCTTTTGCGAGCATCATAGAGTGAAACATTGCGGGCGACTTGATGCGGATCGCGCTTCCACATCTCACGCGTCAAGCCCCCGGGATCGTTAGCATCCAGATGTACAGAATTAAGGCTAAGAGTTAGATGGCTGACATCATCGAGTTGTACCCCTAGTTTTGCATTGCCGAGCGTCTTCTGTGCATCGCTATGCTGGCGAAAACCGTGGGTCGTCATTTTCGAGCCAGAGATAAGATAGTCGACGTCCCCTTTATGGTTGCCATCCCCGGTCGATCCGGATGCGCTGACGCTGTTACGCCAAGTGCCAAAGCTGCTGTAATTGCTGCTAAATCGTAAGGTAGGGGGTTGCGTCCCGCGAGCTGTTGTGACGTTAATGACGCCCCCTGAGCTATTGCCATATAAGGCCGAGAACGGGCCACGCAATACATCGATGTGATCAATCGACCCAATGTCAATATTCGACGTCTGGCCTTGGCCGTCTGGCATCGTTGCAGGAATGCCATCGACGTAAATCCGCACGCCTCTCACCCCGAAAGTTGATCGCGCACCGAAACCACGAATTGACATCTGTAAGTCTTGGGCATAATTCTGCCGATTCGCAATTTGTAACCCAGGAACGCCGGATAGACCTTCGGATAAATTAATCTGTTGCCGCGCCTGTCGCAGATCGTCGCCGTACACCACACTAAGCGCAGCGGGGGTCTCTAATTCCGAGAGGGGCTGTGCTTTAGGAGTGGCGGCAACGATTAAGGTATCGGACTGATTCGCCGACGGAGCGGAGTAAACCACCGGGGAGAGTAGGGGTATGCATCCTGTAAAGAGATGGATGGTCCTAATTTTCATAAAGAGCCTTGCGTGTGAGCTAGCGGTAGCACATCAAAGATGTCAGTAGTTTACGAAGTAATGCACAAGACAACAAAATATTTCTTACTTTTAAAACGTGGATTGAGTCTCTCGGAGGCGGTTATTCAAATTCGGTCAGTTTAAATGCTGAGTAGGTTAATTGGGGGTAAAACCATTCTGTGCCACTTTGGATTTATCGTGATTATAGAGCCGTTGGCGGAGCGCTATCGTCAGGGGATGCTTAGGTTTCTGCATAATCAGCTATTTGCTGACCGTCCCACACTCTAGCCAATTATTTTTACGAGCAACAGTGACTATTATTGAAAGGAGTACGGTATCGATATCAATACCGTTAGAAAATATCGTCAACCTTCGCCCAATAATACAGTAAATATCCAAGTATCAGTGTCAACTGGGTATCCAGTCATTGTGTAAATTATTGATCTGTTAGATTTTTACAGGCTAGTGCCAGCGATGAAATACTTTCTTAACCAAGAGTTATTGCGAGAGTGACCTATCATGGCCTACGCTATTTATTACTGACTAAAATCGCTAACTATCGACATTGAAAGGAAAAATAGTATGCAGAAAACGATCTCTACCGTCGCGGTCCTCGGGTTAGGGGCGATGGGACACGCCTTCGCCAGCAACCTATTAAAAAATAATTTTACGCTTAGTGTTTGGAATCGTAGTGCTGCAAAAGGAGAAGATCTTGCGCTGCAGGGTGCAACGCTGGCGCAGACCCCTGCACAGGCCGTGGAGAAGAGTGAGGCGGTGATCCTGATGCTTGCTAATGCAGAGATTACGCTTGAAGTGCTAACCCAAACACTCAGTGCGCTCACCGAAAACGCTATCGTGGTTCAAATGGGCACGATCGGTATCGAAGCCACCAAACACATTAAGGCTCTATTAACAGAAAAACGCCCTGATGTCGGCTTTATCGATGCGCCGGTATCGGGCACCAAAAAGCCCGCTGAACTGGCACAAATCGCTATTCTCGCCAGTGGCGATAACGCCCTGCAAGCGCCAATTGAGCCGATCTTTTCCGCTATCGCTAAAGGAACACACTGGTTGGGCGAGGCGGGTGCAGGCAGTGCAATGAAGCTCGTCGTTAACAGTTGGTTGATTGGCATGGTGCAGAGCCTTGCCGAGAGCCACTGTTTGGCAACGCAATTAGGCTTTACGCCTGAGCAACTATGGTCAGTACTGGAAGGCGGGCCACTCGCGGCACCTTACGCAAAAACTAAGCTGGAAACGATCAGTGAGGGAAGCTTTACGCCACAGATGCAACTTAAGTGGGCACTCAAGGATGCGAAGCTCGCGGCAGAAACTGGCGGGGCTGAGCAGATGCCTAACCTACAGGCGATCACCAAAATTTGGCAGGCGGCAGTGGAAGATGGCTTTGGTGACAAAGACTTATCCGCAATCGCTCAGTATCTCGCTAAACAGTGAAAATAGGGCGCTCATGCAGGAGCGCCGCTCTCTTTCTTATTGCCAAAATTTGCGGCGACTTGTCTTACCGATACCAGGGTTACAAGTATTCGTTGGGTCGAGCTTACGCCAATGCTGCTGATAATCATCTTTTGCGGCATAGAGATGTCCAACATTATGCTCTGCCGGGTAGCGTGCCCCCCGCTGTTCAATATAATCGATCACCGCTTGCTTGAACTTCTTACCATCGACGCCGGGCTTCAAAATATAATCTTGATGATTGACCAAGCAGAAAAAGTGTCCACAGCAGGAATCGGCTTGGATTTGGTCGCGTAACTCTAAGGGTAAATCGAATAACCATTGATCGTCATTGCGGCGAAAAGCTGCGTCAAACGCGATCAGACGCTCATTTGGGTCGATTCCAAGATAGTCACAGTATGAAATTGCGGCGCCAGCCACTGCAAAACGAATCAAAAAGGCATCTTGCGCTTCTTTCTGATCACACACGAAATATTCACCCTGGTGCTCGGCAAAAAATTGGTCGAGAAGGGCGGTTAATTGTCCGGCTTGTTCGCCCTCGCCTTTAATCATCAGATGATGCTCGAACCGGCGACGGTAATCGAGAATACGCTTTGCGACTAAGGGAGGAGTGATCTGATTAAAGCCCTGAATCAGGCGGTCAGTGAGATTTTTAGGCAAGCATTTGGTCTTTTTCACCCTCACATCCCACTTCGCTTTTCGCGCTATTAACCCGGGTATAGATTGCGGCCCCAATTGTCGAATGGCTAAGATCATATGTTTTGCATAACGTAACGTCATATCAAAAGCATTAGCATGAATATATTCAGCCTGGATCGGTAACGTATCGAGGTGATTGAGAAGAAAGCGGCGTAGGGCGATCAGCGTTTTCTCATCATTGGCCCCGATATACCAAGTCTCTGTAGAGGGGCTTGCAGGAAAGGTCGCCAGTCGTGCGGCAAACACAATGATTTTCCCCGCACAGCCCGCACCGTCATGTAGATAATGAGGGTCACCATTAAAGCGGGCTGGCGAAGCCGATTCGGTATCCCGTAATTTTTCAGCATAATCCTCGGCCCAAATCTTACCTTGCCAGCCTTCGGCATCGCCGGTTGAAAACTGCTTATTTTCTAGATTACGTAGGATCTCCTCGGGGGTCTCGCCAAGATTAATTCCCAGATGATTGATAAGCGCAATCTCGCCTTGTTCGGTGATTTGAGCATAAAGCGATTTTTCAGTAAAAGCCGGGCCACGACGGATCAGCGAACCACCAGAATTATTACATAATCCACCAATGACTGACGCCCCAATGCAGGATGACCCAATCACCGAGTGCGGTTCACGCTGCAGGGGTCGCAGCGTATCTTCCAACTCAGTGAGTGTCGAACCGGGATAAGCGATGACTTGTTGACCCCCATCGATTACCTGAATCCCCTTAAGGTGGCGAGTACTAATGATCACCACCGGACGATCGTAATCGTTACCATCTGGGGTCGATCCACCTGTGATCCCTGTATTAGAGGCTTGCATCAGGATAATGACATCTTCTGCCACGCAGCGAGTTAATACTTGCCACAGAGCAGAGAGTGATTGAGGAAGGATAACGGCTAGAGCGTCACCTTGGCCGACACGATAACCGGTGGTGTAGAATGATTTGTCGTCGGGTGAAGTTAACACGTGCTGGTTTCCGACAACTTCTGATAACGCGTGGAGAAACGGTGAAGCTTGTGAGTCCATAGCCGCCTAATCCTTCCTGATGAGTGATAGGAAAACAATATACCTAAATCACTTCTCGGGGAAGAGGAGGCAGATCAACTATTGGGTAATCAACAGAGTCATTACCCAATAGGGCGTTATAAACGCGTAATAATTTTATCGAGCGGGAATCGCGACTTCGGTAACTGTGCATTGAAATCTTTATCGCTGTTATAGCCGACAGTGGCCATCACAACGCTGTGCAGCCCTTGCTCTTCTAGGCCTAGGATCTTATCCATTTTATGGGTATCGAAGCCCTCAATCGGGGTCGCCTGTAAGCCTAGCGCCGGCGCGCCTAACAACAGAAAGCCCAATGCGATATACAGCTGGCGATCCATCCAGTGGCGTTGAGCTTCAGGGGATGTCGCGTAACGACCTACGTAACCACGACGACCTGCGTCATTTTTTTCGCGTGAAGCCTCGTCACGAAAACGCCCATCTTGTTGCTCTTGCGCTAACAGCGCATCTAAATGCTGTTCGGACACCGCATTAATGCTGGAAAATACGATCGCCAGCGGAGCTTCAGCCACCTTATTGCTATTCAGTTCAAAAATCGCCGGAGCAATTTTCTCACGCCCGGCCGCCGTAGAAATGACATGAAAGTGCCAGCCCTGTAGGTTCAGCGTCGAAGGACTGGTTTGCAGGAGAGAGAGGATCGCAGCGACCTGCTCTTCAGACAGTGCGCGCGTCGCATCATAAGCCTTAGTTGTGAAGCGGCTCGCGGCAATTTCAGTTATATTCATTTTATCGTTGTCCATTTTGAGTGAATAGCAAAATACGTTACTGATTTATCTTGGACAGAGCAATCCGCGAAGCACATAGGGTTAACTACTACTCATCGAGATATTTATTGGCAATCGTTTTTAACGTGATGTTGTAGCGTAACGACAGCATACGAATTGCCGTACAGCTACCAATCGCTAACCAAATACTATACTGCGCAGGGATCACCCCGGACGACCCGAGAATCTGGATCCCGGCACCGATCAGCGCGGCACTGGCGTAGATTTCCTTGGTTAAGATGACCGGCGAGCGTCCCGTTAGGATATCTCGCAAACAGCCACCTCCCACTGCACTAATACATCCCATTAATATTGAAAAAACGATTTCGTGTGTGTGGACGTAGGCTTTGTTTGCGCCAAAGGCGGCGAAGAAGCCGAGGCCAAGGGCATCAAAAAAGAGTGCGGGTTTTTCAAAAGAGAAGACGATTTTTTGAAAGAAACTGATCAACATGATGGCGACGACGACGCAAAGTAGATACTCGATATTTATCAGCCCGGCTGGAGGGGTCGCACCCAGACACAGGTCTCGAACACAGCCACCGCCGACTGCGGTAACGAAGGCAAGAACAAACACACCGAAGAGATCGAAGCGGTGCCTAACTCCGACGGTCGCGCCACTTAGCGCAAAGACAAACGTACCAAAAATATCAATTAAATGCAGAAGGACTGTCATGGCAAAAGGGGCTCATAAAGTGGAAGGACCTCTCACGAGGTACTGCGAGACCGCGAAATCATATGCCATAACGGGCACGGAAAAAAGGATTTCCCGTGCCCTGCAGTGAGTTTACTTACTGCTGACGAGAAAAGAGGGAGGCTTCTTGCATCAGCGCGTCACTTGGCCTCTCACCGGTGTAAAGGGCGAATTGCTCCAACGCTTGCAAGGCAATCACGCGATCCCCACTGATCACCGCTTTACCCAGGGCGTGAGCTTTTTTGATCAACGGCGTTTGCGCCGGGAAAGCAACTACATCAAACACCGTTGTTGCCGCGTCGATCAAAGGTTGTGCGAAGGCGAGTGTGTCACTCTCTGCGCCGCCGCTCATTCCAATCGGGGTAACGTTGACGATAATATCGGCCGTGGGACACTGCTCAGGAGATTGGTAGGCATAGCCATACTTCTCGGCCAGCGCTTGGCCAGTCTGCGTATTTCTCGCAATAACGGTAAGTTGTTGAAAACCTGCATCATGAAAGGCGGCAACTACCGCTTTTGCCATCCCACCGGCACCTTGTACCACCACCGTTTGTTGGGGATCAGTGAGGTGTTCTGTAATGAGCTGGCGAATGGCAAGGAAGTCGGTATTGTAGGCGGTAAGAAAGCCATTATCGTTAACGATAGTATTGACCGAGTCGATCGCCTTCGCCGAGTCGGTGAGTTTATCGATAAAGGGGATACAGCTCTCTTTAAATGGCATCGAGACAGAGCATCCACGAATACCGAGGGCACGTACACCTTTGATTGCGGCTTCGATATCGGTGGTTGAGAATGCCTTGTAGATAAAATCGAGATCGAGTTTCTGATAAAGGTAATTATGAAACCGCGTGCCGATATTACTTGGTCGGGCGGAAAGAGAAATACAGAGTTGGGTATCTTTATTCAGCATGATGTCGTCCTAGTCATATTTTATCCGCCTATTATTACCCGTGAACCGATACCATTGGAAGAAATATGGCGTAAAAATGAGAGCTTCCCATGTTTTCGAGGCCAGTTGGGCACTCTGCTTCGGCTGGATTTATATATCGTGTGAGTAGTAGTGTGTCACGTCGATGAGTCTTTATTGCACCGCCATAAGAATTACGTTTCCCACACAGTCTATTTTTGGCTCCGTTATGACGAGCTCTACTCGTGATTCGCGTTCAATCCACGCCGAAAAATACCGAGAAAAGAAAAAACGGATATTTTCGTAGCGGTAGATCCTCTATCCTCTCTTTTTATCGATAAGGCAGAGGGGGATGACAGATGTCTACGAAATGGTTTTGTGATGAAGAAACACGCTGGCAGGCTCTTAAACAGCGCGACGTCGCTGCCGATGACTACTTCGTCTTTGCGACGACGACGACCGGATGCTTCGCATTACCAAGTTCAGCCACTGTTCTTCCTCCTCGCGAAACCGTGGTCTTTTTCGATAGCGCCGATGCCGCAGAAGCGGCGGGCTACCGCTTGCATACTGAGTGCCTCACCTCATTGGACCCTTACCCCGCTAAATGGCTCAAAATCGTCGAAAAAGCCTGTGTTGAGCTAGAAACAACCACGGAATCTGTCAACTTGGCAACCTTAGCCGCGCATTGTGAGATAAGCCAGAGCTATCTTCACCGTATCTTTACTACGGTCACCGGGTTAACCCCTAAAGCCTATAGTGCAGGGATCCGAGCAAAACGCTTGCGTGACGCGCTGGATAATCCTGAACAATCGGTCACCGCGGCGATCTATCAAGCTGGGTACACTACCTCGAGCCGTTTCTATGAAAATGCGACAGATCGGCTGGGAATGAGTGCCAAACGCTTTCGACAAGGCGCTAAAGGTATTACGATCTACTTTGCCTTGGGACAATGTAGTCTGGGGACTGTATTAGTGGCGCAGAGTGAGAAGGGGGTGTGTGCGATAAGTTTAGGCGATGATCCACAGCCGCTTATCGAACGGTTACAGCAGCAGTTTTCGCAGGCTGAATTACGCGGTGGCGACCCACACTATGAGCAGCTCGTTGCTCAGGTTATTGGCTATCTGGAGCAGCCGCGATCGACTTGGCATTTACCGCTAGATATTCAAGGCACCGTCTTTCAAGAACGCGTCTGGCGGGCACTGCGCGATATTCCACCAGGGTCGACTGCTAGCTACACCGAAATTGCTGAACGAATTGGCTCACCGAAGGCGGTGCGTGCGGTCGCGCAAGCCTGTGCGGCAAATCGGATTGCAGTAGTGATCCCTTGTCATCGGGTAATTCGGCAAGATGGCAGCCTCTCAGGTTATCGCTGGGGGATCGAGCGTAAAACGGCGCTACTCGACCGTGAACAGTCAGTGCCTACGCACTCTGCTGAGAAAAAATCACCGTCGCTCGACATCCGTGCGGATCACGATTAGTTAAGGAAAATTGCGCGCGGTGCAGCTGACAGATACGTTGCACGATATTTAATCCTAGACCGATGCCTTCATAACGACGATCCATACGTACGAACGCTTTGCTTAACTCTGTCGCTTTCTGTAAATCAATACCCGGACCCTCATCATCGATATCAAGAGCGATGCCGTGAGTAACTTGGTACAGACGCAGCCTGATGGTTGACGACTCCGGGCTGTAACGATGCGCATTCTGAATGAGATTCTGTACCACCATCTGTAGCAATGTGATATCACCACGCAGGCATAAAGCGGTGTCCGGTAGGTCAATGATTAGGGATTGGTGGCGTTGAGTCAGTTGGCGCTCGAGTTCTGAAACCATTGGGGCGATGACTGCCGTAGCAATGTCGAAATACTGGTAACTCCCTGCCGCGAATGATTGCCCGACCCGGGCAAGTTTAAGCAGTTGCGTGACGCTATCCGTCATCTGATCTAGACGGGAAAGAAGGGCACTAAGATTGAGGGCATGCTTTTTCTCAATTAATTGCAGGTGAAGCCGCAATCCGGCAAGTGGAGTACGTAATTCGTGAGCGACGTCCGCGGTGAATAGCCGCTCGCGTTCTAAGGTGACGGTCAATCTCGCCATCATCGTATTAATTGATTCGACGACAGCGCCTATCTCCTGATAATCACCGATAGCAGCTAAAGGCTCTAAGTTATCCTCCGAACGCTCGGCGAGAGCACTACTCAGATCTGCCAGCGGCCGAGTAACGCGCCGAATCGCATTAAAACATAATAGAAGACAGGCGATGATAATGAGTAAAGAAGGAATTGCTAAGCTTGCGACCGCCTCATGCACCTCTTTTTCATAATGCCGATGTCGGTCGTGATGCAGAATAGCGCTTTGTACCAAGATAGCGACTTGCTCTCGGCTCTCGTGCCATAGCCAGAGGATGCTAATAACCTGGCAAATAACGATGATCGCGCCGACGGTCAGCATCAACTTCCAGCGAAGCGTCGTCGGGGATAACCCTAGAAACCGGCGCATTAAGGGGTAGCCCGTGAGGTAATGGTATAACCAAAGCCGCGCACTGTTTGAATTCTTGGCTTACCCACCTTTTCGCGTAAGTTGTGAATATGCACTTCTAAAGAATTAGTTGTCGGTTCGTTGTCCCAGCTATAGATGTCGCTATATAGCACATCACGGTGCACTGGCTGGCCTGCCTTAAGCATCAGGCGCAGTAAAATTGCATACTCTTTTGGGGTGAGATCCAAGCGTCGTTGATCGAGAAAGGCTTGGCGCCGGCCAATATCAATCGTTAGGTCATCAACCTGTAAAAGGTTATCGGGCTGTTGGTGATGGCGACGAATGAGCGCCCGACTGCGGGCGAGCAGTTCCTCGAGCGCAAAGGGCTTCACTAAATAGTCATCGGCTCCGCTGTCTAGTCCCACCACGCGATCCTCTAAAGTATCGCGAGCGGTCAGGACTATAACGGGAATCGCGACCTTTTGCCGACGTAGATGCTTTAATAAAGTGAGACCATCGCCATCGGGTAAGCCGAGATCGAGTAGTAATAGAGTGTAAGGTGTGACATCTAGGAACTGCTGAGCTTGTTTGATGCCACTCACCACATCACAAAGGTAATTTTCACTCTGCATCGCGAGCAGGATCCCCTGTTGTAGCAGGGGATCGTCTTCAATAATTAATACTCTCACTACGCTCCTCGACAGCCGTTCAGAAGATCGAGTTTAGGCTGATATTCTTTGGTCTGTACCCCTAATAACCCCAAAATGGTGGGGAAGAGGTTATCTTGTGAACTCTGCATATGATTTGCCTGCTGTACCATGCAACGCTTATCGATAGCATAGCGTTGTTGGTAGTCTGCGGAAAGCCAAATTAACATCGGAACATGTTTTTGCTGAATAGGGGCCACCATATAAGGAAGGCCATGGAGATAGACGCCATCTTCGCCCAACGATTCACCATGATCCGAGAGATAAACCAAGTTCGTAGCGAAATGCTGTGAGTTTGCTTGCAATAGATGGATCCCTTGGTCGACGATAGAATCCATATAACGGACAGTATTATCGTAGGTGTTGACCAGCTGTTCGGTACTACAATGCTGAACCTCATTGGTATCACAGGTCGGTAAGTAGAATTTGAAATTATCAGGATAGCGATGATTATAAGTCGGCCCATGGCTGCCAATGGTGTGAATCACAATTAGCGTATTACCGGTTTGCTTATCAATATAACGCTGCAAATCGTGGTAGAGGACCTGGTCATAACACTCGCCATCGATGCACATTCCCGGTAAATTTTGTGAGGTCATCTCTTCGGTAGGTACCCGCGAGCACGCGCCCTTACAGCCGCCGTCGTTCTCACGCCACAGGACGTTGATCCCCGCGCGTTGAACAATATCGAGCAGTCCTTCACGGTGATTAGCTAGCTCATCGTTATAATGATCACGTCCCATCCCTGAAAACATACAAGGCACCGAAACGGCAGTCGAGGTACCGCAGGAGAGGGTGTTTGGGTAATAAACGACGTCGTCCTTAGCCAGCAAAGGAGTAGTTTGTCGCGAATAGCCGCCTAGCCCGACATCTTGCGCCCGAGTCGTTTCGCCAACGATCAGTAATGTTAAAGTGGGTTTGCCGGTAAGTCGCTGCGGGGCTTGATGTGCATCTTCGCCGAAACGAACGAGAGGAAGGTTGGCTGTGCGCTCGTGTTTATACCAAGATAACGCGGCGCTAATCCCGTTGGAGGGGCTTAGATAAGTGATTAATTCACGGTTATTACGAAAGAGTGACGCATAGTCTTTATAAAAACTGTTCGAAATTAAGTACGTCCCCGCTCCCGAAACAACCAGCGTAATCAGTGCATAGATGAGTCGAGAAGCATAAGATTGACGGGTTAATCGCCGCGCTAAAAATAATAGGATAATCGGGGCCACT
The DNA here is from genome assembly GCF_018494085.1 of Rosenbergiella collisarenosi. Taxonomy (GTDB): domain Bacteria; phylum Pseudomonadota; class Gammaproteobacteria; order Enterobacterales; family Enterobacteriaceae; genus Rosenbergiella; species Rosenbergiella collisarenosi. The sequence continues at coordinate 129,700 of NZ_JABBFP010000003.1, read as the reverse complement.
GCGGTCAACGCAAAATAACCGAGGAGTTGCGGCGTTAACAGGGCAAAGCTCTCCGACGCGGTAGTATTAGCCATATTCGCGACCATCGAACGGTCAACGATGATGCCATAACAGCTGATAAAATACTGTGCACTACTGGCGAGCAAGATAAAAACGATGGCTAAAGGAAATGCTAGCCATATCCCTTCAGCAAGCATTAATAGGCTGAATAACACGAAGAAGGAGACCCACGGCATACTCAGCATAAATAACCAAGTATGAGCGGTGGTCGGGTGTACGAGCCTGTACGCATTATGGAAAAAAGGGAAATTCAAACACAGTGTAATGCCCACTGCGACAAGAGCATTCAGTATAGGATGCGTCAGGCGCGTGCGTAGCCAACTTTTCATAACGTAAGTCCGGGACAATCATTAATTTATTTATTATCCCAATCGGAGATTAAGAAAAGCTTAAGTTTCCTAGGGGCGACATGATGAAGTGAGCGTCTATACTCTACCCCTACACCGTCGATAGGAGGGTCTCATGGCATTTCTAAGCACTAATTCTCGATTTATCAATACTGTCTTAATCGGTGGCGACTTTACCGCAAAGCTTACTGCTATCGCCGAGGCAGGATTTTCCGGCGTTGAGTTATGGCAACAAGATGTTGAACATGCGCTTATGCAGACACGTGCGCAGCTCGATACCTTAAATCTCGCGCGCACCGATTACCAAGTATTACTGAACTTTGATGGGGCAGTTGGCGATACACGTCACGAAAAGCAACAAGAAGCATTAAGGATGATTACCCTCGCGACGGAGATCGGCAGTCCCATGCTTCTGGTCGCGGCGAACACGGCAGAGTGCGACAGCAGGGCTATTGTGTCTGACCTTAAGGGACTATGCCAACAAGCCAATAAAGCAGGCCTACGGGTCGCCTATGAAGGCATGGCATGGAGTACGGAAGTCGACCAATGTGATAAGGCTTGGCAAATTATTCAGCAGGTTAATGAGCCTAATCTGGGTCTGGTGGTCGATGCCTTCCATCTATACGTATTAAACCGCACCTTACGCGATTTAGACGGGATCCCTGCTGAGAAAATTTTCCTCGTTCAACTCTCCGATTATGACAGCCAGCCAGTGCATGAAGACATAAAAACAATAGCACGCCACCAACGCTTATTACCGGGAGAGGGCTGTTTTCCGCTCAAAGAGCTTGTCGTTTACCTAGATGCCATCGGCTACCAAGGCCCTGTCGGATTGGAGGTCTTTAATGATGACGCGGCTAAGCAAGATGCTCGGATCGTCGCAAAGCGCGCCAAGCAAGCCTTAGAGCAAATACTGATGAACACCTAGCCGTAATACAGTAGCTATCCCGCATCACCGCATTAAAAAGGAGTGTCATCTTCATCCGCCATGAGCGAAGCGCTAACGATGTGCGGGGTGGCGGAATGGGCGACAGGCATTCGTAATGGTTGAAACAGTCTCTAGAAACTTAGTCAATTAACCAAGCGCTGAAATGCAAAGGATAAAAGAGAGCAAGTGCCATAAAGCCTGTACAGCACTTGGCTTAATAAACCTAGGTTTTTTCCTCTGATGGCCACACGATATCGTCCTAGCTCGGTTTTGATCTTGGACAAACTTACTGGCTCGGGCGCAGGATAAGCTTGTAGATGTAAAGAATTTTATTAGTTAAATGATTTTGTTAAGTTACAAAAAATAAACTCTACAGGGAGTGAAGTTTATGACAACGAAAAGTTTTTATTATTCACAGATCGCGGATTTAAGGATCGAAGGTGTTGGCCCTCACGCTAGTTTCTCAATTAACCTTAATGTCACTGACGATAATAGACCAAATCGGAAGTGGGTATACGTATCAGCCACAGGTAAAACAGCCGCTGCAAAGGCAGCCGGGAGTGGCAGTGTTCTATTTTGGTGTAACGTTAGAGATCGGTTAAACAATAAGATATATAAACTTGATAGGCATAGAGGTGAATATTTCGCTATAGGTATTAATGATTCTCTTATCGGTTCGGTTAAATTTAAAATTTCCAAGAAAGGTCTTTTATTACCTGTAATAGAGATTGAAGATGGCTATATTTATGATGGAGGGTATGTGGGTAGTGCTGTTCCATTTCCGTCATCGATGAAAAGAAAAATAGTATTAACCCAATTTGATAGGCATTACTATGACTCTTAAAGAAAATATAAGTGTTATTTCATTGTTTTTATTGCTAATGGTTAGTGATTGTGCTGTTGGGAGTCAATATGAAAAGGCAACAAGAGAAGCTTCTTCTTTGCTAAGTGAATACATCTATTCAACTCACGACGATGTAAAAAAAACAATATTAAGTAAGTTATCTTATCTTTCTTATAATAACCCAGGCAATATCAATGTCGTTAGGTCTTATACGGGTATTTTATCTTCAGTAGGTGAGTATAAAAAAGCAATTTCTGTACTTGAATCGTTTAATAAAAGAATTAAAAATACGTCTTTGCTATTACATGAATGTATGTTGAAGGATAGGGTTGGTGATTACGAAGAGTCCTGCTACAGGAAAGTTATATCATTAAAAAAATTCAATGGCGTTAATGATGTTGATTATCTGATGGCTTTATTTATGGTTGGAGATAATGAATTCAATAAGGAGAAAGGCATTTATAAGAAGGGAAGGGATGATAATGACGATCTTAACGTTTTTAAAAATAAGAAAGAAGATATTCTAAAAGAATTTTATCCAAACTAATCGCCTGTTTTTAGACCAAAAAAAGGGGTGAGAGATAAATACGATTGTGGCTAAAACGAAGAAGCCTTATGGGAGAGCGCTTACAGAAAGAATGGAGCGAGGATAATGTGATCTCTTCGAGAAATAGAGATAATATTTTGCCGAAAATTTAATGAATAGAAAAATGCCCCGCAGTGCGAGGCATTTAAGCGACAAACTACGACTGCGAACGCTTCACTTGTTCGGCAATTCGGTCACCAATCGTCTGGTCGATAGCACGCCAGTAATCGAACGCACGCGACAGCACAGGTTCTTTTACACCGTTTAATAAATGCCCCGCGACATTATTTACCAAACGATCGCGTCCCGCATCATCTAACACTTGGTTAACCAGAGCGTTAGCTTGGCCGTAATCGTCGTCCTCGGCATGTAGCGTATAAGGGGCGCGCAACAGCTGTCCCTGCGATTCCCATGTCGTATCGGTAGGATAACGTTCGCCATCGGCGACAGATCCTCCTTTACTATTTGGCGCATAAACCGGATCGCTAACGGGTTGCATACGCATGGCACCGTCTTTGCTATAGCTGTTGACTGGGCAACGAGGGCTGTTAACTGGGATCTGCTTATAGTTAACACCCAGACGAGCACGGTGCGCATCGGCATAGGCAAAGATACGACCCATTAACATTTTGTCTGGGCTCAAGCCAATACCTGGAACCAGGTTATTTGGCTCGAATGCTGCTTGCTCGATCTGAGCATGATTATCAGTAGGGTTTTGATTTAATGTCAATTTGCCGACTTTAATCAATGGATAGTCTTTGTGTGGCCAGACTTTAGTGAGATCGAACGGATTGAAACGGTAATTATCAGCCTCATCGAAAGGCATAATCTGCATATAAAGGGTCCAGCTCGGATTTTTCCCTTCAGAGATGGCGGTGTAGAGGTCACGAACATGGAAGTCACCATCCGCACCTGCTAGCTTATCGGCTTCATCTTGGGTTAAGCACTCCACACCTTGGTCGGTTTTAAAGTGGTATTTTACCCAGAATTTCTCACCCTCGGCATTCACCCACATATAGGTGTGGCTAGAATAGCCATTCATATGACGCCAGCTCTTCGGGATACCGCGATCGCTCATCAGCCAGGTGACCTGGTGGGCAGATTCTGGCGATAACGTCCAAAAATCCCACTGCATATCGTTATCACGCAGATTGTTGTCAGCACGGCGCTTTTGGGAACGGATAAAATGTTGAAATTTCATCGGATCACGAACGAAGAAGACCGGTGTATTGTTACCGACCATATCGTAGTTACCTTCGGTCGTATAAAACTTGATCGAGAAACCACGCGGATCGCGCCAGGTGTCGGGGCTGCCTCGCTCGCCGGCGACCGTTGAGAAACGCATCAGTACGTCCGTTTTCACCCCTGGCTGAAATAGGGCGGCTTTAGTGTAGCGACTAACGTCCTCGGTCACCTCAAAATGCCCGAAAGCGCCGCTACCTTTAGCATGAGGCTGGCGCTCGGGAATACGCTCCCGGTTAAAATTAGCCATTTGCTCGATTAAATAATGGTCGTGAAGTACGATGGGGCCGTCAGGGCCGACGGTTAAAGAATGTTCGTTACTGGCAACAGGAATACCCGCATCGGTGGTTGTTATGTTTCTCTTTTGATCGCTCATCACTGTCCTCATGATTTTTATAATACAATGCTCCTTATTAAGCGTAGACGACAATATCGCTTTGCGGAAAGAAGAGCGCAAATATTTATCCGCGGCGAGTCAACGTTGGCTCTGCTCCTTAATGTTAAGAGTGTGTTATGCTTTGAAGCCTTATAATCAGCATGCTTAGCGTGGAGCCAAGCCTTGAATTCCGCAGATCCTCAACAGTCACCGTTCCGCCATCAAGGCTTTAGGCATTATCTCATCGCCCAGACTTGTTCCTCATTGAGTTTTCAAATCGTCTCCTTGGCAGTAAGCTGGCAGTTATATGCCATGACGCATAGTGCCTTCATGCTCGGCATGATTGGATTAATGCAATTCTTACCTTCGGTGATCTTAGCCTTGCCCGCTGGGCATCTCGCTGACCAATATAATCGGAAGACTTTAATCGTTACGGGCCAAAGTATCGAATTGCTCGCGGTAGTCGGACTTATCGCATTGCCGTTTTTGTCTTGGCTATCCACAAGCGCGCTGCTAGGCTTGGTCGCACTATTCTCGATTGCTAAAGCCGTCGAAAGCCCTGCGAACACGTCACTGCTTCCAGCGTTGCTTCCTGCCCAGCTACTCTCTAAGGCGATGGCGACCAATCAAGTTTTCCGTGAAGCGATGGTCATCGCCGGCCCGATGGTCGGAGGACTGCTGTATGTATATTCCCCGCAAGCCGCCTACGGCGTGGCCGCGTTCTGTTATTTGGTCGCGCTGATCATGATAGCTACAGTGCGCTATGTTCCGGTTGCCTTAGCGCGTCTACCCATGACAATGAAAAATCTATTCGCCGGCCTACATTTCATCTTTGAGCGAAAGGATGTTCTCGGCGTGATTTCGTTGGATCTCTTTGCGGTATTATTGGGCGGCGTTACAGCATTGTTACCGATTTTCGCAAACGATATTCTTCATACCGGCCCCTGGGGACTCGGTGCGCTGCGTGCAGCACCTTCGGTCGGAGCGCTACTCACAGGAATTTGGATCAGTCGCCGCGTGTTCACACGACATACTGGCTTAATCATGTTCGGCTGTGTTGCTGGCTTTGGCGTGGCGACATTAGTGTTCGCCTTGTCTCACAACATCATATTATCGCTTCTTGCGCTGGTCGCGTTAGGGGGCTTTGATATGGTCAGCATGGTGATTCGAGGGGCGATGGTACAGTTAGATACGCCAGATGGGATGCGCGGACGTGTGAACGCCGTAAATTCTATCTTTATCAATACGTCGAATCAGTTTGGTGAGTTTGAAACGGGTGTGCTGGCAAGCCTGGTCGGTACGGTGCCTGCTGCAGTAGTCGGGGGAGTGGGGACGCTAGTGGTGGTCGCGGTGTGGATGAAACTATTTCCCGGTTTACGTCGCCGCCAACAGTTGGCCACGCCGACCGAGTAAACCCGCCCTTCAGCCAGTGGCTGAAGGGCGGTATTTTTACAGCGCCATATCGCGAGCAGGGTTACTGTTCGTTGAGGCTGGCGCCGGGGTAGCTGCTGGAGCATTGGCCTGGATACGAGGAGGCGGAGTAAGTTCTAACACTTGCGCGGTCTGATCCCAGACTTGCTGGGCGAGAGCCGGATCGCTATTGAGCTTCTGACCATAACTCGGCACCACTTGCTTGATACGCGCTTGCCATTGCGGTGTTTTCACCTGCTGCGGGAATAGCTTCTCGATCACGTTCAGCATGATTGGCGCCGCCGTCGAGGCACCCGGTGAGGCCCCTAACAATGCGGCAATCGTCTTCTGTTGGTCAGTCACAATCTCGGTTCCAAGCTTCAATACGCCGCCTTTATCCGCATCTTTCTTCACGATCTGTACGCGTTGGCCTGCCTGCCAGAGTTTCCAATCCGCTTGTTTCGCTTCAGGGAAGTACTCTTTTAGTGCATTGAATCGATCTTCGTCGGTGAGCAACACTTGCCCGACTAAATATTTAACGAGATCGAAGTTATCCACACCGACATGTGCCATCGGGATCACGTTGTGCGTAGTGGTGGCACTAAATAGATCGAGGAGCGAACCGTTCTTCAGATACTTGGTTGAGAAGGTTGCGAAGGGCCCGAATAGTACGACTTTCTTACCATCCAGATAGCGGGTATCGAGATGCGGTACTGACATCGGTGGCGCACCCACAGAGGCTTGGCCGTACACCTTAGCAGTGTGTTGTGCGGTAATCGCTGGGTTCTCGGTCACTAAGAAGGAACCTCCTACCGGGAAGCCACCATAGTTCTCTGCTTCCGGGATACCCGTCTGCTGGAGCAGCTTTAACGAGGCACCACCGGCACCGATAAAGACATATTTCGCATGGATACTATGTTTTTCGCCGGTCGCACGATTTTCAACCGTGACAACCCACGAATTATCATCCTGGCGGGTAAACTCGGTGACTTGCGTCGAAAGCTCTAGGTTGAATCCCGGCGCTTTCTTTAAATTGCTGACGAGCTGGCGAGTGATTTCACCGTAGTTAACATCTGTACCCAGTGGCGTCCAAGTCGCCGCAACCTTTTGAGCCGGATCGCGGCCTTCGATGATTAATGGTGCCCATTTCTTAATCTGTTGTTGATCAGTGGAGAACTGCATACCTTGGAACAGTGGGCTTTTCTGTAAGGCGGCATAGCGTCGAGTGAGGTAATCGACATTCTTGTCTCCCCACACAAAGCTCATGTGTGGTGTAGAGTTGATAAAGCTACGCGGCTGCTGCAACGCGCCGAGTTGTACCTGTGATGCCCAGAACTGACGGGAAATCATAAAGGCTTCGTTAATCTCGATCGCTTTCGAAATATCGATCGAGCCATCTTCGCGTTGTGGGGTGTAGTTAAGCTCCATGTTAGCGGAGTGCCCGGTGCCTGCATTATTCCAGCCATTAGAGGACTCTTGCGCAACACCGTCCAAACGTTCCACCATCGTTTGCTTCCATTCTGGTTGCAGTTCATGCAACCAAGTGCCCAACGAGGCGCTCATGATCCCACCACCAATGAGTAACACATCGGTATTTTCGGTACGTGCTTGCGCGGCGTGCGCGAAGAGGGAGGCGGTGATCAGTGAGAGGCTAAAGAACGTTTTTTTAATCTGTGGCATAACTAACCCTGGTAAAAGCTATCAAAAAGTGTGAACAATTTTAAACAACTTAATGATAATTGTTAATAATAATTAATTATTTTTTCAACATGCCTTGACCATATTTTGGTATAAATTCTTTTTAATCAACAGTATAGGCGCAATACCCCCAGCCCTTCACTAACATAAAATTCATAATTATGTTGAACTGAAACCGATACCTATTAATGTATGACTTCTTATCTCCCCATCAATCTTGCTCTCTGACTAGCGGCGTCCTAGACAATACTCGATAAAATACGCCAACGTTCGCTAACATGATCAGTGCAGAGAGGCTAAATACCCACTGCATACCCAGAAATGACGAGGTAATGGCACCCAGTAAAGGGCCCACCACATTTCCTAGATTCATAAACGATTGGTTATAGCCGAATAGGCGGCCAGAAACTGCCGTTGACGAACACGCAATGATTAGAGACTGAATCGCTGGGAACATCGCGCCATCGGCGAGGCCAATCAATAAGCGAGTCAACGAGAACTGCCACACCGTAGCCACCCACGATGTCGCCAGTAAAATAATGGCAAACAGCAACGAGGCAGTGATAATAACCCATTGCGCTCCATATTTGTCGCTGACTCTTCCCCATATAGGTGCGGTGATCAGCGCAGAAAATCCGGGTAATGCCGCAACGAAGCCACTTAAAAAAGCGAGGTCGTCACGACTCGGAGATAAATGTTCAACGTAGAGGTAGAGGATTGGATTAACCGAACCATTGCAAAGCTGAACCACCAAGGTTGAAAACAGCAGGCAGAGAATAAGATGTTTTGCGGGGAGCGCTGACCAGAACCCCTGTGAGCCTTTATCAATACGCTTAGGAAGGGTGTCTCTCGCCGATTCCTTGACGAGAAAGAGCGTAACGAAAGTACTGATCACCAGTAACCCCGTCGTGACAAAAAAGACTGGGCGTAGCCCAATATGATCTGCCAAATACCCGCCCAACAGCGGCCCACATAAAAAACCGCTAATTTGCGCGGTTGATAGCATGCTGAGGGCAAAGCCACTACGGCCTTTCGGCGCTTGGCTTGCGATGAGCGCCATGGCATTAGGAATATAACCGGAAGCTAATCCCATGACTCCGCGAAATAAAAACAGCTGCCAGACCGATTGTGCTAGCCCTTGACACACAATCGCGATGGCCATTCCCACTGTAGCTCGTAGCAGCATAAGCTTACGCCCACTTCTATCGGCTAATTTTCCCCACAAAGGCGAGACGATCGCAGAAACCAAAAAGGTAATACTAAATACCGCCCCGGACCAGAGGGTGAGCTGTGCGGTGGAAAAATAGCCTAGTTGTGAAATATAGAGCGGAAGGAAGGGTAATAGCTGACTAGTGCCTAGTCCGGTGATAAAGCAACCGATCCATAATGAAACTAAGTTTTTCTGCCACGCATTCATAGGGGAGCCATTTCGTTAGCAAGCGAAGTAACTATCTGATTTAGGCTAGGGTATAGGAGGTTGGAAAACTTTTCATTATCTAAAGATGATCTTTGTCAAAACACTGAGAAACAGTGATAAGTAAAGATTGCTATCAATAGGCTATTTCTATACAAGAAAAGTCGTTAACTACTTACGGGGTTGGAAAAACCCGAATTGAATATCAGAGAGTCCATGAAGGACTTGGAGACATTGCATGGATGCTAAACCCTTTCGCGGCTGGTTACTCGTCGCCACTATGACTGCCTCAACCTCCCTTTATGCCGAGCCCTTCACGCCCACCGTGCTCGGTTTCGATCCCCCTACAGAAGAAGGCTTATTAGGCGATATGCTCGGCCTAAGACCCCGATTAGCGCAAGAGGGGTTGAATTTTAATTTGGGTTATCTCTCACAGACCGCCAGTAATTTCCATGGCGGGGCGGACACAAGGCGCAAGGTTGCCTATATCGATCAGTTTGCGTTTACTTTTGTGCAGGATCTCGAAACGCTCACCGGAATTTCCGGCGCAGTGTTGGAAGGTAATATCGTCAATCGCAACCATAACGAAAACCTGGCGACACAACGTCTGCAGGACAAGTCCGTACCGATGACCGATCTCGCTCAGGAGAGCTGGGGCGGCCAGTCGATCACGCGTCTGGGCTGGTTGACCTTAGGCCGTAGTTTCAATGAAGGACAACTTTTCTGGCGTGTCGGACTGATGAATAAAGTACAGGTCTTCGATCAAGCCATTCCGTGTGATTTTCAAATTCTCTCTCTGTGTGGCGGGAAATCTGCCTATTCGATGACGTGGAATAACTGGAACGTCCACACATGGGGGACCAGTCTTGAATGGAAGGCGACGCCTGAATTAGCGATTAAAATCGCGTTGATGGAGCAAAACCCACAGGCGGCGAGCCGTGGTCATGCGTGGAGCGTCTCCACACAACACAGTAAAGGCATTATCTTACCTGTTGAAGCCGAGTGGAAGACCCGAGTTAATCAATTGCCTGGCATCTACACACTGGGCTTGAGTTGGACGAATGCAGAACAAACCCATCTTGCACGGGGCGTAAGTCAATATTGGGGCGCGAGTGATCCGCAAGGGTATGCCAAAACGCATAATGCCTATTATCTCTGGGCCGCTGCTAACCAGCAGATAACACAGCACCGTAATGATCCCCTTAGGGGGATGAGTCTTTCAGCAAGCGTCGGGCTAGGCGATAAGCGTACATTACGCCTGCCTCTTGTGAGCTCCGTCTCGGCACGCTATCGGGGACCGTTCGACGCGAGACCCAACGATGCGGTGGGAGTAGGGGTGAGCTACGTTAAGGTCGGACATTGGGCAAATAAAGATCAGCAGCAGAAACAGACGATTACCGACCTCTATGGCGAGACCGGGTATTGGCCTATCGGCAGCTCAGCGATTAATGCGGAGCTATTCTACCGCCTACAAGTTACCCCCTGGTTTCAGCTACAGCCGAGTGTGCAGTACTGGCACAATCCAGGTGCCATCAGTGAAACGCCCGATGCGTGGGTAATGGGTCTGAAGACATCGGTAACCTTCTGACCTTAAGGGGCTAATGATAGCCCCTTAATCTTTAGCGACGTTTATAGAGTAATACGAGCAGACCTGGTGCACCCAAGATCACGGCAACAATCCCTGCTGGGAGTTGAAATGGCCACATGATCACTCTACCAATAAAATCTGCTGCGAGCATCAGTAGTGCGCCGCACGTCGTGCTCACCCATAAGCTGCTACCATAGCGATAAACGCCCAAGTAACGGGCGGCTTGCGGCGCGAGCATCCCGACGAAGCTCATCGGACCGAGGAGTAAGGTTGCCCCCGCACTGAGTATTGCACACCATAGGATCAGTAAAGTCGTACTAAAGCGTAGCGATATCCCTCGTGAAGAAGCGATGGCGCGCCCCAACGGGAGTAGGGTTAGCCAGCGGGTGAAGAGTAAGCTCACGGGGAGACTCAATGCTAAACCCACGATGGCGCTTAAGGCTTTATCGGGTGTCGTCCCCCATGTAGAGCCGGAGAGCCAGCTAATTATAACGCTGCTGTTCGGCGCACCAGAGGCTAAAAATAGGGTGATTAGAGCCAGTGAAAAAGTGCCTAACGCCGTACCGACTAGCAGGATTTTACTCGTTTGATCACTCGCGGTGACCGCAAAGAATAGAATAATCCCTAAGCTTATTAACGCGCCAAGCATTGCCGCGGGAAAGAGTAGTAGACTACTTGCAGAGGGTAGCCATACGAGTAGTAGCACGACCGCGCAGGCCGCTCCGCTATTAATCCCTAACACTTCGGGGCTCGCTAGGGGGTTGCTGGTCAAGCGCTGCAAAATCACCCCGGCACTCGCTAATAATCCCCCGCAGCCCAAAGCAAGAACCATTCTTGGCCAACGTAATCGATAGGGGTCATCCAGACTAAAGCCCCAGCCGTGTTGGGTGTGCGTTAAGGTAAACGCGACAAATACTAAAAGAATACCCACAATCAGCACAGCCGCTTTCGCGAAATGGGAGAGGCGACGATGGGCATAAGTGGTCTGTGACAGCTGAGGCGGATGAGGAAAACGCGCCTTAATGATGATCCCCAACATTACCGGGATCCCCACAATCGCCGTGATATTGCCTGCACTAATTTGCCATTGCAATGACTCGGCGTATAACGCCAACTGATCGCATAACACTAATAGACTGCTGCCTAGCGCCATCGTGAGAAGGCATTTCTGGCGGAGGGAAAGCCGTGGGTAGAGCCGGGTGATCTGTGGGGCAAATAGACCGATAAAGCTGATCAAGCCGACTTGGCTAACCGTCCAGGCGGCTAATATTGCCATTAGTCCCAAAGCCATCAAGCGGTAGAGCCTACTATTTCCCCCCATGCTATCGACCACGTCATCGGAAAGCTGGAGTAAGGCTAACGCCCGGGCAGCGAGGAAGACGAGTACCACGATGAGGAATAACACGGGGAGTAAAGAGAATACTACCGACCAATCGTTCTGTGCGAGATTACCGCTATTCCAGATAAACAGGGACTGCATCTGTTCATGGTTGAATAAAACAACGCCATTCTCTATTGCCGAGCAAAATAGGCCTAGCACCATTCCCGTCAATAACAAGGTTAGAGGGGCCATGCCGCATCGTCGACTCAACAGATAAATGATACCCGTTGTGACCATCCCACCGGCGAGAGCAAAACCCTGACTCATCCAAGTCGAAACACCTAAGAATAGCGCGAGCGTAGTGCCTAATTGGGCGCCAGAAGCGATCCCCAGCGTAGAAGGCTCGGCGAGTGGATTTTTCAGCACGAGTTGTGCTAAATATCCGCAGAGGCCTAAGGCTGCGCCTGCTAAGAGTGCGACACACGCGCGGGGTAAGTAGCTTTGCGTCATTAGCAGCATCGCCATCCCGGGGTGTGCAGCATTACTGTGTACCAAATGATAACTATTACTCACCATAAGAAATACAGTGATGGCTAATAGACCGCTGAAGACGCCGCGTGCCTTGAATTTAGTCATGCTTAAGCCCTGACAGATGAACCAGTTGATAAGTAAAACGTCGTGCAGCCTGCAATCCGCCGTACATCCATGCACCTGAGGCTTGATAATGATTGCCCTGCTGCATAAACGGCATCTTTTCCCACAGGCCTGAGCGGGTCGCCCCTCGCTCACCATGCTGAAATTCAATGGCAATATCGGTTTGCACCGGGAAGAGCTGCTCCACACCGATTACCGAACTTCCCCATGCATTGGCGCTGCCTTGCCAAGCACACTCTAAATTGAGCATAGAGAGCACTTCGCCGAATAGGCTGCTCGGAGACATGACGAGCACTTGGCGCGGACTTAAAAAGCTATACAGCAAGAGACGCTTACCGTGCCAGTGGCTAAGCCGTTGACGAGACTCGGCCATGTCCAACTCCCAGCGAGCTATGGCTTGCTGGGCATAGGATTCGCGGTGTAAGTGCTGAGCGAGAGCCTGTAAATTATTATGGGCAACGGTCAGGATCGTCTGTCCGGGGAGCGTAAAAGGATAACGTAACACCTCTGCGAATTGCGCAAGCTGAGCGTCCGGCAAGGTTGAGTATTGCGGGACAATCATCATATCCGGGCGTAGTGTCGCTAACACTTCAAGGTTAGGCTCGTTACGTAATCCAAGCTCGATAGTCTCTGCAGGAAGTGACGGTGTCACAACCCACTGGCGATAGTTCGCGATGTCACAGACTGCTACAGGCGCTAATCCTAATGCGTCGATGAGTTCTACCGCGGTCCAGTCTAACGCAGCGATACGAGGCGCAGAGTCTGTAACGGCTAGCGCTGGCGAGGAAAGGCTACACGCCGCACCTAAGCCTAAGCCGTAGCGCAGAAAGTGGCGTCGCGATAGAGGATTATAATTATTTGACATAGCTTATCGGCGGCAAAGTCGGATCGGGACGAGCGACGCCCATCGGAACGTGATAGATGGTCGATAGTTGCTCGGGGGTCATCAGTGCCTGCGCATCGCCTTTAAAAATCGTCGCACCCTGACGTAACGCTAAGAATTCATCGCAGTAGCGTGCAGCCATATTAATATCGTGCAGCACCATGATCACAGTGAGATGATGGCTTCGCGATAGATCATGAATGACCTGCAGCACGTCTTTTTGATGGGCTATATCCAGTGCAGACGTGGGTTCATCCAGCAGAAGACAATGACTCGCTTGTACAACACACATGGCAAGCCAGGCACGCTGACGCTCTCCCCCTGAAAGTTGTTCAACATAATGGTCACTCGCCCAACTAAGGTCGACACTCTTTATTGCGGCATCGACCTTGTCATGATCCTGTTGACTCACCCGCTTCAGCGCGCCATGCCACGCATAGCGACCTAGTGTCACTAGGTCTTTGACAGTCATCCCTTCACTAGGCGGTAGTTGTTGGGGAAGGTAGGCGACTTGGCGTGCAAACTCACGCGCGGGCCATTGCTCGATAGGTCGATCCTGCCAGGTTATCTGCCCACTGTAATGGGGGTTCTGCCGACTCAGTAACTTGATCAGCGTTGACTTGCCCGAACCGTTATGGCCAATCAATCCGGTGACGCGACCCGGTGTAAAGGTATGAGTGATTGGCTGCAAAATAGTGCGGCCTGCAACCTGCATACCTGCTTGGTGAACATGAAAGCAAGGCTGCGGGGAATAATGTTTAGAGGTAGTCACAATACATCCATTAATTTTTCGATATGGTGCAACGGTCAAGCGGATAAAAAGCACGTAACTGGAAAGCGCCGTCGTGGTTTCTCAGGCTGTAACGCGTGCAAGTCTTTATCCTCGCGAAGAGGGATCCGCGAGTAGGTAAAGCGTGCGACCAAAGCTGGGGAAATAGCGATTAACATGTTATCTCTTGCTTGACCATTAATCGATTAATACTAATGCAAATGAGAGATATTTGCATTAGTATTGTCGGCACTACGCCAGCTCTTCGTCTAATCATCGACTCATTCGGAACGTTATGCCAGCCCTAGGAACTCCTTCACGTAAATTACGCTTAGCTCAAGCTATTTCGCTAAGTCTACTCGCGCCCACAGATAGATCTCAACCATGCAACTACTGACAACGATTCTTCGGCAACATTTTCTCGCATTCATCGCGATCGTTCTCCTAAATTTAGTGAGCGCAGCGCTGGGCATTGCAATTATTTCATGGATAAATCATGGGCTATTAACCGAGCAGTCGCTAGCCCTTGGGCTCGCTAAGATGCTGGGGTTGCTGATCCTCTTATTAGCCACCACACTTGGCGCACAGTGGAGCTTGACGACACTGGGGCATCAGTTCATCTGGCATAAACGCTCAGCGATGATTTGGCAGATGATGCATACGCCGATCGCCAGCTTGGAGGCAAAAGGTGAGGGTGAGCTATTGGCATTATTGGGACCAGACATCCGCAACATCACATTAGCTTTTGTGCGGTTACCCGAACTGATCCAAGGTGTTGTCTTGGCGATCGTGGCGATCGGCTACTTGGGCTATCTCTCATTACCCGTTTTACTGATCACGGTTTTATGGTTGTTAGTCACCTTTACCCTCGGTTACCAGATGGTGAGTAAGGTTTACCAACACATCGCTCAAGTTCGTGGCTTCGAGAGCGATCTGCAATCCTCTTTTCAGGTAGTGATGCAGGGGCGCAAAGAGCTTGCCCTTAATCCCGTACGCGCGCAGCACTTTTATAAGCACACCTACCAAGCGGCGGCACAAGGCTATAAGCGTAATATTATCAAAGCAGACAGCTATCATCTCTCTGCGATTAACTGGTCGAATATCATGATGCTCGGCCTTATCGCCGTGATATTCCTTATTTCCGGGACTCAAAATTGGGTCTCGATGTCAGTCGCCACCTCCTTCTCCTTGACCATTTTATTCCTACGCACGCCATTACTACAGGCAATAGGCGCTTACCCCACGCTGTTAGCGGGCGAGCTGGCGTTTAAAAAAATTAATGAAGTGCTACCACAAGTGGCGCAACCTTCGGCCGAACAGTTCGCTCCACCAGAAAGTTGGCAGCAACTGCGTTGGGAAAATATAGCCTGGCAGTACCCGCAAAGCGCGTTTCAAGTCGGGCCGATATCAATGACGGTGAGTCGGGGGGAAACGGTATTTATTATCGGTGCCAACGGCTCAGGAAAATCGACGTTAAGTTTGATGCTAACCGGATTGTATCCCACGCAGCAGGGCCAAGCTTATTGTGATCAGCAGCCGATCCCCACGACACAACTTCGTTCGTTTTTCTCGGTTGTGTTTACTAAGCCTTATCTGTTCGATACGTTATTTCTCGAACCCGACGAAGAGGATACTCAGCTCGCCGCCGAATGGCTATGCCGCCTGCAGTTAGAGAAGAAAATTACCCTTAACAATCATCAACTCAGTACCTTAGCGCTCTCGGCTGGCCAGAGTAAACGTATCGCGTTACTCCTTGCTATGGCTGAAAAACGCGATATCCTATTTCTTGATGAGTGGGCAGCCGAGCAGGACCCGCAGTTTAGGCGGTACTTCTATCGTGAATTATTGCCTTGGCTTCAAAAGTTAGGAAAAACGCTCATTATTATTAGTCACGATGATGACTATTTTGATGTCGCAGATCGTGTTTATGAAATGCAACACGGAAACCTGCGATTGCTTAGCGCAGAAGAGAGTCGACAAGCGGCACGCGCGGTGATCTCGCAATCTTGATAAAGGGTTTTTAATGAAACAGTTGGTAATTTTACTACACGGTTACGGTAGCGACGGCGATGATTTAAAAGGATTAGGTGAATTCTGGGCGGGGACATTACCTGGACTGCAGTATGCCTCGCCGAACGCGCCAGAGCTTTGTGAGGCGGGTTTAGGCTTTCAATGGTTTAGCCTTGCCGATATTACCCCGCAGAATCGTGTACAACGGTTGGCGGCAGCGCGCGATGCGATCGATAATATTCTGGATGATATTCTTAAGCAGAATAAGATCGATGCGCAGCATGACCAAATTGTCCTTGTTGGCTTCTCACAGGGCACCATGATTGCATTAGATCTTCTTCTGCGTAGCGACTACAACGTTATCGGCGTCGTCGGGTTTTCGGGCCGCTTAATCGACACACCGACACTGGCACGTTCGACCACCGCCGAAGTATTACTTATCCATGGTGAGGCAGACGACGTGGTGCCGGTGCAAGAGACGCTTGCCGCACAGTCAACGCTCAATGAGTACGGCATAGCCTGCCAGGTGATGACAGAACCCGAGCTGGTACATACGATTTCTGCAGCGGGTGTAGAGGCGGCAACGCAATTTTTAATTGAGCGCTTCGGTTGGGAAGACGAGGACGAGGACGAGGAATAACTCGTTGGCCCCAAGAGAGTATGCCACTCTTGGGGCTAGGGGTTATTCGAAATAGGTATCAGGATTATCCGCTAGGCTAACAAAATTCTCGCCATGCTGGTCTAATGCGTGGATCTGACCACTTTCAATATCGTAAACCCAGCCATGCAGCGTGATTTTCTTATTACGAAGCCCTACTGCGACGGAAGGGTGTGTTTTGATATTGTTAAGCTGTGCAATCACGTTTTCACGGACCATCGCGTGAAGTTTATCTTCCGGCGTTGAGTACTCTTGTTTCTCGACAACGGCTTTAGCGGCGTCGGCATAGCGTAGCCAATGTTCAACAGCAGGCATCGTATCTAAGCAGGCACAGCTGGCAATGGCCGACATAGCGCCACAGTTAGAATGCCCACAGATAATAATATCGGTAACGCCCAAGGCCATGACCGCATATTCGATCGTTGCAGATACACCGCCTGGCTCCGGTCCGAAAGAAGGAACAATGTTCCCGGCATTACGGATCACGAATAACTGTCCGGGTTCTTGCTGAGTGACGAGCTCTGGGACTAAGCGGCTATCCGAACAAGAAATAAACAGTGCCTTAGGTTTTTGACTCGATGCTAAGCTGCGAAAAAGTGCCTCACGCTCAGGAAAAATCTCTTTTTGGAAGTTTAAAACGCCATCGATAATTGTTTTCATACTTATTCCACTTAGGTGCAGGTATTAAGAAGATACGAGGCCTTGTATCAGGCGTTCGCGTGCTTAACCACAAAAATTCCAACTAAAAAACAGAAAAAGCCAATCGGTCAGAGATATGTTCTAACACTGCGGTACCGGCGAGAGAGTTTCCGAACTGATCTAATTCTGGCGACCATACGGCGATGCTCATCTTCCCCGGGACGATTGCAACAATCCCTCCACCCACTCCTGATTTTGCCGGTAATCCAACGCGCCATGCAAACTCTCCCGCCGCGTTATACATTCCGCTAGTCATCATGAGGGCATTGATATGACTGATCTGACGGTGATTAAGTTCATGGCTAAACAAAACCTTACATAACTCTGGGGAAACCAGATAACGGAAGCAGCGTGCCAGCTCTTCGCAACTCATCGATAGCGCACAATAATGAAAATAGTTCTCCAGTACTGTATTCACGTCGTTATCAAAATTATCAAACGATTTCATTAGCCATGCGATGGCCGCGTTACGAGCGGAGTGCGCCAGTTCCGAACTGGCCACTTGTCGGTCATAGTGAATATCGTCGACGCCACTTAATCGGCGGACGAGGTTGAGCATTTGCTGGCGTGGCGCCGAGAGACGGCTCTGTAACATATCGCAGACGACTAGCGCACCCGCGTTGATAAACGGGTTACGAGGGATCCCTTGCTCCATTTCTAACTGTAATAAAGAGTTGAACGGTTGGCCGGAAGGATCTTTCCCGACACGCCGCCATAGCTCTTGCTCAGGGTAGCGGGTCATGGCAATCGTCAGGGAGAGAACTTTTGAGATAGATTGGATGGAAAATCGCGTTGCGCAGTCACCTGCAGTAAATAGCTGCCCATCATGCGTACAAACGGCAACGCCAAGTTGATCTGCAGCAACATTAGCTAACGCGGGAATGTAGCTTGCGACTTTACCCTGTCCCAATAGAGGCCGAACTTCGTCAAGAATAGAGGCCAGAAAAGCATTATCTAATTGCGACACAACGAATTTCCACTAATTCAAAAAGGGGGAGCATGATGCGATGCTCCCCCTATAATTGCAAGCGTAAATCATTGTGCGGCACTGACCCGCCAGACATGATTTCCAACGTCATCGGCGATGATTAGCGCCCCTTGATTATCCAGTGTCAATCCCACCGGCGCGCCGTACAGCTGCTTCTGGTCATTGGAGACAAAGCCCTCTACCACGGTTTTAGGCTGGCCGACCGGTTTACCTTGTGAAAATTGTACATAGCTAACCCGATAACCATTAAGCGGTTTGCGGTTCCAGCTGCCATGTTCACTGATAAACACTCCTTGCGGTGCAAAGCCCGGCAGTCGGCTACCCTGGGCAAATTGCATGCCCAATGGCGCAACATGCGAGCTTAGCGCGTAATCGGGAACCAGCGCGCTGGCCACCTTATCAGGCGCTGGCGGCTGAACACGACGATCGACGTGTTGGCCAAAATAGCTATACGGCCAGCCATAGAAGCCACCCTCTTTAACCTGCGTTAGATAGTCGGGGACCAGATTGGCCCCAATTTCGTCACGCTCATTAACGATTGCCCAGAGTTGATGAGTGGTCGGATCGAAAGCGACCCCGGTTGGATTACGTAAGCCACTTGCGTAAATACGGCTGGCTCCGCTCTGACGATCGATTTCCAAGATATTCGCGCGGCGATACTCGGCCTCGAGGCCATTTTCGGTGATATTACTGTTCGACCCGACCCCAACATATAATTTGCTGCCGTCAGGTGACACCGTAAGGGATTTCGTCCAGTGGTGGTTAATAGTGGAGGGTAAATCCGCTAACACTCTGCCTTGGTTAGCTATTGAAGTCTCCCCCGACTGATAAGGGAAGACGAGCAATGCATCCGCATCGGCAACATACAGTTGGTCGCCGACTAAAACGAGGCCGAATGGAGAGTTGAGATTTTGAATGAATACATGCTGCTGCCAGTGACCTGCACTGTCCTTACGCAATAGGGTAATACGATTACCGCCTTTGTCACCTTTACCGGAGTTTTTTTTCACTAATCCCGATATTAGCTGTTTAGGTGTTGTCGTCGCTTCGCTGCTCGGCGCATTAGACTCTGCCACGAGAATATCGTTATTCGGTAGACGATACACCATCCGTGGATGGGCCAAGTTTTCCGCGATACTCTCGATTTTTAACCCGGCTGCGACCCGAGGCTGCTGTCCCTCCGGCCATGCTGCTTTATCTGGCACGCTAATCGGCGGAATAAGAAAGGCACTAGGCTGATCGAGTTTTGGTGAAGGCCCCATTTGCTCAGAGATCGAGGTCGAGTCGCTATTATCGCACCCGGCTAACAGTATACAGCAAGAGAGAAATCCTACTTTATGTCCAATCATTAGCGAACCTCCTGTTGGTGAGTCGAACTCACCGCTTGGTTAATCACGGCAATGACTAAGAAAAGAACAGTGAGCAGGGAGAGGATAAGGCCTGCTGGCATTACGCCCCATGCGTCGCGGCTATGTATAAATGCGTTGAAGATAGCCAATACTATCGCGACAAGATTGAGCCAAAAGCTCCGACGCTCGGCAAACAATTGGGGAAGCGAACGAGAGATCCAAACCTGATACAGGTTGATGAGTCGCGGGATGATAGCAAAAAGTAGACCGAAGAAGTTTAACCAGCTCGCGGCCTTAACCCAGAATATCTCTTGAGTAGAGAAATAAATCACATCGAAGATCATGCCACTAACAAACGCGCCATAAGCAGCTGGGTTAAGTAATGTAAAGAAAAAGTGAGCGACCCGAGAAGGGCGACGTTCAGCATATGACGGCATATCTTGCTCCTAAACCGCAGAGGGGGGTTCTTAGAGCATGGTTCACCATTTACATTTTCTCAACTAATTTAACAAAATATAAACCTAGTGGCCTGCGTTTATGCTAAGGAACGCTTTCTCCACCGGTGATGTCGTGTAGCGACGCCATACAAGGTAGATATCGCACGCTGAGATATCGGTAAGCGGAAAACAGTGTAATCCGGCGATTTGAGGGTGGTTGTCGATAAAACTCTGCGGCATCACGGTAAAGCCAAGCCCCTGATGAATAGCGGCGAGGATTAATGGATAAGACTCGATATCACAACGCTGCCGAGCTTGTAACTGCTGATGGGCTAACCAGTCTTCAATCAAGACGTGATAAAAACAATGCTCACCGAAAGTATACAAGCTGAGCTGCGCAACACGCTCAGCAAACTCTGCCATCGTCGCACAGTGGGTGACCAGACTTAGGCTTTCGGGGGCGAAGAGCTGACTCGCTAATACAGGATGGGTTACGGGGCCGTCGACCAACACCATATCGACTTCTCCCGCCAGTAGTCGATCCATGAGCGGTAGAGAAGAGTGGCAGGAAAGTGACACGGTCACGTCTGGGTGCACCTTCATGAAGTCAACCATGACTCGCTGTAAATGGTCGTTAATAGCCACATCTAAAGCCCCGAGACGTAAATGACCGTGCAGTGAGTCAGGTTTGAAGAAATTCAGGCACTCTTCACTCTGCTGGAGGAGTTTTTGAGCTTGGGGATAAAATGCGCGGCCTTCCGGGGTGAGGGTTAAACGCTGCTTATCACGATTGACCAAGTTTACCGCTAGACTTTCTTCTAACTCGCGAATTCGTGTTGAGACATTGGAAGGCACACAATGCATTTTTTTGGCGGCTTGTACCACACTTCCTGTCTCAACCAATGCACAAAAAATCCTTAACTGCGGTAACTTTAATTGCATCGCCAACCCCCTCGCGTGATTACCTAGACAATAATAAATGCCATACCGGCAGCGTCAGAAAAGAAAGTAATATAGCATAGCCTTGCAGCGCATTGGCGAGTGCCGGTTGTAATCCCGCACGTTGTGCCATAATCGCGGCGGCAATCATCGGTGCCATCGCGGCTTCGATCACTGTGACCTGTTGGGTAAGGGGTGCACTATGTGTTACCCACACCACTCCCCATACCACCAGTGGTGCTGCTATGAGCTTCCAGACAATGCCGCTAATCAGCGGAGACAAGGCTCCACGCGGCGGACGCAAGGCTATCTGTAATCCCACACAGAAAAGGGCTAAAGGAGTAAGCGTTGCCCCGATTTGGGCCAACGGAACCTCTAAAAAAGACGGTAACCCATGAAACGGCCTAATCAAAAGACTGACACAGAGTGCGATAAACGGTGGGAAGGTGATCACTCGTTGGGCAATCATTTTCACAGTGGGGGTCTTACCCGCGCATAGCGCCATCACCATAACGCCCACCGTAGACAGAATAATAAAACTCCCGACCTGATCGGCGATAACGGCGATCTGTAATCCTGCAGCACCGTAATAACTCTGTACGATGGGATAACCCATAAATGAAGTGTTACCGATACCGGCGACCAATGCGACGACCCCGACCACTTCTTTCGACCATGAAAAGAGTTTACCCAACAATAAGGCAAGACCGAGAGCGCCCAAAAACACACACCACATTCCGGCGATCGGCACTAGCGATTGCTGAGTGATAGGCGTGTGAGGAATCAACGTGATAATAAGAGCGGGGAGAGCAATGGTAATTAGCCACCAATTGATAGAGGGGACTAATTGCTCCGGAAAGGTTAAAAAGCGACGGGCAGCGATACCCAATAACAGGCAGATTATGAGTAGAGGATTCATTGCTTATACCGAACAGGGAGGTGATAACCGGTGCCTGAGCACCGGTTTGACTATTATGATTGGTAGTTAAGATACACCGTTTTCTGTTTCACATAGATCTGGTAACCATGTTCACCATCATCGCCACCGATCCCTGAGAGTTTCCATCCCGCGTGGAAGCCATTGATCTCTTCAGGACCATAACGGTTGATATAGACCTCTCCGTACTCCAACGCATCGCTGATTTGCATCGCAGCAATCAGATCACGGGTATAGAGATAAGAACTCAGGCCATATTCACAATCGTTAGCAAGGCCAACCACTTCGTCGATCGTATCAAATACGACGACCGGCAGGATCGGTCCAAAGGCTTCTTCTTTAAGGATAGTGGCAGTGGCCGGTAAATCGGTCACTATGGTGGGGGCCACCCAGTTACCGCCCTTGAATTTTTCATCACTCGGGATGCTTCCCTGCCAGAAGATTTTTCCGCCTTCTTGTTGTGTCTTGGCGAGTAATTCTTCAACGTGCTCTTTCTCCGCTGGTGAGACTTTAGGCCCCATCGTCGTTTTCTTAGCGAGTGGGTCACCGACAACAATAGCCTCAGCCGCTTTTTTCAATGCGCGCATAAAGGGCTCGTAAGCTTCACGCTGCACATACGTCCGCTCGTTACAGATACAGACCTGGCCACAGTTTGCCATGCGTGCATCGATAGCGTCTTGTGCGGCTTTTTCAATGTCCGCATCCGCTAATACGATAAACGGTGCTTTACCGCCAAGCTCTAAGGAAACAGGAATCACTTTCTCGGCGGCGTTCTTAGCGATAATTTTACCCGCACGCGTTGAGCCGGTCATAGTGACCAACTGCACATCGGGATGTTTAACCAACGCATCGCCGACTTTAGATCCCTCACCACAGATTACGTTGATTACCCCATCAGGAATACCCGCTGCTTTACTCAAGGTAGCCAGTGCTAGCGAACAGAGTGGGGTATTTTCGCTCGGCTTAACAATAATAGTATTACCGGCAACCAATGCAGGCGCAGTTTTACGCGTAAAAATCGCCAGTGGGAAATTCCAAGGAATAATCGCGGCGACGACGCCAAGCGGGGCTTCTTTAGTGATCGCCTGATGATTAGGGTAGTTAGACGCCAGCACATGACCGGTACGTTTCCAACCAAGTCCTGCGTAATATCGCAGCATCAAAATAGCGGTATCCACCTCGCCTTCAGACTCAGCGAGCGGTTTACCCTGCTCGGTGGTCAACAATGTGGCGAGAGCGTTCTTATGCTTTTCGATCTGCTGAGCAAACGCATAGAGATAGTTGGCACGTTGTGGCTGCGGGGTCGCCGCCCACTTGATTTGTGCCGCTTTCGCTGCCGCGATGGCGTTATCCGTATCGGCTGTAGTTCCTGCGGCGACTTCGGCAATTGTCTCGCCGGTGGCCGGGTTTTTTATATCATCGGTATTTTTGCTCGCAACCCAGGTATTATTGATGAATTGTGCAGCGGTCTCGGGCAGTAACTTTTTAAAATCGGTAGACATAATTTATCCTAATCTCGTGAGTAAACAGGCTTCAATCGTTCAGTGGAGTGGGCTGCAAGATCTCGATCCAGTAGCCATCAGGATCTTTGATAAAGGCAATATGCTTCATTCTTCCGTCACTCAACCGCTTTTGAAAGTCAACGTTCAACGCTTCAAAACGCTCACAGGCTGCCCGCACATCGGGGACAGAAATACAGATATGGCCATAGCCTTGTGGCTCATCATTACCGTTGTGGTAATGAAAGTCAGGTTTCTTCTCGGTGCCGTGGTTGTAGGTGAGTTCTAACACGCCGGTCTGACGCAGTACCCACTCTTGGCGTGCCTCATCGTCATCTGGGATTGAGGTGAGCGGCGCGCGGATCAAATAGACAATGGTGAAAGCCGCGTCATTATTGACATGCTCCACGACGGGGACAAAACCCAGTACCTGAGTGTAGAAATCGACTGAAGCTTGTAAGTCCTTCACTCGCACCATGGTATGGTTAAACTGATAACCCGCTGCGTCCTGATTATCCTCACGCTTAACGGAGAATTTTTCTAATAAGTTCGTTAACGCCATGCTAGCTCCCGTTGTTCTGTGAATAACTCTATTGGCTAAAAGCTTAGGACAGGATCTAATTTTACGAAAGTGACAGTTTTTGTGAAAAGGTTTTCACAATTAGTGAAATAAGGGTGAGTTGCGTTTTCACGATCATGTGCCACACTTTTTTAACATTTACGCGTCGAGGAGTTATTCATGTCACGGTTTAACCAGAAAGTTGTTGTCGTTACGGGGGCAGGATCAGGAATGGGTGCCGCAACCGCGAAGGCATTCGTGGCAGAAGGCGCGAAGGTGGTACTAGTGGGGCGCACTGAAGATAAACTCAAGCAGGTGGCCGAGACGCTGCCCGCTGAAAAAGTACTTATTGCCGCGACTGATATCTCCGATCCCCATGCGGTGAATGCATTAGCTGCCCACGTCGCGCAGCAGTGGGGAGAGATCGATATTCTGGTCAACAATGCAGGTGTCGTGGTGCAAGGTCTGGCTCATGAATTGGGCGTTGAGGACTGGGATAAACAGATGGGAACCAACCTCAACGGCGTGTTCTACATGGTACGCGCATTCGTACCGAGTATTATCAAACGTAAAGGAAATATCGTTAATATCTCTTCTGTTTCAGGGCTAGGTGGAGACTGGGGGATGAGCTTCTATAATGCGTCGAAAGGGGCGATTACCAATTTTACTCGTTCCTTGGCGATGGACTA
Source organism: Rosenbergiella collisarenosi (assembly GCF_018494085.1). Lineage (GTDB taxonomy): Bacteria > Pseudomonadota > Gammaproteobacteria > Enterobacterales > Enterobacteriaceae > Rosenbergiella > Rosenbergiella collisarenosi. Next base: position 104,816 of record NZ_JABBFP010000003.1, on the reverse strand, counting down.
CGGGCGTCAAGGGGTAAGAGTTAACGCCGTTTGCCCAGGAATGACTAAAACTGACATGACAGCAGGGATCACCGATGATCCCAAGGCTTTAGCAAAGTTTAAAGATCGGACGCCGTTAGAGCGTCCGGGTACTGCCGAAGACATCGCACACGCGGTGCTATTTTTAGCCAGTGACGACGCCAGCTATATCACCGGTGTTAATCTACCGGTAGACGGCGGCATCTCCGCCTCCAATGGTCAACCCCGTCAGGCCTGATCGACGAAAAGCTACCGTGCATCGGGCGGTAGCTTTTAGCGCATACTGTTAAGAAGTTGTTCGGTATTGTAGCGAAAAGCCTGTAAGTAGGTCGGTGCCGGGCCACTTGCCGTCGACAATGCCTCAGGATATAGCTCTCCTCCTGGGGTCGCGCCAGTGGCACTGGCAATCTGCTTGACTAAACGCGGGTCAGTCTGATTTTCGGTAAAATAGCGGCTGATCTTGCGTTGCTTCAATTCCTTTATTAACCCTGCGACTTGTTGTGCTGAGGCTTCTGACTCCGTCGAGAGGCCTAATGGAGCGCTAAAGGTGACACCGTAACGTTTTCCATAGTAGCCGAAGGCATCGTGGCTGGTAAGTACTACACGTCGGGCAACCGGAATGGCTTGATACTGCTGCTGTGCCCAGTGATCGAGCTGCTGCATCTTCTGAAGATACTGTGCACCGCGCTGAGCATAACCCGCGGCATGGGCAGGGTCCGCCGCTTTAAGGGCCTGCATGATATTACGCGCATACACTTCACCATTCGCTAAGCTATTCCACGCATGGGGATCCACAATCTGCTTATCATCCTCATCCATACTGTCTGTGTGGATACCGTTTGATGCCACGGTAATCTTCCCTCGGTAACCGGAAGCGGAGACCAGACGATCCATCCAACCCTCTAAGCCTAACCCATTAACGACGATGACATTAGCCTGTGCCAAAGCACGACTGTCGGCAGCGGTAGGTTCAAAACTATGCGGATCGCCATTCGGCGCTACGAGACTCTTCACCGTAACATCCTCACCCCCGATCTGTTTTGTGATATCAGCGAGTACGGTGAAACTGGCAACGACGTTGAGAGGGGCGGCGTGTACCAAGGGAGTGATGGCGAATAAGCTACTGACGGCTAATAGGTGAAATTTCATGATGATGCTCCTGAATGACGAAAAGAGTGTCTCGCTAACCAACCGTTAGCCCGACCCATAAGGCATGACACGAGGAAAAAAACGGCGCTACACAGTACAACTGCAGGTCCTGCGGGCAGTGCGCTGTACCAGGACAGAAGAAGACCAATAAATGACGATAATAGGGCGATGATACTGGCAATAATCATCGTCGGAACAAGACGCACCGCCCAAAATCGGGCGCTAACGGCAGGAACCATCATCAGACCTACCGACATCAAGGTGCCTAATATTTGAAACCCAGCGACCAGATTTAGCACAACGAGAAACAAAAACAGACCATGGATCGCTATGGCTAGAGGTCGATGACCTACACGCAGAAAATCGCTATCGAAGGTATCGATGATTAAAGGCCGATAAATAACGCGTAGCATCAGCAGCGAGGCAAGACAAATCAGGCTAGTGGTCAGTAAGGCGGAGTGACTGACGGCCAGCAGGGAACCAAACAGGATATTCAATAGATCCATGCCGGACCCCTTGAGCGAAATCAGCGTAATACCTAGCGCTAAGGCGCCCATATATAATCCCGAAAAGCTCGCATCCTCCTTCAAAAGCGTGGTCCGACTGATGATGCCTGAGACTAAGGCGACCAGCAGCCCCGCTACAAGTCCTCCGACTCCCATCGCCAGTGTAGACATCCCAAAAAATAGATAGCCGATAGCCGCACCGGGTAGGACGGCGTGCGAGAGGGCATCCCCCGCTAGGGAAAGGCGACGTAAAGAGAGGATCACGCCCAAGGGCGTGGCGCTCAAGGAGAGACATAGGCAGCTTAATAGCGCCCGACGCATGAAATCGAATTCGATAAACGGTTGCAGAAAAGACATTAGATCACCTGAGCGAGAGGGCGAGGATGGGAAGTTCGTGGGGTAGTCCACTGCGCCGCCTGAGCGGTGAGATGTACTTGAATATCGAAATAGCGTTGCACCAAGTGATCGTCGTGCAGCACCATAACCACCGTCTTACCCGCTGCGGCGACCTGCTGCGTAAGGGACATTAAGCGCGCGATAGTTCCTTCGTCGACTCCGGTAAAAGGCTCATCTAATAACCAAACATCGCTAGGCTGAAGCCACATCCGCGAAAAAAGCGTGCGCTGTAGCTGCCCTCCTGATAAATGGCTCAGCGGGTAATCGGCGATAGCCGTGATATCGGTAATCGCAAGCGCTTGTTCGACGCGACGCCGGGCGGCCGAGGGAAGACGCCCATACCAAGTACGCTGTTGCCAGCAGCCCATCATAACGATATCTCTGACGGTTAACGGAAAGGTGCGGTCCAGAGACTGCTGCTGAGGAAGCAACGCAATCTCTGAGGAGTGGACACAAAAATGGCCAGCGCTTGGAGAGATCAAACCCGCGAGCGTCTTTAATAATGTAGATTTACCGCAGCCATTTTCACCAGTAATCGCCGTTAAGCTACCTGCTGCGAGGCTTCCGGTTAGGGAGGGGGTGATACTTCGTCCTTGGTACCCAGCACGAAGGTCAGTAAAGTGGATCATAATTCTCAGCCCTTTATGTAATAGTATAACATTACACTAGACTAAGAATTATTGACACTTCTTGATGTAATAAAATATGTCACGCCATGACGTCTAACCTAGATCGCCTCCCGCGACAGGTATCACGGTGCCCGTGATATAACTTGCCTCATCGCTCGCGAGAAATAGGATCGCCGCCGCCTGTTCCTGCAATGTACCATAGCGGTGCATAAAACTCGTTTCACAGGTTTGGTCGACGACGCGCTGATACCAAGCCTCCTGTTGCGCCGTCGGGGAGGCCGTCGCGTTATTGCGCGGAATTTTACGTACCGGGGCCTCGGTCCCTCCCGGTGCGGTAGCGTTAACACGAATACCGTGCTCTGCGACCTCGAACGCAAGAGATTGTGTTAGCGCGTTAATTCCGCCCTTCGCGGCAGAATAGGGAATGCGGTGAACACCCCGCGTCGCCACCGAGGAGACGTTGACGATCGCCCCAGATCCTTGGGCGATCATCGTAGGGAGCACCGCACGGCACCCCCACAACCCCGGGAATAGCGACCGTCTGATCTCCGCTTCGATCTGCTCTTCATTGTATTCGGAGAACGGCATCGCCCAGATAGTGCCACCGACATTGTTGATTAAAATATCGATTCGCCCAGCCTGCTGAGTGATCTTCTCGATAGTCGAGTGAGTCGATGACCATTGCTCTAAATCGGCCAACATCGCCGTGGCTATTCGCGTGCCATCATTGAGGGCCTCTGCGACCTCGAAGACTAACGGCGAGCGATCGATAAGAAATAGCGTGGCGCCTTCTGCAAAGGCTCGCTCAGCCACGCACCGGCCGATACCCTGCGCTGCGCCGGTCACAACCATGACTTTGTCTTGGAATCGCTGCGTCATACACTCACCTGCGCCACTTGCGGCGTAAATTTTTCATAGTAGAAATGCGCGGGGGTGACGCCCTGGGCGTTGAGCCATATCATTACCGCATCGACCATCGGCGGCGGGCCACATAAATAGATATCGACATCGCCGTTATGCAGGAGTTCTGGACGGATATGATCCGTCACATGCCCCTTCAGCGGTTCACTGCTATGCGGATCTGAGACACAGAGCTGATAATCGAACTGTGCCAGTTTCTCAGTAAACGCGGTGAGGACATCGCACTTCACTCGATCGTCATCCCGCGATACACCATAGAGGAGATGTATGGGTGTGGTGATCCCTTGTTGGTTCACGCTGTGCAGAATCGACAGCAGGGGCGCGAGACCCGTTCCACCTGCAAGCAGCAGTAGTGGGCGAGTGACTTCACGAAGATAGAAGCTTCCTTGCGGGCCAGCGATCGTCATGGTATCGCCGGGTTTTGCCTGCTGGGTCAAATAGTGACTCATCGCGCCATCAGGAACATTGCGGATCAAAAAGGTGAGCGGGGCAGTACCGGGGCATGAGCTAAACGAATATGCACGCGTCACATCGCCTTGCGGCACAGACAGATTAATATATTGGCCGCTTAGAAAGTTAACCTCAGCCGCCTCATCACAATCAAGCGTCAGTTCCACCGTCGTCGGTGAAAGCTGTTCGACCTTAGCCACCGTCGTTGTCCAACGCTGCTGTGCCGTTTTGCATAATGAAGAGGCCATCGGAACGTTGATGACGCAATCTGACTCGGGCACCATCTGACAGGTTAATACCATCTGCTGCTCGCGTTCCTCATCAGAGAGCGCATCGTCAAGGTAGTCATCGCCTAAGTCAAACTGGCCTGATTCACAACGACATTTACACGTGCCGCAGACGCCATCAGAGCAGTCCATCGGCAGATTTATTTTTTGTCGATAGGCGGCATCCAGCACTTTTTCATTGACGTTGCATTGGATAAAACGGCTCACGCCATCTTCAAAATTTAGGGCAATGGTATAGGACATAGTGCCTCCTTAAAGATGGTAAATATCAATAACCTGGTTGATATAGTCGTTATTTAACTGGATCTTCTTATGCATAATCTGCCAGCCCTGATCGTGATGCTCGAGTTGGTAATGCGAGTGGCCAAAGTAGCAGTCGCTCTGTTGATAACGGTGGCTATGCGTACACCAGTCCACCCGAACGGTACACCGTTGCGAATCGCCCTCGAGGATCTCGATATTGGTAAGCAGGTGGGTGGTGCGTGGCTCTGGGGTACTGGCCGCAGACCGTTCGGTCTTGATTCGATAGACACGATCCTCCAGCCCATCCCGCGATGGATAGTAGATCAGTGACATCTCTGTCTGCGGGTCAGAAGTCAAACAATCGTCGTCTCCCCATGCAGGCATCCAATACACGGCTTTCGGGTGATAGCAGGTCAACCACTCATCCCATTGTCTATCGTCAAGCAGGCGTGCTTCGCGATAGAGAAACTGGCAGATACCGTCATAATGTTCACTCATGAGTCGGCCTCCGTCGTACGCGCAAGCGCGGCGAGTAAGGTGGTTTGCCAGTGATGGTGGTGGGTGATATATAAGCCTTCATCTTCCGAGCGCGGGCCGGAGATCAGCGGCTGCATGGCAATTTGTCGGGCATTGTCATCAGGACCATCGACCCAGCGCATCGCCCCACGGCTCATATCGCTCCACGGCAGAGTACGGGCTTGATAGCCTTGCTGGCAGGCGCGAAACTCCTCAAGGTCGTCTGGCGTACCCATCCCACTGACATTGAAGAAGTCTTCGTATTGGCGTATGCGTAACGTGCGGTCTTCTTGTGGTTCGTTTTTCGGTGCGAAGCAGAAAATCGTGACCTCGGTCTTATCGACCGCAATTGGCCTCACGATGCGCAGCTGGGTCGAAAACTGATCCATGAGATAGAGGTTAGGGTAGAGGGCGAGATTACGGGTCTGGTTGACCATCATCTCGGCACGCTGATCGCCAAATTGCGTTTTCAACGCCTCGTAGTGACGGTAGATCGGTCGGACTTCGGCGTTAATTACTTGCGTCCATAACAGCATATGCCCGTTCTCAAAGCCGTAGACGCCCCCGACACTCTTCGACCAGCCATTCGCATCAACGGTTTTCACCCCGTCTTCTTCGTAATTACGCCGTGACATGGTAGAGGCATAGTTCCAGTGCACCACGCTGACATGATAGCCATCGGCACCATTCTCCATTTGCAGCTTCCAGTTCCCTTCGTAGGTATAGGAAGAGCTGCCACGCAGGACCTCTAGTCCATCTGCCGCGGAATCGACGATGAGATCAATAACCTTACGCGTCTCGCCGAGCCACTCGTCGAGGCTCGATACATCCGGCTGTAAACTGCCGAATAGAAACCCGCGATAGTTTTCAAACTTAGCGATGGGTTTTAAATCGTGAGAGCCTCCCTGCTTAAAACAGGGCGGATATTCGCCGGTTTTCTCGTCCTTTGCCTTCAGTAACTTGCCATTATTGCTAAAGGTCCAGCCATGAAACGGACAGGTAAAGGAGCTTTTATTCCCCTTTTTACGCGTGGCGAGCATCGCGCCACGATGAGAACAGCTATTAATCAGGCCGTGCAGAGTGCCTTCTTTATCACGCGTAATCATAACCGGCTGGCGGCCTATCGTCAGAGTATAAAAATCCCCTGGTTGCGCGATTTGGCTCTCATGGGCTAAATAGACCCAGTTGCCCTCGAAAATATACTCCATTTCCAGTTCAAATAATTCGGGGTCGGTAAAAATACCGCGATGACATTTATAGATCCCTTGCGCCTTATCGACAATTAGCGCTTGGTTAATCTTCTCAATAACATTTTCTTGACGTGCCGTATGCTGAGTCATAGTAACCCCTCACAGTAGTAGCAGTGATTAATCGAGAGTAAAGCGCTAGACTTCGCCAACCCGTAAGCGTCTGACCCGTGCTTCTTCTTCGTGGTCGTGTGCCGACTGCAAGCTAAAATCGAAATTCACCTCAGTGTGCGCGCCGGGTAACTCACGCTGGAGAATGACAGCGTCATCGGTAATTTTAATTGGGTCGGCAATCAGCCCGTCACGGGTGGCGAATGCGAAGTCATCCCACAAATATTTATCGCCATTGAGGTTAATTTGCGTAGTCAGGTGTTTATAGCCAGGAGCCGAGACAAAAAAGTGAACATGGGCAGGGCGGTTACCATGTCGACCTAATAGATCTAACAGTTGCTGCGTGGGGCCATCCGGCGGGCAACCGTAGCCGGATGGGAGGATACTGCGCGCGCGATATACGCCTTCGCTATCGGTGACGATACGCCGACGTAAATTGAAGTCAGACTGCGATTTATCGAAGAAGGAGTAATTACCGAGGGTATTAGCATGCCAGACGTCGACGACGGCACCGGGGATCGGTTCGCCGTGAATATCGCGCACCACACCATGGAGCCACATCGTTTCACCGTCATCGCGACCATCATCCATACGTGTAAAGCCATCGCTTAATGGTGCGTTAGCGACATAGAGCGGGCCTTCGATCGTCCGTGGTGTCCCCCCGGACTCCCCGGCCAGTTTTTCTTTGGCATCAGCACGTAGGTCAAGAAAATGTTCCAGCCCAATTCCCGCGGCGAGTAATGCTGTTTCTTTACGTTCACCTAAGAAATTAAAGTAATTAACCGCTTGCCAGAACTCTTCGTCACTAATATCGAACTGATCGATGGTCTCGCAGAGATCACTTACAATCTTGCGAATAATTGCTTTATAGCGTGGGTTCCCGCGCAGCTCATCACCGTCGCAGGTGAGGGCGAGAAACTGCTCTAGGGTCGCTTTACTAATGATAGTCGTTGACATGGCACACATCCTTTAGTGTAGGGAGAGGATTTATCGTTGTTATCGGTTACTGGTCAGTGTCGTGAATTGACGATGGATGACGACACAAAGGCCTGACCGTAATGTCCATATAAGGATAAAGCGGCAGGGCGAGCAGCAGGTTATGCAGCTCCTCGTGGCTCTCCACGTCGAACAGACTGACGTTGGCGTAGTGTCCGGCGATACGCCAGATATGCCGCCATTTACCTTGCCGTTGGAGTTCTTGTGAATAGGCTTTCTCACGCGCTTTGATGGCGTCGAAGGTCGCGCTATCCAGCTCTTTAGGGGGATTAACGATCATTTCTACGTGATATAACATGTCCTGCCTCCTTATGCCGTACGGGCATAGTGCATTAATTTATCTTCATCGATTTCGATCCCCAGACCATTGCCAGAAGGAAGGCTAAGGTGACCTTGCTGATAGGTGAGGGGGTGAACGACTACATCGTCTTTTAGTAATAGCGGGCCGAACATCTCGGTGCCCCATTCAAGATCGAGCGTCGACCATGCATGCAAGGCGGCGACAGTCCCAATCGTGCCTTCAAGCATTGTGCCGCCATAGAGGCTGATCCCGGCTGCCTCGGCGACATGAGCGAGTTTTAACGCTTGGAACGGCCCACCTGCCTTGGCTATCTTTAAGGCAAAGGCACCACTGAATCCTTGGCGAATGAGTGCTAGACCTTGCTTGGCATCGGTAACGGCTTCATCTGCTAGCAGCGTGACGGCAAAGCGTTTCGCCAAATCCACCAGTTGGTCGATATCTTCCAATGCGGTGGGTTGCTCGATAAGCGTAATCCCAGCGGCCTGTAGGCGCGGGATAGCCGCCAGCGCTTGCGCCATCGTCCAGCCTTGATTGACATCGACGTGCACGTGAATCGCGTCCCCCAATGCCTGCTTGATGCGTATGGCGTGGGCGACATCGCTGTGCAGATCTCCGGCACCAATTTTTAATTTAAAGGCATGGTGACGGCCGCTTTCTAAGAGGGCGCGAGCCTCGTCGATATCTTTGTCGGTATTACCACTGGCGAGCGTCCACAATGCAGGCAGCGTCTGGTGACGCGCACCGCCCAATAGGGCGGCAACCGGTAGCCCGACTAATTTCCCATAGGCATCGAGAAAGGCGGTTTCTACGGCCGATTTTGCGAAGTTATTGCCACGTAGCACAGCGAGTTTTTCAGCTAGCGCCGCCACGCCACTAAGGGGTTGACCAATCAGTAGTGGTGCGACGTAACGTTCTACGGTGATCCTCATCGCCTCGGGGCTTTCTGGACCATAGCTGAGACCACCAATCGTGGTGCCTTCTCCCCAACCCTGAATGCCATTTTGACAGCGCAGCTGAACAATCATGAGCGTCTGGCTGCCCATCGTTGCCATCGATAATTTATGCGGTCGAATGGTCGGGATATCGACCAGCCAACAGCGAACCTCTTCTACGACAAGTTGCATGGTTTACCTACCGGGTAAGAAAATGAGAAACAGCATGAGTAAACTCCGGCCCGCACTCGACATTGGAAAGATGCGAGGCAGGAAGGGTGAGAAGTTCGCTGTTTGTCGTCTGGTGTACGATACGTTGCGCATCGTCAACGGTCGTCACCGGATCCTGCTCACCGGCGATCACCAACATCGCGCGCGACATAGACTCAAGCTCACTGCGTAAATCTGCGAGCGCTAACGCATCGCAACAGGCGGCATAGCCTTCTGCCTGGAGCTGCGCGAGGGTGTCCTCGAACTGCTCGACGATACCGGGACGCCGGTCAATGAATGCGTCGGTGAACCAACGGCTGGCGGCGCTTGCCGCGATGGCTGATAACCCCGCTTTGCGAACCTGTAGGGCACGCGTTTGCCACGCATCACGCTGGCCGATACGCGCGGCAGTGTTCGCAACCACGATGCGGTCAAAACGACTGGCGGCATAGCGATTGAGCCACAATCCGGTAAGCCCGCCGAGGGAGATCCCGCAGAAATGAGCGCGTGCTATATTCAAATGATCTAACAGGGCCACAACATCTTGTCCAAGCTGCGCAAGCGTTAGCGGGGCATCGGTGAGCGGACTGCTCCCGTGGCCACGAGTGTGATAACGCAAAACCCGAAACGTTTTTACCCATTCGCTAAACTGCGGGTCCCATAGGGTCCACAGCGTGCCCAAGGAATTTGAGAGCACCAGTACCGGGGCGTTGTCCGGTCCATCAAGACGATAATCGAGATCCATTATTCCCCCTTATACGCGTTCAATAATCATGGCGATGCCTTGACCCACCCCAATACACATGGTGCATAGGGCATAGCGGCCTTTCTGGTGGTGTAATTGATGTACGGCATTAAGCACTAATCGTCCCCCTGACGCGCCGAGGGGATGGCCTAAAGCGATCGCACCACCATTCGGGTTCAACCACGGGGCATCTTCCGGTATGCCCAATGCGCGCGCGCAGCTGATCACTTGTGCGGCGAACGCTTCGTTCAACTCGACGACATCCATCTGCCCAAGCGTCAGCCCAGCGATACCGAGTACTTTTTTCACTGCACCGACAGGACCAAACCCCATCACGGTTGGCTCGATGCCACTGCACGCACTGGCGACAACGCGGGCAAAAGGCTGGAGCTGATGCGTGCCCAGCGCTTTTTCACTGGCCATCAGGATGGCGCATGCGCCGTCATTTAATCCTGAGGCATTCCCCGCCGTAATAGTGCCTTGTGAATGGACGACGGGTTTTAAGCTCTGAAGCTTTTCTAGAGTAGTAGGGCGAGGATGTTCATCCACACTGATATCGACCTGATGCTGATGGCGTGAAGCTGGCTGTTTGACCGCAATAGTATGGGTAGCGTAAAAACCCCGTGCTTGGGCCTGCGCGGTACGCTGTTGGCTGCGTAGCGCGTAAGCATCTTGATCTTCGCGGCTGATGCTATCGCGGGCAGCTAGGTTTTCGGCAGTTTGTGGCATGGTTTCTGTACCATAAAGCGCCGTCAAACGAGGATTGATAAAACGCCAGCCCATGGTGGTATCTTCCAACTGCATGGTTCGGCTGAAAGCTTGTTCGGCTTTTCCCATTACAAAGGGTGCGCGCGACATACTCTCGACACCGCCGGCAATAATCAGGTCGGCCTCCCCAGATTTGATGGCCCGTGCCGCGGTGGCGACCGCATCAAGGCTGGAACCGCATAATCTGTTTAGGGTGACGCCGGGGATAGCGGCCGGATAGCCCGCCAGCAACGTCGCCATCCGCGCAACATTGCGGTTATCCTCGCCTGCCTGATTGGCACAACCTAGGATAACGTCGTCGATCTGGTCTAGGGCTAATTGCGGGTAGAACTCACGCAACGCGATGAGGGGTAACGCGGCGAGCTCATCGGCACGGATGGCCGCTAAACCGCCATTGAGCCGGCCAAAGGGGGTGCGTAAGCCATGACAAAGATAGGCACTTTTAGACATGGGCATTCTCCTGGCTCGTTACAGCAAAGGTTAGCGGAACAGGCGTCAATGCTTGAAGTTCCTGCGCGCTGATATCGGCCAGAATTTCTGTGACGACCAGCCCTTGCTCGGTAACATCCATAATGGCCAGGTCGCTATAAATACGATCAATGCATCGCAAACCGGTGAGAGGAAAACTACAGGTGTCGACGATTTTGCTCTGTCCATCGCGGGTGAGGTGATTGGTCATCACATAGACCTTTTTTGCGCCAGTGGCCAGATCCATCGCGCCGCCCACCGCAGGAATAGCGTCCGGGTTACCGGTACTCCAATTGGCTAAGTCACCCTCAGCGGAGACTTGATAAGCCCCCAGCACGCAGATATCTAAGTGGCCTCCGCGCATCATGGCAAAGGAGTCACCGTGATGGAAAAAGGCGCCACCGGGCAGCAGAGTCACGGGTTCTTTGCCAGCGTTAATCAAGTCAGGGTCGATGTGGTCATCGCTGGGATAGGGACCCATTCCCAGTAAGCCATTTTCGCTATGTAGGAAGATGTCTTTATCGCTAGGGAGAAAATTGGCAATCAGCGTCGGCAGTCCAATACCTAAATTGACGTAGGCGCCTTCCGGTATATCCCGAGCAATACGCTCGGCGAGTTGATGATGAGAAAGGGAGGACATAGTTGGCTCCTAAGCGGAAAGGCGCGTTTGCGCATTGGGCGTATAGACGACGCGATTGACAAAGATCCCCGGCGTGACGATATGCTCAGGATCGATCTCTCCTAACTCTCTTATCTCCGTACTCTGCGTAATCGTGCAGCTAGCCGCCGCCGCCATGATCGGCCCAAAATTACGTCCTGCTTTATTAAAGGTCAGGTTTCCCCAACGGTCGGCCTGCTGAGACTTAATTAAGGCGTAATCCGCGCGTAGCGGATATTCGAGCACATAGTGTTTACCCTCAATTTCTCGAGTCTCTTTTCCGGCGGTCAGATCCGTACCAAAACCGGTTGGCGTGAAGAATGCACCAATCCCGGCCCCGGCGGCTTGGATCCGCGCGACAAGATTGCCTTGCGGAACCAACTCCAGCGCAACGCGCTTTTCGCGATAGAGTTTGTCGAAGACCCAAGAGTCACTCTGTCTAGGAAAGCTACAGATCATCTTATCGACACAACCGGCTTTCAACAGCGCGGCGAGGCCGAAGTCACCATTACCTGCATTATTACTAATTAGCGTGAGGTGTTTCGGCGCATGCTCAATCAGCGCATCAATCAGTTCGACGGGCTGTCCCGCTGGACCAAAACCGCCGATCATGATCACCGAACCGTCGGCGATATCAGCGATTGCCTCAGCACAAGAAACATAGAGTTTATTAATCATGGCTTAACCTTGTTCGAATTCGTTAATGCACTCTACGCTCTCCCTCAATTCGTCAACAAGTGCGAATAACAAACATTTGTGCGATTATCGAAGCAAGTGTAAGCTCTGTGTTATATTTGTGAGCTATGTTAAAAAACGCTCATCATTGGCTAGCTTATTGAGGGGGGAAAGATGGAGCAGAGCAGCATCAACCCGGCACAGGTTGCCATTGCGGAATTGATGGCCTTGACGGAGAACCACTATAAGGGCGATCCCAATTTTATGACCTCGCTCGCTCGCGGGCTGATGGTATTGCAGGCCTTTAGCCCGGCACATCAGGCGTTATCTACCTCTCAGATCAGCCAAGCCACCGGCTTACACCGCGCAGCGGTGCGGCGCTGCCTCTATACACTTAACGCGCTCGGGTTTGTCGATAGTCACGATAATCGTTACTTCCATTTACTCCCGAAGGTATTGACCCTCGGACAGGCTTATTTGCAGGGGTCCGATCTCGCCCGTCACGCCCAGAACGCGTTAAATTATCTGGCTAAGGAAATTAACCAATCGTGTTCGGTTGCGACGTACGACGCCGGAATGATCCTCTATGTTGCCCGCTCCTCGGTGAAGAAGATTATGCGCATCGACCTAGGTCGCGGTAGTCGGTTACCTGCCTATGCCACATCCATGGGACAGGTACTATTAAGCGAGTTGCCTGAGGCGCAACGAGAGGAGTATCTCGCAACAACACCGCTGTTACCTTATACCGAATTCACCCTGACCGAGGTTGATGTGTTACGCATGCGTTTGCAGCAGATTAAAGCGCAGGGCTATGCCATTAACGATCAGCAATTGGAACTAGGGCTGACCTCGTTGGCCGTGCCGATGTACTCAGCAAGAGGGAAGGTGGTCGCGGCAATGAATGTGGGGATGAATTCTAGTCAAATCGAGATTAATGACCTGAAGCAGCGGATATTGCCACGTCTGCAACGCGCAGCGATGGATTTGTCTTTGGTTTTGTGAGGATGTGAGTTCTTGCTGCGCTCGTCGATGTTAAAGAGATCGAACGAGATTATTTTTCAGCGTGAAGGTAGCGGGCAATATAAACGACTACTTGCCGATTTTGGATCGAGTAAGCTCAACGATGAGTTTGATCGATGCGGCGAGAGTAGAAAGCAGGGTCTTTATAGTGACGTAATCGTTCAGGCTTGCCGATATCCGATAAAGGATCGGCTTCTATAGCATGAAGTAACTTACGGTTTCGCACTGAAGACCTATCATTGGTGAGCGCATGCCAATGGGTTAGGAACTTAAGACAAGTGTACTCGGCTGTGGCGATGAGATTATATCATGAATGCCCTACACGATGGCTCGTATAGGGCACCGTATTCTACGCGTAAAAGCGTTTAGCGAAACGCTTGGCGGCGACAAGTGCAAGGGCCTGAGTGGGGGCGTTAGTATTCCCACTAGTAATATTTGGCATGATCGAGGCGTCGATCACATGTAGGTTCTCTACCCCATACACTTGTAAATTAGCATCGACTACGGCCATCTTATCGGTGCCCATCCGGCAAGTCCCGACGGGGTGCCACATGGTCGTCGCGACTTGCTTCACAAATTCACCAATTTCCGCATCGCTCTGTACCTGTTTACCCGGCATCACCTCTTCCTCTAAGACCTGGGCTAAAGACTCTTGCTTCATAACGTCACGCATCGATTTTACGGCTTGAATACCGATATCAAGGTCATACTCATCGCCGATAAAATTCGGGTCGATTAACGGCATGTCAAGCGGATCGCGACTGGCAAGTTTAACGGAACCTCGGCTCTTCGGCTGCAGCACGACCAGGGCAAAGGTAAGACCTGAGCGAGTACCTGTCGGCGTTAAACCGTTAGTGGAGATAATCGGTTCGTGATAACACTGGACGGTCGGCTCGGCAGTAAGATCTTTTGGATTCCAGTAGGAGACGGTTTCAATCCCATTGCCTGATGCCGGTCCATCTTTAGTAAGGTAATAACGCATACCCGCCTTGATTGTGCCGAACCCCAGCGCTGCACTCTGATAGCCTAAAACACCTTTAACATAGGCACTAACCGGAATGATTGGGTGGTCGTGGAGGTTCTCACCCACGCCTGGCAGATCAACGTTAACGTCAATACCAAATTTTTGTAACTCTGCCGCTGGGCCGATACCTGAATGCATAAGGATCACCGGGGATTGTACGGCGCCCGCTGAGAGGATTACCTGACTTGCCGTGAGTTGCTGCACGCTGCCTTTGATGTCGACTTCGACGCCAGTTGCGGTCTTACCCTTAAACAGGATTTTACGCACGGTATGTTCGGTGAGCAACGTTACGCGCCCTGATTCGACATGGCGTTGTAAGTGAGCCACATAAGCACTGCATCGTTTTTGACCACCGACATTACTTTGTACCGGCGAAACGCCCACTTGGCTATCGCCGTTATAGTCCGCGTTGTAGGGTAGGCCATATTCTTGAAAGCTTTTTAAGCAATACTGGTTCAGCTCATTGATGCCGTGTGGCAGTTGTACCGCGAGATTTCCTTTCACACCATGGTGTTTATTGTGGAAAGTATCGTTCTTCTCTTGCTCAATAAAGGTATCCCATAGGTTTTCAAACGACCAATCGGCGTCATTACCGCTTGCGGCATACCAACTATCGAAATCGCGTTTTTGACCGCGCACGTAACACATTGCATTAATCGAGGTGCCACCGCCAACCACTTTTCCCATCCGAAAACGGCGCACGCTACCATGTTGTGGGATCGTATCGTAGGGCCAAACATGGTGATCTTTCGCCAAAATCTGCCCATATCCTGCAGGGATATGGATCATGGGATCTTTATCCTTGGCACCTGCTTCGAGTACGGCGATACGTGCTTGTGTATGTTCTGCTAGGTAACCGGCAATTACACAGCCCGCTGCACCACTACCGATAATGATCACATCATAATTATCTTGACTCATAACTTTTCCTTACAGGGTTACCCTCAGTTCAGTTAAAGAGTGATAAGCCCAACATTAGTGAATATCGTATTTACTGTTATTCATTTTTAATAATTATGTAAAAAACATCAATACAACTGAGTAATAAAATGCATTAAAAGGTAAAACAAGTAATTGTTTAAGTTATTGGTTTTTATAGATAAAATATTTCATGCATCACATAATAAAATCAAATGCACAGTGGAATAAAAAATATTGTTTCATAATTGTTAGATTATTCACTTAGCGTCATCGATACGTTGTTCACGACCTCGGACCCTACAGGATAATATAATAATGAAAATAACTCGTACCCACGCAAGTCTGTTTATGGCCGCGTCCTTATTCAGTTCCTACACCCATGCGGTAGACATCAATACCGGCGATTACGATGCACTACCGGCGGGGACTAACCTTGCCATGGTCTATTTGCAGTACAACGAGGCGAATGATTTTTACCAACAAGGTAAGCGTCAGGATGGCTATCTGCGCACGGAAATGTCGATTACTCGCCTTATTCATTACACCGAAATTGGGGGCATGCTCGTTGATCCACAGATTCTTATTCCCTATGGCAGCGTGAGAGGGGCATCGGTAAATGGTCAATCATTGGGTAATGCGACTGGATTTGGGGATCCGATCGTTGGCGCAACTTTCTGGGTTGTGAACCAACCGCAAGCGGGCTACGTCGGGCGTTATGTTGGGATAACCCCTTTATTAACCTTGCCTTTAGGTAACTACGATCGTCATAAAGCGATAAACATTGGCGAGAATCGTTACAAACTCGATCTACAACTCGGTTGGGTAGAGCCACTCTATAAACAATTTAGCCTAGAACTTCTGCAAGATAGTGTGTTTTATGGGCATAACACCGACGCAGGAGCCGGGAATCAAACGCTTAAACAGCATCCTACCTACGAGGTCCAAACTAATTTACGCTACGATTTCAATCGTACGCAGAAGATGGCATTAGGCTACGCCATTTATACCGGGGGTCGCCAACATCTTGATGGGGACTATAATCAAACCAAGACGGCAAGCCAACAAGCCCGCCTTGAATATCAACAACTCTTCGCGGGCCACTTTCAAGTAAGTACCCAGTTGATTCATGACTTTGACGTGAAAAGTGGCTACAAAAAAGATACCGGCCTCAATCTAAGACTGCTGTATCTATTCTAATTACCTAGAGAGGACAAGATGACCATTCAAACTACTATTGATAACGCCTTTGCCGCACAAAAGTCGGCTTTTTTATCCGGGAAAACGACTGATATCACCTATCGACTCGAGAACTTGAAGCGGTTCAAACAGGTGATTCTCGATCATAAAGAGGAGATCTATCAAGCATTGGATAGCGACCTCGGTAAGACGCCAGAAATTGTCGATATGGCGGAGATTGGTGCGGTAACCGAAGAGATCGATGCCATGCTCGATAACCTTGCGCAGTGGGCGCAGGACGAGGTTTTTCCTCTGACGGGAGCCTTCGCTGGATCGCAAGGGCGCATCCGCGCGGAACCCTATGGCCTAACCTATATTATCGGCCCCTTTAACTATCCGTTTAACCTTACCTTGACGCCACTCATCGGGGCGATTGCTGCTGGAAATACGGCGATCCTGAAGCCTTCTGAATCAACGCCTGCGACCTCTGCCATTATTAAAAAGGTTGTAGAAAAAACCTTCGACGCGGATATCGTGACGGTGATCGAGGGTGGACGTACAGAGAACGAAATCTTATTAGCTAAGCCGTTCGATTTCTTCTTCTTCACCGGTAGCCCTAAGGTCGGTAAGATCATCATGAAGGCAGCCGCCGATCATCTCGCGCCAGTCGTCTTAGAGCTTGGCGGAAAATGTCCGGTTGTCGTCTTCGAAGATGCCGATATTGATACCTTAGTTGAACGCCTCACCTTTACCAAGTTCTTGAATAGCGGACAAACCTGTGTCGCGCCAGACTATCTATTAGTTCCAGAGTCGCTGAAAGAGAAGGTTGTTGAGAAGTTACTCGCGAAGCTTAGCACCGACTATGCAGATAAGAGTATCGGCAAGGTCGTGAGTGCGCGGCAGATCGAGACGTTAGCTGGTTACTTAACCGATACCCAAGGTAAGATCGTGGCGGGAGGGGAGTACGATGAAGCCTCACGCCAGTTTGCGGCGACAGTCGTCACAGATGTTACTTGGGATGATGCGCTGATGAAAGACGAGATCTTTGGTCCCATACTGCCGATTATTAGTTATACGGATTTATCCACGGTGCGGGAAAACATCATTACTTATCACGAAAAACCGCTCGCAATCTATGCGTTCAGCCGTGATACAGACGCCGCGCTCGATTTTATCTCAACTATTCAATCTGGGGATGCGCAGATCAACGATATGCTCACCCATGCGATGTGTCCACAGCTACCGTTTGGTGGGATTGGGCCATCGGGGATGGGTAAATACCACGGTAAAACCAGCTTCGATATCTATTCACACAAAAGGTCTATACGTACTGTTAAGGCTTAGTTTATCGCGGTATGCGGGGATTGTGCCCGCATCTCTTTCGGCGTCATTCCATAATGACGCCGAAAGGCTTGGGAGAAATGTGATTGGCTGCTAAAACCGCACTGCCAAGCGATTTCTGCCAACTGTAAGCGATTAGCTAAGGGTTTTTGCAGCAAACGCCGTGACTCTTCCAGACGTAATTGCCAGACTAATTTCATTAACGATAACCCTTCCTCTGCCAGCAAACGATTCATGTAATTAATACTGAGACGCGTGTGGTCCGCGATATTCTGCGTAGAGAGTGTGCTGTCTTGCAGATGCTCACTAATAAAATCTTTTATCGCAAGAATATTACGGAGCTTCGAGGCTTTCTTAGTACGGGTGATGGTTTCACTGTTTAATAACACATCACTTAGCGCAGAGATAATCATTTGGCTACCGATCGAGGCAATCATTGGGCTGACGGTTTCCGCTCGCGCAACGTGATGGTCGATGAGGCTAGTTAGGTAGTTAAAATCGTCCGGCTCTAACTGCGTGGCGTAGCCACCATACTGCCGCGTCATCGGGATCACCCGTTCGGCGAGTCGGCGATCACAGCCAATCACATACAGTGACGTCGGCGTGGTAAAGACCTCCTCAAACTGACTGTGCCAAGGCATTAGCGATAGCGAGCCATTTGGCAGGGAGATCTCACCGTAACGGTTAGCAATATGGATTTGACCTTGCGTTACCAACTTAAAGATGACTTGGTCGGGGAGGGGTGTTTGACGATCCGATGTTAACGCATCACTAAAGCCGTCGAAGCGCGAGAAGGTCCCCTGCGGCGTACGAATTGCACAGATATCGTCCTGTGCAGGTGCCGTCGTTGCGGGCTGGAGAAACTGTAACCCATAGCTTTGCGCGAGAAACGTCGCGAGATCTTTCGATTTCATACCCGCCCTCCATCAGTTAAGCTAGGCTAATAATAATAAAGGATAAGCGCGGTGGCTGCCAGCGTCTATCCTCAGTGATCCGTCTTGTAGGGGCCATACTATGATTGTTCGTTCTCACCAGCATTGGTTTTACCGTCTTTTTACTTGGCACGGGTCGGTTTTACCGCAAATCCTTTTACGTTTACTCCTCAACCTGGCCATGTCGCTCTGTGCACTAGCCCTGTACCCTTGGTTAAAGATGCTGAACAGCCATCTCACCTTACCGCCTTTTAGCCTGCTGGGAATTGCTGTAGCAATATTCCTTGGTTTTCGGAATAACGCCAGTTACAGCCGTTATATAGAAGCGAGAAAAATTTGGGGCTCGGTGATGATTACGAGCAGAAGCTTAGTCCGTCAAACACTTTGTGCCGTTAATGGTGCGGATAACGCAAAAATGGCGGCAAAATACTTAATCGCCTTCGCATGGTGCCTCAACCACAGCTTACGCGCGACCTCGGCCAAGGCTGATTTACAGCGCCTGCTCAGCGACGATATCGCCGACCCTTTGCTGGCACGTCATGCCATGGCGAATGAATTATTAGTCAAGATTGGGCAATTCTACGCCAAACTTCTTCGTGCCGGTGAGTTATCGGAAATCAATTATCGTAATATCGATGATAACCTAAACGAGCTTTCCCGCTGCCTAGGGGGCTGCGAGCGTATCGCTAACACCCCTGTGCCTTTCGCCTATTCACTGATCCTGCAGCGTACCCTCTATCTGTTCTGCACGCTGTTGCCCTTAGCGCTAGTGGTCGATCTGCAGTGGTTTACCCCGTTAGTCTCGGTATTTATCTCTTATACATTTCTATCATGGGAGGCTGTTGCGCAAGAGATGGAACACCCCTTCGGAGAAGGCGCGAATAACCTAGCATTGAATGCTATCTGTACGGGGATAGAGCGTAACTTATTAGAGATGACAGAGCAGACACCTTTACCACCGCTCAATCACGTCGATCGTTATTACAATCTTACTTGACTCATTCGTGACGCTGTCACTGATTAAAGTGTAACGCGATTCACGGGCCGCCCTAAGAACGGCTGTGGTTGTTTAGCGTTTCGTTGTAGAGAGAGGGGGCTTAGAGTAAATATAAAATGACCTTAACTGAGTTGATTAGACTAAATTCTCGAAAAATAATTAGGCTGTTTGGGACTTTATTAACTCGATTTTACCTTCTTTAACCATTTGGCAAGTTGTAGATTAAAGGCGTCGGGGTCACTGGTACACATCGCGTGAGCGCCATATTCAAAGAGGTAAAGCTCGCTATTGGGTAGGCCCTCGGCAAGCGTTTGTGAGCAGGTCCAAGGAACCAGTAGATCGTCTCGTGCACAGAGTATAAAGCAGGGTACATGAAGGGTTGCTAACTGGTCGGCGAAGGAGGTGTTCATTAGCGCGGCTAAGCGTAGACGTAAATTATCTGCTCCTTGAAAGTGTGCGAGCTGGTGTGCCTCCTCAGCATCAAGAAGAGCTGTGTGCTGCGACAGCCAATCTGCTGGATAGAGGAACAGCGGCTGTGCATGGATATATGCCTGTTCACTGACTGAGAGTAAATCGAGACGCACCTCAAAACAGCGACGCGTTTGGCTGTCCAACGTAGCCCAGCTGTTGATAATGACGAGACTTGCCAATCGTTGCGGTGCGAGAGTCGCGAGTCTCATCCCGATGATCCCCCCCAAAGCATGCCCGACAAAGTGGCAGCTATCGATGGCCAGGTGGTCAAGTAATTCGATGACGTCATTAGCCATCTCCGTCATCGAATAGTCTGCCGACAATGATGCCTTACTTAACCCTGTCCCTCGCTGGTCATAGACGATAACCCGATAGTCGGCTTCGAGTATTGCGAGTTGCGGCGCCCAGAAACTGCCGACGCCGCCAAGACCTGACGAGAGTAATACGGTCGGTGCTGAGTCGTGTATCACGCCGCTAATTCGGTGGGCAACGGGTGAGGTCATGCGTCCCCCTTTGCGATATGCGCAATACTCGCGATTTCAATTAATGCCTCAGGTTTTACTAATCCACATTGAATACAGTAACGTGCCGGTTTCTCCCCTGGGAAAAACTCGGCATAGACTTGATTGATCGCAGCGTAATACGCCCAGTCAGTAAGAAATAACGAGTTGAACGTCACATCGGCCATCGTCCCACCCGCGGCCTCGATCACCTGTTGGATAATCGTCAATACATGGCGAGTTTGCGCCGCCGCATCGCCGAGGTGGACGACATTGTTATGCTCATCAAAAGGTAAGGTTCCCGATACATAGACGATACCATCCGCCATCGTTCCTGCACTGAAAGGAGCGATGGGTGGCGTGGAATGTGGAAGAGTAATAATCTGTTTGGGCATAGCCTGTCTCCTAAGCACTTTTTTCTAGCGGGGGATGCTGCTCTGCCACGGCATGACAGAAATGGTCTACATCCGATACCCACCCAAAAAATGTCTCGATATTATACAGAGCCGCTTGCTGCGTGTAGGTGGGACCCGCTTGGTGAGTAGCGTCCTCAAGCACTACGCTGAAATACTCTAAGAAGAAACTGTCTCGCAGTGTCGACTCAACACAGACATTGGTCGCGATACCGGTAAAGACCAGATGATGGATCCCAGCGCTGCGTAACAGGCTATCCAGTTGCGTATTAAAAAAACCACTGTAGCGCGGTTTAGCCAGGACAATGTCGCCGGGTTGTGGGGTGAGGGCATCGACGAGGGCATAGTCCCAACCGCCTTTTGCTAACAGCTTCCCTTGGTATTCCGGCTGCTTGCGCATCGTTTTTAAGGCGTTGGATTTATGGAAGTTGGGGGAGCCTGGTCCACCCGCTTCGACGTAGTGATGGTCCCAGCCATTTTGGAAGAAAATAATTTGCATTCCGGCTTGGCGGGCGCTAGTGATGGCTCGATTAATATTATCGATTACCGCGCCAGTCGGTGACACATCGAACCCGGCGAGATCTAAGTAGCCGCCTTGCGTCGCATAGGCATTTTGCATATCGATAACGATTAAGGCGGTCTGTTTACAGGGTAATGCAATCGGCTCCGGCCTTGCCGTTAATACGGCTTCATTTTCTTGTACGACCTGATTACGACGGACGATTGGACGAGTTGTGAATGTCATTAGGCTACCTCTCTCGACGGAAATAGATGTTGGCGTGTCTGCATTAAGGGTTGGATAAACTGGCCAAATTGCTCGATACCTAGGACAAAGTCGTCGAACGTCAACAACACTCCTCCTGCACCCGGCAGTGTCGCAATCTCATCTAACATGGCGGCAACCTGCGTATAGGAACCGACGAGCGTTCCCATATTGATATTCACGGCTGAAGTCGGATCGGCCATCTGCCGGACGTTAGTCGTGCTATCGGCGCGTTTATCTTGTTGAGTTTGCTGTGTCAGCCACTGTAGCGCCTCTTGATCAGCCCCCGCTTTATAGTGCTCCCATTTTGCGCGGGCGGCGCTCTCACTCTCGTCGGCAATAATCATAAATAAAACAAATGAGGGGACATCGCGACCCACATTAGCTGCCGCTTGGTTCATGCGATCGACGGTGCTGCTAAAGGCACAGGGTGTATTAACGCCCTTACCGAAGCAAAAATTGTAATCGGCGTGCTGAGCGGAGAACGCCAAGCCCGCGTCACTCTGTCCCGCGCAGATCACCTCCATCTTTGCAGAGGGTTGTGGACTGACTCGACAGTCATCCATCTGAAAATATTTCCCTTGGTGATGACTGTGTCCGGTGCCCCACAGATCGCGTAAGACTGAGACATATTCAGTAAGATAGGCATAGCGCTCGGCGAAATACTCATCTCCTGGCCACAATCCCATCTGCGCATACTCTGGTTTTTGCCATCCGGTCACGAGGTTAACGCCGAATCGGCCCTGAGAAATAGAATCAATCGTCGCAGCCATCCTCGCAACAATCGCGGGCGGCATCACTAATGTTGCGGCCGTAGCATACAGCTTGATCCGCTCGGTCACCGCCGCTAAGCCAGCCATAAGGGTGAAGGATTCGAGGTTATGATCCCAAAACTCAGTTTTTCCTCCGAAGCCGCGGAGCTTGATCATCGATAACGCAAAATCAAAATGATAAAA
Organism: Rosenbergiella collisarenosi; assembly: GCF_018494085.1. GTDB lineage: Bacteria > Pseudomonadota > Gammaproteobacteria > Enterobacterales > Enterobacteriaceae > Rosenbergiella > Rosenbergiella collisarenosi. Next base: position 82,076 of record NZ_JABBFP010000003.1, on the reverse strand, counting down.
CTCTGCACGTTGTACGATCGTTTTATTCAGTTCAAATGTCGGTTTATATTGTGGGGCATTTTCCGAGATCAACCAGCCGTTGTTACCAATAGGAATAAAGACACCGATTTTCATAGTCGTTCCTCGCTTGATTTTTCTTACAATGCATCGCGAGAACACCATTGCAAAGTCGATGCCAATATTTAAACTGTCTAATAAACAATAAGTTATAAAAAAATAGCGATAAACTGGAGTGATTGGTCTGGTTTTGACCTATTGGTAGATAATTATTGCCCAATTTCTGCGCAATCAAGTACTTTTACTGTGCACTAGTGGTTTAAGCCATTGTTTGCCATAATGTTTGCTAAGTGACGGAGGAGAAGAGTGTGCGAGACAGTAAAAACCCTGATACCCGACGGGCGCGGGCTGCGCTGAAGAAACGCCGTGCCATTATGGACGCAGCACTGACGCTGTTTTCTCAATTCGGCTTACATGGCACTTCTTTGGATCGCGTTGCCGAAAGTGCCGACATTTCAAAGACGAATCTCCTGTACTATTTTCCCTCGAAGGAACTGCTGTATATCGCCGTTCTTGAGGATTTATTAGATATTTGGTTGGCTCCTCTGAAGGCGTTTAATGCCGACCAGCATGCAAGACAAGCCATCGAGCACTATATCTACTTAAAGCTTACCGTCTCACGCGACCACCCTCATGCATCCAAACTGTTCTGCTTAGAGATGCTACAAGGCGCGCCACTTCTTAATCAGACCCTCACGACCTCGCTCAAGCAACTCGTTGAAGAGAAATCAGCGATTATCCGAGGCTGGATCGCGGCCGGGCAACTGGCCCCGGTCGAGCCGATGCATTTAGTCTTTACCCTGTGGGCAACTACTCAGCACTATGCTGACTTTGGCGTACAGATCGCCGCTGTCAGCGGCAGTACCTTAGAAGACCCGAGGTTTTTCCAGCAAACCTTAGAAAACTTGAAGAAAATCATACTTGATGGCGTTTGTCGCTGATGCGCATCAAAGGTTAAGCTCAGGGTTAGCGTATCGCATCAATCTTCGCTAGGCTTGAGTGCACGATGATTAATTCCTAAGGGATCCCAATGACCACTTCACAGCAGCATTATCAAGGTTGGCAGTTAGCTAAGCGCCCACAAGGCGAACCGAGTGCAGAATGTTTTTCCTGGGTAACTGGGGAGCTCCCCACACCACAGCACGGCCAATTACTATTACGCACCCGCTATCTGTCACTTGACCCGTATATGCGAGGACGTATGGATGAGGGGGAGTCCTACGCACCACCCGTACAAATTGGTGACGTTATGGTGGGGGGGACAGTATCCCAGGTCGAAGTGTCTCATGCGCAAGGTTTTGCACCCGGAGACTGGGTGCTCTCGCAAGGCGGATGGCAAAATGCTTCCGTTGCCGATGCCAAAGACGTGGTAAAACTCTCCTCTTCTTTACCCCATCCCTCTTATGCATTGGGGATTTTAGGGATGCCCGGGTTCACCGCCTACATGGGGTTGACCGATATCGGTAAACCCAAGTCTGGTGAGACCTTAGTCGTCGGTGCGGCAACGGGGCCGGTGGGGGCGACCGTTGGACAGTTAGCGAAACTCAAAGGATGTCGGGTCATCGGCGTAGCAGGAGGAGAAGATAAGTGTGCGTATGCTGTCGAACACCTTGGCTTTGATGCCTGTCTCGACCATCGTGCCGCTGACTTTACCGAGCAGCTAGCACAAGCATGTCCCAACGGGGTCGATATCTATTTCGAAAACGTCGGCGGTAAAGTGTTCGAGGCGGTATTTCCCTTACTCAATGCACGTGCACGAGTCCCGGTCTGTGGCGCAGTGGCTTATTACAATCAAGACTCGCTACCTTCAGGCCCCGATAAGACGCCTTTTATCGTGACGCAATTGATTAAAAAACGCATTCTCATGCAGGGATTCATTATTTTTGCTGACTATGCAGAGCATTATACTGAGTTCCTCGACACCATGACCCCATGGGTTGAACAGGGTACGATCCACTATCGTGAGCAGGTCATTGACGGACTGGAACACGCTCCCCAGGCGTTAAACCAACTGTTGCGCGGTGATAATTTCGGTAAGATGGTCATTAAGGTTAGTTAATCAGCTCCCTCTCACCGACTCTCGGTGAGAGGGAGGTTATAATTCTGCGCCTCAGTTCGGCACTAATTTTTCGCTAGGCGACTTAAAACTTTAAAGTAGGAGTCTAGCCATGCGTCAAGACATACCCAATGTTGTCGTCAATGATCATCTTTCCTTGCCGTTAAAGCTATCATCTGGATGAGATCCGAGAGGCAGGATTAACGCTGCCTGAAATTAATCAGATAGAGCTACTCCCTTGGTCGCAAAATTGCCGAGATCGCATGGCGGCATGGCGTTAGTGAGGCGAAGTGACTACTGAGATGGGCAACTCAACAAGGTGGTAATCCCCCCAAGCATAACCGGTTGTCGAAGACTATTTTGAGAACATCGTATGATGATAACTTAGCGAGATAATAAACCCACCGCATTATCCGTGAGGCATATCTGCGAATTTCCACTATCTTATGGGGAACTATAAGAACGACATCTATGGATCCCGTTATGCATTCTTCTTCGTCACGGCCTAATTGGCCCGCCGTATTTGCTATTGCTTTCTGTGTCGCCTGCCTGATCACCGCTGAGTTCTTACCGGTAAGCTTGCTGACTCCGATGGCTGCCGACTTACATATTAGCGAGGGAACCGCCGGGCAAACGGTGACCGTTACCGCGCTCGTCGCAATGTTTGCGAGCATTATCATTACCGCGTCGATAAAAAATATTGATCGCCGTTACGTTGTGATTGCCTTCGCCTTGTTATTAACGCTTTCCAGTTTAACGGTGGCGTTCTCCACTAATTTTATCCTGCTATTAGGGGGAAGGATTATATTGGGTATTGCGCTAGGCGGGTTTTGGGCACTGGCAGCGTCAGTAACGATGAAATTAGTCCCGCCCCATGCCATCGCCAAAGCTCTTTCTGTAGTCTTTGGCGGGGTTTCCATCGCGATGGTTATCGCGGCACCCATCGGAAGTTTTCTCGGAAACTTGATCGGTTGGCGTAACGTCTTTATTGGCGCCGCATTACTGGGTGTTGCCTGCACGATCTGGTTGATTGCCGTATTGCCTTCGATGCGCAGTGACACCACACATCGGCAGAGAATGCTCAGTATCTTCAAACAACCGGGCGTAACGGTCGCCATGTTGGCGATTATGCTGACCTTTTGTGGACAGTTCTCGTTCTTTACCTATATTCGCCCCTTACTGTCGACCGTCTCCGCTATGGATATTAATCAGCTAACACTGATCTTCCTCGGTTTTGGTGTCGCCAACTTTATCGGGACCTCTCTTTCGGCCCTCGCACTGAAGAGGGGGCTTTTCACGACGCTGATTATTGCTCCTTCTACGTTATTTATTTGCGCGGTTCTCTTTATCTTCCTCGGCCAAATCCCGTGGGTCGCCTCAGTAATTATTATTATCTGGGGACTGACCTTCGGCTTTATCCCCGTTGCGTGGTCCACGTGGATCACGCGCAACCTTGCCCACCAAGCCGAAAGTGCTGGTGCGGTACAAGTTGCGGTTATTCAGCTCGCCAATACGCTTGGGGCGGCGTTAGGTGGGGTGTTATTAGATAAACAAGGTATTCTTGCGCCGATTACGCTATGTGCTGGCGCCATGCTGGTTACCGCATTACTCGTTACCTTAGCGCTTCCTAAACATACCTCGTTAAGCCAGTAAGACTTCGCCCCCTCTCAAGGGGGCGAATCTTAATGAGACTCGTGAAGATAGCGGCGTAATGCTTTCCCAGTTAAGGAACGCGTGCAATCGACGATAGCATCCGCTTGTCCGCGATAGACGATTTCTCCGCCTTCATCCCCGGCACCCGGCCCGAGATCAATCAACCAATCGGCACTGAGCATGACGTCTAGATTATGTTCCACCATAATCACCGTCGTACCGCTATCGACTAGCTGCTGGATTAACGCAAGGAAATGACTAACATCCTGACCATGCAATCCTGTCGTGGGTTCGTCGAGGATTAAAATTGCCTCCTGTTGAGCCATCACCGTCGATAATTTGACGCGTTGTCTTTCACCGCCTGAAAGCGTGGACGTTGCACGGCCAATGGTCAAATAGCCTGTCCCGACTTGTTCCATACGTAGTAGGGGTTGAGTAATAGAAGTATCGTCTGCAAAGAAGGTCAATGCTTGACTGACCGTTAATGCCATAACTTGGTCGATTGAGCTGCCTCGATAGAGATAGCTTAAGGCCGTAGGGTTATAGCCTGAACCGTTACAAGCTTCGCATTCACTCTCTGCATTCCCGAGAAAGGCTAATTCAGACGTACGGATCCCTTTCCCTTTACATACCTCACAGCCTCCTTTGGAGGCGGCACTGAACCATGCGCGTGCCACACCGTTTGCCTTAGCAAAATGTGTTCGTATTCTATCCATAATATCGAGGTAGGTTGCGACCGTAGAGCGAATACTGCCATGCAATGGACTCTGGTCGAGGTAACGGATATCGGGATAGCGATGAATGAGGGCTTTGACTAACGTACTTTTCCCCGACCCCGCGACACCGGTTAATACCGTCAGGATCCCTTGATATATCTCGACGTTAATATTTTTTAGATTATTGACGTTAAGATCCTTGATAGCCAAGGCGATCTGCTGAGGCTGACGGGCAGTACGAAAGTGGCGGGGGGCGGTCATTGACGCGGCGGTGGGCGTACACGAACGGAGAAACTGTGGATAGGGACCGCTGAATAACACGTTTCCTCCCTCGCTTCCTGAACCAGGCCCCATATCCACGATATGATCCGCCAACGTAATTAAGTCCGGATCATGCTCAACGATGAGCACCGTATTGCCTTTATCACAAAGCTTACGCAAGATTTTGCCAAAGTGTTGCACCTCAAGAGGATGCAGGCCGGTAGAGGGTTCATCGAAGATATAGGTAAAACGCGTTAACGAGCTGCCGAGATGTCTCACCATTTTGATACGCTGCGCTTCGCCGCCAGACAACGTAGGCGTAGTGCGTGAGAGCTGCATATACCCCAGACCCAAGTCGATCATCGTACGTAATAATAACAGTAAGTTTTCGACAGCCGGCAGGATGTCTGGCGATTGCCACTCACTGACAATATCCGCGAGCCGCCTTACGGGGAGGTCGGATAACTGTGCGATATTCTGCCCATCGATTTTACACGCTAACGCCGCCTGGTTCAGACGGGCACCCGCGCAAAGCGGACAGGTCATCTTATGAATAATACGCTGTAACTCGTCGTGAAAGCGCTTTTGCATTCCTTGCGAAATATTATCAATAAACATATGACGAAAGCGGTGAACAATCCCTTCATACTTTGCGGTGGCGTACCATCCCGCAGGGGGATTTTTTAACGGCGCAGGTTCGGCATGAAGTAATAGCTCAAGTTCCTGCTGCGTATAATCTTGTAGCTTCTTATCGGCATCGAAAAGCCCTGTACGCTTATACCACTTCCAGTACCAACTACCCGGTTGATAGGCTTTGAAGTTAAACGCACCTTCGTTGATGGATTTACTCATATCGATCAACTCACTTTCATCGATATCATAGACCTCACCACTTCCTTGGCAGGCAGGACACATTCCGCTGGCATCGTTAAAGGAGAAGGCAGGGGAATAACCCGCCCACGGCTTACCCACCCGCGAAAAAATAAGTCGTAACAGCGGTGAGGCATCGGTGGCCGTTCCTACAGTCGAGCGGCTATTCGTGCCGATCGGCTTTTGGTCGACAATAATTGCGGTAGAAAGCCCTGAAATATGCCGTACATGCGGTGTACCGGACTGTGGTAAGCGATTACGCAGATAGGAAGGAAACGTGAAGTTTAATTGTCGTTGCGATTCAGCGGCGAGTACACCAAAGACTAGCGATGATTTTCCCGATCCCGAGACACCCGTAAAGACGGTTATCTCATCCACCGGTAATGATACTGAAATATTCTTAAGGTTATTTTGCGAAGCCTCAATGACCTCAATGGTTAGTTTTGATTTAGTCATCTGCCCCATCCTTAACGGTAAAATAGCTAATAATGACTCCAACTATAGCCTAGGAAACGCAGGGTGAGGGCGAGAGCATCTTCAGACTGCGCTTTTATACTTTGTTAGCATCATGAGCTGTGTTAAACCAGAGGGAGAAGAGCGTTAATCGTTAGGAGCCCACTATGTATAATAATCATTTAATTCATTATGCAATACATCTGCGCCAACGTGGCAATGTTGAACAAAGCCATAGATATCTTTTCGGCCTGCTAACCTCACCTGTAACAGCCGGGCAATCGTACCTGCATATTGCGTGGTCTTACGATAAAGAAGGTAATGAGGATCGGGCGCTCGCCTACTACCGACTGGCGTTAGCACAGAGATTAGACGATGAAGACCGTTTCGAGGCAGAATTTGGTCTTGCCTGCACGACTCGTTGCTTAGGCCGCCTAGTTGAGGCGGAAGCACTATTCCATAGACTAATGGAACTTTACCCTCCACGCCGCGAAATCATCCCTTTCTATGCACTCTGTTTGATCGCCTTAAATAGACCGTATCATGCAATTCAGCTTTTATTAGGCCTAATTATCGAAAATCCGCCTACCGATGCAATCACTCACTATCAGAGCAGCCTAAGAACGTATTACTGCGAGATTTACTAATCATGTTTATTCCTCAACGCTCATAATATCGATGATATTCACCACGTACTTTGCTACTATTGTTATTCATTAACCTATTCATAAAGCTATTCATCGTGGAGAATTACTATGCAAAATCGTGTCGAGTCTTTACGCCGTATTCTGCAAGTATTGCCGATGACTGCTAAGCAACTCATTGATAAAATTGGTATTAGTCAGCCTACTTTATCTAGGACTCTGAAAGGCCTTGAGGAAGAAATCATAAGGATTGGGGCCGGGCCTTCTATTCACTATGCGCTAAAACATCCTGCACGCGGCTTCAATGCTGTTCCGATTTATCGAATTTCTTCAGCAGGTAAAATCAAATTGTTAGGGGAGTTAATACCGGTTTACCCGCAAGGGTTTGTGATGCACCAGACCGATGGCGTTACTATCCATAGCGACGGACTTCCTTGGTGGTTATTTGATATGCGTCCTCAAGGATACTTAGGCCGTGCTTTTGCCTCAACCTATTCGACCGAATTAGGGTTATCCCCCAATCCTGAGCATTGGCAAGACGATGAGGTGATTCGTGCTCTGCTCGTCTATGGTTACGATAGCGTCGGAAATATTCTGATTGGTGAGAAGGCAAAAAACCAATTTCTGTCGATGCCTACGCCGATATCGATCGAGCGATCGCAGCACTATCCGCAGCTCGCGCAGTCAATTAGCCGCGGAGAGTTACCAGGCTCGTCGGCGGGGGGAGAACAGCCTAAGTTTTGTACCTTCAGCGAACAGGGGCATGTCCTGGTTAAGTTTACCGCGGCGGAGAATAATCCCGTGAGTGAGCGTTGGCGTGATCTACTGCATGCTGAGCAACTCGCGCTACGCGTTCTGGGCGTTGAGACAGAAATGATTGAGCTAGGATCCCAACGCTACTTGGAAATCCCGCGATTCGATCGTGTTGGGGAGCTAGGCCGTATCGGGATCTTTTCACTGCGCGCGCTTGATGCGGAATTTATCGGTAAAGCGAGAGAGCCTTGGCCGACGTTAGTGAAAGCCCTCGCCAAGTTAGGCTATGTCGAGGCAGAGGCAGTAGACAAGGCGGCCACACTTTGGGCGTTTGGTGCATTGATTGGGAATACCGATATGCATCATGGAAACTTATCTTTTATTAGCGACCATGGGCGGCCTTACAGACTCGCTCCTGCCTACGATATGTTACCGATGGGCTTCGCGCCAAAATCGGGGGGCGAACGCGTTGATATTTTACGCCCAGTCAACCTCATTGCGGCTATTGATGAGTCGACCTGGCATAAAGCGCTAGCCTTAGCGGAGGAATTTTTGGCGCTCGCTCAAGAGAGCGATCATTTTTCCGCAAACTTCGTCCCGTGTCTACGCGCCTTAACGGCCCACATAATGGACGCTCGGCTACGAATATCAAGATTAGGCTAGGGGTTGTAATTTAGCTTGGACGCTGTTTGATTTACAAGCGCCAGCTATTACTACTTGCGTTCGTAATAGCTGGGATAACGTGGCAGCTACCGTCACAGACAAAGAGGTCAGCATAAGGAGGGAAATACTTAAGCGACCCTCTTAGATGCCTTCGTATCGATCACTCGTCAACTCCCCATAATCAGTAGCGCTAATAGTCGTTATTAGTAATGCTGATTGTTCTTTTTTCTCGCGTTTTGACATCCTTTTGTCATCCGATATCACTCCTAAGAGAGCACCACAATGCAAAATGCGATTCATTGGCCCGAAAAATTTTTACCCGGTCTTAGTGACAATTTCTGTTCAAATGAAGTTATTGTTGAAGGGCTGAGTGCTGCTGATATTTGGCCGCTATTGATCACCCCTTCATTGTGGCCAAACTACTATGATAATGCCGCTAACCCAGGTTTCCATAACCCGGACAGTAAGACTTTATTCGCAGACTGTCGTTTTTATTTTGATACCTTTGGCTTTCATGTTGAATCTCGAGTCACTGAATATGTTCTACCGAGTACCGGAGTCCCTGGGCGTATATCCTGGCATGGTTGGGTTGGACAAGAAGGGCGGGCGGATCGTCTAGACGTATTACATGCTTGGCTAGTAGAGGACCTGAGCCAAGGACGTGTGCGGATCCTTACTCAAGAAACTCAAAATGGAGGACCAGCCAAAGCATTAGCGACAACCACGCCAAACCCGATGATTAACGGTCACCAAGATTGGCTGGTGGGGTTGGTTACTGCAGCAAAAAATAAGTCCTCATCCAAGCGCTGAAATAATTATCATCACTCGACAAATGCGTTCCCTGCCTTTAGCCTTAGTTGATGAGGATATCTAAGGGTTAATATCAGAGATGAAAAATGAACTCCGTAACCTTGATCTAAATCTGCTTAAAGCTTTCGGGGCCTTACTTGATGAACGTAGTGTTACTCGCGCAGCTCATCGACTTGCTATTACCCAGCCGGCAGTCAGTGGCATGTTGGTAAAACTGCGCGAGTACTTTAATGACCCGCTGTTTGTACGAACGCCAGACGGTATGATGCCGACAGTACGGGCTGAGGAGTTAACAGGTCCGGTCACGCAGATCCTACGGGATATTACGCAATTATTACATTCGCCGCATTTCGATCCAAATAGTGCAACGCTCACCTTCAAGTTTGCCGCCACGGACTATGCGCTCAGTGCAGTACTCATCCCATTGATTGCGCTATTGAAATCACGCGCACCCGGTATCAATATTGCTGTGCAATCAGTGAGTGATGACCGAGTGGCACAACAGCTATCGCGCGGAGAGGTCGACCTTGCCTTGCTCACCCCAGAAACTACCGCGATAGAACTGCACAGTCGAAGCCTTTATCAAGAAGAGTATGTCTGTGTCGTACATCGCTCACATCCTGCTGCGCAGAGTTTATCGATGACGATCGAACAATTTTGTGATTATGAACATGTTCTCGTTTCCACCGAAGGAAAGTTCAGTGGACCGACTGATGAAAAACTTGCCGAGATGAATCTTAACCGCCGTGTTGGTGTTTCGGTTAACAGCTTTCATGCTGTTCCCGAAATATTGCGCCTCACCGCTATGATTGCCGTGCTTCCCAGACGTTTAGCCACGGTCACTCACGATTTAGTCATTATCCCGATGCCACTGACTGTACCCGGCTTTACCAAAAGTATGGCATGGCACGCTCGTCGCCATCACGATCCTGCCCATCGCTGGCTACGAGCATTATGCATAGAGGTCAGCCAATAAAATTATACCTCATTGGACTTGGCGCTTAACCCATCCCTGAAAGAAGTCGATAAATGTACGCACTTTCTCCGGCACATGACGAGTATTAGGGTAGAGCGCGTAAATCCCTTGGCGGGGGAAGTGATAATCAGGGAGTAGATGGACTAAGTGTCCTTGCTCTAGATCCCGTTCAACGAGCCATGCCGGTAATAACGCAACCCCAGCGCCGCTTTTCACAAACGCTAACAATGAGGCGGCGCTATCCGTTACCAACCTAGCGGGATGCTTAGCCTGAAACAGGACCTGCGCTTGAGTGGGCGTTAACACCTGCCACGATAAGGGAGTGGGGAGCCGACTGTGTGCGATCCAATTCGCCTCGGCAAGCTGATCTAAGGAGGTGAGGGGGCCAGTACTGAGTGTTGCTAAGTATGCGGGCGTGGCGATCGGTAAGATATCGAATTGCTCAATAAGTTTAGCATGATAGTTCGAATCGACTAATTGACCATGACGGATAGCGACGTCGAAACGCCCCGCAATTAAATCATCGTTCTTAGACGAGGTAACATGCTGGATCCGTAACTGTTGATGTAATTGCGCGAAAGCTGCTAAGGCCGGTACGACGACTTTTTCACCATACTCTGCAGTAGTAGTGATACGTAACAATCCACTTAGCCCCGAATGGTCTGCGCGAACGTCGTTGAGCACACACTGTGCATGATATAACAGTTGCTGGCAATGATGATAAAAACGCTCGCCCGCCTCAGTGACAGATAGCTGCCGGGTACTCCTGGCCAATAGCGAGACATTCAGCGTTTGTTCTAGCTGTTTAACATTAAAACTTACGACCGCCTTAGTAAGCCCTAGTGTCGACGCGGCGGCGGTAAAGCTTTTCGCCTCGACGACCGCAACGAAAATGGCTAACCGCTGCATATTTAGCATCTCATCCCCCTCAACGCCTATACTGTCAAAATTATTTTGACAGTATAACGTGTAAAGACGAATTTATCGTTAGCCATGACGCCCCTATACTTTATGCATACTGCTTAATTATTGAGGGTAAGCATGAGCTATAGAGTGCGCGTCGCCTTAGTCTATCTACTTGGTTTTTTTATTGATCTGGTCAATATGTTTATTGCTAATGTTGCCTACCCGCAGATAGGTAGCGTTTTTGGAGCGTCCGCAAACCAACTTGCGTGGATCAGCAATGCCTATATTTTGGGACTCACGCTTGTCATTCCGCTTAGTCGTTGGCTGGTCATGCATCTTGGTACGAAACGGCTCTTTACGATGTCGCTACTAGTCTTTATTGTGGCGGCAGTCGGCGTAGGATCCGCAACCACACTGCCTTATCTTATTGTTTGCCGTTTATTGCAAGGGGTGGGAGGCGGCCTGCTTATCCCCATCGGTCAAACGATGACTTATGCGCTCTATCCTAGCCATCAACGCGCTAAGCTCTCGTCACTCGTGATGGCCGTTGCGCTCCTCGCGCCAGCATTATCTCCAGTAATAGGGGGAATAGTGGTGGAGTCATTAAGCTGGCGCTGGGTATTCTGGTTAAGTATTCCCTTGGCGCTATTAACGTTGATACTTGCAGGATTATGGCTAAAACCTGGCTTAGTCTTAGGGTCTACTCAGCGATTGGATGGCGTAGGACTCGTGAGTCTCTGTATAGCACTTACGCTGATCCTCGTTAGCCTGACTCTATTAGGAGACGGGGCGCAGGGTGACATTGGAGGAGTGATTTTTCTTGTTGGGCTTTTTTTCCTAATAGGGTATATCCAGAACGCCTTGAGGAAACAAAACCCATTGTTGAATCTACGGTTGCTCAAAGAACCGTTATTGCACAGCGCTATGCTTATTTACCTGTTTATCCCCGGTATGTTTACTGGCGTGAATCTTATTGCGGCCCTCTTTTTGCAGAATCAATTGGCGATATCTCCAATACAGGCCGGCAGCTTAATGATCCCCTGGACGCTTGCTTCATTTTTAGCGATTACGCTAACGGGCAAGATCTTTAACTCTGTGGGCCCTCGTCCGTTGTTCCTTATAGGGTGTGTGGTGCAAGCTGCGGGGATCGGCTTATTAATCGGCATTACCAGTAAAGAGAATAGTCTTATCCTCGTCGCTTCCTATCTACTAATGGGATTTGGGGGGAGTTTGTGTAGTAGTACCGCGCAAAGTGCCGCTTTTATCAATATACAGGAGCATGATTTGGCCGACGCCAGTGCAATATGGAATATGAACCGTCAGTTAAGCTTTGCTCTAGGAATCGGTCTGCTGAGCGGCCTGCTCACTCTCGCATTACACTCAGGATTAGTCGCTCAACAGGCTTACATTCTTTGTTTTACTATCGCTGCCTGCAGCGGTCTTATTCCACTGATAAGCTGTCTTCGTATAGCGAATCAGCGCGTTATTTCAACCTTAAATAAGGCTAAACGATGAATAGATATTTTGATGAAGTGATGGTGGCCCACGTGCTTATCGCAGACTGGCTAAGCGGGCGTCAAAGCTCGCCACAGGTTTGTGAGATGCTACTCGACCGCTTTAGTCGGAATTTTTCGATGATAACAACGCAGGGCGCAGTTCTTGATATTGCTAGACTATCCTCCTTCTTCCGTGCTCAGTGTGGAGCGAGACAAGGACTTGAGATTGATATACTAGATATGCAGTTAGTCGCAGACTATAAAGACGGGGCGGTCGTGACTTATCAAGAACGACAGCACGTAACTGGCCAGCCGTCTACGCTGCGATTTTCGACAGTTGTATTTGAAGTAGATAATGAGGGTAGGCTCCTATGGCGCCATCTTCATGAAACAGCAAGCGACGTAATCTAAGCCTATTTGTTGTATTATTAGTATCAGTGATCGGATTTGTATAAGGTTTGGCTCGTGCTTAAAGAGAACTTTAATGAGTTACACATTTTTCTGTTAGCATCGCAACAGGCTAAGCATAGAGTAGGGCGTATACTTTCGAAGTGCTTTGAGCGACCCGAAGTCATGGAAATTTTACCGAGATACTAGGAACAGGTATGGAAAGCAACAATCGGGGACTTTAGTACATTACAAAATAGGTACATAATGCCCCAATAATCCTATTTAACATAATATACATTATGCGCACCAAGGTGACGGGGAGCGAAAAATAGTCTTTTAGTGTGAACAAGTACCAAGTCCTATCATCAGCCAATAAAACAAACTCTGGCTAATCCAATCAGCCTATTGATGGTCAGCGGCTTTGCATCGACTCCCGAAACGAGTTATTTTTTTCTGATAATCATTCCAATTGAAATTTAGTTGTGTGTTATTAGGACTACAGATAAATCTGTACAACAACACTATCCGGAGAATTATATTTAATCACTGTAACGATATCTGTAGAGTTTCGCGAATGCCAACAGTCTACTTGTGCATCACATTTTGATTCACGGATATAAACCGAATTCTTCAATTCTCTTTGTCTCTTCTACGCCGTGATATCTCACTGTGAAAACCGTTGCTTCTGATCCACTTAAGTCCCCAAGCTCATCAACATAGTTGTCGGAGTTAGTAACGGGACATCATCTAACGCTTGATGATCACCTCTACTAACATCGTTAATAACAATATCTCTATCACAACATTCGCCACCATAGTACGGCTAGATAATGAACCTAGCGCTAACACCAATGCAGTACTAGGCTTAGAAACTAAAATGAACACTATATCGATAGCCCCATCATTCATTATTACTCGGAGAGTTTATGAGCAAAATCACGCAATACTCGACCATAGGTGCCCTAATGTCTGGTCACTTCTCCGGCGATTTTCCTCTTAACTCTAGCCATAGCCCAACACTCTTTGGCTTAGGGTGTTCGTGTGGGATCAGTGGTGAACTCACAGTCTGCGGCGGTGAGTTTTGGGAAGCGACGGCGGGTGAAAAGCTGCATAAGCTTACGGATTGCCGGCTCCCCTTTTTACAAGTCACCGAGTTTGTAGCAGAAAATGAGTTCGAGGCGAAAGGGATAAATGAAGCTAACCTAGATCAGCATTTAAGCCAACAGCTTGCCATCGCTAATATTTTCTTGGCGGTGAATGTGAAAAGTTGCTTCGATAAAGTCGTTATTCGTCGTCCACAGCGTGATGAAACGCAGACGAGATCAGTTGAAGAGATGGCAGATGCCCAGCAGGTTGACACGCTAACGACGATATCTGGTCAATTAATCGGTTTTTGGACGCCAGAACTCTTTGGCCGTATCTCTGTACCCGGCTTTCATTTTCACTTTCTTAGCGAGGATCGCCGGTACAGCGGCCATGTTTTGTCATTCAAAACAGCTGAAGCGACGGTTGCCTACCAAGTTAAAACGAGTATTGAAATCCATAATCCCACCAGCGCAGCCTTTGGCGATCTCAATATTGATGTGACAAAGTTAGACGAGCTAATCGGCAACGTTGAGAAGTAACTGACTAGGCATCTTCGGATGCCTAGCCTCAAGATTAAGCGAGTAAACCACCATCTACGGGTAGCGCAATACCCGTAATATAGCTGGACTTCTCGCTGGCGAGGAAGCCAACCGCATTAGCAATATCATTAACCTGACCGTAAGCCCCTGTTGCCACGAAACTACTCAGGTACTTCGCCTCTTTTGTATCTGCAGGGTTCAGATCGGTATCGATCGGACCGGGTTCTAAAACGTTAATGGTGATCCCCTTGGTACCTAGATCCCGGGCAACACCCTGTGCAAAGCCGCGTAATCCCGCCTTAGTTGCCGCATAGACGGATAGCCCACCAAAAGGTACCCGCCCAGCAAATGCTGACCCCATTAGTATGATACGACCGCCCTCGCCCATCACTTTCGACGCCTCGCTGGTTTCAATCATCATGCCGCGCAGATTAAGATTAAGTACGGCATTGATATCGTCGCTAGTGACCTCGGTAATCGGTTTATGATTACCGATCCCCGCATTGCAGACGAGCACATCAAGGCGTCCTAGTTGTTTAACGGTCTCAGCGATGACCCGCTGGTTACCCTCAACGGTGGAACCATCGGCCTGAATTAATGCAATTTTTCGCCCTAACGCTGTGATGTGCTCGGCAACCTCATCCGCTTTAGCCTGATTACGCGCAAAAGAAATCGCAATATCGAAGCCCTGCTCTGCTAAGTGACGCGCGATGGCTGCGCCGATTCCGCGACTGCCACCAGTGATGAGTGCAACTTTACGTGTCATGGATAACTCCTTAATAAAATTAGCGTAATTGAAAAAAGTCTTTAGCTATTAGACGCTAAACAAACAGTATTGACGTGTTTATTCGTGTGATCGTTAACATAGGCCCTGCATATTTTTAGTGAAACGGTCCCATTTTATCTTGATGAATCGTGAAGGAAATTTACGGCTTATTTTTAATCAATCATCACGGTTATTACTCACTAGCGTGGCAGCATACGAGGAAAATCTGTACCCTTGCTCGCATAAAAGTGTAAAACAATAAAAGCAATGGAGAATGACATGCCCATCACTCGGCGTGATTTTTTGAACGGGACGGCTATCACGTTAGCCGCAGGCCTAACACCTCTGAAGTTAAGCTATGCCGCAATAAGTGGTAAAGAAGATCGCTACTACCCACCCGCCCTCATGGGAATGCGCGGAAACCACCCCGGTTCATTTGAAATGGCCCATAAGATAGGTCGTGAGGGGCTCATCCCTGCCGTAGCAAAACTGCAGCCAGAAGCGCATTATGATCTCGTGATTGTCGGGGCTGGGCTTAGCGGATTAGCCAGCGCTCTCTTTTGGCAGCAAAAAAAAGGCAAGGACCAGCGGATCCTATTGCTGGATAACCACGACGATTTTGGTGGCCATGCCAAGCGTAATGAGTTTTCAACCCCAGAAGGCACGATTATTGGTTACGGCGGCAGTGAATCTTTCCAATCGCCTACCCATATCTACAGCCCTGTCGTGTTAGCGCTGTTGAAATCGTTAAATGTCGATATTCAGCAGATGGCGAAAGACTTTGACGTTAATTTTTATCCCGATCTGAATCTAAGCCGTGGAGTCTATTTCGATAAGGCGCATTTTGGTGAAGATAAACTGGTAAGTGGCGATCCCGATGGCGTTGTGGCCGATGATATCCCGGCTAATCGTCGTAATGGCCGTCCTATCGCCGACTATATTAATGATTTTCCGCTTTCCTCTGCCGATCGCCAAGCCCTAATCCTGCTGCATACACTGCCCAAAGATTATCTACCGGGTATGGATACTCAGCAGAAACTCGCCTGGCTCGCTAAGCATAGTTATCTCGAATTCCTTCAGGACAAAGTTGGGCTTTCTCAGACGGCGATCGCTTATTTCCAACAGATGACCAATGATTTTCAGGCAGTGGGGATTGATGCGACGGCCTGTAATGATGCACAACTCTGTGGACTGCCTGGCTTTGAGGGAATGGGACTTCCTCCCCTCGATCCTGAGGATCAAGCTGAGTTAAGCGATCCTTATATCTATCACTTCCCTGATGGTAACGCAGGACTGGCACGGATGATGGTACGTCGCCTCATTCCACAGGTTGCGCCGGGTGATACCATGCACGACTGTGTTACCGCGCAATTTGATTATGCTCAGCTTGACCGGCCTGACCATAACGTCAATTTACGCTTAAACAGCACGGTCGTTAACGTCGCTCAGCATGAATCTGCCGCTGAAGTGAGTTATTTCCAGCAAGGGGAATTACATAAAGTATCGGCGTCTCATGTGGTGATGGCCTGCTACAACATGATCATTCCTTGGCTAATCCCCACTCTTCCTGAGGCGCAGAAAGCGGCGCTACATGAAAACGTTAAAGCGCCTTTAGTTTACTGTAATGTGGTGATACGCCAATGGCGATCCTTCCAACAGCTCGGGGTACATGATGTCTATTCACCGGCTGCCCCGTTCAGTATGGTCAAACTCGACTTCCCGGTTGATATGGGCGATTACCGCCACCCCCGTGATCCCGATAAGCCTATCTGTCTTCATATGGTCCATGTTCCAACACTCGCCGGTAGTGGCTTATCGAACCGAGAGCAGTCTCGTAAAGGGCGTGCCTGGTTACTCGGTACACCATTCAGTACCTTTGAAACTATGGTCCGCGACCAATTACAGGGAATGCTAGGCCAAGCTGGATTCGATCATGAGAAAGATATTCTCGGAATTACGGTAAATCGTTGGGCACATGGCTATTCGTATATTGTTAACACGATGTTTGACGACGAAGAGCAAGCAGAAGCGCTAATTAAAACTGCGCGTCAGCCATTCGGTCTTATCGCTATTGCTAACTCGGATTCAGACTGGAGTCCTTATGCACACGCTGCCATCGATCAAGCTTGGCGTGCCGTAAACGAATTAGTTGGGCCACAGGGAGAGTCATCATGAAACGGTTATGGGCATTAGCGGCTCTCGCAGGCCTTTCGTTACAGTGCCACGCAGCACCCGATAACACCCTGATCACTCAGGGTGAATATCTAGCACGTGCGGCGGATTGTATGGCTTGTCATACCCAGGAGGGTGGCAAACCCTATGCTGGTGGGGTGAAGTTTACGCTACCCATCGGTACCCTCTACTCGACCAATATTAGTCCAGATAAACAGTATGGTATAGGCGGTTATAGTGAGGCCGAGTTTTCACAAGCCTTACGTAAAGGCGTGGCAAAAGATGGGCATCTTCTCTATCCCGCTATGCCGTATACCGCCTACGCGCGGTTCAGTGATCACGATATCCATGCGCTTTATACCTATTTTATGCAAGGCGTGCCTGCGGCTAACCTTCCTAACCGTTCCAATGATATCCCTTGGTATCTTGCTGCGCGCTGGCCGTTACGAGTCTGGAATATCTTCAACGCGCCACAGCAAAAGGACGCCGTTTCTACGCCTCAAAACGAAACACCTTTGGAGCGTGGAGCATGGCTTGTAGAAGGCCCCGGTCATTGCGGTGCGTGTCATACACCCCGTGGCTGGATGATGCAAGAAAAAGGAACGACCTCCGCAAGTGAGGATTACCTTGCAGGTGCAGACATTGAGGGATGGTATGCGCCTTCTCTCCGTCATCTGCCCTACGATGCCCAGCAAACGGCGTTATTACTTAAGACGGGACACAACACTAGCAGCGCGGTATCTGGGCCGATGTCCCCGGTTATCACCCATAGCACTCAATACCTGACTGATGAGGATGCGCAGGCAATAGGCGTGTATCTGGCTTCTTTACAGCAAGGACGTCCAAACACGCCGACATCCGTACAAGCCACAGTAACAGACCCAGACAATCACTATCTTCGTTATTGCTCCACCTGTCATGGTAAAGACGGCCAAGGAACCGCCGACGTTATCCCTGCACTACGTAATAATTTAGCCGTAATGGCGGATAATCCGGCTAACCTCGTACAGGTCATCGGGCAAGGGGCGCAGACACCACAAACCATCGGTCATCTTTCATGGTCGATGCCTGGCTACCGTCATACGTTGACCGATAGTGAGATCGCAGAGTTGACCAACTATGTGCGTGGCCGCTTCGCGGGCAAACAGGAAAAAGTGACCGCGTCACAGGTCACTCAGATCCTCGGCCAACAATAAAACCTTCCAGAGCGCCTTAAGGCGCTCTATTATTTACGTGCCGCAGCAGCAATCTCGGGGCTCGCTTGCCAAATACGATAATTAACATCTATTCCCTTTGGCGCATAAACCACTATAGGTAACTTACTGTTGTAACGGATGAAGCGTTGCGCTGTGCTCAGCGGTAATGACACAAACTTGATCTGCGAAGCTTGATGCAGACAGGCCATTTTCGTTGAGATACGCCCCGGTTTTATCTCTACTTTATAATAGTCATAGCCCCATCCTTCCACCGTATGGGTTGAGAATGAACCGAGTAGTGAGGTGTGATTGCAGTCTACCTGCTGTTTCTGTCCAATGATCACTTCCACCTGGCGCTCATCTTCATGACTAACGGCCGCCAACTCGATAACGTGACGTTGTAACCCATCAACCGTAGACGGATAAGCATCGAGCGGAGAGTTCTGCTTTGCGGCGTAGCCGTGCATAGAAGCCGTAAAGCCCAGCACGGTGATCAATACAGTAAGTATTCGTTGTGTATGCATTATGTCATCCTCTAAAAAAGTCTCCCTACAATAGTGCAGTGAGCGATGCTGGTGCAAGCCTCTCCCAATCATAATGCGAACAATCCGCTATATACGGGAATGAAACCAAAACGACAGATGTCTTAGGATTGGTACAAAAGTTGCAGCAGATGATTATCTGTTTGTGAGGGGTCTATTATGAAAGCAATAATTATTGGGGCAGGTATTGGTGGCATGTCGAGCGCAATCGCGCTGGAAAAGCAAGGGATACAGACTGAAGTCTACGAGGCTGTAAAAGAGATGAAGCCCGTTGGCGCAGCAATCTCTATCTGGCCAAATGGGGTCAAATGCCTTAATGCGTTAGGTATGGGGGCTAAGATTAAGGCGCTAGGCGGCGATATGCAATCGATGGCTTATTTAGACTACCAACAGGGCTCCCCGTTGACCCAATTTAGTATGACTCCTTTAATTCAGCGGGTGGGTGAAAAACCCTATCCCGTCGTGAGAGCCGAGTTACAAAATATGCTTATCGACCATTACGGTAAGCAGCGCATTCAGTTTGGCAAACGCCTGACCGCAATCGATCAAAACCCGCAGGGCGTGACAGTAACCTTCGATGACGGGACTCACGCGCAAGGTGACTTCCTGATCGCGGCAGATGGCACCCATTCAGTCGCTCGCCATTATGTTTTAGAGGAAAGTTTACCTCGCCGCTATGCGGGATATGTAAATTGGAATGGACTGGTCGGCATAGATGAAGCTATTGCCCCCGCTGCACAATGGACAACGTTTGTTGGCGAAGGTAAACGCGTGTCACTGATGCCGGTGAGTAATAACCGATTTTATTTCTTCTTTGATGTGCCACTCCCTACAGGCTTACCTGAAGACAGAGCTACCCTACGACATGATTTGCAAAGGTATTTTGCAGGCTGGTGCCCCGCGGTACAACAGCTTATTAGGGTACTCGATCCGATGACCACTAACCGGGTAGAGATCCATGATATCGAACCGTTCGATACCTTTGTCAAAGGCCGCGTCGCCTTACTCGGCGATGCGGCACACAGTACCACCCCCGATATCGGCCAAGGAGGCTGTGCGGCTATTGAGGATGCCGTGGTGCTGGCAGAGATCATCGGTAGCCATTCCTTGGGGATTGAAGATAGCCTACGCCGCTACCAGCAGCGCCGGACGGTACGTACTCGCGATTTAGTGCTTAAAGCCCGCAAACGGTGCGAGATCACCCATGCAAAGGATCCACAGCAGACTGAGGCTTGGTATCAAGAACTTCGTCATGAGACGGGTGAACGTATCTTGGCTGGAATGTGTGAAACGATCGAAGGCGGCCCACTAGGCTAGTGGGCCACCCCACTCAATTATTGTGGCGTTGGAATGCGCAACGCCCATTAACCCAAGTTTGACGGATATTTCGCTCGTCGCCTAGGGTCATCAATACGAATAAACGTTCCCAAATATCGCGACAGCGAGCCTGCCGAAGAGTTTGTAGCGGCGTGACTGCACAATCAATGACGATAAAATCAGCCTCCTTCCCAGGTAGAAAATTCCCAATCTTATCGTCAAGTGATAATGATACAGCCCCGCCTAGGGTCGCGTGATAAAACGCTTCCGCAACGGTTAACGCGTAATGCTGGAGCTGTTGAACCTTGTAAGCTTCAGAGAGCGTACGGAGTAATGAGAAACTCGTCCCCGCACCAATATCGGTCCCCATCCCTATTTTAACGTTATGTTGATGCGCCTTACGTAGATTAAACAGTCCGCTGCCTAAGAACAGATTGGAAGTCGGACAGAAACTAATCGCAGAATCGCTGCGCGCTAAACATTGCCACTCCGCTTCCTCTAGGTGCAAACAGTGTGCGAACACGCTACGTGGACCCGTTAGGCCGTAATGATGGTAGACAGAGAGATAATCTTGTTGGTCGGGGAAAAGCTCTTTCACCCAAGCTATCTCCTGCGGATTTTCACTGAGATGAGTTTGTAGCCAAACATCGGGATATTCTCGTTTGAGTTGCCCAACTGCCGCGAGTAATTCGGGGGTCGAGGTCGGCGCAAATCGTGGAGTGAGCGCATAGCTAAGCCGACCTTTATTATGCCAACGCTCGATGAGGTTTTTGGTCTGCTGGTAACTCTCGGCGACCTTCTCACAAAGCGCGTCGGGGACAAACCGATCCATCATCACTTTCCCAGCAATGATCCGCATTTCTCGATGTTCAGCGGCTTCAAACAGCGCGTCGGTCGACCCTTCATGTACCGATCCAAAAATTAACGCGGTCGTCGTCCCATTCTCGAGACATTGATCCAGAAATTTCGCGGCCATCTCTGTAGCGAACGCACGGTCTTGATAGTCGATTTCAGCGGGAAACGTATACTCCTCTAACCACTCAAGAAGTTGCTCACCCCAAGAGCCAACCATACCTATCTGTGGAAAATGAATATGCGTATCGATAAAACCCGGGAAAATAATCTTCCCACGCAGATCAAGGTAGTCATACTCTTCCCAATCGGGGACCTGCGTACGCTCTTCCCATTCCAGCAACTGAACAATCTTACCGTGATCGATCAGTAACACCCCCTCTTCTATATAGCGCGCATGACCGCTTGCCTGTGCGGGGTCAGCTAGACGAGCGGGGAAATCGAAAAATGCGGCCCTAATGGCATAACGCATGAATGTTCCTTAATGATAAATAAAAATGGGTTGCAAGCCCTATACCAAGTTATATAAATCCTAAGAGTCCCTTACCCTGCAGAGAACGCCATATTTTGTAAAGCAAAAATAGAGCAGCCAATAAGAATGAGTGCTATGGTAAGTTGATAACCTATTTCTTTATGGAGCAAGCATGATTATTTTAGTCACTGGTGCAACCTCAGGATTCGGTGAGGCAATTACTAAGCATTTCATCAAACAGGGTCATAAAGTCATCGGTACCGGCCGTCGGGATGAGCGGCTTCAGGCCCTTAAAAGCCAATTAGGCGATGCGTTCTATCCCGTGAAACTAGATGTGCGCGATTATCAAGAAATTGAACAACAACTCTCCGCATTGCCTACTGATTGGCAAGATATTGATGTAACGGTTAACAACGCTGGTCTCGCCCTAGGCCTCGGTCATGCACAGGAAGCCGATCCCAAAGACTGGGAGACGATGGTAGATACCAATACTAAAGGTGTGATGTATGTCTCGCGTGCAGTCTTACCCAATATGGTTAAGCGCAACAAGGGGCATATCATTAATATCGGCTCGACAGCAGGCAATTGGCCCTATGAGGGCGGCAACGTATATGGCGCGACTAAAGCTTTCGTCAGGCAGTTTAGCTTAAATCTACGCACCGACTTATTCGGCACGGCGATACGGGTCACTAATATCGAGCCTGGATTAGTCGGCGGCACCGAGTTTTCCAATATTCGTTTTAAAGGCGATGATGATAAAGCCGCAAACGTCTATCAAGGTACACAAGCGCTGACTCCTGAAGACGTCACCGAGGCGGTGTATTGGGTCGCAACCTTACCTGCGCACGTAAATATTAATACGCTGGAAATGATGCCGGTCAGCCAATCTTATGCCGGTCTACGTGTAGACAAAGCTTGAGTATATCCACGCTATCAATAAAATAATCGTGGTAGACTTAGACCTTCAGGCTAATCGTAAGGATGAGAAAAGGTAAAACAATGAAGAAGTTAATCAGGATGTTACCCGCGGCGTGTATTCTGGCCTGTTTGGGATCAGTGGCTCAGCCGGTGATGGCTCAGACCGAGCATCTTATTATCGATAACGGCCATTCGAGCTACAGTAGCGAGCTTTCTCGTGAACACAAAGAGCAGTGGGATGATAGCCGCACTCTGCGTAACAAGATCAATACCCGTAATGTCAAAGACTTTAACCGTCTCGATCGTGCCATTGATACGAAAGAGGCTTGCCAACAGAGTCTTAATCTTAATGCTTATTGGGAACCCAATACATTACGCTGTCTTGACCGTCAAACCGGACGCCCCATCCAACCTTAATGTGAGGAAAAGGTAATGAAAAAATTAGGCTTAACGTTACTCTCCGGGCTGTTACTGGTTCCCATGCTCACTCAGGCATCTTGCGAATCGGTCAAAGCCGACATCCAGCAAAAAATTATACAAAATGGCGTTGCCGAGTCAGCATTCTCCTTAGATGTGGTTCCTAACGATCAAGCTGAACAGCAAGGCGGACTCGTCGTGGGTCACTGTGAAAATGATCAGCAGAAAATTGTTTATAAACGCACTGCTGATGAGAGCAACACGCCCTCTCAAGCCGCTTCTCAGTAGTTGAGGACGTTGATAACAGGGCTTAATGCCCTGTTTTTTTATGCGTGAAAAAGGTGCGGAGTGTTGCGGTACTAAAATAAGAAGAAAGGTCTTTCTGATTAATACGCGCTAAATAGGGGATTTCGCCAATTTTAGGTGCAGCAATATGCTGGGTAAGTATAGAGATAAGTTGTTGATACTCTTCGAGGCCGGGATTGATGCGATTGGCTACCCAACCAACGAGTTCTCCCCCCTGCTGCGAGATTGATTCAGCCGTTAAAATAGCATGATTGATGCAGCCAAGTTTTATGCCCACCACCAGAATAACCGGGATTTTCTGCTTAATCACCCAATCAGAGAGCGGATTTTGGGTATTAATCCTACTATGCCATCCTCCGGTTCCCTCAACGACTACACGCTCAACACAGCTTTCAAGATACGATAGGCCCGCTGAGAGAAACTGTTCACTGACTGTAGTAATCGCGCCAGTACTTACCTCGCTTCCAGTAAAGGGATAAGGATTAACGTCCTTATATTCCAACGCGAGCGTCGAGGCATCCTGCAGTAATTGCGCATCTGCACAACGCAGTCCCTCTTCTGTCCACTGCGCGTTCTGTGATAACGGTTTATAACCGGCGCACTCTACCCCTTGTTGTTGAAGTACACGTAATAGCGCAAGTGTAACGACCGTTTTCCCTACAGCGGTGTCGGTTCCCGTAATAAAAATGTTTTTCACTCTTCTATTTTTCCCTTAAGACCGTCGAGAGGACAGTAATTTTAGTTAATTCTTCTTAAGCGATAATTGCGTTAAAGCAAAGTTTATGTGTATTAACTGTTCGGATAAGTTCGGTATGGGGATAGGGAGAAGAACGGATCATTGACTTTTGCATAATACCAGACGGTAAATAGTGCAGGGAATTGACCTAAAGATGGCGAGTCTGGACATATTGATTATACTGAATAATGTAGATATTGAATCTGCGTCAATGACGCTATACTGTGATCCAAATCACGTTAATTTTAGGCAATAAGATTTCTATGATTGTAGAACCTTCAGTTACCTCATCTCATCAAGAGGATATCCCCCCCGTCCCGCGCAAGGTGGCATGGTTACGGGTACTCTTGTTGGCGATCTCTGCATTTATCTTCAACACTACAGAGTTTGTCCCTGTAGGGTTACTGTCTGATATCGCAACTTCATACCAAATGAAGACGGCCGATGTTGGGATCATGCTGACCATCTATGCATGGTGTGTAGCCTTATTATCGTTACCGCTTATGCTGGTCACTCGTAATATCGAGCGGCGGTTTTTGCTCGTGATCCTGTTGATTGTTTTTACGGTCAGTCACGTTTTCTCTGCCTTCGCTTGGGACTTTAATGCACTGATTGCTTCGCGTATTGGGATCGCCATTACGCATGCTATTTTTTGGTCGATAAATGCCTCCTTGGTGATCCGGATTGCCCCGCTTGGTAAGCGAACTCAAGCGCTAAGTATTCTTGCTACGGGAACCGCATTAGCAATGGTGTTGGGCGTGCCGATTGGGCGGATTATTGGCCAATATCTGGGCTGGCGTTCAACGTTCGGGTTGATTGGCATCTCTTCTTTTGTGTTAATGATTATGCTCGCTCGCTTGCTTCCAAAATTACCGAGTGAACATACCGGCTCTCTAAAAAGCGTTCCTGAGCTTTTCCGTCGTCCACCGTTGGTATGTCTATACCTACTGGTAACGATTGTGGTGACCGCTCACTATACAGCTTACAGCTATATAGAGCCGTTTATTCAGGCAGTCGCCCTGCAAAGTGCTAACTTTACCACCTTGCTCTTACTGTTATTCGGTGGCGCAGGAATATTTGGGAGTACTTTATTTAGTGCTCTAGGTAAAAAATTCCCGTCGGGACTGCTTTTAGGCGCCATCTTCCTCATCACCCTATGTATGGCTCTACTTTATGTCACCGCAAGCCATAATTTCGAGACTATTTTGCTCTGCGTGGTCTGGGGAATAGCAATGATGATGATAAATTTAGCGCTGCAGATCAGAGTATTATCCTTAGCCCCCGATGCGACCGATGTCGCCATGTCGTTACTGTCGGGTATTTATAATATCGGTATCGGTGCTGGTGCACTACTGGGGGGGCAAATTAGTAACGCTCTAGGATTATCGGTGATCGGTTATGCCGGGGCAGCATTCGGATTAATTAGCCTACTCTGGTGCGCATGGAGCCTAAAACGCTACCCTATCTTGCGTTCAAATCAGTAACTTAGCGTTATTCAAACCCAGAAACCCGCATTTACAGGCGGGTTTTTTTCTGTCATAACATTGTGCCTACCTTTAAAGAGCAATTTTTTAACAAGGGACCGGCTAATGGATATTCACCGATTTAATCAAAAAATTCGCTTAAGGCATTTTCATGCTTTGGCCGCCGTCGCACAGCAAAAATCGATTAGTGCAGCGGCTAAAATGCTTTCCATTAGCCAACCGGCCCTTTCAAAGACATTGACGGAATTAAAACAGCTTTGTGGGTACGATATCTTTATTCGGCACGGTCAAGGCGTTACGCTCACGCATGAGGGGCAGCAACTACTTCCTCATGCCCTACAAATACTAAACACTCTTCAACATGCGACAGACACTATCTTTATGCTGGAAACTGCCCCAGTACAGGTGATCCGTCTCGCCGCACTAACCACGGTGGCGATGGGGATTTTGCCGAGGATCATTGATGCTTTCCATCATCGTAGCCCTAACGTTCAACTGCAAGTATCCACGCTACACAATAACGTTTTACTCGCTGCCCTACGGGCGCGCGAATACGATTTAGGAATTGGAAGGCTCGCTGAAAAGGCCTTTATGGAGGGGCTCGAATACGAGCTACTTTTCACTGAAAAAATTAAACTCGTCGTAAACCCAGCCCATCCTCTCCTTAAAGGCAATGTAAGTTTAGCTGCAGCAATGAATTGGCCAGTGGTCATCTCACCTGAAGGGACGGCTCCATGGCGCATTGCACAACGTATTCTAGCCAGCCAGCACTGTATATTACCCGAAACCCGCGTCGAAACCTCATCGACTTCGCTCGCCAGACAGTTAGCGCTACATTACAACTATGTTTGGTTCGTCCCCTCCGGAGCCGTCAGGGAGGACCTGCAACATCAAGCGCTTACTCCATTACCTTTGCACTTTAGCGATCTGGGCGAGGCTGTAGGGATCATTACTCCTGTCGATACGGCACTCAATGCCACCGCTGAACAACTCCGTGCGACTATCCGTGACTATTCACTCATACTGAATAAAACTACTTTTTTATTAAAGTAAAATATCTTTTATTGTTTTAATACATGAACTTAATAAAAAACATAAGTGATATTACTCTTATGTATGCAAGATAACTATAACTCATAACTAAAAATAAATATTTTGATGGTTATTTATACGATTAAAAGGAAAAATGGTGAAATTATGGGCTTAATATAGTTAGAAGCCTAATATTAATTGTATTTATAAGTTCATTGTATTGAATGTATTTTATTGTAAATGCTTTATGAGTATGATTCGTATTATTAGGTTATATTATTGATTAAAAACAAATTAATTGTCAGTATTTCTAACAAAAAAAAGACCATAAATTGATCGTGGTTAAGACCTTTTTTTCTTCGCGAAAAATGTTAAAGTACCTCTAGACAAATTAACGGAGAATTCATCATGCTCAGTGAAAAAAGACTAATCAAACGCGCGCCGATCAATGGCAGTTCAATACATTGTCAAGATTGTAGCATTAATCAACTCTGTATCCCTTTTACCTTAAAGATTCATGAACTCAACCAGTTAGACAATATTATCGAACGCAAAAAACCTATCCAAAAGTCCCAATCGCTGTTTAAGGCTGGCGATGAGCTAAAGTCTTTATATGCAATACGCTCCGGTACTCTTAAAAGTTATACGATCACTGAGCAAGGTGATGAGCAAATTACCGGCTTTCATCTAGCGGGAGATGTTATCGGCTTCGATGCAATCACATCTGGTCACCACCCTTCTTTCGCACAAGCTTTAGAGACCTCAATGGTCTGTGAAATACCCTTTGATACACTGGATGATTTAGCAGGTAAAATGCCGGCCCTCCGTCATCAGATTATGCGACTTATGAGCGGCGAAATTAAAGCTGACCAAGAAATGATCCTTCTACTCTCTAAAAAGAATGCAGAAGAACGTTTAGCCGCTTTCATTTGGAATCTCTCGCAGCGATTTGCACAACGTGGATTCTCTCAACGCGAATTTCGGTTGACGATGACGCGGGGGGATATTGGCAACTACCTCGGGTTAACGGTGGAGACAATTAGCCGCCTATTGGGTCGTTTCCAAAAAAGTGGGATGCTCTCTGTGAAAGGTAAATATATCACGATTGAAAATCATGAGATGTTGAATTCTCTGGCGGGCCATGTCCAGAAATGCGCTTAACAATTATCTAGATAACCCAAACCGGATACGCTATGTTACTGAGCAATGATGATCCGGTTTTTTCTCTCATATCCTCCGAAACCGGACTATCCTTAGGTTAACTTAATAGGCTGAGGGGACGTCATATGACGCAGTATCAAAATATTCTCGTGGTCATTGACCCTGATCAGGATGACCAGCCCGCCCTACGGCGTGCCGTCTACTTGAATCAGCGTCTTGGTGGTAAAATTACCGCATTCCTTGCAATTTACGACCTTTCTTACGAGCTGACGACCGCTTTGGCCTCAGAGGAAAGAGAGGGTATGCGCCAAGAAATGATCCAGCAACGTACGGAGTGGTTAAGGTATCAGGCTCGCACGTATCTGGAAGCAGGCGTTCAAATCACGTTAAAAGTTATCTGGCACAATCGCCAACAAGATGCGATTTTTCAAGAAATCGACATCGGCGCTTATGACTTGGTTCTCAAAATGGCCCACCAATATGACCGCCTCGAATCGGTGATATTCACCCCTACGGATTGGCAGCTTTTGCGCAAGAGCCCCTGCCCGGTGTGGATGGTTAAGGACCAACCTTGGCCAGACAATGCGACGGCGGTAGTTGCGGTTAATTTGGTCAGCGATGACGAGCAACACGATGCGCTTAATAGAAAATTGGTACGTGAAACTCAAGCCCTCGCCGAACACGTCAACCATACCGAGGTGCGCTTAGTAGGCGCTTATCCTATTACCCCAGTGAATTTGGCCATTGAATTACCCGATTTTGATGCGCAAAGTTATAGCGATGCGGTACGGGGTCAGCATTTATTAGCGATGAAAGAACTTCGACAGCCCTTCTCTATCGATAGCGGCAATACTTATGTAGAACAAGGCGAACCCGAAGAGGTGATCCCTGAGCTAGCGGCTAAATTAAATGCAGGCGTAGTCGTATTAGGCACCTTTGGACGTACCGGGTTTTCAGCAGCCTTTTTGGGCAATACGGCTGAACAAGTCATCGACCACCTACGTTGCGACTTACTCGTTATGCGTCCGGATGAAATAAACACGTAGTTCCCAATGATTCTTACAATACTAAGTAAAGGGATAAAATTATTATCCCTTCACTTATCCGCGGCTCTTTCAACAAGATAGGGCAATAAATTGACTAAGACAGCAGATTCTTTCCGTGTAATAATCACCCTTCAACAGCAAACAATAAATTCTCTTTTTCTGCGTAAGCTGAAGGACGTTTTATGAAACTGAATGCTACTGTTTTAGCAACGGCGCTTATTTCGCTCGGGCTGTCTAATGCTTATGCCGCTCAGGAACTGAGCCCGCAAAAAGCCGCGACTCTTGCACCCTATAAAAGAATCAATTTCACAGGTCGCTTTAATTCATTACTCGATGTCAGCAACTCCGTTTCCAAACGGGCTGATGATGCCGGTGCCGCCAGTTTCTACGTCGTCTCTGTACACGATAGTAATAGCAATGGCGGAAATTGGCGCGTCACCGCTGATCTCTATCTTCCTGATTCCGCACCGGCGCCAAAAGAACCGCAATACCGCTACATCGATGGCGTCAAGGAATTGCCTAAGGCGGAAGCTTACCGCTTAGAGCCCTATGATACCGTCAGTATTAGAGGGTTCTATCCTAGCCAACCGCAAGCCGAATATGCTATCGCTCGTGCAGCGAAGGCGAAAGATGCGGATTCGTTCTTTATTATCCGCCAAATTGCGGCGAATAATGGCGGTAATCAGTACATCACTGCCTATATTTATAAAGCTGATGCGCCAAAACGAGTCGTTCAAAACCCCGACGCGATTCCTGCAGATTCACAAGCCGGCAAGGCAGCCCTAGCAGCAGGGGGCGCGGCAGCGAAGAAGGTCGAGATCCCAGGTGTCGCGTCTTCTGAATCTGCCAGCGAAAACGTGGGACGTTTTTATGAAACACACTCGTCGACGAACAAACGCTATACAGTGTCTCTGCCACAAGGTGGAAAGATCCAAGAAGTTAATGATTTGACGGCTGCACAGATGACGCCGTTCGATACGGTCACAATCACCGCTCACTTCGGCAATCCTACTGAGATGTCGACCGCCATTGCACGCAGAGCCGCTGATAAAGGGGCGAAGTATTACCATATTACCCGCCAGTGGCAGAATCAGAGTGGAGGTAACCTCACTGTCACCGCCGAACTCTTTAAATAGTCTGAAAAGCACCTTAGGGTGCTTTTTTTTACACTCTTAATGCATAAATAAGCATTTTTCCGCATTTATACTCATTGCATTCTCACCGCTCAATTCGTAGAATCACCGCCCTGACTCGCTCCTTGAAATATGCTGTGTTGTTTTCTTTTTTTAGCATCACCTGCTGTTTAAGTAATCTCAATAAGACATTTTAGTAAGTTCGTAGGTATTTATGACTGCAAAGAAATTAGGTGTTGGTGCACTCACCGCGTTAGTGCTCAGTTCGATGCTCGGCGCCGGCGTCTTCAGTCTGCCTCAAAATATGGCTGCAGTCTCCGGATCGGAAGCCCTGATCATTGGCTGGTCAATCACCGGTATTGGCATCTTATTTTTGGCCACCGCCATGCTCTACCTTTCACGCTTACGTCCTGACCTTGATGGCGGCATATTTACCTATGCTGAAGATGGCTTTGGTAAGACAATCGGATTCCTTTCTGCTTGGGGCTATTGGCTATGTGCTGTGATTGCCAATGTCTCTTACCTAGTGGTCGTGTTCTCTGCACTCAGTTTTTTTACCGATTCTCCAGGCCATGTACTTTTCGGCGAAGGCAACACTTGGCAATCGATGCTAGGCGCTTCGATACTATTATGGGTTATTCATGGTCTTGTCGCGCGGGGTGTACAAACTGCCGCCAGTATCAATATCCTCGCAACCTTTGGTAAGCTCGTACCGTTGGCGTTATTTATTGTCCTTGGCCTCCTGCATTTCGATTATCGTCAATTCTCCTTCGATTTTTCGGGTATGCAGTTACATCTCCCAGTATGGGCACAGGTTAAACAAACCATGCTTATCACCCTCTGGGTATTTATCGGTGTTGAGGGTGCGGTCGTGGTGTCCGGTCGAGCGAAGAATAAAGAGGATATTGGCAAAGCCACCCTCTTTGCGGTCATTGCTGCATTGAGTGTTTATCTGTTAGTGACCATCTTATCTTTGGGGATTATCCCTCGAGATACCCTTGCGAACATGAAAAACCCCTCAATGGGTGGACTACTCGCCCAGATGATTGGTCCGTATGGCTATTGGATTATTGTCGGTGGGATTATTCTATCAGTCTCGGGCGCTTACTTAAGTTGGACAATTATGGCGGCAGAAATCCCTTTTATTGCTGCTAAACGTGGTGCTTTTCCCAAACTTATTGCTGCACAAAACACCGCTGATGCCCCGATAGGCAGTCTATGGATGACGAATATTAGCGTGCAGGCATGTTTAATTGCGATTGCCTTTTTCCATCTGGACTACAGTACCTTGCTCACGATTGCCTCTGAGATGGTGCTAGTCCCCTATCTACTAGTCGGTCTTTTTCTCACCAAGGTCTGTTATCAAGCGCGTAACTACTCACCTCTGCTCATCGGCATCGGTGCAACACTGTATGGATTATGGCTGATTTATGCCTCTGGTTTGACGAATCTGTTAATGTCGTTAACCTTGTATGCGCCAGGGCTGATGGTCTTTCTCTTTGCCGCTTGGCAACATCGCCAACACTATCGGCTACGCACTCTTGATAAGCTGATTATTCTCACGATTATCACAAGTGGCTGCATCATTGCGCTAACCACCCTATAGAGTCGTGCGAGCGGATCAGAAATTGACGTGAAGAAAATCACTTTCTTGACGTAACGTGACAGCCTTTCGATATTCCGAGTATATAAGAGAGATTTGTTGTTCAGAAAGGGAATAGGGTAATTGGATAGTGAACTGTTTGATATTTTGCTGTTCTGCTAGAACGAGTAAACGCGCAATATTCATTTCATCGCTGACTTGAGTTGAAATTATTTGCAGAGCCAACTCTTTAAAATATTCAGCAGTAGCGAGTTTATTGTGTGCTGTCTTACGTGTGACGACACCAAAGATAGGGAGTACGCCATAAATTGCATCTACGAATCGCCATTTTTTCTTGCACGAAGCAGAGAGTAATCGACTGTAATTAAAGGAAAAACAGTCATTTTCTTTCTTCATTAATGTCGATGGCGTTGGCACATCATCCCCCAATTTTTATAATCAAACCTACTTATCTTCGGCGCTTATAGTCGCATATAATTACGTTATTATACCAGCAAGAGATGCCTTTTTCGTGATAACGTAGCTATAATTTCCAATAACGTTGTTTTATTGTTAAATAATAAAAGAAATTTGTTAAAAATGAATAAAATAGTTTACGTTGAAGATGAAATTGAGGTGGGTGAATTAATTTCTGCTTACTTAAAAAAACATGATATTGAGGTCACTATTGAAACACGTGGAGATCGCGCAGAAGCTACAATTTTGGCCGCTCAGCCGGATCTCGTGTTACTCGACGTCATGTTACCGGGAAAAGACGGAATGTCGTTGTGCCGTGATCTCCGTAGCCAATGGCAAGGGCCAATCGTATTGCTCACCTCTTTGGATAGCGATATGAATCATATTCTCGCCCTCGAAATGGGCGCCAATGACTATATCTTAAAAACAACGCCTCCCGCCGTCTTACTCGCGCGATTACGTCTGCATCTTCGCCAAACACAGTCCCATTCGGTGGGAGAAGAGCGTCCCCCCGCTCAGCGTAATAGTCGATTCATAAGTTTTGGTAAACTCTCCATCGATATGCTCAACCGACAAGTTATCTTGGATGGAGAGAATATTGCCCTCTCAACGGCCGATTTTGACTTATTGTGGGAGCTTGCTAGTCACGCTGGACAAATCCTCAATCGTGATGCGTTGCTGCAAACGTTAAGGGGTGTCAGTTATGACGGCATGGATCGTAGTATTGATGTAGCGATCTCTCGACTGCGCAAGAAACTTCACGATAATGCGACAGAGCCGTTTCGCATTAAAACCATTCGTAATAAAGGGTATCTGTTTGCCCCACAAGCGTGGGAAACCGAGGCGGAATGAAAAAATTATTCATTCAATTTTATCTATTACTGTTCGTCTGTTTTATCGTGATGACCTTATTGGTCGGACTGGTGTACAAAATGACAGCCGAACGCGCTGGCCGACAGTCGATGAACGATTTGATGGCCAGTTCGCTATCACTGATGCGTAGTGAATTACGCGAGATCCCGCCCAAAGACTGGAATAGCACGGTTGATAACCTCGACCTCAATCTATCGTTTAAATTACATATCGAACCGCTCACTAACTACCAGTTACCCGCTACGGATATGCGCCGCTTACACTCTGGGGAGATCGTTGCGCTCGATGACCAATACACGTTTATCCAGCATATTCCTCGCAGCCACTACGTGCTTTCCGTCGGCCCTATTCCTTATCTGTTTTTTTTACATCAGATGAGGATGCTTGATGTCTTACTTTTGACGTTTATCGCCATGTCGCTCGCACTACCGGTATTTATTTGGATGCGCCCCCACTGGCAAGAAATGTTGAAGTTGGAAAAAATGGCACAACGCTTCGGTGAGGGTGATTTAGATGCCCGTACGCAATTTGAAAGTACCTCAAGCCTATTCCGACTCGGCGTAGCCTTTAATCAAATGGCCGATAACATTAAAGATTTAGTGGCGAGCAAAAAACGGCTGATTGATGGTATCGCGCATGAATTGCGTACGCCATTGGTGCGTATGCGTTATCGGTTGGAGATGAGTGATAACCTTTCAGATGCTGAGTCAACAGCGTTAAATCGAGATATTGGTCAACTTGAAGGACTGATCCAAGAGTTGCTCACGTTTGCACGTCTCGATCGACCTCAGGTCGCGCTCTCTTTGCAACAATTCGATCTCCGTGAATGGTTAGTAGAATGTGTCGACGACCTACGTCTGATACGCACAGATAAAACGATTGATCTTGATATCCCTGCACAGGCTGCGATCCACAGTCTCGATAATCGATTATTAGAACGCGTCTTAGATAACCTGGTTAATAATGCCCTGCGCTACGCACAACAGCGAATACGCATCAGCCTTTGGTTCGATGCTCAGCATGGATATTTACAGGTTGAAGATGACGGCGAGGGTATCCCCGCCGAACAACGCATCAAGATCTTCGAACCCTTTGTGCGACTGGACCCTAGCCGTGATCGTGCTACCGGCGGCTGCGGATTGGGACTGGCGATTGTTCACTCAATTGCGCAGGCATTTCAAGGAACTATTCGCGCAGAAAGCAGCCCCTTAGGGGGCGCATGTTTACGTTTTAGCTGGCCCTTGAGCCCACTTACTCAAGATATGCCCCTTCCTCCTACCGTACGCAAGGATCTCTCATGACTGCCTATCAAGCTCTAACTGAACGTTTTCAACGCTTGTCCCGCCTTAACCATCTTTCGGCGATTGCTGGATGGGATATGCAGACGATGATGCCGCACGGGGGCAGCGACGCACGCGGCGAAGCGCTAGCCGAACTCAGCGTTATGCACCACGAGATTTTAGTTCAGCAAACGACTGGCGAACTCTTAGCACAGGCGCAAAACGAAGGACTGGATGATGACCAGCTCGCGAATCTGCGCGAGATGGCCCGTCAGTATACCGATGCAGCCCTATTGCCTGCCGAGCTAGTGGAGGCGAAAGCCTTAGCGGGGAGTCGATGCGAACAAGCCTGGCGCCAACAACGCATCGATAACGACTGGCAAGGTTTCCAACGTAATCTGGTCCCCGTTGTTGATCTCGCACGCCAAGAAGCCCAGCTACGCGCACAGAAATTAGGGGGATCGCCGTACGATGCGCTGCTTAATCTCTATGAGCCTGGCATGACCAGCCAACGTCTTGATACGATCTTCGGGGACTTAACCCAGTGGCTTCCAGAACTATTACAAGAGGTGGTCGCTAAGCAGCCGCCCCTTGCGCCCTCACAAACGACTCGCATCTTCCCAATATCTCAGCAACAGGCACTGGCTCAGGCCGTGATGCAGCGCCTAGATTTTAATTTCGACCATGGTAGGCTTGATATCAGTGCTCACCCTTTCTGTGGCGGCGTACCGACGGATGTTCGTATTACGACTCGTTACGATACACAAGAATTCCTGAGTGCCTTGATGGGCGTTATTCATGAAACTGGACACGCGCGCTACGAACAAAACCTACCTAGCCAATGGTCGGGTCAACCTATTGCTTTAGCACGTTCGACCGCTATCCATGAGTCGCAAAGCCTATTTTTCGAGATGCAACTCGGGCGTAGCACATCATTTCTAAAAGGCCTACACCCGCTGATCTGCCAAAATTTAACGGCGGCTACAGATCTCACCTTGAACGATTTGGTGCAGCAGGTTCAACGGGTTGCACCCGGGTTGATCCGTGTCGATGCCGATGAGGTGAGCTATCCAGCGCATGTCATCTTGCGCTATGAAATTGAGCGCGCGTTGATTAACGCTGAGATTGAGGTAAGCGATATCCCTGAACTGTGGGATGAGAAAATGCAGCGCTATTTAGGGCTTAGTACTGCGGGCAACTATCGTGATGGCTGTATGCAGGATATCCATTGGACAGACGGCTCCTTCGGTTACTTCCCTACCTATACGCTGGGGGCGATGTATGCTGCCCAATTGTTTAATGCAATGCGTGACCAACAACCGGAGAGCGAAACCGCTATCGCTACGGGTGATCTAGCGCCCACCTTTAACTGGTTAAAAGAAAATATTTGGCAGCATGGCAGCCGGTATTCAGTGGACAACTTGATCCAGCAGGCAACAGGGGAAACGCTCAATCCACACTGGTTTAAACGCCACTTGGAACAGCGCTATCTAGGCCGATAAGGTGATTGTACATACCGTTACATACCGATACCAATCACTCACGGACAGCCAATGCGATTACTCATATAGTGTCTCTACCGGCTCCGCAGTGGGCTATCCGATAATGTGATATTGAGGAAATTCAAATGAAAAAGCTTTTCGCACTGGTAGTTGCCGCGGCTATGGGTATCTCTTCAGCAGCTTTCGCTGCAGACACTACAGCTGCCCCAGCAGCTACAACTGCTAAGACTACGACTACTGCTGCACCTGCTAAGCACCATGCTAAAAAGCATCATGCTAAGAAAGCTAAACCTGCTGCAGAGCAAAAAGCGCAAGCGGCTAAAAAGCACCACGCTAAGAAAGCTAAACCTGCTGCAGAGCAAAAAGCACAAGCGGCTAAAAAGCACCACGCTAAGAAAGTAAAACCTGCTGCAGCACAAAAAGCGCAAGCAGCTAAAAAGCACCACGCTAAGAAAGTAAAACCTGCTGCAGCACAAAAAGCACAAGCTGCTAAAAAGCACCACGCTAAGAAAGTCACTAAAAAATAAGTACGTCTCGAACGCTACTAGCGTCATAGTGATACAAGCACCCGGTTTTACCGGGTGTTTCTTTACGGGAGTTTACCCATGATGCGCCGCTACCGTTATGAAATTATACTTCTGACCGTTGTCGTTTGTGGTATTATGGCTGCCTGTTGTTTTGTCTAGCATTATCCTCACCGTGACAATTCCCTCCCTTT
This sequence comes from Rosenbergiella collisarenosi, assembly GCF_018494085.1. Classification (GTDB taxonomy): domain Bacteria; phylum Pseudomonadota; class Gammaproteobacteria; order Enterobacterales; family Enterobacteriaceae; genus Rosenbergiella; species Rosenbergiella collisarenosi. The sequence goes on along the minus strand of NZ_JABBFP010000003.1, from coordinate 45,765 downwards.
TCCCCATTGATACGACTATAGTATCGCTATACTACATCTACTCCTGCGGCCGTTGAGAACCTTATGCGCTTCGAAAAAATATGTTTTTTAACCCTTATCTGCTGTAATTTCCATGCTTACGCAGATGACGATACGCTCAGCGCAGCGCAGATTAAGACGTTATTTTTTGGCCAAGACCATCGCGTGGAAATTGCTAAACCCCAAGATCATCCTTGGGATGCTATCGGTCAATTGGAAACTGAAAGTGGTAACTTATGCACGGCCACGCTTATTTCTCCGCATATTGCATTAACGGCAGGTCACTGTCTGCTCGCCCCTCCCGGTAAGTTCGATCCCCCTGTCGCGCTACGGTTTGTGACGACTAAGAAAGGGTGGCGGTATGAGTTACACGACATTGACGCAAAAGTCGCCCCGACGCTAGCAGGGAAATTGAAAGCCGCCGGTGAAGGTTGGATCGTCCCAGCTAGAGCCGCACCGTCCGATTACGCCATCGTTATTTTACATAACCCACCTTCTGCAATAACACCTATTCCGCTTTTTAGCGGCGACAGAGATCAACTCGATGTAGCGCTTAAATCGGTGAATAATTTAGTGACTCAAGCCGGTTATCCCGCGGATAACCTCGATAATCTGTTTGCTCATGAAGGCTGTAAGATTACTGGCTGGGCGCAAACGGCAGTGCTCTCCCACCAATGTGATACATTGCCAGGCGATAGCGGCTCGCCGCTAATGATTAAAACTAATAATCAATGGCAGATCATCGGGGTCCAGAGTTCCGCTCCCGGCCCGCAGGATCGCTATCGCGCAGATAACCGTGCCATCGCGGTAAGCTCGTTCACCAGTAAGATCCCAAGCCTGACGAATGGCCTAAACTAAGCCTCGCCGAGCCTTAGCTCGGCGTCTCTTCCAGTGACTGTAGGATACGTTTTTCAGACACTGGGTGAGGTGTCCCCAGCTGCTGAGCAAAAAGGCTCACCCGTAGCTCTTCTATCATCCAGCGAGCAGACAAGACCTTTTCATTATTTTGATCGGCTTTAGATAACTTATTACGATAACGTTGTAGCGCTTGCTCAACCTGTTGAATACGCAACATCCGTGCACGATCGCTGTGTGGATCTATGGGAAGCTTATCTAAACGTCGTTCGATCGCCTGTAAATAACGCAACGTGTCCGCCAACTTGTGCCAACCATTCTTCGTCACAAACCCTGGATAAACGAGATGCGAAAGCTGCGCTTTGATATCACTTAATGCCAGCGCTAACGCCATATCGACGCGGCCTTTTAGACGTTTGTTAATAGCAAATACGGTAGAGAGAATTTTCTCGACCTGTTGAGCAATGTCTACCACCGTTTGATTAAGCTCAGCCTTAACCTTTTCACGCAGCACAGAAAAGTGCTGTGCGTCCCAGACGAGGCCGCCATGCTGCGCCATTATCTTATCAATCCCGCAGTGGATACAATCATCGATAAGCTGTAGAACCTGCCCGTAGGGATTAAAGTACAGCCCCAGCTTGGCCTTATTCGGGAGTTTCTCGTGCAGATACTTGACCGGCGAAGGAATATTTAGCAGAAGTAATCGGCGCTGACCTTGCCACATTGCCTGACGCTGCTCTGCCTCGGTATCGAAAAGTTTAATCGCAACACTCTGCTTCTCGTCCACCAGCGCTGGCCACGCTTTCAGCGTAAACCCGGCCTGTTTACGGCTGAAAGTCTGTGGAAGTTCGCCGAAATCCCATTCGGTCACGCCCTGCTTTTCTAACCCAATATCGGCTACTTTCGATAGCGTCTCGCGGACTTTGCCTTTCAGTTTCAGTTGTAGCGCGGCAAGCGATTTACCCTCTTCCAATTTCTTATTATGACCATCGACGACGCGAAACGTCATTTTGAGATGTTCAGGCACCTGCTGCAGTTGCCAAGCATCACGATCGATGGTCACGCCACTCATGCGCCGAAACTCACGCTCCAGCGCGTCCAGTAATGGCATATTCATATCGGTAACACGGCCTAAGAATGCCTCAGCATAGTCTGGTGCCGGGACAAAATTTCGACGTACCGGTTTAGGTAATGACTTGATCAAGGCGACGACTAACTCTTTGCGTAAGCCGGGAATTTGCCAATCGAAGCCCTGTTCGTCAATTTGGTTAAGTAACGGCAATGGGACATGCACCGTCACCCCATCGGCATCCTGTCCAGGCTCGAACTGATAAGTGAGCGGTAGCTGGACATTACCTTGTCGCCAATTATTAGGATAATCGTTAGCATCGACCTGACCTGCACCCTCTCTAACTAACATCTCTTTGTCGAAATCGAGCTGCTGAGGGTCGTCTTGATAGGCCTTTTTCCACCACTTATCAAAATGGCGCACAGAGACTATGTCTGAAGGGATGCGCTGCTCATAGAACGCAAACAAGGTCTCGTCATCAACGAGAATGTCTCGACGCCGAGATTTATGCTCAAGATCTTCCACTTCCAGACGAAGAGCCTGGTTGTGGCTAAAGAAGCGATGTGTCGTCTGCCACTCCCCCTCAACCAGTGCGTGACGGATAAAGAGCTCGCGGCATAAAACCGGATCAATACGGCTGTAATTGACCTTACGCTGTGTGATGATCGGTAAACCATATAAGGTCACCTTTTCGAAGGCCGCGACGGATCCTTGCTTTTTCTCCCAGTGCGGTTCGCTGTAGCTATGCTTAACTAGATGACCCGCCAGTGGCTCGATCCACTCTGGCTCGATTTTAGCGGCGATCCGTCCCCATAACTTGCTCGTCTCGACTAACTCGGCGACCATCACCCATTTAGGCGGTTTTTTAAAGAGGCTCGATGCAGGAAAAAGGTGAAAGCGAGTCTGTCGCGCGCCCAAAAACTCACCCTTTTCGATATCTTTTTGCCCAACGCGTGACAGTAAGCCGCTCAGTAGCGCACTGTGTAACTCACGATACGGAGCGGGTTGGCTGTTTACCGCAAATCCCAATTCACGAACGACTTGCCGTAATTGCGTATAGATGTCTTGCCACTCACGGATGCGCAGATAATTTAGGTAATCGCTCTTACATTGACGACGGAATTGATTGCCAGTTAAGGCTTTCTGTTGTTCCTGTACGTAGTTCCAAAGAGTGATCCACGCAAGAAAGTCCGATTCCTTATCAGCGAAGCGGCGATGTTTCTCGTCCGAGGCCTGCTGCCTGTCGACCGGGCGTTCTCGCGGATCTTGAATAGAGAGTGCGGCAGTAATAATCATAGCCTCACGCACACATCCAAATTGTTGAGCAGCCAAGACCATCTTTGCGAGTCGAGGGTCGATCGGCAGTTGTGCCAGCTGTCGTCCTACAGTGGTCAACTTCTGGCTATCGTGTCCAGTGCTCTCTAGAGCCCCTAATTCTTCTAATAGACGGACACCATCTTGAATATTACGGTTGTCTGGTTTCTCGACAAACGGAAATTTTTGAATATCGCCCAGCCCGAGTGCAGTCATCTGCAAGATCACCGACGCTAAGTTGGTGCGTAATATCTCAGGATCCGTAAATTCTGGGCGGGTCTGGTAATCGTCCTGAGAATAAAGGCGGATACAGATACCCTCTGAGACCCGGCCACAACGCCCTGCACGTTGGTTAGCGGAGGCCTGAGAAATGGGTTCTATCGGCAGACGCTGCACCTTGGTTCGGTAACTATAGCGGCTAATCCTCGCAGTACCGGGATCAATCACATATTTGATCCCAGGTACCGTCAAGGAGGTTTCTGCAACGTTTGTCGCTAAGACAATCCGCCGACCGGTGTGCGATTGAAACACCCTATTCTGCTCACTGTTTGAGAGCCGTGCATAAAGAGGCAAGATTTCAGTATGCGGTAAATCTCGACGCGAAAGCGCATCCGCAGTATCGCGGATTTCGCGCTCCCCACTCATAAATATAAGAATATCGCCGGGTGGCTCGCGGTAAAGTTCATCGACGGCATCGAAGATGGCCTGTAATTGATCGCGATCCCCTTCGCTACTCTCTGCGCTGACCGGACGATAACGCACGTCCACCGGGTAGGTTCGTCCAGAGACTTCAATGATTGGCGCATCCCCGAAATGTTTAGAAAAACGTTCAGGGTCGATGGTAGCAGAGGTAATGATGACTTTAAGATCGGGACGCTTAGGCAGCAATTCGCGCAGGTAACCCAATAGGAAATCGATGTTAAGACTACGCTCATGCGCCTCATCGATAATCAAAGTATCGTATTGCAACAAGCGTTTGTCCTGCTGAATCTCTGCAAGCAAGATACCGTCAGTCATCAACTTGACATGTGTCTGTTCTGAAATTTGATCGGTAAAACGCACCCGATAGCCTACGACTCCGCCGAGAGCACTCCCTAACTCCTCAGCAATCCGCGTTGCGACTGTACGGGCCGCCAGACGCCGTGGCTGAGTGTGACCGATTAGTCCTTGTCGCCCGCGGCCTAGCGCGAGACAAATTTTTGGAATCTGGGTTGTTTTACCCGAACCCGTCTCCCCCGCAATAATCACGACCTGATGGCGACTAATCGCCTCAGCGATAGCCTGTTGCTTTTGGCTGACGGGAAGATTATCGGGGAAAGTGATAACCGAAGGACGACCGCTCTCATGGTTCGCAAGACGCTGCTCAGCGGCGATCAGCTCCTGTTCTATTTTGGCGACTACCGCTTGCTGCGAGGCCGGTTGAGCTATCTTATCAATCCCTCTTAATCGGCGACGAAGCTGCTGACGATCACGAAATAAAACCTGATCACTGCGCGTCCAGAGTGAGGAAAGGGTCGTGGAATCGATTTTAGACATAGAGCGGTATTACCTTGAAGTAGCAACAGTAGAAGAGAATATCGATACAGCCAACTTACTGTTCTATTATATCACAACTCATTGTTAAGCGGCAGGTTAGCACCCATAAGTCTAGGTTAAGGTTCATTCAGATTTTTTGAATATGGACATCGAAAACATTGCCTTTTTTTTGGCGACTAACCCCTTTATAGTGAGCATAACTTACCGAACAACAAGGATAAATCATGAGCAAGGTATTAGTACTTAAATCAAGTATTCTCGCAGACTACTCACAATCGAGTTTATTAGCCGACCACTATGCCGCTTCAGCCACAGCAAAAGGTGACACTGTCACGGTACGTGATCTCGCAGCTAACCCTATTCCGGTACTGGATGGTGAATTAGTGGGTGCACTACGCCCAAGCGATGCCGCGCTAACCGAGCGTCAACAGCAAGCGTTAACCCTTTCTGACCAGCTTATTGCCGAATTACAAGCGCACGATGTCATCGTTATCGCCGCGCCAATGTATAACTTTAATATCTCTACGCAGTTGAAAACTTACTTTGATTTGATCGCTCGTGCAGGCGTGACATTCCGTTACACCGGGACGGGGCCAGAAGGCTTAGTCGTCGGTAAAAAAGCCGTCGTGCTTTCCACCCGCGGCGGCATCCATAAAGACACCCCAACCGATTTAGTCACGCCATACCTGGCATTGTTTTTAGGCTTTATTGGGATTACCAACGTGCAAACCATCCTTGCCGAAGGTATTGCATATGGGCCAGAGGTCGCCACCAAAGCTATTGAAGACGCAAAAGCGCAAATCGATCAGCTGGTATAAGCTTTCGCATGACTAAACAAAGCGCCCTATTGGGCGCTTTGTTGTTTCTGCTGCCCGGGAGCTTGCATTTTCTCTGGCGTTCTCTCTGCTTGGCGCTGGTGAATGAGTTTTTCAACATCAGGATCTGCTTTGATGGTGATGTCGTGATCGACTTTCACATTCATATTGATAGTGATCGGCTCTTTCGGCGCAGCTACCTCAATTTTGGGAATACAGCCTACCAGAGTCGTGGCAACAGCGAGCATTATGATGAGATTAAGTTTCATTGTCCTTTTTCCTTATTAGCAGGTAGCCGAGTCTGCTCCTCTAACCATGACTGTAAATTATCGCCATAGCTGAGACTGCGCCATAGCATAAAAATATTTTCGGTATGGTGATAATTGAGATTGACGCGTTGTCTCTTGTCATCGAAGCGGCTAGTACCGTGGATCTGCGATTTCATCAGTAGGTCGCCTTTAGCGCTGACTTGCACCGTCGCGTAGGACTTCGAAATCTCCATATAACGTAACCAATCTATTGCCGCACCGGCCGCGAGGTTATTTTTAAGAACTTGATCTAACAAGTCTTTGTCTACCCGTAGCGTCAGGCCTTTATCATCTTTAATCCAACCATTTTCGATAAGCCACGGCGAATTCTCAAACCACAACGGTAGTTGACCGCTGATTTTACCAGACATAGCGATCTGCTTCGGGTGAATGGCGGTAATAAGCTGGCTCATCCCTAGATGCTTAATCTCGAGCTGCGCACTGTGGTGCTGAGGCAGGCGTAAGTGCGCCATAGCTAAGCTCCCCCCGAAAATATCGACTGATGTATTATTGATTTCCATTGGGTGCTGCTCATCCCACGGCCAGCTGCCTTTAAGCTGCAGGGTAAGATCGCTCATCGGGAACTTATTCTCAATTTGCGCGATGTTCAACGCCACAGGCTCGCGCAATCCAAAATGCCAGCGGTGATCTGTAAAGCGGAAAGGCAAGGAAAAATTAACCCCCTTAAACTGGTAGTCCGGTAGCCAAATGTTGCCATCCTTGACGACCCAATGCCCCCCGGCTTGAAATCCCTTATCGTCAGTGAAGGAGAACGCCGCTTGTGCCCGTAAGTCCCCAGAATGTAACGCGACTCGACTTTCCGGTCCGGCAAGCGGTTGGAATACGGAGAGTGATTGCTCTGGCCACCACGCACGGCCTAACCAACGGCTCTTATCTCGCCGCCCGATAACCCGCACCGGGCCGATTTGTTTGGCAACTAATTGGCCTTTAAATCCAAACTGATCAGGCGTTGTTCCCTGCACATCGAGATTCAATTGCGCGGCGGGAAGTTGACTTGTTTCGCCAAAGAACGTCGAATCTGAGACGATTTTAAATCCTCCCGAGAACTGTGGCTTTTCTTGCTGAGTGATCCAATGTGCGGGCTGAGTCAACGTCATGCGCGGCTTTTGCATAAGCATGCTGCCGTAGCGGATCTGGTCAAAGCCGGTAGAGAGTGAAGTTAAAGTAATTTCTTCGTCATGCCAGAAGCCTCTTCCTTGCACGTCCCAATTAGCCGTCAGTGGCAGGATCATCCCTTTCCCCCAATAACGCCAATCCCACCGCCCTTTATCGGGTAAGAAGTTCTCTGCCATCCCTGCCAGGTGCAGAAGATAAAAGCTACTCTGCTGATTACGCACCATGAAATTGGCTTGTAACAGCCCACTGAGTCCCTGCGCAGTCAATCTCACTCCTGCAATAGGCCATCGCGCTTCGTCGACTTCCCACCCCGGTAAGACTTCTCCGCGCATTAATAGCAGGGCTTTTGGTTGGAAGTGCAGCGTAGGGCTGGTTAACATTCCGGTGAGTGTCGCCGGTAACCCCGCGTAAAACTGCAAATCTTGTAATTTTGCGGTACCGGTCAACCGCAGGGGAAATTGATTATCACTGAGCGATAATGTTCCCGGCCCGAGATTGAGCACTACATTGCCTTTTCCGCCACGCCCTTGAGTAAGCGCATTAACGCGACCACTAATCAGCGTTTGCTCGAAGCCTTGCTGCCAATGACGTGCAGTGAGGGAGAAAAAACCGCTAAGCGGCTGGCCTGGCATTGACCAGGCCCAGGACCCCTTTTCAACGCGAAATTCATCGTCTGTGACGCTGAAAGGCGCTCGAAGTAAAGGTGACTGAGCGGTAGTATCGTTGATGAGTAATTCACCCTGCTGGTGGTCACGCGATAGACTCACCATCAGAGGCTTGGGATAGTCAGCAAGGGTTATATTACCCCGCAAGTTCGCCTCTTCAGGAACCGAAGCAAGGCTATCGGTTAGCTGAACGTTACCTGATAACGATAACGGTTGTTTGAACAAGGGATGAGTTACTGTAATCTCGTGCAACGTTAAGGTCTGCCCAGAGAGTGCCGCATCGAGAGACAGTGCTTGTCCTTGGTAAAGAAGATGCTGTTCGGCTCCTGCTGAGGAGAATCTCAATGCGCCTTGATAGGTTTGCCAAGGAGCAATCGTTAGCGAAGCGATATCGAGATTAAGGCTCGGTAAGGTCTGCTGAAGATGGCGTAGACTTAACGGTGAGCTCTCTGTTGAGGCCGTAGATGGCCACTGTTTAAAGCAGTCACTGTTGACAGTGACCTGTTGCGCAGAAAGCTTAATCGGAAAGCGACTCAGCGCAACCTTCGGTGACGTTACCTGTGCTAGTTGGCACCCTTGCGTAGAAATTGAAAAAGTGGGTAGCTTGAGTTGCGAGAAAGATAACGAAAAGCCGCTTTGCCGCTCGACAGTGACGCCTTGAGGGAGGTAATGCTGTACTAACGGAACGAACCATTGATTGATCGATAGACCCAATCCAATAAGACTGATGCCCACAATGGCTAGAGCAAATAAGATATAGCGTAACGCTAGCGACATATTTCCTTATCCCTTATAACGCTTTTAACAAGTTCCAATAATCATTAATTTTATTTATTAATTTACTCAAATAAAAATGACGTAGCGCAAGAAGTATTGACTCTGCTCGCAGTATAACATTACCCGCCTCTAATGGAGAAAAATCTATGAAAATTGCGGTTTATAGTACTAAGGGATATGACCAAGCGGTACTGAATAAGGTTAACGAAGGGTTCGCCTACACATTCAGCTTCTTTGACTTTCGGCTGACGACAGAAACAGCGAAAAACGCCGTCGGTCACGACGCAGTGTGTTTGTTCGTTAATGATGAATGCGATGCGTCTATTTTAGCGGAATTACACCGCTTGGGGGTAAGGGTCATCGCACTGCGTTGCGCGGGCTTCGATAATGTCGACCTACACAGCGCAAAAGAACTCGGTATTGAGGTGGTCAGGGTACCGGCTTACTCGCCAGAGGCTGTGGCCGAACATACCATCGGATTGATGATGTGCTTAAATCGACGGATCCATCGTGCTTACCAGCGGACACGTGAGGGCAATTTTTCGTTAGAAGGGCTAACGGGTTTTAATATGTTCGGTAAAACCGCCGGCATCATTGGTACCGGTAAAATTGGTCTCGCAACATTACGTATATTACGGGGTTTCGGCATGGAATTATTGGCGACAGATCCTTTTCCCTCTAAAGATGTCGCCGCACTAGGGGTCAGTTATACCGACTTGAATGATCTACTTGCTCGGTCCGATGTAATCTCATTACATTGCCCGATGACCCCAGATAACCATCACCTACTTAACGCTCAGGCTTTTAAGAAAATGAAAAGCGGAGTGATGATCATTAATACCAGTCGGGGGGGATTGATAGACTCTTCTGCCGCGATAGAAGCGCTCAAAGCAGGTAAAGTCGGTGCCTTAGGGATGGATGTCTATGAAAATGAACGAGAACTGTTCTTCGAGGATAAATCAAATGAAATCATTCAAGATGATATTTTTGGACGCCTCTCAGCCTGCCATAATGTCCTATTTACCGGACATCAAGCCTTTCTAACCCAAGAAGCGCTTACTAGTATTGCTCAGACGACACTGAACAATTTAGCGCAAATACTGCGCGGTGAGCCTTGTGACAACACAGTGACTCACTAAGGGAATTTACGGCCAGCGTTAGCGTGCACAACTCCCGCTCATCAATGCGGTCTCACTACAACGCTTGCCATTCACTAACTGGCACATTCCAACGCGGCTTCCATCGAGTTGACGCGTATAAGCCAAGGATCCCCCTGCCATCGCACAATTATCCGCTGCGACGACCGACATATGTACGGGTTGAATATGGGCTGCAGTAGCCTGTTGCTCAGGTTCTGCCGGAGGGTGGCTACATCCGGCGAGTAACAAGACAGAACTCGCTAGCAGTAAGGAAACAACTTTCATTCGGTAAGCTCCAGAGGGGAATTAAGCAAGAGCTTGAAAATATGTCAGAGTTGGCATAATTAATCGAGCCATTACATAACTTTTTACGATTTAGTTTTACATTTCGCTGTTAAGCGATTATTGCTAAGACTTTTATTGCAATACTTCTGATTGGGACAGGAAATATGCTAGACTTCGCCGCGCGTTTGAACACATAAGTCCTTCAAACGATATCCTAAGACCTTCTCGTAGAATTCTTTGATTCAGGTACTCGCTTAATGTCATTCAATCCCGAAGTTAACAGTAAACAGCAATATAACTTTAATAAATTACAAAAACGCTTGCGTCGTAACGTCGGTGAGGCGATTGCTGATTTCTCGATGATTGAAGAAGGCGACCGGATTATGGTTTGTTTGTCTGGCGGTAAAGACAGCTATACCTTACTGGAAATCCTGCGTAGCTTGCAAAAAAGTGCTCCAATCAACTTTTCGTTGATTGCGGTTAACCTGGATCAGAAACAGCCTGGTTTTCCAGGGCATATTCTTCCCGAATACCTTGAGTCTTTAGGTGTGGAATATAAGATTGTCGAGGAAGACACATACTCTATCGTTAAAGAGAAAGTCCCTGAAGGTAAAACCACGTGTTCACTCTGTTCGCGGTTGCGCCGAGGTATCCTCTATCGTACTGCCAGTGAATTAGGGTGTACCAAGATCGCCTTAGGTCACCATCGCGATGATATTCTTCAAACTTTGTTTTTAAATATGTTCTACGGCGGGAAAATGAAGGGAATGCCGCCAAAATTGATGAGCGATGATGGTAAGCATATCGTCATTCGTCCTCTCGCTTACTGTCGCGAGAAAGATATTATTCGCTTTTCAGAGGCGAAACAGTTCCCGATCATCCCCTGTAATCTTTGTGGCTCGCAGCCCAACCTACAGCGCCAGGTTATCGGTGATATGTTACGGGATTGGGATAAACGCTATCCTGGTAGAATCGAGACCATGTTCAGTGCGATGCAAAACATCGTTCCATCACATATGGCAGATACTCAACTTTTCGACTTTCATGCGGTCACCCATGGAACTCCAGTCGTCGACGGGGGGGATTTAGCGTTTGATCGAGAAGATATCCCCGTTACTCCTCTTGGTTGGCAAGCAGAAGATGAAAGCCATCAACCTCATACCCTGAACCGCTTAGATATTGTCGAATTAAATTAGTAATAAAGGGCGGCTAATGCCGCCCTTTTCATCATTATTATCATGCAAAAAAAAACCGGCCCTAGTTACCTAGGTGCCGGGGTCATGAGAATCAATTACGCTATGCTTTAATTCAAAAAATAAGACAATGTGGAGCGCAACGTCCATCGCTTGACGTTGCATTCACCTGCGAAAAAGATTATGCCCCAGTCTTAACAAATCCGTTTTGATGCAGATCACCTTTTAAGTTCTCTCAACTTACAGCCACTTCCTGCTCTTGAGCCATAAGGTGACTGCAATAGCGATCGCCGCAAGCAGCACACAAAAGACTGAAAAGCCGTAGTGCCAACTTCCTCCCGGGATGCCGCCTAGATTGACCCCGAACAGCCCTGTCAGGAAAGTCGCGGGTAGAAAGACCATGGCCATTAACGACATGATATAAGTGCGGCGATTCATCGACTCGGCAATCAGTGCATCAATTTCATCGCTAATTACCGCCGTACGTGCAATACCTGCATCCAGATCTTCCAAACCTCGCCCTAGTCTATCGGCGATATCTTGCATCAGGCGTCGATCTTCGTCCGCCATCCAGGTGAATTTTTCATTGGCAATTCTCGCGAAAACATCACGTTGCGGAGCCATATAACGGCGCATAACGATCAGCTGTTTACGCAAAAGAGCCATTTCGCCTCGCGCTGGAACCTTGCCATCTAACAGGGCATCCTCTAAGGCGATAATGCGATCATAGAGCTGCTCGATAAACTCACCGCTTTGCTCCGTGAGTGCGTCACAAAACTCAACGATCCAGTTACCCGCATTCTCTGCACCATGACCTTTCTGTAGGTCCTCCCATACGGTGTCGATGGCACGCGCTTTACGCTTACGCGTGGTGATGATTAAATCACCATTAATAAAGACGCGTACCGCGACCAGCTGATCAGGTCGTGCGTTATCATTATGATTGATACTCCGTAACACCAACATGAAACCATCGGCGAGCCGGCTGATACGCGGTCGCAGGCTGTCGCCAGCCAAAGCATCACGCACCGTATCGGGAATAAGCGGTGTGGATTGCAGCCAGTCTCGGCTTACGGTTGAGGAGTAATCTAAATGCACCCAGCACGGTTTCGTCGGGCCGATCGCACCCGCAGAGGAGATGGGTAACATCCCCCCTTCACCATCCAATTGGCAAGCAATGATTGCATCCGGTACATGCAGTTGTGTGATATCGATTGAGCTCAAAATCAGTCCTTTTTCCTCAAATTTTTCTCAGTGTAGCGGATGTACTGTAAGCGCCACGGAGAAAACCGTAAAATTTCGTTAATGCTTTTCAATACGCAATTGCCGGCTATAAACCACATCTTCCGGATTCGTGATCGGATAACCTTTCACCCATGGCTTTATTAGGCGTCCGTTGGTGTATTGATAGATCGGTGCGATGGGCACCTGTTCCGCCAGCATCGTCTCCGCTGCCGCGTAGGTTTTTTCGCGTTGTTTGGTTGTCGTCTCAGTGCTTGCTTTAGCGATTAGCGCATCGTAAGCGCTGCTAGTGAAACGCGAGATATTACCACTGTGCTGCGAGGTCAGAAGCGAAAGGAAGGTGGACGGCTCGTTATAGTCACCCACCCACGAGGCCCTGATTACATCGAAGTTTCCCTGTTTACGGCTATCAATGTAGGTCTTCCACTCTTGATTGACTAAACTGACCTGTACTCCCAAGCTCTTTTTCCACATTGACGCTACTGCGATTGCGATCTGTTTATTATTATCGGTGGTGTTGTAAAGAATGCTGATCTTTAGAGGCCGATTTGGCCCATATCCAGCGGCATTTAATAATAACTTGGCTTGGCGATTACGCTCTGCCTGCGTCAGTTGCTGGTAGGGCAATACCGGTGGCGCGAAGCCTTGAGTAATATCAGGGGTTAGGTACCAAGCAGGTTTTTCACCTGTGCCCAGTATTTTATCCGCGATGATTTGCCTATCGATCGTCCAAGATAATGCTTTGCGAACATTTACGTTTGCCGTAGGCCCTTTTTGCGTATTGAAGGCGTAGTAATAGGTCCCGAGTTGCGCGGGAGTATAAACCTCTGCAGGCATAGTCTGCTGCAATTGTTGGTAGCGATTCTTAGGGAAGGATTCTGTGACATCCAGCGAGTTGGCTTGATACCAATGGGTCGCCGTCGCCGAATCGTTCAGTGGTACGAAGGTCACGGTGTTAAGCGTCGAATGGGCATTATCCCAATACTGCGTATTTCTGGTCAGGACAACCCGCTCGTTGACGATATGTTTCTCAAGCTGATAGGCGCCGTTACCTACTAAGTGCCCAGGGAGTGTCCACTGACTTCCATATTGGGTAATTACACTCTGCGGCACCGGATATAGCGCAAAACTCGCGGTTAGTACGGGAAACCATGCCACAGGATGCTCGAGGGTCACCTTTAAGTGATAATCATCGGTGGCAACCACGCCTAAGCTTGATACGGGCTTTTTGCCCGCCGTGATGGCAGACGCGTTATCAATCGCAGCGAGTGCGGGAAACCATGCATAGGGCGAGCTGGTTTTGGGATCCACCATCCGTTGCCAACTGTAGACAAAATCCTTCGCCGTAACCGGATCACCGTTTGACCACTTAGCCTCTTTGCGTAACGCAAATACCCAGACCTTTTGATCGCTACTATGCCAACTTTTCGCAACGCCCGGCACGGGTTGGCCCTGCGCATCTTGGTTAGTCAAGCCTTCAAAGAGATCACGTAAAATTGGAATTTCAGGTAATCCCACCGCTTGAGCCGGGTCTAGGGATGCCGGTTCATCTTTAATTTGACGAATAATCTCTTGCTTGGACGCCAAGACTTCAGGCTGCGCCCAAACGCTGGTAGGTAAACACAGCGATAACAAACTCGTCACCACAACAAACCGATGATCACGCATAAACGCTATTCCTTACTCTTGAGTTACCGCCCTGTCCTACGTGATGCAGCGGTTTAGTATTAAGCTCTCGATTAAACGGCAAAAGTATGTCATAAAAGTGAGGTTAACTCATTAAAGTTCCTACTAATTAGGGACGCAAATTTCTACTGAAGGAAACTACTATGTCCCAGTCTGTTACGTTAAAAGGCTCAGCAATTCAGGTTGCTGGTCAATTTCCCACCGCTAACACTCAAGCGCCCTCCTTTACCCTTACTAATAAAGACTTGGCCGACGTTGGCCTAGCTGCTTATACAGGTAAACGTAAAGTCGTTAATATTTTCCCAAGTGTTGATACCGGTGTTTGCGCTGCATCAGTACGTAAGTTTAATCAATTAGCATCGGAACTGGCGAATACCGTTGTTATTTGCGTGTCGGCAGATTTACCCTTCGCGCAATCTCGCTTTTGTGCCGCAGATGGCTTAGAGAATGTCGAGTCCCTTTCAACCTTCCGTAACCCTGAATTCAAGCAAGCGTGGGGAGTCGATATCCAAGACGGCCCACTCGCGGGACTGACCGCACGCGCAGTGGTTGTGCTCAATGAACAAGATGAAGTGTTATACAGCGAATTAGTGCCTGAAATTGCACAAGAGCCAGACTACGACGCTGCGTTAGCCAGCCTCAAGTAAAATATTAAGGCCAAGCTATGTTTGGCCTTATTCTTGCCTACCTATTCCGTTCCCTTCTGACCCACACCATATTCTCTTAATTTATTAGCGATCGCCGTATGGGAAACCCCAAGCCGCTTGGCTAACTTTCGTGTACTGGGATAACTGGTATAAAGCTTAGCGAGTACTGAACGCTCAAACCGTCCATTGATCTCGTCTAACGTGCCCTCGAGTTGTAAAATATCCAGCTCTTCATCATGAGTAAAACTCGGCAGCACAACATCTTGCGGCTTCAACTCATCCCCTTCGAATTGGGTCATCGCAGCATAAAGACAGTTTTTTAATTGACGAATGTTACCTGGCCAATCGTAACGTGCTAAATGAGCAGATAGTGATGGCGAAAGGCGCGGCACAGCAGTGTTTTGCTCAACGGCAAAACGTGCGACAAAGTAACTTGCCAAAGGCATAAGGTCTTGCGGATGTTCACGCAATGCTGGCAGTTGTAGCGATAACACGTTTAATCGGTAAAAGAGATCTTCACGGAAAGCGCCTTGTTCGACGAGTTCTTGTAAATTTTTCTGCGTGGCGCAAATAACCCGCACATCCACATGCACCTCATGCTCGTCCCCGACACGTCTAAATGTGCCATCATTGAGGAAGCGCAGGAGTTTGGTTTGGAGGCTAGGCGACATCTCGCCAATTTCATCAAGAAATACTGAACCACCCGCCGCCTGTTCAAAGAAACCTTTCTGGCTATCGACGGCGTTCGGATAAGCGCCAGCAGCATGGCCGAATAACTCGCTCTCCGCCACATCATCGGGCAATGACCCACAATTTAAGGCTAAGAACGGGTGATTATGCCGAGGGCTTTGTTGGTGGCATGCCCGCGCAATAATATCTTTTCCCGTACCCGTCTCACCGATAATTAATAAGGGAGCATCGTGCATCGCCAGCTTTTTTGCGCGCTGTATGACTTGGCGCATCTTAGGGCTTTCAGCAATGACGTGGTTAAAAGCCCCTTCAGTATCGTAGTCGTTGTGCTCTGGCCCCGGCTTTGCCTGCGAGACCGGCTTAAAGATCACTAAACTACCCGTTAACTGCGCCTGTAATGTTTCATCATCTGGCAAGAAAAGTGGACAAACCTCTAGTAGGAAGTCGCGGCCTTGTAACGTGATCGGGATGGTTTTTTTCGACTGCAAAGATGTAGGGTCGATAGTCGGGATCAGCGCTGAGAGAGAGTGACTTACGGGTTTGCTACCCAGTGAGAAGAGTTGCTGCGCGGGGAGATTACACAGCTCGATACGCCCCTTCAAATCAGTACACAGCACGGGATAGGGCAGGCTATTGACTAAAGCGTGTAAAGCATGGGAGGACTGTTCCGACGGCATATGGTTGACGCGTCGCACATCGCTAACGCCAGATGTGCGCCTTATTTCCGCCATCAACCCACTAAAGTCGTCGAACTCCACCGAGCTAAAGCGTAAGTAGACCGTATAATTCTCGCCAATCTCAATACCGTAGAGATCGATACCGCGTTTAACTAATAAATCTAGCAACTCGCGAACAAGTCCTTGACGGTCTTGGCATTGTACTTCTAAACGCATGGCAACTCTCCCTAACAGCGTGATAGTTACAGTATACGCTAGCTAGGGATAAAGCAGAATATTTCTGTCATGAAAAGTTGACACTTCAGCGACTATTATCCCTGATTCGGTTTACGGGCGCGTAGCTTATCACCTAAATCGGCGATTAACCCCCGACGAAACTCACTTACTTTGGGTGCCTCATCTTCGCCCCACGGGATCGGGCGACAGAGGGTCATTGTTTTTATCCCTAAGCGCGCAGTTAAAACCCCTACGCCGACTCCTTGGGCGACTCGAACAGAAAGCCGTGCCGCCAAGTCTTGCGTGAGCCAATCGATCCCCGCCTCTTGGATCCATTCACTCGCCCCCGCGATAGCCATATTAAGCAGGATAGAGCGAAGTAATCGAATACGTCCGAGATAGCCGGGCTCCACTTGGTAAAGGCGAGCAATCTGATTCACCATACGTAAACTCCGCCATGCGACTAATCCCATATCCACTAATGCGTAAGGACTGGCGGCGATCATCAACGCGGATTGGGTTGCTGTTTGACGAATTAAACGTCGCGCCTGTTGATCGAAGGTAGGTTGAACGATTCTTGAATAGAGAAGGATCACTTCTTTATTACTCAGCCCCGGGTCGAGTGCAGCTCGCCATTGAAGAACGGCAGGATGCTCGGCGGCTAATCCCGCATTCTGGATCAACTTTTCGCAGAACACCACACTACTATGTTGGCCTTCGCTCGCGAGGAGCTGTTGCGCCTCCTGATGAATATGCATTTGCTTTTTCAACCGCCGTAACCGCAAGAATTCGCGTAGCAAAGCGCTGAGGGCCGCAATAATAATCAGGATACCCGCCGAGGTCGTAGCGAAAGTCAGCCATTGGCTATCCTGCCATGCCACGAATAGAGTTTGCGCTAACTGGGCAATCCCGCTCACCAGTAAAATACTCATACCGATAAGTAACAGGCGGCCCCACAGCGGAAGTTTAGGACGTAGGCTCTGTTCTAAGGTGAGTTGATGCTCGCCGTCGATCGGCTCATTACCCCCTGACGGTTCCGCAATAAAATGCTGTTCCGCATGTTGTTCATCAAAATGGTAGGCGGTTTTAATCGTTTCAACCTGCGGCTCAGAAGGGGTCTCTGTAAAATCGATACGCGGCTTGACGTCATTACCCTTCATTTCAATTTATCTCCAAGTAAAAAATCTAACGCATTATCCATACGTAAATGCGGTAAAGGCGCATCAGCTTGCATCTCAAGAGGCGTGAAATTTTCAAACTGAAAACCTTGTTTTTCCCAGAATGAGGGCGTCGGAAGTTGTGAGGGGACTTCCCCTGGATAGAGCGATACCGGCTGGTAATCGGTTAAGCGACGGCCTCGTAATGCGGGCACTTGCTGTTGCTGGTATTCAATCAATCCCGGACGCGTTGCTTGAATAGCACTTAATGCTAGACACTCGATCTTAACGCCCTCAAAGGCAGCATTCTGCCAAGCCGCTTGAGTAACCTGACGGAGTAGAGAGACTAAATTAGTGTGTTGATCGCTGGTGACATGATCCGCTTTAGTCGCGGCAAACAGGAGTTTGTCGATAACTGGTGAGAATAGACGTCTAAATAACGAACGCTGGCCATAATGGAAACTATGCATTAGCTGCGTTAATGCTAACCGCATATCGTTGAAAGCATTTGCCCCGCTGTTTAGCGGTTGTAGGCAGTCGACTAACACAATCTGACGGTCAAATCTTAAGAAATACTCTCTGTAGAATTTCTTCACCACATGCTGGCAATAGAAGTCGTAACGCCGTGCCAATGTCGCATAAGTGGAGGTTTTATCGTAGTTATCATGTTGCGGATCAGGAGTACCCGCAAAAGGCCAAGGGAAAAACTGCAGCGCAGGAGCACCTGTCATTTCACCCGGTAGAATAAAGCGTCCCGGCTGAATAAAATGGTAACCCTCGGCTTTACAGCGGTGCAGATAATCAGTCCAGCGCTGTGCTATGTCTGCGAGCAGCTGTTCATCGGCAGGGGCATGGGGATCTAAATCAGCGCAAGCTTCCTGCCATGATGAGGCCCATTGCTCGCGCTCAGCGGTCACTAAATCGCGCATTTGCGTTGACCACTGGGCATAAGTCTGGCCTAACATGGGGAGGTCTAATAACCATTCACCCGGGTAATCAATGATTTCCAAGTGTAGGGACGCGGTCTCTTTAATAAAGCGTTTCAGTGAATTCTGAGGACGGTAACGGATCACCAGTTCAATCTTGCTCACCCCGTGGGTTGGGGTCGGCCAACTTGCTGGTTGCCCAAAGAGTTGAGCGATACCCCGATCATAGCTGAAACTCGGGGTGGCAAGATCACGCTGGGGAACACGCTTAACACCGATGATCCTTCCTTCACGAGCAGGCGTGAAAAGTGGCAGACGAGCCCCATGATCAACCGAAAGAAGTTGATTCACTAAGGAAGTGATAAACGCCGTTTTACCACTTCGACTTAGGCCCGTTACCGCCAGGCATAAATGTTGATCGGTGCTACGCTGCACCCAAGACATCACCTCATTTTGGATATTTTTCATGCTGCTCTTTTAGTAGTTTTGCGGAAACTCTTTTCATCACTTTGCTGAGTAACGGTTCAAGTACCATACCGAGAAACAGCCGCACTGGCTTTTTCGAGACCGATTTTACCGCCCACCCTGCTACTCCTGCAGGACCAAAAGTGACGGCATTAATTAATACAAATTTCCCCACCGACTTGAGGGCCGGTTTAACCCGCCGTTTTGCCGAGTTTTGCCATTGTTTATTCATAATTACCTCACTAGTGTGGTCGATGCGTCGGCCAGTCGCGATTAAAGTTTGCGAAAGCGGCTGCGTACCGAAAACGTTTCAGACGTCACGTACCCTTCCATTTTCCGTAAGCGTTGCTCACTTTCTTTCAAGGTCTGATCGGCCTGACTTAATATCTCATCAATTGAAAGTGTAGCGCTTTCTTGAACACTACTATGAGGTTTTTTATCCAAAATAAAACCGAGTGCGACATAGACAATTAGCGTGACAAAAAAGAGTCCAAACGTTGAAATAACGCCAATCAAGCGTACTAGATTTACCGGTAAGCCCGTGTAATCGGCAATCCCGGCACAAACGCCTAAGATCTTCCCCTGCTCTTTGTTAAGATACAAGGGTTTATCACTGATAAACGGAAGTCTAATCATGATTGTCTCCATTCCGGATTCTCGGCATCAAGGATAGCCTCTAAGGCCGTTATACGATTCTGCATACGGTCAGCCTCTTGTTTCAACTGCTCAATCTGCATAATCTCTTTTGCTGAAAGCTTATTCGAAAGTTTTCCGCGTTGGCTATAGTGTAACCACAGCCATAGCGGCGCGATAAACACGATGAATAGCGTAAGGGGGATACTTAATAAAAATCCGCTCATCAATACTCCTTATCTTTTAGCAGCGACCTATAACCTATTCAGATTTCGCAACTTGTTGGCGAATCTTCGCCAGTTGCTGGCTAATTTCATCGTCAGCGCTCAGCTCAGAGAACTGCTGGTCAAGACTCGCCATGCTGCTCGATTTCAACACTTCTGCCTCGGCTTCCATATGATCGATACGGCGTTCGAACGATTCAAAACGTGCAAGATTTTTTTCTACTTTACCGCTATCGACATGCTGGCGAATTTGACGACTGGTAGAAGCCGTTTGGTAACGCAGCGTTAACGCTTGTTGACGAGCACGTGTCTCCGTTAATTTGGTCTCTAACTCGACCGTTTCACTTTTCATCTTCGCAATATTTTCGTCAAGAATGGTCGCATCAGCCTGCAGTTTCTCGGCTAATTGGGTTAATTTTTGTTTTTCGAGCAATGCAGCTCTTGCCAACTCTTCTTTTTCCTTTCTCACCGCAAGCTCTGCTTTCTGTTGCCACTCGTCGGCCTGTACCCCTGCAGAATCAATACGTCGTTGTAGCATTTTTTTCTCTGCTAAGGCTTTGGCTGAGTGGGTACGAACCTCAACTAACGTATCTTCCATTTCTTGGATCATGAGCCGGACCATTTTTTGAGGATCTTCGGCCTTTTCGAGTAGCGTATTAATGTTCGAGTTAATGATGTCGGTAAAGCGCGAAAAAATACCCATTGAGTTGTTCCTCTACTAAGTTGATGACCGAATAGTGATAGCAATTAGCATGCCAACAATTAACCACTTGAATATTAAAGGATTTACGTAGATGCATTCCACCGCATTTCGCGTAAAATAGTTAAATTAACCAATAATTAGTGAAATTAACCAATTATGCAGCACGAAAATGTCCTTGGTGAAGCGGAAAGTTTTCTCACTATGCTTGAGCACGTTTCCTCCCTAGCGGTTCTCAATAAACCCGTCATCATTCAAGGAGAGCGAGGCAGCGGTAAGGAAATGGTTGCCCAACGGTTACACTATTTATCACCTCGTTGGGAGGAGAGCTTTATCACGCTCAACTGCGCCGCACTTAATGAGAACTTACTCGATTCTGAGTTATTTGGGCACGAAACGGGCGCCTTTACCGGGGCGCAAAAGCGCCACTTAGGACGCTTTGAGCGCGCAAATCATGGCACACTGTTCTTGGACGAGATCGGCAATGCCCCCCTGTCAGTACAGGAGAAACTGTTGCGCGCAATTGAATATGGTGAAATCGAACGATTGGGCGGGAACTCCACACTGAATGTAGATGTACGCGTTGTTTGTGCATCTCACGAAGATTTACCGAAGCTAGTCGAAACCGGTAAATTCCGTGCTGATCTGCTAGACAGACTAGCATTCGATGTCATTTACGTCCCTCCATTACGAGACCGGCAAGCGGATATCTTACCTTTAGCTAATCATTTCGCCATGCAGATGTGTCGTGAACTCAAACGCCCATACTTCCCGGGTTTCAGTCATTATGCTGAACAACAGTTACTCAATGCCGTTTGGCCGGGTAATGTGCGTGAGTTAAAGAATGTCGTCGAGCGCTCGATCTATCGCAACCAGACGCTAGATAAACCTCTAGCCGAGATGATCCTGTCCCCTTTCCGTCGCGATAAGACTACAATTCCGCTCGCTTTCGGGGATGCAGAGCTCCCAGCGCTTCCCCTCGATTTACGAGCCTGGCAGACTCAGCAGGAAGGCGCTTTACTGGCAGAAAGCTTACGTCAGTTTGCGCAACACACCCAAGCGGCTAAAGCGCTGGGACTGAGCTATCATCAGTTTCGAGCACTGTTAAAAAAACATCGTGCACACGAGTAGAAATGGGATAAAAAAAAGCCCGCGGTCAGCGGGCAAGAAATACTAGAAGCAATGTGAGCAATGTCGTATCTGATAACCTGTCATCACCAGATGTTTTGATAGTAATCATTATCATTACGATATGCAAATGTTTCTCATTCTTTTTTAAGAATAGTTATGCCTCCCTTTATTGCCCTTCGATTGGTTTTAATGACTGCTTAGGGTAAAATTACTTAATGGCTCATTACTTTAGTCCCTTATGACGAAAATCTTACGTGTTTTACTCGCCAGTGTTGGGGTGTTGTGCGCGACTGCTGCCCTTTGTCCTGCCTCCGCCACATCAAATACAGGCATCGTCTACTGTGTAAACGGTGAGGTGAACACCTTCAATCCTCAACTCGCAAGTGGTGGCGTGATAGTCGATACCCTATCCGCACAACTCTATGACCGTCTGTTGGATGTTGACCCCTATACATTTCGCCTTATCCCTGCTCTAGCGGAACGTTGGGAGGTAAAAGATGAAGGGTCTACCTTTATCTTTCATCTTCGTCGTGATGTGTCTTTTCAGCATACCGCCTGGTTTACCCCGACTCGTCCAATGAATGCAGAAGATGTGGTATTTAGCTTCGCACGAATGTTCGATAAGCATCATCCATGGCATTCCATTAATGGGGGTCACTACCCCTATTTTGATAGCTTACAATTTGCAGACAGTGTGCAGTCAGTCAAGAAAATCGATACCTATACCGTAGAGATTAAACTCGTTCATCCGGATGCTAGCTTCCTATGGCATATTGCGACACATTACGCGCCTATTTTGTCTGCCCAATATGCGCAGCAACTCAGTGACGAGCGCCAGCAAGAACGTCTAGATCGTCAACCGGTGGGAACGGGGCCTTTCCAACTGAGTGAATATCGCAGTGGACAATTCGTTCGCCTGCAGCGTAATCCCCATTATTGGAAGGGTGTACCACGCTTACGGCAAGTGGTGGTCGATTTAGGTGCGGGGGGAACGGGGCGTCTCTCAAAACTGCTGACTGGGGAGTGTGATGTATTGGCCTATCCTGCCGCGAGCCAACTGACGATATTACGCGATGACCCGCGTCTTAGAATGACGTTACGCCCAGGTATGAATATGGCATTTCTCGCGTTTAACACCCGCAGGCCGCCACTCGATAACGTAGAGGTTCGCAAAGCGCTCTCCTTGGCCATCAATAACGAGCGGTTAATGGCCTCGATCTATTACGGTACTGCAGAAACCGCTGCATCGGTATTACCTAGAGCCTCTTGGGCCTATGATAATGACGCTAAAGTGACGGAGTACAATCCCAAAGCGGCTAGGCAGCGTCTCGAACAATTGAAAATTCACGATCTCCATTTGAAAATGCTTGTCCCGGTCGCTTCCGAGCCATGGAATCCTAGCCAATTAAAAACAGCAGAATTGATTCAAGCCGACCTTGCTCGTGTCGGTGTGCATGTCGACATCCAGCCCGTTGAAGGCCGCTTTCAAGAGAATCAGCTAATGGCGATGAATCACGATCTTACCTTGGGAGGCTGGAGTACTGACAGTAATGATCCGGACAGTTTCTTCCGTCCGATGCTCAGCTGTGCAGCCATCGAGTCAGGAACCAATTATGCCCACTGGTGTAATGAAACCTTCGATGACACGCTACATTTGGCCCTGCTTTCTCAACAACTCTCAGGGCGAATCGATTATTATCGCCAAGCACAACAAATCTTAGCGCAACAGCTCCCTATCCTTCCGCTTGCCTCCTCACTACGATTGCAAGCTTATCGATACGATATCAAGGGGCTAGTGCTTAGTCCTTTTGGGAACAGTTCATTTGCAGGCGTATATCGTGATGCATCAAACGGGGAGACCCCATGAGCCTCTACATCGTACGACGACTTGTTTTATTGTTAATCACTTTACTATTACTTTCTTGGGTGAGCTTTAGCCTTTGTTACTACACGCCTCATGCCCCTCTACAAGGTGCAACCTTGAGCGATGCGTATAGTTTTTGGCTGCAAGGACTGTGGCACTTCGACTTTGGTGTGTCGAGCATTAATGGGCAATCTGTGAGCAAGCAATTGCTAGAGGTGTTTCCGGCAACCCTCGAACTGTGCATCTTAGCCGCAGTATTGGCAACTCTAGTCGGTTTACCACTTGGCATTATCGCGGCGATCCATCGCCATAAATGGCAGGATAAGCTGATCAGCGGCTTCGCGTTGTTGGGCTTCTCAATACCCGTCTTCTGGCTGGCGTTACTCCTCACACTATTGTTCTCGCTGACATTAGGCTGGTTTCCTGTGTCCGGTCGAATTAACCTTCTCTATCCAGCTCCCTCGATCACCGGCTCAGCACTCCTCGACGCGTGGCTATCCCACTCTCCTTTACGTCATGAGATGCTATTAAGTGTCATGCGTCATCTTGTCCTGCCTGTCGTGACACTTTCTATCGTACCAATGACCGAGCTTATTCGCCTAATGCGCGACAGTACCCTAGAAGTTATTCATCAAGGTTACATCAAAGCGGCGGTAATTCGTGGCCTCTCACGTTTTACCGTCGTCCGTCGTCACGTGCTGCACAATGCATTACCCCCGGTTATCCCGCATCTCGGCTTGCAGTTCTCGACGCTATTAACGCTGGCGATGATCACCGAGGCAGTTTTCAATTGGCCGGGTATTGGACGCTGGCTGATCACGGCGGTTCGTCAGGCAGACTATAATGCTATCTCAGCGGGCGTAATGACCCTGGGTAGCCTAGTTATTTTCATCAATATGTTGGCAGACATCGTTGGCGCGATGATCAATCCACTGAAGCATAAGGAATGGTATGCCAATCGATAAAATTTATCAGGAACAGAAAGTACCCGGCGCTTTTCGACGTGCCTGGCGCTTCTTCTATCGTGATACTTCCGCTATGGTTGGCTTTTATGGAAGTTGCGCCCTACTTCTACTCTGTATTTTCGGGCAACTCCTCGCTCCTTACGGTGTAGACCAGCAGTTTATTAGTTATCAGTTACTTCCACCTTCGTGGTCGCGCTATGGTGATGTCTCTTTTTTCCTTGGGACCGACGATTTAGGTAGAGACCTGTTAAGCCGTTTGCTAGCAGGAACATTGCCTACCCTTGGCGGCGCATTTGTCGCAACACTCTTTGCAGCAGCTGGAGCCTTTTTACTGGGTATTTTGGCGGGTATGACTCGTGGATTACGGTCTGCGACGATTAATCACTTTCTCGATATCGCGCTTTCTCTACCTTCCCTTATCATAGCAATCATTGTGGTGGCATTTCTTGGACCGACGCTCGGGCATGCGATGCTCGCAGTATGGTTGGCTTTGATGCCGAGAATGGTCCGCACCCTGTATCTCGCTATTCGTGAAGAGATGAACGAAGCATATGTTGTCGCCGCCAAAATGGACGGTGCAAGTCCGCTGTTACTGTTAAAAGGCACAATTCTCCCGAATATTCTGCCTATTATCGTTAGCGACCTCACCCGCTGTTTCTCAATTGCTATTTTCGATATTTCAGCATTAGGTTTTCTCGGCTTAGGGGCGCGACTCCCTTCGCCTGAATGGGGAACCATGTTAGGGGATTCGTTAGAGCTAATTTATGTCGCGCCTTGGACGGTGATGCTTCCGGGCGCTGCAATCATGTGCGCTATTCTGGTGATCAATCTTCTCGGCGAAGGCATCCGCCGTGCCGTTGATGAGGGAGTGAAATAAATGCCTCTTCTCGATATCCGTAACCTAACGATTGAGTTTATTAATGATGATAAACCGATTAAAGCGGTGGACCGCGTTAATCTGCTGTTAAACGAAGGCGAGATTTTGGGATTAGTCGGTGAGTCTGGCTCGGGGAAAAGTTTGGTCGCCAAGGCAATTTGCGGCGTTACCTCAGATAACTGGCGCATTACCGCCGACCGAATGCGGTTTGGTGAGATCGATCTTCTGCGCTTAACCCCACGCGAAAGACGTCGCGTTATTGGTCGCCATATCTCGATGATCTTTCAAGAGCCGCAAGCCTGTCTCGACCCTTCAGCCTCAATTGGCCGCCAACTCAAACAGGCTATCCCACGCTCGAGTTTTAAAGGGCCTTGGTATAAAAAGTTACTACCGTGGCGTAAAGAGAAAGTCATCGATATCCTACACCGCGTCGGTATTCGCGATCACCGCGATATTATGCGTAGCTATCCTTACGCATTGACAGAAGGTGAGTGTCAAAAGGTCATGATCGCCATTGCCCTCGCGAGTCAACCACGGTTACTGATTGCGGATGAGCCAACTAATGCGATGGAATCCACGACTCAAGACCAGATATTTAGACTATTAAGGCGCTTAAATCAGAACAACAATACGACCATTTTATTGATCAGCCATGATCTTCGTACCGTAAGTCAATGGTCTAATCGCATTCAGGTGCTGTACTGTGGTCAGACCGTTGAAACCGCTACGAGCCGGGAGCTGGTCGCGACGCCTCACCACCCTTACACGCAAGCATTAATGCGGGCGATGCCTGATTTTGGCCAGCCCTTACCGCATAAAAGCCGCCTAAACACGCTTAACGGCTCGATTCCGTCTTTAGAACATCTGCCCATCGGTTGTCGATTAGGGCCTCGCTGCCCCTATGGCCAGCGCGAGTGCATTGTTCGCCCGGCGCTTTCAGGCACTAAGCATCACCAATATGCCTGTCACTTTCCGTTGAATATCGAGAATTAGCCATGTTAGAAACCCTGTTAGAAGTCAGGAATCTGAGCAAAATCTATCGCTATAAAACCGGCTTATTTCGCTCTCAACAGATCGAAGCGGTCAAAGACGTAAGCTTTACGCTGAAGGAACGGCAAACGCTCGCGATTATCGGCGAAAATGGTTCAGGGAAGTCAACCCTAGCCAAAATGCTGGCAGGAATGGTGGCACCAACATCTGGCGAGATATTAATTAATAATCAGCAACTGGTCTATGGCGATTACCGCTTTCGTAGCCCGCTTATCCGGATGATATTGCAAGACCCTACCGCATCGCTCAATCCGCGACAACGCGTTAGTCAGATCCTCGATCTCCCTCTGCGCTTAAACTGTGAATTGACCGATGAAGCCCGTTATCAGCACATTATAATAACCTTAAAAAAAGTAGGTCTACTTAAAGAGCATGCGGGGCTTTATCCGCATATGTTGGCCCCCGGCCAGCGACAACGTCTCGCCTTAGCTCGTGCCCTCATCTTACAGCCTAAAATATTGATCGCCGATGAAGCCATGACATCGCTCGATATGACCATGCGCTCTCAACTGATTAACCTAATGTTGGAGCTGCAAGAGCGCGATGGGCTGTCTTATATTTACGTTACTCAGCAAATCGGAATGATGAAACATGTGAGTGACTCTCTTGTGGTCATGCGTGAAGGGGAAATTGTGGAACGAGGCGGTACTGCAGACGTGCTAGCCTGTCCGCTCCATGATCTCACAAGAAAACTCATTAATAGCCATTTTGGTAGCGAGTTAACCTCTGACGCGTGGCGTAATGATTACTAACACTGGCGATAATTTCGCCATAAGTTGCACCAGATTAGCCTATGGCAGAAAAGTCGTGTTAGAATCCCGCCAACTTTTTCGCAGAGCCAGTATCTGCCAACAATACTGATAGTTAAGGGATCAAAATTATGGGTTTTCTTTCAGGTAAACGCATTCTTATCACAGGTGTCGCAAGTAAGTTATCAATCGCCTGGGGTATCGCTCAAGCGATGCACAAACAAGGCGCTGAACTCGCATTCACCTATCAAAATGATAAACTTAAAGGTCGTGTTGAAGAATTCGCTAAAGAAGTCGGTTCTGATATCGTCCTGCCTTGCGATGTTGCTGAAGATGAAAGCATCAAAACGCTGTTTGCTGAATTAGCGAAAACCTGGCCGCAGTTTGATGGTTTTGTGCACTCAATTGGTTTTGCTCCAGCAGACCAATTAGATGGCGACTACGTGAATGCGGTAACCCGTGAAGGATTCAAAATTGCCCATGACATCAGCGCTTATAGCTTTGTCGCCATGGCAAAAGAGTGCCGCGCGATGCTAAATCCGAACGCTGCCTTACTCACACTGTCCTACTTGGGTGCAGAGCGCGCAATCCCTAACTATAATGTTATGGGCTTAGCCAAAGCATCACTTGAAGCGAACGTCCGTTATATGGCTAATGCTATGGGACCGGACAGTGTTCGTGTAAACGCAGTTTCAGCGGGCCCAATCCGCACACTTGCGGCATCGGGTATCAAAGATTTCCGTAAGATGCTGTCTCACTGTGAAGCCGTGACCCCTATCCGTCGTACCGTGACTATCGAAGATGTGGGTAACTCTGCTGCCTTCTTATGTTCAGACCTTGCTGGCGGTATTACCGGCGAAGTTGTACACGTTGACGGCGGTTTCAGCATTGCAGCAATGAATGAATTAGAATTGAAATAAGTCTCTTTTCAGGCAGGTATATTGATTACCTGCCTATTTCCCCGATGCTTCCATCCCCACTTGCTAATTGCGCGATTAATGTCTTGCCGCAGAGCACCGATTCGCGTAAAACTGGTTGCCGCCAATTAGCCACTGATGACTGAAAACTATGCTTCAAGATAATCCGCTGCTGGCGCAGCTAAAACAGACACTGCATGATCAGACTCCTCGTGTTGAGGGTGTGGTCAAAGGAACCGATAAAGGGTTCGGATTTTTAGAAGTAGAAGGCCAAAAAAGCTACTTCATTCCCCCGCCGCAGATGAAAAAAGTCATGCATGGCGACAAAATTAGCGCGGTAATCCACTCAAATAAAGATAAAGAGAGTGCCGAGCCAGAAAAACTGATTGAACCTTTCCTCAGCCGTTTCGTGGGTAGAATCCAGAAAAAAGATGATCGGCTATCAATTATTCCTGACCATCCGTTACTTAAAGAAGCTATCCAGTGCCGAGCCGCTCGAGGTGTCGACCATGACTTCGTTGCTGGCGATTGGGCTGTAGCAGAGATGAAACGTCACCCGCTGAAAGGCGATCGGGGTTTCTACGCTGAGCTTACAGAATTCATTACGGTCGGAGATGATCACCTTGCACCGTGGTGGGTGACACTGTCACGTCACAACCTAGGCCGTAGCGCCCCAGAAGCTGAGTTACCTGAATTCCAGCCCGAGCAATTAGAGCGCCGCGATCTCACCGCCCTTGAATTTGTGACTATTGATAGCGCCTCAACGCAGGATATGGATGATGCCCTATTCACTCGCGAACTGGATAATGGTCAACTGAGCCTAACTGTCGCGATTGCTGACCCTACAGCTTGGGTCATGCCGAATACGCCGTTAGACAATATTGCAGCAGAGCGTGCTTTTACCAACTATCTGCCTGGCTTCAATATCCCAATGTTACCGCGCGAGCTGTCTGATGACCTCTGCTCATTACGGCCCAACGTTAAGCGGCCTGTGCTCGCCTGCGATATTGTTATTGATAGCGAAGGTGCTTTAGTCGGTCAGCCAGCGTTTTATGCTGCATGGATTGAGTCAAAAGCGAAACTTGTTTATGACAACATTTCGGATTGGTTAGAAAACAGCGGTGAGTGGCAGCCAGAGAGCGACGCGATCGCACAGCAAATTACGCTATTACAGCGTTTCTGTTCGACTCGTCATCAATGGCGTAAAACCCACGCACTAGTATTCCGCGACCGCCCTGATTACCGCTTTGTACTCGGTGAGAAAGGTGAAGTGCTAGAGATTATCACCGAGCAACGTCGTGTCGCGAACAAAATGGTTGAAGAAGCGATGATAACGGCCAATATCGTTGCAGGCGAAGTACTTCGTGACCAACTCGGGTTTGGTATCTATAACCTACATAGTGGGTTTGATGAGCAAAATGCTGAGCAAGCAAGCGCCATTCTCGCTAATCATGGAATTACCGTCGATCCTACCGCTATTGCGACGCTAGAAGGGTTCAAAGTTCTCCGCCGCCGTCTGGACGAAGAACCAACTCAATATCTTGATAGCCGTATTCGTCGTTTCCAGTCTTTCGCTGAAATTGGAACGCAAGCAGGCCCGCACTTCGGTTTAGGTTTGGATGCCTACGCGACATGGACATCGCCAATTCGTAAATATGGTGACATGGTCAACCATCGTTTACTGAAGTCGATTATTCTAAATGAACAGAATGCTAAGCCGGAAGAAGCCTTAACCCTTCGTATGTCTGAGCGCCGTCGCCAGCACCGCATGGCTGAGCGTGATGTCGGGGATTGGTTATATGCGCGTTATTTAGCGCCGTTCGCCGGTACTGAGCAGAAATTCAATGCTGAAATTATCGATATCAGCCGTGGTGGAATGCGTGTTCGCTTAGCCGATAATGGCGCTGTCGCATTTATTCCTGCGCCATTTATTCATGCTGTGCGTGATGAGCTAGTGCTTAGCCAAGAGCTGGGTACCGCCCTGGTTAAGGGTGAGGAGCGTTATCGGGTGACAGATATCATTGAAGTCACCATCGCCGAAGTCAGGATGGAAACACGTTCAGTGGTTGCCCGACCAGTAGTCTAGTCGTC
Source organism: Rosenbergiella collisarenosi (assembly GCF_018494085.1). Taxonomy (GTDB): domain Bacteria; phylum Pseudomonadota; class Gammaproteobacteria; order Enterobacterales; family Enterobacteriaceae; genus Rosenbergiella; species Rosenbergiella collisarenosi. The sequence continues at coordinate 15,747 of NZ_JABBFP010000003.1, read as the reverse complement.
CCCTCTCTCAAAACCACCTACCCAGGTGGTTTTTTTTTCCTCATTTGGCTGTGGTATGGAGTAAAGCCACCTTCTGAATGATAAAACCTCCAGTATTTAATCGTGAAATAAAATAGAGTGCGCTAAATTTAAGAGAATTCACCTATATTATAGCTAGGCAGCAAATTAAAATGCTCCATAATCACCTTAATTGTAAATAGCAGGGTATTCATAGTGGTTTAATAAATCATGACGAGTATTCAACGAGGACAAAATATGAAAGTTAAGCGTAATACGATAAATAAAGCGGTACTTGCTGTAGCGTTAGTCACCGTATTGAGCGGATGTTCAAATTGGGACAAGAGAAGCCGTAATACGGCAATTGGCGCAGGTCTTGGTGCGATCGGTGGCTCGGTATTAACCCATGGTGATGGGCTAGGTACTCTAGGCGGCGCAGCACTGGGTGGAGTTATTGGGCACCAAGCCGGACACTAATGATAGGCCGGGACATTCCGGCCTATTCTATGAAAATCAGCCGCCGGACAATTTAACCTTAAAGCCCTTCTGTTCCAGATAGCCTTTCAAAAATTCGCGTTTATCGCCTTGAATCTCAATCATCCCCTCTATTACCGTACCCCCACAGCCGCATTTTTTCTTCAACTCAGCCGCAAATCGCGTTAAAGCAGCATCATCCATATCCAAGCCAGTAATGATACTTACTCCTTTACCTTTACGGCCACTTGTTTGGCGGCTAATACGAACAACACCATCTCCCTTAGGCCGTGGAACTACCGTTTTTTCCTCGGTGATCCTACCGCTCTCTGTAGAATAGACGAGTGGATTATCATTTTTCATGACGTTGATTCCAATGAAGCTAAAATACCTTTCAATGCCTGTTCTGGACTAGCCGATTGAGTAATTGGACGACCAATAACCATATAATCAACGCCAGCACTGACGGCCTCAACAGGAGTCATAATACGCCGCTGATCACCTTGCTCACTACCTTCTGGACGAATACCGGGCGTGACGAGTAAAAATTCTTTACCAAAGCGTTGTTTAAACTGAACCGCCTCATGGGCTGAACACACCACACCCTCTACTCCACACTCTTTAGTGAGCTTAGCGAGTTTTTCTGCATGTGCGGAAGGAGAATCAGTAATCCCCAAACCGTGTAAGTCAGTCTGGTCCATGCTGGTAAGTACTGTGACGGCAATGAGATGCGGTGCTGAGCTTCCAAACTTATCTAAAGCCTGTTTAGCGGCTTCCATCATCCGAACTCCTCCTCCTGCATGGACATTAACCATCCATACACCAAGATCTGCCGCGACGGTAACCGCTTTAGCCACAGTATTAGGAATGTCGTGAAATTTAAGATCAAGGAAGACTTCAAAATTGCGGCGATGTAAGGCATGTATCACCTCAGGCCCATAACGAGTGAACATCTCTTTACCAATTTTTAGACGACAGCTTTTAGGGTCGATACGATCTGCTAACGCTAGCGCTGAATCTATATTATCAAAATCGAGGGCCACAATAACGGGTGAAGCGATAGACATAATATTCCTTACTGGAGATAGGCAACCGAGAGCTCTATTTTACCTACTTAACTAAAACCGTGACAATGGTTAAGTTAGGATCCTGCCCCATCCAACTAGTATGTTGTAACTAATGTGCGTCTTTTTTTGAAACTACGAGTCTAAACCACGCATCGGTTTCACCGTCGACCAACCTTTACACGATGGGCAGTGCCAGTAGATCGCATGCGCCGTAAAACCACACTTCTGGCAGCGATAACGAGGTTTTAAACGTAATTGTTCGCCGACCATATCACGCAGTACCGCAAGACTTTCTTTTGCACGTCCGTCTTCAGTCCCTTCGAGGTAATAATTGACCAATCGGTGAAACCCATTCAAGGTAGGCGCAGAATGCAATTGTGCCTCTAAAAATTGCTGAGCCGGCTCTAAGCCTTGGTCTTGTTCAATTTCGTCTGCGAGGTAAAGCTCAGCCATACTACCATGGTGTTCGGAAACACACTGTTCTAAAAAATGCCGCCAATGCGTTGTGTCTGACAGTCGTTGGTAGGCCTCTTTTATAGAGGGTAATACCTCGCTGATCATCTCTGGGTCTTGTTCGGGAACACGCTTGAGGACCTCGATGGTTTTTTCGGGCTCTCCTTTCGCAGTCCACAGTCTACCGAGCATAATCGACACTCGTGCGCACTTCCTGTCTGATACCTCGGCTTTACGCAGTAAAAGTAATGCCTTGTCTAGGTCATCACCCGCCATCGCCTGGAGGGCGAGTTCACAATAGAAATGTGCGATATGCGTGCCTTGCGGTATTTTATCTGCCTTAGACAGTTTTTCCGCGGTATCAATCGATTGCTGCCAGTCGCGTGTTAGCTGATAAATCGAGAGCAGTTGCTTCAACGCACTAACCTTAAAATCGTTCTCAGCGATAAGTTGTTTAAACATCGCCTCAGCCCGATCATATAGACCGGCAGCCATATAATCGCGCCCAAGTTGCTGAATAGCCAGGAGACGCTGTTCAAAATTCAGAGAGGTACTCTCCATCAAAGACTGGTGAATACGAATGGCGCGGTCGACATCGCCGCGCGAGCGAAAGAGGTTACCTAAGGTTAGGTGAGCTTCAAAGTCGGTGGAGTCTTCTTTGAGCATATCTAGGAAAAGGTCTACCGCTTTGTCTTGCTGATTGGAGAGGAGGAAGTTTACCCCTGTCACGTATTCTCGCGACAGGCGATTAGCTTCTTGTTGTTTACCTTGCTGCGCACTCCTCCTGCCCATATACCAGCCATAGGCTGCTGCAACAGGTAATAGTAAGAACAGCAATTCAAGCATGCGAGGATCCTAAGCGGCTTAGCACTATAGCCAGACAGTTACGGCTGTTTACTAAGCTGTTGTTCAAGTTTGATTACTTTATTTTTAGCGTGGGCAAGAGCCACTCGAGCTCGAAGCCAAAAGACCCCACAGATCACCCATCCTAATAGGAAGCCAATACCAAAGAGTGAAGCCAACAGTGTGGAAAGCCTAAATGTACCTTGAGCGACTAAAAAGTTAAAAGTGACCAGTTGCTCATTTTTCGCTCCAAGCGTGAATGAAGCGACAAAAACGAATAAAACGATAATCACTATTAGCAAATATTTAAATTTCACTTGGCGTCCCTTCAAACTGTTCGTCTAGCAAACGAGTCATTTAATCAAATTATGTTAATGTTTTTTACCAATTACTGCTTATAGTATGGGGATGATTGTCGTTTTTACAATCGTTGAGGACAAAAATCTTTCATTTACGAGAGCATAAGCGACGGTAAACAAATAACACGAGTAAAGTAAATACCCAAGCAATGCTAACGGAGGCAATGAGGTCTCGCGGCCAATGCATACCGAGTAACATTCTACTCCACATCACGGACCATGCCCACAACGTTACGATGATTAATACTGGCCAATACCGTCTCAAACTGATCAGCCCATAGAAGAGCAACAGCCAGCTTGCCACGAAGAAACTGTGTCCGGAAGGAAAAGAATAACCCGTTTCATGTTGCCAGTGCGTACGTTGCCAGCCAGGAATCGATGGCCAAAACGCGGATGACTGAGTGATGAGGGCTTGACGTTCTACCTTGGATTGCTGATAAAAGACGCTCGGTGCAACGTGCAGTTCGTTCGTAAGTTTCACGACATAAGGCCTAGGTTCAGCGAAGTAAGGCTTTAATAATGATTTGATGCCTTGCCCTCCCCCGACCACCACCACTATCAACAGCGCCCATGCTGCGCGACTCTGCATAGAAGAACGACTGGCGCTATAGAGAAGCGTTCCCAATACTAACGACGTCATTATTCCCCAAGGGCGAGTAACCGTCTGGGTTAGCAGGTAAAACGGATAGGCGGTAAGTGAAGTTCGTTGGGGATCCCATTGCCAACCAAAAATAAGCGTTACTAACGGTACTATCAATAATAACCCGGCACCGAGCGAAACGTTAAGTAGCTGCTTACTCATAATTCCCCATAAGAATAGTAACTTAGTGTGCTTTTTTTATGAACATCTTACCTACTTCCGCCGCGAGTATGGCAGAATGTCAGGATGCATCAAGAATAACGAGTATAATTCAAATACCGGGGTATGTAATGCAATTAACACGTGTAGCAGAAGCCAAACTCCCTACGCAATGGGGTGATTTTCTAATGGTTGGCTTTGAAGAAATTTCAACGCATAAAGATCATGTTGCGCTAGTATTTGGCGATATCAGTGGCGATGCACCCGTACTCACCCGTGTGCATTCTGAATGTTTGACGGGCGATGCCTTGTTTAGCTTGCGCTGTGACTGCGGTTTTCAGCTTGAGGCCGCACTCGACGCTATTGCGAAAGAGGGGCGTGGAATATTGCTCTATCATCGTCAAGAAGGGCGCGGTATCGGTCTACTCAATAAAATCAAGGCCTATGCGCTGCAAGATAAAGGATACGATACTGTCGAGGCCAATGAAGCCTTAGGTTTTGCACCCGATCAACGCAATTTTACCTTCTGTGCCGATATGCTTAAGTTACTCGGAGTCGACAGGATCCGCCTTATAACAAATAATCCTAAAAAGGTGAGCGTACTTAGCGAAGCTGGAATTAAAATCAGTGAGCGTGTACCGCTACTTGTCGGACGTAACCCAAAAAATACGGATTATTTAGATACCAAGGCAAAAAAAATGGGCCACTTACTCGACCGCTCGTAGTCATCTTAAACGACTAACGGTAAAAAGTGGGCAGTATTGGTGGGGTTGACCAATACTGCCCATCCTACAATAACTGACGTAAAACCAACCCAACAAGTAGCCAAAAGCCAAGGCAAAATCCGAGACATACACACCAAACCGTCTTCGTTGACCATGCGCAAGTCTTACCTATTTTGCTTAAGTGTTTACATTGATGCGTCATCATAAATCTCTACGGTGCTCTTTTTATTGGAGGTGCGTAGTATGCCGAGCGCTCAATGGTGCAATATAATTACGATCAATATCTTGCTCAAAATAAAAGTTAACTGAGCAAATAATGATGTGGATCTATTTAAAAGGTAGCTTTATATCTTTAAACATCGCCTCTACGTCCTCATTTGAACGTAGCGCGATGGCCGTATCGACAACGTCGCGCGTTAAATGTGAGGCAAAACGTTGGATAAAATCATACATGTAGCTACGTAAGAAGCTACTGCTGCGAAAGCCAATTTTAGTCGTGCTGTGTGTAAAGATATTCGAGGCATCGATACCCACCAAATCAGGATCTGAAATCGGGTCCACCGCCATACTCGCAATAACCCCGATACCTAAGCCTAAGCGTACATAGGTTTTGATAACATCCGCGTCGGTTGCCGTGAAGACTATTTTGGGTGTTAAGCCCGCGTGACTAAATGCGGTATCGAGTTCAGAACGCCCGGTAAAACCGAAGGTGTAGGTGACGAGTGGATACTCGGCTAACTCTTGGATGGTTACTTCTTTTTTCTGCGCCAGAGGATGCGACGGTGGCACGACTATCGATCTATTCCAGTGATAGCAAGGCAACATAATTAGATCGTCGTAAAGATGCAGTGCCTCTGTAGCGATAGCGAAATCAGCGTTACCTTTAGATACTGACTCGGCAATCTGGGTCGGTGAGCCCTGATGCATATGTAAGGATACCCGCGGGTATTTATGCATGAAGCCTTTAATCGTCTCAGGCAGTGCGTAACGCGCCTGGGTATGTGTCGTGGCAACATAAAGTGAGCCTTGGTCAGGCCAAGTGTGCTCCCCTGCGACCGACTTAATCGCATCCACCTTCGACAGCACTTCACGAGCGATACGGATTATTTCCTGACCTGCGGGCGTGACTTGGGTAAGGTGCTTACCGCTACGAGCGAAAATCTGGATACCGAGCTCATCTTCAAGCATCCTAACTTGCTTACTAATACCAGGTTGTGAGGTATAAAGCCCCTCCGCTGTCGAACTGACGTTTAAGTTATGATTGACCACTTCAACAATATAACGCAACTGCTGTAATTTCATTACTCTTCCTTAACACGCGACGACGTAGAGACTAGGCAGGCTAACTCATAAGGGGAAATCTTTATTTGGTATAACCATCATAGCATTATTCATAATGATAAAGAATAATTGGTTATAACCGTTGGAGGGGAGACATTACAGAATTAAAAAATGCATACCTTGGGATAAGGTATGCACCAAGGCGCTTATTTCTTAACTTCTTGCCACTTACCGTCTACGTAGAACAGTGTCCAGTTTGTCGCTTTGCCCTCTTTCTCTGAAGAGACATACTGCTGTTTAGTTTTACGACTAAACCTTACTAACGTTTTATTTCCTTGAGGATCCGTGGCGGGTGCTTCCGTCAGATAGATAAACTTCTCCGGTAGGCGCTCCTTGAAGCGCTGTAACTCTTCGATGAGTGGCGCACGTGTTTCACGAGATTTAGGGAAAGTATTTGCCGCGAGAAAAATCCCTGAGGCGCCGTCACGCAATACAAAATAAGCGTCTGATTTTTCACATTCAAGCTCAGGTAGTGGAACCGGATCTTCTTTCGGTGGTGCCACCTCTCCATTACGCAGAATTTTACGCGTGTTTTTACACTCTTCATTGGTACATGCCATGTACTTACCAAATCGGCCTAGTTTTAAATGCATTTCATTCCCGCACTTATCACACTCTACGATTGGGCCATCATAGCCTTTGATGCGAAACTCCCCCGCTTCCACTTCATAGCCATCACAAGAAGGGTTGTTGCCGCAGACATGCAGCTTACGCTTCTCATCGATAAGATAGCTATCCATCGCCGTTCCACACTTCTCACAACGCCGACGCGCACGCAAGGCATTGGTTTCGGCATCATCACCTTCCAGAATATTTAAAACTTCGTTTTCTGGGATCAGGTTGATGGTCTGCTTGCAGCGCTCTTTAGGCGGTAAGGCATAGCCCGAGCAGCCTAAGAAAACACCTGTGGTCGCGGTGCGGATACCCATAGCCCGATCACAGGTCGGACAGTCAATGGAGGTGAGCACCATCGGGTTAGGTTGCATCCCCCCTTCCTCGGGATCTTTTTCCGCTTGTGTTAATTGCGATGTAAAATCGCCAAAGAAGGTATCGAGGACACCTTTCCACTCGGCTTCTTTATTCGCAACCTGGTCAAGATGATTTTCCATGCGCGCGGTAAAATCGTAATTCATCAGTTCTTGGAAATTCTCCTCCAAGCGATCGGTAACGATTTCCCCCATTTTCTCCGCATAGAAACGGCGGTTTTCAACCTGAACGTAACCGCGATCTTGGATAGTCGAGATAATCGATGCATAAGTTGAAGGTCGGCCGATACCGCGCTTTTCCAGCTCCCGGACGAGTGAGGCTTCGCTAAAACGCGCGGCTGGCTTCGTGAACAGCTGACGTGGGATAATCGTATTCAAACCGAGAGAGTCGCCGACTGCGACAACCGGAAGCGTCATATCTTCGTCGTTTTTACGCAACGCAGGCATCACTTTAGTCCAACCATCAAACCGCAGCGTACGACCTTTCGCTTTGAGCGTGAAATCAGCAGCTTTCACCGTTAATGTCGTGGAATCGTAACGGGCAGGTGTCATTTGGCAGGCAACAAATTGACGCCAAATAAGTTGGTATAATTTACGGGCGTCGGCTTCCATATCTTTAAGTTGTTCAGCCTCAACAATGATATCGGAAGGACGGATAGCTTCATGAGCCTCTTGGGCATTATCTTTACTAGAGTAGACTATCGCTGAGTCTGGGAGATATTTGTCTCCGAATTCCGACTGGATATAGTCGCGTGCCATGCTCAATGCGTCTTGACTGAGGTTGGTCGAGTCAGTACGCATGTAAGTGATATGGCCACCTTCGTACAAACGCTGAGCCAGCATCATCGTCTTCTTCACACCATAGCCAAGGCGTGTACTCGCCGCCTGCTGTAGAGTCGACGTGATAAACGGTGCGCTGGGTTTGCTGCTCGTCGGTCTATCTTCCCGATCGAGCACGTCGAAGCGTGCTTTTTCCAGTAGCTTAACTGCAGAGTCCGTCTCTTGCTTATTGGTCGGCTTAAATGCTGCATCACTTTTATGCGTGACACGCATGAGTAGTTCATCACCTTTCGGTGTGGTGAGGGTTGTATCGACTTCCCAATATTCTTGCGGGACAAATGCCTTGATTTCGCGTTCGCGTTCCACTACTAAGCGTACCGCGACAGATTGCACACGGCCCGCCGAGAGGCCCCGCGCAATTTTTTTCCACAATAGCGGAGAGACCATGTAACCCACGACACGGTCCATAAAGCGTCGAGCCTGCTGAGCGTTAACGCGATCGATATTTAATTGACCGGGCTTATCAAACGCCTGCTGAATCGCATTCTTAGTAATTTCGTTGAAAACGACGCGACTAAAGCGCTGGTCATCACCGCCAATAATTTCGCGCAAATGCCATGCTATAGCTTCTCCCTCACGGTCCAAATCCGTTGCGAGATAAATGTGGTCAGCATCTTTAGCAAGAGCTTGCAGTTCCGCAACGACCTTCTCTTTACCGGGTAAAATCTGGTAGTTTGCCTTCCAGCCGTGCCAAGGATCGACCCCCATTCGGTTGACGAGCGCTTCTGTTGCATCTTTTTTAACGGCTTTAGTGCCTTTTGCCTTACTGGTAGTCCCACTCTTTTTTGCCGCCGAACCGCTGGTGGGTAAATCACGGACGTGACCCACACTAGATTTAACGACAAAGCCACTGCCCAGATATTTATTAATCGTTTTGGCCTTTGCAGGTGACTCCACTATGACGAGTGCTTTACCCATAAATAATCTACCTAATAAAAACGTTCGATGAACGTGAAAAAACCTTGATGGGTAACGTTTATTACCCGCTAAATTCTGTTACAGAATATGTTGTATAGCACAATTGTGGCATCGTCGCGGAAAATAACCAACTGATTAAAGTAATTTATTTCACAGTTCAACGAGTAAATCAGACCCATTGGTCTACAGTACTAAATCGCCACACTGTACCTGATAAAATCAGTTTCGCAACATTATTTAGAGTCTGTTGTAGAGGATTTTCGAGAAGTTCCGAGAGAGGAAATCTGCGCCATTGCAGGGGAAAAGGCCCCTTAAATAAAGGGGCTTTGGCACAAAAAGTAATAACTAGAGTAAGGGTTTCTGACCGCGCTGCCACAGTTTTAACGCAGCTTTTTCGACTGCCGTCGCACCGCTCTGTGTCAACCGTTCAATGATCGTTTTACGACGAGCGTAGCTTAGGCTCAGTAACCGAAACTGCTGCATTCTTTCGATAATCCATGCGTCGCTCGTCGCTATCTCATCGATAAGGCCTTTTTCCAACGCCTGTTTACCGTACCAGTGCTCACCCGTTGCGACACTATCGATGTCGAGACTTGGGCGCATATCGCTCACGAACGCTTTAAATAATTGATGCGTCTCATCGAGGTCTTGGCGAAACTTATCCCGACCCTCTTCGCTATTTTCACCCAACATCGTTAGCGTACGCTTATACTGGCCAGCGGTATGCAACTCAACATCGATATCGTTTTTCTTTAATAGGCGGTGGATATTCGGGATTTGTGCCACAACACCAATCGATCCAATAATAGAGAAAGGTGCTGCGACGATATGATTTGCCACACAGGCCATCATATAGCCGCCGCTAGCGGCAACTTTATCGACGACAGCGGTAAGCGGTATACCGTGATCGCGAAAGCGTTGCAGCTGTGAGGCCGCTAACCCATAACCGTGAACTACGCCGCCAGGACTCTCTAATTTTAGTAGCACTTCGTCGCCAGGCTTCGCCGCCGACAATACCGCAGAGACCTCTTTGCGCAGTGTCTCGACTTCATGAGCATCCATACTCCCTTTGAAACTGAGTAAAAAGAGTACCGGTTTAACCGCGAAAGTGCCGGCTTTAGCCTGCTGCTTTTCTTCTTTTATTCGTGTCTTCTCTTTTTGTTTTTCAGTTTTTAGCCACAGTTTTTGTGCGGTCGGCTCAATCAGTGCTTGTTCGAGTCGTTTTTGTAGCTGCTTATACTCTTTACCCGGTTCGCGAATCACGAGTTCGCCAGGGGATTGTTTAGCCTTACTTCGTTGACTGACGATAAAAATGACAATCGCTAAGACTGCCACCACCAGGGTCACACACTTGGCTAAAAATAAGCCATACTCTGCTGTAAAACCCACGTTATTCTCCTCTCGGGGGTAATTGACGCTACATTAATCGTTTCAATAGATCGTTTTCGATAAGTAATCACCTATGATTGTAACATAGCCGTTGAAACGGCATAACTGCCATCACTTTTGTTAAGGACACGCCATGCACTATCAAGCGCCTCAGGATCTATTAAAAAATCGAACCTTACTTATCACCGGCGCAACGGAGGGCATTGGCCATGAAGCGGCCTTCACTTATGCGCGCCATGGTGCGCGACTCATTCTCCTAGGTCGTAATCAGCAAAAGCTCGACCATGTAGCGGCGGAGCTGCACCATAAGTTCGGTAAATTTCCATCGCTATTCAAAATCGATTTTGCTACCGCAACAGCAGAAGACTATCAAGAGCTAGCGAGGCATATCGCATTGGTGGCACCCACGCTCGACGGCGTGTTACATAATGCGGGAATGCTCGGAAGGATTCAGCCGCTGTTAGACACACCTGCTTCACTTTGGCGACAAGTTATGCAGGTTAACCTCGATGCCACTTATTACCTCACGCAAGCCATCATGCCCTTGCTGCTCAATGCGCCCAATGCCTCACTGATCTTCACGACCTCAAGTGTCGGACGCCAAGGTCGTGCCGGCTGGGGAGCCTATGCGATGTCTAAATTCGCGACAGAAGGCATGATGCAGGTGCTCGCTGAAGAACTCAACGATACCAACGTTCGCGTTAACTGTATTAATCCTGGTGGTACCCGTACAAAAATGCGCGCGAGCGCCTACCCCGACGAAGATGCGATGAAGCTAAAGACGCCTAGTGACATTATGCCGCTCTACCTGTGGTTAATGGGTGAAGATAGCCTAGCGACCAACGGCCAGAGTTTGGATGCACAACCAGGGCGCAAGGCCGGTCCCGCTGAATAAATCGCCGCTGCTCGCTGGAAATTGCGACTTATCTTTGCCAAGCTTGAGCTATTAATGATGATCGAGAACAAGGTGAGTGATATGACAAACGCAGTATTACGCCATAGCGAGCAGAGTTTAACCTGGGGACGCGGAGAACGGGTATTGGAGGTATTTTTAGAACCGACCTGCCCTTTCTCCGTCCTTACTTTCAATAAGCTACCAGAGCTACTGTCCAAAGCAGGCGACGATAGATTACAAATTAAACTGCGCCTACAATCGCAACCTTGGCATCTATTCTCCGGTATCGTCGTGCGTTATATCCTCGCGGCTTCTACCCTCGCAGACGGACAAGTGGCGGTGAAGGCAGTAATGCAAAGCATCGCCGATCATCGTGAGGAATTCGAGTTTATCGACCACTGTCGTGGTCCGAATATGCAGACCACGCCCGAGCAACTCCTACAACGTTTGGTTGCTTACAGCGGCGTCGACGTACGTGAGATTTTCGATCAAGCGGATCTGCAAAATTTGATTAAGTTTCAAGCCAAGTATGCCCGTCAAAATGGGATACATGTGTCGCCCAGCTTCATGATCGATGGGCTGCTCCAGCCGACGATGAGTAGTCAAGATTCTATTGAGGATTGGTTAAAAACACTCGATCTTAACTAATCCGTTCAGTGCGTTAACCATTTTTTAACCAGATTGTTGTTTTACTAGGCAGTTAACCATGAATCCCGATAATTGCCTTTGACAGTCCTACGCCGTGTCATTAGTATACGCCGCGTTAACGCAATTCCTCTGTAGTTCAGTTGGTAGAACGGCGGACTGTTAATCCGTATGTCACTGGTTCGAGTCCAGTCAGAGGAGCCAAATTTAAAGAAGTCAGATGTCTACGGACGCCTGGCTTTTTTGCTTTCTATCAATTGGTTAACCCTTCAAACTTGTCTACTCACATCTATTAAAAAACACTCGAAGCTACACCCTTTTGCTGGTAAAAATACTGGTAAAGCTGGTTCGGTTTTCTTTTTACCAGCAAACAGAGGATGCCGTCATACCACTTACTGACGGGTTGGCCTCTATCTGCTGGTACATCCTAACGGTTCAAAATATTGGTAGTTGGGTTATCGCTTTAAAGGCAAAAAGAAGGTGTTTTCCGTAGACATCTATACCCGTACTTTTAAAAGCGTAGCCAAAAACTGGTTTGTAACTAAATCAGCTTGGTCAGAAGATGATCAGCGCTCAGTCTGGACTCGCATTAAAACTTACCTATTTCCTGATATGTTGGTTATCAGGGACGCAGCCGGTTCACGGTAATGGCAATAAAACTCAATCTACTACAGTGCATATCATCATGGCTCATCAGTCGGTAAAACATTTGTATGTCTGTCCGGCAGATCTAGAGAATGACTCCATTGCCGGTTCAGTAATCCAAAACTGCAAGTTTACGCTGGTTTTGCGCTTCCCCTAGGATTATCAGCACAGCTCGCCATATCGATACCATGCTGTCGTATCCATGCAGCCTGAGCTTCTTCACTACCACCAAGTAAGTTATTCTCAACAACAGTCCCGGTTAAGGCGACCGGGACCTATAACTTAACCAGGTTTGGATGACTTTTTTCTACGACCTTTAAATTTATCAATCAAATTAAAGGTAATTGCAGCTAATGTTATTGCTGATCCTGCAATAATGCTTTTGAAAAGATTCCTCATAATTTCTTCATAAGGTAAATAAAATCCACCCAGATGAATAAAACTTGAAACAACTTTTATGATTAGACCCAATAAGAAAAAACCAACAGTAAAATAAGCAAAAAGAACTATGTATTTAAGAGTGGACTTCATCATTTTCCACTCTCCTGCTTTTTGATAATACTTGTGCCTGCATCAGTGGCAGCTTCGGAAGCAAAAGCCCCTCCAATATCGTAGATGAATCCAGGCAGTTCCTTTCTTGTTATTGAATTAACAATCCCCGGCGCATACTCCCCGAACATGCCGCCAACCCAGGCACCGGCGGCAGAGGCCCCTATCGATCCTGGATTTGGCCCATCAGTAAACACTGCTCCACCTGCCGCTATGCCCACGTTCTGCCAGACTCCACGCCCCGGTGCCAGACCGCCCATAATAGCGGCGGCTCCCGTACTCAGCGGATCGTAAACTTTTCCTTCATTCCCCGACAGGCTCATATCAAACCACTGATAACTGCCATTCGCGACGGCTGCAATTACGCTACCGCCCACAACTTTCGCTATCGAGGCCGCAGGACCTAAGTAGATTGCGACTCCTATCATTAAGCCATCTGTGTAACCCTCAACAATGGCTTTCGTAATATTCGCTCCCTCGGGTAAATCCCCTTTCACATGCTGACTGAGCGCTGTATTGATTTCATCTGAGGTTGCGCCTTGCTGAGCCATGGACATTGCTAATGAAGAGGCTGATTGACCATAATCCGTCATTCCTGAAGGAAGGTTCAGCCAGTTATTCTCAACTATAAATCAGCGACCAGCCGAAAAATTTAGGTGATAACTAAACCGCAGCGGTGAGGCAGTAACTAACTGATATATTGAGTAAGATCCCGGCTCCATTGCCGGGGTCTTAAATTATTTTAACGTATTGAAAAGTTCTAATATTTTATCTCTGAGCTGTTCATCGTTTAATTCATAATCATCCTTATCACTATCAGGATTATATAAATCAGCCAGACAAAAAATACTTGATAAACATTCACTTACTCTTTCTTCATAATTTAGAATATTTTTGTTATCTCTTTCTATACGCCACAGCTCAATATATGCCTCAGCAAAGGCGTTTGCAGATAACCTTTCCTCAGTAAATGACTTTGCAAAATCTAAAATCAAATTACTCATCGTAATATCCCATTTTTCATAAAATTATCGTATTGTGGTGTACTAGGTATCACCTTGAAACCAGTAACAAAATTACCTGAACCATCCACTACCACAGCATTATTAGTTTTAGAGTTAAAAAATACCTTAGAGTCTTTGACAAATCCATATGAACCTTTTTCTATAGTCGCAGCATCATTCATATGATTTTTGATTGCCGTTTCGTACTGACCCAATGTTTGAGGATTTTTCTTTGTTGTTATCACACCAAAATCAATAGCGTGCTTAAATTTTTTATCGAGCTGCTTTTGTGTAATTCCAGTAAGTTCTCTTGAAATATTACTCGATGCTCCCTTTCCTTCATTTTTTAATACATTAGCCGCCACAACCTCTGCTTTCGCTGCCGTGGCTTCAGCCGCTGTCTTACCTATCCCGACAGCACCACCTGCGCCTACTCCTCCCGGGACTAAGGCTTCCGACACCTGAATGCCTGCATTATTCAGGCACAGCACTACATTCCCTGCGCATGCTTGTATTACAGTTCTTGCCGCTACAGCTATCTCCGGTGTAGCCGCTGCCAGTAAACCACCGCCAAGCCCAGCTGGAAGTGCCACCATCAGCGCATCCTGCATCGCCAGACCTTTCTGACAGGACGCTGAACCTGGATTATCCGCACAAGAGGCAATATTCTTGCCATGCTCTCTGGCGAACTTCTCCTGACCGTCCTCAGTACCACCCATCAGGTTATTCTCAACCGTCACCTTCCCGGTGTGCGCACCCGCCATAGCATTCGCCATATCGCCGCCGGCTAACCCTCCCGCCAGACCGGCCGCAAGAGTCGCGAATACACTGACCATCTGCTTCTCGTTTTCGGTGAGCGCGTTAACCTCTCGTCCATAGGCACCCGCCGCAATCACCCCTACCAGCTCTGCACTGGTGGCTGCGGTGGCTCCGACTAAGGCGTTATTTCCCTGCGCGGCGGTGAGCACGGCATTAACGGTAGCATGTGCCAGTAACTTACCGTTCGTATCCAGCTCACTCTGGCCGATGATATTGGCAATATAGGGTGCGCCTACACCGGCTAGCGCGCCGCCAATGTCTCCGCCGGCAAGCCCCTGTACCGCCGCGCTCACCGCTTGGATGGCTCGCTGAACGCTCCCGCCCACACCGAATCCCGAGTCGTTCATCGCCTGCTGATAAAATTGCTGAGTGATAAATTCTACTAAGGTACGCTCGTCAGGCTGTTGACCAGGATGCTGGCTAAGCCACTGCGCCTTGATATTCTCCTGTTGCTCGGGGGTCAGCTGGGCGACTTTCTCTGTCGCCGTTTTTATGGCCGCAAGCTGGCCCTGCGTCTGCGCAATATTCGCGGCTTGTGCCCCAATACTGCTGATCAATTGTGCTTCGCGTAGGCGATTTTGCTCCTTCTCCTTATCAAAGATCGGGCTGAGCGCCTGGTGAGCGTTTTCTACATCACGGCTGAGCGAGGATAAAGACTGCGATTGCTCGGCAACGTCGCGAACCACTAAGGTTCCTTGGCTTATCGCTGAGTGGGTGACCGAGTCAGCACTGCCGGCCCCCGCTGCCCCTAGCAGTAAAGAGTTCGCGGCACTCTTCAGCAGCTGGCTAGTCGGATCGCCCCCGGAGCTCATGCCGACACTTTTGTGTTCAACCTTATACTCGGCATGATTATCGATATCCGTAAACCCTAACGTGCCGGTCTGTAGCTGATTATTCTGCGCGGCGGCAGTAGCGCCGATCACCGCGCCATTCAACTGCGTATGCTGCCCCACTGTAATCGAGAACCCGCCCTGCCCGGCAAAAATCCCGGTTTGCTCC
>NZ_JABBFP010000039.1 GCF_018494085.1 Rosenbergiella collisarenosi | reverse complement strand
GCCTTGATGATGCGCACCGACGGCTCACTTGGCTTACTGCTCAGGTTCCCACACCAGCAGCACCTTTTGCACTGATGGCTGACTGGCAAAGTAATATGGATGTATCTCTTTACCGGCAGAAATTTGAACAGGTTCAAGCCTATATCTTGGCGGGAGATTGCTATCAGGTAAATTTAGCTCAACGCTTTAGCGCTCCCTATCAGGGCTGTGAATGGCAAGCTTATCAAGCATTGAGCGAAGCCAACCGCGCACCCTTCAGTGCCTTCATCCGGTTACCAC
>NZ_JABBFP010000038.1 GCF_018494085.1 Rosenbergiella collisarenosi | reverse complement strand
ACCGAACTTGGCAGCCAGGTTGAAGGCAATGGCCAAATAACGCTGTTAGCAGGCCGAGATATCAACCTACAGGCTGCGAAGGTATTGGCGGGTGAGGCGCTGACGCTACGCGCGGGTCGAGACCTCACGCTAAGCAGTGGCCAGTCGCAACAGACGGTCACTGAGAATAGCCAGCAACGCAGCGCCGGGTGGTTATCCAGTAAAATGCAGACGCGGCATGAGAGTATCTCGACGACGCAGGCATTAGGCAGTGCGGTGGAAGGGGAGAGCGTCCATCTGCAGGCGGGAAATGATCTGACCTTAGCGGGCAG
>NZ_JABBFP010000037.1 GCF_018494085.1 Rosenbergiella collisarenosi | reverse complement strand
GTAAGCGCAACGTTGCCCGTGGTGAGCGTGGCACGATTAGCATTAATAAAACCACAGCCGTCGCAGGTGATCCCGGCTGGATTCGCGATGATGATATCCGCCTGGCGACCCGCTACCTCCAACAGGCCATGCAGGCGCGAGGGGTCACGGCTATTCACTTCATTAAGAATAACCTTTGCTTCGCCCTTGGCGAGCCACGGGTTGGCCGTGACATAGCCCGCGAGCTGGGTTTGGCTGGCGGTACGCCCATTGTTTAAGATAGCCCCTTGGCGTTCGATATCGAACTGAGTATAGGTATTGTGCGAGACGCCGGCGGCACTGGGCGGTCGAATATTGAC
>NZ_JABBFP010000036.1 GCF_018494085.1 Rosenbergiella collisarenosi | reverse complement strand
CCCGCCACCGTATTGATGGTAATGGTCGGGGCTTCCCCGCCGACAGTGATGGTATGGGTTGTGTTAGCACTGTTCCCCACATCATTGGTCGCTGACGCGCTAACCGAGTAGATCGCTTCACCCAGATTTGCCACATCTGCGGCAGGTACCACGGTACTCCACTGTCCTTTATCATCAACGGTGGCGGTATACTGCTGGCCGTTAAGGTTAACGGTGACTGTCGCGCCCGAAGCCAGTCCAGTCGCTTGCCCGGTGATGGTCAGGTCCTGACCTTTCTCCGTGCTGTTGATGATGTCATCGCCCGCAATGGTGTTGATGGATAAGGTTGGCAGTCCAGTGTC
>NZ_JABBFP010000035.1 GCF_018494085.1 Rosenbergiella collisarenosi | reverse complement strand
AAGTCGTAACAAGGTAACCGTAGGGGAACCTGCGGTTGGATCACCTCCTTACCTATAAGATACATGACTGCGTAGTGTCCACACAGATTGTCTGATGAAAGTAAAGAAGCAAGGCGTCTTGCGAAGCAGACTTATGTCCCCTTCGTCTAGAGGCCCAGGACACCGCCCTTTCACGGCGGTAACAGGGGTTCGAATCCCCTAGGGGACGCCACTTGCTGGTATGTGAGTGAAAGTCGCCGCCAAAAATATCTTAAAGATGACTTACGAGTCGTGTTTGAGATATTGCTCTTTAAAAATCTGGAAACAAGCTGATAAATTGAAAACACTGAATCATGAATAATGATTCGGAGTCTC
>NZ_JABBFP010000034.1 GCF_018494085.1 Rosenbergiella collisarenosi | reverse complement strand
GGTTACCCGCGGTATCAGTAGCCGTAACGCTTAGCGTTTGACCATTTGTCTGTGCCGGGCTTAAGGTCGCAGTGAATGAACCGTCTGCGGCTACCGTTGCACTACCGAGCGTATTTCCATCGGCATCCTTGATAGCAACCGTTGAGCCTGCTTCGGCTTTACCGGTTACTGTTACACCGTCATGGCTGACAACAACATCAGTTGGTGCGGCAGGTGCGGTCGTATCTGGTGCCGTTGTCGTGGCGACTGAAGACGGGTTACCCGCGGTATCAGTAGCCGTGACACTTAAGGTCTGGCCGTTGGTTTGTGCCGGAGTAAGAGTAACGCTGAAAGCGCCATCACTGCCAACCGTTGTACTGCCGAGCGTAGTGCCGTTGGCATCCTTGAT
>NZ_JABBFP010000033.1 GCF_018494085.1 Rosenbergiella collisarenosi | reverse complement strand
AGGAGGCAACCTTAACCACCGCAGTGTTAACCAATCAGGGCGGGACGATCCTCGGCGGGGCGGATCTTCGCATAACCACGCGCGGGCTGCACACGAGTGAGGGGCTGATCCAGGCAGATGATTCGCTGGATATCACTACCCAGCACGCGATCCTCGATAATACGCGCGGAGAGTTACTCGCGGGTCAGGGCCTCTCTCTCGACAGTGGCGAGCTAGTCAATCACGCCGGAAGGATTGCCGCTAACGGCGATATCAGCGTCAAGACGGCGGAGCAACGCCTGGATAACCGTGCTGGACGGATCGCCGCAGGGCGCAACCTACAACTGCTGGCGGATACGCTGATTAATTTCCACGGCGAGATACAAGCCCTCGGGGATCTGCAGGCACAGGTCGCGGGGCAGTTAACTAACGACCAAGGATGGCTGCGCAGCGGCCAG
>NZ_JABBFP010000032.1 GCF_018494085.1 Rosenbergiella collisarenosi | reverse complement strand
ATAGTACGCGCCAAGATAGCACCGAGCTGCTGGCCCGTGCGGTAAAAATCAATGCGGCAGTGCACGCCAAGGCGCTGACGATAACCGTTGGGGCGAATAAGATTGATGCGCGTAACGGCGAGGTCCACGCCCAGAGCGCCCGCGACGGCGAACGCCCACAGTTTGCGGTGGATGTCTCCCAGCTCGGCGGTATGTATGCCAATAAAATTGTCCTGCGAGGCACCGAAGCGGGAGTCGGGGTACGTAACGCCGGGACGCTCGGCGCGGCGGCGGGGGAGGTAGTGATCACCACGGCGGGAACACTGACGAACAGCGGTAACCTGCAGGCGAGCCAGCATATACAGCTCACCGCCGGCGGCGACTTAACCAGTAGCGGCGTACTGGCCGCAGGTATTGCGCCGCAGGGACAAGCGGGTCAATCCGCCAACCTGACCCTGACC
>NZ_JABBFP010000031.1 GCF_018494085.1 Rosenbergiella collisarenosi | reverse complement strand
ACTATTGGTAATACGACGGTAGGCTCAGATGGTTCATTCACTGCGACCTTAAGCCCTGCACAGACAAATGGCCAAACCTTAAGTGTGATTTCTACTGATACCGCGGGGAATGCTTCAACCCCAGTAACTGTGGTAGCTAAAGATACGACCGCACCTGCCGCGCCGACTGATGTTGTTGTCAGCGATGACGGTGTAACGGTCACCGGTAAGGCGGAAGCGGGCTCCACGGTTGCTATCAAGGATGCCAGCGGCACAACTCTCGGTAGTGCAACGGTAGGCGCAGACGGTTCATTCACTGCGACCTTAAGCCCGGCACAAACTAATGGTCAGACGCTAAGCGTTACGGCAGCGGATGTCGCGGGTAACCCGTCTTCAGTCGCCACGACTACAGCACCAGATACGACAGCGCCTGCCGCGCCGACTGTTGTTCAAGTGAGTGGTGATGGTGAGACGGTAACCGGAAAGGCAGAAGCGGGCTCCACAGT
>NZ_JABBFP010000030.1 GCF_018494085.1 Rosenbergiella collisarenosi | reverse complement strand
ACTCGCCAACGACCCACATACTACGCAGCCAACGTCACAAGACGCGATGGGGGTTAACCTCTCCTATGGTAACCAACGCGCCCGCTCCGAGCAGAAAGTCGAGCAACAGACGCACGCCGGTAGCCAACTCACCGCCGGGCGCGACCTGAGGTTACAGGCCACCCAAGGGGATATCGATATCACGGGCAGCCAGCTAAAAGCCGGACGTGATACGACGCTGAGCGCCGCGCGGGATATCCTGCTGCACTCTAGCCAAGACAATGAAACCCTGAGTGGTAAAAATAGCAGCCATGGCGGGTCGCTGGGGGTAGGGATTGGGGCTAGCGGCAACAGTGCCGGGATTAGCATTTCTGCTAGTGTCAATGCCAGCAAAGGCAAGGAGAACGGCACTTCTCTGGCTCATCAAGAGACAACGCTCGACAGCGGGGGTTTAGTGACCTTACACAGCGGTCGCGATACCACCTTAACCGGCGCGCAAGTTAACGGTGAGCGGATAGCGGCACAGGTTGGC
>NZ_JABBFP010000002.1 GCF_018494085.1 Rosenbergiella collisarenosi | reverse complement strand
TCAGAGTCGGAATCGCTGTCAGAATCCGAATCGCTGTCGGAGTCCGAGTCGCTGTCGGAGTCGCTATCTGAGTCCGAGTCACTATCAGAATCTGAGTCGCTATCTGAATCGGAGTCACTGTCAGAGTCTGAATCGCTATCGGAATCAGAGTCGCTGTCAGAGTCGGAGTCACTATCCGAATCAGAGTCGCTGTCTGAGTCGGAATCAGAGTCACTATCCGAATCGGAATCACTATCTGAATCGGAGTCACTGTCGGAGTCTGAATCACTATCGGAATCCGAATCGCTGTCAGAGTCTGAATCGCTGTCAGAATCCGAATCAGTGTCGTCGAAGTAATAGATAGAACCTCTATCTGACTCATTATCTAAAGAATCAGTCAAAGATACTGATAGGTTTTGGTTTACTGATAAGCTATCCGGTAATTTAACCTGGAAAATTCCATTTTCATCAACCAATCCACTTGTAACCACATTACCATTGCTGTCATAAACCTTAACTGTAGTCCCTACTTCACCCTTACCTGACAATATTGAAGTAGACTCATCGATCAGCAGGTCGGTTGGTTCTTTTGGTGCACTTGTATCTTTTGCCGTAACAACAGCTGGCATGGAGCTATTTTTCGCGCTATCTATCGAAATAACATCCAAAGTTTCGCCGTTAGTCTGCGGCTTAGTCAAAATAATTGAGAAAGTCCCATCAGAGGCAACAATACCTGAACCGATCTCTTTACCACTTTCATTAGTGATCGTAATAATGGAACCGACTTCACCCTTACCGCTAACAGTCGTACCCGCATCATCTAATCGAACATCGCTTGGCTTAATAGGAGCAGTCGTATCCAACGCAGTGACTGTCACTGGTGTGGAGCTATTTTTCGCGCTATCTATCGAAATAACATCCAAAGTTTCCCCATTAGTTTGCGGCCTAGTTAAGCTGATTGAGAAAGTTCCATCACTACCGACGCTACCTGAACCTAGCTCTTTACCGTTCGCATCGTTAACAATGACCGCTGAGCCAACTTCACCTTTACCGGTGATCGTGGTCCCAGTGTCATTAAGCTGAACATCGCTCGGTTGTGCCGGAGCGGTTGTATCTTGGGCGATTACGGTTACTGGTGTTGAGGTATTCCCCGCGTTATCAGTAGAGATCACACTTAAGGCTTGACCATTTGTCTGTGCTGGGCTTAAGGTCGCAGTAAACGTTCCGTCAGCAGCGACTGTTGCACTGCCGAGAGTATTTCCATCGGCATCTTTGATAGCGACTGTGGAGCCTGCTTCGGCTTTACCGGTCACCGTTTCACCATCACTACTCACTTGAACATCGTTCGGTTGAGCTGGCGCGGTCGTATCGTGAGCAGCCACAGTGACTGGCGTTGAAGCGTTCCCGGCAGGGTCAGTCGAAATAACGCTGAGAGCTTGACCATTAGTTTGTGCCGGGCTTAAGGTCGCAGTGAATGAACCGTCTGCGCCTACCTTTGCACTACCGAGAGTTGTGCCATCGGTATTTTTAATAGTAACTGTGGAGCCCGCTTCTGCCTTTCCGGTTACCGTCTCACCATCACCACTCACTTGAACAACAGTCGGCGCGGCAGGTGCTGTCGTATCTGGTGCTGTAGTCGTGGCGACTGAAGACGGGTTGTTCGCCGCATCCGTTGCCGTAACGCTTAGCGTCTGACCATTAGTTTGTGCCGGGCTTAAGGTCGCAGTGAACGACCCGTCAGCAGCTACCTTTACACTACCGAGTGTAATGCCAGCGGCATCCTTGATAGCAACTGTGGAGCCCGCTTCCGCTTTACCGGTCACTGTCACACCATCATCGCTGACAACAACATCAGTCGGCGCGGCTGGTGCTGTCGTATCTTTAGCTACCACAGTTACTGGGGTTGAAGCATTCCCCGCGGTATCAGTAGAAATCACACTTAAAGTTTGGCCATTTGTCTGTGCAGGGCTTAAGGTCGCAGTGAATGAACCATCTGAGCCTACCGTCGTATTACCAATAGTAGTGCCATCAGCATCTTTGATAGTAACTTTTGAACCTGCTTCAGCCTTACCGGTGACCGTCTCACCATCACCACTCACTTGTACACCAGTCGGTGCGGCTGGCGCAGTGGTATCTTTAGCTACCACTGTTGCTGGGGTCGAAGCATTCCCGGCAGGGTCAGTCGAAATAACGCTGAGAGCTTGACCATTAGTTTGTGCCGGGCTTAAGGTCGCAGTGAATGTCCCGTCAGCGGCTACCGTTGCACTGCCTAACGTGTTGCCAGCGGCATCTTTGATAGCAACCGCTGAGCCCGCTTCGGCTTTGCCGGTCACTGTCACACCGTCATCGCTGACAACAACATCAGTTGGTGCGGCTGACGCTGTGGTATCTGGTGCTGTAGTCGTAGCGACTGAAGACGGGTTACCCGCGGTATCAGTAGCCGTAACGCTTAGCGTTTGACCATTTGTCTGTGCCGGGCTTAAGGTCGCAGTGAATAAACCATCTGCGGCTACCGTTGCACTACCGAGCGTATTACCAGCGGCATCCTTGATAGCAACCGTTGAGCCTGCTTCCGCCTTACCAGTTACTGTTTCACCATCACCACTCACTTGAACATCAGTCGGCGCGGAAGGTGCTGTCGTATCTTTAGCTACAACAGTTACTGGGGTTGAAGCATTCCCTGCAGTGTCAGTCGAGGTCACACTTAAGCTTTGACCATTAGTTTGTGAAGGACTTAGGGTCGCAGTGAACGTTCCGTCAGTAGCGACTGTTGCACTGCCTAACGTGTTGCCATCGGCATCTTTGATTGCAACCGTGGAGCCCGCTTCGGCCTTACCGATTACCGTTACACCGTCATCGCTGACAACAACATTAGTCGGCGCGGCAGGTGCTGTCGTATCTGGCGCTGTAGTCGTGACGACTGAAGACGGGTTACCCGCGGCATCAGTAGCCGTGACACTTAAGGTCTGGCCGTTGGTTTGTGCCGGGCTTAGGGTCGCA
The DNA here is from genome assembly GCF_018494085.1 of Rosenbergiella collisarenosi. GTDB lineage: Bacteria > Pseudomonadota > Gammaproteobacteria > Enterobacterales > Enterobacteriaceae > Rosenbergiella > Rosenbergiella collisarenosi. The sequence goes on along the minus strand of NZ_JABBFP010000002.1, from coordinate 580,878 downwards.
GTGAATGAACCATCTGCGCCTACCGTTGCACTACCGAGAGTTGTGCCGTTGGCATCCTTGATAGCAACCGTTGAGCCCGCTTCCGCCTTACCGGTCACTGTCACACCGTCATCACTGACAACAACATCAGTCGGTGCAGCAGGAGCGGTGGTGTCTGGAGCTTTAATATTTGATGTAGGTGAAACAACTCCTAGATCGTTTGTCAGCGTGACATCTAGAACTTGACCATTAGTTTGAGGTGAATTCAACGTAACAGTAAAAGAACCGCTAGCTTCAACAATACCTGTACCTATGGTTTCACCTGAATCATTAGTGACAACCACTTTTGTCCCAGCCTCTCCTTGACCAGTTAGGGTTATACCGTCATGAGATATGGCCAGATCGGTTGGATGAGAGAGCTGATCGGAATCACTATCAGAATCTGAATCGCTGTCAGAGTCCGAGTCGCTATCAGAATCCGAGTCACTATCAGAATCTGAATCACTGTCGGAATCCGAGTCACTGTCAGAGTCGGAATCGCTGTCAGAGTCCGAGTCGCTATCAGAATCTGAGTCACTGTCGGAATCAGAGTCACTGTCAGAGTCGGAATCACTGTCAGAGTCCGAGTCGCTATCAGAATCGGAATCACTGTCTGAATCTGAATCACTGTCAGAGTCGGAGTCGGAGTCACTATTGGAACCGGAGTGCGAACCGTCGTTTGAACTGGAGGGGTTGCCTGAACTGGTATCGCCGTCGGTCTCTGCGGGTGGGGTGTCGTTAATGCCAGAATTAGATTCGGTATTATCGCTTCTTGAGTCGCTATGATGGGCGTTTGACGAGCCTAATAACATGGCACCGATACCAAGTAGAGCGGCCCCAGCCGTCACCCAAGCACCAGTATGTGCGCTGTTTACAGCATGTTCACCGACGTCGGTTAACGAATCGATCGAAGTATATTTAGCCGCATCAGTACCTGGGTTTTCGAGCCACCATAAGGCTCCATTGTGGGGGTCTTCTAAAACCAAAACATTATGTTGTCCGTTAGAATCTACGGAAAAGAAGTTTTTGATGGTTATTTTTTCATGATCGGTGAGTTCGATTATTAAATCGTTGTTAATCCGTGTAAAACTTCGAATTTCCTCACGACTCACCGATATTTTCAATATAGAAGCTGAATCAAGCGTAACGACGGGAGAGTGTACAGTGTAACTACTTCCCTTATCTTTCGATAAAGCAACTATATTGATCATGGAATTAACCTCGATGCGGTGAAAGTTATTATTTTTTATTTTTGCTATACACAAATACCTTTCCCCACTTGTAAATGGGGAGAAATACTTTGTTAGGAATATTCCTAGTGAAATTTATACCCTAAGAAAATAGTTAAATGAAACTGATAATGCAATTAAAATTTTGATGAATTTTTTATTAGTTTATCCAAAATCGTTCATTAAGCGTTTAACTCTTATTACTGCAAAGATTACTATCACCAGTAAAACACATGCTAAGAAAAAATTTATTTTTTGTTAAAAATCAATTACTTAAATTAAATTCATTATGAAATTAAAAGTATTTCCATGATCTGACTGCTAACCCGATAACAGTATAAAACCCCTTAAATTCATATATTTAAATTATATTTATCGATTCTAGAGTAGCTTAACTAGTTATGTTTTCCGTTTAAAAAAGGCCATCTAATGCCGTAACGGCCGACCTATCGAGTGATCATTAATTGATCATATGTTTATTTTCATCACGATTAAAGTTGTTCCATTTTTGATCACTCATCCTTTTATGTACTAAAAGAATAAAATCGGACTGTGACAGACACTCTCAATCAAGCCCTAATGGGGGCCTTATCGATAAAATATTCATATTAAGAAGTCGTAAAAACAGAGTCTATGTTATAAAATGAGATAAGTTATTTTCTATTGATAAATAAGATTGGCATGTGGTGGCATAATCTATAGTTATACCTCCGATGTTTCCTATAAGGAACTTGAATGGAGTTAAAACCGAATAATAGTATTAGTTATGTTTAGGATTAGTGTGGTCAAGCAGACTTTTCCTCTGAAAAAATTAGACCAAAATCATATTTTATTAATATACTTATCGATTATTATAATTTTTTATACTCCATTAGGAAGATTAATACTTGTAATATTTGGGAGGGAACGTGCAAGACGTTTAGGCTTACTTATTAATCCCCCTAGTCGGGAAAGTGCCTAGTGCTACTAATGTGGAATAATTTGTAAGACTTTTTTCTAGGTGATAGTCGCTACGGTAAAGGTCACTCAAGAAAGTCGTAAACTGTTTGAAAAAAAATCGGCCTACAGACCTTTGGTTCGGCTCAATAGAGAATGACTGGATTCACTCTCTTTAGGACAATCAAACGGCCTCAACCTCTATCTCCCACTACGTACATCCACCGTTAGGCTTATGCCCGTGACTCGTAAAGACGGTTGCTGTGTCCCCGCACCCGCCAGCGCAATAAAGACTGACCACTCTCCTCGGCTGGTCTGTGTAGCGAAATGGCGGCTACGGCCTGCCACCGAGTCCAAACGACGGCAGTCGCTATCGTGACATAGTAGTAGTAACGGTAGCTGGGGCCAGGGGGTGAGGCTGTTAATCTGCCAACTCAGCCCCGTCACTTGACCGCGAGAGTCTTGAGGTAAATGGCCCAGCCCAAAACGATACCATTGCCCTTTTCGCGTCAACGCTTGCCCTGCGTGACTCAGTGATGCACTCACGATGGTGGCCTGAGCATCCTGTATTCCTGCCAATATGGCTAACGCGAATGCGAGGTGTCGCCACATTTTACTCCCCCAGCGTCGCCGTCTGGCGAATAGGCCTATCACTCACTAACTCGACGGTCGACATGACGACCAACTGTCGATAGTGGCGGCGTAGGTAACGAGCTAGCAGCAAACGTAGTGCACCATCAACCAGTAATACAGGGGTGATTCCTAATGCCTCCTGCTGATCAATGGCTGCCCCTGCCTGCTCGACTAATTGTTCGGCTAACCCCGGCTCAAGGCCACCACCGCTACGCATTACCTGCTGTAGCAGTCCTTCTAACGCTGGCGAGAGACCGATGACTTGGATAATCTCATCGTCATTGAACCACTGCTGAGTGATGGCTCGCCCTAAAGCAACGCGCACGCTACTCGTTAATTCCATGCTATTTTGGGTGAGGCTAGCCTGCTCGGTGAGCGTTTCCAAAATCGTACGCATATCACGGATAGATACCTGCTCGGATAATAAATTCTGCAACACCTTATGGACGGTTGTCAGAGAAAGTAACTCAGGGATAATCCCGTCAGTCAGTGCAGGGAGCGTTTTCGCGACATGATCGATTAGCTGTTGCGCTTCCAACCGACCGAATAACTCGCTCGCATGATGACTTAGGAGGTGGTTAAGGTGTGTGGCAATCACCGTACTGGCCTCCACCACCGTAAAGCCGAGGGCTTGGGCTTGCTCCTTCAAGGCGCTATCGATCCATACTGCCGGTAAACCAAAGGCCGGATCACGCGTCGCCTCACCGGGAAGATCGGTGTGAGCGTTGCCTGGATTGATGGCTAGCCACCGCCCCGGCCATACGTCGCCATCGCCGATAGTGACCCCCTTCAATAAAATACGATAGTGCGCTGGGGTTAACGATAAGTTATCGGAAATATGGATACCAGGCGGTAAAAAACCCATCGTGGTCGCGAACTTCTTACGAATTCCTCGAATACGACCAGGTAATTCGCCTTGCTGTAATTCATCGACCAAAGGGATAAGCCGATAGCCGACCTCCATCGCGAGCGCATCTTCAATGACAACATCCTGCCAACTGGCCTCTAATGGCTGCGTCTGTTCGGGTAATAGCGTGGCCGCTTCCTCCCCATCCTGACTGGCCTCCTTTCCTTTCACCCACCAGGCAACGCCTAGCAGTAATGCTGTAAATAAGAGAAAAACTCCGTTAGGCATGCCCGGGACTAGGCCGAGTAATCCGAGTACCGCCGCACTCAAGACCATCACCTGCGGGCGACTAAATAGCTGGCTGACCATCTGTTCACTGACGTTGCTATCATTGCTAACGCGCGTAACAATGACCCCTGCTGCCGTCGAAATCACGAGTGCCGGGATCTGTGCAACCAAACCATCACCGATCGTTAATAGCGTATAAGTATGTGCGGCCTGACCCACCGAGAGATCGTGTTGCACCACCCCCACCAACAGACCACCGACAATATTAATCACCATAATGATGATCCCGGCGATCGCGTCACCACGTACAAACTTACTGGCACCGTCCATGGAACCATAGAAGTCTGCCTCTTGCGTCACCTCTTGGCGGCGCTGTTTAGCCTGCTCTTCCCCGATCACGCCAGCATTTAAGTCCGCATCGATCGCCATCTGTTTACCTGGCATCCCGTCTAAGACAAAGCGTGCACCGACCTCTGCGATCCGTCCTGCCCCTTTGGTGATGACCATAAAGTTAATGACGATAAGAATAATAAATACCACGATGCCGATAGCAAAATTGCCCCCGACTAAAAAATGGCCGAAGGCCTCGATGACCTGTCCTGCCGCAGCCTCTCCGCTGTGCCCCTGCAACAAAATAATCCTTGTCGACGCAATATTTAACGCTAAGCGTAATAACGTGGCAAATAGCAGAATCGTAGGAAAGGCAGCAAACTCTAGCGTCCTGCGCGTGAACATAGCCACCAACAAAACCATTATCGATAAGGCAATATTGAAAGTAAAAAATAGGTCCAGTAACACTGCGGGAAGCGGTAGGACCATCATCGCTAAAATCAATAAAATAAGGATTGGACCCGCTAAGATTTGCCAATCAATATCTTGCCAACGGCTAGGCAGGCGTAAACGCATAGATAACTTATTCATCATCATACTTCTCTAGGTCAAAGATCATCTCGGTGGGTATCGGTACTGGCTGGGGCCTATCGGGTTTAGGTCCTCCCACTTTACGCCAGCGGCGAATCTGCCAGACCCATGCCAATACTTGGGCAACTGCCGTGTAAAGTGCCCCTGGGATGGGATCACCCACCTCGGTATGCCGCCATAATGCTCGGGCAAGCGGCGGAGCCTCAAGCGTGGGGATACGATGTTCATGGGCAAGGTGGCGAATCTTCGTGGCTATCTCCCCCCGTCCTTTGGCGACCACCTGCGGAGCTTGCATCTTGCCCTCTTGATAGAGCAAGGCGACCGCAAAGTGGGTAGGGTTAGTCAGTACGACGTCGGCACGTGGGACATTTGCCATCATGCGTTGTCGTGCCACGGCGCGCATCTGTTGACGAATGCGGCCCTTAAGGTGAGGATCCCCCTCCTGTTGTTTATACTCATCACGGATCTCTTGACGTGTCATACGCAATTTCTTGTGGTAGCTATAGAGCTGCCAAAACACATCAAAAGCGACCATTGGCGTTAACCCAAGAACCACCCATAACCAAATCACGACTAATCCTTTTCCACCCTGCTTCAACGCTGGCAGTAAAGGTTGATGGAGGAGACCCAGTGTTTCACGTTGCTGATGCCATAAGACCGTCAGTAAAATGGCTATCACGATACAGGCCTTTAATAATGACTTGAGTAACTCGGCGCCCGTCTGAGCACTGTAAAACTTCTTCATCCCCGTGAGTGGATTAAGCCGCGAGAACTTAGCTTGTAAGGCCTGTGGACTCAGGTTTATCCCGCCGATCACTAGACTCGCGAGGATCGCTACCCCCCACAAACTCCCCCCAAACGGTAGGAAGAGCTGTAGACTACGAGGAAGTAACGTCAAGGGAGAAGAGCCTAACGGATAGGCATTGAGCTGCGCGAGATCAAACTGCCAACTGTAATGTACGAGGCGCACTAAGGCCTGCCAACTCCGCGGTAAATAGATCGTCAGCGCCAACAGTCCCGCCAATAGAAGTAGCATCGAGGTCAACTCCCTTGATCGAGGGATATCCCCCTCTTCGCGCGCTTTCTCTATGCGACGACTACTGGGCTCTTGTGTTTTATCGTCGTTATCTTCGTCAGCCATCACTATCTCCTGACCGGTGAAAGACGAGTAGAGTGCCAGAACCTACGCGAGCCGATGACTAAAGAAGAACATAGAACTGAGGCTTATTAGACCCATAATGGCGGATCATCGGGAAGTCGGGGCGACGAGTGTCGACCCGATGATGCTTAAAAACCCAGGCTATCGAGTAGATCATCGACTTGCGCTTGGTCGGCGATTACGCCACTGGCCGTGGTGTCGATCTGTGGGCCGTTTAGTAGATTATTTTTTTGGGTAGGCGTATTGCGGGTATTTTCAGGAATATTATCCAGTAATACCATCAGTAACTGCGTCTCGATTTGTTCGACGACATGCATCATTTTCTTAATAACTTGTCCGGTCAAATCCTGAAAATCTTGCGCCATCATAATATCGAGGAGGAGCTGATTGGTTCTCCCGGTTATCGCAGGGATACTGGCCAAATACTCACGAGTTGCCATGACCAGCGCTTTAGCTTGTTCGAAACTTTGCGGCGCGGCAAACCACTGATCCCATCGTGCTTGTAATTGTTCTGCCTGCTGTTTCAAATGATCTTGCTCAGGCTGAGCCTGTTCGACGCAACTTAATACACGATTTGCGGCTTGGCTCGTCATCTCGACAACATAGGTTAATCGCCCGCGTGCATCGGGGATAGCATCGGCGGCATCGGCAATCGCTTGTTCGAGGCCGAGTTCGCGTAGGCTATCGCGTAACATACGCGTAAGCGCCCCCAGACGTACGATAATGTCTGACATTGCGTCATTATCGTTTGACGGTAAGGGATGGCTCATAATAACTCCTTACATTGAGTATTTTTCGAAGATTTTAGTGAGCTTTTCCTCTAGGATCGCAGCAGTAAACGGCTTAACCACATAGCCACTGGCTCCAGCCTGCGCGGCGGCGATAATATTCTCCTTCTTTGCCTCTGCCGTCACCATCAATACGGGGAGCTGAGCAAAGCGTTCCTCCGCACGTAACGTTTTAAGTAACGCTAAACCATCCATATTCGGCATATTCCAATCTGAGATAACGAAATCGATATTACCGGTTTGTAATTTACTCAACGCATCTTGCCCATCTTCGGCTTCTTCTACATTGGTAAACCCGAGTTCTTTTAATAAATTACGGACGATACGCCGCATCGTCGTAAAATCGTCGACAACAAGAAAATTGAGAGACTTATCTGCCATGACGCTTTCCTTATTCGTGTGAATGAGTGTGTATTACTTGAACAATCTTAAATTCGAATCGCTTGCCCTGACGCTAAGCGATTGATCATATGTTGACTGATTTCGTTGAGATGAGTGACTTCACTGGCAGCATCCAATAAAACCGCCTCACGCGGCATGCCATAGACCACACAACTCGCCTCATTTTGTGCAATCGTCCAACTCCCCGCTTTTTTCATTTCTAACAGCCCGGCCGCACCATCGTTGCCCATTCCTGTGAGTAACACGCCTACGGCATTTCGACCCGCACAGGCCGCCACCGACTGAAACAGTACATCTACCGCGGGTCGATGGCGGTTAACCGGAGGTGTATTCAGTAAGCGAATTTGATAGTTAGCGCCAGACCTCTCGAGCTGCATATGCTTGTCGCCAGGGGCGATATAGGCATGACCAGGGAGCACGCGCTCTCCCTGTTCGGCTTCCTTAACCGTAATCTGACAGATGCGGTTAAGCCGTTCAGCGAAAGAGTGTGTAAAGCCGGCGGGCATATGCTGTGTAATCAATAGCGCTGGACAGGCAGGCGGTAACGGTTCGAGAACGTGTCGTAGTGCCTCCGTCCCGCCGGTTGAGGCGCCAATCGCAATAATTTTTTCACTGCCAATAAGGGTGTTCAGCGACACGGGTTTAATACTGGTACGAACTCGTGCTAGCGGGAGACGGGCCTGTGCGGCAGAGCGGATCTTGTCACAGATTTTTTCGCTGTATTGCGTGATCCCATCGCGGATCCCCACTTGTGGTTTCGTGACAAAATCAACCGCCCCTAATTCTAGTGCACGCAGCGTGACCTCCGAGCCTCGTTCGGTCAACGACGACACCATGACTACGGGCATTGGTCGCAAACGCATCAGCTTTTCCAGAAAATCGAGGCCATCCATTTTCGGCATTTCGACGTCTAGGGTAAGCACAGTTGGATTATGTTGTTTAATCAGCTCCCGAGCGACTAGTGGATCCGGCGCGGTTGCTACCATCACCATATCTTTTTGACTATTTACAACCTCTGTCATCAATTGGCGAATCAAAGCGGAATCATCGACACAGAGTACCGTAATTTTACTCATTTTTTTCCCTCCGCAAGCCGGTAAACGGTCTGGCCCTGTAGTACAAAATCGCTACTTAATTGGCTGAGATTCTCTGAATGACCGGCGAATAATAGCCCTTCAGGCTTTAGCACTTTTACCATCCGGCTGAGAATGCTCTGCTGCGTTTTCCTATCAAAATAGATCATGACATTGCGGCAAAAGATCACATCTACCTTCTCTTGCAGTTTCCATTCTGCCGCTAACAAATTCTGCGAATAAAAGTTGACCATTGCCGCCAGTTCTGGCCTCACTCTGACTAAACCATTATGTTCTCCAGTGCCTTTCAAGAAATAGCGTTGTAACTGGTCAGGCGTCAGCATCGATAGGTTTTCCTGTCGGTAGATCCCCTGCCGCGCTTTCTCTAAGACCTGCGTATCAATATCGCTGGCGAAGAGTTGAAAGCGTCCCGGACCGAGTCCTAGGGTCTCAGCCAAGGTGATGGCGAGTGACCACGGCTCTTCCCCGGTTGAGGCGGCACAGCACCATAAGGTGAAACACCCTCTATGATGGCGGGCATATTCCGCTAAAATCGGGAAATGATGTGCTTCACGGAAAAAGGCCGTTAAGTTCGTCGTTAAAGCATTAATAAATGCTTGCCATTCGCTACTCTGCGGATTCTTCTCTAGAAACTGGATATAGTGACTAAAATTGGTTAAGTTACATGCTCTGACACGGCGCAGTAAGCGGTTATAAACCATCTCTTGTTTATGGGCGGCCAATACAATTCCAGCACGCTGATAGATCAGCGCCGATATTTTCTGAAAATCATCCACCGATAATGCGTAACGTTCATGGTGTCCAGTCGCCCCTATCGCGATGACGTTGGAGGGTTTTTTCTGCATAATCCCTTTTTCTCTCTAGCCAATGGGGGTAAACTTTCCTACCGTTCAACCCCATTTCCTTTGTCGATTAAAAACTTTCCCAATCATTGCTCTGGGTTGTCTGGCCTACGCTGACCGCTGGACTAGCCGGTAACGTATGTATCGACGTGGCAGAGTTAGTGGCGCTTATCGAGACGGTATGGCCTACTCGAAACACGGCTACTGCCTGTTTGAGTAAACCGGCCTGCTCTTCCAACGCGGCGGCGGCGGTCGCTGACTCTTCGACGAGTGTGGCATTTTGTTGTGTCACCTGATCCATTTCGGTGACAGCGGTACTCACCAAATCGATACCGCGACTCTGTTCTTCAGAGGCCGACGCAATTTCACCCATAATATCGGTGACGCGGGTCACCGCGTTAACGATCTCACCCATGGTAACCCCAGCATTTTCAACTAACTGCGAGCCTGAATCGATACGGTTCACGGAGTCTTCGATCAGAATCTTGATCTCTTTAGCCGCCTGCGCACTGCGTTGAGCCAGATTGCGGACTTCGCCAGCGACCACTGCAAACCCTCGGCCTTGCTCACCCGCTCGCGCTGCTTCTACCGCCGCGTTCAACGCCAGAATATTAGTTTGGAAAGCGATCCCGTCGATCACACTCGTGATGTCTGAAATTTTCTTCGAGCTATCGGCGATGTCTTTCATGGTCGTGACGACATTATCAACAACATTTCCTCCATGACGCGCAGTTTCTGACGCATTTAAGGCTAGTTGTGAGGCTTGGCGAGCATTCTCAGCGTTTTGTTTAACAGTCGCGGTCAGCTGTTCCATACTTGATGCCGTTTCTTCCAGCGAGGCGGCTTGTTCTTCGGTACGTGCCGATAAATCATTACTTCCATTCGCAATCTCGCTCGCGCCGCTAAAGATCGACTCTGAGCTATCACGTACCAAGCCTACGGTATGCTTTAGCTCATCTTGCATATGCTGGACGGTCGTCAATAATTCACCCATCTCATTTTTACTAATGACCTCTATCGTCTGGGTTAAATCGCCCCGTGCGACGTTTTGAATATGATGAATACAGGCATATAGCGGCTTGAGTAATACACGGTGAATACCCACCCATGCCATAAAAATCACCAGCAAGGTAACGGCAATAAAGACGCCAGTGAGAATCAATGAGTTTTCATACTGCTCACGGCTATGTTTGATGCCAATTTCGACCTCTTTTTCATTTTTTTCGTACCATTGATTCATCTTGGTCTCGAAAGTTTTCTGCTTATCCATCACCGGTGTGGTCATGAACTCCTTTGTTTTACCTTCTCGTAGCAGCGCTAATAAAGTATTTAACCCATTACGGTAATCAATAAATGCGCGACCCATCGCATCAAGTTTCGCATCTTCTTTTTCTTTATCTGTAAAGGTATTCCAAAAGGTTTTATATTCAGTATCCGCCTGTTGAATATTATCCTCCGCACCACTTAAAAATTTTGCTATCTTCTCTCCAAAGTCAACCTCTTTCGCACTTTGTAAGGTGTAGATCATCCCAAAATTAATATTTGATCGCGCCTCTAATAAATAGGAAGTTGCATCTGAAATACTTTGCTGCTGAATACGTAACGTCTGATTTTGTGAAAATATTTTTTGGTTACCCTTCGACATCTCCAAAAATAGCCCGCTACTTATAACTTGTATTACGCCCATTATTGAAAGAATTAATAATAAACTGGTGACAACTTTAAGCTTACGTAACATAGGATCCCCTATCGTCCTTTTTTATAATGACCATATCGGCCACTGCATCCATTTCTTTACGGCTATTACGACGAGAGTCTTAATTGATATGCAGTTGGTCAACTAATGCCATTTCAGCACTACTCAATAATTTATGGATATCCACCAAAATTAGCATTCGTTCCCCATAAGCTCCCAAACCGGTGAGATATTCAGTGGATAGCGTGACACTAAACTCTGGGGCGGCACGGATATCGTCAGGCGTTAGCGCTAAGACATCCGATACCCCATCCACGACGATGCCCACCACCCGTTCTGCTAAGTTCAGTACGATGACCACTGTATTTTCGTTATAAGTCACGTTTTCTTGCGAAAATTTAATCCGTAAGTCGATGATAGGAACGATGACGCCGCGTAAGTTGGTGACCCCTTTAATAAACCTCGGTGTATTAGCGATTCGGGTAACTTGGTCATAGCCTCTGATTTCTTGAACCTTTAATATATCAATCCCGTACTCCTCTTTTCCTAAGGTAAAAATAAGGTACTCTTGACTCTTATTTTCTTCATTAATACTTTCCATAACAGTCCCTGTCGATTAACTTTCGCTCTTAGAAGAAATCTTTTCGCGATGGATGGCTTGTAACACTGGAATATCAACAATAAAAGCAACGCTACCATCACCCATAATTGTTGCGGCAGAAATACCCGGTACACGGCGGTAATTACTCTCAAGATTTTTCACTACCACTTGATGTTGCCCCATTAAGTAATCGACCAATAATGCAAAGCGTTTACCGGCATTTTGTAAAATAATTACAATACCTGCGGTAGGATTTTCACGAGCATCATTAATATCAAATATCTTAGCTAACGAAATCAGTGGAAGATATTCTCCTCTCACCTCTAATACCCGTTCGCCTCCCGCTAAATATTTTAATTCTGCCGATCGAGGTTGTAGTGATTCCATTACCGCATTGACGGGTACGATAAAGACTTCGTTCCCGCTTTTCACTGACATCCCGTCCAATATCGCGAGGGTGAGCGGGAGTAAAATACGAATGGTCGTACCTTTTCCAGGCTGGGTAGCAATTTCAACATGTCCACCCATATCCTGAATATTCCGTTTCACCACATCCATACCGACGCCTCGTCCCGACACATCGGTGACTTGCTCGGCAGTCGAAAAACCGGGGGCAAAAATAAGCTGGGCGATCTCCTCGTGGCTCATTGATTCCTGCACGGGAATACCTGAACTTAACGCCTTCTGGTAGATCTTATCAAGGTTCAACCCTGCACCATCATCGGTCACGTCGATACAGATACTGCCACCACGATGCTCTGCACAGAGGACTAAATTCCCCTCTAGTGATTTGCCCGCACTGCGTCGCTGTTCGGTAGATTCGATCCCATGATCCAGGCTATTACGGACTAAATGTGTAAGGGGATCGATAATTCTCTCGATCAAACTTTTGTCTAACTCCGTCGATCCTCCCTGCAACGTTAATTCGACTTTTTTATCCAGTTTTGCTGCCAAGTCGCGTACTAAACGCGGAAAGCGACTAAAGACGTATTCCATCGGCATCATACGTATCGACATGACCGATTCTTGCAAATCGCGCGCATTACGCTCGAGCTGGTTCACGGTATTAAATAGCGCGCCATGTACCGTCGGTTCTAATTCCGAGACATGCTGTAACAACATGGATTGGGTGATGACTAATTCACCCACCAAGTTAATCAATTGATCCACCTTCTCGACGGCCACACGAATACTGCCACTATCAGGAGCCTTGGGGGTTGTGCTGGGGGGAGCCGCGGGACTTGGTCTGTGCGGTGTTAACGCTAGCCCGTTCTCGAGTTGACTTTCCTGAGTCGGCGCTGCAGCGTCCGGTTCTAGAAACGTAATCTGATCTTCATTAATGATAAAACAGAGTACCGCAACCAACGCCTCACGACTGACTCCCTCAATTATCGCCTCGATACAATCTTTGTCCTGCCTAAGTAGCGTAACCTTCCCGAGATGGTGGATTTCTTGCAGCAATAACTTGACCTCCTCCCCTTTTAACCGCGACAGCCTGATACGCGTAGTCATTTCCATTGTCGTGGCTGGGGCGGTCTCTTTTTTCTCACTGGTAGCCGTGGACGGCTCGAGCGCTATATTACGTAGCATCTCGCAGATAGAGTTGAAGGTTTCTTCATCAGGCAGTGAGGCGTTCTTATAGGCATTCAGTTGATCTTGCATGATGTCTTTAGTTTCCAGAAAAAGATCGATAATTTGCCGAGTTAATCGCAATTCACCCCGGCGCGCATTATCGAGAATATTTTCCAAAATATGCGTGGTTTCTTGAAGAAGGGTGAAACCGAAGGTCCCGGCTCCCCCCTTAATCGAGTGTGCCGCCCGGAAGATAGCGTTCAGCTGTTCTGCATCGGGATCCGCGGGATCGAGCGCCAAGAGGTGCTGCTCCATATCGGCCAATAATTCATCCGCCTCATCAAAAAACGTCTGGTAAAAATCCGAGATATCCATTATCTATTCCTTACCCTCGGTCGGTTTATGATGTGCTTTATCTGGCGCTAACGTTGGCGCGACGATCACCTTCTCAAGTTCACCGGCGGCCGTAATGGTGACCGCTTGCGCCTCATTATTTTCCTTTTCGATATCACTTTGCGCTTCATGTGTAAGAATTAATAAACTAATGCGTCGATTCTCCGGTGCATCCGCCGGCGCGTCTTTTATATTCATCGTGTCTGACATCCCGATAATGCGTACTATTTTACCTTCCGCTAACCCTGCTTGAACGAGCTCGCGTCGCGACGAATTCGCACGTTGGGTAGAGAGTTCCCAATTACTAAATCCTCGGTCGCCTAGCAGGTAAGGTGAATCGTCGGTATGGCCTGCAATACTCATTTTATTAGGCACATCATTAAGGATCGGCGCCAAGGCCTGTAAAATTTCCGCCATATAGGGCTCAATCTTCGCACTACCTCTAAGAAACATCGGACGCTGCCGGCTATCGACAATTTGTATGCGTAATCCGCGGGGGATCATGGTAATAAACAGGTGGAGACGTAATGCCTGTAGCCGAGGATCGGAGATCAGCAGCTGATCTATTTTTGTTTTAAGCCGCTGCAACGTCCGGCGGTCACGATCTTTTTCCTTGTCATATATCGCCGACTTCCCTATGCGCTGCGCAGAGGAAACAGTGTGCCCAGCTTCACCACCGGGGATCACCGTCGTCGCATCACTCTGATGTTTACCCGGCGAAAGCGCCTCGCGCAATGGCATCCGAAAGTAGTCGGCTAAAGACTCTAATTGCTGCGGATCGGCAATCGAGATCAGCCACATCACCATAAAAAAGGCCATCATTGCGGTCATAAAATCGGCATATGCAATCTTCCAGGCACCGTGATTCCCATGCCGTACATGCTTTCTCTTCTTTTTGATCACGATGATGGGTGGCTTAGAGTCCTTCATTCTTCATTTGTCTCCGCTGCACGCGTCCCGGGCTTATTATTGCGGACAAAATCCTCCAGCTCGGCGAACGCTGGCCGTTCTGTGGTGTAAAGCACCTTACGTCCAAATTCGACGGCGACTTGTGGCGCATAACCGTGCATATTTGCAAGCAGCGTGACCTTGATACACTGGAGCATTTTGATTCTTTCGGCTGATTTCTGGCGCATGACCGTGGCGAGGGGCGATACAAACCCATAAGACAGCAATATTCCCAAGAAGGTACCCACCATCGCCTGTGCAATGAGTTCACCCAGTTCTGCAGGCGGTCTATCCGCGGAGGCTAGCGCATGCACAACGCCCATCACGGCGGCAACAATCCCAAAGGCAGGTAAAGCATCGCCCACTGCGGCAATACTTTGCGCGGGAACGTCGCTTTCATCCTCGCAGGTCTCAATCTCCTCATCCATTAAAGACTCTATCTCTAGAGCGCTCATATTCCCGCCAATCATTAGCCGTAGGTAATCGGTGAGAAAATGCAACAGAAGTGGGTCTGTAGTCAGCTTCGGGTATTGGCTGAACAACTCACTTTCGGTAGGGTCTTCAATATCTTTCTCTATCGATAACAGCCCCTGCTGTCTCGATTTAGACATAATATTGAATAATAAACTCATTAAGGAAAGGTAATGCTGTTTGGTGTAATGAGAACCACGAAATAACGTGGGCAAGGAGGAAAATGTCTTTTTTAAGGCCTTAGCATTATTTCCAACGAATAAAGACCCTATCCCTGCACCAGCAATAATAATTAATTCCGACGGCTGATATAATGCTCCCATATGGCCACCCACCATGGCGTAGCCACCGAGAATCGATGCGGTTACTATAATATAGCCAATAATTATAAACACAGTCACTCCTAACAAGGTGCATCCCTGACATACCGAACAAAGGAGTTACTGGGAATTATATTATGTAAATATAAAATTAATTATTCATAATATTCCATAGCGCAATCCTTCACTCTCTTCTCCTTCTTTATCGGCATTTAAATAAAAAGGTTTACGTTTTTTTATCGCCCGGGAAGGAGGCTGGCATAAGCTACACACAAAGCTACCTTTTGGCTGATGCGCATGATTAATAAATTTAGCCTGACAAAGTCGGCAGGGAGATAATTCGATCATTCCACTCTCAGCAAAGCGAATTAGCGTCCAGGCACGGGTAAGTCCCAATAAAGGTTCATTGGCCCCTTCCGCTACCGGACATTGCTCTAAATACAAGCGATAAGCGAGAATAAGACAATCGACATCTGTTTTATCGGTCGTTTTCCTCAGGAACTGCCAGGCGTGATAGAAGACTGTCGCATGGATATTATGTTCCCAAGTCATAAACCAATCTGTTGAAAATGGCAGCATTCCTTTCGGTGGAGGGCATCCTTTTATCTCCTTATACAAGCGGATTAATCGCCCTCTACTTAAAACCGTTTCGTTTTCCAGTAGTTGTAAGCGAGCACCTAGCCGGATAAGATCCATCGCGACACGGATATCATAGCCTTCTCTTAACACACTTTTTTCTTTCATTGTACCCCCCCCCTATTGTCTTAGGCGTTTACCACTGGTACGAACATTAAGTAAGTCACTGGCGAGTATTATTCCTGTGTGGATTTGCTGCAGATCATCCACCCTTGATTCTTGTGTCAATTTTTCAATGATATCGGTGTGTTTAAAACGTAACTTACAGATAAACTGGTTGGTTTCGGCGAGCTTAACCAGTTCATGTAAACTGAGTTCCATTATTTTTTCAGCTAGAGACTCTTCGATTCCCAAGCGATAAAATGCAGAGTATTTATCCTCTTTTAGCATCCTTTGAGCTAACAAAAGATACGATAAATTAATTCCATAGATTTGCTTTACAATGTCTGAATTATCCATATAGCCCTCAACTTATTTATAATATAAAAATTAAGAATAGTGCAGCGTCTACCTTATTATTTCTCATGGCATTAATAGAAGTTACCTTTTTATTGAAAGATTCACAACACACATTATTAAACATTTAAGTTTCATATTGATTTAGATCATATAGATAATATATGCCGTTAAAGATTTAAAGGTTTGAGGTTTATATAAAAACAACCAAAAAATAAAAACTTAAGTCAAAGATAACTGATCATTTTTTTTAAATAAGATTAAAATAGCTTCAATAAATTAAAATATAGACTTAGAAATTTGAAATTAAAAGAAAGCATATAGTCAAATATAAAGCATTCGATTACCTAAATTAGCCTATTTTTATATTTGTAATTTATCTTTTGCCACAAAGAGATGAATCGCCATCGTCCAATGTCGTAAAGCACAACAATGATCACCTTAAAAACTATACAATAAAAATTATAGTGATTATGAGTTTAATTAAGATTTTTTCATGTGGTAGTCCCCCACCTATCGTTAATCGCAGACAGATAAGGGACTGGGAGATAGCTATTTTATACAGAGATTTTATGGAGATCGTCGAGGAAAGTTTCGCGCCAGCGGGTGATGGTCTGATAATTTAAGATCGCCATCATCTTAGCGTGCCGTTCGACCCGTTCTTCACGTGGCATTATCGTCGCTTTATAAATAGCGCTAGCTACCTCGTCGCGATCATAAGGATTGACTAATAAGGCTTGAGTGAGCTCGCACGCTGCCCCGGCAAATTTGGAAAGTATCAATACCCCCGGGTTAGCCGGGTCTTGCGCGGCAAGATACTCTTTTGCCACCAAGTTCATACCGTCGCGCAAAGGAGTAATCAACGCGATATCGGTGAGTCTGAAGATCTTCATCAGTAAGCGGCGATCGAAGTGCTGATTCAAATAATAGAGTGGCGTCCAGCTCATCGTGCCATATTTACCATTAATGCGCCCGGTTTCTGTCTCCAGCTGGTGACGAATAGCTTGATAAGCTTGTACCTCACCCCGTGAAGTCGGTGCAATTTGCGTATAACGAATATTGCCGCGCTGTTCAGGATATTTTTCTAGAAAACTTTCGTAAGCCAGAAAACGCTCGGGAATACCTTTCGAATAGTCGAGGCGCTCGCACGCGATAATATTTTTTGCATCACCGAGCCCTTGACGGATGGCCTGCATCTTAGGAGGCAGCGGGCCTTCTGCTAATTTACGAATACTTTCTGGATCGATACCAATCGGGTAGTCATGGACGTGGAAGGTGTTGCCGTAAGCTTGATAAGTGCCTTTCTCCACGGTAACGAGTTCTGTTTCGTAGGCGATCGCGGCAAGGAATGCTTTCGCATCTTGTTCAGTCTGAAAGCCTAATAGATCGTAGGCCGTCATCAGACGCAATATTTCTTGGTAATCCGGTAAGGCCATTAATACTTCGGGTGCAGGGAAAGGGATATGCAAGAAGAAGCCTATCGGTTGTTTCACTTGCTGCTCACGTAGCGCCGCCGCAAAAGGGAGCAGATGGTAGTCATGGACCCAGATAACATCGTCATTGTTGAGTAATGGGGTCAACTTTTCGGCTAATAGCTGGTTAACATGTAGATATCCTTCCCACGCTTCGCGTTGGTACTCGACCAGATCGAGACGATAATGGAAGGCGGGCCAAATAACCGTATTGGAGAATTGGCTATAGTAGAGATCATAATCGTTTTGCGTTAATGAGCAGGCTGCATAGGTAATATTTTTCTCCTGCTCGATCTGCAAGGGTTCTTCTTCCCCAGTAATTTTGCTGATCTCGCCATTCCAACCAAACCACAGACCGCCTTGCTCTTGCAGCGCATCCAATAAGCCTACTGCTAACCCACCTGCCCCATTTTTACTCTGGTCAGGGAGTGCAATACGGTTGGAAACCACGACTAATCTTCCCATGCTAAACACTCCTCAAGCTATCTATGTTTATCTTATAATTGATGAGATCGTCGAGCCACTCATAGACCTGTGTAACACCTGCTATACGATGTGTGGCCTCGCTCTCACCTGCACCGATTTTTATCGATACGCCCTGCTGCTGGTTGACATAGCGAAAGCCCGCCTCATCGGTGATATCATCACCAAGAAAGACCGGGATGCGCCCAAAAAAAGGAGCTGACGCCATTAAAAAACGAATGGCTTTTCCTTTATCGCAAGACCGCGGTTTGATTTCCCAGACACATTTTCCGGCCTGTACTTTGAAATCGGGATAGCGATCTACAACTGTGTTCGCGAGCGCCTGTAAGGGCTGTTGGGCATCAGGCGCTTGTCGGTAATGTAAAGCAAAGGCCATACTCTTCTTCTCGATCAGAACTCCCTTGAGAGCTCGCGTCTGCTCAGCGAGCATCTGCTCAATCTGGCTAAGCTGCTGGGTATCGATCGAAGCACGAGTCACCTTTCCATCCAACGTGCGGATTTCAGCACCATGAATGCCCGCAGCTCCCGCCTGTAGCGGACGGGTTAGCGTATCAATTTGCTCAAGAGGCCGCCCAGAAACGAAGGCTAATGCGCCACCGAGACGATCGCGTAATATTCCTAATTGTCCAATAACATGGGAGGGTATCGAAACATCCTGTGGCACCGTCTGGAAAGGGGCTAGCGTCCCATCAATATCAAAGAAGAATGCGTAGTCTGTTAGTTGGCGGGTTTGCCGCGGTTCGTTCATAAAAACTCACTATTATGGGTTACGCATCATGGTAAAAAGCGAACTTATCAGCGAGTGACCACTGTCGTTCGTATCGTTCACGGTTATGTAAATGTAAAGATTAAGAATATTCCATGATTCGTTAATGTTACTAAGTATAGACCTAATCTTTGACATTGCGCCGCGAATCAGAAAGTTACCCCATTCTGTCCCGTACCGATCGTCGAGTGCACGATCTGTACATGGTCACCGTCGAGACATTCCGCTACTCTAGTAGAGAGAAAAAACACAGTTAATGACGAGGTCAACATGGCAACTGAATACGCAATCATTGCGGGCGGCTGCTTCTGGTGTACAGAAGCCGTCTTTCAAAGCTTAATCGGCGTTTCATCGGTCGAAAGCGGTTATCTAGGAGGCAATACGGCACATCCGACTTACGAACAGGTCTGTACGGGAACGACAGGCCATGCGGAAGCCATCCGTATCGGTTTTGACCCACAGTTAATCGGCTATGCTGATCTGTTGGACGTTAGTTTCGCTACCCACGATCCGACGCAACTCAACCGCCAAGGTAATGATATCGGTACCCAATACCGTTCAGCGATCTTTCCGTTAGACGCGTCACAAAAGCTGGCTGCCGAGCAAGCGATTCAACGCGCACAGCAAGACTTTGCTCAGCCGATCGTGACCACTATCGAACCGTTCACTGAGTGGTATCCCGCAGAAGATTATCACCAGAACTATTGGGATCGCGTCGGCGAAAATAATGGATTCTGTATGGCGGTCATCCCACCTAAACTGCAAAAATTACGCAAGAAATTTGCTGAACGGGTTAAGGATTGAGCTGAAAAAGTGCGACATTCGGTCAAGTCGCTCAGGTCTTGAGCGGATAAGTAAAAAGCGCGAAATAGTGCTTGACCGACACGGGGTGACTCCCTATAGTAGCGCCCCGTTAGCGCTGTAAAGCGTAACAAACAATTTGGTGAGGTGTCCGAGTGGCTGAAGGAGCACGCCTGGAAAGTGTGTATACGGCAACGTATCGAGGGTTCGAATCCCTCCCTCACCGCCATATTCTATAGATGAGTAGTTATTCACTTATCTTGCTTAGTACGAGCACTAAGCCATAAACCCAGTGTAAAGCACTGGGTTTTTTTTCGTCTTCATTTCCAGATTTTTTAAGATAACAGATAAATATTCCGATAAAACAGCATATTAAAATAATTTTCCACTTTGCCGCTTGCGCCACTCAGGAAAATACAGATACTGTATATATTTACAGTATTAGTCTGAGGGACTAGTTATGCTCTATTATCAGCCCGTACTTGCTCGTACGATCCTTGAACTCCCCCTATTTATTAGTCGCATTCCTTGTGGCTTCCCGTCCCCTGCCCTCGACTACGTCGAACAGCGCATCGACCTGAATCAACTGCTTATTCGCCATCCGAGTGCCACCTATTTTATCAAAGTCAGTGGCGACTCCATGATCGAGGGCGGTATTGCTGAAGGCGATATGCTGGTCGTAGACAGCTCATTAACGGCTAAACAGGGCGACATCGTCGTGGCGGCCTTGGACGGAGAATTTACGGTGAAACAACTGATGTTACGCCCGACGCTCCAGCTACTCCCGTTAAATGCTGCCTATAGCGCCATTCCTATCGCTGATGCCGATAACTTCGAGATTTTTGGCGTCGTTAAACACGTGGTTAAGACATTCGGTGCCTAATGTTTGCCTTAGTCGATGTCAACGCGTTCTACGCCTCCTGTGAGACTATTTTCCGCCCTGACCTACGCGGTAAACCGGTCGTCGTGCTCAGTAATAACGACGGGTGTGTGATTGCACGGTCGGCAGAAGCCAAGGCCCTCAACGTGCGGATGGGTGAACCTTATTTTAAGTTAAGTCAGCAGTCTTTTGCACAACGCATAAACGTCTTTAGCTCTAACTACACGCTTTACGCCGATATGAGTCATCGTGTGATGACGCTCTTGGAAGAGATGGCTCCGCATGTCGAAATCTACTCGATCGATGAAGCCTTCTTAAACCTGAGTGGTATGGCCGCCTATTGCTCGCTCGAGGACTACGGTCAACGGATCCGCCAGAGAATTAAGCAGGAAGCTCATTTGTTAGTAGGAGTAGGCATTGCCCCGACCAAGACCTTGGCAAAACTGGCTAACTATGCCGCTAAAAAATGGATAAAAACAGCGGGTGTCGTCGATCTCTCTTCACCACTACGCCAACAGAAATTACTCCCCCTGGTCCCGGTTGATGAAGTATGGGGAATTGGGCGACGACTGAGCAAAAAGATGCAACAGCTCGGTATTGATACCGCCGCCGACCTCGCGAAACAGGATACTCGTTTCATCCGTAAGACCTTCTCGGTGATCGTCGAACGTACCGTGCGCGAATTACGCGGCGAACCTTGTCTTGCCTTAGAGGAGTTTGCCCCTATCAAGCAACAGATCCTCTGTTCCCGATCGTTTTCGCAGCGAATCACCGACTACGCACATATGCGCGAAGCCGTCTGTAGTTATGCGGTACGTGCTGCGGAAAAATTGCGGCTCGAGAAACAGTTTTGTCGCCAAGTCGGGGTCTTTATCCGCACCAGCCCTCATGCTGTCGGAGAGATCTTTTACGCCAATCAGCTGACAGGACAGCTATTAACCCCTTCGCAAGATACTCGCGATATCGTCCGGCTCGCCCTTTATTTACTTGAGCAGATCTGGCGCGATGGGCCACGTTATATGAAAGCCGGTATTATCCTTGGCGATTTCTTTCAACAGGGCGTTGCGCAGCTTAATCTCTTCGATCCCCTCGCTCCTCACGCCAATAGCGAGGCACTGATGCATGTCGTCGACGGGATTAACCAAAGTGGTAAGGGCGCGATTTGGTTTGCCGGACAAGGGATCCAAAAGCCTTGGGCGATGAAGCGGGAAAAATTATCACCCGCTTACACCACGCGTTACAGCGATCTGCCTCGGGTTAATTAGCCGATGCGGTTAGCTCGGCGATTAGCTGCGTCATTAACGGTCCCGCATCGAGATGGCGGAGATGTGCAACCCCGCTACCTGCCCAGCACACCTCATACTCAACGTTTCCGTATTGGCTCGCCAACTTCGCCAATTGCTTAGCCAAGGCGTAGCTATAGGGATAGCCTGCATGCTCGGGGCGACGCGGATGGTCGACGTCTTGCTGCCACGGCCCAACGATCCCCCGGGCGGGACGCCCAGAAATAACATCAGTGATCTGCGTTTCCTTCGCAACGCGCAATCGTTGCCTTACCGCTTCGCTCGCCGCGGACTCTCGACAAGGAATAAACGCGGTACCGAGCTGTGCCGCACTTGCGCCTTGTGTCAAACAAGCCTCGATCTGCTGACCATTAACGATCCCCCCTGCACTAATGATCGGTATTTTTAAGTGAGGGATGAGGTGGCCTAATAATTCAGTCGTTCCTAGCCCAGCCTCGCAGAGGGGATCGAAGGTTGCACGATGGCCACCTGCTTCAATACCTTGTGCAATCACCGCCGAACATCCTTGCTCCTCGGCGTAGCGTGCCTCACTCAGTCGTGTCACGCTCACCCAATAAGGAATTTTCGCCTGTCGTAATGCCCGTAGGGTGGCTGTCGAAGGTAGGCCAAAATGAAAACTGACTACCGCAGGGCGCGTCGCGAGGATCACCTCAAGTAAAGCGGGGTCCTCATCAAAAGCGCGATAAGGTGCGGATAGCGTAGTGGGAGTCGGTTGCTGAAAGCGGGCAAAGAAGGGAGCGAGGTACTCTCGCCACGCCTGACCCTTTTGGGGGTCCAACGGTGCCACACGATGGCAGAAGAAGTTGACCTGAAAAGGCTTACTCGTCAGGCGTTGAGTCGCGTTAATCGCGGCCTCAGCGTGACAAGCATCACTAGCTCCCAAGCCTAATGCACCCAGCCCTCCCGCCTCGCAGACAAGGCTCGCCAGTTCAGGTGTTGTGATACCCGCCATCGGTGCGAGAAAAATCGGATAGCGAATACCCAGCTGTGTGAGGAGTGGCGTGCTCATTGTTCAGTCTCCAGGTAACGTCAGCGGGCAATACATCTCGACACAATCGAGATAACAGCCCGCGGTAGCTGAGAAATGACAATCGTGACGTAGAGGGATGAAGCCCTGCTTGAGGTAAAAAGGTTGTGCGTTTAACGTCGAGGATAACGAGATAGCGGATAAGCCTTGCTGTAAGGCTTCTTCTTTCAGCTTTTCCACAATGTGCGACGCGCACCCCTGCCCCATTGCTGAAGGACGCGTAAAAATAGCCTCAAGTCGCTGTGTCTGGCGGTCCAAATAGCCAGTGGCGAGTAACTCACCTTGTACGTCTTCTATCACATAAAAACAGTGTTCGATAATGGCTTGAGGATAGCTTTCTGGCATGACCTGCGGTGTCCAAGCTTCGACGGCGGCTAGAGGGTAGCACGCCGCACACTGTTCTCGAATGGCGCTATTTCTGATATGCCAGCAGACTGGTGCATCTGCGACGCTGGCCCGGCGTAAACGTCCAATCATTACTCTTATGCTCTCCCTAAGGCTCAACCATCACTCTATAAAATAAAAAAACCGCCCTGACGGGCGGTCTACAGACAGTGTTATTGATAGGCGCGGAGTGTGCGCTGACAGAGCTCGGAACGCACGCAGTCTTCGGCACCAAAACGGATTACACTTACGACATCGTCATCGGAGAAACGCTGCATCGCATCGGCCAGCCCGGATTTCACCCCTGAAGGCAGATCACATTGCGTAATATCACCGTTCACGATTACCGTGACGTTTTCACCTAGTCGCGTCAGGAACATCTTCATCTGCGACGCGGTGACGTTCTGCGCTTCATCGAGGATCACAAAGGCATTCTCGAAGGTTCTGCCCCGCATATAAGCAAAGGGTGCAATTTCGACTTTGGCAATTTCCGGACGTAGACAATAATGCATAAAGGAAGAGCCCAACCGTTTGACGAGTACGTCATAGACGGGGCGGAAGTAAGGGGCAAATTTTTCAGAAATGTCGCCAGGGAGGAATCCTAAATCTTCGTCGGCTTGTAATACTGGGCGGGTCACAATAATTCGCTCAATATCTTTATTGATTAAGGCTTCTGCGGCTTTTGCCGCGCTGATCCAGGTTTTTCCGCAACCGGCTTCACCTGTAGCAAAGATTAATGATTTGGCGGTGATCGCCTGTAGATAATCAGCCTGCGATTCATTACGTGCAACGATCGGTTGGCGATCACGAACATCCCGCGCCATGCCTATCGCATCAAGGCCACTCATATGAACCAGAGAAGAGACCGATTCTTCCTCACGTGAGCGATGGCTACGCGCATCACTACGGAGAACCCGTTTTGCTTCACGACGTGCTTTGACCACTGCTTTTTGTCTTCCCATGATGGCACCTTACTGTTGGTTTCAGTTACCGTCTGCCCGTTGGCGACGTATAGTTGAACGCTTTAGAGGTTAGCTTCCTTATAAGCCTTACTGCCTGAGATTAGAAGTCGTTGCTGTACACAGCGCCAGTTGGCTCGCCCGTACAGGGGTATCGTGAAAAAAGTGAGTGATATAAGAGGTCGGCACCTGTGACGCGCTAGCTATCCAGAAGACAGTAAAGTCTCTATCCACTGATTGAGCAAGTCTCATTGTCGAACTCCCACGAGTTGGAACAGTACATCACGATGTTGCCAAGACATAATGTCTAATAACTATAGAACAAATCAACAGTTATTACATTTATCACTCAATAATGACATTTTTGTGACAAAGGACTGACTATTCGTAACTCTTCGCAGGATCGTCACAGAGAAGAGTCACGCGCAAATCCGATCAAAGCGTTGACGAATTCATTAAATAGTGGAATGAAATACATAGTTCTATCGCATTGAGACACCCTGGGCTGCGCAGTGTGCTCCATCCCATTGATCGAGAAAAGTATCCTGAATCTCCCATCGATGGTTTTTCAGAGCTAGGGGTTGATTCTATAGACGATGCTGAAAAAGCCTTATCTTCGCCAGTTGGGCAAGAGACTTACGATGATGTCGCTAATTTTGTAGAGCACGCAGCAGTAACTGACATCACTGAGATTAAGAAACGATAGTCCACCCATCAGGCGAGCAAGGACGCTCGGCCAATACCCTTGATGCTAGTACCCATTGAGCAGATAAAGGTAGCCCTCCTTCGTCGTAAACCTCAACGCCTTATTATAGCTTTAAAATGGGGGAGACCCTTTCTATAGCTCTTAAGTCCTCAACGCTATCTACATCCCATAAACAGCCAGGATCATCAAGTTCAAGAATATGCGGTGAACTGTTATCGAAAAGGGAACGGGCGCCCGTATCGCCTTGTAGTGTAATAAGTGGCTCATAACAGCACTGTTGAAACCCTACGGGATGACCAAAAACACCCTCTACTCGGGTGCGAACAATCGGTGAGTGCTTCAGCTGCTCGGCGACCGCTCGATAACTCTCCGTCGTGAGCAGGGGCATATCGCCAAGCGCAATAAGCCATCCATCATAGTGTGCGGTCGAACGCACGGCGTGTGCAATAGAATCGCCCACCCCCGCGCTTGAGACTGTGGTTAAACGGGCGGGGTCAACTAACGCATGAATAGCATAAGCATCCGGTTGGCAAATAACATAGGTATCTAAACCTGTCGCTATTGCCTGCGATAATGTGTGGGAAAGTAGCGGTGCGTACCGTAGCAAAGTAATATCCAGATACGAAAAATCACTTCGAAGATGCTGTAATACTTTTACAGCCGTGAATAGAAATGATATTACTAACCATTCCTATTTACGTTAATTTACTTAGAGATAGTGACCGTGCTAGCCACCTTGGTCATCGCGTTACGCGAAGGTTTAGAAGCCGTTTTAATCGTCAGTATTATTGCGGCCTTTCTACGAAAAAATAAGCAGCCGTTAGCCCCCATGTGGTGGGGAGTCACGGCCGCCGTGATACTCTCTCTCCTCGTCGGTATCCTCTTGAGTCTCACTGAACGCGCCCTGCCACAAGCACAGCAAGAGGCAATGGAAGCGGTAATCGGTGCCATCGCCGTCGTTTTCGTCAGTACGATGATTATTTGGATGCAACAGCATGCGCCGCAATTACGCCATCAGCTCGAAAATGAGGCATCGCTCGCGCTGAGCCGCTCAAGTCGTTGGGCCTTGCCGATGATGGCCTTTTTAGCGGTGTTGAAAGAGGGGTTTGAAACCAGCGTATTTATGCTAGCCACCTTCTCCGCAGCCCAATCCGCTATCGGCGCAACCGCGGGTGCGGTAATCGGCCTATTGCTAGCCTTATTTATCGGCTGGGGAATCTATCGTGGCGGAGTTCGACTCAATCTCGGCCGTTTCTTCAAGATAACGGGCCTGTTCCTTGTGTTTGTCGCAGCAGGCTTAGTCGTCTCGGCGCTACGCAGCGCTCACGAGGCAGGATGGCTATTAATCGGCCAGCAGCGACTGCTCGATCTGCACGGGCTACTTCCGGCGGGATCCGTACGTGCCGCCTTAATCAGCGGCGTACTCGGCATTCCATCCGACCCACGTTGGGCAGAAGTTATTGGCTGGGTAGGCTATCTCGGGATATTTGCGTTATTATTAGCGTGGCCCGAGCGTTATAAACCGACCCCTCAACTGCAATACCGCTTCTATCAAGCGATCAGCCTCCTCCTACTCGTCGGTGCCATAATCTGTGCTAAGAGCTTAACGCCGCCAAGTTTTACCTTATCCCAGCAGTTACCCTTAGTGACCCAGCAAGACGCGAAACAGCAGGCAGTCGGTGAATTAGTACGTAGCGCTGACGGCCTCGAATTAACGCTCACGGGAAAACCGACACAGTTTATTCCCCTTCCCCCTACTGAAGATTCTGCTCTGGCGGAGGAAACAAGCGTACCGCTTAAGAGCCAATGGCAAGACGCACCGGCAACATTGACGCTTGATCACGTCATGGCGCTCTATCATGGCCGAGTCCCACCGGGGTTACATCCCCAGCAGCATCCTGGGCCGTATCAGAGCCACTGGCAACTGAGCTGTCAACTCGTGGTAACGATGCAGCACGGACAACTCATCGCCGCCCAAGCCATCGCTCACAGTCTAGTGACCTTGAGTGGAAGTGGGCTGCAATCGCCTCGTTTGCTCAGCGTTTCGCTTCCCTCCGCTGCCACCGGCTGTCCATGGCAAACCAACCCCGCGTGGCAGCAGCAGACGGCCCAAGCCCTTGCGGGCTATCAGGATACGCTCACGCTGTATGACTTCTTGCAACATAGATTACCGATTGTATTAATTGTGATAAGCCTTGGCGCTCTGGTGCTAAGCGTTAGAAATAAAAAAAAATGTAGCTCGCTCCCTCAAAAATAATGAGATAACGACCATGATGAAAAAGCACACATTACGCCATCCGGCTCTGAAAATAAGTGCGTTAACAGCGCTTCTGTTATCAGTTAGCGCAGCCCATGCTGCGCCTGCGTCGAACGTTACTCAGGTCACTGTTACGTTGACCGGCGACCAAGGTGGTCAATGCCGCCTCGACACGGATCACGTTAACGCTGGCCCAGTAACCTTTACTATCGTGAATAAGACGGCGACCGCGATTACTGAAGTCGAATTACTTAATAACAACCGCATCCTCGGCGAAAAAGAGAATCTCGCACCGGGACTCCCTGCGGTAAAATTTACGGTTAATCTTGATGGCGGTCAGTACCAACTCTATTGCCCCGGCGCAGCACAGGAGCTGGTGAACTTTACGGTGAGCGGTAAGCAAAACGCGCAGTCTTCCGACACCATTAGCGACCTGCTTAAACAAGGCACAGATGGCTACGGTCGCTATGTCGAGAGTACCGTCGGCGGGATGGTCACCGCAGTAGCAAAACTACAAGCTGCCATTGCTGCTGGGCAATTACAGCAGGCTAAGGTCGCTTACGCGCAAGCTCGCCCGTACTACGAACGTATCGAATCTGATGTCGATGGCTTCCTACTCCCGGGCTTTAAAGCCACCGACAATGCAGGTAATTTGGATTATCTCATCGATATGCGTGCCTCAAACCTCGATCCGGCGGTAGGCTGGCATGGCTTCCATGCTATCGAGCGTGACCTGTTTGAAAAAGGAAAGATCGATAAGCAGACCCAACAACTGGCTAAGGGACTCGTCACCCATGTTGGGGAACTGAATAAACAGGTCAAGGGCTTAACCTATAAGCCGGAAGATTTGGCTAACGGTGCCGCCGATCTACTCGAAGAAGTACAAAACACGAAAATCAACGGCGAGGAGGAAGCTTACAGCCATATTGACTTGGTCGATTTCGCCGGGAATGTCGAGGGAGCGATGCAAGCCTTTGCCTACCTTCAACCGGGACTAGAGAAGATCGATCCTGCCTTGACGCAACAGGTTAGCCAACAGTTTGCGGCAGTGCGCAAATTATTAGATCAGTATCGTGATAGTCAGAGTCTAGGGGGCTATCGTGCCTATACCCCTGCGTTAAAAGCTGAAAATGCGGCGAAACTAAGCCGTGCGATCCAAGCCCTACAAGAGCCACTTTCCCATATTGCTGAGAAAGTGGCGACCCACGGCGGAGCGTAAGTCATGAGCCGTCACGATAAGCCATTACTTTCCCATGGCCGTGTTTCACGTCGTACGATGTTAAAAGGATCGTTAGCCAGCGCGCTAACGCTCCCTGCCCTGGCCCCTACGCTAGCCGGGGCCGCGCAGACCGAGGATAAGGATAATATCGATCTCGCCCGCCAATGGCCTTTTTATGGCGAGCAAGGGCAGGCAGGGATTACGACGCCTCCCCAACGACATATTATGTTTATGACCTTCGATATGACGACGCCCACAGCATCTGCTCTGCAAGTCCTGCTCGCCCGCTGGTCTGCTGCCATTGCTCAGCTGGTGCAAGGTGCCGCGGTCGGCACGGTCGAGCCGTTGAGGACGGGGAGCGTCGGTAGCGATACGGGCGAAGCCGTTGGGCTAGATCCAGCCGCCCTGACGGTCACCATTGGCCTGGGTCCAACTATCTTTACCGATAATTATGGCCTCGCCGAGAAGCGCCCTCCCCACCTACGCCCTCTGGCTACACTACCTAGCGACAATTTACAACCAGAGCTAACCGGGGGAGATTTGTCCCTGCAGGCCTGTGCGGATGATCCGCAAG
The DNA here is from genome assembly GCF_018494085.1 of Rosenbergiella collisarenosi. Lineage (GTDB taxonomy): Bacteria > Pseudomonadota > Gammaproteobacteria > Enterobacterales > Enterobacteriaceae > Rosenbergiella > Rosenbergiella collisarenosi. The sequence goes on along the minus strand of NZ_JABBFP010000002.1, from coordinate 551,796 downwards.
TTGCCTACCATGCGATCCGTGTATTGGCGCGTATTGCCAAGAGTATTGGCGCAGCGCAGACTCGCTGGACGGTAATGGGCTTTGGGCGAGCATCGGCAGGTAAAGGACAAGAAACCCCGCGTAATTTATTCGGCTTCAAGGACGGTACCCGTAATTTAGTCGATGCCGCCGAGTTCGATAAACACGTCTGGGTCAAGCAAGGCCCCGCATGGCAGCACGATGGCAGCTATCAAGTCGTGCGTAAAATTAAGATGAACATTGAAAATTGGGACACAGACCGCGTGAGCGACCAAAATAATGTCTTTGGTCGACACAAGCTATCTGGCGCGCCGCTTTCGGGAACGCATGAGTTCGATACCCCCGATTTTCATAAAAAAAATGCAGACGGCGAGCTGACCATCCCTGCCACTGCTCATATTCGTCTTGCCGCCCATGAAAATAATCAAGGTGTGAGAATTTTACGGCGCTCGTACAACTATACCGACGGGTTGAACCAGTATGGACAGCTAGATGCAGGATTACTGTTTATTAGCTATCAGAACGATCCAGCCCACTTCGAGCAATTACAACGTAAATTAGGGGCTACTGATGCCCTTAACGAATATATCTCGCACATCGGTAGCGCGCTGTTCTTTGTTCCGCCTGCGGCGAAGGAAGGCAGTTACATCGGGGCTGAGCTGTTTAGCTAGAGGATGAGAAGGAGCGCCAGATTAGCGCTCCTTTTCTGCGGGTTATTCTAAATAGGCTTGATGCGCGCGTGCAAATCGTTCACGCACCTGTTGTGAGGGCCCCTTACCCATGAGGCTTACCGCAACGATCGCCATGGTCGCGAAGACGAAGCCGGGAATGATTTCATAGAGCCCGAGCCATGCAAATTGTTTCCATACAATGACGGTTAATGTCCCCACCACCATACCTGCCAATGCACCGTTGCGGCTCATTCCTGACCAGCACACGCTAAGCAGGATCACCGGTCCAAACGCTGCACCGAAGCCTGCCCACGCATAACTGACGAGTCCAAGGACTCGGTTATCAGGATTGCTGGCCAGTGCGATGGCAACTAACGCAACCACTAATACCATCAGTCGACCAACCCACACCTTTTCGCGTTGACCGGCATCTTTACGAATGAACCCCTTATAGAAGTCTTCGGTCAAGGCACTCGAACAGACTAATAGCTGACAACTTAACGTCGACATGACTGCAGCTAAGATCGCAGAGAGTAAGATACCTGCTATCCAAGGGTTGAAGAGGAGTTGCGTCAGTTCAATAAAGATCCGTTCGCTGTTCGCATTCACGCCCGCCGCCTGCGTGGGGTTATCCGCGAAATAGGCGATACCAAAGAACCCGACTGCGACCGCACCCGCTAGGCAGAGGATCATCCAAGTCATGCCGATACGCCGTGCGCTGCGCATGGAATGGTGGGAGTCTGCCGCCATAAAACGAGCCAAAATATGCGGCTGCCCAAAGTACCCCAAACCCCATCCTAATAATGAGATGATCGCGACGACACCCATATTATTAAAGATATTCAGTCGCTGCGGATCGACATGGCGGATGACCTCTACAGAGTTACCCACTCCCCCCACGGCCATAATCACCATTACTGGCGTTAAGATCAGCGCGAATATCATCAAACTGGCTTGTACGGTATCCGTCCAGCTTACCGCGAGAAAACCGCCCAAGAAAGTATACGCAATAGTTGCTGCGGCTCCGGCCCATAATGCGGTGGTGTAATCCATGCCAAATGTACTTTCGAACAGACGTGCACCCGCGACAGTCCCTGATGCACAGTAGATAGTAAAGAAGACTAAAATGATGAGTGCTGAGATGACGCGTAAGATTTTACTGCGATCATCGAAACGGTGCGTAAAATAATCGGGGAGCGTTAAAGCATTGCCATGAAATTCGGTCTGTACGCGCAGTCTCCCGGCAATAATCTTCCAGTTAACCCATGCGCCCAGAATTAAACCAATCGCAATCCAACTTTCGGAGATCCCGGAAAGAAAGATCGCACCGGGTAGGCCCATGAGTAGCCAACCACTCATATCAGAGGCGCCAGCGGAAAGTGCCGTCACGACACTCCCTAAGCTGCGCCCGCCTAAAATAAAATCATCAAAATTCTTCGTTGAGCGCCATGCCATAAAACCGATTAGTAACATTCCTGCAATATAGACACAGAAGGTCACTAATAAGGGAGTACTTACCATAATTAATCCTCGCTTTTATTAGTATTATCAATGTGTTTTACTAATTTATAAATCCTTTTTTTGTTCGGTACTCAGTGACCGATGAGGCCGGAAAGTTGCACCGCCGGTTGCAACGGATACAAACTTTTAACATAAATAAATTTCTTCCCAGCGAAGACATAGAGAAATGGAGATCTCGATCAAACTTTTTTCGTCTAAATACGGGCTTTTTTGAACTAAATCTCACTTTGAAACGCTTTTGTTTTGAATATATCCACTAATAATTATCATTTATTTAAATTTGTTCACTTTTTTTATACAAACGGGTTGCACTAAAGGTGCAACTCAAGCGATAGTCAGGGTGCAACCTTTTATCACTTTTTATGACGAGGAATTGGCATGGCACACACCACGATGGGCGTGAAACTCGACGAAGAAACCCGCGAACGACTCAAGCGTGCGGCGGTAAAAATAGACCGCACCCCCCACTGGCTGATCAAGCAAGCTATTTTTAACTTGTTAACACAGGTCGAAGCGGGTGAGACGATTACGCCGACAGCCCCTCATGTCTTGATTGAGTCTGCAACGGCGGAAACCTCCGACGTTGCCACACCCTATCAACCTTTCTTAGAGTTTGCAGAGCATGTTCACCCACAAAGTATCAAGCGCTCGGCGGTGACGGCTGCATGGCGTCGCCCTGAAGTGGACATGGTGCCAATGATCCTCGAACAAGCAAAAGTGACGCCAGAAGTTGCCGAGAAGGTACATGCCCTTGCCCTGCATCTCAGCGAAAAACTGCGTAACCAAAAAAACCAAGGTGGGCGTTCTGGCCTAGTACAGAGCCTATTACAAGAGTTCTCTCTCTCCTCACAGGAAGGTGTGGCACTCATGTGCCTAGCCGAGGCGCTGCTGCGGATCCCCGATAAACCGACGCGTGATGCGCTGATCCGCGACAAGATCAGTCATGGCGACTGGTATTCTCATGTCGGGCAAAGTAACTCTGTATTCGTCAATGCCGCCACCTGGGGCCTGCTGGTCACGGGTAAACTGGTTTCGACGCATAATGCGGTGAATATGTCGCGCTCCCTTAACCGTATTATCGGTAAGAGTGGCGAGCCGTTAATCCGTAAAGGCATCGATATGGCGATGCGTTTGATGGGCGAGCAATTTGTGACCGGTGAATCCATCGCCGAAGCCCTCGCCAACGCACGCAAACTCGAAGATAAGGGCTTTCGCTACTCCTATGATATGTTAGGCGAAGCCGCACTCACGGCCGAAGATGCCAAGGCCTATTTACATTCCTATCAACAGGCGATCCATGCCATTGGTAAGGCGTCCAACGGTCGAGGCATCTATGAAGGGCCTGGGATCTCCATTAAGCTCTCCGCCTTACATCCCCGCTATCAGCGCGCGCAATACGATAGGGTGATGGAAGAACTCTACCCTATTCTCAAATCGCTCACCTTACTGGCGCGAGAATACGATATCGGTATCAATATTGATGCCGAAGAGGCCGACCGCTTAGAGTTATCGCTCGACCTATTAGAAAAGCTCTGTTTTGAACCCGCACTTGCAGGGTGGAATGGCATTGGATTCGTCATCCAAGCCTACCAGAAACGCTGTCCTTTTGTGATCGATGAGTTGATAGACCTTGCCTCACGTAGTCAGCGCCGCCTGATGATCCGCTTAGTGAAAGGCGCATACTGGGACAGCGAGATCAAACGTGCGCAAGTTGAAGGTTTGGAAGATTATCCGGTTTACACCCGCAAGGTGTATACCGACGCGGCCTATATCGCCTGTGCAAGAAAATTACTGGCCGCACCCAATCTGATCTATCCGCAATTTGCGACACATAACGCCCATAGTTTAGCGACGATTTATCAGCTGGCGGGTAATAACTATTATCCGGGTCAATACGAGTTCCAATGTTTACATGGGATGGGTGAGCCGCTTTATGATCAGGTTGTCGGTAAGACGGCAGACGGTAAACTCAATCGTCCTTGCCGTATCTATGCTCCGGTTGGCACCCATGAAACCCTACTCGCTTACCTCGTCCGTCGTCTTTTAGAAAATGGGGCGAACACCTCCTTTGTCAATCGCGTCGCCGACAAGACATTAAGTGTTGAGGATCTGATCGTCGATCCTGTCGCGACTATCAATAGTTTTACACGAGAAGAAGGACAGGTTGGCCTTCCTCATCCGCGCATCCCTCTTCCTCGTGATATTTATGGCGATCGCGCTAATTCATCCGGCTTAGATATGGCGAATGAGCATCGTTTAGCCTCACTCTCCAGTGCCTTATTAACCAGCGCCTCTCAAGATTGGATAGCGAAACCGCTGCTTGGCGTCGAGAGCGAAAACGAAGCCGGACAACCCGTTCGTAACCCCGCCTATCTGCAAGATATCGTCGGCGAAGTGGTAAACGCCAGTGAAGCACAAGTTGATCTGGCATTAGATGCCAGCCACGAGGCGAGTGCGATCTGGTTTGCGACGCCGCCGAAAGAGCGTGCGGCGATTTTACAGCGTGCCGCCATGTTAATGGAGGGGCAATTACAGACCCTAATGGGGCTGCTGGTGAGAGAAGCTGGCAAGACCTATGCGAATGCCATCGCAGAAGTGCGTGAAGCCGTCGACTTCCTTACCTACTATGCCGATCAAGTCGCGCAAGACTTCGATAACGAAACACACCGTCCACTCGGCCCAATTGTCTGTATTAGCCCATGGAACTTCCCTCTCGCCATCTTTACTGGTCAAGTTGCGGCTGCACTCGCAGCAGGTAATACTGTTCTCGCGAAGCCTGCAGAGCAGACTCCACTCATCGCTTACCAAGCGGTTTCCCTTCTCCTTGAGGCGGGGATCCCTAAAGGTGTCCTGCAATTCTTACCGGGAGATGGTGAGCGCGTCGGGGCTCGTTTGGTCGCAGATAAGCGGACTCGTGGTGTGATGTTTACCGGCTCGACGGCGGTCGCGACGCTTCTGCAACGTCAGCTCGCTAAACGCCTCGACCCACAAGGACGCCCTATCCCGCTGATCGCCGAAACGGGCGGAATCAATGCGATGGTGGTCGACTCTTCAGCGTTGACCGAGCAAGTCGTCGTCGATGTCGTCGCCTCCGCGTTCGATAGCGCAGGACAACGCTGTTCGGCATTACGTCTGCTCTGCTTACAAGAGGATATCGCCGACCATACGCTAAAAATGTTACGCGGTGCCATGGCAGAATATCGTGTCGGTAACCCAGAGCTACTAACGACAGATATTGGTCCGGTCATTGACGAAGAAGCTCGAGATAATATTCTTAACCATATCAATGATATGAAACAACGTGGCTTTAAGGTTACGCAATTTAGCTGGCATGGCGAAAGGGATACGCAACGCCTTGAGCAAGGGACATTCGTTCGTCCAACATTAATTGAACTCGACACTGCCGCTGATCTGACACGTGAAATCTTCGGTCCCGTCCTACACGTGGTGCGTTACAGCAGTAAAAATCTAGGTAAATTACTCAGTGAGATTAAGGGATCGGGTTATGGATTAACCTTCGGGGTACATAGTCGTATCGATGAGACCATCACTCTTGCTACAGAACAGATGCATGCGGGTAATCTCTATGTTAACCGTAACATGGTGGGCGCAGTGGTTGGCGTACAACCGTTCGGTGGTGAAGGCTTGTCCGGTACAGGTCCGAAAGCCGGTGGGCCCCTGTACCTTACTCGTTTGTTATCCAGCGTCCCGGGTAACGCTTCGAAAGTGACACTGTCACGGTTACCCCTGCATTCTACCGCAGACCAGCCGTCAGATGTGGCTCCTGTTAGCGCACTACAGTTATGGGCAGAGCAAGATCAGAATCATGAACTTGCCCAAGCCTGCAAAACCTATCGCGATACTACGGTGTCAAACCGTATCGCCCTATTACCTGGGCCGACCGGCGAGCGTAACACCTATCAACTATTCCCTCGCTCCCGGGTATTATGTATCGCCGAACGGCCAAGCGATCGCCTACTGCAATTAGCTGCGGTGACCGCCTGTGGCAGTCGGGCGTTATGGCCTGAGGATGATGAGCATCGTCAGCTATTAGCCTCTTTACCCGATGCGGTACGCAACTGTATCGACCTCTCGATGCAAGCGCTGGCTGAACGCTATGATGCCGTCATTTATCACGGGGATACAGATAGACTCTCTGCGCTATGTCAGCAGGTCGCCGAACGACAAGGCCCTATCGCGATTGTTCAAGGTTATGACCCCGGTGACACGAATATCGCATTAGAACGCTTCTTGTTTGAGCGTTCAGTGAGCGTGAATACGGCCGCTGCCGGAGGGAACGCCAGTCTAATGACTATCGGTTAATCGTTAAGACGCAGCAAGGCATGGAAACATGCCTTGCTTATTCACGTAAACGACTACTCAATCGCTTGATGGCTTGGCTATGAATCTGACTCACTCTCGACTCTCCCACCCCTAATACCGCACCTATCTCTTTCAGGTTCAATTCCTCCTGATAGTACAGACTCAATACTTGTTGCTCTCTCTCCGGTAGGTGGGCGATCGCACTAACGATTTGTTGTCGTAAATTCTGTTCGATCAGCGTATCAAGCGGACCGTCTAACGCCGTGCCAGCGAATAATTGCTCAGTAGCATCGTTATGCTCATCGTAGAGGCTATCCAAAGAGAATAATTGAGTGTTATTGGTTTCCATAAGAATCGTACGATACTCTTCGCGACTTATGTCTAGTCTCGCGACGATCTGTTCTTCAGTGGCGGTGCATCCGGTATGCTGCTCGATATGCGCGATCGCCGCCGCGACATTTCGCGCCTCGCGCCTCACACGTCGAGGTGCCCAATCGCGATGACGTAATTCATCTAACATCGCACCACGAATACGCTGCGCCGCATAGGTCGTAAAAGCCGTTCCTTGCTGTGCATCGAATCGTGATAACGCGTCCATCAGGCCAATCGCCCCCGCTTGAATGAGGTCATCGAGCTCGACGCTTGCGGGCAAACGGACTTGTAAACGTAATGCCTCCTGTCTGACTAACTTTAAATATCGCGGCCAATCGATTTCATCATGCGCTAGCCCTTCATGGTTATAGAGACATTGCACTGTATGTTTCCTATCTATCAGTAATCCATGCAGACGATTATCTAACCGACACACCTATTCCTATCGGAGGAAAAAAACATGCTTTAACGGTGATATTGCCGCGAAGATTCTGTGCACCCGCCTAACAAAAAACGACCCGCATCCATTTAGGGATGAGGGTCGTGAGACGCTAAGGGGTTAACGTGATAAGGAGTCGGTTAGCCTTGGAGTAGAGACAACACCGTTTGTGGAACTTGGTTAGCTTTCGCTAGTACTGAGGTACCTGCTTGTTGCAGGATTTGTGCACGCGACATACTTGACACTTCTGTCGCATAGTCTGCATCTTGAATCCGTGATTGCGAGGCACTTAGGTTATTAACTGTGGTGTTGAGGTTATTAATCGTCGATTCAAAACGGTTCTGGATAGCACCTAAGCTACTACGTGCGGAGTCGACAGCCGCAATACGCTTATCGATTTCGGCTAATGAGGCATCAGTGCCGCCGGAACCATCGGGATCGTTCCCTCCTGCCACGCTAAAGGCTGCTCCCAGACTTTTAGACTTGAAACCATCATCAGTCAGAGAAATAGTAATCACGTTAGCTGATGCATCATCGTTTGCGCCAACTTGGATATTAATACTCTGTGCACTATCAAATAATTTAATATTGTTAAATGTGGTGGCGGTCCCAATACGCGTAATTTCCGCTAATCGCGCATCGACTTCTGATTGAATCGATTTTACATCCTCATCACTGTTAGTACCGTTTTTCGCTTGTACAGTCAGCTCACGAATACGTTGTAAGTTGGAGTTCATTTCGTTGAGGGCGCCCTCAGCAGTCTGTGCTAGAGAGATACCATCTGTCGCATTACGCGACGCTTGAGTAAGCCCGCGAATATTTGAAGACATACGGTTGGCAATCGCCGAACCTGCCGCATCATCTTTCGCGCTGTTGATACGCAGTCCAGATGACAGACGTTCGATTGCGGTCCCTAACGCCGATTGAGATTTATTAAGATTATTTTGGGTAGTTAGAGACATGATGTTGGTGTTAATAACAGCCATATTCAATTCCTTTGCGCTAAGTTAATGGTACGTACTGCCCTTCAGTACGCGGTCAAAGGAATTATCGGCGGGGGGTGAATGAACTTTATCGACTCAGCCAATTAATTTATTGCGTCTAACTGTTTTCTCTTTTCTGCCGATAAAGACCTAACACTCTGCAGGAGATAAGGGAAATTATGACGGCGATCAGTAACTTAAATATTGGCAGTAGCACTTACGATCTCGACTCGCTCTACAACAAACTTGAGGCGGTCGAAAACCAAAGCTTAACGCCTATTACACAACAAGCGACCACGGTAAAAAGCCAAATATCTGCCTTTGGCCAACTACGCAGTGCGTTAGAGTCCTTACAACAAGCTACGACAAAACTGAGTTCGGTATCATCATTGAATGCCACAAGTATTGTCAGCCACAACACCTCGTTCACCGCAAAAAGTAGCAGTGACGCGAGTGTCGGCTCTTATCAAATTGAGGTTAAGCAACTCGCGATGGCACAAAGCTTACTCTCCGACAAGATAAGCAGTAACCAGCAGCCGTTGGGAACGAGCGGTAGCCAAGACAGAACAATGACGATCTCTACAGGTAGTGGCGAGCCGATCACCTTTTCGCTGGCAGATAGTGATACCAGCTTGAATGGATTGGTTAACGCGATTAACCGTAGTGGCGCGGATGTCGTTGCGACGAGTATCAAGTCCAACGACGGTGAATATTATCTATCACTATCTGCAAAAAATACCGGTGCAAATAATACCATCACGCTCTCCGTCGCGGGCGACGACAAGCTACAAGCATTGGTGGGCTACGATGGGTCTTCTTCCACAACGGGGATGAAGCAGTCGCAGGCAGGCCAAGATGCATTACTTGACGTCAATGGTATCGCGGTACAGAGCGCATCCAACACGGTTACCGATGCACCCTATGGCGTGACATTAACGTTGAATTCTGTTTCTTCGACAGAAGAACGCCTGGAAATCGCTAACAACACCACGGATGCAGTCAAAAATATCAAAGCCTGGGTGACGGCCTACAACAATGTTCAGTCAGTCATTGCCAGCACCACTAACTTTGCCGGAAGCAGTAGCTTATCGACCGATACCACGAGTAATGGTCCGTTGATGGGGAATGGCACCGTACGGGATATTCAAAATCAGCTCCGTTCCGTATTAAACACCACCCAAGCGGGGGCGTTGACCATCATGGCTGAGCTGGGGATCACACAAAGTACCACCAAAGGGGCTGATGGTAGCATCGGGACTTTAAATGTTGATGAAGATAAACTCACCGAAGCCTTAACCTCAACACCGCAAGCGGTCTATCAATTCTTTTTGGGTGATGGGAAGACGACCGGCTTTAGTACGCTGACCAACCAGGCTCTCACGTCGATCCTCAGCGACAATTATTCAACCAAGGGGACGCTGACCGCAGCGGTCAATGCCTTAAACGACTCTTACGATAAGTTGGAAGTCCGTTATGACCAACAACAATCACGTATTGATGCCACGATGGCGCGTTATAAAACGCAATTTACCCAGTTGAATAAAGTCCTTTCCCAAATGAATCAGACTAAGGACTATTTAACGTCACAATTTTCAAACTCTGACGATTAAGGTCATCCGATGAATAAACATCTCCTCGCGAAGGTTTATGCCCGAGTGGAACTCGAGAGCGCGGTATTGAGTGCGAGCCAAGCGCAATTAACCACCCTACTTTTCGACGGTGTACTGAATGCGCTGGCTCGGGCCTCACTATCGATGCAGAGTAACGATATCGAGGCAAAGGGGGCGATGATTGCTAAAGCAGTCTCCGTCATCGATTCGGGATTAATACAATCCTTGGAGCCTTTCGCCGATGAGCCACTTGCCAAACAGCTGGTCTCACTCTTTCACTATATTATTCAGCAGTTGTTATTAGCTAATCTGCACAATAATCTTGAGAAAATCGAGCACTGCCGTGGGCTACTACAGACGATTGCGGAAGCATGGCAACTTTCACAGGTTAAGAAATGAAAGAAAACGTAGTGTTATCACCGATTCTGCAACAATGCCTCAACCTCCTTGACCGGATGCAGCAAACGTTAAAGCAGAAGGATATCCCGGCGTTACTCCCCCTAGCGGAGTCGTACGCGGCGTTTGTTAAACAGTTAGAAGATAGCGATGATCGAGGCTCGATAGCAGAATTACTGAACGCACATGAAGGCGTTGAAGCATCGCTTGCGCAATCACTCAAAGAGAACGATGCGATGCTCCACCAAATAGTCCAAGATAAAATTAGCCACGCTTATCAGACAGCCTAAACGTACACAATTCGATTATTGGCTGCTGATTTCGATGTTTTGAATCGTTTCGACATTAGGTTGTGCCTTCGCTTCGGCGAGGGCTTTTTGGCATGCCTCGCTGGCGGAAGAGACTTTGATTAAGGTCAGACGATCGTAGTGCAGCTGCTCGTTATCCCTAATCAACGGCATGATCCTTACCTGATGGTTAACATTGACCCATTGATCGTCAATACGACTTAATTTTCCAGGCTTCGCGATCACTCTTTGCCACTGACGGCAATCCAGCGTATTACCTGCGTGGTCGATAATTAAATAACCGACCGCGTCCTTGCTAACTAAACCCGATTGTGGGCCAGCGGTGCGCCACACACCTTCCAATGATTGCGGGGCCGGCGTTTTGACAAGCGTTTGATAATTAGTAATTGGACTACACCCGGCAAGCACGAAAAGTGATAGCAGTAATCGAGTTTTCATATGGCATCCCTACAGATTTTTTCTGGCGCTAAGGTATAATGTTTTCATAGCATAATGCAAGCTGGTGAGTGCCTTCCGCTGACATCTTTGACTGAAACAGGTACACTTGGACCAGATTTTTACAAAATTAGAGCACTCATGAAAACCCCAGAACAGTACTATGCCGAAGCCCGCGATATTTTTTTCGCTGCACACCCTGATTTCCAAGTTGCGTTAGATGAAGTGACCGAAAAAGACGCGCGCGATAACGGGATGACCGTCGATCAGCTGCGTAACCTTCACGCAGAGCGCATCTATGCCGCCTTTATTCGTCAGAAACAACTCGATGGTATCATTTTCTCTATTCAGTTGGTCGAAACGGACAATTCGGTCGCGGCGCAAGCAATCGAGACTTACCTGCGCAGCCACGCCGAAGCGCTAGGGATGACCTGGGAAGAATTCTGCGAGAAAAACCATCTCTAGTCTAAAAGCTCACTGTGTGAGCTTTTTTTATGACTATTGCAGTGTCGCCAGACGTGCGGCGAAACCTAGGAACAGTAATCCAATCATTGAATTCCCTACTTTCGCAAGACGCTGACGCGTGCCAATAACTCGAGTCAGTGAAGCGCCGCCGAAGATTAGCATGCTTAAATAGCAGAAACTCGCGACTTCGAGGACTGCCGCTAGGATGAAGAAGGCCACCCCAGGATGCGCACTGTTAATATCGATAAACTGTACGAAAAAAGACACGTAAAACAGGATTGCTTTTGGATTCGTCAAGCTTAAGACTAGTGCGCGCTTAAAAACCGCCCCGCGGTCTTTTTTACGCGGCGCCACAATCGCCTGCTCACGATGACTGAAAGTGGTATAGAGCATTCTTATCCCTAGCCACAATAGATAGCCCGCCCCAAGGTAGCGTACTACGTTAAACAGCACAGGGGTGGTGTTAATTAAGGTCGCCACGCCGGCATAGGCGAGGAACATTAACACAGCATCACCAATAAACACCGCACAAGCCGCCTGATAACCGGTTTTTACCCCGCCACCCACACTATTCTTTAGGACAAAGAGCGTGTTGGGTCCAGGGATCAGGACTAAAAAGATAGCTCCTGCGACATAAGTCCAAAAATTTAGCACACCATACTCTGCAAACACGATAAACCTCGCTCAATACACTCTCAGCGCGTTAAAAACTAGCGGATCAATAAGGTGCCTATGATAGAGATTGCGCGTCCACAACTCCAGCGTGAGGGCGGATATTTTGTGTGCTATCACAAATATTATTTTTACTTATGATATATCATTGAATTGCTGGAGTTTTTCTTCAAGCGCGTTATGGTAGAAGGAAATAACTCAACCGGTAAGGTTTTATGCTACGGAAATATGCCCTCCCTACACTCGCATTATTAAGCGTACTCCCCGCGCCTTTAGTTTATGCCGCTTCAGCTCCTGCTGTAGAGGCTAAAAACGGAATGGTCGTCACCTCCCAGGATCTCGCGACCCAAGTCGGCGTCTCGATCCTTAAACAAGGAGGAAATGCCATCGATGCTGCCGTCGCCGTGGGTTATGCGCAAGCGGTCGTCAATCCATGCTGCGGAAATATTGGCGGGGGTGGGTTTATGACTATTCATTTGGCGAACGGCAAAGATACCTTTATCAACTTTCGCGAGATGGCCCCCGCCGCCGCCTCAGCCGCCATGTATCAAGATGCCCACGGCGTACTAGTGAAAGGCAGCAGCCTCTATGGCTGGAAAGCAACAGGCGTGCCGGGTACGGTGATGGGCATGGAACTCGCACGGCGCCAATACGGTAAATTAAGCCGCCAAGCCGTAATGGCCCCGGCCATCAAGCTCGCGCAACAAGGGTTTATCCTGACCCGAGCCGATACCGATATTCTTGATACCACCGTTGCACACTTCAAAGATGATCCTGGCGTAGCGAAAATCTTTCTTCGTCCAGATGGAAATCCCTTACAACCCGGTGACCGCTTACGACAAACCGATCTCGCGCGGACTCTCTCTCGTATCGCGCAACAAGGTCCCGATGCCTTCTATCGCGGCCAATTTCCTCAAGCGGTCGAGCGGGCTTCTGCAGCGGGCGGCGGTATCATTACCGCGCAAGATTTCGCTCATTACCGTGCTACTGAGTTAGCCCCTCTAACCTGTACTTATCGTGGATATACCTTCGTCTCTGCCCCGCCACCTAGCTCTGGCGGCGTAACGCTGTGCGAGACTTTAAACATCTTAGAAGGCTATGACCTCAAAGCTATGGGCTTTAACTCAGCAGCGGCGATCCATACCCTGACTGAAGCCTTACGTTTTAGCTACGCGGATAGAAACACCTATCTTGGCGACCCTGCATTCGTCCAGAATCCAGTGGCTAAACTGATGGATAAAAGTTATGCCGCCTCACTGCGAGCGAAGATTCACGCGGATAAAGCGACCCCCTCCGCCGAAATTAAACCTTTGGTCAGTAATGGAGAAAAACCAGAAACCACGCACTACTCTATCGTCGATCACTATGGTAACGCAGTCTCAACGACCTACACTGTAAATGGCCGTTTCGGGGCCGTCGTGATGGCACCAGGAACTGGCGTGCTAATGAATGATGAGATGGATGACTTCACTACGAAGATCGGTGAAAAAAATCTCTATGGGCTAGTTCAAGGTTCTGCAAATAGTATTGCCCCCGGCAAACGTCCGCTTTCTTCCATGAGTCCTACGCTTGTAACGAAAGAAGGCAAAATTTTCTTAGTCTTAGGTTCACCGGGGGGATCACGTATTATTACTATCACTCTCGAGACAGCGATAAACATCATCGATTTCGGCATGAAGCCACAAGAAGCCGTCGATGCCCCGCGAATACATCACCAGTGGTATCCAGATGAAGTCTATTACGAAAAAAATGGCTTGTCCGCTGACACCTTGCCTATCTTGGCGAAGATGGGTTACCACATGGTCGAACAGACCCCTTGGGGCGCCGCTGAACTCATCATGGTCGGCTTACCGGGTGCAGTCGGTGTCGGCGCACCCAGCTCAGGTAATGATAGCGCTGTTTCGGGTAATGTCAGACCAGGCTATCTCTATGGCGCCAATGATGTAAGGCGGCCTGCTGGCTCAGCCCGCGGATATTAAGTTGCCGTGTGTTTGGCGATTACTGTCTTAAGGGATTGTCTATGCGCAATAACTTGGGATAATGGCCATTGTGTTCACTAAGGAATTGCTAACGATGAAATTAGGCTATCTGTTTCCTGTTGCCATTATTATTGCTGGAGTAACATTACTCATTTGGTTTATTGCCAGTGGTGCTTACCTACCCGGCTCATAATTTTTTTGAAAATAGGTGAACTAACTTTCTAATCGCCGGTCTGATTAGTTATAGCACCTCAATGCTGTTACATCCTGAAAACTGCAATAAATTTTTACCCGCCACCTGGCGGGTTTTTTTTATCTAAAAATAAAGAGTCGTTGTAATAGGCGTTTAGTTATAGCACTAATCATCACACTCATTAGTCAGACGCGACTAAGCTTAGTTTCTGAAGACATACTCTTTCCATCTGGAGAAGAGCAGCTACTCCCCGTAGGCTGTCAGTATGTGATTCAAAATCCTGTTATGTTCCTATTTCCCGCCTAGTGCGGGTTTTTTTTATCTTGAACCTGAGGGATGAGCTGATCCCTAAACCCAGTGCAAAAAAAAACCTCGCAGAGGCGAGGTGGTCATGGGGTGACGGGAGGGTTGAAGTAGACTGGGCTATTCTGCGACGTCACTCTTTAAAACTAGCTTATTATTGCGATAGGTCAATCTTTAATTCACTTACTTTTGATTAATCGAGAAGAGAGTAGCGAGAGGTTAACTTCTCATTTAATTTACCTAGGGTAATCTATACTTTTAATTTATCGGCTCTCACAATAAGTTGGCTATAACTCGATACTCGCGTAAGTTAGTGTGAGGTAGCAACGATGTTAATGGAATTAAAGGGGATAGTTAATGATAAAAAATGCATTAGTAAGCTCTTTTTTCGAGATAGATATCGTCGACGTGCAGATTATCGAACTTTATTCCTATCGAATCTATGACGAACAATCTGAAGATCGCCTGCAGGCGCTCGCGGCTATCATCGTCAGCGATGCGTTGATTAGACTAACCACCCCTGAAAAGTAGTTGATTTAAAAAAGTATTTGTCGTTGTGCGTGCAAATTCAAACCCTATCACTGCTATTCAACACTTAGACTATCAGCGCTTAGTCAATCCCTTTTATTTTCAGTAGGTCGCCTCGGCGAAATTGTTCACTCTTTTCGTCCTCGTTTAGATACATTAATACTACTCTTACCTTCCTTAAAGAAAGACGTTTCTTTTTGTCTCCAATCAAGCATCTTGACAAATAGCTGCTACCTTTAAATAACACACTATTTTCAGGGTATTAAGGATGACTAAGCACAGCGGTAACCCACCTCAAGATGTGGATAGTGAAGAAAAACAACAAGGCGGTGAGATTGAGCTTGATGAGGAGAATCTTCCGTCGCAGGCGATGGCCACTCACGAACTCATCCGCCATGAAGGAGAAAAAGAGCTGGAGCGAGATGTCTGGGCATTACTTTGGTCGGCGATAGCCGCTGGCCTCTCCATGAGCGCATCATTACTGGCAAAGGGTATCTTTCACGCAGAACTCGGACACTTCTCAGGAAGTTTGTTAATTGAGAGTATTGGCTACACTTTTGGCTTCGTGATCGTGATCATGGCACACCAACAGCTTTTTACAGAGAACACCATCACACCCGTTCTATCAGTGATGCAAAAACCGACGATAAATAACCTGCTACTGCTATTAAGGCTATGGGTCGTCGTATTACTCGGTAACTTGATTGGTACAGCCATTGCGGCGTGGACATTTGGCTATATGCCGATTTTCGACCCTGCCATTACGCAAGCTTTCCACGATATCGGTATGAAGGTGATGGAAAATAGCCCTATTCAGATGTTTGCAAAAGCTATTGTTTCAGGCTGGATCGTTGCCACCATGGTGTGGATGTTACCCTCCGCAGGTAATGCAAAATTTTTCGTTATCCTCTTTATGACCTGGTTGATTGCTGTGGCCGATACCACCCATATCGTCGTCGGTACTATCGAGATCCTCTATCTCGTATTTACAGGTGCACTGCCATGGCAGGAGTTTATCTGGCCCTTTGCTGTGCCAACTCTCTTAGGCAATATTTGCGGCGGGACTTTTATTTTCGCTCTACTCAGCCACGCGCAAATCCGTATGGATAGGCAGAAAGACGATTCGGTTAGCGTTGAACATCAAGCTAAACGATAGTCTCTTAAGACTTAGGCCAGATTTATGGCCTGAGTCTTTTCCCATGACTTACATCATGCCGAGCACTGGGTGGGTAACGTAGGGGGCTTCAAGCAGGGTGATCTCTTCTTCGGTAAGCGTAATCGCTAACGCGGCGACCGCCTCAACAATGTGGTGTTCTGCCGTTGTCCCGATAATAGGGGCAGTGATACCAGGTTTACTCAACATCCAAGCAAGTGAAAGTTGCGCCATGGAAATCCCTCGCTCAGCTGCCATTGCCTCAACATTATTAATTACGACCTGATCAAGGTCATTCGTACTGTCCCATACCCATTTGGACACCTCATCGCAGCGTACACGATCAGTGATTGTATTCCAAGGATGAGCCAAACGACCCCCAGCAAGTGGGCTCCAAGGCGTAATTGCGACTTGACGATCCACACAAAGAGGGATCATTTCTCGCTCTTCTTCACGGTAAATTAAATTATAGTGGTTTTGCATCGCAACGAATTTTGTCCATCCCTCCCTGTCCGCAAGGTTCTGCATACGCTCAAATTGCCAGGCAAACATACTCGATGCACCCAGATATCGTACCTTTCCGCTTTTCACCACATCGTGGAGGGCCTCCATGATCTCCTCCATCGGCGTCAAGGGGTCTAAACGATGAATGGTATAGAGATCGACGTAATCAAGCTGCAAACGCTTAAGGGACTTATCAATCTCACTGATGATCGCCTTTCTTGATAATCCCCCACCGTTGGGTCGTCCTGGACGCATATCCATTTTTACTTTAGTGGCAACAACGATATCGTCACGGTCAAGTCCAAAATGATGGATAAGCTTGCCAGTAACCTCTTCACTCGTACCTAACTGGTAAATATTTGCAGTATCGAAATAATTAATCCCCAGCTCAATAGCCTGTTTAAAAATAGGCTTAGCTTCCTCGAAATCCTTAGCCCAGGGAAATAATCCGTTCTCACTACCCGGTTTACCAAAACTCATCATGCCTAGACCTATTCTAGATATATCTAAACCTGTATTGCCTAATTTTATATAGTTCATTCAATTCTCCGATAATCGACTCAAGACATTGAGTACTGAATAATGTTGCTAATTTTTAATAGCAGTAAGGATGACAACGATGGCCAATCCCGCTAAAACCGTACCGCCCATAAAAGCCCAATGATTCTGTGCGACCAATAACTCAATACCGGTTAAGGAGGTTTCACGTGCCGTCGACGCAACCCTAACGCTAATTCCAACGTAATAATGGAAGAAAGAAGCCCCCAAAGGTCAACGTATAAGCACTGGCAACCCGTGACAGTCCAATATCACTGAACCCCAACTCACGCTTAATACTGGGCAATCCAGTAATAACGACGGAGTTATCAATTACAACCATGGCGTAACTATCAACAACAACGTGAGGTTAAGTGTCGGGCGTACTTTATTGTTAGTAAAAACGTCGGACATGGTGAGAGCCTATTGAATAAAAAGATAAAGCCTGAAGCTTAAAACTGCTTTATCACGAGAGTGATGGTGAATGGGAATCCCCAAGACGATAACGGGTGGTCCGATAATGTCGTCTACTATAGGCGAATTGTGGTAGCTGATTAAGCCGGTTAAAATCATTAAGCTCATGAATCATTTTCATCTTAAATCTATACAATTCATGAATTGAGATTTATTATCTCACCTAAGGTTGTTTGGGGAGAAAAATCAATTGTGAAACGTGAAGAAATGAGCGATTTGATGACATTCATGGTCGTGGCTCAAGAGCAAAGCTTTACGCGGGCGGCGGCGAAGTTAAATCTCTCGCAGAGCGCCATTAGTCATACCTTACGCAAATTAGAACGCAATCTCGGCGTCAGGCTCCTTAACCGTACAACACGAAGCGTGACCTGTACTGAGGCAGGTCAGCGTATTCTCGATACGTTACTACCCTCTATCCAAGAAATTGAAGGCTTACTTAACTCTCTTGATGATTATCGCGAACTCCCCAAGGGGAATATTCGCATTACCGCAACAGACTTCGCTGCAAATTATTTTTTACTCCCAAAGTTACAACGCTTCATCAGCCAGTATCCCGATATAAATATCGAAGTCGATGCAACATCGCGTATGGTTAATATCGTCGCGGAAGGCTTCGATGCAGGGATCCGGTTAGGCGAACAAGTCGAAAAAGATATGATTGCCGTCAAGATTGGGAAAGAGACACAGATGGTCGTCATCGCTTCACCACACTATCTCAGCGCAAAAGGTATTCCCACTCATCCTCAAGATTTACTCGCGCATAATTGTATAAATTTACGCATGATCACTTCAGGCGCTATCTATCAGTGGGAATTTAAAGATGGCGAGAAAGCTTTAAGGATTAAAGTTCCTGGCTCTATCATCTGTAATAATGGAATGTTTGCTATCGGAAGCGCAATAAAGGGGTTAGGCATAGCTTGTGTATTGAAAGAGGCGGTGGAACCGTACTTAGAGAGTGGCGAGTTAGTCCAACTCCTTGGCGATTACACCCCCTTCTTCCCGGGTTTCTATCTCTACTACCCTAGCCGTCGCCAAAACTCGACGGCATTTCGTCTATTGATACAAGCGTTAAGGCTAGAGTAAGCGTAACGACTATAATAAAGAAGTCCTTACCATCTGGCATATAACCCCTTAACTCCAAGCGTGACGCGGGGGATTGACATGATTAAGGTAGTAATTACCAACGTGAAAATATTTCCAACGCACTGGGTCGTGTAGCGTATGAGTCCGAGCATTTCGCCAGTGCCTGTCTAGATTGTATTCGCTTAGGGTCGACCGGGTTCCGGCTAGCTCAAACAACTTATTCCCGCTATTGATCGCGATCTCAGTCGTCAAAACTTTCGCTTCTGCGGTCGCTACCGTCGCGGCGGCCACAGTTTCTTCACTCGGTGTGGCAATCGCCTGGTCAATCAGCTCTCCCGCCTGCCACAGTAACGCCTCTGCGGCGTGTAAGCGGATAGAGAGATCGCCGATCGCACTAATAATAAAGGGATCTTCTGCGGCGGTTTCTTTACCGCTATCAATCCAAGGCCGGGACTTTTCTTTGATAAATGTCAGCGTGTCGTTAAGCGTACCTCGTGCTATTCCTGCGTCCACAGCCGCTTGAATAATTTGTGAGATAGGTCCGGCTGCGGTTGGCTGTTCGAAGGATTTCCATGCGGGAACTATCTGCTCTTTCTCCACCACAACATTATCGAGAATAACCGTGCCAGAGGCTGTGGTCCGCTGACCAAAACTCGACCAATTATTGATGACCGTAAGCCCCGGAGCATCACGCTCAATAAGGACTAATTGCGCCTTCCCCTCTTCATCGACGGCGACGGCGTGTACGAGGTGAGCAAGCAGCGCGCCAGTTGCATAGAATTTCTCCCCCTGTACCACGTAACGACCGTTTAACGGCCGTAATGTGGTTTGAAAGTCAGCGACTGTTTTCGAGTTTTTTTCAGAGAACGCATTCCCCCAGCGGGTACCCGCTAAGACATCAGGTAAAAAGCGTTGTCGTTGTGCCTCGCTCCCATCCGCGATTAGGTGTGCGACACCCGCTAGATGGTTTTGCGGGATCTGTCCTAACGCCGAGTCGGCCGCCGAAATCGTGGCGATAACCTTAGCTACGGTTTTGTAAGAAACCTCTGCACCGCCATAGGCTTTAGGAACGGTCATTGCCCACAGTCCACTTTGAGAAAAACGCTCTAATTCGTTAACCGGTAATAGCCCCTCTCGATCACGGCGAGCGGCATCGACGGCAAACTGGAGCGCAAGCTGCTCGGCTATCGCGAGGGCTTCTTCGTCGTTATGAATAACATGCGCAGGATGTAGAGAGCGTGGGAGTGGCGCGAATTCCTGGGTGGAATTAACCTTCACATCCGGATGGTCGAGGCCCTTTTCTAATGTCGTCATACGTATCCCTTTATATCAGCAATAGGAGATGTGAAAGGCATGATGACATAGCTTTTTAGCCGCTGATAATATCAATAGTAGAATTAGTAAGCAGTAAAATGGTAATGGTCTAGATGTCACTATTGCTAGGACAGTTTACGGGGAGCAATGCGAAGTCGTTACATACGAGCATTGGCCGCTTTAATGACGTCATGGCTTTTCTTAGAAAAGCCTATGCCGGATAGTAAGAAAAAACCTTGAACACTCTTTTATCCATAAAAATATTCAATCAATAATTTTAATCCCAAAGATTAATAACTCTGTATAATGTAAACACTAATAATAAAACTGTTTTTTTATCCTGTTTGTCCCGCTTCGGCGGGATTTTTTTGTATTGAGTTCCTAGTAGAATTTTTATTTTCCAGAAACAAACCGTTAGTTTTTTGATTTTTATAGGTTTTTTGTGGGTATGGTCGATAACGTGAGTACGCGAAGATATTTTTTACTGAAATACTGGAACCTTTCGTAATCCTTACACTCTGATAAGTAATACCCTCGTATTGACAACATCCATTCCTGATACTTCGCCGCACTCTGTTGCGGCTTTTTTTTACCTCTCTCGAAAGGCAGGAGCACTCATCACGTGAGTCGCGACTGAAATGTTATTCCTTAATTTTAGCGTAACACTTGGATTGCAGGCGCTACATCCTCAATGGCGCATACCGTAGCGATGGCACTGTACTCGCGGAAATGATGTCTCACCCACAGAGAAGCGTGCAGGATTTTGTTCTGCTTCCACTTACCAGCACTTTCTTTGGTCGTACTGGGAGTAAGCCATACCCCGTCAATATAACGAGGAAGAGCTCACTGGTTGATAATGTTCATTGTGTTATCTATGAAAGAAAAAATCGAAGAGGATCATCACCTTGTGATGAAATTAAGAGTTTCGAGTGAGTTTGATTTCAGCGGTGTAGTTTTCGCCTGTTCTGGATCGCAGGAGTCTTTCGCGGCCTGTATCACAGGCTGGTAAGAATACCCCGCGCAGAAGTTTCATCAGGTGAAATTGCAGTTTTGTTCCTCCCCTATAATGCGGTATAACGTCAGTGCTTATTAAATCAGAGTACTAAGTGGAGTTTTTGGTGAAATTTAAATGTCTCTTTGCCTTGGTCATTGCTTCTTCTTTGATATCCGGATGTGCACCCACTTCAGTAGTTGGTAAGAATGCTAGGCATTTATCGTTGCAATTAGCAGCAGATAATCATGATGTTAATACCCGGAGTTTAATTACTGATACTCAATATTCATTAGAGAAATTTTTACAGCAATTTTACGACTTAGGTAAAAAAGATCGCCAAAAAGGTATGGATACGAATCACGCTTATCAGCGGGTTTCCTCATTTGTAAAGGATGATGTGTTTAACCCAAAAACACAAAAGAGTAATTATATTAATCGTAGCTATGATGCTAACAATCCAGATTCTCAGGCGAAACGGCTACTTGATTCAGCGATTAAAACTTACTGGGATGGTTATAATGGTGTGATTTGAATATTGGCCTATTCAGACATTACCGATATATCAGAAATTAAGGATACGAAAATCAAAAGTTGGGTGGAGGATTCTATGTCGGCAACTTTTCAACGGGTTGATGCTGAATACAGAATTTAATTATTCACAACTCTACCAGCACGGGAGGTTGAATTCTCTGGCTATCATGACCAATCGCTAGACAGGAAGCTAGACGTTGTCAGAGACCTCGCGTGGTATGCTCGTATTGAAGAAGTTAAGCACCTAAACTGATGGGTGACTAACGACAGACTTGCCGAAATAGCAGATGAAAAGATTATCTTCAGATTATTACGGAAGCAGCAGTCAATTACTCAGGATCAGAAGAAGTTTTGCGATGTGTATTGCATACTAAATGATTAAGCGAGAAGTCGAAGTAGTTAACTTCGTGTGCAACCCGCAAGTCAACTCCAACAAAAAAGATAGCCACACCCCATAAAATGGTCCGTCGCTATCTCAAACGAGGAAGGCGGCTTTGAAGGTTGCGGCAATTACGGACAGATAAGCCTATCAATCTCGTCACAACTCTATCTGCTGGAGCGAACCCGAATTTCCATCGCTAGCCAAATGGACACATCAAGGTATAGAGGGTCCACAATGTTTACGGGCCTTGGATACCTGAAAACGATGCAAGCCAGAGGGCCATGCTGAACAATAAATTAACGATTTTTCCCCATCAGTGCCCCATGGGCTAAAGGCGATCAATACATAATTATATCATTCATAAACTTAACTACCCTACACCGACATATTCATCACATCGTTATACGCCGCAATCATCTTATTACGCACTTGAACCCCGAGTTGCAGTGATACGGTAGCCTTCTGTACTGAAATCATTAAATCATTCACCCCTACCTCACTTTGCCCAAGCTCAATGCCTTTAACTTGTTGAGCAGCCTGATCTTGATACTGACTGATTGAATTAAGCATTGAAGAAAATACCGTCGAGAACCCCGGCTGCGTAGACTCGCCGTCAGCACGTGCTGCCGTGGCCAATGCTGAAACTGGTGCGCTAAGCGCGGATAGACTCTCCATCGTAACATCCCTAAGACTGATTATAGTTCAGCGACTCTAACACGATGGATGGGGGTTAAATCTGGAAAGTAGCCATGAAAAACCCACCTCATTCGACCATTACTTCCTCATAGAACTTAAATAATAAGCATGATTAATAGCGGTTATAAATCTGTCTCAACGAGGAGAAACATGTGCTGTCACATTATACCCACCACAAGGTTATGCTAGGAGAGCCTGCATGAGCGTCACTACTGCTACCCTACCCACGACGTTATGGCGTAGAGTCCAGCGCGCGATTACAGCCTTACGTGACCAACAAAAGGTGGTCTTCATCGTGGCAACCGCTTTCTCGGTTGCGCTGGTCACTGCCTTGGCTCTCTGGGCACGTAGTCCAGACTACGGGACACTGTATGGTGCCCTCTCCGACGCAGAAGGCGGTAACATTATCAGCGTCTTATCAAAGATGAATGTCCCTTACCAACTCGATCCCCAGACTGGCGCGATCCGCGTTCCTCGCGATCAATTGCGTGAACTCCGTTTACGCTTAGCCAGCCAAGGTTTGCCTAAGAGCACGACAACGGGCTACGAGTTACTAGATGAAGAGAAATTTGGGCTAAGCCAATTCAACGAACAGGTTAATTTCCAGCGGGCGTTAGCGGGTGAACTCTCGCGTACTATCGAAACGCTAGACCCGGTGATGACAGCGCGCGTACATCTGGCACTGCCGCGTCCTAGTGTGTTTGTCCGCGATAAACAGCCCCCTACCGCGGCAGTGACCTTAACACTGCAACCGGGCCGAGCCCTTGACGCCTCACAAATCAATGCCATCGTTCACCTCGTGGCGAGTAGTGTGGCGGGGATGAACGCGGATCAGGTGACCGTCGTCGACCAGACTGGAGAGCTACTCTCTGGCAGCGGTCTTGCGGCACAAACCCAGAACACGACGCAATTACATTACACGCAGCGTATCGAGAAATCGATTCAACATCGTATCGAACAGCTATTGCGCCCGATGCTCGGCCAACAAAATATACGCGCGCAAGTCACGGCCGATATCAACTTCGATCGACAAGAACAAACAGACGAGCGTTATCAACCCAACCACGATACTACACAGCAAGCTATCCGTTCTGCGCAACGTAGTCGAAGCGAACTCACTCAGCAACAGGCCGAAGGCGTGCCCGGCGCGCTGTCGAATCAGCCTACCCCCGTCGCACAAGCAGGGATAGACGGTAATAAAACGGCCACCGCAGACAATAAAACGCCGCCATCATCGGCTAAAAAAAATATCCCCCTACAGGCCAGTAACGAAAGTACCGTTAACTACGAACTCGATAAAACCATTCGTCATACTCAACTTAGCACTGGTGGGATCAAGCGCTTATCGGTGGCTGTCGTCGTTAATTATCGACGCGATGATCAGGGAAAAGAAACCCCTTTATCCTCTCAGCAAATGGCGCAAATTAATGCATTAGTAAAACAAGCGATGGGCTACTCCGCTCCGCGAGGCGACAGTGTCAATGTGGTCAATACCCCCTTCAGCCCACATGAATTCGCCGAAGAGGCGTTACCTTGGTGGCAACAATCGCAATGGGTTCCATTGGCGATGACAGGTTTACGCTGGCTTATCGTTCTGGTGATTGCGGGTGTGCTGTATCGTAAGGTGATTGCCCCCGCATTTCGACAATTCCAGCAACGGCTGGATCCCACCGTCAATGAACCACCGGTCGAGACCACGGCGACTGACCCGCACCTCAACGAGGCGGCGCGCAAAGCCCAGCTACGTATTAATGCCGAACAGATGAGTCAGCGTATTCGCACAATATCGGAAAATGAACCACAGGTGGTCGCTTTAGTGATCCGCGATTGGATGGGGGGAGAGCTATGAAGATGACAGGAACCGAACGGAGTGCCATTTTAATGATGACACTGGGCGAGGAGCGTGCGGCCGAGGTGTTTAGACACCTAAACCAGCGTGAAGTCCAACACTTAGTCAGTGCCATGGCGGCGATGCGCCAAGTCTCTCAACAACAACTCACTCACGTGCTGCAGCAATTTGAACACGATGCCGAGCAATATGCCGCGTTGTCGATCAACTCGAACGACTATCTTCGTAGCGTGCTGATCAAGGCCTTGGGAGAAGAGCGTGCCAGCAGCCTGTTGGAAGATTTACTCGAAACGCGGGATACCACCTCGGGCATGGATACCTTAAACCTGATGGATCCCCTGTCTGCCGCCGATCTTATCCGCGAAGAGCACCCGCAGATCATTGCCACAATTCTCGTCCACCTCAAGCGCTCACAAGCCGCTGATATTCTGGCGCACTTTGACGAACGGTTACGCCAAGACGTGATGTTGCGTATCGCTACCTTCGGTGGTGTGCAGCCAGCCGCTTTAGCCGAGCTAACCGAAGTGCTTAACAACCTGTTGGACGGCCAAAATATTAAACGTGCAAAAATGGGCGGTATCCGTACCGCCGCCGAGATCCTTAACCTGATGAAATCTCAGCAAGAAGAGACCATTATCGATGCGGTCCGTGCCTTTGATGGCGATCTCGCTCAGAAAATTATCGATGAGATGTTCTTGTTCGAAAATCTGGTCGATGTCGACAATCGCAGCCTACAGCGACTACTTCAAGAGATCGATGCAGAACAACTACTCATCGCGCTGAAAGGCGCCGATAACGCACTGCGTGATAAATTCTTAAATAATATGTCGACACGTGCGGCCGATATCTTACGTGATGACCTTATTAATCGTGGACCTGTCCGCCTTTCGGATGTCGAGACAGCACAGAAAGCAATACTACTGGTGGTTAGACGGCTCGCCGAGAGCGGCGATATGATGATTGGAGGTGCCGATGAAGCCTATGTCTAAACACAATGCCGCCAGCGCATGGCAAAAATGGCAGCCACAACGTTTTACTTCATCGGAGCCCGAGGCGGAAACGCTCCCCCTTGAACAGCCTCTCCCTGAACAGCCGCTTACGCCGACGATCGATGCCCAGCAAGAGATCGAGGCGTTTCGTGCCAAGGTTCAGCAACAAGCTTGGGAGGAGGGTTACGCCGCCGGTAAAGCCGAAGGTGAGCGTGACGGTCAAGCGCTAGGTACGGAACAGGGTGCAGAACACGCCCGCCAGCAACAAGCGCACGTTCTCGCCCAAATTGAACAACGTGTAGCGCAATTGACGCTCTCTTTCGATCTACTTGAAGAGGCAGTCAGTCATCGCCTAGTGCAAGTTGCCTTAGAAGTGGCCCATAAACTAATAGGTGAAGAAGTGAGTCATGATGCGCGAATGGTCGTCACTCAAGTGAAACAACTGTTGGCAAACGAATCATTACTCAGCGGCACATTGACCTTGCATATCAACCCGCAGGATCAGCAGTTACTACAAGGACAGCTAACGAGCCTAGCGGAGCATCCACGCTGGGAGGTGGTGGTTGATAGCACCCTACCACCCGGCGATTGCCGGTTAACGAGTGAAGAGGGGGAGCTTGAAAGCGCCCTTTCTCACCGCTGGCAGGCACTCTGTGAATTCGCCCAGCAGGGGAGTGACTAATGTTACCTCTTCAACGCTGGATAACGCGCCTAACGTGCTTTGAACAAACTATCAGTACCACTTTGGCACCGCGCCACTCTGGATATCTGACGCGGGCGACCGGCCTTGTCCTCGAGGTCAGTGGTCTACAACTCCCCTTGGGAAGTCATTGCTGGATTGAACGTGGTATTGGCAACACCGAAAAAAAATGTGAAGCGCAGGTCGTCGGGTTCAAAGGTAAGCGCCTCTTCTTAATGCCACTTGGGGCAATGGATGGCCTTTGCCCGGGGTGCCGTGTCTACTCATCACAAGGAACGACAGCGATGACAGGATGTTTTCCTTTAGGGCCACAGCTACTGGGTCGAGTCGTCGATAGCAGAGGACGCCCATTGGATGGGCGTCCTCTGGTTACGCCTGACATGGGTAAACTCACCACCCCCCTGCTCAACCCCTTGCAACGTCAACCTATCGATCAGGTGCTCGATACCGGGGTGCGAGCAATCAACGGCTTACTCTCCGTAGGGCGTGGGCAGCGGATGGGTCTGTTTGCCGGCTCCGGGGTGGGGAAAAGTGTGCTCCTTGGAATGATGGCGCACTATACCAGTGCCGATGTCATCGTCGTCGGGCTGATTGGCGAACGGGGACGAGAGGTTAAAGAGTTTATCCAACAGATCCTCGGCGAAGAGGGACTTTCTAGGGCCGTTGTGGTGGCTGCGCCCGCTGATGTCTCCCCTCTATTACGCCTGCAAGGTGCGGACTATGCCACGCGTATCGCCGAGGATTTTCGTGATCGCGGCAATAACGTATTGTTAATTATGGACTCGTTGACGCGTTATGCGATGGCACAGCGTGAAATTGCCCTCGCCATCGGTGAACCCCCCGCAACCAAAGGCTATCCGCCTTCGGTATTTGCCAAACTCCCAGCCTTGGTGGAGCGTGCGGGCAATAGCGACAGTCAGCACGGGTCGATCACCGCCTTCTACACCGTGTTAACCGAAGGCGATGATCAACAGGACCCGATCGCCGATGCGGCACGGGCGATTCTAGATGGACACATCGTCCTCTCTCGCGAACTCGCCGAATCCGGACACTATCCGGCTATCGATATTGAGGCCTCAATCAGCCGAGTCATGCATGACATCGTGACGCCTCAGCAGCTGCAAGAGGCTCGTGAATGTAAGCGCCTCTTGGCGCTCTATCAGCGTAATAAAGACTTGATCAGCGTGGGGGCCTATACCGCGGGGACGGATCCGCAGCTCGATCGAGCCATCGAATGCTACCCGGCTATATGCCGATATTTACAACAAGAAATCGCCCAGCGCTGTGACTATATCCAGGCTTGTACTGCGCTGACCGCACTAGTGTCAGGGGATGAGGAGAAATGATGGGCCGTAAAACTATCTTAGACGTGCTGCAGCAAAGAGAGAACGATAAACTCGATATCGCCGCCCAACAATTGGCAACGTTAAATGCTGAGCGCCATCAGGCATCGCGACAACACCAGCAATTGCAGCACTATCACCTTGACTACCAACAGCTCCTGCACCACGAATCCGCCGGAGGTATCTATCGTTATAGGCGCGATAATTACCTGGCGTTTTTGCACACGGTCGACCATGCGCTCGACGCACAGGCCCAGACGCTTGCCACACTCGACCAACAGCAACAGCAATGCCTCGACGAATGGCAATCCTCGCGAAAAAAAGTGCAGGCGTTGCAGGTGTTACTCAACCGTCGCGAGCAACGCATACAACGTCATCAAGCCCGCGCGCAACAAAAAGCTAACGATGAATTCGCTCAACGCCGTTTTCAAGGAACCGATCAATGACGATTAACCTTCTCTCGCTATTAGCCGTGCCCAAACAGCTCTCGACACATTCCGCGACGCCCTCGCTAAGGCCAGGCGATGTCTTGAGCGAGGCCCCGCGCGTGCTATCTTTCGCCGACTTACTCGCCCCCACCTTGGCAATAAAATCATCTATCACGCCAAAGCCTACTAAAGAGAGTGCTGACCACTCGCCCCATCCCCCTCTAGAACGCAACGAGCAAGCCTCACCACGCGTGGAGCCGCTACCCTTACCCACAAATCTTATACTCGCCGTCGGTCAAATGGTACCACCGCCAGCCGCGGGGAGTATCGTCAACACCCTAGAGTCGCGCGCTCAGCCTTACGAGCGTGAAAAGACACCGAACGCGCAGTCATCACTCAAGAAAATACCGCCCGTGACTCTACCCGCTGAGCCGGTGCTCGAACAACGCGCTACCTTACTCAACGTCTCACCACCTCCAGACACGATGCAAAATGCCTCACCGCCGACTTTAGTACTCACACGCACGCCGCTACGTGAACTGCATGCCTGCGCCGCGCAGTCATCCTCTGTCCTCATGCCCTCTCCTCCGGCGTTACCCGACCTGCCGGTGAAACAAGCCTCCGCCCAAGAATTACATGCCCCGTTAGGTTCGCCGCAATGGCAGAGGGATCTCTCTCAACAAATCATTTTTCATCGACACGGGACGCAGACGCTCCATTTGAAGCTGCACCCTGAAGAGTTAGGCGATTTGAAAATCTCAATGACGGTGAACAAAGACCATGCAGAGCTGATGATGGTATCGAATCACGGTCAGGTGAGAGCCGCGCTAGAGGCCGCCCTCCCCCAGCTTCGTCAAGCATTAGCAGATAATGGTATTCAGCTAGGAAATAGCCAAGTTGGGCAAGAGACCACAGGCCACTCTTTTCACGGCTCATCTCACCCGTCAACGAGTTCGCATCCACAACCCTCAAACTTGCGAACAATGGGCCATCCTGAGCCTGCCTCGAATTCACCCCAGCCTTCGGTGCGCCCTCGCGATGGTAGCCAGATATCGCTCCTCGTTTAGTTCTACGCTCAGTCGGTCAAAGGCTGAGCGAACCGCTTAATATTCTAGAAATAGTACCTTTAATCTGCGCATCAGCCCCTATTCAACCTTGGATAATACGTCGCATACCCTTTTAAATGCTATTGCAAGGATATTGATAGGCCATGCCGACCTCGACTCACACCCCGAAGAAGTCCTCTCGAAAATGGATAGTCCTGTTGCTCGTTATCGTAGTGATTGCCTGTGGCGCAGCAGGCTATGCGTTCTGGAAACTACGCGCGCTCAGTGCCTCGGCCGCTACGCAAACCTCTCTGCCCTCTGCGGTCAGCGCCGAGGTGCCGCAGCCGCTCTTTTATCCCCTAGAGCCGTTCACGGTTAACTTGGTCGACTCGCCGACGCAAGAAGAGCGGGTCCTCTATGTTGGGTTCACTTTACGGCTCAACGATCGTCAGACTGAGGAGCGTATTGTACGCTACCTGCCGGCAGCGAGAAGTCGTCTCTTGTTGCTATTAAGTCATCAACACCAAGCGCAACTACAGACCGAACAGGGGAAAATAGCCTTAACCGCTGAGCTTAAAGCGGCCTTAAAGCCTCCTTTTGCGCCGGGTTTACCCGAGCAAGAGGTTGCTGACATCCTCTACACCACCTTTATCTTGAGGTAGCAGTCATGGCGGATACCAGCTTATCTCAAGCAGAGATCGACCAATTACTTAATGGCGATTCAGGTAATCAGGAACCTTCGACTCAAAGCCCTGAGGCTGATGCGATTCGCGATTACGACCCAACGACTCAGCGTCGAGTAGTGCGTGAGCGGCTACAGGCCCTAGAGATCATCAATGAGCGCTTTGCTCGCCAATTTCGTATGGCGGTCTTCAATTTATTGCGTCGTAGCCCCGACATTACGGTGGAATCGATTGATATTCAGCCATATCAAGAGTTTGCCCGTAACATGCCAGTGCCGACCAATCTCAACCTCATTCATATGAAGCCTCTACGCGGCACTGCCTTGCTCGTCTTCTCACCGAGCTTGGTCTTTATCGTCGTGGACAATTTATTTGGTGGAGATGGCCGGTTTCCCACCAAAGTAGAGGGTCGCGAATTTACCTATACAGAACAGCGAGTGATCCGCCGTTTATTAGGCTTAGCGTTGGATAATTATCAAGAAGCTTGGCAAGCCATTTACCCCTTAACCATGGAGTACGTCCGGTCCGAGATGCAGGTTAAGTTTACCAACATTACCACCTCGCCCAACGACATAGTGATTAACACCACGTTTCAAGTCGAGATCAGCAACTTAGTCGGACATTTTAATATCTGCATTCCCTTCTCGATGATTGAACCGCTTCGCGAGTTGCTGGTGAATCCGCCATTAGAAAATAGTCAGCAAGAGGATTCGCTCTGGCGTGAAAATCTAGTGAACGAGGTGCAACAGTCTCCACTACCGGTAACGGCTAGGCTCACGGAACTCTCGGTCACCCTGCGCCAAATTATGCAGCTACAGGTCGGTGATGTGCTCGCGATAGAGTCTCCCGAACACATCATCGCCACGGTCGATAATGTCCCGGTATTTACCGCCTTACACGGTATTCATCGCGATCGATATGCCCTGCGCGTCACTCAATTAATTACGCCGCTAGTCTCCACCTTACAAGAAGGAACGTCTCATGAATGATACCGTCGATACCCCTGACAATCACGACCCAGTCACTGATCCTTGGGCCGAGGCACTCGCCGAGCAGCAGGTCAATGAAGAGGCAACACTTCCCACGCCTGCGACGCCAGAAGATAGCGATCCACTCCACGATATTAATCTGATTATGGATATCCCGATCCAACTTACTGTCGAGTTAGGGAGAACCCGAATGACGATCAAGGAGTTGCTCCGCCTTACCCAAGGCTCGATTGTGCCGCTCGAAGGGCTAGCCGGGGAGCCTCTGGATATTCTCATTAACCACTACCTTATCGCGCAAGGCGAAGTTGTGGTCGTGAATGATAAATATGGGGTGCGGATCACCGATATTATTACCCCCTCCGAGCGCATGCGCCGCCTTAGCCGATAGTGAGTAGATAATGACTACCTCTACCATTGCGCCGTTAGCCGAGGTATCGGTTAGCCAGATGGTGCTCCAATCTGGCGGGGCATTACTCGTTGTGCTGCTCGTCCTGTTAGCGATCAAGAAACTCCTCAAGCATCTTCCCCATGCCCGTGCACTCAAGGGATCGCGCAACCTGATCATTACTGAAACGGTGATGATCGGCCCCCGTGAGCGTCTAATGGTCGTAAGGGTTGGCGAAAAACAAATAGTCCTCGGGGTCACTGCGCAAACTATCCAATTTCTTTGCCCATTAGATAGCCCGGTACAGAAAGAGCCGGATCGGCCAGCCCCTTCGTCTTCGCGATTCGCGCAGACCCTGGCCAAGCACTGTGTAAGGAACCTAAAATGAGTTATTTAACGCGCGTTTATCCCGCCCTCGCGTTCATCGCGACGCTAAGCTTACCGATATGCGCCTGGGGTGCCTCGCCCCAAACACTCTTGACTAACGGTCAAGAGTGGGCATTACCCGTGCAGACTATGCTGGTCGTAGGGGCGCTAAGTTTTATTCCTGCCGCCCTATTACTTACCACCAGCTTTACGCGTCTGATCATCGTCTTCGGGCTATTACGCAATGCCCTAGGCACCACCGCCGCACCGCCGAATCAGGTCATCATTGGTTTATCCCTTTTTCTCACCTGGTTCATCATGGGGCCGACTTTCGATCGAATTTGGCAAGACGCCTATGTACCCTATCAACAGCAAAAGGTGACGCTGGTGGAGGCCGTCGATAGAGGGAAACGTCCGTTGATGGACTTTATGCTGCATCAGACCCGCGAGGCAGATCTCGCCTTGTTCACGCGTTTAGCCCATGCGCCCTCCCCGCAAACCCCTGCTGCGGTCTCGTTTCGCGTGTTAGTCCCGGCCTATGTCACCAGCGAATTAAAGACCGCGTTCCAAATCGGCTTTACCCTGTTCATTCCATTCTTAATTATCGACTTAGTGGTCGCCAGCGTCTTAATGGCATTAGGCATGATGATGGTTCCCCCTGCGACCTTAGCGCTCCCCTTTAAGTTGATGCTATTCGTGATGGCAGATGGTTGGCAGTTATTAATTGGCTCGCTGGCGCAGAGCTTTATCAGCTAATCCATGAGGTCAGCATAATGACACCGGAAATGATCACCACTTTAGGGCAAGCCGCGATGAAGGTCGCATTACTCCTTGCCGCGCCGCCGCTGCTGGCCGCGTTACTTACCGGATTAATAATTAGTTTGCTGCAAGCGGCAACCCAAGTGAATGAACAAACGCTCTCATTCATTCCTAAAATCATCGCGGTGGTGGTGACGCTGCTGATCGCGGGGCCGTGGATGCTCACGTTGCTTATCGATTACGTAAAGACCATTCTGACTAGCTTTCCGCATTGGGTAGGCTAGCGCATGGAGTTAAGTCATCTAAGTAGTCTTATCGATCATTTACCTGCTATTTTTCTGCCCTTTTGCCGAATTATTGCACTATTTTCCTTCGCACCTCTCTTCTCGGAGAAAGCAGTTTCCGTCAGAATTAGAGTCGCCTTAGCCCTAGTACTCAGCCTAGTGATTGCTTTACCTTCACCGACTGACCCGCAACTCTCGCTCTTTTCGGCCTCTGGCGGACTGCTGATCATTGAGCAGTGCGCGATCGGGGCAGCCCTCGGGCTGAGTATGCAGTGTGTCTTTGCGGCAATACGCTTGGCAGGAGAGGTGATCGCCTTACAAATGGGGCTTTCATTCGCTTCGTTTTTCGATGCAGGGAGTCACAGTTCGCTTTCCGTCGTTGCACGCCTACTGACTTATCTCAGCCTGCTATTATTCGTCAACGTCGATGGCATATTATGGATGGTCGAGCACTTAGCAGAAACGTTCGAGTCACTCCCCTATGATCAACTCCCGTCACTGACGGAGCCATTTCTACAAATTGCACGACTCGGTGGAATGATTTTTACGCAGGCTTTGCAGCTGTCGCTACCGTTAATCTTTATGTTGCTGTCGGTCAACTTAGCGCTCGGACTATTGAACCGTATGACACCTCAGTTTTCAGCTTTCGTCATCGGCTTCCCCTTGACGTTGCTGATCGGTATTTTCGCCTTATACCAAAGTATGCCGCTACTGGTCGGTATGCTTGAGCAGATGATGGTGACAATAAGCCAACCACTCTTACATCTTCTCAGTGCGGCATAATACAGGTTGAGGGGTTATTTAGGCTGTTCGCTCTCTTTCTTAGTGCCAAATAGCGCACTGACGGCTTTGACCACAATAAGGACCAGTCCACCGAGAATCGCACCGACTAACAGGCTCGCGACATTACTGATCACGATCTCCCCGATATGGCTCATTGCGTCAGGTAACGCCTGAGTAAGGGTTTGCGTTAGACGCTCGACCCAATGGTGCAACCAAGGCCAACCGTGGATAACGATCCCTCCTCCGACCAAAAACATCGCCAGCGTGCCAACGACAGAGAGGAATTTCATTAGCTTCGGGGCTAACAAGAGTAAAAACTTCCCAAAGCCTTGGGCGACGCGATTAGAACGCTCTTCGAGCCAGTAACCGGCGTCGTCGATCTTCACAATCACGCCGACAAGACCGTAAACACCAACCGTGACCAGTAATGCAACACCTGCCATGATGATAATTTGGTTGAGAAGCGGCGCTTCGGAAACAATCCCCAGTGTTAGGGTTACGATCTCTGCAGATAAGATAAAGTCAGTACGCACCGCCCCTTTAATCTTATCTTTCTCATAGCTCGTCGCATCTTCTTGGCTAAGTTTAGCAAGGCGTGCCTGCCGGGCTTCAGGGCTTTTCTTGTCTTTTTCAGGGAAGATCCATTCGAGCACCTTTTCAATCCCTTCGAAACACAGGTAAGAGCCTCCCAATATCAATAAGGGCGTGATTAACCACGGCGCAAACGCCGAGATAAGTAGCGCCAGCGGGACTAAAATGACCTTATTCAGTAATGACCCCTTCGCTACCCCCCAGACGACCGGTAGCTCCCGGTTGGCTTTGACACCACTGACTTGTTGCGCATTGAGAGAAAGATCGTCGCCAAGTACGCCAGCGGTTTTTTTAGCCGCGACCTTACCCATTACCGAAACATCATCAAGTAACGTTGAAATATCGTCTAACAGTGCAAATAAACTTGTTCCAGCCAAAATAGGTATCCTTATCAGTAGCGTTAGAGAATATCGCTGTCTTCACAGCATGGGCAGCTATTTTCTTCAACCGCGGTCATATCAGCGAATCCCGGGGTATCCCACTCCACACGGATCGGCCTTCCCGCCGGAAAAGCGTGGTGGATATATTTAAAGACGGGCGTTTCTGTTAATCCAGAAATCTCCTCTGTCGCGATACAATCGTCACCGACAAAGATTTTTGCCGTCGCTTTACTTGCTACCATACGCTCGTCGTTTAAGGCGTAAAGGCGTGTGACGGTGAGACGTATTCTCGGCATAACTTTCCTCGTTAATGTCGCGATAATGATTTATAAACTTTACACAATCCATCGGATCCTGCCACTAACACTGCGAAAATACGGCGTAAAGCCGGTACTTCGCGATTGTTTTTCAATGAGAACTCAGTATTATTTGTCCGCCAATAAAAAACGCCTCGTCGTGGATAATAGATATAATTATGCAAGCTAACACCAACCTTTCAACGCCTCCCCACTCACCTTCATCTTCTCAAGCCAAACGGGCGGCTTGGGGGAGCTTCGCTGGAGCTGTCGTTGATTGGTATGATTTCTTATTATATGGCATAACCGCCGCCTTAGTCTTTAATCATCAATTTTTCCCTGCTATCAGTCCCGCGATGGGTACGTTAGTCGCCTTCGCAACATTTGGCGTCGGGTTCCTATTTCGCCCTTTAGGCGGCATCGTTTTTGGACACTTTGGCGATCGTTTAGGCCATAAGAAAATGTTAATTATCACTGTGTGGATGATGGGTGTTGCCACCGCAGGGATTGGCCTTCTCCCCTCTTTTGCGACGCTGGGCTGGTGGGCACCGGTACTATTAGTCATCCTTCGTGCGATACAAGGGTTTGCTGTGGGCGGTGAATGGGGCGGAGCGGCCCTACTCGCGGTCGAACATGCCCCCAAGCATCGTAAAGCCTTTTATAGTAGCGGCGTGCAGATGGGCTACGGCGTTGGATTATTGTTGGCAACCGGATTAGTCAGCATAATTAGCGCGCTGACCAGTGAAAGCCAGTTTGCCAGCTGGGGCTGGCGTATTCCATTCCTGCTAAGCGTTTTCCTAGTTGCTATCACGCTATGGCTGCGCAACGGAATCGACGATACGCCGATTGTCGCCTCGACGGAGAAAAAACCACGCTTACCGGTTATCGAAGCCTTACTTCGACACCCCTCGGCGTTTTTCTTGATTATCGGTTTACGCTTATGTGAGCTGCTAACGATGTATATCGTCACCACTTTCGCGCTGAATTACTCCACGCAGAATCTAGGCTTACCCCGCGAGTTATTCCTATCGATCGGCCTGATGGTCGGTGCAATCAGTTGCTTGACCATCCCTTGTTTCGCCTGGCTGGCAGACCGATTTGGGCGCCGACGCATCTACATTACCGGTGCCGCGATTGGCGCGATCAGCGCTTGGCCGTTCTTCTTCGCTTTAGAACAGGGAGCAACCTTACCGATTATCCTGTGTTCTCTGCTATTAGCGAACCTTGCTCATGACATGGTAGTCTGCGTGCAACAGCCGATGTTTACCGAGATGTTTGGAGCAAGTTATCGTTATAGCGGTGCGGGGGTCGGCTACCAGGTCGCCAGCGTAGTCGGTGGCGGTTTTACCCCGTTTATCGCCGCAGGGCTGGTCAGCGTGACTCAGGGCAGTTGGCATGGGGTGGCGTTCTATCTCATGCTAGGCTGCTTGCTCTCGCTATTCACCGTCTGCTTCGTGAAAAAGTCACATTCTGCTCGCGCGTAATAACGCCTAGCCGTCGTGATGCGTACCCTCCAATCCATCGCATCACGACACGTTTCTCGTGAGCTGTGTTGTCGTCAATATTACAAAACAGCGCTCACCTTACTCTTACGACAGGTATCTTCTAGAATGAATCACAACGACTCTGCTCCGTTACCCGACCTTGAAACACTCGCCGCTACGCCGCAACCCGCCGATCATCTCGTCGCCCTACTCGCGACCGCTCGTCAGCAGATGCGTCATGATGAAACTATGGCCGATAAACGTACGCGCGGTTTCATGGTGCTCTTCATGTTTATGTATTTGATGCTCGGCGCATCATTGACGTTGCCAACATTCCCGCAGGATATCGCCCGCACTGCCCTACACTATGCCATCGAGTCTATCCCAGTATTGATCTCATTCTCCGGGTTCTTTATCTCTGTATTATTTTTCTTTTCAACGCGTCGTGCGTATCGGCGTAACCTTAGCTGGCACTCGACGATCAGCGATCTGGAAGCCCGCGCCGGTCAACCCCTGACCCACTATATCGAGACTGTAAATTGTGGCCCTCAAAATTACTCCAACACAGGAATTCACAGCGCATTGGCATTATTTGTGTGTGTGACTTGGGTCGTGCTCTATAACTTCTTCACGTTCACCACCAGCGGCGTGATTGGTAGCGTTATCTCTCTATTTATTAGCACCATGGTCTATGTGATGTTGGACATTCAGCTGCTTAAAGCATCACAACCCGCGGTACAAGAAGAGACGACTGAAACCCCCTGAGTAAGAATAGTTTTTCTGGTTCCAACCGTCCGAGTCAATGTTATTAAGGTGAATTATTGTGTGGTACATGTTAGTTGTAACCCTGCTATGGGGGTCGTCATTTAGTCTGACCGGGCATATTCTCGCCGGTCATGTCGATGGCTTTTTTTCCGTATTTATCCGCACGTTGATTGCTGCGATTGTTTTCGTGCCGATGATGACGTGGCGTGGCCTGCCAGCCAGGCTGATTGCCGGCCTGTGGCTATGTGGTGCATTACAGTTTGGGATCACTTATGCCTTGGCGTACCAAAGCTTTCGCCTGCTTACCGTTCCCGAGATGTTATTGTTTACGACGCTGACACCGCTCTATATAGGCCTGATTAACAATGCCTTAGATCGTCGTTTTAATCCTTGGACCCTGCTTGCTGCCGCCTTCGCGGTCTCGGGGGGGATGGTTATCCACTACCATGGCCTGACCGGTGATTTTTGGCGTGGGTTCTGGATCTTGCAACTCGCTAACGCGACATTCGCGGCGGGTCAGGTGATCTGTCGTCGCCTATTATTAGCGCGCCGCCCTGACCTCAGCATGCCGAAGCTGTTCGGCCATTTTTTCCT
Organism: Rosenbergiella collisarenosi; assembly: GCF_018494085.1. Taxonomy (GTDB): domain Bacteria; phylum Pseudomonadota; class Gammaproteobacteria; order Enterobacterales; family Enterobacteriaceae; genus Rosenbergiella; species Rosenbergiella collisarenosi. Next base: position 514,198 of record NZ_JABBFP010000002.1, on the reverse strand, counting down.
CGGTGCGGTACTCATCTCTGCCCTACTTTATCTATTCTTCGGCCACTCAGATCAACTGCCACAGACACCATTACAATGGGGCCTATTGGTCTATCTCGGACTGGTCGCGACCGCGTTGGGGAGCCTCTGGTTAGCCAAGGGCAGTACGCTAGTCAGCGTTACGGCGTTAGCCATTTTTAACGAGTTGCACGTCCCCATCGGGCTTATCATCAACCTATTATTCTGGGGCAGTGACGTGTCCGTATTGCGTTTATTGGCTGGATGCGCACTGATTGCCGTGGCTGTAGGCATTAATTATCTCGGCGCCACACGCCGCGCCGCGCAACACGCGTAGCCTCACTGCGCAGCGAAACCGTCAACACTCAAGATTGCTTCTTTTATCGGCAATCGAATCGATCAAGGTAAAAACTGCTTTGACAAGCCTGAACCGGGGCGCTATTATCTGCCCCGTCTTCACGACAATTCCTCTGTAGTTCAGTCGGTAGAACGGCGGACTGTTAATCCGTATGTCACTGGTTCGAGTCCAGTCAGAGGAGCCATATTCGAGAAACCCGCTTAGCGCAAGTTAAGCGGGTTTTTTTATTGCTCGGTAAATATGCTTAGCCTGAAGCAGCTTCGCCAGCGTCGAGTGAAGGTCGCAGTTCCCCTCCACGTATTATTTCAAATCTAATACCGAGCCACTCTCAACGTTATCAAGACAGCCCACGTCTACAGTAGTAAATATCCATATTGTCTGACCATATCGTATTATCTCCCCACACTACGACGCTATAGTTAAGTCGCGACTTAGTGGTATTTTTATCATGGGGTGTCATCGATGTCCCACGGTTAAGCCTAGGTTTGATGGTAGTTTAACTCGCCTGACGGTAAGATGAGTAAGAATGACCAACCACTAATGCCAGCGTGCGCTCTAGGGACACAACACGAGAGTATTGTCCGAATTTGATGCACGGGTATAAAACGCCGCATTGTCTTAATCCTCATCCTCCACTACCTACAAAGTAACCAAACGAACCCTAAGTTGTGGTTCATCCCCCCGTCTTAAGCAAAACTTTGCTAACATCACATAGAAAAGTGATCTAATTCATGTTTTTAATAAAAATCGTCTACGCTTAAACGATAGATATCGTTAAGCCATGAGCGAGTGGAGCCAAAGTGATACAGAACCCAATACTTTATCCCCAGCGTTCAACGGATGAACCTGCTGCAGAACAGATCTTTAACTGGGCGCGTAATGCGCAGTTGGGGACGAAGCAGCAACTGCATACCCCGAAAGATGAACAAGCGTTACAAGCTCTACTTGCCGAAAGCACGGGCCCCATCCGTATCGTCGGCAGTCGGCTTTCTCCCGGGCGTATGGTATCCCCGGCTTGCGAAGGTATTTTGCTCGATCTAAAACATTTTCGTGGCATTTTAGCGATGGATGAGCAGAGCGTTCGCGTTGCGGCAGGTACCCCTTTGCAGGAACTCTTTAAGACCCTACAACAAAATGGGCGCATGCTGAAATGCTCGCCAGGGGTTATCGCCGTGCAGACCGTCGGCGGAGCCTTAGCTACTGGGACCCATGGCCAGGGCTTGCAGCAGAGCGCTATCACCGATGAGGTATTGAGTTTTACACTTATCCTCGCCTCCGGTGAAAAACGAACATTCCAGCGCGGCGATGCTGAATTCTCAGCGGTTATGGTCAACCTTGGTTGCTTAGGGATAATCACCGAAGTGACGCTGGCTACCGTTCCAGAGCGCTACTTTACCTGTCATAAGACCGCCGTCAGTGCCGACACCCTAGAAAGCGATATTATTGAATGGAACCAGCAGCATCTCTTTAGTAAAGCATGGTGGTTTGTCGACGACGATTTATTACATGTCTGGAATATCGATCAGGCCTCATCTGAGGATCTGGAGAGTTACCAGCAAAACGATCAGCAAGTCGTGCGCCATTCTACTGAGCACGATGAGAGTCTTAATGCTACCATCGACCAGACTCTTGCACTGATGCATGCCGATACGCAAGTACATGGCCATGGCGGTAAACAGTTCCGCACCGTCGCCCGCTTTAAGGATTTTACGGATGTGACGGGGGATATTTATCAACTCCTGTGCCGTGGGATAGCCGTACCACAGATTAACGTTGAAATCGGTGTGCCGCTGGCCGAGACGCCAGCCATCATTCGACATATTAAACAGTGGTACGCCGAACAACAACCGCATATGCACTACCCGATTATTTTGCGCTGCACCGGGGCATCAGAGGCGTGGTTAAGCCCAGCTTATCAACAAGATACCTGCTACTTTGGCTTCGTCGTCTATTATGCCGACGATGGGTCGCTTTCCCAAGATGGCCTGCACTTCCTAACCGAAGTTGAAAAAATCCTCGCGACGTATGGCGGGCGACCACACTGGGGAAAATATTACGACCCTCAGCATTATGACTGGGCCAAACTCTACCCTAAATGGCAGGATTTTGCGGCGGTTAAGCAGCAGCTCGATCCGCAACAACGCTTCAGTAACCACTATATTCATCAATTATTCTCTTCGACGATAGGAGATCACTCATGAACGCATGGGCTACCCTGCTCACCCAAGACGCGTACCTCGTCGGCGTGATCGCACTACAGCGATCACTGCAACAACAGCAGAGTCAATGGCCACTCGTTGTCATGGTTACGCCCGTAATCGGTGAAACACATCGCGAGCAATTACGCGCCCAAGGCTGTCGTGTGGTCGAGATCACCCCGCTTTATCCAGAATCGGGACTGAGTCAACACTACGCCTCTGCTCAGTTTGGTGAGGTGTGGTCAAAATTGCGCGTATGGGGGCTAACAGATTACCAACGGATTGTATTTCTCGATGCGGACATGTTAGCTGTACGCAACATGGATGAACTGTTTGATTTACCGTTGGAAGAAGGCCATATTGCCGCCTGTCACGCGTGCCGCTGTAATCCTAATAAGATCGAGAGCTACCCAGCAAGTTGGCAGCCGCAAGCCTGTCACTACACTTGGCAAGAACGCAACGAACAGCCCCCTGAGGCACTAGACCTTTACTTGAATGGGGGATTTTTAGTACTCACCCCTAATGCCGAGATGGCGCAGCACTTGGTCGACAAGGTGGAAGGTATCGCAGATCTGAGTCGCTACCCGTTCTCAGAACAGGACTTACTGAACGAAGTCTTTGAGCATCGCTGGACGCCCCTCTCCTACGGCTACAATGCCCTTAAGACACTGCCTTTTCAGCACAAGAACTTGTGGCGTTTTGATGAAGTGAAGAATATTCACTATATTCTGAAAAAACCTTGGCAGAAAGCGCAACACCCTAGCGCGGAAGAACAAGACCGCGATACGCCTCTCGATAAATTATGGTGGCAGGTTTATCAGCCCCAAGGCTGATAGTTTTACTCACTGGCTACGCCCGATGGGTGTAGCCAGTAGGCACTATTCAATACTCTGTTCGGCGCTTAATAGTTTTTCGATCTGATTATTACTGACCGCTGGACTAAACAAGAAGCCTTGACCGATTAGATAGCCTTCATTAATCAGGGTATCGCACTGCTCTTGCTCTTCCACCCCTTCCGCGACGACATCCATCCCTAAGCAATTGGCAAGAAGTAGTAACGCTTTAATTATCGCTTTTCCTTCTCGACCTTGATGTAGGCTGCTGACAAAACTACGGTCTACCTTAATCACATCTACAGAATAATCTTTAATATTACTGAGCGTGGAATACCCCGTCCCGAAGTCGTCCAGCGCAATCCGTACGCCCTGCTTTCTCAATACGTCAATCGCGCGAATAACGTACTCAGCGCCATGGCCGACTATCATATGCTCGGTGATCTCAACCTCAATCAGGCGTAGGTCAATTCCATAGTGAGCGATTTGGGCAAGACACTTCTCCGCATAATCATCCCACATAAACTCGACAGGCGAGGCGTTGATTGATACCGGGACTACGTTTAATCCCTTCTCAGTCCATGATTGGATATCTTCAAACACACGGGTCCGGATCTGCTCACCAATTTTTTCGACGAGCGCGCGATTTTCGAAAGCAGCCCAGATAGCCCCTGGGTAACCGAGTTCACCGTTAGGCATCGTAAAGCGTAGCAAAGCCTCCAATCCGACCAGCTCGCCATCGTTCAACCTCACCTTCGGTTGATAATAAGGCTCAACCTTATGTTGGTCGATAGCGTACTGGGCGAGTTCAAGCTGCTCGGCAATGCGCGTCACGCTCTTCATCAGTTGGCTGTGATACTGTAATATGCCCCCACGGCCATTCTGCTTAATCTCACTCAATGCAACATTCGCTGCCTTGGCAAGCATATCGCTATTTTCGACCGATTGGGGCCAGCTTGCGGTCCCGATACTCATAGAAAGTCGAATAGATTGGCCGTTATAGGTAATTGGCCGTGACACGGCCTCGATCATCAGCTGCGCAATGTGGTTAATTTCTTCCGTACTCATCGTCTGCGTAATGATAATGGCAAATTCATCGCCAGATAGTCTGGCAACATAGCCTCTACCTGCCATACCTTTAACTAAGCGTTTAGCCACTATCTTAAGCACATAATTACCCAGTGTATTACCACGGGTATCATTTAATAATTTGAAATGATCCAGATCGGCGTGTAATAACGTCACGGACTGACGTGTTGCCTTTGCGATTCTTAATGATTTCTTTAGGTATGATTGGAAATGGCGACGGTTGGGAATATTAGTCAGCTCGTCAAATTCACTCAAGTGCCGAAGTTTAGTCTCAGCAATACATTGCTGCGTAACATTTCGCGAGACACAAAGAATAGAATCAACCTGGTCTTGCTCATTACGAACAGGAGTCAGCAGGTTATCCCAAAAGGTTATCTCACCCAGCTCATCAACACTTTTACCCAAGAACTGAGCATTTTCACCTGCTTTCGCTTTCTGCAGGGCTTTCTTGCCTGGACGTCGAATCTCAATCGGCAGTAAAGACAACCACTCCATACCAAATCCAGACTGTGGGTCGACACCTAATGCCAGACACCCGGCATGATTCATATTCTTTACTCTGCCGTCTGGGGTCAATATTTTAATACAGTCGATACTGGCATCAAGCATCGCTTTATAGGCCTGCAGAGTATCGAGATGATCCTGATTGCTAGTCTCGTCCTCTACAAATGGCGATGTCGCCGCATGGTGTAATGCCTTGGTCATGTATTCCCCAGATAATGGTATTACTTCTATTTACGGTAGTCTCGGCGTTTAGGTTTCACAGTGCTATTTTTTCGCCAGCCTCTCACGATAAACGTAAACGTAAGGAAATCGATAGGATTGTTCCCATTACGTATCTTACCTCAGTAGTGGCTTTTTCTTACTCATTTTTCGATAATTATTTAACCAAGAACCACTACGCAGCCGCCATTGAAAGCAGATCCCCCTCACCGCCCAATCCATCACCATCCCAAGCCATACTCCCAACACGCCGAAACCTAACCAGATACCGAGCACATAGCCCATGACTACCCGCGCGCCCCACATACTAAACATCGAAACATACATCGCAAACCGTGCATCCCGTGCCCCTTTTAGACTCGCAGGTAAGACCCACGAACAGGCCCATATCGGCATAAAGGCAGCGTTCAACCACAGTAGGTGTTTCGTTACCTCGATCACCTCAGGATCAGCGGAATAGAAACGCGCAAGAAGTCCTGCGAAAGGCACGGTTGACCAGGCAATAATCGTCAGACCGATAGTCGCTAACCAAAACACATGGCGAATTTGCTTTTCCGCTTGATAGACCTGATTCAATCCCAACCGCTTGCCGGTGATAATGGTCGAAGAAGAGGCCAGTGCGTTTCCCGGTAAATTTATTAAGGAGGCGATCGAAAAGGCAATAAAGTTGCCGGCAATATCACTCGTGCCCATTCCCGCCACGTAAATCTGGGTCAGAAGTTTTCCGCCATTGAACAATACGGACTCGACACTGGCTGGAACGCCAATACTCAACACTTCTTTGAGGATCAGGGTATTCCACCGTAAGAAATAACTCTTAATTGGGATTAATAGCGCACCACTGAATCGATGTGCTAGAACAATGATTATTACCACCGCCCCGATATAGCGCGAGAGTGTTAAGCCCAGACCCGCGCCACTAAACCCGAGTCCATTCCAGCCCAAGCAGCCATAGATAAGCAACGAGCTAATGATAATATTTAGGATATTCATTCCGGCATTCACCAGCATCGGCACCTTGGTATTACCGGCCCCGCGTAGCGCCCCGCTACCGATTAAAGCAATCGCCGCAGCCGGATAACTCCATGCCGAAATATGCAGATAGTTCAGTGCTAACGCCTTGACTTGAGGATCGGCGCTGCCGGCAATAACTTGAATAATCTCTTGGCCGAAAAACTCGATAACGAGGGCGAGTACAAAGCCCAGCACCGTCATCAGACCTAGAGATTGGCGTGCGGCGGCACGCGCACGCTCGGCATCACCCCGCGCAAGGCTAAAAGCTACGACAACGGTCGTTCCCAAATCAATCGCAGCGAAAAATGCAATAACGACCATATTAAAACTGTCTGCCAGCCCCACACCTGCCATCGCGGCCTTGCCCAACCAGCTAACGAGGAAAGTACTTAAAACGCCCATTAACAGCACGCAGAGATTCTCGATAAAGATCGGGACGGCAAATGGGGTGATCTCACGCCAAAATAGCGTACGGTAGCGACGTCGTTGAGTGTACCAAGGTGTTTGCTGGATTACCTGAGCCAATGGACGAATAAAACGCTGCACGGTACGCATCCTTTTCCAAAAGGGGAAAGAGAGAGAAGGAACTAGTCGATAACTGGGGATAGTGGTAACTGTAGAACTTAATGCTGGGTAACTCAATAACATTTAACAAATTTAAAACACAACCTATCTTGGCCGGGGTTTGTAGTTTGGCGATCCACAGGTTACAGTAAAGTCTAGGTTGCTATGTAAACGTCTGATGAAGAGAGAGGTTCATTATCATGTCACACCCGCAGACCGCCATTGAACATGCATTGGACCAATTAGAGTCGTACTATGAAAGCGCGGTTAAGGCATTGAGAGAGGCACTTAATCACTATTTAGCCAGCGGCGAACTCCCCAGTCACGCATCCCGAGAGGCGGGTATCTTTGCCTATCCTGAGTTGGTCTTGCATTGGGAAGGTGAACAAACGCCGATCCAACGGGTGCGCGCATGGGGGCGGTTCACCCATGCAGGGACCTATACCGCGACGATTACACAACCTGCGCTGTTTCGTCGTTATCTTAGCGAACAGTTAGAGATGCTCAGTAAAGAGTATCAATTTTCACTCGAGGTACGGCGCTCGACGGTCGAAATTCCCTATCCCTATGTGATGGATGGGTTAGCATTATCTATCGAGCGTTCTCAGATGGCGGCAATCACCCGCTACTTCCCAACGACCGACCTCGCGAATATCGGCGATGATATCTCTGACGGTCTCAACAGCCACGACCAAGAGCTTCCTCTCGGTCAATTCGATGCGTTACGCGTCGATTTTTCGTTAGCGCGCCTCAAGCACTATACCGGAACCCCGCCTGAAAGCGTTCAACCCTATATCCTGTTCACTAATTACACTCGCTATGTCGATGAGTTTATTAGCTGGGCGAAGCAACAAGTTGCCGATCCTGACTCTCCTTATATCGCGTTAGTCTGTGCGGGAGGGGATGTACTGGATGCTGAGAATGTTGATCAAGAACTCCGCCAAGACGCGTGGAAGAAGCATCAAATGCCAGCGTGGCATTTAGTGACCGCCGACAATCAAGGTATCTCGCTGATTAATATCGGAGTAGGACCCTCCAATGCGAAAACCATTTGTGATCATCTCGCGGTGCTACGGCCCCATGCCTGGTTAATGATTGGTCACTGCGGTGGGCTAAGGGAGAGTCAGCGGATCGGTGATTATGTATTAGCCCATGCCTATCTTCGCGATGACCATGTGCTCGATAGCGTTCTTCCGGCCGATATTCCAGTACCGAGTATCGCCGAGGTGCAGCGCGCCCTTTACGATGCAACCCGCCACCTTTCTGGCGATAGCGACAGCACTGCGATTAAGCAGCGGTTGCGTACCGGGACGGTGGTCACGACTGACGACCGCAACTGGGAGTTACGTTACGCCGCATCGGCCTTACGCTTCAATCTAAGCCGTGCCATTGCTGTCGATATGGAGAGCGCCACCATCGCCGCACAAGGCTATCGTTTCCGCGTTCCCTATGGAACACTGCTTTGCGTGTCGGATAAACCGCTACACGGTGAGATAAAGCTGCCAGGACAAGCGAATCGTTTCTATGATGGGGCGATTTCTGAGCATCTACAGATTGGTATCTGCGCTGTGGATCTGTTACGTGCCGAGGGAGACAAGCTGCATTCTCGTAAGCTACGGACTTTTGTGGAGCCACCCTTCCGCTAATAAAAAAGGGTTAGGTCATCGACCTAACCCTTATACCATTAGCTGGTTAGCCAGCCTAATTTGATCACAAACAGTACCGTCAGAACCAGCAGTGCAGGGTTGAGTTCTTTATATTTACCCGTAAACAGTTTAATTACCGTCCAGCTAATGAAGCCAAAGGCAATACCGTTCGCAATCGAATAGGTCAGCGGCATCGCTAATGCGGTGATCGTCACCGGGGCGGCGGTAGAAATATCTTTCCAATCGATCTCCGCAAGTCCCGATGCCATGAGTACCGCAACGAAGAGTAGCGCTGGCGCCGTGGCGTACACGGGAACACTGCCCGCGAGGGGAGAAAAGAACAACGAGAGTAAGAACAGGATCCCGACCACAATCGCAGTGAGCCCCGTACGTCCACCGACCGCTGCTCCAGCGCTCGATTCAACAAAGCTAGTCGTCGTCGAGGTTCCGAGTAACGAGCCGAAGAGTGCAGCAATGCTATCCGAAAGGAGTGCGCGTCCCATAGAAGGAATGTTGCCCTGCTCATCGGTCAGGCCTGCTTTGCGTGTGACACCGATAAGCGTACCAGAGTTATCGAACACATCGACAAATAAGAAAGCAAAGATCACACTGATTAGGCCAACATTAAAGGCCCCTGCGATATCAAGTTGCAGGAAGGTCGGCGCTAAGGAAGGTGGCGCGGACATGACCCCACCAAATGGCGAAAGGCCACTCAGAATAGAAATAGCGGTAATGACCAGGATACCGATTAAGATAGCTCCCGTCACACGACGCGCTTCCAAGATCACGATTAAGAAGAATCCGGCGATCGCTAATAATGGGCCGGGCTTAGTTAAATCCCCCATTCCGACAAGCGTTGCCGGATTATCGACCACGATCCCCGCCCCTTCCAAGGCAACGATCGCCAAGAAAAGTCCGATGCCCGCCGCAATAGCAGAGCGAAGCGGTAAAGGAATGCTACGAATGATCCATTCCCTAATTTTGAAGATCGATAGGCAAAAGAACAACACCGCGGAGATGAAGACCGCGCCCAACGCAACCTGCCAATGGTAGCCCATATGCAGCACGACGGTGTAGGTGAAGAACGCATTCAGCCCCATGCCTGGCGCGAGTGCAATCGGTAGATTAGCGATCATCCCCATCAGCACTGAACCGATGGTTGCCGCTAAGCAGGTCGCCACGAAGACGGCGCCCTTATCCATCCCGGTTTGTCCCAAAATTGAAGGGTTTACAAAAAGAATATAGGCCATTGCCAAGAAGGTAGTGATACCGGCAATGATTTCGGTTTTTACGTTGGTGTTGTTGGCCTTTAATTTAAAAAGCTTTTCGAGCATGGTTTTTTCTCAAATTATCGTCATTTATACACGATGCAATTCAACAAACATGATTGATCGCGTGCTCAGAGTGTGAACGTAGTCGGCACGTAAACGTTTTCGTTCCGGCGAAGGATCCTAAAGGGGGGAAGCCGCCTGAGCAATAGTTTTTTATCACTTAGCTCAAGAAAGTTACTGGACGGCTTTACGCTTAGGCGGACTTTTAGGCTGATTGGGTCATCAGCGGTGTTGACGACACCGCGACACGCGCAAACTCACATTGTTTAAGAATCGACTTCGCGTGGTGGTAAAGTACCTGTCCGGCTTCTGTCGGGGTCACGCCGCGTTTCGTACGAATTAATAATTGCTGGTTAAACTCACCCTCCAAGGTCGCGAGTTGCTGACTCAGTGCAGGTTGAGCGATATGTAACACTTCACTCGCCCGCGTCAAACTGCCGGTATCAACAATTTTAACGAAGTACTTCAAGCGTCTTAGATTCATTATTAGCTCCTACCAAGGATGAATGGCGCCAAACCGCCGCAAGGTATTTTGTTAAGCAATTATTAGGCCAACTTGTCGGCGGCCAGTTGAGCCTGGCCTTGCGGGCAGGAAATAGGCCTGAGCTAACCGATATTGCACCATTTTGAAGCATTTATACGCCGCGAGGTGCACATCGTATTGCGCAGAGGGTAACCAGCTTGATTATTTACGCAGCAAACGAACGCAATAAGGCAAAAACCCCTTTGACAAAGAACGCGCGCAACACTACTATCTGCCCCGTCTTCACGACAATTCCTCTGTAGTTCAGTTGGTAGAACGGCGGACTGTTAATCCGTATGTCACTGGTTCGAGTCCAGTCTGAGGAGCCATATTTGAGAAGCCCGCTTAACGAAAGTTAAGCGGGCTTTTTGCTTTTTATCGATTGGTTAGCCCTTCAAGCTTGTGTATTCATGTCTAATAGGAAGCACGTGAAGCTACACCCCTTTGCTGGTAGAAATGCTGATAAAGATGTTTTGGCCTTACTTTGGCTTTGTTGAACAAATCATTATTCGGGCAAGAATCTCTGCAGTCGGCCAGATTTTCAAGCAATTCTCACGCTTTCGGGCATACCTAACTTCGTCGTTTTGTTCAGTGCACGCACCATGGCCATAGCCTCCGCGACTCGTCCATCATAATCACGCAGTGTCAGTGAACCTCCAAACCGCTGTTTTACCCTGTACATCGCCGTTTCCGCTATCGAGCGACGGTTGTAATCAGTTGTCCACTTCCACCGCTCATTGCTCCTGCTCAGACGCTGATTTGCTACTGCACGGTTTCGGTCCACGTACTCTTCGGGCCAGTAACCCGCTCCTTTCCGGGCGGGATCAGTACGCTGATATGCTTACGCCGAAGTTCATCGTGACGCAACCGAGTGTCGTAAGCGCCGTCCACCGACCTAATTTTTCTGTAAGCCAGCCGGATAAGGCCCGGAAAGGCTTCCTAGTCCGTGACATTGTTTAGCGACAGGTCTGCACAGATAATTTCATGCGTCTTCGCATCAACGGCTAGAGGCAACTTACGCCAGGCCCAATGCCGCTCTTTACCGTGTTTCCTGACTTTCCACTCCACTTTACCTAAGACCTTCAGGCCGGTGGAATCAATCACAAAGTGTGCGATTTAACCCCGGATGGCTATTTTGAAACTGACATTGACCGACTTCTCCCGTTTGCTAACGCAGGGGTAATCTGGGCAACGCAATGGAACATTCATTAGGGCGAAAGTGGAGTCAATGAAACCCTGTGTAGCCCCAGGCTCAGCCGGAATACGCGTTTAATCATCAGAGCGGTGGTGATGGCCAGATCAGAATAACGCTGGGGGCTTCCCGTGCTGAAGGTGTGGCTGTGTGGTCATACCACGACTTAATCGCCTCATCATCGAGCCAGAAAGTGAGGGAACCACGGTTGATGATGTAGGCCTTCCAATTGGTCATTTTGAACTTCTGCTTTTTTGCCACGATACTGCCTGTGTTGTCAGTGGATGAATGATCTGATCCTCCAACTCAGCAAAAGTTAGATTTATTTAATAAAGAAAAAAACACCCTTAATATTTATTTTCTTTGTAATATTTAATTCTCTGGATGTTTTTTTGTATGAGGCATATATTATATGTGGCATTGTACCCATCGTTGTTTTTTTCATAACTAGCGGCTTCAGCTAAACATTCATTCTCTGTATATAAATCCCATCCTTCTTTAGCTTTTTTTACTAGTTTAGTAAATGATCTCTTGTCATGAACTATTTCATCCTGATTTAATTCTGATTTTAGATATATTTCAAATTCTTTATTGTACTCTTTTTTTGTTTCCTTTTGTTTTTTCATCATGCAATCTATTACATCAGGTGAGTATTTTATGTTCATGCATATTTTTATTATTTCACTGGTGGCATTTTTTTCTTCATCAGATGCAGATGCAGATGCAGATGCAGATGCAGATGCAGATGCAGATATTAATATTATAAGAAATGCTATCATGTTAAACGATTTCATGGCATACCTCCTTGTATATAGGGTATTCTACCTCTTCCTTGCTCAAAGCTAAGTATTACAATATTTCCCTTTATCATGTCGATCACGTCATTTTTTTTGTTCCTTCCGAATATCGGAACCATCTTCTGATTTAAAACCCCTTGGTATTTCATATCGACGAATACATCCTTTAATATTGGATGTAAATTTTCCCAAGAGATTGAATCGTGCTTTTTATATCTATTGTAAAACCGGATGGAATCACTTAAGTAACCTTTATATGTCAACTCAAAGAGCCTTAATTGCTGAATCTCGGTTATATCTTCTATCTTATTTCTGTTTTCTTTTACAAAATCGCGAGCGCTGCAATGGCTTTTATTTGAACCTTCAGCTATCAGTTTTGCTTTTTCAAACGGGATTCCTGAAGATATTAGGTCGCTTATTATTTCATTGCGTAATCTGTGTTTCATATCATAGCCACGCCCTATCGTTACGCCTGAGCCATATTGGTTACAATGTGATGATATTCCGGGCCAGTGTAATTTTCGTGAATAGAAATTACTATTTAATAGGTTGTTGCCTTCAGCTCTGAAAGTGAGAAGTCCTACTTTGGGTTCCATTCCAATATCTCCTTAAGCGTAAAATATTACATTCATTGTTATAGCAAATGTTTTTTCATTACGATCTTCTTGAGATCTTTTTTCTAGCGTAATCTCTTGTCCTGTAAACGAACCAACCCGCCGGAAGGCAGGTTGGTTGATCTGGTAACCCTCCGAAACCGGACGATAACTGCCCCCTAGCGGGCATCAGTCACCAAATCAGTACGGTCAGTTTAGTCTTTAAAGGCAGATGTCTTCAAGTCGTATATATTTACGCTCAGTAACCTCCTGCTATCTCTCCAATTATCAATTGCTACCGCAGTGGCGAGAGGTCGTGTCTGTAAGGGTTGGACTCAAGTGATAGTTACCTTACATGGCGTATAACGCTGAGGTCTTCCACATGCTGAAGGTGTGATTGTATGGTCATACCACGACTTAATCGCCTCATCATCGAGCCAGAAAGTCAGGGAACCACGGTTGATGAGGGCTTTGATGTAGGCCTTCCAATTGGTGATTTTGAACTTCTGCTTTGCCACGGTACTGCTTATGTTGTCAGGGAATGCGTGATCTGATCCTCCAACTCAGCAAAAGTTAGATTTATTCAACAAAGCCTTAAAATCATAGTAATAGACAACAATAAATTTTCATAACAAATTGTTTTAATTTATATTATACGTGGTTAGATTAAATGATATTGGTAGAAGTATTGGTATAAAAAACACTTAAAAAAATATATCCAATATTAATAGGAGTCATAGATGAAATTCGATCCCAATCTGAGGAGCCATATTTGAGAAGCCCGCTTAACGAAAGTTAAGCGGGCTTTTTGCTTTATCTTTTCTCTTCGACCAAAACATAAGTTTCACGAGCGCGGGCTCTACGGCCTCAGGCAATTTCTCTCAATCTATGGTAGAAATAAGGCATTGCTAATCTTGGTGGTGACCTTTCATGAAGAATAACGCTGTCACGCTCTACGACGTCGCGCGTGAAGCGGGCGTCTCTTACCAGACCGTCTCCCGCGTCGTAAACCAGTCGACGCATGTCTCGGTGGCGACGCGCGAACGTGTCTACCAAGCTATCGACCAGCTAAATTACGTGCCGAATAAAGTTGCCCAACAATTGGCTGGGAAACGCAGTCATACCTTGGGGCTGGCGACGACCAGTCTAGCGCTACACGCGCCCTCTCAGATCGCCGCCGCGATTAAAACCCGGGCGTCGCAAGAGCGCTACCATACCGTTATCGCGATGGTTGATAGCCTAGAGCCGAGAGCCTTACATGACGCGATAAAAAGTTTAATCGCTCAGCGTGTCGATGGCATCATCATCAACATTCCCTTGACGGACGACGGTGCAACGGCAATGCAGCAGTTGGCACCACAGCTACCGATGATATTTACCGATGTTTGCCCCTCCAGTCAGGTGAACTACGTCCTTTTCGACCCAGCGCAGGGCAGCCGACTGGCAATCGAACGGCTAGTCCATTTGGGACATCGAGCGTTCTTTCTGCTTACTGGCCCTGCTGCATCGATTTCGGCGACATTAAGAGGGGAAAGTGCAACCCTGCAGCTGCAGGCCAATAATCTAGCACCGGTTCTCTCAATGGCAGGCGACTGGAGCGCCCAGTCTGGATTTGAAGCGACCGTTATCGCGCTCGCTCAAAAACACCGTTTTACAGCGGTCGTCGTTGCCAACGACCAGATGGCCCTAGGCACGCTGCGCGCGTTATCGGAAGCGGGATTCCGTGTCCCTGATGATGTGTCGGTGATTGGCTACGACGATACTTACGACAGTGCTTTTTTTACGCCGCCGTTGACGACCATCGCACAAGATTTCGTATTACTTGGAAATACCAGCGTGGAGCAGCTCCTCGCGCTACTCTCTGGGGAACAGCGGTGTCGAACGGTATTACCCGTGCGCCTAGTTGAACGTAGTACTGCCGCCGCGTTTAGCGATCAACGCACTACTGTTACGCACCTTTCCGAGCAGCTCGATAAGATCGCGACACAGCTCCGCCAGCTCTCTGAGCCGCCGAAATGAGTCGGGTTATGTGATTTACCTCACGACCAATCATAAGAGATCTTTACAACAACCATGATTAGCGATAGGTCTATATGTGAGCGAATCACATTGGGGCCTATCATGACTTATCTCTCTCTACAGACACTTCTCGCGCGGCAAGATTGGCAGCAGCCGGCTATCACTCATCTCCATCGCCTTCCTGCGCACCCGCGTTACAGAAGTTGGCGTGATCGGTCCCAAGCCTTAGAGCATACACCTTCGCCGGCAATCCGCTCACTCAATGGATCTTGGCAGTTTAGCTTTTTCTCTACCCCACATCAGGTTCCTGAGGAGTGGTTACTCGCCGATCTTCCGGATGCAAAGGCGATCAAGGTTCCCAGTAACTGGCAGATGCAGGGTTACGATACCCCGATTTATACCAATGTTACCTACCCTATACCGGTTGATCCACCCTTTGTACCCGAGGATAATCCCACGGGATGTTATTCGCTCACATTCGAATATGATAATCAATGGTTAACTTCGGGTTCCACACGGATTATTTTCGAAGGCGTCAATTCAGCGTTTTACTTATGGTGCAACGGTCACTGGATCGGCTATGCACAGGATAGCCGCCTACCCTCTGAATTTGATCTGACTGAAGCACTTCAGCCTGGAAGTAACCGTTTAGCGGTAATGGTGCTGCGTTGGTCAGACGGTAGCTATCTTGAAGACCAAGATATGTGGCGAATGAGCGGTATCTTTAGAGATGTCACCTTGCTCCACAAGCCCAGTCGTTATGTAAAGCAGTGGCGTATCACTTCCGAGCTCTACGCAAATTATACGCAGGCGCAAGTTAACGTTGAGGTCGAGGTGGGTGGGGATTACGATGAAAAGACCCTCGTGGGAGTGGAGATCTGGGATACTGAGCGCTGTATCGTACAACAGCAACGCCCACTCGGCTCAGCCATCATCGATGAGCGCGGCGCCTACGCTGATCGAACCACCTTCATGCTGCCTCTCCCCTCGCCACAGCTGTGGAGCGCCGAGTCACCGACCCTCTATCGCGTCTACCTTAGTTTACTCCACGACGATCAACTGGTTGAGATTGAAGCCAGCCCGCTTGGCCTGCGGGAGGTCTGCATCAAGGCGGGACAACTGCTTCTCAACGGTCAACCCCTGCTGATCCGCGGGACTAATCGGCATGAACACCATCCGACTCAGGGGCAGACGGTCAGCTATGAGGCGATGCGCCAAGACGTACTATTGATGAAACAGCACAATTTCAATGCCGTGCGCTGCTCGCATTACCCCAATCACCCCGATTGGTACGATCTATGTGATGAATACGGTCTGTATGTTGTTGATGAGGCAAATATTGAAACACATGGGATGGTACCCATGAATCGTTTGAGCGACGATCCGACTTGGCTTACGCCAATGATGGAACGAGTGACGAGAATGGTCCTGCGCGATCTCAACCATCCCTCAATCATCCTTTGGTCACTGGGTAATGAGTCCGGCTATGGGCGTAACCATGATGCCCTCTACCACTGGGTCAAAGCTTTCGATCCGACTCGTCCAGTACAATACGAAGGCGGTGGCGCGAACACGGCGGCCACCGATATTCTTTGCCCCATGTATGCACGTGTCAACGAAGACCAATGCTTTCCCGCGGTTCCAAAATGGGCGATCGCTAAGTGGATCGCCTTACCCAACGAACAACGCCCGCTCATTTTGTGCGAATACGCTCACGCAATGGGCAATAGTTTAGGCGGTTTCGCCGCGTATTGGCAGGCTTTCCGTCAACACCCTCGTTTACAAGGCGGGTTTATTTGGGACTGGGCCGATCAATCGTTGCAGCGTTACGATGAGGAAGGTCAGGCCTATGCGGCCTACGGTGGAGATTTTGGCGATACGCCTAATGATCGTCAATTTTGTATGAACGGCCTCGTGTTTGCCGATCGCCAGCCACATCCCAGCCTCTATGAAGCGAAATTCTATCAGCAGTTTTTTCAATTTCGTTTGACCGACAACCAGTTGAGCGTAACCAGTGAGTACCTATTCCGTCACAGTAACAATGAACAACTGATTTGGTCGCTAGCACAGCAAGGTGAAGTCTTCAGTGAAGGGACATTCCCACTATCGCTGGGTCCGGGGGAAACGCAACCCTATTCCTTACCACTTCCCGATTTCAAGGATAAAGACGAGGTATGGTTAACCGTTGAAGTCAGACAACCTGCTGCAACCCCATGGAGCGAGGCTAATCATCTTGTCGCGCATCAGCAGTGGCGGTTAGCGACTCCTTTACGTTTACCCGTCCCTACCCCTTACCCATTTACCGTACGGATGGAAGAAACCCCGCAAGAGATCATCGTCAGCTGTGCAACGCAACGCTGGACCTTCTCACGCGAGACGGGTTTCTTACATCAGTGGAGCATCGAGCAGGTCGACCAGCTACTCAGTCCTCTACGCGATAATTTCACGCGCGCGCCGATCGATAATGATATCGGTATTAGTGAGGTCACCCGTATCGATCCTAACGCGTGGGTAGAACGTTGGAAAGCGGCCGGAATGTATGAGTTAAACAGCAAGTGCCTTGCAATCACCCCGACATGGGAGACTCAAACCCTCAGGGTAACTACGCAGCATGTCTACACCTCGCAGGGTCAAGTGCGCTTCCTAAGCCGTAAATGTTATACCTTCACGGGAGATGGCAAGATGACGGTAGCGGTCGATATCGAGCGCGCGCTCACCGCCCCACCCCCTGCCAGAATGGGATTAACCTGCCAGTTGGCAGAACACTATCCTCAGGCCAGTTGGTTAGGACTTGGCCCACATGAAAATTACCCTGACCGTTGTGGTTCGGCACGGTTCGGACGGTGGACACTTCCCTTATCAGAGCTGAAGACAGACTACGTCTTCCCGTGTGAGAACGGTCTACGTGGCGGCACCCATCAGTTACACTACGGTCCCCACCACCTACAAGGTGACTTCAGCTTTTCACTCAGTCGGCACAGTCAACAACAACTAATATCGACGACCCATCGTCATTTGCTCACCGATGAACCAGGAAGCTGGTTAGTGGTCGATGGCTTTCACATGGGGATCGGTGGCGATGACTCATGGAGTCCGAGTGTTGCGGAAAAAGACTTACTGACTCAATCTCATTACCACTACCAGTTCTCATGGAAATGTGGCGTTTAATTTACTGATATACGGAGTAGGAGCACGCCATGTTTTATTTAAAAAATAGTAATTTCTGGATATTTGGACTCTTCTTCTTTTTCTATTTTTTTATCATGGGTGCCTATTTCCCCTTCTTCCCGATTTGGTTACACGACATCAATCAGGTGAATAAGAGCGATACGGGGATTATCTTCGCCGCAATCTCCTTTTTCTCTTTAGTCTTCCAACCCATATTCGGGCTACTGTCGGATAAGCTAGGGCTGAAGAAACACTTGTTATGGATAATTACGCTTCTCTTGGTGCTGTTCGCCCCCTTTTTCATCTATCTCTTTGCCCCACTCTTAAAGACCAACGTCTATTTGGCCGCGATCGCCGGAGGGATTTATCTTGGCTTTATCTATAATGGCGGAGCCCCCGCTATCGAAGCCTATATCGAGAAAGTCAGTCGTTACAGTCACTTCGAGTTTGGTCGGGCCAGGATGTTTGGCTGTATCGGTTGGGCGCTGTGTGCCTCTATCGCGGGGATCATGTTTACCATCAACAATGAGTTTGTATTTTGGCTCGGGTCAGGATGTGCCATCGTCTTAGCACTATTGCTCTTCTTTTCTCGTCCAAGTGCGCCGACGACTAACCGCGTCCTCAATTCATTGGGAGCGAATAACTCACTGTTTAGTATCCGGCTTGCCTTTGAGCTTTTTCGCCAGCCCAAACTCTGGTTTTTGTCGCTCTTCGTCGTTGGGGTTTCCTGTACCTACGATATTTTCGATCAGCAATTTGCGACCTTTTTCACTGGGTTCTTCTCCTCGCCCGAGCAGGGGACACGCATCTTTGGCTATGTCACGACTGGCGGCGAACTGCTAAATGCCCTGATCATGTTCTTTGCACCACTAATTGTAAACCGCATTGGCGGTAAGAATGCCTTGCTTATCGCCGGGACTATCATGTCGGTACGTATTGTGGGGTCCTCCTTCGCCACGCAAGCTTGGGAAGTCGTTGTACTGAAATGCTTACATATGTTCGAAGTTCCGTTACTGATTGTCGGCTGTTTTAAATACATCACAACACAATTTGAGGTGCGATTCTCTGCGACAATTTATCTGGTCTGTTTCTGCTTTTTCAAACAGCTGGCGATGATTTTCATGTCGGTACTCGCGGGGAAAATGTATGACAGTATCGGCTTTCACGGCGCATATCTGGTCTTAGGGTTAATTGCCCTCACTTTCACTATTATTTCTCTGTTTACGCTATCAGCTTCTCCGGCGACACGGCCTCTTTCTTAACTCATTGATATGTGCAGCGGTTTCTGCACCAAATAGGGAACATAAAAAGCACCTTAAGTTAAGTGAGTTAGGCATTTTGACTTTCAACTGATGACAAGCAAAACTACACTTACTGTTTTGCCCCATCTATTCCTTAGAGGAACGTTTTCATGAAATCACGTGCTGCTGTCGCCTTTGCCCCAAATAAACCTCTGGAAATTGTTGAAATCGACGTTGAAGCGCCGAAGAAAGGGGAAGTGTTAATTAAAAACACCCATACAGGCGTCTGCCATACCGATGCCTTTACCCTCTCTGGTGAGGATCCTGAAGGCCTGTTCCCCGTCGTACTCGGTCACGAAGGTGCGGGTGTGGTGGTAGAGGTCGGCGAAGGTGTGACTAGCGTGCAGGTGGGCGACCATGTGATCCCGCTTTATACCGCCGAGTGCGGCGAATGTGAATTCTGCCAATCGGGTAAGACTAACTTATGTGTTGCCGTGCGGGAAACACAAGGGAAAGGTGTCATGCCGGATGGTACGACCCGCTTCTCCTACCAAGGGCAGCCGCTCTATCACTATATGGGGTGTTCAACCTTTAGCGAATATTCCGTAGTCGCCGAGGTTTCTCTCGCCAAGATCACTCCCGATGCTAACCACGAACACGTCTGTTTACTGGGCTGTGGTGTGACTACCGGTATTGGTGCCGTTCATAACACCGCTAAAGTACAGGAAGGCGACTCTGTGGCGGTCTTTGGCCTGGGCGCTATCGGCTTGGCCGTGATCCAAGGCGCTCGCCAAGCGAAAGCGGGGAAAATCATCGCGATTGATACAAATCCGTCAAAATTCGAGCTAGCTAAGCGCTTCGGCGCTACCGAGTGCATCAACCCGAAGGACCACGATGCGTCGATCAAAGACGTTCTGTTGGAAAAAAACAAATGGGGTATCGATCATACGTTCGAGTGTATCGGTAACGTAGACGTTATGCGTCAAGCGTTAGAAAGCGCCCACCGTGGCTGGGGTCAGTCGATCATCATCGGCGTAGCGGGGGCAGGGAAAGAGATCTCGACTCGTCCATTCCAATTGGTCACCGGTCGTAGCTGGAAAGGTTCTGCTTTTGGTGGCGTTAAAGGACGTAGCCAGCTGCCGGGTATGGTCAACGATGCAATGAGCGGAAAAATTGATCTCGCCCCTTTCGTGACCCATACGCTTTCTCTGGATGAGATCAACGATGCCTTCGACTTGATGCATGAAGGCAAATCAATTCGTACTGTGATCCGCTTCTAAGGAACTGCAATGCCTACGTCCGAACTATCTCGGCAAGAGAGGCATCATTCATTCGGTGGCTGGCAAGAGGTATGGCAACATGCCTCTTCAGTGCTGAATTGCATGATGAATTTCTCGGTCTACCTCCCACCACAAGCCGCTACAGGACGAGTTCCCGTCTTGTACTGGCTATCGGGATTGACCTGCAATGAACAAAACCTGATCACTAAAGCCGGATTTCAGCGCTACGCCGCTGAACTCGGCGTCATGGTCGTCGCCATGGATACCAGTCCACGCGGTGACAACGTCGCCGACGATGCTGACTGGGATCTCGGCCAGGGTGCCGGTTTTTATGTGAATGCCACGGCCAAGCCTTGGGCCGCCCACTACCAGATGTATGATTATCTGGTGAGCGAATTACCCGCACTCATCGCCGCACATTTCCCGACCAATGGCCGAGAAGCCATTGCCGGTCACTCAATGGGCGGGCATGGGGCGTTGATGATTGCCGCGAAAAATCCGGAGCGCTTTACCAGCGTCTCGGCCTTCGCCCCGATTGTCGCCCCAAGCCAAGTGCCGTGGGGACAAAAGGCCTTTACCGCCTATTTGGGCGCGGATACAGCTTGGCAACAATGGGATACCTCACGCTTAATCGAGCAAGGCCACGCGCTACCGCCAGCCTTAATCGACCAAGGTTTGGCAGACCCATTCTATCCTGGACAGCTTAGTACTGAGGTATTACAAAAGCTCTGCCAGGCCAAAGGACTGGAGGCCACCTTCCGCTATCATGACGGCTATGATCACAGCTATTATTTTATTAGTAGCTTTATTGAAGAGCATCTTCGCTTTCATGCTGCAGCACTTCAGCGCTAACTGCTGATATAGTAGGCGGCATGTCGATAAAAACGCCAGTTGCACCCTTCGCTGGCATTTTTACTTTGACAAGGTGCTAAGCGCAACGTACATTACGCACCAAGCAATTCCTCTGTAGTTCAGTTGGTAGAACGGCGGACTGTTAATCCGTATGTCACTGGTTCGAGTCCAGTCTGAGGAGCCAAATTTAAGAAACCAGATATCGTAAGATATCTGGTTTTTTTTTATCTGATTTTTCTCACTTCCTATCTCTAATCTCTATCCCGACCGATTCTGTAAGACATTGATGAATATCGGTCATAACTGTATTCGCTAACTCTCCTCTAATCATTCACGGATCATTGGCCTACACTCACTACTTTTACTGATGGAGGTTCTTCCCATGCAATATTCGACGCTAAGTAATGCGGTCAAAATGCCTATGCTTGGATTCGGCGTATTTAAAGTTACCGATAAGCAAGAATGTAAAGAATCCATACTCACCGCTATTCGTGCGGGCTATCGGTTAATCGATACTGCTGCGGTATACGGAAACGAAGATGCGGTAGGTGAGGCCGTACGCGAAGCGATCAGCGCAGGGCTGTGTACCCGCGAAGAGTTATTCATTACCTCTAAACTGTGGGTACAAGATATGGCTAGCGAAGAGACCGCTCGCCAAGGTATCGCAGCGTCACTAGCAAAATCAGGGCTGGACTATTTCGACCTTTACCTCCTACACCAAGCGTTGAACGACTATTTTAGTGCATGGCGGGCCCTTGAAGAGGCATATCAAGCCGGAAAATTAAAAGCGATCGGCGTCTCCAACTTCTATCCGCACGTGTTAGCGAACTTCTGTGAAACAGTAAACATTAGCCCGATGGTGAATCAGGTCGAGCTTCATCCCTACTTTACCCAAACCGATGCGCTGGCCACTATGCAGCATTATGCTGTGCAACCCGAGGCTTGGGCGCCATTAGGCGGCGGTCGGCACTCCCCTTACCAAGAGGCTAGCTTACACCGCATCGCCGAGACTCATAATAAAACCATTGCCCAAGTTGTACTGCGCTGGAATGTGCAACGCGGGGTGACTGTAATCCCTAAATCGACACAGGCACAGCGTATCGTGGAGAATTTCGATATCTGGGACTTTACACTCAGCGATGAGGAGATGGCACAAATTAGTGCACTCGATCTGGGCTATGTCGGGGAAGCGGTTAAGCATTTCGACCCTGAATTTGTAAGGGGTTGCTTAGGTATTAAGATCCACGATTAATCGCTATACGATGCACCATACTCCCCAGCACTGACTAAGTCCCGGGGAGTACTTCTCTCGATTACTCCTCGACGATAACCGGTTTTGCAATACTCGTCTTGACTCCCCAGTAATAGCAAATCAGTGCGACTACCGCCACTAACACCATATCGATGGGGCTACTAAGTCGCTCAAGTCCGCCGAAAGTTCCTAATTTGGAGAGGATCAGCATTGCGACGTAGTAAGCGAGCAACCACCAACTACACGCAAGATCTTGCCGATGATCAGGGTTTTTCTTACCTAAGAGTGCATAGCCTAGCCACGCCAGGATAAATATCGGGATCAAGATTTCGTTCACTGTCCAACCGCTCCAATAGATTAACAGGGTACTGGCAACGAAAGAGAGCGGGCTGAGAAATCCTGCAAGCGGTAACCGAAAAGGTCGCGATAACTCAGGCAGATGATTACGAAATGCGGCAAGCGATACGGCAGCAGGCATATAGGTAAATACCGTCGCAGAAGTTACCGCACCAATCAGGCCTCCCCATACTTGGAATTCGGATGGCAGAGTCCATGCAATCGACAGAACTAACGCCAACCATAATGCGCCACGAGGCACACCCGACTTCTCATCAACCTGCCCGGCACTTTTCCAGAGGTGCCCATTCCGTGCTAAGGCAAATAATATCCGTGCAGCGCTGGCAAGATAGATATTACCGGTGCCGGCGGGCGAGATGACCGCATCAACAAGGATAAGGTTGATCAGCCACATGAGGCCGAGGCTCCGCGCGAGATCCGCATAAGGCGATTGGTAGATAGCCTTCAGCCCCTCCCAGCCATGGGCAGACAATACGTCGCTAGGCACCGCGCCCATAAATGCATACTGCAGCGCGATGTAAACGATAAAGCTCACGGCGATAGCAATAAAAATAGCGATCGGCACGTTACGCTGTGGATTTTTCGCTTCGCTAGCAAAGTCGACTGCTTGCCTAAAGCCAAGATAAGCGAACACGATACCTGCCCCGGTGAGTGAGGTAAATACGCCATGAGCACCACCCGGAGGCGCAGGGGGAACGTGGAGGTTAGAGGCATTAAAGTAGAGGAATAACGTGATGATAGTCACGATAGGAACGATGAATTTGAAGAAGGTGATGATGGTGTTTATCCGACCAAAAACGCTAACGCTCCAATAGTTAAGTAAGAAGAAGATGACTAACAGACCAATCTGCACGCCAAATCCTAATGTCGTCGGGCTGCCATCGCTATGCCCCAGTGCTGGCCACCAATAGAGGGCATATTGCCGCACCGCTTCGACCTCTACGCCTGCTGTACTGGTATAGGCAAGAAGCGAACTAACGCCAATCACAAAGCCCACCACATTGCCATGGGAGTAGTTAGGGTAGCGTACGAACCCTCCGGCCCTTGGGATCGCGGCGGAAAGTTCCGCTGACACTAGGCCAATCAGCAGGACAATTACCGCTCCTAATATCCAGGCCCAGCCTGTATTCCCTCCTGCATAGCCCGAACTATTTAAGGCTGCATAGAGCCAACCGGAACCAATCATTGAACCTATGCCAAGTAACGATAAGTCAACTAGGCTCAATCTTTTCTTCAATTCACCCTTTGCCATAATATTACCCCTTATTTTTTTATTATCACTACCACGGGGTAACTAAGCAGTTTTTATGCCAACATCCGCTATTTCAGGGTTAATTAATTCTCCTAGATGAGTCGCCGACAAGAAAATAGTCAACATTTTCAATTAATTGTTGTAAAAGCTGCTGCCTCGCCTCGGTGCTTGCCCAAGCAACATGCGGAGTAAGGATTACTTTATTCCTTATAGATTCATCGAGGAGAGGATGGGTCAACGGTAACGGCTCCTGCGCAAACACATCTAAGCCAGCCCCCGCTAACTCTCCTTGTCGCAGTGCATTAGCCAGCGCGGACTCGTCGACAATCGCGCCACGCGCGGTATTTATTAGATAAGCAGAAGGCTTCATCAATGCTAAACGCGCTACGGAAAAGAGCCCTGCCGTTTCCGGTGTTAACGGGCAATGTAAACTGACAATATCGGCACTCGGTAAGAGTTCATCTAGCGCGAGACGCCCTGCCCGCAACGGCCGGCCCGGTAACTCGGCTAATAAGACTTCCATACCAAAGGCTTGTGCTAAGGCACTTACCCGCTGGCCGATAATGCCATAGCCGACAATGACCAGCCGTTTTCCCTGAAGCTCAGTCATGGTTTCACTGAGTAAGCAGAAAGTCCCAGCTTGTTGCCAACGCGGCGTACGTAACGTTTGCTGATAGTTAACCAGTCCATTAGTCAGCCCGAGAATAAGCGCGAATGTATGCTGGGCCAGCGATCCCGTGCCATAGTCTTGGCAATTGTATAACGCGATCCCCAGTTCAGTGGCCGCTTCGCGATCGACATACTCACTACCCGTACCGCCAACGAGGATTAACTGTAACTGCGATGACTGCTCAAGGATCTCGCGTGTAAGCGGCGTACCATTGGTGATCACGACTTGTGCAGTCCTGAGTCGTTCAACACACTGTTCCTCAGCGGTATGAGGGTAACGCGCGAAGTGATAAAACACGGCAGCCAACCGCTCAATATCGGCTTGTTCGCAAAAAAGTAACTCTTCATCAAGCAAGACGGCCGATAATTTCATTCTTCCTCCTACATATTTACTGAACAAAAGTCTTAGGTTCGAGTAAGATCTTTTTCATTTCCTCGAAGTGTGCCTGAGAGAAATCGGTAATTTGCTCCCAACCTTGTGCGGTTTTCTCGGCGACTGCATCAGATAAGACTCGCAGCGGACGTCCAGTGCTGTAGGCCTTAACCAAGAACGTACAGGCGCGCTCCAAGGTATAAATATCATCGAAGGCCTCACCGATAGTCTTGGCCGTCACCATCACACCATGATTACCCATCAATAAGCGCTGATGGTGACCTAACAACTCAGCCAGACGCGCGCCCTCTGCCTCACTATCTGCCATCCCTCCATACTGTTCGTCATAGGCCATACGGTTAAAATAGCGGGCCGTCGTTTGGTCTATCGGCAGGATACGCGGATCCTCTAGGCACGCGATAGTGGTGGTATAAATGGGATGTAAGTGCAGTACGGCCCGGATATCCGGGCGGCGCTGGTGAATTTGACCGTGAATAGCCCACGCGGTGGCGTCGACATCGTCTCGTAAAGCGTCTTGTGGGTTGTCTGCATCCAAGAGGAGTAAGTCCTCGGGTTGGATGCGGGAAAAGTGCTTCCACTTTGGATTAATTAGGAATTTTTTCCCATCGTCGGAAACTGCCGCGCTAAAGTGGTTCGCAACGGCTTCATGCATACCGAGCTCGGCCACCAACTGGAAACAGGCCGCAAGGTCAACGCGAAGTTGTGCTTCTGTCATCCTGTTCACTCCTTCTACTCAGCGGTTAGAGATTGAATTTCTTGCTCGGTCGGCGCAGTGAAGTGATAGCGTGCGAACAACTGTTGATAGTCTGATGTTTTACGAAACTTATTTAGCCCATCCGTAATTGCGGCTTTAACGTCTGGCGCGTCTTTGCGCACCCCAATGCCCATCAACACTGGATAAAGTAGCGTTGTTGAGGTCACCGCGACCTTACCGGGTAATTTTTTTACCGCCGCTTGCGCCACCGCTACGTCAGTGATTTGTGCATCAATGGCATGAGAAAGCAAAGCCTGAGTCGTCTGTGGATCGGTGGGAAACTCGCTAATCTGAATAGCCGGCTTACCCTGTTTCACACACTGAGTATCTGAAAAATTTTGTAGATGTTGTAAGAATGATGATCCCGCCATGGTGCCCACCTTATGCCCGCAGAATTCATCGGGGGTTTTCGGCTGGTAAGCGCCCTGTGCCAGTGAGAGAATTTGTTGCCCAGTCTTTAAGTACGGCACCATATCGATCACTTTTAAACGTTCTGGCGTGATGTACATCGCGGAGTTCGTCACATCAAACCGCTTACCCCGCAACCCCGGAATAAGATTCGGGAAACGCGTATCCACACTCACTACTTGTCGATTCAGTTGTTTTGCAATCCCCGCCAACATTTCAATATCGAAGCCGGCTGGCTTACCTTGGTTCATATATTCATACGGCGAAAACGTGATATCGGAACCCGCGATAATTTTTGTCGGTTGCAAGAACTCTGCTGACGCATTAAGGCTTACTACCAGCGCTAGCGCACCAACGGCGACTACTTTCTTAACATTTTGCATACTTAGTCCCTCACTCATTAAACGAAATATCTTTCAGAAACTGCATGATGCGTGGGTGATCACCCTTGCGTAGTGCTTCTGGGCTATCGTCGCAGACAATACGCCCCTGCTCCATAAACAACACCCGGTCGGAAATATTGAATGCAAACTTCATTTCATGGGTCACAATCAGCATGGTGATCCCTTCACGGGCTAACTGCTCAATCACCTGTAAGACTTCGGCTACTTTCTCCGGGTCAAGGGCCGAGGTAGGTTCGTCGAATAGCATAATGCGAGGTTTCATCATCAAGGCCCGAGCTATCGCGACGCGTTGCTGTTGTCCGCCCGAGAGCTGATGAGGATATTTATTGGCGTGGTCAAGCATCCCGACCTTATCCAAGGTGACAGCAGCGAAATGTTGGCGCTGCTCACTAGACCCTAGTTTATGCCACGTTGGAGCGAGTAACAGGTTCTCGAGCACGGTAAGGTGAGGGAATAGATTGAACCCTTGGAACACCATCCCGATTTGCTGACTCAGGGCCTGATTTTCGTAGAATTTTTCTTTTCCTGGGCCCGTACGCTGTAACTGAATAAAGGGCTGATCGTTCAGCCACACCTCGCCACGATCTAACCTATCCATCCCGTTTAACAGCCGTATAAGGGTCGTTTTTCCTGAACCGGACGGTCCGATCAATGCGATGACCTCGCCCGGTGTAACGTCAAAAGAGATATTGCCCAACACCTCAATATTATTGAAGGCTTTATGCAACGATTTCGCCTGCAACGCCTTTTGTACGTTGCCACTCGTTTGCTCTATAGCAGGTAATGGAGTACGCGCTAGCGTATGGAGTTGGGGCGAGACCGCCGGACGCTTGTGTCGTGTCGATAAGTCGAGCCAAGCTTCTAGGCGTTTGAGTAAAGTATCGAAAACCGTGACCACTAGAATGTAATAGACAGCCACGGCACTCATCGTTTCCATCACTAAAAAATTTTCAGTATAGAGTCGTTGGCCCACCAATAAAATCTCAGTCAGTGAGACGACGGATACCAAGGAAGTTAACTTAACAATTGAGATAAATTCATTGGCCAAGGCAGGTAGTGCCACACGGATCGCTTGCGGGATGATGACCTTGTATTGCAAAACACGGTAGCCCAAGCCCAAGGCTTTCCCTGCCTCATACTGCCCTTTAGGAATAGACAGGAGCCCGCCACGGTGGATTTCGGCAATATAGGCACTTTCACTCAGTACTAGCGCCAACAATCCTGACCAGTAAGGGTTACTCAGCAGTACTGATGTCGAGGGCAGCGCCTGAGGGAGGTTATAAACAAAAATTAACAAGACCAACAGCGGCACACTGCGAAATAACCAGATGTAGGCTCGGGCGAAGCCCTGTAATAAGGGGTGTTTGTGTTGGCGGGCTAACGCCAATAAAAAACCGAAAATAACGCTTAGCAGCCAAGCACTGACGCTTAAACTTATCACGGTCCACGTTGCCGACCAGAAGTCGCGATCCTTGAATAAGCTGAAAAAATAACTCCAGTCAAAACTCATCATTCATTTCCTTAGTAGCGAGGTGCGAGTGGCATCTATGCGAAACATTCAGAGAGTTGTGCAATCTTCAGACCAGAGGCTAAGAAGGTAAATTATTAAATTTATTTATTCAAAAGATAAAAAAACTATGCTTACATAATTTGAGGCATTGAAAAGTCCTATCCTGAGGAAAGTTAATGGCAAACTTCACATTAAGACAGTTAAAGTATTTTGTGATGACCGTAGAGTGCGGCAGCGTTGCGGAGGCATCGCGTAAACTATTCATTGCCCAACCCTCAATTTCCACGGCGATAAAAGGGTTAGAGGAAAGCTTCGGGGTGACATTATTCATTCGGCACCACGCTCAAGGCGTAACCTTGACGCCCAGTGGGGCGCGTTTTTATCATAAAGCACTAAAATTGATCAGAACCGCGCACGAATTTGAGCAAAATGCCCTCGCGGATAACAACGTGGTATCGGGTAAAATTGAGATAGGCTGTTTCGAAACGGTGGCCCCGCTGATCCTCCCCAAATTACTCCGCGGCTTTAAGGAGCGTTATCCAGGGGTCGAAATTACTGTACGAGACGGCGAGCAACATGAACTCGTAAAAGGGCTTATCGCTGGCAATTACGATCTCGCTCTTCTTTACCAGCACCAACTTGATGCAACGATTGAAACCTCTGCACTCTTGCCGCCACAGGCTCCATACGTCCTACTTCCCTCCGAGCATGCTCTCGCCCAACGTGAATCGATCAGTTTAAAAGAACTCGCCACACTGCCGATGATTTTGCTGGATGTCCTCCCGAGCCGTCACTATTTTGTGAGCTTATTTACTCAGGCCGGGCTGGTCCCAAATATCGTGTTCAGTTCACCGTCTATTGAGATGGTAAGAGGGATGGTAGGCCAAGGCTTTGGCTTTGCCTTCTTAGTCACCCGTCCTTATGGTGATACGACCTATGATGGGCAACGGCTCACCACCCTGCGTCTGCAAGATGTTGTGGAAGGATCGGGATTAGTTGCGGCTTGGCTACACCGCAATCCACTCACTACCCCTGCCGAACTGTTTCGTCAATATTGTGTGGAGCAACTTACTCAGTTGGCTGATTAGCGTATAGGGCCTCCGTTATCTTATCGAGTAGTGTTAAGCATTGCCTGATCTGGTCATCCTCAACGTATTCATCAGGTTTGTGCCCCTGTGCCATGCTTCCCGGCCCACATACTACGGTCGTAATACCCTGTTGAGCGAACAGGCCAGCTTCACTACCAAATGCCACCGTGTGGGGAATGGAGTGTTCTGTCCACCTCAGTAATTGTTGCAGCCAGGGATTACTCTCTTCGATAAATAATCCTGGATACGCCGCAAGGGACGTAAATTGAATATCACTCTCGCGAGAACGCTGGCGCATAACGGGCACAAGGGTAGATCGAGCATAGTTTTTTATTTCATCTATTAATGGCTCGGGCGATTGATCGGGAAGGTAGCGTAACTCCATATCAAACTGGCAGTGATTCGGAACAATATTTAACGCTTCGCCGCCACACAGGGTACCTACGTGTAATGTACTAAATGGCGGGTCAAAGGCTAGATTCACCGTTGAAGCGAGCTGGCGGTCGCGCTGCATAATGAACTGAATAACATCGGTCGCATAATTAATCGCATTAACGCCTTGCGGCGCATACGCAGAATGGCATGCATGCCCTATTACGTTACACCGTAATGCAACCTTACCTTTATGCCCGTTGACTGGCTGCATAGAGGTGGGTTCGCCGACTAAGCAAATTTCAGGCTTCACCTCGCGCTGGGCGAGGGATTCGAGCAAACTATGTACCCCTAGACATCCCACTTCTTCATCGTAACTGAAGGCGAGCCATAGCGGACGTTGCAATCGTGCGCGATCGATATCAGGAAGGATCGCTAACATACAAGCCAAGAACCCCTTCATATCGGCTGTGCCACGACCGTAATGGCGTCCCTGTTCAGTCGTTAGGGTAAAAGGCGGGTACGACCACCTTTGGCCATCGACCGGGACAACGTCGGTATGGCCAGAGAGCATAATTCCTCCCGCAACCTGCGGACCGATACAGACGAGGATATTGGCTTTGCTCTGGTCAGTATTAAAAATACACTCAGCGGTGATCTGCTGGGTCGCGAGATAGTCACAAACGAAGTCAATGAGGGCTAAGTTACTCGCCCGACTGGTCGTGTCAAAGCCAATCAAGCTTTGCAGGATCGTTAAAGTACGGGTGTGGGTCTCATTCATTACCTGGTACTCCATAGCTTGGCGCGAGCAGCGGATTGAGGGCGCGTAATAGATAGTCCTCTTGTTGCGGCTGCCAGCGCTGCCATAGGTCACGTAAAGCGGCGATGGGATCGTCATCGGCCCAGTCTACCCGTAGGTCCGCTAAGGGCCAGTCTTGTGCCGCATAGGTTTTTAACGCGGCAGAGTGTACCGGCCCCGCTTCGCCGCCTGCAGCTAAGGCTGCCTCTAAGGCACCGAGCAATCGCTCGCCCAACTCCCCCGAATGTTGCTCAAATGCATGAATCGCCGCTTGAGGGACCGTAGGGTTAGCAAGCATGTTGCCCGCGGCGATACAGTTTAGCCCTTCTGCCGTTTGCCACGTTCCCAGTGTTTTCTCACCGCTCCACACTGCGCTGGTTCCTTGGGAGTCAATAACGGTAACCTGTCGATAGTCCCGGTATTTTTCATCGTTAATCACTATTTCAAGGGCTTGTGCGGCGCTCGTTCCCGCCTGCATTTCACGTAAAATTGCAGGACCCAGACTCGGCAGCGTGACATTCTGCGAAGACACCGCACCGATCCCGGCCGCGATCCATGGGCAACGTTGCCCAACAGCGATACTGGATGAGCTGATAGCAATACCGAGCTGGCCGGTCTGCGGGCAAAAACCACTAATCGAGATCGTCATACTCACTCCTACTCCTCTGGAATAACCGCGATAATATCAATTTCCATCAACCACTCAGGCTGGGCTAAGCCGCTGACCACCAACCCCGTGGAAATGGGAAATACCCCCTTCAACCACTTACCGACCTCACGATATACCGGCTCACGATAGCGTGGGTCGGTGATGTAGGTGGTGGTTTTTACGATATGATCTAGCGAAGATCCCGCTTCTTCTAATAACTGTTTGACGTTTTTCATCGCCTGCTCGGCTTGGGCAGCAGGGTCACCTAACCCAACGAGTTTACCGGAAAAGTCTGTGCCCACTTGTCCTCTGACATACACAGTATTACCAGCGCGAACCGCCTGACAGAGATCGTTATCCAACGTCTGGTTGGGATAGGTTTCTTTAGTGTTAAACATTCTAATACGCGTGTGAGTCGTCATAGCGGGTGATGCTCCTTAAGAAGAGACGGCAGGATAGGCGAGATAGCTTTGCTGGATGGCGATTTGATCCGCAATATAACTGGCATCGTGCCAGGCTCCCCAAATAAAGGAAGAGCCACGTCGTGATTGCCAAGGTAATCCCAGAAAATAGAGGCCGCGCTCGATACTTACTCCGCGCTGTTGCCGGGGTTTACCTGCCTCATCGAAAATATCGACGTCTAACCAGCGATAATCGGTGGTATATCCGGTAGCCCAAATAATAGTACTGACCTCTGCAGCCTTTAAGTCAAGCTGCGCTAAAGGGTGCGTGATACAGTCAGACGCTGGTATAAACGCCCTCGCCTCTGGCTCCTCGGGTAACGACGCACCATTACGCTCAACCCAAGCATCGGCAGCATCGAGCAGAGCTAAGTAACTCTCATCACCGGCACGAATATTTTCGACGAGATCCTGCTTAAAGTAGACCGTTCCCTCGCTAAAATGGTCTGTCATACCGGTTAAGATAATACCTTGCTGAGCCAGACGCCTGAAGTCGATAGTTTCTCCCCCGCGCGCGCCGCTCACGGCGATCGTCACGTGGCTTTTTCCGGGGGCATGCTCGGTCGCATCCCACAGGCCGAGTACACCTAACCACCAGCAAAAATCACGTCCTCGGTAGCGACGCGGAGGGCGATCGTGAGGGCCAACTGATAGGTAGACCTTGCGCCCGGCACGCTGAATTTCATCCGCAATTTGTACGCCCGATGATCCTGCCCCGACGACCAATACTGCGCCGGGCGCTAATTGCTGTGGATTGAAGTATTGCGCGGAGTGGATTTGCGTAACGGTTTCACTCGTGGGTGCGATGGCGGGGATCAATGGGTGATGAAAAGGTCCGGTTGCGACGACAACATGGTTCGCGATAAAGTCCCCCACTGAAGTCTCTACATAAAACCCCGGCTGCTGACATCTTTTACTCACGCGCTGAACGTCAACGCCGCATTGTACGGGCAGATCAAATTGGGCAACGTAGTCGGAAAAATAGTTGGCGACATCGTCTTTTGCAACAAATTCGTCAGCTTGGTAGTGCGTAAACTCTCGATGCGGGAATCGATCGTGCCAAGCAGGCCCATTGGCCACTAATGAATCCCACCTGCCGCTGCGCCAAGCTTCTGCAATGCGATTCTTTTCGAAAACGCGATGGCTAATTCCCTTTGCCGTAAGGTGCTCGCTCATCGCGATCCCTGCCTGCCCAGCCCCGATGATAAGGGTATCGATATGTTCTGCGGTCATTATCCCTGCCTCGTCAATAACGTAGTGATTAAGAGGCAGAATAGGTAAGCGCTGTCTTGAAATAAAATAGTATAAAGCTACGTGCTAACAACAAAATAACTATGACTACCCATTCCCTGAGTGATCAGTGGCCAGCTGTAGACGCACCCAGCTTGCGCGCAGAAGCGATGCAGGGAGATGATGAGTGTCAGCATGGCGGACCAGGTCGCCGATAATGGGTTGGCTTTCTGACGGCTTACCTGCCGTCACATCTCGATATAGGGATGACACAAGAGGCGTGTTGGGGTTAAGTAGGGTTGAACGTAACTGACTCACGACCGCCGAACGAGGCTGGTAGCCTGCCGCGGTGATCACCGCTAAGATTTCTGTAAAGAGGCAGTCAATATAGGCCGCCCCTCCCTGCGAGGCGATAATCGCGCGAGTGTCTGCCCCCGCTAAACACGTGCTTGCCCCTAACGTACCTAGGAAGAGATATTTTTCCCACATTTCGCTGGTGATATCAGCGCTGATCGTCAGGCTAAACCCAACGTTCTGTAGGCGCATCCCCACCTCTTTAACTGTTGCGCATTGAGAGGGATGCAACGCGCCGAAACTCAGCCGATGTAAGGGCGATAGCTGTTCAATCTCTCCGTATTGGCTGAGTCGGGCATAGATCTGACACAGCCCACCCACAACAGACTGACCAAACGCCTGTTGCAACAGCGCGATGTGTTGCATCCCATTAAGCAAGGGAACAATTAAGCTACTCGCCCCCACTGCCGGGGGTAATGTGCGAATAACTTCTGCGAGATGCTGGTGCTTGACCGCCACAATAATCAATGGCCACGTTTCACCCTCCAGCTGTTCCGCGGTTAAACACCTCGGCGTAACGGTAAACTGCTCTTGAGGCCCATTAATAACTAACCCGTGTTCGGTAAGTTGCTCGGCACGAGCCGCGCGCACTAAGAAGGTGACCTCGTGCCCGGCTTGCTGAAGCCTGCTACCAAAATAGCCCCCAGTGGCCCCTGCCCCTACGACTAATATTTTCATTATCTTTCCCGCTAGAAATAAAAAAGGCCTGAATCATCAGGCCTTGAATACTATTTAGTTTCGGGGGCTTTGCTCTCACCCAACACTTTTAATTTCTTCGACAGATCGCGTCGCTCTTTGGATAATTCCGCGTTTTTGATGATGTACTCATCAACACGGTCTTCGTAATCGCTGCGCATGCTCGCAATGATCTCTTGAATCGCCTCAACGCTCATTCCAGGCTTGATATATTCGCTCAGGTTATCGAGGAGTAATACGCGTTTCTGATTATCACGGACTTTCTTCTCATTATCGGTAATTTCACGCTGTAGCTTATTTTTACGACGAAACATACGAACAAATTCAAGTACATCCTGGAATGACTGTTTTGCATTTTCCATGACAACACCTTTTGTTAAACCTGCTCAGCAGGGGATAGATTTCTCGGAATGTATAAGCCATTTAGCGGCGAAGCGCTAGACGGATAAGTTCTCGCATTCTTTCTAATTGTTTGGTTAATTCTAAACTTAGCCATACGTAGCCGTAAACTGGCGTCAACTCTGCCTTAGCATGCTCAGCTTGCGCTAAGAGTTCGGTGAGTTCCCGGCTTATTTCGTCCATCGCAGCGCTGCTAGTCGCTAGTTGGTCGCTGTGACTGACGCCGTTACGCAGCATATCCGCCAAGGTATCGAGCATCTGTTCGGTCGTCGCCTGGGTACGGCGTAACGTGGGCGCGTTGAGCAGAAGCAGATGACTTTCCCGTGATGACCACCACGCGTTGATTTGCATCTCCATGGTATTCACCATGTTACGCTGTAGCGTCTGGATGCCCTCAAATACCGATCGTGGGATCCGCGTCTCTTTACAGGCAGGCTCGAGTAAACTGCGCATTTTTATCAGCGAGGTCAGTAGATTCTGCAAGGGCTTATTAAGGCGGGGCTTCTCGAGCAGATTGGACGATAAACCGGTATGATAAATCTTACGGCTATTGACCAACGCATCCGCCAACCGTAGTCGCCAAAATACATAGGCTCGTTGGGTAAAGATCCCGGTAAAAAAAATCGAGAGCAAGCAACCAAAAACGACATCCCCGCCCCGCCACAGCGCGGTGAGGAAATCTCCTGCCGGGGCCCCCACGACTACGCCGAGAGTAATACCAATCAGCAACGCCATATATGGCCGCTTACCGAGCGTTAAGTAGCCGCAGAAAAACATGACCGCCCCACACCACGCCAACATTAGCGGTAGTGAAATCATCTCGAGCTTTAACGCGATCAATCCAGAGATGGACCCGAGCACGGTACCAATAATGCGTTGAATGGCGCGTGGAAAGACATTACCCCATGTTGAGATCGGGCCAATGACCACCACCAAGGTGATTAGCGGCCAGCTGCCTTCCGGAATATTCAAGATACGGATCAGCATAAAGGAGGCTAGGAACGCTATCGCGATGCGGACACCATGCACCCAGCGGTAGTGTCGATAGAGCCAATATTCGAGTTTTGACAGGGGTTTATCGGTTTTCACAGCTCATGCTAAGCGTTAAGAGATTATAGGTAGGCAGTGTACTCTCACTCACTCTTTTTTTTAACCCTAAAAGTAAAAAACTGCACCTTACTCAGTTGGATGTCCAACTTTTGGGGTGCAGTCCACAAACGAGGCTTTCGTTTTAAAACTTACGCTTAATATAATCGATCGCTCGGGTAAAGATCCCTGCCTGCGCGACAGGTTGTAGCGCCACCAGCGGATAACTCGCTAACTCATGATCTTTATCCATCACGGTAATGACGCCGATTTTCTGATTCGCGGCGAGCGGTGCCTCTAACTCTTTTTTATCAATGACGTATTTGGCTTTTACATTATTGATTTCATTCTTGGGCAGTGACAAGTAGAGATCTTTATCACTTCCGACCGCGACTGTATGCGGATTACCGTACCAAACGTTTTCATTGCCAATCGCTCGACCCGCATGGAACAGTTGCACGGTATCAAAGTTGTTTTGTCCCCATACTAGTAGTTTCCGGGCTTGTTCTTCACGGCCCTTCGAACTTTTACCGCCCATAATCACGGCGATCAGTCGGTGATTGCCTACGACGTTAGAGGCGATGATATTGAAGCCAGCCGTATCCGTATGCCCGGTCTTTAGACCGTCGACATGCAGGCTGTTATCCCACAACAATCCATTACGGTTATTTTGGGTGATACCGTTCCACGATAAGGTCTTCTCGCTATACATATGGTAAAAGTCAGGCTCACCATCGATAATCGCTTTCGACAGGATAGCTAAATCCCGTGCGGTAGAGTGCTGGCCCGGCGCATCTAATCCATGAACGGTTTCAAAGTGGGTATTTTTTAGCCCTAACTTCTCAACATAATGATTCATTAAGCCGACAAAGTTCTCTTGGCTACCCGCAACATAATCGGCCAGGGCAACACATGCATCATTTCCAGAGTCGATGATCACACCGCGGCTTAAGTCACGTACGGTTAACACGTCGCCCGGCTTCAGGAACATTAGTGATGACCCCTTAAAGACAGGATTACCTGCTCCCCAAGCATCTTGGCCTACGGTGACTTTATCGTCACGGGTGATACGTTTTTGGTCGATAGCGCGGTCGACCACATAGCCCGTCATCAACTTAGTCAAACTGGCGGGATTGCGTTGTTCATCTGGGTTACCGGCAGTCAAAATTTGTCCGGTTTTAGCATCCATTAAGACCCATGAGGCAGCATCTATCGAAGGCGGCGTGAGTGGAAAAGGTAGTGCATCATCCTGTGCAAACGCATGGGAGGCATAGAAAACGATGGAGGTAACGAGTAGAGTGGCGCGCCTTTTCAAAATAATCCTCTGAAATATCAATATGTACGAGTAGTCGGTCTTTTTACGGTATTTTCAGTTCTGGATCACCTGTTAATTGTCAGAAAGTGTGAATAATTTTTCTTAAACTGACACTAAGCCCACTCTTGGCTAAACTATCCCCAATACCCCTATCGTCAGAGTCAATAACGCTTAAAAAGAGATCAATGACCCGACGCAGTCTTATCGTTCAACGTCTTGAGGTTTTGATGAAGTATCCTGCAATCGGCATCGCCCCCCTATCAGTGTTAATCGGTTCTATCTCCTATGGGATGCCTGGGATCATCCTGAGTATCGCGGCAACTCATGGGGTGGCGATCAATCATTTAATGCCAATTCAATTTCTATTTTCATTTTTACTCTTCTTTCTCTTTTCCGAACTCACGCCGCGCGGGGCGGGTACCTTCCCCTATCGGGATAAAATTCTGGTTGTCTTTACGGGGATCCCAGTACTATTAATCACTTACTGTTTCTACCATGCCGTGCTAAGAATTGGGGTACCCACCTCAACCTTATTATTAATGCAATCGTCGTGGATCGTCCCCGTGGTCAGCGCCGTCTATAAGAAACAACCCTTATCACGTGGCGAGTGGACTCGCTTCGCCACTATATTAGTGGGCGTCCTCATTTCCACCGGAATGTTGAGTGGGCAAGGACAGTTCGATCTTACCGGTATGTTGTGGGGGCTTGGAGCGGCACTCTCCTATAGCGTGGTGATTTTATCGTCGTCGAATATCGCAAATGGGGTGAGGGTGATCGATAAAGCTAAAAACCTCACC
This sequence comes from Rosenbergiella collisarenosi, assembly GCF_018494085.1. GTDB lineage: Bacteria > Pseudomonadota > Gammaproteobacteria > Enterobacterales > Enterobacteriaceae > Rosenbergiella > Rosenbergiella collisarenosi. Next base: position 476,534 of record NZ_JABBFP010000002.1, on the reverse strand, counting down.
TTTGGCGCGTTTATCGCCTCATTATTTTTATTTAATAGCCAGGTAAAGATCGACCCGATTAGCATTGATGCCCTATGGGCGGTGGCCAATGCCTTGTTCTCATCTATCCTGCCGATCATGCTATTTGGCTTTGGTATGCCGCGTACGCACTCTTCCCTAACTGGTATGCTTGTGGCCATTGAGCTCCCAGCGGCATTTATCTTCTCCCACCTTTTCCTCAACGAGCATATTGCCGCAGAACAGATAATCGGCTGTACGCTAATTATCGTTGCGATCATCTCTCAACCTATTGCGGACTGGCTGAATAAGAAGAGGAATTGAGAGCTATCGGTGGGATGAGCCGCTAATTATTCGCCTGCTCGTCCTAGTGAAACGTGATGATTCAGAGTAATCCCTACTCGATCCCCCGATTATTAAGAGAGTTACCCTATGGAAGCGAGGCCTTCATGCCTATTATTCGTCCTCAATCTGTAAGGGCTATTTTATGAGTAATATTTTGTTGTTAATTCTAGGGATCGGTATGGGAGCTGTCGCAATCTGGCTGGGCATCTCTTATATCAACGAAGTCATAAAGCAGAAAAATACGTTTAAAAAATAGGCTTGGCCGCATACGCGGCCTTATCCATCAGCCACCCATCCTTGACAAAATTCCGATTTCGATCCGATACCTGCCATCGCTTAACGCCATTAACTGATTATTATTTTTTCCAAAACGCTGTGAGCAGTAATCTTTCCCTGTATTAAACCGAACATTTTTACTGCCGCCTTCACTGGATTAGTTATCCCTTGTGAGTAAAAGGTCGGTAGAGAGATCGTATAGTACGAATAGGGGATGCACTCCCTCTTCTGTGGACCTTTCGATGCAGAGTTGAATGGGAAAAACTCATTAAACAGAAGTAGTCGATAAGCTTAACGCGCCATAGATAATCACTAGTAATACCACGGCAATGCAGAGAAAAGCGCTAGAGAGTGAGGCTGCATGAGCGATAAAGCCAATGATGGCAGGTCCTAGTAGAATGCCTAAATACCCCACCGTCGACACATAAGCGACGGACAGGTTGCTCGGCATAGCGTTATGATTTCCTGCCAAGGTTGTAACAATAGGCACCACGTTCGCAGCCCCTAAGCCAATCAGTGCGAAGGCACATAACGATACCTGCCAACTTGGGAATAGTACGACGAGAATAAACCCGATGAGTGTAAAACTACCACTTATCAGTAATAGGACTTTTCGGCCGGTGACTAAGACAATCTTATCGCCTAACAGACGCATTATCGCCATCGTTGTCCCAAATGCCGCATAACCCCACCCCGCATAAGCCAGATCTAATCCTTGGTTAGACGTCAGCCAAATACCACTCCAGTCAAGCATTGACCCTTCGGCTAGAAAGCAAACTAGGCACATAAGCGCCATGATGATGAGCGGGCGATCCGCTTTAAAACGCTGAGGGTGACTCTCTTCACCATACTGTCCAACCGGGAGAAGTCCGGTAAAGCTGAATGACAAAATTACGACTATCAACAGGCTCGCACAAAGTGCCATCATCAAGGGTGATAAGCCTGCACTCAAGGCGATACTGCCTACTGCTGCTCCAACAATCCCGCCAATACTAAATAGACCGTGGAACCCGGACATTAGAGGCTGATTGGCGGCTTTCTCCACCATGGTCCCTTGCACGTTAACGGTCACATCGGTCATACCGACACCCGCACCAAAAATAAACAAACTCACTATCATCAGCGGTAAAGAATGCACCGTAGCGAGTAACGGTAACACGCTGGCGATACATAACGCCCCTAGGGTAATAATACTGCGGCAACCAAAGCGGCCGACGAGCTTTCCAGAGAATAACATGGTGAGGAGCGAGCCTAGCCCTAAACACAATAACAAGGATCCCAGTGACTTCTCGTCAAGTTCTAAACGTTGTCGAGCATAAGGCACTAAGGGTGCCCAAACCCCCATCGCAAAACCGGCAATAAAAAAAGCCGATCTCGTCGCCATACGTTGTGAAGCCGTATTTATCTTATCCTCTCGCATCATGCTCTGCTCACTGCCCTAGTTTAGGCTTACACCTCTGGCCTTAAAGAAGAATCGTAGCCTAACATAAATAATTATGGGTGATTTCCCTTAATCTATTCTCCCGCTTGTGGGTGTACAGGCATCATTGCGCCACCATGATTAGCGTAGTGTCTTGACTCACCTACCCTTTCAGTAATGATTGGCTCGCCGTGTTCTCAGTCAATATCGCTGATATAAACAATTATTACAGCCGTCAATAGCGACTTTCACCAAAATAAATATATAAAAAACTAGAAAGTTAACAAAAAAAACCCATAATCACCAACTTTTAACAATTAGCAACATATTATGAACATAACTAGAAGAAAACTCCTGATTGGTGGCGGTGCGATTTGTGCGGCAGGTATCGGCGCAAGTGTTTTAGGACCGATGTTAAGTAGAGAAGGTCGATTGGTCCCTGGTAAACCGAGGTATGGGTTTATCGCAGGCAGTGAAGGCGAATTACCGAAAAGCGCTGATGCGGTTATTATCGGCGCAGGAATTTTGGGGATCATGACGGCGATTAATCTGCGAGAAAAAGGGCTGTCGGTGGTTATTGTTGAGAAAGGAAATATTGCTGGCGAGCAATCCTCTCGGTTCTATGGTCAGTTGATAACCTATAAGATGGAAGGCGATACGTTTATGCTCCACCATTTAGGTAAGGAACATTGGCGCGGTATGAACGAAAAAATCGGGACGGATACAAGCTACCGTACTCAGGGGCGCGTTGAAGTGCCGCTCAGCGATGAAGACTTACAAAATGTTCGAACGTGGATCGAGGGTAAAAAAGAGTTGTTGAGCGGCTCGCTACCTCTGAAGACGCGTATTATTCAAGGTGAAGAGTTAAAAACGCGATTAAAAGGTGCTACCTCAAACTGGACTATTGCGGGCTTTGAGGAGGACTCGGGTAGCTTAGATCCCGAAATAGCCGCATTTAGAATGGCAGAATATGCTAAGAAAATTGGCGTAAAAATCTATACCCAATGCGCAGCGCGAGGTATTGAAAAACAAGGCGGTACGGTATCTGATGTGGTCACAGAAAAAGGCGCGATTAGAACAACTCGCGCGGTGGTCTGTGGCGGGGCATGGTCGCGTTTATTCATGCAGAATCTCGATGTTGATTTAGAAACGCTTCCTGCTTATCAATCGCAACAGCTTATTACCGGTGGTCCGGGTCTACCCGGCGCGAATGTCGCGTTACCCGGCAATATCTTTTTCCGCGAACAAGCGAACGGGACTTATGCGACCTCGCCAAGAATTGAAGTGATACCGATAGTTAAGGAATCCTTCTTTTATGGCTATAAGTACCTGCCACTCCTTGCCCCAGAAGATGTGTTTGTGCACTTCTCAATTAATGAACAGCTCCTCAACTCTTTCAGTCAAAAGACAAAATGGTCACTGAGCGAGCAATCCCCTTTCGAAAATAACCGCGATATGGTCGCCGTTGCAGACTTTAAAGATCTTAACGAGTCATTGGTAACCTTAAAGAAAGAGTTTCCTGCGTTCACTCACTCAAAAATTATCGACCAATGGAGTGGTGCCATGGCCGTGGCGCCCGATGAATCGCCGATTATCTCGGTAGTTAACGAGTGTCCTGGGCTCGTGGTCAATACCGCAACGAGTTGGGGGATGACGGAAAGCCCAGTCTCTTCAGCCATCGCTGCCGACTTGCTGTTAGGGAATAAGCCCGTTATCGACCCTAAAGCATTTAGTCTTTATCGGTTCAGCTAAGAAACAACGGCGCAACCTGTTGCGCCGTATCTGAATAACCCTGCAGGTATCACATTACCCTATATTTAAGTGATTACTCTCTGAGATAACCTCAATAGAATGAAAAAAAACCTCAATATTTAATGAATAAACTTAGCAAGTTTTATCTTAGAACTTGGAATAGGATGTTCGGAGGAGTATTTATGAAAATATTGAAACTTAATATAAACCTACAGTGAGTTATTAATTGTATTCGTGGAAATTAATTTTTCATAATTATTTTCACTACACTTATCGCCCTACTCTAGTACATTGATTTAGCATGTTAGTACCTTTTAGGATCTCATTTTCCAGCAATTACACGCCATTCAAAATACCCTTAACAAAAACAGACTAAACTGGGTCCGATGCTCTTACCCGCGTCCTTAACTGCCTCGCCATAGCGCCGTGTAGTGTCGAATCTCTGGAATACTGTTCACGGAGCGGGTTGATAGAATGTGTTCGCTGGGGTAGCGCCATTGAATTGGGAGAATTTAAACGGATTAGAGAGTGATAGAGAGAGAAATGTTTAAATAATAACGTACCGATAGAATATATTACCGGTACGTTATTATTTACAGTTCTGGATTATTATTTTCGCTTTTAGCTGAATCTATTAGCTCCATTACCTTTACTAGATTTTCTTGGACGATGATTCTCTCCCCTCCAACTTTTACGACAGATTTACTGCCATAACTCTCTACCGCCACAATACTTTTGTGTAGGATGCAAATCCTATCGCCCTTAAAAGTTGTTAACGTTATCATAATTACTCCTTTTTAGGAAAAGGACTATAGAATAAATGAAACTACTACAACAGATCTTAAATTCAAATGCCTTTAATGACTCCTTACAGTTTGTGCGTCTCTAATACAGGTTATTCTTAGAGAGAATCTAAAATACTTGCCATGACTCGCGTCGACGAAAGGGGGTCAATCCCATTACATTCTTATGGATGGCCAATTTGAAGAGGATTAACATCACGTCATGCTCGCTGAAGTAGGAGGGTCAATTCATCATTAATAATAGCTATTTTCATGGTTTGAACTACGCTAATGTAGCCTATGGTTCTTTTATATAAGAAAATAATATATGTTGGACGAAGAATTTTTCCACTCACAACTAGGCGCCTGTGTCATTTACTTATCAAGCCAAGGTGAAGATGTTTCTCTAAACAATATCAGAGGCTTATGGGAGAATACGTCTTCATTAAGCGTTTTAGAAAGCGAATTTCTACTCTCAGAGTTAGCTGCACTGGAGATTAAAACAACAGATATTGGTAAAGATAATGTTTTTACATTTAAAAATTAAATTGTTAAATAATTGTAATTTATGAGGGATGCTATTAGAATAGTCGACGGCTAAGTTTAGGTTTTAATAATAATTAAATACGGATTTTTTATTATGAAAAATTACTTAATTAAATCAATTATTGGTCAAGCCACTACTCAGCTACTCATTCATAAAGAGTCAGTAACTAAGGAAGACATTTTATTTTATGTATCTAGTAATCGATTAGATTTAGGTATCGATAGCAATCAGATACAAAACATAAAAGCAGCTCTTAATCGTAACGCTATAAACTAAACTATAATTACAAACCCACTTCGTGAACTGCACTTTCATAGCTTGGTTTGGGGTCAAACTTTAAGGCTGTAGTTCATCCGGCGGATTTTTTACCCAAACCCACCACTCCATACACAGATATAGCAGATCAGGTTAGCGCAGAGGTGGAGCAGCACTGACGAAAAGCGTTAGGGCGGAACCAACCTCACCAGTTTGCAGAAACAGAGATTGCGGTAATCCTCAGTGCTAGGACAAATTTTTACTGCGGTGAATGTCGTTAGGATGCAAAAAGGATTTCCCACCCTAAAGTTTTAATCACCATTAGCTCCACGGTTATATCCCTCCTCCCCTCCCCCCGCACCGATAATCGTTATGCCTGCGGCAGAGTAAAGTTAATAAGCTCAGTGTAGGTAGTAACCCGGTGACTTATTGCCGATGACATACCGAAGTCTTTCGGCTTGATGTTTATAATTACGCCGTTATCGACCTATTGCCGACTGATACGCCCACTGCTAGCTGACCGAAGTTCAGAGTGTACGGGTCTTGCACTGCGGGGATAAATTTTTTCCTCTTTAGTCAAGCATTCGGCCCATTGCTTCGCTGCAATCTGATCCACTGGAAAGCCAGCGAAGTAAAGCCCTCTTAACTCTGCTACTATGTTTCTGGCTTGTTGTAGTGATATAGATGGATAGCGACTAATACAGCTAGGCTAAGCTGAATCTTTCCTGTTATAGGTATTGACTACCTAGGAGAGACTCGTGCGCCAAGACCTTCAGCATCGGATAACTCTGCTGCGCCCGCGTAAGGTTTGACCAGAAGTTTCTAAGTTTAACGCCGCTGATTACCATTTTTATATTATGTACGCACTAAGATAAAATTATGCGCCTAAGGTGTACGCAATATGTCATGTACAAAATGGGATTAAAGTGTACGGAAGATTATGAATGTATATGTTAAACCATTGATTTAACTGTATAACTAACTACAAATAGTGACGATAAGTATGAAAAACAACGAAACCGTACAGCCTACCTTCCTCTTTCATGATTATGAAACCTTCGGTAAACATCCAGCTCTGGATAGACCGGCGCAATTTGCGGGCGTACGGACCGATAGTGAATTTAATGTGCTGGGCGAACCGGAAGTCTTCTATTGTCGACTCGCCGATGACTACTTACCGCAACCCGAGGCTGTGCTGATTACCCACATCACCCCTCAAGAAGCGCAGAAAAAAGGGATTAACGAGCCTGAATTTACACAGCGTATTCATCACCTGTTTAGTGCTCCTCATACCTGCATCATCGGCTATAACAATATCCGTTTCGATGATGAAGTCACTCGTCACCTGTTTTATCGTAACTTCTACGACCCCTATGGCTGGAGCTGGCAAGAGGGTAACTCTCGCTGGGATTTACTAGACGTTATGCGAGCGTGTTACGCGCTGCGCCCTGAAGGTATTCATTGGCCAGAGAACGAACAGGGGTTTCCAAGTTTCAAGCTTGAGCATCTCACGCAGGCCAACGGCATTACTCACGCCAATGCCCACGACGCGATGTCTGATGTCTATGCGACTATCGCTTTGGCAAAACTAGTTAAAGAGAAGCAGCCAAAACTCTTCGATTTTCTTTATAAGCATCGTAACAAACATCGCTTAACCAGTCTGATCGATATCCCGCAGATGAAACCGCTCGTGCATGTTTCTGGAATGTTTGGCTCCGCACGCGGCAATACTAGCTGGATAGTACCGTTGGCTTGGCACCCTGATAATAAAAATGCCGTAATCACCGTCGATCTCGCCGGTGATATCACGCCGTTACTGGAGCTAACTAGCGATGCGCTACGCGAACGACTGTATCAAACTAAAGAGCAGCGCGGGGAACAATCGCCCATTCCGATAAAACTGGTCCATATCAATAAATGTCCGGTACTGGCGCCAGCCAACGTCTTGCGCCCGGAAGATGCCGCCCGCTTGGGCATTGATCGCCAAGCCTGCCTAGACAACTTAGCCCTACTACGTCAGCACTCTGCTGTGAGAGAAAAAGTGGTCGCACTCTTCGCTGAAAAAGCCCCTTTCGCGTCGACTAATGATGTTGATAACCAGCTTTATTCCGGTTTCTTCTCGCCTGCGGATAAGCAGACCCTGGACGTTATTCGCCAGACGCCTGCACAGCATCTCCCCGCGATGGATCTCAAATGGAGTGATGAGCGGATTAACGATCTTCTCTTTCGCTTTCGTGCACGAAATTATCCGGGAACGCTGGATGAAAGCGAGCAACAGCGCTGGTTAGCTCATCGGCGCGAGGTGCTAAGCGAACAAAAGGTGGGGGATTACTTCGAACACCTCTCCGCACTAAGTCAAGACTATACGGAGCAGCCTGAGAAACTCGCCTTATTACAGGCTTTGGCCCGTTATGCCCAAGAACTATTAAGTTAAAAAAAAGCCTACAGCGTTGACCGAGATCGGCGTATTGGGGCTTGATGACCTGGTTTATGAGCCTGTAATGAAATCACTTTTTGTGCGACAAAATAAGGCTAACTAATGACAAAGGAAAGGCTCAATCATCAAAGTGAAGTCTCGATTGGAAGATTCGCGGTTATCTATAGTGTCGAGTTATTGACCTTTAGGTACCCGATATAAAAGCTAGTAGATTGAATGCAAGGATAACTCAGGAAGAGTTTGTCCGTGTTAACTGTTCTAATTGAAAGCTAGTAATATCATCAAAAAGTGATTAGCGGAGCCAACCTCAAATTACTCCTAGTATTAGCGAAACACCCATGAGTGTTGTAACGCTATGCCGACGCATAGAAGCCGGTCTTCAGCGTTAATGAATGGGTGCAGGCCACTTAATTTTTTATGGGACGTCAGCACCAGGGCATCTTTATTTTTTATTAGGGTAATGCAGTGAGCTGTCAGGACTTGTAAGAAGGATGACAGAGGTTCAAAAGACAAGTCAGCGAGCGGCAGAAAAAATATCGCGATGGTGACTTTGGGTCGCTTAAAAAGAAAAAACCCCACCAGAAAGGTGGGGTTCTTCAGCAATCTAAAGCAGTTACAAGAGCGAAATTATTTGTTCGGGATTTCCGATACCACTTTGACTTCGCTTTTGTTGATTTGTTGTTTTACACCATTTGCATCGGTGTAGCCCACTAAACCAGCATCCGTTTCTTTAGGCTTACCGTCGCTGACTATCGTGCGCCCATCAACAGTGTGGATTGCATAGCTGGTACGGGTACAACCTGATAATGCACAGACAGCAATCATCGCTACAGCAGGGATAATCAACTTCTTCATATGACACTCCTTGAGATATGTAATTTATTGCTTTCATTACAAGTGTAGACGCTTTTTAGAAATTTGCAGGAAAGCAAAAAAAAACCGACCACGCAGGGTCGGTTAGGGAATATCTTAATAGAGATTAACGCTCTTCGTTATACTGCGGCACTGGCAGGCGGAAGCCTTTCGTCACAATCGCCAAGTAAATAATCCCGATTGCCGCCCAGATTAACCCTAGTTCCATAGAACTTTTCTCAAGGTTAACCCAAAGCGCGCCGACCGTCATCGCACCACACAGTGGTAGGAGTAGGAAGCGGATATTATCTTTTAGCGTATAACGCAGTTTTTCACGGATCCAGTACTGCGAAATGACCGATAAGTTGACGAAGGTAAAGGCAACCAGTGCACCGAAGTTAATCAATGCCGTGGCGGTCACTAAGTCAAAGTTAATCGCTAATAGCGCAATAGCACCTACCAGCAATACGTTAAATACCGGCGTATGGAAGCGTGGGCTGATGTAGCCAAAGAAACGTTTAGGGAATACACCGTCACGTCCCATCACATACATTAAGCGCGAAACACCCGCATGAGCAGCCATTCCCGAGGCCAGTACAGTCACACATGAGAAAATCAAAATACCAAACTGGAAGGTTTTTCCTGCCACGTAAAGCATGATCTCAGGTTGCGAAGAGTCTGGATCCTTAAAGTGACTCACGTCAGGGAAATAGAGCTGTAGGAAGTAAGACACCGCAATAAACAGTAACCCACCGATCAGCGCCGTTAGGAAAATCGCTTTTGGGATCACACGCTTAGCATCTTTCGTCTCTTCAGACAGCGAGCTAATACCATCGAAGCCTAGGAAGGAGAAACAGAGTATCGTCGCACCGGTTATCATCGGCACCACCTGCGAGTTCTCAGTCCAGAAAGGCTTACTGCTGACTAACGTCCCCTCACCCGTACCCTGTGCGACACCGTAGATCACCATCCCTACAATCACTAACATTACCAAGATCTGTAAGACCACGATCAAGCCGTTAAAGTTAGCAACCGTACGAATACCTTTCAGGTTCGTAAGCGTCATAAAGCCCACTAGTAACACGACGAAAATCCATGAAGGGATCCCCGGAATCAGTGACTCGAAATAGCTTTTGGCGAGTAAAATATTGATCATCGGCATAAAGAGATAATCAAGGAGCGACGACCAGCCCACCATGAAACCAACATGAGGACAGATCGATTTCTGCGCGTAAGTGTACGCCGAACCCGCTGATGGGAAACGGTGAACCAGTTTTCCATAACTCAGCGCAGTAAACAGAATCGCAATCAGGGCGAAGGCATACGCCGTGGCAACATGCCCACCCGTTAAATTCGTAACAATGCCAAAAGTATCAAACAAGGTCATTGGCTGCATATAGGCTAAGCCAATCATAACGACCGGGAAAAGAGTCAGTGTTTTCTTTAAGCTAGCACCAGATTGTGCTGGAGATGCATTATTCTGCATGATGTTGTCCCCCTAGAGCCGCAATCGTGACGGACTGCACCACAGGGAAACTCCACGAACGGAGGGAAGGAGTGACAGAGATAGGCTGAGCAGTAGCCTTAGCGCCGTAGTCATCGCGAAAGCGAGCAGCTGCGGCTACTTGCATAATAGTTGATGGGCCCATTACTTTTCCTCTAAACAAACGCGTGTGCGTGAAAGGGTGACGAAGCCGACTGAGGCCGACCGGTAAACACTATCAGTAAGTTTTACTGCAAAAAAATAACCGACGCACGGTTAATTAAAACTGTTTACGTCGGTTATTTCGAATTTTGCAGGCCGCGCATTGTGCCTAAATCCCACTTTCAAAACAAGCCTTTCTGGGCAAAACATCAGAATTTTCTTTATCGTAATCTCAGCCTACGCGACTGGCATAGTGAAGGGATCCTTATAGCGATATTGAAAATCTATGCTGCGGCAAATCGCTTCGCCGTTTACCGTTTTACCGGTTGATGCATCGCAAGCAAGAGCTTCGAAGGTGGGTGGCTCTAATCCTAATTGTTTGGCCACGAAGGGATAAAACTCATCGCGCCGAGGGTGCACGGCTGCTGAAAGATTAAACGTCGATCCTAATGAGGGAGAAGCCAATAACGCTATGATCGCCTCAATAACATCGTCAAGATGTACCAAATTTACCGGATGATTACCCTGCTTAACGCCGCTACGGCCCGCGAGAAAGCGCCCGGGATGTCGGTCAGGGCCTACTAAACCTGAGAGGCGTAGAATATCGATATCAATACCCGGCAACTGATGCAGCCACTGCTCCAATGTGACAAGCCTTTTGCCTGCCGGGGTGACCGGCAATAATGGGCTGGCCTCCACAACCTCGCCCTGCTGATCACCGTAGACAGACGTTGAACTGGTAAAAATCACCCGCTGGACTCCCCCTGCGAGAGCGCTATCGACGAGATTCTGCACAGCGTTGACATAATGCTCCCCACCCTCGCTACTGCGTGATGCCGGTAGGGTGATGATCAGCGTGTCTGCCGACATAAGCTCGTCCAACTCATCGGCATCACAGTCGATGTTCGGCGTCGTGACTAGCTTAACGGCATCGATACCACAACGTCGCGCCGCCAGCACGCCATCGTCGGAGGTTTTAGATCCTTGCACCTCATAGCCACGTTGACTAAGCGCCAACGCTAAGGGCATTCCTAACCACCCCAACCCCACAATCGCTATTTTTTTCATACCGGTCTCGCCATCAACTCTTATTAAGTTTAGGGTAACGTGAGTGGGGGGAACCCACCAGTAAACTTATCTGAGTTTAACGTAAATAAATTTATCTAATGATGGTAAAAAACGGTTGCCAAGGCGAAATAACTCGGCTAGGTTAAATACTCTTACTTATTCCCAACATGCGGATTAAAATCATGAATTTTGTTCAAACCCGTCATCATCACCATCACCACCCTGACTAGTCTTTCAGGCGATGGCGGCTGGAAGACAAATAGGTCTTCCTCTGGTTTGAACGTATAAAGCCCTCGGAAGATCGCTCTTCCAAGGGCTTTTTTAATGCCCATAATAATTACAATCAGTGACAGACAGACAAGTAAATAAAGAGGATTGGTGGAATGTTGGATAACACGCGTTTACGTATTGCAATGCAGAAGTCGGGTCGTTTAAGTGATGAGTCTCGTGAGCTACTCACCCGCTGCGGTATTAAAATTAACTTACAACAGCAGCGTTTAATTGCCTTCGCTGAGAACATGCCGATCGACATTCTGCGCGTGCGCGATGACGATATTCCTGGTCTGGTCATGGATGGCGTGGTCGACCTTGGAATTATTGGTGAGAACGTCCTAGAAGAAGAAGTATTGACGCGCCGCGCACAAGGTGAAGACCCACAGCTCATTACGTTACGCCGTTTAGATTTTGGCGGGTGCCGACTCTCCTTAGCGATGCCTGCGGACAGCGTCTACACCGGGCCTGAATGTTTGGATACCAAACGCATTGCCACCTCTTACCCGCACTTATTAAAGAAATACTTCGATTCGAAAGGTCTTACCTTCAAATCGTGCTTACTGAATGGCTCGGTCGAGGTCGCGCCACGCGCTGGGTTAAGCGATGCTATCTGTGACCTAGTCTCCACGGGTGCAACCTTGGAAGCCAACGGTTTGCGTGAGGTCGACGTTATTTACCGTTCTAAGGCGGTATTAATTCAGCGCTCAGGCGAGCTGTCAGAAGATAAGCAAGCGCTGGTTAACCGTTTGATGACCCGTATCCAAGGGGTGATCCAAGCACGTGAGTCGAAATACATCATGTTGCACGCGCCGAGCGATAAGCTCGAACAAATCATTAATCTACTGCCTGGTGCAGAACGCCCTACCGTATTACCGCTGGCCGGCGATCAATCGCGGCTCGCCTTACACATGGTCAGCAGCGAGACGCTATTTTGGGAAACGATGGAAAAGCTGAAGGCATTAGGCGCAAGCTCCATCCTCGTCTTACCAATCGAGAAAATGATGGAGTAACCGATGAGCGCGCTTAATCCTATCGTGTCTTGGGCGGCCCTAACGTCGCCACAACAAAAACAGTTGTTACAACGCCCGGCACTGGCTGCCGCAGGTCATATCGCTGAGACAGTACAGCAGGTTCTTGCACAAGTCCGTGCAGAAGGCGATACGGCATTGCGACGCTTTAGCCAGCAATTTGACCGTTGCGATATCGACCAGTTTGCGGTGTCTGCGACGCAAGTGATGCAAGCCTGCGAGCGGGTGAGCCCCGAACTGAAACAAGCCATGGCGGTGGCCCGCGATAATATCGAGAAATTTCATAACGCTCAGCAACTCTCCGTGGTCGATGTCGAAACACAGCCGGGTGTGCGGTGTCAGCAGGTTACGCGTCCCATTCAATCGGTCGGGCTCTATATTCCGGGAGGTAGCGCGCCGCTCTTCTCTACCGTATTAATGCTGGCAACGCCGGCGCAGATTGCGGGGTGTAGCCGCCGCGTGCTCTGCTCTCCTCCGCCGATTGCCGATGAAATCCTCTATGCCGCGCAACTGTGCGGTATCGAGGAGATCTATCAGATTGGCGGTGCGCAGGCGATTGCAGCGATGGCCTTTGGTACCGAGACACTTGCCAGTGTCGATAAAATTTTTGGACCCGGTAACGCGTGGGTCACCGAAGCTAAACGCCAGGTTAGCCAGCATTTGAATGGTGCGGCGATCGATATGCCAGCAGGCCCATCGGAAGTCTTGGTTATCGCCGATAGCGGAGCCACACCCGCCTTCGTGGCAGCGGATCTCTTATCGCAAGCCGAACACGGCCCCGACTCGCAGGTTATTCTCTTAACCCCCGACCAAGGCATGGCCGAGCAGGTTATTAGCGAAGTAGAGAAACAACTGGCCCTGCTGCCACGCGCGTCAACCGCCGCTCAAGCCTTAGCATCGAGCCAAGTGATCGTGGCGGCCGACCTCGCTGAGTGTATTGCGATCTCCAACCAGTATGGGCCGGAGCACTTAATACTGCAGGTGCGCAGTCCGCGTGATTGGGTGGAGCGTATCACTAGCGCCGGATCCGTATTCTTGGGCGATTGGTCTCCAGAATCGGCGGGGGATTATGCCTCTGGTACCAATCACGTGCTACCCACCTACGGTTATACGGCAACCTATTCAAGCCTCGGCTTGGCGGATTTTCAAAAGCGGATGACCCTGCAGGAATTAACGCCACAAGGCTTCCTCTCCCTTGCAGAGACCATCGAAACCTTAGCCGCGGCAGAACGCTTAGATGCGCACAAGAATGCCGTGACGTTACGGGTTAATGCCCTGAAGGAGTCATCATGAGTGAGCAACTTAGTCAGCTGGTACGTAAAAATGTCCGCGACCTCACGCCCTATCAGTCCGCGCGGCGTTTAGGAGGCAATGGTGACGTGTGGCTCAACGCCAACGAATACCCCACCGCCGTAGAGTTCGCGCTGACCCAGCAAACACTTAACCGCTATCCCGAATGTCAGCCGGTTGAGGTGATCGAACGCTATGCCCAGTATGCTGGCCTCAATGCCGATCAGGTCCTCGTTAGTCGCGGTGCCGATGAGGCCATCGAGCTATTAATCCGCGCCTACTGTGAGCCGGGGCAGGACAGCGTACTGTATTGCCCGCCGACCTACGGCATGTACAGTGTGAGCGCCGAAACCTATGGTGTGGCGACTCGGACTCAGCGACTGACGGCTGACTGGCAGCTAGACGTCCCGGCGATACTGCAGCAACTGGATACGGTTAAAATCGTCTACCTCTGCAGTCCAAACAACCCTACCGGTCACCTCCTCAATGCTGACGATATCCGCCAAGTGCTTGACGCTACCGCAGGTAAGGCGTTAGTGGTGGTCGATGAGGCCTATATCGAGTTTTGCCCACAGGCTTCTGTGGTGAGCTGGATGCAAACCTATCCTCACTTGATCGTATTACGTACCTTATCTAAGGCCTTCGCATTGGCGGGGTTACGCTGTGGCTTTTCCCTCGCGCAACCGGAGATAATTCAGACCCTATTAAAGGTCATCGCGCCTTATCCGCTCTCTACGCCGGTCGCCGATATTGCTAGCCAAGCCTTGAGCGAGGCAGGACTTGTCGCCATGCGTGAACGCGTCGCCGAGCTGAATCGTATCCGGGATAGTTTCATTCCACGTTTCGCTCAGTTAGCCTGCGTGGATCAAGCATTCTCCAGCGATACCAATTACTTTTTAATCCGCTTTCGTGATGCACAGACGGTGTTTAGCGGATTATGGAACCAAGGGATCATCCTGCGCGATCAGCGTAAAAATCCACTTCTCGATGATTGTCTACGCGTATCCATCGGTACCGACGCGGAGATGGAATCGCTCTATCAAGCATTGACTCAATTTGGTTCGAAGGAATAGCGCTAATGACCGATAAAATTCTCTTTATTGACCGTGACGGCACCCTGATTAGCGAGCCGCCCCTCGATTTTCAAGTGGATAGCCTCGATAAACTCGCCTTCGAGAGCGGCGTTATTCCAGCGCTCCTTCAGCTCCAACAAGCGGGTTATCAACTGGTGATGATCACCAACCAAGACGGTCTGGGAACAGAAAGCTTCCCTCAAGCCGATTTCGATCCACCTCACAACCTAATGATGCAGATCTTCGCTTCGCAGGGGATTAACTTCTCCGAGGTCTTGATCTGCCCTCACCTACCGGCCGACCATTGCGACTGCCGTAAGCCAAAAACGCAGCTGGTCGAAAAATGGTTGGTGGAGGGAAAACTCGATAAACCCAACAGCTATGTGATCGGCGACCGTGCTACCGACCTCACCCTAGCTGAAAACATGGGGATTGAGGGGATTCGTTATGGTGAGGAAGGCGAGGATTGGCCTAGCATCGCCAAACGATTAAGCCGCAAAGATCGCTATGCCAAAGTGGTACGTCATACTCATGAAACGCAAATTACCGTCGAGGTTTGGCTAGACCGCGAAGGGGAAAATAGTATCTCTACGGGGATTGGCTTCTTTGATCATATGCTCGATCAGATCGCCACCCACGGTGGCTGCCGCTTAAATATTCAAGCGAAAGGCGATCTTCACATCGATGATCACCACACGGTAGAAGATACTGGTCTAGCGCTCGGTGAAGCATTACTGAAGGCTCTGGGCGATAAACGAGGTATTGGTCGTTTCGGCTTCACCCTGCCGATGGATGAATGCCTTGCGCGCTGTGCGCTCGATATCTCTGGTCGTCCGTGGCTAGAATATAAAGCAGACTTCACTCACCAGCACGTGGGCGATTTAAGCACCGAAATGGTCGAACACTTCTTCCGTTCGCTCTCTTACACCATGGCGGCAACGTTGCACCTTAAAACCAAAGGGAAGAACGATCATCACCGGGTCGAAAGCCTGTTCAAAGCCTTTGGCCGCACACTGCGCCAAGCGATACGGGTAGAAGGTAATACCTTACCTAGCTCAAAAGGGGTGCTCTAATGGAGGTTGTGATCCTCGATACCGGTTGTGCCAACCTCTCTTCGGTGAAATGGGCGATCCAACGTTTAGGCTATCAACCGACCGTCAGCCGCGATAAACATGTCGTCCTCTCCGCCGATAAGTTACTCCTGCCTGGCGTCGGCACGGCGAGCGCCGCCATGCAGCAACTTGAAGAGCGTGATTTGATTTCACTGATCACACGCTGTACTCAGCCAGTCCTTGGCATATGCCTAGGCATGCAGATTCTCGGTAGCGAGAGTAAAGAGCGCGGTGAGGTGAAAACCTTAGGGTTAATCCCACAAGAGGTTCGGGCGTTAGAGACCGGAGAACTGCCTTCCCCTCACATGGGCTGGAATCAAATCACCGCGCAAGCGGGTCATCCGTTATTTCGTGATATCGATAAAGAGGCCTATTTCTACTTCGTGCACAGTTATGCAATGCCGGTCAATGCTTACACGATCGCGCAATGCCAGTACGGCGAGGCCTTTAGTGCTGCCGTACAACGCGATAACTTTTACGGTGTACAGTTCCATCCCGAACGCTCAGGGGCCGCGGGTGCTCAGCTGCTGAAAAACTTTTTGGAGATGTCATGATTATCCCCGCATTAGACTTGATTGAGGGTGCAGTCGTCCGTTTACATCAGGGAGATTATGGTCAGCAACGCGATTATGGCCGTGATCCACTTCCCCGTTTGCAGTCCTACCAACAGCAAGGCGCTGAGGTGCTGCACCTCGTCGACCTAACCGGTGCTAAAGATCCGGCTGCGCGACAGATTGCGTTACTCGCCCAATTACTCGCAGGCGTCAGCGTGCCAGTACAAGTCGGCGGCGGGATCCGCGAGCGCGAGGATGTGGTTGCCCTGCTACAAGCGGGAGCAACGCGCGTCGTCGTCGGATCAACTGCCGTACGTCAACCGGAGAAGGTTAAAGCGTGGTTCGAGGAGTTCGGTGCTGACGCTATCGTATTAGCGCTGGACATTCGTATTGACGATCAGCAGCGTAAAGAGGTGGCCATTAGCGGCTGGCAAGAGGCCTCCGGCGTCACCCTCGAACAAGTTATCGCCGATTATGAACCTTACGGCTTACGTCACGTGCTCTGTACCGACATTTCCCGCGACGGAACATTGCAAGGCTCCAATGTTGCCCTCTACCAAGAAATAACGGCTCAGTGGCCCGCCATCGCCTTCCAATCTTCCGGGGGGATCGGCTCCTTAGATGACATCGCAGCCCTACGGGGAAGTGGCGTACAAGGCGTGATCGTCGGTCGCGCATTACTGGAAGATAAGTTCACGGTCTCGGAGGCAATCTCATGCTGGCAAAACGGATAATTCCCTGTCTTGATGTTCGCGATGGGCAGGTCGTGAAAGGCGTTCAGTTTCGCGATCACGAGATTATTGGCGATATCGTTCCCCTCGCTGCGCGCTATGCCGCAGAGGGGGCTGATGAACTCGTGTTTTACGACATTACGGCTTCTTCTGCCGATCGTGTCGTGGATAAGAGCTGGGTAGCGCGTGTAGCCGAAGTGATCGATATTCCGTTCTGCGTCGCAGGAGGAATAAAATCGGTCGAGGATGCCGCTGAAATTCTCTCATTCGGTGCCGATAAAATTTCAATTAATTCCCCCGCCCTCGCCGATCCTGCCTTGATCACACGTCTCGCAGATCGTTTCGGTGTGCAGTGTATCGTGGTGGGGATCGATACATGGTTCGACGAAGCCTCTGGCACCTATCAAGTCAAACAGTTCACCGGCGACGAAGCGCGTACACGCAATACCGCGTGGCAGACCGCAGAGTGGGTGAATGAGGTACAACAGCGTGGTGCCGGCGAGATCGTGCTGAACATGATGAATCAAGACGGTGTCCGTCAGGGCTACGACATTCAACAGCTCAAAGCGATCCGCGTGCTCTGCCATGTGCCGTTAATTGCATCAGGGGGAGCTGGTACACCGCAGCACTTCCTAGACGCCTTCACACAAGCCGGTATTGATGGCGCACTCGCCGCATCCGTCTTTCACAAAAAAATCATTAATATTGGTGAACTCAAGCAGTTCCTTAAAGATAATCAAATAGAGGTTCGTCTATGTTAACGTCTGAACAGCAGGCCGCGCTCGATTGGCAAAAAACCGACAACCTCATCCCTGCGGTGATCCAACATGCCGTGTCGGGTGAAGTATTGATGCTCGGTTATATGAATCAAGAAGCGCTAGCGGTCACCCATCAGAGCGGTAACGTCACCTTCTGGTCGCGCTGTAAACAGCGCTTATGGATGAAGGGCGAGTCCTCTGGAAACGTCTTGACCGTCAAACAGATCACCGCCGATTGCGATCAGGATAGTCTGCTTATCCTCGCGCTTCCTCACGGGCCCACCTGTCATACCGGTACCTCAAGTTGCTTCTCACCAGCGGCTCCCGATTGGCAATTTTTGTGGCAACTAGAACAATTACTCGCTAGCCGTAAATCAGCCGATCCTAGCAGTTCCTATACGGCCAGTCTGTACGCGAGTGGAACTAAGCGTATTGCCCAGAAAGTCGGTGAGGAAGGTGTGGAGACGGCCTTAGCGGCTACCGTTCATGACCGCGATGAACTCACCAATGAGGCCTCAGATTTACTCTATCACCTCATCGTATTGCTCCAAGATCAGGATCTCGATCTGAGCGCCATCATCAACAATCTGCGCCAGCGCCACCAAGCCTAAACGCCAAGGAGTGGGCGAGTCGTTATCGCCCTCTCCTCTCAAAATGACCACTAATAACGCCCTCCAGAAATAATCTCATTCACAGCGTAGTGTAATACTCTGCATACTAGCGCCCTTTTCTCTGTGGAGATGGCGAATGGATTCTCTTACCTCTGAAATTAAACAAAGCATTAAACTCTTTGCCCTATGGCGAGCCTTAGCTTGGAACGATGTCGTCAATCGCTATCGGCGTTCAGTACTCGGTCCATTTTGGATCACACTGAGTATGGCGACCACCTTACTGGCTATGGGGCCTCTCTATGGCAGCTTATTCCAACTGTCTCTGCAGGATTTTTTGCCCCACCTCAGCCTAGGGTTAATCTTTTGGGCGTTATGCACGGGGATAATTCTGGAGAGTAGTACGGCGTTTAACGATGCCGCACATTTTATCCGTCAAACTCCCCTACCTTTTCCCTTATATATCTTACGCGTGACTTGGCGTCAGTTAATCATTCTGTTACACAACGTGACGGTACTGCCGGTGCTATTCTTCATCTATCCCCCCCACTGGTCGTGGACAATGCTGTTAATTATTCCTGCCCTACTCGTTACGCTTCTCTTTTTGAGTAGTGTTGGATTAATTACCGCCGTGCTCTGTACGCGCTATCGTGATCTCGCCCCTATCGTCACCAGCATGATGACGCTACTGTTTTTTATCACACCGATTATCTGGCAACTCTCTTTACTCCCTGCAGAACATCGCTTTCTCGCGCAATTGAACCCTTTTACACATTTTATTGAGCTACTGCGCGGCAGTGGATTAGGGGAAACCCCCGCGCTTCTAGAATGGGGGCTAACCCTGGCCCTCGCGCTCTTCGCCGCCTGTGTAGCGAATCTCCTGATCACCAAAAAGCGCACGCGTATCGCGTATTGGATTTAGCTATGTATATCGATTGCCAGCATCTCACGATTCAATTTCCAATTTATAACTCCCAGCAGCGCTCGATTAAGCGGTCATTGCTTAGCGCCGCAAGCGGCCGTCTACGACAAGTCGCGGGCTACACGACCGTCACCGCGCTAGACGATATTACTTTTTCGCTACAGGAGGGTGATCGACTCGCGTTACTTGGCCACAACGGGTGCGGTAAAACCACCCTACTGCGTGCCTTAGCCGGGGTTTATAGTCCGATAGCCGGGCAGTTAAACGTTAGCGGGCGTATCAGCTCACTCTTAGATGCGACACTAGGTATGGAGCCTGAGCTGACCGGGATGGAAAATATAAAGCTGCGTAGTCTGTTACTCGGCATACCGAAACAGCAGCTTGCGAATATCATAGAGGATGTAATCACGTTCAGTGAGTTAGCGGAGTTTATCTACCTGCCGGTACGCACGTACTCGAGCGGCATGGTGCTACGCCTTGCCTTTGCTATCTGCACCGCACGTACGCCTGAAATCCTACTGATGGATGAGTGGATCAGTGTAGGGGATGCCACATTTAAAGCGAAAGCAGAACACCGGCTAAACAGTTTTATTCAACAGGCGGCAATTTTGGTAATGGCGACACACGATCCACAGCTGGCTGAACGTGTCTGTAATCAGCAGTTGCAATTGGTACAGGGAAAGATGACGGCATAAAAAAAGCCAGTGACCGAGGCCACTGGCGAGAAGATGACTCACGTATAAAACTAGTCTAACCACTCAGTGTGGAAAACACCTTCTTTATCGGTACGCTTATAGGTATGTGCACCGAAGTAGTCACGTTGCGCCTGAATCAGGTTCGCAGGTAACACTTCTGAACGATAGCTATCGTAGTAAGCAATCGCTGCAGAGAAAGTCGGCATTGGGATACCGTTCTGTACAGCGTAGCTCACCACGTCGCGTAGCGCTTGTTGATACTCATCAGCGATATTTTTGAAATATGGCGCTAACAGTAAGTTAGCGATTTCTGGATTCTCTGCGTAAGCATCGGTGATCTTTTGCAGGAATTGCGCACGAATGATACAACCCGCACGGAAGATTTTCGCTAATTCACCGTAGTTCAGATCCCAGCTGTATTGGTCTGATGCGGCACGCAGCTGTGAGAAACCTTGCGCGTAAGAGACAATTTTACCTAGGTACAATGCACGACGGACCTTCTCGATAAACTCAGCTTTGTCACCGGTAAACGCGGCAACTTTCGGTCCAGTAAGGACTTTAGACGCAGCGACACGTTGTGATTTAAGCGAGGAGAGGTAACGCGCGAAGACTGACTCAGTGATCAGCGATAATGGCTCGCCGAGGTCCAGAGAGCTTTGGCTGGTCCACTTACCAGTACCTTTGTTCGCCGCTTCATCGAGGATCACGTCAACTAAGTAGTTACCGGTATCATCTTTCTTGGTGAAAATATCTTTAGTGATATCGATCAGGTAGCTGCTCAACTCGCCTTCGTTCCACTCGCTAAAGGTTTTCGCCAGTTCTTCGTTAGACAGGCCTAAAGAACCTTTCAGTACTGAGTAGGCTTCAGCAATAAGCTGCATATCACCATATTCGATACCGTTGTGAACCATTTTAACGTAGTGACCCGCACCGTCTGGACCGATATAGGTCACACAGGCTTCGCCTTCTGCGCGTGCAGCAATTTTATCAAAAATTGGCGCAACTAATTCGTAAGCTTCTTTCTGACCGCCAGGCATGATTGAAGGGCCTTTCAGAGCGCCTTCTTCACCACCAGAAACGCCGGTACCGATGAAGTTAAAGCCTTGGTCAGACAGTTCTTTATTACGACGAATAGTATCTTTATAGAACGTGTTACCGCCGTCGATCAGGATATCGCCTTTATCCAGGTGTGGTGTCAGCGAGGCAATGGTCTTATCTGTTGCTTCACCCGCTTGTACCATTAACAGGATACGGCGAGGTTTCTCTAAAGACTCAACAAACTCTTCAACGCTGTAGAAAGGCGCGAGTTTCTTGCCTGGATTTTCTGCGATCACTTCATCCGTTTTTTCACGTGAACGGTTGAAGATTGAGACAGTATAGCCACGGCTTTCAATATTTAGCGCGAGATTACGGCCCATTACTGCCATTCCGACAACACCAATTTGCTGCTTAGACATTACATTCTCCTGTCTGGTAGAAAGCTTACCTATGTGAACATTATGTTCTAGGTTTGTTAGCATGTACCTTGTTCTATAAGTTATATAAAAACCTGGCCGGGAAATCCATGCTTAACGCACGTATGATCAAGTCTATCCCGGTCAGATGCTTATTAATTAAACTTATTGGCCATATCCCTGAGGATTTTTTTGCTGCCAGCGCCAAGTATCGACCATCATTTCATCGATACCACGGGTCACTGTCCAACCTAATTCTTTTGCCGCCAACGCAGGTTCGGCCCAAAACGCAGCGAGGTCCCCCGCACGGCGCGGTTTAATTTCGAAGGGGATCGTGCAGCCTGAGGCTTGCTCGAACGCCTTAATCATCTCTAAGACCGAATAGCCCTTCCCGGCACCTAAGTTATACGCGCGGTAGCCTTCAGTACCCTTGAGATGGTCTAGCGCTTTCAAATGTCCTTCGGCTAAGTCCATCACATGGATATAGTCACGCTGGCAGGTTCCATCGGGGGTAGGATAATCTCCACCGAACACCCCGAGCTGCGGGAGTTTACCGATGGCAACCTGAGCAATATAAGGTAACAAATTATTCGGTATTCCCGATGGGTCTTCGCCGATCTCACCCGACTCATGCGCCCCTACTGGATTAAAATAACGCAGTGCAATGGTATTAAATTGCGGCTCGGACTTAGCGAAATCTTGTAATACTAATTCAGTCATCAACTTCGACGTGCCGTAGGGACTTGTCGTTCCACCGATCGCCGTCGTTTCGACATAAGGCACTGGCGCATCCGCACCATAAACCGTCGCCGAAGAGCTAAAAATAAAGTTCCAGATCCCAGCGCGACGCATCTCGTCTAACAGTACTAAAGTACCCGAAACATTATTTTCATAGTATTCGAGTGGCATCCGCGTCGACTCACCCACCGCTTTGAGCGCGGCAAAGTGAATAACGTCGGTGATAGTATGGTCTGCAAAGAGTGCACGCAGACAGTCTCTATCGCGAATATCCCCTTCTACAAAAACGGCACGTCGGCCGGCGAGCTTCGCTACACGCTCTAAAGCCTCTTGCGAGGCATTACACAAATTATCTAACACGACGACATCGTCGCCGCGTTCAAGCAGAGCCAGTACCGTATGAGAACCGATATAGCCTGCACCACCTGTTACTAAGATCGCCATAATGCTTTAGCCTACGCTTGTGATGTCAAAAGTTGTTTAATGGAATCTCTAAATGCCTGACCCGTTTGCGGATTGCGTAAGCCATACGCGACGAAGGCTTGCATATAGCCGAGCTTACGTCCGCAGTTATAGCTAATCCCGTGCAGCTCGCTGGCTTCAACGATATCTGTCTTGTTTAAGGCGGCAATCGCATCGGTTAATTGGATACGGCCCCAAGCACCGGGCTGTGTCGACTCTAGATGCGCCCAGACTTTTTCGGATAATACGTAACGGCCAACGGCAGCCAGCTGTGCATCGTCGGGCAGTGTCTCCACTTGATCAGGCTTTTCGATAAAATCGACGATACGGCAGGTATCCCCTGGTGCGGCGAGAGGCTGTTCGGTTGTAATCACCGAATACTCTGCAAGCTCCTCACGAGGGAGCGTCTGGCAAAGTACCTGCGACCGGCCAGTTTCGGCGAAACGAGAGATCATGGCGGCCAGGTTGTAACGTAGTGGATCGGCGCTCTGGTTATCGAGAATCACATCTGGAAGCACGACAACAAAAGGGTTATCGCCAACAAGAGGCTTAGCACAAAGAATAGCGTGGCCTAGGCCGAGAGGTTGCGGTTGGCGCACATTCATGATGGTCACGCCCGGCGGGCAAATGCTTTTCACTTCACTGAGTAGCTGGCGTTTGACACGCTGTTCGAGTAGCGCTTCAAGCTCATAGGTGGTATCGAAGTGGTTTTCGACTGCGTTCTTAGACGCATGAGTGACTAATACGATCTCTTTAATGCCTGCGGTGACACATTCATCAATAATATATTGGATCATCGGCTTATCGACGACCGGCAACATCTCTTTTGGAATTGCCTTTGTGGCGGGTAACATATGCATGCCGAGACCGGCAACAGGAATAACCGCTTTCAAATTTTTCATCTATTTTCCACTCGTTAGGTTGCATGCAAAACAGTATCGGCGAGCCTCTGTGCATAGAGCATAGGGCGAGTCTGAAACTCGCCCTTCACCGCGTCACGGGGTATGTTTACTCTTATCGTTATCCTTCAGCCACTGCTGTAATCGGCTCTTAAGGTTACTTCTTAATAATTTATCGACGGATAGCGAATATTGCAGATGATCCCAAGGCCCATAGAAGCGCAGCGGGATAGGTTGATTCGCCAGGAGCGCCAGCATCTCAGGGTCGCCTTTCCATCCTCGAGTGAGTAGATTGAAGGTAATATCAAGACCCCGCTGCGCGAAGTTAATATTACCTAATGCATTCAGAGAAACCTGCGCATTCTCGCCCTGTAACCGCGTAAGCTGTAAGGCCCCGTTAGCCAAGGTAAATTCACCGCGCATATCAGGGATAACCGGATGCAGCTTAGGATCAGAATTGACGCGGTTGCTCGCCCGGGTGACGGCATCGATAACCATTTGTTGAACGTTCATCCGTGGGATATCCAAGCTGAGTAATTCGACCTGAGATTGCCCTTGCCACTGCGTCAGTATCTCTTTGCCCTGTAAGCCTCGCCCTGAAAACTGCCCCAAGAGTGAAATATCGCCATGGAGAACGGGCGGAATTTGTAATAGAGGCTGGACAATCTGCAAGGGGATACGTTGCAAGTCAGTATGGATCTGAACGTCGGCGAGTTCTGGGCGGAAATCGACACTACCGTTTAGAGCAAAATGCCCGTTACCGACCTGTCCTGATAACGTTTTTAACGCCATCATTCCCTGTGAATTTTGTGCAGATAACGCCAACTTGCTGACCGTGACACCGTGCCAAGTGGCTTGATCCGCGGTCAACTCACTCGATATCTCGCTATGGTTCAACCAGTCGATAAATCCGCGATTATTTTCTTCTACCACCACCGGCGAGCGGCGATGCGCCGATGTCACGGTATTGTCTGTCGAAGTCGAGTCATCAGCGTTTGTTTGCTGAGTCACTGAGTGCCGCGTTAACAGCAACTGATCAAAGTTGGCCTTTTTGGCGTGTAACGTTAGGGCTAACTGCAGCGAGGGCGCTAACCGCCCGCGGGCCTCCCCACTGAAATCACTGTCGTTGGCCTGTAAGGTAAAATTAGTCAGATCAAACGCATTGTTACGTGGCGACCATTGGGCAGTAAAAGAGGTCTGGCCCTTTACCCCTTGCTCTGGCAGTGAGACGCCCTGCAGCTGATAGTCGCCTCGGTCAACCGAGAAGGCCAGCTTAAAAGGATAATGGCGCGCATCCATCTGCCCCTCGACATCTAGGGAAAAAGTTTGCTGATTACGCGTCAACGCGGTACTTAAACGATAGTGCCCTACACGGCTCTCATCTTGATGAAGGTCGAGATTTAATTCACGGAAATTCAGCTGTTCGCCCTGCGGATCTTGCCAGATAAGCAAGCTATTCACGATGGAAACGTGGGCGATATCCAGCGACCAGTGGCCGAGGGAGGGTGAAAAAGAAGAGGGTTCATCGGGGGCAATCGGGCCAGTATCGGTGCTTTTCGCCGCCGCATCGGGGAGAGCTTGCAGTACGGCGCGCGTGACCAACACCTTACTCACGCGCAACTGATGAGAAAGCAGCGGCAGTAATTCCACATCCAAGCGCATATTATCGGCGGTAACTGCAGGCTGGGAAGCTCCTGGCGCCGTCAACGATATGGGACCGCTCAAAATGCTGAGTTTAGGCCAAACATGCCAGCGCAAATCCCCTTTCAGCATCAATTGATAACCACTGCGTTTCTCGACTTGCTGCACCATATAGTGCTTAAAGTCATTGGGATTCACTAACAATACTAACGTGCACATTCCTGCGACGAGTACCGCAATGAGAATGGCGAAGGTGGTTATCAGCTTTCTCATGCCATCTCCCTTTGAGCGAAATTAGTCTTTATCGATTCGGCTAGCTACGGCACTTTGCTGATCGCGATATTTAGCATCTAGGCGGCTGTTATAAGGCCGCGCGGCAGGTCCCGATAAGGGTTCGAAACTCAACGCCCCGATTAACATGCCTGGACGTAGCGCTAACGGGAGTTTCCCAGAGTTAAAGAATTCTAACACGATCCGTCCTTTCCAACCTGGGTCGATGCGGTGTGCAGTGACGTGTACCATTAGCCCTAGGCGCGCTAGCGACGAGCGACCATCGAGCCAGCCTACCAAATCATTAGGTAACGTGACCGACTCATAGGTTACGGCGAGTGCCAACTCACCGGGATGCAAGAAAAAGGCTTCGTCCTCTTTAAGTACAATCTCTTCGCTCATCACTCGTTCTAAGGAGGCACTCACCTCGTCCTTAGGGCCACTCAGATCGATAAACGCCGCGGTATGCCCGCGGAAAGTACGAAAGCCATTCCCTAAGCGTACGTCAACCGTGGCACCATTTATCCGCTCGACGGGCGGGCGAGGCTCGATACCGAGTTTACCTTCGTCCATCCAAGCCTCAATGTCTCGGTCGCATAATCTCATAGTGGTTCCCTAATAAAATACTGCCAGTAAAATTTACTCAAAGAATTGATTAATCTTAGCTTTTAAAATATCGATCGCAATGCGATTTTTTCCGCCGCGAGGGACAATAATGTCAGCATACTGTTTTGAGGGTTCGATAAACTGTAAGAACATCGGACGGACGGTTTTCTGATACTGAGTCATCACCGAGTCCATTGAGCGACCACGCTCGTTGACATCGCGTTTCATTCTGCGCATCAGGCAAATGTCTAATGGGGTATCTACAAAGATCGAGAAGTTTAGTTCGTTACGCAGGCGAGCGTCGGTAAGGAGTAAGATCCCTTCCAAAATAATGACTTTCTTAGGCTTAAGCGTCTGCGTTTTTGCCATGCGGGTGTGTTCGGAATAACTGTACATCGGCAATTCAATCGACTGACCTGACTTAATTGCTTGCAGCTGGTTGAGTAATAAATCGTGATCCATCGCATTGGGATGGTCATAGTTCGTCTTGATTCGCTCTTCCATCGTGAGGTGGCTCTGGTCACGATAATAGCAATCTTCAGGGATAACACCGATATGTTCATCACCCACTTGGTCACGAATTTCACGATAAAGCGTACTAGCAATTAAACTTTTTCCGGATGCGGACGCGCCCGCAATTCCGATAATCACACACTGATGGGACTGGTCAGTCATTATTTTACAACCTGAAACTGAAGCCGAAACACCTACGATATTAAGCAAGTACTCAAGCTAAATGGGAGGATAAACGCCGATGATTATAAGGGTTTCATACCTGTGATGCTAGCGAAAAGCACTAGCATTTAAGAGTTTAGCGCTGTTTTTTTACCACCGGTTCGCTACACTAGCGCGCGGTATTGGCTGACGGACGGCCAATCATTCAAGACTTTTGGGGATTTATGCACTGGCAAACCTTGACCTTTTTTGGCGACAGCATGCTGCTGCTGCCCAGCGCAGTAGTCATGGCTTTCGCGCTGTTCTACAACACGTCGCGCTTCGCCACCGTCATCGCTTGGTTAGGCAGCTTCGGGGTCGCAGGCTTAGTCGTGAGTATTTCTAAGGTCTTATTTCTTGGATTTTTGATTGGTAGCGCGCGCTATAACTTTACCGGTTTTAGTGGCCATACCACGATGTCGACCACCTTCTGGCCGATCTTCTTTTGGTTTATCGCCCGCGGCTTTGCCCTTAAGCGTCCGCTTACGCTGGTATTTATCGGCTACCTTTTCGCTTTGGCAATTGCCTACTCTCGTCTGGTACTCCATGCACACTCGCCAAGCGAAGTTATTAGCGGCTTTCTCCTCGGTGCGTGTTGTAGCCTAGCCTTTCTGGCCTTACAACGAAAGGTTGCGTTCAAGCCGATCAATGCGGTTGAGTTAATCATTATCATCGCCCTTCCGCTCACGCTATTCTTACAGGGAAAGCCTGCGACCACCCAACATTTTTTAGGCACGCTCGCCGCAAAAATCGCCGGAATGGAACATCCTCATACGCGTCAACAGCTCTTATCTTTAGACCAGTAATAGTTAGCGATTGACTTTACTTGGTAACCCGTTAAAGTGCGCCCCTTTTATTAAGGGGGGTATAACATGGTAATTGGTTTCGATTATGGGACAGCAAACTGCTCAGTTGCGATAGAACGCGAAGGTCAGTTTCGACAACTGCCTCTAGCAGGTAGCGACAAATTACTCCCCTCGATGATCAGCGCGCCGATCCGTTCGGTCGTCAGCGAATGGCTCTACCGCCAACACGGCGTTAGCTATCAAACCGCCGCCGAAACGGCTCTATTACAGCAGGCACTACGTACCAACCGTGATGAAGACCTGCCGGTGGCTGCGCATAGCGTTCAGTTTGGCTTGGATGCCCTCAACCAATATATTGCAGACCCTCAAGACGTGTGGTTTGTGAAATCGCCCAAATCCTTCCTCGGCGCTAAAGGGCTTAAACCTCAACAGATTGCCTTTTTCGACGATGTCGTCTGCGCCATGATGCTGCACATCCGTCAGCAAGCGGAGTTACAGACGCAAAGCCCCATCGAACAAGCGGTGATTGGCCGCCCGGTGAATTTCCAAGGAACGGGGGGAGAGGATGCTAACCAACAGGCTGTCGGTATCCTGCGTCGTGCCGCCCTACGTGCAGGCTTTCGCGATGTCGAGTTTCAATTCGAGCCCGTCGCCGCAGGCTTAGAGTATGAAGCACAACTGACTCGCGAAACGCGAGTACTGGTCGTCGATATTGGCGGCGGAACAACCGACTGCTCATTACTACTAATGGGCCCCCAGTGGCGTGATAAGGCGGAGCGAAACGAGAGTCTTCTCGCCCATAGCGGCTGTCGCGTCGGCGGGAACGACCTCGATATTATGCTGGCCTATAAGCAGTTTATGCCGCTATTGGGGGCAGGTAGCCCTTCTCGCTCGGGTAAAGCCTTGCCGCTGTTACCTTGGTGGAATGCGGTGGCGATTAACGATGTGATGGCGCAAGGCGATTTCTATAGCGCCGCGGGCGGTCAACAGTTACAGCAAATGGTCAAAGATGCCCAGCATCCCGAGTCGGTCGCACGACTGCTCACGCTGTGGCGAGAGAAGCAGAGTTATCAGCTCGTACGTAGCGCGGAGCAAGCGAAAATTGACCTTTCAGCGCAATCGTCGACCACCATTGATCTCGCCTACCTTGAGGCGGGGCTAGACCACGGCTTATCTGCAGACGCGTTACGCGAGGCGATCGATTCTCCTCTACAAAAAATGCTACAACAGGTCGTCGAGGTCATGGAGCAATCGACACTGACCCCCGAGGTCATCTATCTGACGGGGGGTAGCGCGCGCTCTCCTCTCCTGCGCCACGCATTAGAACAGCTGCTACCGAACACCCCTATCATTCAAGGGGATGATTTCGGCTCAGTCACTCTAGGGCTGACCCGCTGGGCGAATACCCTTTTTAGGTAGTCAGATCAAGACATCTGCGGTTAGTCATTGTCGAGCTACCACTCGCCCCCTAGAATCCCCAACTTTTGCAGGGAAATAGACAGCTCTGCTTAAGTTTGGGATAGGACGATGACAACCGAATTACTCTCTCCAGCCGGTTCGCTAAAAAATATGCGCTATGCGTTCGCCTATGGGGCAGATGCCGTCTATGCGGGGCAACCCCGCTATAGCCTGCGCGTAAGAAACAATGAATTTACGTTAGAAAATCTAGCGCTTGGCATTCAAGAAGCGCATCAATTGGGCAAGAAATTTTATGTGGTGAGCAATATTGCGCCGCATAACGCAAAACTTAAGACCTTTATCCGCGATCTAACGCCGGTCGTCGCGATGCAACCCGACGCACTAATTATGTCTGACCCCGGGTTAATCATGCTGGTGCGCGAACACTTCCCCACCCTCCCCATCCATCTGTCAGTACAGGCAAATGCGGTCAATTGGGCCACCGTCGCATTTTGGCAAACTCAGGGCATCAGCCGAGTCATTCTCTCTCGTGAGCTATCGTTAGAAGAAATTGCCGAGATCCGCCAACGCGTCCCCGAGATGGAACTCGAAGTGTTCGTACATGGCGCGCTCTGTATGGCCTACTCCGGCCGTTGTTTACTCTCGGGCTATTTAAATAAACGTGATCCTAACCAAGGGACCTGTACTAACGCCTGTCGCTGGGACTATAAAGTCACCGCAGCCCGTGAAAATGAGTGTGGTGATATCGTAGAGCGCGTCTCGCCAGCCCCAACCCTTGGCATAGGGCCGACCACCCAGCAGGCTCTGCTCTTAACGGATAAAATGCGTCCCGATGAACCGATGAGTGCGACGGAAGATGAGCATGGGACCTATATCATGAATTCGAAAGATTTACGTGCGGTAGAACATGTGCCGCGCCTTAGCGAACTCGGCGTGCACTCTTTGAAAATCGAAGGCCGCACTAAGTCCTTCTACTACTGTGCGCGCACTGCGCAGGTGTATCGTAAAGCTATCGATGATGCGCAAGCCGGCAAGCCTTTTGACCGCTCGCTCCTGACCACATTGGAAGGCTTAGCCCACCGCGGCTATACCGAAGGTTTTTTACGCCGCCATACCCACGATAGCTATCAGAATATTCAACAGGGCTATTCCGTGTCCGACCGCCAGCAATTTGTGGGTGAGTTTAGCCAAGCGCGCGATCAAGGTTTCGCCGAGGTGATCGTTAAAAATAAGTTTCAGTGCGGTGACCAGTTGGAAGTGATGACGCCCAAGGGGAACTTCTCGTTTACCCTTACGACTCTCAGAGATAAAAATCATCGAGATATCATCGTGGCCCCCGGTGATGGTTATCGTGTATGGCTCCCCATCCCTGCCGACACAACACTTGAGTTCGCACTGTTAGTGCGCCATTTGGAAATGGGACAGACAACACAAGCGCCGCATCGTCAAGATATGGTATAAAGAAGCCCATTTGATTAAGCGAAGGTAATGAGCATGGCCCCAGCGTTTCTGATTTTAAACGGCAAAAAAGCCAGTGAGCCCACCATCCGTGACGCGGTCACTCAATTGCGCGATGAGGGGATCAACCTACAAGTCAGAGTGACCTGGGAGTTTGGTGACTGCCATCGCTTCATTAAAGAAGCTATTGCTGCACGCTGTTCAACCCTTATCGTCGGCGGCGGTGATGGTAGCCTAAACGAGGCAGTAAATAGCTTAATGCAATTCTCCGCGGATCAACGTCCCCCCCTCGCCGTACTACCTTTAGGAACGGCGAATGACTTCGCTACCAGTGTGGGGATACCCCAAGAACCTGAGGCGGCGCTGCGGTTAGCCCTGACTGCGACGGCTCATCCCATCGACCTGGCGTGTGTCAACCAACAGCACTACTTTATCAACATGGCAACGGGTGGCTTTGGAACGCGGATCACCACTGAGACGCCAGAGAAGCTAAAATCAGCGTTGGGTGGCGCGTCCTATATCCTGCACGGACTTCTACGGATGGACCGATTGAAGCCCGATAGTTGCACGATTACTAGCGAACAGTGGCAATGGCAAGGCGACGCCTTAGTCATTGCGGTCGGCAATGGCCGTATCGCCGGGGGCGGACAACGATTATGCCCAACCGCCTTGATCAATGATCAGCAGCTGGCCTTAACCATTATCACCGCCCAAGAGGTTCTCCCCTCCCTGCTCCATGCCTTAACGCGTGATGATGAAAATCCGAATATCATCAATCAGCGCGCCAGTGAATTTACCCTCACTAGCGAACATACCATGACTTTTAATCTAGATGGCGAACCCTACAGCGGCACTCGCTTTCACTTCAACGTATTAGGCGAAGCGATCCGCTTTCGTCTACCCAGCCCTTGTACCCTATTGGGGTAGTGTCACCGGCCAATGTTGATAAAAGTGGTGGACGGGGCCATGACCCTGTCCAACATCTAGCTCATCAGCATGTGCAATCGCCCCTTGTAACCAGCGTTTCGCTAGCCACGTCGTCTGCGACCAGTCAGTACAGTGTGGTCGAAGGGCTGCTAGGGCTGCCGATAAGCTGCATCCCGTTCCATGAGTGTTACGCGTGGCGATTCTCGGCTGAGTAAAACGTTGATGTCCGGCTGAGGTAATCAACCAATCAGGACTCTCTACCGCTTGGAGATGCCCTCCTTTCATCAATACCGCCTCACAGCCTAGTGCTAAGAGTCGCTCGCCCTGATCGCGCATCTGCTGTTCACTCTGTGCAGGACGGCAATCGAGTAGCGCCGCGGCTTCTGGAATATTAGGCGTGATGATAGAAACGGTTGGGATCAAGACCTCACACAAGCAACGTATCGCATCAGGATCTAACAGAGGATCGCCACTTTTTGCGAGCATTACCGTATCCACTATGCGCCAAGGGATCATTGAGCCTTGTAAGGCTGTGGCCACCGTTTCAATAATCTCTTGGCGATGCAACATCCCCATCTTCACACTGGTAATATTAACATCGGACAGCACCGAGTCTAATTGCTGACCGACAAACTCTGCCGAAACCGGAAATACCCCCTGTACTCCACAGGTGTTTTGGGCCACCAGCGCCGTAATAACACTTGCGCCATAGCCACCGAGCGCACTAAAGGTTTTCAGATCGGCTTGGATCCCCGCCC
The DNA here is from genome assembly GCF_018494085.1 of Rosenbergiella collisarenosi. GTDB lineage: Bacteria > Pseudomonadota > Gammaproteobacteria > Enterobacterales > Enterobacteriaceae > Rosenbergiella > Rosenbergiella collisarenosi. The sequence goes on along the minus strand of NZ_JABBFP010000002.1, from coordinate 443,962 downwards.
CCCCGGACGGGTCTGTGCCGGCAATGCTGAGGAGATTATAAGGGCTCATGGCGCCGCCCTCAGCTGCGCAAATCCGTCGAGTAGATGCATCGCAAATGTCCCAGGGCCAACGGCGTGTTGTGCCGCGTACTCAGCAGCCCGTGACATCATCCAACAGCCACTGGCAACGTTGATCAGGCGATCGCCACCTAGCGTCGCGAAGGCGGCACATAGCGCAGAGAGCGCACAGCCTGCGCCGGTCACGCGGGTCGCCAGCGCGCTACCGCCTGAAACCTTATACGTTCGCTGACCGTCGGTAATGAGATCGTATTCGCCGGTAATCACTACAATGCTCTCGGCATGGGTGGCCAATTGCTGAGCAGCCGCGAGTGCCTGCTCAGTACTCATTTGCGTCTCTGGCCCACGTCCAGTCGCCGCTTCTCCTGCCAATACACTTATCTCCGAGGCATTACCGCGAATAATGCTGGGACGCAACGCAAGTAGCTTACGGCAAAATTCGGTACGCAGTGTTAAACCGCCCACCGCAACCGGATCGAGCACCCAAGGCTTCGCGAATCGGTGAGCATTTTCCGCCGCATGGTAGTAGGTAGGACAATGTTCATGATGCAAGGTACCGACGTTCAGCAGTAGTCCGTCGGCGACCGCTGCGAACTCTTGGCATTCGCTCGGGTCGATAATCATCGCGGGAATCGCCCCGGCGGCAAGCAGCATATTGGCGGTAAAATTCTGTACGACAGTGTTGGTGATGCAGTGAATGAGTGGCGAACGAACGGCGAGCTGAGCGATCGCCTGTTCGGCAGTCAGGCTCTCAAGCTCTAGTATGGCAGTATCTGTGGGCATGGTGTCTCCCACCGGCGGCAGAAAGACAGCCCCTGTTGAGGCGAGTGACTTTCCTACGCTGGCATTATCCAGTTCAGGTAGTACGGGTATTTCTCAGCCTTAACATCAGGCACCCCGAGTCATGTAGAGTAAATCTCTAAACTTTTTTCAGCTTAAGGGAAGTTGCTCGCTGAAGCAAGCTCGCCTACCCTATACTCACTCTAGACTATTACCGGTGCAATTATCACCTTAAATGCCACCCGCCTCATGTCATCGCCGTGTACGGGATCTCTACACACCCTTCATTATACTTAACCACACACTTACGTTTGAGTGAACCAGCGCCGATCGCCCCTTATTCTTTAGGATAAGAAAATTCAGCAATAACTAAATGCGGCGCTGACTGATTCGATTGGACACCATAAGCGACGTTATAGCGCTCACCAAAAATAAACCTAAAACCGAACACAGGCAGGCACTCACCCTTTGGAACATAAATAGGCTTGTCATCGAAAATCTTGTGAAGAGAGTCGTTCGTATCAGTGTTGATTTGAATAGCCGTGATCCGTTGCTGTGGCTTTAGTGGTGAAATCACACAAACTTGCTTATCATTGATAGATACGGTTGTAGATTCACGATCTATCATTCGATCACCCGGTCCAGGACATCCGGTTAGGAGAAAAATGATGGGCAGCCATATCCTATTTTTCATGATTAATATCCTTTCCCGGTTACGATTTTTTGGTAGAGCGTGGAGACATCCTGCAACGTATCAACACCCCTATATCTCCCCATTTTTCCAGGCTTCTGGTAGTAAGACCATGTCTCGGTCCCATAAACTAGCAGTAACCAATAATCAGCTAGAATCGAGGCTTGCTGTTCAAGTGAATAATCAGTGAGTTTTACTTTATCCAGTCTATAACTATATTCAGCAGCCCAACTGAATGCCCCCCGCATTCTTACCCATTGACCATGTTGGTATTGCCAGACATGAGCTAGCTCATGAATGAAAACATATCTATCTTCGATAAAAACCGAGTTTGCGGAAAAATCATCCCTATACATCGACTTCCTATACCATAACTCCCCGTTAGGAGTCATCGCGTAGCGCTGATGTTGCAGTCCGAAAGGTAGATAACTGTCACAATGAATCCAGACTCGGCTATAAACTATCGACTCACCGAACACCATTCGAGCCATTACTATCTCGCCCAACGTCATCCGGCGTACTATTCCTTCCACAGCCTGAGCGCTCATAACCCACTCTCCTTGTAAGGTTTATTTCAGAGTACAGCAAAATATATAACTAATAGATTATGCACGGTAAAGCCTTACTGCTCATCAATGATCCCTTGCAGATTATCCACCGGTCACCTAAGAAACTGATGTAGAGTTTGAGATGCTTATCGATAAGGCCAATCGCCACCTCACCGTGATCTAGGCGAGTAAAAGTTGTAGCCCGAGTTCTCGATGACTGATGGTACTGGGCGTTAAACAGCGTTAACAATCGAATATTTCTCAACCATCAATACAAAAACCTGTAAACACTTGAGGACTATTCAGAGTGTCACCCATCCTATTTTTGTGGAATAAAAATCAGTTTTGCGTGCTGAGTCTATCTCTTCAGGCTTAGCTGAACAGCGATCACTTGTCAGTCGGTCTATGACCGCAGTATTCTGGCTAGCGCTTCACCATGACTCGTCATCCTGTCACCTACCGCTATTTTTGTAATAAGTGAATAAGATTATGACTGCTAAATTTGCTCAGCTGCATAGATTGGAAATCGTACAACAACTCGCTGCCCAGACTCCTGTGCTGTGGAATAATCCGCAACAACTGCCTGTTTCCGAAGGATTAATACAGGTAGGGTTAACGTTAGAAGACGTCCAAGAGGCCGCGGCGCGCTTACAACGATTTGCCCCATTGATCGCTGAAGCCTTCCCAGAGAGTCGCTCACGAGGAGGGATCATTGAATCGGAGGTGGTGGCACTCCCTGCTATGCAACAGGCGCTCATGCAACAAGGGCCTTTGGCGGGGAAACTCTGGTTGAAGAAAGATAGCCATCTGCCGATTTCAGGCTCGATCAAAGCGCGTGGTGGGATCTACGAAGTGCTGGTTCTGGCGGAAAAACTCGCCCTCGATGCGGGGTTAATCCGCGAACAGGACGATTACCGCCGCCTCTTAGCCCCCCAGTGCCGTGAATTTTTCGGGCGCTATAAAATTGCGGTAGGATCGACCGGCAACCTTGGGTTATCGATTGGGATTATGGGGGCAACATTAGGCTTCCAAGTTATCGTTCATATGTCAGCGGATGCCCGGGAGTGGAAAAAACAGCGGCTGAGAGACCACCAGGTTACCGTGGTCGAGCACGAAGATGACTACAGCGTTGCCGTCGAGCAAGGCCGACAAACAGCGGCTGACGACCCCTACTGTTTCTTTATCGATGACGAACACTCGCACACACTATTCCTAGGCTATGCCGTCGCTGGCTTACGCCTCCCGGAGCAATTAGCAGCATTAGGCATTAACGTTGATCGCGAACATCCGCTTTATGTCTACTTACCCTGTGGTGTAGGTGGTGGACCGGGGGGCGTGGCGTTTGGACTCAAGCTTGCCTTTGGCGATGCCGTACACTGCTTCTTCGCCGAACCGACACACTCCCCCTGTATGCTACTTGGCATGAGCACGGGTTATCACGACGCCATCTCTGTTCAAGATATTGGCCTAGATAATCAAACCATCGCCGATGGCTTAGCCGTGGGTCGTGCCTCAGGATTCGTAGGACGTGCCATGCAATCGCTGATCGACGGCTGTTACACCCTAAGCGACCAACGACTTGCGGACTTACAGCTTTTACTCCATCGCACGGAAAATATTCAACTGGAGCCTTCGGCATTGGCCGGTATGCAAGGTCCATTGTGGGTATGCAGCGAACCGACGTTGCAGCTTGAGAAGGCCACGCATCTGGTCTGGGCAACCGGTGGCAGTATGGTGCCAGAAGAGGAAATGCAACGTTATCTTGCGATGGGTAAACCTCAATAGTCGTCTTGCGCCGTGCTATCGCGAGGAAGAAAGCGAGCCTAGCGCACGCTTTGCGTATCATCGATTTGTAAAATAGAAAAACAGTGATATAGATCACATTAACAGCAGCGCTAATTTCGCTAAATAAGCCTCGATTGATTTTACTTGATGATGAATAAGGAAAACTTGCATGAGCCAACTCTTCTCACTGGCAACTAAACGCGCGCTCATTACCGGATCAGGACGGGGAATTGGGTTTCTGATGGCGAAGGGATTAGCCGAGGCAGGGGCTGAAGTTATTATCAACGCCACGCAACAGGCCGGTGCACAGAGCGCTGCCGAGAAGCTTCGCGCACTGGGTCATAACGCCCATGCGGTCGCTTTCGATGTGACTGATTCTCATCAGGTAAATCAAGCTATCGATGATATCGAGGCGAAAATAGGTCCTATCGATATCCTGATCAATAACGCAGGTATACAGCGCCGCCGTCCGTTTCTTGAGTTTGCAGAGCAAGATTGGAACGACGTCATCGCCGTAAACCAAACGGCTGTATTCCTCGTATCGCAAACCGTCGCGCGCCATATGGCTAAACGTCAGGCGGGTAAGATAATTAATATTGGCTCGATGCAGAGCGAGTTAGGTCGTGACACGATTACGCCTTATGCTGCCTCAAAAGGCGCAGTCACCATGCTAACCCGTGGGATGTGCGTCGAATTAGCACGCTATAATATTCAAGTTAACGGCATTGCCCCCGGCTACTTCGCTACCGAAATGACGCAAGCATTGGTCGACGACCAGGCCTTTACCGATTGGCTAACCAAACGCACACCTGCGGCGCGCTGGGGAAACCCTGAAGAGCTAATCGGCGCCGCCGTCTTCCTATCATCGAAAGCCTCCGACTTCGTTAACGGCCATCTACTGTTTGTCGATGGCGGCATGCGGGTCGCGGTCTAACGCATCATTTTACACTCGCTGGCGAGCGGGCGGAGAGCGATTGGGTATCTTGTGCCTCAGCCTGCTGCGCCAACCGCGGGAAATCGTCGCGTGTCAGGCTTCCCGAAAACGCAGGCAGTGACGAAGAGGAACGAGTGGGCAGTAGCTCCAGCATCGCGACCTTGTCCAACGTCACCCCCGCCACCTCTTGCGGCAAGGCTAATAGATGATCTGCCGAGGGTTCCCCCGGGATCGGCGTGGGTCGACGTGTGCTACCGGTGAAATAATTACGATGTAACACTAACCATTTATTGGGTACTCGCTGCTGGCTATCCCACCATTGACCGTCTAACCTGTCAAATTGTCGCGCAGTCTCTTGCCGAGACACTGCGCCCAGTTGGTCCAGCGCTTGGGTTAAGACTTGCGTCGCCTGCTGGTTATACTGCTTCAGTTCAGCCCCCTCCCCGGTCAACAATAGCGCGGCGGCAAGGCGTACCCCGACCAAGTTGGAATATAGATCCTCGGGAGAGAAAGCCGATACACCCTCTGAGAAACCTGGCACTGATTCAAAGCCATACCACTGGGCAATTTCATGCCACGCGGCAAGGTCGAACGCAACCCGTGCAGCAGTCCACACTGCCACGCTGAACGCTGCTTGCGGGTCGCTAGGTACCCGGTAAGGATGCACAACTATCTCCCGATGAGCGAGTTCATCACCGAGTCTAACCCGCAATGCGCTTCCCGGATGCTGAAGCAATTGACTCGCCACCCAATAGGTCATATCCATACTGTCTCGCACATGCGCGGTATCGATAAACCCACCGTGTTGGGTATACACAATACCGTTTTTCTCGCTACCGCCGCCGACCATACTGGTTAATCCACGCACGAAACTATCGTTATAACGATGCTTACCTAAGTCATGGCTTTCCACGATGTTATTGAGACGATAGAAAGGGACGGGAGCGCCTTTTAACTCCGCCTGCAGATCATGACCAAAAGCACAACAAGGCCGCAGACCTTCCGGTTTTTTTAATTCCGGTAGTGTCGTCACGTGCGAGCCTAATGGGGCGGGCTCTGCCGCCAAATCCGGTATAGCGGCGTTCGACTGACTACTAACAAGAAAGAAAAGGGCTGTAGCCAATGTAAGGGGGGAACTACCACGCCAGATGGGTATCATCATTTTGTCCTAGTAACGAGAATAGGCATAGTTAAGAGGAAAATTCATGATCTGTCATCGTGGACATCTCTTAAAATAGTAGCGCTTGGGTATGAGCAAGGAGGAAAGGAGTGTCCCTACCCCACTACACTCTGCCTTGCACTGCCGGGGGGAGTACGAGAAGGAATATACTTGATATTCTACAGCTTATGTACCACTCGGTGCGTCTACAATACAATTCCTCTCAGAGCGACAGCCCACACTTAGGGTAAGCTCCAGTGTTAATTCAATCAGCACTCCAAATTGTTCACTGATACTAACTTTTACGTGTAACCCACCAACAGAGTACCGATCCAAGACTTACCATCAAAGCCCCTATCCAGAAAGTATAGCCGAGAGACTCGCCTAATAGTAATGCCGCAAATAGGGCCGAAAACACAGGTGTAAAATACGATGCAGTTGCCAAAACAGTCACATTACCGTGCAGAATACCCGTATTCCATGCTGCATACCCCAGCCCCATTGAGCAAGCAACGAGTAACAGGTTTATGATCACAGTAGGAGTAAAATCCATATTAACGTTATCAGACAGACTGAATTTCAACCATAGAACAGCAGCTGTGAGCATAAAAAATAGAGTAATGCCATTGCAGCCTTCAGCTATTTTTTTGGTCAAGACACAGTAGAAACTCCATATGATTGCGCCTGAAAAAGCAAGACCGTAGCTAATAGGATTGGAAGCAAGATTATCGATCATGCCAGGTATTGAAAGTCCGTTTGCACCACCAATAACTTTACCTACGCCAGCAAGGCATACAAACATTCCAATTAGCATGAGAGGACGCAATTTTTTTCCATCAGCTATACATGCCAGCAACAACGTCATGCTTGGCCAGAGATAGTTCACCATGCTCACTTCGATAGCTTGTGAATCGGATTTCGCTAATCCAACAGAAAGAGAAAGACATAATTCGTAAACTACAAAAAGAAGGCCTCCCCAAATAACATACTTACGTGGAAACTTAGAAAGTTTAGGAAAGCCTACGGTCAATAATAGGATCAATGAACTAAGCGTATAGATCATCGCAGCCCCGCCTACAGCGCCGAGTGCTCCGGTAACACTTCTCATAAGACCTACAATGGTGCTCCAAAGTAAAATAGCTACTAAGCCTATGGCTGTCGCCTTATTAAAAGTCATAAAGAGAACATTATCCTTCAAATTTGATTAGAGAAACGGCGTGAATGAGTGGAAGAAAATGTATCGAGCGTCAGAAGCGATTAACCCAGGTCTCACAAACTAACAGATCGATTTTTATGATTAAAGGTATTCCTAGAACCCTAACAAAGCCACTTATCAATTTGGGATTATCTTCCCTTTTATCCGAAACAATCACACTCTTCCCTGGCGAGCCCCACCCAACCGTCAAAGACTCAATTATACCGTTCCATCTCATCTCTCAATGATCTAAAGCCGACGTAGATGCTGGAATTATAAATATGAGCGAATATTGAATAGACAAAAGACATCGCGATCATTTCGTTAAGAAAATCGCTGATGAGTGGGGGGTAAAAACTATTTCGGAGGGGTATAAGAAAATACTTCTGCCGCAACAAGCGTTTCGTTATCTGCGCAGTGATGGGAGTTCGATTTACACAGTGAAAGTATAGTGCCCGATAAGAATAGCAAACGTCGATTTTTTATCGGGCGATTAAATTTTCTATACTACTACGCTGTTAGTGGTTACTCGGTGCGAATCAGGTAATCGAACGCGCTGAGTGCCGCCTTCGCCCCTTCACCACTGGCGATAATAATCTGCTTATAAGGTACGGTGGTGCAGTCGCCCGCAGCAAATATGCCGGGCTGATTAGTTTCGCCACGGCTATCGACGATAATCTCACCCATCTTATTACGTGCGATCTGCTCGCCTAACCAAGTCGTATTCGGCAATAGGCCAATTTGGACGAAAATCCCTGCGAGGGGGAGCGTATGCAGAGTGTCGGTGAGCCTGTCTTTCCAAACCAGGCCGCTCACCTGCTGACCATCGCCCAGCACTTCTTGAGTATGGGCATTCACAATCACCTCAACATTCGGCAGGCTACGTAGCTTCGTTTGCAGCACCTGATCGGCCTTCAACACATCGGCGAACTCCAATAGCGTCACATGCTCGACTAAACCTGCAAGATCGATTGCCGCTTCTACTCCGGAGTTTCCGCCGCCGACGACCGCAACTCGCTTACCTTTAAATAAAGGGCCGTCACAGTGCGGGCAATAGGTCACGCCACGCGTACGGTACTCTTCTTCGCCCGGTACCCCCATATTTCGCCAACGGGCCCCGGTCGCGAGAATAATGCTCTTGGCGCTGAGTATTGCACCACTCGCGGTATGCAGCTGATGTAGCCCTCCTCGCTCCTGCGCAGGCGTAAGCTGCACGGCTTGTTGAGCATCGATCACATCGACCTGATAGTCCTCAACATGCGTCCGAAGCGCTGTGGCTAAGCGGCTACCCTCGGTTTTCGGGACTGAGATATAGTTTTCGATATCTACCGTATCAAGAACCTGACCACCGAAACGCTCTCCGAGTAACCCTGTACGGATCCCTTTACGGGCGGTATAGACTGCCGCCGCTGCGCCCGCCGGGCCACTGCCGATAATTAAGACATCAAACGGCGCTTGTTCACTTAAAGACTGCGCTTGACGAGCCGCCGCACCGCTGTCGACCTTATTAACGATCTCCGCTAAGGTCATTCGCCCGTGGCCGAAGCTCTCTCCGTTTAAGAACACCGCAGGAACACCCATGATATTGCGATCGCTGATCTCTTGTTGGAATTTACCGCCATCGATCGCGGTATGGTGAATACGCGGATTAAGGATGGCTAATAGATTCAGGGCTTGTACCACATCTGGGCAGTTATGGCAGGAGAGCGAATAATAGGTCTCAAAATGTAACTCGTCCGGTAACTGTTTGATCTGCTCTAAAAGCGCTTGGCTCTCTTTAGAAGGATGCCCCCCTGTTTGTAACAAGGCGAGGACCAAAGAGGTAAATTCGTGTCCAAGGGGGGAACCTGCGAAACGCGGTCCGTGCCGCTCGCCTTGTGGCGTAATCAGAAATGAAGGCTGACGGAAATCCGCACGTTTTTCTTCGACAACACTCACCTTATCCGATAATGCCGCGATCTGCCCAAGCAGTTGACGGACCTCATTGGAGGCTGACGAATCGTCAAGATTAGCCACCAGCTCGATAGGTTTGGTGAGCTTCTCTAAATAAGCGCTTAATTGTGTTTGTAATTGAGTGTCTAACATGTTCCCTCCCCGGATATAAAAACGGGCGCCATAGCGCCCGTAATACGATAACGATGCAAACGTCGTTTAGATTTTACCGACTAGGTCGAGAGAAGGAGACAGAGTCGCTTCGCCTTCCTTCCATTTTGCTGGGCAGACTTCGCCAGGATGGCTCGCCACATACTGAGCGGCTTTCACCTTACGCAGCAGGTCTGACGCATCACGGCCAATACCCTCTGCCGTAATTTCGACGGCTTGAATGATCCCTTCTGGATCGACGATAAAGGTACCGCGATCAGCAAGCCCCTGTGCTTCACGCATGATGTCGAAATTACGCGTTAAGGCACCTGTCGGGTCACCGATCATCGCATAATTGATTTTACCGATCGTTTCGGAGCTGCCGTGCCACGCTTTGTGGGTGAAGTGGGTATCGGTTGATACAGAGTAGATATCAACGCCCAGCTTTTGGAATTCGTCGTAATGGTCGGCTACGTCGCCCAGCTCAGTCGGACATACGAAGGTGAAGTCTGCAGGATAGAAGAAGAACACGCTCCATTTACCGAGAACGTCTTTTTCGGTCAGGTCGATAAATTGGCCTGATTTAAAGGCAGTATTCGCAAACGGTTTAATCTTAGTATTGATAATCGCCATGGTGGGCCTCCGTAGTTATGTTGGGGACTACCTTAAAGCACCCACCCCACAGAGGCCAATCACTGCTGCATATCAGTCTAATCAGTCATACCTATCAAAGCGTTCTGATGGCGATATCTTCCGGGATCACCTCGCCTTGCCAGTAAAGCTCGGTGGCGATATTGTCGGCAATTTCGCGATAGAGATCGCTGAATGCTCCACTAGGGTCGCGTACCACCGTCGGGATCCCCGCATCTAAATCTTCGCGCAATTGGATATGCAGGGGTATCTTACCCAACACCGGGATACCATAGTCGGTACTTAGCCCCTGCGCCCCCTCGTGACCGAAGATAGCTTCTTGATGACCACAGTTTTGGCAGATATGAATACTCATATTTTCGACAATTCCCAACACGGGGACATCCACCTTATTGAACATCACCACCCCTTTCCGTGCATCGAGTAGTGCCACATCTTGCGGCGTGGTGACGACGACCGCACCGGTGACGGGGATGTTCTGCGCGAGCGTTAACTGGATGTCACCCGTGCCGGGTGGCATGTCGACCACGAGATAATCGAGATCCGGCCATAGGGTCTCATTGAGTAGCTGCAATAACGCCTTACTGGCCATCGGTCCACGCCAAATCATCGCGTTGTCGTCGGTGACAAGGTAACCAATCGAGTTAGTCGCCAGTCCATAGCTGAGGATCGGCGCCATATGTTTACCATCCGGCGAGGAAGGACGTTGTTCCGCGGTACCCAACATCTGTGGAATCGACGGGCCATAGATGTCCGCATCGAGCACACCCACTTTAACCCCTGGCGTCGCCAAGGCTAACGCTACGTTTAGCGCGGTACTAGACTTGCCGACGCCGCCTTTACCGGAGCTGACCGCGATAATATTTTTCACCCCCCGGCAGCCGGGCAGCTTTTTGACCCGTTGCAACGTCGCGATTGCATAGTCAAAGTGCCAGTCCACCGCCGTCGCGCCTGTCGCCTCACAAAGTTGCGGCGATGCCCAAGCCTTGAGAACCTGCGAACCTTGTGGCCAAGCAAAGGGCAGCGTCAGTTCGATATGCAGGACCTGGTCGAGAAGCACAGCATGGCGTATCGCCCCTAGCTCGACGAGATTTTTACGTAAGGTAGGGTGAGAAAACTCCGCCAGCAGCGGATTAACGATGTTACGCAGATCATGCGAGTGTGAAGGGTCAAAAGACATAGCGTCGCTCCTCGGGGCGTCAATGACGGTTCCATAAATCCCAATAATGGGTGCAATATTAACAGATTCTCCTTGTCCATGCTGTTAGTTGACGTTAACCGTTTACCTTGTCGGGGCCATCAGTTACCATTCATTATTCCTTTTTTTCCTCTACAGAAAGCTACGCTAACTATGACTCAAGCCACAAAAAAACTACTGGTCACCTGCGCCCTGCCTTACGCCAACGGCTCAATTCACCTTGGACATATGCTCGAGCATATCCAAGCTGATATCTGGGTACGGTATCAGCGGATGCGTGGCAATACCGCTTGGTTTATCTGTGCGGACGATGCACACGGTACGCCAATCATGTTGAAAGCCCAGCAATTAGGGGTTACGCCAGAAGCGATGATCGCCGAAATGAGTGCGGAGCATCAGCGTGATTTTGCGGGCTTCAATATTAGCTACGATAACTATCACTCGACGCACTGCGAAGAGAACCGTCAGCTTTCTGCATTGATCTATGGCCGCCTAAAAGCGAACGGGCTGATCAAGAACCGTACTATCTCCCAACTGTACGATCCAGAAAAAGGGATGTTCTTACCCGATCGCTTCGTCAAAGGCACCTGTCCAAAATGTAAGGCCGTCGACCAATATGGCGATAACTGCGAAGTCTGTAGCGCCACATACAGCCCAACCGAACTCATCGAACCGAAGTCCGTCGTCTCCGGTGCGACCCCGGTAATGCGCGACTCGGAGCACTTCTTCTTCGACCTACCGTCTTTCTCTGAAATGCTGAAAGCATGGACGCGCTCTGGTGCGTTGCAAGAACAAGTCGCTAATAAAATGCAGGAGTGGTTTGAAACTGGCTTGCAACAGTGGGATATTTCTCGCGATGCGCCGTACTTCGGTTTCGAAATTCCCGATGCGCCAGGCAAATATTTCTACGTCTGGCTCGATGCCCCTATCGGCTACATGGGCTCGTTCCGTAATCTCTGTAACAAACGCAGCGATATCGATTTCGATGAGTATTGGAAAAAAGACTCGACGACCGAGCTTTACCACTTTATTGGCAAAGATATTGTCTACTTCCACAGCCTATTCTGGCCAGCGATGTTGGAAGGCAGCGACCATCGTAAGCCCACGAATCTATTCGTTCATGGTTATGTCACGGTCAACGGCGCGAAGATGTCTAAATCACGCGGCACCTTTATTAAAGCGAGCACTTGGCTGGAACATCTTGATGCCGATAGCTTACGTTACTACTATGCGGCGAAGCTCTCCTCGCGTATCGACGATATCGATCTCAATCTTGAGGATTACGTACAGCGCGTTAACGCCGATGTGGTCAATAAAGTCGTCAACCTTGCGTCGCGCAATGCTGGGTTTATCACCAAGCGTTTTGACGGGCAGCTAGCGGCAGAATTAGATGATCCTGTCCTGTACCAACGCTTTATCGACGCATCAGCGTCAATTGGCGATGCATGGGAGAGTCGTGAATTCAGCCGCGCTATCCGCGAGATTATGGCCTTAGCCGATGATGCTAACCGCTATGTGGATGAGCAAGCGCCATGGGTTGTCGCGAAACAAGAAGGCAGCGATGCGAAACTACAGGCTATCTGCTCAATGGGTATTCATCTGTTCCGAGTATTGATGACTTGGTTAAAACCTGTGCTGCCTGCGTTAAGCGAACGTGCAGAGGCATTCTTGCAAAGCACGCTAACTTGGGATGCGATCGCTCAACCGCTGCTCAACCATCGTGTGGCGCCGTTCAAAGCGTTGTATCAACGTATCGAGATGGCAAAAGTCGAGGGACTGATCAATGCCTCGAAACAGGATGCCAATGCCGCGGCCCCTGCACCAACGCCTGCTAAAAAAGTAGAGAAGAAAGCGGCGGCTCCCGTTGTCACTGAGGACGCGCCGGCTGGTCCAATCACTATCGACGATTTTGCTAAGGTCGATATGCGTGTTGCGCTAATCGAAGTGGCCGAACTGGTCGAGGGGTCAGATAAATTACTCCGCTTGATGCTGGATGTTGGCGGGGAGAAGCGTCAGATTTTCTCCGGGATCCGTGCCGCTTACCCGGATCCGTCGGTCTTAGTGGGCCGCTTGACAATTATTGTCGCTAACCTCGCTCCTCGTAAAATGCGCTTCGGCGTATCGGAAGGGATGGTGCTTTCTGCCGGTAACGGTGGGGCCGACTTATTCATCTTGTCGGCAGATAGCGGCGCGACACCGGGTATGCCGGTACGATAACCGTTTAACTATTCTGAGCCGGGCATTGCCCGGTTTTTTTTTCCATTGAATAATGAGAAAAGCGCGATGAACGAGAACTTACTCCATGCATTAAATGACTGCCCACCTCGCCTAGCCCAAGCCTTACTCCCTTATCTTAGCGGTGAGCAATTTTCCGCCAGCTTCAGCGCTGAAGAGGTCACCGCCTTACAACAGGCGAGTGGGCTGTCAGCGCCAGAGATGGCCATCGCCTTGCTTCCTATCGCGGCGAGCTACGCGGTAGCACCCCTCTCACACTTTAACGTCGGGGCCATCGCCCACGGCGAGAGCGGTCGCTGGTATCTCGGCGCCAATATGGAGTTTGCCGCCGCACCGCTGCAACAGACAGTCCATGCTGAACAGAGCGCCATCACCCACGCCTGGTTAAGCGACGAGAGCCGCCTGACCGCCGTCACGGTTAACTACACACCTTGCGGGCATTGTCGACAATTTATGAACGAGTTAAATTGCGCCGAGCAGCTGACAATCGCGCTTCCTGGCTGTGCGACACAATCGTTGCATTATTACCTCCCCAATGCCTTCGGTCCTCAAGACTTGGGGGTAACGCAGAAGCTGTTCGACCCGCAGACCCAACGCCTGAGTGAGCATGATGATCCGCTGGTTCAGGCCGCTATCGACGCGGCTAGCCAGAGCTATGCCCCTTATACCAGGGCATATAGCGGCATTGCCTTACAACTTGCTAGCGGGCACTGGATCACCGGACGCTATGCAGAAAATGCGGCATTTAACCCAAGCTTACCCCCTCTGCAAAGTGCACTGATCCTCATGCAGTTACATGGACATCCTGTCAGCGCCCTACGCCGTGCCGTATTGGTTGAAGTCGCGCAGGCCAGCCTGTCTCAGCGTGAAGCCACCGCCGTCACGTTGTCCGCGTTAGGCTACCACCCGTTAGAAACGGTGACCGTTACCGTAAAGTGATATCGTTCGGTTAAATTTGGTAAGAAAGTGACTCAATGCGCGGAAAAGCTCAGCGTAGCGGGCTATAGTTACTCCACATCACGCCCCTCACCTCCCTCATTATGGAGTTAAGCATGGAACTGGAGTACGAAAGCGAACGTCCCCTCTATATCCCTTACGCTGGGCCAATCTTACTGGAGTTTCCGTTATTGAATAAAGGGAGCGCTTTTAGCCAAGAAGAACGCGCTGCCTTTAATCTTAATGGCCTCCTACCGGATACCGTTGAAACGATCGATGAACAAGCCGAGCGTGCGTGGCAACAATTCAATGCGTTTCGTAACGATAATGATAAACATGTCTTCTTACGTAATATCCAAGATACCAACGAAACGCTATTTTACCGCTTAATCGATGACCATCTTGAAGAGATGATGCCGATCATTTATACCCCGACCGTCGGCAGTGCGTGTGAACACTTCTCCGAAATCTATCGCCGTGCGCGCGGGGTTTTCATCTCCTATCCGCAACGCGATCATATTGAAGACATGCTACAGAATGCGACCAAGCAGAATGTCAAAGTCATAGTCGTAACAGATGGCGAGCGGATCTTAGGTCTCGGCGATCTCGGTATCGGCGGGATGGGGATCCCTATCGGTAAGTTAGCGCTGTACACAGCTTGTGGCGGTATCAGCCCGGCCTATACGCTCCCTATCGTCCTCGACGTCGGAACTAATAATCAACAGCTGCTTAATGACCCGCTCTATATGGGATGGCGTCACCCGCGGATCACGGGCGAAGAGTACGATAGCTTCGTTGCCTCCTTTATTAGCGCGGTCAAGCGACGTTGGCCTAACGTACTGTTGCAGTTTGAAGACTTCGCCCAGAAGAATGCCATGCCATTGCTGGAGCGTTACCAAGATGAACTCTGCTGTTTCAATGACGATATTCAAGGAACTGCAGCCGTCGCCGTCGGGACGTTAGTCGCCGCCAGCCGCGCCGCAGGGACTAAGCTCTCCGACCAGCGTGTTGCGTTCTTAGGGGCAGGCTCAGCCGGTTGTGGGATTGCCGAGCAGATCGTTAAAGAGATGCAACATGAGGGGCTATCTGAGAAAGAGGCGCGAGCGCGCGTGTTTATGGTCGACCGCTATGGGTTGTTAACGGATAAATTAACCAATTTACTCGACTTCCAACAGCGCCTAAGCCAGTCTTCCTCCTCGCTCAGCGATTGGCAGAGCGATAACGATGACTACTCATTGTTTGATGTCGTACGTAATGCGCACCCCTCGATTTTAATCGGGGTCTCGGGTCAGCCGGGGCTATTTACCGAAGAGATCATCCGCGAAATGGTAAAACACTGTGATACACCAATTGTAATGCCGCTCTCTAACCCAACGTCTCGCGCCGAAGCCACGCCGACAGATATCCTGAGTTGGACCGAGGGTAAAGCCTTGGTCGCCACAGGAAGCCCGTTTGGCACCGTCACCTGGCAAGGCAACGACTACGCCATCGCACAGTGTAATAACGCCTATATTTTCCCTGGGATTGGCCTTGGCGTCATTGCGAGTGGCGCGCGCCGAGTCACTGAGAATATGTTACTGAGCGCCTGCCGCGCATTAGCCGACTGCTCGCCGCAGGCTACGCAAGGTGAAGGGCCTATTCTGCCGCCTATTACCGATATTCAGTCTGTCTCTAAGCATATCGCCGTGCAAGTCGCGTTGGCAGCACAGCAGGATGGCATCGCAGCTCAGAGTAGTGAAGCGCAGATCAAAAAGGCGGTCAACGCTAATTTCTGGAAACCGCATTATCGTCATTATCGCCGAGCCTCTATCTAATCTCCTCAGAAAAAAGGTAAGTGCCAGCACCGGCTTACCTTGAACTCCTTGCCTGATATCGCTCGCTCAAGTACCCTACCCTTAGTTTCGATGAAAGGATTGTTCACGGTATGATAAAGCGACTGTTCATAGGTCTATTTGCCCTCGTAATGCTGCTTGGTAGCATAGCGATCGGGCTTGATCAGTGGATTAGCTGGAAAACAGCGCCTTATATCTACGATACCGTCTCGCAACTGCCTAAACGACAAGTGGGTGTTGTACTCGGCACGTCAAAATATTATCGTGGCGGCGAGCCGAACGAATATTATCTCTATCGTATTCAAGGCGCGTTGAATGCGTATAACAGCGGTAAGATCTCCTACTTGCTGCTCAGCGGCGATAACGCTATGCAGAGTTATAACGAGCCTCGAACAATGCGTCGGGACTTAATTAAAAATGGCGTGCGTCCGAACGATATTGTTCTCGATTACGCGGGGTTTCGTACCCTCGACTCTATCGTACGAACGCGTAAGGTATTCGATACCAACGACTTTATCATCATCACTCAACGCTTCCATTGCGAGCGAGCCTTATTTATCGCCTTGCAACAAGGGATCCAGGCGCAATGCTTCGCCGTGCCCTCACCCAAGAATATCTTGAGTATTCGCATCCGAGAAGTGGGGGCGAGGCTAGCTGCGCTGGCCGATCTCTATTTATTCGATAGCGAACCCCACTTTTTAGGTCCAATGGTTCCCATCCCCAGTCAATCTACTTTCCCTAAACACGGCCCGACATACCCTGCCGTCACCCCCGAGCAACTGCTTGAGCTGGAAAAGCAGTAACGTTGCTACAGCTCTACTTGTTTAACACATCCTGTAAGGCTGGTTTTAACTCTTGATAACGAAACACATATCCAGCCTCATGAAGTCGTTTGGGCACTGCCCGTTGACCGCCCAAAACTAGGGTTGCTGACTCGCCCATTAGTAGCCGTATGACGCTTGCGGGTACCCGAAATAGCGTTGGGCGATGGAGAACCTCTCCCAGTACTCGACTAAATTGTGCATTACGTACCGGAGTCGGTGCGACCATATTAAATGCGCCCTTAGCGTCAGGGTGGTTCAGTAGAAAAATAATCCCCCTGACCATATCCTCAATATGGATCCACGGCATAAACTGCTGGCCATTACCCAGCGGGCCGCCCAGTCCGACGCGAAAAGGAAACACCATTTTCGCAAGGGCGCCGCCGGTCGAGGAAAGCACCACGCCCGTACGTAGTAAGCAAACACGTGTTGCCTCGCTTGCCGCCGCCAATGCTAAGGCTTCCCATTGCGCGCATAACTGCCAGCTAAATTCTTTATTCGCAGGATGGTCCTCGTCTACCTCCTCTTCTCCCTGATCACCGTAATAGCCAACCGCAGAGCCCGAGATAAATACCGCAGGAGGCTTAAGACTCGTCGTGATCAGTGAAGCGAGTTTCTCTGTTAGCTGCCAGCGGCTATCACAGAGCTTTTTTTTCTGTTCTGGCGTCCAGCGCTTATCAGCAATCGGCTCTCCCGCCAGATTGATCACGCCGTCGAAACCGTCTAAGGAGGTTTGGTCGGCGAGCGTCTCCCATAGCGTGACCTGATCGCCAAAATATTCAGCCGCGCGGCGCGGTGAACGTGTCAAAATAGTCAGCTGATGAGACTGGCTTTGCAGCTCCTCGACCAATCGACGGCCAATTAATCCCGTCGCGCCAGTCATTAAAATATTCATATATAACCCCTCATTGACTCACCTCACTCTTGGCTCAGTACCCTGCTAATCAGCATAGTCTATATTGCTGTATCGAGCCGTTGTGCGAGGCAGCAGATTAATTTCCTCGCTCATCATTGGCTAAGTTGGGGTTTCGACCAAACCGTAAAACTAATCACTTTTTCGAGAAATTCAGCATCCCTATGCTCGGGATGCACAGCCCCCCGTAAAAAGTACTGTATCTCAGGGGGAGGCGGGATATTGACGGATCAATCGGCTAGCGAAAACAGTTAATCTACCCGACCAACCCTGCTCGTCGTTGCCGCGTAGCATGTTCAAGGCACGAATCACCTTTCGTCTTTTTCTCGTAGCACCAGAGTCAGCGAACGAAGTCTTTATTGACCGCTGTAGCAAGCGAGAGAAAGTTTAAAGCGCGGGATCTCCCTGCTAAAACCATCCCTATTTCAGCCGGAGATTCTCGTTACGATAGTGAAGTTTCAAGTCATAGAAAAAAGACAGCGTCAGTCTCAAAATCGAGACTTTAGCCTATATTTTTAAATGGAAATAGGGGCTCAATGGGGTACTATGTAACCCATAAAGAGAAAGCTATATGAGTCACGCTATCGAATTTATTGAGACATCGCTCTTCACTCAGCAAATTCAAACAATTGCCACGGATAGTGAGCTTAAAGATTTACAGAGCGAGCTTATCGAATCACCGGATAAAGGTGACTTAATAACAGGAACCGGTGGCCTGCGAAAAATCAGAATGGCGACCGGTAACCAAGGTAAAAGTGGCAGCGCGAGAGTGGTCTATTTTCTGGCGACAAAGGAAGTTATCTATCTGGTCATGGCTTACCCGAAAAGCGCGAAAGAAAGCCTAACCGAGGCTGAAAAAGCAGAGCTAAAAAAACTGACCAAACGACTCAACGATGAGGTGTAGCATGAGTATTTTTAACGAACTGAAAGCATCCCTTGAAGAAGCCGTCGCTATCAAGAATGGCTCAGTCTTGCCGTCACGCGTTACTCGCTATGATGTAGCAGATGTGAAAGCTATCCGTGAAAAACTGAATGTTTCACAGGCTGAAATGGCCAAAGCATTGGGTACCAGCCTCGATACCATCAAAAGCTGGGAACAAAAACGGCGTAATCCGACCGGGCTGGCGGCAAAGGTGCTGGCGACGATACAGGACGACCCCGAGTTTTTCAACGCACTGGCAGCACACTAGGAATTTAGCGAAAAAGTGACGGGTATACCCGATAGAAACTATTATTTACCTGTGACTTTTACGGCTTTAGAAAAGACAATGTTCCAAATTTATGAATTAATTTGGCGGATTCCCGTGGCAGCGGCCCCTAAATTATCTTCTCAGAAAAACGTAAGCCTCAACAGGCATTACAAAAATAACCCTAATATCCAGACCCGAGCGCGGTAACGAATCCTTCATCTTTCTTCCCCTAAATTACTTGCATCCCGCATCAAATTACCGCTGTCAGGTAACTCTCCCTCAAGAGCGGGTCGTCCATGCGGTGAGCCATCGCCAAGCGCTTTCAAGAGGACCTTGGCGGAAATGGCGCAGCCAAAGAGAGGAAAAAACCAAGTTAACCAGCCAAACCAGGGGCACGACCGCTAAGAGTTGCAGTCGGGTGAGTTGCATAAAATAGCCCATCACTGAGAAAATAACGGTGCAGACCACGGTTTGGAGTAGATAATTGCTAAATGCCATCCGACCGACTTGAGTGAGTGATGCGGTGATCCGCCATGTAGACAGACGCTGCCAATGGGCGTGGAGCAGTGCGATATAGCCGACGGCTAGGAGCGGGCTGGCCAGCTCCCCGGGGATCTGTAGCCAAAAACCACTCCACCGAAAATCCCAACCGGTAAAATATTGCAAAACAGTTCCCAGACCTGTGATGAGCAGTCCAGCGGGGAGTAAAATCTGGTAACAGCGGCGATAATGTTCCGGTGTACGCTGCCCTAGCATCCAGCCTTTACGGGTCAACGCCGCACCAGTAAGCATCAGGCCGGCCAATTCCCAGCCGTATTGCGTGAGTAAGGCCGCTAGTCGCCCATCGAGTTGAGCGAAGCGATCGTCGATCGCGAGCCATCCTCCAGCCAGTTTCACGGTACGTTCCGCCTCGATCTCGGCTGGCTGTGGTAACCAATCGCTGCCAGGCGTATGGCCGGATATTGCGGCATACACGGCGAGTAGCCCCACCCCAAAAAGATAGAAAAGGATACCGGTACGTAACAAGCTTTCATTATCTTGACTCTGCGCAATCACCCGGTGTACCGCAAGCCCGGTCAGTCCCCATGCGAGCAGAATATCGCCCTGCCATAGTAAGATGCCATGGAGTAAACCGAAGAGCACTAGCCACAATAGACGATGCCTGATCCAAGACGGGCCACGAGGCAACTGAAAGACGATCCCCGCACCAAATAAGAGCCCCAATACCGAGAGAAACTTCATCTGAGCAAAGAGATTAAGCGCCGCCCATAGCACTGTTTCCCCCGTGGAGGGCAGCCCATGCCATGCCGGATTTAAATAAGCGGCTGCGGGTAGCCCAAAGCTAACGATATTCAGCAGGAGGATGCCGAGTATGGCCAGCCCGCGAAGGCAATCGATTTGAGGATAACGAGGCATAGCGGTGAGGTCTCAGTAGGCCAGGTCATACCCTGGCCATAGGATCATCAATTATTACGGATAGTCCGTAAAAATTCTTGGCGAGTATTTTGACTAGTCTTAAAAAGTCCACCCAGCGAGGTTGTCGTGGTCGCACTGGTGGCATCCTTCACGCCACGCGCCTTGACACAATAGTGAACCGCATCGATACATACGGCGACATTATTGGTCCCAAGTAAGGTCTGGAGAGCGACGAGTACCTGTTGAGTTAAGCGCTCTTGCACCTGTGGGCGTTGTGCAAAGAACTGCACAATACGATTAAGTTTAGAGAGTCCGATCACCTTATCCTTCGGGATATAGGCGACTGTCGCTTTACCATCGATCGTGACGAAATGGTGTTCACAGGTGCTGGTGAGCGTAATATCACGCACCGTAACCATCTCATCGACATTCATTTTATTCTCAATAACCGTGATCTTCGGGAAATTCGCGTAATCAAGGCCAGAGAAGATCTCATCGACATACATTTTTGCTAGACGATTAGGCGTTTCCATCAAGCTGTCATCGGTAAGATCAAGGTTAAGCAGCAGCATCACCTCACGCATATGTTCGGCGATTTTTTGTTTGCGTTGTTCGCTCTCTAAGCGGTTCACCGGCGTATTAAGAGGGGTCTCAAGCCCGCGAGCCAGCAACGCATCGTGGACCAGTATCGCTTCCTGACTTAATTCGGACATCGTATTCATTCTCCAAACAGGTAGTACACCCGCCATGGGTAGGACAGGTAATCTTTTACCGTATTGTGAAGCACTCTGCATGGTTAATCCAGCCCTTAGCGTATTTGTTCGCATTTACCGACTACTTGAGTCCCAGCGTAACTGCTCCTACACTAGAGGCCTCCCTAAAACGCAAGGCTATTTTCATGGACCTCGTACAGTTAAAAATGTTTTGTGCCGTAGCGGAATGCGGGTCGATAGTGAAAGCGGCGGAGCAACTGCATCGTGTGCCCTCAAACTTAACCACGCGTCTGAAGCAACTGGAAGACGATGTCGCAAGCCCTCTATTTATCCGCGAGAAACAACGCCTACGCTTATCGCCGACCGGTCATGATTTCCTAGTTTATGCGCGAAAGATCTTGCAACTTAGCGAGGAGGCATTACAACTCGGTCAGTCCGCCGAACCCTCGGGAACCTTGACGTTAGGCAGTCTCGAAAGCGTCGCTGCCACTCGCCTACCAGCGCTATTATCAGCCTACCACCAGCGCTACCCTGCCGTTCAGTTGTCCTTAGTGACAGGGACCTCTGGCGAGGTGCTTGAGGGAGTGGTCAAGGGGGAACTTGCCGTTGCGCTTACTGATCAGCCTTTGCCACGCGCCGATATCGTATGCGGCAACCATTATCATGATCGACTCGTCCTTATTACCAACCCGGCACACCCACCGATCACCGCTGCACAGGAGGTCGTAGGTGAAACTTTTTTTGCGTTTCGCCGTAGCTGCTCGTACCGCCATCGCTTAGAGCAGTGGTTTGCGCAGGCAGCCGTTACCCCAGGACCCATCATGGAGATCCAGTCCTACCATGCAATGCTAGCTTGTGTGGCAGGCGGCGCGGGCCTCGCCGTGATACCGCAATCGTTGCTTAGCCAACTGGCTGATCGTGCGCGCGTGGCGGTACATCAGCTTCCTGACTCGATTAGCCAGCTACATACCGGATTGATTTGGCGTCATGAAGGGGAATCACCCAATGTCCGGGCGTTAAGCGCGCTGATGGCGGAGATCTATCCTAACGGAGAGAAGCCAGAGTGACGTTATCACTCTGGCGACTTTACTAACTGTCGACGCGCTTACCTGCTTTAAAACGCGGGAAATGCATGTCTTGATAACGGATGATATGACCGCCGCGTACGACACGGTAACCCAACCAGATCAGTAAGAATAAAGGAATACCGATATAGGTCGCCGCCACTCCGTACCAGTCGATCTTATCTGCGAGAAACGCTTGGTAATTTTGACCGAGTGTAATAATCAAGCACAGGCCGAACGCAAACATCGGCCCGAGCGGGAAGAAGCCCGAACGATACGGAAGGTCGTTGAGGTCATAGCCTTGTGCGATATAGCCTTTACGGAAACGATAGTGACTGATCGCAATCCCTAACCAAGCAATAAACCCGGTCATCCCTGAGGTATTAAGTAACCAGAGATAAACGGTTTGGTTACCAAAACGCGATGATAAGAAACAGAGTCCGGCGATAACAGCCGTGACGATTAACGCGTTACGGGGTACGCCATTTTTAGTCAACTTGGCAAAGATTCTCGGTGCCTTGCCCTCAGTCGCTAAGGTATAGAGCATACGTGTCGAGGCATACATCCCGGAGTTCCCGGCAGAGAGGACCGCGGTTAAAATCACGGCGTTCATCACCGCTGCCGCCGATAATAGCCCTGCATTCTGGAACACCAGCGTAAACGGACTGACGCTGATATCGCCAACGTCGTTACGTAATAAACGAGGGTCGGTATAAGGCAGAATCAGGCTAATCACTAAAATAGCCAAGACGTAAAACAGCAAGATACGCCAAAATACCTGACGTACCGCACGAGGGATGTTTTTCTCCGGCTCTTCCGACTCACCGGCGGCGATACCAATCAGCTCAGTCCCTTGGAAAGAAAAGCCGACGATCATCGCCACGCCAATCATCGCGGGGAAGCCCCCCACAAACGGCGCGTCGCCCATCTGCCAGTTTTTGATACCGCCCTGCTCTGCGCCATGCAAAATGCCCATGATCATCAATACGCCAACCGCGATAAAGATGACGACGGTAATGACTTTGATAAGTGAGAACCAATATTCCGCCTCACCAAAACCTTTCACAGAAATGACGTTGAGCAAGAAGATTACCGCAAGGAAGGAGGCACTCCAAATCCAGCCCGGTACATCAGGGAACCAGTAGCCCATGACGAGCTGCGCGGCAACTAAATCTACCGCAATCGTTACGGCCCAGTTATACCAATAGTTCCAGCCGAGAGCAAAACCGAAGCCCTCTTCAACATACTGCGAACCATAGGTGGAGAAGGAGCCAGAGACTGGCATATAAGCGGCGAGTTCGCCAAGACTAGTCATCAAGAAGTAGACCATTAGACCAATCACTGCATACGACAATAACGCGCCGCCGGGTCCGGCTTGGGAGATGCTGGCGCCTGACGCGACGAAAAGGCCCGTACCAATCGAACCACCGATCGCGATCATTGTCAGGTGACGGGCTTTCAGCGAACGTTTTAAGCCCGTTGCGCCCGTTTTAGAAGAACTTGAACTCATAAAATAACAACTCACCTGGCTAAAAATGAGCGCGATTGTAACAACTCATGTGCGGTAACGTCGCTAAAACTTCACGGTTATAAGTTACCTTCATAACTTCGCCAAGATCATTAGCCAGACTCTATTCGACCACCTGATGGCAGTAAGTTAAGAAGCGCTCAATCGCTCGCGAACGCTGCTTTTGTTGGTGCTGAATTAAATACAGTGCGCGCGTCATGGTTGGCAGCGGCGCGCGCACCTCGCGTAATAAGCCACTATCGAGTAAATCGCTAATCACCCGCCGCGATAGGCAACTCAACCCCATTCCGTAACGTACGGCATGCTTGATCGCCTCTGAATTACCGAGCTCCATGGTGACATGATAGTGGGGAAGCTTACTCAACAATAGGTGGTCAACTAGCTCGCGGGTGCCTGAGCCTTGCTCACGTAGGATCCAGGGTGAAGCGGATAACGTCTCAAGGGTGATCGGCTGTTTAAAAATCGCGGCAGAGGGTGCGGCAAAGATCACAAGCTCGTCTTGTAGCCACGGCTGGCTCGTAATATCGTGCTGATGACAAGGCCCTTCAATTAAACCGATATCGGCCTTAAAATGTGCCACCGCGTCGATCACCTCCTGGCTATTGCCGACGGTCAGCTCCAACCGTGCCTCAGGATAATCACGGCGGTAGTCCGCAATCACCGCAGGGAGAAGATAGTTGCCGATAGTACTGCTCGCCGCTAACGATAACGCGCCATGGCCCTGTTTGAATAACGCTTCGATATCTTTGGCGTGATCGAGTAATGCCATTGCGCGTGGATAGAGTAACCGCCCATGTTCATTGATGATCAAACGCTTACCCGCGCGGTCGAAAAGCTGTACGCCAAGTTGGCCTTCTAAATCGCTTAACGAGGCGCTCACGGCTGATTGAGAGAGTGCCAATGATTGTGCGGCATGGGTAGTGGACCCGCTTTTTAATACTTCAGTAAAGACCGCAAGTTGTCGTAGCGTAATATGCATACGGTAAGTCTCTGCTCCCACTTCAAGGTGAATATTTACAGAACTCGTCAAAGTAAACAGTTTACCAGTTTTACCGATTAATAATAGAATCGTGAACAAGTTAATGATTTACGTAATCACTATTTCGGCCCAACCAGTCAGGGAACAACGATGAAATATATTGGAGCTCATGTCAGCGCTGCAGGCGGTGTATTTAACGCAGTAACGCGGGCACATGAAATTGGCGCAACCGCTTTTGCACTCTTTACTAAAAACCAGCGCCAGTGGAAAGCCGCCCCTCTCCCTCAAGATACGATCGATAAATTCCGTCAAGCCTGCAGCGACTACCAGTTTGGCCCACAGCAAATTCTGCCGCACGACAGTTACCTCATTAACCTCGGTCATCCCGTCGCAGAGGCTTTAGATAAGTCGCGCGAAGCCTTTATCGATGAACTCGAACGCGCGGCGGCATTAGGGATAGGCTTGCTCAACTTTCATCCAGGTAGCCATCTGCAGCAGATTTCGACGTCGGACTGCCTTAAACGGATTGCGGAGTCGATCAATATCGCGTTGGACAAGACATCTGGCGTTACCGCAGTGATTGAGAACACCGCCGGGCAAGGAAGTAACCTCGGGTTTGAATTCGAGCATCTGGCAGAGATTATCCATCATGTTGAGGATAAATCGCGAGTCGGCGTCTGTATCGATACCTGCCATGCCTTCGCTGCGGGCTATGACTTGCGCACGGTAGAAGATTGCGAAAAAACCTTCGCCGCTTTCGAGCGTATCGTCGGCTTCCACTACCTGCGCGGCATGCATCTAAACGATGCCAAAAGCCAATTTAATAGTCGCGTCGATCGCCACGATAGCCTGGGTGAAGGTAATATCGGTCACATTCCCTTTGCGTGGCTCATGCAAGACTCTCGCTTTGATAATATCCCGCTCATTCTTGAAACCATCAACCCGGACATCTGGGCCGAAGAGATCGCGTGGCTTAAAGCGCAGCAATAAGACTCAGTGTTCGCCCCTAAAATAAAAGGCCGCTATCCTCAGGATAACGGCCTTTTTCAATAGAAAGCTTAACGATTACGCAGCAATAGGCTCAGGACGTTTAATAATCGCATAAGCGATACCTGCGACAGCTGCTCCTGCTACGATTGCGCCGATATAACCGAGGACAGGGGTAATCGCGCCGGGGATCAAGAAGACGAAGATACCGCCATGGGGTGCCATCAGCTTCGACCCAATGGCCATAGTGATTGCCCCAGTCAGCGCGCCACCGACGATACAGCAAGGCAGAACACGCAATGGATCCCGCGCGGCAAAGGGTATTGCCCCTTCGGTGATATAACAGAGGCCAAGCACGATAGCCGCCTTGCCGCCTTCTTGTTGCGCTTTAGCAAATTTACGACGCGCAACTAAGGTAGCTAGACCCATTGCGAGCGGAGGCACCATACCGGCCGCCATAATCGCAGCCATCGGGCCATAGGTCGCCGAACTCAGCAGACCCACCCCAAAGGCATAAGCCACTTTATTGATTGGCCCACCCATATCGCTACATTGCATAGCACCTAATACAGCACCAAGCAGTACGGCGTTCGCGGTGCCCATGGTGCCCAACCAGTGAGTCAAGGACTCCATAATAAAAGCAACCGGCTTGCCCACGACATAAATCATTAATAAGCCGGTGACTAAGCTGGCGAATAAAGGAATGATTAAGATAGGTTTAAGCGCTTCCATACTTTGCGGTAGCTTCAATTTACCGCTAATCAGTTTCGCAGCATACCCTGCGATAAAGCCAGCAATGATGCCGCCCAAGAAGCCAGCACTGAGCGTGGAGGCGAGCATCCCGCCAATTAATCCTGGCGTTAAACCTGGGCGATCGGCAATTGAAAACGCGATATACCCGGCTAATACGGGTACCATTAATGCAAACGCGGTAGTCCCACCAATTTGCATCAGTGCGGCGGCTAAGGTGCCTTGTTCTTTGAAAGCGTTGATACCGAAAGCAAACGAGAGCGCGATACATAAACCGCCCGCGACCACCATCGGTAACATATATGACACGCCGGTTAGCAAGTGACGATAAGCGCCCGATTTTTCTTTCTTCTCTCCGTTATTACCCGAGGTCTGATTAGCGCTGCTCGCTGATTGATAAGGCTTAGCTTCTGTTAACGCTTTATCAAACTCCTGCGCCGTTTTTTTCAAGGCCAACCCTGTCGAGGTTCGGTACATCGGTTTACCCGCAAACTTCGCTAAATCCACCTCGATGTCCGCGGCGATAAAAACGATATCCGCCTCTGCGACTTCTTCAGCGGTAATCGGATTGCCCGCGCCTACTGACCCACGGGTTTCAACACGTACCGGCCAGCCGCGTTTTTTTGCCTCGGCTTCGATGGCTTCTGCAGCCATAAATGTATGAGCAACCCCCGTTGGACAGGCGGTCACTGCGACAATTTTTTTCACTGAAGATGAAGCAGTTGGCGCACTCGTCGTCGCCGTAACCGGAGTTTGCCAAGGACTCGCCGCTGTTATCGCGTGCTCGATCGCTGACTTGGCATCCGTCAGAATAGCTTGGCTGGCAACGAGGGCTACCTGCTTTCCGACCAGTTGACCGGCGACCAGCATTGGTTCACCCGCCACCACTACTGTTTCGGCCTCGCTAACCGAGGACAGCGTGTAGTCAGGCTGTTCTGCAACGGCTTTATCAAACGCTTGCTTGACTAACTGTGCCGATGCTAAACCCAAAGAGGCATCGGTAATTAATGCTATTTTCATTTTACTTTCCTCTACTGCTGTTCGGTAACGGGGTGTAATTCAACACGAGTCATCATCGCCGCTAGGGCCGAACGGTCTGTAACGCCGACATTGCTTTGACTGACCGCCAGGGCCGCAACAGCGGTCGCGAGCCGAAGGGTGTGTTCGCTGGTTTCTCCCATCAGTAAGCCATAAATGAGGCCACCAACCATCGAATCACCCGCTCCCACCGTACTGACAATTTCACATGCTGGAGGTTTTGCTATCCAAGACCCGGAGGCATTAGTCCACAGCGCGCCTTCTGCTCCCAGCGACACCACGACGTGGCTTACCCCCTGTTCGCGTAATTGCTGTGCCGCGGCGATAATGTCGCGTAATTCCGGCAACGCTCGTCCGGCCCACATCTCTAGTTCGCGACGATTCGGTTTCACTAACCATGGTGCAGCAAGTAGTCCTGCCTCAAGCGCCGCGCGGCTGCTGTCGAAGACTAAACATGGACATTGCTGACATACCGCTTTCATCCAGTCAGTGAACTCCGCGAGCGCGATGCCCTGCGGTAAGCTGCCACTGACGCAAACCATATCAAACTGTCCCAGCCAGCTGAGGGAGTCTTGTTTGAATTGCTGCCAGTTTTCCTCGCTAACCGTAAACCCCGAGAAGTTTAAATCGGTAACGTCGCCGCCTGACTCGGTGACTTTAATGTTAATACGAGTACGGCCTTCGATAACTTGGAAACGGTTGTCGAGTCCCAGTTCGGTAAAGAGTTGTTCAAACCCGTCTTTATTTTCATGGCCGAGCAACCCGCCCACCGTGACATCGACGCCGAGGTTTTTTAAGACTTTAGCGACATTAATGCCTTTACCCGCGGCATGCAGCCCCGTGGTCTCGACGAGGTTAACCTCACCGCGCTCTATTTCCGGGGTAAACCCCACCAGATCATAAGCCGGATTTAGACTAATAGTGGCGACACGGCGGCTCATTCTGCGCCCTCCCCCAGCCCACTGGCGATGGCTTCGCCAATCGCTTGCATCGCCTCAGCGGCCTGCGGCCCTGAAGTCGTGAAGCGTAGGCGGTGGCCTTTTTTCACGCCCAATGCGACGACTTTCATTAAGCTGCGGCCATTAGCCGGCTTACCGCTACCATCCAAGTTCACCACACTCACATCACAGTCAAACTGTTTAATGACGGTGACCAATGCAGTCCCTGGCCGCGCATGCAGACCATGCTCATTTTTAATTACGAACTCTTCCGTTAGCGTATCGTCCCCGAGACTGACTTCGCTAGTCAGTAACGCGACCACACCCGCCGCATCAGCACTTGATAACGCAGAGACCTGCTGTTGAGCAATAAGGTGATTCAGATAGTTAACGACCGTCAGGGGTTGTGTGTCTGCCGTTGAGCAGGTGATCAACAACGCCACTTGCTCGCCTGAGTCAAGGGTAAATGGGCTGATCGGGCGACTCACTGCTACCGCACTGAACAGATTGCCTTCTGCCTGATCTTGCAGCCAAATACCTTGTCCCACATGTAACGGTGGCTGAGCCAGAGTCTGTGCGACAAAGTGAGAGGATACGGCATGAATAGCATGTAAACGCCCTGCGTTTAGCGCTTGTAACGTAACGAGATCACGGGCCTGTACGTCGAGAGTGACCAAGGAAGTGTCAAAGCGAAATTCTGCGGGCTGCTTTTCCCCCATCAAGATGGCGCGTAGATCCTCTGCCGAGGCCGTTTTGATCGTCTCAGCAATGCTATCGTCACTGAGTACGTGAGTTAATTGACGCAGTAATGCTAAATGCTCATCAGATTTTGCCGCAATACCAATAACGACATACGCAACTTGATCCGCGCCCCATTCAATCCCCTGCGGAAATTGAAAGACTTGTACGCCAGTGTTTAACACGAGATCGCGGGTATCGGTGGTGCCATGAGGGATAGCAATACCGTTACCAAGATAGGTCGATGTCTGCTGCTCGCGCGCTAACATTCCGTTTACATAGCCCTCGCCGACGTTGCCAGCGGTCGTAAGCGCTGCGGCAACCTGACGAATAGCCTCTTCTTTATGAGTGGCCGAGGCACCGGTATGAATTGCCTGAACTTCGAGCTGGAACATAATTATCCTCGCAATAGGTTGAATCGTTTCAGCAACTAAATTAGGGCATTTTATATCAAAAAATTAAATTAATATTTTTGAGTTACTGCACAGTTTTAAAATTTAAATACGGTGTTTTCTGAATTCGCTTAGCGAGTTAGTGCGGGGCCGTCGCGGCTTCTAGGTCTAACAGGTAAATCAGCGCTGCCTCTCTTGAGTCCATACACATTTCGCGATGAGGCTGCAAACCGCCGCACACAGCAGGCCGTAGGGGAGAAGTAAAAATCAGACAGTGGTTATCGTTACCTAATTGTACACAGCGCACCCCTGCTGGTTTGCCCTGTGGCATCCCTGGGATTGGAGAGGAAATCGACGGAGCGATACAACAGGCACCACAGTGGCTACGGCATTCCATAAACGCTTCTTATCTTGGTGAGAGTGAGAAATTGAGTGTAACAGAACACCTTTCCTCTTATATAAGATAAATTTTACCTCAACAACCCTGCATAAATTGATTCAAACATTGAATGATTCATTATTTTGCTTGTGTGTAAGGAAAGGGGCGAGTATTTTTCCCGCATTCCTAACGCTCTTTAATTTTTTGAGGTCTTCAATGCCAAAGGCAAATGAAATCAAACGTGGTATGGCGGTAAGTTGGAACGGAAAGTTACTGCTAGTCAAAGATATTGATGTCCAAAGTCCCAGCGCTCGTGGCGCCGCTACACTTTATAAAATGCGCTTTACCGATATTCGTACCGGCTTAAAAGTCGAAGAGCGTTTTAAAGGTGATGACATCATCGACAGTATCCAGCTTGCCCGTCGAGCGGTAAGCTTTTCTTATACTGATGGTAATGAATATGTATTCATGGATGATGAAGACTTTACCCCGTATAGCTTCAACCACGAGCAAATAGAAGAAGAGCTGCTTTTTATTCCTGAACATGGCCTACCGGGTATGCAAGTTCTCCTCATGGACGATCAAGTCCTCGCTCTGGAATTACCACAAACCGTCGACCTCACTATTGTCGATACTGTACCCGGTATCAAAGGCGCCTCCGCCAGCGCCCGTACGAAAGCCGCTACGCTAACAACAGGACTTACGGTCCAAGTCCCTGAATATTTGAGTAACGGCGATAAAATTCGTGTGCATATTCCCGAACGCCGTTATATGAGTCGAGCCGATTAATTCACCCCGGAGATGACTTATGCGTCAATCTAACTTCCCAGCCATCATCGTCTTAAATCTCCTGGGGATTTGTTTATTTTTTTCATGGTTTCTGACTCTGCACCACGGCTTTTGGTTTTCACTAGATAAATCTATTTTCTACAGTTTTAATAATGAAATGGTGAAATCACAGGCTTTTGCAGTGTTTGTTGCGATAACTAATTATCGGGGCTTCGACGTTGTCTCCTTTTTAGTGATGGCCGCCTACTTCTATTCTTTCTGGCAGCAGAAAGATCGTGATGGGCGCAGATGGATGCTGGCATTAGGTCTCACTATGCTGATAACAGCAGTCGTTCTCAATCAGCTTGGGCACCTCATCCCTGTCAGCCATCAAAGTCCGTCCCTGTACTTTACTGATGCGCACCGTGCCGGCCAACTTACCGGTATCAAAACTAAAGACGCCTCCGCAGACAGCTTCCCTGGCGATCATGGAATGATGCTAATGATTTATGCCTGCTTCATGGGCCGATATTTCGGTCGTAAAGCCTTTATCGTTGGACTGGTTATTATCGGTGTTTTCGCCCTACCCCGCGTCATGGCTGGCGCACATTGGTTCACCGATATCTCAGTAGGATCACTCTCTGTCGTATTAGTTGGCCTTAGCTGGTGTTTGTTAACACCACTGACCGATACTATTATCGCGTGGATTTATCGTAAACTCCCAGGTCGCCATTAATTCACGCCGCTATTTCTTGCCTTTTCCGGGGGCCACACCCCCGGTTATTCGTTAACAAACTTACTAAAAATAAGCGTAATAGGTTGTTTTTTTATTAAGATCAAAAAAATCCTTAAAAACTCTCGCTAGTTAACATTTTCTACGGTAATCTCAAAAAACGCTTAGCCCTTGTCATAACCGGCTCTAGCCTTAGAGAGTGTCAAAGTCATTTACATCTAGATATAATTCATAAATTGTCTTCTTGGTAAACTTTGATAATCTTCTATACTGTTCACTGGCGAACGACATTGTTGTCGTAAGGACATCGAAGGAAACTACTTAATATGGTCAAGTCTCAACCATTTGTGAGATATTTGTGGCGGGCTGTTCCAGCAATTGCCTTAGCAACATTGCTAAGTGCATGTAGTAGCCACCCAACTACCACAGCCAATTTAGAGAAACATGACGTTAACAACCGGAATGGTTTTTTACTTCAAGCGTCTCAGGATCAATTTGAAGAACTGGTTCATAATGTCGATATTAAATCGAAAATTATGACTCAATATGCAAGCTGGAAGGGTGTTCGTTACCGTATGGGTGGTGAATCACGCCGTGGTATAGATTGTTCTGCATTTGTACAACGTACTTTCCGTGAACAGTTCGGCTTATCGCTGCCTCGTTCAACGGCTGATCAACAAGATACCGGACGTTACATTAATAAAAGTAAACTTCGTCCCGGTGACCTCGTCTTGTTCCGATCGGGATCGACAGGACGACACGTAGGCATCTATCTCGGTAATAATGATTTTGTTCATGCTTCAACAAGCAGTGGAGTTATGATCTCAAACCTTAATGACAATTATTGGAAGGCTCGCTACCGCGAAGCACGCAGAGTTCTTAGTAACTCGCACAGTTAATTTTCATAAGGTCTGAAAAACGTTCGCTAAAAAAAAACGCTGTCCTTCGCAGCGTTTTTTTATATCTATTATTTAAGATAAAGGCTTTTGTAATTCGGGCGGTAGGTTAATACTTAATATTTCCGCTTCCGTTAATGGCCGATATTCCCCTGGCTCTAGCGCCTCATCTAACGCAATGTCCCCTACGCTTTCACGATGCAACGCCACGACGTGATTTCCGCACGCAGCAAACATTCTTTTTACTTGGTGATAGCGGCCTTCGCTTAACGTAACGCGCGCCTGTTTATCGTCAAGTATTTCTAAAACTGCGGCCTTAGTGAGTTCGCTTTCGCCCTGCAGCATAATGCCGTCTGCAAAGCGCGTGACCAGCTCAGGCTCGACCGTCTCCGCGAGGGTTACGCGGTAGGTTTTCTCACAATGATGACGGGGGGAGGTGATGCGGTGCGACCATTGACCGTCATCGGTAAGCAAGACTAAACCCGTCGTGTCAATGTCGAGACGTCCTGCTGCATGAAGTTTCCATGCCATCGGCTCCTCAATAAAGTAGAGAATAGTCGGGTTAATCTCATCCTCTGTCGCACAGACATAGCCCTCAGGCTTATTTAACATGAAATAACGCGGGCCGTTCTGTTGAAGCAGGACGTTACCGTCATGCGCAACCTCGTGTTCTGGCAAAACTTTGAATGCCGCTTCGCGCACAACTTCTCCATCAACGGTTACGTTACGTGCTCTAATTTCGCGGCCAGCGATGGCGCGGCTGATTTCGAGTTGTTGGGAGATAAATTTATCGAGTCGCATGGATCTGTAAGCCTATTCGGAGTTTATACATCAAGTTGTGCTAGTATACCTCGAAGCGACACCCACTGTCAGTGTGTAACCCTGCGTCTATTCGAGTTCATTAGCGATGAGTTTTACCCTACGCCCCTATCAACAGGAAGCCGTCGAGGCGGCGGTACACTATTTTCGTCAAGAGCAGCGCCCTGGCGTCATCGTCCTGCCAACAGGTGCCGGGAAAAGCTTAGTTATCGCAGAACTTGCCCGTATCGCGCGCGGCCGTGTGTTAGTCTTAGCGCATGTTAAAGAATTAGTCCGTCAGAATCATGCCAAGTACCGCGCACTGGGCCTAGAGGCAGATATATTTTCAGCCGGCCTGGCGCAAAAAGAGAGTCAAAAAAAAGTCGTCTTCGGTAGTGTACAATCAGTCGCTCGCCACCTTGATAAATTCGACGCGGCCTTCTCATTAGTTATCGTCGATGAGTGTCACCGCATAGGGGATAACGACCAGAGTCAATACCAGCAAATTCTCGACTACTTAACGCAGCGCAACCCGCAGTTACGGCTCTTGGGCTTAACGGCTACCCCCTTTCGGCTTGGCAAAGGATGGATTTATCATCACCATTACCACGGTATGGTGCGGGGCAATGAAGACGCCCTATTTCATCAATGTATTTATGAGCTACCACTACGCTATATGATTAAACATGGCTATTTAGTGGAGCCGCAGCGTCTTGATATGCCGATAGTCCGTTACGACTTCTCATCGCTGATCGCCACTCAACAGGGGCTTTTTCCTGAAAAGGCGCTCAATCTTAGCTTGTCACAGCAAAAACGGGTCACCCCCTCTATCGTCGCAGAAATCATTCGCCACGCCGAGCACTGCCGAGGCGTAATGATTTTTGCGGCGACGGTACGTCATGCTGAAGAGATCTTGAGCTATCTTCCTCACGATAGCGCATTAGTCTCTGGTGCAACGCCCGGGGCACAGCGCGATGATATCTTGCAGCGTTTCACCTCCCAGCAGCTTAAATTTTTAGTCAATGTCGCGGTGCTGACGACGGGCTTTGATGCCCCCCACGTCGATCTTATTGCCATTTTACGCCCGACAGAATCAGTAAGTCTTTATCAGCAGATTATCGGTCGCGGCTTGCGCCTCTATCCGGGGAAAACGGCTTGTCTTATCCTGGATTATGCAGGTAATAATTATGATCTCTATCTACCAGAAATCGGCAGCCCGCAGGGAGATAGCGATAACCAACCCGTACAGGTGTTCTGTCCACAGTGTCAGTTCGCCAATCTATTTTGGGGAAAGACACTGGCCGATGGGACCGTCATCGAGCATTTCGGACGACGCTGCCAAGGGCTTGTCGAGGTGTCAGGGCGAACCGAGCAGTGTGATTTTCGTTTTCGATTTAAGTCTTGTCCGCAGTGTAACGCCGAAAACGATATCGCCGCCAAAGTCTGTCAGCAGTGCGATACGGTATTAGTGGATCCTGACGACATGTTAAAGGCAGCCCTTAAGCTGCGTGATGCGAAAGTATTGCGCTGTTCAGGCATGGTACTGGAGCACGGGCGCGATCAAAAAGGAGAGTGGCTGCGCATTACCTATGTCGACGAAGATGGTGCCGAGATCCCCGAAACGTTTCGCCTAAGCTCCCCTGCGCAGCGTCATATCTTTACGACACAATTTCTTCACTTACACAGCCGAGCACCCGGTATCCCGCTCGTATGGCAATCGGCAGAAGATATCGTCGCTCAGCAATCACGGTTACGCCACCCTGATTTTGTGGTGGCACACCATCAAAAACACTTTTGGAAGATCCGCCATAAAGTCTTTGATTATCAGGGACGCTACAGGCGCGCGGACGCGGCAGGTTAGATCATTTGCCCTACCTACGTTTAACCGCTATAATGCCGCGCGCTTTATTGTAATGAAGCGCCATCGAATAAACCTTCTGTTGCTGGGTCGCCTGTAGCGGAATTACTCTAAGAGAAAAATTATGTTTACTATCGAAGCACAAGTACGTACAGAGCAGGGTAAGGGTGCGAGCCGCCGTCTGCGTTTAGCTAACAAATTCCCAGCCATCGTTTATGGCGGAAATGAAGCTGCAGTATCAGTAGTTTTAGACCACGATTTCGTTAACAACCTGCAAACTAAGCCAGAATTCTATACAGACGTTCTGACTCTAGTCATCGACGGTAAAGAAACTAAAGTCAAGGTTCAGGCTGTTCAACGTCACCCGTTCAAGCCAAAACTGCACCACATCGACTTCGTTCGCGCATAATTGCCGAAAACGATCGATAAGAAACGCCGCTCTCGCGGCGTTTTTTTATTGTTCTTTTAAGCGACGTTGTAGCTGGTCACGTAGATTCGGCGGAGTGCCTTTGATCGTCAACGTGTCAGTAGCGGGATCCCAGAAGATACGCTCGTTGAGCAGTAATGCATCAAAATTCATCGTAAGACCGCCCCCGCTTCCCGAAAACTTAGTTAATTGACGTAAGGTTGAGCGATCGGCTGGGAAACTCTCTTCAAACTCATAGCCCTGTTGCTCAGTAAAGCCCGCGAAACTTTGATCATTTACGTCTGGCAGTTGCTGTGATAGCGCGTTTATCGTAATTTCATCACCAGACTTTAATTGCTCACTACAATATTGATGGACCTGCTGACGATAATCTTGGCGCGACTGCTTATCGAGACTCGCCTCCTCACAGTAATCGTCCACCGCTTGCAGTAGTGTTCTATTTTGCGCTTTGGTATCCAGGCCTTGGCTCGCCCCGAGAAAATCCATAAAGAAGTCAGCGACTTTACGTCCTACGCGTCCGCGTAAAAATGTTAGATAACGGGTAGAATCGGGCTGCGTTTCCCACTCGGTAAGGTCGATACGCGCGACGATATCGGCGTGATTAATATCGAGATAATGTGTGGTACTAATCTCTAGGGCTTCGTTTACCCGCATACTCGCTTGGCTGTTTAATACAGAGATTAATAAGTATTCGACCGCAAGATAGCGATACTGAGCAAAGAGTACGATTCCGCCTTCTGCAAACGGATATTTACCTAGCTCATCACGAAGCCGCCCGGTGGCCGCACGAGTGAACGCGAGAAAATCTTGCTGCCCCTGACGACATTCACGCAGGGCGACCTGTAATTCGCTCTCTTCATTGAACAGCCCATAGGCTTTATTTTTCGCGCTGTAGACACGATGCAGCTCTTCCAACATCGTTGCCACTTCGTGGCTAGGGGCGAGTAAAGAATCACGTAGAATAAGCGATAGATCTTCTTCATCACGTTTAACCAACTGATGAACCACAATCTGGTCAATATCCAGACTCATAGATAACTCCCTAAGCAAATGAGACGCTATTGAATCATGCAGTCTCTAGGCTGACAATGAGATTTGCTAAGGTTAGCAGCATAGGCTTATCACTTCTAATGAGTGAAAGACGATGATTCGACATTACTTTCAGCATTTACTGAGCAAATCTCGATGAAAAATTGCAGATATGAAGCATGTTTTACAGTAGAATAGCTACTTTTTACAACGACACTAGTTGATACTATGCCACAGTTATCCCGTTACAGTGATTCACGCGTCGAGAAGCTTCTCGACGAACTTTCAAAAGTCCTTGAAACGGACAAGGCTCCTACCGATCTTTCCTTGATGGTGCTCGGTAATATGGTAACAAACTTGATTAATTCCAGTGTTTCACCTGCTCAGCGCCATGCGTTGGCTCGCTCCTTCGCTGCGGCTCTCGAAGCCTCAGTCAGCGAAGATTCAGCTCACTAATCACTAAAACGACGCTTATGGCCACTCACCAACAAAATTACCGTGAAAAAGTTTCCAGTATGATTAGCTGGGGGCATTGGTTTGCTCTGTTTAATATTTTGTTGGCATTGGTGTTAGGCAGCCGCTATTTATTGATTAACGATTGGCCAGCCTCGCTTGCTGGCCGTATCTACGCCTATTGCAGCTGGATAGGTCACTTCAGCTTTATTGTGTTCGCACTGTACTTACTGATCCTCTTTCCCATTACTTTTTTTATTCGTTCGCAGCGATTATTGCGCGTCATTGCCTCGATCCTTGCAACCTGTGGACTCACACTCCTCCTTATTGATGGTGCAGTCTTTCAACGTTTTCACCTCCACCTAAACCCTATCGTCTGGCAGTTGGTAGTGAATCCTGAGCAGAGCGAGTTGACTCGCGATTGGCAGTTGATGTTTATCGCGGCGCCAGTCATCTTCTTGATAGAATTGTTGTTTGCAACCTGGAGTTGGCAGAAGCTACGCAGCCTTAATCGCGGCCACTATGCTCGGCCGTTTATCGCGCTGTTCATTGCGACCTTTTTTACAAGCCATATCATGTATATCTGGGCGGATGCGAATTTCTATCGCCCTATCACGATGCAAAAAAGTAACCTTCCCCTCTCTTATCCGATGACGGCTCGCCGCTTCCTAGAGAAACATGGTTTACTCGATTCAGAAGATTACCAGCGTCGGCTCATTCAGCAGGGGGAGCCGGATGCGTTATCTCTCGCCTATCCTCTAAACGATATAACTCTCGCACCTCAAGCCGCGGGTTATAATTTACTGGTGATTACTGTCGATAATCTACGACAAAGTGGATTGAGCAAAAGTTATCCTACGCTTACAGCGTTTGCGCAGCAAAATATCAATTTTACCCAGCACTACAGTTCCGGTCCGAGTAGCGACAACGGCCTATTCGGTCTGTTTTATGGTATTTCACCGACTTATCTTGAGGGGATACTGGCTTCTCGAACGCCATCGACCCTCTTAACGACCCTTGCAAATCGTCATTATCAATTTGGGTTATTTTCGAGCGACGGGTTCAAGCAGCCCTTCTACCGTCAGGCACTATTAACGGACTACACCATTCCGTTACAGCATCGTCAATCCGACTCTCAGACTGTCAGTCAATGGCGTAAATGGTATGCCCAACAGCCGCCTACTGGCCAGGCTTGGTTTTCATGGGTCTCTTTACAGGGTGCGACAACTAATAGTGCTAACGAGGCGCAACGCAGTCAGGATTACCTGCAGACTTCGCTCGCGACTGACAAACAAATTAGCGAGATCCTTGACGAACTCAATCGCTCTCAAGCATTGAACAATACCGTTGTGGTGATTACCGGCACTCACGGTTTCTCACTCTCGCCGCGCGAGCAGTCAGAGAGTCAGCGTGCTGCACTGCATGTCCCATTAGTGGTCCACTGGCCGAATACGCCTGCGCAGTCGATTAATTACCTCACCGACCACCAGGACGTAATGGCAACCTTGATGCAACGCTTATTAAGCGTCACCACGCCGAGCTACGATTATACCCAAGGGCGTGACCTGTTCTCAGCTCAGGGCCGTAATAACTGGGTCACGAGTAAAGAGGATAATCATTTGATTATCACTACGCCTACACGCTCTATCGTGTTAAATACCAACGGCCGTTACAGTTCTTATGATGTTAACGGCAGAAGGTTGCACGATGAAACTCCAGAGCTCGGGTTATTATTGCAGGTGTTGACTGAAGAGAAGCGTTTTATCGCGAATTGATTATTAATCAGCCAGTTAGACCAGACATATATTGATTTTCTAGAAAAGTACGTTACTATTATTTCAAGTCGTCGGCACGTAGCGCAGCCTGGTAGCGCACTGTCATGGGGTGTCAGGGGTCGGAGGTTCAAATCCTCTCGTGCCGACCAAAAATCCCAAAGAAAAGCAGCCACTTACGGCTGCTTTTTTTATGGCTGTGATTTACCAATGGTAAAAAGATGGTAAAAGTCCGGTAAAAGTACAGCTTCAATCGAGACTTTTAACCATAAAAGTCACCACCCCTAACACTCTGGCATCATCAAGAGCATCACCATCGATAATGCCATCGTTAGTTTTGAAAGCTCCATCCCCTACTTCGGCAAACATCATCTTACCGTTTACGTCCAGAAGCACAGTTGAGCCCTTCTTAACTTTATGTCCCGGTTCGGCCACAGCATATCCCTCATTAGTCGGAATGATGATTGATGATTGAGTGACGTGCATAAGCGAGTTTGGTGAGAGTCGTTGCTCAACGTAGTCTATTGCGGGGGATGGGAAGGCCATTCGTTACCTCTTGAAGTAAAAACTATTAACAGTTTACGTTTACTTAACTATACAATGTCAGTAATTACATAAAACATACAAAGATATTATCTAGATATGAAAACGGTTTCATTAAGAACTCATGACAGCAACTGCTTTGATATACTCAGGCACTTAGCAGCTTTTCTAGTGATTATAAGTCACCATTTTGCGTTTAATGGTCTCCAAGAGCCTTTGGTAAACCCTAGTACTAAATTGGGATCTCTATCGGT
This sequence comes from Rosenbergiella collisarenosi, assembly GCF_018494085.1. Taxonomy (GTDB): domain Bacteria; phylum Pseudomonadota; class Gammaproteobacteria; order Enterobacterales; family Enterobacteriaceae; genus Rosenbergiella; species Rosenbergiella collisarenosi. Next base: position 404,502 of record NZ_JABBFP010000002.1, on the reverse strand, counting down.
ACTAGTCTTTTTCTCAATATCAGGTTTTCTGATTACACAAAGCAAAGTTCGTAGTAAAGATAACTGGACCTTCATCAAAAAAAGATTTTTAAGGATAATGCCCGGTCTTATATGCTGTGCTTTTTTTACAACATACATTATTTGTGGTTTTTTTGGTAAGCAAGGATTTGCTGGTTGGACTTTGTCGGCGCAAGCATTAAAAACATTCATTTACTATACGTTTCTTGGGTCACACGCCACAGATGTGATGACTAATTTCTTTTCCGCAGATTTCGTATTCCCAAGCTCAGTAAATAGCAGTTTGTGGACATTACTATTTGAAGTCATTGATTATGCTATGGTATTGATATTTTTCTCTATCTTCCGTAACAAAACCTTAGGCTCATTGATTTTTTTGTCTGTTTCACTGGTCGCCTACACTATCCAAGTAAGAACTGGGGTATCAGCTTACTATCTCGCTAGATTTTCATCTCTAAGTATAACCTTTTCGCTCGGAGCTTTATTATTGAGCACTCTTGAGCTGTGGAAGTTGAATTATTGGAAAGTGATTATCCTTCTTGCGGGCGTTGTTTTATACCTTATCTCCTTATTCCATAAATCCAATGCAGAATGGGACATTTTTACTCTGATATGTGTACCATTAATTGTGATCCCACTCGGGCTTTCTTTCAAAGATAGAATAATTCATGGTCGGTTCGACATTTCCTATGGTGTTTATGTTTATGCTTTCCCAATTCAGCAATTGTATTCAAACATTGCAAGCTTAGGGTTTATCTCCTCTCTGGCGTTATCTATTTTAACCGTTTTTATTTTAGCAACATCTTCTTGGATGTTAGTTGAGAAGAATTTTCTTAAACGGAAGAAAACCCCAGAAATGAAAACTGCTGAAGTATAAAAATTGGGGCAACACGCCCCAAGTAATTATTCTGCTTTCCAGCAATACAATCCGCCATGATCGTAAGTGGCCGCCCCATTCCCTAACCCTTCATATAAGTCAGAGCGGTCGAAGGAGAGTAAATACATCGCTGTTTCGTCGCCGTTTGTATAGGGGACTAAAGTGCACCAAGGACCAACTGTGGTCGGGTCAAGATAGATATCTTGAGACAGTTCCCCAAGATAGGTTAATCCTGACTCATATTTCCTCAAGTGCAGCTTGTTGGCTGAACCTCCACTTGTCAGATATTTGACACCCCCTATTGTGACGAATTGGTTCCCAGTATCGCGGACACCTGACGGCACACTGCTTGTGCTGAACTCCTGAGTGATACCATCGTACAGTGTTGGGCTCCTAAAGGTTTTACATCCTGAAGAAACCGTATTTCCGGTTAACACCCAAGTCTTGGTGGTAGCATCATAATAGAAGTCGATATCTTCAACATAGTTGCTGCCTACACCAAAACTACTCCCATCTGAATTCAATAATTGCTTAGAGTTTTTGATGAGGACTACTCCACCTTGAAAGAGGTCTTGTTTGGTTTCGAAGTAAAGTTTAGGCCGTAGGTTATCGCTTGATAAAGTCCCCGCATAATCCATACCGCAGCTAATGCCTTTCCATGTCTTGCTATTCCGGTCATAAACAACCTTGATGGAATCATCTGCAATGGCAATACCAGAATCTGTACCATCAGTCCTGACCTGGATAATCATTCCTATCATTTGGACTTCGCCAGAATCGAAATTAATACGGACAATTTGAGTAAACAAGTCTGCGATAGTTGTTCCGGTTCCTTCCACGAGGTAATACATCCACTTACCGCGCTGGATAAAGGTTCCATCTTCGTAGGTAAGAAAGCGGATAGAAACAGAGTTAGAGCCTGATGCAATGCGGCTGCTAAATCCTGTGAAGGCTGCTATATCTGCGGCGGTATAGGTATCGGTTTGAGCGAAAACAAAGGTCTTCCACGCTTCCAAGAAGGTCAGCTTACGAGCATCCAGTAAAGAAGAATAAGAATATCTTCCTACCCAAGACCATGTCCCGTTAGCATTGACTTGCTTGATGAGTAGCGCGAGTCCAGTATTTTGTACTTGCAGCACCGTTCCCGCAAAGCTGCTTGCGCTGTAGGTTGTTGTGCCTGCAAGGGTGCCTGATACGTAGACCTCGCAAATAACTGCGCCTGCAGCATTAACTCTCACAGCTACGTAGTTAGAAAGAGCGGTGTCCCCGTACATTATGCCTAGGGTCGCATTACCCTTGATGCTACCTATCGCAATCTCACTGGTCGCGAATGGATTGTACTTATCCGCGAACATTACTGCCTTACCGTTCGCAGTTGGTGCGCTAAAACTAACAGTTCCTGCATTCCAAGATGCTGTAAATACGCCACCAGCCATAATGTTGTAAATATTGCTTTGGCTATTCCAAGGGTTGTTATCCAAAGACATATACGACAGCATATATGAGTCTGCTGCGTTGTAAAAATCACGCCTCGCCCATTGCTTCCTGAAAGTGTAATTCAGCGGTGAGCTAAACCCTGAAAAGTCAGGATTAGCCTCAGGTAAATTCGACAAGTCTTTATGCCAAGGTGCATTGAATACTTTAGCAACCGATGCAGAGGAGGCCGTTGATGTCGCCATCGAACGAATATCAGATAAGCGAGCCAAACGGTCGATAAAGCTCAGTCTAACTAGATTGGTGATACCACTGACAATACGTGCACGAACAGCAACGTAACCATCTTGTGTCGCCACACCAGTCAACGTGGTTGTCGATTGTTTGCCAGACCCTAGCGATGTGAAAGTATTTAAGTCAGACACCCACTGCTTATTCGCATCCAGCTGCATTATATAGGCGATTTTCTCACCCGCAGTATTTGAACCAACTTGCCCATAAGAAGAAACAATATCCCCCGCCTTGCATGGCAGGTAGTACATGCGCCATAGACTACTAGCAGGAACCGTTACAACTGAACCACCCGAGTACATAACCTGATTATCAACGTAGTTAGCCGTCACAGCGGTATAATCTGTCACTGACCACTTGGATAAAATATTTTTATTTGGAGCGAATCTAGGGCGATTGATTGTCAGTGTGCCAGCCGGTGAAGTGACGCGAAATCGCACATAGATGATCCCATCTTGGGTGGAGGTTCCCGATATTGACGAGATGGAGCTAGTACCTGTCGATGTGAAATTCGCCAGTGATGAGACAAAGTTCCTTTTAGAATCTAATTGTGCTACATAACAAAGGACTTCACCCGATGTTAACGACCCAATTTCTCCATCGTAGGTAACCGTAGTGCCCTTAGGTGCAACAACATAGCATGCCTGCCACGCATTACCTGCTGCATTGTTCACTGTGCCATCGGAGTTAATTACTACACCAGTTTCATAACTGGTACCCGCATCATTGGCACTGTCTGTAGATAAAACATTGTTAAGGTACTCAGCTTCGGTCACAAGCGTTTTTCTAGTCCGGCTGATAGATATTGAACTAAGCACCGAAGCACGCACCCTGACATAAATATAACCGTCTTGGGTCGCCGTACCGGATAGAGTCTTAACAACCGTGATGTCTCCTGTTGAGGTAACATTTGTCAGAGACGCCACAAAGGCTTTTGCACTATCGCATTGGATCAGATAACCCATTTTCTCATTGTTGGTTGCGCTTCCTGTCGGTCCGAAATACGTAACGACATCTCCGAACTTAACAGGTACAAAATATGCTAACCATGCCGAATCAGAAGTTGTTGTCCCATCGTAGTAAATAACCAACCCAGAGGTAACAGAGGCAATATCTTTGCCGTTAGCTTGTTGCACTCCGCTCTCTAATACCGCGGTACCTGGTGTTCTAGCTACTTCCGTGGCGGTACCATTATTGTTCAAGTAATAAATGAATGACGACTCAGCACCAACACCTTGAGGCACCCGGAAATAAGTCCCGTTCTGTGTAGCAGTAATACCTGTTGAAATGTCTGCATAAGTATCGCCAAGGTTTAAACCGCCTAAGATATTCTGCAGATACTTAATTGTTCTAAGGCTAATACCTAAGCGACTTTGTATTTCTAAAGCATCACTATTGATGAGCTGGTCAAGAATTTGGACGTTATCAACGAAATCCAAAACACTCGTGGAAGGTACCGCATTGCCGGTATTGTTCATTCAATGCCTCATATGTGAAAAAACCCGCCGAAGCGGGTTGATGGAATTTTTTAGCTGACGTTACCGGGATAGGCATCATCATCGTGTTGGTAGAATTTCGGGTCATAGCTTAATGCAGTGACTTGGCAGGTACCGTCTGCGTCCGGTGATATTTCAGAGATTAGCGTATCGTACCCCGCGCTTTCTGAGCTACAAAAAATCACCCGCGGTGGTTCGATTGAACCTGAATCCATTTCCCATAGTTCAGGGGATAGCTCAGTGCTATTTGGTACCGTAAAGGTGAAGTCATCAACACGAGTTGGTGTGAGTAGCCCTACCGCGCTGCCATCTTGTAGCCGGAACAACACCCGCGGGTTAGAGAATGTCCAGTCAAGTCGCTCCGATGTCTCAATCGTCACTAGTGAATCGGTGTATTGCATACCGACCACTAAGCAACTAATCGTATTACTGCCGGGGATATCGTCGGTCATTACTACCCTGTCGCCGTAGCGATAACACAGCGCATCCAGCTCAGTAGAGGTCGAGTAGGTACAGCGCTGATAGATGTATTTCATCAAGCGGCGCATCCCGATACGATAAGCACGGTCCGCCGTTACCACTCCATCAAGTTTGTAACTCTCAACCTTATTAGGAGTTGGGTTATCCGAAGTCCGGCACTGCACCGTTTCCTCAGCCCACGTTGTCGAGTTGGTGTAAGTCACATCAACGCCGTCATAGTCGTCCGATGTAGGCGCCTTGGCTGCGGTCGTCAGTTCCTCAGTAGTTTCCTGTGGTGTAATCACTCCGCTCCAATTCTTAACCCCTTCTCGCCCTACCGTTGCCAGACCATCGCTAAGATGAAAGTATCCCATTCCGGCGGTCGCAATCTTCTGCAAAATGTCGAGCATTGATGTGCTGTCACTGTCGGCCGAGTAGTCAAAAGTCTCGTTGCGCGGTGTCCAGTAATTAGCCTCGAGCGCATTGATCGCAGTGGTATCAATCTGCGCATCTGTCGTAGAGAGTAAATGGTTAAGCGCCCCACTGATACTTCTGGATGGGTAGCCATCATAAAGTCTTGTAGCGACTACATTAATTCGTCGATCAGACTGCGCAGCCAAGCGGTTACCGGTCCTCACCGTGACGGCCATGGTAGTGACATCCGCATAGCGATTAGGCCGATTACTCAATTTTGCGCGCATAGCTTGCCACTGAACAGAATCCCGATCGCTACCTCCAGCTGGCGTTGTAGTACGACGTACACGGAATTCATATTGGGATTGATTAGGCAAACTGAATGATTCAGTGAACCCGACTTCATCAACAGTGCCCTGAGAGTAGGTCTTTAATACTTCCACCCAATCCCCACCCGTCTGCCGGTACTGGATAGCTAACGTCACACTAGTGCTTTTGATATGACCTTTTTTATTGATGTGAGCAAGACCTGATGGGAATACGAAATTCATCTCAACTAGCGAGGTTATTTCACCGTCGGGACAGCACTCGAAAGGCCCCATCCAATCATATTCATCATTAGTCCCCGTTACGCTGGCGTCGAGTAAAGTACGCGCCGTGAAGCCAGGCCAAGAATTATCGATTGATGTTGATCCGTCATCCGACTCAATGAGTCGTTTTACATTGATCGTTAGACCATCAATGTCGGTAATTTGGTACTTGTTACCTTGAGGGCCGATTGAGATCCTCTGAGTTCCTGTGGGTAGGCCATAAAAAACTGGCCCCTTTGCACTGTCATAAGCAAGGCTCAGTGAAGGAAGCACCTCTGGGCTACCGCCGCTAGAGGCAACTCCTTGGACCACGGTGGGAGAATTGCCGAATATAGCTGAGGGAAGAACGGTATACCCGATCGAATTGCCGCTGTAAGGGCTGTTTTTCTCTTTGATTGAAAGTAGAATATTTTCACCGGTAGCGATTAAGCCAGAGCCAGTGAGCTGATCGGTGATCTCATCAACTAAACCCTGCATCGTCACATAGTTTGCTGTCAAAGAGATAACATAGCTAGCACCCGCCCACGTCAATGTAAAAGACAAGGCGGTAGCGCTAAAATCGTAAGTTGTCGGTGCGGCATTAGCAGTAATACTTGCAGCATTTCCGCCTTGCCCGGGAATGGCCGGAGATCCTTTACTAACGATCGCTATAAATAGGTCATAGCTGTAATCGTTCCACACAGCTGTAACAGGCATCCCGACGACGGGAACAAGCTCAGTAAAGTCACCATAAATAACCGTTTTTCCCGATTCTGAGGCTACAGTGTAACTATCCGGAGCCTCGACCGTGATAATACTCCCCTCTTTCCAGCTGTCGGGGATCACCGAGTCGTCTTTATCATCCTCATTACTCGACGTTTCGCCGATGAGCGTAATGCTGTTACCGGACAATGCTATAGCGCTGGCATTCACGTTAACGCTACTTGGCCCCGTCGAGGCTAAATCCAGACCTGCTGTCCCTGATGTCGTGCCGCCGACTTCCGTCGAGTTGTACCAATTATCAGCTCTCCTATCGCCACTAAGGTCGGCCCCAGGCTGATAAATAGTGACCGTGGCATCATCACCGAAACTCGATATTGGCGTGGACCCGATGCGGATCCCTGATTGGTTGATGTTAAAGCGCCCCACACCCAAACAGAGCAGCATTTCAGTGCGATAAATTTTAGGGTCGCTTTTATCAAACCGACTAACCGGCTGAACAAGGTAATCTGGATACACTTTGTATTGACCAAATATTTCGCGAATTGGATCACCAAGTTTTGCTGAGTTGGCCTTAGCCGGATTTAGGTCGAGTTGGTCGCCACTGGACGTATCACCTATGCCGCCCATTTTTTGCATCATGTAAATTGAATACGCTGCCGATGCGATCGCAATTACCACAGCCGTCCATACCAACCAAGCAGGTGCGGCGGGACCATATTGCTTGGGATAAATAGACACGTTACAGTCACTGGCGATGACAGACGTTTCCCATTCGTCCGTGGTGATCTCTTTTCCTTCAAGGAAAATCGCTATCGGGTGCTCTGAGTCAATCGACCAACCTTCAATATTTGATGCCAACCAATCGGCTATGGTTATGCAGCTATGCTCGTGAACCTCAATGGGCTCGCTTTGCATAAGAGATGGGTAAATTCTAATTGTCATTTGAAATACCTCACCTGATTACGGTAGCGTCGCTCGAATCGTTGGACTGTCATTATGGTAACGTTGGTTCCTTTTTGGCTTTCCATCACCATTAGCTGCCCATCGATATTGACGACTATTGCAAGGTGCACCACTAATTGATGATTAAAACAAGCAGCGACAGCGCCCTCTTGCGATTGGCATTCTGAAACCTTGCTACGAAATAATTGAGCTTCTCTATTCATGCCCCCATCATCACTGACTACCCCGTTAAAATCAGGCCAAGTTTCAAGTCCTAAATCTTTTCGAACCTCATGGACTAAGCCGTAGCAGTCAAGGATCGGGTACACTCGAGCCCCCATCTGCCATTTGACAGTCAGGTACTTATCAGGATTAAACATGGATTGCCTTTATGAGATGTAACGAAGACCAGGATGATTGGGTAATGTATAGCGGTAGCGCGGCCAAGCAGTATCGAGCCAGTTCATATACCCCGCCGTTATTTGCACCTGCAACGACGTCCATTGACCCGACTTAATCGCCATCGTGTAAGGCGATGTCGAAGGTGAATCAAGCTGAGTAGAGATGTACTGCCTATAGGTTACCGTTGCTCTGCTCAGCGAATCCAAGGCTTTACGGATCGTCGTTGAAACGAAGCCTTCAACATTGCTGATAGCAAATTTTAAGTCCTGAGTGCCGTCGGTGTTTCTAGCGGGAAGAGCAACATCTATTCCGCAGGCTGTGAAAGTAACTTTCTCGCCCCCTTCGGTAGTTGCCGTAATATCTTCATAACCCTGGCAAAGGTAATAAACGTCATTACCAATATTAATTTGAAGAGTATTGATCAGCACCTCTGGGCCGGATGATGCATACAGACGATTGAGTATTGTCATGCCAGAGGCCACTCCCGATTGATAGCGATATCGATAATATCTGAACCAATAAGTAACTCAGGGTAGTTGCCCCAATCCACCGGTGGTAGAGGTCTTTCCCACAGCTCAATGTTTGCAGAAAAACGCCAGTACAAACCTCCTTCTGGGGTCGGTCCCTCATAAATATCAGTGAAACGGCAAAGGTAGTTTTTTTTACCGATCGGCGTGAGAAGCGGCATGTTAAACCATAGAGCACCATCCTTGATCACATCCCTAAACCAAGCCTCGAAAACTTGCGCTTGTTTGTCGTCAAAGAGCCACTGAATATCCGTTGCGGATGGCGTAGACGTAAACACTCTCCGTTGCCGCGCTCGCCCAGAAGTTAAATTGGTCCTTCTAAGTGGGGATACTGGCTTAAGTCCAAATCCATCTTTGAGTGGGCACGGGAGATATTTGGTTGGGTAAAAAATATTACTGTTCATGGCCATTACCCAATTTTCCTTCCTGTTTTATAGTTACCGGTTAGCGCTTTATGAACCTTCCCTTCTCCAGACGATAAGTCACGGGTAACCATGTTGTACCCATCTCTCGCGCCTTGTTGCGCCGCTTTTTGTACTAACTGAATGGTTGCATCGGAGGGATTTCCGTTTATCCCAATATGGATAGTAGGAGAATAAGAGGTTCCGCCCCCGCTCTGACTCGCGACACGTTCCAGCGTGGCATCGAGTTTCGCCGATGTCTGTGCTGTGGTAACCCTTTCCCCTTTCTGTAAAAGCCAAGTACCTGTTTCTGGTACCGAGTCAATACCATCATGCGCCATACCATGCAGCGAAGAACCGATCGCAGTCATAAACACCCCCGCACCCGCGGCGGCGGCAGTCGCCTGAGCTGGGGCAACCGCAGGACCAACATAGGGAACGCCAATCCAAGATGTGAACGCACTCAGCGCAGCCATTGCAACCTGAGCCGCAGCATACTGTAATAATGCCGATCCCATAGACTGCAAAAACGTGGCCGCAAAATCTTTAACGTTAAGCTTTCCGGTTTCGGCCCACTGCGTAATCATGTCCGTCAAATTACTAAATGTCTGCGCACCGACTTGCTGCATATTGGAATATAGATCTGCAGAGGCATTAATCTGGTCGCTTAGTCCAGACATAAACCCTGCAGTTCCGTTATTTCTCAACGCGTCGACATTGTTGTAATAATCAGTCTGTATTTTCAGTTGTTCTTCTAAGGAATCAGAAAGCGCTTTTGTCTTCTGATCGTAAAGGTCCTTGTCGATATCGCCAGAGTCATACTGGCTCTGTAGGTCAGTTTGACGCCCGGCGAAATCCTGCCTGATAGAGGCTAATTGTCGGAGCCTATCGCGCTGATCGCTACTGCTATAAGCTCCAATGAAGTCTGCATCTAGTCCCTGTCTTTTCGCCTCGTTCTCTTTGTGAAGGGAACTCACGTACTCGAGCGCTTTAGCATTATCTTCATTGGCTTTTTTTACAGCATTTAGATGATCAACCTCGGCAGCTAATGACTGTAATCGTTTTTGCTGCAAAGCATTTAGCCCTGCAAGTTTCCCAGTCGATAAATCAAAAGCTAATTTTTGCTGTTCGGTTACTACTGCTGATTTTTTCCCGGTAGTATCAATGAGCGCAATCTGCTTGAGGTAAGCTTGCTCGGTACTGGAGAATGAGTTATCCAGTTTTAGTGCTGCGTGGTCAACCTTAGGCTTTGGTGGTTTTGGTGGCTTTTTGTTTTGATTGCTTTCATCCTTACCCAGACCATAGGGATTATCTGAGCTATTCCCGACTCCCATCTGCTCAAGCAAATTTTGCAATCCCTTAGCAGCATTTGCTGCTTGGTTCGCATCTTTAATTTTCCCAGTTAAAGCATTTAAAAAATTAAGCCTACTCTTTAACCTCTTAGCCTCATCAGTGTCGCCATTACCAGTTATATCAAGGAGTTGAACCCTCTGTGAAACCTGCCCTTTATCTGTATCGTCAATTTTTCCAGATAGCGCTGCCATCCTTTGCCCTGTAAGTTGGGCTATGTTTCCCAGACCGGCTGCGACCTTTGAAACAAAATTCGCCAAATCTAAGGCACCGCTAACTAAATTAGACATTCCTTGTAATGTGGCAGGATTGGTTAATACGCTCTGGATATTGCTGAGTGATTCATTAATAGGTGTAAGGTCAATTTGACCTAGTGCGACAACAAATCTGTTTTTAAATCCATCAATGCTATCCCCCCAATCCTGAAACACCTTATTAACTGCTACCAGTTTTTCTATATCAGCATCGTCAGGTGCGATTCCTAAGTCAGTTGCTTTATTTTTTAAATCATCTAAACCCTTTGCCCCATCATTTAATAGTGGCATCAATTTGGTAAGATCATTACCAAGGCTTTCATATATATTGGTCTTTTGCGCTACATTCATCCCATCCATTGCTTTTGCAATAGCAAGCAGTTGCTTGTCTGGACTTAGTTCCTGTAATTTTTTGGCGGATAAGCCTAGAGTATCTAAAGCTTGGGCTGCTTCACCTGACTTATTGAGTACAGCATCACCTATTTTGTCGTTTAAATCCTTAAAAATATCTGCAATATTATCACCGGAAAGCCCCGCTTTTTCTGCTGCATACTGCCACTGTATGAGAGCTGAGGTAGATATACCCAAAGATTTAGCCCAGCGATCTGTTTCGGTCACATGATCAGAGGTAGACTTGATAAGTGATAATGCTGCAACTCCCGCTGTTACGGTTGATGCCGCTAAAGCAGCACCTGCAGCAAGTGTTGATTTACCCAGTGATACTAATGACCCTCGTAGAGAAGAAGCGTTAGTATCAGATTTAACCATGGAATCTGAAATTTTATCTAATTCACTTTTAAGTTTCTTATAATATTCGGGAGAAATTTGACCAGAATTAAGAAGCGAAGATAGTGTTTTTTGTTGGTCTGCTACCTTTTCAAATGCAACAGAGGTAGGATCGAGTTCGGCCCTTAATTGCTTAAACTTTACTGCCAAAGCTTGATTATCTGCTTGGTTCTTTCTCTCAGACTTAGCTAAATCTTCAAGAGCTTTAGCTGCATTTTCAACGTCAGTTGTAAGTTGGATGTATTCATTAGTAGTTATGGCATTACTTTTGAAAAGCTCTTTTATTGCTTTTTGCTTCTCAGCTAGACCATTGAAGGAGTTGCTGGATTGATCTACTATTTTAAGTAAGGTAGAAAATCTATCTTTTTGGCTTTCTGTAGCTTTAGATAAAGTTTCTTGAACTTTTACCGCATCCTTGACTGCAAATTCGTTATCCGACATGGCTTTGGTTGCTAAACCAATGTCATTAATAACAGCTGACCTCCATTTAGCAGAGCTTTTTTCAGCCTTATCCATCCCACTGGTAAAACCACCAGTCGATGCGATTAAATCTATCGTTAGCGTTCCTAATGATCGGCCAGCCATTATCTCACTCCAATAAAAAACCCGCCGAAGCGGGTTGATTCAATCTGCGTACTTATAAAATGTTGTTGCGTTTCCATCGACCCTGAATATCGCAGACCTAATTCCTGGGCCCTTTATAACTGCAACGTAGGTGTAATCGTCTGGAAGCTTTAATCCCAATATTTCATTATTATCACAGCGATATGCTGCGATTTTATATTGCTTTCCGAAGTTATCAATTCCGTCTGTCCCATTATATAAACGGCACCCTATACTCTCTTTATTTCTTATCTTGATTAATACAGTGTGATTTCTCCCAACATAGACAACATCACCATTAGGATACCTTAGCTCAGAGACATTATCGTCAGCTAAAACTAAAGCAGGAAAGAGCAAAGTGATTAATAAAAAAAATTTTTTCATAGTATTCTCCGTGATTAGGCGGAGCAATCGTAAGCAATGGCGCATGAAATAGATAGTATGAAAAATAAATTAAGCCCAATGTCTCTTCGCTTCCTCTAGTGATAGCTCTTCCTTTTCCTTGTCGCCGCCAATATGAGGAGCAAAGTCAGTTAAGGAAAACGCGGGTGTCTTTTTATCTCGGTTGATATTTGCGATAACCGACGACACGAGCGCCGCTCCCCACTCAGTCCGCATAACTGGATTAAGCCCACCATACTTCTGGCGGTACAATATCCACATCTGATATTCGGTAACCGACATTCGTTCCTGAGCTTCTGCAATGGTGCGGCCCCCAATGCCGTTCATGACGAGCTCACACCATATTTCATCTTCTGCAGTTAGCTTTTTGTCTTTCCCAGCTCATTGACCTCACTAATTGCGATCAACAAAGCCACTGTCAAATTACCATCGAGAGCGCCGCGCTCTGGGTCAGCTTCGCCAGTAATATCTTCGGCAGTAAAAACTGGATGGCCTTTTTCATCACAGATCGAGGCTGCAATGCGGCCAGCCACATTATCCACTTTGCCATTACTGGACAGAATATCTGATTTGGCAGAGTGGTAACCAAGAGGACGGATATAAACGGTTGCTACAATATCGTTCTCGCCCTGCTTCCAAGTAATTTCTTTCTCTACTGGACGGCCGGTGAACGCCCCTGTTTCTTTTAAGCTATCAAGAGTCAGTTTCATGAATTTATCCTAAGCCCGAGCGCTCGGGCATTTGTTAAGCTGATTTAGTGAGCCAAGAACCTTTACCAGTACGCTGGATACTTGCAGAGGTTGTTACTACAGCGTTCGCCTGGAAATCGAAGGGGAAATCTGCCGGGTAACCTTGGAAAACATAAAATGTACGATCAGTCGGGTAGATAATCCCGCCAATAGAGTTATTGGCATCTGCCGCGGCAACCGTTGGCAGTGATGTGCCGTCTGCCCACGCCACAATCCACGTTAATGGCGTGTCGTCATCGGCCTCAGCCAGTTGACTCAACATAATGTGGCTTTTATTTTTAGGATCAGCATTCAGCGTTACTGTCGCTTGGCCGGGTGTTTTCAAACCTTTTTTGTAAGTTCGAGAATCACGCTCAGATAAGCAAGTGTCTTCAATTTGGTCTGCTGGGTTCCCACCGGGTGTAAAACCGGTAATACATTCAATTTCTGTGATCACGCCAGCGCTGAGAACTAAAAGCTGTGTCCCCTGGGTTAATACAGACATAGAGATTTCTCCAATAAAAAACCCGCCGCAGCGGGTTGTGTAAGAGTGAAGTGAAATTAACGATGAACAAGCCAATCAATATCGAATGAATAGCGGTACTTCTTAGTTTCACTGTCCATAGTTTGCTGTCCCCACCGAACGACATACGCGACACCTTCAAGTGCATCGCGAATTGCGCTGGCCACGGCCAAAACTTCAGAGTCGCTATTAGCATAAACATCGATCTGTATACTAAAGCGGTCAATGTCAGGACGATTGCCTAAATAGTTTTCAGGCTCTCCACCCACGTTCTGCCATACTACGTAGGGGTAAACCACGTTGTCATAGTGCTGACCAAAGGGATAGAGCCTGACTGGTGAGGTTCCTAATAACTGCTTAACCGTTGCGTCTTTACTGCAGACCGCAAATATTGGGGCAATCATGGGTCAACTCCCTTTTTCTGTGCTCGTTTAATCGCGCGATCGATACCTTTTTCATACTCTGTGGTAAAGGTTGAAATAACCTCATTAACACTCGATTCGATGGCCGGGCGCATAATCGGCTGAGCTTTCATTTTCTCGGTACCAAACTCAAGTAATCGCCAGTGCGGTGTGGGTGCGTTCATCCCCTTATCAGGATGATTTTTCAGTACCGCGCCGTGCAATACGCCGACTCTGAAACCAAGGTTACCAGTACGCTTAAATAATCTACCGTTCCAGCGTAAAGCGATGTTATCGGCAATGCTACGACCCGTGTGAGGATCATCGGCACGTAACGCATTACTTCTTGCTTTGGCAGCAATAACGTTAGCAGCCTTACGCAGCGCAGCTCTTCCGCTTTTTCTGCGTAAGTCGTCCGATATCTCGCTAAGTTTACCCTTTAGCGCTGCAAGCCCCTCGATTTTAAGTTGAACGCCATCAGCCATCACTCACGCCCTCCTTTATCGCCAAGGTGAGGTATTCGATGCCGCTTTCTGGGTCAGGAAGTGCACCAATAATGTCGTAAATTTTACCGCGGTAAACAATACGGTCTTTATTGGTGATATCGGAACGATAACGAAGCGTGATACGCCCTGTTACTTCACTCTGCTCTGATTGCGCAGCGATAAACTCACGCACAGAAGAAGGCACGACTTCCGCCCAGAGTTTAGCCACTGAACTAAACCCTCTGGTGATTGCCCCCGTTTCAGGGTTTTGAGTTTCAATAAATCGCTGTAGCTCAACGCGGTGACGAAGTTTTCCAGCGTTCATCTAGCGATCTCCTAAGAGCCTTTGGCCGTGAAGATAGCCTTGTTGAGCTGCTTCCGAGGAAGCTTTTCGGATCTGAGCAATTTGCTCTTCTTTCGGCTGACCATTTAAGTAAACCTGAACACGATTCGGTTCGTCTTCCACTACGTCAGAATCATCGATTAACAGGGCTATTAGTTGCTGGTTGGATTCAGCCAGTTCCAGTATTGCCTTTGTCTGAGCTTGCTGGGCTTTCGTCTGTTCGTTTATCGCTAGAATTAGCGCTTCGACCATGGAGTCGTTCATTAGCTAACCTCATCATTTCTTTAACCCACGCGCGGCGGCGCTCACAACCTGCACAAGCCATGAGCTACACTCCGTAAATACGATAGGGTTGGAGTAGTGAATCAACAGCGAGATCGACGGCTGAAGAGCTACCATTGGTGATAACGGCTTCTCTGTTTGCGTACCAGTGCCCCACCAGCATAAGCATTGCAGTTTCAATATCAGCATCATAGAGAAGGCGAAACGGCTCACTCAGATAGTTAACATCGTCTGCTGAGTTAAATAGCTTCCTGCGAGTGTAGGTTTCGACATAACGAGAGGCTGCCTTTATTCTTGCCGAGATCCATGCGTCTTCGTCAGTATCACTACCATCGATTCGGCAATGCAGTTTCACCTGCTCAACTGTCAGCATCATCGACCGCCTTTTTGCCGCGAACACGTTGTGATGGTTTCGTTAGGGAGTCATTCTGGCTATCAATCTCGACCTTTTTGCTCACCGCTAACGTTGCGTAGCCGAGTAAAACGAGCTCACGTCCACGCTGCTCGGTAACTGTGAATGATTCACCTTCAGCGATAACGTCACCTGCTACTAACAGTGGTTTTTTCGCTAGTAGTTTCATAGAACCTCGCTTGAAAGGCGGCAGACTGCCGCCTATCTATCATTACTTCCCGGATGAATCACCAGAAGCTGCCGGCACGGTGAAGTCACCGTAAATGAATGCTTCAGGGCGCTTCACTGCAAGAGCCAAACGTTCTTCGCAGCGAATCGAGATCATGTTTTTCTCGAAGTCGTCGGAGTTTTCGGTGGAGATAACGACATTCGCATCTTCACGGTCGAACAGTTGCGCTGCGGCGTTAAATGCGCCGGTTAGGAACTTCCCTTGGAAAGCCGCGGCCTCTGTGGCGACAACAGGTAAGCCCCATAACGTTGGTCCGGTTAACGCGGAAGGATTAGCCAGAATGTAGCGGCCTAAACTGTCTTTAGTCAGTTCTATTTTCGCCCAATCAATAAAGTGCAGCACATGACCCGAGGCAGGGAAACGAGCAAGCTGAGCTTGTAACATAGCAAGACGCAGATCATCGATACCGTTCTGACTCGCAACGGTAAATTGTGCCGCAAACTTAGAGGCTTGCGGGACGATACCTTTTAAGTGCGCGCCAGTACCGTCACCGAACAGAATCTCTTGCTCTTCAACATACTTCAGCCCGTACTGCATCTCAGCATCGACAGTGGACTGTAACTGCGCAAAATCATCAAGGATCTGCTTAGATGCTTTAAACATATGGGCGATGGTGGTAACTGGCGTAATCTGTGTTGCAAACTGGATGTCGCTGTACGGCTTAGTCGTTCCCTCTGGTACAACTGCCGCCTTATTAGTAAAACCAGTTTGTTGAACCCAGAAGATAGCCGGTGCGCTGGTACGTCCCGGAGCGATAAGGTCTCGAATGAAGAGACGCTGTTTAGGTGCAGTGTCGATACCAGGCAAGCGTTGCGGCTGGACAACATCCTTCGCGACGTCAGTAGACAACAGTGCTGCGTTGATCGGGACACTAACCCGCTTTCCGCCTTCGATACTTGCTGCAAACGCCTTAAGTGCCTCAGAGCTAATGACTGTCTGACCAACTGTCTGGACAACTTGCTGCGCGTTTGCAAGTGGCATCTGAGCCACATGCTGCTCTAAATCACCGACTGATGCCTTAAGCGTTTTTAATGCTTCGTTCAGCGCATTATGTTCGGTAGCCAGTTTATCCACCGACTCTTTAGTTTGTGCAGATAACTGCCCAGAGTTTTTCGCTTCGTTAAGTGCTTCCTCAGCTTTTTTACTATAGGTGCCCGATACTTCATCGAGTTTCGCAGAGACTTGTTTTAATAGATCGTTAACTTCAGACATAAATTTTCCTTAATTGCCGAACGCGGCGATCGCGTTTTTGAGTTGAGCAAGATTTTCAGGGTTAATGTTTTCGGCAGCGCTCGGCGTACCCGTTTTATCAGAAGTAGCGCTCGGCATACTTCCTGTTAAGGCTTTAAGTAATTTTCTGCGTTCAGATCGCGGCGTATCAGATTTTGCGAGTAACGCATCAATCTTGCGCAGTGCTGCACTCGGGCTATCGTCTCCATCGGAGATCTCATCGGCAGATAACAATCGGTCAGCAAAACCTTTCTCAACTGCATCGCTGCCGCCGATATAGGTCTCTTCGTCCATCATGTTGGCAATATCCTGATTGCTTAGGCCAGTGCGGGCAGAATAGATATCGGCCATTGCTTGGTCGAAAGGCTCCATGTCGCTCGCAGCTTGAGATAAGTCATGCCGGTTACCCATAGCAATGACCCAGCAATTGTGGATCATCAGGAAAGCCCCTCGCCCAATTTGAATATCGTCACCAGCCATAGCGATCACCGATGCAGCGGAGGCGGCTAGCCCCAACACCTTTACGGTGACTTTTCCTTGGTATTCGCGAAGCAGGTTGTAGATAGCTAACCCCTCGAACATGTCGCCACCGGGTGAATTGATATTTACCGTAACATCGGCCCCACCAAGCGAGCGCAGTGCGCCAGAGATACGGCTAGCTGTGACACCGTCCCCCCAGTAATCAGCACCAATCACATCGAAGATTGAAATACTGTTGTCATCAGTATTGGCAGCTTTAATCGAACCATCCCAGCGCGCCAAGGTTGCAGCCGGAAGATCACGATTTTTAAGCGCAGCAGGTCGCCCCACCGGTGCAGCCGGTAGGCTTTTTATTTTCATGGGGTTCGCTCCTATGCCGCTTTAGTCAGCGGTGATTGCTCGAAGGGTATATCTGGAAAGAGATAACTGTGTAGTGACTTAATTTGTTTTGCCTGAGCTGCCTGGCTGTTCTGCTTGAGATCTTCCAATGGCGTTAAGTTAAGCTGCACAGTGTAAATATCGCCACCTTCAATTGGCGGTAGGTTTTCTAGTCGGCGCACGTCGTTTCGTGACATCCACCCATTTTGAAGGGCCGTAGTGTAGTAGGCAGAGCGCCCTGCACTATCAGCACGCAATAAACCTTCTACTGAAAACTCGGCAAACAAATCATCGTCACTATCTAAGAGGCAGCGGGAGATTTCTTGCTCAATATTTACTAGCATCGGGCGCAGTGTATTGGTGAGAAATTGTAGGTTCATACCTTCAACACTCGATGCCCAGCTACTCTGTTTATCAGCGTGGCCAACCATAAATGGGGGAACTCTGAACCAGCGACATATCTCCTCAATACTGAATGACCTAGACTCAAGCATTTGTGCGGCTTCAGGATTCATCGTGACGTTTTGGTACTTCAGCCCGCCCTCTAAAACCATAATCTTTCCTGCATTGCGCGATCCGGTAAAGGCTTGCATGTAGCCTCTAAGCCGTTCTCTCTGCTCATCATTCAAAGGCGTTTCTGCAGACAGAAAACCGGAGCTTTGCAAACCGTTCTCGAAAATTTTAGCGGCTGACTCTTCAACAGCCATTGCCGAGCCGATAACATCTTTACCAGCCATCATCGGCATCATGCCGCAGACACCATCTAAACCAAATCCGCGGATATGCATGATGTTTTTTACGGGGATGACACGCTGCCCTGAGGACTCGGTATAGGTATACTGCAGTGAACCATCGTCAAGACGCTTAACCACCATATTCTGTGGCAACAACGGGACAAGGGAGACCAACTTAGCGCCGATCATTTTCTTTTCGATGAAAGCGTTACCTCTTAAACACAGGCTAGCGACTAACATCAGCATAAACCGTGATGGTGTCATTTCTAAATTTGGTCGCCTACATAAGATCTTGTAAGCAGGATGATTGATAGCAACTTTACGCGAGCCATCAGCCTCTCGCTGGTAAATCTTTAACGGTAATGTTGATATTGATTCGCTGAGCAGTCGCACGCAGGCCCATACTGCAGAAAGATGGATAGCCTTCTCAGCCGATACAACTTTACCACTACTACTCCGCCCCATCCATTCTTGCCAAAATGTACCGGTGGTTAACTCGATAGGAACCCCCAGCCAGTTCAGCAGCGCGCTTTTTACTTTTCCGGGCTGTTTATGTATTTTCATCAGAAACCTATCATTATCGGGTTATCAAAAAATCCGCTGAGATCAGGCTTATCGTCCCCGCCGTTCAGTATCAAACGGCTTAATCCTGTAAACATGGCCACAGGGCCGTCGATTTTAGCTTCCGGAGTCGACTTATTCGGGAACACGTTGTCGTTTTTATCTGTCTTCGCAGTCACATTGCTCATCATCCAATTCATCACTGGGTGATTATCGTGATGAATCTTCCCGGCAAATGTCAGCGCTTCAACTTCCTTCATCGCTTCTGAGAGGTTACGAACCGTCTGAGCAACTTCTACCATTGGTACGCCTTCCTCCGCCATCGATAGACTAAATTGCACGGCACCCCATGGGTCAAACCCAACCTCACGAAGATTTTCGCCAGCAAGCCAAACAATCAGGTCCTCTTTAATCACTGCATGATCCACAACGTCACCGTCGGTAAGAATCAATGCGCCGGTTTCACTCCAGTTACGATAGAGTTCAGCCATCTGTCGAGAGCACCGATCTAGACGCCCTTCCGGTAGCCAAAATTTAAAATCAGCGTGAACGTGTCCATCGGGTGATCGCCACGTTTTAACGGCTGCGCAAATATCAATTTTGTTTGCCAAGTCCACGCCGACCCACAGTGGATAGGATTTCAATTCATGTTCTGGGGCAAGAGGCGGGCATGCCTCCCACTTCATAATATCCATCCAGGTTGTTTCTGCCGTTACCCAGATGTTTAAATGCTTAGTTAAAAAGTTATTACGAGCTGAAAACTGTTCGCGTGCTTTTTTTGCCAGCCTACGCATATCATCCCAGCGCTTACACACACCTAGCCCTGGGTTAGCTTTAGGCCATACGGTTTCATCGAAAGGGTCATCATCTTCGTCTAGCGTGTAGATAATCCCGAAAAATGAGTCATCATCTACCAGTCCGCTAAGGACTTTGGTTGCGTAGTCTCTGATTTCGTAACAGATCCCCTCTTTATTAAATCCTGATGTAGTGATTCCGAACAATAATGGCTGAGAACGGGCACCAGTAGCCGTTTCAAGAACGTCCCACACAGCCCGTGTTTTGTGTGCGTGTAGCTCATCAACAATCGCGCAGTGAATATTCAAGCCATCGAGGTTATTTGCATCACTGGACAATGGTTCAAACTTGGAGGCAGTGCGTTCTTGGAATATCGCCAGTTTATTGAAGTCAAAGAGTCGGCCAAGTGCTGCCTTTGACTGCTTTATCATGTTTATTGCATCGTTGAATACAATACGGGCCTGATCGCGCGTCGTCGCCGCTGAATATACCTCGGCACCACCTTCACCGTCTGCGCCGGCCATATAGAGCCCAATACCGGATGAGAGCGTAGATTTTGCATTTTTACGAGCAACTTCGCTGTAAGCGGTGCGAAAGCGACGAACCATTACCGGTTTACCTCGCTCGTTTACCACTTGTTTTCCTGTTTGCTCGTTAATCAGCGGCGTAATAAAGCCGAAAATATTGACCAGAATAAAAATATGCCAGTCCATCAGGTCTATGGGTTTTCCAGCAAGGTCGCCCTTAACGTGCGGTACAAATTTATAAAAATTAAGGATGTGTTGCGCGCGGCTTTCACTAAAGAAAATACCTCGCTCTTCACCATGCTGGAGATCGTTCAAAAAGCGGGAGCAGGCTTGTTTAACATATTTACCAGCAACGATATCGCCCGCCACGACTCTTTCTGCGTAGCGTATTCCATCAGCAACTTTAGCCATTAGTCTCTCGCTTTAAGAAATTCTTCCAGAGGATCTATCTCACTCGAGGTATTAGCATTCACTTTACTGCGCGCTGCCGGTGTCATGCCAAACTCAGACATCATCCCGCGTAACCGCTTCCAAGCATCCGCCATCATACCGACCCGGGGATGAGCCTTAATCAACTTATCGCCGGTCATGGTGGTCGTTGTGTAAGTTTCACCTTCCTCATCGAGCACATCGCGGTGTGTTCGCCACTCAACGTAGGCACCGATAAGTAACTCCAGCGCCATACCATCAAGCGTGGTGATCACCCCCATACAATCAAGCTCCTCCCCGAGTCGCTTGAACCAGTATTTTTCTTTTTTGCTGAAATGCTTCGGTGTTGGGGGTACCCCAGTCGGTGGTTTAGGTTCGTTCTTGTTGATGGGACGCTTTGATGGGTTACCGTTAATCAACCTCAATGGTGTCGGGGTTTTCGGTGGTCCTGGCATAATCGAAAACTCCTATTAATGATTGATTGGGGATCCCCATAAAAAAGTTTTCTAACCTGCGGCGATGCGAAAAAAGGTTAGGCGGCGGTCCCAAAGGCCTAAAGCCCTGAACTTTCGACCCGCCCTCCCCTGCAGCCACCCAAATGATATTGATTGTCATTTCTGATGATTTTTCGATGTTTCCGCCCATAGTGATGATAATGATTATCATTTGATGGCGATTTTCATCCTTTCTCGGCTGGTTTTCGCCTTGTGGCAAGGCACGCAGAGGCTTTCGAGGTTGTCCGGATGATCGGTACCCCCATGTGCTTTCGCCTTGATATGGTCAACGGTTGAGGCTGGTGATGGATGACCATCTCGCAAGCATTGCTGGCAGATATAACGATCACGCTTCAACGTTTCGGCTCGGAGTCTTGTCCAGGCTAAGCCATAACCACGCTGATGCCTTGATTGTCCACGTTGATGCTGTGACCAGCTTTCGCCTATATGTTCCGAGCAATAGCCAGAGCGGTCGGTAGTTGTACCACGGCAGCCACGCTTGCGGCAGGCGCGCGGGATTAACGCTGGCACTTGAATTCATCCAGATCAACTCGAACAGGATTCTCTGTCATCTCACCGTCGAGATAGAACACCACCGTCGCTGTCGATAACTCATTAGGACTGGTTGAGATATCTACAGATACCTGCCGATCAACTAACTGACCATCAACTGCTAATCCATAGCCCATAAACTGATCACCTCGATATAGGTGAGCTAGCTGTGCTTTCATAATGAGACTCCGTGAATCAGTATTATCGAGCACTCAATTATGAATGCTCTGTAATATCAACTCGCTTGGCTGCTATCACTAGCGGTCGTCGTTGATGTTGTAGTCACTCCTAACGCGGCAAGGGACTCTTTGGACTCTTGTACCGCTTTAATAGTGCGTGCAACCACGTCAGACTCAGCGTAAACACGACCATATTGCTGAATGAACAACTTATGTTTGAATGTGTCGTTCTGAGTAAAAGCCAACGCCTCGGTTACTGCTGCTGTGTCGTAGTTCAACGTCTGCAGCAACTCTAGCTGATTCTGTTGAACAGTAGTGACTGTCGTGTCTGTCATCTGTTATTGGCCTTCTGTTTTGCTGGTGTCTTTGGCTGCTGCCTTGGCTGCAACCGCGCTTTCAAACTTCGCTGCGATAAAGTTACGGATCACTTTGTACCCGCCGCTAATCAATAACAGCGCAGATACAGCCGTACTAAAACACAGCATTAATAGCTGGATGCCAGTCATTATTGTTTCCCTTGTTCTTGAAGTTGCCGAATGGCAGAGAGTTGGTTGTTGGCCTGCTCAATAGCTGCTAGTAATGGATTAATCCAAAGCACAGCCTGACAGTATGTCAGCTTGGCGGCGGCAGCGGTGTCAGTACCGGATCTGTTAGGCTGGATGGTAGCTTCTGGCACTGCGCTGGAGCGTAAACGGTTCGTGTACTGGAACAACCCGTTAGAAATATCAGTAGGCACAGCGTAATTGCAGGTCTTCTCAAATCGTAACGTCTCACGATATTTAACCACCACATTATCTGAATTAACCTGAACGGTTTGATTATCGCTACTGGTTGCCTTGGCTTGCTCATTGAACAATACCTGCTGAACTTGCTGGGCTTGAATTACTTTACCCTGCAGGGCTACTTGACCAACCGCCTCGTTCTTTTGGTCGATAGCTGATTTATAACGATAGGCAGCCGCTGAGCAAACGAGGATAGCAATAATAATTAAACCCATAATGACGGCAGCGAACAGTGATTCAGCCTTCATTTGTAGGCTTCTGGTATATCGTAGCCACCATGTTTCTTCCTAACGAACACCTTTATATGTCTATCAAAGTCTTTTGCGATAGCGTCTAAATTGGCCTTGTCAGACTCGCTATCATCACTGGTTTTTTGTTTGTATAGCGAGCTTTCAAATAGGTGCTTAATAACATTAGGCGTTGGTAGACAAATGCAAGCAGTATATATCTCGCCTTCTTTATAAAACTCATAATGTAGTTGAGATGGTTGCGTGTTCTTTGAGCATAGCGAGCTCAAAGTTGAGTGGATTTGATAGAGCTTATCGATATCAATATCACCATGTTTCTTAAACATCTCTAAGGCAATCTTACTGACACCGTCCGCAATTATTTCACTACTATTCATGTGACCCTCACAATACTCATACGAGTGCAGATTTAGCAATATTGAAACGCCGCTTGCGATCATCAAGCCCATTACGACCACCATTGATAATCAATGTCACACGCTCAATATCACCGCTATAAAGCATGCAACTCTTACTGGTAAAGAACCAAGCGGCAGACCGCGCTGCATTGATATCACTCTCAAGTAATTGAGGTTCAGACAGCAAGTCAGCTTTGATACCAGCACCGCACTTGGCGTAATTCTCTAGCCCAGTGATTTGGATTAGGCCGCGTCCTCGATACTTCCAACCATCATCACGAGCCTTATTACCCATGCGGTTGTAGTAAACAAGATTAGCAATCGCTTCTTGATTAGCGGGTTTAACAGTAGAACGCCCCAGTGCATAAGCTTGCTGATTAGTGATGCGTGAACCAAAAGTGGTTAATAAGGCCGCTGGCGTGTAATTAAAGCTTTCCTTTAACGCCGTAAATCCACCTGATTCATGTCCAACTTGAGCAATAAACATCGCTTTGTCGTTGCCTGCGGTGATACCAAACTCAGCCATGGAATCCGTGATCGGTTGAAACCAGCGCGTAGCTACTCCGGCGCTGATATTAGCCGCCTTCTGAAATTGTTGAAGATTCATATTAGATTCTCAGATCAACAATCCGCGCCAAGTTACCCCGTACCCTGAATACGGTGACACAGACTATTAGGTTTACGAGGACGATGGACCAGTGAGTGTGGTGATACAAACCAACCAAGTAGCGGATGGGCACGTTACCGTAGATAACAACTACCAACCAAGCCAACCATGAAACATACGGGCGATGACTAGCATCACCACGACGATAGAATGAGATGGCCAACACAATCAATAAGCTCAGGATCGCATTGAACATCGCTGCATATTCATTTATTAGCATTGCCACTTCCCCCGCGGAATCGTCCTAGGAAGTTGGTAAGGTCATAATTACTGATTGTCGTCAGTGCTTTGACTGCTAACGCTGAGACAATTACCGCTCCCAAGGCATCGAGTGGTTGATCGGTGTACCCTGTCCAGTGAGTGAGGTATGAGCCCACCAGCCCAGAACAAAGCACACCAGATAAATATGAGACAAAGAAATAGGCGATACGGCGTATATGGCTGAGATCAGTTGCTGTCGCAATGTAGAACGTCGCGCCAACAAAAGCCCCAAATAACACGCCGTAATCAGCGCCAGTCAGTAAGCCATAAAGACTTACCCCGGTAAGGGCTGTTGCAGCAGCTCCGGTACCGGATATAGGTTCGGACATTACGCCCCCTCAATGTGCGGATTGAATCCTCCCGCTCGGCTGAGGGGATTGTGTGTGGAGTAGAAATAAAAAAACCTCCGAATGGAGGTTTAAGGGTGGTGATTCTTTCTAATGATACTGATTAGCTTCTGTAACCATTTAGGTAATGGTTTCCGCCAAATTTTTTTTGCAGCGTCTTTCGCTTCTGTCTCAGAAAAACCATATTTTTTCATTAAATTCTTTGCTGACTTATACTCAAAAATTCTATTCGCAAGATAGAAAATCACCGGTAAGCAGAATTTGAGTAAAGTTATAGCAAGGATGAAAGGCGTCATAACAGAAAAATGATGCCAGATACTAGACGTTACTGATTCGAGGGATTTCATTAGTTACCTAATAAGCCCTTAGAATAAAGGGCTTCAGAATTTTGTTGCTTCAGCTAGATACAGCACTGCAAGCATACGTATATATGATCATTTCTTGGTTCAAATATCAAGCTTTATTTTTATCAAATGCATCTGATAAAGGCTGGAATAACGCGTAGTCAGCAAACTTTAGCCAGGTATCAATTCTACGGCGACAGGTCATGAAACTTAGTTCTGGGTGTTGTGCTTGCATTTCCTCTGCCAAACTACGAATACTTCGGCCTTTGCCCCTATATTTCCTGTGCAGTAAATCTATCAAACTACCCGGTAGAGTCTGCCCTACCGCTCTATCAATCTTGCACGCTTCTTCATCGGTACAGAATGCAAGGTAACTTTTATTATTCCCGTTCAACATTTCTTGGAAGAACTCCAACAGGTGCTCGCGTGTAGTGCCGGATTTATGCAACTCACGAATAATTTTATTCAGCGCGTCCTTAGATACCTTCTGCGTGGATAGTATCTGGTTAAACATATTCCCGCAGCTACCACCGCCTATCGTAGACCAGCGGACCCACATCTTGATCTTACCCTGTACCCAGATACGGTCCAGCGTGTTTAAGTGGCAATGCTCGTTACTCGTTCCAACTTCTGATGGATATATCATTATAGGTCTCCACACCCAATAATTAACCAATCACACCGACTGCAATCGCGTGATCGAAGAATCGGAAAAACAGCTCAAGCTGCGTTCCGTATTTGTTTTCAAACTTACTCTGGTCTGCGTGTAATTCATCATGATGCTTTCTGCATAGAGGGATCACAAACAGGTCATGCGCTTTGGTACCCATTCCGCCCTGCCCGTACCCGATGATGTGGTGAGGGTCGTCAGCCGGTTGGCCACAGCAAGCACAGGATTGAGATTTTACCCATCGAGTGTATTTCTCATTAATCCAACGCTTACGCTTAGGCCTGCGCATGAATGACTCTGGTGACTCGGGATCAACTCCTATTGCTAATACTTGTTTTACCGCTTCGGCTCCCTCCTCAATGATATGCCGACCTGAATTATCAAATGGCAATATCGTTGATTCCTTTTGTGGACCAGAAAGTATCTCTGCTGGTGGTCGTTTGAGGATCGCCCGCACTGCACCTTCTGGTAGTAAGTGGACCAAGCCCTTTACGAACGACCAGCAACACAGCTCCGGTAAAGTCAGCTGGTGGCCCTCTGGAAGAGTTAGGTTATAAATTACTCTCCCGATCACCCAATTAGCTGTATTCAGCTTTGCAATATCTTGGAGTGGTTGCGGAATGTGAACATTGCGAAAATTATTATCGTGGGTGTAGCACAGAGAAACATAACCGGTACCGGACTTTAAAGTCGTGTAATGCTTATGGTGGTATTCCTCTGACTCAAACTGGCAGCAATGAAATCGCCTTACGTGATCTCGAAGCACTTCACTACCGCCAGCCGCTGCGATTACTTCGTCCTGGCACATGAAATCTATAATTGAAGGGTTATCCATGAGCGGCTGCGCTGAATCACTTAAGCGACCGGCTGGAGTATCTCGCAAATTTTCAGGCACGTTAGAGACCAGTACCTTGCCGGAACGGAATAGAGAAAGCAGCTCATTGCCCGGCTTGAAAATTACGGTACCAGTTAGCGGCGCTACGTCTGGAGTTAATATAGCTCTCACGTAAACCTCAGCTTACTGTCTCAAGTAACTTCAATAACGAATGGAACTTCGACTCAAAGAAATGAGGCTGGGTCTCTCTTGGATTAGCGGGGCTTGTGATATTCTTTCCATACATGCAGCCTTTTGCACTAAGCGACCAGAATTGCTTGATCCCACCAACACCACTTCTACTTGGCCTTTGTTTGTGCTCAATGATCCCTAGCTTCTCAAGCTGCCTATATACCTGATTAGCAGATAACCCGATACCGTGGTCTTTGAGCAAGTAACTCAGCGCCTTGGTCGGCCTACTGGAACCATCAACAGCATCGCTCGGGGCGTCGATAGCGTAGACCGGCATAATGTTTGGGATCCCAGCAAATTGTTGTAATTTTTGGAATCCAGCCAGTTTAGAGGAGTTGGATAAGTTAAGAAGTTTTGATGCTGACTCTAAGAGAATAACACCCGCTTGAATCTGCTCGTTTACTTTGGCAGGGTTGATTGAGGGAGCTGAGCTAATCTTATCGAAAGTACGAATAACTTTGAGGTGAAACGCAGCGCTGACCCACATTGCGTAAGCATAGACCAACTCACGACATACATAGGTACCGCCATTACGCCCTTCTATGGTAACTACGGGAATCACCGTAGTTTCTTTTTCGAGCTCTGCAATCAGATCTTTGGTCTGTTTGAGCCTCAGCCACTCATGGGGATTATCTTTTTTCTCACTGCCAGCTGCTCTATGTAAATCGTTAACCATCATTCGATTTTCGATATCTTCACGTACAGCAACGGCGTCAATAATTAACGTCTTGTTCATACTTTTCTCCACACAGTTTTTATATCGGCCCCGCCCCATCATCTGCAAATGAACGGGACCAACCTTAGCCAGCGAACCTAACCCACCAGCATTACTAATATAACCTTTTTTACTGATCGTGTAACCAGTAGTTTAATGATATTTGAGCTTAAACCCCTCTTCTAAAAGAAGAACCACCACAGCCGAAAGACATGGGTTATTAGTTTTACAAAGTGATCCTGCATAAAGAGCAACCCACAGCTTGATATTTCCATCATCGTCATATTCAGGCGTGATGGTAATCCCCTTCTCAGCAATAACAGGGCCTGATGAAACCCAAGAGTTACAATAATCTGGAATGTTAGAAGTAGGTTCGTGGCCCATAATGATATGAACTTTATGATTAAGCTCTTCTTGAGGCATTTCAAGATAATTCACTTGGCCACCCCCGAAAGACTTGAGCATATTGTTGATGGTGTGAAGGTATGAACTCCCATTGCGTTTAAGGCAGCGCAAACAGAGGGATCATCATCAACAGCGAATAGAATATTATGGCCACCAGCCAGTATCTTTCTGACCACCTCGGCTTTGTACTGTGACGGCGGGCAGGAAACATTATGGGGGCGCATGAATAACTCGGTGGAAGGAACTTCACGGCCGACATTATCTGACAGCCAGTTAACTGTACTTTCCCTAAAGTTTTCCTGACGACTTGTTAGGATCACCGTGTAATGTGCCTTGTTCATCGCCTTATAAAATTCAATACCCGCACCAATAGCTTTATCGTTAACGCATTCAGCAACAAATTCATGCCAATACTCGTTAATATGCTGAACTTCGCGGGGCGGTACCAAGTGAGCTCGATGTGAGTTATCACAGATAACACCATCAAGATCGAAAATAATTACATCCATTGTTTACCTGCCTATTCTTAACATTGCATAACCAATGTGCGCCATTGCGCGCTGGCCTCGTATGGAGAAATTTACTCTTGAATGGAATACATTTTCATCATCTCGCTTGAAATTAAATTCCCTCAACCACACCACATCAATAAGCAAATCACATGGAACAGCAAATTCTATGTAGGACTCAGTTGCAGAAAACAGCCACTCCCTACTGGCGTAATCTATCGATTTCTTGAGTGCCTTAAAGACTTTGGCAAATTCATTAGCTCTCTTAATTACAGCTTCGACTCTTACCCTTTCTTCTTGTCGCTTTGCTATATCTTCTAGTTCGGACCGATCCATTATTCACCACCTTTCTCTAAGCTTCGTTCCAATGATTTATGGCGCTATTAGCTGATTCCATCGTGTGGCCTTGGTTTTGACACTCAGAGCAAGCAACGTAATACCATCTGCCTCTTAATCTAGTTTCCTGTGCCTCGCGGAAGACAAAAGCATCAGCGCCACAGGTACATTTTTTTATATTCATACCCATCCCTAACTTAAGTGGTTAGTCGCTGTAACAACGATCCCAATAGCAATGTTGAGAACTATTAGCCTGAAAATTAATGCTGGCCCCAGTAATTTGAACTGGTTACTCCAATTGATGAAGCTCATGACAAGAACCAAACCCGGAACGAATAATGCCCACAATAAAATCTCTACTAAATCTCTCATACTCTCTCCAATTGATACGTTCCGGTGAATGGTTGAATTGAGATCTCCGCTGCTCCGCCTTTAACGATATCGGCCCAACCTATGTCCATATGCTTAATTTGGCTGTCGTCTTCCCAGACGCCCGCATGGGTCAGGCTGTCGAAGATCGCTTTTAAGTAGTTATCCAAATCACGGCGGCGTTTGTCCGGAGGGCTCAACTTCAATGTAATTTGAACCGGTCCTGTCATAGGCTTAGGGATTCGCTTTAACTGCTCAACGACAGCCGCAATAGCATTCGCTCGGAATATGCGCCCGGAGGCACTGATTAATACTCCCGTTTTAGTAAAACGCCAGTAGGTGTTCACCGTCGGTGGGAAAGGTAAGATTATTTTCATGCTGCCCTTACCTCTCGGCCAATTTGCTCGAGCGTGTGTTTCGATACAGTG
This sequence comes from Rosenbergiella collisarenosi, assembly GCF_018494085.1. GTDB lineage: Bacteria > Pseudomonadota > Gammaproteobacteria > Enterobacterales > Enterobacteriaceae > Rosenbergiella > Rosenbergiella collisarenosi. The sequence goes on along the minus strand of NZ_JABBFP010000002.1, from coordinate 375,247 downwards.
GTGATCAGTCGTCTTGGGTTAGTGAATGGGCGCCAGATTAATAGCATTGAGCCCTTACTATTGCCCTTCTTCTCTTTACCGGTACCCGCATGAACGAAATTAACCCGCCCATCGGTGATCACCCTTACCTCGTCCACCGTATCGAGGGCCTTACTGAACCAGCCCACCGACATATCTTCTGGTACCAGGAGAACTACCGCTTTGTGTTGCTTGCGTGATTGCTCAGCGGCTTTCTCAACCCATGGGAAGATTTTGCTATACGGCGGGTTACACCAGATCGCACCATGGCTTTCCCAGTCACGTTCCAGTGCGCTGGTTTCTTCGGTAAAAAATTGCGTGCACAGCGCGTTATGCTTACTCGCTGCAACGTCCAACCAGAAACCGAACTCAATATCTAAAGCGTCGAATAACCACACTGGGGTTTGCCAGCAGTCCTTATCGTCAGCGTCAGTAGTAGATTTAAGTGTCACGTGTTATTCCTTAAAATTGACCTGGTCCAGAACCTAAGCAACTAGAGATATCGTTCAGTGCCATTCGCCCCGCCATCTCGCCCATGCTCTCGTAACACACCCGCTTTACCTTGCTCTCGCAGTTCTGAATGTGTTTAACCGCTTTAGTACGAAGGTGAACCTCGCTGGTGCTATCGAACGCTGCTTGCCATGCTGTTTGCGCGGTACGGTACCGACCAGAGGTTTCGTACTTTTCGGCGGCTTGCGCGTGTTTGTAAAACTCTGGGTTACTCAGTGATAAATTTTCACCTAGTAAAAATGCCCAGCGCCCGGAGTAAATTTTTGCTTCGCCACTCTCAACCAAATCACTAATAAACTTGCTGACTTCTCTGCGTCCGATCCCCGTCTTTTCGCTAATTTCAATCGCAGTTAGCGGCTGGTCAGGGCTTAAAACTTTCAGTATTTCCGCTTTTCTGTCCATCAAACCACCCTGAACCCTGAGATTCCGCCCTGATCGACCTCAGAGACTTTAGTGAAATCTTGTTTATGATTAGCTGCCAGTTTCAGCGTTAATTCATCCCACTTAGCGCGCAGTTTGCATGGGGACTTAACGTTGGTTTTCCAGAAATCATCCTTGTTAGCCAGACTGAATAGTTCACAGATTGACTTGTGGTTTCTCCCGTCTTGTTCGCACATCAAGCGAACCTCATTCGACCAGCTAGTGAAGTCAGGCTCCTTGGGTAACTGCAGCGGAGTTCCGTCTTGAGTGGTGGAGGATTGATATAATTTTGTCACCTTCCCCCATATCCATTTCGCGCAAATTAAATCCGCCTCTGAACCCCATTGGCGTTTTTTGGTGTTGAAAACGACAGCTTCAGGATGCTTAGCAAGAAAATTATTATTTTCGTCCTGGGATTCGTAAGAATTCCCGGACATAGGGGTTTTAGTGATCTGTAAGTCTGTATCTGTGTATGGATCTGTATAGAGATAGGATTCCGCGACTTCGCGGCTATCATTCCCCGACTTCGCGGTTTCCATTTCGTGACTTTGCGGAATGGATTCCGTAACTTCGCGCTTTCCATTCCGCGACTTCGCGGAATCGGAATTGCTAGGAAAAATAGCTCTGATTAGCTTCTTATCATTAATTTTATAATGTTTAACAGGCGTTCCATTTACCTTTCTGCTATCTGTCTCAATCACGCCGGGAAGAAGTTTTTTGACTAGCTTATCGACTAACCTTGCAACCTGATCGTCACTTAGCCCGCCAACTTCTTCACCTAGTTCTTGATGTGTTTTATAGAACCAACCATCAGCAATACTTGAGTGGCCTGACCAAAAAACGAGTTGATTAAGGACTGCAGCAAGAGCATGAGCTTGTTGCTCGCCTTTGAAAAATTTCAGGTAAGGTCTAGGTATCGTTATAGTGCTTCTCTGCCCAGACATTTCTTGGACGATGTCAAAAATTCTACTCATAACTCAACCTTCCTGAACTTCTTAGGCCAGTCACGCCGAGGGCACACGCATTCGTACGGGTAATCTGCATAGCGAAAAATGACTCGGTGATTAACAATGTCGACTCCGACTGTTTCGACTTCGATACCTCTGGGATCTGTATAACGCTGAACCCATGGCTTAATGACTTCGTCTTCCATTGGCTATCCTTTTTCAACATCAACTCAACATCACCCACCAGCCACTCAACCCAGCTGTGGTTAACTTCCTCCCATTGACCCAGTATCATTTGGTCATAGCAGTAAATAAACGACTCATCTGAGGATCTGACTTCCCGTACCCGCAGTTGTGGTAATACCGTTTCTGCTGTTACAATGCTCATGCGATTGATTCTCCACACAATGATTTAGTCGCAACCGGACGCCCTGAGCTGCAACTTGGGGCGTTCACCTTTTCTGGCTTACAAAAAATCTGATAAACCAATGTCGAGTGCTCCTGAAGCTTGCTGATTACTTGGTAAAGATCTTGTTCAATAGCTTCCTTCTCATGTCTCTCAACAACACCATCGCTGATCGCGTCACGAACCTGCTTTGAATAGGCAGAAACCTGCTCTAATGCTTCAAGTAAGCGCTGATTGATGTCCGCATTTTCTATCTCGTCTAAATCATCCGGGACCGGAACGAATACTCCACCAGCTGCCTTAGCTACTGCGTGAGATACAAAATTCGTGTTGCCTGCCTTTTCTAAAACAGCAACCCATCCCATTGGGAAAACCTGATCTCCATCAGCACGCAGGCGGTTGAATAGTGAGTTTTCAGTAACGCCTAACCATTCAGCGGCTTCCGCATAGCCACCTGGTAATTCAGTGATAGTTTTCTTCACTGCTTTAATATACCAATCGGGTTGTTTCTCTACTTTCCAGTTTTTCTGATCCACGGTTACTACCTCTCTTCTGTGGTGCTTAATAATCTAAAAAACAGTTACCCTAGCTTGGGTAGAGGTCTGGTCTCAGCTTGCTCCTTGAAACACCCGTCACTGACTCAATGGCGATCACGTGTTTCGATGGTGTTTTCTGAGAACGGTTTACCCAGTTCCAAACCTGTTGCTGCTTAACATTGGTACAGGTCAATTTAGAGATTCTTCTTGCTAGCTCAGACTGGCTTCCGGCTAATGCTATAGCCTCTTTTAGTGCGCTGAGTTCAGTGGTCATGGGTTTTCCTATCTAGTTAACCTTAAGTTGTGAATATACAACATATACAACCAATATAACAACTTTTAGGTGTTGGAAAGTTAAAACGTTAAGTTGTAATGTGCGCATAGAAGAGGAGATAGTTGTGGGCACATTGGCAGAGCGATTGAAAATCGCGAGAGAAAAGCTAGGTTTGAGCCAGCAGCAGTTGGCTGAGCTGGTAGGTGTATCCCAGCAAGCTATAGGGAAAATAGAGGGTGGCGTTACCCTTCAGCCTAGAAATTTAAAAACTATTGCGGAGAAGCTGTCAGTTTCTGCTCATTGGCTTCAATTTGGCGAATTAGACTCTAACGGTCAGAAAACCACTTTTGTTATTAAAGAGTGGGAGGAAACTCAGCAGGATCAGAGCATCTTTACGGAGATACCTATTTTGGATGTAGAACTTGCTGCTGGAAACGGTTGTATGGCGGAAATCATCGAAAATGAAGAGTCTACATTCCCCTTTAGGAAAGATGATTTAAGATCTTCCGGTGTTTTTGCTGATAATGCCAGAATAGTAAAAATAAATGGTAGCAGCCTGTATCCGGTTCTAAAAAATGGGGATCTAGTTGCGGTAGACTTGAGTAAGAAAAAGCCAATTCGTGATGGTGACTTATACGCAGTGCGAGACGGTGTGTTATTACGGGTCAAGGTTCTGATAAATAGGCCTGATGGTGGGGTAATACTGCGATCCTTTAACAAAGAAGAATACCCGGATGAAGTTCTTACCCTCAAAGAATCTTTCGAGAGAATAACTGTTATAGGCCGGGTATTCTGGTCATCAAGAAGTTGGTAAAAACTTTATAAGATCATCTTCACCGATGATCTTAATACCTGATATTTTTATATCTCTGTATTCAATGGCTTTTTCAATTTTTCTTCCATGTGAAGAAAACTTCCAATCTCTCGAAGATAGGGTCCCTACTACTAGAAAATTAGTTTTTTTAGTGATTGAGTCACTTATTCTACCGCCGTGCTTTTTAATCAGCGATTCGACGCTAGTTCTTCTCCCCATGATGAACTCACCGGTTAAGCAGAATGTTTGCCCGTCTAATTTTAGATCATAGATTACATCGCATGGTAGCCTTGTGGCCATTCCATCCGTTACGCCATCCTCTAGGCTAGCACCACTAAATAAATTTACAGCCTCATAAAGTTGTTTGCTTTCTTCTGGGGTTATTATTCCATCCGACAATATCTCGCTCACCAAACGGTGCAGATCTTTACCGGGATAGTTATTTCTAAGCATTGAGTTTTGAGCTAGCCACCAATCAAGGTAACGCACCTCACTATCTGAGATTTTTTTATCAGCGGCTATACCTTTGCAAAGACCAAGTAAAAGGTTCACGTCTGCATCAATGCTGTAAAAATCAATACCAGGTAAATCTAACAACTCTCTTTGTATCGCATGAAGAGATGCCTTTAGCTCTATAAGGTCCTGAGTGTTCATTCCCGATACCAAAACAGATTCAACCTTATAAACAAGTGACTTTACCGTTGAGTTACTTGATATCTGCTGAGCTTCAGCTAACCAGTTATCTAAAAAAACAACCTCGGCCTTATCTACTAAATCGTCCGCCAATATCCCATCGATAATACTAACTAAGTTATTGAACAGCTTATCTCTGATCGATGAATAGTTATAAATTTCAGTTTGAGTTGTCATGCTTTCTCCATTTTTTAACCATCCTCTACCTAAAATTAAAAGCAATCAAACCACATAAAGTTGTTGACGGGATCATTTATAACAACTAAATTACACCTTAAAGTTGTTGAGCAATATAATCCATGCACCCATCCGACGATAGAAAGGTGACGGTATGTACAAGAGAAAGGCTAGCAAGAGAAGCTTTATCAAAGCACCTGGTGGTTTTGTGTGGAAACCGATGTATGAAAAATGCCCGTGCTGTGGATTTGATTTAAATAAGGTGCCAGATTCCCTTGTAAAGAAGGTAGAGACCGAAGAGGCAGAGGATAGTACCAGTAAGGCTATAAGCTCTTTTATAGCCCTCGCCTTTAAATCTCTGTCCTCCTACTTCCGTAATAACGGTCATTAATGGGTGGTTTTTCCATTCGCCGAGACCTAAAAATATGCCACCTAAGCAAGACTGTAGCGTTTCTTTAGTTGGTAAATTAGGAAGTAGGCCTGATGCACAGGCTAAAAATACAACGGTACAGATTGAAATAACAACTTTGTACCAACTGTCTAGTTTTAGTGATGGTATGGGATTGTTCATAGTAATAATCAGTGTGTAAGTGAACAAACAACTTATCACTAAGATAAATGATTTATAAGTTAAATCCATGCACCCAGCCGGCGGTGGTGAGAAACACCGGCAGTGACAGCAGAACGTGTGACCTAACCGGTTTGACGATTAATCCGGAGCTGGGCGACTCCGCACAAGGTTGTTTATCTGAGATGTCACCGACTTGCCAGCGTTACTGGCAACACAACGGAAAGAGCGCGGGCGTTAAAAACCACAACGACCTCGGCAACGGTAGTCCGAACCCGGTGAGGGTTGCCAATAGTAGGCGTGGATCGCTCTTTTTCCGTTGTGGCGTTCTCAAGTGAGATGCAACGTAGGCCAATGCAAAGACCCGAATAATCGGCTGAGTTGCAGAAGTTGGCAACCAATACGAAAACTGAGCGGCGGGAAGTAAGTGAGTTAACGCCTCAGTGTCACAACATCCTCCATGTGTGGAGACCCGCAGGCTGTGGGCTTTTGCAGTAGGTCCACCAGCCAATTTTTCCAAATTTAATTATTGCCATTACGGCAAGGGCTTTCTGCAGCCTGAAATTGGAGAGTTAATCGTGAAAATACCAAGTTTTAAGAACGCTATCGTTTATAAAGCAACGCTTCCTAGCCAAGAACCGTTGGCCAAGCACCTAGAAGAACTACCCTACTCCCCTGTTGGTGAAACTGAGTTCTCTCGCTCGTCGTTCGTACCGCATCCTGTCACCGGCGAACTAGTAACGCCGATCACTGGCGGTTTTATGTTTGTAGTGCGTGTAGATCAGAAAATTATCCCTACCGACGTGATTAACGAAGAAGTGAACAAGCGTGTATCCGCAATTGAAGGGCTACAAGAAGCTAAAATTACCAAAGACGAGAAAGCGGCAATTAAAGATAACGTGACTGTGGATCTTTGCCGTCTGGCTTTCGTTAAATCCACTCTGGTCTTGGCGCTGTACCACGAAGAATCAAAGCTGCTATTCGTTAATACAACCAGCAAAAAATTAGCATCCTTAACCTGCTCGATGCTAGTCAGAGTAGTGGGATCTATTAAGACAGAAACCATCCATATCAGTGACATCAAAAATGGCCTTACTACCCGTTTAAAAAATCATTTATCCGGTGATGCGGACGCTTTTGATGGGTTCAATATTGGTAACTACATCCGTTTATCTCGCCTAGCCGACGATAAAGAAATTATCACCTACTCTGCAGGCCTCGACTCAGTTTCAGAAGAGGTGTCGGACAGCCTTAACACAGGTTTCATAGTCGAGAGCATGGAGCTTTGCCTCAGTAAAGCTAGTTTCGTTTTAACGGATAAATTTCAATTTAAGAAAATTACTACTTATAGCGAATATTCTCCAAGAGATGAAGACGATGAAGCGGGTGCATACCGTAATGCCGCTAGTGCCGATCTGTTCATCATGACTAAAGCCGTTGAAGGTCTCTGTAGTTTGCTTGAATACAAAGAGCCTGAAGAGTCTAGCGAATAATTCACCCATGGCGCTCACTGAGAGCGCTTAAACCGATTGCAGTCGAGTGTGGAGAGTAAAGTGGAAAAACAAACTAAAGAACGCGGCATTATCTTCAACGGTGAAATGGTTAGAGCCATTCTTGATGGGCGTAAAACGCAGCACCGTATTCAGGTCAATCTTCCTGTGATAGGTATCAACATGGGCTGTGAAATTGCAGGTAACGAGCTTGCTGGAGAAATAAATTCAGGGTGCTACTGGAACAGTAAGCTAGGAAAACCAGGTGACCGCCTATGGGTGAGGGAGACGTGCTATGCAACTAAATCTACCCCTCATGGAATCAGAGCAGTTGCCTATCCGGCAGACAATGAAATCAAAATTATTGAATACGCTGATCAACACATAGAGAAGTGGGAAACCCTCTTTAACTACTGTAATGCTGTTGCTGAGCAAGTGCCATCAACCCTAATGCCCCGATGGGTTTCACGCATAACGCTTGAGATTACTGATATTCGGGTAGAGCGGTTACATGCCATTACGTTGGGTGATATTTGCAAAGAAATAGGATGTGGTCTTTATGACTTCATACCGGCTACCCACGGGTTTTTAGTATGGGAAGAAACTTGGAAATCAATCCACGGCCAAGATAGCTGGCAGTCTAACCCTTGGGTGTGGGTCGTCGAGTTTAATCGAGTGGAGGCAGCATGATTGCATTAACACAAGAGAAGCGTGAAGAGTTGAACACCTTCATCAATGCCAGTATCGAGCAACGATGCACGGTTTACACGTTGAAAAAGCAACGTGAATTAGAAGAACTACGCGACCAAATAGCCCTAGGGGTGCTAACGGCAGAGCCAGTGGCAGAAATTAAATGTCTTGAGGATTTATCACTAGAGGTTCTCAATGTGTCTGACGGCTTTAATTTGGGTCGCCACGCGGTCTTCACCGCCCCGCCAGTGCCGGAGATTAATTTGCCCCATGAGTTAATGGATTTAGTCAAAGCAGTAGAGTTTTATCACTCGGTTAAAGCTGAAAATCCCGACACTGAAACAGGTATGTGGAGGGATGCTTACGATTGGATAAAGAAGGCAGCAGTAGAAGCCGCACCAGTGATTAAACGCCTAAACGGATTGGGGGAGTGATATGTCATCTCAAATATTAGATATGTGCTGCGGCTCACGCATGTTCTGGTTCGATAAGCAGGACGATAGAACAACGTTCTGCGACATCAGAGAAGAAGAGCATATTTTATGTGATGGTCGCCATTTGGTAATTAGCCCAGATGTCGTGGCCGACTTTAGCAACTTACCCTTTAAAGATGAATCATTCGCCCAAGTGGTATTCGATCCCCCTCATCTAGTCCGTGCCGGAGAGAACAGCTGGATGCGTAAAAAGTATGGTTGCCTTAACAAAGAAACATGGCGGAATGATATTACCGCTGGATTCAAAGAAGCATTTAGGGTGCTGCGGACACACGGCACTTTGATTTTTAAATGGAACGAAACACAGATACCAGTGAGTCAGATAATTGAGCTTACCGACCAGAAGCCAACAATCAGACAACGCGCCGGAAAAGGTGATAAGACGCACTGGATTATATTCTTGAAATCCGAAGAATTGGGGGATTGATGGACCGTAGAGTTGAGATAGTTAACCAGGCCATTAAGCTGGCTAATAGATTTTATCAGCAGCACGGTTATGTTAGCCGAGAAGGGTTTAAATTCTGGCTATCACCTCACCCTCAAGAGAGGCTCATGTTCGAAATGGCCTGCGCAGCATTTGATTTTTTGAAGGGTACCGAGGTGATGGACATCGTAAACGAACTGGAAGAAGAAGGGTTATTATGAAAACTCAAATGCAATTAGCCAACCGCGCAAGGAGTGGAAAGCTTTCTGTCGGGAAAATGCGGAAGTTACGGTGGTAGAGAGTGATGGTCAATTTGATTCACAAGAGGCCGCAAATGATGCAGTACGTGAAGAATTAAGCTGTTGGGGGGATTAAGATAATGAAACACTTAATGGTAGACATCGAAACAATGGGTACCGCACCTGGTTCCCCTATCCTCACGATCGGCGCCGTATTTTTCGAGCCGTCGACCGATGAGCTTGGTCCACAGTTTTATCAAGTGGCAACTCTGCGTAGTGAGATGGCTAACGGCGCGGTACCGGATGCAGATACCATCATGTGGTGGATGCAGCAAAGCGAGGAAGCTAGAAAAGCTTTATCAAGCAATCCCAGCCATATCAATGAGGTTCTGTTGGCTCTATCGTCGTTTGCGCTTTCAACGAGCACAACTAGAAACATTCAGCTTTGGGGTAACGGCGCCAACTTCGATAATGTACTACTGCGTGATGCTTATCGACGAGCACAGCTACGACCATTCTGGAATTTCTGGAACGATCGGGATGTGAGAACCATCGTTGAGCTCGGTAGACAACTTGGCTATGACCCAAAGCGAGAGATGCCGTTTGTTGGTGATCAGCATAACGCCCTTGATGATGCTATTCATCAAGCTAAGTATGTATCAGATATTTGGCAAAAGCTGGTACCGACCACCAGCGACTAATCAAAACCGTTGCAGCGGGTAATGTGGAGGACGTATGAGCAAATTAATGAGAGCCAGCGCATGGGCTAAGAGGGAGTTTGAATCGGGGTCAGAACCTGATAATCGCACCATTAAAAAGTGGGTAAGAAATGGCGTATTACAAGGCCGTATTGTTGACGGAAGTGTGTGGGTCATTTCAGCTGAGCGCTGGGGAATTAGCAGTGTTGTATCAAGCGCTGTTCATCATCTTATCAATGAGGCTTAAATGTTAGGGCGTCCCCGCAAAAGAGAAAATAGGCACCTTCCCGATCATCTTTTTTTTGATAAATCAGCAAATGTTTATCGTTTCACACTCATAACAGGAAAGCGTAAAAGCTTAGGCTCTGATAGAGCCTTGGCTATTGCCATCGCGCGCGAATATAACAACAGAATGCGGCCTGATACCGCACCATCCTTAGATAGTCTGATTAGGGAATCAGGTGGAGAGAATGGTGAGGCTAAACCATTTGCTGTTTATGCTGAGAAGTTATTGGACCGGGCTATTGTTGATGAGAAACCAAGCTCAGACACGGTTGCCGTTTGGAAAAATGATATCGTCCGCGTGAAAAATTTCTTCTCCGATATCTATGCCTGTGACATCCAGCTTGAGCACGTAAATGCATTTATCACAAAGTACCATCAAACCTCTTCTGCCAACGTACAGAATAGGAAAGTTAGCTTCCTGAAAAAGCTATTCAGCTATGCTGTCGATGAGTCCCTGATGATCGATAACCCTGCTGAAAGAAAGAAAATGCGCAGAGTTGATAAAAAGACCAGAAGAAGACTTAGCCTTACCGATTACAGAAAAATTCATAATGCTGCCCCTCTTTGGCTTAAAACAGCAATGGATCTAGCTCTTCAGACGAGTCATGCAAGGCTTGAGGTCTCACGTATAAAATATTCAATTAAGAAACCTGCCCAAGGTGTATGCGGGTGTATATGGTTAGATAGCCCAGAGAATGATCTATATGGAACGCTATATATTCATAGGCAGAAAGTACAACACAAGGAAGCCTCTCATGTAGCGATCCCTATCGGCCCAGCGCTAAAATCCATCATAGAGAGTAGTCGAGATAATGTTGCTAGCCCATATGTGGTGCACAGAATACCTTTAAAAAGAAGTAACCCAATTAGCCAGGAGGTTGGGCATCCGACACAAGTAGCACCAGATTATATTAGCCGTTCTTTCTCGAAATTAAGAGATCAGGTTGGCGTGGCTTCAACATTGCCTGAAGATCAGCGCCCTACGTTTCACGAAATAAGGGCTCTTTCAGCGTTCTTATTCAACCAGCAAGGTATCGACCCACAGGCAAGAATGGCTCATAGCGATGCCAAGTCGACGCGCATATACACTGAAAATCATATTGAGTGGGTTTGTGTTCCTCACGGTGAAATAAAGATCGCATAAGCGATGGTATAAGTCACCCCAAGTCATTGATGTATATAATGCACTTTTTGTATTTTAGGTACTGTTTGTTTATACAGTTAAATCTACATATCCACATGATTTAATTGGACTTATTTAATTAACGCCAGCTAACATGGGGTGTCAGGGGTCGGAGGTTCAAATCCTCTCGTGCCGACCAAAAATCCCAAAGAAAAGCAGCCACTTACGGCTGCTTTTTTTGTGGCTGTGATTTGTGGATGGGAAAAATTGACATCCCCTCAAAACTTCCACTGCAAAGGCTCGATCGGCTATACCACTTCAAAGTATTACTGGCCTTCTCCCCCTAACGAATACCGTGTGTTGATGATATCCGGTTCTGTCGACATGAGTCTTGGCCTGCTAACCACAAGACCTTCCGGAGAGTATAGCGCGCAGTATTCCGCGAATCGGGGGAGATAGGATATGGTACGAACTCTATCGCGAAGAGTAAAAAAATCGAAACTAGCCCTTATATCACCAGTCTTACTACTCGGCATCGCACACCGCCCGCTGACGGTGTGCTCTATAATTTTTAATGACGGTTACGCATTAGAAACCTGTAACTCACGCGCGACTTCCCGTGGTTGAGAGTAGTCGGCTATTTTTTGGAGCTGGTGTTCAATATCGGCTTTCATCTGTTGGCGCAGCGCTTCACGTTTACGGAAGGCAGACCGGTGTTTACTTTCCACAAGTTCAACGTCACGCGGTGCTTCATAACGCGGTAATTCATACCACCCCTGGCTATCGATCGTGGGTGAGACCTCTTCCCAAAATGTGTTATAGCTCGATTTCAGATGATGAGATTTGATATGGTGACTGTCAGCAATCCCCCTTACTTTCTCAACCCCATAGCCATCGGCCAATGCGTAGGCTGCAGACAACAAAAGGTTCTTCGGCCTTAATCCATACATTGCCTTGGTTATCGCTCTAACTTGATCCTGCCCCTCACCGGGTTTAGGCCCTTGTAAACCGCATAGGCATAGAATTTTACCCGTCGTATCGAAGGAGAACGTTAAACTGTAAAGCGGTGAATCGCTCTGTGGGGTGAAAAGATAAATACCCATTTCCCCTTCTCGGACAAAACGAGAATGCATCAGCTTGAGTGTGGCCTGCTCTTCAGTCTTAAGCTGAAGGGTCGCGAGCGTAATGCCGGTCGCTTGCGGTCCAAAGAGGGTAGAAACGAAGTTCGGGTCGATACTTTGCTCAAGGCGTTGTAACGTGACGGATGCCGCCTCAAGCTTCTGTTTAATCGTCCAGCATTTGTTAAGGTACTTATTGAAGGGCCGCGAGACGAGGCTAACAACGTCATCGCGCTGTCTGATCTGTTGTGCGATAGATGAGTGTCGACACTGCTGGAAATAATGCCAATATAGGATGGGATGTGTTGCCACCGTGCGACACAGACGCTTAGAAAAATTAAATTTCCTCAGCACCTCATTACATGTCTCGTTATTTTTTCGCCACTCTCTTAAACGTCCCATCGAGATATCCCACTCTGATAAATTGCGCGTGTTAACGCGATATTTGCCTAGAGTAATAAGATAATTCTCAACAGACTCTCAACGAAGAAGCGAATAGCTTACGGAATCCTTACAATGTGTGTACATCATGACCGGGGAATGAGGCAGCCGTGGCTGCCCTGAAGATCTTAACTTTCTTGTTCTTGATGATTAATCTCAATCTCAATGTTTTGGATTGTTGCATCAATACTTTCGAGTAATTTACCTTGTGCATTAAGCAGCGTATTAATTTGCTCTGCAAACTCTGCATGCTTGTAATCACCTGCGTCAAACGCTAACCACTGTGCCGAGAGCGTCTCTGTATTATTTTGTGCGTAGTGACGCATCTCTTTAAGCTGTGAGGTAACATCACGAAAATAATCTAATTGTGTTTTTTCAACTTCACTCATTACGATAACTCCTCTATCGTGGTTTAGGATAATTGTATTAAGCTTGGCAAAAATTTAGCATATTACCTTCAGATTTTTCCGGTTTGGCGGATCACCGATTTTTCTCGCGGCAAGTCGGCTTAGCGGGTATCCTCAAACCATTCACTATTGCCATGAACTGTTTATGTCTCAATTACTCCCCCCGCACTTTACACTTGCGAAGTCTAAGGCCGACTTGCCCTTTATCACTCAGGCAGAATTCAGCACCCTGCCCTACCCAAGCGCCTGTTGTCATTTTAACCTGGCTGAATTTTCACCCACGCTCATCAAACACTTCGGCTTTGTATTACCTGAGTCGCTACGCCATGCTGTAAAAAAAAGACAGGCAGAATATCTGGCAAGTCGTTGGCTGGTCGCAGAACTTCTCGATTCCATGAATATCAAGGGTTTTCAACTCCTCAATCGAGAAGATCGTTCACCGATTTGGCCAACTGGGGTCTATGGTTCACTGTCTCATCACGCAGACAAAGTCTTCGTCATCCTTAATGGCGTACCTAGCCTCGTCGGTAATGATATTGAACTGACGCTCAGCGAGGGTAAAGCGGCAGAGCTGTATTCGATGATCATGAATGATAACGAAGTCGCGATCATGACTGCGGCGGGTTTTAGCTTAGCTCAGGCCACGACCTTGGTGTTTTCGGTGAAGGAGACGGTATATAAAGCGGTCTATCCTCGTGTCCAGCGCTTATTTGGCTTCGAGCAGGTTACGGTTCAAGCGGTAGATACACAACGTTGTCAGATAACCGTTACGCTATCTTCCGTTGCACAGCCCGCTGAATATCCCTGCGTACCTTGGCATATCCATTACTGGCAAACTGCATCGGAAGTAATGAGCTGGCAAGTAGTAGACTCTCTATAGCGCTTTACGAAATGTCAGATTAAAACGATAGGGTCCGGTCAATGGATGAATACCCGGCTTTAGGGGAGAAATTCCATGAAAGCAAAGACGGGACGCTCCACCCCACACGACAACATCACCATGTTCCAACAACACTTTTGCCGTTTTGTCGCTACGTGATAGGCCACCAAAAAGAAAGACTGCGGGCAATCCTAGAGATACCGAAACGATAGGGTGAGAAAGAGAGCGTTCATTTTTATCTTGATGGAGTGTCATTTTACTGTCTGGTGCGTAGCGATTAATCAAGCAGCTATCCGGTATAAAGTGCGGATAACCTGCTGCGGTTGCGGCGCTTTGGGCAAAATGAAGAAGCAAGGGACTTAACGCAACGTGTTGGGACTGGCTTAAGTATCCTTCGCGCCCAGATACCCATTGTGCGGCCCCACAGCCGGTCATTGCGACCGACATGGTAAAGCCACCGGGAGTGACTCGATGAACGAACGGGGCTTGCTCTGCGACACGTATGAGTTCTCGATACAGGGCATCCACGTCATATTGTGCGAAACGGCGGAGGATAACGGCACCGGCGGCTAACGGCTCTTGCCAAGGCGCTTCATCTTGGAAAAAATCAAACATTCATCCTTCCTTACCTGTCTGAGTCGTCGACGATAAACGTTTTGAAGGTCGGTGATGCCCAACCGACAAAGTTATCCCCTTGTTTAGTGATCAAATAGACGGCTAAATGATGACGTAAGGCTAGCGCTTTAGCTTTATCGGTCCCAAGCACCATTAGCCCTGTATCCCAGGCATCGGCTTCCAAGGCGGTGGTCGCAATCACCGTAGCAGAAACAAGATGATGATTGATCGGCCGACCACTATTCGGGTCAATGATATGTGATATCCGTTTACCATCGAGTTCGTAATAATTCCGATAATCTCCAGAAGTACTAATACCATGACCTTGCAGATCCACCACAACCTGAGCCTGGTTAAGCTTATCCGTCGGCTTTTGTACCGCCACGCGCCATGAATGTCCGGCTTGATGCTGCCCGCGTGAGATAAGCGCTCCGCCTACAGACACCAAATAGTTCCTTACGCCTTGTTGTTCCATTAACCTTGCAAGATGATCGGCGGCAAACCCTTCGCCTACCGTCGAGAGGTCGACGTAGAGATCAGGAATATCTTTACGCAAGAAGTTACCGTTTGCCGTTTCACTCAGCGTTAAATGCGCTAATCCGATTTTTTCTCTAGCCGTAACTATTTGTTGATCAGTTGGCGTATGCGTGGGAAGGGCATTAGGACCAAACCCCCAGAGATTAACCAGCGGTCCCACCGTAATATCCATTGCTCCCTCAGTCGCTCGCCCGACATTCATCGCACTGGAGATAATAGCGGCGACATTATCGCTCACCGGTTGAGGGCTGAGGCTTGGGTTCTGGTTAAATCGTGACAGCCATGAATCCTTTTTCCACGTCGACAGCTCTTGGTCGTCCTGATCGAGTTGGTGTTGGATTAACTCGGGGAGCTGTTTCGCTTGCTCTTGAGTCAAGCCGCCCACCGTCACCCGCCAGACTGTGCCCATAGTCTTCCCCTGAAACACCTGGTCGGGTTTCGTCGCAGAATCACATCCAAGTAAACTGCAACATAGAATAAGTAATGATGTTAAGCGAAATGTGGGGTGTACCATTATGTCTCTCTTGAACGGTGAAAGGGCAACGCCCAGTAGATGCGCACCAAAATAGAGCCATTATTTTACCGCTTATCGAAACGTCCACGTATCTTCCGGTGCGGTAAGTTGGCATTGTCTTTGCAAGAACTACTCTGCCCCCCTTCTGCGGAGATGACATATGCAACGATTCCAGCAATTTTTTACTCAGTGTCGTGCGCTCTATAACCAATGGCTTCAGTCTGGCGGATTTAGCGCGAGTGGGATGTATATGGAAGGTCATTATTGTCTGCGGCATTCGGACTCTTCAGCCAGCGAGCCCCCTCACCACTGAGTCTATAAAGAAACAGGATGCCGAGGCATCCTGTTTCTTGAGTACTCACTACACTATTAGCGCAGATTAGAACTGGTAAACAAGTCCTAACGCAACAATATCATCAGTTGTGATGCCCGCTGCTTGAGTAAACTCATTGTTTTTCATCAAGTTAATTTGATAATCAACATAGGTAGACATATTTTTATTGAAGTAATAAGTCGCTCCAACATCAACATATTTTTTCAGGTTCTGGTTGCCGTATTGACCAAGATCGGAACCGCGTGATGTCACGTAAGCTAAAGAAGGACGCAGACCAAAGTCGAATTGATACTGAGCCACTAACTCCCAGTTATCTGCCTTGTTAGCGTAACCATATACACTATTTTTATCGGTAGAATCGCCGAACTTAGTCGCGTTATAAGAGCGAGTATACATCGCCGCTAAATAGACGCCGTTTGCATCGTATTTTAAACCGCCTGAGTAAGCCGTTGCTTTATCGCCACGCCCTTGGATCGCGCTATAACCATTGCGACCGTTTTGTTCGTTAGTCCGGTCTGAAGCAAACAATGCACCACCCAGAGAAAGGCCGTTGCCTAGATCATAAGTGGAGCTAAGACCCCAACCGTCGCCATTCTGACCCAGTACGTCGCGGCCGTTCGGTGATTCAGTCGCGCTACCGTTCTTGCCTTGGTACTGAATAGCGAAATTAAGACCGTCGACTAAACCAAAGAAGTTATTGTTGCGGTAGGTTGCGAGGCCATTACTACGCTGGAATAAGAAGTTGTCTGCACCATAGGTATCACCGCCGAATTCAGGTAAAACGTCGGTCCAGCCAGCGATGTCGTACATCACACCATAGCTACGACCGTAATCGATTGACCCTGCATCACCAAAACGTAAACCTGCATAACCGATACGCGTATAGTTATCCGCAGTCCCTTGTGATTCCGCGTTGTTGAGGGCAACTTGGTATTCCCACTGACCATAACCTGTCAGTTGGTCGGTGATTTGTGTTTCGCCTTGGAAACCGAAACGTAAGTACGATTGGTCACCGTCGGTGCCATCGTCTTTTGAAAAATAATGTAAGCCGTCAACCTTACCGAATAGATCTAATTTATTACCATCTTTATTGTAGATTTCTGCAGCATGAGCAGAACCTGCGATGATCAGTGCGGGAACAAGCAGGGAGAGCGCGCGGATTTTCATCTTTATTTTCCTCGAAAACCGTTAATCCTGAAAAAAAGTCAATAAGTCATGCAAAAAAAGCTTCGGTGACTATAATTAGAAGTTGAAGCGGAAAAATCTCAATACGGAAGTTACTAAAGCACAGAATATATTTCAATGTGTTTCTTATTAATGTCTAAATGTAAATTTAGACATATAAATTTTATCAATGTATCCCCCTGATGACACTTCATAACGCAAATTGACGAACATTCTTATCATCCACCAGAAACTTCCGCACTCAATGTTTAAACGATTAGCGGTCTAAGTATTACTATCTACGCGCTATCATCATTTATATTCATTATTGTTTTATTAGCTTATTTGATAAGTTTGCAATCACTTCCTACCGAGCTTTTGCTCGGTTTTTTTTTTTATTTGAGCATAAGTCATAGATGGCTGGCATTCTCCTCAATAGTTACACCTACCGTTCAGATCTGTCATAATCAGCTAATACTCTTTACGCTTCCTATTTGAGACTTGTATGCTGTTAAAAATGCCAGAAATGACACATAATAATTTGCGTAGGCTCCTCATTTTACTGCTCACGCTACTGATCATTTCTTTTATAAGTCTTTTATATAGCAGCAGCGCCGCGGTCATTGGGCAGCAAGGCTCGGCACTCAGCAGTTTTACGCACTCCTTACAAAATCGTATCGATAAATACCGCTATATCTCTTGGCAAATTTTCGATTCAGCGACGCGCGAGACCCTGACTCCCACTATCGATGGTTCCTCACCCCACCAGACAACCTTGCAGCCGGGGGTTTTTGCCATCGATCCCCCCTCCTCCAAGGTGGAAACGCTTATATTTGGTGAGCATACGGTTGCTACACAAAATCTTGCCTCACAGATTTCGCAGTACACGGAAACGCTGTGGGCGTCGGCAAAGATGACGTGGACGTTGTACTATCTTAATGGCGAAGACAATAGTTTATCGGTCGTGACTAACGGTCAACTTACCGATAAATTAAATCGCTATGAAGGACGTAATATTACCTCGGCGATCGCCGCGCGGCGGAATGAAATGTTACAACAGGCGAATACGCTAGACGAAAAAGAGAGTTTTTCGACGCTACGCCGTAATCAGCAAATAGCTAATGGGACATTTATTACCCTACGCACCACGTTTAATCAACCCGGCCATCTTGCCTCGATTCTCGCCGTTGATTTACCTCTTGAGGACTTAAATACGACCTCTATGACCCTCTCAGCATTACAGATTCGTAACGAGGAGACGGCAACGAGAAAAAACGCACCCGTTAGCTATTCACTGAATCTCTCTGCATTGAGTATCGATCTTCTCTGCCCCGTTTCCAGTGCCCCACTCTCGACGGTTTATCATCTCCCACTAACATCGGTCGCCAGCGTGGTGCTC
Organism: Rosenbergiella collisarenosi; assembly: GCF_018494085.1. Classification (GTDB taxonomy): domain Bacteria; phylum Pseudomonadota; class Gammaproteobacteria; order Enterobacterales; family Enterobacteriaceae; genus Rosenbergiella; species Rosenbergiella collisarenosi. The sequence continues at coordinate 357,032 of NZ_JABBFP010000002.1, read as the reverse complement.
GATGAATTATTACCTGTATACCTTATTTTATTATCACTGATTGTTGTGATTATTTTTTGTCTTACCTTTTTACGGGAAAATAAAGGCTCATCTGCCACTAAAGTGGATCCTTGGGTAGAGAAACTTCAGGAGTTTACTCATGAGTTAGTCAGGAATTTTCCCTTAGGCTATCTCATTTACGATGCCAACCAAGGGAAAATTCTATTATCTAATGAGCTGGCTGACCACCTAGTGCAGCATCTGAACTTTAAGAAAATGGTCGATATGTCGTCAAATCCGTTCGAGCTCCTACAAGTGACGGTTAATAATGAGATCTATCAAGTTCGCCACCATACCAGCCAAGTTATCAGCCATTACCATATTTTTACTTTCCGCGAACAAAACCGTGAGCAATGGGTTAATCATCAACTCCAGCATGCACAAGAGGTGCTGGAGAAAAACCATTTATTACGGCGTCAATTTTTCGAACAACTGAGTGAGACGTTTGATTCTCCCCTGCGCCAAGTAGAAAAAGCGTTAGCACACTCGACGACAGCTATCCCCGCAGAAATGGTTCAGGGTCTTGGTGTTATTACAAAATTAATTAATAACATTCAAACGCTAACCGCTCTCGAGTCTGGACGCTTATCCGCCACACAACAGGATATCGATCTGCAAACTATTCTTGATGACGTCATTAGCGAAAACCAGGCCGCCGTCACCGAGAAAGCGATACTATTAGTGGTTGATAATAGTGAGTTGGCACAGAGTGCAAGAGTGGGCGATGCCGCACTTATTTTTCAGATAATTACAACTATACTTCGCTACTCGATAGAAAATACAGTATGGGGCAAGATTAAACTAAAGATTACGCAAAGTCCGGAATTTGCTGATCGACTTTTTCTTGAAATTGTTGATACTGGCCCGGGGTTATCTGTGCAGGAGCAGGAAAATAGTGATTTTCCCTTTATCGGTGCGGTCAGCGCCGAAGTGGCTGAGACCTCAACGAGCCTCGACCTGTTTTTTTGCAAACAGCTATTAGCACTTTTCAAGGGTGACCTAGTCGTTGAGTCGAAGAGCCATATAGGGACTCGTTACAAGATGCAAATGGATTTACCGCCCTCGCTCGCTATTCATCAGGACGAAGAGCCGATTCTTGAGGACGTGAGAATCCTTGTCACTATCGTCGCAGATGATATCCGCCATATTGTCTGCCGCCAGTTGCTGCGTTGGGGAGCCAAGTATGATTTCCCTGAAGATAGATACTCAGGCCAACAGTGCGATCTGATGATTACCGACGATGTGGAACAACTTGATGATTGGGGGGTCTTACTCTCTACAAAGAGTGAGCAATTTGTTAGCCACCCCCACCATAAGCAGGCTAATGCTAATATTAGCCGTTCTATCCTCAATGCCATCATGGAGTTGATTGAACAGCAGATTGGAGAAGATGATTTAACACAGGGAGGGGTAAATGTATCGACTTCATTGTGGGGGAATCCAGAGTACTATTCTATCTTTGAACAGACCGTCACAGAAGATATGGATAAGTTGCAGAGTGAGGTCGCCTACGACGATTACTCTGCGCTTGCTTTGACAGTTCATCGACTCAAAGGCGTTTTTGCTATGCTTAATTTGCAAGAAGGAAAAACGTATTGCGAGGAGATTGAGACACAGATTGAGCAACACCACAAAACGAACATTATGAATAGTATCAGTGAATTACAGAAACACGTAGCGTCACTGTTACAGCAAGGTAGCCAAAAAAATGAATAATATGAATGTAATTATCGCCGACGATCACCCAATTGTACTCTTTGGGATCCGCAAATCCTTGGAACAAATCGAATGGGTGAATGTGGTTGGCGAATTTGAAGATTCCACTACGCTCATCAATAATCTCGGTAAGCTGGACGCACATGTACTCATCACCGACCTCTCCATGCCTGGAGACAAGTATGGCGATGGGATCACCCTGATCAAATATATCAAGCGTCATTACCCGGATCTTTCGATCATCGTGCTAACGATGAACAACAACCCTGCCATTTTAGGCTCCGTGCTTGACTTGGATATTGAGGGAATTGTGCTTAAGCAAGGTGCTCCCACTGACCTTCCTAAAGCACTCGCTGCACTACAGAAAGGGAAAAAATACACACCCGATTCTGTTGCCCGTTTGATCGAAAAAATCAGTGCTGGCGGCTATGGCGATAAACGTCTTTCTCCTAAAGAAAGCGAAGTACTGCGCCTTTTCGCTGAGGGTTTCCTCGTTACAGAGATCGCCCGTAAACTTAACCGAAGTATCAAAACAATCAGTAGCCAGAAGAAATCAGCCATGATGAAACTGGGTGTTGATAACGATATTGCGTTATTAAATTACCTCTCTTCCGTCGGTAATTCCTCTAGCGAGAGCTAATATTAAAACGACTAGAAGCTTCTCCCAGGCTTCTAGTCCCCTTTCGCCTCAATCAAATAACTTTCCAACGCCTGTTTTAACTCTTCCAACGTAATCGGCTTCGAAAGGCAATCGTCCATGCCTGCCTCGAGACACTGCTGTTGCTCCTTAACTAGGGCATTTGCCGTCAGCCCGATAATTGGGTAGGTTTTCCCTTGGCGACGAAGTTCTCTTGCTAAACCATATCCATCAAGATTTGGCATATTAATATCAGTCAGCACCAAGTCTGTATCATCGATTTTCAGTACCTCTAAAGCGTCGAGTCCATCTTTTGCTGTCCGTGTACGATAACCTAATGTCATCAGTTGCTCGCTGAGCAGTAAACGGTTAATAGGATGGTCATCAACCACGAGGATGACATGCTCCGAATACTCGTCAGATGAAGAATAGTGAGTAGTGACATCGCCTTTGCTACTTTCAGGGGGACTCAGCCAAATCTGTGCGAGCAACTCAGGAAGCTGATAGGCTTTTGCTGTCGAAGTCAGCCAATACCCTTCAGCGGTGCGCAGGGGTTTGTCATTATGCAGCGCAGAGAAGAGGACCCACTCTACTCCCGCATGGCGAAGAGGCAGCAACTCGTCATTATCGGTAATTACCGCCTGCACGCGTTGAGGATCAGCGGGTAGCTCAGTGCTAACCGATAACTGTAAGGCTTCCAGAAGACGAATAAGATAGGCCGAAAAATGTCGGTTACTCACCAGCACAACGACGCGCTCTGCGCTAAATGCCGTGCTGAGTGTACCTTGTTCCCCCTGCCAAATAGGTAGGCGTAACGTAAACTCGCTTCCGATATCAGGCTCGGAGAGGACTGTAATATCCCCATCCATCATATTGATAAGTTTTTCGCAGATTGCCAATCCTAGCCCTGTCCCTTGGAAATTACGCTGTACCTTCCCTTCGACTTGGAAAAATGGGTCAAATAATTGCTGCACGTCGCGCTGACGAATGCCAATACCCGTGTCACGAATCCGAATATAGAGATAGCCATCTTTACACCAAAGATGTAATAAAATTCCCCCTGTATGGGTGAACTTAATGGCATTGCTCAAGATATTTGAAATGACCTGTTGTAGGCGGATGGGATCGCCAAACATGGTGTGCGGAACATCGGCCTCAATCATGCACCAGAGACTTAGCCGCTTACGGATCACCAGAGGCAGATAGTTCATTTGGACGTGCGAAACGACTTCGCTTGGAGAAAATTTAACCGGTGATATTTTCAGCTGTTCCGATTCGATTTTCGAGAAGTCGAGGATATCGTTAATAATCTTTAAGAGTAAGCCCGAGGAGTTATTCATCCCCTGCACCAGACTAGAGATATTATCTGGAAGTTCTCGCGTCTGTAATAAATCTAAGTTACCAATAATACCGTAAAGTGGCGTACGTAATTCGTGACTAACGGTCGCTAAGAACATCGATTTAGACTGATTAGCCTGCTCAGCACTGTCGGCAATTTCTTGCAGAGACTTCTCCATCATCACGCGGGCACTGACGTCGATCAATACACAAATCGCCACATCTTCATTACGATAACGGCTGTGCACAAAACTCATCTGTAGATTAGTCTTCGATGCCGTTAATACATCCATAAAATTAACTTCTTTACCGCGAATAATCTCACCAATTCTAACGCGATCCTCAGGCGTTAATACGCTTAGATAATTATGAGCTAGCTCATTACTGAGGATGTTGCTCCCATCGCTTGTGCGTAGAATACAGATACCAACAGGTGCGGAGGCTACGATTTTACGATTAAATTGCTCATGTTCTTCTAAACGTAGTGCGTTGTTAAACGCCGGTATAAACATACGTTTCTCAAACATCAGGGTAAGACAAATGAGAAATAACCCACTAAAAAGATTGAGCAGTAGTGTATTGAGTAACATCAACCGCATCTGGTCGAAGAGAATGGTCGTAGGCGCCAAATACACCATCGCAAACGGGCCTGGAGTGAGACTATTTTTTAACGCTAAGTAACGGTAATTATCAACATAGCCAAACCACTGTTTGCTCGTTGGAAGGGAAGCTACAATTGATTGTAACGACCAATTATTACTGGCCAGCAATAGGCGATTATTTCTATCTGTCACCATTGATTCAATGGCAAGGTTACCCGATGCTAATGCATCATCGAGCCTAATATTTTGCTCAACCACTACTTCAGCGATGCGCTCAGTGCCCGAATAGATCGGCATACTCATAAAGAGGCTACCTGTAGCTTTGGCGCTACCATTTGCCATCCAGTACATTGGATTACGTAAGGCGTCGTTATTAGTCGTTCGGAACACCCGATGGTGGTCCCGTAACAATGCGCGGCTCCCTGACTGTCCTAAGCTGCTCTCATTGAACATAAAGTTACCGGCACAGCTACTTTGTTGATCAACGAGATAGATATTACTAATTTCATACGTCGACGCATATTGACTATCGAGGATACGCAGATAGTGACTGAGCGTGAGTAATGTACTACGCCATGGCGAAAAGGGCTGCTGGCAGTCCGCCCCGGCTGAAAGTGGGAAGATCGCGGAGGTATTAATTTCGAGTGCCTGATTGTTTGGAGGGGCAGTGTTGCCCTTCCCTTCCTGCACAGTTGACCGATTTAAGGGATTTTCCGCGACGTACTTTAGCCCGCGAGAGGCTTCAGCCAGATGGGCGATATGCGACTGAGTCTGTAAAAATGAGGTAAATAACTGTTCGCGCAGGTGATTTTCTTTCTCGTGTAATACCTGAGATAAGATGGTTAGCGAAAGTAGAATGCCCACAAGCCAAATAAAGAAAGCGAGTCCGCGAAAAAGATAACGAGATACACGTAATGCGGTTCTAAATGAGACGAGATATTTCACTTTGAAGCGCTCTCTTTTTGTCAGTAATAGCGACAGTGGGGGTAAAAAAAAGGCATCTTTACGATGCCTTTTTATCTTTATGTCGAGAGTTTATCACTCATCGTCAATAACGTCATCGTCCTCGTTATCGACTTCAGGAGGTAACGCATCTTCCCCCTCAGGCACTGACCCATCGATAGTGTCGAGTTCTTCTTCCGCAACAGGCTCTGCAACGCGTTGTAGTCCAACGACGTTTTCGTCCTCTGCGGTACGGATAAGGATAACGCCCTGTGTATTACGACCTACGATGCTCACTTCTGATACGCGGGTTCTGACTAAGGTTCCCGCATCCGTGATCATCATAATTTGATCAGAGTCGACAACCTGTACGGCACCAATCACTGGACCATTACGCTCAGTCACTTTGATAGAGATAACACCCTGTGTAGCCCGTGACTTGGTTGGGTACTCTTGTGTTGCCGTACGCTTACCGAAGCCATTTTCGGTAACCGTTAGGATTGCGCCTTCAGCATTAGGAACAATCAACGATACGACCTGGTCGTCAGCGGCTAGCTTGATCCCACGAACCCCCGCAGCAGTCCGGCCCATCGTTCTTACCGCTTGCTCAGAGAAGCGCACGACTTTACCGGCCGCGGAGAACAGCATGGCTTCATCATCACCTTCGGTCAACGCAACGCCGATCAGTGAATCGTCATCACGAAGATTGATGGCGATAATCCCCGCACTACGTGGACGGCTAAAGTCAGTCAGAGCCGTTTTCTTCACCGTACCGCTCGCCGTTGCCATAAAGACATTAACCCCTTCTGCATACTCTTTCACTGGCAGAATAGCGGTGATCCGCTCATTCGCCTCAAGAGGTAGCAGGTTGACGATAGGTCGTCCTCTCGCTCCGCGACTCGCTTCTGGTAATTGATAAACCTTCATCCAGTACAGGCGTCCGCGTGAGGAGAAGCACAGTATCGTGTCGTGGGTGTTCGCGACGAGTAACCTATCGATAAAGTCTTCGTCTTTAATCCGTGCGGCAGACTTCCCTTTACCCCCACGACGCTGAGCTTCATAATCAGAGAGCGGTTGGTACTTAACGTATCCTTGGTGAGAAAGCGTAACGACGACATCTTCTTGATTGATCAAATCTTCAATATTGATATCGGCAGTATTAGCCGTAATCTCCGTACGACGCGCATCGCCAAATTGTTCACGTACCGCGACGAGTTCTTCGCGGATCACTTCCATCAAGCGCTCGCCGCTACCTAAAATGTAGAGTAGCTCAGCGATCTCTTCGAGCAGCGCTTTATACTCGTCGAGTAGCTTCTCATGCTCAAGACCCGTCAGTTTTTGCAGACGAAGGTCAAGAATAGCTTGGGCTTGTTGTTCCGTAAGATAGTAAGTCTCTCCGCGGATACCGTATTGCTCTTCCAACCACTCAGGACGCGCTGCATCGTTGCCCGCTTTTTCAAGCATTGCCGCAACATTACCCATCGCCCAACCTTGCGCAATCAGACCGGCTTTAGCTTCAGCAGGCGAAGGCGCTCGACGGATAAGCTCGATAACCGGATCGATATTCGCGAGGGCGATAGCGAGACCTTCTAAGATATGTGCACGGTCGCGGGCCTTACGTAATTCAAAGATAGTTCTACGCGTAACGACTTCACGGCGGTGGCGCACAAAGGCTTCGAGAATGTCCTTCAGTGGCATAATCTTAGGTTGGCCTTGATGTAGGGCAACCATATTGATACCGAAAGAGGTCTGTAATTGCGTGAGGGAGTAAAGGTTGTTTAAGACCACTTCTCCGACCGCATCACGTTTGATCTCGACAACGATACGCATACCATCTTTATCAGATTCATCGCGTAGTGCGCTGATCCCTTCGATCCGTTTATCTTTGACCAGCTCGGCGATTTTCTCGATGAGACGGGCTTTATTGACTTGATAAGGGATTTCATGGATGACAATAGTTTCGCGGCCCGTTTTGGCATCCGCTTGGACTTCGCCACGTGCACGAATATAAATTTTACCCCGGCCCGTGCGGTAGGCTTCTTCGATCCCACGACGTCCGTTGATGATTGCAGCAGTAGGGAAATCAGGGCCTGGAATATGCTCCATCAGGCCTTCTAGCGTAATATCGTTATCGTCGATAAAAGCCAGTGTCCCGTTGATCACTTCCGTCATGTTATGCGGAGGAATATTCGTCGCCATACCGACGGCAATCCCTGATGACCCGTTTACGAGCAGATTCGGAACACGCGTCGGTAATACGTCTGGAATTTGTTCATTTCCGTCGTAGTTAGGAACGAAGTCTACAGTTTCTTTCTCAAGGTCAGCGAGGAGCTCATGAGTAATTTTCGCCATACGCACTTCGGTGTAACGCATTGCGGCGGCAGAGTCACCATCGATAGAACCAAAGTTACCTTGTCCATCCACCAGCATGTAGCGCAGCGAGAAAGGCTGAGCCATACGTACAATCGCATCGTATACGGCAGAATCACCATGTGGGTGATATTTACCGATTACGTCACCGACAACACGGGCAGACTTTTTGTAGGGTTTATTCCAGTCGTTACTTAATTCGTTCATCGCGAATAATACGCGACGGTGAACAGGCTTCAATCCATCACGGACATCAGGTAACGCGCGGCCAACAATGACCGACATGGCATAATCGAGATAAGAGGTCTTTAGCTCTTCCTCAATATTAACCGGTGTGATTTCTCTTGCAAGGTCGCTCATGGAGCCGCTATCCCTCTAGAATATTACCTAATATAAAGAACGGAATCATAACACATTTCCCCTATCAGGTGCACCTCTCTCCGCCACTTCCTCCACTTATCGTAATCCTTAGGTGATGAACCGCGGTGAAGCGTTTATACTTAGCCAACATTTCCCAGGAGTAAGTGTCGATGAGTGACCAATTTGAAGCCGAAAGACAAAATGTTGACCAACAAGAGATTGCAAAATTTGAAGCGGTTGCAAGTCGCTGGTGGGATCTAGAAGGTGAATTTAAGCCTCTCCACCGTATAAACCCCTTACGCTTAGGCTATATCACTCAACAAAGCCAAGGGCTGTACGGCAAGAAAGTCCTAGACGTCGGTTGCGGTGGGGGGATCCTTGCTGAAAGCATGGCGAAAGAAGGCGCCGAGGTGGTCGGCCTCGATATGGGTGCCGAACCGCTGGCGGTCGCTCGGCTTCATGCCCTTGAGAGCCAGGTAACGATCGACTACGTGCAACAAACGGTCGAAGCGCATGCCGCGGAGTATGCCGGGCAATATGATGTCGTCACGTGTATGGAAATGCTTGAGCATGTCCCGGACCCACGCTCTGTCGTGCTCGCCTGCGCGCGTCTCGTGAAGCCAGGAGGAGAAGTCTTCTTCTCGACTATCAACCGTAACCCTAAAGCCTGGCTCATGGCTATCTTCGGCGCAGAATACGTATTGCGAATGGTTCCTAAAGGGACCCACGATATTAAAAAATGTATCCGCCCTTCCGAGCTCCTAGGCTGGGTCGACGAAACCCCATTAAAAGAACGCGACATGATTGGATTACATTACAATCCTTTCACTAATCGCTTCTCCTTGGGCGGTAACGTCGATGTGAATTACATGATCCACACGCATTACCCTCTCCCCGCTTAACCTCCCCGTTCCCCCTGTTTAAGGGGGGAACGTTGTCGCGCGAATAATCAATTTGACCGAAATCTCATCATACGCATCCATGATGAAAAAAAAGCGGAAATTGTTGACAGCTCGCCCCCCCTTTTCCCATGCGGTTTTGGCAAAAAACAAGAGATCCTTAGCATTTTTTTGTGCTTGTATCCTCCTTAATTCCCTCTACAATAAAACACCATATTGTTACCGCATTGACAGCAAGACACTACATGTAGTGTTTATCCACAGTCTTATTCACAATAATGTGACTGTGCATAACCCTGTTAATAGGTAGCCTCCTAAGTCTTTCGAAACAACAGGACACCGCCGCATGAATCAAAGTCTGCTCGTGACTAAACGCAATGGCCAGCAAGAACGTATCGATTTGGACAAGATACACCGAGTACTTGATTGGGCAGCTGAGGGATTGAACAACGTCTCTGTTTCACAAGTTGAACTGCGCTCACATATTCAGTTTTATGATGGTATCAAGACGTCAGATATCCATGAGACGATAATTAAAGCGGCGGCGGACCTTATTTCACGCGATGCACCGGACTATCAATACCTCGCGGCGCGCCTTGCCATCTTCCATCTACGTAAAAAAGCGTACGGGCAGTTTGAACCGCCGGTCCTTATCGATCACGTAAGAAAAATGGTAGATCTAGGCAAATACGATGCCCATCTGCTGACTGATTATACTGAAGCAGAATTTGCCGAGTTAGAGAGCTACATCGACCATTGGCGCGATATGAACTTCTCCTATGCGGCGGTTAAGCAGCTCGAAGGTAAATACCTAGTACAAAACCGGGTCACTGGCGATATCTATGAGAGTGCTCAATTCTTATATATCTTGGTCGCCGCGTGCCTGTTCTCTGCTTACCCTAAAGAGACGCGCCTCGATTATATCCGTCGTTTTTATGACGCAGTCTCCACGTTTAAAATTTCATTACCTACGCCAATTATGGCGGGTGTGCGTACTCCGACGCGCCAGTTTAGCTCTTGCGTTCTTATCGAATGTGGCGATAGCCTAGACTCCATTAATGCGACCTCAAGCGCTATCGTGAAATACGTTTCACAGCGTGCTGGAATCGGGATTAACGCGGGGCGTATCCGTGCTCTAGGTAGCCCGATTCGAGGTGGTGAAGCGTTTCATACCGGCTGTATCCCTTTCTATAAGCACTTCCAAACGGCAGTGAAATCGTGCTCACAAGGTGGCGTCCGTGGCGGAGCTGCGACACTGTTTTACCCAATGTGGCATTTAGAGATAGAAAGCCTGCTAGTCCTGAAAAATAACCGTGGCGTTGAAGGCAACCGCGTTCGTCATCTCGACTACGGCGTACAGATCAATAAATTGATGTACCAACGTCTGGTTAAAGGCGGTGATATCACGTTATTCAGTCCGTCAGATGTTCCCGGTCTCTACGATGCATTCTTTGCCGACCAAGCCGAGTTCGAGCGTCTTTATACGCAATACGAAGCGGATGATTCGATTCGTAAGCAGAAAATGAAAGCCGTGGATCTGTTTGCCTTAATGATGCAAGAACGTGCCTCGACCGGCCGTATCTACATCCAAAACGTTGACCACTGTAATACTCATAGCCCGTTTGATCCGGCGGTCGCACCAGTACGCCAATCTAACCTATGTTTAGAGATCGCACTGCCGACTAAACCTTTAAACGATATCAATGACGAAAATGGCGAAATCGCACTGTGTACTCTGTCGGCTTTCAACCTCGGGGCGATCGATGACCTCAGCGAGTTAGAAGAGCTAGCGACCTTAGCTGTACGTGCGCTAGATGCCCTACTCGATTACCAAGATTATCCTCTGATTGCTGCAGAACGCGGCGCGATGGGCCGTCGTACGCTGGGTATTGGTGTGATCAACTTCGCTTACTACTTAGCGAAACACGGTAAACGTTATTCTGATGGCTCTGCCAATAATCTGACGCATAAAACGTTCGAAGCTATCCAATATTATCTATTGAAGGCCTCAAACCAGTTAGCCAAAGAGGCGGGAGCCTGTCCTTGGTTTAACGACACCACCTATGCGGCAGGTATCTTACCTATCGATACCTACAAAAAAGATTTGGACGCGATCAGTAACGAGCCCCTGCATCTTGATTGGGAAAGCCTACGCCAAGAAATTAAGACGCATGGCTTACGTAACTCTACGTTATCAGCCCTGATGCCGTCAGAGACCTCATCGCAAATCTCTAACGCTACCAATGGTATCGAGCCACCGCGTGGCTATGTCAGCATCAAAGCGTCGAAAGACGGTATATTGCGTCAGGTTGTTCCGGAGTATGAGCGCCTCCACGATCAGTACGAGCTGTTATGGGAGATGCCTTCGAACGACGGTTATTTGCAACTCGTTGGGATTATGCAGAAGTTTGTTGACCAAGCGATCTCTTCAAACACTAACTACGATCCAACGCGTTATACCGGTGGAAAAGTTCCGATGCAGCAACTATTGAAAGACCTGCTGACCGCTTATAAATTTGGCGTTAAGACACTTTACTACCAAAACACGCGTGACGGTGCGGAAGACTCCCAAGAAGATCTATTACCCGAAGCGGAAGACGATGGCTGCGCAGGTGGAGCTTGTAAGATCTAACCACTACGACGGCTAAGGTAAGCAGGCAAATGCCTGCTTACCTTCACTCTTTTCTTATTTGCTAATGATTGGGATACCTCAATGGCTTACACCACATTCTCACAAAATAAAAATGACCAGCTCAAAGAGCCGATGTTCTTCGGTCAACCGGTTAACGTTGCCCGTTACGATCAACAAAAGTATGAAATTTTCGAAAAGCTGATCGAAAAGCAGCTCTCCTTCTTTTGGCGTCCAGAAGAAGTCGATGTATCACGGGATCGGATCGATTTTCAAAAACTCCCTGAACACGAACGTCATATCTTTCTGAGTAACTTAAAATACCAGACACTATTGGACTCGATTCAGGGCCGCAGCCCGAACGTTGCGCTACTTCCTATTATCTCTATTCCAGAATTGGAAACGTGGGTCGAAACCTGGGCATTCTCTGAGACTATTCACTCACGATCCTATACCCATATTATCCGTAACATCGTTAACGATCCGGCCCTGGTCTTCGACGATATCGTCACCAACGACCAAATCCTGCGTCGCGCAGAAGATATCTCTAAGTATTATGATGACCTGATCGAAATGACCAACTATTGGCATCAACTCGGTGAAGGGCAGCATCAAGTCGCGGGTAAAACAGTGATCGTCTCACTGCGTAATCTGAAAAAGCAGCTTTACCTGTGCTTAATGAGCGTTAATGCCTTAGAAGCTATTCGCTTTTACGTCAGCTTTGCCTGTTCATTCGCCTTCGCGGAACGCGAATTGATGGAAGGCAACGCGAAAATCATCCGTCTGATCGCACGAGATGAAGCGCTACACCTTACGGGTACGCAGCATATGCTTAACCTGTTACGCAGCGGCGAAGACGATCCTGAAATGAAAGAAATTGCCGCTGAGTGCGAGCAAGAGTGCTTTGAGCTGTTCAAGAAAGCCGCAGAGCAGGAGAAAGAGTGGGCAGAATATCTGTTCCGGGATGGTTCGATGATCGGGATGAATAAAGATATTCTTTGCCAATACATCGAGTATATCACTAACATTCGTATGCATGCGGTGGGACTTGAACTGCCATTCAAAACCCGCTCTAACCCGATCCCTTGGATTAATTCGTGGTTAGTCTCCGATAACGTGCAAGTCGCTCCACAAGAAGTTGAAGTCAGCTCTTACCTCGTCGGCCAGATCGATAGCGTCGTCGACACGGATGGTTTCAACGATTTCGAACTGTAATCATGACCAATAAACCCGCGCGGATAACACTCAGCCACTCTGGGAAAATGGTGGAGCGAGAGCTTCACCACTCCAGTTTATTACAGACCTTAGAGCATCATCAGCTCGAGGTCGAGTATCAGTGTCGCGAAGGTTACTGCGGATCATGTCGTGTGAAGCTCTGTAAAGGCCAGGTCTGCTATGCAAGTCAGCCCCTGGCCTTTATCCAGCAAGGGGAGATCCTCCCCTGCTGTTGCCAACCCAACGGCGATATCGAGATCGAGCTTTAAGTTTCGTCGACGCGGTTAAGACCCTGATAAATGATTTGTACTGTTTGCCCGGTTAGCCAGCGGTGAACGAGGTACATCGCCTGTATCACTAGAATAGCCTGCAGTCTTGCGGGTGACGCTGTCAGCGACTCACTCACACTGACCTTAAAGATATAGCGCTGCTCCGGCGTTACCAGTCCCAATTCGATATAACAACCGTCGATTAACCCACTAATCGTGACAGAAAGGGTTGTGGTGCGATCGCCATCAGGTAAATACGTCTCTAGCGCTTGCGACCCAAGGTCACTTTGATGACCCATAGTGAGTGCACTGCGCAGGGGGGCCTGTGCGCTGCTGAGCGTCCAACAGAGTAATCCCGCAGAAAACCCCTCACGCAACTGTAATTGATACTGCTGCGCCTTGAGTAACGTCGTAATTTCGGTAGCGAAATCACTCTTCCCTTCAAACAGAAGGTAATCGTGCATCAGAATTTTAATAGTCTGCCAACAGGCTTGCATCTCAGCGCGTTGCGCTTCCTGACCGCTTAGCTTTACTTCAACGATAGGAGCTGCGGCACGGTAGCCCAAGGTCACTCCAGCAGGAAGGGCAATATCGGCGAGTTGTGACGCAATGAAGCTTTCCCCGCGGCCAAACGTCGTCAGGCGCAGGCAGAGTAATTTCTCGGGTGCTGGGCAAAGATAACGCAGGCGCGGCATTACCTGTTCAGTAATCATTAACTGAAACTCAGAGGGTGGGCCGGGTGTGAAAAAGATCTGACAATCGTTGAGCTGTAAGCGGAATCCGCAAGCGGTGCCATTACCATTAGGTAGCATTTCCGCCATTTCGGGGATATCGGCCTGTTTTAAGTTGATATCCGCCATCTCGCTACCACGGCGTGCGAAGAAAGCCCTGATTTGCGTTAACCATTGTTCATTGCGAACAAGCCCTACTCCTGCCGCTTGTGCCGCAGCTTGCGAGGTGAAATCGTCGCTGGTCGGGCCCAAGCCACCGTTAACAACCAGTATATCGGCTACTTGGCTACGCTGTTTTAACGTGTCGACCAGTGTAGCGAGCGAATCGCCGGAGGTGGTTCGAAAGGTCATTGCATAGCCAGCCTCATAAAATGTACTGGCCAACCATACCGCATTGGTATCAATGATTTCACCATGCAGCACTTCATCACCCGTAGACAACATTTCGACCTTCACAAACACCACCTCCTAACCGCTAACGTTTAGTGGTCACGATACCGCAAATCATGCCGGCCGCCCAGCCTAACGCTAAGGTTCGCCACGGTCGCTCGGTCACGAACTGGTTAATTTTACGTATTCTACGCCCACTCCGTGCGATAACGGTTTCTTTGCCGACCTCTAGCGCCTCTCGCGCTTGGCTCAGTGCTAGCTCGGCCTTAGCTTTTAGACCTAGGTAATAGGTATCTGTCACGTCAACTTCTGCTGCCAATAACGCCTCAACGCTCTCCGTAAGCGCGGAAAGTTGCTGTTGTAATTGCTCCTGCTGATTCCTCTTAGACATACTCTCTCCTTTTGCGATCAAGACACATTAAGAATACTAAGCCTAGTACACCTTTATTTAATCGGTGCTACGCTGTTATAAGCATAGCACACGCTGTTTATCCGCTAATTTTATGTAAGAATGCTGACGAACAGGATTACTCTGAAAAGCAGTAGTAAAACGAATTTTAAGCACGCTATAGTATCTGAATAATTATCGACACGGAGGGTAAACCCTCCATTCATCCCTAGCTTTAAGGAAATGTTTTCGGCATGAATCGTAGAAAGTTTGTTAAGGCGTCAGTCGCACTCTCAGCTTTTGGTGGTCTTTCGGGGATCTCAGGATTACTCTCAAACCAAGTATGGGCGGCGGATGGTATTGCCGACGGCACAGCCAAAAAATTCAGTTTCGATAAGCTAAAGGCGCATGCAAAGCAGGTAGCCGCTGCTCCATGGAGCGGTGCCCCAGCCGCCCTCCCCGCTACCTTAGCTAATCTGACTCCACAGGCCTATAACAGTATTCAGTACGATGCTAAGCATTCGCTATGGGCCAATGTCCCACATCGCAAACTGGACGTACAATTTTTCCACGTCGGTATGGGATTTAAGCGCCCTATTCGTATGTTTTCCATCGATACCGCCAGTCAAGATGCACGCGAAATCCACTTCCGTCCGGAACTCTTCAACTACCACGACGCCAACGTTGATCTAAAACAACTGCAAGGAAAAACGGATCTCGGCTTTGCGGGATTCCGTGCCTTTAAAGCCCCTGAATTAGCACGCCGAGATATCGTCGCTTTTCTGGGTGCGAGCTACTTTCGTGCAGTAGACGATACCTTCCAATACGGCTTATCTGCTCGTGGCGTGGCAGTCAATACGTTCACACAACACGAAGAGTTTCCTGACTTCACCGCCTTCTGGTTTGAAACGCCGAAGGCCGATGCCACGACGTTTGTGGTCTATGCGCTACTCGACGGCGCGAGCCTAACCGGTGCCTATAAATTTACCATCTCTTGTGACGATAAGCGTACGGTGATGAATATTGAAAACAGCCTCTTTGCCCGTAAGGATATTGAGCAGCTGGGCATTGCACCAATGACCAGCATGTTTAGCTGCGGGACAAATGAGCGGCGCATGTGCAATACCTATCACCCGCAAATTCATGACTCCGACCGCCTCGCCATGTGGACGGGTAAAGGAGAGTGGATTTGCCGCCCACTGAACAACCCGCGTCAGCTCTCGTTTAATGACTTTAGCGACGAGAATCCAAAGGGCTTCGGGCTATTACAACTCAACCATAATTTTAGTGATTATCAAGATGTCATTGGCTGGTACGACAAACGCCCTAGCCTGTGGGTAGAGCCGGTGGGCCAATGGGGTAAAGGGGCGATTAACCTGATGGAGATCCCAACCACGGGTGAAACGCTGGATAACGTTGTCTGTTTCTGGCAACCGGCAACTACCGTTAAGGCAGGGACTGAGGTTAGTTTCGCCTATAACCTGTATTGGAGCGCTTTACCGCCTGTAGAAAGTAAGCTATCGCGAGTAGTTTCTACACGTACCGGTATCGGTGGTTTCCCTGAGGGTTGGGCGCCTGGCGAGCATTTCCCTGATACGTGGTGTCGCCGCTTTGCCGTCGATTTTACTGGCGCTGAGTTAAAGGATGCTGCAGCGAAAGGGATCGAGCCTGTGATCACCGTTTCGTCGGGAACCTTTAAACAAGTCGAGATCCTCTACGTTGAACCGACCAATACCTATCGAATCTTATTTGACTGGTATCCGAATAGCGACAGCACGACCCCTGTCAATATGCGCATGTTCTTAAGAACGAAGGATCAGACGCTTTCGGAAACTTGGCTCTATCAATATTTCCCTCCTGCAGCAGACCAGCGTAAATACGTTGACGACCGTAAAATGACTGCTGGAAATTAAGCCCTTACCCTGAACCGCCACATCGCGGTTCAGGGTTATCCCTCCTTGCACAAAATCTCGTTATTTCTCTGCCGCCTTCCTTGCTATCCACAGGAATTTGCTATAGTTAATTTGTGCAAGCTTCGAAATCATCACCTACTATTATTATATTCTCGCTTAATTCTAATCATAAAAAGGAAATCGCTATGCGCAAGGCAAGTTTATTAATTATCGGAATGTTAATCAGCGGTACCGCCATGGCAAACATGGCCAGTGGTAAATCGGAAGGTGAGCAAATTGCCGGCGTTTGTACCCATATCAAACTGAATGCACACGCTATCGCTGAAAGCGACGCCAACACCATGAATGTCGGCAATGAGGTGCGCTTGGCTTTTAACCATGTGTTAAAAAACAACCCGCAACTCGCGCAAAATCCGACTGATGCTAAAATTGAACAGTGCAAACAATTAGTCGGTCAATCGCTGCATCACCTGAAAAGCAAATCTTTATAACAGTATTGAAGATAACAGTCCGGATCTTGGGCTGTTATCTCTTTTGTTCACGCTTAGGCTTTACCAAGATCACCGTCTATCAACTAGGGTGTCAAGGCATACGAATGTCCAGCCCTGCTCGTGGTCCACTTTGCTGTAAAATGTATTTCCCCTTCTCTTTATCGAAAACCCGCTCTTGTACTGAAGGCCTTGCAGTAGGCGTTATTGAAAAGTCGGAAACTTCGCTTCGAGTGCCGTTCTCAAGCGCATAACACCGCTCATTATTAATACGCGATCCACGGCGTTCCAATTCTGCATGAATTTTCAGCACCAAGCTGCCATCGCCGTTATAAGTGCCTAGACCACGACATAATTCATCATTCGTCCAGGTCGACAACTTGGCCTCGGTAATAGAGGAAGGGTTCGCACAACCGGTGACCGCTATAATCCCCAGCGGAAGGAGTAATTTTATAAATATCATCGTTCATCCTTGAAAAAGCCGTTATGGGCATAACTCTAAGAAAGATTTTTGCGAGCTTTGACGGGGGTATTATAACACTAATGATAGCTAGAGTTCGGGGGGAGCTTGCACCTACTCAACACGAGGGTTTTTCAGTGCAAATAGAGTCTTAATAATCTTACAGCAGTGGCTGCGCCATCTGTACCAAGGTAATCAGCGGTTGAGGATAGAAGCCCGCGACAATAATCACAACTGCCGAGAGCAATACAACTATTCCCCCAGCCGTATAGGCCCAATTATCGTGAGTATCACGGCTACGCTGCTC
Organism: Rosenbergiella collisarenosi; assembly: GCF_018494085.1. Classification (GTDB taxonomy): domain Bacteria; phylum Pseudomonadota; class Gammaproteobacteria; order Enterobacterales; family Enterobacteriaceae; genus Rosenbergiella; species Rosenbergiella collisarenosi. Next base: position 339,339 of record NZ_JABBFP010000002.1, on the reverse strand, counting down.
AGGTCCTTTTAGGAACAAGCTAACCGTCACACGTAGGTAGTAGTAAAGGCCAATCGCACTCCCTACCACCACCGCGGCAGTCAGCCACCACAGATGGGCCTGCACACCATTCGCTAATAGATAAAATTTACCTATAAAACCAAAGGTGGACGGTATACCCGCCAGCGATAACATCGAGGCAGCCATTACGCTGGCTAATACTGGACGTTGCCAGAAAAGACCACGATAGGAGTAAAGTGAGTCGGTATCGCTCCCATTAGCCGGTGACGACATCAAGCTAATAACCCCAAAGGCAATCAACGAGCTAAACAGGTAGCCGACGAGATAAATGCCTGTCGCCTCTAATGACAGTTGATGAGACGGCGTCGCGATCAATGCAATCAATAAATAACCTAAGTGCGCAATGGATGAGTAGCCGAGGAGCCGCTTAATGTTACTTTGCGAGATCGCCATTAAGTTACCGACCAAAATAGAGGCGAAGGCGATCACGGCGAGGACGACACGGATAGACTCATTGTCTGCCACCGGGATGGAGATGAACAAGCGGATCAGGACGGCAAAGATCCCAATTTTACTCGCCGTCGCTAAGAAAGCCGAGACCGGGGCCGGAGCACCTTGATACACATCCGGTGTCCATAAATGAAAAGGCACCAACGAAAGTTTAAAGCCCAGACCGATAATCAGTAGCCCAAAGCCGGTGATTAAAAGAGGCTGTTGTACTACGCCTTCAGCGAAGACTTGTGCGAGTCCAGGAAAACCAAGACTACCGCTTGCCGCATAAATCAGTGCAATGCCGAACAGCATAAACGATGAAGCTGCCGCAGACAGGATCATATACTTCAGTGCCGCTTCTAAAGAGCGTTTCTGTTGAAACGCATAGCCGACCAAGCCAAAGAGAGGCAACGACAGCAGCTCAACCCCGATAAATAGCGAGGCAAAGTGGTCGGCATACGCCAACACTACGCCGCCAAGCCCGGCGATAAGGACTAATAGATAGAATTCATCTTTATGATCGGCATAGCGCTCAAGCCAACGATAGGCGAAGGTACATGTCGCCAAACTCGCAAGGATCACCAGACCACTATAAAAAAACGCATAATGATCGGCCCGTAATAAATCGGTAACCGTCGTTACCGATTGATGAGCAGGGATCCACAACGAGAAGAGCGCAAGGTTAAGGCCAATCACCGTAAGCGTAGCGTTCAAAAAATGATTGCGACGCCAAGCAATGGACAGCATCACCACCACCACTGTTAATCCAATGATTAGCATCGGTAAGAGTGAGAGCAATTGTTGAGAAGTTATTGTCATGGCGGATTACTGCCTTGTCATTGTAAGTGAAGCATTAAACCAGTGCTGAATGGCACCCATGGTCGATGAAGAGGTGTCGAGGATCGGTTGCGGGAAAACCCCCAGCAGCACGACCAATACCACCAAAATCAGGATCATCGTGAATTCACGCGCATTCATCGCCGCCAAGGGTGTCGCGGATTTCGGTGCGCCGTAATACGCGCGCTGCATCATGATTAACGAATAGACCGAGGCAAACACTAAACCGAAGGTGGCAATCACGATAATAACAGGGACCACTTGGAAGCTACCGGTGAGGATCATAAATTCCCCGGCAAAGTTACCCGTACCGGGCATCCCTAAGTTTGCCACCGCAAAGAACAGCGACATTGCTGGGATCCATTTGATACGCGCCCATAGGCCGCCCATCTGCCGCATATCACGGGTATGTAAGCGTTCATACAACTGACCGCAGAGGATAAATAGCGCAGCCGAGGAGAGTCCGTGCGCAATCATCTGCACGACTGCACCTTGATACGCCAGTTGACTCCCCGTGAAAATAGCGATGACCACAAAGCCCATATGGGAGATTGAGCTGTAGGCGATGAGACGCTTAATATCGGTCTGCGTAAAGGCCATCCACGCACCGTAGAAAATCCCGACCAATCCGAGTCCCATCGCGATCGGCGCAAACTCTGCCGAGGCCTGTGGGAACAGCGGCAGACTAAAGCGCAGCAAACCGTAGGCCGCTGTTTTTAGCAAGATACCGGCTAAGTCCACCGAACCCGCCGTTGGCGCTTGACTATGCGCATCGGGTAACCAGCCGTGCAGCGGAACGATTGGCATTTTCACCGCAAAGGCAATAAAGAATCCCAGCATCAGTAAATACTGCACATTATGTGACATTGGGGTGTTGAGCAGCTGCTCGTAGGCGAACGTCCATACCCCCGTGGCAGAATAATGAGTAAAGACTAGGCCGAGGATCGCAATGAGCATCACGAGGCCCGAGGCCTGGGTATAGATGAAGAACTTCGTCGCCGCAGAGATACGCGTTTTACCGTCGGAGGCTTTGTGGCCCCACAAGGCAATCAGGAAGTACATCGGAACCAGCATCAGTTCCCAGAAGAAGAAGAATAGGAACATATCGAGGGACAGGAAGACCCCCATTACGCCACCTAAAATCCAGAGTAAGTTAAGGTAGAAAAACCCTTGTCGTTTTTGGATTTCTTGCCATGAACACAACACCGCCATGAGACCGAGCAGTGCGGTGAGGACCACCATCAGTAGCGAAAGGCCATCAATCGCTAGGTGGAAGGTGATGCCAAAACGTGGGATCCACGCTGCGGTAAAAGATGACTGCCAGTGATCGACACCTACAGTCTGCGTGAATGAAAACCCACCTTGCGACCAGAGTTGCAAAGTAAGTGCTAGCGTTAGCCCCATCGTGACGAGCGCAATCCAGCGCGGTACTTTCACGCCTAAGCGTGCAGTCAGCCAGCACAGTAAGCCGCCAACGAAGGGGAGGATAATTAGCCAAGGTAGTAACACGGCGTAGAGTTCCCTTTTTTAGTGATTCTGAGTCATATTGCTCAAAAAAATTACGCTTGGAGGCAGAGGCACCGATAAACGCGCCCCCACCTACGCACCCTAGATCACCAGCAGTAACGCTAGCACAACCACAGCACCGATACCCATTGAAGCAGCATACCAGCGCACATAACCATTCTCACCGACCACCAAACCACGGTTAAATAATCGAGAGAAAACCGCAAACAGATTCATCAGTGCGTTGAGAGGATCCGATTTTAACAACCAACCTACCGCTTTAAAGGTTTTTACAAACAGTAGGTCGTAAAGCCAATCGAATCCCCATGCCGCGAACCACCACGTCGAAAGGAAACGTCCCGGAGCACTTGCCGCAATGGCATTGACCACGCGACGCTTACCTAGCCACAAGGCAGCCGCAATCAGGATACCAATGATCGCCACACAGCCAGATACCATTTCCAGCATCTCCTTGCCGTCGGATGAGAAATGGTTGTCAGGGAGGACGCCTGCTAGTGGCGGGGTAATCAATGCCCCAACGAAGGTCGATAGCACCAACAGCACCAGTAACGGTAGATGGTGGGTAATCCCTTTGCCCGCATGCGCTTTGATTTTCTCCTCGCCATGAAAGACGATAAAAATCATACGGAAGGTATAGATAGAGGTTAAAAAGGCACCCACTAATCCGGCGATCATCAGCCCATGATGACCGTTAGCCATCGCACCGAATAGAATCTCATCCTTACTGTAGAAACCGGCAGTAATGATTGGTAAGGCTGAAAGCGCCGCGCCGCCGACCAAAAAGCAGATATAAACTAGAGGGATGGATTTACGTAATCCGCCCATCTTGAAGATATTCTGTTCGTGGTGACAGGCGAGGATAACTGATCCTGACGAGAGGAAGAGTAATGCTTTAAAGAAGGCGTGGGTCATTAAGTGGAAAATCGCTGCATCCCAAGCTTGAACGCCCAATGCCAAAAACATGTAGCCAATTTGGCTCATCGTTGAATAAGCGAGGACGCGCTTGATATCGGTTTGCACCAACGCGGCGAATCCCGCTAAGACCAACGTTACGGCTCCTACAATACCTACAAGGTGCAGAACCTCAGGGGTTAACAGGAATAGACCATGTGTACGAGCGATTAAATAGACGCCCGCGGTGACCATAGTCGCCGCATGGATCAGCGCGGAAACAGGTGTTGGGCCTGCCATGGCATCTGCCAACCACGTTTGCAACGGAAGTTGTGCCGATTTACCGACGGCGCCGCCTAACAACATCAGGGTTGCCCACTGCAACATATGGTTGTTACTGGCGAAATGCTGAGGTGCCAATTCGACCACTTCACGAAAGTTGAGAGTACCCAACTCGTTGTAAAGGATGAACAGGGCAAAAGCGAGAAACACATCGCCGACACGGGTAATGATAAAAGCTTTCATCGCCGCTTTGCCGTTGTCTGGATTGGTGTAATAGAAACCAATCAGTAGGTATGAGCATAGCCCTACCCCTTCCCACCCGAGATACATCAGCATCAGGTTATCGGCTAAGACTAATACCACCATGCTCGCAATAAACAGGTTGGTATAGGCGAAGAAGCGGGAGTAGCCCTCCTCACCCCGCATATACCATGATGCAAACATATGGATAAAGAAACCGACACCGGTAACTACCGATAGCATGGTCATGGAAAGCCCATCAAGGGTGAACCGCACGGGGATAGTAAACGGCGGTACACTCATCCAGGTCCAGAGGGTCTGTTCGAATACCGCACGACCGTGAGCGAAAAAGTCCATTCCCACATACAGCGTTGTCAGCGCGGCAAGTCCAATTGATCCCATTCCGATGGTCGCGGAAAGATTCTCGCTCCAACGTCCCCGTGAAAAGGCCAGTAATACAAAACCAATTAGGGGAAAAAGCACAGTTAAATAAAGTAGGTTCATCCGCGCATCTCGCTCACTGAGTCAATGTTGAGTGTCTGACGACGACGATGGAGCTGAAGCAGCAAGGCTAGGCCGATGCTGGCTTCTGCCGCCGCTAAGCTGATGGCTAAGATATACATCACCTGCCCATCGGCCTGTCCCCAGTAGCTACCTGCAACCACTAACGCAAGCGCAGCGGCGTTGATCATGATCTCAAGACCAATCAGCATAAACAGCAAGTTGCGGCGTAAAATGATTGAGGCAAACCCCATGACGAACAAAATCGCCGCGAGGATTAAGCCATGTTGTAACGGGATCATGAACGGTTCTCCTTCTCATTATCCGCTCGGTCATCGGCACGATTAGCCAGCACTTCACCACGGCGTTCTTCGCGCCCTAAGTGATAAGCGACCACGACACCCGCTAACAGCAGCATCGACGCTAACTCGACCGCTAAAACGTAAGGGCCAAATAGGCTAATCCCTACCTCTTTCGCCGCGATAACGGTACCGTCGATACCCTGATCGTTAACCGTTAAAATGGACCTAACGATAACGACTAGCAGTAGTAAGGCAATCGTCCCCGGACCAACCCATAGGGAAGGTTTAAGCCATTCACGCTCTTGCTGAACGGTGCTTTTCCCTAGGTTGAGCATCATCACCACGAAGACGAATAACACCATGATAGCGCCCGCATAGACGATAATTTCCAATGCACCGGCGAAGTAAGCCCCGAGTGAGAAGAACACGCCAGCAATCGCGAGTAACGATACGATCAGATAGAGCAATGCATGAATCGGATTGCTATGAGTGATGACGCGTAGCGTTGCAAGAATGGCAATAATGCCGCAAAGATAAAACGCAAATTCCATGCCCGACTCCTTAGGGTAGTAAGCCTTTTACATCGATAGGTTTGGCTTCGTTTTCTGCGGAGCCCTTCTCTTTACCCTCGATCGCCATTCCCGCCATACGATAGAAGTTATATTCAGGGTATTTACCTGGCCCTGAAATTAATAAATCTTCTTTCTCGTAGACTAAATCTTGGCGCTTAAACTCCCCTAGCTCGAAATCCGGGGTCAGCTGAATCGCCGTGGTAGGACAGGCTTCTTCACACAGACCGCAGAAAATACAGCGAGAAAAGTTGATACGAAAGAACTCAGGATACCAACGACCGTCATCCATCTCCGCTTTTTGCAGCGAGATACACCCGACAGGACAGGCCACCGCACAGAGGTTACAAGCAACACAACGCTCCTCACCGTCCGGATCGCGCGTTAATACGATGCGGCCCCGATAGCGTGGTGGCAAATAAACCGGCTCTTCCGGGTACATCTGTGTTTCACGCTTGGCGAAGGCATGCATCCCTATCATCCAAATACTTCGGACTTGGGTTCCAAAACCCACCACTATATCTTTTATTTTCATGGTGTTATTCCTTACTGCGCGCTATAGAGAATGACGGCAGCGGTCGCCAGTAAATTCAATAAGGTAAGCGGTAGACAAACTGTCCAACCAAAGGTCATCACCTGGTCATACCGTGGGCGAGGAAGCGCTGCACGGATCAAGATAAACATCATCATAAAGAAGGCTGTTTTCAAGGCAAACCAGATAAACGGTGGTAACCAAGGCCCATGCCACCCACCAAAAAACAGGGTAACAATCAACGCTGAAACCGTCGTAATCGCCACATATTCACCGACGAAGAATAAACCAAATTTCATCCCGGCATACTCGATATGGTAACCGTCGGCTAGCTCTTGTTCCGCTTCCGGCTGGTCAAAAGGATGTCGGTGACACACGGCAACGCCCGCGATACAGAAAGTAATAAAGCCTAGAAATTGCGGGACGATGTTCCACAAGTGCGCTTGGCTATTTACGATATCTGTCATATTGAACGACCCGGCCTGCGCCACGACGCCCATTAACGAAAGGCCCAAGAATACTTCATAGCTAAGGGTCTGTGCTGAGGCACGCATGGCCCCGAGTAACGAATACTTGTTGTTACTCGACCACCCGGCGAACAGCACCGCGTAGACGGCCAAGCCTGCCATCATCAGGAAAAATAACAAACCGATATTAAGATCGGTTACCTTCCATGTTGGCGATACTGGGACGATCGCGAATGCGAGTAGTAAGGAGACAAAGGCAATAACCGGTGCCATGGTAAAGATCGCGCGATCAGTAAAAGGCGGTACCCAGTCTTCCTTAAAGAACATCTTAATCATATCGGCGACGAGCTGTAGTGAGCCTCCCCAGCCGACACGGTTAGGCCCATAACGGTTCTGGAACAAGCCCAGTAAACGGCGCTCAGCAAAGCTCATAAACGCGCCACACGCGACGACGACGAGTAAAATGACCACCGATTTTACGACTTGTACTAAAACGTCGATGACTTCAGGGGTGAACCAGCTCATGCTTGTGCCTCCTGCAACATATCCACTTGTGCCCCACTTAAATAAGGAGGAATGCCTGGCATGCCGACAGGTAGCCCTACTAACCCTTGCGGTAAGCTCGCCGAGATGCGTAGCGGTAGCGTCATCGCCACACCTAATGCGTGTAGGTTGACCGCTTGCCCTGCTTTAAGGCTAAGCTTTTGCGCATCATCAGGATGTAATACGACTTCTGCCGGTGCGACGCGCTGTTCAAAGACGGCAGAACGTTGTGACAGCTCTTCGCTCCCAAACAGACGCCACAGTGGTGCAACACGCCACTGAGATTGTGGCTGATAAGCGGCAGGGATCGCGGTGAACCATTCCCTCGCATGGCCTTGTCCGTCAAACAACCTGACACCGGGATCACCGTGTCGTAGATGGCCGCCCACTTCGTCTTGGAATTTATTCCACGCTTGAGGTGAGTTCCAACCCGGAGACCATGCGAAAGGAATCTGTGAACGCGGCGCATCAGGTTGGTTATTCCCTTCCATCGAGAAAGCGAACATCGTGTCCTTATCTTGCGGCTGGCGCGGCTCATGGACGCTGATATTCGCGCGCATGGCGGTCCGGCCACTAGAGCGATGTGGCGAACGCGCGAGTTTCTGACCACGAATACGGAATGATGCATCGGGGGCAGCATCTTTAATGGCATTGAGGAAAGGTTTTTCCGCAATCACCGCATCGATAACATGGTCGAGCTGTGACCAATCGGTTTCCCGACGATTGACGGCGCGCTCTAAGGCGTGCAGCCAGCGCCAGCTTTCCAGCTGTGTGATCGTCGTATCGTAGTAGGCCGGATCGTAGACTTGGAAGAACCGCTGCGCCCGACCCTCTTGGTTAATCAAGGTGCCATCCGCTTCGGCGAAACTGGCCGCAGATAAAATAACGGAAGCTTGCGCCAAGGTTGGCGTTGCTTGATGGTCAAGCACCACGACCTGTTCAGCGCGATTAAGCGCGTCATCGATGATTGCGGCAGGAAGGTGACGATAGAGATCGTTTTCCATGATCACGACCGCGTCGGCGTCACCAACGGATAATGCGTTTAACGCCTCTTCGAGCGGTTTACCGCCGAGGAGTCCAAGGCCAATACTGTTAGCTTGCGGTGCCAGCAGTGTGATACCGACATCGCTACCTCGCGCCTTTAACGCTTGTGCGACATTCGCAGCAGCGTGTAGAAGCTCATCGCTGCCCGCATGGGTTCCCGCAATGATCAATGGCTTTTTCGCCCCACTCAATGCTTGCACGATCACATCGACCTTGCCATTAAGTTGCGAGTCAAAATCATGAACCGCGGGTGCCGAGTCATCGAGGGCATGAGCAATCGCAAAGCCCAGTCTCGCTTGATCTTCCACCGCGGCACAGTAGTTCCATGCGGCGATATCATCAAGACGTGTCGGTTGTGCGGTAGTCATAAAGAGTGGATGTTTTGCATGCTGACCGATATTTAAGATCGCCGCAATCTGCCAATCAGCCACTTTCTGTGCCGCTGCTAGCTCCCGCGCCTTACCCTTAACGGCTTGACGTACAGAGAGTGCCACACGGGCGCCCACTTGGGTAAGGTCTTCACCTAACACTAGCACGGCATCGTACTGCTCAATCTCTCGCAGTGAGGGGGTATAAAGCCCACGATTTTGGAGAATATCGACAATCAGTTCGACGCGACGTTGCTCATCTGCAGGCATACCCGTGGAGAAGTTTTCTTGGCCAACCAACTGCTGTAGGGCAAAGTTACTTTCAACGCTAGCTCGACCCGAACCGATCCCGATAACACGCTTCGCTTGACGCAGCAGATCGGCGCTAGCGGTGATCGCTTGTTCAGCGTTCATCGTTACCCAGTTATCGCCATGACGTAGCTGCGGGTGACGAGGACGGTCTTCACGGTTGACATATCCATAGCCAAAACGGCCACGGTCGCACAGGAAATAGTGGTTTACGCTACCGTTAAAACGGTTTTCAATACGACGCAGTTCGCCATAACGCTCGCCGGGACTGGTATTACAGCCGATGCTGCACTGATGGCAGATACTCGGTGCATACTGCATATCCCACTTACGGTTATAACGCTCAGAGTGCGTTTTATCGGTGAAGACACCGGTTGGGCACACTTCGACCAAGTTACCGGAGAATTCACTCTCAAGGGTACCGGACTCAGTGCGACCGAAATAGACGTTATCATGGGCGCCGTATACGCCAAGGTCAGTACCGCCTGCATAATCCTTGTAGTAGCGCACGCAGCGATAACAGGCGATACAGCGGTTCATCTCATGAGAAATAAATGGCCCAAGATCTTGGTTTTGATGAGTACGTTTGGTGAAACGATAGCGACGGAAGTTATGGCAGGTCATCACGGTCATATCCTGCAGGTGGCAGTTACCGCCCTCTTCGCATACCGGGCAGTCATGGGGGTGGTTAGTCATTAACCACTCGACCACACTCTCACGAAATTCACGCGCTTCGGCATCATCAATCGAAATAAAGGTCCCATCGGCAGCCGGTGTCATACATGACATCACCAAACGACCGCGAGTGTCTTCCGCGTTTTGATATTGCTTCACTGCGCATTGACGACATGCCCCGACACTGCCTAGTGCCGGATGCCAGCAAAAATAGGGAATATCAAGGCCCATGGAGAGACAAGCTTGTAGCAAGTTCTCTGCCCCATTCACCTGATACTCTTTTCCGTCTACATGAATTGTAGCCATAGTCAACATGCTCAAGTAAGGCTCGGTTTGACGCGAGCGTTAAACATTAATACTTATTTTTGTGTATTCGTTTCGCCTTTAGGGCGAGCGAGTTACCAACGACTCTTTAATAAGTTCGGCTGAATCCCGCTGATACTGCGTGTGTTGCCAAATACTTGCGGAGCGATACCCGCTTCGAACTCTTCGCGGAAATATTTAATAGCGCTCTGTAGAGGCTCGACAGCACCTGGCGCGTGCGCGCAGAAGGTTTTACCCGGACCTAGCTGGCGACAAAGCTGCTCTAGCGTTTCAATGTCACCGGGTTGGCCTTTACGCTGCTCCAGCGCACGTAAGATTTTTACGCTCCACGGTAGACCGTCGCGGCATGGCGTACACCAACCACAGGATTCGCGAGCGAAAAACTCTTCTAGGTTACGTACCAGAGAGACCATATTGATCTCATGATCGACGGCCATCGCTAACGCAGTCCCTAAACGGCTACCCGCTTTACCGATACTGGCAAATTCCATCGGGAGGTCTAAGTGGCTATCCGTCAGAAAATCGGTTCCTGCGCCACCCGGTTGCCACGCTTTAAACTTCAGCCCATCACGCATTCCACCTGCATAATCTTCTAAGATTTCGCGCGCAGTAATACCGAAAGGGAGCTCCCACAGACCTGGATTTTTAACCCGACCCGAGAAGCCCATCATTTTGGTGCCCGCATCTTCGCTAGTCGACAAGCCTTTGTACCACTCGACACCGTTAGCCAAGATAGCCGGGACATTGGAAAGCGTTTCGACATTATTCACACAGGTCGGTTTGCCCCATACTCCCGCGCTGGCAGGAAATGGCGGTTTAGAACGCGGATTCGCACGGCGCCCTTCCAATGAGTTAATCAGGGCGGTTTCTTCGCCACAGATGTAGCGGCCTGCGCCGGTATGGACGAACAGTTCGAAATTGAAGCCAGTCCCGAGGATATTCTCACCTAATAATCCCGCTTGCTTCGCTTCTTCGATCGCCCGACGTAGATTCTCGGCCGCTTCGACATATTCGCCGCGCAGGAAGATATAGCCACGATAGGCTTTGAGGGCGAAGGCGCTGATCAGCATGCCTTCTACCAATTGGTGCGGCATTTGCTCCATTAATAGACGATCTTTATACGTCCCCGGCTCCATCTCATCCGCATTACAGAGTAGATAACGGATATTCATCGACTCATCTTTCGGCATCAAGCTCCATTTCAAGCCGGTAGAGAACCCTGCGCCACCCCGCCCTTTGAGGCCTGAGTCTTTAACTTGTGCCACGATTTCATCGGGGGCCATGCTGCCCAATGCTTTACGCGCACCCGCGTAGCCATTTTTTGAACAGTACTCATCAAACCAGACCGGCTGTTTATCGTCACGCAGACGCCAAGTCAGTGGATGTGTCTCTGCTGTGCGGACAATGGTTTTGATGCTCATGAGTATTGCTCCAACAGCGAGGGGATGGACTCGGGTGTCAGATGCACATGAGTCTGTTCGCCGACCATCATCGTCGGCCCCTTGTCACAATTGCCTAGACAGCAAGTCGGTAATAAGGTGAAGCGTCCATCTGCCGTCGTTTGCCCAGGTTTAATCTGTAGCGTCTCTTCTAATGCGGCCTGAATACCTTGGTAACCGGTAATATGGCAGACCACGCTATCGCAATAACGGATAACATGACGCCCAACGGGCTGGCGATAGATTTGGCTATAGAAGGTGGCCACACCTTCCACATCACTAGCCGGGATGCCGAGTACCTCAGCGATCGCCTCAATGGCTCCGTCGGGAACCCATCCACGCTGTTTTTGAACGATTTTAAGCGCCTCAATCGAGGCAGCACGCGGGTCTTCGTAATGGTGCTTTTCATGCTCAATCGCCTGCTGTTCATTTTCACTCAGCGTAAATTCGGGTTGAGTCTCGATCGTTTTAATTGAAATGGTTTGATCGTGCATAATTAGCGGTCCACATCTGACATAACAAAATCGATACTGCCTAGATAGACGATAAGGTCTGATACCAAACTGCCGTTGATCACCGAAGGGATCTGTTGCAGATGAGGGAAGCTAGGAGTACGAACCCGGGTGCGATAACTCATGGTCGAACCATCGCTCGTTAAGTAATAGCTATTGATACCTTTCGTCGCTTCGATCATTTGGAATGATTCGTTGGCGGGCATCACCGGTCCCCACGAAACTTGTAAGAAGTGGGTAATCAGCGTTTCAATATGCTGTAACGTACGCTCTTTAGGCGGTGGCGTGGTCAGCGGATGGTCTGCCTTAAACGGCCCTTCAGGCATATTTTTCAAGCACTGTTCGAGTATGCGTAAAGACTGCCACATTTCTTGCATTTTAAGCTGAACACGACTGTATGCGTCGCTGATACCATCACCGACCGGGATCTCGAAATCGAAGTTTTCATAGCCGGAATAAGGACGCCATTTACGCACGTCAAAGTCTAAGCCGGTCGCACGAAGGCCTGCCCCGGTAGTCCCCCAGCGCAATGCTTCTTCTTGGTTATAAGCGGCAACCCCTTTCGAACGCCCCACTAATACTGAGTTACGTAACGCTGCCTTGTCGTATTCTTTGAGTCGCTTAGGCATCCAATCCAAAAACTCACGCAGTAGCCGTTCCCACCCTTTCGGCAGATCATGAGCAACCCCGCCAATACGGAACCATGCTGGGTGCATCCGAAAGCCTGTAATCGCTTCCACCACGTCGTAAATTTTCTGACGATCGGTAAAGGCAAAGAAGACAGGTGTCATCGCCCCGACGTCTTGAATAAAGGTCGAGATATACAGAAGATGACTATTGATGCGGAAGAGTTCAGAAAGCATGACGCGAATGACGTCTACTTTTTCAGGCACTGTAATGCCAGCCAGTTTCTCTACGGCTAACACATACGGCATTTCATTAACGCAGCCGCCTAAATATTCAATACGGTCGGTATACGGGATATAGCTATGCCAAGATTGACGCTCACCCATTTTTTCGGCGCCACGGTGGTGGTAGCCAATATCAGGGACACAATCGACAATTTCTTCACCATCGAGTTGTAAGATGATACGAAAAGCACCGTGCGCTGAGGGGTGGTTCGGTCCCAAGTTCAAGAACATGAAATCTTCGTTAGCGGTACCGCGCTTCATTCCCCACTTTTCAGGATCGAACGTTAACGCTTCCATCTCCATGTCTTCTTTTGCTTTAGTCAGCATAAAGGGATCGAATTCGGTGGCTCGCGCTGGGTAATCTTTGCGTAATGGGTGACCCGTCCAAGTATCGGGCATCATGATACGCGTCAAGTGTGGATGACCTTCGAAGGTAATACCAAACATCTCCCAGGTTTCACGCTCATACCAGTTGGCATTTGGGAAAATTTTTGTCAGCGTCGGGAGGTTGAGATCGCGTTCGACTAAGGCCACTTTCAACATAATATCGCGATTACGTTCAATCGAAATAAAGTGGTAGAACACCGAGAAATCGGCTTCAGGAAGTCCATGGCGATGAGTTCTTAAACGTTCATCAACGCCATGCAGGTCGTAGAGCATGACGTAAGGTTTAGGGACTTGGCGTAAGAAACTGATTATCTCTAATAACTGCTCACGGCGTACCCATACTACGGGAATTCCGGTACGCGTAGGTTGAACCGTAAAAGCATCCGGCCCAAAACGATTGCGCAGTTCACCGACCACTGGATCATCCAAGTGGTCTTGTGTCTGCCAAGCAGCAGTATTCTGCTGTTGCATATTAATATCTGTCATACGTTGTTCACCATTCCGGCCAGTAGAGGCACGACAAAGAAGGCAGCCATCAGGCGAAGGAGTTATTGTTTTTATTCCTAACGCCGCCCAATGGTTTCAGGTCAAATTTCGTCTGGGGTACGCAGGTTAGTCACCGCGATACGCTCGCCACGCTTGCGCTCACGTTCCGATTGCATATTTGCGCGGTAAACCCCTTGATCACCGACCACCCATGATAGAGGGCGGCGCTCTTTACCGATCGATTCCTGCAATAAAAGCAACGCTTGCATGTACGCTTCCGGACGAGGAGGACAGCCGGGAATATAAACATCAACCGGCAGAAATTTATCGACACCCTGTACCACAGAATAAATGTCATACATGCCACCTGAGTTAGCGCACGCGCCCATGGATATCACCCATTTAGGCTCTAACATTTGATCGTAGAGACGTTGTATAACCGGTGCCATTTTGGTGAAAGGCGTGCCCGCAATAACCATGAAATCAGCTTGTCGCGGAGATGCGCGCATAACTTCAGCACCAAAGCGCGCCACATCGTGGACAGCGGTAAACGAAGTCGTCATTTCGACGTAACAGCAAGAGAGGCCGAAATTGTAAGGCCATAAAGAATTTTTACGGCCCCAGTTCACCATATCGTGAAGTGCATGTTCCAGCTTACCCATGTAAACGCTTCTATGGACGTGCTGTTCAAGAGGATCGCTGACAATTTCCTGCTTTTGCAAAGGATAGCGATCGTTCTCACCATTGCTATTGGGGTCTACGCGGGTGAGTGTATAATCCATCTTAATGCCTCTCTATAACTTTTGAGGAGAATTGCCGCGTCCGTTCTCTGATTTGACGACAATACGACGACGTGCTGGCGCCCAATCGAGTGCACCCGTTCTCACGAGATAAACTAATCCGGCTAACAGAATAAGAATAAATATTGCCGCTTCGGCGAAGCCTACCCAGCCACTTTCACGAACAGAGACTGACCAAGCGTAAAGAAATAGCGCTTCGACATCGAAAATGACGAAGAACATTGCGACAAGATAAAATTTAGCAGAGAGGCGAAGGTGGGTAGATCCGACAGGATCGATCCCCGATTCAAATGGAGTATCTTTATATCTGCCTTTAGCTCTTCCACCCAGCAACCAACCCCCGGTTAGCATGAATGCACAGAGTCCAAATGCAATGACGACAAAAACGACAAAAGCCCAATGATGAGCGATAACTTCGGTAGTGGTTGACATACTCATGCTTACTCTTCAAGTGTGGATGACAGTTTGCAAAACTGCGCAAGGAGTGACCACAAAAGTTTACGGAAGGTGTAACACCTTTTAGTAATGTCTGTTAAATATAACATAACAGTGTTTTTATAGGTTTTTTTTACTCCTTTTCATAACCTTCTGTCAACCTAAGGGGGTAAATATAAATATTTTTTAACAATTGACAAACATAGAATGTAAAGCTTTAACCTTGGGCCTTCGTCACATTTTCAAAAGAAACCTTAAGCAAGTTTGGCAGGTTTATAAGAATTTTCACGCACAATAAGTAAGGTTTTTTTGATCTGACTCATAATTCACTTCGATAAATACTTTCGGGTCACAGAGGCTTCCCTCATCGAGAAGCATCTAAAATGAGTCGATAGCCCCTACTCAGGAAGCGAATCGCTTTCAGCGTCGTAACATTGGGAGGTGAGTACTACCCTTCTTCTAACTCATAAACGTCTTGATCAGGTAACGCCATGCTGATCACCCGTTGAACAGAGTCAGGGATGGGCGCCAAAACGTTAAACAAAGAACGAACGAATGCCTTTTCACCTTGAGGTTGACGACAAAGTAAGTATTGAGTATCAGGAAGCGAGGGTAATCCTTCCGCAGCGCCGAGCACACGTAATTCAGGGTTAAGCATTTCAGCGGGCCTTGCGGTTGCTCCGAGTCCTGCTTTCACCGCAACATTGATCGCGGCTTTAGAATTGGCCACATAAGCAAACCGCCAAGGTACTTGGTGGGCATCAAGTGCATTAATTGCGAGTTCCCTAAATAATTCACCCTCATTCTGAATAACGAGAGGGATTGCTTCGCCAACTGTAATCGCGAAATCTGCCGCACAAAACCACAGCGTGGGTGAGGTTCGTAGAATCTGCTGCTCAAAGCGCGGGTCACCCTGAGTCGTCAGCGCAATATCAATCTCCTGTTGCGCAAGCAGGGCTAAAATAGCCTCGGTTCTATTCACGCGAATTTCAATGTCCAAACTAGGATAGAGCGCGGTGATTCTATTTAACATGAAGGGTAATAAACTTTCTGACGTATCTTCTGTCGCTCCAATAATTAATTTCTCTTGATCATTACTATATTGCAGTGATGCGCAAGCTTCGTCATTAAAGCGGAGTATTTTTCTCGCATAGCCCAGTAATTGTATTCCGTGCTCCGTAAGCAATTTATTGCGACCATGACGAGCAAAAAGCTCACGGTCTACAATTTGCTCTAAGCGCTGCATTTGTTGACTCACTGCAGACTGGGTACGACAGACCGCTGATGCCGCTGCGGCAAAGGTGTTTAGATCCGCCACCGCGACAAAAGTACGTAACAGATCAAGATCGAGATTAATCGATATATTATTGTGGATTGTCATAATTATTCACTTTTTTGATTTTATTTGAGTATTACACTGGTGTTGGTTATTACTGGTAAATATCGTCCACTTTCAAACTATTATGGGGAAAAACCATCACGTTAATGAGTGATAATCTTCCTTTAGTCATCCCTATACTTGCTTAAAAATCCATTTTCAGCCGCACTTCGACAATCAGACAGCAATGAAAGATGAGGAGGATAGATGGCTATTAAATTAATACTCCTTGTACGAGAAGTGTTTAACTGTTAATTCGACTTAATCATTTTTCTTCACTAATTGGAATTTTTTTTCAATAAAACTGTCCTTTTCTTGACTTAGTTCATATTCTGCTAGGTTGAGCGAGTCTTCTTCGTGTAACCCGAGCGAATTACAAGAAATCATATGATCGTTAATAATTTCATACTCCATTATTAATAACTAATACTCGAAAAACATTTAAGACAAATTAATAATTAGATATAAAATTCTCAGTTACTTCTTCCAATTGCTAAATAAAATTAATAGCTAAAAGAGGTTTGAAAATTCTTGTAATATTTTCTTTTCTATTAACATGACTCTAAGAAATTAGCCCACTAAGTATTCATTAATATTTGCTGGTAATCAGATCGAGTGTTGCTCAGAGGCTCGCCGCTAAAAGCGGAGCTTTATTTTGTTTAGGTTGTTTTTTTGGAATAAAATACTGCAAATGTAGATATCCCTTCTGTAATCGACGTTAGCCCGGTGAGGGCACTTCATTTAACTCTCTGACCAGAGTACATTTATGGGGAGAAGACTCCTTCATAGCCATTTCCCGTTTCTAAAGCCGAGATGAAGCCCATGAGCATAAAAATAGAAAAATCTGCCAAATTAGAGAATGTATGTTACGACATTCGTGGCCCTGTATTGAAAGAAGCTAAGCGGCTTGAAGAAGAGGGTAATAAAGTTCTTAAGCTGAACATTGGCAACCCTGCCCCTTTTGGTTTTGAGGCGCCTGACGAAATTTTAGTCGATGTCATTAAACACCTCCCGACTTCACAAGGTTACTCCGACTCAAAAGGTCTTTATTCAGCGCGTAAAGCGATTATGCAGCACTACCAAGCACTGGGGATGCGAGACGTTACCGTAGAAGATATCTATATTGGTAATGGTGTTTCGGAACTTATCGTCCAATCGATGCAGGCACTTCTCAACACCGGCGACGAAATGCTCGTGCCTGCTCCGGATTATCCGCTGTGGACCGCAGCGGTATCACTGTCTAGCGGTAAAGCCGTTCACTATCTTTGTGATGAAGGCAGCGATTGGTTTCCCGACCTTGACGATATTCGTGCCAAAATCACGCCGCGTACCCGCGGAATCGTGATCATCAACCCTAATAATCCTACCGGGGCGGTGTACAGTAAGGAACTGCTCATCGAAATCGTTAAAATTGCCCGCGAACATAATCTTATTATTTTTGCCGACGAGATTTACGATAAGATTCTCTATGATGCAGCCCAACATCATTCGATTGCAGCGTTAGCGCCGGATCTTCTCACGGTAACCTTTAATGGTCTTTCTAAAACCTACCGTGTCGCCGGTTTTCGTCAGGGCTGGATGGTTTTAAATGGACCTAAAAAACACGCAAAAGGTTATATAGAAGGATTGGAAATGTTGGCCTCAATGCGTCTATGCGCCAACGTTCCTGCGCAGCACGCAATTCAGACAGCGCTCGGTGGTTACCAGAGTATCAGCGAGTTTATCGCTCCTGAAGGTCGTCTTTACCAACAGCGTGAGCGGGCATGGGAATTAATCAATCAGATCCCTGGTGTGAGTTGTGTCAAACCTCAGGGCGCGCTCTACATGTTCCCTAAGATCGATATCAAAAAATTCAATATTTACGACGACCAAAAAATGGTTCTCGACTTTCTGCTGCAAGAAAAAGTTCTCCTCGTACAAGGTAGTGCCTTCAATTGGCCGTGGCCGGATCACGTCCGGATTGTTACGCTCCCGCGAGTCGATGATCTCGAGATGGCTATTAATAAATTTGGTCGCTTTCTTAGTCACTATCACCAATAATGCTTCATACCTAAGACGCCTGAAGGCGTCTTTTTTTTATTCAACGGGTTAAGGGGATTAAATGCCGATTCAAAGTACTTTCATGGCGTGGATCACGCGCATGCCTCTCATCAAGCGCTGGGCGCTAATGCATTGTGTGCAGAAAGAAAATGTTGCAGAGCATAGTCATCAAGTGGCCGTTATCGCCCATTTACTTACCGTAATCGGTAATAAACGTTACGGTAATCCACTCAATCCCGACCGTGCAGCCGTCGTTGCCCTGTACCACGAAGTTTCTGAAACCAAATTACAAGATATAAATTCTCGAACTAAATATCACAACCCCGAATTTACCCAGGCCTTTAAACACCTTGAAAAAATTGCAGAGCAGGAGTGTTTGACAACGCTGCCCGAGGATCTGCGTGACGCATTTTCCGGATTAATCATTCAAGATAATGTTGATCAGGAATATAAAAAAATTGTCAAAGCGGCGGATATTTTAGCGGCATATATTAAAACGCTTAATGAGCTACGCTTTAACAACGATGAATTTGTGCATGTCAAAGAAGGGCTTGAAGAGAGACTGAACCATCTTAGGGAAACCATGCCCGAGGTGAATGATTTTATGGAGATTTTTGCCGCTAGTTGTACTACAACCCTCGATCGTATCTCCGAAAATTATCAATGATTCAAGCGGGTATCGGATACCCGATACCCTCATCAATCGCCTAACACAGTTATAAACTGAAACCGTGCGGCTGTAGATGGATGGCGAGTTCATGTAACGTCTTGAGACGTAATGTAGCAGCAAGGTGCGCAGCATCTTGGGCAGGATTGACCGCGACCACGGCGCAGCCAGCAGCCAAACCTGCCTCAATCCCTGCCGCCGCGTCCTCTACCACCACACAATGTTCGGGGGAGAGATTCAGTCGCTTAGCCCCAAGTAGGTAAGGATCGGGGTGAGGCTTACCATTAGCCACCTGCTCAGCAGTAATAAATACCTCAGGCTGAGGGAGGTCTAACACTGTATAACGGGCGCTGGCGACGGGTGAACTTCCCGAGGTGACAATCGCCCAAGGGATCTGCTGTGCCGTCAGCTGGGTCAATAATTCGCGAGCGCCGGGCAACGCCACAATTCCCTCTGTCGTCGAGGACTCCAAACGCTCAAGCCACAGGAACTCTTCTCGTAGCAACGCCTCGTCGGCATGAGGTAAGAAGTGCCTTAATGAGGTGATAGCTTGCTTACCGTGGATAAATGCCAGAATATCAGCCGCCGCAATACCATGGCGTTCGCCCCACTGCGACCATGCCGTTTCCACTACCGCCAACGAATCTACTAACGTGCCATCCAAGTCAAAGAGAAATCCTTTATACATAGTCGATCACCTTATTACTAGAGTTCATCAAAAA
Organism: Rosenbergiella collisarenosi; assembly: GCF_018494085.1. GTDB lineage: Bacteria > Pseudomonadota > Gammaproteobacteria > Enterobacterales > Enterobacteriaceae > Rosenbergiella > Rosenbergiella collisarenosi. Next base: position 319,659 of record NZ_JABBFP010000002.1, on the reverse strand, counting down.
AGGCTTTATCCAGTTGCTTAAAAGCCCGCATTAACAATTCAGCTAAATGTTGGTAAGTCACTTCTCCCTGAGGAGGCGTCACGATATGCCCCGAGGTGTGTAACTTTTCGCGAATGGTGTGAAACCACTCTAAGGTAACGGAAGGTAAGGGTTTAACCGCGCGTCTCCCCAGCCACCAGAGCCCTTGTATCGGTAGACTACAGGCGAAGACCGCCGTGGCAATTGCCGGTCCTATTTGAGCATGAAAGGTAATCTGCCAGCAGAGGATGAATACCGCAATGGGCGGCATAAAACGAATACCAAATTGTGTTGCGCGACACACTCTATTTTCTGGAAAAATAGCGGATAAGCTCTTTTCTAATGGCCAGCTCTTCATATATTTCTTCCCAAGACGCAGCGTGGTAAACATCCCGGGGCGATGCGTGTCGTTCATAGTATTTGCCTCAAAAGCCGATAGGTTCGAAAAATTGTAAATAACGAATGATTGGGAGTACCATTCGCTCCACGCTTTCTTAATGCAGTGATGGCTTTAGGATAACATCACCCCCACTGAACGATGAGAAAGATGACACAAACTTACACTGATGATTGCGGATAGTCTCACCTATCACGCGGATATTGCCTTGGAACATAGTTATCCCTACTGACCAGTGTATAGTAGCAGTAATGATAGTAATGACGATCCCCATCAGTCGGGGTGTTGCTCACACAGTAAAATTATAGGTGCGTTTATGTCGAATAACTTAGTTCTGGTTCTAAACTGTGGCAGTTCCTCTCTAAAATTCGCAATTCTCGATCCGACGACAGGCGCGGAATATCTCTCAGGCCTCGCTGAGTGCTTTTCTCTTCCAGAAGCACGCATTAAATGGAAATATGCGGGAAACAAGCAAGAGGCGGCATTAGGCGCTGGGGCCAGCCATAGTGAAGCATTGGCCTTTATCGTTGAGCATATCCTCGCCAGCGCACCTGAACTGTCTGAAAAGATCGCCTCTATCGGCCACCGCATCGTTCATGGTGGCGAGCACCTCACTCAGTCGGTCGTCATTACTGATGAAACGATTAAAGCGATCGAGCAAGCGATCTGTTTTGCTCCATTGCATAATCCCGCTCATCTCATTGGTATACGCGAGGCTTTTAAAAACTTTCCCGCCTTGGCGACGAAAAATGTGGCCGTCTTCGACACCGCTTTCCACCAAACTATGCCTGAAGAGTCATATCTCTATGCCCTTCCCTACGAACTCTATCAACAGCATGGTATTCGCCGCTATGGCGCCCACGGTACAAGCCATTTTTATGTTTCACGCGAAGCCGCCAAACAGCTCGGCCAGCCTGTTGAATCGCTGAATGTTATTACTTGCCATTTAGGTAATGGTGGCTCGGTTGCGGCAATTCGTAATGGTCGCTGTGTTGATACCTCGATGGGGCTCACTCCATTAGAAGGGTTAGTCATGGGCACGCGTAGCGGGGATATCGACCCAGCGATTATTTTCTATCTCCACGACAATCTCGGGATGAGCGTGGCAGAAATTAATCAACTGCTCACTAAAGAATCTGGGCTATTGGGGCTTACTGGGGTGACCAGTGATTGCCGCTATGTCGAAGACAATTTTTCTGATAAACCCGAGGCAAAACGCGCATTAGAGGTGTTTTGCCATCGCCTAGCTAAGTATATCGGGGGGTATAGCGCAATGATGGAAGGCCGACTTGATGCCGTTATATTCACCGGGGGAATCGGTGAGAACTCGGCGAAAATTCGCGAATATACGATTGAAAAGCTAGCACTTCTAAATTTATTTGTTGATGCGAATAAAAACTTAGCGGCACGATTTGGTGAGTCTGGCGCGATACACCGCGAGGGAAGCTGCCCCATATTGGTAATCCCTACTAACGAAGAGTGGGTCATCGCACAAGATGCTGCCTCACTGACCGCTTAAGATTAAGTCCCCGTTTACAGAATTCAAGAGGAGCTTATTTTGTCCCGAACAATTATGTTAGTACCGCTCAGTACCAGCGTCGGCTTAACCAGCGTTAGCCTAGGTGTCATCCGCGCGATGGAACGTAAAGGGATGCGTATTAGCGTTTTCAAGCCGATTGCTCAAGCGCGCGATACCGATGGACCACTGGACCATACCACTGAGATCATTAACGCAACCTCGTCTATCCCGGCGATTGCTCCCTTAGCCATGAGCTACGCTGAGAACCTTCTCAGCAACGACCAGCAAGACACCTTGATGGAAGAGATCATCGCACATTTCCACGATAATACGGCACATGCTGAGGTTGTATTAGTTGAGGGGTTGGTCCCAACACGTAAAAATAACTTCGCACAAACGTTAAATTACGAGATAGCCAAGACACTCAACGCCGAAATTATCTTTATCGTTTCGCCAGGATCGGATACCCCCGCCCAACTTAGAGAACGCATTGAACTGCAGCTAAACAGTTTCGGTGGACGGAAAAATAAAAATATCGTCGGGGTGATTGTTAATAAAATCAATGCGCCGATTGATGAAGAGGGTCGTACACGTCCTGACCTCTCAGAGATGTTCGACGACACGAATGAAGCAACCATCGCCAACATAAATATTGACCAGCTCAGCCATGCATCCCCATTACCTCTCTTGGGAGCTATCCCTTGGAGTTTCGACCTCATTGCTACTCGAGCGGTCGATGTGTGTCGCCACCTTAAGGCCGAGCTCATTAACGAAGGCGATATCGCGACACGACGCATTCAATCAGTGACCTTCTGCGCGCGCAGCTTGCCCAATATGCTCAAGCTGTTCCGACCAGGATCGCTACTTGTCACCTCCGCGGATCGACCCGATGTACTCGTGGCCGCGTGTCTTGCCGCGATGAACGGCGTGGAAATTGGTGCCATTCTACTCACTGGTGGCTATCATATTGACCCGGCGGTTCATGAACTCTGCGCGCGCGCGTTCCAAACTGGGTTACCCGTATTCTTAGTGAAGTCCAATACCTGGCAAACCTCATTAACTCTACAGAGTTTCAATTTAGAAATTCCGGTCGATGATACCCAGCGCATTGAAAAAGTGCAGGAGTTTATCGCCAGCCACATTGATAAGCCGTGGATCGATTCATTAGGTTCCATCGCCGAGCGCAGCCGACTACTCTCTCCGCCTGCTTTCCGCTATCAGCTTACCGAGTTGGCTCGGCAAGCAGGCAAGCGGATCGTACTACCCGAAGGCGATGAGCCGAGGACGTTACGTGCCGCAGCCATTTGCGCCGAGCGTAATATTGCTCAGTGCGTATTATTGGGCGATCCGGCCGAGATCCAACGGGTAGCTTCAGTTCAAGGCATCGTCTTAGGCCAGGGCGTCACGATCGTCGACCCACATGCCGTGAGGGAGCAGTATGTCTCACGACTGGTCGAGCTTCGTAAGAATAAAGGTATGACTGAAGTTGTTGCTCGCGAACAGCTGGAAGATAACGTTGTGCTTGGAACCTTGATGTTGGAAAAAGGAGAAGTTGACGGCCTGGTCTCCGGTGCCGTACACACCACAGCCAATACAATTCGACCACCGCTGCAGTTAATCAAAACCGCGCCAACGAGCAGCATCGTGTCATCGGTATTTTTCATGCTACTGCCTGAGCAAGTGTTGGTCTATGGCGACTGTGCGATCAACCCGGATCCTAATGCCGAACAGCTGGCGGAGATCGCTATTCAATCGGCAGACTCTGCCGCGGCGTTTGGTATTGAGCCTCGAGTCGCCATGATCTCTTACTCTACCGGTAATTCAGGGAGTGGTAGCGATGTGGATAAAGTACGTGAAGCAACACGCCTGGCACAAGAAAAACGTCCTGACCTGATTATCGATGGTCCGTTACAGTATGATGCCGCGATAATGGAAGACGTTGCTAAGTCTAAAGCGCCGAATTCACGGGTAGCTGGCCGAGCAACGGTGTTTATCTTCCCCGATCTGAATACCGGTAACACTACGTATAAAGCGGTACAACGTTCTGCAGAATTAATTTCGATAGGACCGATGTTACAGGGCATGCGTAAACCGGTGAATGATTTATCTCGTGGAGCGTTGGTCGACGATATCGTTTATACGATTGCGCTGACCGCTATTCAATCTCAACAGGCTGAAGAGCGAAACTAGTACTTGACCCTCCTGCCAACGAGCGGGAGGGCAATTTGCAGGGCTAGCGTCCTTCGTTGTTGCGGGTTAGCCAGAGGGCTAAGGCTTTGAGTGAGTCATCCGTAAATTCGTCACAACGCGCCGTAATTTCTTCAGGGGTCATCCAAAAGACCTCCGTCACTTCACCGTCTTGCAGTGCAAAGGGTCCGTGGCAAACACAGCTAAAGAGACTTCCCCAGACACGGCAACCTTCGTCTTCAAAATAAAATTTCCCGTGTTCCGCCAGTGGGACATCGGCGATGCCTAACTCTTCTTCAGCTTCACGACGCGCGGAAGCTAACAGCTCTTCCCCCGATTGCACCACCCCACCTGCCGTAGCATCCAACTTACCCGGTGCGAAGTCTTTGTTCATTGCGCGGCGCTGAACCAGAATACGCCTTGTGCCGTCGGTCACAACGATATAGGTTGCCCGATGACGTAATGACTCAGCACGCATTTGTTGTCGTGCAGCTGTCGCAACGACATCATCGTTCTCATCGACAATATCCACCCATTCGATTTGACCTACAGGCATTTGTTCAACCATGGTTAACCCTTTTCAACGCGAGCGATGACTCGTCGTTTTATGCTTTTATTTACCCTTAGAGTAATGAGTTAATCTAAATTTCGCAATCTCTCCTCTTAAGAAGAAATGCTTTTTGCGCTATTTCAGGTTACTGCTGAGGAATTGTTGTAAACGTGCTGACTGGGGTCGAGTGAAGATAGCCTCCGCCGATCCCTGCTCTTCAATTTTTCCTTGATGAAGAAAAATAACTTGGGAAGCAACCTCGCGCGCGAAAGCCATTTCATGAGTGACCATAATCATCGTCTTACCCTCCTTGGCCAGTTGCTGCATGATCCGCAGTACTTCGCCGACTAATTCTGGATCCAGTGCTGACGTTGGCTCGTCGAACAGCATAATTTCTGGTTCCATCGTCAGTGCTCGCGCAATCGCGACGCGTTGCTGTTGACCGCCCGAAAGATGGACCGGGTATTTTTTCCAATTCACCGAGTCGATACCCACTTTTCTTAGGTAGCTCTCTGCTCGCGCGGTGGCTTGTGCCTTAGACAATCCCAATACCTTGCACGGTGCCTCGATGACATTCTGTAATACCGTCATATGGCTCCACAAATTAAAATGTTGGAACACCATGCACAAACGAGTACGCAGCGCTTTTAACTGTTGCTTGTCCGTAATCGTTAGTTGATGTGTTCGATCCGGCGTTAACGGTATGTGTTGCTGGTTGAGCCACATCTCGCCAGAATTCGGAGACTCTAATAAGTTTAAGCAGCGTAATAAGGTACTCTTTCCAGAGCCAGAGGCACCGATAATGGCAATGACGTCCCCCTCTTTCGCTGTCAAACTTATTCCAGCGAGTACCTCATGCTGGCCATAAGATTTATGCAGCTGTTCGATTCGTAATTTTTCACTTGCACCCATCTATAAACCCTTAGCGTGAACTGATATGGGGTAACCAGCGTTTCTCCACTTGGCGAAACACTAGCAGTAATACGCATGAGATCAGCAGGTAAAGGACGGCTGCGATCCCAAAAGCAGTAAAGGGCTGATAAGTATCGGCATTGATATCGCGCGCGACTTTTAAAATATCCGGAACCGTTGCCGTAAAGGCGAGCGAAGTTGAATGGAGTAACAAAATAACTTCGTTACTGTACGCAGGCAGTGCAATACGTAAGGCACTCGGTAGTAAAATGGAGCGCCATAACACTATGCCACTCAATCCATAGGCTTTGCCCGCCTCTATTTCACCAGCAGGTACCGCGCGTATTGCGCCGGCAATAATTTCGGTGGTGTAGGCCGCGGTATTGAGCGTCAATGCAAGCAGCGTGCAATTCAATCCGCTGCGGTAAAACTCATTAAGTAGCTGATGCTCCTTCACCACCTGCAAGGTGTATAGCCCGGTGTAGATAATCAGGAGCTGCACATAAAGTGGCGTACCCCGAAAAATAAAAGTGAAGCAGGCAATGGGGGTGGCGATCCATCGATAGGCCGAGACTCGCCCAACAGCGAGAAATAGTGCAGTGATACCACCGATGATCATGGAAAACACCAGTAGCCAGAGTGTCATCGCTAATCCACTCATCTGGTAACCATTCGTCCACAGGAGCGATTGCCAATATTGCTCAAGGATGGCACTCATAACGTCACCTTCTTCACGCCGACAGAATAGATGCGCGCCAGCCCCCATAACACAAAATGTGAGACCGTTGTGAACAGCAGATAGATCGCTCCCGCGATCAACGCAAAGAATAGCGGTTGCCAAGTACTCTTACCCGCTAGCTGTGTAGCCTTAACCAACTCCTCCAAGCCTAGTATCGATACCAGTGCAGTTGCTTTTAAGATCACTTGCCAATTATTGCCGATGGCAGGAAGCGCATAGCGCATCATCAAAGGAAACTGTACACGGGTAAAGCACTGCCAAGGACTCATCCCATAAGCGATCGCCGCTTCGCGCTGTCCTGTAGGAATCGCTAACGCCGCACCTCTAAAGGTTTCGGTAAAATAAGCACCGTAGATAAACCCTAGCGTGATAATACCGGCTGGAAAGGGAGCGATATCAATATGCGCCACTCCAATACTGCGCGTTATCTGGTTTAACACCATTTGTAACCCATAGAAGATGAGTAACATTAAGACTAAATCTGGGATCCCACGAATCAGTGTGGTGTAAGTCGTTCCCACGGCCCGCAGTCCGACGAAAGGCGACAGCCTTGCCGCTGCGCCGCCTAAGCCGATCACTATCGCAAGGGCTAACGAGCCTAATGCCAGCTCTAGCGTCATCCCTGTCCCTTGTAAAATAACCTGCCCGTAACCTTCTAGCATCGACGACCTCTCTTAACCTGAGTAGGCAGAGCGGCCACACGCGCGCTCCGCCGCTAAAGCGTATTACTCGTCGTAAATATTGAAGTCGAAATACTTTTTCGCCAGCTTATCGTAGGTCCCATCTTTGTGCATCGAGGCAATCGCAGTATTGATAGCCTGTGTTAATGCGCTATCGCCTTTGCGTACACCAATTCCCGTCCCTACACCAAAAATGGCCTTATCTTTCACGGCCGGCCCTGCAAAGCTATACCCCTTACCCCCTGCAGATTTTAAAAAGCCTTCGCTGGCCTGGACTTCATCCTGGAAGGCGGCATCTAGACGGCCTGAGGCGAGGTCCTGATAAACTTGGTCTTGAGCCTGGTAAGGGACAACGGTTACCCCCGCAGGACGCCAATATTTATCGGCATAAGTTTCTTGGGTCGTTCCCTGTTCCACGCCTATCGATTTTCCTTTCAATGCGGCAACAGTCGGTTGTAATGGCGAACCTTTCACGGCCACTAAACGAGCGTTAGCGGCATATAATTTGTCGGAGAAATCAATTTGTTGCAGTCTTTTTTCTGTGATGGACAACGCTGAGATAATCGCATCAATCTTCTCGGCTTTCAGGGACGGGATCAGTCCATCAAAATCCCCAGGCACGAATTGACATTGAGTCGCGATCCTTTTGCAGATTTCATTCACTAGATCGATATCAAACCCGACCAGTTTACCATCGGGACCTTTCGACTCAAACGGCGGGTAACTCGGATCGGTACCAAAACGTAAAGGTGAAGGAAGCGCAGAGATAGCTTGGCTGGAGAGCGTCAGGCCTAATAGAAGCGAAGCAAATACCGTTAATTTTTTCATGTCTATCACCAGTGAGAAGAAGTCTCACTGGTTAAGCACAAATCATGCCAATCTGTTACGAGGGTCGGTGGGGATAATCGCTCAAAACCTGTACTGGCGCGGTGCAGTAAAAAAATATTGCACCATTAATGCCCTTCCCAGCGTGCAAAGAGATCTTGAGGCAAGTCGATAGCAAACTGGTCGATGATACGGTTGACCGTCTGATCGACGATATCGCTGATCGAGGTCGGACGATGGTAGAAAGCCGGGACTGGCGGCATAATTATTGCCCCCAACTCTGCGGCAGTCGTCATCATACGCAGGTGGCCGAGGTGCAGCGGGGTCTCTCTAACCCCTAGGACTAGCTTACGGCCTTCTTTTAATACTACATCCGCCGCACGCGTCAGTAACGTGTCACTATAGCTATGAACGATGGCAGAGAGTGTCTTAATGGAACAAGGCAAAATCACCATGCCCAACGTTTTGAATGAACCCGAAGAGATCGATGCACCAATGTCACGCACGTCATACACATGATCGGCCAAGGCTTGCACATCTCGCCAGCTGTAGTCGGTTTCCAATGCTAAGGTTTGACGAGCGGCCATGCTTGCCACCAAGTGAGTTTCCACCTCAGGAACGGACTTTAATACTTCGAGTAGGCGTACACCGTATAAAGCGCCACTCGCCCCAGAGAGGCCTACAATCAATCTTGTCGTCATAATGCTCTTCTTACTCACTTAGCGCTAATTGGCGAAGCGCAAGTATAGCAGAAAGCAAAACAGGGCGATATTCGCCCTGTTTCCATGGAGAAGAGAAGTTAGCCTTCGTTATGAAGTTCCAACCCTTCAACCTCGTTTTGGCGGGCAACGGCTTGCACGTCGTCCTTGCGCAGTGAGTGCAAGTAATCTAAATACTCTTGGTTCACATCGTTGGTCACGTAGATACCATTGAATACTGAACACTCAAATTCAGCGATCTCCGGATTTTCCTCTTTGACCGCCTCGATCAAATCGTCGAGATCTTGAAAAATTAGCGCATCAGCCTTAATCAGCTGGCAGATCTCATCGACCTCACGGCCATGCGCAATTAATTCGTTAACGCTCGGCATGTCGATACCGTAGACATTGGGAAAACGAATCTCCGGCGCTGCAGACGCTAGATACACGCGTTTGGCACCCGCCTCGCGTGCCATCTCGATGATCTGCTCAGACGTCGTGCCCCGTACGATAGAATCGTCAACTAACAATACGTTTTTATCGCGAAACTCTGCGCGGTTAGCATTCAATTTACGACGTACGGCGCTGCGGCGTAATTGTTGCCCAGGCATAATAAACGTACGTCCGACATAACGATTCTTAACGAAGCCTTGGCGATAGGGTTTATCTAGGATACGAGCGATTTCCAATGCAACGTCCGTCGACGTTTCAGGAATAGGGATCACCACATCGATATCGAGGTCGCTCCACTCACGGGCAATTTTCTCGCCAAGCTTAGTCCCCATACGGATGCGGGCGTTGTAGACCGAAATTTTATCGATAAACGAGTCTGGGCGAGCAAAATAGACATATTCGAATAAGCAGGGATTATTTTTTGGCTCATCGGCGCATTGACGAGTGAATAATTCACCTTGTTCAGTGATATAGACGGCTTCACCGGCCAGCACATCACGAATAAATTCAAAGCCTAATGTATCGAGTGCAACACTCTCCGAAGCCACCATATATTCGGTGCGTCCATCCGGTAGTTGGCGCTTACCCAACACCAGCGGACGAATACCGTTCGGATCACGGAACGCTATCATGCCATGACCGATTAGCATCGCGACCACCGCGTAGGCACCGCGAATTTGGCGATGCATACGCTCAACGGCGATAAAGATATTCTCTGCCGTCAGCGGATAATCTTGGAAACGATCCAATTCCTGAGCAAAAACGTTGAGCAGGACTTCCGAATCTGACGTGGTATTGATGTGGCGACGGCCTTGTTCGAACAGCTTAGTTCTTAACTCGTGTGCGTTAGTCAAATTGCCGTTGTGTGCCAGCGTGATGCCATACGGGGAGTTCACATAAAAAGGCTGAGCTTCCGAGGCACTGGAGCTACCTGCTGTTGGGTAGCGGACGTGGCCAATACCCATGGTTCCTTGTAGACGCTGCATATGACGCGCTTCAAACACATCACTGACGAGTCCGTTCGCTTTACGTAAGCGAAAGCAATTAAGGTGATCGATCGTACAGATGCCCGCGGCATCTTGACCACGATGTTGTAGCACCGATAACGCATCATAAATTGCTTGGTTTACAGGTAAAAAACCGCTGATACCGACAATCCCACACATGGTGTTATTTCCTCATAGCCGCTTGTCCCGACTCATTATCGGGGTAGAAAACTCGATGTGCTCTGCAGATAGTCGAAAAACCATCTGATAACAATACTAAACTGCGGGATCAACTGTGACTGCGTCCAATCAGGACTTTTTGAAAAACCAGTAAAGGTGTCTAGGAAGAACAGTAGCGCCGCGACAATTAAGCCACCGCGTAACGCACCGAAACAGACACCTAATACGCGATCTGTTCCAGATAACCCCGTCTTATCGACTAAACTCCCAATCACATAATTGACCAGAGCGCCCACAATTAGCGTGGTGATAAAGAGTGCCGCAATAGCGATACCATTGCGGATCATGGGTTGTTCAAACCCCGAAAACCAATCCGCCAACAAAGGGTAGTAATGACTTGCGACGAAGAAGGCACAGCCCCAGGTAATTAATGAGAGTGCTTCTCTAACAAATCCACGAATAAGACTGACTAACGAAGAGAGTCCAATGATGCCGATTATGGTGTAATCAATCCAATTCATCCGCGTAACCTATACCACTTCATGACATTGCTTCCTCTATCGCGGCGCATTCTATCAGAAAAAGAAAACGTTTGCGTATGGTTTTCCTGCGCCAAGTTAAAAAAGGGCAATTCCTAAAAAATAAGAATTGCCCTGCCCTTTCTCTCCCTATATTAGGAGATTTTTATCATCGTTTCTCAATGTACTCGGTAAGGCATAACGACCCCAAATAACCCTGTTTTGGCCTTCAATTCATTTACCTGAGATTGTAAATGACTCTTCGAGGTATCTGGGCCAACCAGGATGCGATTGATCTGACCTTGAACCGGTGTTGCGGGAATTGAATAGGCTTTAAACCCTGCGCTACGCAGTTGGTCGACGACTTCGCTGACCCGCGAAGCATTACGTAATGCACCCAGTTGGATAACATAGGCTTGGCCTGTCGGTGACGAAGGCGTGTCGTTTTGTGGACGTTGTTGTGCCTCGGCTTGTCGCTGAGCGGCTAACTGCTGTTTCTGCTGCTTTTCCAACGCCTGTTGCTGAGCCACTTGCTGCTGCCGCGCCTGATCCTTGAGGCGTTGTGCCTCTTGTCGGGCAAGTTGCTCCTGTGCGCGTTGAACCTGAAGCTGCGTTGGGTTCATGCCAAGGGCTTGCGGATGGTCGCTTCCCCGCGTGGCTGATAAAGTTTGCGAACTGCCATCGTCAGGGATATGTTGCGCCGCCTGTTGACGAATTGTCGTTGAAGGGATGGGCTGCGTAACCGGAGGCACCATCTCCTCACTAAGTTGATCGCCCGGTTTCGGCACCAACGGAATAGCCGCGAACTCTTCGTGATAGTGCTTTTTTTTACCATCTAACAAGCCGGGGAGGATAATAACGCCGAGGGCCACGAGTATAATGGTTCCCGCCATACGATTTTGAAATTTACTGGCCACCTAATTTCTCCTTCTCGCTCAATGCCATCACCGCGGCAACGGTATGAAATGATCCACAGACCAGCACAATGTCTTCGTCAGTCGCTTGGTTGAGTGCCGCCTGATAGGCCTGCTCGACGGTCGAGTAGCCGCTTGCCGCCGAGAGTGAGTATTGTAACTGCTCTGCAGAGGCCCCTCTAGGTCCTTCTAAACTTGCGCAGTACCATTCATCCACTCCCTCACTCAGAATCGCCAATGTGCCAGCAATATCCTTATCATGGAGCATACCGATTACGCAGCGCACAATTCCGGTGGGAGCAAATTGCTTCACCTTATCGACGAGATAACGTGCGGCATGTGGGTTGTGCGCCACATCTAGAATCACCTTCGGCGACTCTTGAAAGATCTGAAAACGCCCCGGTAGTGTGGCGCTGGCAATCGACGCTTTTAATGTCGTTTCGTTAATGGTTAACCCCGAGACACGCAACGCCGCCAGCGCTGTAGCCGCATTAGCGAGTGGGACTTGCGGAAGGGGTAAATCGACCAACTTGCCTTGGATGTCGGTAAACTGCCAACCTTGCGGCGAGGCTTGGTAAGACCATTGCTGGTCACGCGCTAATAAAATAGCCCCCTTATCCTGTGCCACTTTTTTAATGGTGAAAGGCATATCAGGCTCTCCGACCACTGCCGGCTTACCTTGACGAAAAATACCCGCTTTCTCGCGACCAATACTGTCACGATCAGGCCCCAGCCAATCGGTGTGATCTAAGGCGATAGAGGTAATCACTGCGACATCCGCATCGATAATATTGGTCGCATCGAGCCGCCCACCCAGCCCTACCTCCAGAATGACGACATCTAGATCGGCCTGCTTAAAAAGCTGTAAGGCGGATAAAGTGCTAAATTCAAAAAAGGTTAACGAGGTTTCGCCCCGTCCTTGATTTAGGCTATCTAGGCTCGCTACATGCGCTTGATCAGTCAGCTCTTGCCCGTTGATCCGAACACGTTCGGGATAACGGATAAAATGGGGGGAGCTATATACGCCTACGCGATACCCCGCCGCCAAGAGCAAAACTTCCAAGGTGCGGCAGGTCGTACCTTTACCGTTAGTGCCGCCTACCGTAAAAACAAAGGGTGCGGGCTTAAGCAGGTCGAGTTCTGTCGCAACGTGGCGGATACGATCTAAGCCGAGTTCAATGGCCTGACCATGTAACTGTTCAAGGTAAACAAGCCATTCCTCAAGAGAGGAAGACGAGTGAGGATGATGAGGCTTAGACATGGTATGAAATTTTTCGCTGAAACAATGATAAAAAAGACGCTACCAGAGCGTCTTTCAATGTGCAATATAGAATTAAGCGTCGCTTGGCGCTTGCTGAACCTTCTCAAGTTCAGGGGCTGGCTCTTCAGGAAGCGGAGCCGGTAGATTCATCATCTTCGCCAACAGACTCGCCACCTTGAAGCGCATCTCTGGACGACGGATGATCATATCGATCGCCCCTTTCTCGATCAGGAACTCGCTGCGTTGGAAGCCCGGTGGAAGTTTTTCACGTACCGTCTGCTCGATAACGCGTGGGCCAGCAAAGCCGATCAATGCTTTTGGCTCGCCGATGTTAAGATCACCGAGCATCGCGAAACTTGCTGAAACACCCCCCATCGTCGGGTCGGTTAATACGGAGATATAAGGTAAACCACGCTCACGCATCTTAGCCAATGCCGCACTGGTCTTTGCCATCTGCATTAAAGAGGTGAGTGCTTCTTGCATCCGTGCACCACCACTGGCGGAGAAACAGATTAGCGGGCAGCCCTCTTCCAAGGCTTGTTCTGCCGCACGCACAAATCGAGCGCCGACTACCGCACCCATCGAACCGCCCATAAAAGCAAATTCAAACGCGACGGCAACGACCGGCATACCGTGAAGCTGCCCTTTCATTGCGATAAGAGCGTCTTTCTCACCGGTCTCTTTCTGTGCAGCGACGATACGGTCTTTATACTTTTTAGAGTCACGAAATTTCAGTAGATCACGTGGCTCTAACTCGCTACCTAACTCGACGGTAGTACCCTGATCGAGGAAAGTAGTGAGACGAGGACGTCCATGCATGCGCATGTGGTGATCACATTTCGGGCAGACTTCTAAATTACGTTCTAGCTCGGCGCGGTAGAGTACCTGACCACAGCTCGTACATTTTGTCCAAATCCCTTCAGGAATACTCGCCTTACGGGCAGGGGCAACATTTGTTTTGTTAAGAATGCGTTCAATCCAGCTCATTGAGGACCTTTCTGTTTGAACCTGGTTTTACCAGTCACTGTGTTTCTGCTGAATGATTACTCAACAGCCAATAAATAGCGCTCATTAAACCACAACTGTAACGATCTGTGGATAAAAATATGGAGCGATTATACAGATATCAGCATTAAGCTAAAGGGTCTGTATTATTCTTCTTAATGCGATGACGGATCACCTCAATAATACCGGGTAAAACCGAAATAACGATAATCGCGACGATCAACAGATTAATATTGCTCTTTACTACCGGTAAATCGCCGAAGATCGCGCCAGCGTAACTGAACAAGGCAACCCAGCTGATCCCGCCAATGATATTGTAAAACCCGAATTGGCGATAGCTCATCCGTCCCATCCCGGCAACGAAAGGCGCGAAGGTACGAATTATTGGGATAAAGCGAGCTAAAATAATCGTTTTACCGCCATGCTTGTCATAAAACTGATGGGTTTTATCGAGATAGCTCTGACGAAAAATCTTCGAATTTGGGCGACTAAACAGCTTTTCGCCAAATAACCGGCCAATAGTGTAGTTCAGTGCATCGCCCAATATCGCCGCGATAATCATCAGCCCCACCATCACGTGCACGTCAAGGCCATTACTGGGTAACACGGCCAAGGCCCCTGCGATGAATAGTAAGGAATCACCCGGTAAAAACGGAGTTACCACTAACCCCGTTTCGCAAAAAATAATCAAAAAGAGAATCGCGTAGACCCATAGCCCATAGTGCGCAATGAGAGCGGTTAAATGCACATCAATATGCAAAATGAAATCAATGATCATTGATAGCATTTCATGACTCCTTATAGCGACAGATGAGGGTTATCGAGCAGGAATAGCGGCCCTAGCGTAGGGGTAGGCAACGCAAAATGGTCCGGGTAATCGACAGCGACAAGATAGAGACCTTCCGCACGAGCGGTGGCCGCAGCCTTGGTTCTATCGCGCAGTGCCAGAAGTTCAGCCATCCACGTTTCTGGCTGATTGCCGGCACCAACCTCTAACAAACTTCCCACAATATTACGTACCATATGATGAACAAAGGCATTCGCTTTGATGTCGACCACCACAAAGCTGCCTTGCCGCCGCACAGTAATATGCGAAATGTTACGCCATGGCGTTCGAGACTGGCATTGCACCGCACGAAACGAGGTGAAATCATTTTCACCCAGCAGGCTTTGTGCCGCGCGATGCATCGCGTCAGTATTGAGCGGATGATAGTAATGCGTTAAGCCTTTCCCTAAGATGGCAGGACGCAGGCGCTCATTATAGATGACATAACGATAGCGCCGGGCGGTGGCGCTAAACCGCGCATGAAAATCATCAGGTACCGCTTTCACCCAACGCACCGCAACATCGTCCGGAAGATTTGCATTGACCCCAAGCGTCCAAGCCGCGTCAGCCCGCTGCGCCTGCGTCTCGAAATGTACCACTTGTCCGGTACCGTGTACCCCTGCATCGGTACGCCCGGCACAAAATACATCAATGGGATGATTGGCGACCTGAGTCAGCGCTTTTTCAAGCGTTTGTTGGACACTCCGTACCTCACGTTGACGCTGCCAGCCGCAGTAACGGCTGCCATCGTATTCAATACCTAACGCAATTTTATACGGCGCTTCGGGTAACGACATTACAGATAATCCTCGACCAAGCTTTCGGCGATCTTAACCGCCATGAGTGCACCGCCGTAGCGTACGTTATCGGCGACTGACCAGAATTGTAATCCTTCTGCTTGCCCATAGTCCTGACGTATCGCCCCGATATAGAGCTGATCTTGGCCCGTACCCTCGCTCACTGGCGTCGGAAAATCCTGTTCATCGCTCACGGTAACATCAGCGCGCGCCGCCAGTAAATGCTGGGCCTCTTCGACGTCTAAGGGACGTGCGGTCATCACGCGAACGCTCTGTGCATTTCCGTAGAAAATCGGCGCTTGTAGCGACGTGACACTCAACGCGAAGCTCTCGTCTTGTAAAATTTTACGGACTTGATCGACGACGCGGCGCTCTGCGGGCACACTCCCCTGCTCATCCACCGCTAAAGGCATCATGTTAAAGGCTAACTGACGTCCAAAGTGATACTGCTCAGGTGGGATACCGTTTAGTAAACGCGCGCTTTCTCCAGCCAAAGCATCGACCGCGGCTTTACCTTGAGCTGAAACCGAGAGGAATTCGGTAAGTTGGATCGACTGCACGCCCGCTTCATCGTTGAGCGGAGCAATCGCGTTGATTAATTGGCTGACTTGGCTGTCTGCAACCGCAATAATATTACGATTACGATAGTCGGCAAGCGTACTCTCATTAACACCGACTACCGCGAGGGGCACGTCGTGCGCTAAGGCAAATAAGCCGCTACTATCGATAACGATACACCCGGCGTCTGCCGCTAGATCGGCATATTGTGCACTGGCTTGCTGCCCTGCCACAAAAAAGGCGAGCTGGTTGTCGCTCCAATCATGGGATTGCGCGTCTTTGACCTGATAATTTTTACCCGAAAAACGAATGGACTCGCCTGCGCTCTCTTCGGTGGCGAGTAAGGTCAAGTCGCCTACGGCAAACTGGCGTTGCTCCAGACATTCAATTAACGCACGACCCACCGCACCGGTAGCGCCTAAAATAGCAATATTCCAACCCTGGGACATGGGGTACTCCACACTCAATGTATAGGATGACCCGATGTCATCCCCAATAACAACAACGCCTTAGGCGCTATATAATGAATTAAATCCAAGTTGACGTAGGCGTTCTGCAGTCGCTTCTAATGAGCATTTCACTAACAAGGAAGACCATTCGCGGCGCTCTTGATAATGTTTTCTCAATCGATCAAAACCGCCCTCATCACCGATATGCAGCCTAAGCAATGCATCATCGCGGCGCACATCATACACGAGATGTGCCAAACGTTTTAGGAGTGACTGCGAAAACTCGCCGTTTACCTTAACCTCTGGAATATCGGGATGGGGTAATAACTCACTGAGCGATACGCTCTCCGGCTGTCCGATAAACGCCGTCCACGCTTCATAAAGTTGCGTAGTGCCTCGAACTTTACCTTCTAAGGTGTATCCCGCTATGTGCGCGCTCGCGATGTGAACTTGCGCTAATAGCTGTCGATCAAGATCCGGCTCTGGCTCCCATACATCGAGTACTACCCTAAGGTCGTCTCTATGCAGCAATACCTGTTTAAGCGCTTGATTATCAACGACCGCTCCGCGACAGGCATTAATCAATACACAACCTGGGCGTAGCGCTTCCAGCAGCGATTGATCGACGCAGTGCCAGGTTTGATAGGCGCCCTGCTTGATGAGTGGTGTATGAAACGTCAGGATATCGGCTTGCGCCACGACGCTGTCGAGCGAGAGAAATTCTTCTTTGTCGCCACGATCGGCACGAGGAGGATCGCATAACAATACCTTCATCCCCAGTGCTTCACAGCGGGCTTGCAGACGACTCCCCACATTACCCACCCCTACAATACCGATCGTTTTGTCACTCAGCAGGTAGCCATCTTTTTCTGCTAAGAGTAATAGCGCAGAAAGCACATATTCCACCACCGCAATGGCATTACATCCAGGGGCCGCAGAAAAGGCAATCGATGCCGCCTCAAGATCTGCGAGTTCAACATGATCGGTACCCGCAGTTGCCGACCCGACAAACGCCAATGACGTACCAGTAATCAGTTGTGTATTCACTGGCGTGACTGAGCGAACCATTAAGGCTTGTGCATCTTGCAGTGCGCTGATCGGCAGCGGGCGTCCTGGAACCCGAACAACCTCTCCCTGACGGCTAAATAGCTCTTGAGCATAAGGCATATTTTCATCGACGACGATTTTCATGGTTTGGCCTGGTGGGTGAAAAGAACAGTCTGAATATTCTGTCATACTCTCTGAATGAAAACATCTGAGAATGATTTGTCGTGATCCGATAAATAATAGGGGTAAGGCTCGATTGGCACTTGGGATTTAGCGAGGGGATTGCTATGATAGCCGGCTATTCCCCCGGTCATCCGGTTCGTAGCTCTTGTAAGGATGTTGCCATGCAGCCACTCAGCGGCCCTCGCGGATTTTCCGACGGTCCACACCGTCACGATTCCACCTCCCCGAATAGCCTTAAAGCTAAGCCGTTGCACAGTGAAGCGCTGACCTCAGCCCAACGCACTGCACTCGAACGCATCATCGTGAAAATTTTAGCGATTAGCAGTCTCAAAGCGCCTGCGTTATGGGCAGGTATTCGTCATCAAGTTAATGTAGGGGGCGATGCAGAACTCTTATCCGCACATTTCCCCGAAGCCGAAAAGTGGTTAAAAGACCTGCTCCAGCAAGAACAGAATAACCATTTAGCTCGCCGACAGCTTCAGCAATTGACTGACTTACTCCCGCAAGGTAACAACCGACAAGCCGTGAGCGAGTATATTCGTCATCAGTTCGGGCAAACGGTGCTGAGTGCGTTGTCACAAGCGCAACTACAACAGGTCCTGACCCGTTTGCAGCAAGGGGAAATCGCGGTTCGCCCCCCCCTGCAGACGACTTCTACCTCGCGTAGCCTATTGCCCGCCGAGCATCTGACATTGAGCCAACAGGTGATGAAATTATCGATGGCGAGCGGTGAATCAACGCTGAGTATTTGGGAAACCTTACATACGATGATCGGCTTGAAAGACGGCGACCCCATCCCTGCAAAACATTATCCCCTACTGCTTCAGTATTTGCAGGCACGGCAATCGCTAGTCGGCCAAGAAATGCAGAGTTTATCGCAGCTGCTACATGGATTAAAACAACCTGCCAGCGTTGACGAATCCCAGCAAGCCGAGGAGTATTGCCAGCAACATTTTCAGCTAGCCCCTACCTCCGCACTGTCGAGCGTTCAAGCGCATGACCTACTTAATGCGTTTTTCAGTCGTCGCGCAGGCTTCGGTTGGCAACCTGCAAAGGGACCACACTACCGCGGGCCACAGCCTATCGATAGACCGGTCCCCACTCAACATAATGACATGAACTTCTGGCCACTTAGCCCACGCGTGAAAATGCTGCTGATCGGCGCGGCCCTGCTGATCTTACTATTTTTTTGGATCTAAGTTAGCAGCCGCAAGCTTGGCCTTCAGTCGCTGGCCAAGCCTGCGGCGTTTCGCCTACCGCAATAGGGTGGTTATCGCGTCGCCAAAAATCTAAGCCACCGATTAACTCCTTCACCCTGAAGCCAGCCTGCGCTAAATTGAAGGCGCCCTTCGTCGAACCATTACATCCAATCCCATCGCAATAAGTTACATAAACCTTATCATCGGCTAACTGGCTAAGCGTTTGCGCATTCATCTCGCGGTGCGCGAAATGAACCGCCCCTGGGATATGCCCTGACGCGTAGTGTTCGGCCGAACGTACATCAAGCACCACATAGTAGGCATCGGCCTCTCTACACTTTTGTGCAAGATCCCAGGCATCGATGTAATACGCCAGTTTAGCTTTAAGGTATGCGGTACTCGCCTCAGGGGTAGCAAAATCGATCATTGTTTATCTCCTTGTATGAGACAGAGATAATATCGCACAATAGTGGCCCCAATAAGACCCATTTTTTATAGAGTTTAAGACCACAATGGCGCAACGTTCTTCAATCTGGCTATCCCTAACCTTGTCCGGACCGGGGACTCGCGTGGCACAACTTTGTCGTGCGCTAAAGTCGGCAGTCGAAAGGGGGCATCTGGTATCAGGTGAGCGTTTACCTTCTTCACGTCAGTTGGCAAATGATCTAGGCTGTTCGCGCGTAACCGTCGAAGCGGCTTATCAACACTTAACGGCTCAAGGCTATATCACGCGCCAGCCGGGACGAGGCAGCTTTGTTGCTCATCATGCCTTAACGATGGCTCCCTCCGCTTCTAAAGGGCTGCCCCCGGCGCTGTCGCAGCGTGGACAGCGACGAGCAACCCAAGTCCAGTGCCGTGATCCACAGCATATACAAGCCTTCAATACCGGCGTTCCAGATGTGCATGCATTTCCCTTAAAACAATGGACAGACGTGACGCAGCAAGTGATGAAAGCCCTACCCGCGGAACAGTTGCTCTATGGCGATCCGCAAGGGTTGGCTAGCTGTCGAAAAGCAATTAGCCACTATTTGACTCTCTCTCGACAGGTGAACTGCTCCCCGGCACAGGTTTTGGTAATGACCAGTTCGCAACAAGCCCTGCAACTACTCGCCCATGTTCTGGTCGATGAAGGCGATACGGTTGTTACAGAAGCCCTTTGTTATCCCGGGGCGGTGAATGCTTTTCGCCAAGCGGGCGCGCAACTTTTAGCACAGCCTCTTGACGATGATGGGGCTTATCCACCGACGTTCGCCGCTAAAATGGCCTATCTAACGCCTGGACATCAGTATCCGTTGGGAATGACCATGAGCCAACCGCGACGCCAGCAGTGGCTAGACTGGGCACAGCGCCACCAGAGTTGGATTATTGAAGACGATTATGATGGGGAGTTTCACTACGAAAACGCTACGCCGCCATCACTACAACGCGTAGATCGTGCGCAGAGGGTGATTTATATTGGAACCTTCTCGAAGACTCTTTTTCCTGGGATCCGCCTGGCTTATCTCGTCGCCCCGTCGTCTCTTATTCCGAGCCTAGTCAACGCACGCCAATCGATGGACGGCCATACTAGCCCATTAATGCAGGCCGTTACCGCAAAATTTATCAACGAAGGCTATTTCGCTAATCACCTACGGTTGATGAAAATACTTTATGCAGCGCGGCGGCGCTTACTGATTGACCTACTTGATCATAGTCCGCCCGATACCTTACGACTTTTTCCTTCGCAAGGTGGGCTACAACTCGCGGTAGAGTACCTGTTGGGTGATACTACGGCCATCACTCTCGCCGCGGCACGCCAAGGATTACACCTCACAGAGCTGGCTCCTCTTTGCCTCAACTCTCCCCCCCTACAGGGTTGGATCCTTGGCTTTTCCGCATTGACGCCACAGGCCATGCGTCATGCCGTTACGCTGCTGAACCAGATCTTGCAGAACGTAGCATCGCAGCGCTAACCAGAACCCCAATACCGGCGCTACAGGCTCCCGCCAAGTATACGGCACCGTAACCGGCACTATTGGCGAGAAAACCGGCTAAAGGCCCTGTCGCACCATAAGCGACATCTTGGAAGGCGGAAAAACATCCTAGGGCGGTACCACGAACTTGTGGATCGACACGCTTCATTATTTCCACGCCCATCGCCGGAAAGACTAATGAACAGCCTGCACCGGTTAATGCCGCGCCAACTAATGCCTGCCACTCTTGCTGGCTAAGGCAAAGCAGTAACAGACCCGCCATTTCCACCAGTAGAGAGATGATGGTTACCACAACCCCCCCTTTCTTGTCGGGTAGTCCACCGAAGAATACTCGAATCAGGACGTAGGCGAGTCCGAAGATGGTTAAGGTATATCCCGCGTTTCCCCAATGCTCTGCAGCAAAATAAAGCGAGATGAATGCACCAATTACAGCAAAACCGACGCCTTGTAGGGCTAATACGCTACCCGGGGCAAGTATCTGCCTGAGCACCGTCGTAAAGCTAGGACGGTCGCCGCCGCTCACCGGTACAGAGGGGATCTTGGCATTACAGAGCAGAGCGATAAGTGGGCATAGCACACACGCAATACTAACCCCGAGGAAAGCGAAGTGGTGATAGAGTAATAACCCGATCGGCGCACCCGCCGCCAATGAGCCATAAATCGCCATACCGTTCCAAGACATGACTATTCCGGAACGTTTCTGGCCAATCAGCCCCAGCCCCCAGGTCAAATTGCCGGTAAGTAAGAAACTTTCTCCAAGTCCTAACAGTATCCGACCGACCAGTAATAAGCTGAATTGCAACCAGAGTGAATGATTAATAAAAACCGAGAGGAGATACGCTACGCCGACTAAGGCAATAATGCTCATACCCAATCGCGTCGTCTGCTTTGCGCCGTGCTGATCGGCTTTTTTCCCCGCAAATCCGCGGTTGACGAGCGTGGCAAAAAACTGGATCCCGACGGCAATACCCACCATTACATTATTCATTCCTAGATCATTATGAACAAATAAGGGGATAACGGGTAACGCGATTCCAGCTGTCAAATAGGTGATAAATACCGAGAACGATGTAACGGCAACGGGCTTCACAGAGCGGTCTTCGGGGCGACTAGTATCCTGCGTCATCGGGTACTCCTACAAGAATAGAGGATTTGGTTTCTATACCAATAAAAAACGGCAGCCTAGGCTGCCGTTTTATCACAATATACTGATTATGACGTGAATTTGCGCATCGTCAATGTTGCGTTAGTCCCACCGAAACCGAAGCTATTTGACATCACGGTAGTTAATGCACGCTCAGTTGGCTGAGTGATGATGTTCATCCCTTCCGCCGCCGCATCCGCCTGCTCAATGTTGATACTTGGCGCAATAAAACCATGCTCTAACATCAGCAGACTATAAATGGCTTCCTGTACACCAGCAGCCCCTAAGGAGTGACCGGTCATCGCTTTCGTCGCCGAAAGAGCAGGCGTGTTATCACCAAAAACAGCACGAATCGCACCCAGTTCTTTCACATCGCCCACCGGCGTAGAAGTACCGTGGGTATTCAGATAATCGATAGGTGTATCAACACCTTCCATCGCCATCTTCATACAGCGTGCTGCACCTTCACCAGAAGGAGCAACCATGTCAGCGCCGTCAGAAGTCGCACCGTAGCCTACGATTTCCGCGTAGATGTGTGCGCCACGGGCTAATGCGTGCTCAAGCTCTTCAACGACGACCATACCGCCACCGCCTGCGATGACAAAGCCATCACGCTCAGAATCATAGGTACGAGACGCTTTTTCTGGCGTATCGTTATACTTAGTGGATAACGCACCCATTGCATCGAACTCGCAAGCCAGTTCCCAGCAAAGCTCTTCACCACCGCCGGCGAAGACGATATCTTGCTTACCGAGTTGGATCTGCTCAACCGCGTTACCGATACAGTGTGCGGATGTCGCACACGCTGAACTAATTGAATAGTTAACGCCATGGATTTTAAAAGGGGTCGCTAAACATGCCGACACGCCGGACGCCATTGCCTTAGTCACAACATAAGGACCTACCGCTTTCAAGCCGCGTGGGCTACGCATAGCGTCCGCACCAAATACTTGGAAACGAGGCGATCCGCCACCGGAGCCCGCAATCAATCCTACACGAGGATTGTTTTGATATTGCTCTTCGGTTAACTGGGAGTCCTTGACCGCTTCAGCCATTGAGAGGTAAGCATAAATCGACGCATCGCTCATAAAACGCACAACTTTGCGATCAATTAAGCCTGTGGTATCCATCTTAACGTTACCCCAGACGTGGCTGCGCATGCCTGCATCTTTCATTTCATCAGAAAAAGTGATTCCTGAACGCCCCTCACGAAGAGAAGCCAGCACTTCCTGCTGATTATTACCAATGCTGGAAACAATCCCCAACCCAGTGATCACTGCACGTTTCATTCACATTCCTCATAACAACTATCATCTTATGGGGTGCACTTTAGCGTACAGTTGTACGCCGAACAACCCCCTATTTATAACTCTTTGTAAATTTGCCTGTAAATTGTGATACCGCTAGACTAATGGCAAGTCTTCCGCTACGAGTCATTGACGTGAAATCAACCACTATCAGCCACGCTGCCCTACATTGGAACGAACTCGGTACACCTGTTTCGGAATTTTTTGGTGATGTCTATTTCTCAAACGATAACGGCCTTGCCGAAACTCGCTATGTATTTCTGGAAGGCAATCAACTTTCTACTCGATTGACCCAAACACACAACGACACCTTCACCCTTGCCGAAACTGGGTTTGGGACCGGCTTAAACTTCTTAACTTTATGGCAAAGCTACCAGCGGTTAAATTGTGAAGATAACGTCTCGACATTACCGCGTCTGCACTTCATTAGTTGTGAAAAATACCCGCTGACTTTACTCGATTTACAGCTCGCCCATCAGCATTGGCCGGAGCTGGCACGCTTCTCTGAGGCGTTGTGTCAGCAATGGCCGATGGCGGTTCCAGGCTGCCACCGTCTGGTCTTTGCACAAGGCCAGATAACGCTCGACCTGTGGTTTGGCGATATCAACGACATGTTAGAGGATCTCAACGCTAATTTAGTTCAAAAAGTCGATGCCTGGTTTTTAGATGGCTTTGCACCCTCAAAAAACCCGGACATGTGGAGCGATAGGCTTTTCGCTACGCTCGCAACGACAGCTAAGCCAGGTGGGACATTTGCGACATTCACCGCAGCAGGGTTTGTGCGTCGGGGTCTTCAGCAAGCAGGATTCTCCGTGACGCGCAGAAAAGGCTTCGGTCCTAAACGTGAGATGCTAGTCGGCGAGCTAACGACCGTTCCCAATTTCAGCCCACCGACCCCTTGGTATCCGCGTCTTGCCGCGCAGAATAAAGAGATCGCGATTATCGGCGGCGGTATTGCCAGTGCTTGCTTATGCGTGGCGTTAATTCGCCGGGGCTGGCAAGTGACGCTCTATTGTGCTGACGACTCTCCCGCCGAAAATGCATCAGGTAATCGACAGGGCGCGCTTTACCCACTGTTACACGCCCAAGATCCGCAATTGGCCACCTTTTTCACTGCGGCCTTCACTTATGCCACGCGGTTTTATCGAGCACTGCCGATAGAATTCGAGCACCAATGGTGTGGCGTATTACAGCTAGGCTGGGATGATAAGAGCCGCAAGAAAATCGACCAACTACTTAGCCTTTCTTTGCCGACGTCGCTTGCACGAAAGGTTAGTGCTGATGAGGCCAGCCTTCTCGCGGGATTACCCCTCGAACACGGCGGTATCTTCTATCCTGAGGGTGGCTGGTTGTCGCCAGCGGAGATAACGACGCGTCTAATCGATTGGGCAAAAACACAAGGCGTGGTTTGCCACTGGCAGCATCGTGTGGAACGCCTGCAACAGCTCCCCAACGACCAGTGGCGGCTTGATTTTGCGACCGGAGAGCAGGCAACCCACTCCCAAATAGTCTTGGCTAATGGTCATCGACTGAATCAATTCACCCAGAGCGATGCTCTCCCTATTTACTCGGTCGCCGGGCAAGTCAGTCATGTCGGATACCAGCAGCCGTTGAGTAAGCTCTCGACCGTACTCTGTTATGAGGGATACTTAACGCCACTCAGCCCTAGCCATCAGACTCATTGTATCGGTGCCAGCTATCGGCGTGGCAGCGCCGATTGCCGTTACTCAGCCACCGAACAGGACATGAATAAGGCGCGCTTAGCACAGTGTCTTCCCAACACTGAGTGGGCCTCTACCTTAACAATGGATGACCAAGCACGCGTCGCCGTGCGTTGCGCCACGCGCGATCATCTACCACTGGTGGGGGCGCTGAGCCACTACCAACAGTTCATCACGCAGCCTAATCAAACGAAAGAGGAAATGGCCGCTAACGTTTATCGCGGCGCTTATGTACTGGGTGGCTTTGGCTCACGGGGGATCTGTAGCGCTCCGCTCGCGGCGGAAATCTTAGCCTCACAGCTAGCCGGGGAGCCAGCGCCGCTCGACCCCGCGACCTTGAACGCGCTACACCCTGGCCGCTTTTGGATCCGTAAGCGCTTAAAGGGTAGACCGCTTATTTAGCAGGTGTTAAAGCCTCTACTGCTTGTTGGTAGAGGTCGCCCCACAATTGCCTAACGAGCTTCTGGTCGGGAGGGGAAAGTTCACCCGCCTTAATGGCTTGGGCAATACTGTGTTCCACATGCTGATGTAGCGCGTCCGGCGCTTCGATCTGCTGGGCTTCCAGCTCAGCAACGGCCAACGTCAGATGCCCGCGAAGGTAGCCGCCCGCAAAAAGCTCATCATCCGAGCCATGCTCAACGGTTTTATCGATATTGTCGAGAATGTGCTGCTCGAGATCTATAATCATGACTTATCCTAAAAAATAAACGGGTCTTAGAGCGTTTCAGCCCATGAAAACTGCGCCGAGTGCAGAGGGTTTGTATGATAAAACGCTCGCAGTGCTGCAACAAGGCGAGCTGGCCGTTCAGGCAGCCCCTGCTCAAGATAGCGCATTACCTGTGCATGAACCTGGCGCTGAAAAGCGATACGATCTGGTTCACAACTGCCTTCTAAATTATCGCAACTAATATTAAACGGAAATCCAGCCGCTACCGAGAAAATCCACTCTAAAGCCTGTGGTTTGATCTCGACCTGTTCGAACTGGGTCTGCCTCTGTTCATCGCGACCATCGGGGCAGTACCAGTATCCAAAATCTACGAGCAATCTGCGTTCTTGCCCGGCGATACACCAGTGAGAAATTTCATGCAGCGTACTGGCGTAGTAACCATGCGCAAAGACGATACGATGATAATCACACTGCTCATCCGCAGGCAGATAGATTGGTTCGTCGTCACCTTTTACCAACCGAGTCGTAAAATCTTCAAAGAAACAGCGGTCGAAGATCGTGATCATGTCCTGATAACGGTGTAACTGAGTCATTAAATTTTCTTCGTAAAATTATAAGCCGAAACTATGTAGTAGCGCTGCGCCGTGACTGTCCCATAGAAGCTTCGCGCTCATCACCATGGACACGATGACGACCATAGGTCGGATTAGCTTCTGTCCACGACTGAGCACCAAGCGCGCGCCCAGCCTTGCCCCGCACACCGCCCCAATGAGCATCACGATACCTACGCCCCACACCACTTTGCCACCCACCATGAAAAACAGTAGACTGGCGAAGTTCGAGGTAAAATTGAGGACCTTGGCATGAGCGGTCGCTTTAGCGAGGTTATAGCCTGCAAGCGTGACAAAACCCAGTGCATAGAAAGAACCAGCGCCCGGCCCAAAGAAGCCATCATAGAAGCCGACACATCCGCCACCGATACAGGCATAGGCCAGCCCCTCAAGTCGTGCAACCTTATCGACCTCACCTAATTTCGGCATGAATAAAAACCACAGCCCAATCCCAATCAGCAGTAACGGTAAGACCTGACGCAGGATATCGGCTTGCAGGTGCTGGATGGTAATCGTTCCCGCTACGGCGCCCAAAAATGTTAAAAGGATATTCAACCACTGTCGCCGCAAATCGACGGCTTTACGGCGGACAAAATAGAGGCTAGCCGAAAACGATCCCCCCACCGACTGAAGTTTATTAGTAGCTAATACTTGAGCGGGAGATAACCCCGCGGCAAGGAGGGCTGGAACAGTCAGTAGCCCGCCTCCCCCGGCAATCGAATCGATAAACGCCGCTAACACCGCGACAAAAAACAGTATGACGACTAGTAGGGGGCTGACAACAAACCAATCCATACTCGTTCCTTAAAGTAAGTGTTTATCCAATAGCAGTTGGCAGTTTGCCGGCAACACAGGCGGTTTTGGCTTAGTCGGATGAACGCCTGGTTTAGCAGGCTCGAACCAACTCTGTAGCTCTGCACCGCATCCATCACCGCTCGGCGGTGGGGCTTGTTCAACGCACTGAGAATCATTAGCAGGACAGTGTAGCCGAACATGCATATGGGCACGGTGGGCGAACCATGGGCGTACTTTCTGCAACCATTGGCGGTCACTGCCCGCATCGAGGCATAGCTGCTGCTTAATCGCAGGATTGACGAAAATACGGGCGACATGCGGATCTTCGGCCGCATGTCGTACCATCGTATCGATATCACGACTCCACAGTCGGCTCACCACCGATTTATCATCAGCCGTGACGAGGTCGAGTGGCTGCGGATGAAGGAGTTGCTGCGGTGTCCAACGTTGTCGAGGCAGCTGTAACCAAATATCGACATCCAAGCCAATTTGATGACTGGCGTGACCGCTACTAAAACGTCCCCCCGCCGGCATCCCCATATCGCCGATCAGCACTGTCCCTGCCGTCTGTTGCGCTATGTCTTGGCTAAAACGTTGTATAAATTGAATCAACAGTGGATGACCATAATAGCGATGCTGATCCGGACGCATCACTTGATAATGCTCAGCCTCTAACGGCAGCGCTTGCGCGCCAATGATACACCCATTCGCATAACTCCCTATCGGCTGAACCGGCCCAGCGATAGGTTGTCGAATAGCCTGCCACGGCGTTTGCGCACCCGCGCTGCACGCCATACCCATCAGTAGCGCCCCACCGATCATCCACTGTTTCAACATGCTAGCCGCCTTGTACTGAAGAGTTGATTACGCCACCGCATTGTGCGCGATGCCTGAGTAAGTGGTCCATCAATACGATGGCCGTCATCGCTTCAGCGATAGGCACTGCACGGATCCCGACACAAGGATCGTGACGTCCACGGGTAATCATTTCGACCTCTTCGCCTTGGCGAGTCAGCGTTTTACCTGGCACGGTGATACTTGACGTCGGTTTAAGTGCGATCGAGGCCGTAATCGTCTGGCCGCTGCTAATTCCACCTAAAATGCCTCCCGCATGATTACTCTGAAAGCCCGATTTACGAATTTCGTCGCGATGTTGACTTCCGCGCTGAGCAACGACCTCAAAACCATCGCCGATTTCAACGCCCTTAACGGCGTTGATACTCATCAGTGCATGCGCAAGGTCGGCATCGAGGCGATCAAATACCGGCTCACCGAGGCCTACCGGGACATTTTCTGCCACGATACTCACTTTCGCACCGATGGAATCACCCTCTTTTTTCAGCCCGCGTAATAGCGCATCGAGGGCCTCAAGTTGGTCACTGTCTGGACAGAAGAAAGGGTTCTGTTCGACTTGTGCCCACTCTTTTAGCTCACACGTCACGTCGCCCATCTGCGCTAAATAGCCCCGCACCGAGATATTATGGGTAATCTGGAGATATTTCTTCGCGATGGCACCGGCAGCAACACGCATTGCCGTCTCGCGCGCCGAGGAACGACCACCTCCTCGATAATCACGAAAGCCATATTTCTGGTCGTAGGTATAGTCTGCATGGCCTGGGCGGTATAGTTCTTTGATCTCGCCGTAATCTTGCGAACGCTGATCAGTGTTTTCGATTAACAGGCCGATCGAAGTTCCCGTCGTTTTACCTTCGAAGACGCCAGACAGGATCTTTACTTGGTCGGGTTCACGGCGCTGAGTGGTATAGCGGGAGGTCCCTGGGCGACGACGATCGAGATCGTGCTGTAAATCTGCCTCTGTCAACGGGATCCCGGGCGGGACGCCATCGACGACACACCCCAATGCTAGCCCGTGGGACTCCCCAAAAGTTGTCACGCGGAACAGCTGACCAATGGTATTTCCAGCCATGTTTAATCCTTATCGTTAATTCTGCTGAAAAAGCGACTTATTTCGTCGTGCGATTTTCAAAAATAGGCTTACATTCGACTAATTGCTGATAGTCCAGCATAAAGACCCCATCACCGCCCTGCTCGAACTCTAGCCATGTGAAAGGAACCTCAGGGTATTGTTCGATCATGTGCACCATGCTGTTGCCGACTTCACAGATGAGTACGCCATCTTCGCTTAGAAACTCTGTGGCTTGCGCAAGCATACGATTCACGAGAATTAAACCATCTAAACCAGCGGCTAAACCGAGCTCCGGTTCATGACGGTATTCGTCTGGCAGGTCATCCATATCCTCGGCATCAACATAAGGAGGATTGGTCACGATCAAGTCATACTTAATCGGTGCTAAATTATCGAATAAGTCAGAGCAAAGCGGCGTCACCTGATGCATCATGCCGTGTGCGTCAATATTTTGTTCGGCAACGGCGAGGGCCTCGGGAGAAATATCTGCCGCATCGACTTCCGCATCAGGGAATGCATAGGCACAAGCGATAGCGATGCAGCCACTGCCCGTGCACAGGTCAAGAATATGGCGAGGCGAACGATTTATTAGCCCAGAGAAGCCGTGATTAATGAGTTCACCAATCGGCGAGCGAGGGACAAGCACACGTTCATCGACGTAAAACTCGTGACCGCAAAACCAGGCCTGATTAGTCAGGTAGGCGACCGGGATGCGCTCGAACACTCGGCGGGTTACCCGCTCCACGATTAATTCACGCTCAGAGCGAGTTAACCTCGCGCTACGCATCTCTTCGGGCAAATCGAGAGGGAGATGGAGGGTCGGCAGTACTAATTGCACCGCTTCGTCCCAAGGATTATCGGTGCCGTGGCCGTACCAAATCTCTGCGGCTGAAAAACGACTAATGGTCCAACGTAACATATCCTGGATGGTATGCAGGTCGCTTACCACCTCTTCGGCAAAAAATTTATCCACATGCCCTCCAGGGCAACTAACAAAACTTTTCCTAGTTTGCCACGAAGTCGTGCTAAATTCAGCTGCAATAGGCGGCTATTTTCGCCGCCAAGGTAGAATTGTTTAGAGAAATTTGATTTTTGATGGATTGCCGTTAAAAATGACACAATGATCATTCAGTAGCTGGAATAGCGATGAGCCGCAAAAAACCCCTCGATAAAGAAGATGTAGACCTATTTAGAACATTGATGGGCGATACTCGTCGTATCAAGCACGACACAGTGCTACATCCCCTCGCTAAAAAAATTACGCGTGCGCTACCCGAAAAGCGGTTAATCAGCGAACAGATCGATAATAGTCATTACTTCTCTGATGAATACCAACCTCTACTCGCAGTAGAAGGACCGGTGAGATATACCCGTGCTGACGTAAGCCCCTATGAAGTGAAAAAACTGCGTCGTGGGGACTATACACCAGAGATTTTTTTAGATTTGCATGGGCTCACCCAGCAGCAGGCTAAGCAGGAACTGGGCGCCATGATCGCGGCGTGTAGACGGGAACGGCTATTTTGCGCATCGGTAATGCACGGGCATGGTAAACATATTCTTAAGCAGCAGACCCCGCTGTGGCTAGCACAACATCCCCACGTTATGGCGTTCCATCAAGCTCCTAAGCTGTTCGGAGGCAATGCCGCGATCCTTATGTTGATCGACGTCGATGAATTAACGACGCCTCTCTTTTAAGGCCTTATTATACGGTGTGTCGCTACATCGCTGCCGCAAGACGCGATGGGCTTTCCTGCCAACACAGGGTGCCGCGAGCGGCCTTCGCATCATAATCGATATGAGCAATACCCGCCGTGGCAAACATCAAGGGGCACTGTTCTGGACAAAGCGCAGAAACCAGATAACCAACTAATGGAAGATGGGAGATCACCATCACCGCTTCCACTCCCTCGCTGGCCAACCCTTGTAGATAATCGCTCACCGCCTGCGCATCCCCTGCAGGAGTCAGCATGTCGAGGGTCTCAACCCTACCACTCTGTACTACGTTATTAGAAAAAGAGGTGAAGGTTTGCTGTGCGCGTAGGAAAGGACTGACTAATGTTAGGTCAAAGTGAGATTGTCGACCAGCTAACCAGCGCGACATTTGTTGGGTTTCTTCTATGCCACAATGCGTCAACGGACGTTGCGCATCGCTTGCCGCTTCGAGAGCTGCGTCACCATGACGCATTATATAAACATGCATAAAGCACCGTTGCTGAGAGGAAAATGGGTTCACCGCTCGTGATAGTCCGCGTGTGAACCTGCTTTTTTACCCTAGGGCATGAAGACAGTCAAGCTTGTGGCGAGACATTAGTTAGCAACCTACTGTAAATAAGAATAAAAAATATACGAAATAAATTCTCTCTTCGCAGCAAAAGGTCTTGCCAGAGCAACCCATCCGCTTAAAAACTTTATTTTTCTTACTCTGTTTTACGCAAATCCCTTACGCTGCGCTCGCTCTAGATAACCTCAGAGTATTACACCCACCCGTCATTGTTGTGCTTGACCGAGGGAGGGGCTGAAGTCAGCGCGACCTAACCGCTCTCAGGTCATGACTGCGCTGATCGCTCTCCCTTGGACTGGGCACTTTTAGTCGGTAAGGCTTAGTCATGCAAGAGATTAAAAAAGGGTTCATGTTTACCATGAACCCTTACCGTCGAAGACGCTTAGTTAGCGCGCTGAGCGAATAGCGTCAGGCGTCGATTATTGCGAATCGATATCTTTCAAATCGTTTTGTATCGCCTGGGCATTCGGGTTATCTTCAGGCTTCAATTTCCCGCCATTCGCTAAGAAATCGTAACGCTGGAAGTACGCATTACGAATAAAGGAATAAGGATCGCTTTGCTGATGCAAAATACCGTCGGAATCGAGGAGCTGCGCACGCGTTTCAACGCCTTCTAGCACCCATTTACCGGCAGAGAACCAAATAGTCAACCAGCTCAGCGGCGCATAAAGGTTATCGACGTAATCGCCACCGTCTTGACGAACCGTAAAGCTACCATAACCCGGTAGCTCGACGTACGGACCATAACCTACCCCGTAATGCCCCAAGGTACTGCCGAAGCCGTGAGAATGTTCACGTGCAAGCTGAGGGTTCGCTTTTCCTGCAACATCGATTAACCCCCCTAGACCGAGCGTCGAGTTCAAGAAGAACCGGGTAAAGTGAATGGCCGCCCGCTCGACATCCCCTTCCAGTAAGTAGTTGACCATTGAGGAAGGTTCGTCCAGGTTACCGAGGACGTTACTAATCCCTGTGCGCGCCGGTACGGGCACATAGTCACGCCATGCCACCGCAACTGGGCGCACAATGTAGGGATCCAGTACATCATAGTTGAAATTAAACATCGTGCGGTTAAACCCTTGCAGAGGGTCGCTACGCTGTGACGTCTGCTGAGTTTCATCAGGTTTTGAACTCGCACATCCTGCTAAAACAAGTGCGGCTAAACTCAATGCCGTTAGCCGGTAAGACATGTTTTTTGCCATGTTTTGTACCATTATTATTTATGGTTCTTGCTGATCTATGATGACAGACAGTGACTGTTTACCGGTAAAGTGAGCCACTGAATTCAAGCCAAACCAGTCATTGTGTTGCGGTTTAGCACTACCATCCCGTGAAATACGCGCTCTAACTTGTAACTGATGCTGAGCGGAAAGTAGCCGCTCGGGCACCATCGCATTGCTGTCATCCAGCACTAAATTCAATGGAAAATGGCTCAGGGGAACCCGCTTTACCGCCACGGGTACAGGTGAGACACCATCAGTTACAGAAATATACAATACACCATTTTGGGGTAACATTCTTTTAGCAGAAGTGCTTAAATCAATATTTACGCTCAATTGGCTGGTTTGTAGGCCGGCATTCGTTTTCGCCTGCTCTATCCCCTTCTCGACCGCATCACGCTGTGCAGAACCCGGTGTTAAGTGAGGAAGTAGCTGTTGCCAGTAGCGAATCGCCTCCGGGTATTTCTGTTGCGCATAAAAATCGGCCGCTAATAGGGTAAGTAGTCGCGTGTCCTGCGGTTGTCGTCCTAGCATATCTTGCAGCATAAGCTGTGCTTGACGGTTATCTTGCGGGTCTGGAGAACGAACTAATACCTCTGCATAATCGCTTTTCAAACCGGGGTCATTCGGCGCGAGGCGCAACGCTCTTTCGAAGGATTGGCTCGCGAGCTGAATATTATTCAGTACCATGCCTAACCGCCCTAACATGGCCCAATCTTGTACATTATCTGGGTTATCTTGTAGAGAGGCGCGTAATCCTAACGAGAATTGCTGCAATTCTGCCATGCTCAAATGTTCGGCCTGTGGATCCATTAACCGTTCACGCAGCTGTGGATAATCCTGTTCAACTTGGCTCAGTTCCATTTGTTGCATGATACCGCCGGTTTTCAGGTACATTCCCACCGTTACCAGGATCACCACGAGGATAATGGGGAGCATCACCCAGCGTCTACCGACGACGACGGTTCTTTGCTGCTGCTCCGGTACATCGGCGAGGAGTGAGTGCTGCAGTTCAGTCACCAACTCAGCTTTTTCGGTAACGATCCCCTGCGCATCGTCTTCGTCAATTTCGCGCAGACGCTGTTGATAAAACAAAGTATTAAGCTGATCACGTAGTTGTGTATAGTCACGGGGTTTACGGCTTAAGGCGATACCAATCCATAGGCTGACCACCACAAGCATCCCAAGCAAAATTAACCCTAAATGTCCCATTATTTTTGCTCCTTATCGGCCATGACCTTTGCTAAACGTTGTTGCTCTTCACTCGACAGCATCGCTGTTGTAGGTTGGCGGTTGGCTCGTAGAAAAATAACAATGCCTCCCCCGATCACAAACAGCAGTGGCCCTAACCATAAGATAAGAGTTGAGGGCGTTACCGGCGGCTCGTAGGTCACAAAGTTACCGTAACGCGCCACCATATAATCGATGATCTGCTGGCGCGACTGTCCTTGGGACATCAACTGGTAGACTTTCTCTCGCATATCCGCGGCAATCATCGCCGAAGAATCGGCGATACTATTGTTCTGACACTTTGGACAACGCAAAGACTGCGTTAAGTCACGGTATTGCTCTTCTTGCTCAACCGAGGAAAAGTGGTAAGTATCGATCGCCGCCCACACCGAGGTGCTAAGCAGAAGACCACAGATAAACATCAGGCATTGTCTTAACATTAGTGCTGTTCCTGCTGCGAATACTTATCCCAGAGCGGTTTGAGCTCTTGCTGCCACACCCGTTGATTAATATCGCCCGCATGGCGGTAACGGATTATCCCTTGCCCATCGACCAGAAAAGTCTCCGGCGCCCCATAGACACCGAGGTCGAGGCCGAGCATTCCATCACCGTCAAATAGGCTAAGCGAATAAGGATTCCCCAAGGTATTTAACCAATTAATAGCCTTAGTTCTATCGTCTTTATAGTTTAAGCCAACGACGCGAACGCCCTGCTCTGCCAGCTGGTTAAGATACTGATGTTCGGCCCGGCAGGTTGGACACCAGGTTGCCCAGACATTGAGCAGCAGCGGCTTACCATCGATTAGCATCTTTTGGTCAAACCGTTTTCCCGGCTCGAACAGCGATTCGAGCCGAAAGGTGGGGATGGGTTTACCGATTAACGCAGATTCTAGGCGAGTGGGATCATCGCCCTCGGCGTTACGATTTAACTGCCATAGCAAGGCGGCGGCCAGCAACAGGAAAAGCACTAACGGGATAAAAAGGATTTTTTTATTCACGATGTTTCTCCTCGTGCCTGCGCTTTTTTCGCTGAGCGATAACGAGGATCAGCGATACAGAAAATGCCACCGATGGCCATAAATACGCCGCCGAACCAGATCCAGCGTACGAAAGGTTTATAGTAGATACGTACCGCCCAAGAGCCATCATCCAGCTCCTCGCCCAATGCAGCATAGAGATCACGCGTGACGCCTCCACTAATCGCGGCCTCGGTCATCATGGTGCGAGCTGCCGTATAAAAACGCTTCTCGGCATAGAGCACTGCCTCGTCTTTCCCTTGGCGCGTCACATCAATAATACCAGACCCGCCACTGTAGTTAGGGCCCTGCAGCGGTTTTACGCCGCGGAAAGTAAATTGATAGTCATGAATCGATACGCTATCCCCCGCTTTCATCCTAACGTCACGCTCAACGCTATATTGGGTGCTAAACGCAATACCAATGACCGTTACTGCCACACCAAGATGCCCGAGCACCATCCCCCAATGACTACGGGAAAGTTTCGTCAGACCTTGCCAGAAACGGTGGCGATGAGTTGCTCGTTCATGTAATTCCAGAATGGTCAGAATAATCACCCACACTGACATCAACAGCCCGACGACCGTCATTCCCTGAATACGATCCTGTAGCCACCAAGGGATAACGATGGCGGCCACTAAGGTCGCCGCCATCGCGATGACTAGACGCTTAACCAATTTTTGCGGTTCATCTCGCCGCCAGCGTACCAGCGGCCCGATACCTAAGAACAGGGCGAAGGGTGCCATCAACCAACTAAACATGGTATTGAAGAACGGCTCACCGATCGAGATACTGCCTAAACCTAGTTGCTTGTGAACTAAAGGGAGTAAGGTGCCTAATAACACGACTAACATCGCGGCAATCAGTAGAACGTTATTCCCCAGTAAGAACGATTCCCGCGACCATAGCTGGTTATCGATACGGCTACGGACTTTGCCACCCTTCAGTGCATAGAGTAATAGCGAGCTACCGATCACTATCACTAGAAAAATCAGGATAAACAGACCGCGCGTCGGGTCGGAAGCGAAGGAGTGCACTGAGACCAATACCCCGGACCGGACTAAGAACGTCCCCAATAAACTCAAGGAAAACGCCGTGATCGCGAGTAATACTGTCCACGATTTAAACGTACCCCGTTTTTCTGTAACCGCCAGTGAGTGAATTAGCGCGGTACCGGCAAGCCATGGCATTAACGAAGCATTTTCGACCGGATCCCAGAACCACCAGCCCCCCCAGCCTAACTCGTAATAGGCCCACGCTGAGCCGAGCACAATACCGATGGTTAAGAATACCCACGCGGCCGTCGTCCAAGGGCGCGACCACCTTGCCCACGCGGTATCAAGACGCCCTGTCATCAGTGAGGCAATCGCGAAGGCGAAGGCAACAGAAAATCCGACATAGCCCATATACAGTAAAGGAGGATGGAAGATTAACCCGATATCTTGCAGCATCGGGTTAAGGTCGCTGCCATCGACAGGAAAATTAGGGAGTGTTCGGATAAACGGATTCGAGGTCAAGGTTAGAAAAAGCAGGAAGCCGAGATTAATCATCCCCATCACGGCAAGCACGCGTGCCACCGAATCTAACGGCATTTTACGGCTCAAACAGGCAACCGCGAAAGTCCACCCGCTTAGCATCAGCAACCAAAGCAGTAAAGAGCCTTCATGGGCGCCCCAGGTGGCTGCAATACGATACCAGACCGGCAGTAATGTATTCGAGTTCTCGACCACATAAGCGACGGTAAAATCATTTTCAACAAATGCGTTCACTAGGATAAGGAAAGCGGCCACGATACACAGAAAGAGTGCGTAGCTCAGTGGCCTTGCCAACGACATTAAACGCAGATTCAGCGTCCTTGCCCCCCATAGCGGACAGAGACTAAGGACGAGAGCGAGGCCAGTGGCCAGACATAACAGAAAACTTCCAATCTCGGGCATCATGAGTCGCTACCCACCTTCGTCACTCCGGCTTGCTGGTGATTTTTCTTCATGGCATCCTCAATTTCCGGTGGTGTATATTTCTCATCGTGTTTCGCTAACACTTGCTGTGCAGTAATCAACCGGTTGGACGTGAGCACTCCTTGCGCGACCACCCCCTGCCCTTCCCGGAACAAGTCCGGCAAGATCCCAACATAGCTAACGGATACGACACCATTGGCGTCATACAGTTTGAAACTCACCGCTAAGGTCGTCGGATCGCGTTTGACACTGCCAGGCATCACCATTCCCCCGACACGCAGACGCTGTCCAGGCTCAGGGATTTGATGGTCTTCGCCCTTACCATTGATGATTTCGCTGGGAGTATAAAAAAGATCGATATTTGAGCGCAGTGCGTACATGACGAGCGCAGTGGCGATCCCCAGTCCTACGACAATCGCTAATACGGTGATAAGCCTCTTACGGCGGCGAAGGTTCATGCGCGCTCTCCTGGAGTCTGTTTACGTTTCTTCGCCGCGAGGATACGCCGCTCTCGGTCTTGTTTTAGCGCTATTGTCTGCAATAGCCGCTGACGCTGATATAAGGTATGGGCGACCATCGCCCCCATAATCAATACGGCGATACCCACCGATAGCCAGACATAAAACGCATAGCCCCCCATCGCAAAAAATTGCGACCATGAATTAAAAGCGGGTGTCATGATGATTTCTCCTTGTTGGCTATCTCACGCGCCCAAGGTCTATGCTGCTCAGTGAGTAATAATAAATTGCGCAGTCGAGCTAAGGTCAGCGTAATGAAGAAGAGGAGATAGCCCAGGATCGACCAGCGCAAAGGCGTGCGCATTGCAGGAGCGATCGCTTGTTGCAATAGTCCAGAAGAGCCTTGGTGTAAGGTATTCCACCATTGAACCGAGTAGTGGATGATCGGTAAATTAACGACACCAACAAGGATTAAAATACTCGCGGCACGCCCTGCTGCACGGCGATCATCAAAGGCGTGGTAGAGCGCGATAATCCCCATGTAAATGAAGAGTAGAATAAGCTCTGAAGTAAGTCGCGCATCCCAAATCCACCACGTGCCCCACATAGGTTTCCCCCACGCGGAACCGGTAATGAGTGCTATTAGCGTAAACGCAGCGCCTATCGGAGCCATTGCTCTAGCGACCAAGTCAGACATTTTCATCTGCCAGACTAATCCAGTGAAGGCGCTTACAGCCATCGCAGCATAAATACCCATCGACCACATGGCTGCCGGAACGTGCAGATACATGATGCGATAACTCTCACCCTGCTGATAGTCTGGGGGCGCAAACACAAAGCCCCAGCCCCAGCCTAATGCTAGGCTTATCAGTGCTGACACACCGAACCAAGGCAGGCATTGGCTACAGAGTCGATATAATCGATCCGGTTTTGCCAAGAGATGTAACCATTTCCACATAACAATGCTCGCTTTTATAATTTTATATTTTTTACTGCAAACTGACACGTAATGCTGCAGCGATCGCAAACGGAGCAAGTACCACGCTGACCACTAACATCGCGGCAAGAATGGCCAAATACCCCGTGATCGCAAGTCCCTGGCTGGCCGCATCGACGGCACTGCTCGCAAATATCAGAATAGGGATGGCTAAAGGTAATACGAGTAGGCTTAACAATACGCCGCCGCGACGTAATCCTACCGTTAGCGCAACGCCGATTGCACCGAGAAAACTAAAGGTCAACGTCCCGAACAATAAGGTGAGTACCAGCCCCCACCAGCCATTAAAATTCAACGATAGAAACAACGAGGCCAAGGGCGAGAGAATGATGAGTGGCAAGCCACTGGTTAACCAATGGGCAAATACTTTAATCAATGCCACGCTAGGTAATGAGGTGGGAAGTAATAATAGTTGCTCTAGCGAGCCATCCAGATAATCATCGCGGAACATTTTTTCAAGCCCGAGCAGCGAAGCCAGTAACGCCGCAACCCAAACAATGCCCGGCGCTATCCGTGCGAGCAAATTACTCTCGGGACCGATTCCTAACGGGAACAGCGTAATGATAATCAAAAAAAACCATAGTGGATTAATGATATCGGCACGATGACGAAACGCTATTTTTAATTCTCGGCGTAGCAGTTGTAACATTATACCGTTTCCTCACTAAGCCGTAATCTTCTCAGTGACGGCATCGAGGACGGTAAGTCTTGATGGGTTGTCAGCACTATCATCCCCTGCTGAGCAAGGTGGTCGGTAAATTTTTTAACCAGTGTACTTACCCCCCATTTGTCGATAGCGGTCAGCGGCTCATCGAGGATCCACAGAGTCGCTTGGCTCAACCACAAGCGGGCCAAGGCGACGCGTCGCTGCTGGCCTGCTGAAAAATTCGCGACAGGGATTTCTTCATATCCGGCCAGATCTACTTCTTCTAACGCACGATAGATCGCTTCTCGGGATGCCTTCGGGTGGTAGAAGTGGAGGTTTTCGTAGGCGGTCAGTACCTGTTTAATTCCCGGCTGATGAGCTAGGTACAACATTTCCTGATGCCAGAGTTCCCGTTGCTCAGTAATCGACTGGTCACGCCAAGAAATGAGGCCTTCCTCGGGCCGGCTTAAGCCGGTCACTAGCCGTAGAAGCGTGGTTTTTCCTGCGCCATTTTCTCCCTCGATCTGCATGATCTCGCCTGCAGAAAGCGTAAACGTTAAG
This sequence comes from Rosenbergiella collisarenosi, assembly GCF_018494085.1. Lineage (GTDB taxonomy): Bacteria > Pseudomonadota > Gammaproteobacteria > Enterobacterales > Enterobacteriaceae > Rosenbergiella > Rosenbergiella collisarenosi. The sequence continues at coordinate 280,250 of NZ_JABBFP010000002.1, read as the reverse complement.
TCTTTGAACAAGACACGTTCATCGCGAAAACAGCTGATATTGAGGGCTTGTAGCATGGTTAAATGGCTGGTTGGCAGTAAGAATAGACAAAACTATACCATAAGCCGCTACATTGCCGAATCTTGTTTCACTACAAATGTTACAAAAAGGTTTAATTACGCGGAATTATTGTCGATAAATACAGCAAATGTAAAGTTTTGTTACTCAATCTCATACAATATTAAATTCTTTTCATATCGATTTTGCACCGGACGCTGAATAGCACTAAACTCATCGTTAATTGCCAGGATTCATGCAGGCGAGTTATTTGATGGAATAGGTATGTAAGGCTAGGCAAAAACAGCTTTGCCCTGGTCATTATCTTATTCCAATAAAATTTGTTAGAGTGCTAACTAATTCACATCCTTCATTAGGATCATCAATGCTTACGACCATCATCTATAGAAGTCATATCGGTAAAAATACTTCAGAACCCGAAGTAGAAAAATTTATTGAAAAGGCTAACCAGCGTAATGCTAACGCGGAAGTAACGGGCATTTTACTATTTGATGGTGAGCATTTTTTACAGTTACTCGAAGGCCCTGAAGATAACGTCGAAAAGATTTATCGCATAATTTGCGATGATAATCGTCACTTCTCGTTAACTGAGCTATTGCGTGATTATTCTGTCGAACGCCATTTCGGTAATGCCGGCATGGAGCTTTTCGATCTGCGTAACTACGATAAATCAGCAGTACTCGATGCCGTATTAGAGCGTGCCACGTCAAAGTTTAAACTGACTTACGACGATCGTACTCTACAGTTCCTCAAAACCTTTATTGAATGTGATAACAAAGACAGCTATCTCGAATTAACGGAAAGTGAGACGTGGCAATTCGAGTCTTACCAGCAGCCTTCTTTAGCAGCAGAATGTCCTGAAGATGAGCCTTATACTTTTGGCTTCCAACCGATCATCGACCCGTCGTCTCGTAAAGTCCTGAGCTATGAGGCAAAGATGCGCGCACCCGACGGACAATCCCCACTGAAGTTCTTCGCGAGCTTGCAGCGTGACGAGATCTATCAGGTCGATTTGGCATCGAAGCGAACGGCTCTGTGTATGGCAAAAGCCTTACAGTTACAAGATTCTACCTTGGTCCTGCGACTACTGCCGATGACTTTGGTTAAAAATCCTGACGCCGTAACGTTTCTCCTAGAGTCCATTAACGAAAACGGCTTCGTTCCACAACAGATCGTGATTTCCATCTCAGAAGATAGCGTCGTTAACGAGGATGAGGCCTTTACTGCCGAGGTGATGAAGCTAAAACGATCCGGTATCCGACTGGCGATTGATAATTTCGGTGCGGGAATGGCTGGCTTACTCTTGCTCACCCGAGTCCAACCCGAAGTTGTGATGATAGACGGCGATATGTTGCGCGACGTTCATAAGAATGGACCTAAGCAAGCGATCAACCAGTCCATCATTAAGATTTGCAGTTCTCTGGAAATCCAAGTCGTCGCGTCCGGTATCACTCAAGCCGAAGAGTGGTCGTGGCTGCGCTTAGCGGGTGTTAAGGCCTTCCAAGGCAACTTATTTGCTGACGTTATCCCACGTAAATTACCCGCCATACAATGGCCAGTGAAATCCTAAACTCAGGAAAACGCACATGCCCCTTCTACCTGGAAGGGGTCTACACTCTTATCAGTTCAAGACGTATTATTATCTAAAACGCTTCGCTCACGGTAATTTAACGTCTAAAAAAATCATAACGAATACCGCCATTAATACGCTAACCCAGTATAACCAAAACCATAGCAGACCGAGGTTATTGTTGTGTTGACGTTTAAAAATATAAACCGGCAGTAGAAAATACCACCACCAATGTGGGACAAACGCATGATGGGCCTTGAGGAATTTTCGATCATTAATAAAACTCCAAACTGTCATGACTGAGAAGATGATGGGCGAATACATCGGCGCGACAACCATAAGTGCAATATAAATAATATTAATCCAAACAGTGAGAAATTGAAAATTACTATTATTCAATAAATCTGAACTGTTCGTTCTATTATAAGCAGACACCATAAAATTTCCTTCTAATAAAAAAATTCACATCAATTAGCCAACTCCCCTCTACAATTTAACTTTTTACGATGATTATTCTTCATCCCATCATCATCAGTGGCGGGATAAATATTACTAGACGGTGATAATACAGTTAACACCCTCTATAACACTCGTAATAACGATATATTGTTAAGATATTCTAGGGCAGTCTAACGGATAAATTCCGTTCTAATTTGCGCCAAGCACACGTAGATGTTCATGATCTTGATCAATGAGTTCTGCTTATTACGGGGGGGTAATTTATGGTTTCCAACGATTGAAATTATATAAATCGATGCTGTAAGAATTAATTAGAAATGAGATATTTAATAGGCGATGGTTAAGGTAAAAGTACATTGACACGATCCACAGTATTGAACAAAGCGTCTTACCGAAAAAAACCGGTAAGACGAAAAAAACAGTTTGAATATTATTCTCTTAGTAGAGCGCTCCAACTATTATTGCAGTGGTGAAGAGGATCGATAATCAAATATAATTTAGCATAGTTCTTCGGGCTGCTTATCGACGTCATATCACTCCTGAGGGATATTCGTTACCCTTAAGGTGCCTCTATAACAATCGCAACTCGTCTATTCAGTGCTCGTCCTTGTGCGGTCTTATTACTCGCTATCGGTTTAGACATCCCGTAGCCATTTACCGTAACATGACTCGCATCATAGCCTGTGCTGCTTTCCCATATCTGCGCGACACTTTTTGCACGCCGATAGGAAAGCTTCTGGTTATAATCAGCCTTACCGTAGTTGTCAGTGTGACCATTAATTGCTACGTGCGAAATACCGACTCGTTTTAAATTATTAGCGATAGTAGTAATTTTTTGATGACTTCCCGGTGTGAGTTTATATTGCTCAGTTCCGAACAAAATTTTATCGTTAAGCCCCAATTCCCAATGAGTTCCTAAGTACTGAAATCCTTGTTGGTGTAAGGCCTTTTTTTGCGCCGTATTAAATTTACCCTCAGTTTGGCATCCGGATAATAATAATGTCAAGGCGAGAGAAAAAACCATCAATATAAATCGCATGTCATTTACCTTTCCGTTTTTTTGTTCAGATACATGTGAGAATCTGCTCTCAATAGTATGTCGCTTACTTCTTCATCCTTATTTGCCATGGTGAAACCTATTGTCAACGAGAAGGAAATTGAATGGCCGTCTACAATTTCAATAGGAGTTCTAAATCTCTCATGTAGAACCGAGATAAATGTCCGGACCTGATGGTCGCTCTCCATATTAGAAAGAATCATTGCGAACTCATCTCCGCCCAAGCGTGCGACGCAATCCTCCTCTTTCACCAAGGATTTTAATCTATTACTTACCTCTTGTAGCACTCTATCGCCAGCCGCATGGCCCCACGTGTCATTAATTTTCTTAAACTTATTTCCATCCATAAATAAGATATAAAAAGAAGAACAAGGACCATTATCACTTAACATAAACTGCAACTGGTTAATGAATGCTGCACGATTATCAAGACCGGTTAGCGAATCCTGATAAGCTTTAATGGCCAATGTTTTATTTTCATAGACGAGATCGCCATTTAGTCTTTCGATCTCGTTGATGAGACTATTAACATTATCTGAGAAATGCTGAAACTCCTTCAATGAATTATCCGGTAAACGTTTCGTAAAATCCTTAGTATGAATAACGTGATTAATCTTTGTAGTGATTTGGTTCATCGCCACCAAGATCTTTCTATACATGATAGAGCTTAATATGAAAGAAAATATAAATATCAATATCATTCCAATCGTTAGAATTAATACTGAGTAAAGTATAAAGTTAAATAGATAACTATCATTACCCACAATAAATAACCAACCTACCACTTGCTTATCGTGAAAAATCCCTATTTTCTTTTTATTTGGGTAGAGCCAACTATGAAGATAACACCAAATGTACGATGTCTGTTGGCGATGTTCCCAACGAGCGATAACATGGCCATCTTTTGCATACAGTACTGCTGATTCAAACATTTTCTGCTGACCCAAAGCGTTAATTTTACGATTAGCATTATAGCTATCGTCAAAGACAGTTGCTGCGGTTAAACTACTACTCAAACTGGTTGAAAGCAGATCCATATTACGCTGTTCGTAGTCTTTTATAAAATAGATTGCCGTGGAAAATAACAACACCCAGCATGCAAAGAGATTGAGCAGTGAATTGAGCAAGCTCACTTTTCTAATTTTTTTTCTTATTGAATTTTTCTTTTTCTTTTTCAGACGAAGCATTTTACTCATCCCCATCTTTGGATAATAATAGGACATCTGAGTTTACTCTAACGCCTGAGCGAGAAAGAGAATCTAAGTTAACCGAAAATTTAAATACTTGTTGACGCCGCTTAAGACAAAAAGAAGCGCCTGCAACACAATCGGGATTATTTTCGCTAATCGTAAGGACATTTTTACCTGTAAGAGAATTGATAATATCATTCTGTTCTTTAACCGATTCTCGCCCAAAATAAATTGCATCACATCCAGCAGAAAGAAATTGGGTAGGATTACTGATAGCAACTACTTTATAGATGGGGTTACCCGCAGCCTCACCCATATTAAAATAGTTTATCTGCTGCGAGACGCAAAGCAAGGGTTGGCCTTCAACATTAGGCCAATGGGAGAAACTCAATATTCCCTCAACTATTTTATTGGTAGAGACTTGCACGTCCCCGTCTCCAGTCATCGACAAAGCAAAGTGGGATATAAAAATAGAGATAAAAATCAAAAATCTACTGGCCAATTTCATTGTTTTTCTCTTAATTAGCCATCAATGTTGTATCGTAACATTTTATCATTTAACCCTTACCGGTGCCATATCTTGATGCATTTCCTTATCCTCATACAGTATTCAATAATGAGGATACCCTAATATATTTTCCTTACGGCTTTGCAGAGAGTCTAATTATTTCGCTCTGCATTATTTCTCCAGAGGGTGAATGAAAGACTTTTATCACTCTATGAGTTTCTAATTTCTCCAGTTCGGTAACACTAATGTCGAAACTCTTAGCTAAGCATTCCTGATTAGGTATATTCTTCCTTGCCCTTCTCTCTTGACTAAAAAACAACTGGTTATACTTCGCCCACAAAATAAAGAGAAAAACATAAATAAGTGCAAATAATAAGTAGTTAAGCAGTGTTATCGCAGGCGAAGCCTCTAAGCGATATTGACCAGAAAACAACAACTGATATTCATGGAATATTAGATAAAGAAAACCTCCCCAAGCAATTAGAGTTAACAAACTATCTATTATTCTTATGGTGATACGTGGTTCGGTAATAATGATAGGCCGAGTATTCATTTTGTTGTCCTCTCTATTCCTCGATCTGAATGGCTCCATCGCGCACGACGTTGTTGTTTTTTTAACATTACCTTCGGGAAGGCCACCAGTGTGGTGAATAGGCTTAACATCCAATAGACAACGGGAAACCACACCACCCAAAATAGTGACTGAAATATTTTATTTTCATATCGATGCTCAATAATAATACTGACTAAAAACTGGAATAGACAGACTACCGCTAACGTAATTCCCGTGAAATGTGGGGGGAATAAGGTTTCGACGTGGAGATTAATCGGTAATGTCACAAACAACCCAACGATAAACAGTAAAACACTCATAGCATAGGAGAAAGCCCACAGGGTGGATAACATAAATTCCCCTAACAATACCCACATCCGTTTATGTTCAAAAGACCAAATATTTTTCATGTTTTTGACGAATACTTCGGCTCCGCCTTGCGCCCAGCGTAGTCGTTGTTTCCACAGCCCTTTAATTGTCTCAGGCATTAAAATCCAACAAATCGCTCGCGGTTCGAAGAAAATCGACCAGTGCTGTAGTTGAAGCTTCCAACTAATATCAATATCTTCCGTAATCATCTCAGGGCTCCAGTAACCCACCTCTTCCAATGCCGTCCGGCGAAAGGCGGTAATCACTCCAGAGACGGTAAATACATGCCCATAAATTCTCTGCGTTCGCTTAATCAATCCAATAATCGATGAAAACTCACCGACCTGTATCCGCCCCACCAGCGTTGAGCGCGTTCGAATCCTAGGATTACCGGTCACGGCGCCGACACGAGGATACTTAATTAATGGAGCGACCAAAAAAGCGGCCATATCAGGCTCCGGCAATGCATCGCCATCGATACACACTAAAAAATCACCCTTAGCCGCTGCGGCACCGGTACGTAATGCGATAGCCTTACCTTGGTTTTCAGCAAGATGAATCACTCGTAATGTCGGGTACTCTATCGCCAGCTCGGTTAAAATATCTCCGGTATTATCAGAGGAACCATCATTGATCGCGATAACTTCCAGATTGGTATAGCGTTGTTTTAATGCCGCCTCCACCGTTTCTCGTACGTTTGGACCCTCGTTATAACAAGGGATTAACATGGAGATCAGCGGAGAATCCGCGCCTTGATTATTACTAATATCCGGTGTTGTTGACCAATAGCGCTCGCGATGAAACCAAAAATAGATCCCACCGGCCATCCACAGAGCCGCCATAAACAACGGCCATAAAAACACGAAATTAAGCATAACTTCGCCCGTAAAGGTGGCCGCGAATCCCAATGGGAAACTCAAGACTAAACAAAGAATGGTAAAAGTGAGAATACGATCAGTCATGAGCAGGATACCAAGCCGATGAGAGGTAAGGACGAATAGAAGAAAGCGCCGGTTTATTCGTCAGAAAATTATCTGGGTAATAGCCGTAATTTCGTACACCAAGTAATTGCAGTGTTTCAATCCATTCAATCAACTGACGGTCACTGAGCGATTGCGCCATAGAGGGACGATGCCAATCGACACTCTGCAACTCGATGATAGTTTTATCGAGCCCCCCTGGTATTTGCTTGATGCGTTCCACCACTTGCTTGAGCCATCGGGCTTGTTCAGAAGCTGGGATATTTTCCATTTCAGGCATGGCCATGGGGACGGTCCAGCGGTAACTCCTTATAAATTGAGCGAGATTTTGTGCCGTCCACTGTTCACTTTCAGGATTAAGAACAGGCTGCGCGTAGATATTTCTCGCCGATTCGACGTGCGGTCCCCGTATTTCTCGGACGGCATGCATCAAATATTGCGTAAAGTCGATGAGTACTTGGCTTTTATAAGTGCTCCAGCGAGATAATACGGCTGGTGATTGACGGATGGCGCTGATCGATGCCGGAAAGCCAGCCTCTTTATACGCTTGTAGTGCTTGGGGACTGCTATCTTCGAAATCGGTTAGTACGGCATCATCATGAAATAAAATACCGTTTAAGGAGGCATTCGCCGCAAGATCTTGGTAGATCTCCGTAATCTGTTGCCGAGCTTCAGGGCTCCAGGGTGAGAGACGCTTGTATGCTCCCTGTTCTGCAGTGTGTCCCTCCTCCCCTGCCACTCGAGGTAGATTTTTATCCAGATCAAAAGCAAGGACCGGCATCCAAGCGAAGACTTTTACATTCGCTCTATTTTGTAATTGCCAAGAGACGAAGTTAAATAAGTCTGCTCGAACGGGCAGATGGCGGTTCGGAAAATAGAGCGATTTAACTAAACCGTTGCCTTGCGGATCGGCAAATGCTTGTAAAAATACATGCGTCACCCGTAAATCGAAGACTCGCTGGATCAGCTGATCGATATTTTTCTGTTGTTGATGTGGATTGGGGTCATACACATAATCTAAATCAACGTGGATCATCCTGACTGCGGCTTGGTCGCCGGTCTGTGTGATATCCGTGACGAAGCTTTGCAAGGACGGGTTACCTGAAATGAGTACCCGTGGGAGTGTCATCAAGTTATCGGCATGGCCAAGCCCATCATTCAATGTAAAAGCCATGGTATAACCTTGTCGCTGAGCTAATGCTAAGCTGGTGCCATTCTCTGCACCATAGGGCCAGACAAGAACTCGCGGAGACTTCCCGATAACTTTCGTTAATTTATCGGTGATTTTTTTTATGTCGGTACTAATACGCTGCTCGAATTGCTTTGTATTCTCATAATGCTTCGTATTGGGATCGTAATAACGGCTCGTCATCGCCGGCTCTAGACTACCTTGCGGATTAGCGGAAATGCCAAAATGCGCATTCCAAGTATGAGAACCGATCTCGACCAGTCCTGAATCACTCACCTCTTTAACCATTTCCCAGGTTGCAAACTTTTCTCTAGCAGTAGGAAGTCCTCCGAAATCGATAGGTTTATGCGCAGGGCTATCGACCCAACTTCCTACGGGCGCCCATAGCGCTGGCCACTTCCATGCTTTGAGTAGCGGCCAGACACGCGTATAGAAACTGCTGTAGCCATCGTCAAAACTCAGTAATACGGCTTTAGACGGTAGCGTCCCCTTGTGTCGATGTGCGTCTAAAATTTGTTGTACGCTGACTGGCTGATAGCCATTGTCGCGAAGCCAATTCATCTGTTCAATGAGTGCGCTAGTGCGGACCGCAAGATAGCGCTGATCTGCCCCCCCATCTTCCACATCATGGTAAGCAATGGTGAGAAAACTATTCTTTGGCCAGGGTTGTTGCGACAGGGGGTGCCCGCGTTCAGAAGGGGGCGTAAATGGGACCGATGCAGCCGTAGCAAAGCGTGAGCTTACCAGTAACGTAAAGACCAGCCATAAGAGCCCGTTGATTAATTTTTTCATCCTTAAAACCTCAGCGTCATATCAAGCTGTGCAGAGAGGGTATTCTCATACTGACCATCCCAAGGCTGACGGCCCCAGATTAAGGTCAGTCCTGAGGTAAAGCGCCTGTTCCATTCTATTTCGTGACCATAACGGATTTGCGTGCTTGAGCCGGTGGGTTGCCCGTGTTGTTGATACACCCCACTGCCGACGCTCAGCTGCTGACGCCATACTTGAGCATAGTGGCGACTAATTTGGTGGGTTAAGGTAAAACCCGGGATCACGGAGAGATCATTCTTAGGGCTATAATAGGCGACGTTTTGCTGACTATTTTGGCTACCACTAATTTCCGGGGTAAAATCGAGGGTGACCCGCGGGGCTGTCCACAACCGCTCCTTAGCGGATAACTGATACTCAATACGGTGATTACCATCAGAAAAATGGGTGGGGCTGAGTGAAAATTGGTACTCACGTCGTTCATTTTCACGCCATCCAAGCCCTACGCTCGCATTATCGGCGGTAACATGATTTCCCCGAGCGCGTAAGGGCGCTTGGGCAGAAAAACGGGCGGCTTGACCGGTAATGCGCCAGTGATCGTCGAAGTCGTGCCAGCCAGCGAGCTGCCACCCCGTATGCTCATCCCCAGAGACCTGTTGATGGTTGATCTCCATTTCAGCCTGATAGTCTCGTCCCCGCCATTCAGCACCCACCGAGCCGATTGAGGCGTGTTTTTTGCCCTCCTCAAAATGGCTCTGTTCGAATTGATAGCCGCTAAAAAGTCGCACATTAGTGCTTATTGGCGGTGTGTAGAGACGACTTATCGTCGTGATATCCCGACTCCCGGTTACCGGGCTGTTAGAGTGCAGGCCGTGATTGACTCCAACTTGCAGCTCCCAACTCTGCTGTAAACGGCGAAAAGCATCTAGCGCTTGGATAGCGGGTGAGCTAGCGGAACGCGCAACAAGATCATCCGTCAATAGGTCCATTTGGTGCCACTCTTGCAGGTTACCCGCCACATAAGCCTGCTCCGTTTCCAGAGAAATATTATCCGGCATCAGGCTTTCAGCCCGCTTTAGTACTCTCTCAGCATGACGATCCGCCCCCCGTGCAGAGAGAACGCTCGCGTATTGAATCGCAAGCCCCTGATTACCGGGGGCACTGGTCGCTAGGCGCTGGCTTAACCGCTGCGCATCACTGAGGTTCTGGGTATCAACGAGGTAATCAATTTTTAAAGACTGTAAGCTGAGCCAACTATCGTTAGGTTGTTGCAGGGCGAGTCCCCAGACTTGTGTTTTCCATGGAGTTTGCACGGTGCGCAGGGCCAACTGCTTACCTGCCTCTTGAGGCTGATCGCTTTCTAGCAAGGCATAAAACTCGGTCGCAAAGCGATCATCATCTTGCCGCGCGACAGGAACCGGTATCGACGATAATACCGTTAAGGCTTGGCGTGGCTGTTTGCGCGCCAACAAGGCGGTTGCAACCCAAGGTTTAACGTAGTCGGGCAGTGACTGTTTTGCGTGTGATAATCGATGATATTCTTCAATAACTTCATCATAATGTTCTCGCGAAACCAACGCCCCTAGGCGGTCATTACGTAAACGTCCCAACTGTTGTTGGGCTTCAGGTAATTCTCTCCATTGGCGGCACAATTGCCGGTAAAGGGCTAACGCACGGTCAGCCGTTTCAAAACGCGATTGAGGGTTATCCGTCTGGATGAGTGCATCACGTACCAACCCCGCAGCATAGTCGAGTTGTTTTTCTCTCAGTACTTGCGTGGATAACGATAAAGAGTGCGCGGCATCTAACGCTGGTCGAGGAAGGCGGTTAATGGAATAGAGTTCGGCAAGTTGCTGCTGAACACGTTGGTCAGCAGGCGCGCGCTGTACGGCTTGGGTAAGTATGAATAACGCTTCTGATGGCTTTTGTTCGCGCAACCGTAGATACGCGAGCACTAATTGGTAGTCAAGCGGCTTTCCGAGGCGATAAATCTGCTCGGCGGTATCGGCGGCTGCCGTAAACTGGCGGGCGTCTGCTTCTGTCATTGATAACGAAGAGAGATAGTCGATCGCTTGAGGGTCTCGCTTTACCGCTTGTCGCCAATGTTCGATCGCCTCAGGCCAGCGCTGCTGATTACGTTCTGCCGATGCCACCGCCGCAAAGGCTCTTGCTGGAAGTTCTGGCCGAGTTCCATAACGTTGCCACACTGCAAGCACCGTATCGTTATCTTGTTGCCAGCTCGCCACCTGTAGCCAATCCGCAATCTGGCTGCTGCTAAGAGAATGGCGCGCTGATCTGTCAGCGAAATACGTCATCAACTCGCGAGTATGCCCTTCCCGCGCTCGCAAGATCAGCTCATCGTAAGAAGTCGCCTTGGCATCAGTGAGTAAAAGCAGGGAGAGCGAGCATAATAATGCTGGCCACCGTCTAGTTAATAGTACGCTCGTCATTGAGTTTCTCTTTCGCATCCTTGCCATTTCATTTTTTCTGCAAATACTGCTCAGAAAAAGTGTAAAGTTCGAGTCGAGGCACTTTACTGGATAGGAGATGCTCTTTAAGAAACAAATACCAATCAATAAGGATAATTTAATTGCTAAAACCTATTTAAATAACCTTAGATTACTGAAAATCAAACTAAAACAGACTATTAGAGCGTTTATTAATCACGATGTTTTTCGGATGGGAGCCATTCCTATCGATAAATTAAGATATATCTGGTGTCAGCAGTTCGTCTTAATTACGTTGTTACTCTCTTTATTCGTTTATGAATGACGTTCAACGTCGAATTATTCTCTGAGACTGAGAGATTTACTCCTATTTTTTGACATGCTTGATAGATAGATTATTTATCGTATTCCATGAACTAACATTAGAATATCTAATAGGTATTTAAATTAAGCCATTTCCAACCCAACTTAAATTACTCTCTCACTACATAAAATTCTTATTATTTCTCAACGCTTATTCTTGTCCCTATAAGCCAGACGGGTATAGAAAGGCTAGTTTACTCGTATTATTGAGTTAAGCGTTTTTTCTCCGCTTTAAATATAAGTTTTGAACTGTATAAGCGCTTACAGCGCTATTGAGCTAACTACGCAATCTTATGCTAGCCTTTAAGTAGACTCTTAGATAAAGGTGATTGACATGATCCGTGGTATTGAACATATCGGCATTACCGTTGAAGATCCCGATAAAGCCGAACTCTTTTTCAAGAATACCTTTGGGGCCGAGGTCCTACATAGGGTGGTGCCTTATGGTGATAAGAGTAAGCATATTGCAGGCGACAAGCTTAGCCCCCTTCAAGGCTTCCCTCCCGAGCTGGCGATGACATCGGTCACGATGTTGCGATTAGCCAATGGGCCTAATATCGAAATTATTGGTATTACTCCATCGATAACTAATCAACGACGCAATATTGCGGATGCCGGGTTTAACCATATTTCTCTCTACACCGACGACATCCTAGCGGCGGGTGAGAAGATGCGCCTCAATGGAGCCACTCTGTTCGAGGGACCCAACGACAATTTCAGTCATGAAGCGGGAGAAGGGAATCAGACGTGGTTCGGTATGACACCTTTCGGGTTGTTAATCGAACTGATCGCCCTGCCCTCAGGCGTTGAAACGGTCGGCGAGACCTCACGCTGGATACCTGAATCTTAGCCTTCGACAACTAGGCACTCTCTTACCCGCTAATCTCCTAGTGAGGTAAAGTGCCTAGTACCTACCTAATTCCTCGCTTGGGCTGCTAGTAGCCAGACACATTATCTATTCGTACGACCTTGTAACAGCAGCGGCCGATTATCCGCTGCCGGCTCCCCAAACTCGGGCCAATTATGCTCGTTCCACGAGAAGGTTTTGATACGGGTATGACGATTGGGGTCGTAAAGCGGATCACCCTCAATCTCCGTATAATTACGCGCATGGTAGACCAGTACATCTTCCCCCTGCTCATTACGGGTAAAACTATTATGCCCGGGGCCGAACTGACGATTCGTACGCTGCGTAGAGAAAACCGGCTGCGCCGATTTCTGCCAGCTGGCGGGATCGAGAAGATTACTCGCGACACTGGCCCACAGTAGCCCAATACAGTAGTTCTCGTCGGTAGCGCTCGCGGAATAGGTAATAAAAATAGTCTCTCCACGAATAATAACCGCTGGTCCTTCGTTGACCCAAAACCCGATGGTTTCCCATGCAAGCTCAGGCTGACTGAGTCGTACCGGTGACGATTTTAGCGTCCAAGGATTAGCCATCTCTGCCAAGTAGAGGTTTGAATTACCTCGTATGGCCGGATCTTTCTGCGCCCACAGATAGTAGTTTTTACCCTGATGGCTGAAATGCGTCGCGTCGAGAGAGAAACTATCGATGGGCGTATAGACCCGGCCTTTCTCTTGCCAGCTTCCCGTTAGCGGATCGGCATCCTCACACACTAGCGCGTACATCCGATGCTGAAAGAGCCCGTCGACAATCTCTTGTGACGGAGCTGCCGCGTAGTAAATTACCCATTGATTATCGATAAAGTGTAACTCGGGTGCCCAGATCAACGCGCTCATCGGTCCACTGTCGGGCTTGCGCCAGATGACCGTGGCGGGCGTATCGGCTAGCCCAATCAGCGTTCGAGAGCGTCGAATCTCTAATCGGTCATATTCGGGTACCGAGGCAATAAAATAGTAGCAGCCATCCTGATGTAGCCAGATATGAGGATCTGCACGCTGTTCAATGAAAGGGTTAGGATAATCACTCATCTGTTCATTCCTTGTTAGTCTGTGTGAGACGCTGGGGTTTAGTCTGTTGAAGGTCTGCAAGCTCGCGATAATGGCGACGGCGAGTCGCCAGATCGTCTTGGATCCTACGCATAGTGTCGCGATCGACTTTTAGAAGGCGTACCACACAGGCGGTAATTAGATAGCCGGCCGCCGGGATGAGAGTAAAAAGAAGAAGGATACCGTTTATCGCCCGCTCGCTCTGTTGCGCCGCCGCAGCGCTATAGCCGTAAGCGGATAATAAAAACCCGACCATCGCCCCCGCCACCGCTAAACCAAACTTGATAAAGAAGATGTTGCCGGAGAAGCTTATGCCTGTCACCCGCTTACCGGTTTTCCATTCGCCATAGTCATCCACATCTGCCATCAACGACCAGTGAAGAGGAGAAGGCAGTTGATGCAAGATATTCAGCAGAAAGTAGGCGACGAGGATCAGCGAGGTCGCATGCGGGTCGAGAAAATAGAAGCCGAATGAAAATAGCGTGAGACTAATATTGGCCCAGAAAAACACCTTTAACTTACAAAATTTATCGGTAAGCGGTTTTGCCAAGGCACTTCCGATCATCATACCGATCACGCCGAGACTGATAAACATACTCGCAAATGAGGTCGATTTCTCCATCACCCAGGTCACGTAATACATAGTGGCCGCCATACGAATAAAGCCCGGACAGACATTACAAAACGTCAGCAGTAAGATACGGACCCACTGATCGTTCTTCCAGACATCTCTCAAATCCGCTTTCAAGGCATGAGTCGAGGGTACTGCCGGTTGAATGCGCTCTCTTACAAAAGCGAAACAAAATAAAAACATACCTAATGCGATAAGGGCCATGACCCCCATCGACAATTGATAGCCAAGCGCCTTATCTCCCCCACCGAAAAAATCGGCCATCGGCAGTAAGGTCGAGGAGAGGATCAATGTGGCGATGCCTACCATCACAAAACGATAAGATTGGCAGGCGACACGCTCGTGCGGATCAGCGGTGATAACGCCCCCCAACGAACAATAGGGAATATTGATTGCCGTATAGGTAACTGACATCAAAAAGTAGGTCACAAAGGCGTAGATAACCTTACTGTGATAGCTCCAATCCGGTGTGGTGAACATCAATACGCTAAAGAGTACATAGGGCAGTGCTACCCAGAGCAAGTAAGGTCGAAACCGGCCCCAACGGCTGGTCGTGCGATCCGCAATCGCCCCCATAACAGGGTCGATAATGGCATCGATAACCCGCACCGATAATAAAAGAATACCGACCAACGCGGGGGCAAGCCCGAAGATATCCGTATAAAAGTAATTAAGGAACAACATAATTGCTCCGCCAATCATGTTGCATCCGGCATCTCCCATGCCATACGCAACCTTTTCTCTAAAGGACAATAGACCTTCCTTCATGGGTATTACCTCCCTCTCGATGGGCAGAAACGTGATGTTTTTAAATTCCCGTGCTGCTCTGGAGTATCGTCGAAGGAAGAGCCCTTAGTCAGGAGCAATATGCCATCAATATGGACAATTAGGTTGTCCCTCGAAAAGTGTTAGCGAGTCAGCAATTTTGCGGGATGGCTGGAAGTTGCTGCTGAGCCCAGCATTACAATCGAAGGCCATGAGCGATGAGAATAGAGATAAGAGCATGTCGCCAATAGAAAAGCGGCATGGCTTAGCTTGATAGAAGGGCGATAAATGCGGTAGTATTCGCACGCTGATTCACTCGGCGTATGTCTCCTTAGTTAAATGGATATAGTTAGTGTAATCGGTAAGTGCATAATTAATAACTAAAATGCCGAACTAACGCCAATCTCCCTGTACACATATATGTACTCACTCGACAATTTCTACCCCATTTTTCATCCTTGATATCAAAATTATTATAATTTTTTTACCCTTCCCCTCTCGGTATTTCCTTCACCATAAATGTCACCACTCCTAACACTCTGGCATCATCAAGAGCGTCACCCTCGATAATGCCATCGTTAGTTTTGAAAACTCCATCCCCCACTTCTGCAAACATCATTTTGCCGTTTACGTCCAGAAGCACAGTTGCGCCCTTCTTCACTTTATGCCCCGGTTCGGCCACGGCGTAACCCTCATTGGTTGGGATGATGATTGAGGATTGTGTGACATTCATAATCGACTCGGGAGTAAGTCGTGCTTCAACGTAATCTATTGCGGGGGATGGGAAGGCCATGGTTACCTCATAAGGATAACTTATCAGATAGCGACATTCAGCCCACTCATTCTTACCTGGGCTTTCTTGTATTTTCTGACAAGCTCGGCTTGAGTTAGAGCTTTATTATAGGTGGCAAACTCATAGAAGGATAACTGACTAGTAAGACCTCCAACTAGTGAGCCTAAGAGTATGTTGCTTGCGCCGCTGGCATAAGCGGTATCAAAAAAGGAGCCTGAAGCTTCGAAGGATAATCCCGAATTTTGATGGATAACAATAGAGAGTGTGTTTTGTAATTTACTGATAGATACACCGAAAAATATTGGCTTTGTGGCATCAAAGCTTCCAGCATTGGATTGTTTAGATGCCGCGTTCACCTGCAGAGTTTGGCTAGCAGTTTTGTAGATCGAAACGCCCGCAACAGGATTGTTGGTGTAGTTTCCAGCGATGATTAATGCCCCGGATGCATTCCCTATAGGCGCGATAACTCCTGTAAAAGATAACTCCCCATTATCGGCGAGCCCCGTAACTAAGTTATTACCTCCTCCGCTATTGAACTTTATCGCGCTATCTGCAAGAGAATAAGAACCTGTTGGCGACAGATTTTTTGAATTATCATTAGTCGCTTTTAAAGTGCCAGAGCGGAAATTCCAGAAATCATAAGCTTCAGTATCATATGGCAGGAAAGGTGATAGGTCGCCTGAGCTTACAGTGCCAAGCTTAGAGGGCGCAGAAACCGGTAATTGAATAACTAAGGACATTAGAACACCTCGCTTGTAGCAGTAAGTTTGAAATGGGGGCAGATGTAATACATTGGTTTGGTCTCATTATTGATAAAGCAAGTGTCTGAACATGAGTCGCGTAAATTCCCACTGGCTCCATTCGAGATATTCAGTCCATCCCCTAGATTATCGAATGCATAGCGAACCTCTGGAGCGCTCGATGGATTTGCACCTAAAGTTATTACAACGCTATTACCATCACTGCCTATTGCAATAGAGGAAATGGATTGTGCAGTGCCAGCAACATACACGGAAAATCCATAGTCCTTGGTTTTAGCTAACGTATCTGTGTCGAGCACCAAAGGCTTAAATGGAACATCGAAGAACACCTCGATAACATTCTCTCGATATAGTGCTGATATTGGGTTAATAGATAGTGGCTTTTTCTTATCAATGACTGCTTGCTTGTAAGCACGTCCATAGTATGCTCCTATCCATTTATAGCCTTCCGCTAATAGATGAAGCCCGTCTGTGTAGTGAGGGAATGGATACGTTGGCGCCACAAAATAAAAATAATCACTTTGCTGACATACCTCTAATAATGCTAGAGGGACTGCATCATTAATTTTCACCCGAGAGCTATGTTGATAAGTCAAAAACATAACGGGTGATGACTGACCGAATATATTCTGAGCGTCAGTCGTCAGGCCTGCTTGCAAATCTAACAGGGCTTTCTTGTGGGTTGCTTTTGTATAGGACTTGTCATTAGAGTTGGTTTCGCCCTGAAGCCAAGCTACGGCATGAAGTGCAATACTATCATTGAGAGAGTTAGCCCCATTGAGATGCTTAAGTAACTGATTAGTATACCACGCACTCCCCCTGGCTAATTGCTGGATAGTGTACGCCCCATGCCCCGCAGTGCTGCTAAAAATGATATGTGATGCAGGATTAACACCATTTTCTTTAAGCATGCATAAAGATGCGAAATTTGCAGAGCCTGAACACACTGTCTCTGCAGCATCAGGCTCTCCATCGGGTGTGGGTTTTGCATCATCTTCAATCAGCGGTTTTACTGCGCTGAAATCTCCACCATTACCTCTCACGCCGCTACCAAAAGTCAGGTTGCTAAATGGCTGATTACTGCTAATCACTGATTGAGCGCGAACGCCTGTACTTAGTGATTGGCCGTAGCCTAAGAGGTAGTTTGTTTCTACCTCATCAAATTCAAAAGGCATCAAGTCTTTTGAGCTGATATAGGATAAAGATGGAAATAAACCGACTAATTCATTTTTACTCGCATCATAGCCAAGAATAATATTGTTATTGTTGCCAATATGCAGGGGGATGATGCCGGTTGTTTGCCCATGATAGTTCGTAAAACCTAAACCCGATTTAATAGCCTCTTCTACATCACTGCGACTGATTCCAAGGCCATTTAACACCTGTAATTGGTCATCATATGCAAGCATTATATTCCCCTGCTTATCGATAATTACTGGGTATTTAGCTCCTCTGTAGTCGACAATACCAGTCGCTGACTTAACAAGCTGACTGACTAAGTCACTATTATCAGCAACATCTTCTGAAATAGAGTTCCCAGCTAGACGGGCAATCTCCGCCGCACTTCCATTATCATTTTTATAATAAATAAAGGAAGCCGATGCATCCGGCCCTTGCGGAACTCGGAAATATTGCCCGCTAGTCGTCCCAGCCAACCCAGAAGCAGTATCAGAGAAAGTAAAACTACCTAGGTCAAGTGATGTGATAATACTTTGCAGAGCAGCAATGCCTTTTAGCGCTTTGCCCGTTCGGCTAGTAACCTCAATGGAATCTCCGTTTATGAGTTGGTCAAAGGTGTCAGCATTATCCCAAATATCGCGCAGGTCAGAAGAACCAACAGGATTGTTAGTGTTATACATTTTTAATGTCTCATTTTAAAAAAAGTTGAGGGATTAGATTTACTGCGCGGTTATGCGTATTCTTCAATAATAACTATGCCTTGACTTCCTGCCGCCCCGTTCACTGATGATTGAGACTGCCCAATAGCACAGCCAGATGCCCCAGCGCCATAACCGCCACCTTGATTAGCCGCATTGTTAATTGCAGGGATTGAGCCACCTGAACCGAATGCACTGTTAGCACCTCTGGAGCCAATAGAGAAGGCAGTAGATACCGCAACGGCAACCTCAGCTCCACTTCCTGAATAGCCGTAAATATTCCATCCGCTAGGGCTGTCTGAGTTATTGTTAGTCACTGGCTGGTAAGGTGGAACTGCTGGACCAGCTGGTAGGCCTGCTTTCCCGCCTGGTGCAGAAATTATGGTCCCGACAGATGAGGTTCCACCATCTGCGCCGTATTGAGTAGATTGATTGCCTCCTCTGCCACCTTGACCCACGACAACCGCCAGTGTTGATAACGAGGTAACATCATAAATACCCTCTGCATAAGCTCCAGCTCCGCCGCCGCTACTCACTGAGGTCTGACCACTGCTTGTTGCTGAGGTGGCTGAACTTCCGCCGCCGCCGCCGACCATTCTTATCCGCCACCTTTTAGCGCCAGTCGTTTTGTTCATGTTCCCATTGCTGGTGAAGACTTGCGTGTTAATTAATCTTCCCGGAGCGGTATTTTGTAATCCTAATTTTAGGTTAGCCAATAGAGTTGCTGTATCACCATTGTCCAGCGCGTCCTTACCTGATGAGTCAACGATAAACTGTGCAAGAACCTGCGCCATTGTGGTTCCTTGGCGTAATGCCTTGTTTACCTGTGCTGATGATGCCTTACCTGACTGAAACCCTAGCATCAGGGCTGACAGCGCCTCCCAATCAGCTTGGTTAGTGACATTAGCTCCATTCCCAGCAGCAAAAGCCTTAAAATTATTATTAGCCATTAAATTTCTCTCCCCAGGAACCGCTATCGAATCCCTGCACATAATCAGTTTCTATATCAAAACCAAAGAAGGTATAACCATCCTTAGCCGTCTCTATTTCTCTAACGCGAACTCCGGCTGATTTGATGTTGAAATAACCACTATTAATGGCCCACCAAAGCTCGCTATTTATTGAATCGATTGGGTTGTCTGCATATCGTGAAGGCGTGTAATTCTCTGGAACCTTAATGAAGGGCCCTTTATTTATGGCGCTATCGAAAATCATTCTTTCTAATTCAGATATAGCAACATTCGGGTCACCGAGAATCCACAGGGATATGGACATGTCCTGGTTATCCACGATAGCGATGCGGATTCCCGATCCCTCGATTGCAGAATTTATGATTTCGGGCAGCGTATCGTTTTGACCATTCCAGCTGTTGATGCCTATTTTTATTTTCAGCACCAATCGGTAAATATCGTCACTCAGGTCAAGCAAGCCATCATCTGAGTCGTAGGGCCCTTGCCAGATGCCTTGGTCAAATCCTAAGTTGATTGTATCGAATGCGAAATAAATCCCCGATAGCGGCGTGTTCACCCTCCGTGAGCGCCCAATCCACTCACCCAAAATATCTAATTGCTTACCCACAGCAGTGTCGATATCGAAAGCCGACACAAGCGAATTTAGTGAGGTGTTGATGTCAATCAATGGCCGGGTAGATAGGTCGACATGCTGCGGAAATAGCACCTTAGAAGCGTGATAGTTTGATATTAGCTCGGTGTATTTACTCATGATGTCACCGTTATCGATATATTATCGACTGAGCACGAAGCCGCACCGTTGAAAGGTACGGTTATATTTTTTGCTGCTACGGCCCCGCTAGCAACGCCAATAAGAAGCTCGGTAATATCGTAATACTTTGAATCTCCGCCACTCACTACGCCTATATTTGCCGGTGAATAAACCCTGCTCAGTAAGACGTTAGAACCAATGGCGAGGCTATTGATGTAAGAAACAATGGCACTTTTAATCTCCAGCCCAACCTGTGACGTGTAACCGGTCAATGCTTCAATCGTTATCGACACATAGATAGGAATGTCTACTGGCCTCGAAAACCCAACATTATGTGGGTTACCATACCTATCGCTAACCGTTACTACGGTCGTTCCGTAAGGTGTGACCCCTTGGCCTTTAATGGAGCGTATTGTTTTAGCAATAACCTCAGCGTCACCACCTTCAACTACTGCAGCAATACTGTGCGGCGGGAGGCCATTGCTGTCGGTACTATCCGTATCGTTCTCATAAAGCTTGTGCCGGCTAACCCCTGAGATATTAGCCACAGCACCATCAACGGCATCGAAAGGGCTGATGCTCGCGAGAGATACACTGATTGCTTGCCTCTGCTTTAGCTCTGCATCCGTTTCAATGGCTCTACCAACTGCTGCCGAGGACGCGTTAGTCACCGACACCCACCCGAGGGTCGGTGTATTGATTGAAGTCACTATCCCGGGTTGAGCGGATATCGCGCCACTAGAGTTACAAGTCGCCGTAACCGTCACCGAGCCTGCAGAGGAGATCGTGGTAGTCGCTGGTAGATTCCAGATAACACCATTATTGTCTTTCACGGAACCGTTGGTGATAGTTGTGCCTGGTGTTCCAGTTAGGGTCACATCGACCGTCGAGCTAACCGCTGCCTTCCTAGCGATACCGTTTATTTTCACGTTTCGACTAAGGGCGTCAGACTGAGCTGTGGTTGGGCTAAAAGAGTTGTAACAGGCAATGGCAGTGTTATTGGCATCGTGAATAGCCAGAGATACTAGAGCGACCATCTGTCCGTCTTTGCTGTCTGGTTCTAGGTAAGCATCGGTGCCATAAATCTGCTGAAAATAACCAGTTAATGTTGTCAGGATAGTCTGGTAGTCAGGCGCACTTATCCCCTCAGCGATTACCGTTGCCGATAAGCCGAGTGTGTCTAAATCTAAGGCCATTACGCCTCCGAGGTTACTGTGGTTGTTCCGTAGATAGTTTCTACTGTTGCGGTGAAAATTACGCGGCGAGAGCTTGAATTTAACGTGGTATCAAAGGCTGTTATCGAGCTTACGCCCTGCGTTTCAAGGATTCGCTGTCTAATCGCCATGCTGTAAACCTCTGGCTTTTGTTTACCGAGAACTGACTGAATCCATGGAGTGCCTTCAGTGGTATCGAGGAACCATTGGCCCCGCCAAAGTAGAAAGCGTGTCTTGATGGCCTGTGCGACGGCCTCCGGGGAGTTGGTCAGCCATGTCGCGTCACCTTGCCCAAAAGAATAATCGCCATCGTCTGTTTCTCGCCTATATCTCATTCCGGCTTACCTGTGCTTGAGTTACCGGGTTGAACTCCGGTATGGGTATGCGATTGAACGCTGATACTTCCGGCCTTCATATCGCCAGTAGAAGTCACTGCGCCATTAACCTGAACATCCCCGTTGAGTGTAATAATCGGGGCCGTGATATTTACCGAGCCTGATTGCGTTAACTCGATGAATTGTGCGCCGCTGTCGGTGCGGATCTGAATACTGTTAGTAGACACGCCTTTCAACGCTCTCGGGTTAGAGGTTGGCCCCGGTATAACGAATGCATCAGATAGGTCGTGCATCCTGTCGTCTACTGCCTTATTAATACCGCCAGATTGATGCCAGAAGTCGATACCACGGTCAGCGAACATAATCAGACATTCATCCCCCTCACTGAGAGGAAAGGTTATCGACACACCTCCACCGCGGGGGAATATCACAGGGCAATCTTGCAGTAATGGTAGGTCTTTCGATACCAGATTTCCCGCGCTATCCTGACCCCATCCACTAATCGCTGGCTGTACGGTTGCCGTGCAATTCTCAGCATCGAACGATTGAATGATGCCGGGCGTTGATACGCGCACGCTAGCAGAGGTTTTCCGTCGTAGCGTTTCATCAACCTGTTCACTGCTTCCGGTCTGTGAATTCAGCTGTACGGGCATATTTACTCCAATAAAAAACCCGCCGAAGCGGGTAATAGCTGTTCAAATATCAGGATTTATACCTTAGCCCTTTAGTGGTAAAGATCTGTCACTTCTGACCTGGAGTAATCTCTACGCCTTCAAGTTGGATCTTGCAAACCTTGTTGGTTATCAATTTCAGTGAAACCAACAAAAGTTTAGCGCTCAGGCTAACCCTATCTCTAAAGGAACCCTTCAAGTCTATGGATAAGTCAGTTTTCACAATAAACCTCCAAGGTAATGATTACCAAGATTTAATATCAAATATAAAAGAGATAATCCCCAAAGAATCTGTGAAGACATCTGTAAGGATGAGGATAGGTGATTCTTTCGACGGAGGAACATCCCAGCTTGGGGCTATCCTTGAGTTTCTGCAAAATAAAGATGTTTGCTACACGGTAGCAGCCATTGTAGCTGCATGGATTAGGTCAAAAAATAACAAGAAAATTTCAATCAAAACGAAAGACTCAACAATCGAAGCGTCTAACCTAAACGAAAAACAACTATTCGTAATCTTTCACTCCAAAGGCTGTTCAATTGACCTATTAAAGGAAGATAAAAAGCCTGAATAATCAGGATAGTTTTATAGATTCTGATTTAACACGATGCTGCAGTCTGCAGCACTTAAACCAAGAACATCCGCAGACTCGCTATACTGGCAGGACTGTTTTACTCGACGGAAACCAAGCAACCCATAACTATCCCCGTTGGTCTTCAATAGCTCCTTAGCATCACCACCTTCTCTTCTTGCTTGCCCGGAAGCCTCCATATCAGCAAATTTAGATATGGCAACGTGTACCGCTAAGTTGTCATTAAGATCTGGATGACTATTAAAGAAGTCAGAAAGCGTCCCTGCATTAGATGAAAGTGATAATAGAAGCAGGCTCGCGGATAGAGCCATACCTAAGTATGAACTTACGTTTAGCTTTATGTTTTTCATTACTTAACCCTCACACAATCATACGTCAAGAACTGCCGATGCTCGTCCATGTTCATCCTGACGACTTCGACGTTGAGGATGGCTTTGCCGTCGCGCTTGATATAGTCCAACCCTAGCCAGCGACCTATTTTCGGGTCGGGTAGCATCCATTGGTATTTGATATTGCGATAGTCTTCTTTCGCACCTAGAAAAGTAAATTTCTGAGATTCAGGCCTAACATTGTTAATGTGCATAAATCCATCATTACTTGAAGATAGTGTGAATGGCCCGCAATTCATTAAAGGCCTTGCAACATCATCCGCAACCGCACCAAAAGACAGCGCCGCCAAAAATGCAACCACATATTTTTTCACTACAACCCTCCGCTTTTATTCAGCGTACTGGCAGATTGCAAATCCTGCCCACCCTTAGCCAGACAAAGCAGATCCATATACCAGTTCTGCCCCCGTGTATCACCAGTATAATCAATACTGCCCACGAAGTAATCGCCATCGGTATTAATTGCGGCCGGTTGCGCCCCTGTGATGCCATTAACGTAGATATTACCACCTGATTCTGTCTGCGTAATCGCTCCGCCTTGTGAGCTGGCAATCTGTTCAGTTGTCAGGGCCGTACGGTATACCGAACCTTGGTCTAATCGAATGAGTCCACCTAACTTGATATTCGGGTTAATCAGGCAGCGTACGTTAACGCCAGCACCCATCGTCTGCTGTGGCCTACCGATAAGGCCAGTATCAGCGTTTAGCACCACTAGATTATCGATGGGCTTAGACTCTTTGACGATATGCACCTTGTTATCTTCGTACCACCAGTGCGCATCACATTGCCGAGCTAGGTCATTGATAATTTCATTCGTTGAAGCATGAAGCGTTTTAGCGCGGGGGAATACCGTGTCGGGAAAGTTGGTTACCTCTCCTGCGGTGATCCCATAGGGCGCATAGCTGTTCATGGCCACGCGGAATACGTCGTCAAACGTCCAACCTGCAGCAATGGTCGTACTGATTGCCGCCTTCAAATGGCCTTCCCAGCTATCGATACACTGCAGCAATATCCATGAGTCGGTGATATTGTCCTGCCCCGCTATAGAGAATCGGATATCGCCATTAAAAATCAGGCCGATGTTCTCGTCAGGGTAATTGCCAAACTGGTCAGGATTCCCCTTGTAGCCAGCGATAACCCTGATTCGGGTAAACTCTTGCGACAGTAGAATGTTTTGCGTGGTAGATGACAGGTTATAGATTTTGAAGTTGCCGACGAATCCGTTGAAAATGGTTGCTGGCTGTTTCTGAATCTCAAACGTTACCTTCAAGTCAGTCAGGCTGATACCCTTCCCGTCCCTCCCGAAGACCTGAATTTCAAAATGTCGCATCCAATTAGCTGACATACTTACTCCGTTACCACGCAAAGTTTATTGTTAACACCCAGGTCATACTGAGTCGGGTCAGTTAACCCATCGTTCCCAATGACGTACAGAGAGAATCCTAGCGATAGGTGCTGATACTGACCTAGCAAGTCAGCACCAGACCCCATGGGAATACCGCTAACAATCGCTGCGCCCGAGGAATCCATTAAGTCCATACACCAGAAGGCCCCGCGCCAGATAATCTTGAATTTATAATTCGTATTATTAATGGACGCGTCAAACACCTGATTCTCGGGAACCAGTGGCAATACTGTTGTGGTCATAGTCGGCCTATTATTTGATTAGCGAGGCTACAGAACTGAGAAGAGACTGATTAGCAGCAACCGGTGTTTTGACGCCTGTAGACTGCACGGCGCTAGTATTTGCACCCTGAGTCATGTTTTCTTTACTGGCTACAGTAATTGTTTTTGACTGTGTGACGATTACTTCACGAAACGTCACTGTCACCATCAGCACGTTCTCAGAGGTTTTATCGGTGGTAACATCGAGTGAGCGGATCAGCATGTTGCTGTAAATACGCTTGCCGGTCACCACATCCATCGGCTCACGGGATCGCTGCAGAGCCAGTAATTCGTCATAGCGCTCTCTTGGACTACTGCCCAACGAAAGGCCAACGCTCGACGTATCAAATAGGTCCGTTAAGCTCCCCCCACCGGAAAACCCTATTTCCATAACCAGTTCAGAGGGTCGGCGGTAGGCATGGTCAGAGACAAAACCCGTCCCGCCATCGGTACTCGATGTCATGGATGTTGGGCGCTCTACGGGGTGCTCGGTGATTTCCAACATATCCGAATGTCGCTCAGTGATAACGACATCAGGAATAATGGTGTCTATCTTTCTAGTGCGCTGATGTAACAGAACTGAGAGAAAATCCATTAACTATTCCTCCCTGATAGTTGCTGTGCTGCCCGTGAATTAACCTGACTTTGACGCTCTGCTATAACGTTTCCAGCTTCGCGGGGGTTATTGACGTCATGGATATGGATTACCGTTTCTTGGTTGAGAGTGTTACTCGGCCTCATATTAGCCATTACGCTAGGGATATAGTTCTGTGTTTCCCGTGGCATTAAATCCAAGCCGTGCTTCTGAACGTTACCTAGCCCCCAGTTATATGAGGCAAGCGTTTTTGACAGGTCTCCACCGTTAGCTCTCATCAGCTGAGAAAGATACTTAGCAGCAGCTTGGGCGGCTTTGGTGGGATCGAAAACATCATTGCCGCGCAATCCTAAATCAGAGGCCGTTCCGGGCATTATCTGAAATAATCCCTGCGCCCCTGCCTTTGACTGAGCGTTAGGGTTTCCAGACGACTCAGTAGTCGCCACTCCACGGAGTAACCCTTGAGGTAGCTTGTACTGACTCTCTAAACTATCGAAAACAGGCTGTAATTTATTGAGGAGTTTATACCCAGCGCCGATAACCCATTTTCTTGCACTTAATGCGCTTTCGGTAACGCCCGGCAAAGCATCTTGCGTGGTACTGCTACGCTGGTTAAGAATTTCTTTCCCGGCAGTGTAGGCATCTTTCCATCGACCATCTTTGATGGCACTTAGCATTTGAGAGATGTAATTGAGCATCTTCCCAAAGTCGCCGAGATTGGTCATCAGGTTTGAAAAATCCCACTGTCCTGTCCACTTTTTCGGATCGATACCAAAGAGACCTAAAACACTATCTTTTAGGTGATTTACACCCTTAACAGCACTATCAATCTCCGGCTTCCACCTAGCCCAATCAATAAGCGACTGCCCACCTTCTCGCCACGTTTGGTAATCTTCGAACAGCAACGCAATGGCTGTTGCTAATGCTATGACTCGACCAATAGGCGACATCATGAATGCGCTATTGAGTAATCGCCACGCAACGACTAACCCACCAATAACCTCGATGAGCTTTCGGGTTCCGCTGTCGAGCTTGTCCCACCAATCAAGAACGCTTCCCACACCATCAACTAAGCGCAGCACGACCCTGGTTAATATGGTCGCAACCCACATTAAGCCGTTAGCGCCTGATGTGATGGTCTGCTCAATACGAGGGAAGTTATTCACCACTTGCCGACGGAGGTTATCGATTGACCCCGCCAATCCGCCAGCCAAGGTTGAGCCTATTTTGTCCCGTGCCATGCCAGCCATAAGCCCAAATGAGCGAAGGCTGGTCATGAACTGGTTAGACTGTACTGCGGCTGTGTTAGCGTTGTAGCCGATAGCCTTAGCCATCTGAGTGTATTGCGTGGAGAAGGTACCAAGACCCCGCCGCATTGCCATTAGAGTGTTTTCATCGATACCCAGCATCTGAGCGAACTGATTAGCTCGATAGTAAGGCATGTTACTGAGACGCTGCCCGACGCCTGTGAAGATGGCTGACATATCCCGCATATTGCCGCTAGCATCGCGGGTCTGCACACCTAAGCGATTAAGAAACCCCTCGGCGCCCGGATTATTACGCATGAACCTCGAGAGCGACTCAAGTGAGCCTCTAGCCCCCTCAACCGTGCCGCCCATTTGTGAGGCTGCATAACCTATCGCCTGAATGCCTGAGACACTCGCGCCTGTCCGTTGTGAAGCCCAATAGAGGTTATCAAGGCCAGAGGCGATCTTCGCGGTAAAGGCAACGACAGTTAATGCTGATGCCTCCACAGCGGTCGCCATCTTCACGGTATTAGCAGCGACACTAACCAGTGTTTGCTCAAACTTCCTTTGCCCTGATTGGTCTACTTGAAAGCCAAGAGAGACAAGGAAGTCTTGAATTGTTTCAGCGTTCATTTGCCTCTCTCCATCGCTGTATGCGCATTTCATTATCTGCTTTCATGTCTAGGTAGTCATTCATCAACGCAACGTCATAGAGACTCAATGAGCCATCTTTAAGCGCGATATAATGACAAAGCCCTGCATCAACAGGGCGAAGTAGGTAATCAAGGCCATCGGAAAGTGTGTCGAGGGTTAAGCCGCTGGCAGGGTTTGCGTCTCGCTGGCGGGGAGTTCTTGCAAAAAATCACCAATATTCTCCCCGATAACCTTACCGACGATTTGCAGCATAGTTGGCAGGTTAATGTCATCAAACATTAGCTGACCACTGTTAATCAGACTGGCCCAGTTAGTTCCGTTCTGGCGCGATACGACTGACAGGCAGGGCTTGATAATCGCATCAACGCTATCGTCCGACATATCAGCTAACGCCCCAGCAACTTTCGGTAGCACTGATTCAACCGCGCTCATTACCTTTTCTTGATTGCCGGCAGCGTCTTTGATGATGTTCAGGTCTGAAACCATCCCCGCTAGCACCGGTAGTAACTTACGCGCCACTTTGAACTGGGTGAACACGTCCATATTAGTAGTGCGGTACTGTTGACCTTTTAATTCAAACTGCATGATTTACCCCTTAAAACGTGCCTAGTACTTCATCGATTTTTCCGCAATCAAACACCCACTCAACCGTGCCGCCGTCTTTGGCATTTACATGGTCAGGTTGCTTCTGGAATGCGACAGAGCGAGCCGTGGTAATGTCTCCTGATGCATGGTTACGAATAACGATTATGTTATTTCCCCACGTTGCAGATGATTGGCTTTGCGCGTTGTAGGCAAGAGACAGTTGCTTGTTCTTCGGTGATGTTTTGAGATACCGGACGCTAATGGTTCCGCTTTTCCCAGCGTGTAGAGAGTGCATAACCTCGCCATCCGCACCTACAGTCATGGTGTTTTTATTTTCGGTCATGGTAACGGTGATACCTTCCTCGGAGTTGGCAGAGCCATAACCTAGGTCGATATTCCCTGTCACACCCGTTAGGGACGCTGATACGTCCATAAAGCTATAAGTTGACATTCATTTCCCCTTAACGGACAACGTTGACTTGTACATCAGCGTAGTGAATCGCACCCGCTAACTTGATTGCACTCTGGATAAGCGTTGATTTACGCTTCTCTCGGTCAGCCTGTGATTGCTGAGTGAGTGGTGTTGCGTAAACGTAGTAACCTTTGGTCAGCGTGTCGCCCGTGCTGAGCTGGCCTAAATCACCACCATTCCAGACACCAGGAGCAACTAAACCGTTGTTAGCCGCCTGCTCAAGAGACTGCTCGACGTTAGCAATTAGTCGCGTAATACCTGCTTCGGTCTGCGGAATCTTCGTTGTAGACGTATAAAGTAGATTAAACAGGTTGGTCTGGATGTAGTCTTGCAGCCAATCAAGGCCGTGGCGTTCATCAAAGAAATCACCATTAGCCATGACACCCTGCTGGATGATTGCCGTGTCATTTGCGTAGTAGACGTAAACGTTACAGTTTTTGCTATCCAGCGCTGCGGCTTGGCTGGTCGTCAGGGTTTCGTAGGTGATACCCGGCTCTTGCTTAAACTTCAGCGTGATGGCGGTATTGTTACCTGTGAAGTTCACGGTAAATGCACGACCGAACAGTGAGGCAGAAGCGTACTTACTTGACGTTGAATACTGAACGAAAGTGCGAGAGTAGTTAGCAGCTTTTAGTTTTGCAGCAATATCATCAGTCGCAGTTGAAACTAGCGCATCAGGTTCAGCAGTCGTCACCCCTAACACACGGCTAACTGTTGATGACTCAATCGCTCCCGCCACGGCCAGAATATCCGCATCAGAAATCGCATCGCTATCTGCCAGTTCAAGCCCGTACCAGTTGGTATAACCAAGCGCAGCATTAACAGCTTGTAGCGCAGTTTCAGCCTCACCAGTTTCACCCGTGGCCAGAGTTTTCGCCCAGCGACCGACATAGACCTGAGTCGGCTTCGGTGATTGACCAAAGAACGGTGTAGCCGCCAAGTATTCCGGGCTAGATACGCCAAAGTCGTTGCCAATATCAGCTAATGACGAGTAGAGGCGAATGCGCTCCGTGATGGGGATAACGGTTGATGTACCTAAGATAAGTAACGAGCCGAAGTTACGACCCGTTGCCGCAGACGGTGACATGATGATGTCAACATTCACGACATTAGAGACAGGTAGACCCTGTGCCATAATTAATCTCCAAAGAGTTTTGTTTCTGCTGATTTGATGGAGCGGATCGCAAATTTGCGCGTCACTTTCCGGCGAACAGTGATCGATACGTCGTAGCGGCGCATCCACTGATTATTGATAAGCTCGGGGAAGTTGATGATGTCGCCCACGTTATAAAGCGTCATGCCAGCATCCTTGATTGTTTCGTTGTTTTGCTCGACCGAACTACCATCGCGGAAGATGGAGGCCATGGACATGCCGTTAGGGCCGTAGAATGAAGCAAGGCAATCAATCGACTCGTGCCGAAGCAAGTTATCCGACTCTGAATCGACAGCCTCCATTGCTACCGAGAAGTCACCGCGCACACCCGTTACCCCGAAAGCACACCAATCGGCTGTTACGGGAGGGAGGGCTGCTTGAGTCTGCTGCCAACGTGGTTTAACCATCTTGGCATCGTAACCGCTTACCCCACGAAACCATCGGCTCAGCAATCGGTCTAAGTCCTCGCCATATACCGCATCAGTGCCTTGCTCAGTGAGATAGCCAGCCTGTGTCGAATCAGATGCCATTTGCAGGACCTCCATCGAAAGGAAGTAGCTCACAGTGAGCCTGAACGAATCCAGCGCCGTATTCGGTGTAGTAATCCACGAACGACACACGGTAATCGCGGCCCCGGTATGTCACTACGTCGGCATCAGTATCTGTCGCACCTTCAGTTAACGTGAATTTCGTGATAACCAGTATCGCACCGCGAACAACTTGCCCTGCCTCAAGCCTTGCATTCTCAAGCGATTTATCGACCGTAACCACGCCCGCAAAGGGTATCTTTGAGGTTGTATTGCTCGTGAAACCATCGTCGTCTGTTGTTTGTGCTGAGCGAGTGGAGACTAGCGTGGTGTCCATGAACTCAGGCGAGAGAAGTACCTCACTAACGTCAAGAGTTGGCATTTTTATCCCTCACGACATAGGTGATTGAGTCTCGATACTCACCGGTATCTATTAGCGGCATGGCATTAGCGTTGTTAGGATCTCCGCCGTTGGCTCTACTCTTCATCTCAGCTTTCGCACCTTTCCGACCCTTCCTAGCCCGAGCCGCTACGGTACCGTCTGCTAATGGCACAAACCCAGACTCATCAATGACGGCTTTCACTGCATTGACCGCTAAAAACCCAGCCCTATTTAAGTCACGAGTAGCCGCGCTACCGTCACCCGTCAGGATGGACTGAGCGGCAGACTTGAGCAGGGGAAGCGTTTCAGACTGAGCCTTGCGAACACCAGGTACTAAATGAGGTCGGGCGGGGATATTCTGAGCAGGTGATCCGTTCTCGTTGATATAGCCAATCGCAGCATTACCGATATCGGCATCCTCACGCTCGCTTTTACCTTCGGGAATGCCGACCAGAACATCCTTCTTACCAACCTCTTTCAGTGCTTGCAGTATCTTACCGCTCAGGTCTGAACGGATAGTTAAGCCAGACTTCATAGTTGCCGACCTCCCATTCCGAACATGCCGATAAGCTGCCAGAACTCAGCACCATACCGGGTGTAGTTCCAGAATCCCGCGTCAGGGCTAAGGGTCGAGCCGTTATCGAACGACACCGACACCTTGTCCACTGACTTAGACGAAACCACACCACTGGTTGAACCTGTCGCCCCGCCTATCAGAGAAGCCGCCGAATCAGCGGCATACAGTGTTAGGTAGTGCGCCACAAACAACTCCGCGAAATAAGGGAATAGCTTAACGCCAGTTAACTTTTCAGATAACAGCGTGTCGGCAAGCGTAAGTCGGAAGTTGATTTGTGAATCAGGAAACTTTGTGGTGTCTGCGAACTGCGGGAAGTCTTTTCGGAACTGGTCAGCATCTGGCAACGATTGATTGTTGCTCATGCTTCACCTCGTTAGATGCCGTCCATGTAGGCAAGCGTCTCTTTGTACACTGGCTCTACCGCACCCAGCTTTCCGTAGTAGGTTACCAGTTGGTAAATACCGCGGTACTGGACAGGGATTGAACGCAACGGAACCATCGGGAAGCGAATGAACTTCTTATCGTTGGTATATGCCAGCGCACGGTCAGTACCCTTGGCACCGCGACCTTTCAGCCACTTGACGGGCTTAATGTTCAGCGGAACACCGTTGTTATGGTACGCAATGGTGTTAGTGCTTAGGTAGGTCAGCAATGATTGATTACCAGCAGAAGACACGATGATTGTACCCAACAGAGCGTATTGCTCTGGAGGAAGTAACAAGTCAGTCGGGACCATTGAATAACCCGAGTTTTTCCACGCCGCTGTTAACACTGCGTTTACGCTATCGCGGATTTCATCAGCAGTAGAGGTTGCCCACGTTTTTGTAGCCGCAGTCGTCGCAATGCCAGATAAGGTCAGTAACCCCTTAGCGTTAAGGTCGTCGTCACCGATATAAACCTGTTCATCGGTGTCCATGTTCCACTTCAACTGCATACCGTCATACTTCTGCGTATCGATTGGGCGACCAACCTTTGCAGCGGCTTCAAGTTCGATTACCGTCCATCCTAGCTCTTGGCCCCATAATTGGAGGGGGAACCCTTGCTTTTGAATATCGAGGTTTACGCCAGCGATAGCGGTAGAGTCTTTTCCGATCCAGTTTTTACCGTTTGGCTTACCACCGGTACCCGCAGAGGCGAAGTTAGTGTTGGTGAAGGATGAGATATCATCAGCGATGGACACATCTTCACGAAGCTGAATATCACGGCTCCAGGTGTAAGCAACCAGTGGTAGGTTCAGGGTTTGGTCTAGGCGCTCAAGCTCGCCAACCAGAAACGCACCAGTTGAGTCAACGGTCGCGCGGTCAAATGTTTGCATAGTTAATCAGTCCTTAAATCTTGTAAGCCAGCTCAGTGTTACCGTCAGCATCACCTGCACCAGTAAACACAGCGTTTGGAATTTCGATAACAGTGGTCACGCCTTCTGCTGGCGCGGTAGCAGTCAATGCCCCTGCCGATAGGTCGAAGTAGACCGGTGCATTTTTAGTGATCGCCGTAGCGTCACCGCCGATATTCACCGTGATGTAGCCACGTTTCAGCGCATCACCTTGCTGATTACCACCAGAGGTAACGTTTCGAGCAAAGTCAGCAGCTGAAGTAGTTGGGTATGGGCGAACCAAGAAGCCAACGATTGATGCGGCAGTGTCGGTCGCTGTTAGCGGTACGAAATTATCGCCAGAGTATTTACCCGGTAGTCCGTAAGCTGTGAATAGCTTAGTTTCGTCCAGAATCACTGGTTCGGTTGTTAAGTCGCGTGGGCGTGAAATAGCACCGGCAATGCCCGCAGGCATCCGGAATAGATATGCTGTCATGTGGTTACCTTATTTTTTAGACCAGAAGTCGCGAGCGGCTTGGTTAAGTGACGCAGGAGTTGAAGAAGATGAATACGGTGCAGAGTCAGTGGTGCGACCGCGGGTATTGCGTGATTTCGCAATCTCAGATACGGCGTTAAACGCCATGTCCACTACCTGTTTCGGTAGTTTGGAAATTGCAGAGTCACCGACAACTTGACGCACTAGCTGTTTATCAGCAGCACCCAGTACATCGCGCTTGAATGAGGTTGGCTTGGCTTTCTTCGGAATATCGAAGCCCGGCACGATAAGGTCAGCACGGTAGGCGCTATCGCCTGTTACTTGTCCTTCTTCCTCATCATCTTCTGAGTCAGTGGTTTTATCCTCGTCATCAGAGTCGCCGGACTTCTCTTTGTCATCATCGTCAGAGTCACCAGTTTTATCATCTTCGTCACTATCGCCAGTTTTTGGTGATAGGCCTTTGATGGCTGTTAGGAGTTCATCCACCCATGCTGGTCGGTCAGAGTCCATAGTGGGAGTTTCCTGCTCAGGCTTCTGAGGGGGTAACGAGTAATTCGGTGGTGTATCGCTATCGCCACTTGCCATTTCAGCAAGCTCAGCAATATCGTCAGCGTCGCCAGTTTTCACAGCCCGAGCAAATAGGGCGAGAAATCCGGTTTTCTTTTTGGGTTGCATAGAGTCTCTATCTCCTATCGCGCAACGTGAACCAGCACGGCCTTTATCGACCAGTGCCACATGATTACCTCTGATTGAGACTTGCTTAGCCCTTCCTTGGCTAATCCGCTCGTAGTGAGCGTCATAACCGCAGGAGACTTCGCGGAGTCCATCCTCAATGGCTTGGATTGCTTCTGCTGACTTCACTACGAGGTCGGCAAGAATTAGGTCGGCGTTAATACCTTCACCACGGCGCACGTTCTGGACGTGTCCGAAAGAAAGCTCTCGCCAGTTATCGGGATTGATGAATAAAATTGAGCCGTCGATGTCGTGGGGATGGTCAATCGTGATGCTCATACCTTCAAACGAGGCCAGCGTTTCGTCGCTGAATACCTCATCATCGTGGCGCTCTACCACAATCAATCCACCGGGTGACGGCTCAATATCTGGTAAATCATCAGCTGTGTAGGTTTGCTCGCCTGTACGGGCGATAGGGACGTCTCTACATAGCATCCCGCCATCGCTCATCTGGAAACGCGAGTTACCTAGCTGAGTATTAAAAAAGTATTTCATTTCTCACCTGTGAATTTCAGGCATAAAAAAAGCCGCCTAAGCGACCTATTCGGGTTGTTTGAATACCACTTCTGGATAGCATCGACAGTTAGGAACACATCCCGCATGGCCCGTTAACCCGTCTAATGTTGGCGGTGACTCCCAGTGCACAAATTTTCCTTCCATTTCTTTATGCGAATGCCTCACGTCACTGTCATGTGCTGTACGCCAGATATACCCGATTGAGCCAGCAGATAACGCCCTAGCCTGTGTTAGTGCGCCACTTGCGCGACCTAGCTCTGTCCGAGCGATTAGCTTAGCTCTCGACTCGGCAACGTCACCGGAGCGCATAATCTCTTTCTGTAATTCCGAAGCCCGTTCACCATTCACTACAGCCTGAATCGCTCTATTTTGAATGTCGTAAACCCTGTCAGCAGCCTCAAGCGGTAGCGACTTGATGTACTTCACCTGGTCATGGACGATAGAGCGCATCACGTCGCCAATCGGCGCATTGTCGACAATATCCTTTAACCCAACGTGGATATCACGGCTCATCTCTCGCCACTGCCGATCATTCTCTCGAAGTATTCCGGCAGCAAAGGACTCAGCGACACGATTAGCCCAACCATCAATCACATTACTGTAGGCTTCTAGGTTCGCCATGATTTCAGTAACGCTATCGTTTGAACCATCGTAGGAACCGCTTACTATGTCTCCCACTGCTTGCGCTATCCTGCGTAGGCTTGTTCTGTACCGGGTCTCCGCTTGAGTGCTCCGGGGTTGCCTCCTCGACTTGTCCAAGGTTCGGCGGCGGCTCATCCTCTGCATTGCTAATATCCTCATCAGTGATTGAAGCGCCTACACCCGTTATGTCAGAGAGTTCCCGCAAGTCTGTGGCACCTGCTTTAACCGTCATTAGACCAGAGTCTACAGCCGTGCTTAGTGCATTCACTGTGTTGAGTGCCACTGTGGAGCGGTCAAGGTCAGACATTTGCCATAGAGGGTTAAACTCAAAGGTGAAGTCATCCTCTATCGGCTGACCTAGCTCAGAGCGGCTGATAATGTCGATGATACGGCGTAGCGGGTTTCTCAATCGTCGCTCCTGCTGACTCCCGATTCCGTCGTAGTAGTTGGCAAGGTCAGCGTCACCCGTTGAGAATCCTTGGGGGGATTGCCCAAACAAACGAACAAGTGGTATTTGTACCGCGCCTGATATTTGTTCGGAGAACTGAGAAAGAACACCATCAAGCCCACCGAATGAATATTGGTGCGTCTCAAATGTGTCCTTCGCATCCATCAGTGTCAGCCCTTCGTTGGACTGAAACTGACGAATCATATTCATGTGCTTGAGGAACCCTTCGTAAGCAGGGCCGCCCGTAGCGATTAACTGTCTCAACCCATCAACGCTGTACGTTCTCAAGTGAGCCTTAAACACCAACTGAGCAGCCCCAAGAGTTGAGCTATCGTATGCGGTCAGTCGGTCGAATATCCGCTCAATGATAGACATGCCCCACTCATTCTCGGTTATCTTCTGCTGATATGGCAGTGTTACGCCATCGAAGCGAATTAGCCTTGAGTGGTGAATCCTCCAACCTTGCAACCCGGTACCAGTGGTTACCAAGTCGTAAAACTTAGGCATGGTGTAGTGTGGGCCGAGTTCGGTAATTCTCTCTTCCAGATTGGGATTAAGCTGCCAGCGGTCTAGCGGAAGAATACCCTTGAATGATCCCCTACCAATCGTTTCTAGCCTTAATGGGGTTGACGGGTCTTGGCCGTCAATCATGATGTAACCAACAGCGCCACCATAAAGCCGCGCCCACTTAATTACATCGTTGAGTTTATCCCATATTTCCAACGCATCGAATTGGCTCTCAATTACGCCTCGCGCTTTCGGGTCAATCTCTGAGGTGATACGAATCCCCTTACGGGTCATATCGTCCGCTATAGCGTCTACAGCAGCGCCAACTATCCAAGATGACCGATAGCACCACTCAATCTCTAAACGATTGCGAGAGGTAAAATTAGGTCGGTATTCTCCTGCTGCGCTCTGGTTCTCTGTCTGCATCCCTGTACGAGCGACAAGGTTGTTGTAACCATCCGAAGTTTTTACTCCGCGATGGCTTTTGTTTTTTCGTGACATATTCCCTCGCGGAATTGATTAACGCTGACGGCCGAGAGATACCCAAGTACCGATACCGCCCTCTGACGTAATGTAGCCGTCTAGGCCGTAGCGTATTGCGTCGATACAGTGGTTATGAGCATCAGCAATGATAGGCAACACTTCGCCCGTGATGCGGTCGGTCTTGTAAGAGTAAAGCCTTGCTTCTTCTGCGGTATGTTTGCAGCGAGGATGGACGATTATCTTCTCGAATCCGCGCAGGTAGGTAATACCGTCTTCAACGCAGCCTTGCCACTTAGCAGCAGCATCGATAGTGAACCCCTGCCTGCCGAGATAACTGATTGTCTCAGGTCGAGCAGCATCACCCTTGATGGGCCAGCGTCTGACCTCGGGGATAGAGTCATAAAACTCAGCCATCTCATCAAGTTCTACGCCGACACCGTAAGCCTCATATTCGATATAAAGCCTACTGTTAAGCATGAACATGCGAATGAGAGTATTGGGGTCTTGCGCGAATCCGAAGTCAGCACCGAAGAATAAGCGGTCAGCTTGCTTCCAGAGATCGCCATCAAACTCTTCGATAGCGTACTTGCCAGCAAGAACCTGTTTCTCGGAGTTTTCGAGATAGGCACCTTCCCACACCCAAGCATATGTCGCAGGGTCGAGATTCTTCTGGTCTTTAGCACGGACAATCTCAAGCACCTCAGGGAACCACGGGTTATCCGTATAGTTCATTTCAACAGTGATGATTGAATCGTCTTGGCTTTTACGGAATCGCTTATCAGTCGGGCTACCGTCTACCTCAGGGTTCCATGTCACCCATATCTCAGAGCCAGCCTCACGCACTGTAGGGTCAAGCTTCTGCCAAGCCACTTCACTCACCGTCTCGGCTTCATCAACCCAGCACAGCAAGATACGCGCCTTTGATTTGATGCTATCGAGGTTATGACGTAGGCCGGCAAAGACATAACTCACACTGCGGTCAATTGTTCGAATGTACTTCTCGCCGATATCGAAGTTAGCCGCCAACAAAGGAACTGAGCGTATTGCTTGCTTAATCTCCTCCATACTCGACTCTTCCAATGAGTTCATAAACTCACGGGCACACAGTATTACGCCTGACTCGCCATTCATCATGGATTGATAGGCTTTAACGGCTGTCATTAGTGCGAATGTTCGAGTCTTAGCGCTGCCACGCCCACCATGTGAGCATCGATAACGTTTTTTTGTGGCAGTGAAGAGTGGAGCAAGTTTGGCTGGTATGGGTAGCTGTACGCTACTCACGCTTAGCCTCAACGGGTAGTAATTGGATAGTGGTTGGCTTAGGAGTCATGCTGCCGTCGGATGATTTATTATCAATCTCGGCTTTGTCGCTGTAACCATGGTTAGCCAACATGAGCTTGGTTATCGTAGGGTTGAAATCGCCGACAAGCCCCTTATTGATAAGCTTATTCTCTTGTAGTGTCTTAATTGCCTCTAACGTGCCCGAAAACTCTGCGTTGTCTTTGGCGTACTCCTGAGCTGTTGAGCGGCTAATGCCAAGATAACAGGCTAAGCCAGCCACGCTCGGGACTACATCCCCTACTGCTTCATAGCCGCCCATTAAGTATTCTTTAGCCTTTTCGATACTCTCGGCCAACTTACTTGGGCGACCAACTTTGTTTTTAGTCGCCATTATTTATTCCTTATCAATTATCAATATCGAGCACCTGGGTAGGTGCTCTGTATTGTTAACTCGCTGCAGCGGTGTCAGTTGTTGCCGCTGTGGTTGTCACGCCTAACGCAGATAGAGACTCTTTCGACTCTTGCACTGCCTTGATTGTGCGGGCCACTACGTCTGACTCAGCGTACACTCGGCCATATTGCTGAATGAACAGCTTATGTTTGAAGGTGTCGTTTTGAGTGAAGGCCAATGCTTCGGTGACTGCTGCAGTGTCGTAGTTGAGGGTCTGGAGTAGTTCGAGTTGGTTTTGCTGTGCTTCGGTGATGCTAGTATCTGCCATTGTCATGTCCTGAGGTTGATTGCATTAAACAGCACCCGATAGGATGCTCTGTGATGCAGAGAGCCGTTGTGAAAGTGGCTCTCGGGTTAATGGTGTAAAAATTACACCTTTTACGCAGCCTTGATATTTTCTCTCGCAAGTAGTCCTGCTAGCCACTCAACACCTTTCGGAGTGAATTTAGCTTGAGAGAACGCGTGCCCGTTGCCAGCCTCACCCGTTTTCACCTCAAAGCGACCT
Source organism: Rosenbergiella collisarenosi (assembly GCF_018494085.1). Classification (GTDB taxonomy): domain Bacteria; phylum Pseudomonadota; class Gammaproteobacteria; order Enterobacterales; family Enterobacteriaceae; genus Rosenbergiella; species Rosenbergiella collisarenosi. Next base: position 241,812 of record NZ_JABBFP010000002.1, on the reverse strand, counting down.
GCATCAATGTGCTGTGAGTAAGGTGTCATCTTTCCTGCTAGTCGATACATGACCCCATGCTCAATTAGAAAGAGGCGCAGATAATTTTCTTTCACCTTCAGGATTTTTGTTACTTCACGAAACCCCATGAGGCCAGTGGCATTGACGTAATGATCAACAAAGTCAGCCTTAGGTCCAGCGATAGCTAACTTACTCTCTAGCTCTGCTTTCTGTTCTGCTAGGTCGGCAGCTAGTCGTAGTGCTTCGGGTAGCGTTTGAGGGACTCGAGTCTTTTCTTCTAGTTCATGCATGCGCTTAATGACTTTCATGCGAAGCATTGCGCTGTAACCAGTAACCAAGCATTCGGTATGCTCTTTATCGAGAACGTACTCTGCTTGGCTACGGTTCATGCTGTCTGTATAGATACTCGCAAATTTGCTCACATCTTCTTGCAGCTGTTCAAACATCACTTCAATGTCTCTTTTGACATCTGGGTGACGCTTGCCAGTAACCTCGGCAATTTCACGGCTGGTCATTGTTAACGCTTGGTCGTTCACTGGATAGTTCATATCGCTTTTACCTTTTGGTGATAGAGCCTGTTCTCGTAGATAGGAGCAGCCCAAGAGTTGGTCAGCGATAACCGCTGCTTAATCTCAGGCTCTATCCCGAAAGGGACTCTTGGAGTTAAATACGCACGAGAATGCGCCAATAAAAAAGCCCACCTTTTGCGGGCGGGCTTAGATTCGGAGGTTAGAGATTTGCGACAAATAGGCGGTCAACAATTTTTTTAAGTTTTTTATTGTTTTTTAATAACCACAATCGAGGCCACGTTAATGACCTCTGTTCTGGCTACTTGGTTGCTGGCTTTAGAATTTCAGCCTTCACAAACTCAAATACTTTTTTCGCCTCTTCCAGCTCAAAATGCTCAAGAGCTGTGAAGTAAACAGCAAACGCCTTATCGACATCTTCCGCACGGTAATAAACATCTGTGGTAGATGGGGTTGTTGCTACGGCAGGAACGGCTTCTGCTGGCTGCTCGGTAGTTACTGGCTCTGTCATGGGTTTACTCTCTTTGGTGAATAGGCTGATTAGCCACTGGATGATTTTCATTGGCGTTGCGCCTCAATTGTTCTGATTATCTGTCGGTCGATATTGGCCTGATTCAGTAACCCGAATAACTCAGCATTGAGAGCCACACTGTCGCCATAGGTGAATGAGTCGCTTATCTTTGGCTTAGTGAGTGGGCTGGTCAGGTCTGCTGGTATTGCCAGGCACGGAACCTTTACCGCTTGATACTCGACTGTCTTCTGCGGCTTCGCGCAACTTGCTAACAGCGACACTATTAACAGGAGACAAGGCGCACTTATCAGTTTCCAGATAGCGTTTAATTTCATTCTGTAACTCTCTGTTATGTTCTGCGGTGTCGGCACGTTGAGCGAGTACATCAGCCATTACAGCGTTTTGCTTGGTGACCGCCTCGGTAAGCTGTTGTACGCCATCGGCCAGATTATCGTTTTTGGCGCGGAGGTTATTTATCTGCTCGTCTTTACTGTCAGATAACTGTTCTAACCGTGTGTTGGTCGCTTTAAGCTGTGAATTACTAACATTCAGCCCCCACAGCATCAGGATGATTGCCACCGGAATGACGTACCTGATGCTACCTTTTAAAATGCTAATTAATCGCAGCATTGAATAGACCCCGCTCTCTTTGGCGTCTAGAGGCAAGGATGTTTTGATTACTCCCAGCTCTTGACCACATCAACATACAATCAGCGGCTTTACTGTAGTGGCCTGCGTTAAGCTCTTTAAGCATGGTGGAACTCTTGAAGGCATTCACTCCGATGTTGAATACAAAGGAGCAAAGCGCGTCGTATTGATTCTGATTGAGTTTTACTTTCACGTTGTCAGTGATTGCAGACTCTACCCAAGAGAGGTCTTTTTTCAGTATCTCAGAGGATTGCTTACTGGTGATCGCCATCCCCTTTCCTATGGGGATTAGGTTAACCAACCCTGTGTGGCCTACGCCTATCGTCCAAATTCCGCGAGAGTCCTGATAAGCACTTAGGCGCTCACCTTCTTCGTTTTTGATAAACGCGATGCCGTTATTACTGATATTCATTTTTTGTCTCCATCATCCAACCCGAAGCGATGACGGGCATAAGCGAATATAGAATCGACCCCGGCATAACCGATTGCTGCCGATATAGGCCAGCACAGTTCCGGGGAGAAATCCCAGTGAACGATAGCGAAAAGGGCTGTCAATGTAGGCTTAACGAAGAAGCATAAAATCCCACACATCAAAGCCCCTGTTATCACATCCTTGGGATTGCCGTTTTTCTTTCTAACGCCAGCAAGGATTGACATAACAGCCGCTAAGACTGAGTAGCCGATTTCATTACGATGATTCGCTAACCATGAAAGCCATGCAGCCCACCAATCAGGTCTGTCTTGCATAGTCTGTTTCTTCATAGTTACCCCCGAACGGGGATTTACAGTAGGGATTCACCGCCTGTCACTTGATAGTATCTGTATAGGATAATGGGATTGACTTGCGGTGAAATAAAAAAGGCCTCACCGAAGTGAAGCCTTGAAATTTGGGCATAAAAAAACCCCGCCGAGGCGAGGTCTAATATTGGTTTGCTCAGTTCGCTTTTACTCCCAGAGCGTATATCAAATATACTCTACCGAATGCCCGATCTCTTTAGCCATTCGTGCTTTATGCTGCATTTTGTAGAATTTCTTTCTTCAATTCACGCTGTGCGGCATAAAACATTTCTCCTTCTAGTATTGATTCTGCCCATTCCATTCTATTGCGCGCCTCTTTAGGAGTTATGCCAGTGAGATAACCTAAGGACCGCTGAATATCTTGCGAGCTTTTGCACTTACAGTATCTTAATCTTGCTACTGAGCGGATCGGGTTATCCCTGCCGAATGTTTTAGTAATTACGCGTTCCATAAAGTCAGCATCATCAGATTCTTTGGCGAGAGCGATGATGTTGGCTGCTGAAGATTGCGGCACCACTAAGTCACGGGCCTTGCGCATTAACTCTTCCCCTCGGTAGCCCTCACAATAAAGCTGAGACACGACCTTTTCGATTTGTTTGCCCTTCTGTTCACTCCACTCACAACGCATCATTAGACGACCAAGGATGTTTATTTCTCCCTTGTCATATTCTTCGTTGCCGAGGTGCTGCCCCCATAGCTTCAGTAGATGACGAATCCATGCTCGCTGTGACTCATTGATAGTCTTCCAGCCGTTGCCGAATAAACGCCTCATATCAGCCGAGGATCGTACACCTGATATTTTCACCACTAACCGGTAATCGTGTTCAATGCGCATTCTTCTTCCTCCGCTTATTGCCAGGTTGGGCTGGATAACTCTGTGGGGTTTTGTACTGGACTGTTGGGGTTATGGGTGAGAAGTGGTTAAGGAGCTTGGTTATCCAGGTCATTTCATCATCCTTTCTGAAATAATAGATAGAATCGTTGAAGCCCAGAATCCTGATGCAAGAGATATTGCATATCCTGCATCCGAGCAAAAAATGCTTGATACCGACACAGCAACTACAGCTCCAGACAAACATGAAATAATCTGACTCATACTCCCTCCCTCTGCTTAATTAGCTCTCTGGTTTTCTGCCTGTAGTGGTCCCGAATACGAATAAAGTCATCACGCCTGTAATGTGTCATGTCGTGTGGACCATTCAGCCAATCGACCAATTCCTGCCCGAACCTTCTCACCAGATTGGCTTCGTATTGTTGGCTTACGGTTGCTGCCTTTTGACCATACTTAGCTGAGCCTGCATTACAGGATTTGCACTGCCGATAAGCGTTTTTTTCTACGAACCGTAATTCTGGGAACCCGCCAACCGTCTTAAAGTGACCACAATCCCACTGTCCGCCATGTAAGTCGGGCGGGTTGGTTTCACCACAGCTAATGCATGGCTGGTCATGGTCACGGGTTCTAATGAATGTATTGAAGGCTTGCTGTGCTTGCTTTTTGAAGTGGCTATCTGGCTTGAGTTCGAGCTTTCTTATCTGAAGGTGACGTCTTTCTTGCTGGACTTCTTTCTTGCGTTGCTGCTCTTTTTTGATTTTCTCCTTCTCCCTGAGGAGCAATCCGTACTCTGCGCCGTGTTCTGGACTGCACCACCATTCGTTAGGGAATCGGGGATTAAACCACTCACGGCATATCTTGCATCGGCGTCTTGGCTTGCGCATCACTCCCTCCTAAATCGTAATAGTTCGGGTCCTTAGCCTGATATATCGCTTCGCAAGCTTCACACCACCTGTCATCTTCTGAAGGAAAGCCGCAGAGGTTGCATTCAGCGCATGGAGTTGAATCCATGAAGGCACCTATAAATTCAGCAGCTACCTGTGGAACTATGGCATTGCCGTAACCGCGCAATCGTCCCACTCTGGCGGGAATCCCATTAGCCAGCGGGAATGTGCCGGGTTCAACTGGCCTAAAATAGCCATCCCTGCCGCTGAGCCAATCAGGGTCTGACCAGTTATTGCAAGGATTCTGATTGGTTTTTCTACCAGACGAACTGCCCCTCCCAGTGTCGTTCCGCGATTCGTTCCTTGTGCTTTCCCTTCTCCTCGAACCTGTGGGTTGTCTATTGTCGTTGGTGTCGGCCAGTAGGTTAGGTGACAGGCTTGACCTGTCAAAGTCTGCAATCCCCTCTTGGTTGCGGGCTGCATGTTGGTATTTGTTGTCGGCGTGTACCACCAACTTTGACCCGAAGAATAATCTGTCTCTTTTATGCGGGGCGCCGATGCTGCACGCTGGCAATACTGCCGCCCCGCAGGCGTAACCTTGTTTTTCCAGCTCATTGAATAAATCGTCGAGCCAGTGCTTTCCAATCGCTGCCGCAACTTGCTCGCCAAAGAGGATTGCAGGCTTGCACTCATCAACGAGGCGCATAAAGGTTGGCGCGAGATGTCTATCATCAAGCTGTCCGAGTTGCTTACCGGCTGTGCTAAATGGCTGGCAAGGTGGGCTTCCTGTCCAGCACGGGAAATTGTCTGGTATTCCTGCAAGGCGCAGTGCGTATGACCAGCCACCGATGCCAGCGAAGAAGTGACATTGTGTGAATCCTGCGAGGTCTTCTGGTTTAACATCTGTGATACTCCTTTCATCGACTACGCCGTCAGCGATGTGTCCTTGTTTGATTAGCTCTTTGACTTGCTTTAAGTGGTCGGTGTACTGAAAGGTTTTCACTTGCGATTCGAGGGGGATAATTTGCTTCTTGTAGGCTCCGGTTCGCTTGAATATCGCGCCATCCATAGCGACTTGAGTTACCGTCTTAGCCATTACCTGAGCACCTCGTTTCAGTCATCAACCGACCACGCACCACGATGTGATGCTTGCAGTCTTTGTCATCCTCTAATCGCCTTACTGTGTAGCGGTGAACGTGTAGCTGCCTAGCGACCTCGGAATAGTTGTGCTTGTTCTGATTAAGCATTACGGGTATTGATGTGATTTGTTCCATTTGGCATACCTCAAAAAAAGGCTTGTAGCCTGTTGAGAATTGATTGGTCTTTGGTGTTAGCAAAGACGTGTTTAATGGCGGCGTTAATCATGGCGCTGTAGCAGCTCTCGAACTCTTCCTGCTCCATGCTCGCAAAAGACAAGCTTTTGGCTTCTGTTCTGATAGTCCCGTCCAATCTCATCGTTTGCTCATAAAAGCCAGCGAGAATAGTTAGGTCTTTCCTGAACCTATCGAACTGGCTTTTCTCGTCCATGCAATCAAGCCCTAAGCGTTCAGCCGCCCAGTAGCTGAAACAGAACTTAAAGAATACGAACATCTTTTGATGAAATATCGGGTGACGGGATAACTTAATTTCAGCCGTGTAAGTCAGGCCTGTTTTGAATCGATTGATGCGAGGAAGGTCTATATCGTCCGCTAATGCAAATACGCCGCCCGGATGTTTCACCAGTTCGAATTGCAATGGTTATCCTCCTTTTCGATGTTTAATTATCCTGTCTTGTTCAATAACCTTACCAACAATCGCCGCTAAAAATACTAATCGTTGATCTTCAGATGAAGACTGGTAAATTTGCATGAGCTTAACTTCTGGCCGGTCTGCCGATAAAAGGCAATTCGTAATTTCATTTGATAAATGGGAAATGTTCATGGGTATCCTCACTTTAGATATAACCTGCCCTCACTGCCTGAGAGAAAAGGCTGTGTTAACTGCTTTTGGACAAGTAGCTAAATCCGAGAGCGAATATTGCGTAAGTTTCTTGTGTCGGAGTTGTGGAAACCCCGTGTCAGCAAACGTTATCTGTGGTGTTAGATTATCTCCTATGGATTACGTGAAGAGTGGCAGCGATGAATCCATACCGGGCAGTAATCGAATCGGGTTAATTGATTACTTCCCAAAGCCAGAAATAAACTCAGCCCCAGAAAGCTGCCCTGATAGGGCTGCAAAATTCTTTGTCGAAGCGAAAGACAATCTTAAGCGGAGCAATTATGAAACTTCGGTAATGCTATGCCGTAAAGTGATAGACATATCTACAAAAATTATCCTAGGGGATGAATCAGGCAAAGAGCAGCTTTCGAAACGGATCTCTATGCTCCACGCTCAAGGTAAAATTACTGAACAAATGAGGGAATGGGCTCACATTGTGAGATTCGACTCAAATAGTGCCGTTCATTCAGATGAGGAGTTTACTGCACAAGAAGCAGAAGAGATGATTGGATTTACAGAGGTATTCCTGATTTATTCATTCACTCTGCCTGAAATGGTTAAGGCCAAACAGGAAAAGCCTGCTGCTGTTTAGTATTAGTTCGTAGGGGTTATTGGCAATTCCATATTTCTGCGACCCCTTCACGACGCTCCTGCTCCTAGATTTGATGCTTTATCCATTCGCCTAGCATATCCCTCTCCTACTGACATAAAAAAACCGCTTTAAGCGGTGTGGGGGTTAGCTGCCCGATTCGAGGCTTAGTGGCTCAAATGCCTCTATCACATATTTCAATTCATCTGAGCAATCCTGAATTTTCTTCACGGAAGCCATCATTTCTATGCGAAGAAGTCTCGAAAGCACCTTATCTCTTCGAAAGATTATTTTCGGTCTATTTCTGTATCGCTCTCGCGCCGGTAGTGATGATGATTTCCAATAGCGTTTGAAGATGCTACTGCCTTGGTTCATATCGTGGAATACAAGGTCTTGTGTGGTGCTGAGTTTTTTCATAATTAATCCTTGATACGTTAGCTAGAATGCCGACTCTTTCTGGCGCCGTGATGGCTGCTGCCTAGAGTCTCTATTCTGTCGGGCGGCGTGCTGGTCCATGTCGTAGATTGCTCCGTTCTTCTGCAAGCAAAATACCGTACCGGTTTCGCCGTGTCGGTTCAGTCGCAGGATTAACTCCGTTTCGCCAGATGGGACATTTTCATCAAATGCGCCTTCACGGTGGATGCCGACCCAGTAGTCACAGTCCTGTTCAATCTGTCCAGTGTCGCGGGAGTCGCTTGGCAGTGGCCGCTTGTTAACTCGCTTTTCCAGTTCACGGTTAAGCTGAGTAAGTAGGACTACAACGCAATCAAGCTCTTTGGCTAGGTTCTTCAGGCCTTTGGTAATCATCCCGTATGCTAGGTCGTTACGATCTGCTTTCTCTGCGGTCATCAGCGTTAGGTAATCGACAAGAATCATTCCGACACAACCCTTATCACGTTTAACGCGGCGCGCCTCTGCAACGATGTGGGCCAGTGATAATCCAGGAGTATCGTCGATGTAGAACATATCGAGTTCACGCATACGGGTAGCGACCATCAGTGACTTGTTGAAGTCATCGTCGTAGTCACCCTGATATTTCTGCATGTCTTCATCGGTTCGCATGTAGAAAATATTCGGGTTAACGCCGGACTTCTGCCCTACCAGCTTCTCAAGGATTTGGTCGGATGGCATTTCAAGGCTGAACATCAGGGCTGGCTTACTCTCGTTTATCGCACAGTTGATTGCCATCTGGCCGTAGAGCGTGGTCTTACCCATTTTAGGCCGAGCGCCGATGACGAATAACGAACCTTTCACAAGCCCTTTAGGAGCCAGCATGCTATCCAGTGATGGAATGCCAGTGGTTAATCCGCGGGAGGCTTGATTAGGGTCTAGGCGCTTTTCAAGGTCAATCATCCATCCGTCCATCACATCAGCGAAACTGCGTAGCCCGCGGCGGCTTCCCGTCTTGGCGTAGTCGCTAATCTGGTTAGTCATGGCTGAAACTGCCTCTAGCTTCTCGGCAGCGGATAGCGTTGACTTGGTGTAAAGGATTTCGGTTGCCGCGGCGAGTTTCTGGATGCCGTAGCGTTCCATAGCATGGTCACGGACGATTGAGGCGTACTGCGTTAGGTTGGCTGCGGACGGCGTGTTTTTGCAGAGTTCCGCAAGGTAAGCAAATCCCCCCGCCGCTTCGAGTGAACCGCGCTTCTCCATTTCCTCGGATACAGTCAGCATGTCAACCGGTTGATTGCGTTTTAACAGGTCGCGGATGGCTTCGAATAACTGGCCGTGCATCTTGTTGTAAAAACTCTCTGGCTTGATTAGCGTCAAGACCTTCTGCGTCCGTTCCTCGCCGCCGTCCAGCATTAACCCACCGATTACCGCTTGTTCCGCTTGCGTGTTATGCGGAGGTAACATCATTCCATCACTCACAGGCTACCCTCCCGAGTTTTAGTTATCGTGTCTGGTTGCAGTAGGTAATCAAACGAGGCTTTCCAGCCGCGATTATTGTCACCAAAGTAAAAACGTCCGGCAGTCTCCATGAATCGCTGGAAGTATGCCGTAGCAGCTTCGAGCGTTGGTTTATTCAGGTCGCTCAGAAGCATCCGTTTGATGGCGGTTCGTCTTTTCGAGTTTAGCTTCTCAGCGTTGGGTAGTCTGTCACCGACCGTTTCGTTGTAGGCGTTTAAGATTGCTTGGTATGGAATAGGTTTTGATTTCGTTTTCTTGCAAGACGATTGGTCATCACCAGATGACATATCTAATACGTTAGTATTAGATTTATTAGTATATTCTTTATCTGTGGACAAACGCTGGACATCTGCTGGACACACATCACCGCTAGGCGTTGGTGTTACTGGCTCTCGCTTGGACATCTGCTGGACATCTGCTGGACACGAAAATTGCTGATATTCGTCGTATTTTACGACCTGAATTACCGTGAATCTGTTGGTTGATTTAGTCGAAATCATACCGAGATTTTTAAACTTTCTGAGTAGCGATTTAACTCGGTCAGAAGTCAATCCCGTTTCCTCTGCCAGAGTATTTCTACCTGTCAGGAACTCACCGCGCTGGCACATCACATCGCCATAATCCGTTTGGATGACTACTGGTTCATAGTTAGCTCTGAGTAGCAGGTGAACCCATAAGTGTGAGGCTTCGGCATCCTTGTAGAACGGCGTCTCCATAATCTTTCTGTGCAGCAAGGCGAACCCCTTACCGACTGAATTCGGTCTATCGTTATGACTCTTGCGAGCCGTAAAGTTTGCATACGCTACGTTACTCATTTTCTGCTTACCCCTGCTTTAGCTAGTCGAAACTCTCCGATTAACCGTGCGGCAAATGCACGATTGTTGGCGGCTACATCAACCAGCCCTACAGGGCGATCAGGTTGGTAACGCTCCTCTTTTTGCTGGAAATTACTACGCTTTTTTGTCATAATTACTCCTGTGAATTCTTCCAGTTATTCGCACTTACGCCTCTAGTGTTCCAGCACTCGGGGCGTTTTCATTTCCGGTAATCTCTAGCTGAATTTTCGAGTATTCCATTGCCACTGTTAGTAACCAGCGATACTGGTCGAGTGGTAACTTCTTTTCTCCCTTCATAACGAAATCCTCAACACCTGAGGCAGCTAACTGCTCCATCATCTCGGGATATTTCTCAGCTCTGCGTAGAACCGTTGAATCGGCAACACCTAATATCTTTGCTATGACTGTTTGCTTGGTCTTAACGAGAGCCTGGTGGGCTGCTGATAACAGGTGGCGACTGATAAAATCGATATTCATGTTGCGTGTTTTTGCTAGTTCCATTGGGTAATATCCTTGTGTGTTTAGTTGAGCGATCAGCTAATAGCTGAATGCTTAGAATTGGTTCCCCACATTTCGGCAGGGGCGCAGATTATTAAAGAGCGAAACTACTAATTACTTATGCCGCTGACCGTGGCTTTCTGAACAAGTGAGGCATGTCTGGGCGAAGCTCGTAACTTTTAACCAGACCTTTAGTGGCTTTGACAATCAAAGGAACCTTGTCAGGAGAAACCTTTGTTTTTCCGTTCAACCACTTACCTACCGCTTGTTGAGTAACCCCACAGGCATCACCTAGTTTTTTCTGGGAGCCTACATGGTCAATGGCGGTTTTAATTACGATGTTCATAACAACCTCCATTGTGAATATGGTTGTCATTATAAAACTTTAGTTGTTTTATTTGCAACAACTATATTCGTTTGAATTTAAACAACCTACGTTGTAGGTTCATAATATGAAAACTACTTTTGCTGAACGTCTGCGCGAGTCGCGGAAAAATAAAGGATTATCTCAAAAGGCTTTGGGCGAGATGGTTGGCGTATCACAGGCTGCTATTCAGAAGCTTGAGAAAGGCATAGCTACCTCATCCTCCTATACTAGCCAGATTGCTGCTGCCCTTGGCGTCCCATCAATTTGGCTTGCTACCGGAGAGGATAAGGGTGGCGAGTCGATCCCTGATGAGAGTAAATGGGGTAAGGTTTCACCTTGGGATAAAAACACACCTCTTGATGATGATGAGGTTGAGGTGCATTTTCTAAAAGATATAGAGTTTGCTTGTGGCGACGGCACTTACGGCTCTGACGATCACAATGGATTTATGCTCAGATTCTCTAAATCCACATTGCGAAGAGTCGGGGCAAATACTGATGGTTCTGGAGTTCTCTGCTTCCCTGCCACGGGGAACAGCATGGAGCCAGTTATACCAGACGGAACGACAGTAGCAGTAGACACCAATAATAAAAAAGTCATCGACGGGAAGCTTTACGCTATCAATCATGGTGGGCTGAAGAGAATTAAGCAGCTCTACAAAATGCCTAATAATCAAATAAGCGTACGTAGTTTCAACAAGGATGAGTTCGTTGACCAAGAAGTACCCAGCCAAGAAATAGAGGTTATAGGCCGGGTATTCTGGTACTCAGTCATACTTTAAATGCTCTAAATCACAAAAGTCCGCCACTGTGCGGATTTTTTTTCGCCCCAAATCCATTCAAAAACAACCAAATAAAACCTAACCGCATAAAAACAACTGAAATAAACAACCTTTGTTGTTGACATAATGACAACCATAGTTTTAAATAAGCACATCGAAACGAAACATCGATGCGGTAAACGGATTACCTACCGCGCCAGACAAGAGTCAGGCTGCTTCTTTAAAAATAAGGTTGGTATGCCGAGAGGTGTACACCAGAGTGTAGTTGGCTCTGGGATAGTGAATAAGTGGAGCTAAGGAACGGGTAAAGCCGCTGGACTGAGAAGCTTATCGAGAGCGTCAGGATTGAAATAGGACTGGCCACTATCACCAAAGCCAATTACGGAGGTAATCATGAACGCAAAGAAACGCTGTAAGCAGCGCCGTATTGAGCGCCGCAAGTTAGAGCGTGAACAATTAGCCACTGAGAGCCGATTAGAGCAACGCATTGAGTCGATTATGACTGGTTGCTCAGGTCGAGTCAGTAAAGCTCTTAACGGCACTCTGACGCTAAGAGATAGAAGCAGTGAGCCAGGCTCCCAATGCCTGCCAGAAGTCGGAATATTTTTCGCAGGTCATCGTAAATCAGTTTCAGTTAGTGCGAGGTAAGTATGGGTAACGTGAATAAATATAAAATCGACTATGACTGGAAAGCAGAGTTAATAGTCGAGATAGATAGCGATAAAATCGACGATAACGGGTTTGCAGAAATTAATAATTTTTGGAGCGATGCAGACTACCGAAAGCGCAATCATGGTTGCGACAAGAACGCTGTGCTGACGATGCTAGCTAAAGTTTGTATACCCATGGCTTACGAGCAAGGACTTAGCATTGATGGCCTGATTCGGACATTTGATTGGGATAAGGGTTACGGCGTAGAGGGATGGCCTCCGATGAACGGCAGTCACGGAATTAAAATAGTTGGAATTGATACTTACGGATTGTTCGATTCTGACGACATAACGATTTCTACGGTTACTGATTTTACTAAGACAGTGAATAACTAGCTACTCACAACCTACCCTTACCAGACAAGGGTTAATACAGAAAGTGAATAGCTTATTGAATAGATACAAGTCGCCTAGAGCGGCTTTTTTTATGGGAGTAAATCATGAAGATTAAAACTATGGGTGCAAGCCCACTCACCGGCCAGATTTTTCAGGGAACGTTAAATACTGAAAAAGGAATGTGGGTTGGTAAAAAAGAAGATGTAACTGAACAGGCTGTTAAGTCCGTAGCTGAACACCTTCTGATTAAAAAGACTCGCTATGCATACAGAATGCAAGACGGCAAGTATGTAGTTCTATCCCATGAGATTGTTGATTCGTTATCGGATGACTTCATAGCAAAAGCCCACCAGATACGCTAACGGGGACGATGCAATGACGTACAACCAAAAGGTTTACATGATTTTGATGGCGGCACTTGTGGCGTTCTGGTCAACGGTTATCGGTATGCTTGCTTGGGGCGTGATTAGTTATTTTAACGGGGGTTGGTGATGATTTTAGAGCAGTCAATCAAAGAGCATTTTTCCCAGGCATCGAAAAACGCAGACATTGCAAGAGCTGCGGAGAAGCTTGTTAAGTGCAAGGGTCGATATCATGCGGAACTTAATTACAAGGCGCTTGCTGAATTATTTGGGGTCACTGTTCCTACCGTTGAATTGGAATCGAAGTGGGTTAAATGTAGTGATCGGATGCCTGATGATGAAATCGATGTAGTGATAATCAATAAGCATGGGGATCACATTGCAGGTTTTGTAAACGTTCAATATCTGGATACTCACGATGGAACGGGGATAAATATGAATCAGGCCATTTACTGGATTCCATTGCCGCCACACCCTACTGAGTAACCCCCTATAGCTCATTTAAGTTAATATACGCCAATAACAGGAGGATCATCATGGCTAGTCTAATGTGTGTTAAATCAGCAGTTAACTCTGCATTTGTCGAAGGTAAAATCTATACAGCATCAACTGGTTTCAAGACTGTTGTTGGTGAGGACGGAGATACTTCTGAGCCTTGGGAACTTCAAAATTTATCAGTGGTTAATAGTGATTGCGGAATGGTTGCGAAGTTTAAAATATGTAAGTGAGCTATGTGGGTAATACTGCCCTATGAACAGGATATGAGGATAACCTGTTCTGATTAAATTTGAGAAGTCTTCGCCCTTCAATCGAAGGGCTTTTTTATGCGCGGTGACTAATGAAAGCCTGTTAATTCTACTGGCTTCCCTGAGTTACTAACCTAAAGAGAGATAAAACTATGTTTGGATTACTAAAGAAGAAAACCCGTAAAGCTGTCGTTGAAGTTAAGAAGATGGAGAATCGTGACGCAGTAGAGGCCACCGTGTGGGGCGCTTACTCTATCGCCTATGCAGATGGTAACTGCGACTCGAAAGAAATCGCTGTACTCGAGAAGACCATCTCCGCCCTCCCTGCTTTCGCTCCTTTCGCTGGAGAGATTGCCCAAATGAGTAGCAATATCCGCGCTCGTTACGAAGCATCACCTCGTTCTGCAAATGCTCAAGCGCTTCGTGAACTTGCTGATGTAGCAGGAACAAGCGATGCGGTAGATGTCCTCTGCCTTTGCTTAGATATTGCTGACAATGATGGCATTTCACCAGAAGAAGAAGTGGCACTGAAGAAGATTGCTCAGGCGCTACAACTTCCACTCGACCAATACCTGTAATGCTTAAATTGCGATGGGCACTAGCTGCCGTCCTGTTATTTCTGGTTGTAGCTGTAGATTTCACTAGCAAGATGATGTCCATCCTAGCCGATGGCGTACTTGTTGCTGGGGTCATAGCCATTCTGCTGCCAGTCATCAAAAAGAACTTATAGCCCACTTCGGTGGGTTTTTTATTTCCTCATATCAGCGCCTATTCAATGAGTGGGCGGTTATATGACAAACATTCAGGAGAGTGACATGACAGAAACTACAGATTTGGCAGTGCTGGAGATTAAACCTGAGCAGGCTCCGGCACTGTACGTTGAAAATGGCCTTGATGCTTATCTGGCAACTATTCGTGAGATGGCAAAAGAGGTTCCAGACGTTACCACCAAGAAAGGCCGTGACCGTATTGGCTCACTAGCTCAAGCAATCAGTCGCAGTAAGACAGCAATCGAAAAACCGGGTCGAGCTTATCTAAAGCACCTCAAGGAAGCGGTAAGGCCAGCAGAGAAAGAGCTTAAACGCTTTGTCGATGAATGTGACGGTATGCGGGATGAAGTGCTTAAAATACGTTCCGATTGGCAGGATGAACAAGACCGGCTGGCAGAAATTGAGAAGTTAAATGCCGACCATGCCGAAGCTTTGGAAATGAATGCAGCTTTTGATAAGGCACTGGCTGAGCGCATCGAGTCAGACCACGAAATCGCCCTACTCATGAACGAGAAAATTGACCGTGACCGAGCAGAAGCAGCCCGCATCGCTGAGCAGCAACGTATTGAGAATGAACAGCGTATCTCCCGCGAAGCAGAAGAGCGTGCTAAGCGTGAGGCAGAAGAAAAGGCACAGCGTGAGCGTGAAGAGTCAGCCCGCCGCGAAGCTGAACTAAAGGCTAAGGCTGATCAAGCTGAGCGTGACCGCATCGCTGAGAAAGAACGTGCAGAGCGTCAGGCTAAAGAAGCTAAAGAGCGCGCTGAGCGTGAAGCCAAAGAGCAGCAAGAACGCAGCGAACGACTAGCCCGTGAAGCCAAAGAAAAGGCCGAGCGTGAGAAGCAGGAAGCTATCGAAGCAGAGCGCCGTAAGGCTCAAGAGGCTGAGCAAAGACGCTTAGCGGAAGAGAAGCGTATTAAGGATGAAGCCGAAGCGCGCGCGGCAAATCATGAGCATAAGCGCCAGATTAATGCAGCAGCAGTCGCCGACCTTATCAATGCCGGCCTCACAGAAGAATGTGCACAAGCCTGTATCAGAGCAATCGCTAAAGGTCATGTTTCATCAGTATCAATCACCTACTAATCACATCGGAGTATCGCCAATGAAAACGTTCATCGGCGGCGTCATTGGCGCTGCTACCACCCTATTCAAATCTTTCTACACCACTCAATTAGACCGCATTCAGCAGTTCGTTAACGATGCGGCCAGACCGGAGGCTTATGCATGAGAATTTCACTAGAACGTCAAAAGATAACAATTTTTCGCAGTGGTGAGTTCCGAGTTTATCCGCGTTCACTGTCTGGTTGCGCGTTAATCATCAAAGATTTCTGGAGGTCAAAATGAACATTCAGGATGTAAGAGAGCTAAAGCAGATTGTCGAAACCCTGCGTTCAGGCTCCAATGAGCTAGAGAACGAATTAATTAAGCAACGTACCGGCGAAGTATTAGCATCTATCAAGTCAAACCCCATCTTTGAGTTACTCATCAAGTTAAACGAAACAGACAACACCAAGCGGGCCGTCCAATACTTGCAAGATTACGACATGGATGCTCAGTGCAAAGGGACTGAATCACTTTATGACATGGTTGAGTCGCGTGTTATCGCTGAGCGTGCATTTGAGATTTACGACCACAGAAAAGACTTTCAAGGGGCAGCATAATGACTACCGCATTAGCAACAATGGCAAATAAGCTAGCAACCCGCCTAGGCATGGAAGCTGGCACAGAGTTGATGAACACCTTAAAAAATACGGCATTCAAAGGCGGAAACGTTACAGATGAACAGTTTACTGCCCTACTGATTGTTGCAAACCAGTACGGCCTGAACCCATGGACTAAAGAGATTTATGCGTTCCCTGATAAAGGGGGAATCGTTCCCGTGGTTGGCGTTGATGGCTGGGCTAGGATTATCAATGAGCATCCTCAGTTTGATGGCATGGAATTTAATTACGACAAGGATGAAGGAGCTTGTACTTGTAAGATTTACCGCAAGGACAGGAACCACCCGACAATCGTTACCGAGTACATGGGGGAGTGTAAAAGAAATACCCAGCCTTGGCAGTCACACCCTACCCGTATGCTACGTCACAAATCGCTTATACAGTGTGCAAGGATGGCATTCGGCTTTGCTGGAATATTCGACCAGGATGAAGCAGAGCGAGTAATTGAAGGTACGCCAGCGGGCGTTGACGCTGGTAAGCAGTCAGACGAAAGGCGACCTGATTTAGTTTCTGCTGCAGAAAAATCCGCGCAGTCTGGAATAGAGGCGTTCAAGTCTCACTGGTTAAGTTTGTCTCCGGCAGATAGAGCAATTATCGGCAATGACGAAAAAGAACGTATCAAGCGTATTAGTGAGGATGCTAGCGGCGTGGTAGATGGTGAGGTAGTTAATCAGGAGGTCGCATAATGGAACAGCGTACTGATGATTGGTTTGCGGCCCGTTGCGGTCGCATTACTGCAAGTCGTCTTGCTGATGTAATGGCTAAAACAAAGTCTGGTTACTCTGCAAGCCGTAAGAACTACATGATGGAGCTGATATGCCAGCGATTAACAGGGAAAGTTGAGCAGGGGCTTACCAGTGGGCCAATGATTCGAGGTACTGAGCTTGAGCCAGTTGCTCGGGAAATGTATGTGCTTAATCAGTTCGATGCTGAGGTTAAGGAAGTAGGATTTATCCCCCACCCTGTCATTGATGGATTCGGCGCTTCACCTGATGGGCTAGTTAATGATGACGGCCTTATCGAAATCAAATGCCCGAATACCGCTACGCACTTGGAAACCATGCGAACTGGCAAGCCAAAGCGTGAATACCTTCTGCAAATGCACGCCCAGATGATGTGCACGGGGCGTAAATGGTGTGATTTTGTCAGTTATGACGACCGTTTACCGCAGGACTTAGCTTACTTCGAGACAAGGATTCATCAGGATGATGAGCTGGTCAAGGAGATAGAGGTCGAGATTGCTTCGTTCCTATCCGACATGGAGCAGGAAATCTCTACAATCCTGAGTCACAGGAAGGTGGCATGAAAAAGATACCCCACTTTCGTAGAAACGCAGGTGGGCCACTGGCAGGGATAACAGAAAAGATAGAATGGAAGCTATCTAAAGGCCCACAAACAGGACAGCAACTCGCCGACCACTTCAAGTTAACCCTCGGTCAAATCAACACAATCATGCGCGGTAGTTTTCGAGGTGAAACCAGCAAGGTTTCATTCGGTGAACCATACCCAACAGAAGGCCGAGCCATGGATAGGCTCTATACGCTGGAGAAGAAACCTAAGCGTGTTATGCACAAGAAAAAGAAACAGATAATCCTCAACTACCGGCAATTTGAAGAACAGCAACGGGCATAACCCCATCGCCAAGGAAGGCTAACTTATAGTGGAGAGTAAAGTGGATAAACAAATTAAAGAACGCGGCATTATCTTCAACGGTGAAATGGTAAGAGCGATTTTATCCGGCAATAAAACGCAGACGAGGCGAATTATTAAGATTCAGCCACCGGACGGATGGGGTGGAACCAGTAGCGTAGTAGCACTTGCCGGTCACTGCCCTTTCGGTAAGGTAGGTGATCGCCTATGGGTTAGGGAAACGTGGAGTAGTGATTTTGCAAATTACTACCCTAACGACGATGTTTGGTATGCAGCTGATGATAACCGCCGTTTAGATATTGAAGAGGTCAATGGTGTTAGAGGTATCTATAGCCCTGAAAGCGATGTACACGTTCCTTTCCGCTGGCGTCCATCAATCCACATGCCCCGCTGGGCTTCACGTATAACGCTTGAGATTACTGATATTCGGGTAGAGCGGTTACGGGCTATCAGTGAGAGTGATGCAGTTAAAGAAGGGGTACCCCCTGCAGGAGACTTATTACCTAATTACCCTGACACATATCTAACGCCAAAAGGCGATTTTGCTACAGCTAAGGTGGCTTTTCAGCGTCTTTGGGAATCAATTTACGGCCAAGATAGCTGGCAGTCTAACCCGTTCGTATGGGTAGTAGAGTTTAAGCGAGTGGAGGCAGTATGATAACTGTTGAGAAAAATAACGTTCTATCACTAACGATAACTGGCGCTGAGCGACTAGACCCAATTCGAGTAATGATTGAAAACTACGAACCCGGTAAAGGAAGAATTACAGTCACTTGTTACGGGAAGGCATGGACAGGGGCTTGGTTTGCGATGGGTGGCGATACGGTTCAAGAGTTTATTCAACGAGCCAGCAATGATTACCTTATCGGCTATTTTGATAGTTCGCTAGAAAGCACAATTGATGACGAGAATGATGCGAATATTAATTTCGTCCAGAAAGAAATAATTAAACTTCGAAGAGATGATGAAATAAATGCTATAGAAGCTAGGGATATGTGGGATGAGGCCATCAATTCCGATGATGTGAAAGAAAGTTGTTGTAGTCGCCTCGTGGGGAATCATCTATTGAGTTTATTTGGTGATGACCCGTTCTATGCTGGCTGGCCCACCGTCCCGAATCCTAAATATCAGTACCTATCAAGAATAATTGATGCAGTTCGCGCGGGACTTAAACAGCTTGAATTGGAGGCATCATGATCGCATTAACACAAGAGAAGCGTCAAAAGAGAATTGACTGGCTAAAGGACCGAATCTCTAGCATGGAACAGTGCCGGGATGAAATACCATTTGGCTTGAGTGATGATGAATCGATGGAGCTTTCTGCTTATAAGGATTCACTGGCATCACTAACGGCAGAGCCAGTGGCTGTCTTATATAGAACTGGTGAAACCTTAACAAAGAAAGAGTGCGGTGACGATAAGGTATTCTCAATCTGCTGCAAGGTAGAAACTGCACTTTACCCCGCCCCGCCAGTGCAGGATATTAAGTCGCCTGGTGACCACGAAGGGACTGAACATACCGATTACCATTCTGGTAAAAAGGATGGATGGAATGAGTGCCTAGCAGAAATTAAACGCCTAAACGGATGGGGGGAGTGATATGCGAATAACAGAAGAAGCACTTAACGAAGCGATCGAAGGGAAGAGAGAGCTTGGCGAGATTGGGCTACGCTTTGCGCTGAAGGAGTTGCGAGATTTTCGACAGGGTCTGCAATGGATTTCAGTCAGTGAAAAACTACCGGACAAAGAAGCGTGGTATTTAGTGAAGACTGTATTTAATGACTCACGTTACGAAGTTCAACGCTGGGATGATAAAGGCAGGACATGGTTAGGTGACGATTACAGCTATGAACTCGATGACATAACTCACTATATGCCGATACCGAAATCACTCTCGGCTTCACCCTACCCCTAATCATCAACACTCAAGCATTACCCCTCAATAACACAATCTACCCCACCCAATCACAATGCGAGCATCAGATAGAGGCTATGAAAGATATTCAGCCTAAGCATGAGCTTGTGTGTGGTGAAGTAAGAAGGAATACATGATGCGTGAGGTTATCCGTGGCGATACCGAGCCAGTGCATATCGTGGTAGCTAGTAAAGCTATCGATAAGCATCGACTGAAGTACGGAACTGGCAATAAGTATCACCATGTCGTGTATTCAGTCGGCTACCGTGACCGGCATTATCAAATCGAAGTAGTCACCAGAAAGACAACCATATCCGCAACGGTAATCACCGGATGCAGGAACCTATCAAGAGTTCATCACGAACAATAAATCAAACCACCCTATTCCCGCACCGATAATCGGCGGCATCGTCATGTCTGCGGGAGGGTAAAGGAGAATGCTATGCAACAGTCTGACTTAATGACACAAGAAGAAGTATTCAAGCTAATCAGTAAAAAACGAACAGCTCTTTACCGGCTAAGAAAAAAAGAGGGATTCCCGGAGCCGGTATTGCAATACCCATCGCAGTATTTACGCAGTGACGTCGATGATTGGTTATCAAGAAATCCTAACCGATTCTCTTAACGTGCCAGAATATTTTATCGGCATACAGTTCGTAAGCGTCCTTCTGCTCACTAATCCAGTCGTGTTTGTTGTACACGGCCATCACTCCCCCAAGTTCATGCCCCAGCATCTTCTCGGTGACGTGGGGCGGAACCCCTTCTCCGGACAGGTTTGTGACGATGGATCGTCTAAAATCGTGCGTCCGCCAATCTGGTATATCAACCTTCTCCCTTAGCTTAGCCATATAAAGGTTAGACGATGACCTATCGATAGGTTTATCAAGCTCCATCCCCGGAAATAGAATGTGATTCCCGTTATTCATCAGCCGCTCAATGTAAGGCTGAACATGCGAGAATATTGGCCTCCTGATGACATTACCCATCTTTGAAATACTCGATGGTGTTGTCCAGATTAAGTCATCGAGGTTAAAGTCATCCATCGTCGCCAGGCGCATTTCTGATAGGCGGCTTCCCCATAGAAGCAGAAGTTGATGCAGGAGGCGATTAGAGGAATGTATCTTGGAGTTCTCAAGCGCGACCCACACTTTAGCAAGCTCGCCATAGGTAAGAACACGGGTTCCGATATCTGAGCGTTTGCCGATAGTTTTTACACTGAGCTTCATCACTTCACATGAAGGTATCAACTGCCGGCTAATACACCAGTTAATAACGGACCTTAGCTGAATTAGCAGAACCCTCGCCTTCTTCTTGTTGTCCTTCTCCTGCCTATCGAAGAACCGGACCCACTGAGAAACAGGGATATTGTGTACAGGCATACCCTTAAACTCTGTGTACATCGTGTTGTACACGACGGAGCGATAAAGTATTTGGGTGTTCTTCCTTAGTCCGCTGACATACTTTTCCCACCATTGGTCTAGGCAGACCTGCAGGGTAATATCATCACCAGGGGAAGATAAATAGGTTTTCGGGTTGATGCCTCGCGTGTACAATTCGCGCATCTCACCGATAGTGATACGGGCATCCTTTAATGACATAGATGGGTACCGCCCGATAGTCAGGCGAACAGGCTTACCTTCCCATCGGTAGCGGAACTGAAACGCGATAGTTCCCGATGGTGTGATTCTGGCACTAAGCCCCTCAGCGTCAGTTATCTCCGCTGGGCCGTCATAAGGCTTGCCATTTATGTTTCTGAGTTTGGTATCGCTGAGAGCCATAGTTATGAGAATGTACACAGTTGTTTCTTTCATTATGTACGCAATATGTACTCAATGGCAAATGAACAACCGCGAACAACATAGAACAAAATAAAACAAGGTGTGTACATTGACAACAGAACTACTTGATAGGATGTGAGGAATTGCGGTAACATCGGAACAGTCGCGAACAACCAGAAACACTAACGCGCAACGTCTCCTTAGTTAAATGGATATAACGAGCCCCTCCTAAGGGCTAGTTGCAGGTTCGATTCCTGCAGGGGACACTTCAATTCCCCCTATATAACCACCCCCCCCTATTGCCGCCGACAACGCTCGGAACATTTCTTCACCTCGTCCCAACAATTTTCCCACTTCTTTCGCCAGGTAAAAGGGCGGCCACACACCGTGCAGATCTTGGTAGGCCGATCACATTTTTTCATTGAGAGACTCCCACTCGTTTAGGAAGAAATGAGCCATCTGCGCTTAACGCCTTGCCGCAAATGGCTTTGATCCATTAATCCGTCGGTGCGTCGACGAAATACTCGCTGGCGAGTATCGACATCATTATCGTGTCTTGATAGCGCCCGTTTTTAAATGCCGCCTGGCGTTGTGTGCCTTCAGTCACGAATCCTAATCGCCGATACAGCGCGATGGCGGTCGGGTTATCGGCGAAAACCGAGAGTTCGACCCGCTGTGCGGCGAGCCAGTTAAACGAATAATCTAAGGCGAACTCGATTAACTGCCGCGCAATTCCCCGGCGCGTGAAGTGGTGGTCGACAGCAAGTCCGAACGATACCGAGTGTTTAAGACGTACAACCTGCTGAGTAAATAAGGTGATATTGCCTACAACCTGCCCGTCTAATTCGGCGACAAAACCGATGTGTCCGACATTCGGATAGTTGATGATTTTTTGTTCCCAGAGTTCAACCGAAGGATGAGGGAGCTGTAAAGTATTTTGCTGCGTGTCGGGTTGGCCATAGATCTCGGCTAGCCGTGGGGCGTCGTGTCGGGTGACAGCACGTATCGTTACGCTCATCTCATCTGTTCCTCTTAAGATTAAGAAAAACTTATCTATAACAGAGCGTTAAGCGAAGTGCAAGATAGAGGATGCTAGGCGAATTAACGATGAGGCTAAGGAGCCCATAGCCTCAACGAGTGGTTTGTAAAACTAACGACCGTTTGGCGTCTCAGGGTCGATATCGTAAGCCGTCTGCACCAGCGGGTGGCGAGAGGCTTGTGAGGTGACTTCGCGTGACCACACTTCCTGCATCTGTTTCTGCGTATCTGCCACGATCTCTTCTGGTACGACGTTGCGGTATTGAGTAATTTCTCCGCTAACTACGCGGGCAATCACTTCGGATACTTGGAAAGGATGGAATTGTTCGTGAGGGAACGCCAGCTCTTCGTAATCAAACACCGTGTCCAGTTTATCTTCCGGCCACCAGTGGGTCCAGGCTTCGAACATGCGATCATTGAAGCCGGTAAGGATTGGGCCTGGATTAACGGTTGCGACCTGTACCCCAAACTCTTGCAATTCTTTATTAAGGGCTTCTGCGAAACCTTCTAGCGCATGCTTAGAGGCTGAATAAGCGCCAGCGAAGGGATCGGTAGTAATCCCTGCCACTGAGGAGATAAAAACAATTTTCCCTTGTTTCTTCTCGACGAATTGACGCGCAAAGTGTTGGGTAAGGAGGATAGTCCCGAAGACGTTAACCTCGAATTGACGACGTAGTTTGTCCTCAGGCAGGTCCACCACCGCACCGCCCTCTGAAATCCCAGCGTTGTTGACTAATACGTCGATCGACCATTGCGCCGCACGTAAGCGATCGTTTTCGTCGCTAATATCTAATTTCTCGACCTGAATGTTCAGGCCCAGCGCGTGAGCTTCATTCTTCAGGGGTTGGATCTGTGCAACGATTTCCGTTGTGGCAATGACATCGTAGCCTTTCTTCGCTAAAAGGAATGCACTTTCACGTCCAAAACCACTACCTGCACCGGTAATTAGCACCGTCTTCTTGCTCATAATTCCTCCTGAAAGAGTGAATCGACTCTGGATAACGCTCGGCCGACACAAAGTAAATACTCCTATAAGGCTAGTGTAGGGTTGTTCAATACGCAACCAGCCGCACAAAGTGGCTTTGTCAGCTACACTACGTGGGTGGCAAAATATCTGCTTAGCCATCTATTAAATTTTTGAAGTGTCACCAAAATGGGAAAAGAGATGAAAATTAAAAGTTACGCTGCTCCTGCTGCCGGTCAAGCCTTAGAACTCTATGAGTACGATGCAGCACCACTCGGTGAAGAAGAAGTTGAAGTTACCGTTGATTATTGTGGATTATGCCACTCAGATCTCTCGATGATCGATAACGAATGGGGGATCTCAAGCTATCCCTTAATCGCCGGTCATGAAGTATCAGGCCGTGTTTCTGCGCTCGGTGAAAACGCAAAAAATAAAGGCCTAAAAATTGGCCAAGCCGTGGGTATCGGCTGGTCAGCAAAAAGCTGCCAACACTGTGACGCCTGTATTCGCGGCAATCACTCTAACTGTGAAGCCGGGGCGACGCCTACCATCTTAAACCGTGGTGGGTTTGCCGAAAAAATTCGTGCAGATTGGCAATGGGTCATCCCCCTCCCAGAACAGTTGGACCCAACGCTGGCTGGACCACTATTATGCGGCGGGATCACCGTATTCAAACCACTACTGATGAGCCAAGTTAATGCGATGAGTCGTGTCGGCGTAATTGGTATTGGCGGCCTCGGCCACCTTGCGGTGAAACTATTGAAAGCTCTAGGCGCTGAAGTTGTCGCGTTCAGCTCTAACCCGAGCAAGAAAGAGTCAATCCTCGAGCTTGGAGCGGACGAGGTGGTGAATAGCCGTGACGCGCAGGCCCTCAAGGAGCAGGCGGGACGCTTTGACCTGATCATCAGCACCGTCGCCGTCGACCTCGATTGGAAACCTTATTTCGATGCACTCGCCCCTGAAGGTAAATTCCATACTGTTGGCGCAGTGATGAAACCTATCCAAGTCGCTGCCTTCGATCTGATTGCGGGTGATAAATCGATCGGTGGGTCATCGACCGGTTCTCCAGGAGAGCTGCGTTCGCTGTTAAAATTAGCCGCACGCAAGAAAATTACGCCAAAAATCGAAACATTCCCGATGTCGAAAATCAACGATGCGTTAGACCATTTACGTGAAGGTAAAGCTAACTTCCGTGTCGTACTCAAGGCCGATTTCTAAGGCCTAGGATGAGGAGGGTTCCTCCTCATCCCCTTCGTTCGTCCCCTTTCAATTAAATTTTCTGTTTCTCAGCATAAGTTACTTGAATTTTAACGCGCTTATGTCCACATTAGCCTGTGTCCTTAACTCTTTGCTAGTGGTAGATGACTGTGAAAATTGAGCCAATTACTCTTGAACAATGTTTAGACCTTCGCCAACACGTGCTATGGCCAGACCGCCCGCGCGAGTCATTACGCCTAGCAGAAGATAATGACGATACCGCTCGCCATTTCGGCTTATTCGTTCACGATAAATTGATCAGCTGCGTATCATTGTTTATGACCAGTAATGATTGCTGGGTCATCCGCAAGTTTGCCACCTTAGAAGAGTATCAGTCTCGCGGATATGGTACCCAACTCTTACAGCAAACCTTAGCGATCGTCGATCAGGCGGGTATCAAGAAAGTCAGTTTAGATAGCCGCCGTACCGCTATTCGCTTCTATCAAAAGTCAGGCTTTCAGATCTGTAGTGAACCGTTTATCAAAGATGGCGTCGAGTTTGTTAAAATGCAGCGCTATACCGACTTAAGCTTGCAGTAAGCCAAGCGCCTAAGAGGCCTTTAGCATAATTAAAAAAACCGGAGCCTGTCTCCGGTTTTTTTATACGGATTCTTTAACTATCTCGATGAGAGAAGAACTTCACCACCCAGTAAGTGAATAAAGAGTAATTATTGAGAAAACAGGGAAAAAAAAATGCCAGCGGGATTAACCGACTGGCATTTGTGGCTGTACAACGACTAAGTTTTTAGCGGGTCATCCCCGCACTGTGCATTAACAGCCAGATAATCGCTGCTACCACACCGAGAGCGGCGACACTGCCCGCCCACAGTAGCAGTAGCCAACGCAATTGCGCAGCTTTATCGGGGACCTTCTCATTCCCTGATTTAACCGAACGCACGTTGCTCGACAACTCAGTGGTATCCTTCATCTTCAGAAATTTTTCCGCGGAAGACATAGTAGCTCCAGAAGGTATACGCCAGAATCACTGGGATAATCAATAACCCGCCGACTAACATAAAGCCTTGGCTCTGTGGCGGTGACGCGGCTTGCCAAATTGAAATCGAGGGCGGAATAATGTTCGGCCATAAGCTGATGCCAAGACCGGTAAAGCCCAAGAAAATAAGCCCCAGTGTTAATAAGAATGGCGCATAATCAGCGCGGCGCTTAATCGCTTTTAAGATGCCAATCCCACACAGTACGACCAAGACCGGAACAGGCATGAACAAGTAGAGGTTCGGGCGGGTAAACCAGCGCTCTGAAATAGCGTTATGTGCTAGAGGCGTCCAGATACTAATGATGCCAATCACCACTAATAGCCCAATAGTCAGCGGCTTAGTCAACTGTGACATCTTATCGTGCAGCGCATGTTGCGTCTTCATGATAAGCCAGCTGCTGCCTAGCAGTGCGTAAGCGAGTACCAGTCCAACCCCGCAGAATAATGGGAAAGGCGAGAGCCATCCCATAACATCTCCGGTAAAGACACGCCCGGTGACTTGGATGCCGTTAAGCAGCGTTCCGACTGAGATACCTTGCATAAAGGTCGCTAAGAAAGAGCCACCAATAAACGCTTTATCCCAGAACGGTCGATGGTGCTCTGTCGCTTTAAAACGGAACTCGAACGCCACACCGCGGAAGATTAAGCCGAACAGCATCAAGGTGATCGGAATAGATAATGCGTCAGCAATCACCGCGTAAGCCAATGGAAAGGCGCCATAGAGCGCCGCGCCACCGAGGATTAACCATGTCTCGTTACCGTCCCAGACAGGGGCGACGGTATTGACCATCATGTCACGTTCGACAGGATCTTTGATAAAAGGGAAAATTAGGCCAATCCCTAGATCGAAGCCATCCATCACGATATACATCAAGATGGCAAAGATAATAATGGTGAACCAAATAATTGAGAGATCGATACCCATGTTATTTTTTCTCCTCTGGTTTCTTAGAGGCATCTACCGCAGACAATGGACGCGCCGGCGTATGATGCTGACCAGGACCGCCGTGGATCTCTTCCCTGCCCTCGCCTTCTACAGGACCTTTCTTAATCAGACGAATCAGGTATACGTAACCAATACCAAATACCGAGGCATAGATCACGATGAAGGCAATAAGGCTAAAGGTCATTTGTAACGTACTATGCGGAGATACCGCATCGCGGGTACGGAGTACACCGTAGACAACCCACGGTTGACGACCAATCTCTGTAGTAAACCAACCGGCTAACATCGCAATTAAGCCCGATGGGCCCATCAGCAACGTGAACCACAAGAAAGGACGTGAATCATACAGACGCTTCTTGTAACGCATCCAGAGGCTCGCGACCCCAAGCAGCACCATTAGCATCCCCAGACCGGCCATCACACGGAAAGACCAGAACACGATGGTCGAGTTAGGACGATCTTCTTTCGGGAAGGTTTTTAGCGCTGGAACCTGTTGGTGTAAGCTGTGAGTCAGGATCAAACTACCTAAGTAAGGGATTTCCACCGCATATTTAGTCCTTTCCTGCTGCATGTCCGGTACGCCGAACAAGATCAGCGGTGTTGGCTCGCCAGGAGGGTTTTCCCAGTGACCTTCGATCGCTGCAATCTTCGCCGGCTGATGCTCGAGGGTGTTAAGCCCGTGAGCATCGCCGAGGAAAGCCTGAATAGGTGAAACAATCAACGCCATCCACAATGACATCGATAGCATCTTTTTAACGGCTGGAGTCTTATTGCCACGCAACAAGTGCCAAGCCGCTGAAGCACCAACGAAAAATGCCGTTGCCAAGAAGGCTGCGGTGCTCATATGTAATAAACGGAAGGGGAATGAAGGGTTGAAGACAATCTGCATCCAGCTCTCTGGAATTACGACTCCATTTTGGATACTAAAGCCTTGTGGCGTCTGCATCCAACTGTTAGAGGCAAGGATCCAGAAGGTCGATAGGATGGTTCCCAGCGCGACCATGCAGGTTGCAAAGAAGTGCAAGCCACGTCCAACGCGATTCCAGCCGAAGAGCATAACACCTAAGAACCCTGCTTCCAGGAAGAAGGCGGTCAATACTTCATAGGTTAATAGCGGACCCGTGATACTGCCCGCGAATTGGGAAAATCCACTCCAGTTTGTCCCAAATTCATAAGCCATTACCAGACCAGAAACGACACCCATCCCAAAGTTAACCGCGAACGCTTTTATCCAAAAATGGTATAAATCGCGATAGGTTTCGTTTTTCGTTTTTAACCACAATCCTTCGAGTACAGCAAGAAAACTCGCTAGACCGATTGTGATCGCCGGAAACAAGATATGGAAAGATACAGTAAAACCGAACTGTAATCTCGCCAGATGAAATGCATCAAGCCCGAACATTGCCACCTCTTACATTACAATTAAAAGACAATTAATGAAATCCATTAACATCTGGGTTTTTCATTTAACATGTTGATTTTTATCAAACTATTTTACGCTTCTCGTCTCATAAGAACAGAATTAATAATGCTTATTTATCGGTTTTTCGCGGGCAAGTGGGTCGCTGATGTTACGCGGTAAATATAAGGTAATTAAAGTGTAGCTTGGAATGGCGCAATTAGAAGGAAGAGGCTCATTAATGTTAATAAAAGGTAAATAAGTAAAACATTTAGCCAGCATGTCGCTGGCTTATATGATTAGTTTTTAATTGAATAGTTACATTGGAACCAACGGGTTTTATAACCGGGTAGCGCTGCGGGCCCTTCCGGTAAAGGATCGACTTTATCAAATCCTTCTTGCGCGCAGCGCTGGCTAATATAGGCATTAAGCGCGGCTTGGTCTAAATTTTGAGGCTGGTAGCGAAACTGATATGTGTGAGCGACTTTATCCCGAGCCACCTCTGTAAAGCCTCCGGGATGCTGTTTAGCGCACCCTGTTAAGAGAATAGCGGTTCCTATTGTCATACCCATTAACACTCTATTGTTTAACGCCATATATCGCCTCGTAGGTAGAATCGAATTTTAAGGCGTTTACTATAGAGGAATCCCCGTTCACCCAAAGATTTTTCCAACTAAAAACTCAGATTATCAGCATTTTCTGAGTAGCCATTAGCCCATCACCATCTGACGAATAAGATTCGCTGCCGCATGTTGAGGACGTTTTAGAATAGTGTGATACAGATCTATCGACATTGCACAAAGCTTCTGGTGATCCGTGGCTAAATCCTCAGGTTGATTGAGTTGTTGTAACTGGTTCCCCCAATAAGGATAGAGGTCATTGACTACAGTTTTTAAAGTTTGATTAGCATCATTGACATTAAGTGGGCGATCCTGACCTCTGCTATGTAGAAATAGCCCCTCTAAAGCCTGCTGATCGGCAGTATTTATCGATGGCGACAGAAGCACGCCTATATTGACGCCACCTGATACCTGAGGATAGAGGAAGCGAAAGCAACTTTCGGCAGAGATTTTATTTAATGCTTGCATCTCACTGACTGCCACGGCGATATACTCGGTCACGGCCTGATCATCGGCTTTAATGATTCTTAAATTCACCAGCCCAGTAAGTTGTCCCCGTACTTCGCCGATTGCTTGTGCGAAAGAGTGTCCTTGGGCAATAGAATGCGCGAAAGTCTCACTCACTTCGTGCCACAATTGCGGTTCTTGCTGTTTAAGAAGTCGATACCCAGGCAACGCTGCAAATTTTTCCATCGCTGCTTGCTCAGCAAGTTGTCGCGGGTCCGGTGAGGCCGGATAAAAATAATAACCCATAGCACCCAGAACAACGGCTGTAATAATAATCAAAGACACTTTACGCACTAATAAAATCCACTTATCAAATACTGCGTCATGTCTAGCCGTTAGCGCCTGACATAAGGCAACATCGTTAAAAGTACTCAGCGCGAGGTAAAATAACCGCTCGGCCCGTTACCTCATGCTAACAATAGCACTTACTTAGCATCAGGTTGACCCGGCAACACGCGGGTCTTAATCCCAATGAATATTTACTCTTTATCTATATCGATTAATACCGGACAACTCGCGGTTTCGAGTACCGCTGCGCTAACAGATCCCTTAAACAGTCGATTAAACGGGGTAAGATGGCGTCGGCCCATGATAATCATACTGGCAGATAACTTTAACGATTGCTCGACGATGGTGTCCGCAGGCTCCCCCCGGCATAGTAGACCTCGAGCAGAGATACCCGCTTGTTGGAAAGGAATAAGGGCTGTTCGCACCGCGCTTTCTGCGCAGTTTAAGGAGTCTTGAGGTGAAGTGACTTGCTGCAAACTTTCATCAATCGCACAGTCAATATTCATGACCTCCCCTCCTACACTGCCCTCTATCGGAATACAGCAAAGGATCACTACCGATGCATCGCGAGCGCTCGCTTCTTCGAGTGTAAGCCGCGTGAGAGAGCGTGAAGGGGGACTTAGAGGATCGATCGCCATTAGTAGTGTCTTCATCACATTATCCATTAACTGATAAAGCAGTCACTCTACTGCGATTTCAAATCCTGACTCAAGTAAATTTGTGGTTTTAGCAAAAATATCACTAGCGCTATTAAGCCTTTTTACACGCTATAAATAACACCGATACCACTCCGGAATAGGTTTAGGCTTTACTTGGCCGAGACAACGCTACAACGTCATCTTTTTTATTTAGCTTTATCCAAACATGTTAAATATCAGTAAGGGATTCTATCTTTTTTCGTTAAACCGACGTACATTATGCGGGATCAAAAACGTGATAAACGTCACGTTGTAAGATGGTGATGAAGCTGTACCCAAGGTATTCAGCGTAAAAAAATGAGAATAGAGGATATCTTATGAAATATGCACTAATGGGAATTTCGTTTTTCGTTGTTCTGTGGTTAGGGACTTTTGTTCTACTACTGAAGTAAAAAACAGGGCTTTAGCCCTGTTTTATCGAGTTCGCTACAAGACAGTGCCTAACGTCTGGCGAAGGTGAGCGCCAGCGCCAAGTAAGCCCGGCTGTTCGTGGGTGATCATATAAACCGGAATATCCTTCACATAATCGCGAAAGCGGCCTTTATCTTCGAAGGCAGCACGGAAGCCCGATGCTTTGAAGAACTCAAGGAAGCGCGGAACAATCCCGCCCGCAATATACACCCCGCCAAAAGTCCCTAGCGTTAAGGCAAGATTTCCACCAAAGCGCCCCATAATGACACAGAAAAGAGCCAGTGCTCGGCGACAGTCAGTACAACTGTCTTCTAGCGCACGCTCACTCACTTCGCGTGGTTTTAACTCTGCGGGCACGCGATGATCAGCTTTGACGATACCACGATAGAGATTAACCAGCCCCGCGCCAGAAAGTACGCGTTCAGCAGAGACGTGCCCCATTTCTTCGCGAAGAACTTCTAAAATCTGATCTTCTTCTTCACTGTTCGGGGCGAAATCGACATGCCCACCTTCCCCTGGTAATGGAACCCAGCGTTTGTCGACATGGACTAAATGGCTGACGCCTAACCCAGTTCCTGCGCCATAAATAGCGATAGGTTTGTCGGCAACCGGCTCTTCTCCCCCAAATTTCAGGACGTCGTTATCGCCAAGCATTGGAATAGCCATCGAGACTGCCGTGAAGTCGTTAATCACTTCAAAGTGTTCGAAGCGCAAATTCTCTTTCATCGTTTGGATAGAAAACGCCCAAGGATGATTAGTCATCGTAATCCAATCGCCTTTAACAGGACAGGCAATCGCGATACAAGCATCAACCACTTCAATGTGTTGCAGCGTTAAATAGTGGCGAATAACCGCCTCAAGACTCGGGTAGTCTGATGTTGGAAAAGTATCAATCTGCGATATCAATCCGTTAGCCACATCACAGAGCGCTAACCGTGCATTGGTGCCACCCACATCGCCGACTAATGCATATTTAGTCATTATTTTAATGCTCCACTCGGGATAAATCGTGCTCGCAAGCTTGAGCTTACGAAGCTGAGTTTGGAGTAAAGTCCGTTACAATCGACCACCACATCGTGATCATTCCTCCGGCCTTACTGTTTTATTATGTTGATTATTACGTCAAGCCAAAAAAATCGCCGAATAATAATCCTAGATTAAGACAAACGACAATAAGAATGATCCCCCATGCTGCGATTTTAATCCAGCGGGTATTAACCAGATCACCCATAATTTCAGTGCGGTTAGTAAACATCAACAATGGGATCAGAGCAAGCGCAATCCCAAAACTTAGAACAACTTGGCTAAGAACTAATATTTTCGTTGCATCCATACCCGCCAAAATAACGATAAAAGACGGGAGCATAGTAATAGCCCGCCGCAGCCATAAGGGGATACTAAAGTGTACAAAACCCTGCATCACGACTTGTCCAGCTAAGGTCCCTACTACCGTGGAAGAGAGGCCCGCCACGACTAAACTCAAGCCAAACACGACCGTAGCAGCACTGCCTAACAAGGGTTTAAGGGTCATATAGGCCTGATCAAGCTCACTAATCCCCGTATGGCCATTAAAATGGAATACGGCTGCAGCCGTCGCCATCATCGCTAAATTAACAAATCCCGCAATGGTCATCGCTATCGCCACGTCCAGCTTGGTTGAGGCATAGCGTTGTGCCTTGTTCTCGACGTCCCCACGCTGCGTCAGCGCGGAGTGCAGGTAAATAACATGCGGCATGATGGTCGCACCCAGCACACCAGCGGCTAAATACAAGGCATTAGTATCAGGAAGTTTAGGAACCGCCATACCGATCAGTAAACCGCGAGGATCGGGCTGGGAGAAAAATAGCTCTGCAATATAAGCACCAGCAACAAATAACAACATTAGGCCGATTAACCACTCTAGGGGTTTAGGGCCTCGTCGCTGTAGCATAAGAATCAGAAACGTTGCGACTCCGGTAATCATCGCCCCTTCGAGCAAACTGATCCCGAAAAGTAATTTAAAACCAAGCGCCGCACCAATGAACTCAGCGATATCCGTCGCCATCGCGATAATTTCTGCCTGCACCCAGTAAAACCAAACTAGCGGTTTGGGAAAGCGATCGCGAATATGTTCAGCGAGATTTTTACCCGTCGCAATGCCTAGCTTGGCAGAGAGCAGCTGAATTAACATCGCCATGATATTGGCCCACACGACTACCCACAGTAGTTGGTAGCCGTAGCTGGCGCCGGCCTGAATATTTGTCGCGAAATTACCCGGGTCAATGTAACCAATGGCCGCGATAAAAGCAGGTCCTAGTAACGACATTTTGGCTTTACGTTGCGTCATGAGAGTAGCTGTCGTTTTAGGGCGACTAGGCATAGATAAGTCCTGTTAAACATGATGGCCAACTCTAGGGGATCTCCACACCTAAAAGAAATCGGTATGAGTTATCACTCTGATAGTCGTAAAGTTAAAGTATAGCAAAGGCTATACCTAGTGATAATAAGGTACCTGTTGATTTGCTAATCAGCAACCGATTTATTACCAACTGATGTACTTGCTATGCCCGCAGTAACAGAAGTGGGGATTGACGTGACGACTCGCTTAACGATTTCATTTCCGAGAAGAAAAATGAGATCTATTGCTTATAATACGCAACTTTACTCGTTTTTCGTCTGAGTCTGCCCTAGAATAGCGCCCAACGAACTATCCCTTCAGTTTTAAGGCACTCTGCATGGCACAAACATTCCATTTTGTATTAGCACTGATAGTTATAGCTGTTTTAGCGCTATTGGTAAGTAAAGACCGTAAAAATATAGGTTATCGCTATATTATACAGCTGCTAGTCATCGAGCTACTTTTGGCCTGGTTTTTCCTCAACTCGACCGCTGGATTGGGCGTCGTACAAGGTTTTTCAAACTTTTTCTCCCTATTACTGAAATACGCAGCAGAAGGGACCAACTTTGTATTTGGCGGGATGAATGACAAAGGGATGGCCTTCTTTTTCTTGAATGTCCTCTGTCCGATTGTTTTCATCTCAGCGCTGATCGGCATTCTGCAACACTTTAAAATTCTTCCCATCGTTATCCGTTTTATCGGAACTGTCCTCTCAAAAATTAATGGCATGGGAAAACTAGAATCGTTTAATGCCGTCAGTTCTCTGATCCTTGGCCAATCAGAAAACTTCATTGCCTATAAAGATATCTTGGGCAAAATGTCTGAGCGTCGCATGTACACCATGGCGGCAACAGCGATGTCCACCGTCTCGATGTCCATCGTCGGCGCTTATATGACGATGCTACAACCTAAATATGTAGTTGCTGCCTTAATCCTGAACATGTTCAGTACCTTTATCGTGTTATCGATTATCAACCCTTACACCGCTAAGCAAGAGGAAGATCTTTCGTTAAAAAATACGCACGAAGGTCAAAGCTTTTTCGAGATGTTGGGTGAGTACATTCTTGCTGGGTTTAAAGTCGCGATGATCGTTGCCGCTATGCTTATCGGGTTTATTGCCTTGATTTCGGCGGTCAATGCCCTATTCACCGCTATCTTCGGGATAAGCTTCCAAAATATTCTCGGCTATATTTTTTATCCGCTAGCGTGGGTTATTGGTGTTCCGGCAAGTGAAGCCTTACGGGTAGGAAGTATTATGGCTACCAAGTTAATGTCTAACGAGTTCGTTGCGATGATCGACCTGCAAAAAATGGCAGGACAGTTATCACCTCGCTCTGAAGGGATCTTGTCGGTATTTTTGGTGTCATTTGCTAACTTTTCATCGATTGGCATCATTAGCGGTGCAATCAAAGGATTAAACGAAAAACAAGGTAACGTTGTTTCCGGATTTGGTTTGAAACTTATCTACGGGTCTACGTTAGTCAGCTTATTATCGGCGGCTATTGTCGGTTTCGTCCTCTAGTAGTTTCCCCACATCGGTATTTTTCATACACCGGTGTGGGGGCGCTTGAAACACCTTTCTACGCTATCCCTACACTCGCATACAGCAGCGCAAATAAGTATTGTCCCAGCGTAAAAACGCCATGGGCAAGTACCATCATGCCAAAGGTATTACCTGGATGTGGGAGCTTTCGCCCGCAAAAACCGGCTCCCATTGCTGGCATAAATAGAGTCAGTCCAGCAATAGTACTTAAGATCAAACCAACACTTACGATAGGCATCAGTGTGGGCACCTCTATAAAACCCTGCCCCCAGATAAGAACGATTATGACTGCGTAGGCGATACCGACTAGGTAATGAAACATCCACCCGCTAAACAGTTCGATTGTGGAGATAGGTGCCCGACTATCTTGACGTGCGACCCACTCCCCGCTTCGCAGCCCTAACAACCAGCGCCCCACCTGCCCCCAATCCGTTGGTGAGACTCCCTTAAACTTGAAAAGTAACAATGCCCACAGGTCGAGGACTATCGTCGAGCCAATCCCAACCACCAGACTAAAGATAATCATATCGTTCATTTTTCTTACCCTACTAATAAGTGATTACTCAGAGCCTAGTATAGTTATCTTCGCAACACTGGGGTGGATAACTGAGAAGTGCTGTCCATAAAAAAGCCCCTCAATATGAGGGGCTTTACGTAATAGGCAAATGGGCTAAGCGTCAGTTACGACGATTTGGTATTCTCAGCCTGTTCAGCGTATTTTGCCTGCAGAGCTTCTGTCTCATCCCTACCTTCGGCAATAAAATTAGGATCGATCTCTTCCATGTTATCTTGATTTTCACGGCCAGAGAGTAAATTCCAACAGGCGATAAATAGCGCAGCAATCAGCGGCCCAATGACAAAGCCATTGATCCCGAATAGCTCCATCCCCCCTAAGGTTGAAATCAATACCAGATAATCGGGCATTCTTGTTTCTTTACCGACTAAGAGAGGACGCAAGAAGTTATCAACCAGACCGACCACCACGACGAAGAAGGCGATCAAGAACAACCCTTTCCAAACCGGACCTAATACTAAGAAGTAGATGGCTACTGGCGCCCAGATGATAGCGGAACCGACAGCGGGTATCAGTGATAAGAACGCCATTAACGCTCCCCATAAGACGCTTCCTTCCACCCCTAAGAACCAAAAGGCAATGCCGCCCAGCGCACCTTGCACGATGGCGACGACGACAGTCCCCTTCACTGTCGCTTTCGAGACTGCCGCAAACTTCAGTAGAAGGTGATGTTTAGCATGCTGGGTTAGAGGAACCGCGTCTAGCAATAAACCGACCAGAGAAGAGCCATCCTTTAACGTGAAGAACAATAGGTAGAGCATAATCCCGAAGCCAACCGTAAGGCTAAACGTCCCTTGACCAATTAGCAGTGCGCTGTTGGCGAGTGTATGGCTCCCCTGCATCGCAATAGCTGACACTTTCTGTTGTAACGTATTGACGTCGGTTAACCCATAACGCTCGAGGAAGTTCTGAGCGAAGGTAGGAAGATGATGGATAACCTGAGTAATATCTCCGGCTAAGTTACCGCGGTTTTGCGATACGCTCTGATAAAGTTGGTTACCTTCATAAGCCAAAGAGGTTGTGACCAAGGCCAGAGGAATGAAAACGATTAGACAGATAATGCCTAGCGTGAGGAACGAGGCAAGTGTATTTCTATCTCCAAGCCATGCGCGTAGCCGGGTTTTTAACGGATAAAACAGTACGGCTAAAATTACCGCCCAAAAAATAGATGAATAGTAGGCTTTTAGAACAAAGCAAAATGCGACAGTGGTGAGTAGCAGTAATAATATGAAGAAACCTTCATTAATTCCCTTGAGCTTCATAGCGTAATCTCAATTAACAGATAAAAATTCAGATAGGTATCGTAAAGCCTTCAATGGCTTACCGCCTAAGTATTACTTAATCTGCCGAGAATTTCACTTTACTAAGCGAATAAATTTTTTTAATGAGTCAAAACAAGGAAAGGAAAAAAGAGTGGTGGAGATAAGCGGGATCGAACCGCTGACCTCTTGCATGCCATGCAAGCGCTCTCCCAGCTGAGCTATACCCCCATACCTAGGAACTTCATCGTAATACCAACTCATCAAAGATAGAGAGTTTGGTGG
Organism: Rosenbergiella collisarenosi; assembly: GCF_018494085.1. Classification (GTDB taxonomy): domain Bacteria; phylum Pseudomonadota; class Gammaproteobacteria; order Enterobacterales; family Enterobacteriaceae; genus Rosenbergiella; species Rosenbergiella collisarenosi. The sequence continues at coordinate 205,510 of NZ_JABBFP010000002.1, read as the reverse complement.
AGCTAAGCGGGATCGAACCGCTGACCTCTTGCATGCCATGCAAGCGCTCTCCCAGCTGAGCTATAGCCCCTTCAATGAAGGTGTCAGTGTCACTGACGCCCGAATAATAGGTAACTCGTTGATAACTGTCAATGGCATTTTAAACTCGACGCGGCAAGCGCTGAAAATAACAGCAAACTGCTGATAAAACCATCGCCAGAGACCGTCATTTCTCGCCAAAGTCACTAGTCAGGGGAATAAACGAAAGTATGAGTCAACGCATAATCTCTATGATTAGCGCTTTTATTTTATTCCACTTCACGTTATTTTCATAATTACGAGTTAACGTTAAACAATCAACTAGAAGGAACTGATTGTGAATAAGGAATGGATGACGCCTGAAGAGCTAGCACAGGAAACGGGTTACTCGCGTCAAACGATTAATAAATGGATTAAACGTGAAGGATGGACGACGGTTGCGAAGCCTGGAGTACAAGGTGGCAAAGCAAGACTCGTGCATATCGATACACATGTTACTGAATTTTTGAAATCAGTGCGCCACGCTGCAGAGCCCCGCAGTCATTATACTACCCGTAAAGATCAATTAACGCAGATCTTACTCAGCTCTATCCAACAGATGAGTCCAGAAGAAAGGGAACAACTCACTTCTTTATTATTACGCGAGGGAATTAGCGGGATTCTAAATCGGTTAGGGATCGCGACTTAAAAGATACCGGCAGTAATAACTGCCGGTAGAATTACATTAAGCTTGGTTTTCACGCTCTTGGATAAAGGCGAGTGCTTGTTTGATTCTCGCTATACTGCGTGGTTGACCGATCGCCTCTACGGTTACATCCAACGCGGGAGACTGCCCTGCTCCCGTCACGGCTACGCGCAATGGCATACCTACCTTACCCATACCAACGTTGAGCTCACTTGCGGTCTGCTCGATAGCTTCGTGAACCGCTTCAGTGCTCCACGTCGTTATTGCCGCCAGTTTCTGCGCGATCAGCTCCAGTGGTTGACGAGCGACAGGACGTAGGTGTTTCTTCGCTGCATCTGCGTCAAACTCGCTAAAGTCTTCATAGAAATAACGGCAGGTCTCCGCCATTTCTTTTAGAGTTTTACAACGATCACCCAATAGCGTAACTAATTTCGCGAGCTCTGGTCCCGTCCGAGTATCAATCTGCTGTTGATCGATATGCCACTGTAGCTGCGTCGCGACATATTCAGGCGCCAGCGTAGTAATGTAGTGATGGTTCAACCACAACAATTTTTCGGTATTGAAAGCACTGGCAGATTTGCTCACGGCTTCCAGTTGGAACAAGTTAACCATCTCTTGGACAGAGAAAATTTCCTGATCGCCATGCGCCCAGCCCATTCTTACCAGATAATTCAACAACGCTTCGGGTAAGAATCCATCATCACGATACTGCATAACGCCGACTGCACCATGACGCTTGGACAGTTTTTTACCGTCGTCCCCTAGGATCATCGAGACGTGCGCATAGGTCGGAACTTCTGCACCAATGGCTTTTAAGATATTGATTTGACGAGGGGTATTATTAATATGATCTTCGCCACGAATCACGTGTGTGATCCCCATATCCCAGTCATCAACCACGACGCAGAAATTATAGGTCGGTGAACCCTCTGTACGACGAATGATCAGGTCATCCAATTCTTGGTTACTGAATTCAATCGGACCGCGGATTTGGTCATCGAAAATGACCGATCCCGTTTGTGGGTTACGAAAACGTACCACATGAGGTTCGTCTGCCGTATGACCATGATCGGTATCGCGGCAGCATCCATCGTAGCGAGGCTTTTCGCCTGCTTCCATTTGCTGTTCGCGTAAGGTTTCTAATCGCTCGCGTGAACAATAGCAGCGATAAGCCGTATCGGCTTCCAGCATCTGGTCGATAACCTGATTGTAGCGATCGAAACGTTTGGTTTGGTAGTAAGGGCCTTCATCCCAGTTGAGGCTCAGCCAATTCATACCGTCCATTATCGCTTCGATCGCCTCTGGAGTTGAGCGTTCCAGATCGGTATCTTCGATACGCAGAACAAATTCACCCTGGTGGTGACGAGCATAAAGCCATGAATATAACGCGGTACGCGCGCCACCAACATGAAGGTAGCCAGTAGGACTTGGTGCAAAACGTGTTTTGATAGTCATTTAAGAGTTGCCTTAACGTACAGGGGTTGAAGACCCGATAAAACCGTGTGGAGTCGTAGTATTCTTCGCACAGTGTAACAGTTAGCGTTTTTTCCTCAATAATAAGACATGACTAATCGAGTCCATGCGTAGGGATACCGTCGCTATTTTCAACAAATCGTTTAAATGGCCGACAGAGTGGTGAAATTTAAGCCTAACGCAAAATTAACTGATAAAAAAGCGTTGACTCAAAATCAACTATCCCTATAATGCGACTCCACACAGCGGGGGTGATTAGCTCAGTTGGTAGAGCATCTCCCTTACAAGGAGGGGGTCGGCGGTTCGAATCCGTCATCACCCACCACTTCGGGTCGTTAGCTCAGTTGGTAGAGCAGTTGACTTTTAATCAATTGGTCGCAGGTTCGAATCCTGCACGACCCACCAAATTTAGTAAAAAAGCACCCTTCTGGGTGCTTTTTTCGTTTCTATACCGCTGGGATATTTCGTCCATGCGCCAACTGCTCGGCCTGTTGCGCGATAAGCTGCCACACTCTCTGCGCCGCGGGAGTCAACGAACGATTCCTGCGCCGAATAAGCGTCAGTAAGCGTCCCTTTTCTGGGATAACTTTTCTGACCACAAGCTGACTTTCTCTCGGTAGAGGTAATGCCAGCGCAGGCAAGATGCTAATACCGATACCGGCATCAACCATGGTGAAGAGCGTACTGGGATGCCCAACTTGCTGCACTACCTCAGGCATTTCGCCATATTGTCGAAAAATGGCATCAATCAACACGCGACTGCCCGAGGCATAGTCTTGCAACACGCATTGACGTCGAGCAATCTCAGACCAACTGACCGTCTGTTGATACGCAAGCGGATCATCGTCTCGGCATAGTAGAAGAAAGGGATCGTGCAAAATAGTCTGAGTATCAAAATCGCTACTGTTCGGTAACTCAATCACAATCCCGAAATCCACCTCTTCTTGTCTCACCGCTTGCACCACCGATTGTTGAACGCTATCGTGCAGATGCAGACGGATCTCAGGATAATCTCTCTGGCAGACGGCCAGGCAATTGGGCATCAGTTGCGCAGATATCGTTTGGCTTGCCGCCACCCTCACCGTTCCCGTGTGCTGACCACCATAATGATGCAGATCGTTGATCAGGCTATCCATATCCTCTATTAGCAGCGCCATCCGCGCGGCGAGCTGCTTACCCGCTAATGTCAATACCACCTCACGCGTAGTACGATCAATCAGTCGCAACGAGAGGGTTTGCTCAAGCTCTTTTACCGCATGGCTGACCGCAGATTGACTCAATCCAATCAACTCACCAGCCCGACTAAAACTCTGCTGCTGGGCAACCGCGATGAAAATCCGTAGCTGGCGTAAACTATAATTCATCGATTCTCTTCATATATTCATATAATAAATCAATTATATTTCTAACCTAATTTCAAGCACAATCCCATCATTATCTACTGGAAGGACACAACAATGGGCTTTTTACGGCTTGACCCGATGATGGTCAAATTAATTATTACAGTATTACTCGCCACTTTCTTCCCGGCTCGGGGGAGTTTCGTCCCCATCGTTGAAGGCCTTACCACTGCGGCTATAGCGCTATTATTCTTTATGCATGGTGCTAAATTATCCCGTGAGAAAATCATTGCAGGGAGTAGCCATTGGCGGCTGCACTTATGGATTATGTGCAGTACCTTTATCGTATTTCCAATATTGGGTTGCTTGCTAGTGTGGTGGCATCCGGTCAACGTCAGTAATGACATTTATACCGGATTTATCTATCTGTGCATCCTTCCCGCTACCGTACAATCCGCTATTGCCTTTACCTCGTTAGCCGGCGGCAATGTTGCCGCAGCGATTTGCAGTGCCTCCGCCTCAAGCCTACTCGGCGTGTTTATCTCACCGCTACTTGTTAATTTAGTCATGAATGTTCACAGCCAGATGCCGGGTAACGGCCTTGAACAAATCGGTAAAATCATGCTGCAACTGCTGTTACCCTTTGTGCTCGGCCATATCGCGCGTCGTTGGATTGGTGGATGGGTAGAACGCCACCGTAGTTTGATCGGTAAAACCGATCAAACATCGATTTTGTTAGTGGTCTATACCGCCTTTAGCGAAGCGGTCGTCAACGGTATTTGGCACAAAGTCGATGCCACAACGCTTGGCTGGATCGTCGTCGGCTGTATTCTATTATTAGCCATCGCTCTGCTTATCAACCTGCTGGTCGCACGTCTTTTTGGCTTTAGCCGCCCCGATGAAATCACTATTCTATTCTGCGGGTCTAAAAAGAGCTTGGCCAATGGGGTACCGATGGCAAACATCCTTTTCCCGGCAAGCATCGTCGGCATTATTGTTCTGCCATTGATGATTTTCCATCAAATTCAATTAATGACCTGTTCGTGGATCGCACAACGCTACAAGAAGACCGGTGAGCAAACCCCTAGCGAATAAAACAGCGGCTTTCACCTTCGCCTGATAAGGTTTTTGGGCGAAGGTTTTCTAGCAATTTTTAGCGCCAAGCTCGCATATTTTATCTACACTCATGGTGTGTAGACGCAATAGACGTCACCTTAAGGTTATTTTTTAGGATGGAAGATGCCATGACAGACAATAAGCGAGATGATCGCGATCAGGACGACACTGAGCAAGACTCCTCTCAGTCCACGGCTACCGATAATAACGATACCCCGCCACGACAACGTCCTGGTAAAAAACCTCTCGTTATTTTGGCGATAATCGTCATTATTCTCCTTATCGTTGCCCTCATTTTCTGGTTGCTCAACCGCGGTATTGAATCTACAGACGATGCCTTCACCGATGGTAACGCGGCGACCATTGCGCCAAAAACGAGTGGCTATGTAGTCTCCCTTAATGTTCGCGATAACCAATTCGTTCATCGCAACGATCTCTTGGTCGTTATCGACCCACGCGATGCCACCGCTCAGCGCGATCAGGCTGTCTCGCAACTCGGTAGTGCAAAAGCGCAGCTTCAACAAGCAGAAGCGCAATACGCATTAGCCAAGGTTCAGTATCCGGCTCAATTACACCAAGCTTTAGCCGATCAAGCGAAAGCACAAGCGAATCTTGCTAATGCTGAATCGGTTTACCGTCGTCAACATGGCGTCGATCCCCGTGCGACGACACAAAGTAATATTGACAACGCCACCTCGCAATGGCGTGCGGCTCAGGCAGATTATCAGCAAGCTCAAGCACAGGTCGAAATCGCCTCGCAGGTGCCATTACAATTACATCAACAAGAAACGAATATCGCTGCCCGCCAGCAACAAGTGGCGCAAGCTCAGGCTCAGCTCGCCACAGCCAATCTAGCGCTTTCCTATACTGAAGTTCGTGCACCGTATGAGGGTTACGTTACGAAGCGTAACGTACAGGTTGGCAGCCTAGTACAGGCAGGAACGGCATTATTCTCGTTAGTTTCTCCGCAAATTTGGGTGACCGCTAACTTCAAAGAATCACAACTTGAACATATGCATCCCGGTAATAAGGTCAGCGTTACCGTCGATGCGTGGCCGGATCTCAAGCTAGAGGGGCATGTCGACAGCATTCAGATGGGATCAGGCTCTCACTTCTCTGCCTTCCCCGCTGAGAATGCTACCGGAAACTTCGTGAAAATCGTGCAACGCGTCCCGGTAAAAATTATTATCGATAAAGGCCTCGACCCGCAACACCCTCTTCCGCTTGGTCTGTCGGTAGAACCTAAGGTTCATATTGATGAGTGATGCACAGCGTTGGCAACCTCGTTGTAATCCTTGGCTGGTTGCCCTCACCGTCACGCTCGCGGTCTTCATGGAGGTACTGGACTCAACGATTGTTAACGTCGCCCTCCCCCACGTCGCCGGCTCACTTTCGTCCAGTTATGATGAGGCGACATGGGTGTTAACCTCCTATTTGGTGGCCAATGGTATCGTTCTGCCTATTTCTGCCTTCTTTAGCCGACTCTTTGGCCGTAAAAACTACTTTCTAATCTGTGTTGTGATGTTCACGCTCTGCTCTTTTCTATGTGGAATTGCCACCGAGCTATGGCAGCTGATTTTATTTAGAATTTTACAGGGTTTTTTCGGTGGTGGGCTGCAACCCGTCCAGCAGTCCGTGTTATTGGATTATTTTAGTAAGCAAGATCGCGGTAAGGCCTTCGGCCTCTCGTCGATCGCGATCATTGTCGCCCCGGTTATCGGCCCTACGCTGGGCGGCTGGATCACCGATAACTATAGCTGGCGTTGGATTTTCTTTATTAATATTCCGGTCGGTATCCTTACCGCCTTAGCCATCTATCAGCTCCTCGAAGATCCCCCTTGGGAACGTAAAGCGAAGAAGGGGCAGTTACGTATCGACTATATCGGGATAAGTCTCATCACCCTTGGATTAGGGTGTTTACAGGTCTTCCTCGATCGGGGTGAGGATGCAGATTGGTTCAATTCATCGTTTATCATCACCTTTGCGGTTCTCGCGGCGGTGGGGCTAGTCGGTGCGGTATATTGGTTGATGTACGCGCGCCGCCCCGTTGTCGATATCTTAGTGATGCGCGACCGTAATTTTTGGGTCGCCGGGCTATTAATGGCAGGGATGGCCTTTATTCTATATGGCAGCTCGGTCGTCATCCCACAATTGGCACAACAAGATCTTGGCTACACGGCAACCCTCGCAGGACTCGTTCTTACGCCGGGTGCATTCTTTATTATTTTAACGATCCCGCTCGTATTAAAGTTGATGCCGATTGTCCAAACCCGTTTTATCATCATGTTTGGCTTCATCTGCTTAATGGGATCGTTTTTATACTCCGGTCTACAAATGACGCCGACGCTCGATTTTACGTCCTTAGTCATCATGCGTAGCTTACAGTCGATTGGCTTAGGGTTTCTCTTTGTCCCCCTAACCACTATCGCGTTCATTACTATTCCACAAAGGCTTAACGCTGATGCTTCGGCGCTGTTTACCATGTTTCGTAACGTAGCAGGATCGATTGGTATCTCGTTATCTACCGCGGCGATTACCGAACGTCAGCAAGCACGTTCGGCCTATTTATCCGACCATACTACGTCGCTCAATGAAGCCTTTACGCAGTCGATTCACCAGATCAGTATAGCGATTGAAAATTTCACCAGCCTTGTAGGAGATAGCGCTCAGCTCGCGACCGCACAGCTCTACAAGCAGATGATCAGCCAAGCGCGCATTCTCGCCTATATTGACGTCTTTAACGGGCTATGTTTAATCGCCCTTGTCATGATCCCCTTCTGTCTTCTCCTCGCCCCTGTGAAGAGTGAAGGCAGCGCAGGAGGCCACTAAATGAAAGGAAACCTCATGAACTCACCGCGAGTAGTCTTCCCGTTATTACTGGTCGCCCTGTCGGGCTGTGCCGTCGGCCCCGACTATCATGCGCCGGAAAACCAACTAACACACGCATGGCGAGCCGGACAATCAGACCAAACCTCACACCCATTGATGACCGATACTCAGGTGAGTTGGTGGGAGAATTTCAACGATCCCCTCCTCAACAGCCTGATCCAGCGTGCGACACAAGGTAATCTTAGTCTACAGCAAAGTGTGTTGCGCATCGCGGGCGCTCGCGAACAGGTCTCCAGTGCGCAGGGGGGATTATTCCCTACCTTGAATGGCCAAGCCGCCTATTCACGTCAGCAATTAGGGTTAAAGGGGGAATTACAATCGCAAGGCGTTTACGATGCCATCCCGAATAATCTTGCCAACCAAGCCACTGGTAGCGTCAATTTCTATCAGGGTGGGTTTGATGCGAGCTGGGAGTTAGACCTATGGGGAAAAACGCGTCGCCAAATCGAACTCGCCCGCGCCAGCGAACAGCAACAGATTGAGCAACATAACGATGCATTAGTGTCGCTTGAAGCTGAGGTAACGCGAACCTATCTCCAACTCCGCGCGGCACAAGCCTCGGCAGCCTCACTGACTCAACAAATCGCTATCGCGCAGCAGAGCCTTGAACTCACTCAAAGCCAGATGCAAAATGGTCTGGCGCCAACGAGCGATGTTGAGAGTGCGACCGCTCAGCTCGCTGCCCTACAAGCACAGCTGCCCCAGTATCATTCGCAAATCGCACAGGCTAAGAATGCGCTTGCCGTACTGATCGGACGCACTCCGGGCGCTCTTGATAATGAACTCGCTGCGGCTAAACCCCTGCCACACCTGCCACAACTCGTGGCGGTAGGGGTGCCTGCTCAACTGACTCGTCGCCGCCCCGATATTCGAGCTGCAGAAGCAAACCTTCATGCGCAGACTGCAAATATTGGCGTCTCTGTCGCGCAGCTCTTCCCAAGCCTATCGTTAACCGGACAATTGGGCGTGCGCAATACCGATATCAGTTATATGGATAACTGGAGCAGTCATTTTTATAGCATTGGACCGGGGATTAACTTACCGATTTTCGAAGGAGGCCGCTTGGTCGCTAATGTTAAATTAGCGCGCGCTCAGCAGGCTGCGGCCGCTCTGAACTATCGTCAAACGGTACTTACTGCGTTGCAAGAGGTGGAGAATGCGCTGGTAAGCTATCGAACCGGACAGCAGCAAGAGACCTCAATACTTCAGTCACGGGATGCGCTACAACGTGCTTTCGCGCTGGCATCAGAAAACTATAAAAAGGGATTTGTCACTTATATTACGGTGCTGGATGCACAACGCCAGCTTGCCCAAACTGACCAGCAAGCTATCCAGGCGCAAGCGCAGACGGCGGTTGATCTCGTCGCACTGTATAAAGCGTTGGGCGGAGGCTGGGAGCAACAGTCTGCGGCGTCGCTGCCGCACTATAGCGTCTTCGGTGAAGTCGACAAGACAGGGGTCACCGATAGTCAATAAAATGTCGCCCCGAACTGGGGCGACCTGTTTACACTTTTAGCGGATCGACTAAGTGTTCAAGGCCTTCGATACGTATCGCTAAGGCAAGTTGCAATAACTGTCCTAAGTGGCCTTCAGGAAACGCTTCTTTGCGGGCAAACCACAACAGGTACTCTTCCGGTAAGTCGATAAGTCGACGCCCTTGATACTTACCGAAAGGCATCCGCCAGTTTGCCAGTTCTACCAACTGCTCTTTATCTGGCATTATTCCTCCAGCATGGTAATCAATTGTTGCTCATCAATCACCGGTACGCCTAGCGCCTGGGCTTTCTCAAGCTTAGAGCCTGCCGCCTCCCCCGCGATAAGTAGATCAGTTTTTTTCGATACGCTTCCCGTAACCTTCGCGCCCCGACGTAACAGCTGCTCTTTCGCTTCATCGCGCGTCATCTGATAGAGCGTTCCAGTCAGTACCACCGTTTTACCGTTAAAGGCAGAATCGGTAGCCTCGGCAATAGCGGCCGCCGGCCAATGTATCGTAGCCTCGTCGACTAATTGACGGATCACCTCACGGTTGCTCTCTTCATCCATAAAATGTCGGAAGTGCGTGGCAACCACCGTACCGACATCAGGTACGGTAATCAGCGCATCAATCGAGGCCTCCATCAACGCCTCCAATGTCTTAAAATGCGTCGCTAAGGCCAAAGCGGTCGCCTCGCCAACCTCGCGAATACCGAGTGCGTAGATGAAGCGTGCGAGCGTCGTGTCGCGAGCCTTGTCTAGCGCTTGAATGATATTTTGCGCTGATTTTGGCCCCATTCGTTCTAAACCGGTTAACTTCCCTGCCGTTAAACGGAAAAGATCCGCTGGCGTCGTGACATATTCTTTATCAACCAGTTGCTCGATTAATTTATCGCCTAAGCCATCGACGTCGAGCGCCTTACGCGATACGAAATGCTTCAACGCCTCTTTACGTTGCGCGCCGCAAATGAGCCCACCCGTACAGCGTAGAACAGCCTCGCCTTCGACACGCTCGCTATCCGACCCACATACAGGGCAATGACTTGGGAACACAATGTCCCGTGCATCGGTCGGGCGTTCGGCCTCAATTACATTAACGATTTGCGGGATAACATCCCCCGCGCGTCTCACTACCACGCGATCGCCGATTTTTAAGCCTAGACGTTCCACTTCATCGGCATTATGCAGGGTCGCATTACTCACCCAGACACCTGCCACCTGCACCGGCTCAAGACGAGCAACGGGGGTAATAGCACCCGTGCGCCCAACTTGAAACTCGACATCGCGCACGTAAGTCAATTGTTCTTGGGCGGGGAATTTAAATGCCGTTGCCCAGCGTGGGGCGCGGGCGACGAAACCCAGTTCCTGCTGCTGCGCGAGATGATTGACTTTAATGACCACCCCGTCGATATCGAACCCGAGCGTCTCTCGCTGTTCGATAACGCGATGATAGAAGTCGAGCACCTCTTGTGCAGACTGGCATACCGCGACGTGAGGCTCCATCGGTAATCCCCATTCGCGCAGTTGCACCAACCGTTGATAGTGGGTCGGTGCTAACTCTCCGCCCTCATGAACGCCTATGCCATAACAATAAAAGCTAAGTGGGCGCTGTTGGGTGATCGTCGGATCGAGCTGGCGTAGTGATCCTGCCGCCGCATTACGAGGGTTAGCGAAGACCTTCCCCCCTCTCTCACGCGCTTTTTCATTTAGCGCTTCAAACCCTTTCTGGCGCATAAAGACTTCCCCCCGAACTTCGAGCCGACGAGGAATGTTTTCACCTACCAGAGAGAGAGGAATAGCTTTGATGGTACGGATATTCTGCGTAATATTTTCTCCCGTCGCGCCGTCACCACGCGTTGCAGCGCGCACGAGAATTCCCTCTTCGTAAAGTAAGCTGACGGCTAAACCGTCTAGCTTCAATTCACAGCAATACTCGACATGCTGCGTGCCGGGTAGCCGTTCATTAACGCGACGGATAAAGGAGTGAAAACTGGCCTCATCAAACACATTATCGAGCGAAAGCATGGGCACTTCGTGACGAACTGAGTCGAAGGCACTGAGCGGTCTAGCACCGACACGTTGTGTTGGCGAATCGCGGGTCACTTTATCAGGGTTATCTGCTTCCAGTTGCCGTAACTCCTGCATTAAACGGTCATATTCCGCATCCGGTACTTGTGGCGCATCTAAAACATGGTACTGATATTCGTGATGACGAAGTTCCTGACGTAAGCGGTCGATGCGTTGCTGGAGATTAGCCATAAATTACCCTGATAAAAAACCCCCGACAGGCGGGGGTTGATAGATAGACTGGTGAAAGCGACTGAACTTAGTGACTAATCACTTCACGAATTCGCGCCTTATACACTTCAACTTTTTGTGGTGTCAACATATGACGCTCATCATCCATGACTACACCGCCGACATCGTCAGCGATCCGTTGCGCGGACTGTAGCATGAGCTTGAAGTTCTGCAAGGCATCGCCGTAGCAGGGAACCATCATAAAGATGGAGACGCTTGGCGTCGTAAAATCAGACATCGTGTCTGGATCAAACGATCCCGGTTTAACGCTATTTGCCAAGCTGAACAGGACCGGACCACTACCCGTTGGGCTAAGGTGGCGATGGAAAATATTCATCTCGCCAAATTGGAAGCCTGCTTGGAGAATGGCTTGCAATAATGCCTCGCCATTAAGCTCACTCCCTGCGTGCGCCGCAACATGGAACACTAATACAGTTTCCGTCAGACGCTCCTTCACAGGCGCTGCTTCACTGATTTTTTCAGGCGTACTAGGTTTTTCTTCAGCGGGCTCAAAAGGTTCTGTCGGAACCTCGGAGTGAGGGACTGAGCTAGGCGCAGCAGTCGGTACACTCTCCTCTTCGATAGAAGGCGTTGCAACCGGTTGAGGCTCTGCTTTTGTCACGGCTTCATCGTTACCGAGCAGGGGATCGCCTTGCAGCGCGATACCTTCGCGTAACGTATTCGCTTTTAGTGGCGCAGGATGCGAGGTCGCAGGCGCAGTCTCATTCGCGCGTGGTGCAGCCGGGGCTGCTTTAGCTGGCGTAGGTTGACGCGGTTGTACGAGCGACCTCTCCTCAGTAGGAGAAGTTGCTTCGTCGTCATCGAGACTCTCATCACGACGTTGTGGAAAGTGCTTATGAGGGCGATCACGGAAGATGCTAGACCGCTCTTTACGATTAGTCCATAAACCGTGTGCCAGTAACGCGATAATCGCGATAGCACCAACAACTATTAAGATCAGACGCAAATCCTGCATCACTATATTCTCTGTTGTTCAAACACTTTGCCTATAAAGGCACCTATATACCTCTAAATGTATTGGTCAGCGCGAATAAGTGCAAGCTTACACTGCCAATTATCTTGAATAATATCACTAATCTGGTGTGATTGATTAAATTAACAGCAGCGACCCGTTTGCACGGAAGGAAAAAGCGTTACTATACTGTCGTTATTCCAACTGTGAGTATTAGGATATGTCCCAACCCTCTTCGACATCGCCCTCATCGGGTTTCACCTATGTGAAAATAGGCTGCCACCTCGTCTGTTTACCTGGGATACGTCGATATGTCATCGTTCCTCTGCTGATAAACATTATCCTGCTCGGGTCGGCATTCTATTGGCTATTCACTAAATTGAATGAGTGGATCCCGCAACTCATGAGCTACGTCCCACATTGGTTAGCGTGGCTAAACGTTGTGCTGTGGCCGCTTGCCGTAGTTTCTATTGTCCTCGTTTTTGGCTATTTTTTTTCGACCATTGCCAACTGGATTGCCGCGCCGTTCTTTGGGTTACTCGCAGAGCAACTTGAGCAGAGGCTCACTGGCCACGTTCTGAATGACACGAGCTGGTGGTCGTTACTCTCTGACTTACCGCGGATTATGAAACGCGAGTGGCTAAAACTACGTTACTACCTGCCGCGCGCTATCGGCTTATTGCTGATTCATTTTATTCCCGGCGTCGGCCAACTCCTCGCTCCGCTCCTATGGTTTATCTTCGGCGCATGGATGATGGCTATCCAATATTGCGACTATCCTTTCGATAACCACAAGGTGTCATTTGCCGCGATGCGCCGCAAACTTGCCGAAGACAGAAAACTTCATCTAGAATTTGGTGGATTAATTAGCGTGCTGACGATGATACCGATCATCAATTTGGTCATCATGCCCATCGCGGTCTGTGGTGCGACAGCAATTTGGGTAGACCGTTACCGTCGATCATTGCTCAAATAAACCGATACAGTTATTGCGCTCTGACATATCGATATATCATTTCGTCACTTCACTGCTTCTAGATAAAGCGTATTCTCACTACGTTCCCGAAATTTCAAAGAGTTAAGGAAAGGATATGAGTAAGATTTACGAAGATAACTCGTTAACGATTGGCCACACGCCTCTAGTGAGGTTAAACCGCCTAGGTAATGGACGTATCCTTGCCAAAGTAGAGTCTCGCAATCCTAGCTTCAGTATCAAATGTCGGATTGGCGCGAATATGATTTGGGATGCCGAAGAGAAAGGCTTACTCAAACCAGGCGTAGAGCTCGTCGAGCCAACGAGCGGGAATACTGGGATAGCATTAGCTTATGTTGCTGCCGCACGCGGCTATAAACTCACCTTAACGATGCCAGACACGATGTCGGTTGAACGTCGTAAGCTCCTCAAAGCGTTGGGCGCAAACCTCGAATTGACCGAGGGCGCTAAAGGAATGAAAGGGGCTATTGCTAGAGCTGAGGAAATTGTCGCGAGTAATCCCGCAAAATATCTTATGCTGCAGCAGTTTAGTAACCCGGCAAACCCTGAGATTCATGAAAAGACCACGGGACCAGAAATTTGGGAAGACACAGACGGCGAAGTCGATGTCTTAATTTCCGGCGTAGGGACTGGCGGTACTCTTACCGGAATCGCTCGCTACATCAAGCAAACAAAAGGCAAAACTAGCCTCTATGCGGTAGCCGTCGAGCCGACCGATTCACCGGTTATTTCCCAAGCATTGGCTGGCGAGGAACTGACTCCGGGCCCCCACAAAATTCAGGGTATTGGCGCTGGGTTTATCCCAGGAAACCTCGATCTCGGCTTAGTGGATAGAGTCATTACTATCACTAACGATGAAGCTATCAACACTGCGCGTCACCTCATGGAATCCGAAGGCATCTTAGCGGGTATTTCATCAGGTGCAGCCGTTGCCGCCGCCATCAAGCTTCAACAAGAACCTGGTTTCGCTGAGAAAAACATTGTCGTCATCCTCCCCTCTTCCGGCGAGCGTTACCTATCGACCGCACTCTTTGCAGATCTGTTCACAGAAAAAGAAAATGGCTAGGCCACTTTCTTCTTGCTTTTAAAAAAGTCGTAGACAAAAAGCACCTTCGGGTGTTTTTTTTGTGCGCCAGATCTCATTTTTTATCAGTGCGGGTTTGCTTTACTCCTTCCTCATCTGGTATCAACGATAGGATTTATTTCGAACCGAAAAATAATGCGTTACTTTTTATGCGTTTGATCAACCACACCCTGTAAAAACGGTAGGGAATTCGTCGTAATTGACGTATAACTTTTGTTGGTCCACGGCGTAGAAGGATGTCAAATACCAATGAACGCCTTGGTCAATTTTCGAGAACCACCTTCAGATTATTTTGGGGAAAAAATATGTTCCAACAAGAAGTCACCATCACTGCACCAAATGGATTGCACACTCGCCCCGCGGCACAGTTCGTTAAAGAAGCAAAAACGTTTCAATCTGACATTACCGTCACCTCTCAGGGGAAAACGGCGAGTGCAAAAAGCTTGTTTAAATTGCAGACCTTGGGCCTTACTCAAGGCACCGTCGTAACGCTCAGCGCGGAAGGCGAAGACGAACAACAGGCTATCGAACATTTAGTTAAATTAATGGCTGAACTTGAATAATCGTGGCGAGCGCCCCAAGGTCTATTGATCCAAGGTGGGTCGCCGCTTTACACTCAAACACGCCATTGAGCCATACCCTTAGGCACTGACTTCCAGTATTTACACATAGGCATCGTTGATTTAAAGGTAAGATTATGATTTCTGGTATCCCTGCGTCACCCGGTATTGCATTCGGTAAGGCACTGCTCTTAAAAGAAGACGACATCGTCATCAATAGCCATAAAATCGATCCTAGCCAAGTAGATCAAGAAATTAACCATTTTCTTGAAAGCCGCAAGAAAGCCTCTGCACAGTTAGAAATAATAAAAACTAAAGCGGGAGAAACTTTCGGGACCGAGAAAGAGGCCATCTTCGAAGGGCATATCATGCTACTGGAAGATGAAGAACTCGAACTTGAAATCATCGATCTTATTCGTAAAAACCACCAGACAGCCGATGCCGCAGTGCATGCCGTTATTGAAGACCAAGCTACAGCGCTGGAAGAATTGGACGACGAATACCTTAAAGAGCGGGCAGCCGACGTTCGGGATATTGGTAAGCGTTTACTACAGAATATTCTTGGTCTAGCCATTGTTGACCTCAGCGCCATCGCAGATGAATCTATTCTGGTAGCTAAAGATCTGACCCCATCAGAGACTGCGCAGCTCAATCTTGAAAAAGTATTAGGCTTTATTACCGATTTAGGCGGCAGAACGTCGCATACCTCGATCATGGCACGGTCCTTAGAACTCCCTGCGATTGTGGGGATTGGTACAATTACTCAAACGGTAAAAAATGGTGACTTCCTCATCCTTGATGCGGTGAATAACCAAGTACTGATTAATCCTTCCGAGGAACAGATCTCCGAATTACGCGAGATTCAAACAACTTGGCTAGATGAAAAACACGAGATGGCCAAGCTTAAAGACTTACCTGCAATTACCTTGGACGGCCACCACGTAGAGGTCTGTGCCAACATCGGTACGGTTCGCGATGTTGCGGGAGCCGAGCGCAACGGTGCTGAAGGGGTTGGTCTCTATCGAACAGAGTTTTTGTTTATGGATCGCGAGTCATTACCTTCAGAACAAGAACAATACGAGGCTTACAAGGCAGTAGCAGAAGCGGTGGGCGCTCAAGCGGTGATCATCCGTACCATGGATATCGGCGGTGACAAAGATCTACCCTATATGAATCTGCCGAAGGAAGATAACCCGTTTCTAGGCTGGCGTGCGATCCGTATTGGTATGGATCGTAAAGAAATTCTGCATGCGCAACTCCGCGCTATTTTACGCGCCTCCGCTCATGGCAAACTCCGTATCATGTTCCCGATGATTATCTCGGTAGAAGAAGTCCGTACATTAAAGGCTGAACTAGATACCCTTAAGGCCCAGCTCACCGCGGAAGGTAAAGCCTTCGACCAAAATATCGAAGTGGGTATCATGGTGGAAACACCCGCCTCGGCAACCATCGCCCATCACCTTGCAAAAGAAGTCGATTTCTTCAGTATTGGTACCAATGATCTGACACAATATACGCTCGCGGTAGATCGTGGTAATGACCGAATTTCGCATTTATACAACCCGATGAGCCCTTCTGTACTGCTGCTAATCAAGCAAGTTATTGACGCATCTCACGCTGTTGGAAAATGGACAGGGATGTGTGGTGAGTTAGCTGGCGATGAACGTGCTACACTATTACTATTAGGCATGGGATTGGACGAATTTAGTATGAGTTCTATTTCTATCCCTAGAATTAAAAAAATTATTCGTAACACTAATTTCGAAGACGTTAAAGTTTTAGCCGCAGAGGCGCTCGCGCAACCGACAGCTGAAGCATTAACGGCTATCGTTGATAAGTTTATTAAAGAAAAGACACTTTGCTAGATTGTCATTAGTGTTTCGACGTTATTGCTTAGGAGAAGATCATGGGATTGTTTTCTAAACTTTTTGGCGACAAATCGGATAGCGAATCTGGCAGCATTGAAATTGTTGCCCCGCTTTCGGGCGAAATCGTTAATATCGAAGATGTACCGGATGTGGTATTCGCAGAAAAAATCGTGGGTGATGGAATCGCTATTCGTCCTAACGGTAACCAAATCGTCGCTCCCGTTGAAGGAACGATTGGTAAAATTTTCGAAACCAACCACGCCTTCTCTATCGAATCAGACAACGGTATCGAGCTGTTTGTCCACTTCGGTATTGATACTGTAGAGTTAAAAGGTGAAGGCTTTAAACGCCTCGCTGAGGAAGGACAAAAGGTCAAGAAGGGCGACCCAATTATCGAGTTCGATCTCGCTTTCCTCGAAGAAAAAGCAAAATCGACGCTGACGCCGGTTGTCATCTCTAATATGGATGAAATCAAGTCGTTATCTAAGCTATCCGGTCATGTCACTGTTGGTGAAACGCCAATCATGCGAATTCAGAAATAGTGATATAAAAGCTCATCTTTTTAGATGAGCTTTTTTTATTCTGGCCAACGTGGTAATCGAATAGAAATTTTAAGCCCCCCTTCTGGACGGTTCGTCGCAGAAACTTCTCCCTGATGTGCCAAAATCACTTTTCTAACTATTGCTAACCCTAATCCATAGCCCTTGCCGGACAGGCTAGACTGTAAGCGTACGAAGGGATCGAAAATACTCGATATCTTGTCTTCTGCCACTCCCGGGCCACTGTCGGAAATGGTGAGCAGCAACGTCTCTCGCTCCACATCAAGCTTTATCACGACTGCCTGCTTACGCGATGAATAGCGCAGAGCATTACGTAAGACATTCTCGATAGCGCGGCGAACAAGCTCTGCGTTGCCCTGTACGGTCACTGATTTCAAACTATCATAATAGGCGATGACATCCACCTGCAGCGGATGCGCTTCGTAACGGATATCGACGAGGATAGCTTCCAGTAACGCGATAAAATCAAAGTACTGATCAATATCGATACCATCGTGTTCCGCTCTCGATAATGTTAATAACTCCCCGATCATCTTATCGAGTCGTTTGGTTTCTAGATCGATACGATCGAGAGAGTGAGGAATATTAACATCACTTTGCCGAGCTAATCCGACAGCTAATTGTACTCGCGCTAACGGTGTGCGTAATTCATGGGAGATATCATGCAGTAACGCTTCTCGCGCCTTCACTAAGACATCGATACGCTCTACCATTGCATCGAAATCTTGCGCCACGATAGATAACTCGTCGTAACGCCTTTTCATGGAAGGATAGAGCCGTACGCTCAGGTCACCCTGTGAGATTTTTGCGAAGCCTTCGCGCAATTGGCGTATTGGCCGAGTCATGTTCCAAGCCAGTAGCAAACTAAAGAATAGCCCTAAGAAAGGGGCAAAAAATAGCATCGGTGTCGGAATATGCAGTGAATCATGCCATGAATGGTGATCATGCTCGTCAAAATGCTCTAGTGCACGATAATCCAAGCTCAGCAGATAACGCTGGCCCTGACTATCCATAACGCGCTGTACAACTATTAAGGGAACTCCGTGGTCTCTATCTTCAACGACCGGCGTTGTCTCGCTCCCGTTACGCAGCGTCATTACCGGACGAATCTCTGGGCTCCAGCTATTAACCAATGACTCGGCAGCGACAGTATCAGAACGAGCAATAAGCTGTGCGAGTGACGTGAGCTGAACTTGCTGCAAGCTACGTTGTTGTTTAACGAAGGGGGAACCATCGTGGCTAAACAGCGAGAAGCCCAGCCATATCACTTGGCTTATCAACAAGAACACGATTAAAAAGGCGAGCAACATCTTACTAAATAGCCGCCGTGGATAACGCTGATTCATCGAATTTTATAGCCAATACTACGGACTGTTTCGATAAAAATTTGATCGCCGGTCGTTTTGGAGAGTTTCTGGCGAATATTGCTGATATGCACATCGACACTGCGATCGTAAGCCTCTCGCGTGCGTCCTAATGCTTTTTCAGAGAGTTCGTCCTTCGATACCACACGATCTTCCGCGGCTAACAGTAACTCAAGTAAGTTAAATTCAGAGGCGGTCAAATCCAGCGGCGTTTGTTGCCAAGTCACCGCCCGCATCGCGGGGTTTAACACTAATGCTTTCAGTGTCAGAGGTTGATTATCGCCGGGTGCCGTCGGGATCTCTTCGAATCGACGCATTACCGAGCGTAAACGCGCTACCAGCTCGCGCGGATAACATGGCTTCGGCATGTAGTCGTCGGCGCCCATTTCAAGGCCAATCACGCGATCGATATTCTCGCCCTTGGCGGTAAGCATAATGATCGGTAAACGGTGCTGCTGGCGCACCTGACGTAATACTTCAATACCATTAATGTCCGGAAGCATAATGTCGAGGATCATCGCATCGTAATGCGCTTGATTAATCATTTCTATCGCGCGTTTCCCATGAGTGATCACATCAGTCTGCATCCCCTCACCGACTAAATACTGGCTTAACATCTGCCCTAGCTCTTGATCGTCTTCAACTAATAAAATTTTCATACTTATCCCTATGGCTCGCTTACCCCATAATGACGACTTTTCTCGTAATATTCTGTTAGTTTTACACAATCATTACGCTTTACTCGGCCTATCCGCCGAAAATACCCGTCGATAGGTAACGATCGCCCCGATCGCAGATTATCGCCACCACGACTCGCTCAGGGTGTCCTTGCGCCAACTCTAGCGCCGCTGACACCGCCCCTCCCGAGCTGATACCACCGAAGATCCCTTCCCGCTGCGCAAGTGCACGAGCTGTCTGCTCGGCACGATCTTGCGTCATCATCACGATATCATCTACCCACTGGGGCTGATAAATCCCCGGTTGGTAAACGCCTTCCCAATGGCGAATCCCCGCTATTTGGCTACCCGCGGCGGGCTGTAAACCGATAACCTGGATCGTAGGGTCCTGTTGTTTGAGGAAACGGCCCGTTCCGCTGATGGTACCCGTCGTTCCCATGCTGGAGACAAAATGGGTGATACGCCCCGCGGTTTGTCGCCAAATTTCGGGGCCTGTGCTCCGATAATGCGCCAGTGCATTATCGTGATTATTAAATTGGTCCAGGACGACCCCTGCCCCCTGTGCCGCAAGTTCCTGCGCATAATCGCGAGCATACTCCATGCCCTGCTCACAATTAATAAGAATGAGTTCTGCGCCATAGGCTTGCATCGCGGCTTGGCGCTCAATGCTCATATTATCCGGCATGAGGAGTTTGAGTTTGTATCCCAGTAGAGCGCTAATCATCGCTAATGCGATACCCGTATTACCACTGGTCGCCTCGATTAAGGTATCGCCGGGAGTAATCTCGCCTCGCAACTCGGCTTCGCGTACCATAGACCACGCAGCCCGGTCTTTCACCGAACCTGCCGGGTTGTTACCTTCAAGCTTAACCCATACCTCACCGCCTCCCGCCACGGTCAGGCGTTGTAACCGGACTAATGGGGTATTGCCTATCGTACTCTCAAGGGTAGTCACATTATTTTCCTATCGCTCAAACGCCATCAGCCTAGGTAAGAACCTAGGCTGATGGCAACGCTAACCTCGAAATTATCAGTCTGATCACGCAAAGGCAAGGGGTGCTAAAAGATTGTCTTGCTGGTAGACACGGGCCTGCTTGAGGTTGAGATAGAGTGTCGAGCCACGTTCGGGAGGTACCCCCGATTGACTGACCACCGATAGCGGTTCGATTGCCACCCCTTTGGCCTCAACACTTAACTGCCAGAAATGCCCGCGCGGGGTCACTTCGAGCACTGTAGCCGGTAAACGGTGGTCGTTATCCGCTTGCGCCGACCAGCTTAGCTCCCAAGGACGCAGAAAGAGATCCACCTCACCCTCTACGTCATACGGTTTACTTAATGGCCAATGCTGCCCAGCTATCTGTAGGCTGTTACCGCGAACGATGGCCGGTAGCCGATTGATCTCCCCTAAAAATTCCAAGACGAAGCGGCTTTCGGGGTTCTGCCAGACTTGTTGTGGCGTGCCATGCTGTTCGATATTACCTTGGCTCATCACCACAATATGATCCGCAACGTCCATCGCCTCTTCCTGATCATGAGTAACGAAGACACTGGTGAACTTTAACTCTTCGTGTAGCTGACGTAACCAGCGCCGTAGTTCCTTACGCACCTGCGCATCCAGCGCACCAAACGGCTCATCAAGTAACAAAATAGCCGGTTCCACCGCTAGCGCTCGCGCCAATGCGACACGCTGTTTCTGTCCACCAGACAGCTGAGCCGGATAGCGATTGGCAAACTCTTTAAGCTGCACCATCTCAAGCAATTTCGTGACTTTTTCACGGATCGCCGCCTTACTCGGCCGGGACTTGCGCGGCATAACTGTTAAGCCGAAAGCAATATTATCGAAGACATTCATATGACGAAATAGCGCATAGTGTTGGAAGACGAACCCAACTTGGCGATCGCGGGCATGCACCTGGCTGACGTCTCGACCATGGAACAGGATTTCTCCAGAATTCTGGTTCTCGAGACCTGCAATAATCCTTAATAGCGTCGTTTTACCCGACCCTGATGGTCCGAGTAGCGCCACCATCTCACCCGATGGAATATCGAGACTGATATCGTTTAGTACCTGAGTGCTACCGAACGATTTAGAAATCTGATTAATATTAATGCTCATTTTCGCCTGCCTGTGCGCCGTGCTGCTGACGTTCTAAGCGCCATTGCAATACACTTTTTAAACATAAGGTGACCATGGCCATCATAGCCAATAAAGCCGCCGCGGTGAAAGCGCCAACGGTATTATAATCTTGGTTCAGTAATTCGACCTGTAACGGAAGGGTGTAGGTTTCGCCACGGATAGCTCCCGAGACGACCGATACCGCTCCAAATTCGCCAATCGCCCGCGCATTGGTTAATACGACGCCATACAATAGTGCCCAGCGGATATTAGGTAGGGTCACGCGACGGAACATCTGCCAACCACTCGCCCCAAGCAGGATCGCCGCTTCATCTTCTTGGCTTCCTTGGCTCAGCATGACCGGCACAAGCTCGCGAATGACAAACGGACAGGTCACGAAGATAGTGACTAGCACCATGCCCGGCCAGGTAAACATCACCTGAATATTATGTGCGTCTAACCAGCTACCCGCCGGACCATTGATCCCCCAGAAAAGGAGGTACAGCAGCCCCACCACGACCGGCGATATGGCGAAGGGAATATCGTAGAGTGTCAGTAAGAACTGCCGACCTGGGAAGTTAAACCGGCTCACTAGCCAAGCTAATAATGTCCCAAAAATTAAATTTACTGGGACAGTGATTAAGGCAATAAGTACCGTGAGCCAGATAGCATGCAGCATGTCGCCATCGCGTAAATTATGTAGGGCAACGCCAACCCCTTCGCTTAACGCTTGCCAGAAGATATAGACCAGAGGGACGAGCAGAAAAATCGCCGCACTGACGATTGCCAGTGTAATTAAGATCCACTTTGTCCAAGGGCGTGTCGAGACAGCCATTATTTCCCCCCCAGACGGCGCCCATAGCGGCTCTGTAGTGTGTTGATGGTAAAGAGTAAGACTAACGATGCCCCCATAATCACCGAGGCAATCGCGCTTGATGCCGGGAAATCGAACTCTTGTTGGCGTACGAAGATGAGTAACGAAATGACTTCTGTTTTCCACGCGATGTTACCGGCGATGAAGATAACCGCACCGAACTCTCCCAAGCTGCGGGTAAACGATAATGCAGTTCCCGCCAATAACGAGGGGGCAATTTCTGGCAAGATAACTTTAAAGAATGCCTGTGCAGGGCGTGCGCCAAGTGTTTCGGCTGCCTCTTCATACTCGGGGCCTAGCTCTTCGAGCACGGGTTGTACCGTGCGGATCACAAATGGAATACTCGTGAATGCCATGGCAACGGCGATCCCTAACCACGTATAAGTGACCTTAATACCGTGCTCGGCCAGCCAATGACCATACCAACCATTGGACGAGAACAGTCCTGCCAGAGTAAGGCCGGCCACCGCCGTAGGTAAGGCGAAAGGGAGATCCATTAAGCCATCGAGGAAGGTACGACCTGGAAAGCGGTAGCGCGTTAATACCCACGCCATCAATGTCCCAAATACGGCATTAAACAATGATGCCACCGCCGCACAAAGCAACGTTATTTTATAGGCGGCGACCAGCTGCGGATCACTTATCACACGCCAGTAATCCGCGAGTGTCATCTGCGATAACTGTAGTATCAGCGCACTGACCGGTAATAACAGGATCAAGCAGGTGAAGAATAAGCTAGTACCCAAACTCAACCCGAACCCGGGTAACACACGGCGTTGACGTGAAAAAATCATAATGATTGTCCTGCGGACTGCAATGTATCGAACTGCCCATGCGGGGCAAATTGTGATTGCATGGCGTGCTGCCATGACCCAAACTGCTGTTCAACCGTGAAGAATTGAACCGGCGAGAAGTGTTGCTGAGCTACCAGACTTGGCGTCGCATGGTAAGTCCGGTAATAGAAGTTGGTTAAGATATTCTGCGCCTCAGGTTGATAAAGAAAATTTAAGTACGCTTTAGCGACCGCAGTCGTATGATTCCGCTCAGTGTTTCGATCTAGCCACGTGACGGGAAACTCGGCTTTAATATTTGTTCGCGGAACGATAACCTGATATTGCTCGGCAGGATAATGCTGTTGTAACGCCCGTGCCTCCGCTTCGAACGTGATAAGCACGTCGCCTAGGTGTTGATTAACAAAACTTTGCGTCGCCCCTCTCCCGCCGATATCGGCGACCTGCGTATTCCTTACCCACTGGCGCATCGCGCGTTGTACCGCGCCGTCGTCATTGTGATGGGAAATCCGTAAGGCTCCCCAAGCAGCCAGCCACGCATAGCGGCCATTGCCAGAGGTTTTAGGATTGGGGTAAATAAGTTTCACTCCAGGCTTAACTAGATCATCCCAGCCATTAATTCGCAATGGATTACCGCGCCGTACAACCAGCGCCATCGTCGAATAATAGGGGGAACTATTATTGGCCAAGCGCCGCTGCCAATCGCTAGGAATTAGTCGGCCCTTGTCATGCAGGATCTGTATATCGGGAACTTGGTTAAAGGTCACCACATCCGCCCGCATCCCCTGTAGCAACGCTAGCGCTTGTTTCGATGAACCACCATGTGACTGACGCAGGGTCAGTTTATCCTGGGGATGCTCAGCATCCCAGTGCTGAATAAAGAGGGGATTGAGGCGCTCGTAAAGCTCACGTGAAACGTCATAGGAGCTATTAAGTAACTGGGCTGGATAGGCAGACGGGGCAGCAAGCAGCATGGTGCCCACTACCGATAATGCATAGAGTCTCTTCATACCTGAAAATCCCACTCTCAACCTCAGTTAATCTTGAAGTTATCAGTGTATTAACAAGGCTAAGAAAGCAGTAATAGTTTTATATACCGATTACTGCTGTGTAATTGCTAAAAAATATATAACGATCAGGCGTGCCAGATAATGTCAGAAAGCGTCCACTGTTTAAGTGTCGCGTCGGCAGGCATGATACCGGCAGGCCCACTGAACTCCCCTTGATAAATCACCTCGAGGTGTTGGCTATTGGGGACCTTACACTGGACATGTTGGCTATCAGCACCTGGTTGACAATGCCCATAGGCTTTATCAAATAACGCAGAGAACGGTGCGCCGAAGCGAATATCGCTCGGGGTTCCGACACTATTGTCGGCGATCTCAATCTTGTTTACTGTGCTATCACCGTAGAAGGTCATAGCCACCTGTTGACCTTGTAGCGCCTGAATATAGCTTTCGATCTGTCCATTGTGCGTGCCCATACCTTGGCGCAAGGTATAATCGCCACCAATACCTTTAGTGATGGCTTCAACGTTAAAGGCGGTTAAACTCGTCACCTTCCCTACGCCTTCCTCACTCACTGCCACGGAAGAGCCAAACCAGTTCCACGGTAACGCGGATGACCAAGAATAGCTTAATGGGTTATACCAATGGACGGAACTACTGGACGTTTCAGTAGGATGGCTAGAACCGGCACAGCCACTTAGTAACGCCGCACTGGCTAACAGGGCACAGGGCAATACTTTCATTTCTATTCCTCTTGCGACTCGAGTCAATGCTACTAGGAGTCGTCATCACGTAAAAAGTTTAGTTTGCAGTGTGCTTATTGCACAAAACACTTTTTTAAGTGCGGTAGGGTAAAGAGTGCGAACTCATTCAGGCCGTCGAACAACGTCATAATGAATAGTGTCGGCGAGGCTTCAAGTGCAACGGTATTCCATTGACTCAATTGCCCGATACACAACAGCGCTCCGCTCACCAATAGGACATAGCGGCACACCCGCCATACGCGGGGAAAGCGTTGCCGATAGCCGCTAAGCACCATGCACAATAAGGCCGGTAACCCCATCGCTAGGCCGACAAAGAATGTCGAGGTGTCGGGAACAAATAGACGCAGCAGTGTATCGCCTTGTTGTCGAGATGCTCCAGCCATCACTAAGAGTAACCATGCGCGTGCTTGGAACAATAAGATGACCCAGAGTAGAAAAGGCAGCGGCGCGACTTCATCATCGAGATCGAAATGTTCCCTCATCGGCGTCTAATATTCACGGTCTTCAATCAAGCGCTTACCGAGTGTAGTGACTTCATTGATTTCATAGTCTAATTTTTCATAGAAGCCGAGAACTTGATCGTTATCATCTCGAATCTGCAAATTGAGCTTCGGGCAGCCTCGGGCAATTAATTTCTTTTCCAATCGATTCATCAGTGCGTTGGCAAAGCCGCGACCTTGGTAGTCGGGATGGACTGCGAGGTAATAAGCGGAACCACGATGGCCGTCATAGCCTCCCATGACGCTTCCCACGATTTGTCCCGAGAGGATAACGACCAGAAAGAGATCGGCATCGTGACGTAATTTACGTTCAATATCCAGTTCTGGATCATTCCAAGGTCTGAGTAAATCGCAGCGCTCCCACAGAGTGATGACTTCGTCGATATCTTGTTGTTCGAAAACACGAATTTCCATTTTTTCACCTCCCCTATACACAAACGCACTATTATGCGGGTGAGTATGGGTGTTAGAAAAGGCAATACTCAGTAAAAGGCTGAAATATTTCAATGTTAGCAATATCGCTAATGTTATTATATAACCTAATTATTAGTAGTAATTCTCATTAACTCTTCACGGATCTGAATATAATGAAAAAATTGGCCTCTCTAAAACAGCTCGTCAATCGCCGCCAATTACTCTTTTCTGGTCTCGCGCTGGCCGTCCTCTCGCCGCGGGCTGTGTTGGCAGAAGAGTCGCGGCTCCCGACGTCTCGCACTCGGCATTCAGCAGCGAAAAAGAGTAACTCAGGTAAGTTCATCGTCATGCTGGACCCAGGTCATGGCGGAATCGATTCTGGAGCCGTCGGTGAAGAAGGTTCAATGGAAAAGCACGTCGTGTTGGAAATAGCGAATACTGTTCGCCAACTATTGAGCAGCCACCCGCATATTGAAGCGCGTCTGACCCGTGACAGTGACCATTTTATCCCGCTCTATCAACGCGTTGAAATCGCTTCACAACATGGCGCATCGCTTTTTATGTCCATCCATGCCGACGGCTACACCGACCCTAGCGCGCGTGGCGCATCAGTCTTCGCGCTCTCTAACCGTGGGGCAAGTAGCGCAATGGCACGCTATCTCTCTGATCGCGAGAATGCTGCAGATGCCGTCGGTGGACTAAAGGTCCAACAGAAAGACCAGTACCTTCAGCAGATCCTTTTCGATCTCGTTCAGACAGATACCATTAAAAATAGCTTAACACTCGGTAAACATGTGCTCGATACCATTCGCCCGGTACACCATTTACACAGCCAACATACCGAACAAGCCGCCTTCGCCGTCCTAAAGTCGCCGTCTATCCCTTCTGTGTTAGTCGAAACCTCGTTTATTACGAATCCCAGCGAGGAAAAGCTTTTAGGAACCACCGCATTTCGTAAAAAAATTGCAGGCGCTATTTCTG
The DNA here is from genome assembly GCF_018494085.1 of Rosenbergiella collisarenosi. Lineage (GTDB taxonomy): Bacteria > Pseudomonadota > Gammaproteobacteria > Enterobacterales > Enterobacteriaceae > Rosenbergiella > Rosenbergiella collisarenosi. The sequence continues at coordinate 178,691 of NZ_JABBFP010000002.1, read as the reverse complement.
ATGGCATCGTCAACTTTTATAATGAACAACAACGCCGTAACCGCCGAGTCAGTTGATTCGCCTAATGTTCACTCAAGGTTGTAGATAAACATCATGAGCACGCAGACTATCGAGCAAGTTAAACACTTTTTTCTCACGCTGCAGGATACGATTTGCCAGCAGCTCACTAATATTGATGGCCAAGCCTCATTTCTTGAGGATAATTGGACACGCGACGCCGGTGGCGGTGGCCGCACACGCGTTCTCACGCAAGGCGCAATCTTCGAACAAGCGGGGGTAAACTTCTCCCATGTGTACGGCAGTGAGATGCCCGCGTCAGCGACGGCTCACCGACCTGAGCTAGCGGGACGCAGCTTCCAAGCGATGGGCGTATCGTTGGTAATCCATCCTAATAATCCCTATGTGCCGACGAGCCATGCCAACGTCCGTTTCTTTATCGCTGAGAAACCAGGTGCAGAGCCGGTGTGGTGGTTTGGCGGTGGCTTTGATCTCACCCCATATTATGGTTTTGAAGAGGATGCCTACCATTGGCATAAAACCGCTCAATCTCTCTGTCAGCCCTTTGGCGAAGAAGTCTATCCACGCTATAAGAAGTGGTGTGATGAGTACTTTCATCTGCGCCACCGCAACGAACAGCGCGGGATTGGTGGCCTCTTTTTTGATGACCTTAACTCCCCTGATTTCGAACACTGTTTTGCGTTTACGCAGGCGGTTGGTCTCGGTTTTCTAGAGGCTTATCTACCCATCGTCGAGAAGCGTAAGGATCTCCCTTACGGTGAGCGCGAGCGACAATTCCAGCTATACCGACGAGGACGTTATGTTGAGTTCAATCTACTGTGGGACCGCGGTACCTTATTTGGCATCCAAAGTGGCGGGCGTACCGAATCTATCCTGATGTCGATGCCTCCTCTGGTACGTTTTGAATATGATTACCACGCAGAGCCCGGCTCGCCGGAGGCAGCGCTGACCGATCACTTTTTGACAGTCCGCGATTGGTTATAACGCAATAACTCGGCCTGATAGGCCGAGTTATGACTAAAAAGAGACATAATTATTAATAGTTTTTTTAATTAGCTTCGTGGAAAGCCGCTATCATGCTGCATTATCTTTCGCCCACTGTGTATGGATCTCTCTCCCTTGAATAAACTGACTTTATCCCTCGCAGCAACACTTGCTATCACTGCAACCAGTACCAGCTTCGCTACCCCGAGAGTGGCTCCACAGCTTAGCGCTGATATCGTGCAGCGCTACGCACAACAGATTTTTCAACAAACGGCCCCCGCCAGTATGACGATGGTCGTGATTGATGGTAATCAGCACTATTTCACCAGTGCGGGAGAAACACGAACGGGAAGTGGTGTACGTCCGACGAAAGAGAGCCTGTTTCGCTTAGCCTCGATTACGAAGTTATTCACCAGCGAAACGTTGGTGAAGCTCGATCAGCAGGGCACCGTGAAAATCTCCGATCCCCTAAGCAAATATGCGCCTAAAGGCATGACGGTTCCGCCGTTTCGTGGCTACACCATTAAGTTACAAAATCTTGCTACGCATACCGCAGGACTCCCCCGCGAGATGCCAGGAGGCCGTGCTAACCGTCCAGTCTTTGTTTGGCCTGAAAAAGCCTCGCGCTGGCAATGGCTACAACATGCCAAGCTCAAAGCGATCCCGGGTACCGTGGCAGCTTATTCGAATCTAGGTTTCGACTATCTAGCCGATGCCCTGTCGCGTGCGAGCGGCAAGCCTTATCCGCAACTCGTCCAATCGTTAATCACGCGCCCACTCGGGATGAAAGATACGACATTTACCCCCTCTCCCGATCAATGTCGTCGCCTGATTATCCCACGTGACCATGCCAGCCCTTGTAATAATACCCTCGCAGCTATCGGCAGTGGTGGGCTGTATTCGACGGCTGATGATATGGAGCGTTGGATGCAGCAGTTCTTATCGAGTTCGATTAAGCCTCGCTCGCCACTCGCCAGTACGCTACAGCGCGTCGTTTATCCACGCAGTCAGCTCGTAAGAATGAACGGAATGGACGTGGCCGGCCCGGCCAGTGGACTTGGCTTCGGCTGGGTACATATGAATGCCATCGGTAATCAACCCGCTCTAGTGGAAAAAACCGGTGGCGGGGGTGGCTTTATGACCTATATCGTAATGGACCCACGTACCAATGTCGGCGTATTTATCGCCGTTGCACGCGCGCCAGGCAGCCACTTCACGCCGATGAGCCAAGGAGCCAATCAGCTAGTTACGGCACTCGCTAATAACCGCTAATACGATATAAAAAAAAGGTAGCGCATGAGGCGCTACCTTTTTTACTTTCTCGATGACGGGGCTGCATCGCCCCCTCACCCCTACTCTTCGTGATGCGCAGACATATGCTGTTGCTCGCGCAGCGAAACCTCGTGAACACGTTTTCTCACACCGAACCAGCCAATCACTAATAGAACGATGATCAACGGTACTGATGCGATAGTATAGGTTCCATTCGGGTAATCGAAGGCCATCAAGACTAATACGCTAGCCAAGAACAGCAGCGTCAACCAGGAGGTAAACGGCGCTCCCGGTAGCTTAAAGGAGATATCTTCTGCCTTACCTTCGCGAATCGCTTTACGTAACCGTAGCTGACAGAGCACGATAAATGCCCATGAGCTAATAATCCCTAGTGATGCAAAGTTCAAGACGATTTCGAACACCTGGCTCGGTACGTAGTAGTTAAGTACCACTCCAAAGATGTAAATCACGATAGTCGCTAAGATCCCGGCATAAGGCACCTGCTGGCGGCTCATCTTCGACATAAAGCGAGGTGCAGACCCTCCCATCGACATCGAACGCAAAATACGACCTGTAGAATAGAGGCCTGAATTGAGGCTGGATAATGCCGCCGTCAACACGACGATATTCATAATGCTACCGATGTAGGGTACGCCTAATTTACTAAAGAAGGTCACAAAAGGACTCTGTCCGGCTTGGTAGGCATTCCACGGCAGTAACAACACAAGGAGAACGACCGATCCAACATAGAATAATCCGATACGCCAGATCACACTATTGATCGCCTTGGGTACCATGATTTTCGGATTTTTACACTCTCCGGCTGCCGTACCGACCAACTCAATAGAGGCAAACGCGAAGACGACACCTTGTACTAGGACGAAAGCCGCCATTATCCCATGTGGGAAAAAGCCGCCATTATCCGAGATCAGGTGAAAACCGGTAGTATTGCCATCGAGAGGCTTGCCGCTGCCTAAGAAAACGACACCGACCACCAAGAAGAGAACGATCGCCAATACTTTGATTAACGAGAACCAGAATTCCATCTCGGCAAACCACTTCACGCCGACCATGTTCATGGTGCCCACAATCGCCAACGCGCCCAAAGCGATAACCCACTGCGGAATATCGCCGAAGGCTCCCCAATAGTGCATGTAGAGAGCGACTGCGGTGATATCGACAATACCGGTCATCGCCCAGTTGACGAAGTACATCCAGCCTGCAACGTACGAGGCCTTCTCACCCATAAACTCACGTGCATAGGAGACGAAGCTGCCGCTGGAAGGACGATGTAAAACTAACTCCCCGAGTGCGCGTAAGATGAAGAAGGAGAAGATGCCACAGACTAAATAGACTATTGCGAGGGCTGGGCCCGCGAGTTGTAAACGTGCCCCTGCGCCGAGAAAAAGCCCGGTACCAATTGCGCCGCCAATGGCTATCATCTGAACTTGGCGGTTTCCCATCTCCTTACGATACCCGGAGTCATGGGAGTTTAACCACTTACGTCTAGCGTGCTGTAAATCAGCCGCTGTTTTTTTTGTATTTTTCATAGGTTTCCTGTTTGTCCACTTCTACAGCAAAGCCCCTCTACCGCATCAGCACAGGTAAAAATTGGCGAATTTATCCAGAGGGTGATGAATCCTACCTGTAAGTCGCTAAATTCGTAAAGCCCTGTAAAGAATTATTCTAGGTTAACGTTTGCCTTTTTTACTGAAATTATCGCTAACCTTATGATTTATTGTAATTTTAAGATAAAAAAATCATTGTATGAATTTCTGATATTGTTCACAGTTCTGACTTTAAATAAATCGATACTTTCGGTTATTCCCCCCCGCCCTGCACAAAGGTGGATAATGGCGGCCAAATCCGGCATTATTCTTGATTACTCGTAAACTTTTGACTTAATAATTAGGTAGTACCGCCTTATGACTCAAGCCACCGCACCGACCTTTACGATTTATGGTATAAAAACCTGTGATACGGTAAGAAAAGCCCGTAAATACCTCACTGAACAATCGGTCACAGCCACATACCATGATTTCCGCCAACAAGGTCTCGACGACGCTCTCCTAGAGCAGTTGATTGCTGCCTTAGGCATCAAGGCATTACTTAATACCCGCGGTACCACTTGGCGTACCCTCTCTGCTGAGGATAAACAGCTGGCGAGCGATCCCGCTCATGCGCGTAGCATTATGTTGGCGCACCCCGCAGTGATTAAACGCCCTATACTTGTGCGCTCCGACGGTCAGATGCTAATTGGTTTCGATACCGCAGCGTGGTCCGCCTTTTTACAAGGAGCCAACTAGATGTTTTGTCCAGTCATCGAACTTGCTCAGAACCTGATTCGCTGTCCCTCATTAAGCCCTAACGATGCAGGCTGCCAGGCGTTATTGATGGCTCGCCTCGAAGCGATAGGATTTCATATCGAACCGATGAATTTCGGTGATACCCAAAATTTCTGGGCAACCCGCGGCCAAGGCAAAACGCTTGCCTTCGCGGGGCATACGGATGTCGTACCGGTCGGTGATGAGCGTAAATGGATTAATTCACCTTTCGAACCCACTATCCGCGACGGCCTCTTGTTTGGTCGCGGGGCTGCCGACATGAAAGGCTCCCTCGCCGCGATGGTCGTCGCCGCCGAGCGTTTCGTCGAGCAACACCCACATCATTCTGGGCGCCTCGCCTTCTTGATTACCTCCGATGAAGAAGCCAGCGGAATTAATGGTACGGTAAAAGTCGTCGAACAGCTGATGGCTCGACAAGAACGCGTAGAATATTGCTTAGTCGGGGAGCCTTCCAGTACCGAGCGGGTCGGCGATGTCGTTAAAAACGGTCGCCGCGGGTCGATTACCGCTAATCTAACCATTCATGGTGTGCAGGGGCATGTTGCCTACCCGCATCTCGCCGATAATCCGGTGCATCGTGCCTTACCCGCACTGCAGGAGTTAGCCGCTACCGAATGGGATCAGGGGAATGACTTTTTCCCTCCCACCAGTATGCAGATTGCCAATGTCCAAGCCGGCACCGGCAGTAATAACGTGATCCCTGGCGAATTATTCGTACAGTTTAATTTCCGCTTCAGTACCGAACTCACCGATCAACGTATTCGCGAGCGCGTGGCCCAGCTGCTTGACCGCCACCAACTGCGTTATACCTTGGAATGGAATCTTTCCGGCCAACCTTTTCTTACTGAAAAAGGTGAGCTGGTCGATGCGGTCGTCGACGCCATTCAGCACTATAATGAAATTAAGCCCGAGTTACTGACCAATGGTGGCACCTCTGATGGACGTTTCATCGCCAGAATGGGAACGCAGGTCGTCGAACTCGGCCCCGTTAACGCCACTATTCATAAGATTAACGAGTGTGTCAGCGCAGCTGATCTGCAGACCCTCAGTCGAATGTATCAACGGATTATGCAGTTATTGCTGACCTAAGGAGTCGTATATGGAATGGATAAAAGAGTATTGGTGGGTGTTAATCATCCTGTTTATGGTGGGGTTACTCGTTAACGTCTACAAAGACTTAAAACGTGTTGATGTTAAAAAATACCTCGATAACAAACCGAAGCTACCACCTCATCGTGATTTTAACGATAAGTGGGACGACGAAGACGACGATTGGCCGAAGAAAAAGTAACTCCTCTTAAGGGGGCTGGGGTAAAACGCCCTAGCCCCCCTTCCTGCTAAACCATTGGGATCACATCGTCATTATCCGGGGCTTCACCCTGCGAAACTTGGTCGAAATAACGTTGTGGAATGGTCTCTTTCAGGTGTTTTAATGCTATCGCGATACCTTGTTCATCGATAGCGTGTGGCAATTCGTCGATGATATCGAGCGTAACATCGCCACCCGCCTCAGTTAGCCACTGCTCTGCATTGACCGCGTGAATTAACGGGATCTGCTCATCGTTATCGCCGTGGATCAGGTGCACGGTGGTGTTGAGCGTAGCGGCCTCGGGGGCGCTGTTATAACGCCCGCTGAAGACGATAGCGCGACCTGCTAGTAACTCAGTATTCTTCAGGGCCTCGAGAATCATAATACTCCCCTCAGAAAAACCAATTAATGCTGTCGCCTCAGCGCTGACTCCACATTGCTTTTGGCATTCGCGGATGGTTTGAGTAAATAGCGGCATAATCTGATCAATTTTTTGTTGTGTACGCGTCATCGAGGCAGCTGGCTCGTCGTCGATAAACCAAGCGCTCCCCCCTTGCGTTAACGGTAGCGGTGCGCCGACCGAGACGACAAAAGCAGTCGGGAAATCGGTAGCAAACCAACGACCAATTTCCGCCATGGACCGAGGATCATCACCGTTACGATGAAACAAAATAAATAATTGTGGCTGTGGCCCGCTCCCCTGCTGAACCATTACATAGTCGATATGTGCCATAAATGACCTCTTACTGATGGGTGCCTCGCCGCCGCTTAGTGCGGCTTAGGCAAAAGGGTTAAAAGTATTGCCGTTTCACGGCGTAACTGTGCCAGCCACTGTTTATGGCTGTATGTTTCAGGTAGCTGTGATTGGCGAAGGCAGTGTTGAAGACTCGATCCAAGCGCCAAATGGGGGTGATCATGACTCGCGCGCCACAGCGCAGGATAACTGACGCTCAGTGGCCGATGCGCCTGCGCGAAGCCGATCAACTCGTCATAATCGTCGGCAGAAAACCTATTATCAGCGTTAATAGGACACGCCAGTGTAATATCTGGACTATAGCGAGCCTGTTGCAGGGGCCAGTCGCGTTGGAAATGTCTGGCGGCCAGTTGGCACAATTGTTGACCCGCCTGCGATATCGGATAAATCGCCATGGCGGCAATACAGCCACTACTGGCCTCGCGCTGAGTCCCTATTCTCACCAACTGGAAACCACAACGCCGCCAAAACTGCCACAGGTCGGGTGTAAAACCGAAACTGACCGAAACAAAATCTTTATCTTGGCTCTCATCGATAACAGCAGTGACTAAGCGTCGGCCAAGCCCGGCACGGCGCAACGGCTCACTGATAGCGATACGGCTAATACGTCGACTTGCCAGGATCATCGCTTGCGGGAAGCGGCTATGCGCTGCTAAAGACTGCGCCACTAAATTACCTCGTGGTCGGCGTTCGCCACGCCACACGGCTTGCGCCAATTCGCCGGATTGCTGGCCTTCATCGACCCATCCCAACGCCCCGTAACAAGACTCCCCCGCCACCAGCTGACAATAACCTGTATGTGGGGCATCCATCATACGCCGTAAGTCGGTAGGCGTAGTGCGGTAATGAGCAGCTTGTAAGAGTTGAAAAGTGCTCAACGCGAGGCGTGGTTCGACATGCCAATCGTGCGGGTGATAAGTCCGCAAATGTAGAGAGAGTTCATCGGTATTAGACGCTTGCGGTAGGTTATGTTGACCCAGTATCTTTTCGATAAAGGTTTCTAGCGGATCGCAGGCCCGATAGCGCTGCGGCTCATGCAGTCTGTAGTGCCGGGTTATCGCCAATAAGGCACTGAGTTTGAGCAAAAAGCCCTGCCCCGTTCCTTCATAGCCTTCGGTGGTGGTCAGTAATAAGCAGCGAGGGAAACGCTCAACTAATGCTTGTAACTGTGGCAGTGGTAAGGAGGCGGCTTCGTCAACAATCAACCATTGCCAATCTGGGGACGCCGCTTGACCTAGGATCGAATCTGGCGACTGAAAATAATAATGATCGCCAGCGAAGTGTGCGAGCACCGAGGTCGATATCTTGGCCGGTCCGGTAATTAAGCAGGGAGGATACTGCGCGGCCAACATCCCACCGAGGGCTGACTTCCCTCGGCCACGCGGGGCAGTAACAATGCAGGTAGCCGTCGGCAGTGCGGCTATCTCTGCAACGATCGCCCTCTGTTGTGCTGCGCCTTGTGGCTGCCAGTCGGTCGTAGGCTGTGCCAAGCGTAGGGGTTTGATCTCGCCTTCACGCCAAATAAGGGTATCGGCAGCCTGTTCTAACTGTTGCCAAAAGTGATGATAAAAAATCGGTGTCGCGATGGGCTGCTCACACTCTGCCCAACGTTGGCTATCGTGGTCCAGCAGAGAGTCTAGCGCAGACGGTATGGGCATCAACACGACCAGCCAGCTCCCCGCCACCAAGGTCCCCGCCAGCGCTGCAAGGGCTTCCAGATGGATCCCCTGCGTCGCATCATAGATAGCATGCAGCCACTCTTGACCAAGAAATTGCCGCGCTCGCTGTGCGAGGACTTCCGCTGTGTGCCCCGTTGCAGCCGTGGTCACGCGCAACCAATCACCCGGAAAGTCATCCTGCCACTCGCGCAATGCGGCGGTACGAAAGGATTCGCTACCGCTGATAACACAAATGCGTCGCAACCCCTTGCGACGCATTTGCTCGGCAATCAACCTAGCCTGCACGTTAACTATCCAGCGAAGGTGTTACATTGACTTGGTTCGCCACTGTCGAATCCACGCTTAAACCATGTATAACGTTGCTGCGAGGTACCATGTGTAAAGCTATCGGGAACGACGCGGCCTTGGCTCTGTTGCTGCAGCTTATCGTCACCAATCGCTTGTGCCGCGTTCAATGCCTCTTGCAGATCGCCGGTCTCTAAGACCTCTTTTTGCTGCATATAGTGTCCCCACACGCCGGCAAAGCAATCAGCCTGTAGTTCAAGCTTCACAGAGAGATGATTCGCATCAGTCTGCGAGCCTTGTTGCATCTGTTGACGGACTTTGCTCTCGATACCGAGTAGGTTTTGCACATGATGTCCGACTTCGTGGGCGATAACATAGCCCTGAGCAAAATCGCCACCCGCACCAAGCTTATTCTTCATTTCGTCATAGAAAGAGAGGTCAATATAGACAGTCTTATCGGCTGGGCAATAGAAAGGCCCCATTACCGATTGTCCGGTTCCGCAGCCTGTCCGTGTGGCATTACGATACATAACCAATTTAGGCGGTTGGTACGTCTTGCCCATTTTTTGGAATATTTCGCCCCAGGTATCTTCAGTATCAGCGAGAACAACTCTCGTAAATTTAGCGGCCTGTTGGTCATCGGCGCTCTGCGTCGCAGGAGCGTGGGATTGGCTGACCGAGGTACTTTGTCCGCCACCACCCAGCAACGGCGTTAAGTCGTATCCGTAATAGCCGGCTACCACCACCACGATAAGTAAAACGATACCGCCTTTACCGGCAGGGATACGAAAGCCTGAGCCTCCCCCGGTCGGTGCTGGACTCTCGCCTCGACGGTCTTCAACATTGTCACTTTCTCTACGTCCTTGCCAACGCATACTCTACCTCTCCATCTCGATAATCGCTTATAGATAAATAGTAATCGTAGAGCGCGCGGATAACCAGTAGAAAAACTAAAGTTGTAATCAGGGAAGGGAAAACAGAGGCGCACCCGCTCCTGAAGAGCGAGTGCGATAAATCATTAATTGAGGGGAACACCAAGACGTTGAGCAACGACTTCATAGGCTTCAACGACGCCACCTAGGCTTTGGCGGAAGCGGTCTTTATCCATTTTATCTAATGTTTCTTTATCCCATAGACGTGCGCCATCGGGTGAGAACTCATCACCCAGCACGACTTCACCATTAAATAACCCGAATTCGAGTTTAAAATCGACCAGAATAAAGCCAGCATCATCGAACAATGCCGTAAGGACTTGGTTTGCCTTGAGAGTTAATTCACGCATACGCGCTAGATGTTCGCCGCTGACCCAACCGAAAGTTTCACAATAGGACTCATTGATCATCGGATCGTGGTGCGCGTCATCCTTTAGGAACAGGTCGAAGAGCGGTGGAGTCAACACGAGTCCCTCCTCAACGCCAAGGCGCTTAACCAGCGAGCCTGCTGCACGATTACGCACCACACACTCTACGGGAACCATATCGAGTTTTTTAACTAATGCCTCGGTATCGGAGAGTAATGCTTCCATCTGCGTCGGGATACCAGCTTGCGCCAGTTTTTCCATAATAAAATGATTGAACTTGTTATTGATCATACCTTTACGGTCAAACTGCTCAATACGTGCTCCGTCTCCGGCTGAGGTATCGTTGCGAAATTCCAGAATTAGCAGGTCCGGGTTATCGGTGCTATAAACTGTTTTTGCTTTACCGCGATACAGTTCAGCTTGCTTTTGCATCTTATTAACTCCACTCGTCGTCGACTCTGAAAATGACTCTGCTTAGCACGCAGATTTCATTGCTACGCAATCGTTTACCTAGCTAGGTACTATTATGCCAAAATAAAATAAAAAAAGGCCGGAAATTTCCGGCCTGAGCATAAAATTTATTTATTTAACGCGGCTTGCAGTACAGCGACTAGCGCATCATTCTGCGATTGCGTCAGGATATGGCCCTTCGGATCGATAAACTGCAGGCTACTGCGGTTATCGAGGTCACCGACTTGTAGCTTATATTTACCTTCTGCCAATTGCGGATCTTTCGCTCCCAGTGACGTCCACTGGCTGCTACTCAATTCGCTGTAGCTCAGTTGCAAGCTACCATCAGCACGATTGCTATCGGATACGGTCATCCCTGCCAGCGGTAGCGCTTTAGGGAGACGTTGCCAGGTCACATCAAAAGGCGCACGCACGATAAGGTTAGGTAAGCCGGTATCGTCCGCGCCGCTTTGCACATCAATACTCCCGGTACGGCTTGCAGCAGCAGCATTTTGGCGATCCGTCGCAGCAGTATTCAGCTGTGATGAAATATCATTGAGTAGCTGAGCAGTATAGCGCTGGATCTCTGTATTACTCGTTACCGCCTGCCCTTTTTGCTCTAGGGCAATAGGTTTCACCATCAGCGTTTGCTCGTAACCTTGTGCCACGACAGATACTTGGTAACGGCCACGATATTGGTGATCTTCGTCTTCACGGTTCCAGCTTATCCAGTCTGTAGTGAGCTGTTGACGGGCATCGTCTTGCTGCGCGATAGCAAACTTGTTCGCGCGTAGCGCGGCGACGGTTTGTCCCCACAGTGAAGGGCCTGTGTTAGCGATCTGCAGCACACCAGTAGTGCCTTGGAACTGAGCACGACTGCCATTAAGCAGAGACAGTGCCTGTACCGGTGGGCGAATATCTAATTGCTTACCGACTGCCCCTTGCGCGCGCCCTTGTGGGACGGCATAGTTTGCGGATTCTAGCGGTAGGATCATTCCTTGCGGAACACTCAGCTGGCTAAGCGCTGGCGCATTGAGATAATCTTCATTGCCATTCACTTCGCGTTTGTAGTGTTGATCATGTGAGCAACCGGCGAGTAGCATTGCCACGGATAATCCAGCTACTTTAACTACCGCCGAATTTTTAACTGAGTAAGCCATTAAAACTCCCTAACTTATCGCAGACCTGCATCACGGATTGCCTGTAACAGTATCGGTTCCGAAGTAGCCGATAGCGGTGTCATTGGCAGACGCAAGGTATCATTAGCGATCAATCCCAGCTGTTTAGCCACCCATTTCACTGGGATAGGATTTGGTTCATAAAATAAGTGCTGATGAAGCGCCATGAGTCGTTGGTTTAGAGTTCGTGCTTCAGTAAAATTCCCTGCTGCGGCAAGCGCGCATAGCTGAGCCATTTCGCGAGCAGCAACGTTCGAGGTTACTGAAATAACGCCCTTCCCACCCAACTGCATAAAGTCTAACGCTGTTTCATCATCACCACTAAGTAAAATAAAATCTTCTTTGGTCAACGCTTGGATCTGACTTACACGGGATAAGTTCCCCGTTGCTTCTTTAATTCCGATAATATTTTCTACTTCGGCAAGACGTGCAACGGTTTCCGGCAACATATCACAGCCAGTGCGTCCCGGCACATTATAAAGTAATTGCGGTAAATCGGTACTCTCTGCAATCGCTTTAAAATGCTGGAAGATCCCTTCTTGTGTAGGGCGATTATAATAAGGGACTACGGTTAAACAGCCTACTACGCCGCTGTTCTCTAAACGTTGTGTCAGGGCGATACCTTCCGCGGTAGCATTAGTACCGGTCCCCGCAATCACAGGGATGCGTCCAGCCGCGAGTTCAACGGTACGCAGGACGACGTTGATGTGTTCGTCATGGGTTAAGGTTGCTGATTCACCTGTCGTGCCCATGGCAACGATTGCAGAAGTTCCACTATCAATGTGGTAGTCGATTAATTTTTTTAGGCTGCTCTCGCAAACTTGCCCGTTTTCGTCCATCGGTGTGACGAGTGCAACAATACTTCCGGTAAACATAGCTATCCCCTCATTTCCCAAGGTCTTCATGGTAAGGTGTCCATCGCACTAAAAGCAAGATGATGAATGCACTCAACTGCTTGTCAGCAGTTTTTTTTATGTTTACCTTAAGATAATTAGTAAAACTCTGGGAAATATCACATTGTCATCGTCACCTGTGCATTTAGTTATCACCGCGCTCGGCAGCGACCGCGCCGGAATAGTCAATACCATTACCCGACACGTTAGCCAATGTGGGTGTAACATCGAAGATAGCCGGCTGGCGTTACTCGGTGGGGAGTTTACCTTTGTGATGCTCCTTTCCGGCTCCGCTAACGCAATTAATATGATCGAATCGACATTACCGATTAAAGGCGCTGAACTGGAACTGCTGATTGTCATGAAGCGCACACCTACAGGGTCGACCCCCGTGCGCCACGAAGGCTTCTCACTGACCGTTGATGTCCCGGACTCTCCACGGATTATCGAGCGTTTTACGGCATTGTTGACACAGCATGATATGCACATCGCCGAACTGATGACCCGCGCGCACCCAGGGACTCCCGCAATATTGTCTATTCGCATCCATGCCTATGGAAGTTCTGCCAAAGCGTTAGCCGATCTCGCTTATAATTTTCAGCAGCTATGTCAGGAATTATCCGCGCAAGGAACGCTACAAGCCGACGGGCGACAGGAAACCGACCGCTTATAAAACCGCCTTTTCATGTATGACATTTATAATTAACTTGAAAGCAGATAAAACTACGCTCTATCCTTACCATTGCAAAAACAGTTTTCCGCCGTAATCTATGCTGAAATAGATGACTGATGAACCCATCAGTTCTGGCACATAACGATTGGAGAGAGACTATGTCCCCGTTGAATGTAGGCGATACCGCGCCGCAATTTACTTTACTCGACCAAGATGGCGAAGAAGTTAGTTTATCTGATTTCAGTGGTGAACGCGTTCTCGTCTACTTTTACCCTAAGGCTATGACGCCGGGCTGTACGGTGCAAGCCTGTGGTCTGCGCGATAATATGTCTTCGCTAAAAACGGCTGGGGTGCAAGTCTTAGGGATTAGCACAGACAAACCAGAAAAACTTTCGCGTTTCGTTGAGAAAGAACTGCTTAACTTTACCCTACTCTCCGACGAGGACCATAAGGTCTGCGAAGCTTTCGGCGTCTGGGGCGAGAAGAGCTTTATGGGGAAAACCTACGACGGCATTCATCGCATCAGCTTCTTGATCGACGGCAAGGGTCAGGTTGAAAAAGTCTTTGATAATTTCAAAACCTCCAACCACCATGATATCGTCTTAGAATACGTACAGGCCCATTGATAAGGGCGTTCCAGCGAGGGGGCGTAGTGGCTTTACTAAATAAAAGGCTGATCGCAACAGCAGTTGCCGCTTTTCTTAGCTGGAACAGTATTGCTTTGGCCGATGTGGCCGACACCCTACCGGATATCGGCACCACGGCCGGCGAGACACTGTCCATCAATCAAGAACTACAGATGGGCGATTTCTACGTACGCCAGCTCCGGGCCAGCGCGCCATTAATCGATGACCCGCTGCTCACGCAATACATCAATGGCGTGGGACAACGACTAGTGGCTCATGCTTGGTCGGTAAAGACTCCCTTCCATTTCTTTCTTATCCAGAACGATGAGCTGAACGCCTTTGCTTTCTTCGGCGGCAACGTGGTACTCCATTCTGCCCTGTTCCGTTATACCGATAACGAGAGCCAATTGGCCTCGGTCATGGCGCACGAAATTTCACACGTGACACAGCGCCACCTGGCACGTGCAATGGCCGATCAAAAAAGTACTGCACCTCTCACCTGGGTCGGTGCACTAGGATCTATTCTACTTGCCATGGCGAACCCTCAGGTAGGAATGGCCGCATTAACCGGTACTTTGGCCGGATCGCAGCAAGGGGTCATTAGCTTTACGCAAGAGAATGAGCGAGAGGCCGATCGTATCGGCCTGCAGGTACTCCAGCGCTCTGGCTTCGATCCCGAAGCAATGCCTGCATTCCTGCAAAAATTGGCCGACCAAACGCGTTTCTCTTCGACACCGCCAGAGATCCTACTGACCCACCCCCTGCCAGATAGTCGTCTAGCCGACGCGCGAAACCGGGCTAACCAAATGCCACGGCTGATCGTTCAATCGTCGCAAGATTTTTACTTTGCCAAAGTCAGGATCTTAGCGATGTACGGCTCAGAGCAGGAGAAGAACCAACTGGATGATGTGCTCAGTAACTACGATAAGGGCAATAGCCGCGAAAAATTAGCGGCAACTTACGGCCGTGCAGTGATGTTTATGCAAGCCAAAAGTAATGATAATGCAAAGCGATTAATCACGCAGTTGCTTAGTCAACAACCGACCAATCCTTGGTTTCTCGATCTCGCCACCGATATCGATATTGCCTTGAAACAACCCAATCAAGCGGTTAACCGGCTGACCAGCATCCCTAACTATGCGGCGAATCCTGTTCTTCGCGTCAATCTTGCTAATGCGTATCTCGAGGCTAAGCACCCAGCACAAGCCTTGGCGATCCTCAATCGTTATACTTGGGACTATCCGGACGATCCGATCGGTTGGGATCTGATGGTACAGGCTACCGGAGATCTCGGCATGACCAACGAGCAACGCTTCGCTCAAGCGCAAGGGTTAGCACTCAGCGGTCAATTGGATCAAGCTATCAGGGCCTTAAGCGATGCCAGCGGTCAAGAAAAAACGGGGAGCCTCGCACAGCAGCGCTATGATGCGCGTATCGATCAGTTACGTGTGTTGCAGCAGCGTTTTCGGCAATATCAGAAAGGATAGTGGTACAGGTGTGGTTAGCTAGCGGTTATGTGCCCTAATTATCCTTATTAATTTCTCGTATAAAGCCCTCTCTTTTTTTTCCGACTCCCCAAGCTGCGTCAATAAGACGAGTACAGACCGGCGAGGCGTTGCCATACTTTCACTCTCTATAATGCGTTTTTGGAAAACAGAGAAAAATAATAAAGGTAGCAATAGAGGGTATTAACCGTACAGGTTAAATACTGATAAACCTTATTGCACTTAGAAAAGTATTCATCCGTTTTCCCACCTAAAGCCCCAGCGCCTCTTTCACAAAAGGAATGGTTAATTTGCGTTGTAGACGAATGGATGCATGATCGAGCTTATCTAAGGTTTCAAACAGAGTACGCATTTCACGATCGAGGCGTTTAATCAGAAAGCGCCCCACATCCTCCGGGAGTTCGAACCCACGAATGCCAGCACGCTTCTGTAAGGCCAAGACTTTTTCATCATCGTTTAGCGGCTGTAACCAGTAAATCTGCCCCCAATCTAACCGAGAGGCCAAATCTGGCAGCTGCAGATCGAGCTGGCGAGGCGGCGCATTACCACTAATTAATAGCCGCGTTTTCCCCATTTCCAGAATACGGTTATACAGGTCGAAGATCGCCATCTCCCATTCCTCATCACCGGCGATGCAATGAATATTATCAATACATACCAACGCGAGTTGCTCCATCCCCTCCAGCACTTCTGGCGAAAACCAGGTTCTCTTATCTAAGGGGACATAGCCCACCGCTTGTTCACGCGCCGAGAGTTCGCTACAGGCTGCATGCATCAAATGGCTGCGCCCGGCTCCTTCCCGTGACCAAAAGTAGATATAACCGCCCTGAGGCTGATTGAGAACCGTAGTAATCGACGCGAGTAACGCGGAGTTTGACCCGGGCCAGAAACTGGAAAAGGTTTCATCATCAGGTAGATAGAGTGGTAAAGAGAGTTGTGCTGGCGTGTTCAGAATAACCTCAATAATGGGAGCCAGTTAAAATCATAGGCAGTTTAGCATAACTTTTCGTAAGTGTTGACTGCGTTGAAATAGCGACGACCCTACCATTAAAAAAATAGGGGAAAGCTTTTCTACTTCCCCCTATTGAGTTAATCCTGGCTCACCGCTTCCGGCATCCAGCGTTCAATAAGATAGAAAATCAGGCTCAGCGCAATACCTACTACTGTAGCTAATGCCATCCCTTTCAGTTCAGCCGCGCCGATATGAATCGACGCCCCGCTCACCCCAATAATAAGAATAATAGCGGTAAGAATTAAATTTTTCGCTTTACTGTAATCGACTTTAGCATCGATCAATACGCGAATACCCGACGCGCCGATCACCCCATAAAGCAACAATGAAACGCCGCCCATCACGGGGACCGGAATGGCCTGAATTATTGCAGCGAGTTTCCCGACACATGATAGTGCAATAGCCATGATTGCCGCCCCACCGATTACCCAAGTACTGTAAACGCGAGTAATCGCCATCACGCCGATGTTCTCGCCATAGGTCGTATTCGGTGTCGAACCAAAAAATCCGGAGAATACCGTCGACAACCCATTCGCCAGCATCGAACGATGCAAACCCGGGTCGCGGATCAGATCGCGTTTTACAATATTCGCCGTCACTACGAGGTGACCCACGTGCTCGGCAATCACCACCAGCGCCGCGGGTAATATCGTTAAAATAGCCA
This sequence comes from Rosenbergiella collisarenosi, assembly GCF_018494085.1. Lineage (GTDB taxonomy): Bacteria > Pseudomonadota > Gammaproteobacteria > Enterobacterales > Enterobacteriaceae > Rosenbergiella > Rosenbergiella collisarenosi. The sequence continues at coordinate 161,744 of NZ_JABBFP010000002.1, read as the reverse complement.
TCCATTCGAAGCGCGGATGATAGAACGTCGGCAAGGCAAACCAAGCCGCGTGTTGTACCGGCACCCAGTCAACCATACCGAGCGCCCCTGCGACGACGTAACCCGCGACCACCCCAATTAAAATCGGGATAATGGCGAAAAAGCCGCGGAATAATACGGCACCAAACACCGTCACGCCGAGAGTGATCATCGAAACGACTAGGGTATGGCTATCACTCACTGCTCCAGCGTCGGTCACTAAACCCGCCATCTTCGCCGCCACCCCCGCTAACTCAAGGCCGATGACTGCGATAATCGCGCCCATCGCCGCGGGAGGAAATAGGATATCCAACCATCGGGTGCCAGCATATTTAACGATTAGCCCGACCAAACAAAATAGCAGGCCGCAGACGATAAAGCCGCCTAACGCAACCTCATAGCCCTGGGGTAGCAACAACAATACGGGTGAGATAAAAGCAAAACTCGACCCTAGATAGGCGGGGATTTTACCTTTACAGATAAACAGATAGAGTAATGTGCCCACGCCATTAAACAACAGTATGGTGGCGGGATTGACGTGAAAAAGAACAGGAACCAAAACCGTAGAGCCGAACATGGCGAAAAGATGTTGTAGGCTGAGCGGAAGCGTTTGATACAACGGTAAACGCTCATCGACTTCAATAGTACGACGACGCATAGTCACCCCCTGAATTAGGCATAAAAAAACCGACCATTGGGTCGGCATTCACGAATAAAGACGCTTACTTAGTACCAAAAATTTTGTCGCCAGCATCACCCAATCCAGGGATGATGTAGCCGTGCGCGTCGAGGCCTTGATCGATCGACGCCGTGTATAACTCCACGTCAGGGTGGGCGGCTTCAAGTGCTGCAAGCCCTTCTGGAGCAGCAACCAATACCAATACTTTAATTGCTTGGCAGCCTGACTGCTTTAATAGATCGATCGTAGCAATCATCGAGCCACCGGTTGCCAACATCGGGTCAACCACCAATGCCATCCGCTCATCCATATTCGAGGCGAGTTTTTGGAAATAAGGCACCGGCTCGAGGGTTTTCTCGTCACGGTATACACCAACTACGCTAATACGGGCGCTAGGGACGTGTTCCAGCACCCCTTCCATCATGCCAAGACCTGCGCGCAAGATAGGCACGACGGTAATTTTTTTACCTTTAATTTGTTCAATCTCGACCGGGCCATTCCAACCGTCAACAGTCACTACTTCGGTTTCTAAGGTCGCCGTGGCCTCGTAGGTTAATAAGCTGCCGACTTCTGAGGCAAGCTCACGAAAACGCTTGGTGCTGATTTCATTCTCGCGCATCAAACCTAATTTATGGCGAACCAGTGGATGTTTTACTTCAACGATTTTCATACCTTCTCCCCGAGCAAAAAAAATAAACTGCTAAAAAATCGACGGATTATAGCGCTTTTTAAGCGATGGCGGTATGGCTGATGGCAAAATTACCCCGCTTTTTTCATGGGTATCCCCTTCGTTTAGACTTATCGTTACTCAAGCGAAACTGAGGCTCGCAAACGATTGCGACGACTGATAGAATAGCCGCGCTCTCATTTAATTACCAACCGCAACTCGCGTGGGGATTTTGCAGTGACCGACAAAACCACTCTTAGTTATAAAGATGCCGGTGTTGATATTGATGCTGGAAATGCACTAGTCGATCGAATTAAAGGTGTTGTGAAAAAGACTCGTCGCCCTGAAGTCATGGGTGGATTAGGCGGCTTCGGAGCACTCTGTTCACTGCCGACCAAATACCGTGAGCCGGTATTGGTCTCAGGCACCGATGGCGTAGGAACTAAGCTACGTTTAGCCATGGACTTAGGCCTTCACGATACCATCGGTATTGATCTGGTCGCCATGTGCGTGAATGATCTTGTCGTGCAAGGGGCAGAGCCTCTGTTTTTCCTCGATTACTACGCGACCGGAAAGCTTGATGTCGATACCGCGGCATCGGTCATTACTGGTATTGCGGAAGGTTGCCAACAATCCGGTTGTGCACTCGTTGGCGGCGAAACCGCCGAGATGCCTGGGATGTACCATGGTGATGATTACGATGTCGCAGGGTTTTGTGTCGGCGTTGTCGAAAAGTCCGAAATTATCGATGGCAGTAAAGTCGGTGCCGGGGATGTATTGATCGCCTTAGGGTCAAGTGGCCCGCATTCTAACGGCTACTCATTAGTCAGAAAGATTTTAGAAGTCAGCAACACCGACCCGCTAACCGAGCAACTGAACGGTCAATCTTTAGCGGATCATCTTCTCGCCCCAACGCGTATTTATGTTAAAAATACGCTCGCGCTCATCGAAAAATTTGATATTCACGCTATCGCGCACCTTACCGGTGGGGGTTTCTGGGAAAACATCCCGCGCGTATTGCCTGAAAATACCCAAGCCATTATCGATGAAAGTAGCTGGCAGTGGCCTGCGGTGTTCGGCTGGTTACAACAAGCCGGTAACGTGAGCCGTCATGAAATGTATCGAACCTTCAACTGTGGTGTGGGAATGATTATCGCTCTACCGGCGGCGGATGCCGAGGCGGCTATCGCTTATCTACAAGAATTAGGTGAAAACGCTTGGCAGATCGGCCATATCACAGAAGGGGATGCGGCTGAGCAGGTTGTGATTGCATGAAACGCATTGTTGTCCTGATCTCCGGATCAGGCTCCAACCTACAAGCCATTATCGATGCCTGCCAACTCGGCAGGCTCAACGCCGAGATCGTGGCCGTCTTCAGTAATAAAACGGATGCTTTCGGCTTGCAGCGTGCACAACGTGCAGGCATCGCTACGCAAAGCCTTGCCATCGGCGACTATGCTGATCGCCAGGCCTTCGATCGCGCATTAATGCAACAGATCGATAGCTATCAGCCAGACTTAGTGGTGTTAGCAGGCTATATGCGCATTCTGAGCTCATCGTTCGTTTCGCATTATCTGGGCCGGTTACTCAATATTCATCCTTCTCTCTTACCGAAGTATCCCGGTCTGCATACACATCGGCGGGCGCTAGAGAATGGCGATAGCGAGCATGGCGTGAGCGTGCATTTTGTGACTGAACAGCTTGATGGTGGCCCCGTTATTCTACAAGCCTCCATCCCTGTGCTACCTGATGATACTGAGCAGGATCTTGCCGAACGCCTGCTGATTGAGGAGCACCGGATCTATCCGCAGGTTATTCAGTGGTGGGTGGAAGGACGTTTATCCCTAAGAGGCGATCGAGCATGGCTCGATAATGAACCTCTCTAGCTCACCCATTTGAACAGGCCGCAGACTTATGCGGCCTTTTTTATCTTACTTCGCCATCGTCACAAAACGAATATGCGTCGGCGTACCGATTTGCAAGGTTGCACCCGTTGGTGACAGGTCACCGGTCTCGAGATCGCGCGCAAACTCCACCACATTATTCGAGTAAACGTTCGCCACGAACAGATAACGACCCGTCGCATCAAACGTAAAGTCACGCGGCTCTACGCCACCCGCGGAATAGGTTTTGGATGCAGACAGCTTACCTGTCGCCTTATCCACCGCATAACGAACAATCTGGTTCTTCTCGCCACGGTTGCCTACATATAAGAAACGACCATCTGGCGACAGTGATAGACCTGCGCCACTCATATCGTCAGGCTTAGTCGAATCAGTCAGTTTCTCAGATTGCAGTAGCTCAGTCTTCCCTTGGTTAAAAGAGTAGACCTTCACCTGCGCGGACATCTCCGTCGTGATGTACAGATGCTTACCATCGGCAGAGAATAAGCTATGACGAGGACCATCGCCTTCTGGGAAGTTGATAGTTTTATCTGCTAACAAGCTGAACGGCTGTTTAGCTTTAGTATCGTAGTGATAGACCTGGATCTTATCCGCGCCCAAGTCGGCGGCTAGCACGTACTGACCATCAATACTGAACGTGACCGAATGCGCATGGCCCGAAGATTGGCGTTCCGCAACTTTGTTACTCCCTTGGTTATACGGGAAGAACTGTTGGGTTTTACCTAAACGGCCATCGCTCTGTACAGGGATAGCGCTCACTCCAGCTTGTCCGTCTTTCGCGGAATAGTTAGCAACCAGTAAGTAACGACCATCACGACTCAACGCCGAGTGCGTAGGGTGCATGCCGCTGCTATCGACGGTATTCAATAAGGTTAACTCACCATTTTTCTCAAGATGGTAGGCGCTGACTTTACCGTCTTCAACCTCGTTGACGACGTAAACGCGCTGATGCGTAGCATCAATCGTCAGCCAGGATGGACTTTGCGCTGGCGTTAGGGCAATCGGCATCATGCTGCCATTCGCCGCGAGGCGTACCGTATAAATGCCTTGGCTAGGATAGAACGCTTTCTGGACGCGCGCGCCCTGTGCCTCACCGGTCCAAGAACCGACGAGAAAGGTTTGCTCCGCAATAGCGGGTTGCTGATTTAATAAACGTGCCTCATCCGCGCTCGCCGCTTGGTTGAACAACAGTGCTGCCGTAATCCCTAGGTATTTTTTCATTAATATTTCCTAACAATTAAATAAAGACTAAGAGTGGCGTAACTCATGCCAATTGGCAAATAAAAACCACTGCTGAATCACCGATAGACAAAAGTGGTGATTGATCGCCATAATGGTGAAGAGAAACTGCAGTCTGCGTTCTGTTATGATCAACGGAGTCAGGATGGGTCAAGAAAAGCTGTATCTAGATAAAGAAATCAGTTGGTTAGCCTTTAACGAGCGCGTGTTACAGGAAGCCGCCGATAAACGTAATCCGCTTATTGAACGCATGCGCTTTTTAGGGATCTATTCCAGTAACTTAGAAGAGTTCTATAAGGTTCGTTTCGCCGATCTTAAGCGGCGGATCCTGATTAGCGAAGAACAAGGCAGCCATAACGTCCCTCGACATCTACTTAAGAAGATCCAACAACGCGTGGTCGTGGCCGATCAGGAGTTCGATGTCCTGTATAATGACCTGTTATTGGAGATGGCGCGTAACCAAATTTTTCTTATCAACGAGCGGCAACTCTCGGCGAATCAGCAACACTGGTTAAAAATCTACTTCAATCAACAACTGCGCCAACATGTCACCCCGATTGTGTTAAATGCAGAAACCGACCTCACGCAGTTTTTAAAAGACGACTACACCTATCTCGCAGTAGAAATTATCCGCCAACAGGACCGACAATACGCCCTGTTAGAAATCCCTTCGGATAAAGTTCCGCGCTTTATCGATCTCCCTGCCGAGCCGCCGCGGCGGCGTAAGCCAATGATCCTTTTAGATAACATCATGCGCTACTGCCTTGATGATATCTTTAAAGGCTTCTTTGACTACGACCAGCTCAATGCGTATTCGATGAAGATGACGCGCGATGCGGAATACGACCTAGTGACTGAGATGGAATCGAGTTTACTGGAGGTGATGTCCTCCAGCCTTAAACAGCGTCTTACTGCCGAGCCGGTACGCTTTGTTTACCAACGCGACATGCCCCCGGAAATGGTCTCGCTACTCTGTGAAAAGCTCTCGATCACCAATTTCGACTCGATTCTTCCGGGCGGCCGCTACCATAATTTTAAAGATTTTATTAAATTTCCGAATGTCGGAAAATCAAACTTAGAGAACAAAGCCTTACCCCCTATTCGTCACAAAGGGTTTAACGCGTTTCGTAACGGCTTTGATGCGATACGTGACCGCGATATTTTGCTCTACTACCCCTACCACACCTTCGAGCATGTGTTGGAGTTCCTGCGTCAGGCCTCTTTCGATCCTAGTGTGTTAGCGATAAAAATTAATATCTACCGCGTTGCCAAAGACTCGCGGATTATGGATGCCATGATCCATGCCGCGCATAATGGTAAAAAAGTGACGGTCGTAGTCGAATTACAGGCACGGTTTGATGAAGAAGCCAACATCTATTGGGCCAAACGGCTGACCGAGGCCGGTGTTCATGTGCTTTTCTCTGCCCCAGGCTTAAAAATCCATGCCAAGCTGTTTTTAATCACGCGTCGTGAAGGCGATAAAGTTATCCGCTATGCCCACATTGGCACGGGGAACTTTAACGAACGGACCGCGAGAGCTTACACCGACTACTCACTGCTCTCGAGTGACGCGCGGATCACCAACGAAGTCCGTCGCGTCTTCAACTTTATCGAAAATCCCTATCGCCCGGTACAGTTCGAGTACCTGATGGTTTCGCCGCAGAATACCCGACAAAACCTCTATCGCTTAATCGATACCGAAATCGCTAATGCACAGCAAGGGCTCGCGGCGGGTATTACCCTAAAAATCAATAACCTGGTCGATAACGGCCTCATCGACCGCCTCTATGCCGCCTCGGGGGCCGGAGTGAAGGTCAACTTACTCGTCCGTGGAATGTGTTCACTAATACCCAACATGCCGGGGATCAGTGAAAATATACATATTTACAGCATTATTGACCGCTATCTTGAGCACGACCGCGTCTACGTCTTTGAGAACAATGGCGACCCGAAAGTCTTCCTCTCCTCTGCTGACTGGATGACCCGCAATATCGATAATCGGATCGAAGTCGCCGTCACTATTCTCGATCCGAAGGTCAAGCAACAGATCTTAGCGATCATCGCTATTTTGTTTAGTGACACCGTTAAAGCGAGAATTATTGATAAAGAGCTTACAAACCGTTATCGTCCGCGCGGTAACCGACGTAAAGTTCGGGCGCAGCTCGCTATTTATCATTACATTACTACCATTGAAAGCACCGACTAACTTATGCCTATAAGCCAAAACAGCCCTGAAAAACCACAAGAATTTGCAGCCATTGACCTTGGTTCGAACAGCTTCCATATGGTCATTGCGCGCGTTGTTGATGGTGCAATACAAGTCCTTGGCCGTTTAAAACAACGCGTCCATCTTGCTGATGCGATTACTTTAGATAATCAGCTCACCGAAGAAGGAATTGAGCGGGGCTTAAATGTTCTCGCGCTTTTTGCTGAACGATTACAGGGCTTCGCTCCCGCAAATGTCTCTATCGTAGGCACTCACACGTTACGCGTCGTCGACAACGCCGAAGAATTCCTCAATCGGGCAGCGGAGGTTATCCCGTATCCCATTGATGTGATATCCGGTAACGAGGAAGCGCGTTTAATTTTTATGGGCGTCGAGCATACGCAGCCGGAAAAAGGCCGTAAGTTAGTCATCGATATCGGCGGTGGCTCCACTGAGCTGGTGATCGGTGAAGATTTTGAACCACAGCTCATTGAGAGTCGTCGCATGGGCTGTGTGAGTTTTAGTAAACTCTATTTTCCCGGCGGAAAAATCAGTCATGATAACTTCCGCCGCGCTCGCCTAGCGGCGGTACACAAACTTGAGACTCTCGCCTGCCAATATCGTCAAGCCGGTTGGCAAGTGGCAATGGGCGCTTCAGGCAGCATTAAAGCGGCCTGCGAAGTACTGGCCGCACTCGGCGAGAAAGAAAAAGTGATCACCCGCGATAGTCTCGCGTTGTTGTGGGAGAAAATCAGCGATTTCGATACCATGGATGAGCTCGATTTACCGGGGCTATCCGACGATCGTAAGTCCGTCTTCGTACCGGGATTAGCTATCCTCTGCGGGATCTTCGATGCCCTACAGATCAAAGAGCTGCTTTATTCAGATGGCGCGCTACGTGAAGGCGTCCTCTATGAGATGGAAGGCCGTTTTCGCCATCAAGATATCCGCAAACGCACCGCATTAAGCCTTGCCGAGCACTACGTCGTCGATCGCGACCAAGCCAAGCAAGTGTTGGAAACGACGCGAGTCCTACATCGTCAGTGGGAGAAGCAGAACCCCAAGCTCGCCAATAAAGCCCTCACCGCACTACTCGAATGGGCGGCGATGTTACATGAAGTCGGCTTAACGATTAACCACAGCGCGATGCAACGCCACTCGGCCTATATTTTGCAACATTCGAATATGCCCGGCTTTAGCCAACAACAGCAACTGCTGCTGGCGACGTTAGTCCGTTTTCACCGTAAGGGCATTAAAACCGACGACGTTCCGCGTTTCACTGCCTTTAAGCGTAAACAGTTTTTTCCGCTGATATTCTTATTACGCCTCGCCATTCTCTTGAATAACCAGCGTCAGGCCACTACACGCCCAGAAAAACTCTTATTGCATACCGATGAAGGCCACTGGACGTTGATCTTTCCAAAAGAGTATTTCAATCAAAATGCGCTAGTTCAATTAGATCTCGAGCGTGAACAAGCCTACTGGGCGGAAGTAACGGGATGGCAGTTGAATTTAAGCGAAGAAAAATAGCGCTTTACGCTGAGGTAAGTATGACAACACATCCAAAAGTAGAGGCTCTGCACCCTATCAAGCTGGCTGCTCCCCACCCCGAAGTCGTCGCGCTAGTGCCTCGATTGGTCGAAGGGGAGATTTTGGATCTTGGCTGTGGCTCCGGTCGGCATGCCCTTTACCTGCAACAGCAAGGTTTTCCCGTTACCGCATGGGATAACGACCTACTGGCCATCCAACACTTAACGCAGCTGAGCGCCAACGCCGCGCTCACGGGAATTACTGTTGCAACGCCCGATCTAAACCACCACCGGTTTAATGGCCAGTACCACGCTATTGTGGCAGTGGATACCTTAATGTATTTAGACCCCTCGGTGATCGGTCAGTTGATTGCCGATATGCAAGCAGCCACCCTTAAGGGGGGATACAACCTTATCGTCTGCGTGATGCGCGATGAACACCAAGCCAGTCCAGTCGAGTTCCCGTTTAGCTTCAGTTCAGGCGAGTTAAGCCATTATTATCGACGTTGGCATATTGTTCACTATCATGAACAGCTAGCGACTTGGTCCCCTCCCGCTTCGCCGACTGAACCAATATCGCTACGCTTTGCAACCTTATTGGCGCAAAAAATCTCGATTAAAGCGTTGTAATCTGCCGGAGGGATGATACCGGTTACTGTCTTCCCTCCGCTAACCCTGGAACCTTTTGATGAATAACTCACCCTTAAGTCGTCAGAAAAAGAAAAGCCGATCATTGATTCGAATTGTCTTCTGGTTAAGTCTAGTATTACTGGTAGCACGACTGATTTGGGTCCTGCCTGCTGCGTTTGACCATCACCGGGCCAAACAAGAAAGTACCGGAGCGCAACCCAAGGTCTCAGCCCCTTATCAGGCTACGCCTAGCCCCTAATTTATGACAATAAGGATATCTTAGCCCAGCTGAGAATCACAAAGGATGTAATATGTCAGAAGTGTATAGTCAATTACTGGCCCAACGCCGCCAGAATATTTTAGAGTTAGTGCTCAACAACCCATTATTGGTTGATAGCCTGCTAGAACCTGAAAAAAAACTGACTAACTCACAAGTTAAACAGGTCGCCCAACAGAAGCAACAACTGATCGAGACCGTTCTGGTGCTGCATGCTGCGGATATCGCGGATATTTTGGAGTCAATGCCAGAAGAAGCGCGACAAGCGGTATGGCAGATAATTCCTGTAGAGAACCGTGGGCGGATCTTAGTCGAGGCTTCTGAAACGGTCTGGGAAAGCCTGATTGAATGTATGAGCGATAAGCAGACCCTACAAGCTATCGCTCCCCTCGACCTTGATGATCAGGCCTGGTTATCGCGCTTTTTATCCCGCGATCTCACGGGAAAATTGTTAACTGGCCTTGAACCTAAGCAACGCGCACGTATCTTACAACTGATCGGTAAAGATCGTGGTGGCGTGGCGCAGGTGATGGACTTCAACATTATCACGGTGCGGCCGAATGTCACCCTTGGCGTGGTGCAACGCTATTTACGTCATCTGAAGAAAATTCAAAGTGGTACCGATAAGATCTTTATTATCGATCACCAAAATCAGCTTCTAGGCGAACTCCTTCTCACCGATATTCTGCTGCACACTCCCCACGCGAAGGTATTGGACGTGATGAATCCTCATCCTGTGACCTTCCAACTTGATGAACAGGCTGAAAATGCCGCCAGTGCCTTTGAGCGGTATAACCTTATCTCCGCAGCAGTGACCGACGGTGAAGGTAAATTGATTGGCCGGATTGCGATTGAAGACATCATCGACTTAGTCAATCAAGAGAACGAAAACAATATCCGGAAGATGGGCGGGATACGCGAAGAAGAAGATGTGTTTGCCCCGGTGGCGAAGTCGGTCAGAAACCGGTGGGCATGGTTAGCCCTTAACCTCTGTACCGCCTTTTTCGCCTCGCGGGTAATCGGTTTATTCGAAAATACTATTGCTCATCTGGTCGCCCTAGCAACCTTGATGCCGATCGTCGCTGGTATCGGCGGTAATACCGGTAACCAGACGATTACCATGATCGTTCGTGCCTTAGCCCTCCATCAAATCGAGCCGAGCAACTTCTCCTTTCTGTTTTTACGGGAAATTGGTGTCGCACTGATCAACGGCATCCTCTGGGGGGGCGTGATGGGTGGCATCACTTACTTGATGTATCACAATCTGGCACTCAGCGGCGTAATGATGCTGGCGATGGTGCTTAACCTCCTGCTGGCGGCCTTTATGGGCGTTATGATCCCACTGATTATGACCAAACTTAAACGCGATCCCGCCATCGGCTCTAGCGTACTGATTACTGCCACCACCGATACTGGCGGCTTCTTTATTTTCTTAGGATTGGCCACGCTGTTCTTACTGCATTAATTCCCTGTGGCACGGTTCGCGCCGTGCCCCCCGCTTTTAGATTTTTATTCACTGAATCATGGAACCGGTTTTTGATTGGCCATCAGAACCATTGCTGCGCCTAACGGTAAAAATGTTTCAAAATTTAATTATTCAAATAAATGAATAATTAATCTAAATCGGGCTAACTAATCATTGCCCCCCCACCAAAAAGGCTCTATATTGGCCGCGCTTTTTTTAGCACACACTTTTAATTATTTTATTTAATCAATTGGGGCTGAGCGCAGCCTTGGTTGTGGGAGAGATATGATGACGGATAAGGTCCGTATTGAAACTTTAGATGCCACCTCTTTCAAGGGGAACAACGATCAATTCTTGGCGCGTCAAGCAGAATTTGAATCGAATGTCAGAAGTTATCCACGCAAGTTGCCTTTAGCGATTGCTAAAGCGAACGGCGTCTGGATCACCGACGTTGAGAACAAAGATTATCTTGACTGTCTGGCTGGAGCAGGAACCTTAGCATTAGGCCATAATCATCCTGATGTCCTGCAAAGCATCCAAAATGTTATAAGCAGCGGCTTACCGTTACATACCTTAGATCTGACGACTCCGTTAAAAGATCAATTTTCAGAATATCTCCTCTCTTTGCTCCCTCACCAGGGTAAAGATTACTGTCTACAATTCACCGGCCCGACCGGTGCAGATGCTGTCGAAGCTGCCCTTAAATTGGCGAAAAAGACCACGGGCAGAAACAGCGTCATCAGTTTCTCCGGCGGCTACCATGGCATGACCCACGGTGCGCTATCGGTCACCGGAAACCTCGGACCGAAAGAAGCCACCAGCGGTATGATGACTGAAGTGCAGTTTATGCCTTATCCGCATCTTTATCGTTGCCCACTGGGGATTGGCGGTCAAGCGGGGATCGATGCACTCGGCTACTACTTCGAAAATCTAATTAATGACGTCGAAAGTGGTGTTCGTAAGCCCGCTGCGGTGATCTTAGAAGCCGTTCAAGGCGAAGGTGGGGTTAACCCAGCGCCAGTCGAATGGTTACAACGAATCCGTAAAGTGACGCAAGAACACGGCATTCTGTTAATCGTCGATGAAGTCCAAGCGGGCTTCGCTCGTACCGGCCGTTTCTTCGCCTTCGAGCACGCAGGAATCGAACCCGATATTATCGTGATGTCTAAAGCGGTAGGCGGCGGTTTACCGCTCGCGGTACTGGGCATTAAGAAAGAGTTTGATGCTTGGTCACCGGGTCACCACAGCGGCACCTTCCGCGGTAACCAACTGGCGATGGCCACCGGTCTTACCACGCTGAAAATCTTGAAAGAGCAAGATATTGCTGGTCAAGTCGCGGTCAAAGGTGAGTGGCTGAAGGCGCAGTTAACCCAACTGCAAAAACGCTTCCCGCAAATCGGTCATATCCGGGGTTTAGGTTTAATGATCGGTATGGAAATTGTGAAACCACAAGCTCCCACCGACCACTTAGGCTGCCACCCTGCCGACCCTGAGCTGGCGGTACTACTGCAGAAGAAATGTTTCGAAGCGGGGCTCATCCTTGAGCGCGGCGGACGCAACGGTTGCGTCTTACGTCTTCTGCCATCACTACTGATTAGCCAAGTTGAATTGACCTTGTTCCTCGAAAAGTTCGAGCAAGCGTTATTAAGCGCCGGCCTGCAACCTCAGGGATAATTATGACCAACCCTATCCTTACCGGTACGCCTGAAAGCCTTCAGGCCTATCAAGAAGCGATGACACAGAGCCAGCAAGCCGTCGCGGCTTGGCTTCAGCAGCCGGAAATGTATCAAGGCAAATCCGTTGCAGAACTTCGTGAGCGCATTAACCTGCACTTCACGGCTGAGGGCTTAGGTAACAAAGAAACTATCGACCGTGCGGTGGAGTATTTTCTGAAGGACAGCCTAGCGGTCCATCATCCACAGTGTGTGGCGCATCTACACTGCCCAAGTTTGGTGATTAGCCAAGCGGCGGAAGTGTTTATCAACGCCACTAACCAAAGTATGGACTCTTGGGATCAAAGCCCGTCGGCTACCATCATGGAAGTGAAACTGGTCGAATGGCTACGCAGCCAAATCGGCTACCCGGCGGGTGACGCCGGGGTCTTCACCAGTGGCGGTACTCAGAGCAACATGATGGGACTGATGTTGGCCCGCGATGCGTTTTTCGCACGTCGTGGCCACTCTATCCAACAAGATGGCTTACCGAATAACCTGCGTAACTATAAAGTTTTCTGCTCTGAGCACGCGCATTTCTCTGTGCAGAAAAATATGGCCCTGATGGGTCATGGTTACCAGTCGGTCGTGCAGATCAAAACCGATGAGTATTCGCGTATCGATCTCAACGATCTCTTGGAAAAGCTGGCAACCGCGAAAAGCCAAGGCGAAGAAGTGATGGCTATCGTTGCCACCGCGGGAACGACTGATGCGGGGGCGATCGATAACCTTACGGCTATCACCACCTTAGCGGCTGAGCAAAATATCTGGGTACACGTCGATGCAGCGTGGGGCGGAGCCTTACTGCTGTCGGAGAAATATCGTCACTGGTTAGCCGGGTTAGAACAGGCTGACTCGGTCACCTTAGATTTCCATAAGCAATATTTCCAAACCATCAGTTGCGGCGCGTTCCTACTAAAAGATCCGAAGCACTACGAGTTAATGCGCTATCAAGCGGCATACCTTAACTCAGAGTTCGATGAAGCACAGGGTGTCCCTAACCTCGTGTCGAAATCATTACAAACCACTCGTCGTTTCGATGCATTGAAACTGTGGATGGGTCTTGAGGCGCTCGGGCAAAAGCAGTATGCCGCGATTATTGATAATGGTGTGACCTTAGCACAAGATGTTGCCGCCTATATCGAAAGCATGGCTGATGTTGAGTTAGTGATGAAGCCTCAGCTGGCGAGTGTCCTGTTCCGCGTTCGTCGTGATGGCTTTGACGATACGCAAACGGCGCTGTTTAATCAGAAGATTGGCGATGCACTGCTTGACTCTGGACGGGCGAATGTCGGGGTGACCGAACACAACGGCGTGACCTGCCTAAAACTGACGTTACTGAATCCTACTGTGACGGTAGACGATATTAAAACGCTGTTAGCGTTAGTCTTGCAAACGGCAGAAACGCTGTAGAGATACAACAAGGCCCCTATCAACAGGGGCCTTTTTCTTATCCTACGATGAAATTCCTTGAATAACTACCTTGCCTAAAAAAGTACGGCTGCCTGTCTGAGCCAAGCACCTTCCCCACTGATAGCTGACTTCGCCTTTAGGCGTGAACACACCACACTGACCGATAGGGTTAAGTTACGCCTCTGCCTCGCGTAGGTTATCCCCGCTTGAGGCGTAATAATACTTATTGAACCCAGATTTAACTGCAGCGCTATTTATTACCCTAAGATGCGATGGTCGCAGCGAAAGAAACTCTCGGCCACTAGAGAGTGCGGCGAGGTGAAGGCGGTATGGTCAGCGTATAACTCAGATTAGTCGACGCCGAAGGTTTCGGCGTATTTTGCAGGGCACTAGGTTGATACTGTCGTGGGGAAGAGTCGTCAGCTCTTTAGCGACTTTCGTGAGGTATGAGGAGATCTCATACCTCACTTGTGCTTCTCAGCCGTTACTTATCTCAATTGAGGTTAAAATTCAACGCTTGCACTGAGGACCACATTACGCGTTTGCCCCTCTGAGACACGTAAGTTTCCGCCACTTGACGTGTAATAGTGTTTATTAAAGAGGTTGTTCAAATTAAGTTGTAAATGCGTTTTCTTCCCTAACAGTTGGTTATCCCAACCAATAAAGGTGTCCGCAACCGTATAGGCTGGCAGACTGAAACTATTATCCGGGTCTCCTGCACGTGTTCCCATGTAACGCACCCCACCACCGAGACGGAAACTCCCTGGTAACGAATGAATAGTGATGTTATGGCTTAAATACACCCCACCTGAATTTTGTGGCGCGTTTTGTAGAAGATTTCCGTTATTGTCTGAATTATTTTTGTCATTAACAATTTTCGCTTTGCCGTGACTATAATTCGCACTGAAGTCCCAACCTGGATAAATTTCACCGTTCAGTTCGAACTCAACGCCAGTTGAACGGGCTTTATCCACAGCATAAGTATCGCCGTTTAAATATAAGGAAAGATTACGCTCATCAATACGGTAAAGTGCAACAGTGGCTAATAATGATGGCGTCAGCTGCCACTTACTGCCAACTTCATAAGAAGTTCCTTCCTCAGGCGCACCAATATTCCCGTTATCATCTGGGTTAGTCGACGGTGTAAAAGATTTACTCATACTGCCGTAGAAAGATACATCGGGTGTCAGCTTATACACTAGCCCAGCCTGAGGGAGAAATTTGTTACCTTCATCGTCGTAACTAAGCGTCGTCGGGATCCCTTTCGTTTCTCGTTGTTCATAATGTTGATAACGAGCACCTGCAACAAGTATCCACTGTTGTGTTAATTCAATATTATCTTTGAGGTAAATAGAATGGTTATGAACTCTATTCAGTAGGTGTTTATCGGCTGATTTTTCTGTTGTGCTGTCCGTAACGGTTTGTAGGCCATAGACTGGGTTGTCGAGTGTAAAATCGCTGTTCTTTTTACCATTATAAGCGTGTGCACGGTACGTTTGGTCCATTTCATAATCGGTCCCAACGACAAGGTTATGCGTCATACCCAGGATTTTTGGCGTACCAATCATATCCCAAGACAGATATTTTGTTTGATGATTAAAACCGCGGAAAGCATCCGCACGACGGGTTACGACTCCCGTGGTCGTATTCACCGCCGTAGTCGTCACATTATCGCTATTGTATTTACGCTGGTTAAAGCCACCGGTAATACGTGTCGACCACGTATCATTGAACTGATAATCCCAATGTGAACTTAGGGTTTGCGTACGTCCCCATGCTCGGTTTGAGTAATCATCAAGTCGTGTTTTATAGCCAATATTAACGGGTTTACCCTTAATAAACGCTGTCCCGCGATCATAGGGAATATCGTATTGGTAATTTTCGTAGGTAATATTAAAGCTCGCCTTCTCACCGTACCACTGCAATGAAGGAGCGAGTAAAGTATGTTTATTATTGCCAAAACTACGCCAATAATCCTGATCTTGCTTCTCGGCAATAAAGCGAAAAGCGAAACCATTACCTAATGGACCGGTAATATCAATATTTCCAGCACCACCCCCCGTACCGTTATAGTGCCCACCCACTATAGTGCGCCATTGATATTCCGGTTTTTTACTGACAACGTTGATCATTCCCCCGGGATTTAGAATACCGTATAACAATGAGGAAGAACCTTTTAATACCTCAACGTGATCCGTTGTCTGATCGAAGTTTAATCCCTCACTACTGCGAATACCGTCGCGGAAGACAGAACCATCAGCATTAAGCCCAAAACCACGGCGAATAATGCCATCTTCAGTCTGACCTAGGGTGTTCGACTCGGAAGTTCCGCTGACAAAACGCATCGCTTCAGACACAGTTGTGGTTTGGAAATCTTGAAGCTGCTGTTGAGTCACAACACTGACCGACTGCGCTTCATCCAATTTTGAAGTAGGAGTTTTACTTGCGATAGACGTTGTTGGGCTAGAGTAGCCATCACCGTCATCCGTCTTATTAGCCGTAACGGTCAGCGTATTATTGTTAGTCTTATCGGTACTCTCGGCAGCGTAACTTCCCGCTGAAGAGACTAATGCTCCGCCATAAACCGCAAGCCATATTTTGCTTAATGGACGCTTGTAATGAGACATATTTCTGTCGTGCTTCATATCTACTATTTCCCAGGCGAATAAGGTCTTTTTTATAATTAGGATCGTCCCTTCCCCCAGCAACAGGCTGTAAAGGATGAGGGTATTGCGTTTAAGTGGTATGACGTCGAATAAATAAAAATACACACATTGATGTAATTGAGAATCATTCAATCACGAAGTAATGTAGTAGTATAGTTATTTTAAAATTAATTCACTACAGACCATCATTGACTGAAAACGGCGATTAAAAAACCGATTCCATCGCATTTCCACAGAAAAATAGCGGTATTACCACGACACCTTCTCTACATCGGGATATCGATGATCAATTACATCTTGACTACTACAGTGATTATTATCAAAATCACTACAAAGAGAATGAGAGTCATTCTTAGTTAAAAAGAGTCGATGCATTAATGTCATTTCCGCTTGCTACCGAAAATCTCTGCGCGGGTTACGATAAACATCAAGTCATTCATGATGTTACCCTCACTATTCCCGCGCGAAAAACCACCATCATTGTCGGTGCCAACGGCTCTGGAAAATCAACATTGCTGCATACTCTCGCCCGTCTTAAACCCGCGCTAGACGGTAAAGTATTGCTAGAAGGATGCGACCTTTCGCAGCTTAACCGCCGGGATATCGCTAAACGAATGAGCTTTCTAGCGCAATCCTCACCGATTCCCGACGCGATTAAGGTCTCCGCGCTAGTGGCTCGCGGACGTTTCCCTTGGCAAGGTCTTCTACATCAATGGTCGCCGCACGATGAACAGGCGGTCAATGAGGCACTGCAGCTCACCGGGCTAACGGCCTTTAAGGATCACCCCGTCGCGGCACTTTCTGGCGGGCAACGCCAGCGCTGTTGGATTGCCATGACGCTGGCACAACAAACGCCCCTTTTGTTACTGGATGAGCCGACGACCTATCTCGATTTACGCTATCAGGTCGAGGTACTGACGCTGTTACAAACGCTCACCCAGCAGCACAATAAGACCGTGGTCATGGTGTTGCACGATCTCAATTTCGCCCTCCATTTCGCCGATAGGCTCCTGTTCGTGAAAGCTGGCAAGGTCATTGCCCAGCTCGATGATGCTAACGACTGTACTGCAGAGCTGATTGAGGAAACCTTCGGCGTGCGCACCCACTTGGTTAGCGATCCGCGTACCCATAAGCCGATCGTCGTTCCGCATTGGTCAGCCAATGAAGGTTAGATCATTGCCCTTAGCTTGGGTGGCCGCCGTCTTATTACTCTTGCTGACCCTGCTAGCCTTTGCCGAGCTGAGCATAGGTGCGATGCACTTCTCTGTGGATACCCTCCTGCATGCGCTTTTTCACTATCAACCCACGGTGTTCAGCGATCGCATTATCGTCGATATTCGCCTATTACATCTGATTGTCGCTGCCGTGGTCGGAGCCTGCCTTGCGATGGCGGGGTATTTGCTGCAAACGATTATCGGTAACCCGTTAGGTGAACCGCATATTTTTGGTCTTAATGCAGGGGCCTCACTGGCGGTGGTGGCCTGTAGCGCCTTCGGTAATGCGCTATTACTCTCGCCGTTTTTACGTCCGCTGATTGCGGCCATCGGCGGTGGTGCCCTATTTAGTGCAGTATTATTCGCCGCCTACCTAAGCCGACAAGGGTTAGCGGTCGTCACCACGACACTGTGTGGGATTACGCTCTCAGCGTTTGCTGCCTCCCTGACCTCGCTTCTCTTGCTGTTCAATGAGCAGACGTTACAAGCTACGTTGCTCTGGTTAAATGGCGATATCGCGGGCTTAAACTGGTCTGCGGTCTATGCCACTTTACCGCCCTTTCTACTGGCGGTAGTCGTTGCGTTCCTGGTCTCACCCGCGCTCTGTGTGCTAAGTCTTGGCGAACAGGTTGCCGAGGGGCTCGGGGTTCGAGTACTGCGTTCACGGATTATAGGGCTTGGGGCCATCGCGCTATTTTGTGGGATCGCCGTCTCCTTGGCCGGTCCGATTGGCTTTGTCGGCTTAATCGTCCCCAATATCGTCCGCCAGCTTATTACCGTGCAACCGCGTAGTGCCTTGTGGGTCAATGCCTTGATGGGGGCTGTGCTATTACTGGTGGCCGATCTCTGCGCGCAGCATCTGCTCGGGAGCCAGTCTTTAGCCACAGGTACCGTCACCGCACTCCTTGGCGCACCGGTTTTCGTGGCATTGGCAGTGAGGTATTTTCGATGAGGCGTTCATTGCTACGTTCAGCGGATAAACCGCTACGTCTTGGCAGTATGAGTATCCTACTCTCCCCTCACGCCCTGTTAGCGGCTAGCCTATTCGCGCTAGTCATTGTGCTGCTGCTGATTTTCTCACTGACTCAGGGTGAGTTACCTCTCTCGCTTCGTGAAATCTATGAGCAACTTACCCATGCACAGGCTACCGCCTCACTCAATCAAACGCTCTTTTGGCAAATGCGTCTACCGCGCAGCGTGGTGGCGATCATTGCCGGAGGAGTATTAGGCGCCGCCGGGGCGGTAATGCAATCCACCACGCGTAACGGTCTAGCGGATCCCTCGTTATTGGGGATCAAGGAGGCCGCCTGCTTAGTGGTATGGATCGAGTTATTATTTTTTCCGACGCTCTCCCCACTATGGCGGCCGATCTCCGCCATGATCGCCGGCTTACTGGTAACAGGCATCGTTATGTTATTGGCCAGAGGGACCGCAAGCTCAAGATTTATTTTGATCGGTATTGGGATAAGTTGGGGGCTGAATGCACTGCTAGGCGTCATCTTGACGACGCTCGACCCGAAACAGGCGCAACAGCTGATGCTGTGGATGGCGGGTAGCCTGCAACACGCCACCCTCGATACGGCGCAATTTATGTTACTTATCGCGCTGCCCATTTTCGCGCTCCTACTCTATAGCTGCCGAGCCAGCACTATCCTGCAACTGGGAGACGCGACCGCAACCTCCCTCGGCGTTAATCCCCTACCGATAAATAGGCTGCGGGTGATAAGCGCGGTGATCTTAACGGCACTAACGGTCTCAACAGTGGGAAGCGTTGGGTTTATTGGTTTGATGGCTCCCCATCTTACGCGGCGGATCGTCAGCGGCGGACAAAGCTACTTACTCTGTGGCAGCGCACTCGTTGGCGCGCTATTGCTGCTGCTGGCCGATTGCGTAGGCCGTCTAGCCTTCGCCCCGACTCAACTGCCCGCGGGGATCATCGTCGCCTTACTCGGCGGCCCTTTTTTATTCATCTTATTGTGGAAACGCGCCACACACCGTTAACGACCAGGAGTCAGGATGCGCTCAGTAATATTACTTTTAGGACTTTGTGTGAGTCTCATCTGTACGGCGGCGGCCCCTCCCACCCGCCACTTTCTGGATGATGTTCAGCGCGATGTGGTGATCCCACAGCAGCCGCTGCGTATTATTTCTTTGCATGACTTAGATATTACGATCCCGCTGCTGGAACTCGGCGTAACGCCCGTTGGTAGCCATGGCCGCCTATCGGCGCAGGGCAAACCCTATCTGCGATCAGCAAAACGCTTAACCGGGCTCGATTTCGATAATACGTCTATTCAATATTTAGGTACTGCTGATATTAACCTTGAGAAGATCGCAGCATTACATCCGGACCTGATTATTACCGAGCCGAGCCGCACCACCGACCTACAGCAGTTACAGAATATTGCCCCAACGGTGAGCATCGATAACCGCCAAGGTGGGCCAGTAAGACTCTACCAACGGTTAGCCGACCTCACGCATACCCAAGGGAAATATCAACAGTTAGTGAGCAGTTATCAGGCACAAATTGCCGAATTACGGCGCTTACGAGGCGAACATCAGGTGACGGTATCCGTATTACAGGCCAACAATGGCAAGGTGAATATTCTGCATACCTATCATGCGCTAGGCCAAGTTTTGCGCGATGCCGGATTTAGTTTCCCAACACTTATCGACCAACTACCTGAAGAGGGACGCGCCAACCTTAATGCAGAGCAGTTACCGGCATTGGATGCCGATATCGTTTTCGATACATGGCGGGGGGACGGTGATTTGACCGCGCAGGATGAGCGTAAGGCGATGGACGCAGTGTTACCCGGGTGGTGCCAGTTTATGCAAGCGTGCCAACGGGGACATTGGGTAATGGTTGCCCGCGAGGATGCCATCGTCAATAGTTTTGCCTCGCTATCGAAGATGGTTGCCGTGGTCGAGACCAGCTTATCCGGGATGACCCTACCCCCGGCCACTCATTAAGGGAAGACTATGTCCATGCGACACGACTTATTTTCTGAGCGCTTACGCGCACGTATCGATAGCCTCTCTTCAGGCCTGCAACAAGTGCTGCTCTATATCGATCAACACCGTGCATTAGTGATTGAGAGCACCGCGTTAGAGATCGCCGCGGCCACGCAAACCTCAGATGCAACCGTGGTCCGTGCCATTCAAGCTATCGGCTTTAGCGGCTTGCGAGAATTGAAATCCGTACTGGAACAGTGGTTCGATCCCCCGTTAAACTCCGCCGATAAAATGGATACTACCTTGAGCCATCTTGCCGAGGATGTGAACCAATCGATCGACTATGTGGTAGAGGGCCATCTCACCGCCGTCCAAACCCTACGTAGCGGAGAAAATCGTCAGGCCATCGCCCAAGCGGTTTCTTTACTGGTCAATGCCCGACAATTAGCGATTTTTGGTATTAACGCTTCAGGGATCTTGGCGGAGTACGCTGCCCGCCTATTCCATCGCAATGGCTTGCCTACCCTCCCGCTTAATCGCTCTGGTATCGGCCTAGCTGAACAGCTGCTATCGCTACAACGCGGCGATGTGTTGATTATGATGGCGCAAAAATCCGCTCACCGTGAAGGGATGACGACGTTACGCGAGGCCCAGCGCCTAGGCGTTCCCGTTATATTACTGACCAGTGCTAAAGAGTCTAAATTCGTCCAGCAGGCCGATGTGGTGATTCATGTCCCGCGTGGTACAGAACAGAGCAATATGCCGTTACATGGGCCAGTGTTGGCTTGTCTCGAAATCTTGGTTGTCGCTACCGCCGCCTCAATGTCACAACGGGCGGTGAAGTCGATGAAAAGACTACAAGAATTACATCGTGGGCTAAAAAATACAGCATCAAAAAAATAGGGCGATTCCGAGTAAATAAAACGGTCGCTTCTTAGGCCTGAACTATACTTAGCGTTCTCTAATAATAACAAAGCTTCATCAGGGATAAGCTATGCCTAGACTTTCACCTTCCGATGCGGAAAAACTGGTTTCCTCGGATACGATTAAACAACGCCTATTTTTTATCGTCCTCGTTGCCACGATGGGGGCGCTTGCCTTCGGTTATGACACAGGGATCATCTCGGGAGCCCTCCCGTTTATGACGCAACCACTCGATCAGGGCGGATTAAACCTGACGCCATTGACCGAGGGACTCGTCACTTCTGCATTAATTTTCGGTGCGGCGGTAGGTGCCTTTATCAGTGGTTTCGTTTCAGACCGCTTCGGCCGTCGCGTCACCTTGCGCACGCTCGCATTAATCTTTGTCCTCGGTGCACTCGGTACGACCCTTGCGCCGAACGTACATATCATGATTATGATGCGATTCTTGCTGGGAATTGCGGTCGGAGGGGGATCATCGACCGTTCCGGTATTTATTGCCGAAATTGCCGGGCCTCGTCACCGTGCACCGCTGGTCAGCCGCAACGAGCTGATGATCGTCGCCGGGCAGTTAACCGCCTACATCGTCAGCGCCCTGATGAGCGTTTTGCTGCACGACAACCATCTGTGGCGCTATATGCTAGCGCTCGCCACGGTACCTGGCTTGCTGCTCTTCATCGGCACCTTTTTCGTTCCAGGCTCGCCACATTGGCTGGTAGCCGAGGGACGACTACGTGAGGCGGTACGCATCATGCGCCGCCTACGCCGGTCGCGTAAAGAGGTACGTAAAGAGATCAACCAGATGCGTGAGCAAGCTAAAGCCTCACGCGAAGGACCATCGACCAAGGAGCTACTCAAAGAGCGCTGGGTCGTACGTCTTTTATTATTAGGGATCGGTATGGGCGCAGTCGCTCAGTTTACCGGCGTCAACGCCTTTATGTACTACACGCCGATCATCCTAAAAACGACGGGAATGGGAACCAACGCATCCTTAACCGCAACTATCGGTAATGGTGTCGTAGCCGTAATTGCCGCGTTAATTGCTTTGAAGGCCGTCTCTCATGTGAAGCGTCGTTCGATGTTAATTTTCGGCCTGCTCGCCGTGATCCTGATGCAATTAGCCTTGGGTTCCGTACTCATTTTCCTACCGAAAGACATGACGCAGAGCTATTTAGCACTCGGTTGTATTCTGTTATTCCTATTCTTTATGCAGATGTGTGTCGCCCCCATTTACTGGTTATTAATGTCTGAGCTCTTCCCGATGAAGCTTCGCGGTGCTCTCACCGGTATTGCGGTAGCCTGCCAATGGATCTGCAATGCGGCGGTGGCCTTTATTTTCCCGCCGATGCTCTCGGCGATCGGTAACCAAAGCTTCTATGTTTTCGCTGCCATTAACCTGGTTTCTCTGGTCTTCGTCTTCTTTTGCCTACCGGAGACGAAAGATAAATCTCTTGAAGAGATCGAAGCCATGATGCGTAAACGTTACGGTAAGAAAGAGGAAGTCCCCGCTAACGTTAAGAGTGCCTAACTTAAGCAAAACGCCCACTTCGGGCGTTTTTTTTGCCATATTTCTGACATGTTGATCTGTTGTACTCTCTCTGTCTGATTACTCGTGAGGTGTACCATGCAACGTCTCTGTGCTTACCTACTCTCTGCCAATTATCCTAAATATATTAAGCGTACGGCTTTTCGTCTCGCACTCTGGCATGCCCATAGCCTACGCTAACGTTGTCAGGGGAGATGGACTCCCCTGCATTTTACAACTCGATATTGTCATGTGCTCTGCACGAAGAGTATTGTGTGGAAACGACCTCTTTTTTTGCCTTATTTCCTCTCTTCGGCAACCCTGACCAGATGTAGGGTGAGTACGTTATTTTCCCATTCCTCGTTTTCGATGAACTGAACCAGCAAAATTTCGGCTGTTTGGTTGTCGTACCGCGACGAAAACAGTCGCGACTTGGTTGGATACATAACGATTCATAGCTCAGAACTTATTTAAGCGGCTTTAAGGGCTAAACCTAGCATTCGTTTTAGAGCGTTTGAGTGGTGCACGTAGGATCAGATTAGGACAAATAGCACAACTACCTTGGGTGTACCCGGTGTATTGATGCTGGATATTTTTTTAAAGACGCAACAGGACGTATCGGCCTACGAACGAGTTCACCGTTACAGTTCGGACATATCCCCTCTAATTTAGTCTTCGTGCAATGACGACAAAAAGTACATTCGAATGAGCAAATAAAAACGTCTCTCGATTCAGGAGATAAATCCACATCGCAAAGTTCACAGTTTGGTCGTAGCTCTAGCATGTTTTTTCTCCGTTTCATTCCTTGTTTTTTTTAGGGCTCTCTTAAAAGTGGCTGATGTTGAATACTAATGCGTGGCATACCGTGTCCCAATCTTTCCAGTGGAGGGATTGTAATTTCCCTTGGTACTGTAGTTATTTAATTGAGTGCTGTCTCTTGTCGTTCTTTCGTATGAGTTGACATGGATACCATTTGATCTCATATACCCACTAGCTCTGCTGTGGCTATAACTGCTTCCGGTTCCTGATAAATGGTAGTAGCGACCTCCTGCAATCGCTGATGTAGAGAGGATGAGTGATAGTGCAGCAATGGCTATTTTTTTCACGTTTAGGGAATCCTTCATTGTTAGCTATTTATTGGCCTTAGGATTAACCTTATTACGTTATTCATCCAATCAGGACTATTAGTAATTATCTCTGCTCTAATACTTTCTTTGCTACGTCTTCTTTTGCTGGGCACACTTGTAGTCATGGTTCTTACGCTGAACCCGATGAATGTTGAACTTGCTGACACCACCATAGAGAAACCGATTAATTCTATGAGCTAGCAGGAAATATTGCCTAATTTCTATGCGCGGGCTATGTTCGTTTTAGAAGGGCTTACATTAGGCTAGTCCCTCTATAGGCTTATTGATATCGTAATAATTGAGGGGAGATGATGGAAGGGTAGGTGAAACCATTCGCAGGGCCACTTATGTTTTCAAGTGTGATGATAAAGGCAATTGGTTGTGTTCGATTGATAATTCTTACGGTACTGATCTTCTAAACGTCTAGCCTAATAATATGTAGGGATTACTCATGACTACGATATTTTTTACAAACCATAAGGTTACAGCAATACGCATGGGCGCTTACAAGCACTGATTAAGCTATCAGACCACTTTCCGCTATATGGCTTTCTCAAACATTTTAAGATGAATAGAAATCTACCACAGTGAATTCAGTCTATGTAAACTTTATAGACTTGGCGAAACAGGCTGCCTCTTCTCGGCCTACATAGGGTCCATAATTATCTATCCGTTTGAATCCATTATTTTTATAGAACCTCACTGCTCTGAAGTTGATGTGCCGTGTTTCAAGCCATATTTCACTATACCCCTTATTTTTAGCCCATGTTTCCAGATAATTCAGTAGAGCACTGCCGCTACCTGGAATGCTACGGTCTGAAAACATTCTTTTGAGTTCGCCTATATTTGGGGTTAATGGCCTAATGGCTCCGCATCCTACAGGCCTTCTATACTCATCTCTTGCGAGTACCCATAAGCATCCACTTGCATCCATTGAATCTACGTTAAAATGACTTTTACCACTATCGCCAGTAATAGTCGTCAATTCTAATGAAAGTCTTTCTATTAGAAATAGAGATTCCGTAGAACGCGGATCAGCGACTTCAACGGTGATCATGACAAAGTCCTTTAGTTGCTATTTAGCTAAAAAATTACACCAAAGATAGAGTTTTGGATAGGGTTGAGAAATTCCCTGACACCACTATCAAAGAATAATGTCAGCATAAACCAGAGCGATGCCCTGGCTTATTAAGCTTATTTTTTGTGCATAATTTGACAGATGCGCGATCTATGTCACATATTTTAAGGAAGACTTTATTTATTACTGCACAGGAGCGCACGATGAAGATGACCTCACCTTCGCAGTTTTCTCGACGCAACTTTTGCCAACTGCTGCTCGCCGCCTCGGCGATGCCGCTCAGTAGTTACGCTCGTTCTCAAGCAGAGTCCCCCCGTGTCGCCATTCAGCCCCTCTCCCTCACAAAAGTGGTGAATGGCGTACCGAACGATAAACTGCCGTTACTGATTTATCAACAGGCAGTTCCTGCTTCGACTGATGATGCGGATGGCTATCTTAGCCAGCTCTTCGCGAAAAATGGCTGGCCGGTACAATGGCGTTATCAAATCTTCCCCTTTACCCATTATCACTCGAATACCCATGAACTCCTGGGTGTTAGCCAAGGTAGCGCCAAGGTTCAGCTAGGCGGCGAGACGGGGCCAACCGTATCTGTTAACAAAGGCGACGTGATCTTAATTCCCGCGGGAGTAGGTCATAAACAGCTCTCCGCTACGGAAGATTTCCAAGTACTCGGCGCCTATCCTCAGGGGCTAAGCCCGGATCTCTATCACGACGACCCCTCGAAACTGGCAGAAGCTCAACAACATATCGCCAAGATTACGATGCCGACTACCGATCCGGTGACCGGCAAGCAAGGTGGTATTTTAACTCTGTGGAAAGCCTAATTTTTCGATCATTATTGGAACCGATTCCATTACTACGAGGATATTATGTCTGTTAAGAAAATCACTTGTCTTGCTTCTCTGTTGCTCGCCACGACCTTAGGAAGCCATACGGCCCTCGCGGCGCCCCCCTCTTCTGCGCCTGAAATCCATAATATCGGTATTGTCGGCGCAGGGAATATGGGCGAAACTTTAGGAAAACTTTGGGCCGATGCGGGATACCACGTCATGCTCGCCTCACGCCATCCCGATAGTTTGCAATCTACCGCCAAGGATATCGGTCATGGTACTCAAGTAGGAACCGCCGAGCAGGCTAGCCAATTTGGCGATGTCGTGGTGATGGCGGTCCCTTATGGCGCTTTGCCACAACTGGGTAAATCTCTTCACCAGCAACTTGCGGGTAAAACCGTGATCGATGTCAGCAATCCCTATCCAGGTCGTGATGGGGCAACCGCGGCAAAAGCTCTGAGCCTGGGTAGCGGTAAGGCGTCGGCACAATATTTATCGGGCGCACATGTGGTACGAGCCTTTAATTCGTTAGCCGCCACGGCTATTGCCTCGAATGCGCATCACTCACCGCTGATTGCAGTGCCTTATGCAGGCGACAATCCTCAAGCCTTGGCTCAGGCCAAAACGTTGATCCAGCAGGCTGGCTTTGCTCCAGTGAAGACTGGCGACCTCGCCACGGCGACACGTTTTCAACCAGGTTCATCGCTATTCTTGCAAGTATTAGATGAGAAAGCGCTGCGGGCGCAATTGGCCAGCGCCCGGTAATCGATGATGACTGAGCACTCAACGTCGCCGGTACTCGGGCGCTTTCAGCGCTTAGTATCGATTAAGCAAGAAGAGCTAGCCCCACTCTGTTGGGGCTGGTTATATATCTTTTCGCTACTATGCGCCTACTATATCTTGCGCCCAATCCGCGATACGGTAAGCACCCTCACCGGCGCGCACTCACTGCCTTGGTTATTTACGGCGGT
Source organism: Rosenbergiella collisarenosi (assembly GCF_018494085.1). Lineage (GTDB taxonomy): Bacteria > Pseudomonadota > Gammaproteobacteria > Enterobacterales > Enterobacteriaceae > Rosenbergiella > Rosenbergiella collisarenosi. Next base: position 134,718 of record NZ_JABBFP010000002.1, on the reverse strand, counting down.
GTTAATCACCATGCTACTACTACAGTGGCCTTATAATAAGCTCTCTCAACGGTTACCCCGAGAGCGTTTTATTAGCTATAGCTATCAAGCCTGTGCTGTAATCCTCTGTGCCTTCGCATTGGGATTTTCGCGCCACGGTGGGCTGCACGATCTGTTCTTGGGCCGCGCTTTTTTTATCTGGGTGTCGGTCTTTAACTTATTTGCGGTATCCGTCTTCTGGGCGCTGATCGTCGATATTTTTGATAGCGAACGCGGAAAACGGCTATTTGGCTTGCTGGCGGCGGCAGCGACGCTCGGTGCGATTGGTGGTTCCGGTTTAACCAGCCTAGTCGCCGACCATCTCTCGACCCCCATGTTGTTGCTTATTGCCGTCGGGCTCATCCAAGTCTCAGTGTTTAGCGCCAGACGTTTATCGCGCTGTGGTCGCCGACTGTCGCACACCACGAAGGAAGAACAGCCTCACCCCCCCGCTTCAGGCGGTGGGCTAGCCCCATTACTAATCGGTATTCGTCAGACGCTAGCCTCTCCCTATTTACTGGGGATTTGTGGTTATATCCTCTTCTATTCTGTCACCTCAACCCTGCTCTATTTTCAGCAGGCGACCATCGTCCAGCACGCCTTTACCCAACCCGCGCAACGGACAGCCTTTTTTGCTAATGTCGATTTGGCGATAAACGTATTAACCCTGATTTGCCAGCTAACCGCCAGTGGTAAGATACTCGCGCGTTGGGGCGTTGCACTGAGCTTAGCCCTGCTGCCGCTAGTCAGTATCGTGGGCTTTGGCTGGCTGGGCGTGGCCCCCAGTTTATCCGTTCTGGTCGGTTTTACTATCGTGCGACGAGCAATCAACTTTGCGTTGGCCCGTCCCAGTCGCGAGATCTTATTCACCGTGGTACCCACCTCGGAGAAATACCACGCCAAGGTATTTATCGATACCCTCGTTTACCGAATGGGCGATCAAGTGGGGGCGTGGAGCTATCAGGTCGTGGGCCTACTCGGGGTTGCCGCCCTACCGTTGACGCTACTTAGCATTACCTTAGCGGCAGGCTGGGCAGGCTTGAGCCTAGCCTTGGGGCGAGCTCAGCTTCGTAAGGCTCAGCAATTGCCGCAAGAGCCGCCCTCGTCATTGCAAAAATAAATTAACTGAGATGAGGATACACCCCAGGCCCAATGGGTAAGCCGCAGAAATACCAAAGGCTGAGCAGTGCAATCCAACTGATAAAGAAAACCAGTGGATACGGCATGATCAGCCGGTAATAAGTTACCAGCTCGGCCTCTTGACTCGCTTCTAGTTAAAAAACCAGTATAGCGGGAAGAGGATAATATCCTAAAGTATTGATATAACCGGTTAAGTGTCGTAAAGATAACCTTCAATTGTTGATTAGGAGTGGAGTCGTTATGGTACCTCGATTAGAAACAGCTCGACTTATCCTCGCCCCGTTGGTCGCAAACGATGCCCCCTTGATTCAGCAGGCTTTCCCGCGTTGGGAGATTGTGAAATACCTGACGCGTAAAGTGCCTTGGCCCTATCCTGCCAAGGGTGCGGAGACCTTCTGTGCCATGACCCTGCAAGCGATGCAGCAGCAAACGGAGTGGGTATGGACGCTGCGCCCTCTCTCTTCGCCTGAGCAATTTATCGGTCTGATCCGCCTCGCCTTAGAAGTGGATAACAACCGCGGATTTTGGTTAGTGCCAGAATGGCAAGGCCAAGGTTATATGCGTGAAGCCTGCCACGCGGTGACAGACTTTTGGTTTAATCAATTAAGGCAACCCGTTCTGCGCGCGCCAAAAGCGAAAGAGAACCATCGCTCACTTAAGATTTCACAGGAGAGCGGTATGCGAATGATCCGTGAAGAGATCGGCGAATACCATATCGGCGATGTGCCTTCGACATTATGGGAAATTACTCGCGACGAGTGGAATGGGCGGAAAGCGGTTAAGACGCATGCAGCCATGAGCTAAACGCCTAGCATCAAGACAGCGTTAAGAGGGTAATGACGGTTTGATTACCCCTATCGGTTAGGTAATAAGGTCAACCTACTGAGGCTGCATTGAGGACTGAGAGTTGGTAAACACTCGTCAGCGCTTCAAGCTCTTTCTTCGTAACACGGCGAGGATACATCTTTATCTACTAACCACGCGCAAAAGTGAAAAGAATAATTTCTACAATGAAGTTTATAGCTTTGTCTCTCATTGCTTCTCCAGATAAAAAATCAGCCTCTACAACTAACGAAGATGAATGTGGGCCTTTATATTTTTGTAGCAACTAAAACAAGCAACAATAGCAATTAGTAATGAGCAGAAGGTATCAAGGTAGAAGTCCAACTCGATGGACTGAAGGAATAGGTAAGACGTCACATCGGTATTTACCGAGCAATAGCCGTTAAGCGATAAGTAAGAATACCGGTAGGCTGATAGAGACAGCCTCACAAATTATCATCGACGATAAGTCGACTAGTGGCTTTACTACGCTTGTCGAAACACTTTAAACCTAAAAGTACCTCACAGAACCCTCATCTTTGTCTGGACAACGTTCCTATAAGAGCTAAAATTAGACCATATTTTAGCTCTGTGGAGTATTTACTATGCTAACCAAATCTATCCTAGCCAATCGCACATCATCGATTAGCGAGTTTAAAAAGAATCCATCGGCGGCTATGTCTGAGTCTAAGGGTGAGCCACTGGCTGTGCTAAGTCACAATAAGGCCGCATTCTATTGTGTACCCCCTGCCCTATTCGAAATATTAATCGATCAAGTGGGCGACCAACTTTTACTGCAAAAAGCCTTGTCTCGAGCAGACGACGAAGAAGTTGAGATTAGTCTGGATGACCTATAATGAGTCCAGCTTTTAAAGCTAAGCTAGTCTTTAAAAAACAGGCCCTTTCGGAATGGCAAGCCCTTTCCCCGGCAATTAAAACGAAGTTTAAGAAGCTCCTTGAAAAACGTCTGAACTCGTATGAATTGCTCACAATGCCGAAAAATAGGCTCTCATTACAGCATAACTGCTACAAGATTAAGCTTAGAACTGACGGCTATCGCTTAGCTTACACCGTGCATGATGAGTCAGGCGGCACATATATCGTAAAAGTCACTGTCGTGGCCGTCGATCGTAGAGATTCAATTTATGAAGAGTTAGCCGCCAGAATGGAACGATAACTGGCGAATTAGATGACCATAGGCTAAAGCGTTTTTTCTCAACGACTGCGGCTTACTGAGAGGGATTGCCTGCCTCGCCCTATTCAGCCGCTACCCGATTCAGCGATGAATGAGATAGCTAAAATGCTTAGCGAATTAGAACTGAATTAACCCTGGTGCGATGAGCTGACCGAGCCAGGGTTGGTTTAAACAACTATCTCAACTGATCCGATAATTTTTTCGAATCATAATAATCGCCCTGGTAAGTAATCTTACCTTTTGACACCTTGATAAAACTCACCCCATCAAAGCTGATTTTTTTATGCGTAGCCGGAGTACCGGCCCAAGCACCATCGTTAGTTCCGGTAAAACGCCATTGGAACGCAATTGTGTCGCCGTTATAGACCGGTTTACTGGTCATCACCCAGCGTAAATCAGGTACTGCATCGACGAAGGTTTTAACGACCTGTTGTGTGGCCTGTTGCTTACCGACGACGGGCTCACCGACCGAGGCATCGTAATAACTGACTTTGTCCGCGAAATAAGTCCCTGCCTTGTTACTGTCGTGCTGGTTCCACGCCTGCATATACTGCGTGACGACCGTTAGCGGCGTCGTTTCTGCATAGCTTAGTCCGCTCGTCAGGCAGAGTGTGAAAAGAGTGTAGGCACCGAATTTACGCATTATCACCTCGCTTAGTCTTGCTCAAGATCGATCATCACATGTTTCACTCGGGTATATTCCTCCAGCGCATAGGCCGAGAGATCTTTACCGTAACCTGACTTCTTAAAGCCGCCGTGAGGCATTTCTGCACAGAGCGGAATATGGTTGTTAACCCAAACGGTGCCAAAGTCGAGATCGCGCGTGAGTCGATGGGCCTTCGCCACCGAGCCGGTCCATACACTAGCGGCGAGCCCATAGTCGACGTCATTGGCTTTGCTGAGGGCATCAGCCTCATTGTCGAAGGATTGTATCGTCATCACCGGACCAAATACTTCCTGTTGAATCGCCTCATCTTCCTGCTTTAGTCCTGAAATGATGGTCGCTGGGAAATAAAACCCAGCCCCTTGCGCCGCACTACCGCCGATTTCCACTTTGGCATGGGCCGGTAACCGTTGTATAAAGCCTTCGACTTGCGCCAGCTGATTCGCACTGTTGAGCGCCCCGAATAAAGCGTCGCTATCATCAGGCTTGCCGAAACGGATGTGCTCAGTTTTAGCGACCAGCTGCTGTAAGAAAGCCGGATAAATTGAGGCCTCGACTAAAATACGCGTCGCGGCGGTACAGTCTTGGCCCGCATTGAAGAAGCCCGCGGTCGTAATACCGTCAATCGCCTTCTCGATATTCGCATCGGCAAAAACGATGGCCGGCGCTTTACCGCCTAACTCTAAATGGGACTTAGTCAGATTCGCAGCCGCCGAAGTGGCGACCTGTACACCGGCACGCACCGAGCCGGTAATGGAAACCAGTGATGCGTTAGGATTGGACACTACCAGCGATCCGGTTTCCGCCTGCCCTAAGATCACATTAACGGCACCTTTTGGGAAAAACTCTGCCGCCAGCTCGGCCAGTAATAGGGTGCTCATCGGTGTAGTATCACTGGGCTTAAGTACCACCGTATTCCCTGCGGCTAAGGCAGGCGCGATTTTCCAAATCGCCATCATAAAAGGATAGTTCCATGGCGTGACTTGCCCAACTATGCCCAGAGGCTCGCGGCGAATGCTTGAGGTAAAGCCGTCTAAATATTCGTAGCTGGCTCGTCCCTCTAAATGCCGGGCTGCTCCGGCAAAGAACCGCAAAGCATCACAAGAGGCCGCGACCTCTTCTTTCTCTATAAAGTGTTTTAACTGTCCAGTTTCTCGGCATTGCAGGTCGACGAGGCGTTGCGTGTTAGCCTCAACCGCCTCAGCTAGCTGAAGTAAGGCTTTTTGTCTCTCGGAGGGCGTGGAGCGTCGCCATTGCTTGAAGGCGCGGGCCGCCGCCTGATACGCCAGCGTCACCTCGGCGGCCTCTCCTTTTGGGCTCTGGGCATAGCAGCTACCATCCACCGGACTAATCAAGTCAAAATAGGCCGTTGATGCCGCATCAACGTATTGGCCATCAATAAAATGTTTCAGTCGTTGCATCGTTTTATCCTCGATAAGTTCACTACAAACCTAAGAAAAATGCACTCGCCGGGGATTCTCGCTCTAAGGCGTGGCGCAGCGCTTTGAAAAATACCCTTGCTGTGTTAAGACTGTTTTCCTCGTGGACAACCGGTAAAAGCATAACGATGATGACGCATGCGATAATATTCGCGCCAATCGGACAGGCAAGCCGAGCGGAACAGATTGTGACCCGCCTCGCCAATGCCATCATGACTGGGCTGTTGCAGGCCCATGAACAGCTGCCCAACGAAGCAGAGCTGGCCAAGATGCTGGGGGTTTCGCATATCACGGTACGCGAGGCCTTGAATACACTGCGCGCCAAGGAGCTGATTTACACCAGTCGTGGACGCCACGGTGGCAGTTTTGTCTGTGCGAACCTTGAAAATCGACCCCATAACTATCATCCGCTCCGTCAACTCAGTAGTGATTACTTGCTCGATCTTGGTGAGATGCATTGTGCCGTACTGACACACAGTGCACGCCTCGCTACTAAACGAATGAGCGAGAGTGAACAGCTCACCTTCTTCGCATTAATCGACGCTTTTCAGCAGGCAGATAGCGCTGAATCGCGCGCTCAAGCCGATATGCGCTGCTTACTCTTTCTCTCTGCAAGCTCCCAATCGGCTCGCTTAGCCAATAGCGAATTATTGCTGCAATCCGAATGGGCACCGTTCGTGGCGCTACTCTATGGTGATGACGCATTACATCGGCAATGCGTGCAACGTTATCAAGAACTGATGGAAGCTTTGTCTCAACACCGTAGCGAAGCGGCTACCCAAGCTGTCAGTGATCTTATTATGTTTATCGCTGAACAGCTTCTTGACTGTAAGCGCAATCTCAATATCCCCACATCAGGGAGACTCTCTTAAGTGAAATCGACTGCCTCGTTACACGCCGTTATTGACTCACTCGAACAACTGTTCGATCAATGTTCACGCTCAAGCCAGCAACTCGCTCTGCAACTCACGCAGCTATTGACACCTCTCGTCACCGCGGTCCTGCCCACGGCGCTACCGGTTCACGCCTTCCCTACTCCACCCATCAAATCCCTCATCCGCGACGCGCTCTCTACCAATCGCTTCGCTTCTGGGGCGGGCTTTGCCTATCACGCCGATAGTCCATTAAATCCGCAGGCAACTTGGTCCCTATTCTGGATGTATAAAGAAGCCGCCGATGGCACTACACTGGAATTAACGCCGCTGCCCCATCAACATCTCGACTTTCGCACCTTCGAATGGTTCCTTAAGACTAAATCTTCGAAGGACCACTATTTTCACGGCCCCTATGTCGATTACATCTGCAATACGTCTTACACCATGACCTCTGCAGCACCGATTTTTATCGAAGAGTGCTTCTATGGGGTTGCCGCCATCGATATTTTGGTCAGTCGTATCGAAGAGGAGATCGTCAATGCCCTTTCTTCGCCAAGGACTAAGCTAGTGGTGACCAATAGCTTCGGTCGTATTATTTTTTCGACGCTAACCGGCTACCGTGTCGGGGATATCCTAGGGAGTAGCACGCTGAGGCTCAGCCACCAGCATGCTCTTTTTTCCCTGTACTTACCGCTATGATTCCGTTTGACGGCGCAGTTCTCTCAGCGCATTAGCATGCTCTAGCGCATCGTTTTCTGGTGCGCTAGATTTCCCGTAAGGACGGCGAATCAGCATGTAGAGTAATCCAACGCCAACCACGATCGCCAAGCCAATCAGCACTGTCCATTTATCGATGAAGTTAGGACTCTCCGCAGGTTGGGCCAGTAGGTAGATCCCCACCACGCCATAGGCCAATGCGATGACGTTCACTATTAATCCACTCCCGCCGATATGCCATTCTCCTCCAGGCTTCCAGCCTTTTAAACGTTGACGTAACGCGGCGAAGACGACCATCTGGAAAGAGAGATAGATGCCGATGACCGCAAACGCGGTAATACGCGCTAAGTTATCCGGTTGGAAATAGACCCAGACACAGAAGATCACCGGGAGTAGACAACTGATAATCATCGCGTTATCGGGCACATCATGAGTGGATATTTTCGCCATCCAACGGCTGCCTGGTAACATCTGATCGCGAGAAAAGGAAAAAATGAGGCGGCTTAGTGCAGCTTGTAACGAGAGTATGCAAGAGAGCATGGCGATAATCGCAATCACGATAAACACTTTCGCCCCAATGGGCCCCAAGGCCTCGTTGAGAATCGCTGGAATGGGATCACTGACCTTACCGCTGACAATATTGCGTAGATTAGGTGAGGAAAGCAGATACCCTAATACCGAGATAATCGCCGAGATTGCCCCGAAGACAATACTTAGGATCATCGCTACAGGAATTTTACGACTGGCGTCTTGCACTTCTTCCGCGACGTTGCCGCAGGCCTCGAAACCGAAGAACATAAACAGCCCCATCAGCGAGGCGGCCATAAAGGCCCCGACATAACTACCGCTACTCGATAAGATCCCCATTGAATCGAAGATAACGGAGAAGGGTTGTGAACGGTGAAATATTAACAGATAGATCCCTAATGCAATCACACTGACAATCTCACACCAAAAGCCAATTCTTGCGACACGAGCGAGGTTTTTAGTCCCTGATAGATTTACTCCCATCATCACCGCTAGCAAGACCACTGAAGTCATCAGGAGATGAAGCGGTGTAGGGCTAAATGCAGCAAGGCTGGCCACAAACGTAGCGGTATATTCCGCAATCGAGGTAATGGTCACCACCAAAGCCCATAAATAGACCCAAGCCGCAATCCACGCATATTTTCTTCCCCATAAGCGCCTTGCCCAAGGGTATAGCCCTCCCGTGATGGGGTATTGTGAGGCGATTTCGCCAAAGACTAACGCCACTAACAGTTGCCCTACCGCTGCGATGACGATCCACCAGATCGCCGGAGGCCCCGCGAGGGTAATAGCCAAGGCGAATAGTGAATAGACGGCGGTCAGCGGTGAAAGATAGGTAAAGCCTAACGAGAAGTTGGAGATAAGCCCAATTGAGCGTTGGAATTGCTCTTTACCAGCTTGCGGTGCATCTTGTACGGGGGATTGTGTTGATTTTTCCATTGTAGAGTCTCTCGCTGGCACAATACATTCAAAAAAGTGAACTCATTTATAAAACATAAAGGATTATATTTATAATGTTTTAGATCACGGTTCTAGAAAAATAATTTAAAATTATTTAAAAACAAACAGTTAGATGGCATATGTTTTTCTTATCGTTGCTAGTTATTGGGGGAGAGAGGCTTCTTTGGTTAAAGATGCTGATAAATTTCCTTAAATATCTCTAGAGAATTATCATATAAATCAAATAATCCTAAATTGTTGATGCTAAGGTTAGCCAATTATGTGAGAAGTAATTTAGTGCTGAAGATCCGACATAGCAATGTTCAATCTTAGAACTAGAAATACAGTTTAGGATATAACTTCCTACCACTTAGCTTAGAACCCGCTTGGTTGCAAGGTTTCAATTTTTACTTTTAAGTGTGCGTTAGTCTTTGATTGACTCCAATCTCCATCACACACTACAACGATTGCAACTTAGTAGATTACGTTTCAACATATCATCTATTTTTAGCCTTAACTGATGTATTGGTCCTTGAAGCGAGAATAACCGAACAAGGAAAAAATGATGTAGAAATACAAGGTTTTTCCTTGCAAGGAGAATAACTTTAAGACGATGAAAGTAATATTAGTTCGACATGCCGAAACTGACTGGAATGTGAAAAGAATTATTCAGGGACACAGCGATAGTTCGCTAACACCTAAAGGTTTACGCGAAACTTCAGCCTTACTAGCGGCGCTAACTATCCATAATTATCAAGTGGAATGTGTGTATACTTCTCCACTTAACCGTGCCTTACATATGGGGCGGAGTCTATCTGACCACTTTCTCTGTCCATTGATAATTGAGCCTGCGCTTAAGGAACAATCATTTGGTCAGTTTGAGGGGATGTCATTAGACCTAGTCATGAAGCATTATCCAAAAGAAGCTAATGAGCTATTTAAGCTCAATCCCGAGTTTCGACCTGTGGGCGGAGAGTCACTGGCGGAGTCTTCACAGCGCATTGTTCACTTTATATATAATCTGGAAAAAACTTCACCTCACGAAACTATCTGCGTAGTGTCTCATGGTCGTATTATTCAAGGAATTGTTACGTTATTGAAAGAAAGGACTCTTAATAATTTCCCTGAATATACACAACCGAATGCAAGCTACACCTTATTTGATCTAGTTAATGGGGAATGTATCGCTCTAAGATGGGGAATCGCTTCTCACTTGCTTAAAATTTAGCGGAAGGAGTAATGATTAACTTTAATTAAATACCTCTTTATCCTTATACAATGCCTATTGAGCGATGAACCATAGCAGACTTCCAAACTATTTATATTAATCTTATCTATTCGGGTGAACTTTATATCAAAGTTCTCCCTCAACGGCATATCATCCTTCATCGCAATTGACTATCTTTACTCCCGCGGCGGTTGATACCGCTCGCCGCAGACATTTTCTTATCCTGCGTGTCTTGGCAGTTAATACAATAGATCACTCCCGGTAATGCTTGACGGCGAGCGAGCGGTATAGGCTCACCACAGGCCTCGCAAAATTCCGCGCTTTCACCGTGGTGGAGCTGACTCCTCGCCTGCGCGATGGCGTCGTCGACGGTATCATCAATCTGTTTTTGAACTGCGCCATCTTCCGCCCATCCTCCAGCCATAGTACCTCCTGAATCATCCGTACAAATAATAAGTATAGATGAAGGGTGATAGGTTTGCTGGCAGTGCCTATCCTAGATCTCACCTACTGCTTAGGGAGCAGTTTAGCGGTCATATGCACGCCATTGTTGAAATGTGCTTCAGTAATTTTGTAAGAGGCACCTGCTTGCTTGGCTTGCGCGGCGACGATACCTTCGGCTTCGTCGATCGTAGAGGCACATGCTGTAACACTTTGCGCAGAAGCTCCAAATGAGGCGAGAGTTAAAGCAAAAATGGCGACAATTTTTTTGATTGATTTCATGATTCTGTTCCGTAGTTTTACTGGTTTTGAATAAGACCCTGTTGCGATAGCCGCTATAATACTCACCGTCTTTTGGATTGAATATCGAAAACAATTGCCAATCTTATTCAAATAATTAGATGTAAATTACATTAACTTTGTCAGCCTAATTCAGTAAAAGAGTGGAGAGATAAACAGTTAAGCGCCTCGACATAATGCGATGAGGCTTCACCTCAAGAGCAAAATCACTTATCCTTCTAACCTTAATCTGTCACCGCTGAGACCATCATGGCGAGTATTATCGATACTTTTATCGCCCCACCCTGCGAGGCCGCAATCGAGATCCTCTATCAGGATGAGGCACTACTTGTCATTAATAAGCCCAGCGGATTATTGAGCCTTTCTGGTAAAAACCCGCTTAATTGGGATTCGGTTCATTACCGTCTGCTTCAGCAGTTTCCGGGGTGTACGCTGGTGCATCGACTCGATTTTGGTACCTCCGGTCTGATGCTCGTTGGGTTGAATAAAGCCAGTACTGCTGCCCTTAGTCAGCAATTTAGTGAACGTTCTGTCGACAAGACTTATCATGCCCTTCTTTGCGGCCATCTTCCGAGTAATAGCGGGATCATTGACGCACCTATTGCAAAAGATCCGCAGCACTTCCCCCTAATGCGAATCGATGCAACGACAGGTAAATCGGCGCAATCTGGTTATGAGGTGGAGCAACGTATTGAGTATCCGTTGAGTACCGGCCAAACACTGCCGATCACACAAGTGAAACTGTCGCCGCTAACAGGCCGCACACATCAATTACGGATCCACTGCCAATATTTGGGCTATCCCATTTTGGGCTGTGACCTGTATGGTGGCCGTGATTATCTAGACTCAGCACCGCCCCTACGCCTGATGCTTCACGCCAGCGCGATACGCTTCCAGCATCCCCTCTCTGGCATGGCCATGGCACTTGAAAGCCCACTGCCCTTTTAACTATCCTGACAACAACAAAGGACATAATGAATCGTTATTTCCAAGAAGTGATTGATGCCCACCAGCTCATCAGTGATGTTCTGGGTGAACACGACGCTAGCGGCGATAAACGCTTACAATTACTCGCTCGATTCAACCCTGCGTTTACCATGGTAGCGCCCAATGGGGCGATATTTGACCATCAACGACTCGTCGACTTTTTCGAACAGCAACAAGGCACGCGCCCTGGGCTTACGATCTCGCTTTTCGACTTTATCCTGAAAAGCCGGTACAGCGTTCCGCAGGAGCTTCTATCAGCATACATGGGCCTATACGGGCTGATCGTTCTTACGGTCAATATTGCACTTAGTGGCTACATCTCTTCTGAGCGTAGAAAGGCGGCGACCATTCAGGAAATGTATGACTGTAATGTCCTTAGAATAAAATGGAACGACCTCCGCGTGGGAAAGAAAATTTCCAGGGATAACGTATTCAGGGCAGCACGTTTCTATCAGGACAGGCCGGACAAGGCACAAGCCCGGTTTGGCAGCGAAGGATGGTACGTCAATAAGTTCTACGATGCACCGCAGAGTGTAATGGCTTTATTGTGCCACGGTAAAAACTTCGGCTGGGACAGGTCTTTAAGGGATCGTCTGAACGTGTTCTATATCTGGGGCATATCCATATCGTTTTTCAGCCTGCTTCTATATGCGGTTATGATGAAGGCTACGCTGAACGATGGCCTTTTTTACGTGGTTTTCACCCTTCCCTTAATCAGATACATTCTCCTGCAGTTTCTCGATAACAGGAAGAGCAGGGACAGGATTGAAAAAGTGAAAGATTACATAGATAAAGAAATATCGGATATCAAGATTGCCGGCCGTTTTAACAATGATGACCTGAACCATAAACTCAGGTCCATTCAGGACGAGGTTTTTTCACACCGCGCAATGAGCCCGCCAGTGCCGAACTTCATACATCTCAGGATGAAGAAGGACAACGAAGCGGTTTATAACGACTACTTTGAGGAAAACCTTAGGCTGATGACGTTTCCGGAAAGCTGACTGCTTCAGGCTTAATTAAGGAGTGTGCTTTCACCTCAGCTTATAGAAAACATAGGCCTCATTTTGCAGCATCATAGGTACCGTTTCTTTTCCTTCATTTGTCTGAAGCATCAGTTGACCAAGCAGGCCTGGCGTAGCTATATTTGGTGCCTGATAGTTAAGATTTGTATAAATTGACAGTTCTGCAGTGGAGCAGATCCGGCGCGCATTTTCATACATACCCCACACAGTCAAAGCTCGGTTGGTTACAGGACTGATCGCGGTAATGACCTTCTCGATTAGATTGATTTTTTCACGAATTGATTCAATCGCGGTCTGTTTATCTACGGTTCTAATTTTTATCCAGATGCAGTCATGGTGAAAAAGTCTGTTGCGGTAATCTCTTATCTCTTTTAGAAGGTTCAATAGTTTACGACGGGCCTCAATAGGTTTATTGTCAATTACGCTTAGTCTTCTCAACGCTTTGGGAAGAGAGTTTGGCCAGAGGTAATTGGTTTTTTTAGAGTTATCGTCTGTATGAAGGGCTTCAAGGAAAACGTTCTCCCATGTAGAAAATTTGTCGCCGCAATAATATCATCATGCGTAAAAACTGGTGGCGTCGTTGTTATTTGCGATGCATGGCTTAAGCCAAGGCGAGCGACTTCTTTGGCTTTCCAATTTTTGAGTAAGCTCCGTTCAGCATCTCTGATGCAGTTGATGAACTTATCGTGATTGTCTTTCGTCGTATCATACGAGATGGTATCCCACCACCGATCACCAAATCTTGTACGAGCTGTTTTATCAACAGAATTCCTGAGAACCAGTTCAAGTTGCTGTACTAGTGGATAGAGTGAGGCAGATGCATTCTGGATCCAGAGACTAAATCCATACATTTCCAAGTCGGTGTGTACGTTGAAGATAGCTGGAACGCTTTTAAGTCTTGCTGTTGAGAGTAGTGAAAGTACAGGTTGGTAATCATTGATTCTCTGAGGCATTTAATCTCCTATCCAGGGACATACCCTGTCTCGCTTTCTATGCACATTGACGTACCAATAATAGTACGCAATTATAATCTCATAATATTAGCCAGTGTTGAATCATCCCCCATGTTTCATGGGTTCTAGTGAAGGCACAGCAGGCAAAAGAATTGAAAGGCCCCGGCTCTGCTGGGGTTTTTCGCATCTAAAAAACACCAATTTTTCATTCCTCCAAGAAGTTTCCCCGGGTACCGCGTAGTATAATTTCTAAGCATCAGATAGTTTACACACCCGAATAACAGTCATTCTGGAAACTCCGGCCAATCGAGCTGTCTCATTTATCGATTTTCCGTTTTGCAGGCGTAACGTTCGTATTAGCTCATGTTTAGCCTTATCTGCCTGCCGACAAGCATACTTACCTTCTAATCTGGCTTTTTCTACACCCTCTTTCTGTCGTCGGCGACGATCCTCATAGTCTTTTCGAGCGATAGCGGCCAACATGTCCAGCATCATGCCATTAACAGCCCGCAGCATACTTCTCGTGAAGTCATCCGAAGCAGCATGAGTAAGAGCAATATGACTGGTAGGAAGGTCAAGACTAATGACCGATAGCTCCTTTTCAAACATACGTCGTTTAAGTGTGTCCCAGTCACCATCACTGAGGCGAGAAAGGCGATCTACCTGCTCAATCAGAATCACATCACCTGATTCCATATCAGACAGCATCCGATTTAGTTCCGGACGGTCGAGCGATGCTCCCGATGCGTGTTCAACATGGGGTCAGTTTGGATATCGAAAATTATTGTACGTTAAGGTGATTTTTTGTACCTCTGAGCTGTGGTAGAGCTTGACCATGTTGACAGGCAGCTTTGAGCGATCAGCAGACGTTTGCATTATCGCTCATGCATCGATAAATGAAATATGGCTTACGGATTACATAAAAAGAGTCCGGTGTAATCGGACAATATAATCTGCAGTCGGATTGGATCGCTTATCCCCCATTCGCTCCTGAATTGCCTGAACAGCAATATCCCGACGCGCAGGCAGCCGCGTTTTTTCCGTTGCGGCGATCGCTGACTTCATTTCATCATATGTGAGGTCAGTGCAGTAGCAAGGTGCACCCGGTTGTTGACGCCATGACTCCTCAATTGTACCTGCATCGAAAGCGTCGAATCCCGTATCACTGACAAGACGCATAACCATTTTCTTGTGCTCTTCGATATTCCCTGCCACCGGAATTGAAATACGTCCCACCGTGCCCTCTGCTGTACCTTTTGTCGCAAGGGAATCTGAACCTATTGCATTCCACGCCTTCACCAGCGGACGGTTCAGGAGATGCGCCACCCACGCGCTTTCGACCTGACCATCTGAGAACGCATCAATGTTGCCGTCGCGATGTGGATAATAGTTAGAGGTATCAGCAACGATAACATACTGGGGTAATTTCCGGATCAGAGGAGCGATATCCGCAAGCTTTGCCATAGGTATGGAAAGGATGACAACCTGCGCATCCTTCATGGCACTGACTGCATCAGCTGCTGCAGCGCCCGTTTCAAGCACGTCGGGGGCTATCGTTTCAGGTCCGCGTGAATTAGCAACCTTAACGGAGTAACCGGCAGATGCGAGACTGCGAGCAAGCGTTTTACCGATGTGGCCGGTTCCCAGAACAGCAATCCGGTACTTTTCATTACTAATCATAATTTTCCCTTTTTGGCTCAGGCCGTTACTGCACGGTTACGTTTGACGATAGCATCATGAGTGAGTTGTTCGCCTGCAGACATAAACTCCCTGATCAACGCATCTCTGTTCAGTGGAGCGCGAGTTTTATCCGCTGCCTTAAGGGCTGCTTCAAGCTCTCCGGTTTTTAGCTCAGTACAGTAGGCTGGCGTGCCGGGCTGTTGCCGCCATGATTCGCTAAGCGTACCGGCATCTACTGCATCGAAACCGGTCTGACTGACCAATTCAAGCGCAACAGATTTTGCTACCGGACTGTCGCCGGCAACCGGGATAGCGATACGGGACGGTGAACCGGCAGCCAGCCCTTTCTCTTGAAGCGTCTGGGCCAGAACAGCGTTCCAGGCTTTGACAAGAGGGCGTTTGACTATTTCACTGGCGTACACGCTTTCAGGTTTGCCTTCACGGATCTCTTCAATGTCCCCGTCGCGGAAGGGGTAGTAATTAGAGGTATCAATGACGACGACGCTTTCCGGAACATCACGCAAGAGTTCAGCCAATTCACCATGCTTATCAAAGGGTATAGAGAAGATGATGACGTCCACATCTCGTACGGCCTCCTGGCGCTCAACCGCCAGCGCACCCACTCTTCGCGCCAACTCTACAATGGTTTCCGGTCCTCTTGAGTTCGCCAGTTTGACCTCATGGCCCTGCACAGAGAGCTTATGTGCCAGCGTCGCACCAATGTTTCCGGCGCCAATAATGCCTATTTTCATACAAGTACCTTTTATCTGAGTGGAGGATGATCAGTTATCAGCGGGATGGGCAAAGCTATTCAGGGTATCTCGTAACTCCTCAAGCTTTGTATCCGATAACTGACAGGCTGATTTGATTCTTTCGGTTACGCGCCACAGCTCGCTTTGCAACGCGAGCCCGTCATCGGTGAGGGTAATGAGAACCCGCCTTTCATCTGCGCGATCCCGCGTGCGGGTTATGCGTCCGGCAGCCTCAAGTCTTTTGAGAATGGGAGTAATGGTGCCGGTGTCCATGCCAAGCTTATTCCCAATATCACCCACGGTGCGTGGGGTTCCGTTAAACAACTCCAGCATGACCAGATACTGGGGAAAGGTAAGGCCCAGCGGATCCAGGAACGGCTTATGTAACCGGTTCATGCGGCTCGCCGCACCATAGAGCGCAAAAGAAAGTTGTGTCCCTATTTCCTGTCGTGACTGCATGTTCATATGCCAATCCATTATCTTGTTGATGATTATATAGTGTGCTAGATAAAAGCATATAGCAAACTTTTCGTCAGTTATAGAGTGATGAATAAGTAATTCGTGCGGTATGACAATGACAACAAATCAGGCTGAGAAGTCTCCAGACCGACGGGTACTATCGTTCTGGGCTATTCAAAAAGGTCTGCTGTTGGCACGCAGCGGACTTTACTTACATAGATGATGCGTCACGCTGCTAGTCACAGGGCGCTAACTATTACGCCATGGCTGCAAATAAACACTGTTATTTCAGCTTTTCAGGTTGATTCATTATTTTTATGAAGCGCTTGTATCCGGCAAACCTGTGATGCACTGTAGCCCGTAGCATCAGCCGTTTCCTGGATACTCAGTTTCTTTACCTGTCGGCAGTACAGGACTTTCTGATGCCGCTCCTGATCGGCTTGTTTACCCCGGTATTTCCCCAGTGTATGTGCCCGTTCAATTCCCTGCTTCTGGCGCTGGCGGCGGCTCAGCCAGTCCTTATGCGACATCGCGGCCATCAGGTCGATAAGCATATTATTGATGGCGGTTATCACGGCACGGGTGATTGGATCAGCCTGCGAAGGGTCTTTATCTGACAGCGCCTGCCATGAGGTGGGTACATCCAGGCTGACAATCCGCAGTTCGTGTTGTTCTATCTGCTTTTTCAGCGTCATCCAGTCACTGTTACTCAGACGGGTCAGGCGGTCAATTTGCTCGACCAGTAAAATATCATTGCGGTGACTGTCCATCAGTAAGCGTCCCAGCTCCGGGCGGTCGAGTTTTGTACCGCTTATGTTCTCCCGGTAGTAACTGGCTATTTTATGTCCCCGCTCCTGAACAAACTGCTCCAGCATCTCTTTTGCCCGATCGGCGAACTGATCTTCCGTCGATGCCCTTAAATAAGCTCTGATGAACACTTTTCCACCACGTTATCGCATTTAGGTTATTGCATTTAATCTATCGCATATAGGTTATGTCATTCATCGTGTGTCGTCACGTTTTGAGTATGGCGTCAGGGTGTACTCCCGTGCTATACGGAGTTTTCAGGGGATTTGACCTTAACCGGATGACATAAATGCGATACCGCGAGAGCGATACCTTAAAAGCGATAGCCGCTGACACAAAATCAATCCGTTACGCATCGCGATTGGTTAAATATTGTACTTAACGTACAAAAATTTCCAATCTCCAAACTGATCCCATTTACCGTTACTCGTCATTTTCGGGGGGTCTTCCACTGGACCCCATAATGGAAAAGTTTTTGGTGGACTAATACTGTTATTTATATTCATATCCCAGATAGCCTTTTTTACTTTGAAAAATCTCAAAAATGGAAATGGGTAACAGGAATCATGACAGCATTGGCATTCCTGTTTTTCTTCATCAGGTAAGGCCTGTTTAGATTTTTGCAAACTTTGATTATAGCTGGCTTCAGATTTACATGTTCATCCCGCGCCTACGCTGTCTGATGAGATCTGATACAGGATCATTCGCTTGTTCGTTCGCGTGGGGATGAGCTTAACGTGAGTTTTCGTTCTACTGAGCGTCAGCCCCCATTATCAACCGCATGATGGCCTATACTCCCGGACTGCATCAGATTTCGACCGGCACCACGGATAAAGAACGGATGGCATTAACCCAGGAATACCCGGGGTTTTACCGTTACGCCCTCATCATGGAAACTGTTCCCGAGTAGGCGAGCCAGAAGTCATCTCGGTCTTATGGGTGAGTTTGCAGCTAAAATGTAGGCAACAACATCTTTCATGGAACGGGTAATTTCGGATGCGAAACAGTCCCAAAATCATACAGCAACTACAGTGGCGACCGATTCGGCAAGCGGAAGAATCGATACTGACGAGTATCAGTCGGGCCACTTTGTCACCCACAGTAAGATTATGGCATGCATGTTATGAACCTAAATACTTTTCAACCAACCACTCCTTAATACAAAAAGCGTTGCATGATGTGGGGTTGGAAACAGCAACAACCAAACGACAGGCCGAATTTTGGGCTGGCCGTTGTCTGATGATGCGGGCATTTTGTCAGAATATCCCTTTAGGAAAATCAGCGTCCGGGGCTCCAGCATTTTTTAAAGGTAAAAATGGGGCATTGTCACACTCTCTTAGAGATGTGTTATTGCTCGAAGGATCAGACGACCTGCTTTTTGGTGTGGACATCGAACCACTCTTAATACCGGTTTCATTACAGGCCGTACTCAGTAAGGTAGCAACGGAAACTGAGCAAAAATGGTTAATAGATCTTCCCCCAGAACACTTGGTTCACGCCGCAACCATTCTGTTTTCAGCAAAGGAGACCCTTTTCAAATTACTCAACATGGAGATGGATATTCGACCAGATTATGACACCATCGAGGCCAAAGAAGCGCCAGCTGCAGGTTCGCTAGTCTTTGAGTTGACCCAACGAGCAGGCCATAGGCTAGCTGCGGGGAAGCGTTTTTTGATTATGTATGACAAGATCGGGGAGAATAGGGTGACATGGGGGATCCATTCACCAGAAGATTCCTTCTTCAGGAGCAATTGATCTTTCTTTCAGCCATACATAGCGAAAAAATGGGTAAAACACAGCATCTGTGATGCTGTCTGACAGCATGTATCCTCCGCCTCAACCTGAGCATTTATAAAATACCTAACTAATTGATTTGTCTTTAGTTATAGCTCGCCGACTCAATTCCATCATTGCATCACGAAGGTGGCTTTTTATCTTATTCCCGATCAGACGGCCGAACACTGGTGCTAACAACCCAGTCATAGTGACGGAATGGCAAATGCGTGCAGGATCCCCTTTTTCCAATGAGGCAAAATATTCATGATCGAAAACCAGACTCGTTAATGGCAGCTTAGCCATATCGGAAAAAGCGCGGTTGAGTTCGACGCGACTCAGCGTAAAATCGACTTCTGGTCCACTGGCTGGCTTCATTTTTCCAGTGGTCCCCTCGATAAAGTCGCCATTCAATTTGACCCACTTAAGTTCACTGTCCCAACATGGCCAGGATGAAACATCCTGCCACATTGCCCAAATTTGTTCTGGTGTAGCCTCGGTTGTAACGCTTTCACTGTAAGTCCATTTAAACATTTTATTCCTCCGAATATAAAATCAACGTAACGTTGATGCTCGTTGATGAAAAAGACAAAAAGGGATAGCTAACATGACCATAAATGCTGCGGTAAGCGGCAAGTAAAGTATGCCGTGAGCAGCAATCTGTCTTGTAGCAATAAAAGAACTGAGTGACATACCCAGATTGAAGGCTGATACATTCAGACTGGCAGAAATACGTGCGTCTGACTTTCCTGCATCAGTAATCACCCAACCCTGTACCATTGGTGCGGTAGCAAACGCACCAACGCTCCAGAGAACAAGACACAGTGCCGAATTTACTGAATTAACCGTGCAGGATATCCCCAAAAGACCGACAACCTGAATAATGACTACAGTGACCAATGCGGCGGGCAACCCGATTTTCCCAGGGAGTATACCCCCCACAATATTACCCACGAGAGAACCCAAACCAACAGCCCCCATAATTAACACCACGGTCTGAGGTTCCAGCCCTGCTGCATCAGTCAACCATGGTTCGGCATAGGAAAAAAAGACAAAACCGCCGCCAAATGCCAACACGGTAAAACAATAAGGCCTGATTAATGCCGGATTGTTGAGCGCGAAGCGGAACACTGATGTGCGGCCGGTAACATCAGCTGCGGGGCCAAATGTTGCGGGTAGGACGAACCACAAGAGAACAGCTCCGATAGCGGCAACACTGGAAATGACAACAAAGGGTGCTTGCCAACCATAATGAACAGCGGCCACCATCCCGGCTGGTACACCAAGCACCATAGACAATGTCAGACCTGAAAACATCAATGCAATGGCCAACGGGGTCTGACGAGAGTCCGTCACTGTTGGCAAACTGGCGGATGTTAGGCTGAAGTAAGCACCATGTATGGCCCCAGCCACTACACGCAACATAAGAAGAATGGTGAAATCAGAGGTGATTGCAGAACCAGCGCTAAGAATCGAAAAAAGTGACATGAGGATAACCGCCAGCGATCGTGCACTGTACGACAGTGTTAGTACCGTGAGTAACGGTGATCCCAGTGTTATCCCCAAAGCATAAGCCGTCACCAACAACCCAACCTGAGGCATTGTCACACCGAATTCTGTGGCAACCTGACTCAGTAATCCGATGACAATGAATTCAGACAAACCAGCAGAAAAAGCGGTTATTGATAGCACTGCGATTATCAGTTTTGGCATGGAGGATTTCGACATTCCGGCTCTCTCATTTCATAAACGTTGAACAAATAAAATCGGCCAAACGTTCCCGTAAAATGGGAACCAGTTCTGGTTTGTACACACGCCTGTAACAGACGCATAACTGACTTTCTTGTTCGAACTCCCACAGACCTGACTGAATAAGTAGGCCATCCCGATCACGGGCACCAATGAAAATATGGTTGCCCCTTCGCCTACGGGTAATGGTCAAATTATCGATACCGTCCAGTCCGTCCAGTTCAAGCAAAACCTTGTTTACAGAGAGCTGATGCCAGGCGATAGTTTTTGACCAGGCTTTTACAAGATGCGACCATTCAAGGCGGCGAAAAAAATCCTCTTGGGTGACGTTGTCAAACACCACAATAATGGTCGAAAACCGACTCATCCCAATCCCCTCATGGCTAATCTGAGTAATTCAGCATCATGCTCACTGATCTCAAAGAAACCTCTGCGGGCCAGCATCCCCCAATGAGGGTTTGCGGTGAGTTCAAGTCCAATCACTTCTTTCAATACGACTGGCTGAAACTTTCTATTGAAAGTCACATCCTTACGAAACGGTTTAAAACCGGGGAACTGTTCAACCTGATATACATCATCATTATTAAATACGCACTGGAACTCGACCGTTTTTAGGATTTCCCCCGCATTGATTTCACTACGAGGGCAATAAATAAAAACTTCATCCCCGGCACTCGTTTGGCGCAAAGGACCTGCTTTTCCGTGGCAAACCTGAAGGAATTCAGAATCGGCAGCAATGCGGGCATGAGCCCGCGAGATAACCGCTATCCAATGTTTCATGCACCTTCTTCTCCTTTAAGGGTAAATTGCGAGAGTTCATTAACACTGGTGATCACATCTGCTTGCAGCTTTTCCAGTAGCGGAGGCGGAAATGCGGGGCCACCCTCGACCGGCAAAGCGCAAATGGAATGTTGCAGGCTAACGTTCTGGCCGTCATCATTCAATGTCAGGGTATGGCCAAAAGAAAGGAGTCCCATGGGGCTGTTCGCTGTTGTGGTGAAATGGACACCTTCAATTAATGCCGTCACACTGACCGCAATAGCACCGGGTCCGGCTTTTGGAATAACCAAAAAACGTTTACCTAGTGATAGACCATTTTCTGTGGCTTCTATCCCTTTTAAAGATGCATCCCAGTGTTGCCAACCCGCCAAGTTGTTCCATGCGTCCCAAACGCGAGCTGCTACCTCCGCAGGAATATTGACAGAGTGAGAAAATACAAAGGGATTGTTGTTAATTTTTGACATAACGGTAAAGCCCCTTATGAGTGGATAAAATTTCGCTAATATCTTCTTTACTGCTTTCTGATGAAATCAGGCTAAACGCCCCAAAAGCGACAGGTTTGCCATCAGTAATGTTATGTGCACCAATTCGTTTTGGGAGACATTCAAATGTGCCCACAATCACAGTTCCAATCTTCTCACCCTGCAAATTACGCAAGAATAAACTCTCGATAGCAGCGGCTTGCATATGAACATTATTGGTGGCCAGCGTGATAGCCTCGGCCTTATTGCCTTGCTCAATGGTGAGATAGCCCTGAAGGCTGGCAGGAAACCATGCCGTGGCGACATAACTGTTCACCGCCTCAAGGGTGACAGCAATATCGCTGCACATCATTTCCGTTACATAATCCCAGTTGGCATAACGATTCAGGATCAACAGGGGTGTATTCTTTGGATCGGCATCCTGACCTTCCAGTTGTTTATTTAGGTCATAGTACTGCCATAGCCCTCCGGCAAGCCGGGAGGTGATTGATAACTTGGCTCGCTGTCGGCGTGGGATCAAGGCGTCAAATTCACGGTATGTCATCGATGAGTCTAGCGAAGTGGTAAACTTGACTGCATCCTGATTTACAATACAGGTGAACGTCTTAGACATGACTATTCTCCATAATCATCGAAGGGTGGATCCCAGAAAATCCGCTCGCAGTCTTTAACATCGCCTTAATCTGCAATGGCACTGCTTGTGAACGTGGAGGGATCTCCTCATAGGCATCAACAGGCAAAGCTTGAGCTGTTGGAGGGAGAATACCGGTCATCATCATTTTCCACGCCAGAGCCACCTCAATCATATTGGCCCCGCCCAGAGCGTGGCCGTGGTTGCCTTTAAATGCTGTGATTGTTGGTAAATCAGCGCCAATCACATCTTTTAACGCCTGATATTCAGCCTGATCATTTTGCTGGGTCCCGGAAGCATGAAGATTGACATGATTGATTGCACTTTTATCAACCCGCGCATCTTCCATTGCTCGTTCAATGCTTTGCCGTATAGAGCTGCCATCCGTCGCAATATCTGTCATGTGGTATGCGCTGGAAACGCAACCATATCCAGAAATACGTGGCATTTGTTGTTCTGTTGCTTGTGTGCTAACCAAAATGGCTCCGCCACCATCGGCGAAAAGAAATCCGTCCCTGTCACGACAAAACGGTCGAGAAGGGCTGGTGATTAAACCTGGAGTGAAGCTGCGGGTCGCGTTGATTTTATTAAATGCCTCTAACGCCAGAGGTGTCAGGCCAAAATCCAGAGACATGATCAATGCACGCTTAAGTCCCATGCGAGACATAGCCGATTTAGCTAAACCAATGGCTTGAAGTCCGGCACAACAGCCGGTAGGCACACAAACAAACTGAGTGTTTTCCCCGTATACAGACGTGCCAACAAAAGCACGCTCAATAGCCGCAAAATCTAATTGTTTAAGGGTAACCGGGCGACCGGCATAAATTTCGTTTTCCACTTCGGCTAAATTACCCACCGCACTGGCGAAAAAAATTGCATCCACGGGCTCGCTGACGGCAAGTTCACTGACCAGTTTGAGGATTGTCTCCGTGAAAAGAGGGGCGTAAGCGGTAATATCAGAACCTGTACCGGGAACGGATTCAGCAACGAAAAAATCTCGCCCACCAGGCAGGCTTGCCTTATCGTAAACGCTGACTCCCTTAAGTACGTTTTGCCAGATTTCTTCCAGCGAACCACCAAGCGGACTGACTGCCGCCGCCGCAGTGATATAAAGGTCTTTCATTCAACAATCCTTGCTACAGCCCGAGCCCAGGCGGCACCACAGTGCAACTTTATGGGTAAGGCAATGAAATCAATAAGTTTGGCGGTTTCAAAATCCCGCAGATTTGCCAGCCGTTCGATCT
The DNA here is from genome assembly GCF_018494085.1 of Rosenbergiella collisarenosi. Classification (GTDB taxonomy): domain Bacteria; phylum Pseudomonadota; class Gammaproteobacteria; order Enterobacterales; family Enterobacteriaceae; genus Rosenbergiella; species Rosenbergiella collisarenosi. Next base: position 111,090 of record NZ_JABBFP010000002.1, on the reverse strand, counting down.
GGTAATATGGGCGTTTACGTCCCAATACATGCGCTGGCCAAAGTATGGAGGGATCTCTTGTTTCAACATAAGCGCGGGACATCACAGCAAAGGGTGGATCTATGCTAAAGGCATCCGTACCAATTAGGGTGTAACCGCGATCAAGTGCAGCCTCAACGTAGTGGGCAGGTATACCTTTAAACTCAGTGAAATAGCTGGATTCACCATAGCGCTCATAGGCACCCGTAATGAAAAAGACCGCATGCGCCCGCCCGGTATAACAATCAAGACGCTGCAGATAGTCTTGCCAATTCAACTCCACTTCTGGACCGCAGGATATGCGATCAGTAAAGATCACCGCTTGTCCCATAAAATGGTTAATGTCGGCAGCGACAATATCGGAACCGTCAGGTGAATAGTGGAGGGGGGCATCAATATGCGTTCCCTGATGTGTGGATAACGTAACCATCTCATTTGAAATACCGTAACCATCAGGCCAGTCTTCAGGACTAATGTCGAATCCTTTGCACAAATGGGCAACACCATCCACATGGCTAAGCGTATCTACCTGAATAGAAATGGGCTCGCCATTCCCCGGATAGAGCGCGGTTGAAATACAGGTGTAATTTTTCATGAAAATAACTCTTGTGGCAGATGTGGATCGATTTCATCGTTTTTCGGGCGTTTCAACAAATGCCGTGACAAAGTGGTCGCACCGGTGACTTCTCTGATCTGGGACAGCGCTTTAAGCATCCCGTATTCACTGAGTGGACAAGACAAATAACCAGCATCGCCTAGTGGTGTGACATGACCGACAGAGCATGTCATCGCAAGTGCTTCTGGCTCAGCACATCCGCTAAAAATTATGCTTTCCGGCGTAACATTAATGCCTTTACCCATCATGGCCATGAGCAATTCAGCTGTTGAAATCACATCAGAAGGTAAGCATGAACATCCTAGTGATACCCTGTCATTACCGACTGGGATCATGAAAAATGTGCGCCTGACGCCTCCACTGGTATTTTCAGACCAGAAGCACATTTCGTCTCTATCTTTACCAGAAAGAGAAGAAACTACCAGATAGCGGCAAGCTGTCCGCGCAGGATGCATAGTGTGTGATTGATATGCGGGATCGTTCATCACAGACTTGCTACCGCGGCAGTCGAATACCCGATCAAATCCCACTAAATCGGCGATGTTAGCCACCTCTTGCTTTACACATTGTGCAACAGGAATGCTTTCAGCTAAAAACGCTGCCAGCCGCCCTTTGTCATAAACAAAATATGCTTCGTTTGAGGTAAGTCGCACCTGTTGAGACCGATCATCGTGCTGCCAAAGCACCCATTGAATAGCGGGTGCTGTCTGGATGATGGTTTCTGCTTCATTTAGACTACTAATGGCGTCAAAAAATGCCCGCCGGGGCACTATTTCAGGAATGCCACTGGCAAAAGGTTTCGGGGACTGAAACAGCGAAACGTCAAAGAAAGGAGCCAAAAAACTGGTGGCCAAACCAGCAGTAATTCCGCTTCCAACAATGGCTATTTTGGAGCGCATAAAGACATTCCTGTTAATCTGTCGATGTTTTCCCGCAACAGGGAGAACATTTTGCGTGCCATGTCCGGCGTATATGCATCCTCTTCGATCAAAAGATGCCGGCTAGCAAACAATACGCCTGGATGCGCAGTTTCAGTCCACCATTGTGCACTCAATGCAAGTACATTTGGCGGAGGAATCAAATGCATCACTTTTATTCTGTCAGCCAAACGAATACGTTCAACCTCAACCTGGTCGGGTTCTGGCCTGTCTGCGTCAAAGAACAGAGTAAAGTGCTGTCGAATAGCACTTTCTGAAATCCGGTTGATGTCACAAACACGATCGAGCGCGCTCAACCAGTGATCGAGAGACCAGATCTGAGCCAAAGCTCCGGGACCGGATGACACCTTTTGTTTGGTCACCAGATTAAGGCAGATCTCAGACATTGTTTTCACCATTCCCGTAGCGAGCCCAGGTGCTCAATGCTGCGTGGATATGCTTTCTGATGAGAGCAATAGCGTCTTCTGCGTTTGCATCCTCTGATAGCGAAAACCCATGGTAACTAATAAGACGGGTTTGTCCTTCTCCGAGTGACTGAAAACGCCAGCCCCCCTTATGGCACTTAAACCCTTTGGGCGGTAATGGCTGAGAAAAATCAATGACGCGAAGCTCCTCATTGACGTATCGCCATGATTTAACAAAATACGCTTGCCCTGTCCCCAACTCTTCAATATGCATAATGAATGTTTGTAGTCGACCATCATCACTATGAGCTTCAATCTTCGACACATGACTCAGAATTTCGGGCCATCGCTTATAATCTCGGATGTAGCCAAATACCGAATCAATATCACGGTTGATAATGATGCTACCTTGCAAAACAAAAGGCACATCTTGATGTAGCCAGTTATCCCGATGTGTAACAAGATGATCGATCAAATCACTAATGGTGCTAACATTATCTTCATGAAGCGGTTTTGCCGAAATTGCCAAAGAGGAAACAATTTCGACAAGCGTCATTACCTCTTGGCTATCCAGACCAAGTTGGTCCCGAATGTTTTTGTTTGGATCGACGCTTTCATCTGGCGAATCTGTTATTCCCAGCTCAAAAAGAACAGACGCGACATCGCCTTCCGCGCGGCGGTAATTTTTTTCATTAAGCATTGTTTTCATTCCTTGTGGACTTAATTACATCCTTGCGAGCCAAAACTCTTTTTTAGAGGCACCAATATCAATCATGTGGTTATTCATTGCCCAAGAACTTTGTTGTTGCTTTAGGGCTTGTGAATTTTCCCACATACTGTCATCAAAAAACTCCAGCATAATATTCTGTAGCCAGCTCTTCCCGGGTTCAGTAACAATAAATTCCGTTTCGGTATCCTGCATTAGGTTGTCACGAATAAGCCCATCAATAATGGATTTAAAATCGTCGTAACACTCAGTTTTCCAGGCTTGGCGGTAATGTGCTTTGTCAATTCGATAATAAAGTAAATTAAAAATCATATAACGCTGTTTGCTTAATTTTGGCGTTAGCTGAATACTTGCGGTAGTGAAAGTGTTATCACCATTAGTTACCGCATTAATATACCGTTCAACATCTTTAGAAATGCCAGTACGACGTTGATTGATAAAGCTGTACGCTCCAGGGCCGAAACCGAGTGCGTCCACGCATTCCTTCATAGTCCAGTGATTATACTTGGACTCATATCCCGGTAGCGCGTAGTGCTCATACATATAGTTATGCATACCCGAATCAGCAGCAAACTGCCTGATCATGGTCTGCATCTGTTTGACTATGGCACTTTCAGCATCCGCAACAGGGGCAACTTTACCTGCTTTGATAAGGGATTCCTGACGGGTTCCCGGTGTCACTCGATAGAGATAAGTTGTTAAATGCTTAATATCCAGTTCATGAAGCACTTTAAAATCTTTTTCCCAGTGTTCAAGAGTGTGGCCTGGCATGTTATACATCATATCCAGCTGGATATGCTTAATACCTGCATCTTGTAACATGCGAATTGCATCAATGGTTTGTTGAGCCTTATGCGGGGAACCTACTATTTGCAATACCTCAGGCTGGAAAGATTGTGCACCCAGTGAGATCCGGTTGATAATCGAATTTGCTACAAAAATAGCTTTTTCTTTATCAAAATCCTTGGCATTTCCTTCCAAAGTAATTTCACAATCATCCGCTAGTCTGAAATAGCGGCTAAGTGTGGAAAGAATTTTATCCAAGTGGCTAATTTCAAGCAGGGATCCGGTACCTCCGCCAATATACACACCCCGCAGGCGTGCATTTCCCCATCTGCGCGTTGCGGCATGGCGTTTAAGATCAAGTACTAATGCATCAACATATCGATCTAAAAGTTGTTGAGTTTTGCCGTTATTCATAGGCAACAAATCAACAAAGTAGGGGCAAGCTTTGCAGCAAACGCGACAATAGGGAATTGACAGATACATGACAAAATCAGTTCCGTCGCTGTCCAAATCTAATGACTGGATAAGCTGACTATCCGCTTTTGCATCAGGAACATCGTACATATCGGGAGGGTAAAGAATGAATGGCATATAACAACGATTTTTGTACACGTACACCTCCTTGTGTTTGGGTAAAATCCATGTTCCCTATAGTGTTCTAAGTCAAAAAAAAATCAATTAGATAAAACCTGGTATAACTTCATATCCGATCAGTATTCCGAGTTCCACGGTATCGTCATACCGGGGAGAAGGCCGCCATGCCGTCGCTAGGGCCATCTGTTATGGGCAGCGTGATGAAATCAGAAAACGTTATCGTGAGAGAGAGGAAGATCAGTTGGGTGCGCAGGGCCTTGTTACGAATGCAGTAGTCCTGTGGAATACCATCTATATGCAGGAAGCGCTTTCACACCTTCGGGCGACAGGAGAAAAGCCGGATGACGAGCATATTATCCGACTCTCTCCACTGATGCACGGTCATATCAATATGCTAGGGCATTATACGTTTACGCTACCGGAGGATATTCTGAAGGGAGAACTGAGGGCATTAAATTTCAATTTAAACAATGAATTATCTTCTTAACGTAGTTTTTTACATCATTGACAGTCAAACCCCTATAAAGAACGGCAAGACTTCCCAGACAAGCCCAGTACCTTACGCTATTCCACCTTGGTCTTGACCCATGAACAAGACAGATTACAGTGGCGACATTTGCACGAAACATTCCTGCCTTTATAACGTTCGAACCTGACGGAATAAGATTTAATTGGTCGGTAGCGCGTCATTGCATCGATTGTAGTTTGAGGGAGCAGTCGATAGATGACTGTTCCTCTATACTAAAAAAATTGGTCTGTATGCAAGAGGATGTCGATTGTGACCAGCCGATTTGGTTGGCTATTCATTCTGATCTCGCACATTCGCGCAGAGTGAGAGCCGTTGTTAATTTTTTAGAGACGTTAATTTCGGAAAACAAGACATTATTGTCGTAAGCATTGTCCAAGATAGAGCTCTGTTCAATCTATCACTCATTCCGCATGGTACGGGATGAGTGATATCAATGATTACATCGTAATAACGACTTTACCGATATGAGTTCCTGTATCCAAGCACTCATGTGCTTTAGCGATCTCTTCTAGAGGATAGGTGGCATAAATAATGGGTTTGCAACGCCCCTTCTCCAAGGCTGGCCAGACTTTTTCTTTTAACTGCTCAGCGATCGCTCTTTTTTCCTCTAGATTTCGGCCACGCATGGTTGAGCCCGTGATCGTAATACGTTTGACCATCATGTTTGTGATATCAAAATTATCGACTAGGTTCCCCCCCATAAAGCCAATAATCACCAACCTGCCATCTTTTTTCAGTAGATTCATGTTCTTATTGAAATAGGATGCACCGACGATATCTAAGATAATATCAACGCCTTGGTCCTGAGTAAGCGCTTTCACTTTTTCTTCGAAGTCATCTTTCTTATAGTTGATGAGAGTTGCCGAGTGTTTTAATTCCTCAATTTTTTTGTCGTCTCCGACGGTGGCGAAAACATTCAGGCCAAATTCTTTACATAAAGCCATGGCGGTGGTACCAATGCCGCTGGCTCCACCATGGATTAGGACGCTCTCTTGAGAGCGTGCCTTGCCAATCTGAAATAAATTCGCCCAGACAGTAAAGAATGTTTCCGGTATCGCCGCCGCTTCTTCGAAACTTATCCCCTTAGGAATCGGCAAAGTCTGTGCTGCAGGAACGGCACAAAACTCTGCATAACCGCCACCATTAGTCAGTGCACAGACGGCATCCCCCACTTTGTAGGTTGTCACCTCTTCGCCGATCGCTTCGATGGTGCCTGATACTTCTAAGCCAGGGATGGGGGTTAACCCCTTAGGCATCGGGTATTTACCCTGACGTTGTAAAATATCGGGCCGATTAACGCCCGCAGCATGCACCTTTATCAAGACTTCATGCTTTTCAATGGCAGGACGTTCACCCTCGGCAATCTTAAGGACTTCGGGTCCACCAGGCTGAGTGATCTCAACGAATCTCATACCTTATCCTTTATTGAAAAATTCAAGTAACGTATTCGCCGCGACTTTACCTAATTCGTTAGCAGCAAAGGGGCTATCGCCAGTGATTACTTTTCGGTCAGCGTAAACTTTTCCTGTAATATCCTTATTAACTAAGGTCAGCCCCATATCTGTTAACTGCTCACCGAAGAACCACGTTAATCCACCGGGCATATAGCCGATATCTGGTGTTTGTTTGTCGGCGCTGTCTGGGAAAGCACAGATTGAATAGCCTTTCAACGGATTGTCGCCATCACGCAGAGATAGGAAAGCCGCTGGGCCGTGGCAAATTGACAGAATAAATTTATCTTTCTCAATCGCCCAACGTAAGATTTTAGCGACGTTATGGTCGTCTGGTAAACCAATTAACGCACCATGACCTCCCGGGATAAAAACGGCAGCATAATCATGCTCTGACAGCTGTTCGACAACATCAGGAAGCGCTAATGGATTGAGGAATTTTTCTTTATATTTCTCAAAGAATGGGATGACCTTTTCATCATCATTTGGCATCGCCCAGTATTCAAATTTAGTCATCCTTCCCGAAGACGTCGCGATATCGAAATCAAATCCAGCGGCATGGAGATGATACATCGGTAACAGTGTTTCGACAGGATGATTACCCGTCGAAAACAATTTCCCGTTATCGGTCGTTAAGTAGCGCTCATCGGCGGCAATGACGAGTATCTTTGCTTTACCTTGGTACTTATTCACGTATTCGGCATCATTAAGGTCAGACACCGAGGATGTAAACTGGGAAAGGGAATATGACGATGGGAAAAAAGCATTACGCTCAGCGTGATCGACTTGTGGGGCTTTACTTTGATTGTCTGTCATGATTATTCCTTATAGTTGTGAGGAGCCCACTTCGAAATCAAGGGCCATTCTTAATAGTGACTATACTCACTATAATTTAGTTAAAGAATCTGGGCTTAACATGACGAGGGATAATCTAAATTATCGCTTCGCTTACCCTTTGAGTAGGTCAAAATAACGATTGTTTACATCTCTAAATGGCTGTTCATTGATATGGGAGGCATTGATAGAATCATGACGATAAGCACTCATCTTGCCGAATATCAACGGAAAAAGTCATCCACAGAATCGCTCCACTCATGGCCAGAGAGCGACCACTCATGGTTTGTTGGCGGCGGAAAACCACTTCTGCAGTAGCCATTTTTTCCTACAAAATCGAACACTCCGTGCGGGTAACCGTTAATGAGCAGTACGCACTTTTGGCTGTCTTCTGACCAGCCAATTTGAACGTTGGAAGGAATATGGCCGTCAGAAATATCTTCAGCGTTGTAGATATGTACGGCATCCACTATCGGATTTTCGGCGATAGATTCATCTAGGGCGTAGAAATACCCGGTGTTGCCATCGTCTTCGAACACTGCCGCAAACGTACCTGCAGGAGCTAAGCTCTCTATCACCTGTGGCTTCCCGACAACGAGTTCGGCTTGTACCGTTACAGTAAGAGCCATTCGCTTTACTCTCCCTTGTTTAATTTCCTAGCTAGCCTCAAGGTAGCCTGATAAATTTACCTTCACTCATCATAAAATTAATAGTAATGATTAAAGAGATAGATCATCTAAGTATAGATGACCTATGGATTTAGACATTGTCTTTGGATCTTTCATTCTCTAAACCTGTAGCTCAGGCAAACGATGCTTCTCCTAGTCTGATATCGAATCGCGTGAATTTGATGGTGCTGGGCTCGCATCCTCGAGTGTTTTTCGGCTAGAGAGAGGTATTGCTAATCGCTGCCTAAAGGGTAAGACACAAAAACAAAAAAGCCCGCAATGACGCGGGCTTAGAGGTGTTTATTGCTTTTACGTACCAGCCATTGCTAGACGTTACATTATTCCCACTCGATCGTCGCAGGCGGCTTACCGCTGATATCATAAACGACACGGGAAATACCGTTAACTTCGTTGATGATACGGTTAGAAACACGGCCTAAGAACTCATAAGGCAGGTGTGCCCAATGCGCGGTCATAAAGTCGATGGTTTCTACGGCACGCAGCGAGACAACCCAATCGTATTTACGGCCATCGCCCATTACCCCAACTGAGCGCACCGGTAAGAATACGGTGAAGGCTTGGCTGACTTTATCGTACAGTTTGGCTTTATGTAGCTCTTCGATAAAGATGGCATCGGCACGACGGAGCAGATCGCAATACTCTTTCTTCACTTCACCCAGTACACGTACACCAAGGCCTGGACCTGGGAACGGGTGGCGATAGAGCATGTCGAACGGCAGGCCTAATTCTAGACCGATTTTACGGACTTCATCTTTGAACAGCTCTTTAAGCGGCTCAACTAGGCCCATCTTCATCTCTTTCGGTAAGCCACCTACGTTATGGTGTGATTTAATCACGTGCGCTTTACCGGTCGCTGATGCGGCAGATTCGATAACGTCTGGGTAGATAGTCCCTTGCGCTAACCACTTCACGTCTTGCAGTTTCAGCGCTTCTTCATCGAACACTTCGACGAATACGCGACCAATGGTTTTACGCTTCGCTTCGGGTTCGTCAATTCCCGCCAATGCGTCGAGGAAACGTTTTTCCGCTTCAACATGGATGATATTCAGGCCGAAACGATCGCCAAACATCTCCATCACTTGTTCTGCTTCGTTTAGACGCAGCAGCCCGTTATCGACGAAGACGCAGGTTAAGCGATCGCCAATGGCGCGATGAAGGAGTAGCGCGGTGACTGAAGAGTCGACTCCGCCGGATAGGCCGAGGATCACTTTATCGTTACCGACCTGTACACGCAGACGCTCGACGGCATCATCGATAATCTTAGCGGGCGTCCATAACGCCTCACATTGGCAGATATCGCGTACAAATCGCTCAAGCAGTTGCTGGCCTTGGCGAGTGTGGGTCACTTCAGGGTGGAACTGTACGCCGTAGAAACGCTTCTCTTCGTTCGCCATAATCGCAAACGGGCAGGTTGCGGTGCTTGCCACGGTGGTGAAGTCAGCTGGGATGGCGGTGACTTTGTCACCATGGCTCATCCACACGTCTAAGATAGGCGCGCCCTGCTCGGTGAGGCTATCTTTGATATCACGGACTAATGCACTGTCGGCCACGACTTCGACTTGCGCATAACCGAATTCGCGCTCGTTGGAACCTTGAACTTGGCCACCCAGTTGCATCGCCATGGTTTGCATACCATAGCAGACACCGAGAACTGGAACTCCGGCAGTAAACACATATTCTGGTGCGCGTGGGCTATTGTTTTCCGTCGTACTCTCCGGACCACCCGATAAAATAATACCGCTCGGGTTAAATTCGCGGATCTGTGCTTCGGTCACATCCCAAGCCCATAATTCACAGTACACGCCCAGCTCACGCACGCGACGTGCGACCAGCTGCGTATACTGGGAGCCAAAGTCGAGGATCAGAATACGGTGTTTATGAATATTTTCTGTCGTCATTAAAATTTTCCAGGCGATAGCGTTATGAAATGACGCGCCCGGCAATCGCCGGGCGCAAAATCAGTCGGGATTATGACCCCATACGATAATTTGGTGCTTCTTTGGTAATGGTAACATCGTGGACGTGACTTTCCGAGATACCTGCACCACTGATGCGGACAAATTCTGCTTTGGTCCGTAAATCATCAATGGTCGCGCAGCCAGTTAAGCCCATGCATGAGCGTAAGCCACCCATCTGCTGATGGATAATCTCTTTTAAGTGACCTTTGTACGCGACACGACCTTCGATGCCTTCAGGCACTAATTTGTCTGCAGCGTTATCCGTCTGGAAGTAACGGTCAGAAGAGCCTTTAGACATCGCGCCTAGAGAGCCCATGCCACGGTAGGATTTGTAAGAACGACCCTGGAACAGTTCGATTTCGCCAGGCGATTCGTCAGTACCCGCTAACATTGAACCTACCATCACGGCAGCTGCTCCCGCGGCGATCGCCTTAGCAATATCCCCCGAGAAACGGATCCCGCCATCGGCGACGACTGGAATACCCGTTCCTTCCAATGCTGCGACGGCATCTGACACTGCGGTGATTTGTGGGACACCGACGCCAGTAACAATACGAGTGGTACAGATAGAGCCAGGACCAATCCCTACTTTAACCGCGCTCACACCTGCGTCAGCCAAGGCTTTTGCGCCCGCTGCAGTCGCGACGTTACCACCGATAATTTCTAAGTCAGGGTATTTAGCACGCGTTTCACGAATACGTTGTAAGACGCCTTCTGAGTGACCGTGCGACGAGTCGATCAGTAAGACATCAACGCCTGCTGCGACGAGAGCATCAACACGCTCTTCGTTGCCAGCTCCAGCGCCAACTGCCGCGCCGACGCGTAAACGACCTTGTGAGTCTTTACAGGCGTTAGGCTTACGTTCCGCTTTCTGGAAGTCCTTAACGGTGATCATGCCACGTAGATGGAATGCCTCATCAACGACCAATGCTTTTTCAACACGGTGCTCGTGCATTTTTTGCAGAACGATTTCCCGTGCATCACCCTCTTTCACCGTCACTAGACGCTCTTTCGGCGTCATGAAGGTGCTGACGGCTTGGTTGAGATCAGTCACGAAGCGTACGTCACGGCCAGTAATAATACCGACCAGCTCGTGTTGCTCGTTCACAACCGGATAACCCGCAAAACCATTAATTTCAGTTAACTCTTTCACTTCACGCAGGGTAGTGGTAGGTAATACGCTTTGTGGGTCGGTGACGATACCACTTTCGTATTTTTTAACCTTACGCACTTCATCCGCTTGGCGCTCAATGGTCATGTTTTTGTGAATAAAGCCTAAACCGCCTTCTTGAGCCAACGCGATGGCTAAACGGGCTTCGGTCACAGTATCCATCGCTGCAGACAACATAGGGATATTTAGGCGAATGTTTTTCGTCAGTTGGGTAGTCAATGTAGCCGTATTTGGCAGCACTGTAGAGTGGGCAGGAACCAGTAAAACATCGTCGAACGTGAGGGCTTCTTTGGCAATTCGTAGCATGGCAATATCCCAACCTAAGGTGTGTGAGAACGGATAAAATATTGCCGATGCATTATACAGGCGCATTGCCCTTCGCTCCAGCTTTATTTATCGAAAAAACTTGATAGTTATAAGGAGAAGGTTAGTATCAACGCTTAACCCTCTGATTTAAAGTTTGATCTTGATCACATGTTACCAGCAGAAAACAGCACAATTTATTCCGTCGCCCAGCTAAACGGTAGCGTTCGACAGCTTTTGGAGAAGCAGCTGGGTCGCGTCTGGCTTAGCGCCGAAATTTCGAACTTTAGTCGTCCCGCTTCTGGGCATTGGTACTTTACGCTGAAAGATGATGCCGCCCAGGTACGCTGCGCGATGTTTCGTGGTAACAATCAGCGCGTCACTTTCCAGCCACAGAATGGTATGCAAATCCTCGTTCGCGCCTCAGTGACCCTTTACGATCCGCGCGGCGACTACCAATTAGTCGTCGAGTCGATGCATCCGGCGGGCGAAGGGTTGCTACAGCAACAATTCCAAGCCTTGAAACTCAAGCTAGACAGCGAAGGACTCTTTGCACAGGGGCGTAAGCGCCCTCTGCCTACTCCGGCGACACGCGTGGGGGTGATAACTTCTCCATCTGGTGCCGCACTGCATGATATTCTTCACGTCTTACGCCGACGCGATCCTGCGCTCCCGGTAGTTATTTACCCGACCGCTGTGCAAGGCCGCGATGCGACTGCTGCCATCGTTAAGGCCATCGCCCTCGCCAACCGACGTCAAGAATGCGATGTGTTGATTGTGGGACGTGGCGGCGGATCGCTGGAAGATTTGTGGTGTTTTAACGAAGAGAGCGTCGCACGCGCTATCGCGGATAGCCAGTTACCGATCGTCAGCGCCGTCGGCCACGAAACGGATGTTACGATTGCTGATTTTGTCGCCGATTTGCGCGCGCCAACACCTTCAGCGGCTGCAGAGATGGTAAGTCGCAATCAACAAGAGCTATTGCGTCAGCTACAGACGCAACAGCAGCGCCTAGAAATGGCTTTCGACTATTACCATACTGGACAGCAACGTCGTTTAACGGCCTTGACGCATCGCCTTACGCAACAACACCCGCAATTGCGATTAGTTCGCCAACAATCCCAATTGCAACAGCAACAACGGCGGCTACAAAATGCCGTACAGCGCCTGCAATCTCGTACCGTACAGCGCTATGAAGGCCTAACGCGTCGCCTTACCCGTCAGGCCCCGTCGGCAAAGATTGCCCAGCATCATCAATCGCTATCTTTACACCATTACCGATTACAGGCCGCCTTACAGCAGCAGATCGAACAGCGTAAACAGCGCTTCGGTAACCTTGTCGTTCAACTTGAGGCTGTCAGTCCACTCGCTACCCTTGCTCGCGGCTACAGCGTTACGACAAGCCAACACGGCGAGGTGATACGTCAGACAAAAGATCTCCGAGCGGGAGATAAGCTCCGTACTCGGCTCGAGGACGGTTGGGCGGAAAGCGAAGTGCTGCATGTCGAAAAGACAAAAAAACGTACTCGTAAAAAGCCCGATACGCTCAATTAAAACTAGGCCTAACTCGACAGCGTTAGGTCGAGTGACCCTCGCCATCATTTTAGAGAACTCATAATGCTAACAGGTTTGAACCACATCACTCTTGCGGTCGGTGATTTATCTAAAAGTATAGATTTCTATGTAAATACACTCGGATTTACGCTCAAAGCGCGATGGAGTCAGGGAGCCTATCTCCTTTTGGGCGAGCTATGGTTTTGCCTTTCTGTAGACACAGTATCGATTAACAGTGACTACACCCATTATGCATTGACTATCTCTGGTGATAATTTCGATGATTTTACTCAACGAATAAAAGATAGGGGTACCGTGGAATGGAAAGTTAACCGGAGTGAAGGGCGGTCCTTCTACTTCTTAGATCCAGACGGCCATAAACTGGAAATTCACGACGGAGATATCGACAGCCGTCTCAAGCTTTGCCGCTATCACCCTTATGAAGGAATGGAGCTTTTCGAGTAAGCGTAACGACTCGATGAAACGACCTTGAGGCAGACTATTATCTACTAGCACGCTTAATCAGCGATATAAATAAAGTGCTGCTAGCACCCGCTATTATCACTTCATAAGCACGCCGAGTAAAACTATTCTGATTGATAATATTCAGAGGGTTTTAAGCTTATATTAGCTGAGTAGCTAAACCTGGTACTCCTCCTTCCATGCCAAGGGTAAGATTTGGTTTTTCGTCAACGGTGCTAAGGTGATAGCTGCAACGTGGTCAGCACTCAGCCAGATTGCTTCTGCTATCTCTGCTGCGGGTCTGATCTGTAACGATACGTCCCTGATCGTAAACATATGAGCGAATAAGGTATGGTTAAGTTCGTTTGCTGCAACGTCTGTGAATAATCCCATTGGCATTAATTGTTCTTTATCGATGACTATACCTAACTCCTCGAAAAGCTCTCTTATCAGTGCGTCTTCTGGGGATTCTGTCGGTTCTATCTTGCCACCAGGCTGCATAAAATAGTCAGTGCCCTTCTTCCTGACAAGTAGCACGTTTTTTTCACTATCTTGTATTAGTGCTGCCGCAACGTGAATGGTGCCAACCTCTGACATGTATCCTCCTATTAACGTTATTTTGTGTAATACCTAATGAACAAAATCTACTCTGTATCTTACTAAATTAATTCTGCCATTATTCAGCTTATGCCGAGTATTGAACTATAGATTCTTTAAGCATCGTTCCGTTCACTCGCTATTTGGTAAGAGCGCCGATTGATGGTCTTCTCTAAATAGGTATTGATAGGCTCGTCTAGCTCTATACCACAATACTTGGCCCATTGAAGTGTTTGCGACATAAAGATATCCGCTAATGAAAAAGTATCCGACGCTATCCATTTTTTGCGAGGATCGATCTTTATTTGAGTAATAACTTTATAAACCTCATCTCGAAGCTCGCTCACTATGGCGCTATTTCGTTTATCTTCCGGTATAAACAATAGTTGTTTAAGTAAACCCCATACACACGACTCGAGATCGGTCATGGCGAAGCTGATCCACGTATTAACGAGTGATTTTTCTAGGAGGGCGGAGGGATAAAGCGATTCACCACTGTATTTTTCACATATAAATATACAGATTGCCAGCGTTTCGCTGATGGAAATATCTTCGTCAACAAGATAGGGGACTTTACCAAAAGGGTGAGGTGATTCACTATTTTTATTTGCTGTGAGTAGGTCAACTTTTACGGAGTCGTAAGCGACCCCGAGTTCTTCTAAGGTCCATAATACCTTCAACGAGCGGCTTCGAGGAAAGCGGTAAATGATCAATGCGTTATCCTACCTTTACTAACAGAAGATAAGCCATAGTAACGATATCCACTCGATATCTCTATTATTAATATGACATCCCCCTTTCATATATGCTCAAGTATGGGTAGAGGTTGTTAGCATTGGTACAAAGACGAGTTCTTATGGAATTTTAATGATACTCAAATTCATCACTATTACGGGGATTATGCGCCTGTAGCACGACGCAAAACTATCAAACAAAAAGGCCAATCAGTGTCTACTGACTGGCCTTATAAATAGATCACCGTATTAATTAACGCTTATTCTTTTTCATATGCGCCATTAGACGCTTACGTTTACGCTGCTGCGTCGGAGTAAGCAGGTTACGCTTACCAGCGAATGGGTTCTCGCCCTCTTTAAACTGGATACGGATTGGCGTTCCCATCACGTTTAGCGTTCGACGGTAATAGTTCATCAAATAACGCTTATAGGAATCAGGCAGGTCTTTAACCTGATTACCGTGGATCACCACGATCGGCGGGTTATATCCTCCGGCGTGGGCGAACTTCAATTTCACCCGACGGCCACGCACTAGTGGCGGCTGGTGATCATCCTGCGCCATATGCATGATACGCGTCAACATTGCGGTATTTACACGCTTCGTGGAGCTGTCATAGGCTTCAGTGATGGACTCGAACAAGTTACCTACACCGCTACCATGTAACGCAGAGATAAAGTGTACGCGCGCAAAGTCGATAAAGCCTAAACGATAATCCAGGGATTCTTTGATTTCGTCTCTGACTTCCTGAGATAAGCCATCCCACTTATTCACAACGATGACTAGAGAGCGACCGCTGTTAAGGATAAAGCCAAGTAACGACAAGTCTTGGTCAGAGATCCCTTCGCGAGCATCGATGACCAACATCACTACGTTAGCATCTTCGATCGCTTGCAGCGTTTTAATGACCGAGAATTTCTCTACTGCATCATTAATTTTTCCGCGCTTACGGACACCCGCAGTATCGATCAGGATGTATTCACGCTCATCACGTTCCATCGGAATATAGATACTGTCGCGCGTGGTACCAGGCATGTCATACACGACGACGCGGTCTTCGCCTAAGATACGGTTAGTCAGTGTTGACTTCCCGACGTTAGGGCGTCCGACGATAGCCAATTTAATAGGTAAGGTCGTCGGGTCAAACTCTTCCTCTTCCTCAAGCTGCTGTAGCTCTTCCGCTTCCAGCTCAGCCCAGTAAGCCGCGTTCTCTTCTTCCTCGGTGAGTGGGACTTCTTCTTCTTTCTTGTCCATCCACGGGAATAATGCGGTTTCGAGTAGCGAGGTCACCCCACGTCCATGGGATGCCGCGATAGCATGAATATCACCCATGCCTAAAGACCAGAAATCGCTGATTGCCGCATCGGCATCGAGACCATCGGTCTTATTCGCAACGAGGAAGGTCGCCTTTTCACGTGAACGCAAATGCTGTGCAATCTGCTCGTCCGCTGGCATCACACCCGCGCGGGCGTCGACCATAAATAATACGACATCAGCCTCTTCGATTGCTAGAAGCGATTGTGCGGCCATTCGCGTTTCAACGCCTTCCTCAGTACCGTCAATACCACCTGTATCGATACAGATGAATTCACGACCTTCTATTTCGGCTTTCCCATACTTGCGATCGCGTGTCAGACCAGGGAAGTCCGCAACCAGCGCATCACGTGTGCGAGTTAACCGATTGAATAATGTTGACTTTCCAACATTCGGGCGCCCAACAAGCGCGACCACAGGTACCATAATAAAGCCTCATGACAAAATAAATCTGCTAACCCAACTTTTATTCGCAATCACTCTTAGTCAAATAAAAGTGGCTTACCATAAAAAATAAACGGCTCCCGTATTCCAGGAGCCGTGCAATATAACACACCTAAGCGAAATTACTGAGGATGTTTAACGCGAGATGGAGTAAACCTCGCCACCTTTCGCTTGAATCAAGAGTTTAGTTCCCGCGACAACAGGGTCGGTCTGGAAGCCTGAACTATCGACTTTCTGCTGGGCGACAAAGCGTCCATCTGCCGTGTTGATCCAGTGCAGGTAGCCTTCGCTGTCCCCGACCACTAAATAGCCGTTAAACAGGACCGGCGAGGTCAAATTACGGTGTAGCAGCTCGCTTTGACGCCAGATAGCCACGCCGCCATCGGTATTCAGCGCGATAACCCGATCGTCTTGGTCGACAACGTAAATATTGTTACCTTCCACGATGATGTTTTTCACGCCACCGACATCACGTTTCCAGATCACTTGTCCAGAACGTAAATCCATCGCCGTCAAGCTACCGTTGTAGGCTAAGGCATACACCACGTTGTTAACGATGATAGGCGTCGTATCGACATCATTCAGGCGGTCGATCTCTGTCGAGCCGCTAGGCTGAGAGATCCGCTGCTGCCAGATGATTTGGCCTTGGTTAAGAATAACCGCGCTGACTCGACCATTGTCGCCGCCGACAATCGCTCCACCATACGCCACAGCAGGTGCCGACTCACCACGCAGGGAGAGTGAAGGAATATCTAAGTTCACCGACCATTTAATAGCACCCGATTGCTGATCCAGCGCCTGGAGAATGCCGTTACTTTGATGCACTAAGACTAAGCCATCGCTGACCACAGGACGCGACATGGCTTCGCCAGTCACCTGGGTTTTCCATAGCGTCTTACCATCAGCAGTATTCAGGGCGTAGACCGCACCGCGCTCGCTACCAATGTAGAGCGTTGACCCATCAACAGTAATCCCACCGGAGAGTAAGGCAGAGAGATTGCTGGAGAAGAAGCCTTGTTTCTCAGACAGATCAATCTGCCATTTTTCTTTGCCATTAGCCGCATCGAGCGCTTTGACGGTACCGTGGCGATCTGCCGCATAAACAGTACCATCCTGCCAAGCTGGATGCAGATTGGAATAGAAATTACCCACACCGTCACCGACCGAAGTACTCCATGCCGTAGAAGGGGTAAATTGATTTTGTACTTTTGGAAGCGGCGCCATCTTTACGACGTCCTCTTCACCACTGAACAGCGAACAACCACTTAATAGGGTGGCCGAAATTAATGCCGGCAGCAGGTATTTACGTAATTCCATGCGCTCTCTCACTGGCTTAGCTAAAATTGTTCAATTTAGTTTGCATCATCTGCTTCAGTGCAGGCGATACCTCTGATTTCATTCCTTGACGCCAGGCCGCTGCAGCGCCCTGCTTATCGCCTTTATTCAATAAAACGTCGCCACGAATATCGGCAGCGATGCCTGCCCAGTTATCCCCTTTCACACCATCAAGGGTTTTTAATGCGGCATCGGGTGTCTTAAGTTCAGACTGTACGCGCGCGAGTCGTAAGCGGATAACGGCTTGCAGGCTAGGGTCTGAAGAATCATTAAGCCCCTGAGCTAACGTTTTTTCTGCATTGGCTAGGTCATGTTTATCGATATACGTTTTTGCTAACGTCAACGATGCCAATGCACCATAACTATTTTTTTCGTGATCGACGAAGCTGGATAATGCTTGAATTGATGCCGGATTATCGCTCTTAAGCGTCGAAACAAGCTGCTGGTAGTGGTCTGAAGATGCTAAAGCATTATTTTGTTGATGATTCACCCAAAATCGCCATCCCACTAGCGCGGCAATACCGATCACCGCACCGACTGCGAGGGCTTTACCATTATTCGCAAAAAACTGTTTAACGACTTCAGTCTGATCGCGTTGATTATCGCTGCTATAAACTTCCACCACTCTTACTCCTGTATCACTCTCTACCCGCGCTTACTCAGCGAGAAGCGCTGCCTGTAATTCGGCCAGAACATCCTTTGCGCTCACCAAGGTTTGCTCACCACGGGCCAAGTTCTTAATCACGACCTGTCCATTCTGGACTTCATCTTCACCCAGTACTAGCGCAATTTTCGCCCCGTTTTTATCGGCGCGGGCAAATTGCTTCTTGAAATTACCACCACCGAAGTTAGTCATAATTTTCAAGCTAGGGGCTTGATCACGCAGCGTTTCGGCTAATTGCATCGCGGCAGATTGCACACCTTGGCCGGACGATATGACGTAGACATCGACTTTGTTAACTGGTTCAAAATCAGGAACAACAGACTGAACTAACAGTACTAAGCGCTCTAGACCCATAGCAAAACCGACGGCTGGCGTAGCACGACCACCGAGCTGTTCGACTAGTCCATCGTAGCGTCCACCCGCACAGACAGTCCCTTGAGCGCCAAGGCTACTAGTGACCCACTCGAACACCGTGCGGTTGTAGTAATCTAAGCCACGCACTAGGCGTTGATTGATTCGGTAGCTAATCCCTGCATCATCTAATAATTGGCAGACACCCGCGAAGTGCTCACGCGACTCCTCGTCGAGATAATCATGCAGCTTCGGCGCATCATTTAACAACGTTTGTACACCTGCGTTTTTGCTGTCGAGTACACGCAGTGGATTACTATACATACGACGCAGACAATCTTCGTCCAACGCATCTTTGTGCTGTTCAAGGAATGCTACTAACGCATCGCGGTAAGCGGCACGTGCTTCGAGAGAACCAATAGAGTTAAGTTCTAGCTCCACATGTTCGGCAATCCCTAACACCTTCCACCAGCGCGCCGTCATCATAATCAGCTCGGCGTCAATATCCGGTCCCTGTAAGCCGAAGACTTCAGCACCGAGTTGGAAGAATTGACGATAGCGCCCTTTTTGTGGACGCTCGTAACGGAACATAGGTCCCATATACCACAAGCGTTGCTCTTGATTATAAAGTAGACCATGCTCGATGCCTGCACGGACGCAGCCAGCGGTCCCTTCTGGACGTAACGTTAAGCTTTCACCATTACGGTCGTCAAAGGTATACATCTCTTTTTCAACCACGTCGGTGACTTCACCAATCGCGCGTTTGAATAATGGTGTCTGTTCAACGATTGGTAGACGGATTTCACTGAAGCCGTACCCTGCCAATACTTGTTTAAGACTCTGCTCGATGCGCTGCCATACCGCGGTATCGGCAGGCAGATAATCGTTCATTCCGCGTATCGCTTGAATATTTTTCGCCACGTTACAATCTCTTTATTTCAAAGGCTAATAACAGGGCACGAAGCCCTATTAAATCAATTAATTATCGATATGTTGAATAGCAATGCGTGCATTTTCGTCCAACATTGAGGCTTTTGCACGAATTCGAGCTTCCAATTGGTCAATCATATCGTCGTTGTCTAAGCGAGCACGTTGGCGCACACCATCTTCGTAGAAACCGCTCTTCTTATTGCCACCGGTGACGCCGAGGGTAGATACCGTCGCTTCGCCAGGGCCATTGACCACACAGCCAATGATCGAGATATCCATTGGCGTAATGATATCTTCAAGGCGTTGCTCTAAGGCATTCACCGTACCGATAACATCAAATTCTTGACGCGAGCAGGTTGGGCAAGCGATAAAGTTAATCCCTCGCGCACGTATACGCAGTGATTTGAGAATATCAAAACCGACTTTAATCTCTTCAATCGGATCAGCGGCAAGAGAAACGCGTAGCGTGTCCCCGATACCCTCTGAGAGTAACAGTCCTAATCCAATCGCTGATTTCACCGCTCCAGCCCGTGCACCGCCAGCTTCGGTAATTCCTAGGTGTAGAGGCTGCTTGATCTGTTGAGCGAGGAGTCGATAGGATTCTACCGCCAAGAATACGTCGGAGGCTTTAACGCTAACTTTAAATTGATCGAAGTTGAGACGGTCTAAATGCTCAACATGACGTAACGCCGACTCGACCAAGGCTTGTGGAGTGGGTTCGCCATACTTCTCTTGGAGATCTTTTTCTAGAGAACCGGCATTAACCCCGATACGGATCGGGATATTATAGTGACGAGCACAATCAACGACTTGTCGAATTCGCTCGTTATTACCAATGTTACCCGGATTAATACGTAAGCAGTCAACGCCGTATTCGGCGACTTTTAATGCGATACGATAGTCGAAGTGGATGTCAGCCACCAGCGGCACATCGACCTGCTGTTTGATGAGCTTAAAGGCTTCTGCTGCATCCATAGTTGGAACCGATACCCGCACAATATCTGCACCGACGCGCTCTAATGCTTTGATCTGATTGACCGTCGCGGCAACGTCGGTAGTCCGGGTATTCGTCATTGATTGTACGGCAATGGGAGCGCCATCGCCGATTGGCACCTTACCGACATAAATACGCGTGGATTTACGACGATTAATGGGAGCCTGGTTATGCATAGCTTTTCTCCGCTGGCCTCAATGCGGACGCTTACGCGCCCACACTCAGACGTGCTACCTGATTACGATGAACAAAACGGCTAAGATCGACGGGCTGGCCACGGAACTGTACCGATACCGTAGATGGGGCGCCGATTTTCAAACGATAAGGAAGCTTACCGCTTAGATTTAGTGAAGCACCACCATGTTGTAAGCCGCTAAACAGCTTCTTCCCTGTTGCATCGCTCACTTCTAACCAGCAATCAGCCTTAAATTGTAAGGTTAACGCGTCAGCGCCTGCTGGAGTCTGTACCGCGGCTTCGTTAGATTGAGTCGAAGCAGGCTGTGCAGGAAGTGAGGTGGAAACGGCTGGGGGAGTCGTCGCCGTAGTCGGTTGAGTTGGAGATACCATACTTGAAGAAGTCGCCGCAGCATTGCTCTCCGTGGCCGGAGCGCTAGTGGTGGGCGTTGAGGTATCTGGTTGCGTGCTCGGCTCAGGCTGAGCATCATTCACCGCGGGTTGAGACTCGCTTTGCGTCGCTTGCTGAGAAGAAGGATCGGTCGACAACGGAATAGACTGGCTGTTACCACCATTGTCGTTATCCTGTGTCGCAACGCTATTCGTCAGTTCGCTCTGCGCCGCTTTGTGATTTTGCCACCACCACGCGACGGTAAGACCGACAACAACAAAAATAATTAGCCAAGTAAAAGTCGTCAGCAAGCCGTCACGTTTTTTTCTACTGCGACGACTGTTTAGCGAGTAATTCTGCATCGGCGTTATTTTTGCTGGGCGTACCGGGGCTTGCTGCGTGATCGCGGGAAGCAGCTCGCCTTCTGGTATCTGTACTAGACGCGCATAGGAACGGATATACCCGCGTAAGAAGGTTGCCGCGAGTTCAGCAGGTGCTTTATCGTCTTCGATATCCCGCACTGTAGAGAGTTTGAGGCAGAGCCTATCAGCGATATTTTGCTGCGTCATCCCTTTAGCTTCACGAGCATTACGTAAACGCTCACCCGCAGATTTATTGATAGTTTCTTGATTGGCTTCAGTATTCATTCGCAATATAACGTCAGTACTGTATCGAGGGTGAAAAGTGTGCGCTAACGATGTTCTGTCTTGATGGCTGACGTACTCGTTCTTCGTTGCGCGGCGATAAAATCATAGTCCACATTACTCTGTTCAGCTGATCCAGTATAATCATAGAGCGTTTTACTGAATACAACCGCTACTTAGCGGCCGCTGTTTAGTCTTATTCGGTTCTCTCTTGTCAGCCAGCATCCTTCATAGTCGTGGCGTCACTTCCACTACTGGTCGGCTGGCCCTTAGGCGGTAAACAGGAAGAGGACGAGTTTCCTCGCACGCTGTTTTGTTTGCCTGCCCTTTTTTCATCGTATTCAACGATACGTCGGGCTTCATCATACTGCCCTAAAGCACAGAGAAAAGCACCGTAATTATCGCGCAAGAGGGCATTTTCTGGAGCCATCTGATACGCATACTGATAATAAGATGAGGCCGCTGCCGTGTCGCCTTGTTGGGCTGTAGTCTTTGCCAAGCCCCACCACCCCTGGCTGCTTTTCGGTTGTAACACTGTGACTTTTCGAAAATTACGTGCGGCATGGTCCAGTTGATTAAGTCGTAAATATTGCTCGCCAAGGTAGAGCCGTAACGCCACGCTTTGCTCGCTGTGCGGGGTGGAATGACATCCGGCCAATAGACTGATCACTAAAACCAGACTCCCTTTACGCATCCGCTTCTCCTTGTCATCCCTGAATACCCATCAAGGATGACACAACACTCGAAGCGAAGGTGGACTCTTTGATTAACGGCTAGACGGCTTTCACAGAAATTTGTTCACCTGCCATCTTCTTGCGTAGCGTACGCTTGGTTCGGTCGATAACATCCCCTGCCAGCTGTCCGCAAGCGGCATCGATATCGTCGCCGCGCGTCTTACGCACGATAGTCGTGAAACCGTAGTCCATTAACACCTTAGAGAAGCGGTCAATACGGCTATTTGAGCTACGTCCGTAAGGAGCACCTGGGAAGGGATTCCATGGGATCAGGTTGATTTTACACGGCGTATCTTTGAGCAGTTCCGCCAGTTCGTGAGCATCATCGGTGCTGTCGTTAACATGGTCCAGCATGACGTATTCAATCGTCACACGTCCTTGGTTAGCATTAGATTTTCCGATGTAGCGTTTAACGGCCGCTAAGAACATTTCAATATTGTACTTTTTATTAATAGGTACAATCTCGTCACGGACTTTATCATTCGAAGCGTGCAGCGAAATCGCTAACGCGACATCAATAACATCGCCGAGTTTATCGAGCGCAGGGACGACACCTGAGGTAGATAGCGTAACGCGGCGTTTAGAAAGCCCAAAACCAAAGTCATCTAACATGATTTCCATGGCAGGTACCACGTTGGTCAGATTGAGTAGCGGTTCACCCATCCCCATCATCACGACGTTAGTAATCGGACGTTGACCGGTCACTTTCGCTGCCCCGATAATCTTCGCGGCGCGCCATACTTGACCGATAATTTCGGAAACTTTTAAGTTACGGTTAAAACCCTGTTGCGCGGTCGAACAGAATTTACACTCCAGAGCACAGCCGACTTGCGAGGACACACACAAGGTGGCACGGTCTTTTTCCGGAATATAAACGGTCTCAACCAGTTGGTCACCGACTCGTATCGCCCACTTGATGGTGCCATCAGAAGAGCGCATTTCTTCAGCGACCTCTGGTGCACGGATCTCCGCCATATCACTGAGTTTCTGACGGAATTTCTTATTGATATCCGTCATTTGCTCAAAATCGTCACAGCAGTAGTGGTAGATCCACTTCATTATCTGGTCGGCGCGAAACGGTTTTTCGCCCAACGATGCGACAAATTTGCGCATTTCTGTGCGGTTTAGGTCAAGTAAATTAACCTTGGTTGATTTGGCTGGCGAAGGTGTTGGCGCGAAAATTTCTGGGGTGGTGATAGAGTCTGACATAATAATCTCTGGCCTCGTTGTTACACGTTATGGCTCGTAACAGGAATTAAAAAGTAAAAAAACGCACCCCCTCGCTTAGCGAAGGGGTGCGTATTGTACATCATCTGCTAACAGATGCGAATGTACGGTGTACTACGACGCGTTAAAAATTAACGAGTACGTGCACAAACTTCTTCTGCAGAGAAGAAGTAAGCAATTTCACGTGCTGCAGACTCAGCAGAGTCAGAACCGTGAGTTGCGTTTTCGGTGAAGCTATCAGCGTAATCCGCACGCAGAGTTCCTGCTAATGCGTTATCTGGGTTAGTTGCACCCATCAGATCACGGTGACGTTGGATAGCGTTTTCGCCTTCTAACACAGAAACAACTACTGGACCAGAGGTCATGAACTCAACCAGACCGTCAAAGAATGGGCGGCCTTTGTGCTCAGCGTAGAAGCCTTCTGCTTGCTCTTTAGTCAGTTGCAGCATTTTAGCACCAACGATTTTGAAGCCTGCGCTTTCAAAACGGTTGTAGATTGCACCAATTACATTTTTAGCAACGGCGTTTGGCTTGATGATAGAAAAAGTACGTTCGATTGTCATAGTGACCTCAGTCTGAGCTTGCAAAATACCCTACCGTCATCAGCCATCATAGATGAGTGACGATAGTGAGAAACGGCGCCGATTATAGGTGGCAAACAGGTCGTTGCCTAGGTTAATCCATTATTTTTTATCATTTAGTCCTGATTTTCTTCTATTGGGCCTCTAAACAGAGTGGCGGTGGACCCGCTCTCCTGAGACGTTAAAAAGCCCCGTGACAAATCCAGTAAGCTTTGTCACTCTGTTCTTCTTGATCTTTTAAGGAGTGGAGAGACTATGAGCAACGATATTTTTGTCACGCCGCAGTGGCTGGCCGAGCACCTCAATGATACGCAGATACAGGTGTTAGATGCCCGTTTGCTGCCTCCCGGCCAAGAACTGGTGCGAGATATTGATGCGGAATACCTCGCAGAACATCTACCATACGCGGTATTTTTTAATATTGAACATCTCTCCGATCTACACAGCCCCTACCCCCATATGTTACCTCGCGCCGATCAGTTTGCCGTTGCCATGCGAGAACTCGGGGTCGACCATGAAAAACATCTTATCGTTTACGACGAAGGAAATCTTTTTTCCGCCCCACGTGCGTGGTGGATGCTACGCCATTTTGGTGTAGAAAAGGTCTCGATATTGGCGGGAGGATTGAAGGCTTGGCAACAGGCAGGCTTGCCGCTAGCCACCGGTGAGGTCACTCTGCCGACGACACAATTTGAAGCTCAAGTGGCTGACGAGGCCGTAGTATCCCTGACCAAAATGTTAGTGCTTAGCCACGAGGGCGGCACGCAAATTATCGATGCACGTTCTGCCCCACGCTTCAACGCCGAGGCCGATGAACCTCGCCCGGGATTGCGTCGCGGGCACATCCCGAACAGCCTTAATCTGCCTTGGGACCAATTAGTGAGTGAAGGACGCCTTAAGGATAATATTCAGTTGCAAGCTCTGTTCGAGCAGGCGGGCATCGATACTACACAGCCGGCTGTGGTAACTTGCGGGTCTGGGGTTACCGCAGTAGTACTGTTGCTGGCACTCTATCAACTGGGGCAATCACACGTAAGTCTTTATGATGGCTCTTGGGGGGAATGGGGAAGTCGCGACGATCTACCTATTAGGCCTTAGCGGCACTAAGACTCAGCCGATTAATGGCCGGTTTCTCGAGCAATTTATCCTATGCGATATCCTTTGGCATATCTATCGCGGATCAACTCTGCCATTGAAGTCGGCTGCGTACCCAACGTAAGGGAGCGATTATAATGGTTCCCTTCCATCTTTTACTTATTTCTTAAAAGAATTGGTTAACTTGATAATTACTTATACGTGTATTTTTTATGCTACTGAACTTTTATATTAACTACACGTGCAGTACAGCTTACGCAAAAGGGATACTTTTCTGAAGAGTACTTCGGTAATCCTGGTTTAGTGACGAAATAGCTGACCAAAAGCAAATCTGAAAGTTGCAAGGCTCGTGCTGATAGTGCAAACATCTTACAAAAAATCCCCCAATAGGGTTATCACTATCGGGGGATCGAATTATTTATATTATCCGTTCACTACCTTTAAAATCACGCAGAAAACTGCCCCAACGCCGCTCATAAAACGGAGTTATATGCGCGGTAAAGAAGTGGCTGACCCCGGAAGCTTGACTCGTCACCTCACAAAGATCAATCAATGCATCGTCCGGCAGGGTATCCACCGCGACCTGGCCAGCTTGCTGGATGACAGGTTCGATATCCTCATCCACTTCTATGCCAACGAGTAGATTAGCAGGCTGCCCTTCCCCTTCGCGGATCTCCGCCAAAAAGGCACGACGAACAGGTTTAAGTCCGGCAAACAATGTGGTGAGTGAACTCACCAATTGTGCAGGCGGTTCGTCGACGGCGGACATTAATAACGCCTGTCCCCCTTCCACTACCCTTTGTTCAGTCAGTGCATTG
Source organism: Rosenbergiella collisarenosi (assembly GCF_018494085.1). Classification (GTDB taxonomy): domain Bacteria; phylum Pseudomonadota; class Gammaproteobacteria; order Enterobacterales; family Enterobacteriaceae; genus Rosenbergiella; species Rosenbergiella collisarenosi. Next base: position 85,031 of record NZ_JABBFP010000002.1, on the reverse strand, counting down.
CCTTGATTATCGAGTAAGGCGGTGATTTCAGCCGGGGAGAACTCTTTACCCGTAGTCCGTTTAGGATTCAGGAATAGGGTTTCGCCACGCGTGAGCTCGAAAAGCGTTTTAACCGGAAGTTTAACCCACGGCTCTCCCGCCTCGCAGACCTCGTTAAGCACCTGTTCAGAGGTAAAGAAGGGGATCACGCTCTCGCCATCCGCTTTTTCCCAATGCGTTAGTTCGACGGCGGAATCTGCGGTCAGCTGTTGTTCGACGCTACGGCCCAAAGCCCAGACATCAGCCTCTAATAATGACTGAAAAAAAGCAGGTCGATGTGCAGGTTCGGTGGCGGCCTGCTCCAACAACGTTTCCAATTCAACGGACATAATCGGCTCTCGATATCGGCAGGCTACGCGCCTGCCGGTAAATTATTTTAATAAGAGATTTGCTAAAGTACGCACGCCAATACCCGTAGCTCCCGCTGACCATTGGTCGACCGCCGACTTGCGATATGTCGCCGAGCAATCGATATGTAACCAGCCTTTTTTATAGTCAGTCACAAACCAAGATAGGAAGGCTGCGGCGCTGCTTGCACCGGCAGTGTGCGCAGGACTGGCGATATTATTCAGATCAGCGAAGTTAGAAGGTAAGTGTTGGCGATGGAATTCAGCGAGCGGTAAACGCCAGAAACTCTCCCCTTCAATACCGGCACTGTGTAATAGCGATTGTGCAGCGATATCATCAAAGCTAAACAGAGCATGGTAATCATTACCCAACGCCATCTTCGCCGCGCCGGTCAGGGTTGCCGCATCGATCAATAGCTCTGGCTGCTGAGCACTTGCATCAATCAATCCATCGGCCAACACTAAGCGGCCTTCCGCATCGGTGTTCATCACCTCGACCGATTTGCCATTACGGTAACGGATAATATCGCCGAGGCGCATTGCATTGCCGTTAACCATATTATCCGCACAGCAGAGGATCAATTTTACGCGTTTAGTTAAGCCACGGGTGATAGCTAAAGCCAACGCGCCAGTTAGGGTCGCTGCTCCGCCCATATCTGACTTCATCGAGTCCATCGGGGTGCTAGGCTTGAGGCTATAGCCCCCCGTATCGAAAGTGATCCCTTTACCGACTAAGCAGGCAAAGACAGGGGCTGACTCGTCCCCTGTTGGGTTAAAATCGAGGGTCAGTAACGCAGGTGAGCGGCTTGACGCGCGTCCCACCATGTGTAGCCCCGCGTACCCCTGCTCGCGGAGTTCTTCGCCTTTGAGAATACGGTAGTTAACCGCATTCGGCGCAACTCGATTTAGAAGATCCACAGCAGCACGCGCAAGGTCTTGCGGACCGAGGTCTTCGGCAGGCGTATTGATAGTATCGCGCACCCAATCGATGATGGTTAGACGGTGTTCAAGCTCAGTGCGGTCCGCTTCAGAGAGCGTGGGCCAGGTGACGTCACGCTGCCCTTTTGGCGAGCGAAATCCTTGCCAGAACGCCCAACAGGCTTCAAGATCCCATCCTTCGCCCGCGAGGACGACGTGACGAATGCCTTGTTGATCGAGTTTACGGCCCGCACGCTGAATGGCACTATTTTTCTCTGCCTCAGCGAGATGAATGGTCATCCCTTCGGCATGGGGGCTCATCAAGGCTTTAGTTCCCCAGCATTCTGCTGCGGGTTGCTGACTTAGCTGTAATTGCATGGCGATAGTCATCACTGACTCCTCTAATTATTCGTATTCGTCAATCCAGACTAACAGAATGGCTTCTAGAATTTTTTCGTTTGATGCGTCAGGATTATCATCGAAATCCTCTAGCCCACAGATCCAGGCATGGAGATCCGTGAATCTTACGGTTTTCGGATCGGTATCGGGGTAGAGGTCATAAAGGGCTTCGCCGATCTCGCGGCTATCGGTCCATTTTAACGACATGCTCATTATCTCCATAACAATCGGGCCAGATAATAAGTCTGGCCCGAAGAGGAATTAATTAATGTTCCCGCGCGTGGTTCACGGTATAGCGTGGGAATTCGACAGTAAGATCTTCGTCAGTAACGCGTGCTTGGCAGCTTAAGCGGCTCTCCGGCTCTAGGCCCCACGCTTTATCTAACATGTCGTCTTCGAGCTCCGAGCTTTCCGCCAGAGAATCGAAGCCTTCGCGAACGATACAGTGGCAGGTAGTACAGGCACAGGATTTCTCGCAGGCATGCTCGACATCGATTCCATTTCTCAGCGCCACATCCAGAACGGTTTCTCCAGGGGTCGCATCATAGACACCGCCATCCGGTAATAAATCGGCGTGGGGTAAAATCACTACTTTTGGCATAATTAAACCTCATCCACAGAATGTCCGGTCAACGCTTGACGAATGGATTTATCCATCCGTTGCGCGGCGAAGTTCTGGGTTACTTGATCGAGTTGTTTTATTCCGTCAGCAATACGCTCAGCATCACTCCCCGCCACTGCATTACGCAGTTCGGTTTGTGCGGCGTTAATTGCTTGCTGTTCATCTTGGCTAAGCAGGGCAGCATCTTCAGCTAATGCTCCCGCTAAACTTTCTAACACACGCAGCCCATCGACTTTCTGTTCAGCCAGCTTACGCGCCGAGATATCGTCGCGAGCGTGAGTCATCGAGTCGGTAAGCATGGTCGCAATTTCGTTTTCAGTTAACCCATAAGAGGGTTTAACCTGTATAGAGGCCTCGACGCCCGTCGATTTTTCCATTGCCGTAACGCTCAATAAGCCGTCTGCATCGACTTGGAAGGTCACCCGAATATGGGCGCCCCCTGCAGGCATCGCCGGAATACCCCGTAACGCAAAGCGAGCGAGTGAGCGGCAATCTTCTACCAACTCCCGCTCCCCTTGCAATACATGAATACTCATCGCGGTTTGACCATCTTTAAAGGTGGTGAACTCTTGCGCGCGCGCCACGGGAATGGTGGTATTACGCGGAATGACTTTCTCCGCGAGGCCGCCCATGGTTTCCAAGCCTAAGGATAGCGGGATAACATCGAGTAGCAACATCTCGCTGTCCGGTTTATTACCCGCCAAAATATCCGCTTGGATCGCCGCACCGAGTGCAACCACTTTATCAGGATCGATTGATGTTAGCGGTTCGCGACCGAAGAATTCACCTACACGTTCGCGCACGGCGGGTACGCGCGTCGACCCGCCTACCATCACGACTTGCGCGATCTCATCGTCTTCAACACCCGCATCTTTTACCGTACGGCGGCATACCGATAAGGTACGCTTGAGTAATGGCGCTATGAGCTGTTCAAATTGTTCGCGGGTTAATGTCCCTTGCCAGTTTCCAATGGTAATCGAGGTTTCTGATGCGCGACTTAGTTCAATTTTCGCCTGTGTTGCTGCATCCAACACCTGACGCAGTAAATGACGATCGGAGAGATCGGTGATACCAGCCTGTTGTTGGACCCATTGAGCGATCAGCTGATCGAAATCATCCCCGCCCAATGCCGAATCGCCACCTGTTGCCAGCACTTCAAATACGCCGCGGCTAAGACGAAGAATCGAAATATCGAAGGTCCCACCACCTAGGTCGTAGACGGCGATAACCCCTTCCTGTCCAGAGTCCAACCCATAAGCGACCGCAGCGGCGGTTGGCTCATTGAGGAGACGTAATACGTTTAGTCCTGCGAGACGTGCTGCATCTTTTGTACCTTGGCGTTGCGCATCGTCGAAATAAGCGGGAACCGTGATCACAACTCCATCGAGTTCTCCCCCGAGGGTATCTTGCGCGCGCTTCGCCAAGGTGGCTAGAATCGCAGACGAGACCAAAATCGGGTTTACCTGCCCCTGCGGAGTCGACATCAGCGGTAGGCCATTCTCACTTGCGGTGAAGTGATAAGGAAGTTGCGGATAACGCTGTTGTACGTCGGTCAAGGAGCGCCCTAATAAGCGTTTCACCGAACTAAAAGTATGTGCTGGATCAGATACCGCTTGTTCTCGAGCCGCCCAGCCAACGATTGTCTCTTTCGCAGCATAACGCACGACCGAAGGGAGCAGATCGCGGGCTTGCTCATCGGGCAAGGTTGTCGCTTGGCCACTGCGTACTGTAGCCACTAAGGAGTGGGTGGTCCCCAAGTCGATACCAGCGGCTAATCGACGCTGGTGCGGAACCGCGCTAAGGCCGGGTTCGCTGATTTGAAGTAACGCCATCGTCTGTCCTTAAAAATCGAGCCACTTCTCTTCCAGCGCTTCGGCATGCTCGGCCAGTCTGGAGAAGAAACGGAGTTTACGCACTGTGTCGGCTGCTTGCTGCCACTGTTGCTCAGCGAGCTGCTGCGCGACAACGCTCATTAGGGCTTTATGTTGCTGTTTGATATCGCTTAAATAGTCTGTTAAACGGTCGCCATCCTGTTGCTGCTCGATCTCTTCGAGCGTCTCGCGTAATGTGAGTTGCGCCATCAGAAATTCGGTATCGTGCATAGTGTGTTGTTCGTTATTGATATCGAAACCATGTAACGACAGGATGTATTCAGCACGAGGTAAAGGCTTGCGTAAGGCTTGATAACCCTGATTGATATTGGCCGCGTACTGAAGGGCTTGTAAGCGCTCGCCTTCAGGCTGAGTGGCAAAATTATCCGGGTGATAACGACGTTGTAAAGCTTGATAACGCTCGGCGAGAGACGAGGTGTCGAGCGTGAAGCTTTCTGGCAGATCAAACAGCGTAAAAAAGTTCATAAGCTTTCAGTTCGCATAAGACAAACTCATCGCCCCAGCGAGCTGGGGCGATGAGTTAAATCAGTGTATGACATCAAAACTATACGTTGAAGCTTTCGCCACAACCGCATTCGTCTTTGACATTCGGATTATTAAATTTAAAGCCTTCGTTTAATCCTTCTTTCACGAAGTCTAGCTCCGTGCCATCGAGGTAGACGAGACTTTTTCCATCAACAATCACTTTAACGCCCTTATCTTCAAAAACAAGATCGTCGGGCTGTAACTCATCGACAAACTCTAAAACGTAAGCCATGCCGGAGCACCCTGAGGTGCGAACCGCAAGACGAAGGCCTACGCCTTGTCCGCGGTTGGTAAGGAAGGCACCTACACGAGCTGCCGCTGAGTCACTCAGGGAAATAGACATAATCGCTCCCTAACTTACTTAGCAGTTTTCTTGCTCTTATAATCGTCGATAGCCGCTTTAATCGCATCTTCCGCGAGGATAGAACAGTGGATCTTCACTGGCGGTAGCTCAAGTTCTTCGGCGATCTGCATGTTAGAGATGCTCTGCGCTTCGTCTAATGATTTACCTTTTACCCACTCAGTGATTAGTGAGCTTGAGGCAATTGCAGAACCACAACCATAGGTTTTGAAACGAGCATCTTCGATAATCCCGCTATCGCTCACTTTAATTTGTAGTTTCATCACATCGCCACACGCTGGTGCGCCAACCATGCCGCTCCCAACACTTGGGTCTGCATTGTCGAACGATCCCACGTTACGTGGGTTTTCATAGTGATCGATTACTTTTTCGCTGTAAGCCATGATATTTTTCTCCAGAAACCTAAAATTAGTGGTGCGCCCATTCGATGCTATTTAAATCTACGCCAGCTTTAAACATCTCCCATAATGGAGATAAATCGCGGAGGCGACCGATAGATTTGTGGCATAGGTCGATAGCATAATCGACTTCTTCTTCAGTGGTGAAACGTCCTAAAGAGAAACGAATTGAGCTATGAGCCAGTTCATCGTTCATACCTAACGCACGGAGTACGTAGGAAGGTTCCAAGCTAGCAGAAGTACAAGCTGAACCCGAAGATACAGCAAGATCTTTCAGTGCCATAATGAGCGACTCGCCTTCAACATAGTTGAAGCTGACATTAAGAATGTTCGGGGCACCGTTTTCTAGATCACCGTTCAGATAAACTTCTTCCATATCTTTCAGGCCATCCCACAAGCGACGACGCAGTTGACTCAGACGAGCCATCTCAGTGCTCATCTCTTCCTTGGCAATACGGTACGCTTCGCCCATACCGACGATTTGGTGCACAGGCAGAGTCCCTGAACGCATGCCACGCTCGTGTCCACCACCGTGGATTTGTGCTTCAAGACGGATACGGGGTTTACGGCGCACATACAAGCCACCGATACCTTTCGGTCCGTAGATTTTATGTGCAGAGAAAGACATAAGATCGACTTTTAAGGTCGAGAGGTCGATAGGTAATTTACCCACGCTCTGCGTCGCATCGACATGGAAAATAATACCTTTAGCCCGGCAAATCTCGCCCAGGCCTGCGATATCTTGTACCACACCGATTTCGTTGTTTACGTGCATAACCGATGCCAACACCGTATCGTCACGTAACGCTGCAGTGAATTGCTCTAAAGTGATGAGGCCATTGGCTTGCGGCGATAAATAGGTGATTTCAAAGCCTTCGCGCTCGAGCTGACGACAGGTATCGAGTACCGCTTTATGCTCGGTTTTCACCGTGACGACGTGCTTACCTTTCTTCTGGTAAAACGTCGCGGCACCTTTGATTGCAAGGTTATCCGACTCAGTCGCGCCAGAGGTGAAAACGATTTCGCGTGGGTCAGCGCCGATCAGCTCAGCGATTTGATTACGCGCGATATCAACTGCCTCTTCCGCCTGCCAACCGAAACGGTGTGAGCGCGACGCTGGGTTACCGAAGTTGCCGTCTTGGGTCATGAACTGCATCATTTTTTCAGCAACGCGAGCATCAACAGGTGTCGTCGCTGAGTAGTCGAGATAAATTGGTAATTTCATTGCTCTTAAGCTCCGTACATCACTTCATTGCATGTTATATTTTATTGAATTCGGGCGTCGATATCAGTGTAATGGCTACGAGCCGACAGCGCGTAACTTCACGTCGATTTTTTCTGCTAAACGGCCAGCATGTTGAAAACGACGGTTATCGACAGTCACTTGGCGACCGGCAACATCCAAGATCTCTTGGTTATTGACCAATTCCGCCAGCGTAATGTTATTTAAGAAATCGCTGATTCTATCGCTAAGGTCACGCCAAAGCGCATGCGTTAAGCAGCGCTCGCCGCCTTGACATCCTTCTTTGCCTTGACACTTAGTCGCGTCAACCGATTCATCTACCGCCATGATCACGGTACCGACGGAGATATTGCCAGCCTGCTGACCCAAAAGATAACCGCCGCCCGGTCCACGCACGCTGGCAACGAGTTCGTGCCTTCTGAGGCGAGAGAACAGCTGCTCTAAATATGAGAGCGAGATACCTTGACGTTCTGAGATATCCGCTAGGGGCACTGGCCCTTCATGTGAGTGTAACGCAACGTCTAACATAGCGGTGACTGCGTAACGCCCTTTGGATGTCAGTCTCATTGTGATGCGACCTCGGTTTTCACAGTTGTCAGAATGTTAAATAATTGATGCGAACAGTCTGACATTCCTGAGTGAATTGGTCAACTATTTACCTGACTAAATTACTCAAGTATTTAACCGAATGTGCGTACTCACGGCCCTACCCTTTATTACGATCGCCCTTCTGAAAAGATGACAGCATCCCGCGTAAGATATTCAGCTCATCGCGTTCCGGACGTGCGCGGGTAAAGAGGCGACGCAACTTGCTCATCACTTGACTCGGGTTACCCTGACGGATAAAACCGCTTTCCATCATCATACCTTCCATATGCTGATAGAAACGCTCGAGATCATCGACTAAAGGATAAGGGGACTCATCGTGTTTAGCGGGAACCGGTGCTTCCTCGCTCGCTAACCATGCCATCCGGACTTCGTAAGCGATGATCTGTACCGCCATCGCGAGGTTTAACGAGCTATAGTCTGGATTAGCCGGAATGGCGACGTGGTAGTGACACTTCTGTAATTCGTCGTTCGTTAACCCTACACGCTCTCGACCGAAAACCAATGCCACTGGAGCCTGCTGCCCCTCCTCGACGCTTTTAATCCCACATTCACGGGCATCCAGCATCGGCCAAGGTAGCGAACGCGAACGTGCGCTAGTACCGACTACTAGACTACAGCCTGAAATGGCCTCATCGAGGGTATCGACAATCGTCGCATTGCCGATCAAGTCGCTCGCTCCGGCCGCGAGGGATATCGCTTGCGAATCGGGCTTGAGCAGTGGGTTAACCAAATAGAGGTTAGAGAGACCCATCGTTTTCATTGCGCGGGCGACGGAGCCCATATTTCCGGTGTGCGATGTTTCGACCAGGACAATGCGGATATTCTGTAACATAAGTAGGATTCGTGTCGCTAATAGAAATGATGCACGAAGAATAACATAAACTGAGACTTTTATTTAACCTTCTGCTATACTCGCCGCGATTTTTCGTTCTTTAACATCCAGTGGGAATAACCGATGCATCCGATGCTGAACATCGCCGTGCGCGCAGCGCGCAAGGCCGGCAATCTTATCGCCAAAAATTATGAAACGCCTGACGCAGTAGAAACAAACCAGAAAGGCACCAACGACTTTGTTACCAACGTTGACCGTGACGCCGAGCGTTTAATTATCGAAGTCATCCGTAAATCTTATCCTCTGCACAGCATTGTGACGGAAGAGAGCGGAGATTTAGGTGGTGAAGATAAGGATATACAATGGGTTATCGATCCCCTGGATGGCACCAGTAACTTCATCAAGCGTTTCCCCCACTTTTCTGTCTCTATCGCGGTACGTGTTAAAGGTCGTACTGAAGTCGCGGTCGTTTACGATCCGATGCGTAACGAACTCTTTACCGCCGTACGTGGTCAAGGCGCTCAGCTTAATGGTTACCGTTTACGTGGCAGCACCGCCCGCGATCTCGATGGTACAATTCTCGCAACTGGTTTCCCATTCAAAGCCAAACAGCACGCTGCAAGCTATATGAATGTTGTAACGGCACTGTTCACCAAGTGTGCAGATTTTCGCCGTACTGGTTCAGCCGCGTTAGATTTAGCCTACGTTGCAGCTGGCCGCACCGATGGTTATTTCGAGATTGGCTTAAAACCTTGGGACTTTGCAGCAGGCGAGTTACTCGTTCGTGAAGCGGGAAGTCTGGTGACCGATTTCACCGGTGGGCATGGCTATCTGCAATCAGGAAACATAGTGGCAGGCAACTCACGCGTCGTCCGTGATATGTTATCCGTAATGCGCGATCAGTTAAGCGATGCATTAAAACGCTAAGTCCTTATTCATAAAAAAGGCCGCGATAGATACCTATCGCGGCCTTTTTATTATCTAACTCTATTACGCGTAAACTGGGAAACGCGCACAAAGCGCCAATACTTGGCCTTTTACGCGCTCGATAGTCGCAGCGTCGTTCACGTTGTCCAACACATCGGCAATCCAGCCCGCTAATTCGCGAACTTCGGCTTCTTTAAAGCCACGACGGGTTACCGCCGGTGTACCAATACGGATCCCCGATGTCACAAACGGACTTTTCGGGTCGTTCGGTACGCTGTTCTTATTAACGGTAATGTTCGCGCTACCTAGCGCCGCATCCGCTTCTTTACCGGTAAGGTTTTTCTCAACCAGATCTAATAAGAAAAGATGGTTGTGAGTCCCGCCGGAGACGATGTTGTAACCGCGTGCGAGCAATACTTCTACCATCGCCTTAGCATTTTTCGCGACTTGCTGTTGGTAAGTCTTGAACTCTGGTTCCATCGCTTCTTTGAACGCGACCGCTTTACCTGCGATAACGTGCATCAGTGGGCCACCCTGACCACCTGGGAATACGGCAGAGTTTAGCTTCTTATACAGATCCTCGTCGCCCCCTTGCGCCAAGATCAACCCGCCGCGTGGACCCGCTAAGGTTTTGTGGGTCGTTGTGGTAACCACATGTGCGTGAGGAAGCGGATTGGGATAGACATCTGCTGCGACGAGGCCGGCAACGTGTGCCATATCGACAAATAACCATGCGCCGATGCTATCCGCGATTTCACGCATTTTGGCCCAGTCACATACGCCTGAGTAAGCCGAGAATCCGCCAATGATCATTTTCGGCTGATGCTGCTGAGCGAGCGCGGCTAATTCGTCATAGTCAATCTTCCCGGCCTCATCGATACCGTAAGGAATGACGTTATATAATTTACCGGATAAGTTGACCGGAGAACCGTGAGTTAAATGGCCACCGTGCGCTAAATTCATCCCAAGGATAGTATCGCCTGGGTTCAGCAACGCGGTAAATACACCGAAGTTAGCTTGAGAACCTGAGTGAGGCTGGACGTTTGCATAGTCGGCTCCGAAAAGCGCTTTGGCGCGATCAATCGCGAGTTGTTCAACGATATCAACGTGCTCACAACCACCGTAATAACGCTTGCCTGGGTAGCCTTCAGCATACTTATTTGTTAGCTGTGATCCTTGCGCTTCCATGACACGTGGACTGGTGTAGTTTTCTGAAGCAATCAGTTCGATATGCTCTTCCTGACGCACCTTTTCTTGCTCCATCGCCTGCCATAATGCCGCATCGTAATCGGCTATGTTCATCTCTCGCTTTAACATTCCCATCTCCACTCAGCTTGCTTTTAACATCAAAAATCCCCCACAACGGGTAATGTCCGTTAGTGTAAACGCTTTTCAAGCTGGGTGGTAGAGAGAAGCCTGTCTTTTTACGCAATCGTTTGGCTTTTAACCTCGAACGCTTTGCCAGTCACAATGTTACGTTGGATGAGGGTAGATAATGAAGGATAAAATTAGTAAGGAGGGCTTTGTAAAGGAGCAAAATTGAGCAGAGAAAACCAGAAACCTCCCTGCTCAATTCTCAATTGCGAAGGAACTTTAAATCGCATCCTCATCTTCTTCGCCGGTACGAATACGCACTACGCGCGCAACGTCTACGACAAAGATTTTGCCATCACCGATCTTACCGGTCTGTGCCGTCTTCATGATAGTTTCAAGACAGGTATCAACCATCTCATCGGCAATTACGATTTCAATTTTGACTTTGGGAAGGAAATCGACCATATATTCTGCGCCACGATATAGCTCAGTATGTCCCTTCTGACGCCCAAAGCCTTTGACTTCCGTGACCGTCATACCGGTAATGCCTACTTCCGCCAACGATTCTCGAACATCGTCCAATTTGAAGGGTTTAATGATCGCTTCTATTTTCTTCATGACAAAACCTTATTAGCAGTTGCGTCACCATCACTGATGGCTTACCGCACGGTTAACGCGAGAGAAAGGTATTATTGCGTAATTATTTAAGGAAGTCACTGGACGAGGAAAAGGTGCCCCACTGATGTGATGTCCAGATAGGATAAACAATTATCAACTCTAGGACAGAGGGCACCTTTAAAACATCATTTATATTTATGAATCTTAGTATCATCATAACAGTAAATGAATCCAGCGGATGATAACAACAAAGCGCTGCCAGACAAATAGGCTGACAACGCTTTCGGAGTTATCCAGAGTGACTCTTAGCCTAACTGTTTACGCGCATTTCTAAATAGACGCATCCATGGGCTATCTTCGCCCCAGTTTTCAGGGTGCCAAGAGTTGCTGACCGTACGGAACACACGTTCTGGGTGTGGCATCATGACGGTGACGCGTCCTGACGTTGTCGTTACCGCGGTGATGCCGTTAGGAGAACCGTTCGGGTTAGCCGGATATTGCTGAGTCACTTCACCGTGGTTATTCACGAAGCGTAAAGCCGCCAGTTTATGACTTTCCAGCTGTTGCAGATGCTCTTGGTCGCGGACTTCAACGAAGCCTTCACCATGGGAAACGGCGATAGGCATGCGCGAACCGACCATTCCCTCTAGCACTAGCGATGGGCTTTCCACGACTTCGACTAAACTGAAACGTGCCTCGAAACGCTCGGACTGATTACGGACAAAGCGTGGCCATAATTCGCTACCAGGGATAATCTCGCGGAGATTAGAGACCATCTGACAACCATTGCAAACGCCCAGTGCCAACGTTTGATCACGGTTGAAGAACGCCTCGAAGGTGTCCCGTACACGTGGATTGAAGAGAATGGATTTCGCCCACCCCTCGCCGGCCCCAAGCACGTCTCCGTAAGAGAATCCGCCACATGCCGCCAGCATATGAAAATCGTCGAGCGTCGTCCGTCCTGCGAGTAAATCACTCATATGTACGTCACGGGTATCGAAACCTGCCCGGTGGAATGCGGCAGCCATTTCCACATGAGAGTTAACCCCTTGCTCACGGAGTACCGCCAGCACAGGACGAGCGCCAGTTGCAATCATCGGCGCAGCGATATCCTCATTTGGATCAAAGCTTAGCGAGACGTTAAGTCCGGGATCGCGCTCTTCCAATTTCGCATGATGCTCTTCATCTGCGCACGCCGGGTTATCGCGCAGACGTTGCATTTGCCACGTCGTTTCCGCCCACCACTCACGCAATTGCGAGCGTTTTTCGGTATAGACAGTTTGCCCTTGCGCCACGAGTGTTACGTGGTCTCCTTTGCTTGCCTTACCGATGACTTTCAGTTCGTCAGTTAACCCCTGTTCTGCGAAGACAGCTTCAACTGTCGCAAGGTCTTCTGACGCGATCTGTATTACCGCGCCCAGCTCTTCATTGAATAGAGCTGAAATATGCTGAGTCCCCAGCGCGCTAATATCGGCATCGATCGCGCAGTGGCCGGTGAACGCCATCTCGGCTAAGGTGACAAAGAGTCCACCATCCGAGCGGTCATGGTAAGCCAGCAGGGCACGCTCGCTAACCAGCTGTTGAATCGCAACAAAAAAGCCGCGTAATTTCTCAGTATCGCGTACATCGGCAGGCTGTTGACCCAACTTGCGATAGACTTGGGCCAGTGCGGTGGCGCCCAGCGCTTGTTGTCCTTGGCCTAAATCGACGAGTAATAACAGGTTATCGCGGTCAGTACGTAGCTCTGGCGTTACCGTTAGCCGTACGTCTTCCACTCGAGCAAATGCAGTGATCGCCAATGACATCGGTGAGATCACCTCACGATCTTCGCCCTGCTCCTGCCAGCGGGTTTTCATCGACATGGAGTCTTTGCCTACTGGAATCGTGAGCCCCAGCGCCGGGCAGAGTTCTTCACCGACAGCTTTCACTGCATCATATAATCCAGCATCTTCGCCAGGGTGTCCTGCCGCCGCCATCCAGTTTGCAGAGAGTTTGATCTGCTTGAGATCACCGATAGCAGTTGCCGCCAAGTTGGTCAGCGCTTCACCTACCGCGAGGCGGGCAGAGGCCGCGTAATCGAGCAGTGCAACGGGTGCACGCTCGCCCATCGCAAAGGCTTCGCCCGTGTAGCTATCTAAACTGGTCGTGGTTACCGCACAGTTGGCAACCGGGATCTGCCAAGGTCCGACCATCTGGTCACGCGCGACCATACCGGTAACGGTGCGGTCACCAATGGTGATTAAGAACGTTTTCTCTGCGACTGCGGGAAGATGCAGTACACGTTTGACCGCCTGTGCCAGATCGATACCCTCGGCAGTGAAGTCATCGCCTTGTGCCTGCTGACGACGAACGTCACGCGTCATTTTAGGGGTTTTACCTAATAGGACATCCAGCGGCATATCGATCGGTTGGTTAGCGAAGTGTGGATCGTTTAACGTCAGGTGTTGTTGCTCTGTCGCTTCACCGATCACCGCGTACGGCGCACGCTCACGCTGACAGATCGCGTCGAATTCCGCTAATTTTTCGGCATCGATCGCGAGGACATAACGCTCTTGAGATTCGTTACACCAGATCTCTAAAGGCGTCATCCCCGGCTCATCGTTGAGGATCTTACGCAGATCGAAGCGCCCGCCGCGCCCACCATCTGAAACGAGTTCTGGCATCGCGTTGGATAGCCCACCCGCGCCCACATCGTGGATAAAGAGAATAGGGTTTGCTTCACCACGTTGCCAGCAGCGATCGATGACCTCTTGGCAGCGACGCTCCATTTCTGGGTTGTCGCGCTGGACTGAGGCAAAGTCTAAGTCAGCATCTGACTGGCCTGAATCCATCGATGAGGCGGCCCCACCACCCAGCCCGATATTCATCGACGGGCCTCCGAGAACGATCAGTTTCGCTCCAACCGTGATCTCACCTTTTTGAACATGATCGTCACGGATATTACCGATCCCGCCAGCTAGCATGATCGGTTTATGGTAACCGCGGATCTCTTCGCCATTGTGGCTGTTGACATTCTCTTCATAGGTACGGAAGTAGCCATTAAGGGCCGGACGACCAAATTCGTTATTGAATGCGGCACCGCCTAGTGGACCTTCAAGCATGATATCCAGAGCGGTGACTATACGTTCTGGTTTACCAAAGTCTTCTTCCCATGGCTGCTCAAACCCAGGAATACGTAAGTTGGAAACAGAAAAACCGGTTAATCCCGCTTTTGGTTTTGCGCCTCGACCAGTCGCCCCTTCATCACGGATCTCACCGCCTGAGCCTGTTGCAGCGCCCGGCCATGGCGAGATTGCCGTTGGGTGATTATGCGTTTCAACCTTCATTAAAATATGCACAGGCTCTTGATGGAAATCATACTGTCCCGTTTCGGCCTCTGCATAAAAACGACCGGCTACCGAGCCTTCCATTACTGCAGCATTATCTTTATAGGCTGAGAGAACATGATCGGGTGTCGCCTCAAAGGTATTTTTGATCATTTTGAACAGCGATTTGGGTTGCTCTACACCGTCGATAATCCAGTCAGCATTAAAAATTTTATGGCGACAATGTTCTGAGTTTGCTTGCGCAAACATGTACAGCTCGACGTCATTAGGATTACGGTCCAATTGGGTGAAAGCGTTGAGCAGGTAATCAATCTCATCTTCCGCCAGCGCCAGACCAAGGCGTCTGTTCGCTTCGGCGAGCGCTTGGCGTCCGCCTTGTTGAATATCAACCACCGTCAAAGGATGGGGTTCTTGCTGTGTAAAGAGCTGCTCAGCAGCAGAAAGCGTCGTAAAGACAGTTTCCATCATACGATCGTGCAGTAAGCCAGAGACTTGTGCAAATTGTCTCTCGTCCAATTCAGGGGCATCAATATAGAAGGCTAAACCGCGCTCCAACCGTTTGACCACGGAGAGTTCACAGTTGTGTGCAATATCGGTAGCTTTCGATGACCAAGGCGAGATGGTTCCGGGACGAGGGGTAACTAAGAGTAATTGGCCCTGTGGCGTATGCTCGGTTAAAGAGGGACCGTAGCGTAATAATTTTTCTAGTCGCGCTGTTTGCGTATCCGTTAACGGCTGAGTTACATCAGCAAAATGTACGTATTCGGCATAGAGTGAACGAATAGGCAGTTGAAGGTCTTGAAAGGTCGTGACTAGCTTGTTAATTCGAAAGGCAGACAGGGCAGGCGAACCACGCAAAATTTCCATCATTAATCATCTCTCGTCGTCGGTATGTCTGGCTGACATACACTGGCGCTACAGTGGGAAAACGGCGCTAGTATAATAAATCTCGCTGCAATACGAAACCGTTTGCGCGGAATTTATCGTATTCATCAAGTAAGTTAACCTTGAACATTTCTTGCTTAAAAAGTTGCTCTCTGGCGTTAAATTGCTCAGAATGCACTCCGTCTTGCGCTAAGAAATCATAAGATTCACTCCCCAATATTAAGGGGGGCGCGAGCAGAAACGAGAGATAACTATTTGAAATATATAAAATTTAATTATTTCTTTATCGGTCTTGTCACCTTACTATTAGCATCAGCTTTATGGCCAGCAATACCCTGGCACACTGGGAAACAAGATTCTCTCGCGCAGATCCAAGCGCGTGGAGTGTTGCGGATCAGCACCCTTAATTCGGCGCTGACTTACCAACAGATTAAAGATCAATCGCAAGGGATGGACTACGAACTCGCTAAACGCTTTGCCGATTATTTAGGCGTTAAGTTAGAGGTCACAGTCCGCCCTACTATCAAGAGCTTGTTTAACGACTTATCAGAGCAACATGCAGACCTGTTAGCCGCTGGCTTGAACTGGGATGCGAACCGAGCTCAAGAATTTGTCGCGGGACCGGCTTATTACAGTACTTCGCAACAACTTGTTTATCGTGTCGATAAACCACGACCGAAAAACCTAAGTGATTTGCAAGGCACCTTAAGTATCCTCGAAGGCTCCACCTTCGCGCAGACGCTTGAGGCAGAGAAAGCTGCACGTTCCCCGCATTTACAGTGGGCGACAGAACAGTATCTGGGGCCGCAGCAGATCTTAAGGGAAGTTGTTGAAGGTAAGATCGATTACACGATTGCGGACTCTGCAACGATTGAGATGATGCAGCGTATTTACCCGAAGCTGGCGGTCGCGTTTACGGTAACCGAAGACAAACCCGTAAACTGGTACATTGGTGCTGCGCAGAGCGATAGTTTACACGCGGCAATGTTGGATTTTTTCAATCAACTCAATGAGCAAGGGACGCTAGCGCGTTTAGAAGAGAAATATTTAGGGCATTCAGGAAGCTTCGATTACGTCGATACCCGGAGTTTCTTGCAAGCCGTAGATACACGCTTACCGACCCTGAAGCCGGTTTTCGAAAAGTATGCGCAGAACTTTGATTGGCAGTTGCTCGCGGCGATGGCGTGGCAAGAATCGCACTGGGATCCCCATGCCACCTCCCCTACCGGAGTGAGGGGTATGATGATGTTGACGAAGACAACCGCCAGCAGTCTTGATGTGAGTAATCGTCTCGACACCGAGGAGAGTATTCGCGGAGGAAGCGAGTATCTGCAGCGACTACTCCAGCGCTTACCTCGCGAGATACCGAAGGATGAACGCATATGGTTTGCCTTAGCTGCCTATAATATTGGCTTAGCCCATCTTATGGATGCTCGACAGCTGACGGTTAACCAAGGCGGCGATCCAAATAGTTGGGGCGATGTGAAAGTACGTTTACCTTTACTCGGCAAAAAACGTTACTACTCACAAACGACTTACGGCTACGCTCGCGGGCAAGAAGCCTACAACTATGTTGAGAAAGTTCGTAAATACAATCTAAGTTTAGTCGGCTATCTTAACGAGATGGAACAGCAGCCTCTCGATACGCCACATTCGCCAAGCGGCATTACTACGACACCGCTTGAACCTCAATTAGTGATGAATTAGCTTTATTCTTCTGCCCGCGCTGCAAGGCGCGCGGCTTTTTTTTCGGCTCGTCGCTGCCTGAAAAAATCACTGAGCATGTTGCCACACTCTTCTGCTAACACTCCCCCACTAATGATCGGCTGATGGTTCATCCCAGGATGGCGTAATAGGTCAACTAACGATCCCGCCGCGCCCGTTTTCGCATCGCTCGCACCATACACTATCCGACCAATACGCCCATGAATCATGGCTCCTGCGCACATCACACAGGGTTCTAAGGTGACATATAGCGTCGTATCGAGTAGACGATAGTTTTCTAAGGCCTGTCCACCTTGACGAATGGCCATAATTTCCGCATGTGCGGTCGGATCGTGGGCATTAATTGGTAGATTCCACCCCTCGCCAATCACTTGCTGTTGATAGACTAATACAGCACCGACCGGGACCTCACCCAATGTATAAGCGCGTTGCGCGAGTTGTAACGCATGGCGCATCCATTTTTCGTCATCATTAGCAGGGATAGTATTATCCATAGTCGCGATCCTTAAAGCAGTCAATAACGAGGTATTATACGCATTGCTTACTATTTTAGGGGGAGATTATTGATGCAGGGTAAGCGCCGGGGACTAAAATATAGCCCTTTGTTTGAACAATGTGTTGGAAAAAAAGTCATTTAAAATTGTTTACTAGACGCTTCTTCTCAATTTCTATGACGTTAATTCCTGTCGTACTTCTCACTGGCTGTCCAGGTTCAGGGGACAGATTAAAAGCTGACGAAACCACTAATATCTCCGAGTGAGTTCAAAGATATGCTTTTTAGTACAAGAAGCCGTAAATTTGTATCCAACCCTTATCGCTATCAACCCAAGAGGCACGCCAGCTTAACAACTATCTGTTAACCTCACCCCGTCACTCACTTTAAAAAAATAACCGGTTATGCGTTCCGCCAAGTTTTTATACATTCGCCGATAATAGACAGTATATCGTTCAATATATTCTTAGCTCCACGACCCATCAACGTCCACCAAGCAGTGCTGTCACAGAGATTGAGGTTTCAGCCGGGTAGGTTAACACCTTCAGACTTACTAAGAGTGAAATCACTCGTTTGGGGGATGAAAACCTGCATCAATAAGCCGCTGAGGAACAGCCTGCGAGAGAGTATAATAGTTTTATTTGGGGACCCAGAAGCTTAGCTACACCATTTTTTGGGTAAGCCTATCTGTAGCGGGTCGGCTTTTCAAGCAATACGCACACTTTCTCACATAGCTGACTTCGCCATTTTTTCAGTGGACGCACCATAGCCATAGCCTCCGCAACCTGCCTATCATAATCACGCAGCGTCAGTGAACCGCCACACAGCTGTTTCACCCTGTACATCGCCGTTTGCGTTATCAGGCGGTGGTTGTAATCTGTTGCCTGCTTCCATCGCGCATTATTGCCGGTAATTCGCTGATTCGCTACGGCACGATTACAGTCTGAGTAATCAACCAGCCAGTAAGCCGCTCTTTTTCGGGAAGAGATTAGTGCACTGATTTTTTACGTCGCAGTTCATCGTGGCATAGCAGGGTATCGTAGTTGATTAGGGTTTTATTATAGGTATGCCAGTGGGTGATTTTGAATTTCTGCTTTGCCACGGAACTGCCTGCGTTGTCAGGGAGTACGAGATCAGATCCTTCAATTCTGCAAAAATTCGATTTATTCAACAAAGCTGCCTTATCGATGATCCCCCACCCGGCTAAATGTCGGATGTTTTTTACGACTTGCTATAGGTTTTTGTTATTTTTCCGTTAACATCGATATTAAATTCAAATCGATATTTTTTTCCATTTATTGCGTAAACCAATCCGTAATCGGCATTATTTACTAATTCTATCTTTATACAGGTATCGGGATATTTTTTAGCTATACCATCCTCCATAACTAATGGTGGATGATAATTATTTACAGAATAACTTAGCATATAATAATCTAAAATATCTCCGGATTCTGACGCAATACAAATAGAATTTTTAAGCACAACAGCATCACCTTTATCACGGAAAACTAACCTATCACCAACGCAACCCGATAGGAAAAAAAGAATAAACGATAAATATACATATTTCATCACAGAGGAAATCCGCCAAGGACCTTCTGATATTTTACAATCAAAGATTTTTTAGGCTCCGTGTTATCGTAATTTACGTAATTGACTATTCGTTTAAAACCGTTAAAACCGAACCGGATAAGTAACCAATAATCCGCGACAATACTCGCCTGTTGCTCCATGGGATAACTAGATAACATTTTTCTATCAAGATCGTATTTGTAATTTACCGCCCAAGAAACTAAACCGCGAATTTTGACATTCATACCGCGCTGATATTGCCAAATATGCATCATTTCATGCATGAACAAATGCTGTAAATCTATTAAATTTTTCGAATAATCATCACGATAAACGTTAGTTTCAAACCATATTTCGCCGTTCGGGGTCATCGCAGTGTTATTTTCCTGCATACCGAATGGTAAGTAGCTACCGTGATGAACCCATATCCGATTGTATTGGATGCTTTGACCATATAACTCCATTGCCAGGCGAATTTCACCCGTAGTTAATAATCGCAAACCACCTCTTTTAAGCATAGGGACTCCTTCCCACAAACATTTAACCATTCCCGTTTAACCTATATCATAAGGCTTTTATGCCCAAGGTATTATGGATCGACCTCGAAACTTTCAGATAAGTGCCCATGAAAAACGGAACCCATGCCCACACCGAAAAGGTAGTGATCATGCTGTTTCCCCTGGGCGATTGATAGTGACCCTATACAGGTATGGCATGTTAACGCGAATACAAAAATCCCTCGTGAACTCCGACTCGAGCCCGAAAATCCTGATGTGCTGATTTACGCCCACAATAGCCATTTTGACCGCACTATAATAGATCACGCCATACCGGGCCTAACAGCTAGTGGCGTCGAGCGCTGGCGGGATACAATAGCAGGCCGTTGGCACACGGCCTGCCGGGTACGCTGGTCGATCGGTGTGCCATTCTCAGTGCTTCACAGGATGAAGCCAAGAATAAGGTCGGTAAGCAACTGATCCAGCTATTCTGTAAGCCTCGCCCTAAAAACAGCACTATCCGCCAAAATACACCCTGTCGAGTGGCGGCGATGAGTTGAATACGCCGGGCAGGATATCGATGACATGCGCGAGATCGACAAAAAGCCACCTGGCTGGAATTCCTCAGGTCAGGAAATGGCGCTCTAACACCGGGATCAGCGCATTAATGATCGTGGCGTATTCATGGACGTGCAGCTTGCAAGGGTAGCGGTGAGATAGAACAGAAGGTTCTAGCCAAACGAGCATGGGAACTCATGGGCAGCGAGGTGCCGGTGGCAACACAGCGTGACGCCATGCTGAAGCACATAGCAGATGCTTTTGATCTCGAACTACCCGATATGTAAGCCAGCACCTTGCAGGGCTACAGGTTTGGATTCTTGAACACCTTTTGGGGTTGACAACCGTTAGCTTGAGTATGGTTTTTACTACCGTAGCACAGATTCACATGTGTGGGCTTGTGTGCGGCGGCTTACCCCCCTCCCTTCGTTCTAAAACGCCCAAAAAACCATCATTATTGGGCTTTTCGGGGTTCTGTGTTAGAGTGCGCGGCATTGAAATTCCTTATCCTATGGCCCATCGCGAGATAGGCTCGCACATGAGGATTTTTAGGGTGATGATTTCGGTCTGTGTTGCGGTTTTGTGTTACGCAAGTGAGTGTGTCAGTGCTTTATACTGTCCGAATCCACAGGTAACCAACCATCGCAGGGAATGCAGTACTATATAACCAATTGATTATAGAAGATAAAAAGGTAATTTATTGAAGTGGCTTTACTAATTACGAAACGCTGTATCAATTGTGATATGTGCGAACCAGAGTGTCCTAATCAGGCCATCGCGCTCGGTACAGAGATCTATGAAATCGATCCGACCCGTTGCACTGAATGTATCGGACATTACGACGCACCGACCTGCCAAAGTGTATGTCCTATCACACATACGATCATTCAGGATACTGAGTGGCAGGAAACTCGTGAACAACTATGGGAAAAGTTCGTAATGCTTTACCCATAATTACCAAAATTTTTTTACTCACTCTCAAAAATAACTGTCGCACAGGCGTAGCGGCGTTCATCCGCAAGGGTTACATGGTGATGCTTTATCTGTAATTCCTCAGCCAGCACGGCAGCTTGTCCAAGTAATCTTAAACACGGCTTACCGAGAGGATTATTAAAGACTTCAAATTGATTAAATGCTAATCCGTTACGGATCCCCGTCCCGAACGCCTTCGCAGCAGCCTCTTTCACCGCAAAACGTTTCGCCAAAAATCGTACTGGCTGGTGGTGCTGCTGATACTGTAACCATTCACTTTCGGTCAAAACACGTTTTGCTAACCGGTCACCTGAACGTTCTATCACCTGTTCGATACGGGTGATCTCGACAATATCAGTCCCCAGCCCCACGATAGCCATTAGCGTCGAGCATCCTGTAAGCACTGTTTCATCTCGCGTACGGCATCTGACAGTCCACTGAATAGCGCACGGCCGATTATCGCGTGCCCAATGTTAAGCTCGTAGATCTCTGGTAACGCTGCAATAGCTTGAACGTTATGGTAAGTCAGTCCGTGACCGGCATTCACTTTCAAGCCTTTCGACGCCGCGTAGCTCACTGCCGCCCGGATGCGTTCTAACTCGTTTTCAATTTCCTGAGGATCCTGTGCTTGTGCATAGGCCCCGGTGTGGATCTCGATAAAAGGCGCTTTTGCTGCGACGGCTGCATCAATTTGTTGAACATCGGGGTCGATAAATAATGACACTAAAATCCCCACTTGCTGTAAACGGGCTACCGCGTCATTCATTTTACTCTGCTGCCCTGCAACATCTAGCCCCCCCTCCGTCGTCACTTCTTCACGCTTTTCGGGGACTAAGCAACAAAAATGCGGTCGAGTTTGGCAGGCAATAGCAAGCATCTCTTCGGTTACCGCCATCTCCAAGTTCATTCGGGTCTGGATAGTTTGGCGAAGCAGCGCAATATCGCGGTCAGTAATATGTCGGCGGTCTTCGCGTAGATGTACCGTGATACCATCGGCTCCCGCTTGTTCTGCAACAAACGCGGCTTGTACTGGATCAGGATAGTGCGTACCTCGAGCGTTACGAACCGTGGCAATATGGTCGATATTAACGCCTAAATAAACTTCCGCCATGCTAAACCTCGTAGATATTCACAAAAATAAAAGGGGATCACATCACTCTTCCGGCTTAATGGCAGGTAGCTGGAATTGACGAAAGAGTGCTTGGCTTTTTAGCGGACGCCCGCCTAAATAGGGCTTCAACGCCATTCGAGTAAAGCGTTTTGCCGCCCGTAGTGTATCAACTTCTGGGAACTCACGCTGATAAAACGCCCGCAACTGTCGTCCAGTGAAGGTCTGCGCCGTTGGCATAATACTCGCAATAAAACCACGCTCTTGGCGATAGTTATAGGTCATTTCATCACTGACTTCTTCTCCGCTTCCCGCGCAGTGTAGGAAATCGACGCCGTAACCCAAATGGGATAACAGCGCAAATTCGAAGCGGCGTAAGACAGGTTCTGCGGAGGTATCGAGTGCGGCGAGCGATTGTAAGCAATGAAGATAATCGAAAAAGAGGGCCGAATGGCCAATCTCCTGCCCGAGGACTCTCATCAACAGTTCGTTGACATAAAGTCCGCAGTAGAGATAAACACCACTTAAGGGTAGTCCCATTGAAACAGGCTCGGCACTACGTAGTGTCTTGACTTCCCCTTTACCACTCCAACGCATGAGAAGTGGCGTAAAGGGTTGCAACGCACCTTTGAGGTTAGAACGACGTGAGCGAGCCCCTTTGGCTAATACCGTGACTCGCCCATCACTTTCGCTGAAAATCTCAAGCAGCAGGCTCGTTTCGCTATACGGACGAGCATGTAATACAAAGACGCGCTGCCAGCCCTCCATCAGTTAGTGATCGTCGGAATAGCCTAAGCTACGCAGCGCACGCTCATCATCTGCCCAGCCGGACTTCACTTTCACCCATAGCTCTAAGTGAACGCGGGATTCAAACATATCTTCCATATCACGGCGTGCTTCGATACCAATGGTTTTGATCTTAGTCCCTTTATTACCGATAACCATCTTCTTCTGGCCTTCGCGCTCGACCAGGATCAGACCGTGAATATCGTAGCCCCCCCGCTCATTTGTCACGAAGCGCTCGATCTCGACGGTCACCGAGTACGGTAATTCAGCCCCTAAGAAACGCATTAATTTTTCGCGAATAATCTCTGAGGCCATAAAGCGTTGTGAGCGATCGGTCACATAATCTTCAGGGAAATGATGATCCGCTTCCGGCAATGTATTATGCACTATACGCGCGATAGCATCGACGTTCTGCCCGGATTCAGCACACAGGGGTACCACATCGGCGAAGTTCATCTTCTGACTAATCTGCTGAATATGCGGCAGTAAAATGGTCTTATCTTGGATATTATCGATTTTATTAATCGCTAAAATAACCGGCACTTTTACCGATGTTAATTTATTTAATACCATCTCATCGTCGTCAGTCCAGCGCGTGCCTTCGACAACGAAAACGATAAGCTCAACGTCACCGATAGAGCTGCTAGCAGCACGGTTCATGAGACGGTTAATCGCACGCTTTTCTTCAATATGCAGACCCGGGGTATCAACGTAAATAGCCTGATATGCCCCTTGAGTATCGATGCCCATAATACGATGGCGCGTCGTTTGCGGTTTGCGTGAGGTGATCGAAATTTTCTGACCCAATAATTGGTTCAATAAAGTTGATTTACCGACATTCGGACGGCCGACAATTGCGATAAAACCGCAATGGGTTGCTTGTTCGCTCATTCAATTCCTAACTTAGTCAGTGCTTGCTCTGCAGCAGCCTGTTCTGCTTTGCGGCGGCTAGAACCAATGCCAACTACCGCTTCATTCATACCACTCACTTGGCAGTGAATCGTAAATTCTTGATCATGGGCCTCTCCCCTCACCTGTACCACGAGATAAGCCGGTAGAGGTAAGTGACGCCCTTGCAGGTATTCCTGCAAACGAGTTTTAGGGTCTTTCTGTTTATCGCCTGGGCTAATTGCTTCTAACCGTGACTGATACCAGTTGAGGATTAATGTCTCGGTTTTCTGAATATCGCTATCTAGAAAAATCCCACCAATTAATGCTTCGACGGTATCTGCAAGAATTGACTCGCGGCGAAATCCGCCACTCTTAAGTTCGCCCGGGCCTAAGCGTAAGCATTCGCCGAGCTCAAATTCCCGCGCCATCTCTGCCAAGGTGTTACCTCGTACCAGCGTTGCACGCATGCGGCTCATATCACCTTCGTCAACGCGCGGGAATTGACAATACAATGCGTTGGCAATTACATAACTTAAGATCGAGTCACCTAAAAACTCTAAACGTTCGTTATGTTTACTACTCGCACTGCGATGCGTCAATGCTTGTTGAAGAAGTTCTGGATGAGTAAAAGTGTAGCCTAATTTACGCTGCAGCTTGTTTGTAAGAATGGGGTTCATGCTGTTCCAATTATTCTTTGCGTAGGTTAATTGCACATGAAACAGGGCTGGTAGCAACTCACGGTTTCATGTGCAGTAGTGAAAGTTTAACGTAATGGGCCCATCCTTGGGCCCGATATCACTTAATGGATACCGCCAATACGGCTTAATCTTACGCCCGTTGGCCATTTGCCTTCTTGCTTATCGAAGCTCATCCAAATAGCGACGGCTTTGCCGACTAAGTTTTTCTCTGGGACAAACCCCCAATAACGGCTATCAGCGCTATTATCACGGTTATCACCCATCATGAAATACTCTCCAGCGGGTACCACCCATGTAGACTGCGATTGGCCGTCTTGCTGGTAGTAAGCATCCACTTGGCTTTGCGCTTGGTTAACCAATAAAATATTATGCGTTACGTTGCCGAGCGTTTCTTGGCGTTCACCAAGTTGCAGCCCGCCGGGTAACATACCCGCTTTAGAGATTTGATAAAAGCCATTACCGACTTCGTTGCCATCAAAACCACTAAAAGTTTGTAGGAAATCGCTCTTTTCCATAGCCGAGTAAGTCACCGCAACGGGATTCTCACAATGACCTGCGCCACATCCTGGCGTCACCGTAACAGTTTTACTGTCGGGATCGAAAACAATTTTATCCCCCGGCAAGCCCACCACACGTTTGATGTAATCGACGGAAGGATCTTTCGGATATTTAAAGACCACTACGTCACCACGTTTTGGATGCCCTGTTGGGATCAATGTCGTCTGGGTAATCGGATCTTTAAGCCCATAGGCAAATTTTTCCACTAGGATAAAGTCGCCAATCAGTAACGTCGGCATCATCGAACCAGAAGGGATCTGGAAAGGCTCATAGATGAATGAACGTACAATGAAAACCACTGCTAGTACCGGGAAAACCGATACAGAGGTTTCGACCCAGCTTGGCTGACGTGCAACACTATCCAGCGCCGATTTATCGAGTGGGCTAGCTGCCTGGTCTTGCGCATGTTGACGCTTAACGCGTCGCGCAGGCGCCCATTTAAATTTATCAAGACACCAGACAATACCGGTGAGTAGTGTCGCAAGCGCCAAAATCAGTGCAAACATATTTGCCATGACTAATCCTTTTTAATTAATCTTTACCAACATGCAAAATTGCTAAGAAGGCTTCTTGCGGTAATTCAACATTACCCACTTGTTTCATACGCTTCTTACCGTCTTTTTGCTTCTGCAACAGTTTCTTCTTACGGCTAACGTCACCACCATAACATTTCGCAATAACGTTTTTACGCAATTGTTTAACGGTGGAACGCGCAATAATATGGTTACCGATGGCGGCTTGGATTGCGATATCGAATTGCTGGCGAGGAATGAGCTCACGCATTTTCTCGACGAGATCACGCCCACGCGATTGTGAATTATCACGGTGGGTGATTAGCGCCAAGGCATCCACGCGCTCGGAGTTGATCATCACATCAACACGCACCATGTCAGAATTTTGGAAACGCTTAAAGTTGTAATCCAGCGATGCATAACCGCGCGACGTCGACTTGATGCGGTCAAAGAAGTCCAGTACGACTTCCGCCATTGGGATCTCATAGGTCAACGCGACTTGATTGCCATGATAAACCATGTTGGTTTGCATTCCGCGTTTCTCGACGCAAAGTGTAATAACGTTACCTAGGTACTCTTGAGGTAACAGCATATGGCATTCGGCGATCGGCTCGCGCAATTCCTCGATGTTATTCAGCGGTGGCAATTTAGCCGGACTATCGACGTAGAGCGTCTCGCCGCTTGTGGTAATCACCTCATAGACCACTGTCGGTGCGGTAGTAATAAGGTCAAGGTCATACTCACGCTCTAGACGTTCTTGGATGATTTCCATGTGCAGCAGGCCAAGGAAGCCACAACGGAAACCGAAGCCCAGGGCTGTCGAACTTTCTGGCTCATAGAATAATGAGGCGTCGTTCAGACTTAATTTGCCTAACGCATCGCGGAAGTTCTCATAATCGTCGGAGCTTACAGGGAATAGCCCTGCATAAACCTGCGGTTTAACCTTTTTGAACCCCGGTAAAGGCTTATCAGCCGAGTGCTTCGCCGCGGTGAGAGTATCGCCGACTGGCGCACCAAGGATGTCCTTGATCGCACAGACCAACCAGCCCACTTCCCCGCTCCGTAACTCATCACGGTCAACGCGTTTCGGTGTGAAGATACCTAGACGATCGGCGTTATAGACCTGCCCGGTACTCATTACCTTAATTTTATCACCCTTGCGTAACACGCCGTTTTTGACACGTACTAAGGAAACAACCCCCAAATAATTGTCGAACCAGGAGTCAATAATCAAGGCTTGCAATGGTGCATCAATATCCCCTTCCGGCGGTGGGATATCACGTACAAGGCGTTCTAGTACTTCAGGAACGCCAAGTCCAGTTTTCGCCGAGCATCTTACCGCATCGGTTGCATCGATGCCGACGATGTCTTCAATCTCTTGTGAGACACGATCCGGATCCGCAGCAGGCAGGTCAATTTTATTTAAGACTGGAACGACTTCAAGATCCATATCTAATGCGGTGTAACAGTTGGCAAGGGTCTGAGCTTCAACCCCCTGTCCTGCGTCAACCACTAGAAGCGCACCCTCACAGGCAGCAAGAGAACGTGAAACTTCATAGGAGAAGTCAACATGCCCCGGCGTATCAATGAAGTTAAGTTGGTAAATTTCGCCATTTTGCGCGTGATAGTCGAGGGTCACACTCTGTGCTTTGATGGTAATACCACGTTCGCGCTCAAGATCCATTGAATCCAGAACCTGCGCGGCCATTTCACGATCACTTAATCCGCCACAGGTTTGAATTAGGCGGTCAGATAAAGTGGATTTTCCGTGGTCGATATGAGCAATGATGGAGAAATTTCTAATATTCTTCATTTCCGGGGATTTTTTCATAGTTTCCTGCAAAAATTTGTTCAGGTGGACACATAAATGGACCCATGATGCATGTACCCACTTTTTTACTGCGAAGCATATTACACGACCACGGCAAAGACGTCAGCATATCAACAGCCTTGGACAGTTTTTTTTTAAGGCAATATGTGGCAAAGCGAGCGAAATGGGGAGTGAGCAAACCGCTTGAGGTCATACGGTTTACTCGATAAAACGACTTAATTATGAGGCCGTATGCGAAGAATGGACAGGATCAACGCGTAATTGATCTGGACCAAGCGCGACGGTTAAGATTATTGGCTGGAATGAGTGCTTATCGCCCATCATTTTAGAAAGATATTTTGCGACAAAGAAGCCGCCTACTCCTCCCAATAATGCGCCGCCTGCGCTCGCTAAATCGGCGTTAAACCAGTACTGCATTAATCCAGCACCGATAAACAGTCCAACGAGTGGCGTGATATAAACCATCAATGCAGAGCTTAACAGGCTACTCTCTTTAATGCCGAGTTCAATACGCTGTCCGGGCTGGAGCGGTTTATCACTACTGATCTGCATAACGTGCGCGTCTTTAGGACCAAGTTTATTAAGCATCTGGCTGCCACAGCCTTTACGCGCTGAGCAGCTGTTACACGTCGTTTTAGCTTCGGTATGCAGCGTCGCAATACCGTTATCCCATGCGACGACCGTAGCCCATTCTCTCATCATTGTTAATTACCTGTATTAACCGTATCCGCAATATGCTTCGCCGTATCATGAGGTAGCTCACCAACGACGCTAATTTCTTTATTATTGCGTATTTCAACGTAAAGCGTACGACGCCCAGTGCTATAAGATTGCGGAGGAGAAGCTTGCGTTACAGGCGAGACGTTTACCGTAAAAGTGAATAGCCCATCTGAATAGAGACGAGATTCGATAGTTTTCGCTAAAGCGGGAACGTGCCGCTGACTTTGTGAGAGCGCTATCGCCCCCGCGGGTAGCCAGCCAGCGGTCCAACTCAACTTTGTATGAGCGTTTTTAGGTAATGACGTCATCTCCGGAGGAAGTTGAGCATCCACGAGTGGCGCCATAACTTGTTGAATCTGGTCGTCCACGGCAAAATCAATAACCTGAAATTGCTCAATAGTCTCACCCTCTTGCGAGAGAAGATCGGCACGCAGCGGAAGCGATGTCGTGCTGTCTAACCAAACCGCATAACTGAAACGTGACCCATCCTTCGATACAATCCGTACCACATTACAAAGATGATCGGCGACGCGGGATCGTCCGACGCTGATAAAGTCGTAATACTCTTTTAGACGAGCGAAATTAGCAAAAAGTATCGAGGGCAAACCATCTATTATATGCTCACCGGGAAGTGTGAACGGATCAACCCCGGAGCTTGCATCAAAATAACTAATGGCATGATTGCGCTGAATCACTTCACGATGCGGGCCATCCATCTGCAATAGCTGTGCGAGAACCTGGTTGTTCATCACGGCGTGACGATAGCGTAAGGACTCTATCCCCTGCTCAGTGATATTGATATAGGAAAGCTGGTAGTTGAGCGAATCCACCGCTTTATCCATCTGTTCAAGCATCGCGAAAGGAGGAATAGCCTTGGTCGCTAGCGCATTCGTACCCTCGTCAGCAAAAAGGGCACAGGAATAGAGCAGGCTGCCGCAAAATGCGGCAGAGAGAAGCGTTTTTGCTTTCATTATTGATGAACAGTACCCGAATACTGTTGCTTATCAAGGATGGACGACGTAGGGGGTAGATTGTCACCATCGTTGAGCCGGCGCTGTAATTCGTAGTCTTGCAGCATCGCATTGATACGCGCGCGCTGTTCTTGAACTTGTCCCGTAGAAGACGAGGCTTCGAACATGTCACCTGGTACGCCGAGGCTAACAGGTGAAGCTTTCCCCATCATCGGCAGGGTATTAAATGCCGGGGTGTCTTGACTATCAGCTGAAGCAGAGTCGCCAGAGTGATTATACTGCTGTACACCGACGATGACCGCCATTGAGACACAGGCTGCCACACCTACTTGTGCCAATTGAGCGCCCCACCCACCTGTCTTAGAGAAAAAGCCCATTTTTCGCCAGCGAGACGGCGTAGGTTGCTCTTCTACAATAAGCGGCGTGACGGTGCTAGAAGCTGGCTCCTGAGCGATGGCTTCGGCAACCTTAGCAGCAATATCAAAATGAATGATTGGTGCAATATCACCCCGTAAAGTGTCACGGACTAAGTGATAGCGCTCCCAGCTAGCCTGTAACTCAGCGTCTTTAGAAAGTTCAGTGAGTAAAGATTGATCTAAGGCTTCGCCATCCATTAACGCGGAAAGTTGCTCTTTCTGCATACCTTAATACCCTTTAGGTAGTCACCCTGCGATGCGCATCAGCGCTGCAGTAGTGGTTGAACTTTATTATCAATCGCTTCCCGTGCACGAAAAATACGTGAACGAACTGTGCCGACTGGGCACTCCATAATTTCAGCGATTTCCTCGTAACTCAACCCATCTAATTCACGAAGCGTGATCGCCATCCGTAAATCTTCCGGAAGAGTTTCAATTGTCCTAAAAACTATCTGCTTCAATTCCTCTGACAACATTAAGTTCTCAGGGTTCGAAATTTCTTTCAATGCGCTCGCCGCTTCGAAATTCTCAGCGTCGCTGGCATCAACATCACTGGCGGGTGGACGACGCCCCTGAGCCACTAAATAGTTTTTCGCGGTATTGACTGCTATACGATATAGCCACGTATAGAAGGCACTATCCCCGCGAAACGACTCCAGTGCACGATAAGCCTTAATAAACGACTCTTGTACGACATCTGGCACATCACCTGGGGGAACATAACGTGTCACTAAACTGGCCACTTTGTGTTGATAACGTAGCACCAGTAAATTGAACGATTTTTGGTCCCCTTTCTGGACCCGCTCAACGAGAACTTGATCCGTTAACTGCTCGCTCATCTGAGGTTCTGTCCTCATAAAATATTCAATTTGTCACCACCCAGTACCGAAATGCTACTGCCATTAGCGAGCCAAAGGTTGGAACTGAATAATGTTCAAAAGTTCACTGAAAATTAAGTTAATTGCTATCTAGCTCATTCCAAATGGAATTTATCTTAGAAACAATAAAACTGACTGTACGGCAATTTACCCTATTAACCATTAATTTTCATGTTTTTATCAGTATAGATGATGGCTTAAAACGCTAGATAAAATTGTTGCGTGAGGGACTTAAAATCTGCGCTGTAGTCATCTTGGGGGTCACGAATTATTAGCTGCCCACGTTGACAGCGGTGGGTGTGACGACACCATGTCATTAATACACGTTTAACGGGTGTATTAATCCGTTCCCTCACCTCACACTGTTGATGCAACATCCAACCTTCTTGGTGAGCTAATTCCTCGAAACGCTGCGCCTCCTGTTGTGGGAGGATGAGTGAAAAAAAACCGTTATCCGCGATCACATCAGCAACCTGCCGTAATAAGTCACGATGACCAAGTGTACGACTATCACGTGCTTTTTCTCGCTGCACGTCTCGATAGTCTTTGCCTTGTTCGAAATAGGGAGGGTTACAGATGACTAACCCATACTTTGGCGAAGATGAGCGATCCCAAGTTAGAAAATCCTGCTGTTCTACCCGAATGCTTGCCCGCCATGGGGTGTAAGTGCAGTTATCTATCGCTTGTTCGACGGCGAGGTTATCGATGTCGATTGCATCAATTTCAAAGGCGGTATCTTCCAGACTTAAGCGCTGAGCCAGCATTAGCGCTAACAGACCGCTTCCTGTCCCAATATCTAACACGCGCCTAATGGCGGGGAGTGGTGCCCAAGCTCCCAGCAATACTCCATCCGTGCTCACTTTCATTCCACAGCGGTCATGACCAACGAAAAATTGTTTAAAGGTAAAGCCCCCACGACGAAGTGGTGATGATATGCTGGTCATCTTATACGTCTCCGGATCGTCTCTATTCGCCTACTCAGGCCACTGTCTTCGGCGAACTTTACCAGTAATTGTTATCTTTTACCTGAACAAAGCAGAATTAATCGGCAGTAAAAGGTGAACAATTCCGGTGAAATGTCTATAATCGGCGCCCCAACCAGAGGTAGAACATGACTGTAACCACATTTTCCGAATTAGAACTTGATGAAAGCCTGCTAGAAGCCCTACAGGATAAAAACTATCAGCGCCCAACGGCTATCCAAGCAGCTGCAATCCCACCCGCCCTTGAAGGCCGTGATATCCTCGGTTCAGCCCCTACCGGCACTGGAAAAACTGCGGCTTACTTATTGCCTGCCTTACAACATTTATTGGATTTCCCGCGCAAGAAACAAGGTCCACCCCGGATCCTAATCTTGACGCCGACCCGCGAATTGGCTATGCAGGTTGCCGATCAAGCGAAAGCGCTAGCGAAACACACGCATCTTGATATCTCGACGATTACCGGTGGTGTGGCGTATATGAATCACGCCGAAGTGTTTAGCACGAATCAAGATGTTGTTGTCGCCACGACAGGTCGGTTATTACAATACATTAAAGAAGAAAATTTTGACTGCCGCGCAGTTGAAACGCTAATCCTCGATGAAGCCGATCGCATGTTAGACATGGGCTTTGCTAACGATATCGAAACTATCGCAGCCGAAACCCGCTGGCGTAAACAGACGATGTTGTTCTCTGCCACACTCGAAGGCGAAGACATTGAAGATTTTGCCCAACGCATTCTCAATGAGCCCGTAACATTAGATGCCGATCCGAGCCGCCGTGAGCGCAAAAAAATTCAGCAATGGTATTACCGCGCCGACGATTTAGAGCACAAACGTAAATTATTGATTCACTTGCTTCAACAAGAAGATGTCACACGTTCCGTGGTCTTTATCAGAAAAAGAGATCGTGTACATGAAGTGGCTGCATGGTTACGTGAGGCCGGTATCCGCTGTACTTACCTTGAAGGCGAAATGGTACAGATCAAACGTAACGAAGCCATCAAGCGCCTAGCGGAAGGCACTGTAAATGTTCTCGTTGCGACCGATATTGCAGCCCGTGGCATCGATATTGATGACATCAGCCACGTCTTTAACTTCGATATGCCGCGTACTGCCGATATTTACTTGCACCGTATTGGTCGTACTGGCCGTGCAGGACGCAAGGGAACAGCGCTTTCACTCGTTGAAGCCCACGATAACGCACTATTACTTAAGATTAGTCGTTATATTAACGAACCGCTTAAAGCACGCACTATCGACGAGTTACGCCCGACGACTCGCGCACCTTCTGAAAAAGGACCGAAAAAAGCGTCTAAAAAAGAGATGGAGCGCCGGAAACAAAAACGTGATGCTTTAAAAGATGATGACAAACCTCGTGTTAAAAATCGTCATCGTGATGCGAAGAATGTTGGTAAACGTCGTAAACCCGCTGAAAAGCCAGCTGTTGTAGACGCTAAGCAGCCACCAAAAAGTAGCGAATAAAAGACAGAGGCGCATATCGCGCCTTTTTTTTATACCTGAAGACAGGAGTCAGTCATGAGAACCTCGCTGACCTGGCATGATGTGCTAGGGGATGAGAAACAGAAGTCCTACTTTACGCAGACGCTTGGCCACGTTCAGCAAGAACGTAGTGAGGGTACGATTATTTATCCTCCTGCTGCAGACGTATTCAGTGCCTTCAAACTCACTGATTTTGCCAATATCCGCGTCGTTATTTTAGGGCAAGACCCTTATCATGGCCCCAATCAGGCCCACGGTTTAGCCTTCTCAGTACAACCTGGTATCGCCCCTCCACCATCGCTGGTAAATATCTATAAAGAGCTCGTTACCGATATCCCTAATTTTACCCGCCCAAAAAGCGGTTATCTGGCGAGTTGGGCTGAGCAAGGAGTGTTACTCCTCAATACCGTATTAACGGTAAGAGCGGGTCAAGCCCATTCTCATGCTGGCTTAGGGTGGGAAACTTTTACTTCTCATGTTATTAGTATGATCAATCAGCATCATGAAGGGGTTGTTTTCTTGCTATGGGGCGCACATGCGCAGAAGAAAGGGCAGATCATCGACTCACAACGGCATCATATCTTAAAAGCGCCACACCCTTCCCCACTCTCTGCACACCGTGGTTTTCTTGGATGCCAGCACTTCTCGCAAACCAACGCTATCCTAACCTCACAGGGCTTACCAGAGATTGACTGGAAGATAGAATAATACCGATAAAAAAAGCTGCCCTGGGGCAGCTTCTCAAGCATTGATTCATAACTACGCTTTGGAGACCGCAACCATTGCTGGGCGCAGTAGACGACCATTTAAAGTATAGCCACGTTGCATAACCATAATCACGTGGTTTGGCGCAACCTCAGCTGACTCGATCATTGACATCGCCTGGTGGACATC
Source organism: Rosenbergiella collisarenosi (assembly GCF_018494085.1). Classification (GTDB taxonomy): domain Bacteria; phylum Pseudomonadota; class Gammaproteobacteria; order Enterobacterales; family Enterobacteriaceae; genus Rosenbergiella; species Rosenbergiella collisarenosi. The sequence goes on along the minus strand of NZ_JABBFP010000002.1, from coordinate 51,211 downwards.
TGGGTTAAACGGCACATGGACATCCCCAACCACTTCGACGCCAAATTTACGTACCGCATCTAACAATGATTTCAGAGTCAGCTCGATCCCTTCCACCATCGAAGCTAGTTCAGGATTTTCTTTATTAGCAACTTCTAACGCACGTTCTAAGCTGTCGATGACCGGTAGGAGCTCATTTGCGAATTTTTCTAACGCAAATTTATGTGCTTTGCCAACATCGATTTCAGTACGTCGACGGATGTTTTCAATTTCTGCCTGCGCACGAACCTGTGCTTCGCGTACGCCCCCCTGGGACTCGGCCAGAGCTTTCTCTAATTCAGCAATACGTGCATCGCGAGGATCGATATCCTGCGCGTCGCCTTCGAATTGCTGTTCAGCTTGCTCGGCATTCAATACTTCAGGATCTTGTTGATTCGGGGTATTCTGTTCTTTACTACTCATGAAAAATCTCCGCTGTTCACATTCATCTCGGCAATAAAGCTATTATGGGGATGAAATTTTCGGATTCAAGAGACTCTGACAGATTGTCGAGCGTTTTGCGCAAAGAGGAAGCATTAATTAATGAATAAGTTGTTTAATTGTATCGGTATTGTAGGCCATCCGAGAAATTTGAGCGCACTATCTACCCACGAGCAACTCTGTTGTTGGCTAAGTCAGCAAGGCTATGAGGTGCTTGTTGAAGAACAGATTGCTCGTGAAATGCAATTATCCAACGTGCAGACGGCAACTCTTGCCCAGATAGGTCAGAACGCCGACCTTGCGGTCGTTATCGGTGGGGACGGTAATATGTTAGGGGCCGCACGTGTGCTCGCCCGTTACGACATTAAAGTCATTGGTATCAATCGAGGGAATTTGGGCTTTCTTACCGATCTTAATCCCGAGAATGCCATTGAAGAGCTCGCCAAAGTCCTAGCCGGTGAATATATCACCGATTCGCGTGCATTACTCGAAGCCTCCGTAAGAGGTCACCAACCTCAGCCGCGGCTCGCTACCGCGCTCAACGAGATTGTGCTCCATCCGGGTAAAGTCGCGCATATGATTGAGTTTGAAGTCTATATCGATAATCAGTTCGCGTTTTCTCAACGCTCCGACGGTTTGATTATCTCGACGACCACAGGTTCCACGGCTTATTCCCTTTCTGCGGGTGGCCCCATTTTAATGCCCTCATTGGAAGCTATTGCTATCGTTCCTATGTTTCCTCATACCCTCTCAGCTCGACCGCTCGTTATCGATAGCCGCAGCACTATCAGCTTACGTTTCGCCTGTTTACGAAACGAGTTAGAAGTCAGTTGTGATAGTCAGTTGGCACTTCCAGTCCAGGAAGGTGAAGAGGTGATTATCCGCCGCAGCCCGGATGAACTCTTCTTATTACATCCTAAAGACTACAACTATTTCACCACGCTAACCGGTAAATTAGGATGGTCCGAAAAATTATTCTGAAAATCACCGTAGGGGTCTTTACTCAGTAAAAAAGATGCTTATACTGTATAAAAAAACAGTCATGTTTTTCTATACAGGTGATTATATGCTGGCACAACTTACTATCAGTAATTTTGCTATTGTTCGCGAACTAGATATCGACTTCCAACCGGGTATGACGGCGATTACCGGTGAAACAGGTGCCGGTAAATCAATTGCTATCGACGCGTTAGGACTCTGCTTAGGTAATCGAGCCGATGCGGAAACCGTACGCCCTGGTGCGCAGCGTGCAGATATTTGTGCCAGATTTCTTCTTAAAAAATCGCCTTCAGCCCAGCAATGGCTTATCGATAATCACTTGGATGATCAGGGCGAATGTTTATTACGTAGGGTAATAAGCGCTGACGGGCGTTCTCGCGGTTTTATCAATGGTACTGCCGTTCCCCTGTCACAACTGCGTGAGCTCGGCCAATTATTAATCCAAATTCATGGACAACATGCTCACCAACTACTGTTGAAAGCCGACCATCAGCGTATGCTCCTCGATGCTTACAGCCATCATCCCGTGCTGTTAGAGAACATGCGAGCTGCCTACGAAAATTGGCATAAAAGTTGTCGACAGCTAGCGGTATTGACTCAGCAAAAAAATGACCGCGCCGCTCGCCGCGAACTATTGGAGTATCAACTCCAAGAACTCAATAAATTCTCCCCGGTCGCGGACGAATATACGCAAATCGACGAAGAATATAGGCAACTCGCGAGCAGCGGTCAGCGCATCACATTAAGTCAACAGATTGTTCATATCGTCTCAGAAAGTGAAGATGCCTCATTACAATCACTCATGCATCAGGCTCAACAGCTCTTACAGGAATTAGTCTCGCTCGATGACCGTTTAGCTCCTGTACATGGGATGATGGATAATGCCGCCATTTTACTCAGTGAAATCAGTGACGAACTACGCCACTATCACGAAGCGATTGATTTAGACCCTAATCGTCTGCAAGGGTTAGAACAGCGCCTCTCACGTTATATTTCGCTAGCGCGTAAGCACCATGTAACTCCTGATATGTTATATAGCACTCATCAGCAATTACTCGACGAATACGCGCAACTAGAAAATGTTGAGTCTGATATTGAACAACTCGTCGTTGAAGTGGAGCACCATCATCAGCAAGCACTAGCGATTGCTGGCGAGTTGTCTGCCCAACGGCAGCATTTTGCAGTGGAGCTATCGGCGCTAATCACCGACTCAATTCAGCAGCTCGCCATGCCTCATGGTCAATTTACTATCGCGATGACACATGCGCCTGAGAAACTTACGGCCGAAGGCGCAGACAATATTGAGTTTCGTGTTTCGGCTAACCCTGGTCAATCGTTACAACCATTGGGTAAAGTTGTTTCAGGAGGCGAGCTTTCGCGTATCGCCTTGGCCATTCAGGTCATTACTGCTCGTAAAATGGAAACCCCTGCAATGATCTTTGATGAGGTCGATGTCGGGATCAGCGGCCCAACGGCAGCGATAGTCGGTAAGATGCTGCGCAAGCTAGGCGAATCGACACAAGTGCTTTGTGTAACACACTTGCCACAAGTCGCTGGCTGTGGTCACGCGCACTTCTACATTAGCAAATTAACCGACGGCACAATGACAGAAACACGCATGGTAAACTTGGATAAGCCTGCGCGTTTGAAAGAATTAGCTCGGTTACTAGGAGGTAGCGAGGTTACTCGTAATACCTTAGCTAACGCAAAAGAACTTTTAGCCGCCTAATCGGGCACTTTTTCTCTCTATAACAGTCATATCTTGCGCCAGAGGTTTTCATCTGGCGTAAGGTCTATTATTATCGACATCTAGCTTCCCTGCGATCAGGGTAAACTTATTGTGATGGCAAGTCATGCCTGCGGGCAACTGGTCAAGAAAAAGGAAACGATTCATGCGCAGTAAAATACTGACTGCTGCGACCGCGGCGCTGTTATTAACCACCGCTGGTTGCTCGACGTTGGAACGTGTAGTTTATCGCCCAGATATCAACCAAGGGAATTATTTAGTCGCGACCGATGTCAGCAAAATTCATACTGGTATGAGTCAGCAGCAGGTTGCCTATACATTAGGAACTCCGATGATGAGTGATCCTTTCGGAAGCAATGTATGGTATTACGTCTTCCGCCAAGAGCCAGGCCATGAGAAGGTTACTCAACAAACCCTCACCCTGACGTTCAACAGTAGCGGCATCCTCACCAATATTGATAATAAGCCTGCGTTAAGTAAGACCCGCTAAGTTTTTTCGCTACGCGTAAGTCTACGTGTAGCGAGAGTTTTATTTTTTAGTCGCTGCAGAACGCTCCGCGCGCTGCCTACGAAGCTCTTTCGGGTCTGCTAATAACGGACGATAGATTTCTACCCTATCGCCTTCTTCAACGATGTCCGAAAGCTTCACTGGTCGGCTGTAGATACCCACTTTGTTCTCTGTCAGTTGGATATCCTTGCGAAGCTCTAACAGACCTGAGGCGATAATCGCTTGTTCAACGGTGCATCCCTCATCTACCGTTACCGGTCGTAGATATTGTTTTTCTGGTAGAGCGTAGACAACTTCGACACGAATATCAGCCACGGTAAACCTCATGGGCACGTTCGCTGAACGCTTTAACCATATTATTCGCCAATTCTTTGAAAATTCGACCGAAAGCCATCTCTACTAACATATTGGAAAATTCGAAATCGAGACTCAATTCCACTTTGCAAGCGTCATCACCCAACGGCGTAAACGTCCAGCCACCGGTTAATTTTCGAAACGGCCCGTCGACAAGCTCCATCGCGATACGCTGATCTTCAGTGAGCGTATTCCGGGTCGTAAAAGTTTTACTGATCCCCGCTTTTGAGACATCCACTGAGGCGGTCATCTGCTGCTCGGATTGCTCTAAAATTTTGCTACCGGTGCAGCCAGGGAGAAATTGTGGGTAGCTATCGACGTCATTAACGAGTTGATACATTTTACCCGCGCTGAAAGGCACCAACGCTGAACGACTGATCTGGGCCATAAAGAGTTCCTGGTCTGAAAAAAACATCGTGATCATAGCAGTTTCAGCAAGTAAACAGAAATGTCTAATCGGAATCAGCGTGCTAGAATAGCACCATTACTTAACTTTCTTACTTAAGGAAGTCAGCTACGCTTCAATGAAGTGGTGTAGAAAAGGGATACTATGACGAAGAAAAAATCAAATAAGCCTGGTTCCGCGACCATTGCAATGAATAAGCGTGCGCGCCACGAATATTTCATTGAAGAGGAATTCGAAGCCGGTCTTTCCTTACAGGGATGGGAAGTAAAATCCTTACGAGCCGGCAAGGCAAATATTAGTGAAAGCTATATTTTATTACGCGATGGCGAGGCATACCTCTTCGGTTCGACCTTTCAGCCATTAATGGTCGCCTCCTCCCATGTGGTCTGCGACCCGACACGTAATCGTAAATTATTGCTTAAACAGCGTGAGCTGGATTCACTCTATGGTCGAGTGAACCGCGAGGGATATACCATCGTTGCATTATCGCTGTATTGGAAAAATGCATGGTGTAAGCTGAAAATTGGCGTAGCCAAAGGTAAAAAAGAGCACGACAAGCGCGACGATATCAAGAATCGTGAGTGGCAGTTGGATAAAGCACGTATCATGAAGAACGCAAATCGTTAAAATACTGGTGTGGCAGCGTAATTATCTGCTACACTGTATAACAGTACTTGGGGCTGATTCTGGATTCGACAGGATTCGCGAAGCCCTAGGAGCATGCCGAGGGGCGGTTGGCCTCGTAAAAAGCCGCAAAAAAATAGTCGCAAACGACGAAAACTACGCACTAGCAGCTTAATAACCTGCTCAGAGCCCTCTCTCCCTAGCCTCCGCTCTTAGGACGGGGATCAAGAGAGGTCAAACCTAAAAGAGATCGTGTGGATGCCCTGCCTGGGGTTGAAGCATTAAACTTAATCAGGCTAGTTCGTTAGTGGCGTGTCCATCCGCAGCTAATTGGCGAATGTAAAGATTGGACTAAGCATGTAGTGCCGACGGTGTAGTAATTCTGGACGGGGGTTCAAATCCCCCCAGCTCCACCAATCATGGTTGGACAGTGACCGGACAAAGCTAGAGAAATCAAGCATTTGGACACTGTACCCAGACATCGACCAGACGATGATGGGACATGAAAGGATATGCAAAAGAGCCGCGGCTCCGAGCGTAAAAAAAAAGCCTTAGACTTCGGTCTGAGGCTTTTTTTATGGGCGGGAGTTAATAGGTGTGTAATTATCCCTCAAAAAAAACCATTCACTTTTAGATATCTTCCGACATACTAAATATGTTCCCTATAAGCGATCTCTATGCGTAAGGTCCAATTTACTGAACACCAGATTATCGCCGCTCTGAAGCTTGTTGGGGCCGGTCTAACGGTGAACAATGTCTATCGCGAAGCGGCAATTTCAGAAGTCAGCTATTACAGCTGGAAAGCGAAATACGGCGTGATGAAGTTGTCATTGATGCTCTAACCGTGCTGGCTGAACGCTATCCTTAAGGAGCTTTTTCAAGTTATTCGCAAGCGGGGTCATGTATGGAATTATACGCGGGTCATCATAGTTTTGGGTCGCATCATTGCCAGCCGCGGTTATCCGCTGAAACTTAGGATGGATAACGAGCCGGTATTTATTTCACTGACGCTGGCTCAATGGGCTGAAGATCATGGTGTGCAACTGGAGTTTATTAAGCCTGGGAAACCCACTCAGAATGCTTTTATTGAATGATTTAACTAGACATACAGGACTGAAATACTGGATTTTTATCTGTTCAGAATCCTGAATGAAGAACGGGAAATTACAAATCGCTGGCAAAGGTAATATAACAGTGAGCGACCTCATGAATCCCTGAACAACCTGACGCCTGAAGAATACCGATTGATTGCTGCTAACCCGGAAACCTCAAAAAGTGTCTTGAACTAAAATAGGTCTACTTACAGAAGCACTTAATAGAGCTATATTGAAGAGTAGATAGCTTATCAACAAAAGGATTCGTGATGGAGCAGAAACATTTCCAAGATTTTCTAAGTAAACTTGAGATACCACTGGACGATACAGCGCTGCGCTGGGTGGCTGAGCAAAATCATAAAACCATGTCGAAATTTACCCAAGGTGATCGTTTTCAAAATATGCAGCAGGATGTCCTGACATCACTAAATGACAAAGCGCATATTCCTTGGGGTACCCATTATAACGATACTATTTATAATTTCTGGCAAGATGAATGTCACCCTCGCGGTATCTGGCGACGAACTCACGAAACATCCTATTTGACTACTGATCCAGAATGGGAAACAGTGCTGGATATCGATCACTTGAATGAATGTGAAAATACAAACTGGAGTTTCAGAGGTGCTGACCTACTTTATCCTAATTTTTCACGAGCACTTATTTTTTTATCGAAGGGTGGCGATGCTTGTGAAATAAGAGAGTTCGATCTTCTTAGTAAAACTTTTATTAGCGGTGGTTTCTTTCTTCCCGAAAGTAAAAGTTCGGTAGTCTGGCTGGATGTTAATACTCTGTTACTAGCTTTGGATTCGGGAGCAGGTACGCTCACCACGTCAGGTTATCCGCGTTGTCTATACCGATGGTCGCGTGGAACGCTGCCTACCGATGCAGCTCTAATTTATGCCAGCGAAACTACCAATTTGACAGTTTCAGCTTGGCGGGACCTTACGCTGGGTTACGAAAAAACATTAGTACAATGTAATCTAGATTTTTATCGAAGTTGCATATTCCAGCTCACTGATCAGGGAATATTGCACTCCATCGATATCCCCGAAGATGCATCATGCAGATTTTTTAATAAGTGGTTACTAGTCACACTCACTAGCGCATGGGTAATGAAGGATAATACTTATCCCGCTGGGGCTTTACTGGCAATAGATTTCATTAATTTCCAACAGGGCAAGAGGACTTTTACCGCTTTGTTCATGCCTGATAGTCAAGCTATATTAAAGAGTTACAGTTCGACGCGTGATTATCTTCTCCTGAACATAATCCGAGATGTGGTGGGATGCGTTGAGATTTTAAAAATAGAGAAAGGACAGTGGGTTAATGTGCAAACACTGTCATTGCCTGATTTCACGACGATTACAGCTTCAAATTGTGACTTGGAAAGTAATCGTTACCAGCTGGTAAGTTATGGTTTTCTGCAGCCCTGTAGCTTGAGTTATGGCAATCTAGATGACAAAACGCTCTGTGTAGTGAAGCAAGATCCAGAATGCTTTGATAATACTAATTTTCAAGTTACTCAGCATTTTACTAATTCTCTGGATGGCACTCGTATCCCATATTTTCAGATAGCTAGTAAAGAACTTGCACTGACTGGTCAGCATCCTACTCAATTAAATGGTTATGGCGGTTTTGAAGTATCTTTAACCCCTGAATATATAGGTTCTAAAGGAATTACCTGGTTACAAAAGGGGGGAGTTTACGTTGTAGCTAATATTCGTGGGGGCGGTGAATACGGTCCAGAGTGGCATCGGGCGGCGCTTAAGCAGTATCGCCATCGCGCATATGAAGATTTCGTAGCCGTTGCTAAGGATTTGATTCGACGCGGCGTAACCTGTGCAGCCAAACTTGCAGCTCAGGGAGGGAGTAACGGAGGATTGCTGATTGGTAATATGCTGACAGACTACCCCACATATTTTGGGGCTTTGGTATGCGAAGTTCCACTTCTTGACATGAGCAACTACCATCGTTGGCTAGCTGGTTCCTCATGGATTGCTGAATATGGAGATCCGGAACTAGTCGAGGAACTACAATGGCTACAAAGCTATTCGCCATTCGACAAAGTATCATCCGAAGAATGCTATCCGCCAGTGCTATTTACCACAGGTACTCAGGACGATCGTGTTAGTCCTGCACATGCAAGAAAAATGGTTGCCATGATGCAGCAGCAGGGCCATAAGAATGTATGGTTGTATGAAGAAAGTGAGGCTGGCCACGGTATTGCCCTAGAAAATAGCCAGGCAGCATTTTACTACGCGATGCTCGAGGAGTTCATGTGGCAAATGCTTACAAAACGGTAACAATAGTTATCTAACGTTTGAATAACCCTAGGTAGTAGTTGTTGTAAGTTGGCATCAATAAATTATGGGCTGATCCATATACTCTGTTTACAGAGATAACTAGTATATTGTAGAACAGCCTTACTCAGCAAATTTATTCAGCAAAGCTTGGTGTTATGTGCGTAATATAATAATTAATTTCTAGATATCTTACCACTTCTCTTATTAATCATAATTCAAGTTTAACGATAAATATAATCACTTAATGACACTTCTTATTCTGACGGATTTTTTCTGATAATAGTGACATAAAAAATAACTCCCAAAGCTAGATGAATGTGAGTATAGAAAATGTAAAAATATACGATAAACTATATTAATACACTTTCTATTTAACATAAGGATGTTTTTTATACCACTGAAATACTACCTATCACGAAGATCTTTTCAACCGGAGAAAAGTGGTAATTTTCCTACTAAATTTTGACCAAAATGTGTTACGTATTTGGAAGAGACATCTAAGTATTACTTAGATATTATCTGCGGTTATCATTGTAACTATCATAAATTTTCAAACTGCTACTAGCAGCTCAATGGAAAATTTTGTTAACGCAATTTAAACCCTCAAACTATTCTTTGTTCAACTTTGGTGACCCGAACTAGCTATTTTTTGGGGTAGAGTTAATGGGTGGGAAGAGCCTAAAATGTCTCTTAGCCTTCAGCCGGCTTATCTGGCCATATTACTGCATCAGTATTAAGCTCTACCCGGCTAAGTATCACTCGATACCTTTTCCACTCTTTCAATCTCTGTATCTCTTCTTTAGTCGCTATTTGTAGATCCACGGCATCTTGTAACGGCGCTATTTTCTCTGCGGCGATTTTATGGGGTATCTTTTAGCTCGATGATTCTCCAAAAAATTCAACCTTTAGATTTCTATAACCCGCAACTCTTAAACCCTTTGTCTGACGCTGGTTATCAGATGCTAATCTTACCCTGATTTCTCAATAATATTTCTGCCTTCAACTGCATAACGCCCTGAAATAATTAAGTCACCCTCGATATGCCCGCCACTCAATGGCAAATAGTTCTAATCTCTTCTAGGTTGCTGATGGAGGTTATTGTTGACCACTACACCGCCACTTCACCTAGTTGAGCGCACCCCAGAGAGAAACGTGGCTTGTATTATTTATATCGACAAAGATATAGTGCATTTGTGCTGCAAATATTACCCATCTGTACAGTGCGCGTTAAAACCTCCACTAGTCAAAACGAGGGGAACATCCCGGCAATCACGCGTATAGAGTAGAATGTGCGCGCCGTTATCAAACATACAAGTATTAAGATCTATCGAGATCCGCGAACTTTGCATTAGTCCTAGTTCTAAGTCCCCTACCCTAAGCACCTGTCCTTTGACGCCTGTCTCTTCTTTAAAGCCGCGAAGTGGAAATGACCAAAGAATAAGCATCTTACGAGTATAATATTCACCCAGCATATCACGCGTAATAACCTGACGTTCAGCACCCGAATTCGAATTAGACGGTTAGCTCGTAAAACAATTTGCTTCTCGCGATAAGTTGAGATCTACGAAAAAGTCGCAGGGGCGCTTATCGAGAAGCTAATGTCCTACTACTCGGGGGCCCCTACTAACAAATTTATACCTAGTTATCTGATCTATAAACACATTTAGTTATCTGATCTATGAACACATTTAGTTATATTGAATCGTGATATTCCTAGCATTTGAAGCAATGTTCTGCGTTGATACCTTGACAAAAGTATTTGCAAACGGCTCATTTCCCTCCACATGAACGTCCTCAGCTTGTACACTCCCCGCTTCCATACAATGTACCAGCACTGCACGTGAAGTCTCTATTTCACAAGGTACTGTTGTAATGTATCCTTGGAAGTTGATTCGCCCATCCGATGCGTAACACAACGCACTGTGTATGAATATAATAGAGATAGATAATCCAGCGTATACGACCAGAGAACTTTTCAAGGAAATATACTCACAGTAGTCGAATGATTTAAGCTTATCTCAAGTTTTTGTATTTTCCAGTAACATTTACTATCAAACGTAATTTTTAAAAAGTTGACTATTTATCATTGGTGATACCTCTAATTGGTTAAATCTGGCGTGTAATGCTGGCCTTTGAGGTTCTGTAAGTATCTCCGCAAAAAGAACCATTCACTTTTAGAGATATTTCGACATACTGAATAGGTTTCCTAAAGGAGATCGCTATAGGTACCGATATCCCCCCTTAATTTGGCGATAATTGGTACACGTTATAATGTATACCAAAAAGTGTAATGATTGTGGATTGAAGCCAGTCATCCCTCGGATAACACGGGGCCCCCATAACAACATCTTCAAAGTAAAACCTCAGCTAAAGACTTTTTGCTCATTATCCTACCTAACAAGAAGAGATGCAGAGACGATACGGTGGCAATTGCTCCCCAAATATCGCGAAGTCCATTCCTTACACAGTCCGGTGTTAAATAACGAATGGGCACACTTCAGTAACTCCATTAGCGACGTATCGTGCAGCCGGGTTATCCTGACGTTCCCTGAGCGGATACAGGCGAAAGAGCATGACCTGCAATTACTAAACAAAATCAGTATCGAGCTGGCAAGTACGGTAATCCCCCGAAAATTTCGGCCGTTATTCACTTCGAGCAGAATGTGTATGCGGCTATAAAACGTACAATTACTAAAATATACGGGATCGCCGAACTTTTTTTAGTCCTTATAAGAAATCCCCTACGGTGAGTCCCTATCCCTCGGCACTTGTGGCTTTTGATTCGATTGACTCGGTATTAGCTACGCTTCCTAGCTGGGTATTGCCTTTCGCATCAGGTTTCTTATTATTCACCGATTTGGACGCTACATCCGCTATGCCCAATGTATTTGGCGTGTAAGCTCTATCAATCACCAATAAAGTGACTATTTATAAATTCAAAAAACTAAGGTGGAAAGTGTGTAAGCTCTTCTATAAAACTATTTTAATGGGACGACTAGATTTCAGATCCCTAGCTTGTTTTGGTACAGGTAGCTCAATATGGCAGATGGAATAAAAATGGACACGTCTTTTTTGAACTCAATAGACAGTCGCGGACGTGAGCAATTTAAAGTAGCTATTAATGTGCTTCAGGGGGGATATTTAGCGGTAGCGGCCCGGACCTCGTTTACGTCTTGTATATTGAAAGCGTATCGGAGAAATAGCTGAGGACCTCAGAACACGGGGTAATCTCGGTTTCGTCACACGGGAACAGGCCGCACGTGAGGCCGACGAAAAGCGAAACCTGATAATGGATATGATCCGATCGCGCAGTACTCCGTTAGACCGTGTAATGGCAGAGCAGATGAAATCATCTGGCAAAACGCTGGAAGTTGATAATTTTATTTCCGCCTATGGTGACGGTTTCGAAAAAGAGTTCAGAAGTCGATACGAGTTTGATTTTTCGCCTAAATTTTGGGAAACCACTGCTTATGAATTCCCGATGACAGTACGTCAGATCGCGTCAAAGAGATGAGGTTTACAGGAGAATATTTCATGATGAGAAAAAAATAATTGGCTCACTTTTAGGTACACGAAAGGAAACTTAATCAAACAATAACCTTTTGAGCAATAACTAGACGTACTTATTCAAACTCCATCAGTCTTCAAAGATTATTCCAGAGCCATCCGTAGAAGTTCTGAAAGCCCGCATGGGCCAATAACACTTTCCCCACTAATCAACCCTATTACGATTTACGCCTTGTATCGGCGTAAGTCGAGCACAACCAAGTTTGATAAATACCCCCTATCCTTACTTGCCAACACCAAAACCGTAATGTCGCTCACAAAATTCAGTAACATGTAAAACTTTATGACAAGCCACTGCTACGCTTTATAGGAAATCTTAAAAGGAGAACGCCGTGAAAAAGTTACTTTTACTCTCATTACTCTCGAGTTTAACTCTGCCAGCATTTGCCGATCAGGGAGGTTTTACAGGGCCGGGAAGTGACAGCACTCAGCGGGGAGGATTCAATGGCCCGCATAAAACGTTATCGGTTGCACAGGCTAAGGCGTTGAAAGACGATACCAAGGTAGTCGTAGAGGGAAATATCACCAAAAAGATTAGCGACGAGCACTATGAGTTTATGGATAGCTCCGGCAGCATCGTAGTAGAAATCGACGACCATAAATGGAATGGACAATCCATCTCGCCCAAAAATCGAGTGCGGTTAGAGGGTGAAATTGATAAAGATGGCAACAACGTCGATATTGATATTAAGACAGTAACGCTGGTGAACTAGCTACCGACTCGCCTCGCGGCTTATTTTCCGCGAGGCGTTAAGCTATTTGCTATAGCCACTCATCTTGCCTACTTCTTCTGATTGAATCGGTAGACCAAGGCGATAGAGGCCAATAACATGAGTACAGGAGGAATAACGACGGCAATAAGCGGAGTAATGGAGAAAATAAGCCCGAGGTTAATACATATCTGGTAGATGATATACGTCACCAAGCCGACAATAACCCCCAACGCCAGCCGATTTCCCATTCCTGTTTCCCGCGCATTAACGAAGGTAAAGGGAATAATTAACAGCACCATCGCTAATACTAAGATAGGCCGCCCCAGCTTTTGCCACAATGCCGAACGATATTCCATCGACGGCTGTTCGGTCGCTTTCAAATAGTGAATATAATTCTTTAGCTGAGGAATAGAATAGCTCTCGCTCGATAACTGTAGCTGTTTTAGGTTGTTACTATTAAATATAGATACCCAGGGCATCGTCGCCTGTTGGCTGGTGGATTGGCGGTCTCCCTGCCATTGCGTATGTTTTACATTGTGCAGTGTCCAAGCATTATTTTCACCATAGGTCGCTGATTCTGCAGACAAATAATTTTTTAAGGTGAGATCACTGTTGTAATCAAAGATCTCGATACCCTGAGGTTGCCCTTGTTTATCTAAGTGGTCAATACGGACAAACTCATCCCCCTGCTGCCCCCAAATCGTTTTCGCATCGGAATCGCTATCTTGGCTCTCCGCCAACGCCGTGTCCTTACGTAATTGAGCCTGTTGCTGCAAAGGCGAAGCAATCCACTCATCGATAATCGCCAACGAGGCGGTGAACATAACCCCTGAGAGTAATACGACGAGAGCGATGCGAAAAATAGAGAAACCTGCACAGCGGATCGCAGTCAGTTCCATATTCTTCGACATATTCCCCAATCCAACGATACCGCCTAATAATGCGATAAACGGGCTTAGATTCACCAAGCAGCGAGGGACGAGATATACCACGACGAGGAGTGCCTGTCCCCAGCTATAGCTGGTAGTGACATCTTCTAACTCAGAGATAAAATCAAAGAGCGTAAATAGCGGCACCAATAAGAGTGCCGCAGCAAAATAGCCGATGAACAGATGGCGGATGAGATAGCGCGAAAAGATATTCATTTAATAAACTTCTTTAGCAGTGAAGAGTCTCTAACCCAAAAATAAGCGATACCCAGTAACATACACCACGAAACTAACCATACGCCTGGGATTGACGGTAACATCCCGTTGCTCACCAAGGTGCGGCAGATATTCCCGGCAAAAAAGATCACGATGAATACCAAGGCTAACGGCAGTAAGACTGAGAAGCGTCCTTGTCGCGGACGAACGCGGCTAAGGGGGATCGCGAGCAAGGTCATGAGCACAGCATTAAGCCCACGTGTCTGACGCCATTGGCGCTCTGCAACGTCGGATAAATCCTGCGATCTCTCGAGCGTACGCATAGACTTGGCTTTACTGCGGGTTTCATCGTCGTCCACGGGCGGCTTTAGGTTAATGGCGAGGTTACGATACGTCTGCTGGCTATCGTTGCTACTACCATGTTCAAACGTGTAAGCCGACCCCGACTGTAGATGAGCAATTGGCGTCTCGGGATGAGTATTATCGATATTCGCCACCTGAGAGCGGAAGACCTTGGTGACGCCATTAGCTGTCGTGTAAATAAAGGTATTTTGAATATGATTATCGTTCGGCGTGATAGTTTGTGCGTGAACCATCGTACCGTTATCCTCGATATTAAATTTATTCGCTTGCAAGTGGCTAACGTCAAAACTCGACTGCGAATTCTGCATTAACTGATCGATGTGTGCGTATGCCCACGGGCGGCCATACATTGATAGCAGCGCACAGGCGATACCGACCGGGATGGCGAGTAACAGAATACCGCGATAAAGCCTTAGGGGTGAGATCCCTGCTGCGAGTGCCGCGGTAATCTCAGAGTCACTATAAAGCTGCCCCAAGGAGATAGCGGTCGCAACATACAGCCCGATGGGCAGCAGCATCTCCAAGGCGATTAATGCCTTATAAAAAACAATGACGAATACAGCCTTCAGCGCAAGCGTACCGTTTGCCGCATCAGTCAGATATCGTTGAGCAGAATAAATAGTGAAGATAAAGATTAAAAAACCGACAATCATCAACACGACGTTGCGGGTTTCTTTCATGACATAACGCTCAAACAGATACATAACTTAACATTGACCTCGCAATACGGACTAAGGGCGATTCACACTCGAGCCGTTCGATACACTGGGGTAGTGAGTGCCATTCGACGGGGATGTTAGCATACTAGCGCTAAATCGGCCGTCTAAGTTCCTTATTATACTGCGTCGAGAATAAAAAGGTTATCCTTAAACGGTTATCGCCATGAGCTCAACTTTTATCATCTTAGCCGAGAATCGCTCTGAAGGTAGTATGAGCGTCGCACTGATCATCCGTAGCGGAGCTTAACAATAGGCAGTGAATGCTTTATCATGCTGCGTCCGAAATAGAAGCGACAACGCCTGCTTACGCCGTATCGATTACGCCATGTGCATAATGAAAAGGTCGCATTACTCCTTCATTTCCAATAGGATCCTTCCGCACTCAGTATTGCGAGATATCCATCCTGCACGATTGGCCTGAAGGAGTCATACCCTAATCGCTATTAAAATTGTCTTAGAGTTGGTCTTTAATGAAAAATTGGTTTTCAGACGGTGCCTTCCGCACTATTCTTCGAAACAGCGCCTATTTACTCTCCGGTAATGTTGTCAGCGCGCTCCTCGGACTCTTAGCCCTCTCCTGTGCGGGCAAAGGCATGACTCCTCAAATGTTTGGGACATTAGTCGTCATCCAGTCGTACACCAAAGCCATCAGCGATTTCGTCAAATTTCAAACTTGGCAGTTTGTCGTGCAATATGGTGCTCCTGCCCACACTAAAGGCGATAGCCAACGTCTGCGTGACGTCATCTCTTTCTCATTTGGGCTCGATATCGTGAGTAGTATTGTCGCGATTGCAGGCGGCATGCTCCTGCTTCCCTTCCTATCTCATTCACTCGGATTGGACGCGACGTCTTTTAAGCTAGCCCTACTCTACTGCACCCTGATTCCTTCGATGGCATCTTCAACGCCAACGGGAGTTTTACGGACCCTCGATCGGTTCGACCTTATCGCGATTCAACAAGCCGTCAAACCCCTATTAATCGCGATTGGAAGCGTTATCTCTTATTTTGCGCAGCTCGGCTTCGCTGGATTCGTCGTCTCTTGGTATCTTGCTAACCTCGTCGGTGGATCACTATTTTGGTGGTTTGCACGCCAAGAACTTAAACGGCATAACCTGCATAATGCGTTACGACCTTCGCTATTTAAGGCGAGTAAGCGTATTCCTGGATGTTGGAACTTCGTATGGACGACCAACTTCGCACACTCAATCTGGGCCGCTCAGAACTCATGTAGCACCCTGCTAGTCGGTATTTTTATTGGCCCAAGCGCAGCTGGTTTATTTAAAATCGCCATGACGTTCTTCGACGCAACCGGAACCCCCGCTAAGTTACTGGAGAAGAGTTTTTATCCAGAAATTATGCGTCTCGATCCACGAACGGCAAAGCCTTGGCTATTAGGGATCCGCTCAGCGTTATTTGCCGGAGGTATTGGCTTACTTATCGCTTTAGTCATTTATGCCGCAGGGGGGTCAGTCATCGCCTTTGTATTTGGGCAAAAATATCTCGAAGCTTACGGCTTGATACAAATCATGCTTGGCGCAATTGTTATTTCTATGATGGGCTTCCCCCAAGAATCATTACTCTTAATGGCGGGTAAACAGCGTATATATTTAGGGGTACAGATAGTCGCCGCCGGCTCCTATATTTTCTTATTAATGCTACTATCGCACCTGTATGGCGTTGAGGGTGCAGCAGTTGCTTATTTAATAGGTCAATCTTCGGAAGCGATTCTGACGCTTTTCCCAACGCTAATGGCTTATCGTCGGCGGAGTACGCTGATTTATCATAAACCGCTTGAGACCGCATAAATGAAAAATATGGGTTGGAAAAAATATCCTCAAGAGGTCGTCGACCGCTTATTTCTCGCTATTGATGAAGACGATGTTATCAATAGTGAAACGACGGAGTTCCCCTCTGTCGTATTGGGTACATCACAGCAAAATATTCGTGATTATTACGCATTATGTTTACAACTATGGGAAGAAGGCTTCACCCGACAGGAATTACTCTCCCTAATTAACCAGGTACTCGCTGGACAAGAATTAACTAAGGCACAGCGTAAGCAATATAAATTTATTCGCGCACGTTATAAGCACCTACGGTTTGCTCAGCGTCTTTACAGCCAAAAACACGATGCTGATAAAATCTTCAAGGCCACGACCGTTTATTTAGGTCATTTCCAAGATGGCTTTAAGAATGGTGATAAGAACAGCGTACAGTACTACGGAAAAATTCTCCGCTTATTACTGAGTCGTCCAATTTGGAGCTGGGTGAAATACTCCCTAAATCATCTGCACGTCGATAGTGAGACCGGATTCCAACGCTACGTCTGCGCTCAACTTAATGAGCTTTCGACGATGTTAAATAAAGCGACGGTCACAGGAACAGAATTTCACGATATTCGGAAAATTGTTAGTCAACAGGTCTCTTTCTTCGATACGCAGCGTTCGATCGAAAATAACCCGACTCAGGTCTATGCGATTTCTCGTTTTCTGGCCAATATCAACGGCCTGATGGGTGATAAACACGATGAAATGGTGGCCGATAAACTCTCGGGCGTCCGGGAATATGAGACACCGACGACCCTCGATAGCCAACTAAGAAGCGACTTGGAACAACTGGTGGAGAAAACTGTCAGAATTTAACGATAACCAAACTATGCTTACCCTCTGCCATAGGATAGAAAGATGACACCTAAGATTGTCGCTGTATTACTATCGCTGATCCCTACACTCGCGCTGGCCAATAACTTTGTGATTGGCCAGCCGCTAAAGCCGCTATCCATCGCCGACAAAGGCGAGCTGCTACTCTCTGATGATCACATCTCATATCGCCCCTGGGAGAGTCAGAGCCTCGTAGGTAAAGTACGAATTATCCAATATATAGCTGGGCGTAGTTCCGCAAAAAAACAGAATGGCGATATGATTAAGGCGGTAAAAGCGGCGAATTTGCCAACCGCTGACTTTCAGCCTGTAACCATTGTTAATGCCGACGACGAGCTATTTGGTACTGGTCTTTTTGTACAGGGTAAAATCGAGAAGAACCAACGTAAATATCCTTGGGCGCAATTTATCATTGATAATGACGGGCGAGGTAAGGCTCTGTGGCAATTACCTCCCGCGACATCGACAATTATTGTGACCGATGAGCAGGGTAAAGTTCAGTGGGAAAAAGATGGGCCGATGACGGACGATCAAGTCAATCATGTCATTCAGTTGCTCAGAGAATTGATAGCGAAAGCCGCTCACTCGCGGTCATAAAGTAGGATGCCTTAATACTTACTCGTAAGTATTAAGGCATTAATGTGATTACGCTTTTACTTCTGCAAAAGCGCGGATGATGGCATCGATTTGCTCATCGCTGTGCGCAGCGTTAACACTACAGCGCAACAGGGTCATTCCAAAAGGTGCCGCAGGAGGAAGAACGAGGTTAACGTAAACCCCTTTTTCGACCAGTGAACGCCACATCTCTAGACCCGCCTCTTTAGACTCAATCATTACCGGTACAACGGGGCTGACACGCTCACCGAGTTTGTAGCCTAGCTCAGCAAGTCCTTTGTATAAGCGATGTGCATTACTCCATAGCTTTTCACGTAGCTCAGTCGAGTGTCCTACTTGACGCAGTGTCGCCCTGACTGAGGCAATACTCGCCGGAGAAGGTGATGCGGTAAAAATATAAGGACGGCTACAGTAGCGTAATACGTCAAGCTGCTTGCCGCCGACAGCGAAACCACCGATCGCAGCGAGGCTTTTAGAGAAAGTCCCCAAGATGATATCGATATCATCTTCAACACCTAACTCTTCGACTAAGCCACGTCCTTTGGCGCCCATTACCCCGAAAGAGTGAGCTTCATCGACCAAGATGTAGCCACCATAACGCCGTTTGATATCGACAATTTCTTTCAGTGGAGCCACATCGCCAAGCATACTGTAGATGCCTTCAACGATAATGATAGCCTCTTTCGCTTTCTCGCCAAGACGCTGCATACGACGCTCGAGGTCTTTTGCATCGTTGTGACGAAAGCGGATAATCTGGGCACCGCCCAAAGCACAAGCATCATAGATACTGGCATGAGAGTCTTCGTCGATAATCACTACGGCATCGGGGGTCGCCAATGCGCTGATCACACCGAGATTTGCAGTGTAACCGGTTGAGAAAACGATGGCAGTCGGGAGTTCAAAAAACGCGGCAATTTCTTGTTCAAGCGCCAGATGCGACCCAAACGTTCCGTTCGCCATGCGCGAACCGGTTGTTCCGGTCCCTTGTTGGCTCAGTGCTGCTTGGCTTTCTTTGATGGCTTGTTCATCAAAAGTTAGTCCAAGATAGTTATTCGATCCCGCCAGGATAATCTTTTTATCCCCGATCCGACCTTCGGTTGCAGAGTAAATCTCGTCAATGCAGGTTCCGAAGGGGTTGATCCCGGAAACCTGAAATTTTTGACGCTCTTCAACAAAACGCGTGAACTTGTCGTATAAACCCATTATTGATCTCCGATTAACGGTTCAATGGCAGCGACTAACTGCTCCGGGTTTTTTACATTCATCAGGATATTGATAGGGATCGAAATATCTAATTCGTCTTCCAGCATCATCAGTAAGCGCATGACATTGACTGACTCTAAGCCGAGATCATTGACGAGATCACTATCAGGCTTAACTGTTTTCCCTTCAGCTACTAATTGCCCAAGGCAATCAATAACGTAATCAAGTAGTTGCTGTTTATTTTCCATTACAATCTTCTTAGATAAAAATGTAAATCAAAATAGCCCGTCGCGAAGCGCGCGTTCTAACTGTATAGTCGGGGTCCAGCCGATGTTGCTGGTTATCATAACATTAGTTGCCGACCAGTCTATATGTGTTAACTCCCCTATCTTACTCTGCGTCAACATCGGTTCTTTCCCCGTTAGTCGACTGACTTGAGTAGAGAGCATTGCGATAGATTTCAGCAATGGCAGGGGAATTTTCAATACTTTGACCGGCTTATGACGGATAGATTCCCCGATCTCTTGAAGATCGGACCAGCGGTAACCGGATGGTCTGCCATCGCAAAGCTCATAAGGCGTTTCGTTATGCACATCAGCGGTGATCCATTTCGCGACAGCCTCTGCAAAATCGTAGACGTGTAAAAACGAGAGCTGAGTAGCAGATGAACCGGTCTGCGGAAGTAGTCCTCGAAGTAACCACGTGAAAACAGGCTGTAACTCTTTATCGCGAGGTCCGTAGACCGCAGTTGGCCGGAAGATCCCGATAGAGACTGACGAGGCATTTTCGATAAGTTGCTGTTCTGCCGCCACTTTGGATTGCGCGTACCAAGATAACTCTGGATGCCGCGCCGCAAGAGAGGAGATAAAGAGATAACGCTTACAGCTAAGACTGTTCTCAGCCGCATTGAGTAAGCGTAAACTTCCCTCAACATTTGCCTGAGTGAATGTTAAGAGGTTTTTACCTCTAACATGGCCAGCGCAGTGCACGACTACCTGCGCGCCATAGACTAATTCATTAAGAGCGCTTTCGTCTTCAAGACTTCCCCTCACCCAGGTTAAGCCATTACGCTGTCCTGCGGCGGGAGGGGAGCGGGTCAATGCTCGTACATGAAAACCCGATGACAACAGTTTCTCAACAATATGCGATCCGATAAATCCCGTCGCACCTGTTAAGGCAACAGTTTGAATCATTGTTTATTTCCGGCCAGTTGTAACTGAGGCTCGAAGTGCTGATTTAGATAGAGCTTTTTGGCTTCTGCGCGCGCGGGTTTACCCGACGAGGTACGTGGAATACTGTGCGGCGGCACTAAAACAACATCTACCGATACACCAAATTCGTTACGAATTCGCGAAGAAAGCGAATGAACGATCTGCCCACGACGCTCGGTCGACGTTACTCGGCATTGAATCTGCAAGATAATCCGTTCAGCATCATCGTGTTCTTGGTTAGTCATGAACGCAATAGCATCGCCAGTACGCACCTCAGGCTCTGCTTCGGCCATATATTCAATATCCTGTGGCCAGATATTACGTCCACGAATAATGATAAGGTCTTTTTTACGTCCAGTGATATAGAGGTTGCCATCAAGTAAATAGCCAAGATCACCCGTATCTAACCACCCTTTCTCGGCGATTTGCTGGTGAGACTCTTTATCACGAAAATAACCGCGCATTAAGCTCGGGCCAGCGATACAGATATGACCGATACTACGTTCGGGTAACGGCTCATATTTTTCGTTGCGGATCACAATTTCATGATCGGGCATAGCTTTACCGCAGTTAACGAACACGGCTTGCGTAGCGCTCTCGCTTTGCGGAGGCACGGCTTTGCTCTCGTATTCTAAGATATAGCGATCGACGATGTTGTAACGAGGACCTGTCGCTTTATCAAAAAAGCTTACTGCCAGTGTATTCTCGGCTAGGCCATAGCATGGCATGAAAGTATCGTCACCGAAGCCGACTTGGCTAAAGTGTTGAGTAAAGCGGTCCAGTAATCCAGACGGAATAGGTTCTGCGCCAACACCCGCAATTCGCCAGCTCGCTAAATCGAGCTCAGCTAACTCTTTTTCGTTACTACGACGTAAGCATATTTCGTAGCCAAAGGGGGGGGCAACAGAGACTGTACCTTTGTTTTTAGTAATGAGTTTCAGCCATTGCATCGGGCGCATCGCGAAGTCTTGAGTACGTAAGTAATCGACAGAGATTTGCGTGGCAACGGGAGTCAGAACAAACCCTACTAGCCCCATATCATGATAGAACGGCAGCCAAGAGACACAACGGTCATCTTTTTGTAGTTTAATCCCATCATGGCTGATGGCACGAAGGTTCGCCATTGCTGAGGCTTGTGTCACAACGACTCCACGAGGGAAGCGGGTACTCCCTGAGGTATATTGTAAATAGGCAATATCGTCCTCAACGACCTGTGGCAGTTCGCCGTTACTTTCATGAGTCAGCAACGCAAAGTCTTCATGGCTAAGAATAGTCGGGAGGGCGTAGTCACACACAACCTCTTGCACCATCGGCAACCACTCTTTACTGCTGAGCACTACAGAGGCTTGGCAGCCATTCAGTAGACCGGTTAATTTTTTTACGTATGAAGCGCTCTGCCCTATCCCCATAGGGATTGCAAGAGGGACAGCAACTAATCCTGCGTATTGGCACGCGAAAAAGGTTTCAACAAACTCAACGCTTGTTTCTGCAATGAGTGCAACGCGATCCCCTTTAGTCAATCCTAAAGAAAGCAACTTATGAGCACCCTCTACCGCTTTATCCCGTAGGACGCTGTAGGGCACGGCAGCAATTAAGGTGTTACGGCGGTCATAGAAATTCATGCCGGTTTCACCCAATGCAGCGTAATCCAAGGCTTCTGCTAATGTAGCAAAGTCTGCATAGCGAATTGGAAGTTGATGATGGGATTGAGTTGCAAACGTTGTAGACGCTTCCATATAGTGGTACACCTGTTGATACTGATAAATATTGAGGAAGTTCAAGCTCCTTAGAGAGCTCCCGACCAAAGTAGTAATTCAAGCATCTTCCAACTTACGATTATAACATCGTCGCTCGTTCGCCACAGAAAAGCGCCTAGGGTCGTGACGACTGCTTGCTGACCAGTGTATGCGCTTCTCAGGGTCTTGCTCCGAAAATACCCTGCAATTGTAAAGATCTTAAAATATCATGTCATAGGTAATATGTGCGTTCCACTACTTTTAGTAGGAAATAACGCACTCACCAGAAAGCTGTAACGTTTTCTATTAAAATCATGGTTTTCGTTACAAATTAATAGTATGTCAGAATGTTTTCACGCTAACGTTGAAAAATAAATTGACAATTACTACCGTGACTGTTTCGATATACTAACATACTGCCGAGCCTATAGCCTCCTCTTTCTTTATTGCTGCATGTTGCTGTTATTTGTACATGTAGTGATTTGCTATCCATTGAACAATTACTTGAAGTAATGGTATTTATGATCTCAATAGAAAAAGTATCGTCCAAACAGGATCTGAAAGCCTTCATCAATTTCCCCTCAACCCTGTTTGCGGGTGACGAGAATTGGATCGACCCATTATACGTCGAGCGTGAAGAGCATCTTTCCAAGAAAAATCCAGCGTCTGACCACGTGGTATGGCAAGCCTGGTTAGCAAAGCGAGGCTCTGAGGTTGTCGGGCGCATTACTGCCCAAGTCGACTCTCTACACCGAGAGCTCTATGGACCGAATACCGGCCATTTTGGGATGATCGACGCAATCGATGACGAAGAGGTTTTTGCCGCATTATTTAAAGCCGCTGAGGAGTGGTTAGTGTCCCAAGGCGCTCACCAAATCACTGGCCCATTCAGCCTCAATATCAATCAAGAAAGCGGATTACTGGTCGAAGGCTTCGATACCCCACCCTCTGCGTTAATGACGCATGGCAAGCCTTGGTATGCAAAACACATCGAGAAACTAGGTTATAGCAAAGCCATCGATCTCATCGCTTATTGGATGAAGCGCACCGATCTTCACTTTGAACCAAGTCTTACCAAGCTTATGGACAACGTACGCAAACGCGTCACAATCCGTCCGCTTAATCGTAAAATCTTCGATCAAGAGATGCAGATCCTGAGGAATCTATTCAACTTAGGTTGGCAAGATAACTGGGGATTTGTTCCTTTTACTGAGCATGAATTCGCGACGATGGGCCAACAGCTTAAATACTTGGTCCCTGACGACATGATCTACATTGCTGAGATTGACGGCGAACCGGCAGCCTTTATTGTGGGATTACCGAATATCAACGAAGCAATTAGCGGACTGAAGGGTAAGCTTCTTCCTTTCGGCTGGGCTAAGGTGTTGTGGCGCTTAAAGGTCAGCGGTGTACGAACCGCCCGCGTTCCCCTGATGGGCGTTAAGAAAGAATATCAATTCAGTCGTATAGGACCTATCATCGCACTTTTGCTGATCGAGGCACTGCGTGAGCCTTTCCGCCGCCGTAATATCGATGCACTTGAAATGTCATGGATTCTAGAAACTAACACCGGAATGCGGACTATCTTGGAACGTATTGGCGCTGAGCCTTACAAAAATTATCGTTTATTCGAGAAAAAGATCACGCCCGAAAGCTAAGCGATTATTATGATGGCAGCGACGCTGAGTCGCTTGCTATCGACTTTTTCTTTATTGACGATGGTTTATTATGTCGATTGAAAAACTAACTGGAACAAAGCGTCTGGTCTTCAGTATTAAAAACTCTTGGGCTGGCGTCACCGATGCCTTCAAGACAGAAGACGCCTTTCGCCACATCTTTATTTTTAGCACTATCTTAGTGCTTATTTCGCTAACTTTATCGATATCCAAGACGCAGCATATTCTATTAATTCTCTGTAGCTTCCTACTGATCGTCATTGAGTTACTTAATACTGCCATTGAGACCGTCGTTGACCGTATTTCTTATGAGATACACCCGCTTTCTAAGCGGGCCAAAGATATGGCCGGAGCCGCGCAACTTATCGCAATTGTCGCAACGTTATTAACGTGGTTAATCATTATTTTCTGACCGATATTAAGTAGTAGAATATGGGCGCGAGTGGCTATCTCACGCCCTTTTTTTCGTTACTTAACCGCTTTTACTGCTGCCAGCGCCCGACCGAGGACCTCATCGTAAGGTTGCCTTGAATCTAAATCGAGTATTTTTGCGCCATTGTAGGTAAGCTGGCGCATAACGCTAATCTTATCGCTAAGTTCCTGGTAATTATGATCGGGCTTACGTGCGAAGGCAGTATCGACGTCAATATCCAAGCGAATAATCAACTCCGGCTGGTATTCAGCCAATTTATGGTAGATGACCTCTTCTTTCTTGGCCATTTCCTTCAATAACCACCCTTTTACCCGCTCCATGCCTAGACCTGGACCGTCGTAGTGAAAACCTGAAATTTCAGCCTGCGGATAACGATCGGCGATCACTAAAACTCCGCTTTCAGCTAAGGCTTTCGCTTTGTGGAAATTTGAGGAACGCCAGCAAGAGAGCGCATACATGATTAAGGCGGCCCAGAGCGGTGGAGCGTCGCTTCGCATGCTCTGTGTTTTTTCAGATTTTTTGGCAAGCCGCCGCTCTAGCCATACCCCAATGATTGGGAGTTTTTTAATTTTATCGCCATCTTCACCAGAAATAAGACCTAAATAGCGACGTTCGGTTGGACGAACTTTCTGCATCTCTTTAATCAAATCAGCGGTGATTGTCGATTTACCGGAACCATCACAGCCGACAATCGCCACCATTCGTGGAATAACGATAGGTGTCGCGGTGGAGGTCGACGTGACCCGCGAGTCAGGAGGAGTATTCATATCTAGCGTTTTTACCGTTATTAAAATTAATTAGGGAGATCAAATGTGTTATGAATGGCGACAAGTGAAGCTTTAAACACTTCATCTTCAGGATCATTTCCACTCAGCTCAAGAATGTGCGCACCGTTAAACGTTAAGGTTGGAATAACCCTAATTTTCTCACGCAAGGAAGCTATATCATGATCGGGTTTACGTGCATAAGCCGTTTGCTCATCAACCGATAAACGGATGAGTAAAGCTGGGGGATAAGAAGCCATCCAGTCATAAAGACGTTGCTCACGCTTTCTTAGCTGCTGTATCCACCAGCTACCACCTTGTGCCTTGCCAAGATGCGGTCCGTCGACCCGAAAACCTGCGACTTCCGCTTGTGGATAGCGGTCTGTGACTAAGAGAACCCCTTCTCGTTCCCGACGCAACATTCGCTTGAACTTATACGCGCGCCAGCAAGATAAAAGAAAGATGACCGTCCCCTCTGCATTGCCCGGTGGAGTATTCGGTTTTTCATGAACTTTATCGGATTTACTGACTAGATAGGCTGCAATTTTTTCACCAACTACTGGTAACTCGGTAATTTTCTGTTTAATAAACCCCGATGACTGCCCTAAATATACCGGCTCTACAGGCGTTCTTAACGCAAGGGTTTGAACCAATCGATTAGCCAGTGTTGATTTACCTGAGCCATCACATCCCGTGATAGCAATGACACGTAAGGGAGGAGATTGAGGTGATGAAGTCGGTTTATTCACAATTTCTGTACGCATTCTACTATTCAATTTTCAATATAGTAGAGGATTTACTGCTCAATGTCTTCACTTCCCCTGTTAACACCAAAGCGTTACGTTTAAACGTTAATAGTGTTAAGGTATCAAAAATTCAGTATCTTTAGAGTTTAAGAAAATTTACCCTATTCGGAATCAGTAAAATCATTAACGATAGCTCACGGCGATCCTCGGTGTAGAAGATAGTAAACTGCTATCTACCTCCTACAGCAGCATAAAATGCCAAAATATGTGGAATCAACTGCTGCAGAATGCTCGGCGAAGCCTACCGTAGCCGTAATGTACCCTACTCAAGCCGATGATTTTTACTAACCAAAACTCTTACTACCATCCGTCTTTTAAAGTATTGAACACGAGGTTTATATGTCTACCAAGTCCACTCCCGTCATTGCCGTCATTGGTAGTGATGGTTCAGGTAAATCTACAGTCTGTGAGCACCTCGTGAGCACGCTCTCTGAATATGGCACCACTTCTTACGTACATTTAGGAAAGCAAGCAGGTAATGTCGGACGGGCAGCGGCAAACCTTCCGCTGATTGGCCGCTCAGTTGGGCATAAGATCGAGAAAACCCGTGTAAAGGTGAATAAAACAAACCACACAACTCTCTCTGGCTTAGTGGTTGGTCTTTTTCTGATCCGTCGGGTACGACGCTTTCGTAATATGCTTAGCCTTCGCAAGCAAGGACACATTATCCTCGCTGACCGCTATCCTCACTTACAGGTTCCTGGCGCTTACGACAGTCTTACCTTACCTAGCGCCCCCTCGAAAAACCCGTTTATTAATTGGATCACTAAACGCGAGCTCAATGCATTCCAGTGGATGACACAATATCGCCCAGATTTAGTCATAAAGTTGAATGTATCGTTAGATGTAGCCTGTGCCCGTAAGCCCGATCACCGCCGTGATGCATTAAGAAGAAAGATTGAAATCACACCTAAACTCGATTTCGGCGGTAAAAAAATCATCAATATCGACGCTGATCAGCCTTTGGCGCAAGTTCTCGCGCAAGTCGATACGCTGGTCGACGAGTTTATGGTTGAGCAAGGCTTCAAAAAAGTCATTAAAGGTGAGGTTGTCTAAGTCAGTTTCCCTGCGCGTACAACTGTGCGCGCAGATAGTTTTTGATACGTAAATGCTATGCCCCCGCTTTAGGCATTTGGACAGTGCTTCTCATTACCCTATCTTGTACGACACTCTCACCACTTCCCTTTCGGCCATGCGCCAGATTTCCTGTGGAGTTATCGAGTATGGACACCTTAATAGCCGCTCAGTAATTGATGAATACTATGCATAGGCACATCCTCTTTGCATAGGGTAATACCTGCTATTGAAATCGTTACACTTAGGCATGTGTAGAATATTAAGGAGAGAGCCTATGTCATCAACGTTAAATTCTTTTCAGCACGCGATTATCCCTATTGCCGCCAGCTCAGCGACCGGTGATATATCTCGGTTGACCGAACACTTAGACAGTGCGCTCAATCAGCAGCTACCGATTTCTATGGCGAAAGAAGTCATGGTGCACCTATATGCTTACGTAGGTTTTCCCCGTAGCTTAAACGCACTGAATACATTAATGACCCTAGTAGATAAGCGTCGAGATCAAGGATTAAACGATGTACCAGGAGACGTGGAACAGCCAGAAGTGGTTCTCCCCAACAGCCTGCAGATCGGCACAGAAAACCAGACCAAACTAGCAGGGCAACCTGTAAGCGGCCCCCTATTTAGCTTCGCTCCTGCCATCGACCACTTCCTAAAAGCGCACCTGTTCGGCGATCTTTTCCAACGCACGCAACTCTCTTGGATAGATCGAGAACTTACTACACTTTCCGCGTTATCAGTGCTGACCGGAGTAGAAAGCCAATTGAAGAGCCATTTCCAAATCAGCTTGAATGCTGGGCTCACTCCCACACAGCTACATGAATTTATTAGTATCTTGAGGTTAGGTTGTGATCCGTTAGCAGCAGATAGTGCCGAGAAAATTCTACTCTCGGTGCTTTAATTATTCCTTAAAGCATTAATGAATAGCCGTTATGAGGTGCTACTTCTATAAAAAAGCACCTCTTACTTTTTATCGATTAATCGTTACATTAACAGCTGCTTGATTTTGTTATTTCTGACTATCTCGAAATATTTTAAGAGTTATAGGATGCCACTCGCCAGTACATAACGGCAATCGAATGAGTATTGCTATATTTCATTGAGAATGAATAAGAGGGATCTTTCAGTTATCTGAAATAAATTAGTGATAATAGTAGCCATTGTTATTTTACTAGGCTGAGTCACCGGCCATAGACGAAGTGCTTGACCTTCAATAGCGCGAGCCTTGCACCTAGCCACTATTTTATATCGGTACGACCCGTTTTCTTCGCAAAATCAATTTTTCGCTGCGCCTCATAAGCATTCTGACAATTCTTGCTCTGTGCTTGCGTGGGTTGTGAACATTGCTTGAGAACTCGACTTCGTAAAGCGTCATCTTTCATAAAATCAGAAGGTGTGTAGCTCTTCTTACACCCGCTGAGCACAAGTAAGCCACAGGCTAAGACAGTCTTGTATCCATAACCACCCATACCTACCTCCCTCTGTTTTGATGGGTAACTATAGCATACAACATAAAAAAACTCATTACTTACCTTGATACTTATCAAGATAAGTAATAATCTATGCGCTTACTTAGAGGGTACTGAACATGAATGATAAGAAGTTCCATGCTGAAAATTTTGCGCATCGCCCACTGGGTATGCGACTGGCTATGCTGGCTAGATTATGGCGAACGGTAATCGACCACGCCCTGATCGAAACAGGACTGACGCAAAGTCGCTGGACAGTATTAATGCAACTACAGGTCGTAGATGGCCCACTGAGCGTCAGCGAGTTGGCTTTCTCGATGGGTATTGAACATCCCCCCCTCACGCGAACGTTAAATCAGCTAGTTGAAAGTGGACTAATCATGCGCATCGAAGATCCCACTGATCGTCGTATCCGTTTAGTCAAGCTGACTCCAGCTGGCGAACAGCAAGTCGCCAATGTTAATAAAGTGGTTGAAGAGTGCCAACACAAAGTGAGCCAAGGGCTAGCCCCTGATGACTTAGCACAATTTAGCAGCACTCTTAATCTATTAACTGAAAACATGAGCAAACTCATTTAGCTCTAATGTGGTCCTTAATTCTAAAGCGAGTTAACACAATGACCCCTGAACAACAATTTTCTCGTTGGGTAAAGTTTACGCTAATACTATTTATTGCCATGTTTGGCTATTTCTTAATCGCAGATATTTGGTTCCCTCAAACACCAGAATCTACCGTAATGCGCGTCGTTACTCCGGTATCCTCCCGAGCACCTGGCTATGTGACTCATATCTACGTAAGTAACAACAGCCATGTGAAGAAAGGTGACCTACTGTATGAGATCGATCCGCGCCCTTATCAAAATCAAGTGGACTCAGCGAGAATCGCTTACCAACAAGCAACCCTTGATAATCAACAAATTGATGCGCAGATCAGTGCAACACGGGCAAAAATACGCGCAGCCCAACTGGATGCCCAAAACGCAGGGCGTGATTATCAACGCTACCGTACATTAGATCATAATCAACTGATCTCTCGCCAAGCTCTTGATACCGCTTATACCACTTGGCAGACCAGTTTGCAGACTGTAGAGAATTTAACTGCCACCCTCAATCAACTAATCATTTCTCGCGGTAGTCACGATAATAAAAACGTTCTTCTGCAGAAGTATCAAAATATGCTTGAGGACGCTAACCTTAATCTTAACTACACCAAGGTTCGCGCAGACAGCGATGGGATCGTCAGTAACTTACAACTTAAAGAAGGCTGGTACTCGAATGCGGGTGTTGCAGCGATGGCCTTAGTCAACAATACACCCGATATCATCGCCGATTTTCGTGAAAAAAGCCTGACTAAGACACATATCGGAACGGCAGCCGAAATTGTATTCGATGGCTTGCCCGGACAGGTTTTTAAAGCATCTGTAGTGAGCCGAGATGCCGGAGTAATGGCCGGGCAACAAGATATCAACGGTTATTTAGCCGCCCCACAAGAGTCAAATCGTTGGGTTCGGGATGCACAACGTATGCGTATTCACTTGGTATTGAACTCAGGGCAACATCTAGACTTACCCGCCGGCGCTAGGGCAACTGTTCAGCTGTATAATAGCGGAAACGGAATATCATCCCTTTTAGGCCGCTTACAAATCCGCTTAATAAGTGTATTACATTATGTTTATTAGTCGCCTTTTGGAAAGAAAGTTTCCGGCCAGATACCAACCGCTTTCTGGAAATGACCTGCGACATATGTTGAGGATTACGTTCGCGGGGAGCGTAGGGTTATTCTTTCATAGCTGGATAGATA
Source organism: Rosenbergiella collisarenosi (assembly GCF_018494085.1). Lineage (GTDB taxonomy): Bacteria > Pseudomonadota > Gammaproteobacteria > Enterobacterales > Enterobacteriaceae > Rosenbergiella > Rosenbergiella collisarenosi. Next base: position 20,757 of record NZ_JABBFP010000002.1, on the reverse strand, counting down.
CACAATATGGCGTTTTCTACGTCGTGTATCCTATTATGCTGACCGGATTAGTGCCGCTGTTTAACCTACACATCGCGCGGCAAATGGTCGCCAATGCGATTATCAACTGTGTAGAGATGCTGCTGCTGTTCACTTTTCTAGTCAACTATCCACTTCCAATGACATTGGCCGTGTTTATTCTCTATACCCTACGTTTTTATTTGATGAGTCGGGGTCCATTGTTCCTTTTCGGATCGATGGGAGTGATATGCCTTAGTGTGATGCCGCATTTTTTAAGTTATCCCACTACCGATATGAATGACCTGATGTTTTCCAACATAATCGGAAGTCTCTTAGCGGTTGTCTTATCTGCTATCGCCTGCTTTATCTTCCCTGACACTGAACCGCGGCAGCGTCCCGCTCCAATTATCAAGAGTAATCCGAGAATTATGCACGAGACGTTACTCGGATCGTTTATCGCTACATTACTCTTCGTGATATTTCAGGTGTACACATTAAGTGATTCTTTAGCCGCATTAATGGCAGGCATCTTCGCCCTGTTTCCAATGCATTATCGTGGTGCCATTCTCTCAGCAACTTGGCGAATTTGGGGCGTGATTGTAGGGTGTCTCTTTGCGCTATGCATTCAGCTCATCATGTATGATTTTAGTCGTCATCTATTACTGCTTCTCCCTTTAGTGAGCATAGCCTTGTTAATCGCAGCACGTGTTCATGTTTTCGAAAAAGTGGGGTCTGGCGTCGGTTTTTCAATTTTGACGACATTAGGCTTAATCTTCGGGCAGTATATGCATCCCGACAGCGACATCGTATTCAGTGATCTCTATCGTCTGACTTCCGTCACCGTATCGTTGCTGGCTACGTTAGTCGTAACCTTCGTGATGCATAAAGTATTAAATTATTTTGCCGCGACGCGATTTACGCCTGAAGAGCCCTGAGCTATCTCTGAGACTTTAGTTCATCGCATAACAACGTGAGGTCGCGATATTTTGATCGCCGCCGCTCCCTGCCCCGATAACGATACACATAATGTATTGCTTACCTTTTTTAACGGTAACGACCGGGCCATTAACATCACGCTGAGCGGTAATAAGCGTCGCCCCTTGGTTGAGTAATTTTTCTAAAGGGACAGATACAGGTTTCAGAGTAGTAGGAAGTTCTAAAGTATTGCCAGGGACCTTGGCGCCAGTTTCTGGTGGCCACTGGGCAGAAGAGAAAGGACTCGTTAACAGCGCTAGACTCCCTACAATAAATGCGAAAATCTTCATGCTCTTTGTCTCAGTAATTGTTTATGGATAGCCTGAGTGTAGCGTAGTTGATGACGGAGACTGAATAAGCGATCAAATTTATTCAGATAAATCTGGCGGAGTTAGTGATTCTTTTCTAGGCTTATTATATCCGTTTACTGCTCTCCCATACGAAGAGGTCACAAAGTATGAATATGATTTCGAAAGGATTATTGGTCGTCGTTGCAATGACTGCTCTCGCCGGTTGCCAACGCCATAATAGCGACGCACTTGAGAATGGTCGTCCTGTAGCACCAAGTGGCCAATCAGTCCCAGGAGGCCCCGTCGGGTCAGGGCCAGTCGGTCAGCCACAATCCTAGCAAAAGAGGAGCCCACTTGGGCTCCTCTTTGTTAACAGCAACGCATGCCGCCCTTCCCTTTTCCCGCATACCTCGCCTGCTGCCGCTCACGAAAGAAATCTTCGTAACTCATTACCGGGCTTTCAGGATGTTTTAACTGCATATGCTGAACATAATGCTCGTAATCTGGGATCCCGACCAGCATATTGCCTGCCTGAGCTAAACGTTTAGTGATACGTTGTAGTTGACGCAATACCATCATTTACCTACCTATTAGTGGTGTGAACCCGATGACATCGTTCTCTTCGCAACATTAGGGTCGAGTTCAACATAAGGCGTCTCATGATCAGAACGCTGAGGTTGACGTGTTGCTTGCCACCAAACTTTAATGCCATAGAACACAATCCCGTAAACAACGATTAAGAACAGGATACTCAGCGCTGCATTGGTATAATTATTCACCACAATATGTTGCCAATTCGCAACTTGCTCTGATGAGATAGTCCCTGCACCCTCAGCGATTTTCTGACGATAGAGACGTGCCATATAGAAAAATCCTTCCGCCTGTGGGTTATCGCTGAAGAGTTTTAACACTAAGGCCCAAGTCGTACAAATCATCAACCATACTGCAGGAATAATCGGAACCCAAAGATAACGGTCGCGCTTCATTTTAGCTAAAATCACCGCAACTAATACTAAGGCTACCGCCGCCAGCATCTGGTTTGATATCCCAAATAACGGCCATAAGCTTTTAACACCGCCTAGTGGATCGACAACCCCTTGATAGAGCAAGTAACCCCATAAGCCGACACACCCTGCCGTACCCAAAATTCCGGCGAGTAACGAGTTAGTCTTTTTCAAACTTGGAATAAAATTACCCAGCAGATCTTGCAACATAAATCGCCCGGCTCGCGTCCCCGCGTCTAACGCCGTTAAGATAAATAAGGCTTCGAAGAGTATTCCAAAGTGGTACCAGAATCCCATGTCTATAGCTGGAATAATCGTATGGAAAACCATCGCTATTCCGACCGCGAGAGTAGGTGCACCACCAGCCCTGTTCAATACTGAGGGTTCGCCGATAGCAGAGGCAGTATGTTGGATTGTTTCGGGCGAAATAACAAATCCCCAACTACTCACTTTGGCTGCAGCTTGTTCAGTGGCAATTTGTAATTGCTGCATGATTAATGCAGCCTGATCACCACCAAGCTCGTGAAGATTTGGCATAGTGATACCTAGACCGGCAGGTGGGGTGTTCATCGCAAAATAGAGGCCTGGTTCAATGATGGCTGCAGAAACTAGCGCCATTAGTGCCACAAAAGACTCCATCAACATCGCACCATAACCAATGAAACGCGCATCGGTTTCATTAGCGAGTAGTTTGGGCGTGGTACCGCTAGAAATTAACGCATGAAAACCGGATACCGCACCACAAGCGATGGTAATAAATAAGAATGGGAACATAGCCCCTTTCCAGACAGGACCATTTCCGCTAATAAACTGCGTTACCGCCGGCATTTTTAGCTGTGGATGCAGGATAATAATGCCGATAGCCAAGCCAACTATCACCCCGATTTTAAGAAACGTTGCTAAATAGTCACGCGGCGCAAGGATTAACCATACAGGTAATAGCGCTGAAATGAAGGCATAACCAATAAGCGCCCAGGTAATCGTAGTATCTTTGAACGTTAAAGCCGGCCCCCAATACGGGTCATGGGCGATTACGCCTCCTAACCAGATGGCGAGTAAGAGTAGAAGCCCGCCAATCACGGAAATTTCCCCGACCCGTCCAGGGCGAATGAAACGCATGTAGATCCCCATGAACAGCGCAATCGGTAGTGTCGAACATACCGTGAATACGCCCCATGGACTCTCAGCTAGCGCTTTTACCACAATGAGTGCCAATACTGCGAGAATAATGATCATTATTAGAAAACAGCCAAAAAGCGCTAAAAAGCCAGGCACTGCGCCCATTTCCTGTTTGACCATCTCTCCAAGAGAGTTACCGTTCCGTCTACTCGAGATGAATAGCACCATAAAGTCTTGTACCGCGCCAGCGACCACTACACCTGCTAATAGCCAAAGCGTGCCCGGTAAATACCCCATCTGTGCCGCAAGAACCGGCCCAACTAAAGGCCCGGCTCCCGCTATCGCCGCAAAGTGGTGGCCGAAAAGGACATAACGGTTAGTGGGGACATAATTGAGTCCATCGCCATTCACAAAGGCAGGCGTGGCTCGAGTTGCATCGAGGCCCAATACGTTACGCGCGATATAAAGGCTGTAATAGCGATAGGCGACAAGGTACACCGAGACTGCTGCTATCACTAACCATAATGCACTAATGCTCTCCCCGCGACGAAGCGCAATAACGCCGAGGCATCCAGCCCCCAAAAGGGCGACCAACAACCAGAGTAAATGTTTTTTTATAAAATTCCTGTCCATAGTTTTCCTGTGTTAATAATAATATCCAACGCCAACGGCAAACCACAGCATCATGTCCATAAATACTGTGCGAAAGGTAGAATGGTATTACAGATATGGGAGTATGGTCACACGAATATTGAGGGTAATAATAAAAGAGAAGACGATTCCAGCTTAAAGCTTGAAATCCAAGTCTTTTCCACCAACTTTTAACATCAAGGGAGTGATACGTTAGGTGAGAGAGCCTTTGGACAGGTGAAAACAAGAAATGCCTGCTTGGCAGAGAAATCTTTTACTCTCTGACAAAAACAAAGAAAAAGCCCAAGTTAGCAAGCTAACTTGGGCTTAAATTTTGGCGGAACGGACGGGGCTCGAACCCGCGACCCCCTGCGTGACAGGCAGGTATTCTAACCAACTGAACTACCGCTCCGCGCTTGTCCCCCGTCGGGAACGCTGCGTATACTAATCAGGTTAATGATTATCGTCAACCGATATTACGCCTGCCACCACTCGTTTGCTTCTTTTTCGATCAAAGCATTATCGCCACAGGCATTGACCCGACTTTTTCTCGATTCGGTCCAAATATTCTTCATGTAAGGCCTGTTCGCCTGCTGTGGCGGTAATCACTCGTAGCTGACCGGTCGTCTTCACTGATTGATGTTGAGCAAGAAGGCCTGAATCGGCAGCGTGTTCATTCTCTGCATTAAAGGTCAACGTCGTTTGCCCACCAGTCATGGCAAGGTAAACGTCGGCAAGAATCTCAGCATCGAGTAAAGCGCCATGTAATGTACGCTTTGTGTTATCGATGTCGAATCGTCCGCATAATGCATCAAGGCTATTACGTTTACCCGGAAACTGCTTACGCGCCATGAGAAGGCTATCTGTAATACTGCAAAACTCGCGGGTATGACCTATGCCCTGCTTAAGTTTATCAAACTCATAATCCATAAAGCCGATATCGAACGGCGCATTATGAATGATAAGCTCGGCACCCTTAATATAGTCCAGAAATTCTGCCGCGATATCTACGAAACTCGGCTTATCACTTAAGAATTCATCAGCAATCCCATGTACGCCAAAGGCTTCAGGATCGACTAAGCGGTCAGGTTTAATGTACACATGGAAGTTATTCCCAGTAAGCCGGCGGTTGATCACTTCCACCGCACCGATCTCAATGATGCGGTGCCCCTCATAGTGTACGCCGACCATATTCATACCGGTTGTTTCAGTATCGAGGACAATCTGACGGTTTTTTACTGTGCTCATAGCTCTCATTCCGATAAACTTGCCGTTTTACTCAAGGAAGTCTACCAGATATGCGTAAACAGGTAGAAGTTTTCACCGATGGTTCATGCCTAGGAAATCCCGGACCGGGAGGTTACGCCGCGATTTTACGTTACGGGCAACACATAAAGGAATTCAGCGCAGGTTATCAGCTTACCACCAATAACCGTATGGAGTTACTCGCGGCCATCGTAGCCCTTGAAGCATTATCGCAGCCTTGTGATGTCACGCTGACGACAGATAGCCAATATGTTCGTCAGGGAATAACACAGTGGATCCACAACTGGAAGAAACGAGGCTGGAAAACCACGGATAAAAAGCCCGTAAAAAATGTCGACCTCTGGCAGCGGCTTGACCTAGCATTGAAAGACCACACTATCAACTGGATGTGGGTCAAAGGTCATGCAGGACACCCTGAGAATGAGCGTTGCGATGAATTAGCCCGCGAGGCTGCAAACAGCCCCACTCATCCTGATAACGGTTATTTATCCGCTTCATGATCGCCAAGTGAGCAAATTTGCTGGCTCACGTTGACGGCAGGGCGTAAGCGCGCGCCCTGAGCTGAGGCTCTTTTCTTCGCAAAGATCAGCGGGTAAGTCCGCTTACGCGCCAAAATAAGATGGTTGCAACCAAGCATAGGTAAGTGTCTTGTTAATATCCCCGACTGCGAGCGCCAAGGGAGTAGTTGCGTAGCCCGATAGCTGACAATCTCGTAATTAAGTAAGCTTAGCCAATCGATTAATCGACTCTTAGAATAGAAACGCGCCTTCAGCGATACGCCTGGCCACCAGCGAGTGAGTCCTAGCCAGCTAAAAGGGTTAAACTCTGAGAGCACTATCCAGCCATCGTCGACTAATATGCGATCAGCCTCCCTCAAAACCTGATGAGGATCTGTACTCCACGCTAATGCATGAGTAATAAGGCAAGCATCTATCGACTTACTCATTATGGGTAATTTTTCTTTATCGCCCACCAAGTCTACCTGCCCTGCATCATGACCGATCCTAACTTGATGGCTTATGGCACAGCGACTAGTATCGATAGTGTGGCTCAGCGGCCCAATCTTAACGAAGTGCGAACCATAGAGTTTACTTAACCAAGGCTGTATCTCATCACCGATCATCGTCTGGAACTGTGGCCCCCAGCGCAACGAACACCATAGCAAAGGGCTAGAAAGAGAACGTCTGATTTTTGCAATCTTCATTGAGTAATCACTGGTTAGATGACAAAGGAATCCTTATGAGCTTAACACTAACAGCCCTGCCCGCATTAGACGATAATTATATCTGGGCTTTGATCGATGACAACAATCGGGCGATCATTGTTGATCCGGGGGAGGCGCAACCCGTTTTAGATGCGATCGCACAACATCGTTGGGAGCTTGACGCGATCCTACTTACGCACCACCATGCCGACCATACTGGCGGCGTTAAGTTACTTACTGACCGCTATCCAGCTATACCGGTTTACGGCCCGCAAGAGACGCTGAAAAAAGGGGCGACTCAACACGTTGAAGACGGCGATAGTCTCGAACTTCTTGGCCACAGCTTTTCAGTCATTGCCACACCCGGTCATACCTTAGGGCATATCGTTTATTACGCTAAACCTTACCTATTCTGTGGGGATACGCTATTTTCCGGCGGTTGCGGTCGGTTATTTGAAGGCACTGCTGACCAGATGTTCCTGGCATTGACCCGACTGAACCAGTTACCTAAAGAGACGCTCGTATGCTGCGCTCATGAATATACGCTCTCTAATTTAAACTTCGCCCATCGTACCCTACCGCAAGATTCGATGATTAATGAATACCGAAATAAAGTAAAAAAACTGAGAGAAAATGCCCAAATAACGCTACCCACCACACTGGAAACAGAACGACTAATTAACCTATTTCTGATGACAGAAAGGCCAGAGGTGATAGCCTTGTTCGAGGATAATCCGACATTAACCACCCCCGCACAACGCTTCGCCGAGTTGCGCCGCCTAAAAGACCAGGGATAAGTTTAGGGTTGTGTTAGGCAGCATGGTCACGTATCATTGCCTGTCTTTTAATCAATCAATGAACTTATATGAAGACTAAAGCGATATTTCTCGCCTCAGTCTTGTTGTTCAGTTGCCATGTATCAGGGAGTGATGCTGGTGAACCTGAACAACATGCACAGAGTCTGTCTTCAGCGAGTCAGGGAAGTGATGGTAATCTCGGAGAACGCATGTTGTCCCCCCATTGGCAGGATGATGGGAATACAACCGCAGAAAATAGCGATCTCTGGAATACCATTAGCGACAAGTTGAAGATGAAGGTTCCGAATAATCCTCGGATCCGCGAACAAAAACTGAAGTATTTGAAGGATAAGAGTTATCTCCACGAGGTAACTGCTCAAGCAGAACCGTATATGTACTGGATTGTTGACCAGATACAAAAACGTAAAATGCCGATGGAGCTGGTACTTTTACCTATAGTGGAGAGTGCTTTTGACCCCCATGCAACATCCAATGCTAACGCTGCCGGAATTTGGCAAATCGTAGCAAGCACGGGGCGAAATTATGGATTAAAGCAGACGCAATGGTACGACGGAAGACGTGATGTAGTCGCGTCCACCACAGTGGCACTTAACATGCTACAACGTCTGAACAAGATGTTTCATGGCGATTGGTTGCTGACTGTAGCTGCTTATAATAGCGGTGAGGGTCGAGTTCTGAATGCGATGAAAGCCAATCGAGCACGCGGTAAGCCGACCGATTTTTGGAGCTTATCACTGCCGAAAGAAACAACTGTTTATATTCCGAAAATGTTGGCCTTAAGCCAGCTGATTAAGAATCCAAAACAGTATGGGATTAAGTTACCTAAAGCAAACGACGGTCGTGCCTTAGCTAAGGTTAACGTTGGTAAGCAAATTAACTTGACCCAAGTCGCCTCAATGACAGGCATCCCGGTGGGACGGCTGAAAAGTTTTAACGCTGGCTATAAGCGCGGATCGACCGCTCCTAGTGGCCCGCAGTATGTGATGGTACCTAAATCTCATGTTGTTAGGTTAAAAGATTCTTTAGCCACACATGATATTCAGGCGGTTCAACCGATAGCCGTCGCAGAAAATAGTGCTGTTTCACAATACAAAGTGCGATCGGGGGATACCCTTTCAACCATAGCAGCAAAACACGGATTGAGTGTCCGAGCACTAAAATCAATGAACAATTTACGTACGGCAAGTGTACGAATTGGTCAAACCTTAGAGCTAGGCGGTCAGAGTAAAAACAGCAGGCAACAACTGGCTGATAATGGAAACAGCATCACCTATAAGATTCGCAAAGGTGATTCTCTTTCCAGCATCGCAGAGCGTCACGGCGTTAACATCAAAGATGTTCTTCGCTGGAATGGTAGTTTGACGCGTGATGAACAATCGCTGCAACCAGGTAAGAAACTGACGTTATTCGTTAATAACTCTTAAACTATCGATGAAAAAGCTGCTCGTTCTGAGCAGCTTTTTTTATTCGATAAAAACCCAGCCACCCGTTTTATCCTTTATCTGTCTAATGAGTTCGGCATGCGCTTTTTCTGGGGATAAATTATCCATTTCGTCCTTCTGTTTACTAACAGAGGGTAACGGTAAATGAGCCTCTAGGTAACGATCTATCTCCTCATCACCGCTGCCCTGATCGCCTAGTATCAACGGTGCCGCTAACGCTTTATCCGAAACGTTTAGTTCTTCAAAAAAAACTACCACGCGTTCGCAGAGTTGCGATGCAGAGAGATGTGAGGACTGTAAGATAATTTGTAGCCCCCAACGATCACGATAGACTCGCTGGCGGCAGGCTACGGCATAACCGACAGCTTCGACTTCCCGTAGTTGATGATAGAAAGCGCTCTCGTAATAACCTGCCAACCGATGATAAACCGTGTTCGAGTACGACGAGATGAGCGGATAAGGAATAAATGCCAACAGCGTTGCCGACCCGGGGGCATTGGCTGTGTAGTGCAGCGTACGCTGTAAAGGGAGTCTATCAGCGGTGAATGTCTGCCAGCTGAGGGGTAAGGCACTCAGCATGGTTTCTAAGGCCTCAGCCTCATCCTGTGCATGGCCTATGTAGGAAACCATCCACTGATCCAAGTCGTCGGCCAACAAGCTTGGCATATTCTGTAACAGTTCCCTGAGCGATAATGAAGCATAACGGTCTATCGTGCTAGGTGGGAGCGTTTTAGGCCAATACCTAATCAAGTTAGCCACGCATTCTTTAAGCTCAGTCACGTGCTTGAAGCTAATACAGAGTAAATCGTTACCCCTAACTTGCTGCCAAATAACTTCTCCTGCAGCATGTTTCGCTAGGCTAAATACTGGCGATAGGGCCTGGATCAAGGATTCTCGTACGGTATCAGTAATGGCTGCTCCCGCAGCAGGCCGTAATACTATTTTCACCCTACCGGATGGCTCGTGACAGTAATGCAGAGGCACTCGGGGAGGATTTTCTGTAAGTGCCGGGATAATCGTAGGCCTAGCGCGTGGCTGAGGATAGAAGGTAAAAGCATAAACTTTACCAGCTCGATCCCCCTGCTCCAATTGTGTGGTGCGAAATCGGCAGTCTAAGCCTTGGCATTCGACGTTCTGTATTGAGACGTCGTGTCGGCTTCGTAATAATGCGTAGCATGTTACCGAGGAAAAAGCCTGTTGCAAACGGTTTGCCCTCAGGTCTGTTTCAGTCGAGGAAGCGAAGATAAAGCCTAAGGCATGCTCGCGAAGAAACTCCATAGCAGGTAACCGCAGAGCCTCAGCTTGTGCTAAAGCCTCATAATGGTTGATATGTTCAGCGGAGAGCCGTGAGGCCTCCTCCCACCACTGCTGCCATATCCTAAGGCTCTGTTGTGCATCCTTCTCTGAAAAATCAGCCCCTTCGAACCATAGGGTAAAGAAAATCTGCTGGTTATCGTGATAATGGCGTTCCACCCGTACAGAGATAAAGTGCCCAAGCTGCTGGCTAATCATCTGACTGAGGGAGCCAGGCGCGGTATCGGATATAAGCTCTACCAATATTGGCCAGTCACTCAGTGAGCACGTCACAACAACCAGAGAAATACCCAAACCTGGCTGTCTGGTAAGGCAAATTTCTCCCTGCCAGTTTTGCCAAGTGATCGGCTCACCGTCCGCCACCCAACTACTAGGCGGTGGTTGCAAGATTTCCGATGCCTCGGTCATGGCAAGACACTCACTAATCTTAGCGTATTGTTGCTGACAGCTTAGAGGGGCCGCGATCCATACCTGGCTGCATTCGGGGGCATAGCTTTCGGCGTAAAAATGCTTAAGAGCCTCGGCCAGTTTTGTCATATCGTTGCCAAAGGTCCGTGCATTACCGATATGGAAGTCAGAAAAAGCGCGCGGGTACTCGATTTTGCTGTGGATCGCTGCGCTAGCTAGTGCATGAGGTGAGCGAGAATAGAGTTGATATTCTTCGTCGATGACTCTGGTTTCTCGTTGCAGATCTGCCAACGTAAAACGCGGCGCGGTCAGCATATCGTTCAGCCGCAACACCCCCTGCTGAAGCTCATCTGGCTCAATGTCGAAGTAGTAAGCGGTATAATTCTGTTGAGTCGTCGCATTGATTCGCCCTCCTCGCTTCTGAATCCAAGGCATAAGGCGCTGCTGATCACGAAATTGTTGACCACCCGCAAAGACCATATGCTCGGTGAGGTGAGCTAAGCCTGGCCACTCCTTTGGCTCTTGATGGCTACCGACAGGAACTATCCACACCACGGCAGCGCGTTGCAGATGCGGCACATGCTCTATATTTATCTCAAGGCCTGAGGCTAATCGGTAGCGCCTAGCATCATTGATTACATCCATGCTTAAACCGAGGTTTTAAAAATTAACTCTGAATTACGCTGATGCCTGAATTGCAGCTGTTCTATGGTCGTCTGACAATGGTTAGCGTCTTCTCTCGCCTGAAGAATTTTTCCATGGTGTGCAGACTTACTGCATACTGGATCAGCGTTGTCTGCATCACCGGTTAGCATGAAGGCTTGGCAACGGCATCCGCCAAAATCTTTCTCTTTCTCGTCGCAAGACCGGCAAGGTTCAGGCATCCAGTCATAACCGCGGTAGCGGTTGAAGCCGAACGAATTGTACCAAATATCGTCCAACCTGTGCTCTAACACCGACGGGAACTCAATCGGCAGCTGGCGTGCGCTGTGACAAGGCAATGCCTTACCATCCGGCGTGACATTCATAAAGATCGCCCCCCAACCGCCCATACAACCTTTGGGGCGTTCCTCGTAATAATCAGGGGTCACGAAAATTAGATTTGTCAGGTTACCCGAAGCCGCCATCTTCTCGCGATAGGCGGCGACGACTTTTTCTGCATCGGCGATCTGTTTTCTCGTCGGGAGTAACCCTTCCCGGTTAAGCTGCGCCCAACCGTAGAACTGACAGGTCGCAAGTTCGACATCGTCGGCGTCTAGCTCGATGCATAGCTCGATGATGCGATCGATTTGATCAATATTGTGCCGATGTAAGACGAAGTTGAGCACCATAGGATAACCATGTGCTTTAACTGCCCTAGCCATCTCTAGTTTCTGCGCAAACGCCTTCTTAGATCCTGCCAACGCGGCATTTAAGGTCTCATCGCTGGCTTGGAAGCTAATTTGGATATGATCCAGTCCAGCTTCGGCAAATAGATCTAATTTCTTAGTCGTTAAGCCTATCCCAGAGGTAATCAGATTAGTGTAAAAGCCCAGCCCACGTGCCGCAGCGATAAGTTCCGGTAAATCTTTACGCGTTAGGGGTTCACCCCCTGAAAAGCCGAGCTGGACACTGCCCATTGCACGGGCTTGCTTAAATACCTCGATCCACTGATCTGTAGTCAACTCTTCGCTTGCCCGTGCGAAATCGAGAGGGTTCGAACAGTACGGGCATTGCAATGGGCAGCGGTAGGTCAATTCCGCCAGAAGCCACAACGGTGCTTTGATAGCTGGATTACTTTGCATCGTTCAGTAAAATCCATTTTTGACGGTAAGCCGCCTGCAGAAAATCGATCACGTCCTCGTCCACGCCGCCGGCATCAGGAAAACGGGTATTGAGTGTTTCGATAATCATATCAACGCTCGCGTTACCATCGACTAGCTCTAGGATCATCGCTGCTGACTCATTAAGTTTAGCCATGCCTTCTGGATAGAGAATGACATGCTGTTGCTGAGTCTCTTCCCATTGCATGCGATAGCCACGGCGAAAACAGGGTACTGCGGATAAAGTCATCATCATTTACACCAAACGCGTAGTGTGCCAAACCGCTTGGTCGGTCACAGTGTGATAAGGGGCGCGATCCAAACTATAAGCCATAGTCATTGCATCAAGCATCGTCCACAGGATATCGAGCTTAAATTGCAAGATTTCTAACATCCGCGTCTGTTTTTCCGCCGTATCGAAAATCTCTAAGGCTAAGGATAGTCCATGCTCAACATCACGCCGAGCTTGGCCTAAACGACTACGAAAATAGAAATAGCCGTCTTCCTTAATCCAGGGATAGTGCTGCGGCCAACTGTCCAGGCGTGATTGATGGATTTGTGGAGCAAACAGCTCGGTCAACGAACTGCACGCCGCTTCCTGCCAATTGGCACGGCGTGCAAAATTAACATAAGCATCCACGGCAAAGCGCACTCCAGGTAGGACGTGCTGCTCGGATAATAGCTCTTCTCGTGTTAGCCCAACCGCTTCCCCAAGTTGCAACCACGCCTCGATACCGCCCTCACTGTCTTCATAGCCATCGTGATCCAGGATGCGTTGTACCCATTGACGTCTTACACTCGGATCGGGGCAGTTAGCCATAATGGCCGCGTCTTTCAACGGTATATTGGTTTGGTAATAAAAACGGTTTGCTACCCATCCCTGAATTTGTTTTTTTGTTGCTTGCCCATTGTGCATAGCAATATGGTAAGGGTGATGGATATGATAATAAGCCCCCTTATCGCGTAGGGCTTGTTCAAAAGCTTCTGGTGTTAGCGTTTCGCTGATATGCATTCTATTCTCCCAACGTGATTTCCATACCATCCCAACTGACTTCGATACCCGCCTGATCTAGGCTGGCTCTTTCCGGGGACGATTCATTAAGTATTGGGTTAGTATTATTAATATGAATTAAAATTTTTCGCTTAGCCTTGAGGGAAGCCAACATCGCCATCATGCCTTTCTCTTCAGAAAGCGCTAGATGTCCCATCGCTTTTCCCGTGTTATGTCCAACGCCGGTTGTGACGAGCTCGTTATCTCGCCAGACAGTCCCATCAATCAGTAAGCAATCGGCTTTTTGTAACCACGGTAGAATTACCTCGTCAGGCTCGCCTAAACCGGGTGCATACAGCACACTCTGACCAGAGGATTCATCTTCGATAAACAGCGCTACGTTATGACCGGGTAAGGGCTTATCACGCCAAGGGGAGTACGGCGGTGCATTACTAATAATCGGGATAGGGATAAAACGTAATTGAGTACAAACTTGTGTTTTAAAGGGCTGCATCGGTACGATCGGCTGATGAAGCAAGCCCCCATTCCAATGGGTGAGCATTGGGAAAATTGGAAAACCCGTTGATAGATCCTCATGTACCTCAGCTGTACACCAAACACGATGAGGGCACCCTTCGCGCAGGCTCAGAAGTCCGGTACTGTGGTCAATCTGGCTATCGGTGAGAATGATATCGCCTACCGTAGTACCGCGAAGATGGCCATGTTTAACGAATTCTGGAGTGTGGCGAATCTGCTCGGAAATATCTGGAGAAGCATTACACAATACCCAATCTTGGCGATTATCGCTGATAAGTATTGATGACTGTGTCCGAGGACGTGCAGGGATAGAGCCTTCTCGGACGCCCTGACAATTAGCGCAATTGCAATTCCACTGAGGGAAACCGCCACCAGCGGCAGAGCCTAAAACTTTGATAAACATAGAAGTGTCGATTTATAGAGAGGAAGATGCCCATACTAGAGTACGGGCATAGAAGATGACTTAGCGGTTAGAGATGTACAGAGTGATTTCCATACCTAAACGCATATCTTCAAATTCTGGTTTTTTCCACATGGTGTTGTCCTCATTATTATGGTCTGGGTAACTATTCGTTACCTTGGGGAGTAAATGTTGCGCTAATGTTTCCCCAAGGTCAACACTAAACCAAAATTAATCGTCGTTATTGACCCCAGGTGCGTTCGAGCACTCTCAGCCAATTTTTATAGGTTATTTTTGCCAAACTTTCGCCAGATAAACCTCTCCGACTCAGGCTTTCTGCCAGCAACGGTAGCCCGGTCACATCACCAAGTGTTTTTGGTACCGATACACCGTCAAAGTCTGACCCTAGGGCAACATGTTCATCACCCACCAGGTCAACCACATAACAGAAATGATCGACCAAGATGTCTAGATCGGTTTCTTCGTTACGTGCGCCATCTGGGCGGATAAATGCGTTACCAAAGTTGATACCGACCACACCACCACTCTTACCAATAGCTAATAGCTGTTCATCGGTCAGGTTACGGGGCTGTGCGCAGAGTTGATGTACTGAAGAGTGAGTGGCAATAAGAGGCTGGTGAGAGAGCTGAGCAACCTCCCAAAAGGTTTGCTCGTTCATATGAGAACAGTCAATAACCATTTTTTTATTAACTAACTGAGCAATCAACTGCTTTCCTGCAGGGGTGAGACCGGTGCCGCTGTTGGGAGTACCCGGAAAACTACCAGTTACCCCTGCACCATAGGCATTAGAGGTGTTCCAAAAAGGCCCTACACTTCTTACACCGGCTTGGTAAAAAGTATCAAGTGCTGTACTTTCTAAAGATAACGCATCGGCACCTTCTATATGAGCGACCGCAGCAAAGACCCGTTCTCTTTTAGCCTGCTTCAATTCTGCAGCCGTCGTACAGAGTTTCACTTTTCCTTCGGATAACCTAATCAATTCTTTCAGGATCGCCAGCTGCTCCCACATCACCTGTAGTGGATTATCTAACTTTTTAGCATGGTGCGGGTATTTCTCGCTAATGTAAGACTTAGGCGGGATAAAAATCGCAAAAAGGCCACCGATAAGACCTGCCTGTTGAATCCGGGGGAAGTCGAGATGCCCTTCAATCTTGTCGAAAAAAACACCGGGATTATCAGGATAGTTAAGCCATAAGTTCAGTAAGAGATCATTATGTCCATCAAAATAAGTCATACTTAGTTGCTCTCTATGCGAAACTAAATTCAGCTAATAGCGGGTTATGATCCGAAGCCTCGGTTTTTAATACTCGCGCTTTTTCGATAGACATCCCCCGATAAAAGATAAAATCGAGTGGCCTTCCAAAAGCCGTCCGGCGATGGTCGTGGTCGAAATGTACTTCTTTTAAATGATGTTTATGAACAAAATGATAGAGGGCCTTGCTTCGTGGCTGGCTCCAAGCATTAAAGTCTCCAGCCAGTAGTATCGGACCACTGTGGTGTTGGATATGCTCGCCCACTGTCGCCAATTGTTTACGATAAACATCAATCCCTAGGCTAAAATTCACCGCATGCATATTCACCGCCATGAGCATTTGACCATTCGGCATCGGATAGACGGTGATCAACGCAGATTTAGCTAATCGTAACAGCGGTTCACGCTCCCGCAAGGGGCAACAAAAGATTGGTGCGCTTTTCGCTAAGGTCATAACCCCAGATGGATGCTGTGGGAAAGATAATGCAGGAACTTGATCAACCGCGATAAAATGGCAGGTCGCAAAGGTAACGAGTTCTGGAGTCGTCTGTGCTTCTTGTAACATGACGAGATGACTATCCTTACCAAAATCGGTGATAACAGACTGCCATTCTGCACGCTGTTGTTTAAAAATATTCCACACCAAGACTTGTAGGTTTTTATAATCTGGCAGTAGTGCACCCTCGGGCAATCGGTGGACGAACGGGAATTGCAGCTCTGGTGAAAAGACCTGTTCTGCCGGTTGACCTGCCGTGTACCTCACTGCATACGTTTTTTTTCGCACCCTCAGCTCTACCTCTCGCTCGACTTTCATTGCCTATACTACGCAGAGCCAAGACATTTACCAATAGATGATGAATATAAAATCGACAGCTGGGTAGCTATACTTAGAAAAAATTTAATATAGATCAATCAGAGACTCGATTATTCGTTATCTCGGTAGACGCAAAAATCATATTGCTCTATTTAATCAATCGCTTATTAACACTCCCCGTACCGAACCAAAAGAACAGAGCATTTTTTAACCTTGTATTAACAATTAAACCCTCTTAGTTTGTGAGGTCTTATACCTACCAAGCAGAATGCCTATTCGCCCAACATAAGACTAATCAAAATAAAGAGGGACTTTTTATGAGTAACGATCCGCATATTTCTTCTCGGCGGCGTTTTCTACAGCGTTCGCTATCGCTTATTCCGCTTGCAGCAGCTGGCGGTACTCTACTTACGCAAGGAGCACAGGCGACAGTCGTTAAATCTGAAGCAGTCACAGAGCAATACGTCGCAAGCTTTTTCAATGACGATGAGTGGCGAACGGTAATCGCACTCACCGATCGGTTAATTCCTGAGGATGAGATGGGACCTGGCGCCGTTAGCGAAGGCGTTCCGATCTACATTGATAAACAATTGGAACTTCCTTATGGATATGGACATTTATGGTATATGCAAGGTCCATTTGCTGAGGCAGTCCCAGAGCTTGGTTACCAGTCACCGTTGGTTCCGCGAGAGACTTGGCGGCGTGGTATACGAGCATTAAATCAATGGTGTCAAGGACAGTACAATACAGTATTCGCCAGTCTTAGCCCCGCTATTGCGGACTCTATCCTGCAACAATTGGAGGAAGGTTCATTAAACTTCTCCGATATTTCTGGAAAGCTATTCTTTACCCAAGTACTCGAGAATACCAAAGAAGGATATCTCGCAGATCCCATACACGGAGGAAATCAGACACTTGCATCATGGAAGTTAATCGGCTATCCAGGCGCTCGCGCTGACTATCCTCAAGTCTTGGATCATCCTAATCAAACTTATCCCTTAGGTCCGGTAAGCATTTCAGGAAAAAGGACTCTCTAAATGGCGATTAAAAAACCTGATGTAGATATCGTGATCGTGGGTTTTGGTTGGACTGGATCATTAATGGCAAAAGAACTTGCTGAGAGCGGCCTAAAAATAGTTGCTCTGGAAAGGGGGGAATCTCGAGATACGTATCCGGACTTTGCTTATCCAAAAATTACTGACGAATTAACCTATGGCATTCGCCTAAAACTTTTCCAGAATGCCGCAAAAGAAACCGTCACAGTGAGACATAACTCAAGCCAAACCGCGCTTCCTTACCGACGATTTGGCTCTTTTTTACCGGGCGATGGCGTCGGTGGTGCTGGAAGTCATTGGAATGGAATGTTATGGCGGCCGTTGGAAGCTGATTTACATATGCGTACTACCGTCATCGAAAAATATGGTGCGAGCTTTATCCCTCAAGACATGACTGTTCAAGATTATCCATTCACCTATGCTGAAATGGAGCCCTATTTCGATAAGTTTGAGAAAATATGTGGGGCTGCAGGTCAAGCGGGTAATATTCAGGGTAAGATTATCGAAGGCGGGAATCCATTTGAATCAGCGCGTCAAAATGCTTATCCGACCAAACCGCTGAAGACTCAATATGCAGGTATTCTGTTTAGTGAGGCGGCTAAGAAATTAGGCTACCACCCCTTCCCTGTCCCTGCTGCGAACTGTAGCGAGCCTTATACCAATCCCTATGGTGTCCAGATGGGCGTTTGCAACTACTGTGGATTTTGCGAACGTTTCGGATGTTATAACTACTCTAAGGCATCACCACAGTCTTGTGTACTACCTGCGTTAAAGTCCTATCAAAATATAGAACTGCGCACCCAATGCCAAGTGATTAGAGTCAATACCGACTCTACAGGGAAGCATGCTACAGGAGTGACCTATATCAATGCCGAGGGACAAGAGGTTGAGCAGCCCGCGAGTCTGGTTATTCTAAGTGCATTTCAGTTGCACAATGTACGACTATTACTTTTATCAAAGATAGGTAAACCCTATAACCCAACCACCGGAGAAGGCGTAGTCGGACGTAACTATGCTTATCAAATGAATGGAGGAATTAATTTATTCTTCGAGAAGAATAATGTGTTCAATCCTTTCGCTGCAACCGGTACCACTGGCATGTTTATCGATGAGTTTAATTCTGAAAACTTCGACCACTCGACACTGAATTTTATTGGTGGAGCAACCATTTCAGCAACGACTACCGGCGGGCGCCCTATCCAGCAGATGTCTTTACCGTCTAGTTCCCCGAAATGGGGTTCCGGTTGGAAACGAGCCATTCGCGATAATTATCTTCACAACATGTCCGTGGGATCTTCCGGCTCAGTGATGCCATATAAACAATGTTATTTGGATCTCGACCCTACATATACCGACGTACACGGCCAGCCACTCTTACGCATGACTTTTGATTGGCAACAGAATGAGCTGAAAATGACCCATTTTATCGGTCTTAAGTCAGAAGAGATTGTTAAAGCAATTAATCCTCATCATTACGAAAAGCAATATATGAGCATGGACGCACATTATGATGTACGCCCTTATCAATCAACCCACACCACAGGGGGGGCAGTCATGGGAGACGACCCTAAAACCAGCGTAGTTAATAAATATCTACAGAGTTGGGATGTTCCCAATCTATTTGTCCTTGGTGCATGTTGTTTCCCGCAAAACCTCGCGTACAACCCTACCGGAATCGTAGGCGCAACCGCCTTATTTGCAGCTGATGCAATTCGCACCCGTTATCTCGCAAACCCAGGACCATTGGTTCAGGCTTAACTGAGGGAAAGTATTTTATGTTGAACTGGAAAACTCAGCTATCTACCCTTTGCCTATTGGTACTGACAGAGCCTTGTCTAGCAGTATCCGCTACCGATTTAGGGCAGCAGCTCGTTATAGCGGGAGATTGTATAGCTTGCCATACAGCGCCTGGGGGGAAATTCTTTGCTGGCGGGTTGAAGATGTCGACACCTATCGGTGCCATTTATTCCACCAATATAACCCCCGATAAAAGTACTGGAATAGGTGACTATACCTATGATGATTTCGTAAAAGCGGTACGTAAAGGTGTCGCGAAAGATGGCCATAATCTCTATCCAGCGATGCCGTATACCTCGTTTTCTAAAATTAGTGATGCTGATATGAAAGCATTATACGACTACTTTATGCAGAAAGTTCCCGCTGTTTCTCAGAGGAATCGGTCTAGTGATATTCCATGGCCATTAAGTATTCGTTGGCCCTTAGCTATCTGGAATTTGATTTATCATGATAGTAAGACCTTTCAAATCGATCCCCAACAGAGCTCGCAATGGAATCGAGGTGCATACCTCGTCCAAGGACTTGCGCACTGTGGTACCTGCCACACGCCCCGTGGTATCGGTTTTCAGGAAAAAGCCTTGGATCAGTATGGTCCAGCTTATCTTACGGGAGGAACGTTAGAAGGATGGCATGCCCCGGATCTGACCAGTAATATCAATAATGGTTTAGGCCGTTGGTCTGTGGCTCAACTCGTAGAGTTCCTAAAAACGGGTAGGTCTGAGCAAAGTGCTGCATTTGGGTCAATGACTGATGTTATTGAACATAGCACACAATACCTTACTACGCAGGATCTGACCTCTATCGCTATTTATCTTAAATCACTTAAATCTTCCAGTCCGAACGCTATCGCTCCGACCTATAACGAGGCAACGCGTATCGCGTTAACCAAAGGGGATATATCACAGAGAGGTGCGCAAGAATATATGGATAACTGCTCTGCCTGTCATCGTATTGATGGACAAGGTTACACAAAAACTTTCCCCTCACTAGCACAAAATACCGCCGTACTAAGCGATGATCCTTCTTCACTAATCAGTGTCGTGCTACGTGGAAGTAAAATGGCGGTGACTCACGATGCAGTAACAGGCTTACGCATGCCAGACTTTGGTTGGCGGTTAACTGATCAGCAAGTTGCTAACGTAGTAACTTTTATACGCCAAAGTTGGGGGAATAAGGCGTCGCCAGTAACGAGCGAGGAAGTTAAGAAATTACGTGATATTGATTCAACTGTAGAAAGAAAACAGTCAGACAATCCATCACATTAACGGTCGAATAGCGATCCGTTACTAGTTTAGCGGGTCGCTATAATGAAAAGAATATTATCCGATGTTAAAGCAAAAAACCCATGCTATTTCTAGCATGGGTTTTTCTTAATAAGTGGCGGAACGGACGGGGCTCGAACCCGCGACCCCCTGCGTGACAGGCAGGTATTCTAACCAACTGAACTACCGCTCCACCGATTCTGTCTCAAAGTAGCGCTGCTACTTTGCTTGTTTCACCCAAACCGTGTCAAAGGTATGGTCACGACCTTTCGGTCTTAATTGGATGCCTGGCAGTTCCCTACTCTCGCATGGGGAGACCCCACACTACCATCGGCGCTACGGCGTTTCACTTCTGA
>NZ_JABBFP010000029.1 GCF_018494085.1 Rosenbergiella collisarenosi | reverse complement strand
TTAGTGCCTTCGGGAACTCTGAGACAGGTGCTGCATGGCTGTCGTCAGCTCGTGTTGTGAAATGTTGGGTTAAGTCCCGCAACGAGCGCAACCCTTATCCTTTGTTGCCAGCACGTAATGGTGGGAACTCAAAGGAGACTGCCGGTGATAAACCGGAGGAAGGTGGGGATGACGTCAAGTCATCATGGCCCTTACGAGTAGGGCTACACACGTGCTACAATGGCGCATACAAAGAGAAGCGACCTCGCGAGAGCAAGCGGACCTCATAAAGTGCGTCGTAGTCCGGATTGGAGTCTGCAACTCGACTCCATGAAGTCGGAATCGCTAGTAATCGTAAATCAGAATGTTACGGTGAATACGTTCCCGGGCCTTGTACACACCGCCCGTCACACCATGGGAGTGGGTTGCAAAAGAAGTAGATAGCTTAACCTTCGGGAGGGCGTTTACCACTTTGTGATTCATGACTGGGGTGAAGTCGTAACAAGGTAACCGTAGGGGAACCTGCGGTTGGATCACCTCCTTACCTATAAGATACATGACTGCGTAGTG
>NZ_JABBFP010000028.1 GCF_018494085.1 Rosenbergiella collisarenosi | reverse complement strand
CCCGCCACCGTATTGATGGTAATGGTCGGGGCTTCCCCGCCGACAGTGATGGTATGGGTTGTGTTAGCACTGTTCCCTACATCATTGGTCGCTGACGCGCTAACCGAGTAGATCGCTTCCCCCAGATTTGCCACATCGGCGACAGGTACCACGGTGCTCCACTGTCCTTTATCATCAACGGTGGCAGTATACTGCTGACCGTTAAGGTTAACGGTGACTGTCGCGCCCGAGGCCAGCCCAGTCGCTTGCCCGGTGATGGTCAGATCCTGACCTTTCTCCGTGCTGTTGATGATGTCATCGCCCGCAATGGTGTTGATGGATAAGGTTGGCAGTCCAGTGTCCACCTTAATATCGTGGCTGGTACTTCCGACATTGCCCGCACTGTCAGTCACAGTAACTGCAATACTGACGCTACCATCTTGCAGTCCGGCAATTACCGAGGCAGGTACCCCAATACTCCAGTTGCCCGAGGCATCCAGTACCGTGCTGTAGGTTTTGCCCGCGAGTGTTACCACCACGCTATTACCCGCTTCGCCGCCGGTCGCACTGCCACTGATAATCTGTGCCTGTGCATGCTCAGTGACGTTGATGACATCGTCACCCGCCACCTTATCG
>NZ_JABBFP010000026.1 GCF_018494085.1 Rosenbergiella collisarenosi | reverse complement strand
ATGGCTAAAGAGCAATTTCAACGTAACAAACCACACGTTAACGTGGGTACTATCGGTCACGTCGACCACGGTAAAACCACTTTAACAGCTGCTATCACCACCGTTTTAGCTAAAACTTACGGCGGTTCTGCGCGCGCATTCGATCAAATCGATAACGCACCAGAAGAAAAAGCACGTGGTATCACCATCAACACTTCACACGTAGAGTACGAAACTCCAACTCGTCACTACGCGCACGTTGACTGCCCAGGACACGCCGATTATGTTAAAAACATGATCACCGGTGCTGCGCAAATGGACGGAGCTATCCTGGTTGTTGCGGCAACTGATGGCCCTATGCCACAAACTCGTGAGCACATCCTGTTAGGTCGCCAAGTAGGTGTTCCTTACATCATCGTGTTCCTGAACAAGTGTGACATGGTTGATGATGAAGAGCTGTTAGAGCTCGTTGAAATGGAAGTTCGTGACCTGCTGTCACAATACGACTTCCCAGGCGACGACACGCCAATCGTTCGTGGTTCAGCGCTTAAAGCACTGGAAGGCGAAGCAGAGTGGGAAGCTAAAGTTGTAGAACTGGCTGGTTACTTAGATTCATACATCCCAGAACCACAACGTGCAATCGACCTGCCGTTCCTTCTGCCAATCGAAGACGTATTCTCAATCTCAGGCCGTGGTACAGTTGTTACCGGTCGTGTAGAGCGCGGAATCGTTAAAGTGGGTGAAGAAGTTGAAATCGTTGGTATCAAAGATACTGCGAAATCTACTTGTACTGGTGTTGAAATGTTCCGTAAGCTTCTTGACCAAGGTCAAGCAGGTGAGAACGTTGGTGTTCTTCTGCGTGGTATCAAGCGTGAAGAAATCGAACGTGGTCAAGTTCTTGCAAAACCAGGTTCAATCAAGCCACACACCCAGTTCGAGTCAGAAGTCTATATTCTGTCTAAAGACGAAGGCGGCCG
>NZ_JABBFP010000025.1 GCF_018494085.1 Rosenbergiella collisarenosi | reverse complement strand
GTGGCGGGCGATGATGTGATCAACGCCAGCGAGCTGGCCGCAGGGCAAACCCTGAGCGGTAAAGTCAGTGGTGCGGCGGCGGGCGATACCGTGACCGTTCAACTGGGCGGTAAGACTTACACCGCGACCGTGGCGAAGGATCTAACCTGGAGCGTTAAGGTACCGAGTGACGATCTGACCGCGATGGGCAACGGTGCCTTGACGGTTGATGCGTCGGTCACCAATAAAACCGGTAATACCGGTCATAGCGAGCATACGATCAGCATCGATGCGAACTTGCCGGGCTTACGGGTCGATACCGTGGCGGGTGATGACATCGTCAACACCCTTGAGCATAACCAAAACCTGATCGTCAGCGGCTCGAGCCAAGGGATCGCTGCCAACAGCGCCTTAACCGTCACCATTAACGGTAAGACCTACAGCGCGACCGTACTGGCGGATGGGTCGTGGAGCGCGGCAGTGCCGAGCAGCGATGTCAGCAACTGGGCGGCAGGCACTCTACAAATCGCGGTCAGTGGCGAAAGCAGTGCCGGTAACCCGGTAGCTATCCTGCACCCCGTCACCGTCGATCTAGCCGAAGTGGCGATCAGCATCAATACCGTCAGCGGTGACGATGTACTGAATGCGGCCGAAAAAGGGCAGGATCTGGCATTAAGCGGCAGCACCCACGAGGTGGCAGCAGGCAGCACGGTGACCGTGACATTCGCGGGTCATCAGTATACGACTACGGTCGACGGCGACGGCAAGTGGGCGGTAACCGTTCCGGCGGCGGATATGTCTGGGCTTTACGATGGCATACGCAACGTCGAGGTGAGCGTCACCACGCCAACCGGTAACAGCGCGCAAGCGGGCCGCGAGATCCTAGTCGACACCGTGGCACCGAGCCTAACCATCGATAACCTGACGCAAGACAACGTGTTGAATGCTAAAGAAGCGGGCAGCGACCAGCTGATCAGCGGCAGCAGCACGGCGCAAGCGGGCCAAGAAGTGACAATTAGCCTGAACGGTAAGGACTATAAGACCACCGTTGATGCGCAAGGTCATTGGCAGGTGAAGGTGCCCGCGGCCGATCTGCAAGCGCTCAGCGATGGACAAACCACCGTCAGTGCAAGCGTAGCGGATAAGGCGGGCAACAGCACCGACGCCAGCCATACTGTCCACGTGGATCTGCAAGCGCCAGTGATCACCGTCGATAAGGTGGCGGGTGACGATGTCATCAACGTCACTGAGCATGCACAGGCACAGATTATCAGTGGCAGTGCGACCG
>NZ_JABBFP010000024.1 GCF_018494085.1 Rosenbergiella collisarenosi | reverse complement strand
TGACCAAAATCGAAAACAGCGGAGCGTTAGATGCATCCAGCATCGTAGTTTTTGGTTTTGGTCATGCGCGAGCATGATGGGGCACGGGTGAATTTTTGACGTTGGCTGCGTCCAGCAGACATAAGTCAAAAAGAGGGGTCATCATCTCGTTCGAAGGCGTCCAGCCTGAGAGTAGAGGGGATTACCCTTCTTATTTTCGGAGCCCTAGCGTAGAAAATAACTATCCCGAGAGGGATAGAGATAGCTACATAGAATAGATATTTAAACAAATAGCTAATTTTTGGAGGTAACTTATGTAGGTATTAAGCGAAAGGGGAATATGTAAGAGGGTTATGAAATTACGCTTCCTCGCTTTGAAAGACTTCGCTATTCAAAGACTGCGGCGAGCGTTGGCGGCATGTGCTTAAAGAGTTATCCCCAGTTTCTGTGCATAACAGGGTTTTGAAGCTGTGAGAGGTCGCAGAGAAAGGCGTTTTTCCATAGGCTCCGCCCCCCTGATGAGTTTCACAAAAACAATGCGTTTTCGGTACTCTAATCAGTAGGCGGCGAAACCCGACACAGCTATCAAGATGCTAGACGTTTCCCTCTAGCGGCTCCCTCGTGCGCTCCTGTGTTCCCGTCTTATGGTTTGTCGGTGTCTGTCCGCAATTATGGCTGCGGTTTCTCATACCACGCCTGACACTCAACTCCACTTAGACAGTTCGCTCCAAGCTGGGCTATATGCACGAACCCCCCGTTTAGCCCGACTACCGCGCCATGTAAGGTAACTATTTCTCTTGAGTCCAACCCTTACAGACACGCAAAAACGCCACTGGCGGTAGCCATTGGTAAAGGGTTTCTAAGACTTTTTTACAGTGGGAAGCTTGAGAAGTATTGCGAGAGAATTCAGAGGTGTTAAACTGAAGAAACTCGGTAACTGCTTACTTGTTCTAGGCATTACCACGGTAATCGGTCTGCATAACCTTTTACCAAACGGAAAACTGAAGGTGGTACTTCACTTTCCCGATCAACCCACCTTCACGGTGGGTTTTTTCGTTTTACGCCCTTTGAAGATGGATCACAAGCACAAACGACAAAAAAAGGGTTAATTTTCACACGGTTTGCGATGACGGACTACTTCCCCCATTGGAAACGCCGAAAAATGACGCTTCCAAGCGTTAGCCTGGAAGGGGCGTTTTTTGGGGTTGAGCAAGCCCCATAGGGGCGCGGTAGGCATTTAACATAAGCCCGTATTACGCGCACCGCTCAAACGCCCTCAGAGCGATTCTGGGGCGTAACCGATAAAACTCACCGTCTTACCCTTCAAAACGTCTCAGAATCGCTTAGATGAATTCTGATCCTATGAATTGTTATGCACCAAACTAAGTAGCGGATAATTTCAGGCTGATTTGATACCCAAACCTACAAAATATTGACCGAACACACCATACGCAAAGATCCGCAGTTGGGGAAATTCACACGCCCCAGCGAGTGAAAGATGAGAGGAACGCCCCAGCGTTTAACTCATCGTTTTCATACTTTGGCATTCGTTCAGAGTTGCCAAAGTACACAAGAAACAATTTACCCCAGTAAATTTTTCGCAGTGCCAAAGCACAACGAACCTACCCCAGTAGGTGAGAGGAAAGGCATCCCCCAAGGGATGATTTTCC
>NZ_JABBFP010000023.1 GCF_018494085.1 Rosenbergiella collisarenosi | reverse complement strand
ACTATCAGCCTACTCGCTTAAACCGGGACAACCGTCGCCCGGATAACCTAGCCTTCTCCGTCCCCCCTTCGCAGTAACACCAAGTACAGGAATATTAACCTGTTTCCCATCGACTACGCCTTTCGGCCTCGCCTTAGGGGTCGACTCACCCTGCCCCGATTAACGTTGGACAGGAACCCTTGATCTTCCGGCGAGCGGGTTTTTCACCCGCTTTATCGTTACTTATGTCAGCATTCGCACTTCTGATACCTCCAGCAGACCTCACAGTCCACCTTCAACGGCTTACAGAACGCTCCCCTACCCAACAACACATAGTGTCGCTGCCGCAGCTTCGGTGCATAGTTTAGCCCCGTTACATCTTCCGCGCAGGCCGACTCGACCAGTGAGCTATTACGCTTTCTTTAAATGATGGCTGCTTCTAAGCCAACATCCTGGCTGTCTGAGCCTTCCCACATCGTTTCCCACTTAACTATGACTTTGGGACCTTAGCTGGCGGTCTGGGTTGTTTCCCTCTTCACGACGGACGTTAGCACCCGCCGTGTGTCTCCCGTGATAACATTCTTCGGTATTCGTAGTTTGCATCGGGTTGGTAAGCCGGGATGGCCCCCTAGCCGAAACAGTGCTCTACCCCCGAAGATGAGTTCACGAGGCGCTACCTAAATAGCTTTCGGGGAGAACCAGCTATCTCCCGGTTTGATTGGCCTTTCACCCCCAGCCACAAGTCATCCGCTAATTTTTCAACATTAGTCGGTTCGGTCCTCCAGTTAGTGTTACCCAACCTTCAACCTGCCCATGGCTAGATCACCGGGTTTCGGGTCTATACCTTGCAACTTAACGCCCAGTTAAGACTCGGTTTCCCTGCGGCTCCCCTATACGGTTAACCTTGCTACAAAATATAAGTCGCTGACCCATTATACAAAAGGTACGCAGTCACACGCTCAAGGCGTGCTCCCACTGCTTGTACGTACACGGTTTCAGGTTCTATTTCACTCCCCTCGCCGGGGTTCTTTTCGCCTTTCCCTCACGGTACTGGTTCACTATCGGTCAGTCAGGAGTATTTAGCCTTGGAGGATGGTCCCCCCATATTCAGACAGGATACCACGTGTCCCGCCCTACTCTTCGAGCTCACAATCAGTGCATTTTCATGTACGGGGCTATCACCCTGTATCGCCGGACTTTCCAGACCGTTCCATTAACACACTGACTGATGCAGACTCTGGGCTCCTCCCCGTTCGCTCGCCGCTACTAGGGGAATCTCGGTTGATTTCTTTTCCTCGAGGTACTTAGATGTTTCAGTTCCCTCGGTTCGCCTCGCAACACTATGTATTCATGTTGCGATAGTGTGTCGAAACACACTGGGTTTCCCCATTCGGATATCGTCGGCTATAACGGTTCATATCACCTTACCGACGCTTTTCGCAGATTAGCACGTCCTTCATCGCCTCTGACTGCCAGGGCATCCACCGTGTACGCTTATTCGCTTAACCTCACAACCCACAGACGTCTTAGACGCTGTAGACTGTAAAAGTCTTTGAGAGACTCCGAATTATTATTCATAATTCAGTGTTTTCAATTTATCAGCTTGTTTCCAGATTTTTAAAGAGCAATATCTTAAAGATGACTCGTAAGTCAGCTTTAAGATAATTTATTTTCAGTGAGATACTGAAGATGGTGGAGCTAAGCGGGATCGAACCGCTGACCTCCTGCGTGCAAGGCAGGCGCTCTCCCAGCTGAGCTATAGCCCCATCGATTTTGCAAACATCAGAGTTACCAAAAGATTCTTTTTCAGGCAAGGCATGTTTTCGCGACGTATACTGAAGTATACGAGCCGGAAACATAACGTGGCATGAGAAAGAATTGGTAGGCCTGAGTGGACTTGAACCACCGACCTCACCCTTATCAGGGGTGCGCTCTAACCACCTGAGCTACAAGCCTGCAGATGTTTACTGCTCTCTTTAATTTTCATCAGACAATCTGTGTGGACACTACGCAGTCATGTATCTTATAGGTAAGGAGGTGATCCAACCGCAGGTTCCCCTACGGTTACCTTGTTACGACTT
>NZ_JABBFP010000022.1 GCF_018494085.1 Rosenbergiella collisarenosi | reverse complement strand
TACAAGCCCTCGGGGATCTGCAGGCACAGGTCGCGGGGCAGTTAACTAACGACCAAGGATGGCTGCGCAGCGGCCAGACCATGACGCTCCTTGCCACGAGCGTTAGTAATCGTGGTGAACAGCCGGATCAGCAGGGGATTGAAGGACAGTCGATCACGCTGTCTGGTCAGACTATCGATAACACGGGCGGGGCAATACGCAGCCAACAGGCCTTAGTCCTGAATATCGCTAAGCACCTGAATAATCGCGGCGGAATACTCTCATCCCAGCAGCAGCTGGTGCTCCAAGGGCGGCCTGACACTAGCGTCGATAACGAGGCGGGCACCTTCATTGCAGGCGATCATCTACAGATCAGCACGGGAACACTGAGCGGCCTCGGGGATCTACTCTCCGCAAACGCGATGACGCTCGCATTTAACCAGCATTTTCTGCATGGCGGACGGATCAGCGCGAATGGCAACCTGTCGGCCTCCTTTCACCAAGGCCTGACTAATCAAGGGCAATTGAATGCAGGCGGTGTGATGACCGTGCAGCTCCCGTTTCTCACGAATCTGGCGAGCGGTGAGCTGAGTGGTGGGCAGACGCAGTTATGGGTCGACGGCAGACTGGAAAATAAGGGGCTCATCGACGGTGGGCTCACTCATCTTCGCGCCGCACAGCTCGATAATCTCGCGGGGGGACGCCTCTACGCTGACCAGCTCGTGATAGAGACCCAGCGGCTGACTCAGCGCCAACATGCGGGCTTGGCACCGATTATTGCCGCGCGCCAGCAGCTATTGATTGCCACCCACAGCCTATACAATCTTGCCCAGAGCATCCTGTTCAGTGCAGGGGAACTCGTCGTCGGTGGTCGACTCACGGCAGCTGGGCAGGTACAGGGCGAGGCGATTGAATTAACCAATACCAGCGCGACCATAGAGGCACTGGGGGCCATGACACTCAGCAGTCAGTCGGTGAATAACCTCAATGAGACCCTGACCACCGCGTTGGTCGAGACCGAAAACGCCGCGCATCACGAAGTGGCCCTGAGTGGCTCGGCGCAGCGCTACAACTGGCAGGAGGTCGATACGCACGATAAAAATAAATATGGCGTACACCTCGCGAAACTGCCAGACGGCACGCAGGATGATGATTTCTATGAGTATCAATTTCAGCGTCGCGTCGTCGAGACTCAGCTAGTCACCAGCGACCCCGGTAAAATTATCGCCGGCGGGGATTTAACCCTGCACAGTGAACAGGTCACTAATCAAGATAGTTTGGTCATGGCAGGTGGTCGGTTACTCGGGGTGATCGGAACCTTAAATAATCGGGTGACTTGGGGACAACAAACGATCACCGATAGTGGCACGGTCACTCATTGGTATGCGAAGAAGAAAGATCGCCCCATCGGTGGCACGATCACCAGCCAAGGCAAGCGGCATAGCGCCTACGTCCCATCACCCATCGTGAAAACGGTCGATTTACAGCAGTCGCGCTGGCAGGAGCATGCCCACATCACGGGCGGGGGCACGGTGGTCACTGACCGTGAAACACAGGCGCTTACTCCCACGGCGAGTGGTGTTCGCCCGCTGGATAGCGATGCACGGCTGCCCTCTACGGTTACGCAGGCCCTCGACCAGCGGGCTAGCGTGACAGACACGCCGATAGGTTTTATCCCGGTGACTCTCACGCTGCCACACTCCGCGCTCTATCAGTTACGCCCCTCCTCCGAGGTGGCGTTCTTAATCGAGACCGACCCACGCTTCACCCAGCACCAGCAGTTTCTCAGCAGTGACAGGGTGTTTGACCAATTGGCGTGGACGGATGGGCGACTGGCGAAACGCTTAGGAGATGGCTTTTATGAGCAGGTCTTGGTGCGCGAACAGATTACCGCCTTAACCGGTAGCCGTTTTCTAAACGGGTTTAATAACGACGAGCAGCAATATCGCGCACTGCTCGATGCGGGGATAGCGTTCGCTCAGCGCCTAAACCTGACACCGGGTATTGCCTTAAGCGCAGAGCAGGTCGCACAGCTTACCCAAGATATGGTGTGGCTCGTGCAACAAGCGGTCACACTCCCCGATGGCTCTTCGCAAAGGGTATGGGTGCCGCAAGTTTACGCGCGGGTGCAAGCCGGGGATGTCACTCGCCAAGGCGGGCTGCTCTCGGCTCAGCAGACGCAGCTGCAACTTACTGGCAATCTGGTGAACAGTGGCAGCCTGATGGGGCGCGAATTAACCCAGATAACGGCCGAAAACATCACTAATCGCGGCGATATTAGCGGTCGCGATGTTGACCTTACCGCGCGTAGCAATATCAGTAATTTGGGTGGGCGACTGCACGCGGAGCAGAGCCTCTCTGCCTTCGCCGCAGGCGATATCATCAGTCAGACCCTGATGGCCGGCGATGACGATAACCGTTGGCGTGACCGGAGCGCCTCGATTTTTGTACAAGGGGATGGTGGACGTTTAACGTTGCAGGCACACCATGACCTCAAGTTGGTGGGCAGTCAGGTCAATAATCAGGGACAAGGCGGTCATACCGCGTTATCGGCGGGTAATGATGTCTACCTGAGTACGGTGGCAACCGCGAGCCATGAGTCGACACAGTGGGACAAAGGCAACAACCGACGCGTTACCCAGATGACCGAACTTGGCAGCCAGGTTGAAGGCAATGGCCAAATAACGCTGTTAGCAGGCCGAGATATCAACCTACAGGCTGCCAAGGTATTGGCGGGTGAGGCGCTGACGCTACGCGCGGGTCGAGACCTCACGCTAAGCAGTGGTCAGTCGCAACAAGCGGTCATTGAGAATAGCCAGCAACGCAGCGCCGGGTGGTTATCCAGTAAAATGCAGACGCGGCATGAGAGTATCTCAACCACGCAGGCATTAGGCAGTGCGGTGGAAGGGGAGAGCGTCCATCTGCAGGCGGGAAATGATCTGACCTTAGCGGGCAGCCGAGCCATTGGTACGCAGGTGGTGACGCTACAAGCCGGGAACCAGGTGCAACTGACCCAGACACAGAATAGTCGCCAAGAAGTCCATCGCTATGAGGAAAAACGTAAAGGCCTATCGGGCACCGGGGGGATTGGGTTTAGTTATGGGCAACACGCGCAGCGCACCACGGACGAGGGGGCATCGGTTAGCCACCTCGCAAGCTTAGTCGGGAGTAGCGAGGGTAGCGTCAAGGTCACTGCAGGCAATGGGATAACCCTCACCGGTGCCGAGTTGTTGGCGAAGCGAGATATTGACCTGGCCGCGAAGCAGGTCACTATTACAACGAGTGAATCACGCAGTACCCAGAGCCACCTCAGCGAGCAAAAAAGCAGTGGGCTGACCCTTGCGCTGTCAGGCGTGGTCGGCGGGTTGGTCAATCAGGCCATTACCCAAGCGACGTCGGCCAGCGAGGAGAGTAGCGGGCGGTTAGCGGCGCTAAAAGGCGTGCAAGCTGCCTTAAGTGGGGTACAGGCCTATCAGGCCCAACAGGGGGCTGGGCTCGCTGCCGAGTCACCGGGCAGTATGGTCGGCATTAATCTTTCCTGGGGAACCCAATCATCGAGCGCAACACAGACTCAGACCATGCAACAGCAGCAAGGCAGTCAGCTTACCGCCGGAAATAACCTGACGATTACCGCCGATGAGGGGGATGTTCGACTCGTCGGCAGCCATTTACAGGCCGGTCAGGACTTAACGCTCACGGCGCAGCGCGACGTACTCATCGAATCGGCGCAGAATAGCCAGCACCTGACGGGTAAAAACAGCAGCCAAGGCGGCTCTTTTGGTATCGGCATTAACTTTGGGAGTGGGTCGAATGGGATTTCGGTCAATGCGAGCCTCAATACTGCCAAGGGGCGCGAGAACGGTACGGCGATTTCGCACAGTGAAACCCTGCTCGATGCCGGTAATACGCTAAACATCGTCAGCGGCCGAGATACGCAACTGCAGGGGGCACAGGCGAGCGGACACAAGGTGTCAATGACGGTGGGGCGTAACCTGACCCTGACCAGCGAACAGGATAGCGATGATTACACTGCCACGCAGACCAGCGCCAGCGCCGGCGGTAGCGCGAGTATGGGGGGCGGCTCTATTTCCCTCAACGCGTCGCGCGATAACCTCGATAGCACTTACGCCTCGGTAC
>NZ_JABBFP010000021.1 GCF_018494085.1 Rosenbergiella collisarenosi | reverse complement strand
ATGCGAGAGTAGGGAACTGCCAGGCATCCAAATAGACAAAAAGGCCATCCTAACGGATGGCCTTTTTGCATTGGGAAAAGCTAACTTCTTATCGCCTTTTATAAAAAATCCACGCCAAATCAGGTAAACTAGTCGATGATTATCCCATCAAGGTGAAGCCATGACTTGTTCGCAGACCTCTTTAAAATCCTTAAATACCTTTGGCCTTTCTGTGAGTGCCGAACGTATTGTCTATGCACACAATACCGAAACTCTTGTTGAAAGCTGGCAAGCTCATCAAGATAAACCATGGCTGTTGATGGGGGGAGGCAGTAATATGCTGTTCCTCGACGATTTTGAAGGTACGGTGGTCGTCAATCAGTTAAAGGGAATGAGTATTACGCAGACAAAAGAGGAGTGGCGTATTCACTGTGCTGCTGGTGAGAATTGGCATGAGTTTGTTGAGTTCACCATAAAGGAAGGAATGGCAGGGCTAGAAAACTTAGCTCTGATCCCAGGAACGGTAGGGTCAGCACCGATACAAAATATAGGCGCTTACGGTGTCGAATTGAAAGACGTCTGCGCATATGTCGATATCCTCGACCTGAATCAAAATCAAATATTGAGAATTACGAACAAAGAGTGCCTTTTCGGCTACCGAGAAAGTATTTTTAAACATCAGTACCAGCACGGCTACGTCATTACTGCTGTGGGCTTTCGATTAGCAAAGGAATGGCAACCAAACCTTTCCTATGGACCTTTGAAAGTAGCAGAAGGATCGCTACTCACTCCCGAATCGATATTTGATAAAGTGTGCGAAATCCGTCGCAGTAAACTTCCTGATCCTACCAAAATAGGCAATGCAGGCAGCTTTTTTAAAAATCCTATCATCCCGGCTCAAGAAGCTGAAGCTATTAAACAACGCTATCCAGATGCCCCTTTCTATCCACAATGTGACAATCTAGTGAAAATCGCAGCAGGTTGGTTAATCGATCAGGCAGGTCTTAAAGGATATGTAGCCAATCATGCAGGGGTACATCCCCAACAAGCATTAGTCCTGGTTAATTTGGGTGGCGCGCAGCCTGAAGACTTGGTGGGCATGGCGAAACATGTTCGCGATACTGTTTATAACAAATTTGCGATTTGGTTAGAGCCTGAGGTTAGGTTTATCGGCCCTAAGGGCGAAGTTAATGCAGTGGAAACCTTATCATGAAAGATTACAGCATAACGTTGAAGATCATGGCCATATTAGCGGATGGTGAATTCCATTCGGGTGAGCAACTGGGCCAAGCGCTGGGAATGAGCCGTGCGGCGATCAATCAGCATTTAAAAATTCTTGAAACGTGGGGAGTGAGACCCCACCGTGTTACAGGAAAAGGCTATTGTTTGTCAGAGCCAATCAATCTACTTGATCAAGACGTTATCTCTCAACAGTACCACACAGATAACGTGGAGGTTATACCTGTTATTGATTCAACAAACCAATATCTATTAGATAATATCGATAAGCTAACTTCAGGGGACGTCTGTCTGGCTGAGTATCAACAAGCTGGTCGGGGCAGGCGTGGTGGGAAATGGTTCTCCCCCTTTGGCGCTAATCTTTATTTATCGATGTACTGGCGTTTGGAGCAAGGACCGGCAGCGGCAATGGGCTTAAGCTTGGTTGTGGGTATCGTGATAGCAGAGACATTAGTCCAGTTCGGTTGTCATGACGTCAAGGTAAAATGGCCGAATGATCTCTACATCAATAATCGAAAACTCGCAGGTATATTGGTCGAAATGACAGGTAAAACCGGTGATGTTGCACATATCGTTATTGGGGCGGGAATAAACATCGCCATGAAATCTGATACGACTTCGCCGATAGACCAAAGTTGGACCAGCCTTTATCAAGAAGACATTATCACCGACAGGAATGCCCTTTCTGCTGCAATAGTTACCAATCTGCGTATCGCTTTACAGACCTTCGAAATACAAGGGATGACTCCCTTCCTACCTCGTTGGCATGTTTTAGATAATTTTCTCAATAAACCGGTAAAACTCATCATAGGTGACAGGGAAATTCACGGTATTGAACGCGGAATAAATGAATTCGGTGCACTGATGCTGGAACACGAAGACGAAATAAAAGCGTGGGTTGGCGGCGAGATTTCATTGAGAGCCGCCAACTGAATGAGTAAGCGTTATTTGCGTAAACTCACTGTACTGACGGCATGCTTAAGGCTCTTCGATAAAATGAGGTTAGCCCGCTCTCGAGTGGGTAAGATGTTCTCACGAAGATTTAACCCATTAATTTCATCCCATAACGTTGAGGCGATTACCTTCGCTTCATCAATCGACAGCTGTGAGTAATGGTGGAAATACGAATTAGGGTCACTGAAAGCACCTTCCCTAAATCGTAGAAAACGGTTTATATACCACTGCTTAAGAAGATCTTCTGAGGCATCAACATAAATTGAAAAATCGACAAAATCGCTGACGAATACCCGATGGGGATCATGTGAGTAATCCATACCGCTCTGTAGAACATTCAAGCCCTCAAGGATAATAATATCTGGAGCTTCAACGACTTTTTGCTCTTCGGGAATGATGTCGTAGGTTAGATGTGAATAAACCGGAACGGTGAGCTTCTCTTTACCTGCCTTAATATCTGCAACGAAATTAACTAGACGATGCATATCATAGGATTGCGGAAACCCTTTTTTCTTCATAAGCCCGCGTTCTTTTAACAACGCGTTAGGATGTAGGAAGCCGTCTGTCGTGATTAATTCGACCCTACGGTGTTCAGGCCAACGGCTAAGTAAAGCTTGTAGTACACGAGCTGTGGTGCTTTTTCCTACTGCTACGCTCCCAGCAATACTAATAATATAGGGGACTTTCTTGCGGTCAGTGCCTAGAAATTTTTTAACCACATTTTGGTGATTGAGATTTGAGCTGATATAAAAATTGAGTAAACGCGATAGAGGAAGATAGATCTCTGCCACTTCACTGAGTGATAAATCTTCATTAATCCCTTTCAATTGCTCAATATCTTGTTCATCGAGGACCAAAGGAGTTGACTCGCGTAATGTTGCCCAATGTTGGCGGTCAAAATGCAAGTAAGCCGAAGTCAACGGGGACGAATCGATTATGTTCATAGTTGTACGTCTGACATCCGTAACTCAATATGGCGAGAAAAGCCGAGAGGTGAGTTAACTAAAGGTGTTAAAAGAATTTTATCTCTTGAGGTTATCACCTGTTGAGAGCAGTACAAAGCAAAAAGATGTTAATGCTGTGATAATCATATATTTTATATATGTTAAAATAGACAAGAGCCGCAAATAATTAACGAGTGCTAGCAACTTTCACTGAAAATTTTCTACACTTTTCTTAGGTTCTAGCCGTATCAATGATGGAATACTGAAAATCATTTTAATAATAAAA
The DNA here is from genome assembly GCF_018494085.1 of Rosenbergiella collisarenosi. GTDB lineage: Bacteria > Pseudomonadota > Gammaproteobacteria > Enterobacterales > Enterobacteriaceae > Rosenbergiella > Rosenbergiella collisarenosi. The sequence goes on along the minus strand of NZ_JABBFP010000021.1, from coordinate 845 downwards.
CATGGCTTTTTGCTTAATCTTTAAGCTAAAAACACCCTAAATGATGTGTTTTGCATAAAGAATAAGCGAACAGAAAAAAAAGTGAATTTTTTAGTTGCATGATTTTCTAACTCCCCATAGAATGCGCCTCAACTTGATGCCGACTTAGCTCAGTAGGTAGAGCAACTGACTTGTAATCAGTAGGTCACCAGTTCGATTCCGGTAGTCGGCACCAATCAAGTTAAGGTGGGGTTCCCGAGCGGCCAAAGGGAGCAGACTGTAAATCTGCCGTCACAGACTTCGAAGGTTCGAATCCTTCTCCCACCACCATCTCAACTACTACCGTTGTTGAGGCATAGTGAAGTTAGAAAGCTTTTAATAAGCAGTTTTCTTCACACCGGTTTAGACTGAAAACAGTCGAAAGTCGGTCAGTTTATCTGGCAGACTCGAATAATAAAAGCCATTTTATTATTCATAAGCTACAGAAAGTTCCAGGTAGCAGAGTTCCAGGATGCGGGCATCGTATAATGGCTATTACCTCAGCCTTCCAAGCTGATGATGCGGGTTCGATTCCCGCTGCCCGCTCCAGATGTGCTGATATGGCTCAGTTGGTAGAGCGCACCCTTGGTAAGGGTGAGGTCCCCAGTTCGACTCTGGGTATCAGCACCACATTCCTAACTTCCTCCCTGTTTCCTTCTGTTTCTTGATTAAATCCATATTATCGGGTAATAACGACCTGGTTGACGTGATAACTTCACCGATTCTATCTGTGTCATAGAGGAACAAGCGATGGCTAAAGAGCAATTTCAACGTAACAAACCACACGTTAACGTGGGTACTATCGGTCACGTCGACCACGGTAAAAC
>NZ_JABBFP010000020.1 GCF_018494085.1 Rosenbergiella collisarenosi | reverse complement strand
GGAAAATCATCCCTTGGGGGATGCCTTTCCTCTCACCTACTGGGGTAGGTTCGTTGTGCTTTGGCACTGCGAAAAATCGACTTGGGTCGATTGTTTCTTGTGTAGTTTTACAATGCTGTACGCAATGCAAAACTATGAAACCGATGAGCTACACGCTGGGGCGTTTCACTCATCTTTCACTCGCTAGGGCGTGTGAATTTCACCGAAAAAGAGGGGCAGTATGCTTGAGAATATTTCGCATAATTTTTTTGTATTTATGCAGCAGTACCCGTTCACGTTTCACGTCATTCAAGCTAATTGGTCTGAGTTAGCCGTTTGCGGTTTTCTGTTTGGTTTTTTCTTTTGTCTGGGGGAGAAAATTCTGGAGGCGTTTAGTTTGCTTGGTGTGAGTCATCAGCTCATTAAAAAAGCGAAAGACTCTCATAAGGACAAGGACGGTAAGCCTCTTCGTTTGGGTTGGTCACATAAGTCGAAATTAGATAATCCCCCAAGAAAAATTCGGACCTCTCGCTTTTTCTATTTTGTCTGTTTGCTTGTCTTTCGGGCGGTGTTTGCGTTGATAGCAATCTTGTATATCGGGATTGTTTTTTGTTTCTTTGTCATCAATGCCGATGCTGTTCAACGTATCTTGTGGAGTGCGCAGTATAACTACCCTTTGGGCTTTTTATTGGCTGGGCTTGTTGTCGGTGTGTGTGCTGCATCGTTACTGTACTTCTTCGTGTTTACGGATTGGGTTTCAAATAAGAGTGCCGAGGTTAACCGTGCGATTGTTTCAAACCGCTCTCAGCATAAGGGCAGAACAGGCGAGCACTCGGATGCTCGGTCACTTAAATTTTCTCAGTCGAAATCGTTTAATCCCGTGCAATATTTCGATGATGCCAAGGAAAAAAACGCTGTTTTCCTTGGGTTGGACGAATACCAAAAACCGATTTATGTCCCGCGTCAGCAATGGGTGAAATCAAACGTTCAGATTATGGGGGCGGTTGGTAGTGGTAAAGGGGTTCTGGCATGTAGTGCGCTTGCTCAGTGTGTTAGCCGTTTTAATGATGCAGCCATTGTTTTTGACCCGAAAGATGACGAGTTTGCGCCTCACGTTCTTAAAAGTCAGTCCTCTAAATTCGTATATTTAGATCTGCGTCAGGGCAAGCCAGCACAGCTCAATATCTTTAGCGGATTAACGTCTCACCAGCTTAATGAATTACTTGTGTCAGCGTTTAGCTTGGGCAGACGTGGCGACAATGCTGATTACTACCGTGATAACGACCGTAAAGCCGTGCTGATGCTCTCCAAACAGTTTGAATCGGGTACTGATGTTGCTGGACTGCTTGAAGCTGCCCAAAATTTGCCTAAAGAAATCAAAGAAGGGGCATCAGGCTTTATGAACCTGTTGCAAGAACTTTGCTCCTTGTCAGTCCTACAGACCCGCGAAGGCGTTGACCTCAGCGATATTATTCTCAATGGTGGGTGCCTGTATATTGTAGGTTCTTTACGCGATGAGGCAGTGATTATGCTTCAAAAAATGTTGTTCGTTCGCTGCATACAAATCATCGAATCACGTGACCGCTTCTCTGCAACGACACACGTCAACATCATGCTGGACGAGTTCAAGTATCTAGTCTCAAAATCGAGCCTCGATGCGCTGGGAACCATCCGCGATAAGAACTGTAATGTTCTGCTCACGCATCAATCATTAGGTGATTTTGGTCAGTGTGGATCGGATATTAAACCTGAAGCCGCTGCCACAACCGTTATCGACAACACGCCGATAAAATGGATTTACCGCATGAAGGACTTTAAAGCAGCGGAGTGGACAAGCAAGCAAACGGGGCAAATATTGGTGGATAGCGAACGGCGCAACGTCTCGACTGACCACGGCAATGTTGAGCTAATGAGTACCGAAAGCACCATCGTGAAGGAAAAGCGCGAGCTGATTGATACTAATGCCGTGCAGCATCTGCCTGATGGTGCAGCGGTGATGATCGGTGTAGGGATTGCGAGGATTGCGTATAGTAAGCCGATTAACGTTAATCGTAGTGCTATTGCGTTGACGGAATATCCGAAGATTGTCTTACCCTCTCTGGACATCCCAAATCAGCCAATGCCAAGTCACGTAGACGATAAGAAAGAATTCAATGATGCTGAAATCTCAGCACCTAAACATACTGGTAACGATGATGGCTGGCGATAACTTCATTCGCTCTTACCGCGAGCGGATGGCTAAAAAGCAGGATAACGAAACGGAGATCCTGCGTTTTCTCAAAGACGAAATTTTCTCGACCGCTGAGATACTTAGCAAGGTGCTTAATTACACGGCTGCAAGCACGGCTTACGGCACGTTAAACCGTATGTGTGCTAATGGGCTACTGAGTACTGAACAGATTAATTTGGGCGGTTACAGACCGTTTAAATTGTACGGTATCACTCAGCATGGTGCAGTCATGGTTATGGATGACCATGATGATCCGTTCAAACTTAAAGCTTTTGAGCCGTCCAAAATCACGTTGAGTACGCTTGAGCATCGTCTGGATATTCAAAGAACACGCCTTATCTCGCGTAATCTTGGCTATCAGTGGAAATCCACTAGTAACTTGAAGCTGGAAAAGGGGCAAAAATACCCAGATGGCTTGATGCGAAAGGATGGGAGAATATTCGCGGTAGAAGTTGAACGTGTGGCAAAGTCGCCTAAGCGGTATCGTGAAATTGTTGAACTCTACCTGAACCAGCTTCAAAAAAATGGTTGGAATGTGGTTATTTACCTCTTCCCTGGTTCGCAATTACGGGACAGGGTACAACGTATTTTTTATGCGGTTGATGCAGTTTCAATTGGTGGAGTAACCCGACCAATTACACGAGAAACAATTGATCGATTTTTTGAGTTCAAAACTTACGAGGATTTTTCGAATGAGTGATATGTATATCTTTTTAACGGAAGATGCGAGCGACAAAAGCGGAGACACTGTAGTGATCAACTCAACAACAAGCCGTGATATGGCTATCGTTGGCGCATATAGCGTTGGTGCTTATGTTTTCGGGTTTTCTAATTTGGTTGGTGTCACTTTTCTGTCCAAAGTCGAAGGTTTTGCCACTCAGAAGCAAATACAGGCTGACGATGATCGGAATGCATTTCTTGTTTTAACTGGAAATGAAAAAATCAGAGAACGGATGAAGTACAAAGGTAAGTTCTCTGACTATATCTACGATGATTTGGAAACTATGGCCAGACAGCATGGCGAAGTATTAACGACGGGTAATTATTCAGTTTCTGATATTAACCAGATGATTGATGGCTTAGCGATTACTCACGGAGTTAATGCAACAAATCTAAAATTACGGACTGAACTCGCTAAAGAAGAAAATTCATAGTTTTCTGACGCGCTTTGCTTGTCCAACGCCTCGTAATCACTAAAAAATTTAGTAATTACGAGGCGTTTTGGATTGGACAAGTGATCGCTGTAGCGGTAGTTTTAACCGCAGAAAAACAAACGCCCCCGAAATCGTACAATCAACTTGGCGGAAGATTACGAAGACGAGGGCGCAGGCACATAACCTGAAAAGGATATTAGCACATGGAATCACGGAAACAACAGCCCGCCATAAGAACAGGGCATTTTGAGTAACGTAGCCCTAGAACTTTTTAGCTCAAGACTCCCCAAAAAACCGTATTACACGGACGACCTCGCTACTGGTTTGCGTATTGTTGCGAAAGCGACAGCTCAGAAAGCGCGATATGTTCAGCCTAATGGTCCCACGCATAAATACTATTTTGTGTTTGATGTTGATCGCATGGGGGCTGCTATTGATTGGGCTGATCGTAAAGTCCCTGCACCAAATATCACGGTGATGAATCGTGAAAATGGTCATGCTCACCTTATTTATTGCCTACACACATCTGTCAGAACCGCACCTGATGCGAGTTTGAAGCCGTTAAAGTATGCAGCAGCCGTTGAACGTGCTTTGTGTCACGCGCTTGACGCTGACGTGCGATATTCAGGCCTTATCTGCAAAAATCCCCTCAATGCTCACTGGCAAGTCGCCGTATGGGAAGAAAATAGCTATACGTTGGACTGGCTAGCCGACTGCCTCGATATGAACGCCTCAGAAGCCCGTAGAGTAGATTACGATTACGGACTGGGGCGTAACTGTCATTTATTCGAGAAAGCTCGCCAGTGGTCATACAGAGCGATTAGACAGGGATTTCCAGACTATCCCCAGTGGGTAGAGGCAGCCATACAGCGAGTCGAAGCCTATAACCTGCAACTCACAACGCCGTTATCGTCAGCCGAGTGCGCCACTATCGGAAAAAGCGTAGCTAAATGGACGTATCAGCGATTCTCAGAGAAAGGCTGGCTCGATTGGGTTACTAAGACCCACGCGCCAGAGATTCAAGCAGCAAGAGGGCGCAAAGGCGGTAAGGTCGGCGGTAAGGTGTCGAAGCGTAAACCCGTAGCCAGCTCAGAGCGCACATTACAGCCGTGGCTGGAGTTAGGGATAAGTCGAGCAACATACTACCGAAGAAAATAGAGTGGATTGCCCGACTATAAATTTAACTACTTTATGTTTTTAGCCCTTGTAGCTATCAACTAGAGTAATAGTGTCGCCATTGGCAGATATTTTATTTTTTATATTGTTCACTCTCGTTGGAATAAACTGCTCACTATTTCCTATCAGCGGGGTCATCATAGCTTTAGCTAAAGACTTTGCATCGTACCCACCACTTTCATTAGTGAATGTAACTACGACATCTAGATGATAGCCACCATTGTATTGCCATAAACAGCTATTGAAAGTTGTATTCTCCCCCCAATTTTGCATCCCTGTATTGTCGGATCTAGCTGTAGCCAATGCACCGTTACAAGTAACCATTTTCAACGAGACGCCACTGTTAGCTGCTAATGCACCTAGATTTGTATTTGAAAATGGATCGCTTACGCTGAATCGACCAGGCTTATCAGGTGGGGATGTTTCCGGAATATTTTTTACAACAGCAGCAGAAGACATTTGAGATTTGATCGCATCAAAAACAGAGTCCTCTAACTCAGAGGGGCTTTTCGTTGTTTTGAGATCGTAAACCCAATAGCTTTGTTTGGTTTCTACAGTCGGAGTTAAGCTAGAACAGCCAGATAAAAAGCATGCAGAAATCAGGAGTAATTTTATTTTCATAATTATCTCAATTCAGAATTTTACTATTTGCATGATATAGCCATACGCCATCAAAATCATTTCATGATTAAAATCTTCAAGTTGGAGTTACCAGAGATAATTAACACACCAGTATTTTTGTTTATTTGTTGTACGATTTTGAGACCAGATAAAACCTAATATCAGATAATAGCCCGTCGGGTGTTTTTCCTCTGATAGTCATCTTGGCTGATAACTATTTACTGTTCTCAAATGAGACCAGATAAAAGCCTAATATCAGATAATAGCCCGTCGGGTGTTTTTCCTCTGATAGTCATCTCGGCTGACAACTATTTACTGTTATCAAATGAGACCAGATAAAAGCCTAATATCAGATAATAGCCCGTAGGGTGTTTTTCTGACCCCTTGCCCTTTAAGCCTCAAATCCTTTGATTCATGCCCCTAAAAATATATCCCCGCCGCTCGCCGCAGGTGCAAACTTGTTTTGCGCCGAGGAAGCGGAATTTTACAGCTCCCTTTTCATATTCTACTTTCGCTTAATAGCTACATAAGTTATCTTTATAATTAGGCTTTTTACTTATATATTTAACTTATGTAGCTATCTCTATCCCTGACGGGATAGTTATTTTCTACGCTAGGGCTTCGAAAATAAGAAGGGTAATCCTCTCTATTCTCAGGCTGGACGCCATCGAACGAGATGATGACCCCTCTTTTTGATTTATGTCTGCTGGACGCAGCCAACATCAAAAATTCACCCGTGCCCCGTCATGCTCGCGCATGACCAAAACCAAAAACTACGATGCTGGATGCATCTAACGCTCCGCTGTTTTCGATTTTGGTCA
>NZ_JABBFP010000001.1 GCF_018494085.1 Rosenbergiella collisarenosi | reverse complement strand
AGCTACCGTTTCCAGTAGTTATCCCCCTCCATCAGGCAGATCCCCAGACATTACTCACCCGTCCGCCACTCGTCAGCAAAGTAGCAAGCTACTTCCTGTTACCGTTCGACTTGCATGTGTTAGGCCTGCCGCCAGCGTTCAATCTGAGCCATGATCAAACTCTTCAATTTAAAGTTTGATGCTCAAAGAAATTATTCTGTTATTCGTAAATGAATTTTCAGTGTCACTCTTCAAGACTTGATACTACAAAGTTTTTTGCGATATCAATCCTGCGAGTGCCCACACAGATTGTCTGATAAATTGTTAAAGAGCATTGCGAATCAACGTTTTAACTCGTTGTTTTAACTCGTTGTTTTAACTCGTTGTTTTAACTCGTTGTCGCGAGGTGGCGTATATTACTCGCTTCACCTCAGGAGTCAATCATTATTTTGATTTTTTCTCCTGGACCGAATCGCTTCAGTCCCTGTCACCGCGCTGCGTATCGTGCTTTGCCGTGTCAGTGGTTGCGCATTATAGGGAGTTCCTAAAAAGGCGCAATACCCTTTGAGCATTTTTTTCAAAAAAAATGCTCAACCGTTCAAACTTCAAGCATTATGCTGATAAAGGCACCGATTACCGCTTATTTGCGAGGTATTTAGGGAGATCGGCTAAACTGTCAATTATCATATCGGCAGCGGATTCACTCTCTGGAGTAACCTCCTTACCGGTTCTTACTAGTATCTTGTGCCCAACTCCCGCCAGTGAAGCAGCCTGCATATCTTCTTTTTTATCGCCAACCATATAAGAAGCACTCATATCGATATCGAGTTGCGCCATGGCATCACTAAACATTCCCGCTTTAGGCTTACGGCACTCACACTCTTGTCGATACTCATCAACAACAGCTTGCGGATGGTGTGGACAGAAATAGATACCGTCTAGGTCGACCCCCCTATCCGCCAGTGACCAATCCATCCATTCCGTGAGATGCATAAATTGGTCTTCCGTGAATAGCCCTCTTGCGATCCCCGACTGGTTGGTAATGAGAACGAGTAAATATCCCATCTTCTTTAGTTCGACCATAGCGTCAATGACACCGTCGATAAATTGGAAGTCATCACTGAGATGTACATATCCATGATCGAGATTGATAGTCCCATCGCGGTCTAAAAAAATTGCGGGTTTCATAACAAACTATTACTCCATTACATTCAATACGACATTATCGCACGATCGTTCGCTAATAATCACGGTCTTTACCTGATGCCATCTAAGTAAGCTCTACTACTATTGTAAAAAAGGAGGTCATTGAGTAGTGAGTTAAATTACTCTCCACGCGGCTTATACAAATAGTAAAAATCATTAGCCAAAATTTGCTCTTGGTTTTCTGCTTACGATCAAAGTGTCAGATTGATTTAGACGTCTAGATAGCTTAACATTTACCTAATCACCAAATTCATTTGGTCCAATTACTTAAGCGATATAACGATACTTACTATAATGATAAAACTTGAAAGCATAACTAAACGATTTCAACAGGGAAATCGCACAATACAAGCCCTAAAAGATGTGACGCTTCACGTGCCAAAGGGGCAAATCTATGGGGTTATCGGCGCGTCAGGGGCAGGCAAAAGCACTTTAATTCGTTGCGTAAACCTTCTTGAGCGCCCTACTTCAGGCAAAGTGATTGTCGGGGATCGTGATTTAACGACTCTCAATGCCCACGAGCTGACCTTAGCTCGTCGAGAAATTGGAATGATATTTCAACACTTTAACCTACTTAACTCCCGTACCGTTTTTGGTAATGTAGCCCTACCTCTAGAGCTGGAAAACAACACTAAAGCTGGTATCAAGCAGCGCGTTACCGAACTCCTTGAATTAGTCGGCCTTGCAGATAAGCATGATGCACACCCAGCCAACCTTTCAGGCGGGCAAAAACAACGTGTCGCGATCGCTCGGGCCCTTGCCTGCGATCCCAAAGTACTCTTGTGTGATGAAGCCACCAGCGCTTTAGACCCTGCTACAACACGAGCTATCCTTGAGCTACTTAAAGACATCAACCGCCGGTTAGGGATTACTATCTTGCTCATCACTCATGAGATGGATGTTGTAAAACGTATTTGTGATCAGGTTGCCGTGATCAGTAAGGGTGAGCTTATTGAGAATGATAAAGTCAGCGAAGTTTTCTCACATCCTAAAACACCACTAGCGCAACAGTTTATTCAATCAACACTTCATCTCGATATTCCTGAAGACTATCAGTTGCGACTTACACAGGCGCCTCAGGGCAAAATCCCACTGATTCGTCTTGAGTTCACAGGACAATCTGTCGATGCACCACTTCTATCAGAGATATCGCGTCGCTTTGATGTTGACTGCAATATAATTAGTGCGCAGATGGATTATGCGGGTGGCGTTAAATTTGGGATTATGCTCACCGAAATGGCTGGCGAGGCTGAAAAATGTCAACAGGCTATCGAATGGTTATTACAGAAACAAGTTAAAGCAGAGGTGTTAGGTTATGTCTGAGGCAATGATTTGGCTTCTTGCCGGTGGTATTTGGGAAACCTTAGTCATGACTTTCGTCTCGGGGTTTTTCGGTTTCGTGATTGGGTTACCGATCGGAGTGTTACTCTACATTACGCGACCGGGACAAATTAAAGAAAGCCTTGCGCTCTATCGCTCTATCTCCGCGCTGGTTAATATTTTTAGATCAGTACCGTTTATTATCTTACTGGTGTGGATGATCCCCTTTACTCGAGCATTAGTTGGGACCTCTATTGGCTTACAAGCTGCGATAGTCCCGCTAACTATAGGGGCGGCGCCTTTTATTGCGAGAATGGTTGAGAATGCGCTATTAGAACTGCCTTCTGGGTTAATCGAAGCATCCCGCTCGATGGGCGCTACGCCATTACAAATCATTCGTAAGGTACTTCTACCAGAAGCCTTACCGGGTCTTATCAACGCCGCGACTATTACGCTAATTACTCTAGTAGGCTATTCCGCAATGGGGGGCGCTGTGGGCGCTGGCGGTTTGGGGCAAATTGGTATTCAATACGGTTATATTGGTTATAATGCGACGATAATGAATACGGTTTTAGTACTGCTAGTCATTTTGGTCTACTTGATCCAACTTGTCGGCGATCGTGTTGTTGGGCTCGTCTCTCATAAATAGTAATTTGTCTCTATAATAATTAAGGAACGACTATGACTTTTACGCTCAAAAAACTGGCCACACTCAGCGCGGTTATTGCAACATTGACCTTAGTGGGTTGCGACCAAAAAACGCAACAAGATCCTAATCACATTAAAGTAGGGGTGATTGCGGGTTCGGAACAACAGGTCGCGGAAGTTGCGCAGAAAGTGGCAAAGGACCAGTATCATCTCGATGTAGAGCTAGTCCCGTTCACCGATTATGTTTTACCTAACGAGGCGCTGAGTAAAGGTGATATTGATGCGAATGCCTTCCAGCACAAACCTTACTTAGATCAACAGATCAAGGATCGCGGGTATAAGATTACTGCCGTTGCAAAAACCTTTATCTACCCTATTGCTGGCTACTCGAAAAAGATCAAATCCTTAGATCAACTACAGGACGGCGCACAAATTGCTGTGCCTAACGACCCAACCAACCTAGGCAGGTCATTACTCCTCCTACAGAAAGTTGGCTTGATTAAGCTTAAAGCAGACGTTGGACTGCTTCCTACCTCTCTTGATATTACCGAAAATCCTAAAAATCTTAAGATTGTCGAGCTTGAAGCTCCACAACTTCCGCGCTCATTGGATGACAATAAGATTGCAATCGCCGTTATTAATACGACCTTCGCGAGCCAGATTGGTTTAACGCCAGTGAAAGATGGACTGTTTACTGAGGACAAGGACTCACCTTATACCAACCTTATCGTAACTCGTGACGATAATAAAGAAGCGGATAACGTCAAAAAATTCATCAAAGCTTATCAATCTGAGCAAGTTGAACAAGCTGCTGATAAAATTTTTAATGGTGGAGCCATCAAAGGCTGGTAAATACTGTTAATATTACGATTAAAAGGCGACGAGAGTCGCCTTTACTTTTTTCGATCGATATCGAAACCTCTATGCTAACCCTCTAACGACTCGTTAAGTGAGGATGATTCAATGCGTTTACGCTTATTGCCGCTTTGTATGATAATTGTAGGAATTGCTGGCTGTGCGACAAAATATAAGCCGGTTGAACCCTTCCCGAAAAAAAACCAGGCGCAAACTGAAGAGAAAGTACGTAAGCCTATCCACAGAGCAACGCCAGTACAGCTCTATACTAATCCTACAGATCTTATCAACAAGCCTTTTCGTGACTTAGGCGAAGTATCAGGTGAGGATTGCCAAGCTAGCGCGCAAAGTTCGCCGCCTAACCTTAATACAGCACGTAAACGCATGCAGATGAAAGCCTCTAATTTAAAAGCTAACGCAATCCTCGTTCACCAATGCGAAGTGATCGCTACTAATGCTGGATGTTATCGAGAAGCGGTTTGCCAAGGTTCAGCATTAAAAATAACGCAATGAGTACTTTTTCTTTAGAGACAATTGGTACAATCCATTCCCCATGGAAAGAGAAATTCGCAGTCCCTCGCCAACCTGGGCTAGTCACTGCAATGGGAGCGGAGCTTGAGCTGCACGCTCCTTATAACCAGCTTGATGCGGTCCGGGGGCTTGAGAACTTCAGCCATTTGTGGCTGATTTTTATTTTTCATCAGACTCAGCATCAAGGCTGGAAGCCTCTTGTCCGACCACCGAGGCTTGGCGGTAACGATAAAATTGGTGTATTTGCTAGCCGTTCCACCTTTAGACCCAACCCGCTGGGTATGTCTTTAGTTGAATTCAAAGGAATACGGTACGAAAAGAAACGTTTATTCCTGAAACTTGGAAGTGTCGATCTCGTTGAAGGTACTCCGGTTGTTGATATTAAACCTTATCTGCCTTTTGCCGAATCTTTACCTCATGCACATGCAGGCTACGCGCAGTCTACACCCGATGCCTCTATGCCAGTATCGTTCAATGCCGACGCGCAACGCCATCTTTCAAACCATGCCGTAACCCATCCCGAATTAGCCCAATTTATTCAGCAAGTATTGGCACAAGATCCTCGTCCTGCTTACCGTCGTAACCAAGAGGATCATCATTTTTATGCTGCCAGTCTCAGTGATTTTACTGTACGCTGGCGAATAACCCCGATGGGTACAGAAGTAATTGCTATTGAGCCGATGAATTAGGCTTTTTACAGCATTCACTCACTGATAAACTACTGATACTCACTAAAACAGTTTTCCCGTTCAACTGGAACCTTATTCATGCGCACTACTCAATATCTACTTTCTACTCTTAAAGAAACGCCTTCGGATGCCGAAGTCATTAGCCACCAATTAATGCTTCGTGCAGGGATGATCCGTAAGCTTGCATCAGGGCTATATACTTGGCTACCGACAGGTGTTCGCGTTCTCCGTAAGGTTGAGAAAATCGTTCGTGAAGAGATGGAAAATGCAGGTGCCGTTGAAGTGACGATGCCCGTCGTTCAACCTGCGGATCTATGGGAAGAAAGTGGACGTTGGGAACAATACGGCCCCGAACTTCTACGGATTAGTGACCGTCACGATCGCCCCTTTGTGCTTGGCCCTACTCATGAAGAAGTGATCACCGATTTAATCCGTAACGAACTGAGCTCTTATAAACAATTACCTTTAAATTTATTTCAAATTCAGACCAAATTTCGAGACGAAGTTCGTCCACGCTTTGGTGTAATGCGTTCGCGTGAATTCATCATGAAAGATGCTTATTCTTTCCATAGTAATCAGGATTCACTGCAAGAAACTTACGACATCATGTACCGCGCTTATAGCCAAATCTTTAGTCGAATGGGGCTAAACTTCCGTGCAGTCCAAGCAGATACAGGTTCCATCGGCGGGAGCGCGTCTCATGAATTCCAAGTTTTAGCGGAAAGTGGCGAGGATGATATTATTTTCTCCGATCATTCTGATTACGCAGCAAATATTGAGCTTGCAGAAGCCGTAGCCCCAACCATCGATCGTGCTGCGCCTTCACAGGCGTTAATGCAACAAGATACGCCTAATGCTAAAACGATTGCTGAATTAGTCTCTCAATTCTCCTTACCTATCGATAAAACGGTCAAAACACTTATCGTTAAAGCAAGTGAAGAAAGCGAACATACTCTAGTCGCACTCTTAGTGCGTGGCGACCATGAGCTGAACGAAGTGAAAGCGGAGAAGCTAGATATTGTCGCCTCACCACTCTGTTTCGCTACCGAACAAGAGATCCGTGACGCAGCGGGAGCGGGTCCAGGTTCGTTAGGTCCAATTGGCTTACCTATGCCGGTTATTGCTGATCATAGCCTTAAAGTTATGAGTGATTTTGCAGTCGGGGCCAACATCGATGGTAAACACTGGTTTGGGGTCAATTGGTTACGTGACCTACCCGAAGCGCGCTACGCGGATATTCGCAATGTGGTGACAGGCGATCTTAGCCCAGATGGTAAAGGGACATTACTCATCAAACGCGGTATCGAAGTGGGTCATATCTTCCAGCTTGGTACTAAGTACTCTGAAGCATTGAAAGCGACAGTTCAAGGTGAAGATGGCCGTAACCAACCCCTTCTGATGGGATGCTACGGAATCGGTGTTACGCGTGTCGTTGCAGCGGCTATAGAGCAAAACCACGACGACAGAGGCATCATCTGGCCTGAAGCTATCGCTCCGTTCCATGTCGCGATTCTTCCAATGAATATGCATAAATCTTTCCGCGTGCAAGAGCTAGCCGAGAAGCTGTATGAGCAATTGCGTAAAGCGGGTCTGGATGTCATTCTCGACGATCGCAAAGAGCGGCCTGGAGTGATGTTTGCAGACATGGAACTGATCGGTGTACCGCATTCAATTGTTATCGGAGACCGTAATTTGGATAACAACGAGATTGAATACAAGAACCGTCGTACTGGTGAGAAAGAGATGTTATCACCTGAGGCGATAGTAGAACGTTTACTCTCACAGATTAGCAGATAGTCCTGCTACCTATGGCCCTCTTGCGAGGGCCTTATTATCAATCAAGGGAAACTTTACCCCGCAAATTTTTCTTCGATGCAGTCCTACCCTTTCCCTCTAAACGCCGTAACTTAGCGGCTTTAGTCGGTTTCGTCGCTCTACGAACTTTCGACACAACCAGTAATTGCGCAAGTACCGTCCGAAGACGTTCAATCGCTAATGCTCTGTTTTTCTCTTGTGAACGTGCACTTTGTGCTTTGATAATCATCACACCATCTTCTGTTAGGAGATGATGACGCTTCTCAAGAATTCGAGCTTTTGCTTCTTCAGTTAAGCTTGAGCATTTTACGTCAAAGCGTAAATGTATTGCTGTCGAGACTTTATTGACATTTTGCCCGCCAGCGCCCTGCGCGCGTATCGCAGACAGTTCGACCTCACTACTGTCGATCTGCTGTTGGGCATTAATAATTATTACGCTGCTTTCTGCCATAACTCCATCTCTATCTCAATATGGTTAACACCATCGGAAATCCAGATAATCCCTTCCTGCAAGGTCACCTGTAACGTCATATTACGTTGTGCTAAAGCCGCTAATTGACTTAGCTGTTCATCGCTAGCATGCCAGATCGTTAAATTTTGGAAATGCGCCAGCTTACTCAATATCTGTTCTTTCCAAACAGCTGCAGCGCGAGATTGGTAGGTAAATAATACAACTTGGGAAGACTGGCTAACGGCTTTTTTTAACCGTTTTTCATCGGGCAAACCTAACTCAATCCATAATTCAGGGCTTCCATGGTCGTGATGTTGCCAAATTTCAGGTTGTTCGTCGGATGAGAGTCCTCGCGTAAAAACCAGCCGCTCGGAGGCGTAATGACACCATGCAAACAGCCTTAGCATCATCCTCTCGTCATTTTCAGAAGGGTGCCGTGCTAGGGTCAATGAGTGGTTGGCATAGTAATGTCGATCGAGGTCTGAAATATCGACAACAGCCTTAAATATCGTGGCTTTAAGCGCCATAAATTCTCCAAATGTAACGCTATCTGCTTTAACAGGACGTGTGGGCTGACTTGCATTACGTCTTGCAAACGCCTAGGCTAAGGCTAAAGATAAAAGGTGACAACGTTGAGTAAGTCTTCGTATTATCTCACAATCGTCTGGCGTACAACGTTGCCATAAACGTAAAGTTCAGTGACGCATTACTTGGTAATGCGTTTGTGTAAGGCCCGCGGAAATCCGCCATTTACTTACAGGTGAGCCATTATGTCAATCAATGATACCTATCAGCCAATTAATTGTGATGACTATGACAATCTCGAACTCGCCTGCCAGCATCATTTGTTGCTTCAACTCACCTTACGTAACGGTGAGTCTTTGAAGGCAGAAGCAGCTGATTTGTTCCTGAGAAAAAAGGTCGAGTATCTTCTTTATAAATATCACGGCGAGCAACATGAAGTTCGATTGGATGCGATTGAGAGTTTCAGTCATCCTGAAATCGGCACTATCACTATCACGCAAAGCTAGTCATATTTTCAGAGCTAAAGCTTATCCATGGCTTTAGCTCTGGGTCAATCTCACTCCATTCTATGCAATATTTTGCCTTCTCCGACGACAAGCCGGCATGGGTAATGAAAATACCGGGGGCGCAGATTAACTCTTCATCGTAATAGATCAGCGGGATACTCTCTCGTAACCACGTAGGAACCCCTTTTTCTTGCCAAATTTTTTTTAAACTCCGTCCCCCCTCGCGTCCCACTAGATGTAAATAGGCCGATTGACCAAAGCGCACACTCACACTCTCCTCATTTGTCGGCATACGTAAGTGCCTTTCCGCTGTAAGGACAGGATGTAGATGTAACTTACCTAGGTTATCAGGAAGCACGAAGGGGATTGCTGGAACCGACCAAGGTAGCGTGCTCCCGCGAAGTTCGGAAAATACTCGCCCAAAATAAAGCCTCTGCTGGTAACGTCTTACATAACCTTGTTCGAGCATAAGTTGTGGGCAAGCATCTTTTCGGCTCAACGCGACCTCATGCCATAAACGAGCTAACGCTTGACGCGATGGTAATCGTGACCCGCACTGTACAAGCCATCGTCGCAACAGGGCATTTCTTTTCTGTTCAGTACAGCTTGCTAGGTAAGAGATATCGATCGAACTATCCTCGGCCGTACAGCTCTGTAGTGCTGACGCTAATAACTCATCGAGTAGTGCTTCTTGCTCACCACACAATTCAGCACTTCTTGCGACACTGCGTGCAAATTGGGGCCAACGCTGTACCAACTGAGGAAGCGTGTGTAGCCGCAGAAAGTTACGATCGTAGCGATCGTCTTGGTTACTTTCGTCTTCTATCCAGTTTAATTGGTGATCTTGCGCATACGACTCAAGCTGCTGTCGGGAGAAACCCAACAGCGGGCGCAAATGCCAATGCGCGCCCAATTGTCGAGCAATCGGCATAGCCGATAGACCCGCCGGTCCGCTTCCCCGCTTCAAGGCCAATAAAAATGTTTCGCACTGATCGTCTTGATGGTGAGCGGTCACTAAGGCTTCTTCTGGGGCTAGGATCTCCATAAAGGTTCGGTAGCGTAATGTTCGGGCTTCAGCTTCTATACCGCCTTTATCCCCAAAAAGATGCACCTTACGACTAATAAAGGGGATCTCTAACCTCACACACATCTGCTGACAGTGTACTAGCCATTCGTCGGCGTGATCGCTTAGACCGTGGTGGATATAAACTGCACGCAAGGTCAATCCCTGTGACTCTCTGAGCAGAGATAGCTTATGCAGTAAAACGGTGGAATCGAGCCCCCCACTAAAACCGATCAGTAACTGACGGTGTTCCTGTAAAGGTAGCTCACTTCCCATTAGGGATTTCATCTTGGTAAAGCTCTAACGGTAGCCCATCAGGGTCACTAAAGAAGGTGAATAACTTGTTCGTTAAGGGATCGATACGGATCGGTTCACACTCGACGTGCAGAGCGCTTAGAAACGTGATGGCCGCTTGTAGATCGTCGACTGAAAAAGCTAAGTGCCGTAATCCGCATGCTTCGGGATAGCTAACACGAGGCGGTGCGTCGACAAAAGAAAACAGTTCGATAATATAATCATCGTTCAGGGCAAGATCTGCCTTCCACGATTGCCGCTCAGTACGATACACCTCATTAATCAGTTTCAGCCCTAGCACCTCGCAATAGAAATGCCGACTCTGCGCATAATCTGAGGCGATAATAGCAATATGATGAACCCTTTTAAGCTTTAGCATGATACCGCGCTCCCTATATTTGGCGATAAAAAAAAGGCCGCCAAAGCGACCTTCTTAAGGGACTAATGGTTATGCGTAACCATAGCTCATCAGACGCTCATAGCGACGGTCTAATAGCTCTTCGGTACTAAGCTCGTCTAGCTCAGCTAAATCGGATAGGAGCTGCTCTTTAAGCACTGCAGCAATCTCTTTAGGATGACGATGAGCCCCACCTAGTGGTTCTGGAATAACGGAGTCAATGAGTTCCAACTCGGAAAGGCGGTCAGCCGTAATGCCCATCGCTTCCGCGGCTAGAGGCGCTTTATCCGCACTCTTCCACAAAATTGACGCACATCCTTCTGGAGAAATAACGGAGTAGGTGCTGTACTGCAACATGTTGACTTTATCGCCCACACCGATAGCTAATGCACCACCCGAGCCACCTTCACCGATAACAGTACAAATAACAGGTACTGTTAAGCCGGCCATCTCACGTAGGTTACGTGCGATGGCTTCTGCTTGGCCACGCTCTTCCGCGCCAACCCCTGGGTACGCACCCGGAGTGTCGATAAAGGTGATAATCGGCATTTTAAAACGCTCGGCCATTTCCATCAAGCGAAGCGCTTTACGGTATCCTTCAGGAGCAGGCATACCAAAATTACGACGAATCTTCTCTTTCGTCTCACGACCTTTTTGATGACCAATAATCATCACTGGGCGCCCATCTAAACGAGCGATCCCCCCGACAATGGCTTTATCGTCAGCATAAGCCCGATCACCGGCTAATTCATCGAAATCATCGAAAGCGTTACGCACGTAATCCAAGGTATAAGGACGCATAGGATGGCGTGCGAGTTGGGCAATCTGCCAAGCACCCAAATCTGCGAAGATTTTTTTGGTTAACTCGACACTTTTGCCGCGCAGGCGTTGAATTTCATCATCAAGATTAATGTCATGCTTTTCATCTTGAGGACCGAGGGATTTCAGTGAATCAATTTTCGCTTCAAGTTCAGCGATAGGCTGTTCAAAATCCAGGTAATTAAGACTCATAATGTTCCTGTTTTAATCAAACTCCAGTTCAACCTGCTCCGTTCCGATTACGAGGCGTAGATCGTTGAGTAAACGATCACTTGGCGTAACTCGCCAAGTGGCCCCAAATCGTAATTTCGCCCGCGCATCCTCTCGTTGATAATAGAGGTTTACAGGAATCGTTCCTGAACGGTGAGGTTCAAGAACCTGTCGAAGACGGTTTAAAAGCTGGTCATCAATTTGCCTGTCAGTCAGTGAGAGAGCAAGCCCACGAGCATATTTTTCGCGAGCTTCATCAATATCCATCACTTCTCTTGCAATCATTTTTAGACCACCAGAGAAATCATCGAAACTGACCTGTCCACTGACGATCAGAATTTTATCTTTTTCTAACAACTGCTGATATTTATCTAGCGCGTCAGTATAGAGCATTACCTCTAAACGACCAGAACGATCATCCAGCGTACAAATACCAATTCGGTTACCACGTTTGGTGACCATCACTCTTGCCGCAAGGACTAATCCCGCCGCAACAGTTATCTTCCCACGTTCGGTAGGATGCATATCTTTGAGACGCATTCCACCCACATAACGCTCAATTTCCTTCAAATACTGATTGATCGGATGACCGGTGAGATACAACCCTAACGTTTCTCGTTCACCGTCCAACTGTACCTGTTCTGGCCACCGATTTATACTGGCATAAGACTGCTCGATTTGCTCTGGCTCTTCTGCAAGAACCCCAAACATATCGCCCTGCCCTATCGCCTCAGCCTTCGAGTGTTGGTCTGCTGCCTTAAGTGCATCATTCAGTGCACTCATTAATGCCGCCCGATGTGGTCCTAATCGGTCGAAGGCACCGGACATTATCAGTTTTTCCATCACACGGCGATTAATTTTTTTGATATCCGTGCGCGCGCAGAGATCAAACAGCTCCTTAAAATAACCGCCTTGATTCCTAGCTTCAAGTATTGCTTCGATTGGACCCTCGCCGACGCCTTTTATTGCACCGATACCATAAACAATTTCGCCTTCATTGTTAACATGGAAAGGGTAAAGTCCGGCATTAATATCGGGGGGCAACACTTTCAGCCCCATACGCCAACATTCGTCGACTAGGCCAACGACTTTTTCAGTATTATCCATATCCGCAGTCATGACCGCAGCCATAAATTCTGCAGGATAATGGGCTTTAAGCCAAAGGGTTTGATACGAGACCAGCGCATAAGCCGCAGAGTGCGATTTGTTAAATCCATAACCGGCAAACTTCTCTACGAGATCGAAGATCTTCATCGATAACTCGCCGTCGACACCCATGCTCTCGGCACCGTCTTTAAACACTGAACGCTGCTTAGCCATCTCCTCCGGCTTCTTTTTACCCATTGCCCGGCGCAGCATATCTGCCCCGCCTAAGGTATAACCGGAAAGTACTTGCGCGATCTGCATAACCTGTTCTTGGTAAAGAATGATACCGTAGGTAGGCTCCAATACCGGCTGTAAACTTTCGTGCTGCCATTGGATATCGGGATATGAGATAGCTTCACGCCCATGTTTCCGATCGATAAAGTTATCTACCATACCGGACTGTAATGGACCTGGACGAAACAAAGCCACTAATGCGATCATATCTTCGAAACAGTCGGGCTTCAGCCGTTTAATGAGATCCTTCATGCCACGGGATTCTAACTGGAAAACCGCTGTCGTTTCAGCCCGTTGCAGCATATCGAAACTTTTTTTATCATTCAGCGGAATAGCATCGATATTGATAGGTGGCTCGCCTTGCCTCTCACGCCGCGCATTAATCATTTGTAATGCCCAGTTGATAATGGTTAACGTCCGTAAACCCAGGAAGTCAAATTTAACCAACCCTGCATATTCTACGTCGTTTTTATCAAATTGCGTGACCGGATGTTGCCCTAATTCATCGCAATAAAGCGGCGCAAAGTCAGTAATCTTTGTCGGCGCGATGACCACTCCACCTGCGTGCTTACCTGCATTTCGAGTAACGCCTTCAAGCTTACGCGCCATGTCGATAAGCGCTTTGACCTCTTCATCTGCCTCATAAATTTCTGGTAATTGAGGTTCGGCGATAAACGCTTTTTCTAGCGTCATCCCCGGATCGGGAGGAATTAATTTCGAAATACGGTCGACGAAGCCGTAAGGATGCCCGAGGACTCGGCCAACATCGCGAATTACTGCTTTTGCCGCCATCGTACCGAACGTAATAATCTGCGAAACCGCGTCGCGTCCATACATATCCGCAACGTGTTCAATGACTAAATCGCGTTTCTCCATACAGAAATCGACGTCGAAATCGGGCATTGACACGCGTTCAGGATTGAGGAATCGTTCGAATAGTAGGTCAAACTCCAGGGGATCCAAATCTGTAATTTTTAGCGCGTAAGCAACCAACGAGCCTGCGCCCGAGCCACGACCTGGCCCAACGGGTACGCCGTTATCTTTCGACCACTGGATGAATTCCATGACTATCAAGAAATAACCTGGAAAGCCCATCTGGTTAATAACGGTGAGTTCGATATCTAAACGTTCATCGTAGGCAAGACGTTTAGCCGCGCGCTCCTGTTCATCAGGGAATAAAAATAGGAGCCTTTCCTCCAATCCTGCTTTAGAACAACTCACTAAGAAATCTGCGGTGGTCATTTCACCCGTTGGAAATTGTGGGAGAAAATATTCGCCTAGGCGGATCGTGACGTTACACCGCCGAGCGATTTCTACGCTATTCGCAAGCGCTTCTGGGATATCGGCAAATAACTCACACATCTCCTCTTCGGTACGCAGATACTGCTGCTCGGTGTAGAGCTTAGGCCGCTTAGGATCATCAAGAGTGTAGCCATCATGAATCGCAACGCGAATTTCATGGGCGTCGAAATCCTGCTCGCTAAGAAAACAGACATCATTAGTCGCCACTACCGGGATATGATGTGCAACCGCAAGGGATAAGGCTTGGTGTAAATAACTCTCTTCTTCACTACGCCCAGTACGCGTCAACTCGAGGTAATAATTATCCGCAAAGTGCTCTTGGTAAAAGGCTAGGCATTGCTGTGCAAGTGCCGTGTTTCCTCTTAATAAACTATAGCCAACATCACCTTTAAAGCCGCCCGATAGCAGGATTAAACCTGAGGCATGCTCAACCAGCCATTCTTGATCAACGATCGGCCCCTGATGACCATAGCCACGTTGGTACGCTTTTGAGATGAGTAGAGTAAGATTCTGGTATCCATCATTGTTGGCAGCAAGTACCGTCAATTGCATCGGTTCATCACCGAGCAAAGGATTAATAATATTAAGATCGGCACCGATAATTGGTTTGACACCAGCACCCTGTGCAGAACCGTAGAATTTGACCAGCCCGCACAAGTTCATATGGTCGGTGATCCCCAAAGCTGGCATACCTGAACTCGCAGCTTTCTTAACTAGGGCACCAGTTTTGGCTATACCATCGATCATGGAATAGTCGCTATGAACATGGAGGTGAATAAAACGTGGGTTGGCCATAATGCTCGCTTATCGGGTTTACAGGTCTCTGACTAAGTTGAAACGCGCGTGAGTATATTTCTTACGGGAGCAAAACTCTTACGATGTTCAGGTATAGGCCCCAAACGTGAGAGTTGCTCAAGGTGTTTAGCCGTCGGATAGCCTTTATGTTGATCAAACCCGTACTCAGGGTAGCGTTCAGCAAGTTGGGTCATCTCATGATCGCGCGTGACTTTCGCGAGAATAGAAGCCGCGCTGATCTCAGCGACAATGCTATCCCCTTTGACTACCGCTTGAGCTGGCATAGAAAGCGCTGGGCAGCGGTTGCCATCAATCAGAACATAGTCAGGCTGAATCGATAAGCCTGCAACGGCTCGCTGCATCGCGAGCATCGTAGCGTGTAGGATATTGAGCCGATCAATCTCTTCGACATCTGCCCGACCAACTGCCCACGCTAACGCTTTTTCTTTAATCTCGCGATATAACATTAGCCTTTTCTTTTCGCTAATCTTTTTCGAGTCTGCTAACCCGACAATAGGATTGTTAGGATCCAAAATGACTGCAGCGGTTACGACGGCGCCGACCAGCGGTCCGCGCCCAACCTCATCAACACCCGCAATACAGTGAGCAGTAGGATAAATAAAGTCAGGCATTCACTAGCTCCAATACTGCATCGGCGGCTTGATCATCAGCACCCCATCGTATTTGTTGGTGCAATGCATAAAAAGTCTCGAGCAGCTCGCGGCGTTCAGCGCTGTCGTCGAGTAAGGGGGCGAGATCTGTGGCGAGCTGCTCCGGCGTACAAGCCTCTTGAAGTCGCTCTTTAACCAACTCTCTACCTGCCAACAGATTAGGTAAGGAGACCCATTCAGTCTTCACTAAACGTTTAGCGAGCCAGAACGTAAAAGGTTTCATCCTGTACCCTACGACCATTGGGCATTTTGCCAGCATACACTCTAATGCAGCCGTTCCAGAAGCTAATATTGCAGCATCGCTCGCAATCATCACCTCACGCGCTTTGCCTTCAATCAAATGTAAAGCAAGCGTCGGGGCGATCTCTTTTTTGATAGCTAAGAATTGTTCGGCCCGATGTGGATTCGCCGCGGGGACGACAATTTCTAAATCGGGATAGCGCTCTCTGAGTATCACTGCCGCACGTAAAAAATCAGCACTGAGCATATCGACTTCGCTGGCACGGCTTCCAGGCAGTAAAGCTAAGCAACGCGCCTCAGGCGCAATATTTAGCGTTTTTCTCGCCGCAAGCTTATCAGGGTGTAGAGCGATATCATCGGCCATTTTATGACCGATAAACTGGCAAGGGACATTGAAGCGATCATAGAAAGCTTTTTCAAAAGGTAAAAAGGCTAAGACTAGGTCGGTATTGCGGCCAATTTTAAACACTCTTTTTTGTCGCCAAGCCCAGACTGAGGGACTTACGTAGTGAATAGTGGGTATTCCTGCGCGCTTTAATTTCCCTTCTAACGGGATATTAAAGTCGGGCGCATCAATCCCTATGAAAACGTCGGGTTTTAGTGCCGAAATACGGTGAGTGAGGTCACGACGGATCTGCAGCAATCGTTTAAGTCGACCTAGTACCTCGACAATCCCCATCACCGCTAACTCTTCCATTTCGTACCAGGCTTCGCATCCCTCTGCTTGCATGAGTGGGCCTGCGATACCGACGAACCGGATATTGGGATGTTTTACTTTAAGTGCACGGATTAATCCTGCACCTAAAATATCGCCGGAGGTTTCTCCGGCGATAAGGGCAACAGTCAAGGGACGCATGAAAACCTTTTATCGTATAAGACCGCGGGTAGAACGAGCGAAGAAGTCGTAAAAGGGCTGAACTTCGCGATGAAGTTGAGCGAGAGCCTCGATTTCAGGCTTAACCTCTTCGAGAGGACGCCCGCTGCGATAGAGAAGCTTATAAGCATTACGGATCGCGTGTAAAGCTTCTTTGCTAAAGCCACGGCGCTTCAAACCTTCAATGTTAACCCCATAGGGAGATGCGTGGTTCCCTTGCGCAATAATATACGGAGGCACATCTTGAACGACGCCAGAACAGCCGCCTACCATGACATGGGTACCGATAGTGCACCACTGATGCACGGCGGTCATCCCACCGATAATCGCGTGGTCATCGACAGTAACATGTCCTGCAAGCGTCGCATTGTTGGCAAAAATACAGTGATTACCAATCAGCCCATCGTGTCCGACATGGGTATTTCCCATCAGGAGGTTATGATTACCAATACGGGTAACTCCTCCTCCTTGAACACTTCCACGGTGAATGGAGCAACCTTCGCGGATGCTATTGTGATCACCGATGATCACCTTAGTATCCTCTCCTGCATATTTAAGGTCCTGGTTAACTTCACCAATAGACGTAAACTGGAAGATGAGGTTATCTTGCCCTATTTGCGTGAAACCATTCACTACTACGTGCGATTTTAAAACCGTTCGGGCAGCAATCTCAACATGTTGTCCGACGATACAAAAAGGGCCAATCGTGACATCAGGGCCAATCTTGGCCCCTTCTTCAACAATTGCAGTAGGATGAATGTGAGCTGATGGTTCAATCACTTTACGCCTCCCGGCTGCGGGCACACATCATTGTCGCTTCACAGACGACTTTACCGTCAACAGTTGCGACACCTTTAAAACGAGTAAGGCCACGGCGCGTTTTTTCAAAAGTAACTTCCATTACCATTTGATCGCCAGGTACTACTGGTTTTTTAAAACGTGCGTTGTCAATACCTGCAAAGTAGTAAAGCTCTCCAGGCTCAAGTCCCCCTACGCTTTTAAACGCAAGGATCCCGGTCGCTTGTGCCATCGCTTCGAGAATCAGAACACCTGGGAAAATAGGTTTACCCGGGAAGTGACCCTGGAAGAATGGCTCATTGACACTGACATTTTTAACCGCACGTAAATAAGTATGAGGTTCAAAATCTAAAACGCGATCAACAAGTAAAAACGGATAGCGGTGAGGAAGCAAATCAAAGATTTCTTCTATCGCCAGAGTACGTGTTTCAGTAGTCAAGATACTCTTCCTGCTCTAAAAATGTTAGCTAAAATACGACACGATAAAAATGTTAATCGGTCGCAAAGTATAATAAGGCTATTCGCGGCGCATTGTTTGTATAATTATGCAACGACGACGCGGGGATAGACTTGACGCTTAAGTGTCGCTCTTCGAGTTCGCTTGACGCTCAAGCATTTTCAAACGTTTGTTGATCTCATTGATATTCATGACCAACGCTGCAGTTTTACGCCACTGCTTGTTCGATTGTAAGGGAATTCCAGAGGAATAGACGCCCGGCTCAGTGATTGGCCGCATTACCATTCCCATTCCCGTTACAGTCACTTTATCACAAATTTCCATATGACCGTTGATGACACTGGCTCCACCTATCATGCAGTAGCGTCCAATTTTCAAGCTACCGGCCATGATGACGCCGCCCGCGACTGCAGTATTGTCGCCAATAATAACATTATGTGCAATCTGGCATTGATTATCGATAATCACGCCATTGCCAATTTGCGTATTGTCTAGCGCCCCACGGTCGATCGTTGTGCAAGCGCCGATCTCAACGCGATCGCCAATCACAACCGTTCCCAGTTGGGGAATCTTGATCCAATTGCCGCGCTCGTTTGCGTAGCCGAAGCCATCCGCGCCAATTACGGTGCCCGATTGAATAAGGCAGTGGCTGCCTATTTCTATTTCATGGTAGACCGAAACATTAGCCCACAAACGCGTATGTGCACCAATTGTGGTATTTTTACCCACGAAACAACCAGGGCCAATTACAACGTAATCACCGAGCGTTACGCCAGATTCGATGACAGCATTTGCACCGACTGCAACATTACTTCCAAGGGAGACATCGTCTGCAATGACGGCCGAAGGCGCAATGTTTTCTGCAGGCGATGGCGTAGTATCGAGAACTTGCGCTAATTTTGCATAGGTCAGATAGGGATCTTTCACCACTAAAGCTGCACTATGACAAAATTCTAAATCTGCTTCCGTCAGCACCACAGCTGCAGCTTTACACTGAGAGAGTTGCTCGCGGTAACGACTGTTTGCAAGAAAGGTGATATGACTAGATTCAGCAGATTTCATCGACGCAATGCCAGAGACGGCAATACTGCCGTCTCCATGCACCGTTGCATCTAATTGGCGGGCTAAATCAGCCAAGCTTATAGATGCCATCGATTATTTAACCTGCTTCAGTACATCTGCAGTAATATCTTTAGAATTAGCGGCGTAAGCAACGGAATTGGTATCCAGCACTACGTCGTAACCTTCATCATCAGCAACCTTTTTAACAGCAGTTTGGATGCTAGAAAGAATTTTATTACGCTCTTCCATCTGACGACGACGGTTGTCTTGTTCAAAGGTCTGAGCTTTGTTTTCAAAGCTTTGACGCTTAGCCATGATATCTTTTTCTAAGCTTGAACGCTCACTTGCTTTCATGGTTGAACCATTACGTTGCAGGTTTTGCATTTGAGCTTGGATAGCACGCTCTTGTGCTTGTAGATCGGTCGCACGGCCTTTGAACTCATTTTCCAATTGCTTAGCAACGGTTGCACGTTGAGGTAATTGTTGGAAAATATTGGAGACGTTCACGACTGCGATTTTATCAGCAGCTGATGCAGCTGATGCAGCTAATGCCAATCCAAGACCCGCGGCACATAACAACTTTTTCACTATATACTCCTTTCCATTACCTTGAGTGCGTAAAACACCATTTCATGCAAGATGACAGAGAGTATTCTCTGCCATCGCAATTGATTTACCGATAAGATATTACCACGTTTTACCGATATTGAATTGGAACTGTTCCGATTTATCCCCTTCGTATTTCTTAATCGGTAGAGCATAAGAGAATACTAATGGGCCAAGTGGAGACATCCATTGTAGCGCCAAACCAGAAGAAACACGGATATTGCCCGGCTTACTATAGTCCGGAATACCGAGTGAACGCATTTCTGCCGTATCATTCCAGTTAGTATCCCAAACGGTACCCGCATCAACGAATACGGACGTCCGTAACGAGTTGGCGTATTTTTCACTAATGAATGGCGTCGGAGTAATCAGCTCCAGGCTTGCGACCGCCATAGCATTACCGCCTACCGCATCGTTGGACTTACAGATAGCGTTCGGGGAGTCGTCGCAATTCGAACGAGAACCATAGTTATAGTAAGCCGCCTTCGGCCCAATCGTATTAGATTGGAAACCACGCACGGTACTTGAACCACCGGCGTAGAAGTTCTCGTAGAACGGCATCTCCTTACTACCTAAGCCATCACCGTAACCGAGTCGTCCACGACCTAATAGAACCCAGCTACGGTTCTTATCAAGCGGAACATACTGTTGGCTATCTAGGGTGACTTTATAGAACTTATTATCCGAGCCAGGGATGGTGACCTTACCATTTAAGTTGGTTTGGTTCCCTGACGTTGGGAAGAATCCACGGTCAAGGGTATTATAGGTCCATCCTAGATTTAACGTGAAATCATCGGTCGAATAGTCACTATCATCATTCGTCGTAGGGAAATTTTTACCCGCCGATTTAAAATAACGCCACATTGCGACTTGCGGTTGCATGTCAGACAGATCGTTATGCACATAACCTAGGCCAACACGTAACGAGTTATCTTCGTTAATCGGGAAACCTAAGGTTCCGTCTAAGCCATAGCTTCTATTCGTATAGTCCGACAGGTCCGCATCGTCAGCTTTAAAGTCATTGTAGAATAGACGCCCGCCCAGACTCACTCCGTCAACAGTAAAGTACGGGTCAGTCATGGAAAGCTCAGCGTAGGTTTGGTAGTCGTTTTTCGTGCCACTAATCCCTACGGTATTACCTGTCCCCATCCAGTTATCTTGTGTGACACCAACTTGGAAGCTAACACCACTCTCTGTGCCGTAGCCCACACCGATATTGAAGGTACCTGTATTACGTTCTTTAACTTTATAGACGACATCGACTTGGTCGGCGGTGCCTGGAACGCGCTGCGTATCGACATCTACGGTTTCAAAATAACCGGTGCGATTCAGACGATCCTTACCTTGGTCAACTAAACCACTTCCCAACCAGGAACCTTCCATCTGGCGCATTTCACGACGTAGCACGGAATCCTTCGAAGTTGTGTTACCTTCAAAGCGAATTTTGCGCACGTAGAATCGGTTACCTGAATCGACACTAATGTGTAACTTAACCGTTTTATCGGTATCGTTGATTTCAGGCTGTGTCATAACTCGTGGATAGGCGTAGCCGTAGTTACCGAGCAGTTTTTTGATATTATCTTCGATCTGCGTAACTTTGGTTCCATTGTAAAGCTCACCTGGTTCTATCTTGGCGAGTTTTTCAATTTCAGCTGAGTGGCCTGCCATGTTTCCATTAACATCAACGCCAGCAATTTTGTATTGATTGCCCTCATTAATATTAACAGTGATATAAATCCCCTTCTTGTCAGGAGTTAAGCTGACTTGAGTGGAATCGATATTGAAGCGTGCATAACCGCGATCCAGATAGAAGCTACGCAGTGTCTCGAGGTCGCCTGCAAGTTTCTGTTTCTGGTATTTTTGGTCAGCAACCAAGTTCCACCATGGCACGTCGTCACGAAGTTGGAAGCGTGAAATGAGTTCATCAGAGCTAAATGCCTTGTTGCCAACAATATTAATCTGTTGAATTTTGGCAGAAACCCCTTCAGAGAAGACGAACTTAAGATCAACACGATTTCGTGGTAACGGCGTCACAATGGCTTTAACGCTAGCAGTGTATTTACCCACGCTGTAGTAGAAGTCTTCTAGGCCCTTCTCAATAGAGGAGATAGTTGTACGGTCCAGCGCTTCGCCGACACGTACTCCAGAAGCCTCAAGGTTCTGTTTAAGTTGATCATCTTTGACCGCCTTATTACCAGAAAAAGTAATGCTGGCAATAGTAGGACGTTCTTTAACTTGAACAATCAGGTTGCTACCATCGCGCAAGACCTGAACATCTTCAAAGTTACCCGTTGCAAAGAGGGAGCGGATACTGTTTTTGATATCGTCATCATTAACGGTATCGCCAACACGTACTGGCATACTGAGCAGGGCCGCGCCGACAGCGACTCGCTGCAGGCCTTCGAAATGAATATCTCTCACTACGAAATCGTCTGCACCGTACACGGTGGCGCTGCTGAACAGCAGCGACGCTATGAGCAATTTTTTCATCGCCATCGTTTTTATGCGTGTTCCTAACTAATCCTCACAAGTAGCACATCGTCTACAAGCGAGAGAAATCATTGAAAAGTGCCAGGCCCATTAACAGTATTAGTAATACGGAACCAATACGGTAACTGAACGCCTGAACTCGCTCTGACACTGCTCCGCCTTTAATTTTTTCAATTAATAAGAAGAGTAGATGTCCTCCATCTAACACTGGTAAGGGAACAAGGTTAACGATCCCTAAGTTCACACTAATTAATGCTAAAAACATTAAATAGTAGATCACCCCATATTCCGCTGAAGCCCCCGCACCTTGCGCAATTGAAATTGGCCCGCTTAAGGTATTCAGCTTTATGTCCCCCACCACTAACTTACCAAGCATTGTTACAGTAAGCTTTATCAGTTGCCAAGATTTTGTCGTAGCCTCCGCCAAGGCGGAAAATGGACCATAGCGATGCTCAGTCTTATAGGCATCTGGCAATGGTTCGACACGAGGTATCACCCCAGCAAATCCTTCTTTACTCGAACCCGTTTTCATCTCAGGGGTCAATACCACTACAACCGAATTCCCCTGACGATCCACTTCCACTTGTAAAGCTTGTTGTGGATTATCTCTGATTGTTTTGGCAAAAAACGCCCAATCATCTACCTGCTGACCGTTGACTTTAGCGATCCTATCGCCGGCTTGCAAACCTGCTTTGTCAGCTGGAGTTTTTTTTTGGACCTGCGCCAGTACCTGTTCAATCTTAGGTTGCACAGGTAGTAGCCCTAAAGCAACTAATGGATCTTGCTTTTCAGGATCGAATTTCCACTGAGTAAGATCGAGATGTTTCTCAACCTGTCCCTGTTGACCACGCACGGTCAGCTTTAGTTCAGCTGAGGTATCGCCAATTTTAGAAATCAAGGCGAGACGCGCAGCATCCCAATCAGGCGTTTCGATACCGTCTACTGCATTAAGTTCCATGCCTGGTGTCAAATGCGACTGCTCAGCAATAGAACCGCTGACAATTTGACCGATTATTGGTTTAATTGCAGGAACACCATGCATAAATACTAACCAATAAGCGATGATGGCAAAGAGGAAATTAGCAATAGGCCCCGCAGCAATGATCGCACTACGCTGAGCAACCGTTTTAAAGTCGAAGGCTTCGTGGCGACGATTCTCTGGAACCTGCTCAACACGGCTATCGAGCATCTTTACGTAACCACCAAGAGGAATGATCGCGATGACGAACTCGGTCCCTTTTTTATCTTTACGCCGCCAGATAGCGGGGCCAAAGCCTATGGAAAAACGTTCTACCCAAACACCACAGCGCCGTGCTACCCAAAAATGACCGAACTCATGAACCGTGATCAGTATCGCCAAGGCTACGATAAACGCCGCGAGACTCCAGAAAAAACTTCCCAAGGGTTAACTCCTTATTTCACCTGAAATACGAGCAATAACACACAAGTAAAAACAGGAACTGCCGCGGTTAAACTGTCGATCCTATCGAGAATGCCACCATGGCCGGGAATAAGATTCCCGCTATCTTTGATCCCCGAAGCACGCTTGAACATACTTTCCGTTAAATCGCCGAGAATAGAGGCCAAGGTCGCTATTACCGCAGCGCAAATGAGACTCATCGGTGCGACGTTGAGCGGAGCAAAATAGGCAAAGATCCAGGCTATCAACGCAGACGTCGCTAATCCACCTAGGCACCCTTCAATCGTCTTCCCGGGTGAAACTTTTGGCGCCAGCTTATGCCGACCAAATAATTTACCAAAAAGATAGGCCCCTGAGTCTGCACCCCAGACCAGCAGTAAGACAAACAATAACCACCATGCGCCGGCAAAGCGGTCGAAATCGTAATGATATTGGCGTAGCACCAACATTCCCCAGAAAAAAGGAACAAGAGTCAGTGCCCCAAAAACTAGGGGAAGAAATCGTGAACGATCCCACAACATCTTCGATTTAGGATACGCAAGCACCATAAGAAGCGCGACGCACCACCAACTGAGTGATACCCATAAGGACAATGCAACATAAGGTTGGTGGATATCTCGCTGGTATGGGGGGAGCATAAACACCATTCCCGCTAATAATAAGCCGAATACCAATGCTAATAGAATGCGCTGCAGAGGAGTCTTAAGCCCCGCAAACTGTCCCCACTCCCATGCAGCAAGCATGGTAATTGCTAATACCACTAGGATAAACCCATTGGCGGGCAGGAAAAATAGTGCAGCAATAACGAGCGGTATTAAAATTATTGCCGTTAAGAGTCGAGACTTTAACAAAAAAACCCCCGGGTATTAGGATTCATTAGATACCACGCCACCAAATCGGCGTTCTCGCTGAGTAAAGGCATCTAAAGCACCTTGAAATTCTTGTTCATCAAAATCGGGCCAAAGCACCGGGCTAAAATAGAACTCAGCATACGCTACTTGCCATATCAAAAAATTACTAATTCGATACTCACCGCCTGTCCTAATCACTAGATCGACCGCAGGCAAGTCCGAGAGGCAGAGCTGAGAGTTCAACCTATCTTCCGTAATATTTTCTGGTTGCAATACTCCCATCTTCACTTGTTCTGCTAGCTGCTTTACACCGTTAACGACATCCCAGCGTCCGCCGTAGTTAGCCGCTATATTTAAGGTTAGCCCACTATTCTCTGCAGTAAGCCGTTCCGCTTTTGCGATACGATCTTGAATCTTTTGGTTAAAACCGGAGGTGTCGCCAATAACGCGTAAGCGTACATTATTCTTATGTAGTGATTTTACTTCGCTTTCCAAGGCCCAAATAAACAGCTCCATTAACGCCGTAACTTCTTGGGCTGGACGGCTCCAATTTTCGCTACTGAATGCGTAGAGCGTAAGCGCCGCGAGATGCTGGTTTGCCGCGAAACGTACTGCTTTCCTCACCGCTTTTGCGCCAGCCTTGTGGCCGGACATTCTCAATTTACCACGGTTTTTTGCCCAACGCCCGTTACCGTCCATGATAATAGCAACGTGCTTAGGTAAAACTTGAGGCAGCCATTCTGCTTCATTTTGGCCTTGTGACAACATATCGGGCTTTACTCTCATTAAAAAAACACATCGTGGTAATCTTCGCTCTTCCCAATATCTTCGTTCCAAACAGCCTGAACCTAGAATCGAATCTTAGAAAGATGGCGAGCGACTATACCATTTTCCTTATAGGGCGACAAATCTGTCACCTGAAGGATTGGCTCAAAATTGTCGTTTGATCTGTTCGTTCGTTAAGGTACGGCTCTCTACATCGATCTGTAGTACATCTTCAATACAGCTAGGCTCGCCGAAAGAGATACGATTGATGATATCTGTATTGATCGCAGCAATATCGGAAAAAGAGATGCGCCCCGCTAAAAAAGCAGCAACGGCGACCTCATTAGCGGCATTCAATGCGGTAGTATATGATTGCCCTTGGTCGCAGGCCGTCATCGCAAGCGCTAAGCAAGGATAGCGCTCGAAATCAGGCTGCATAAAGGTCAGAGGTTGCAGCTGTGTGAAGTCAAGCGGCTTCCCCCCAGTCCTGACACGATTCGGCCAAGCCATTGAGTGGGCGATAGGGGTTTTCATATCTGGGGTTCCCAACTGTGCAATCACGCTGCCGTCTCGGTAGCGTACCATTGAGTGGATCACAGATTGAGGATGAATAATCACTTCCATTTGCGAGCGTTGAGCGTTGAACAGCCATCTCGCCTCAATGTATTCCAGTCCTTTGTTCATCATTGTCGCGGAATCAACAGAGATTTTTCTTCCCATAGACCAGTTAGGATGGGCGCAGGCTTGGTCTGGTGTCTTATCTTTTAGCTCATTAATTGGGGTCTCTCGAAAGGGACCGCCTGAGCCAGTCAAAATAATCGAATCAACCCCGTTCGTCGTCAGATCACCATAACCTAATTGCTGCTGCAATAGCTCCGGAAGGCTCTGAAAAATAGCATTGTGCTCGCTATCCACAGGTAACAATTGAGCATTATGCTGCTGTACTGCATCCATGAATAACTTACCGCAAGTCACTAACGACTCTTTGTTCGCTAATAGGACACGTTTACTTGCCTTAATTGCAGCGAGCGTAGGGAGCAGCCCTGATGCGCCAACAATCGCTGACATGACTTGGTCGACATCGGGCAAAGCAGCTAGCTGTGAAGCGGCTTCGATCCCATATGAGATATCTATATTCAATTTCAATGCAACTAAACGTTCACGTAATTCACGAGCTGCCGTTTCGTCAGCCATCGCAACATACTGGGGATGAAATTCGTTACATTGCTCGGCCATGAGTGCAACATTATTCCCGCCTACCAACGCGATTACTTGATAGCGTTCTGGGTTTTCTCTCACCACATCCAGGGTATTTGTGCCTATTGAGCCCGTTGATCCGAGTATCGTCAGTCGTTGCATTGATTTTCCATTCTCTCAGTGAGGTGAGAACACACCACCTAAACATAAACAAAACGCCGCAAAGAGCCCCATTAACTGAGTCTCCATTACGGCGTTATGGACAGCAAAGCAATGCTAGAAATCGAGAAGTTCTTTCTCTTTATCCGCTAATGCTGCGTCGACTTTTTTGATACTCACATCAGTCAACTTTTGAACATCATCTTGAGAGCGACGATCATCGTCTTCGCTAATTTCTTTATCTTTAAGAAGAGCTTTAACTTTATCGTTCGCGTCGCGGCGCACGTTACGTACAGAGACACGACCTTGTTCGGCTTCGGCACGAACAATTTTGATTAAGTCTTTACGACGCTCTTCAGTCAGTGCTGGTAGTGGGACACGAATATCAGCGCCAGCGGAGCTTGGATTAAGCCCTAGGTCTGAAGCCATGATCGCTTTTTCTACCGCAGCACTCATTGAACGATCAAACACGTTGATCTTCAGCGTACGGGAGTCTTCAACTGTAACGCTCGCGAGCTGACGAAGAGGCGTGGGCGTTCCATAGTATTCCACGACAATACCATCAAGCAGTGACGGCGAAGCGCGCCCAGTTCGAATTTTGCTGATTGTAGTTTTGAATGCTTCAACACATTTGTCCATGCGTACTTCAGCATCTTTTTTGATATCGTTAATCACTTTAAAACCCTTGGATTAGTTAATGCGCCCCGGTAACATTCGGAGTAATTCACTGTCCTGCGACGCTGGTCGACAGTCCCGAACATGCCTATATAAACGAGAATATACCTTATTTTTTAGGCGACAGGAATTATTGTGAGATTAATGTTCCTTCATTCTCACCCATGACGACGCGGCGCAGTGCGCCAGGTTTATTCATGTTAAAGACGCGGATTGGTAGGTTGTGGTCACGAGCCAGCGTAAACGCGGCGAGGTCCATAACTTTTAATTCACGTTCAAGCACATCTTGGTAGCTCAGATTCTCATGCATTACCGCGTCAGGGAATTGGACTGGGTCAGCAGAATAGACGCCATCGACTTTAGTTGCTTTCAGTACGACATCAGCTTCGATTTCAATTCCACGTAGACAAGCCGCTGAGTCAGTGGTGAAGAACGGATTACCTGTACCCGCTGAGAAAATAACGACTTTATTCTGGCGTAGTAAGCTGATTGCTTCAGCCCAGCTGTAATTATCACAAACACCGTTAAGCGGAATAGCAGACATTAAGCGCGCGTTAACGTAGGCACGGTGTAAGGCATCACGCATTGCCAAGCCATTCATGACCGTCGCCAACATTCCCATGTGATCGCCGACCACGCGGTTCATTCCTGCTTTTGCCAAACCAGCACCACGAAATAAATTGCCGCCACCAATAACGACTCCAACCTGAATACCAAGTTCGACTAATTCTTTAACTTCCTGCGCCATACGATCGAGAATACTCGCGTCAATACCGAAACCGTCAGTACCTTGTAGGGCCTCACCACTCAGTTTTAGAAGAATACGTTGATATACAGGTTTTGCGTTCGTCGCCATAATAGTTTATTCCCAGAAATTGGCTGAATAATAGAAGTGTATTGCAGGTTAATCATCCCATATTTTTTATAACAAAAATAAAGGATCAAAAAAATCAGATATTTTACTGTGCATAAAAAAGAACCGCCCAGCTGGCGGTTCTTTTCAGTATTAAGATTGCTTAGACATTGCTGCAACTTCAGCAGCGAAATCAGTCTCAACTTTCTCAATGCCTTCACCCACTTCGAAGCGGATAAAGCCAGTCACATCAGCGCCTTTTTCTTTCAGCAGCTGACCTACGGTTTTGCTTGGGTCCATAACGAAGCTTTGTCCAGTCAGTGAAACTTCACCGGTGAACTTCTCCATACGGCCTTTAACCATTTTTTCTGCGATTTCTTTAGGCTTGCCAGATTGCATCGCGATGTCGAGTTGTACTTGGTACTCTTTCTCAACAACTTCAGCAGATACATCTTCAGGCTTAACGAATTCTGGCTTGCTTGCTGCGATATGCATAGCGATTTGCTTAACCAGCTCTTCGTCTGCACCGGTTGCTGCCACAACAACACCGATACGAGCACCGTGCAGGTAGCTACCTAAAACGTCGCCTTCTAATACAGCAACACGACGGATGTTGATGTTTTCACCGATCTTAGCGACCAGTGCAACGCGCTCTTCTTCGAATTGCGCTTTCAACACTTCAACATCAGTGACTTTATCAGCGGCTGCTGCGTCTAAGACTTTATCAGCGAACGCTTGGAAACCAGTATCTTTAGCAACGAAGTCAGTTTGGCAGTTAACTTCTAAGATTACAGCGTAGTCGCCAACAATCTTAGTTTTAATCACGCCATCTGCTGCTACGTTACCGGCTTTCTTAGCCGCTTTGATCGCACCAGATTTACGCATATTCTCGATTGCAAGCTCAATGTCGCCACTCGCTTCGGTCAGCGCTTTTTTACAATCCATCATGCCTGCGCCAGTACGCTCACGCAGTTCTTTTACCAGAGCAGCGGTAATTTCAGCCATTCTATTTTCCTCGGTTAACTGTGATCTGTTTATTTCCGATAGGGAGTATAAACAGCATCATTTTCGTAGGAGAGATTATGTATCAAACGTTCACTAGAACGGTCAATACATCAAATATACGAAGGGGCCATTGCTGGCCCCTGACAGATTACATCTGATGCCAGTACTCTTTCGAGTAAAGATTATCAGGCGTTTTCTAAAGATGCAGCTTCTGCTTGAGCAGCCAGATCTTGTGAACGCGCTTCACGAACAGTAGTCGCTACAGCGGTCAGGTACAGGGTCACTGCACGAATCGCATCGTCGTTACCAGGGATGATGTAATCAACACCATCTGGATCAGAGTTGGTATCAACGATAGCAAATACTGGAATACCTAAGTTGTTTGCTTCTTTGATTGCGATGTGCTCGTGATCAGCATCGATAACGAATAGTGCATCAGGCAGGCCGCCCATGTCTTTGATACCGCCTAAGCTGTTTTCCAGTTTAGCCAGCTCACGACCACGCATTAACGCTTCTTTCTTAGTTAACTTATCGAAAGTACCGTCTTGTGATTGTGATTCAAGATCTTTCAGGCGTTTGATTGACTGACGAACCGTTTTCCAGTTAGTCAGCATACCACCTAACCAGCGATGGTTAACGAAGTACTGGTCACAGCTTAGTGCTGCTTCTTTAACAGCTTCGCTTGCTGCGCGCTTAGTACCAACCATTAAGATTTTCCCTTTACGAGAAGAAATCTTGTGCAACTCAGCCAGAGCGTCGTTGAACATTGGTACGGTTTGCTCAAGGTTGATGATGTGAACTTTATTACGTGCACCGAAAATGAAAGGTTTCATTTTTGGATTCCAGTAACGAGTTTGGTGACCGAAGTGAACACCAGCCTTCAGCATATCGCGCATTGAAACAGTTGCCATTATAACCTCTAAAATTTTAATTGGGGTTGAGCCTCCATGTACCCCATACCACCGACCTTTGCAGGCACCCCGGAGTATGTGTCGGTACATGTGTGTTTTGGTTTGACCTTCACAGTAAACTGCGAAAACCACCTTTCACATACGAGTGTAAGTGATCCTTTATCTTTCACTAGGAGAGTTAAAGAATCATCGGCGCGCTTTATACCATAAATCGCTGCCTAGTGCTATATTTTGTTCGATTTTTAGCGCCCCCTCTCCTGCTCTACCGCCTGTGTATTGGCAGCGTAGGGGCGTCCTGTTAACATAGGTAATAATTATTGCGCAATCGCCAGTGTTGAGACTTCTGGCTACTATTGGAACCAAAACTTATGGCTATCTCAATTAAAACACCTGAAGAAATTGAAAAAATGCGCGTGGCAGGACGCCTCGCGGCAGAAGTGCTGGAGATGATCGGCGCTCATGTCAAACCCGGTATTTCTACTGGTGAACTAGACAAAATCTGTGCCAACTATATTACAGAGCAACAACAGGCTGTCTCTGCCTGCTTGGGCTATCACGGTTTTCCCAAATCAGTATGTATCTCGATCAACGAGGTGGTTTGTCACGGCATCCCTAGCGATGAGCGCCTCCTGAAAGAAGGTGATATCGTCAATATCGACGTTACGGTGATCAAAGATGAATATCATGGTGATACCTCAATGATGTTTATCGTTGGTAAGCCCACGATCTTAGGCGAGCGCCTTTGCAAAATTACGCAAGAGAGCCTGTATCTTGCATTACGTCTAGTGAAACCAGGTATTCGCCTACGAACCCTGGGGAAAGAAATCCAGAAATTCGTCGAAGCCCAGAACTTTTCGGTCGTACGTGAATATTGTGGCCACGGTATTGGTAAAGGGTTCCATGAAGAACCTCAAGTCTTACACTACGATGCTGATGACCAAGGTGTGGTGTTACAGACAGGTATGACTTTCACCATTGAGCCAATGGTCAACGCGGGTGATTATCGCATCCGTAGCATGAAAGATGGTTGGACGGTAAAAACTAAAGATCGGAGCTTGTCTGCGCAGTACGAGCATACTATTGTGGTCACAGACACTGGCTGTGAGATTTTAACGCTTCGTAAAGATGAAACCCTACCCGCGGTATTAGTCAACTAAGTAAGATCTTGCTAAATAATCATAAGCCGGCGCGATGCCGGCTTTTTTTATGATGAGAATGACTTAATGAGCGATCCTATTCCTCAAGCGTTGGCCACACTACTCCACGCTCCCGACAGTTGGCATGCCCCTCAATTGCAACGTGAAGTCATCAAAGCCTCTCTTGACCATTTTCAACAACTCTCCGCTGAAGCCTTTGATCAAGGTGTTCCCGTCGAAGAATTAATTACGGCACGCAGCCATTTTATCGACCGACTTTTACAGCGTCTCTGGTCCTTCTACCAATTGAGCGACTCACCGGAGTTAACGCTTATTGCAGTCGGCGGCTATGGTCGGGAAGAGCTTCTGCCTCTCTCTGATATCGATCTTTTGATTATTAGCCGCCGCCCTTTAAATGACCATCAAGCTCAACAAGTTAGCGCCTTGATCACCCTATTATGGGATGTGAAATTAGAAGTCGGACAGAGTGTGCGGACGCTGGACGAGTGTATTACTGAAGGACTCGCTGATTTAACGATTGCGACTAACTTAATTGAGTCAAGAATGCTCGTCGGCGACGTCTCTCTTTTTCTTGAGCTGCAGAAAAATATATTTAGCGAAGAATTCTGGCCTTCGGTTCATTTCTTCTCCGCCAAGATCAAAGAGCAAAACGATCGCCATCTTCGCTATCACGGAACCAGTTACAATTTAGAACCCGATATCAAAAGTAGCCCAGGGGGGTTACGCGATATCCATATGTTACAGTGGGTCGCGCATCGCCATTTTGGCGCGACATCCCTTGATAATATGGTGCAATTTGGTTTCCTTACTACCGAAGAACGCGATGAACTCAAAGAATGCCAAACCTTCCTGTGGCGTTTACGCTTTGCGTTACATCAGACACTCACTCGCTATGACAATCGGTTGTTATTTGATCGACAACTGTCTGTCGCAACGCGCCTCAATTATCTCGGTGAGGGTAATGCCCCTGTCGAGAAGATGATGAAAGACTATTATCGTGTAACGCGCCGTATCCGTGAGCTAAATACGATGCTATTACAGTTGTTTGATGAGGCTATTCTTACCCTACCGACCACTGAACGCCCGCGCCCTATCGACGACCTGTTCCGGTTGAGGGGTGATCTGATTGAGCTAAGGGATAGCCAGAGTTTCACTAAAAAACCTGAAAATATCTTAAAGATGTTTTTGGTTATGGTTCGGCGGCCCGAGATTACGGGTATCTACTCGGCAACGCTGCGTCAACTTCGGCTAGCCCTACAGCAACTGGAAAACCCCCTCTGTAATAACGCGGCTGCCAGACCTTTGTTTCTCGAAATTTTAGGGAGTAGCGGCGCGGTAAGTCGAGCATTGATGCCGATGCATCACCATGGCGTGCTCGCGGCATACTTACCGCAATGGGAATCCATCGTCGGCCAAATGCAGTTTGACCTGTTTCATGCCTATACGGTCGATGAGCACACCATGCGCGTACTGCAAAAGCTCGAAAGCTTTGGCCGGGAAGAGGTTCGGCCTCAGCACCCGCTCTGTGTCGAAATTTGGCAGCGCTCCTCCAACCCGCTAATTTTAATTATTGCCGCTATCTTCCACGATATAGCCAAGGGCCGAGGGGGGGATCATAGCCTACTGGGGGCAGAAGATGTTTATGCTTTCGCAAAGCTTCATCAGCTTAACTCACGCGATAGTGAGTTAATCGCTTGGCTGGTCGAGCATCATCTCTTAATGTCAGTGACCGCACAGCGGCGAGATATTCAGGACCCGGAAGTCATTCGCCAATTTTCTGAGGTAATGGGTAATGAACGCCAGCTAAAGTTCCTGACTTGTCTGACTGTCGCTGATATTTGTGCCACGAATGAGAGTCTTTGGAATAGCTGGAAGCAAAGCCTATTACGTGAACTCTTCTTTGCAACCGAAAAGCAACTACGTCGTGGTAAAGATAAACGGCCCGACCTACGCTCACGCGTCCGTCATAATCGTCAGCAAGCATTAGCCTTACTGCGTATGAACGATGTGAACGAAAATCGGCTTTTTCATTTATGGAATCGCTGCCGGGCAGATTACTTTTTACGCCATACGCCAACCCAACTCGCATGGCACGCTCAGCATCTGCTCGATCATCCTTTACACGAGCCGTTAGTGCTAATTAGCCCGCAATCGGCACGTGGTGGGACGGAAATTTTTATTTGGAGCCCTGACCGAGCTTACCTCTTCGCCACCGTCGCCGGAGAACTCGATAGGCGCAACCTGAGTGTTCATGACGCACAGATTTTTACTAATCGTGATGGAATGGCCATGGATACCTTCATCGTCCTCGAACCTGAGGGAAGCCCACTTGCCCCTGACAGACACACCTCAATCATTCAGGGTCTCACCCAGTCTTTACGCCAAGAAACATGGTCAGCAGCAAAAACGAGGCGCAGCTCCTCGCGCCTGAAACACTTCACCGTTGAAACACGTGTGCACTATCTTCCTGGACACACCGACCGCCGAACTTATCTTGAGCTGGTTGCCTTGGATCAACCTGGTTTACTTGCCCAAATTGGGGCAATCTTTGCTGAACTTGAGATATCGCTACATGGCGCACGTATCAGTACGATTGGTGAGCGGGTGGAGGATTTATTTATTCTTGCTGATAACGAACGCCGTGGATTAAGTAAAAAAATGCGCGAGCAACTACGTCAAAGGTTGACAGAGACCCTCGATCCAACCGATAAAATGTAATTCATGGAAGAACTCAAGGGGCCTGGTAAGCTGCCAGCCCCACCACAGTAGTTAAATTTCATTCACTGCTTACTAAGACACTTAGAATTTTTGGGAAATTATGATGCAACAGTTAGAAAAAATTATTGAAGCCGCTTTTGAACGCCGTGCCGAAATCACACCGAACAATGTCGAGGCAGAAACTCGCGATGCGGTAAATCAAATCATTCAGTCGATCGATAAAGGCGAGCTACGCGTAGCGGAAAAAATCGATGGTGAGTGGGTGACGCACCAGTGGTTAAAAAAAGCCGTGCTTCTCTCGTTTCGCATCAATGATAACCAAGTGATGGAGGGTGCAGAGACCCGTTATTTCGATAAAGTGCCGCTAAAGTTTGCAGACTACGATGATGCCCGTTTCCGCGAAGAAGGCTTACGCGTAGTCCCTCCTGCTGCAGTTCGCCAAGGTGCTTATATCGCCCGCAATACCGTTTTGATGCCTTCCTATGTGAATATCGGTGCATACGTTGACGAAGGAACGATGGTCGACACATGGGTAACCGTCGGTTCCTGTGCACAAATCGGTAAAAATGTTCACCTGTCTGGTGGCGTAGGTATCGGTGGCGTCTTAGAGCCGCTACAAGCTAATCCGACCATTATCGAAGACAACTGCTTTATCGGTGCGCGTTCTGAAATCGTAGAGGGCGTCATCGTAGAAGAAGGCTCGGTGATTTCGATGGGAGTTTATATTAGCCAAAGCACACGTATTTACGATCGTGAAACCGGCGAAGTATTCTTTGGCCGCGTCCCGGCAGGCTCCGTCGTCGTATCGGGTAGCATGCCAGCAAAAGATGGCAGCCACAGCCTTTACTGTGCCGTTATCGTGAAAAAAGTTGATGCGAAAACGCGCGCAAAAGTTGGTGTTAATGAGCTACTTCGTAGCATTGATGACTAATTGATCCACTCGCTTCTTGTCTAATATCGGATTTATTACAGGCAAAGGTGAACTCACGAGGTTAATAACTATGTTTGATAATTTAAAAAGCTTAGGGATCACCCATCCTGAAGAAATTGATCGCTATAATTTACGGCAAGAAGCCCATCACGATATCTTGAAAATCTATTTTAGAAAGGATAAAGGGGAGTTTTTTGCCAAGAGCGTCAAATTCAAATACCCGCGTCAACGTAAGTCCGTTGATAATCTCCCAGAAAACGATATTCAAGAGATTAATCCTAGCCTCGCTTATGTGATCAACGAGCTCGATCAGCTATGCCAGCAAGATCCATTAGAAGTAGACTTGAAGAATAAAATTCTTGAGGACCTACGTCATTTGGAAGGCGTTGTATCGAATAAAATTGCAGAAATAGAGGCAGATCTCGATCGCTTAACGCGTCATAAATAGGGATTGGCTAGAATAAAAAAATCCCGCTACTAGGCGGGATTTTTCTTAGTGATAATTAACTGCTCAGGCTATGACCTTCATCGCTATCGTAACTATCACTTACGAAGTGTAGATTAGATCGCTACAACGTTCGCCGCTGATGGACCTTTAGCGCCGTTCTCGATAGAGAACTCAACTTTTTGGCCTTCGTCTAAGGTTTTAAAATCGTTGCTTTGAATCGCAGAGAAGTGAACGAACACATCTTTGCTACCGTCTGCAGGAGAAATAAAACCGAAACCTTTACCTGCGTCAAACCACTTTACTAAACCAGTCATTTTGTTAGACATCGTTAAAATCCTTGCTTGTCGATCCGCTCAGAATGGCGAATCTGATCTGCTATACAGTAAATAGCTTATGGTCACTTAAAGAAGACTTTCGAGGAAGGATATCGATGGATAACGCTTGAACTGAAGACTGCTTTACTAAAGTTGCTTACATAAGGTCTGTACTACAAACCGATACGACTATAATAGACAGACTAACTAAGGTTACGCAACTTTTATTTCAAATAAATTTTTAGCACCGCATCGGATTATTGAACGTACCACCTTGTAAAAGGCAGCCCAGAAGGAATATTTGGGCTGCCAAGAGACGTTAAGCTTGATAACTTTTACTGCGCGAGGAGATACAGAACGTCGTTACCGCGTTTAATATTCAGGGCTAAAACTGCGGGTTTGCTATCTAGTACCTTACGTAACTCACCCAGATTAGCGATTGGCTGCTGATTTACCCCTAAAATAATATCGCCTTTACGTAAGCCGATACGCGCTGCCGTAGACCCCGCTTTCACCGCCTCAACCTGTACACCTTTCTGGCCGTTGCTGGCTAAATTACCCAATTCAGCACCCTCAATTCCAGCATAGATTGTTGCTGAAGCAACATTATCTTGACGGCTCTGCTGAAGTTCAACGGTGATAGTGATGGGTTTCCCTTCACGAATAATACCGAGTGCAAGCTTAGTCCCCACCGGTAAAGAACCCGCTTCAGCTCGTAGCGCAGCAAAGCTATTTAGCGGTTTACCATTCAGCGATACAATCACGTCTCCCGGTTTAATCCCGGCTTTTTCTGCCGATGAATTAGGCAAGACTTGGCTGATAAATCCACCCCGTTGTGCATTGACGTGAATAGCTTTCGCTAATTCTGAGTTAAGTTCAGTTCCCATAATACCTAACTCACCCCGC
The DNA here is from genome assembly GCF_018494085.1 of Rosenbergiella collisarenosi. GTDB lineage: Bacteria > Pseudomonadota > Gammaproteobacteria > Enterobacterales > Enterobacteriaceae > Rosenbergiella > Rosenbergiella collisarenosi. The sequence goes on along the minus strand of NZ_JABBFP010000001.1, from coordinate 553,657 downwards.
TTCACTTGGCCATATTCGATCATCTGTGCCGTCAGGTTTTTTACCATATTACTAGGAATGGCAAAGCCAATACCGATATTACCGCCGTCTGGAGCGAGGATTGCCGTATTGATCCCAATCAATTCCCCGCGAAGGTTCACCAGCGCGCCGCCAGAATTTCCACGGTTAATCGCTGCGTCGGTTTGGATAAAGTTCTCGTAATTCTCGACATTAAGTCCACTTCGTCCCAACGCCGAAACAATACCAGAGGTCACTGTTTCGCCAAGGCCATAAGGGTTACCAATTGCGACGGTATAATCACCCACTTGCAAATTATCAGAGTCTGCCAGCGTGATAGCAGAAAGATTTGTCGCATCCTTGAGCTGAATAAGCGCAATATCAGAACGCGGATCCTTGCCAAGCACTTTGGCATCGAAGCGACGCCCATCACTGAGTTGTACCGTAATTTTTGAGGCATTATCAACGACGTGGTTATTGGTGACTACATAGCCTTTTTGCGCATTGATCACCACCCCCGAGCCTAAAGCACGAAATTTCTCTTTCTGGCTTCCTTGTGCCTGATTAGGAGATTGGCAAAGCGGAGAGTTCATAAAGGGCGAGCCTTGTTGACAAAACGGCGTCATATCCCCAAAAAATTGCTGAAATTGCTGATTGGCTTGGTTTTTGACTGTGGTAGAACCTTCAACGCTAATACTGACTACCGATGGCATAATTTTCTGCAGCATAGGGGCTAGGCTCGGCATTTGCTGGCTATCCGATGAGGCCGTTTGTGCTGCCATTACACTTACCGAGCCAAAAGCTAAACTTAAGCTAAGTGCAACCATACTGAGTGTTAACGTGTTTTTTTTCATAGTCGGATTCTCTTATTTTTACTTTCCTGAATCATTGCTGTAATCACTCACGTGAGAATGAATGTATACCAATTAGTTCCCGCTACACTCCCTGTATAAACGTAAAAATATATTTGAATCGCTGACACTTCTTAAACGAAGTCAACCGCCATTAAACGTCGATACTCTTCCCATGCATAAAGGTCGGTCATCCCACTAACATAGTCTTGAATAAGTCGATATCGATAATAGCGTTCCCATAATATCAATTCTTGATGGGGAAGTTGTTGACACTGCTGTAAATGGTGACAGTAAGCCTTACAATGCTTATCCGATAAACGGTGAAACAGCCGCGTTTCGATTGGGTATCCAGGCAACTCGTCATCGATGATGAGTCGAGTAAAATTATCGTAAGACAGCAACATCATAGGTTGATAAATATCAAGTAACCCGCGGATCACACGATAGCCTTGTAGCTCCAACTGCTCGACGTCGGAATGCCGGAATACATACTTACGTGCAACTTTTTTAAACATGGACAGTAACCGCCCAGACTCTCCTTGGTCTTCAAGCAGAGCATGATTGAAGCTACCAGCAAAAATTTCGGGAAGATGGTCGATAAAACGCTGCACCGCATGCCTAACCAGTTCTCGTTGAACATGCACCCGTAACGACATAAAAAACTGATCGCCTTTGCTGCGACGTTTCTTCGTATTTGCCTCTGTCCAAGCTTCTTCTACCGTACGCGAAAAAAGGTCTTTGTCATGAGCAGCGCCCCATTCAGCCGCTAGATAGCCATACAGGGCTTCGACGTTAAAGATCGCTTTCTCAACGGCATCATCCAAATCGGCGATACAATAGGAGATATCGTCCGCTGCTTCCATAATATAAGTCAAAGGAAAGCGATGAAATTCAGCCAGTTGTGTTTCATCTCTCAGTTTCTCTATGTAACGTCTCTCTGAAAGATAGAAACCTGGTTTTTTCATCAGTGTTGAATAAGCTTCGGGCTTTTCCCCCTGCCACCATGCCGGCGCGGTATACTTCATAATGCAGGCGACTTGAGCATAGCTAAGGTTGAGCTGCAAAATAGTGTGTACTAGCCTAATACCTTGGGCATTCCCCTCAAAGTGGCTGAGATCGGCGCGTATTTGTAATATCAGGGAGGTGAGTGAGACGTCATCATTGTCAAACGCGGGGATACCGCTGGCTAGGTGCTCTTGAAACCAATCTTTTATTGCAGCCTCACCGAAATGACCAAAAGGAGGATTTCCTACGTCATGCAGCAAACAGGCCATCTCAACCAAGCTCTCGAAGCTTCGCGCAAAATTTTCTAAACCATAGGAGGCTAAACCGCCCTGCCGCTCAAGCCTCAGTAATATCTCACGCGCGATGTAGCGCCCAGCTTGCTGCACTTCCAAGGAGTGGGTCAGCCGCGAACGTACTGATGCATTACGTTCCAGAGGAAAAACCTGCGTTTTTTGCTGTAAACGTCGTATTGCCGCAGAATGGATTATTCGGCCGCGATCACTTTCAAATACCCGACTGATTTGTTCTTCGGTTTCTGGGATACGACCATTATTAAATGGCCTGTTAACACTGATCTTCTTCCTAAAATTAATCGTCACCTTCTCCTCCCTTCAGATGGCATTAATTTCTTCATACGCCATGATAGACTATGCTAACAAGCATAATTGAATCCACCGTTTTAGTAGGGAATCTGATGAAAATAGGCATTATTGGGGCAATGGAGCAAGAGGTCACCTTGCTACGCGAAAAAATCGAACAGCGCGAGACGCTCAACCTGGCGGGTTGTGAGATCTATACAGGTAAGCTACAAGGCGTTGACGTGGCATTACTCAAATCGGGGATAGGCAAAACCTCGGCCGCGTTGGGAACCACCCTTTTACTGCAACTCTGTAAGCCTGATGTGATCATCAATACTGGCTCAGCAGGCGGCCTAGAAAGCAGTCTTAAGATAGGTGATATTGTGGTATCAAGCGAGGTACGCTACCACGATGCAGACGTCACCGCCTTTGGCTATGTGCCAGGCCAAATGGCTGGCTGCCCAGAAGCGTTTGTGGCGAGTGAGGACTTAATCCAGACAGTTAAGGCTTGTGCGGCTGATCAAGGACAGCACACCGTGACCGGACTTGTGGTCAGTGGCGATGCCTTTATTAATGGTGCCGAGTCTTTAGACCGTATTCGCGCTACCTTCCCACAAGCAATCGCCGTTGAGATGGAAGCCACCGCTATCGGCCACGTCTGTCATCGATTTGCCACGCCATTCGTGGTTGTGCGCGCGATCTCTGACGTTGCCGACCAAGCTTCTCACCTTAGTTTTGACGAGTTCTTGGCGACGGCGGCCGAGCAATCATCGCGATTGGTCGAGGCCATCGTAAAAAAACTTGGTCACGAGTAGAAAAAATCCCGCAGACTGCGGGATTTTATTACCTAAAAAACTTTACACTGCCTAGATAAATGTCGCGATAAGCTCACATTATCCAGACACTTTTTTAAAGTTGGGGATAACGTTTTTGTCGATTAACTGATCGAAGAGCTTGTAAAAACTCTGTTCAGTTGAAACATAGTCATCAAACCCTGCCAGACGGCTCTTGGTCATATCCGTAAACGCCTCAAAAGGACGCCCTAAGTCCGCATCGGTATGCCACCACGATGCCAGCTTCTCGACCTCATCGGTGTGTAGCGCATACTTCTTCGCGAGTGCTTCCCACAGTTCTGGAGCATTACATGCACTCATGCGTGCCTCAAGGGTCTCCTGATCGCCTGTAAATTCGCCTGCCTCAATACCGAAATACTCTGCAAGTCTCGGCCACAGCCAGTTCCAGCGAAAGTGCTCACCGTTCACGATATTGAAAGCCTCGTTTTCGGCCTTCTTAGCCGCCGTTGACCAAACGAGTTGACGAGCTAATATACCGGCATCCGTGACATCAGATACTCCTTGCCACTGTTCGCGGGAGCCAGGGAAGACGAAAGGCCATCCGTGTTCACGACAGAGCGAGGCATAGACTGCTAGGGTTTGTCCCATATTCATCGCATTACCTTGCGCCGCACCAATTACGGTATGTGGACGATGCACGCTCCAATGGTAACCGTAGCGCTCAGCCCCTGCAAAGATCTCGTCCTCTTGAGCATAGTAGAAATTATCGACAGGTTGCCGCGGTTGTTCTTCTCTAAAAGGCGTTATCACCGTTTCCGCCGCACCATAGGCTTCGAAAGGGCCTAAATAGTGTTTAAGACCGGTGACTAGGGCAACGTGGCGCCCCGCTAGACGGTCACCTAATGCATCGATAACATGGCGAACTATTCCGCCATTGACGCGGATATTTTCTTTTTCATTACTTTGTCTGGACCAGACGGTAAAGAAGACAGCATCTGGTTGCTGGGAGCTAAGAGCCGTTGAGACCTCGTTCGCAGAAGTGAGATCAGCAGTAAGTCCCGTCACACCTTCCGGCAGAGGGGAACGCCCGCGAGAGAGCCCCGTTACTGCCCACCCTTGCTGAATCAGCTCAGCAGAGAGCGCGCTGCCTGTAATACCGCTACAACCGATGATCAGTGCATTTTTCTTCATACAACCTCCAAAAGTTTGCCTATCCCTCTAGCATAGACGAGAATAAAATGCTTATCTGAGGTAAAATTTCATACAACTTTTGAATTAAATTCACAAATATGCATGATCAACGGTTTAAAAATATTCACCAATTCATTGCGTGTGTACAAACGGGCAGCTTTACTGAAGCCGGTAAACGCCTGCACCTTTCTCCATCAGCAATCAGCAAAGCTATTCAAGCGTTAGAGCAGCGCTTAGCATGCCGCCTTTTTGAACGAACGACGCGTAAGCTGCAACTTACTGATGCAGGAAATGCCTATTACGCCACGTGTTTGCAGATCCTACGCCAGTTAACTGAAGCTGAAACGGCGCTTCAACTTAGCCAAGACTTACCGACAGGAAAAGTCGCGATCGCATTACCTGAAACCTTTGGTAAAGTCGTGGTGCTACCGCTGCTATGCGCACTCACTCAACGCTTCCCTGAACTTACGCTATCGCTGCATTTATCTGATAAGCTGCTAGATCTTGAACAGGAAAAAATCGATATCGCGGTACGCATCGGCGGCGAAATCCCCTTCGATAGTAACGAAGGGTTCCAGCTTTTCGGCTATGAGAAAATGGTGTTTTGCGCTAGCCCTGGCTATATCGCCGAGCATGGACTGCCGACTACGCTTACTACTCTGTGCGCACAGCATATTGTCGGCTATCAAGCCCAGAATGGAAAAATGAAACCTTGGCTTATCCCAACCCATCAATACCCTCAATCTTGGCACCCCGCTCAGTATCGTTTAACTGCAGACAATACGGAGGCACAACTGATAGCGGTCTGCCATGGTGTTGGCGTTGCACAGCTACCCTATTGGCTGATCAGGGAGAAGGTCGAGCGAGGAGAGTTGGTATGGCTATTACCGGATATTCAATTAGACGGGTTACCGTTGACGCTTCGCTATAAAGCGAAGCAACAATCATCACCGAAAATTCAGGCTGTGCTTAATGCATTACACCCATTAAGCGAAGTTAATTCACGGGCTGCTTTAAACGCTGAAGGATGACCCGCACCCACATGTCGTTTTTGCATTAGGGTTCGTCACGATGAAGCGAGCACCTTCCAGGCCTTCGGTATAGTCCACCGAGCCGCCTACTAAGTACTGCAAGCTCATCGGATCGACGACTAACGCGACGCCTTGTTTCTCAATCGTCATATCGCCATCGTTGACTTTATCATCGAACGTAAAGCCATACTGGAAGCCACTGCATCCACCGCCGGTAATATACACGCGTAGTTTAAGTTCGGGATTTTCTTCGTCGGCGACTAAGGTTTTAACTTTATTCGCTGCGGCATCGGTAAATTGTAAGGGCAAAGTTGCTACGTCATCGCTCATTATTCTGCTCCAAAAAGAGAGGGCCAAGTTTCGACCTTATCCGCCTATTATCAGTCAGCATAGCGTAGCAATCAAGCCTCCGACTAAACCAACCGTGCCGTGATGAAGAGAGACAAGCCATGAGGCCATTAACAGCATGGGGTTTTTTCCATTACACTGTAGGGTATTCTTTCTATGTTATGCAGGAATTTTTGATGAACAAGTCCGAAACACTGTTTCAAGAAGCGCAATCTGTGATCCCGGGTGGCGTAAACTCCCCCGTCCGTGCCTTTTCTGGCGTTGGGGGAACCCCACTTTTTATCGAACGCGCAGAGGGTGCTTACATCTATGATGCCGATGGAAAGGCTTATATCGATTATGTCGGTTCGTGGGGGCCCATGGTACTCGGACATAATAATGCTGAGATCCGTAATGCGGTCATTGCAGCGGCCGAACGAGGCTTAAGCTTCGGTGCCCCCACCGAAATGGAAGTTAAAATGGCGGAGTTGGTGTGTGAGCTAGTGCCCTCTATGGATATGGTACGTATGGTTAACTCGGGGACAGAGGCGACGATGAGTGCCATCCGCTTAGCTCGCGGCTTTACTCGTCGTGATAAACTGATTAAGTTTGAAGGCTGCTACCATGGGCATGCCGACCACCTTTTAGTTAAGGCCGGGTCAGGAGCCCTCACGTTGGGACAACCAAACTCCCCCGGCGTACCCGCTGATGTCGTACGCCATACCCTCACCTGCACTTATAACGATGTAGACTCTGTGCGCCAAGCGTTCGAACAGTATCCTGACGATATCGCCTGCGTGATTGTTGAGCCTGTCGCCGGCAATATGAACTGTATACCTCCTCAACCAGGTTTTTTACAAGGACTACGTGCATTGTGCGACGAGTTTGGGGCGCTACTGATCATCGATGAGGTAATGACAGGCTTTCGCGTTGCATTGGGTGGTGCCCAGGCATACTACAACGTTATTCCTGATCTGACCTGCTTAGGGAAAATTATTGGCGGGGGCATGCCTGTCGGTGCGTTTGGTGGTCGCAAAGACGTCATGGAAGCACTGGCGCCTCTAGGTCCGGTCTACCAAGCAGGGACGTTGTCTGGTAACCCGATAGCGATGGCAGCCGGTTATGCGTGTCTACAACAACTCTCTCAGCCTGGAGTACACAGCACATTGACCTCACTCACCGAGAGACTGTGTGCTGGCCTGCACCGTGCTGCCGAACAGTATAATATTCCGCTGGTGACCAACCAAGTCGGCGCAATGTTCGGGCTGTTCTTCACCGACGACAAGCAAGTGACTTGCTACGCAGATGTCACCCGCTGTGATACGCAACGCTTTAAACAATTTTTCCATTTAATGCTTGAAGAAGGTATCTACTTTGCACCTTCCGCCTATGAGGCTGGCTTTATGTCCCTAGCCCATAGTGAAGAGGATATCGATCGAACGATTGAAGCGGCCCGTCGCAGTTTTGCAAAATTAGCGGCCTAGCACAAAATATAATAGATAAAAAAAAACGCTGCCGAGGCAGCGTTTTTTACTATTCAATCAACTAATGACCGAACATATCTTTTATCCAACCGGCAACGCCATTACTTTGGCTGCCCTGTTGCTCTTGTTGTTGCTGTTGCTGTAATTGCTGCTGTTGCTGCTCAACTTGCTGCTGTTGTTGTTGGCAAAGCGCATTCGGATCTGCCGTCCAGACCGGCAAACTACGCCATGCACTACTTCCCGTATTACAGACGAAGTTACCTGCTGAATCGACAGGCATCATCGATACATCATCAGGCGGAGTCAACTGTAGAGGCGTTGGCGGTTGACTCGCCAAATAGCGGCGATAGATCTGCATTGCGCCACTCGCGCCGTACAGACGCGTAGATTGGTTATTATCACGACCTATCCACGTTATCGCGACCTCTTTACCGTCAATCCCTGCAAACCAGCTATCGACCAAGTTATTCGTCGTCCCCGTCTTACCTGCCAGATGCATCGTATTATACTGGCTACCTAACGCATGAGCTGTACCGTGATCGACAACCTGCTGCATTGAGTAAAGCGTTAAATACGCCGCTTCCGGTGGCTCGACCTGCTGGGCTTGCGGATAGCTTTGGTACAAGACTTTATTATCCTCGGAAATAACGGAACGCACTGCGGATAACGTTGCCCGATTCCCCCCGCTAGCAATCGTCTGGAAGGCTTGTGCAACCTCTACAGGGGTAAGGTTTAGCGCGCCCAACAGCATAGATGGTACCGGGGACAGCTGATCAGGATTAACCCCAAGTTTTGTCCACGTGTCGACCACATTTTTCAGCCCAAGAGACATCCCTAAATTAACCGTCGGAACATTCATTGAGTGCGTCAGGGCATCCACCAGCATCACTTTTCCACTGAACTGATGGTCATCGTTTTCTGGACGCCAGATTTGCCCATTAGGCTGTTTCAGAGCCAAAGGCTGGTCGGCAATCCAACTATTTAACCGGTACTGTTGAGGCTGACTAAGCGCCGTTAAATAGGTCGCTGGCTTAGCCAGTGAGCCAATCGATCGGCGCGCCTGCATGGCCCGGTTATATCCTGCGAACTGAGGATTCGAGCCCCCAACCATCGCCCGAACCTCTCCACTGAAACGATCGACGACAACCATCGCAGTCTCAAGATCGGCAAGGCGACGCTGCTTACGTAAAGCAGGGATCCCCTCTTCCACAGCTTTTTCGGCAGCATCTTGCGAAATCGGATCGAGCGTAGTGAAAATTTTCACACCCGAAAGATCTTGCATTTTATCGCCTAGTTTTTGCTGCAGCTCGTTACGAACCATTTGCATAAAGGCTGGCTGAGGCGTAATGACCCCGCCCTTGGGCTGTACACCGAGCGGCCGTGCTGAAAGCATGTCGTAGAGCTCTTGGTTAATCACATTCTGCTGCTGTAGCAGACGTAACACCAAATTACGACGTTCGAGCGCAAGCTTCGGATTTCGCCAAGGGTTATAGAGCGAAGCTCCTTTCACCATGCCGACTAAGAGTGCCTGCTGATCGAGGCTTAACTCATCGACTGGACGACCGAAGTAGTACAGGCTGGCTAACGGGAATCCACGGATCTGATCGTTACCGGCCTGACCTAGGTACACTTCGTTAAGATACAGTTCTAAGATGCGATCTTTACTGTAACGAGCATCTACGATCACCGCCATATAGGCTTCACGAACTTTACGCCATAACGATCGCTGATTAGTGAGGAATAGGTTCTTCACCAGCTGCTGGGTTAACGTACTCCCACCTTGCACCGCACGTCCGGCGGTCAGGTTCGCAACAAATGCGCGACCGATGGAGTACAAGCTAATCCCATCATGCTCGTAGAAATGGCGATCTTCCGTAGCAACTAGCGTATCGACGAGTAGATCCGGGAATCCTGAGCGCGGGACGAAGAGCCGCTGCTCACCATTAGGCGACTGCATCATAGTAATAAGGCGCGGATCGAGGCGGAAGTAACCGAAGTCGCGACCTGTATCTAGGTTTTTGATTTCACTTAGCTCGCCGTCTTCGAAATTCAACTGAGTATGGATCTGTCCTTCTTTACCATCGGGAAAGTCGAAGGGACGACGTAATAACTCAATGCTGTTCCCTTTTACCGAAAACTCGCCCGGTCGCGTAATCTTTGTTACCTGACGGTATTGCGTCCCTTCGAGGAGTGCGATCATATCTTTACGATCGAACGGCATCCCCGGTTCCAGGCTAACCATCCGCCCATAGACCGTTGCGGGGAGATCCCAAACACGCCCATCGATACGATGACGAATTTCTGAATCGAGATAAATTCCCCATGCGGCAATAATGACCGCAACGACAAGGATTATTTTTAGTAGTAGACCAAGCCAACTTCTCTTTTGGCTTTTTCGTGGGGCTTTTCCACGTTTTTTAGTTGCAGGCAATGACGTATTCTCCTCATCATCATAGCTATCCGGATCTTCTTGGTAAGTCGAGCTGCGTCGTGAAGCGGATTGGCTCTTGCCCTTAGACGCTGACTTTCCCTTACGTCCTATGGGTTCGCGATCATTCCCAGACATGGATTCTCTCTCCAGGCTTTGCCCTAATCGGCGACATACTTTATCTTTATTTTAGGCCCAAAAACACAGAACCCTCCGAAAGATTCGTTACTAAATTTCCAACAGATCATTTTCGTGTTTTCGTTGTGGGCGACGTATTCGCCGGATCGTCGGGCCACAGATGTTTAGGATAGCGCCCTTTCATCTCTTTTTGTACTTCTCGCCAACTCCCTTGCCAGAAACCGGGTAAATCCTGCGTAATTTGAATGGGTCGTTGTGCTGGCGATAATAACTCAATGATTAAGGCAATCCGTCCCTGAGCTAAGCGTAAGGGTGCGTGCTGCCCGAACATCTCCTGCACCTTAACCGAAAGTAATGGTGCGCGCGGCGATAAATAATCGATAGCGACTTTTCTCCCCGAAGGGATAACGATATGCGTGGGGACATCAGTCTCCAGACATTTCCATTGCGCCCACGTTAATTGAGCCTTCAGGGCGGCATAGAGATTGATACGGGAAAAATTTCCTAGAGAAGGTAATTGTTCAAGCTCAGGGGCTAACCATCGCTCAAGGCTGTCCAGTAAATCTGCGTCACTCATCGACGGCCACTCTAGTTCAGGTAGCCACTGCTGAGCATAACGTAACCGCTCGCGCAGCTCACGCGCAGCGATATCCCAAGGTAGTACACTCACCCCTCTCTCTTTCACCCAGCGTAGATAAGCGCTGATCAGCTGTTGAGATTCTGGTTTTTCTCCGGGCCGAGAACTCACTACGATTTCGCCCACGACCTCGTGTTGCCATATCTTGAATTGTGCCTGCCCCGCATCCCATTCGATAGCAGGTCGGACGGTAATCAGTTGTGGGGCGTCTCGCCGCAGGTCCTCAAGAGAGAAAGGCAAAGCCAGTTGAATAGTCGCTTCATGACGATCGGCGGAAAGTTGTAGTTGTAGCGCAATCAACCATGAATAGTGGCTTAAAGGGTGGTCGGGAGTAAGTGTCGCCCCGCGCCCATCGGCCATCTGATAGCGGTGAGTTGCGCCACGCCGGTAGGCGATACGATCGGCAAAAGCGCTCATTAATAAGGGGAGGACTTCTTCAGCACGATAAGCGCCATAGGGTGAACCCAGCATGCGGGCGACCTGACGCGCGCGAATCCCCCATAGAGAGCTAGGTGCTGCAAGGTTATCACGTAAATCCCCTTCACTTCGTCTTTCGGGTTGTTCGATGATCGCCGTCAGCAGTGCTGCAGTAGCGTGGCTATCGGGTCGTGATTCAGCGTCGGCCAGCATCGCAGCTAGCCGCGGCGCCATACCAAAACTCGCCATTTTTCTCCCCTTCGCCGTTAGAAGCCCCGTAGCCTCAATTGCCATCATCTTAGCGAGTTGTTCTCGGGCATGATTCAATGCGGATTCGGAAGGGAGATCTAACCAATTAAGCGCAGCCACCGATGGACAGCCCCAAGCAAGTACATTCAGCAGCAATCCGGTCAACTCACTGCGTAAAATCTCAGGGGTCGGCTGCTCCGCTAAGCGATCCGCCTGTTCTTGAAATATTAAGTGCCAACACTTGCCTGGCATCAAGCGTCCAGCTCGCCCTGCGCGTTGTGTCATAGACGACTGGCTGACAAATTGTGTTTTAAGCCGGTGGCATCCTGCGCGTAAATCGAATAGCGAGACACGTTCCAGAGCCGAGTCAATAATGAGACAAATACCGTCGATCGTAAGGCTGGTTTCGGCAATATTGGTCGCTAACACGACTTTACGTTGCCCGCTACGCGATACTTTAATCGCCTGTTGCTGTTGCTCGAGTGGCAATGCACCGTATAAGGGAGACACCAAGACGTCTAGCGGGCAATGCCCTGACAAGTGATTCATAACTTGATGGATTTCTCGCTCGCCGGGTAAAAATACGAGCATATCGCCCGACTCTTGCTGTAATACCTCAACAATTTTAGTGGCAACATTAACGGCGAAAGGTCGTTGCGCATTGAGTCCATGATAGAACCGTTCAACAGCAAACTGCTTACCTGCTGATGTGATAATCGGTGCTTGGGGCAATACCTCGGCCAGGCGGCGGTTATCCAGTGTCGCCGACATGATGAGTAGCGTTAAATCATCGCGTAGCCCTTCTTGTATATCCAAGAGCAGCGCTAAGGCGAGATCCGCTTGCAAACTGCGCTCATGGAATTCATCGAGAATGATTAACGCCACCCCTTCGAGTAAGGGGTCCTGTTGCAGGCGCCGCGTTAACACGCCTTCTGTCACGACTTCGATACGAGTGGCTTTACTCACACACTGTTCGGCACGCATACGGTATCCCACAGTAGCGCCGGGTTCTTCACCAAGATGCTGAGCAAGGCGATAAGCCACATTTTTAGCAGCCAAGCGTCTCGGCTCTAACATGATGATTTTTCCTGGCGACGCCAAACCTCGTAGCAGCTGTAAAGGAAGCCACGTTGATTTACCAGCACCGGGGGGCGCTTGCAGGATCACTTGCGGTGAAGTAGAGAGGGCGTTCAGCAACTCGTCAAGAACATCATGAATGGGGAGGAGGCTCAAGATTCGCTCCGTTTAAGGATTATGATACTATGGCAACTATATCATTGATCTACCTTTTATTCTTGTCCCTCCCCATTAATCTTAATAAGGAACGTTGTGGTTTTCGCCAAAACAATCCAAGCAGATCATTACTTCTTAGCACTGACACTACCTGACTCGGTCACCGAACAATTGGTCACGTGGCGTGCAACCGCTTTACCTGCGGATGAGGGGATCCCACTCCCGAAAGCACAACTTTATATGGTTCTAGCATGGATAAATTCACCCAACGCCGCGCAACTTAGTCAGTTGCACCCCGCCATTGCTGCCCTGCGTTCCCCCGCGTTTACCTTCACACTTAACGACGCCGGATACTGGCCGCGTTCAGGACAATGCTGGGTGGGGTGCCGTCCTGCACCGCGTGAGCTACTACAATTAGCCGCGCTACTGCGTTCGCGCGTCGCGCGTATCGGGTGTCCGCAGTCTTCTCTGCCCTTTCATCCCCATGTCACGCTGTTGAGGCAAGTTCCATCCTCCTTGACGCTGCCCAAACGGAATTTCTCATGGTCTGTGGCCTGTAACCATTTCTCCCTCTTCAGCAGCCGTTATCAGCGAAGTCGACGGATCATTACTCTCGAAAACACTTATCCACTGTCGCCCAATTAGGAGGAGTGATGGAATTTACACCTGCCTTGCAACCGGCCACCCTACTCAAACGCTATAAGCGTTTTTTAGCCGACGTTTATCTGCCAGATGGAGAAATCGTTACGATTCACTGCGCCAATACCGGCGCAATGACGGGTTGTGCAACTCCAGGAGATACGGTCTGGTACTCACTCTCTTCTTCGACCACCCGAAAATATCCGTATAGCTGGGAGCTAACCCAAACCGCGGATAACCAATGGATTGCTATTAACACCTTGCGGGCCAATCAGGTTGCAGAAGAGCTTTTTGCACAAAATACGGTGCCTGCCCTGGCTGGTTTTACCCGTTGGCGGCGAGAAGTGGCCTTTGGTGACGAAAAGAGCCGCGTCGATTTTGTTCTTTATAATGAACACGGTGAAGAGTGCTTTCTGGAAGTAAAATCGGTGACCTTACGAGAAGGTGAACAAGGGTACTTCCCTGATACCGTGACCCTGCGTGGACAAAAGCATTTACGAGAATTAATGTCCGTCGTCAAACAGGGAAAACGAGCACTGCTTTTTTTTGCGGTATTACATACCGGCATTCGCCAAGTGAGCGCGGCAAAACATCTCGACCCCGTTTATGCTCAGTTATTACAAGACGCACTCGCTATGGGCGTCGAGGTCGTCGCGTATAGCGCGCAAATTACGCCACAGCGATTGCGGTTAGTGGACCCGATTCCATTTATTGAATAAGAGGCTAAATCTTTTCTTTTAAGAGTTTTCCCTCTTATATTAGAAACATATTATCAATAACGAGAAACTCATCGTTATCAGCAATTGCCAACCCCTACGGATTCTGATATTTATAGCGCCCTGTTTTTTTCCCCTCTGAGGGAAATCAGGAATCGATAGTGCGTGTTATCCAGGAGAAGCAACATGCAAGAAGGGCAAAAACGTAAAACATCGTCTCTAAGTATCCTCGCCATCGCTGGGGTGGCGCCGTATCAGGAGAAACCGGGCGAAGAGTATATGAACGAAGCCCAGCTGGAACACTTCAAGAAAATTCTTGTTGCTTGGCGTAATCAACTCAGGGATGAAGTAGACCGTACCGTCAGTCATATGCAAGACGAAGCGGCTAACTTTCCTGACCCGGCAGATCGCGCAACACAAGAAGAAGAGTTCAGTCTGGAATTACGTAACCGAGATCGTGAACGTAAGTTAATTAAGAAAATAGAAAAAACGCTGAAAAAAGTTGAAGATGACGACTTCGGTTTTTGTGAAGCCTGTGGTGTGGAAATCGGCATTCGCCGTCTTGAAGCTCGTCCAACTGCCGATATGTGTATCGACTGTAAGACGTTAGCAGAAATTCGCGAAAAACAGATGGCAGGTTAACCCTACCACTGCTCGAGGACAACCCTAATTGCACGGCCGCGACGACTCATCGTCAGTGGCTGTGCGATTACTCTCATTATGAATGAATTTCCCCCTGTAGTTGGCCGCTTCGCGCCCTCCCCCTCTGGTGATCTGCACTTTGGCTCCCTTATTGCCGCCTTAGGAAGCTACCTTGACGCCCGCTCGCAACAAGGACGCTGGCTAGTGCGTATCGAAGACATCGATCCTCCTAGGGAGATCCCTGGCGCCGCCCAGAATATATTACATCAGCTCGAAACCTATGGGCTTGAATGGGATGGACCGGTCAGTTGGCAATCGCAGCATCATGCCCGCTATCGCGAGATTCTCGAGTGGCTAATCAGCCATCGCAATAGCTATTACTGTACTTGTACCAGGAAAATGATCCAGCAATCGGGCGGGTATTATTTGGGAACCTGTCGAACGCAGGGTCATAGGGCAACCGACGCTGCGTTGCGTCTCTATCAACAGTCGCCAGTGACGCATTTCAACGATCTACTCCGTGGCACCGTGGTCTGTAATCCCCAACTGGCGCAGGAGGATTTTATTATCCATCGCCGGGATGGCCTTTTTGCCTATAACCTCGCCGTCACGGTCGATGACCACGACCAAGGCATTACCCAAGTCGTGAGGGGCGCCGATCTTATCGAGCCTACGGTGCGCCAGCTTACCCTCTATCAGCAGCTAGGATGGCAGGCACCTGATTACCTTCATTTGCCTCTCGCCCTCGGTCCAGATGGTAATAAGCTGTCAAAACAGAACCACGCCCCGGCGCTACCTCAACAGAATCTGCAGCGGACGCTCATCCACGCGTTGATCCTGCTCGGGCAAGAGGTGGACAAGGAATGGCAGGATTTTACGGTCAGACAGCTGATTGATGAGGCCGTCAAGCAGTGGCAAAGGGTAAAAATCCCAATTAATAGCACTTTCATTACTACAGATGCGTTATCGACGTTCTAAAATGGCTCACAACAGGCTATGATGAGCCTTCCATTTACCACAGTATCTACTTTTATTGTTGAGGTGTACCATTTTTACCCGAGTCGCTAATTTTTGCCGAAAAATCCTTACGCGTGACGAGGAGAATACCTCTGCAGAAAACGTTCCACCACCGATAACGATCATCCCGCGCGATCAACATACGATCTCGCGTCGAGATATTAGTGATAACGCCTTGAAGGTGTTGCACCGTCTTAATAAGTCAGGATTTGAGGCTTATTTGGTGGGCGGCGGTGTCCGCGATCTACTCTTGGGTAAAAAACCGAAAGATTTCGATATTACGACGAACGCAACCCCAGAGCAGATGCGTAAATTATTTCGTAACTGCCGACTCGTTGGGCGACGCTTTCGCCTAGCGCACGTTATGTTCGGACCAGAAGTTATCGAAGTAGCCACTTTCCGAGGGCACCATGAGCAAGAGGAAACGGTCGATCATAATACGTCGCAGCAAGGCCAAAATGGCATGCTTATCCGTGACAATACTTTTGGTAGTATTGAAGACGATGCACAGCGCCGTGATCTGACTATTAATAGTCTCTACTATAGCGCTGCCGATTTTACCGTCCGCGACTATGTCAATGGCCTTAGCGACCTAGAGCAAGGTATCGTTCGCCTTATTGGCCACCCGGAGACGCGCTACCGCGAAGACCCGGTGCGGATGCTACGGGTTATTCGCTTCAGTGCAAAATTAGGTATGCAGATCGCACCAGAAACTGCGGCACCTATTCCTGAGTTAGCCGAGCTACTAAAAAATATCCCGCCAGCACGCCTATTTGAAGAAACGCTAAAATTATTGCAATCGGGCTATGGTGAGCAGACTTATCCATTGCTTCGTAAATATCAGCTGTTTGAGCCATTATTTCCGTTGATCCATCAGTACTTCACCGAAGGCGGCGATAGCCCGATGGAGCGGATCTTGGTGCAGGTATTAAAAAATACCGACCACCGTCTGCACAATGATCTACGGGTTAACCCTGCCTTCCTGTTCTCGGCGATGTACTGGTATCCGCTACAAGAGAAAGCGCAGCAAATCGCTCAAGAAAGCGGCCTACCTTTCTTCGAGGCTTTCTCACTAGCAATGAATGATACCTTAGATGAAGCGTGCCGAGCGATTGCCATCCCTAAACGTTTCACGACTATGGTTCGGGATATTTGGACCTTACAACTGCGTATTTCTCGTCGCCATGGTAAGCGTGCTTGGAAGCTGATGGAGCACCCTAAATTCCGTGCGGCTTACGATCTTTTAGTGCTACGAGCTAGCGTCGAGTCGTCTGCTGAGCTTACCCGCTTGAGCGAATGGTGGACAGAATTTCAAGCCAAAAATGCCAACGAGCAAGCGACGATGCTGCAAGAGCTCGGTAGCGACCCCGCTCAACGCCGTCGCTACACACGTCCACGTAAACGAACGCCGAAAGGTAACGGCCCACGTCGTCAAGAAGGCTAAGATGAACCGGGTATATATCGCATTAGGAAGTAATCTTCGAGACCCTCTCGATCAGTGTCGTCGAGCAATTGCGGCACTTGCGATATTGCCCGACTCAACGCTTATCAAGACCTCGTCATTCTACCGGACACCGCCCTATGGTCCGCAGGATCAACCGGATTATCTCAATGCCGTGGTGGTGCTGGATACCTCGCTCTCTCCCCTTACCTTGCTTGATCACACCCAAAGAATCGAACTCGAGCAAGGGCGAGAGCGTAAAGACGAGCGTTGGGGTCCACGTACGCTCGATCTCGATATCCTCCTCTTCGGCGATGTACGGATAAAGAGCGAACGACTGACCCTGCCTCATTACGACATGCACAACCGCGCCTTTATGTTAGTCCCCCTCGCCGAGGTCGCGGGCGATCTCCCGCTGGGTCACGACAAAACAGTAAACGGCTGTTTAGCCGCACTCGATACCTCTACCCTCTCTCTGTGGTAACCGCCTAAAGCCAGCTTAGGGATTCCCGTCTAGAACCCGTTACGGTAAACTTCGCACCATCTTTTCATGGTAAGAGTTTATTATGGCTGCTATTACTCTAAAAAATTTACGTCAGTGGAAAAGTGAAGGTCAAAAATTTGCCTCACTTACCGCTTACGACTACAGCTTCGCGCGCCTTTTCGCCGACCAGGAAATTCCAGTATTACTCGTCGGCGACTCGTTAGGCATGACGATTCAGGGACATAACTCCACCCTTCCGGTTACCGTCGACGATATGGTCTATCATACACGCCATGTGCGTCAGGGGGCCCCCGATGTCCTCCTCCTCACGGACCTCCCTTTTATGAGCTATGCCACTCCCGAGCAAGCTTGCCAGAATGCGGCGCGCGTCATGCAGGCTGGGGCAAACATGGTTAAAATTGAAGGAGGGGCCTGGCTAGTGGAGACCGTCCGACTCCTTACGGAACGCGCCGTACCGGTCTGTGGGCATATTGGGTTAACCCCACAATCTGTCAATATTTTCGGCGGATACCAAGTGCAAGGTAAAACAGAGCAACAGGCTGAACAGCTGCTAAACGATGCCTTGGCGTTAGAAGCCGCGGGTATGCAACTCCTCGTTCTGGAGTGCGTCCCCATTTCCTTAGCTGAGCGCATTACCAAAGCTCTCTCTATACCCGTCATCGGCATCGGAGCCGGCCCGCACACCGACGGCCAGATACTGGTGATGCAAGATATGATCGGTATTACCTCCGGTTATGTTCCTAAATTCGCTAAGAACTTCTTAACGGATACGGGATCAATTTCCCAAGCGGCTGCGGAGTATCAACGCCAAGTCCAAGCCGGAACCTTCCCCGGTGCAGAACATAGTTTTAAAGGGTAACAACGATGCAGACGTTTCATGAAATCCCCCCTCTACAACAGGTGTTGGTTGATCTACGCCGCCAAGGTAAAACGATCGCTTTCGTCCCGACGATGGGCAACCTGCACCAAGGGCATCTGACATTGGTTGAGCGAGCGAAGCAACGTGCTGATTATGTCGTTGTCTCTATTTTTGTTAATCCAATGCAATTCGATCGTCCTGACGATCTCGATCGCTACCCGCGCACTCTTGAACGCGATCAACAACTACTCGCGGGGAAAGCGGATATGCTATTTGCCCCTAATGCCAATACCCTCTATCCCAATGGGCTTAGCGCTCAAACCTTCGTCGAGGTCCCTGGGCTGTCTGAGCTATTGGAAGGGGCCAGTCGGCCTGGACACTTTCGGGGCGTAAGTACGGTAGTCAGTAAGCTATTTAATATTGTTCAGCCCGATGTTGCCTGCTTCGGGGAGAAAGACTTCCAGCAATTAGCCATTATCAGAAAAATGGTTGTCGACCTTAATTACCCGATCACTATTGTTGGCGTACCGACAGTCCGGGCTGCAGACGGTCTCGCGTTAAGCTCGCGGAATGGTTACTTGACCGACGCACAACGTGAACAAGCCGTTGAACTAAGTCAAACTATGCAGTCGATGGCAGAACGCTTACAGCAGGGAGAAAGAGATTTCGCGGCAATCGTTCACGATGCGGAACAACAGTTAACCCATCAAGGATGGCAGCCGGATGGTATCGCCCTCTGTGATAGCGATACCTTGATGCCGCTCTCTAAGCACAGCAAAAACGCCGTAATTCTAATGGCAGCATGGTTAGGAAAGGCGAGGCTCATTGATAATGTACAGGTCGCTCTCCCGATAGTGTAAGGCACAGTCCCCTCACACTATCGGTATCGAGGTATGAGGGGATTCTAACTACGTAAGCCCTTTCCACGCTCAATTAGCGCCCAGACGATGCCGTAGAATAGCGCAACGAAAATCGCCAAAATCGCTAAGGTCAACGGTACTGGCACATCGTGAATACCGAGGAATCCGTAACGAAAGCCGCTTATCATATAAACGATAGGGTTTAACTTCGATACTCCTTGCCAAAAAGGGGGCAGCAGCGATAACGAATAGAATACCCCTCCTAAGTAGGTGAGAGGCGTTAACACGAAGGTTGGGATCAAGCTGATATCATCAAAGCTCCGTGCGAATACCGCGTTCAATAGGCCAGCTAATGAAAAGACAATAGAGGTCAATAAGATCGTTAACGCAACCATTGGCCAGTAGAAAACATGAAAAGGCACGAACAGTAAGGAAATTGCCGTCACAAGCGCACCGACACAAATACCCCGCGCCACGCCGCCCCCGACATAACCGGCAATAATAACGTGAGTCGGTACAGGCGCAACCAATAACTCTTCAATATTATGCTGGAATTTAGCGCTAAAAAAGGAAGACGCTACGTTGGCGTAAGAGTTAGTTATTACCGACATCATGATCAGACCCGGGACGATAAACTGCATATAAGTAAAGCCATGCATATCGCCTATACGCGAACCGATCAGATTACCGAAGATAATAAAATAGAGCGTCATGGTAATCACAGGGGGAACCAGCGTTTGGATCCAAATGCGTCCGAAACGATGGATCTCTTTCGCCCATAATCGTTTAAGCGCTACCCAATATAAATGTGCCATTAGTTACCCTTCCCAGAATTACTGACTAAATCAACAAATAGCTCTTCTAAGCGATTCGCTTTATTACGCATACTTAATACCTGTATCTGTTGCGCCGAAAGCTGGCTAAAGACGTCATTCATTCCCTGTTCACGCTGCACTTCGACTTCCAGCGTTGTCGCATCAATATTCTGATAACGAAAGCCCTCTAACACAGCCGGTGTGGTATGTGGGGCGAGGTCGAGAAGAAACGTTTCTGACTCAACCTTCGCCAACAGCGCCTTCATACTCGTATTTTCAACCAGCTCACCGCGTTGAATGATACCGATATTACGACAGAGCATCTCAGCTTCTTCGAGATAGTGGGTTGTCAGAATAATCGTTGTTCCCGACTCGTTAAGCTGTTTAAGGAATCCCCACATCGAACGCCTTAATTCGATATCGACACCTGCGGTAGGCTCATCCAAGATAAGTAATTTCGGCTCATGCATTAATGCTCGTGCAATCATTAGGCGTCGTTTCATCCCACCCGAGAGCATACGCGATTTTTGATGACGTTTTTCCCACAGATCGAGCTGGCGTAGATATTTTTCAGCCCTCACTAAGGCGAGTTTTTTCTCTACCCCGTAGTAACCGGCTTGGTTAGTGACGACTTGCAGGACACTTTCGAAGGGATTGAAATTAAACTCTTGCGGTACTAAACCTAATTGGAGCTTCGCTCGGACTTTGTCGCTATCCAAGTCATAACCAAACACTTTTACATGCCCAGAGGACTTATTCACCAGCGAGCTGATAATCCCGATCGTCGTCGATTTTCCCGCGCCATTCGGGCCGAGTAATGCGTAAAAATCGCCCGCTTCAACCGTTAAGTCTATTCCCTTCAACGCGTGAACTTGATTACCATACGTTTTCGTTAGCCCGGATATCTCCAGCGCATAATTCATATCAACTCCATACCTGTTTGATGACAGATCCGCGTTTTACGATCCCCTCACTGCCCCAAAAATAGGATACACGGCAAGGATCTAAAGAAGTTTCGCCATTCTGTTTGCTGTCTATTATAAAGCGTCATGCTTGGAAGCGTGGTAGCTAAGCGCAAGAGGATGCCTGTCTGTTTTAATCATCAAGCCTAACTGTGGGTGGCAAGCTACCTTAACGTCCTGATGCACATATCGAGGAGAACGCTAATAAGTAAACGTCAGCTACGATGCGCTTTCGTTGTCGTGCGATAGCAAATGAAAATAGTGCATGAGTAGAGGACGTGAATGCAGACTAACACGGTCCAGTTGGCGTCCATTATAGAACAGGCCAGCTAAGCTGGCCTGAAAATTTGTGCTATTTGCCTTACTCAGGGACCACGCGTCCCACGTAAGGGAGATGGCGGTAGCGCTGAGCATAGTCAATGCCATAACCTACAACGAACTCATCAGGAATAGGGAAACCTACATATTCTACCGTGACCTCAACCTCGCGACGTTCTGGCTTATCGAGTAACGTACAAATAGCCAAAGAGGCTGGCTCGCGTAATTGCAAGATTTCGCGCACCTTACTCAAGGTATTCCCCGAGTCGATAATGTCCTCGACAATCAATACATCCTTACCTCGGATATCTTCGTCTAGATCCTTGAGAATTCTGACATCGCGGGTCGATGACATACCATTTCCGTAGCTTGATGCAGTAATAAAGTCGACCTCATGAGAGACATCGATCGCTCGGCAGAGGTCCGCCATAAACATAAAGGAACCACGTAGGAGCCCCACTAACACCATCTCTCTTCCACGATTTTGATACGCGGCGGTGATTTGTTGCCCTAACTCTGTAACACGGTTCTTTATTTCCTGCTCGGAAATCATCACTTCAACGGTATGTTTCATAATCTCTATCTCACTGAGAATACTCAGTTTTCATTGTGCGGCCTAGCGTAAATCACCGGTAGCTACCCAGCAATTTACCGCTAAAATTTAGGGGCTGCAGTATAACAGGGAATCTCCTTGAGATAAAAACCCTCTATCACCCCTATTTAACCATTTTTACCCACCGTAAAACTCATCATCATTCCCGTATCCTCATGCTCAAGCAAATGGCAATGGGCCATATAAGGCGCCTGTCGATCAGCCGTATGGGCAAATGAAACCAGCACCTGGCTCACTCCCCCCTCAACGCGCACCGTATCTTTAAGCCCTTGTCGATGGGCGGCAACAGGCTGATCATTCTCGCTAAGGATCCGATATTGAGTACCATGAATATGGAAAGGATGTAGCATCATGTCCCCTTCACCGCTGATTTCCCAAATCTCATGTTGGCCTTGCGGGGTTTGCCACGCGATATCCCCAACCTGGTAGGCCTTACCATTAATTTTATTCCCTTGGTGGAAATCATATGCCTGTTGAGTCTCCTGACCCGCTGACATAGCCATTCCCGACATATCATGGCCAGCGTGCTGCATCGTCGTATCATGAGCCTCAGACCTCGCTGAGGTATGTGGCATCGACATGCCGGCCATAGCTTGATGACCATAGCGCTGCATCAATTGCTGCATCCCTTCAGAGTCAAGTTGCTTGTCCATAGACAGGTTAATACGACGCCGCGTGAGGCCTTGTGTAGTGGGGAGAGCAGGCAACGAGGCCAATTGATCTGGAAGTTCACTCGCCCCGCCGATGCGTAAAGGTAAAATTTTCAATAGCGGTAGGGGTTGATCGAAAGGTGCAAGTGTCATCCCCATTTGGGTTACCGGTAAGGTTAGTAGATCGAAAGGCGTAGTATCCGTCAGTTCGATCATGACTTCGAACCTCTCGCCGGGTAGCATCGTCAAGTGTTCGA
The DNA here is from genome assembly GCF_018494085.1 of Rosenbergiella collisarenosi. Lineage (GTDB taxonomy): Bacteria > Pseudomonadota > Gammaproteobacteria > Enterobacterales > Enterobacteriaceae > Rosenbergiella > Rosenbergiella collisarenosi. The sequence goes on along the minus strand of NZ_JABBFP010000001.1, from coordinate 531,000 downwards.
TCTTGACCGGTTCAGCTAATAATCCCCCATCACTCGCGATAACATACATCGGACGACCGTGGCTAAGTGCCAGATTCATGGAGCGAGCATTGCATCCATTCAATAGACGTAGACGCACCCAACCGCTTGGGAGGGCGATTTGCGGATACTGGGTCCCATTAGTCAGCATCATGTCCCCAAACCAGCCGACCGCGGCGTGCATAATATCGAGTTGATAGTCGATATCGGTTCCGGCTGTTGTGAGTTTTTTATCCTGAAAGACGAGCGGAATATCATCTACGCCCCACTGTGAGGGGATTCGTAGCGTTTTAATATGTTCATCTTCGATGACCAACATTCCCGCAAGCCCTTTGGCCACTTGTAACCCCGAGGTCATATGCGGATGAGGATGATACCAACAGGTCGCAGCAGGCTGATCAGGCGTGAAGCTCACTTCGCGCTGCCCTCCCGCACGAATAAGCTCCTGCGGTCCACCGTCGACTTCTCCACCTACCACCAAGCCGTGCCAATGGACAGTCGTATCGACGGGGAGCTGGTTATGGATGCGGACTGAGACAGGCTGATTACGTTGCAGTTTGATAGTTGGACCTAAATAGCCGCCATTATAGCCCCAAGTTGCTACGGTATTTCCGTTCCAGACACTGCGCCCGGTCATCGCTGTGAGGTCAATGCGTTGATGAAGGTCGGGTTCCAATAAACTCGGTGTCGTGAGCAGCGGGCGTTGACCGACCATTGCCTCCCTACTCCATGCTGGTAATACTCCTGAAGCAACCAGAAGTGAACTTATTTTAATAAAATCTCGACGTTGCATACGTATTCCCTCTAAGTATCAAGCTGATGACGTTACGCTATTCCCTTAAGGGAAGGTCAAGTATTCTCTCTGTAAACATATCGTCATTGCTGCTAATTATGTGCTAACGTTTGAGAATATTAGTAGTGATGAGAATTCTCATGAAAACGTTAGCCAAAATACTGTTTTTTCCACTTTTCTTTCTACTGTCGAGCTATTGTTACGCGCTCGACGATTCACAGGCCGATGATATGGCTGATCTCACCGCCGTATTTATCTATCTGAAAAATGATTGTGGCTACCAAGACTTACCCGACCCGCAGATTCGTAATGCGCTCATCTACTTCGCGCGTAATAATGGCTGGAATTTAAGTAATTATAATAGCTTTAATATGCAACAACGTGGTGAAAACAGTTACGAGGATCTGCGAGGGATTCATATCGACGGTAAGCAAAAATGTCATCTGTTGGCAGAAAAAACGTTAGGCCTACTCGCCTTCGTAAATAAACAGTCTCATTAACGACAGAATTGGCGATAGGCGGCGACTAAGGCAAAGAAATCCTCGAACCCACAAAATGCGAGGGATTCTTGATCGTAGTAGCTCATCCCTTCGTCAAGTTCATCGATACTTATCTCGAGTAAGTTCGCTTGGATCATGACTTCATCATCACTTAATGCAATGGTGTATTCGCGTCCGGTATGTTGCCACTGTTGCTCTGTCCCTTTTAAAGTCGTCGCCGCCTTAACAACTTGGTCCAGCAACGCAGGGTCGGCATTGACCTCTTCGTTGAACCAGTGTCCGATCACTTCATGATCCATGGACATCTGGACACGAACATTCCCCTCAATATCTTTCACGAATTGATAATCCATAGTGACTCCTCTTCTCGTCGGGATCCAGGGATCCATATCGCCGCTATAACAATAAAAAGGGGAGCCGGTGGCTCCCCTTTCAGGTACGACTATTATTTCATAAGCTACCGATGATTACACCGCGCTTTGGAAAATAACTTCGTCCGCTTTAGAAGTGTATTGATTTAAGCGATCAAAGTTGAGGTAACGATAGGTATCCTCAGCACTCTTATCCACTTCGTTCATGTAGATCTGATACTCATCTGCAGTCGGTAATTTACCCAGAAGCGCCGAAACAGCAGCAAGCTCAGCAGAGGCAAGGAAGACGTTCGCGCCTTGTCCTAAACGGTTAGGGAAGTTACGCGTCGAGGTGGACACCACTGTAGCGCCCTCCGCCACACGAGCCTGGTTACCCATACATAATGAACAGCCAGGAATTTCTACCCTCGCGCCACTCTTACCGAATATACTGTAATAGCCTTCCTCGGTAAGTTGAGCCGCATCCATCTTGGTAGGCGGTGCAACCCATAAACGTGTCGGTAGTTGTCCTTTGAACTTGTCCAGCAGTTTACCCGCCGCGCGGAAGTGACCGATATTGGTCATACAAGAACCGATAAAGACCTCGTCGATTTTCTCACCTTGCACTTCAGAAAGCGTACGCGCATCGTCAGGATCGTTGGGTGCACAGAGGATAGGCTCTTTGATCTCAGAGAGGTCGATCTCGATCACCGCTGCATAGTCTGCATCAGCATCACCTTCAAGCAGTTGAGGATCCGCCAACCATTTTTCCATACCTTGGATACGACGCTCAATGGTACGACGATCACCGTAGCCTTCAGCAATCATCCACTTAAGTAACACGATATTTGAGTTGAGGTATTCGATGATAGGTGCTTGATCTAACTTGATCGTACATCCTGCAGCTGAACGTTCTGCTGAGGCGTCGGAGAGTTCGAAGGCTTGCTCAACCTTTAAGTCCGGTAAGCCTTCAATTTCCAAGATACGCCCGGAGAAGACGTTTTTCTTCCCTTTTTTCTCTACCGTTAACAGACCTTGCTTGATCGCGTATAGCGGGATGGCATGCACGAGGTCACGTAAGGTAATGCCCGGTTGGCGTTCGCCTTTAAAGCGCACCAACACAGATTCTGGCATATCTAATGGCATCACTCCTGTCGCAGCCGCGAAGGCAACAAGGCCTGAACCTGCAGGGAAAGAGATACCGATCGGGAAACGTGTATGCGAATCGCCGCCTGTCCCGACTGTATCGGGCAATAGCATACGGTTTAGCCAGCTATGGATAATACCGTCACCAGGGCGCAGTGAAACGCCGCCACGATTCATAATAAAATCGGGTAATGTATGGTGAGTCTGCACATCAACCGGTTTTGGATAGGCCGCAGTATGGCAAAATGACTGCATGACCAAATCTGCCGAGAAGCCAAGGCAGGCGAGATCTTTAAGTTCATCTCGGGTCATAGGGCCAGTAGTATCTTGTGATCCCACTGAGGTCATTTTCGGCTCGCAATATTCTCCAGGACGGATCCCTTCGACTCCGCAAGCTCGGCCTACCATTTTCTGTGCTAATGAATAACCACGAGTAGTGGTTTCTACAGGTTTGGGGCTACGAAATACATCGCTAGCAGGCAGGGCTAAGGCCTCACGCGCTTTCGTTGTCAATCCGCGTCCAATGATCAGTGGAATACGGCCGCCTGCACGAACTTCATCGAGCAACACTTCTGTCTTAAGCTCGAAGCGAACCAAGACCTCATCGGTACCGTGACGACAGATTTCACCTTTATACGGATAGATGTCAATCACATCACCCATATTCAGATCGTTTACGTCAACCTCGATCGGTAAGGCCCCTGCATCTTCCATAGTATTAAAGAAAATCGGCGCGATTTTCGTTCCTAAAACAACGCCACCGCCCTTCTTATTCGGTACATGGGGAATATCGTCGCCCATAAACCAGAGCACCGAGTTAGTGGCCGATTTACGCGAAGAACCGGTTCCGACAACATCACCGACATAGGCCAGTGGGTGACCCAATGCGGCGAGCTGTTCGATCTGCTTAATCGGGCCAACGTTACCTGGCTCGTCAGGAATAATTCCTTCACGCTCATTCTTTAACATCGCGAGTGCATGAAGAGGGATATCGGGACGAGACCATGCATCGGGTGCGGGGGAGAGATCATCGGTATTGGTTTCACCCGTTACTTTAAATACAGTAACTGTGATTTTCTCTGCGAGTTCAGGGCGAGCTTTAAACCACTCCGCTTCCGCCCATGATTTAAGAATTTGCTCAGCGTAAGCGTTGCCTGCTTTTGCCTTCTCTTCTACATCATAGAAGTTATCAAACATTAAGAGTGTATGAGACAGGGCTTTAGCTGCCAGCGGTGCGAGAGCCTCGTCTTCAAGTAGCTCAATAAGCGGATGGATATTGTATCCACCTTGCATCGTTCCCAATAACTCGGTGGCTTTCTCACGAGATACTAGTGGGGAGCTGGTCTCACCTTTGGCAATTGCCGCTAGTAATCCTGCTTTGACATAGGCGGCTTCATCTACACCAGGCGGAACACGGTTAACTAATAAGTCGACCAGAAATTCTTCTTCCCCCGCAGGTGGATTTTTGAGTAATTCTACTAGGCCAGCCATTTGGGTTGCATCTAAAGGCTTAGGTACAATCCCTTGGGCAGCACGTTCAGCAACGTGCTCACGGTATTCTTCTAGCACGACATTCTCCTCGCTCACATTGTTATAGCTTTTCAACCCTCTACTACCGATAAATTATCTTCTTTTTATAGGTTTTTGATGGTCGGTTTAGCCCACTGAGAATAGCAGTATTTTTATACTTTGTTAATCTGTTTACAAAAACACAACATAATCACTACCTAATAAAAAGCACTTCCACGATAAAAATAACCTTTTAGGGCAAGGTATTAGAGAATAATGCTGTCTTGCCATATGCAGAAGTCCTTCAATAAGAGAACGCTTCGCACAATCCTTACTTGAGAAACGCACTCTTTTATAACATCATCCTCTAGGTTTAACAGCCGTTGAGTGCTTTAACGCAGCATTCTGGTCAATAAAAAAGCGAAAAAAAACCGCAATATTGCTATTGCGGTTTATGATCGTTACCCAGTGGGAGAACTACTTCTTCTTCGCCTTAGGGTTAGGAAGATCGGTAATACTTCCTTCGAAGACTTCAGCAGCAAGGCCAATGGATTCATGGAGTGTCGGGTGAGCATGGATAGTCAAGGCGATATCTTCCGCATCGCAGCCCATCTCAATGGCTAGGCCAATTTCGCCAAGCAGCTCGCCACCGTTGGTCCCGACGATCGCTCCGCCGATAACGCGATGTGTCTCTTTATCAAAGATCAACTTCGTCATGCCATCTGCACAGTCAGAAGCAATCGCTCGACCCGAGGCTGCCCACGGGAAGGTTGCGGTTTCGTAGCTGATCCCTTGCTCTTTGGCTTCTTTCTCAGTGAGACCGACCCAAGCAACTTCTGGCTCAGTGTAGGCGATCGATGGGATAACCTTCGGATCAAAGTAATGTTTCTTACCAGCGATCACTTCGGCTGCGACATGGCCTTCATGAACACCTTTGTGAGCCAGCATCGGTTGCCCGACAATGTCACCGATAGCATAGATATGCGGTACATTGGTACGCAGTTGCTTATCGACACGGATAAAGCCACGCTCGTCGACATTCACACCCGCTTTCTCGGCATCAAGCCCCTTACCATTCGGTACACGACCGATAGCGACTAGGACTGCATCGTAACGCTGTGGCTCGGAAGGCGCTTTTTTACCTTCCATCGTGACATAAATTCCGTCTTCTTTAGCGTCGACAGCGGTCACTTTGGTTTCAAGCATTAGATTAAATTGCTTACTAATACGCTTAGTAAATACTTTAACAACGTCTTTATCTGCCGCGGGAATAACTTGATCGAACATCTCTACCACGTCGATCGACGATCCCAATGCGTGATAGACAGTAGCCATCTCTAGGCCAATAATACCTCCGCCCATCACCAGCAAACGCTCAGGAACGGTAGTCAGCGCTAAGGCATCCGTAGAATCCCATACACGTGGGTCATCGTGCGGAATAAACGGTAGCGTGATCGGACGAGAACCCGCCGCGATAATAGCGTTGTCAAAGTTAATAGTGGTCGACCCGTTTTCACCGTCGACAGACAGGGTGTTAGCGCCGGTAAATTTACCCAGGCCATTAACGACCGTTACTTTACGGCCTTTTGCCATACCCGCGAGGCCACCGGTTAATTGGCCAATAACTTTATCTTTCCAAGAGCGAACTTTATCGATATCAGTCTCAGGCTTACCGAATACGATACCATGCGCCTCAAGGGCTTTCGCTTCTTCAATCACTTTTGCGACATGTAACAGCGCTTTAGATGGAATACATCCGACATTCAAACAGACTCCACCAAGAGTGCTGTAACGCTCAACCAGTACGGTTTCTAAGCCTAAATCGGCGCAGCGAAATGCTGCAGAATATCCTGCAGGACCGGCTCCAAGTACCACAACTTGGGCTTTAATCTCTGTACTCATCATGACCTCTTATTCGATTCTCCGGGGGTGATAGCGCAATACCCTCTGCTGCGTTAGTTTCCCGGAACCTATGTAGTGCAAGAGTTTACATAATTGTTAAAATTGTGCAAACGGGATTGCGTAAAGGTTAGTTGTTTTGAAGAATAGCGCATTATTTCTCAATAACACCAATGCCCTACTCCCTAATAAGATTAAGGCCGGCAAATGCCGACCTCAAGATATTACATAACTAGACGACGAATATCGCCAAGCACTTGACCTAGATAGGAGATAAAGCGCGCGCCTTCTGCGCCATCAATCACTCGGTGATCAAACGAGAGTGAGAGTGGCAGCATTAAGCGTGGCGCAAACTCTTTTCCATTCCAGACAGGCTTCATCGACGATTTAGAAACACCCAATATCGCCACTTCTGGAGCATTAACGATTGGCGTGAACGAGGTTGTCCCTAGGCCGCCCAAGCTGGATATTGTAAAACAACCACCTTGCATATCGGATGCAGTCAGCTTTCCAGAACGCGCTTTTTTGGAGATTTCCATCAGTTCACGAGAAAGCTCGATAATACCTTTCTTGTTAACATCGCGGAATACGGGTACGACCAAGCCGTTCGGTGTATCTACCGCAACACCAATATTGATGTATTTTTTCAGCGTCAAACGTTGAGCATCTTCAGATAAAGAGCTATTAAAACGCGGATAAGCCTCCAGCGCCTTAGCGACCGCTTTCATAATAAACACGACTGGCGTGATTTTAACGTCCAGTTTTTGTTTATCGGCTTCAACGTTTTGTTGCTTACGGAAAGCTTCTAGCTCGGTGATGTCGGACTCGTCGAAGTGAGTAACGTGTGGGATCACCATCCAGTTGCGGCTGAGGTTAGCACCAGAAATTTTCTGAATACGCCCTAATTCCACTTCTTCTACTTCGCCAAATTTACTAAAGTCTACCTTCGGCCAAGGCAGCATTCCAGGAAGGCCACTTGCCGCCGCAGGTGCTGCATCCGCACGTTTTAACGCATCTTTAATATAAGACTGAACGTCTTCTTTAACGATACGTCCCTTACGACCAGTCGCTCTAACCTTCGCTAAATTAACACCAAACTCACGTGCAAGACGACGAATGACCGGCGTCGCGTGGACATAGGCACTATTTTCCGCGAACTCGTCCTTCGCCGTAGGCGCAGCAGTCGGAGCAGCCTTAGCGGGTTCTGAGGTCGACGCAGACGGTTTTTCTGGCGCAGGTGCAGGCGCTTTTTCAGCGGCTGGGGCATCGCTGCTGAAGACCATAATGGCAGAACCGGTACTGATTTTATCGCCAACCGCTACTTGAATTTCGGTAACCGTACCCGCGAAAGGTGCAGGCACTTCCATCGATGCTTTATCGCCCTCGACGGTGATCAGTGACTGTTCCAGTGAAACCTTATCACCGACTTTCACTAGGATTTCCGTTACTTCAACTTCGTCTCCGCCAATATCCGGGACGTTAACCACTTGGCTAGACGCTGCTGTCGTTGCGCCAGGCGCAGACTCTTCTTTCGAAGACGTGCTAGCAGATGCTGCGGCTTCACCCGCAACCTCAAATATCATAATTAACGATCCGGTGTTGACCTTATCGCCAGTACTCACTTTGATCTCTTTGACTTTACCAGCAAAAGGCGCAGGCACTTCCATTGAGGCTTTATCGCCTTCAACGGTGAGTAGCGACTGTTCAAGTTCAACGGTATCGCCAACCTTCACCAGGATCTCGGTGACTTCCACTTCATCACCACCGATATCCGGTACCATCACCTCTTTTGCCGAAGCAGAAGCCGGGGCCGGAGCAGAGGCTTTCTCTGCAGCGGGTTGAGCTGCCTCTGGGGCTGCTGCATTTTCTTCATTTTCGAAGATCATGATAAGTGATCCCGTTTCGACTTTATCACCCGTCGCAACTTTAATCTCTTTAATCACGCCTGCCTGAGGTGAAGGCACTTCCATTGAGGCTTTATCGCCTTCAACAGTAAGCAGAGACTGTTCGACTTCAACCTTGTCTCCAACCTTAACCAAGATCTCGGTGACTTCGACTTCGTCAGAACCGATATCCGGAACTTTGATCTCAATTGACATCTACTCTTACCTCTTATGCCAGACGTGGATTGACTTTGTCTGCGTCAATATTAAATTTCTTAATCGCGTCGACAACCACTTGTTTATCAATTTCGCCACGTTTAGCCAGCTCGCCTAATGCAGCGACTACTACATAGGAGGCATCAACCTCGAAGTGATGACGTAGGTTTTCACGGCTATCTGAACGCCCGAAACCATCGGTTCCTAATACACGGTAATCGCTTGCTGGAACATAAGTACGGACTTGTTCAGCAAATAATTTCATATAATCCGTTGAGGCTACCGCTGGCGCATCGCTCAATACTTGAGAGATATAAGGTACACGTGGCTCTTCTGCCGGGTGTAACATGTTCCAACGCTCACAATCTTGGCCATCGCGAGCCAACTCGGTGAACGACGTCACGCTATAAACATCTGAACCGACGCCATAATCTTCTGACAGGATTTTCGCTGCTTCACGAACATGACGAAGGATTGCGCCAGAGCCTAGCAGCTGGACTTTACCTTTGTTGCCTTCCAGCGTATCCAGCTTATAGATACCTTTACGAATGCCTTCTTCCGCGCCTTCAGGCATCGCAGGCATATGGTAGTTTTCGTTTAGGGTCGTGATGTAGTAGTAAACGTTCTCTTGCGCTTTACCGTACATACGCTCTAAGCCGTGCTGCATAATGACGGCAACTTCGTACACATAAGCAGGATCGTAAGAGATACAGTTTGGAATAGTGAGCGACTGAATATGGCTATGACCATCTTCGTGCTGTAGTCCTTCACCATTGAGGGTCGTACGGCCCGATGTCCCACCAATTAAGAAGCCACGTGCTTGTTGGTCACCCGCTGCCCAGCAGAGATCGCCGATACGTTGGAAACCGAACATTGAGTAATAAATATAGAACGGGATCATCGGCAGGTTATTAGTACTATAAGAGGTCGCTGCGGCCAACCACGAGGCGCCTGCACCTAACTCGTTAATACCTTCCTGTAAAATCTGTCCTTTCTCGTCTTCTTTGTAATAGGCCACTTGCTCGCGGTCTTGCGGGGTATATTGCTGACCATTCGGGCTGTAGATACCAATCTGACGGAAAAGTCCTTCCATACCAAAGGTACGCGCTTCATCCGCTAAGATCGGAACAAGACGTTCTTTGATAGATTTGTTTTTCAGCATCACGTTCAAGGCACGAACGAAGGCGATAGTCGTCGAGATCTCTTTGTTCTGCTCTTCCAATAATGATTGGAATTCGCTCAGCGCAGGCATCTCGAGCTCTTCAGTAAATTCGGCTTGACGCGTTGGCAGGTAACCGCCTAAGTTTTCACGCTGCTTATGTAGGTATTTGTACTCTTCAGAGTCTTCAGCGAAGGTCACAAAAGGAAGTTTTTCAAGGTTTTCATCGGCAACCGGAACATTGAAGCGATCGCGGATATAACGCACGCCTTCCATGTTCATCTTCTTCACTTGGTGCGCAATGTTTTTACCTTCCGCCGTTTCGCCCATGCCATAACCTTTAACGGTATGAGCAAGGATCACTACTGGTTTATCTTTAGTATCTTGCGCTTTCTTAAAGGCTGCGTAGATTTTCTTCGGATCGTGACCACCACGGTTAAGGGCCCAGATCTCGTCATCAGTCATGTCTTTGACCAACGCCGCTGTTTCTGGATAACGTCCAAAGAAGTGCTCACGAACGTAGGCCCCATTGCGTGACTTAAAGGTTTGGTAATCACCGTCGACGGTTTCGTTCATTAATTGGATTAGCTTACCGCTAGTATCTTTACGCAGCAATGCATCCCAACGGTCGCCCCAAATCACTTTGATCACTTCCCAACCAGCGCCGCCAAAGATCCCTTCTAATTCATTAATGATCTTGCCGTTGCCTGTAACGGGTCCATCGAGACGCTGTAAGTTACAGTTAATCACAAAGACCAAGTTGTCTAACTTTTCACGCGTAGCAATAGTGATGGCGCCTTTAGATTCAGGCTCATCCATTTCACCATCGCCCAAGAAGGCATAGACGGTTTGCGCGGATGTCTCTTTCAATCCACGGTGTTCGAGATATTTTAGGAATTTAGCTTGGTAGATGGCGCTCAGCGGTCCCAGGCCCATTGATACCGTCGGGAACTGCCAAAAATCAGGCATTAATTTAGGGTGCGGATAGGAGGAAAGACCTTTACCGTCCACTTCTTGACGGAAGTTGTTCATTTGATCTTCAGTCAAACGTCCTTCAAGGAAAGCACGCGCATAGACGCCTGGGGAAATATGGCCTTGGAAATAAACGAGGTCACCCCCATCCTTTTCAGTACGCGCACGGAAGAAGTGGTTGAAGCAGACTTCATAGATAGTCGCTGACGATTGGAAAGAGGCCATATGACCACCCAGTTCCAAATCTTTTTTGGAGGCACGAAGTACGGTCATAATCGCGTTCCAGCGAATCGCTGCGCGAATACGGCGCTCTAAGCTGGTATTGCCTGGGTAGTTAGGCTCTTCTTCCGTCGGAATAGTGTTAACGTAGTCTCGGATCGCCGATCCAGTTGCTACACTTACACCACCATTGCGAGCCGCATTCAATACTTGATCGATCAAATACTGTGCGCGTTCAACACCTTCTTCACGGATGACCGATTCAATCGCCTGTAGCCAGTCGCGAGTTTCAATCGGATCCACGTCATTATGTAGACGGTCTGACATGGGGTATTCCTTATCTGTGTCTGTACATTGAAATTAATATCGTTGCTAGGTAAAGGCCTTAATGCCAATACCCACTCTTTATACCTAGGTGACTCAATTTTTTCTTTGCTGTAAACGCCGTAAAGAGCGCTCACGCCGAGACTGCTCTCGGTTTCTCTCCAATAAAATCTCTTCAAGAAAAGCCAGATGCGAGTTGGATTCTTCACGGGCTTTTTCAGGCTGTCGTGCGATGATTGCTTGATAAATCCGAGCACGATGCCCACTGACTTTCGCTAGCATATCGCGGCGAGAGTAAAGTAATTCAAAGTTAGAACGTACATTCTGCTTGAGTATTGGCCCCATTGCACGAACCAGATGGAGCAGAACCACATTATGCGCGGCTTCTGTGACTGTTATTTGATAATCGATCACTGCATCAGCTTCTGCGTCTAGGTCCCCGCTCTCTTGAGCATGTTGAATCGCCAGATGATAATGCGTAATTCTCGACAAATCGTCTTCCGTCCCCCGCAAAGCAGCGTAGTAAGCGGCTATCCCCTCGAGAGCATGGCGCATTTCGAGCAGGTCATATTGCGATTCGCTATGCTGTGCCAATAAGCCAATTAGCGGGTCACTGACGCTTTGCCATAAACTTTCTTGCACATAGGTCCCGCCACCATGGCGACGGTGCAATAATCCTTTTGCTTCCAAACGTAAAATAGCCTCCCGTACCGAAGGACGAGAGACATCAAATTGTCGAGCCAGCTCACGCTCTGGAAGTAGCTTTTCTCCAGGTCGCAATGACCCTTCCATAATCAGAGACTCTAATTGCTGCTCAATGACATCAGAAAGCTTAGGCTGCCTGATTTTACTATAAGCCATCATACCTGTAGTCATTCTTACTCTTCTAAATTGGTCATACCAATTTCCCACAAGGTGGCTTAAGCTAACAAAACATTTACCGACTGTCTATGTTACGTTCACCAAAGTACGAGTTGGATCAAAAAAACAGGGAGCAACTTTTCTCAATTATCTTTCACGCCTCTAAAAGCTATGCGTCTGCACACCGAAAAATCATCGCGCTATCAAATCGTACATTAACGCCAATAGACACTATAACTCTCCGTATTTTCTCCTAATAGCGCCCTATTATCCATGCTGAATGATCAAAATATAGAATATTCTAAATGAGAGTTTTTCACTCCTTATGTGATTCAGCCGCTGATAACGAATAATTCCTTAATTTCAACGTAGTAATTCTGCCCCATAACCCCGTAAAATAAATGACACAGTCTGTCACATTCTCCTTACAGCCTGAAATTAGGTATAAGAACACTACGCGAGAGGAATTTATGAGCGAGCAACAAACAGGTTCGTTAAAACGGGGGCTGAAAAATAGGCATATCCAGTTGATTGCCTTAGGAGGAGCAGTTGGTACAGGATTGTTTCTAGGTTTAGCTCAAACAATCAAGATGGCTGGCCCTTCAGTGCTGCTCGGTTATGCTATTGGTGGCCTTATCGCCTTTATGATTATGCGCCAGCTGGGGGAAATGATTGTTGAAGAACCTGTCGCCGGTTCTTTCAGCCATTTTGCCTACAAATATTGGGGGAGTTTCGCCGGGTTTGCCTCAGGTTGGAACTATTGGGTCCTGTACGTATTGGTCGCGATGGCTGAACTATCGGCTGTAGGGCTCTATGTCCAATACTGGTGGCCTGAGATCCCAACTTGGGTCTCTGCCGCAGTCTTTTTTATACTCATCAACGCTATTAACCTCGCTAACGTAAAAATTTACGGTGAATTAGAGTTCTGGTTTTCAATTATTAAAGTCGTCGCGGTTGTCGCAATGATAGCTTTCGGTACTTGGCTACTGTTAAGCGGACAGGGTGGCCCGCAAGCATCCGTGACCAACATATGGGCACAGGGTGGGTTCTTCCCACACGGCGTAACAGGCTTGATAACCGCAATGGTCATCATTATGTTCTCGTTCGGCGGACTCGAACTGGTCGGTATCACCGCTGCGGAAGCGGCTGACCCACAAACAAGCATCCCCAAAGCAACCAATCAGGTTATTTATCGCATCTTAATTTTTTACATGGGATCGCTTGCGATTCTGCTTTCACTCTACCCATGGACAAAGGTTATTGAGGGGACAAGTCCTTTCGTTTTAATCTTCCATGAGCTCGGCGATAAGCTCGTTGCCAATGCATTAAATATCGTTATCTTAACGGCGGCACTCTCTGTTTATAACAGCTGTGTCTATTCGAATAGCCGTATGCTGTATGGCTTGGCGAAACAAGGTAATGGCCCCAAAGCACTGCTTAACGTCGATAAACGGGGAGTCCCCTACGTTGCCCTGGGTTTTTCTGCCTTTGCAACCGCTCTCGTTGTACTGCTGAACTACTTGATGCCGGGCGAAGCATTCGGACTATTAATGGCGTTAGTCGTCTCAGCGTTAGTGATTAACTGGGCGATGATTAGTCTTGCTCATATGCGATTTCGCAAAGCGAAAATACGCCAAGGCATTACTCCGCGCTTCCCTGCACTCTTCTACCCGCTGGGTAACTGGATATGCCTAATCTTTATGGTAGCAATTCTTGGAATTATGCTCACCATCCCGGGTATGGCTATTTCAGTATGGTTAATTCCAGTTTGGGTCGCGATTTTAGCTATTGGCTATCTGATTAAGAATAAAACAACCCGCTAACGATAAGGGGGGGCTATCCCCCCTTACTACAGGATAACTCCTGCCAATGTCAGGACTGCCGTTATCAACACAATGACGAGTGTGATACGTTTCGCTAATGCGACAGCAACCCGGGGCATTTCCACCTTATCTTTACACGGTTCCCGCTCTAATGAGAACTGAGCTAAAACCGATAATACGTGATACGGCTTATGTCGAATATCGGTCATGAAGCGCCCCCATGCCGGCAAAGCCTTTTCACCGTGACCAAGAAATGCGTAAGCCAAACCTGCAACTCTCACGGGTATCCAATCAATCCAGAACAATAAAACATCTACACCAGACTGCTCACGTTGTTGTCGGTCTTGCTTGGCAAGCCATCCCTGCCATGCACGCAGAAAGGCGTAGCCTAATAAAAAAACCGGCCCATAGCTTGCGCCTACCACAAACCAAAAAAGTGGGGCGAGGTAGAAGCGGTAATTTATCCATAGCAGCGCATTTTGTAGCTCGCGTAGATAGAGTTTATCCGTAATGGTGCTCGACATAGGATGGATCGTACTAAGCTCTTCAGCCATAGCCTGATGCCCCGTCACATCCTGTTGATTGGCGGAGTGTAAATAATCGCGATAATGTTGTCGGCTTTTTCCAGCGCCAATACATAACACTCCCACTACTATCCATACGATCAGTGATAGAACCCCGAATACTAGCCCCTCGATGGCATGTAGAAACAACGTAAATACTAACATGATCAATACTACTAATCCGATGGTACGCACCAATGAGAAATGATGTAGTCGACGAAAAAGCGGCTCAAGCCGATGCTCTAACTGCCAGTGCTCCCCCCACTTGAATAGCCGCTCGCAAATAAGAACGAGTAATAGCGTAAATAACGTCATGGATTAACTCTACTCCCTTAAATAATCAGTATGCGGTAATGAGTGAATGAAAATGGCGCCAATCGAAAGCGGCTCCCGGATCGGTTTTACGGCCTGGCGCGATATCAGAATGCCCCGTAATATCCTCATATTTCAACCCATAGTATTTTACAAGCGACTGCGTAATTTGACTCAATGCCTGATATTGTTCCTCGGTATAGGGAAGATCGTCAGTACCTTCTAACTCTATGCCAATCGAAAAATCGTTACAGTTCTCTACCCCTTGGTAGCACGACTGCCCGGCATGCCACGCTCGCTTATCGAAAGGAACGTATTGCACTATCTCTCCTTCGCGGCGAATTAAGCAATGCGCCGCAACGCGTAACCCTGCAATATCCGCAAAGTAGGGGTGTTCGTCTGCGCAGAGAGTACCCGTGAACAGTTGGTCGATATAATCACCGCCAAACTCACCTGGGGGTAAACTGATATTATGAACAACCAGTAAACGAGGAGTGACGCCTTCAGGTCGTTCGTTGTAATGGGTAGAGGGGACTCTACGCGCAAGCGTTAACCAATGTTCTTCTATTGCTAGCATGCTAGTCACGTTTACCACTCAATTACGTGGCCCTTTTATTAGACAAGATTGGCTAAGAATGAGCCAGATTTCCTTCAAGATTAGCATAGGTACTTCAAGATAACTCACAAGCTTTATGCAACTCTTTTCGAAAAGAGCCTTAAGGCTGTGAGAACTTACCCTAGATTGATTATCGTTGTTTCTTACGCACAAAATTATCCTTAATCATGGCGCCTCAATCACTTGAGGACGACGTCATGGAACAAGGGTTTACGTTAATCGAATTAATGATTGTTATCGCAATCATCGCCATATTAAGTTCCTTAGGCATCCCCGCTTATCAAGGATACCTACAAAAAGCAGCGCTTACCGATCTACTCCAAGTACTTCAACCTTATAAAATCGCTGTTGAACTCTGCGCGCTTGAAAAAGGACAACTCGACGTTTGCCAGGCCGGACAGGAGGGTATTCCACTACCTCGAACTACCCGTTATATCTCGGAATTAACGGTTAACAATGGGGTAATACGTGCACAAGGCACTAATACGCTAAACGGCCTAAACGCCGAGCTAATCCCTATACTGCAAGCTGAACAAGGAGCATTGAGTTGGCAACGACGATGCCAAGCCACTAACTCAACACTACGTGAAAACTGTGAACGCCAGCTACGTTACGACGATAGGGAGAGTAAGCCATGAATGCAGAGACTAGCTACCTTAAAGGCTTCTGTGACAATCACCCTGCATGCGTCCTTAAGGAAAATAAGGATAGTCTATGTCTAATCGCGATGACGCCGCCTACTAAAGACGAATTCGAGCAACTCTCCTTTGCCTGCCAAAAAAAAATCGAAGTAAAAGTCATCTCTGCGCATGAATATAAGGCCCAATACGGCTCAGTCACACTCCCCCCTGTCTTACAAAAAGTTATTAATAGTGAGGAGTCGGCAACAACAATTGAATATTGTCATTCAATTCTTCGCCAAGCTATTGATCAAAAAGCTTCCGATATCCATATTGAGCCCCACTCTCATGGCGCAAGGATCCGCTTCAGGGTAGATGGTGTCTTACATATTTTTGGTGAACTGACTTTAGCGGAAGTGAGTGCCATTGAAAGCCGCTTTAAACTACTTGCGGGCGTAGATATTGCAGAAAACCGCCGCCCGCAAGATGGACAATTAACCTTTGCCTTGCAAGGTAGTGAATACTCCTTTCGTATAGCAACATTACCCACGCGGTTTGGTGAAAAGGTGGTTCTGCGACTGTTAGAGACTTTTCGCGGTGATTTGGCACTGGAGAACCTCGGTATGCCAACCGGGCAGCTAGGTTTGGTTAAAGTAGCGTTGGATTCTCCACAGGGATTAATTATTGTCACCGGGCCTACGGGGAGTGGGAAAACAACCACGCTTTACAGTGCTCTCAACTACCTAAATAGCCCAGAGCGTAATCTTTGTACCGTCGAAGACCCGATTGAAATGGTGGTCACAGGAACAACTCAGACACAAATCAACCTGAAAGCTGGCCTTGATTTCGCTACCATTCTTCGAGCCCTATTACGCCAAGACCCCGATATCGTCATGATTGGTGAAATCCGTGATAACCAAACGGCTGAAATCGCCATAAAAGCCGCACAAACAGGCCATCTAGTCTTAAGTACATTACATACCAATTCCACCGTGGACACCCTAAGTCGATTAACACAGATGGGGATTGCTGGATATCTCACTGCTAGCGCCTTGAAGCTTATCATTGCACAACGATTAGTACGGCGTTTATGTGGCTATTGCCGACGTCTATCCCCCGAGCCACTTCCCTCTCACTTTCCACTGCAAACCTTCGAACATTGGCTTGCTACAGGGTGCGAACGTTGTAAGTCTGGTTATTTAGGTCGCCATGCTTTATTCGAGCTACTTCCTATCAGTAGCTCGCTGCAATATGCCATTATCCAGTACGACTCTCCCCATCATATTCGTAGGCTGCTTCAAGAGCGTAATGTACAAAATCTTTTTGAGATCGGTCTTGCTGCCGTAGTACAGGGAATAACGACTTATCAGGAGGTGTTACGGATAGTCGGGGAAAACGATGCAGCAGCTTAAACTCTATCATTGGCAAGGGATAACCCTGCAGGGTGAAAGTTGTGACGGTCATCAGCTGGGTGTATGTCGACAAGATATAGAACTGCAACTACTAACAGATAGCATTATCCCTTATCACATTAAAACTAAGCGAAACCATACCTTGAAGGGATGGTCTGGAAAAACACTCATTGTCTTCTTTCAACAACTCGAGTCCATGCTTAATGCTGGACTCACCCTAGCAGTGTGTTTAGAGCTATTAATGAGTCATCCACCCTCACCTGTATGGCGAATTATTATCGAATTGCTATTAAAAAAAATCGTATCAGGAGAAAAACTATCGCAGGCCTTAGCGCAGTGGCCTCAAATATTTCCGCCTACAGTGTCAGCCCTAATTAGAGCTGGAGAATTCACTGGCCACCTTCCCGATAGCTGTCTGCAAGTCGTCAGGGTACTAAAGCAGCAACAAGTGCTGCACGACGAGTTAGTGGCTGCCCTGCGCTATCCCTGTATCACTCTATTCTTTCTTATCATCACGACGTGCGGGCTTTTAGTCTTCGTCCTTCCAGAATTTGCCCTGATGTACCAGTCACTAAATGCACCGTTACCTCGCTTTACGCAGCTAGTGATACAGCTCGCTCACTCGTTTAATACAGTACTTCCGTATTTATTTCTGATCGGTGTCATCTTTCTATTAGTCGCCCGTTATATCGACCCTAAATATCCTGAATGGCAATTAGCGCGTCATCGCTGCGTACGACACATCCCGCTGTTAGGAGAGTTATGGCAACATCGTCATCTCTCTTTATTATTTTCTACCTTATCGAGTACGCAGCATTCAGGCCTCACATTACTCGATGGCCTACATCTAGTTACGAATATCTTTAGCTCGCCACTATGGAAACAGAGGATCGAGGAAATTTATCGAAGGTTACATACCGGTGAAAAGTTATCAGCAGCAATGGCTCACTATTCTGAGTATCCACCGTTATCGCTATTATTGGTAAGGTCTGCAGAGGAAACTGGGCAGTTGGAGAAAACCTTCAGTCAGTTAGCCACCTGGTATTCGCAGCAGGCTTCAGTGTTAAGCCGCCGACTCACCCAGCGTATCGAGCCTATCATGCTGGGGCTAAGTGGTGGTTTGGTCGGGTGCATTGTGATAGCCATGTATTTACCTATCTTCTATTTAGGTGAGGCCTTGGGTTAAATCGTCCCTCATTACCAAGGTTTACACCTCTTCATATCCCCTTCATACTCAAGGTAATTACCCGTCGTAAATATTGTTAAGAGTGAGACGACAGAACATGACCTATATTGTGGCGTTAACAGGCGGTATCGCGAGCGGTAAATCCACCGTAGCCGATCTTTTTGCAGCAAAAAATATCGCTATTATTGATGCCGACGTCATTGCCCGTGAAGTCGTCGAGCCTGGACAACCAGCCCTAGTCGCAATGAAAGAACGTTTTGGTCAGACAATTCTGCTAGCGGATGGCACGCTTGATCGTAAACAACTCCGTAGTATTATTTTTTCCGAAGCCCAACATAAAACATGGCTAAACGCATCACTCCACCCGCTAATCCAGCAAAAAACCCAACTACAGATAGCCCAATGCTCTGCCGAGTGGTGCTTATGGGTAGTTCCACTACTTGTTGAAAATCAACTCCAACATCTCGCGCAACGCGTAGTAGTGGTAGATAGCGATGAGGCGCGACAGATCGAACGCGTGTGTAAACGTGATAATGTGTCTCACCAAGAGGCACTAGCCATAATTCGAGCACAAGCGACACGCGAGCAGCGACTCGCTATCGCTGACGATATCATTGATAACAATTTATCCAAAAGCGCTCTCGACGAGAAAGTCTCTCAGCTTATTTTGGCCTACAATCAATTAGCGGCAGATTATAAAGGGCGTCACCTATGACACACTCGTCGATCATATTTGAATATCCACTCAATGAAAAAATGCGCAATTGGTTACGAGTCGAATATTTACTCCAACAACTGGTCGCGTCTAAAAACGCACATTCACCTGAAGCGTGTTTACTCTTTCTACGAACCCTCACCGAGCTACTTGATATTTTTGAGCGTAACGAATTACGTGCTGATTTACTAAAAGAACTTGAAAGGCAACAAAGTAAGCTACAACAGTGGTTAATCGTACCCGATATTGATACACAAGCCGTTCACTGCCTCATTGATGAATTGAGCGCGCATGGGCAGAAGATGAATACCGTCCCTAAATTTGGTAGTACTTTCAAGGAAGACCGGTTTATAGGCCAAATTCGCCAGCGACTCTCGATACCCGGCGGCTATTGCAATTTCGATACACCTACGCTTCATTTGTGGCAACATCTACCGATTGAAAAGCGCCAAGCGCAGCTTGATCACTGGTATGCGGGTTTGGAACCCCTTCATCTCAGCCTACAAACCCTTTTACACCTTATCAGGCAGAGTGGACGTTTCAACGAATTACAGGCTCATCAAGGATTTTTTCAGAACGCCGCCGAAGATAAAAATCTACTGCGTATCCTGCTGTCCAGCGACGATGAAATTTACCCACAAGTCTCAGGCCATAAAGCGCGGTTTTCAATTCGCTTTTTTCCGTTAGAAAACGATGATAGAGTCCCTGAAATTTTACCGTTTCAACTCGCTTGCTGTTAAGAGGTCCTATGCAACCCGATGTCACTACTGTTAATTGTCCGCAATGCCAAAAAGAGGTGATTTGGGATAACCTAAGTCCTTGGCGCCCTTTCTGCTCCAAGCGCTGCCAAATGATCGATCTTGGCGAGTGGGCCGCCGAAGAAAAATCGATTGCAGGTCAACCTACGCATTTTGACCATGAGGCCTGGAGCGAGCAAGACCCAGAATCTTAATCGATGATAGCTACAAATCACCCAGTACGAGTCGATTAACCATCTCGATATTTGCCGGCGGAAACTCGTCGGCCTTCAGGTCTACTTGACTGACCCAGCGTTGAGGCTGCCCTTCTTTACCCCAAGGCTCACCCTGCCATTTCTCCACCAGATAGAAATAAAGCGTAACGCTTACCTCTTGGTAGGTATGGCTGGCCGTTCCGACAGCTTGAGCATCCACCACGGTAATTCCCGTCTCTTCCATCAATTCACGAGTGAGTCCATCTAAAGCCGTCTCACCAGACTCAATTTTACCACCGGGAAACTCCCACTTATTGGCCATGTGGGAGGTAGAAGCCCGCTGGGTGAGAAAAATTTCTTTTTTATCATTGCGGATGATGCCTACGGCAACATGGAGATTTTTCATCATTAACTTCCTTACTGAACAATAAAAAGGCCCATGTTTCCATGGACCTTTTCTGTTAATTACCAACTACCGAGAAAGGGCTACGCTAAACGACCATGGCACTGTTTATACTTTTTACCTGATCCACACGGACATAAGTCGTTGCGTCCGACTTTCCGCTCTCCTTCCTGGCTCGCGAGCTCATTCGCCGCAGCGGTTTCATCATCAACATGACTGAGCTGTTGCTGTTCTGCTAGGCGTTCCGCTTCCTCGCGGAACTGCTGTTCCATGGCATCGACCTCTTCCGGCATCCGTACCTGAACTTTGCTTAATGTACTGACGACTTCGTACTTCAGCGCCTCAAGCATGCTGGCGAACATGGCAAACGACTCACGCTTATATTCTTGCTTAGGATCTTTCTGCGCATATCCGCGTAAATGGATGCCCTGACGCAAATAATCCATCGCGGCAAGGTGCTCTTTCCACAGAGTATCCAGCGTCTGCAACATAATGCCTTTTTCGAAGCTACGCATCGTCTCGACGCCAACGGCAGCTTCTTTATCAGCATACTGTTGCAAAGAGCTCTGCAGAATACGTTCGCGCAGTACTTCTTCGTGGAGTTCTGGTTCTTTATCCAACCACTCGGTCAGAGGCAGATGCAGTTCAAAATCGGTACGTAAGCGCTCTTCAAGACCTGTAACGTCCCACATTTCTTCCAAAGATTGTGGTGGGATGAATTGACTGATAGTCGAGCTTAAAACGTCTTCGCGAATACTGTTGATAGTTTCACTCACATCAGAAACATCCAACAGCTCATTACGCTGAGAATAAATGGCCTTACGTTGATCGTTCGCTACATCGTCGTATTCTAATAACTGTTTACGAATATCAAAGTTACGGCTCTCAACCTTGCGTTGAGCGTTCGCGATCGCCTTGGTCACCCATGGGTGCTCAATCGCTTCGCCCGGTTTCATCCCCAACTTACGCATCATTCCAGACACGCGGTCAGAGGCGAAGATACGCATTAAGGCATCTTCCATTGAAAGGTAGAAACGTGATGATCCTTTATCGCCCTGACGACCTGCGCGTCCGCGAAGCTGGTTATCGATACGACGTGATTCGTGACGCTCTGTACCAATAATATGTAACCCGCCAGCCTCTAGTACTGCATCATGGCGAATTTGCCAGGCCTCTTTGATCGCCGCGATCTCAGCATCGGTAGGATTGGAAAGCGCGTCAACTTCGACATGCCAACTTCCGCCTAACATAATATCTGTACCACGTCCGGCCATGTTGGTAGCGATGGTTACCGCACCAGGCTGGCCAGCTTGGGCAATAATATCGGCTTCGCTGGCATGGAACTTCGCGTTTAATACGCTGTGCTTAATACCTGCGCGCGCGAGAGCATCGGCCACAACTTCCGATTTTTCGATCGAGATGGTACCAACCAGTACCGGTTGACCACGAGACGTACAATCCTTGATATCTTCAATAATCGCGTCGATTTTTTCTTTCTCAGTCATATAGACTAAGTCTGCATTGTCTTTACGGACCATCGGGCGGTTAGTCGGGACAACGATAGTATCGAGCTTGTAAATGCTACTAAACTCGAAGGCTTCGGTATCAGCAGTACCTGTCATACCGGCAAGTTTTTCGTAGATACGGAAATAGTTTTGGAAAGTAATAGAAGCCAGTGTTTGGTTCTCGTTCTGGATTTCTACGCCTTCTTTCGCTTCGACGGCTTGGTGTAAACCTTCTGACCAGCGTCGACCTTGCATGGTACGGCCCGTATGTTCGTCGACGATAACAACCTCACCGTCTTTCACGATATAGTCTACGTCACGCGTGAAGAGCACGTGAGCGCGCAGCGCCGCGGTAACATGGTGCATCAACATGATGTTAGTCGGCGAGTAAAGTGACTCTCCCTCTTGCATCACATTTTGGGCAACCATCAGCTGCTCAATTTTGACTAGACCACGCTCAGTCAAATGAACTTGACGCGCTTTCTCATCGACCGAGAAGTCCCCCTCACCTTGGAAAGTATCAGAGTCTTCTTTATCTTGACGTACCAGATGAGGAATAATTTTATTAACTTGAATATAGAGTTCAGAACTATCTTCAGCCGGGCCTGAAATAATTAACGGCGTACGCGCTTCATCGATCAAGATGGAGTCCACTTCATCGACTAAAGCGTAGTGCAACTTACGTTGGACGCGCTCTTCAGGGCTAAAAGCCATGTTATCGCGCAGATAGTCGAAACCATATTCGTTATTGGTCCCGTAGGTGATATCTGCCGCATACGCTTCGCGCTTAGCAGGTGATTGCATACCCGGTAAGTTGATCCCGATGGTTAGACCCAGAAACTCAAATAAGGGACGGTTATTCTCAGCATCACGCTGGGCGAGATAGTCGTTAACAGTCACGACGTGAACGCCCTTACCGCTGAGCGCATTAAGATAAGCTGGAAGGGTCGCCGTTAGGGTTTTACCTTCACCCGTACGCATCTCGGCAATACAACGCTCATTAAGTACCATACCGCCCAATAATTGCACATCGAAATGGCGCATATTAAAGACACGTTTACTCGCTTCGCGGACGGTGGCGAAGGCTTCTGGAATTAAACTTTCTAGGCTCTCGCCTTTTTCCAAGCGCTGACGAAACTCATTGGTTTTCGCTTTAAGCTGGTCATCGCTTAACGCGATATAGTCAGGCTCCATTTTGTTGATAACATCAACCACTTTACGCATACGGCGTAACGTCCGGTCATTACTACTACCAAAAATTTTCGTTAATAACTTCATTACCATGATTATAAATTCTCTATTTTGACAACCAATCTACGATCCTAAATACCTATATTTTTTATTAAGTTGGTATAGGTCCGGCGCGGATCCCCTGAATTTGGGCTAACCAATGTCCGGCGGAGAAAACTCGAGGCCGTTCGATCACTAGACGTTGACAGGTAAGCCGTCTTATTTTAAGCGCGGCGGCTGAAGTCAATAGTGTGATTAAGGAATAGAGTACAACTAAGCGTTTAACCGTAAGCTGTGCATAGCTAGATTCGGCGTTTGACGTCCTCGGAATTGAGAATGAAAGATGACGAATGACGGTGCGTAAGGTTTGCTGCTGCCAGAAATTTTGGACATACGTCGGACGTAAAATACGGTCATGTAGACGTATGATAGGGAAGATGCGTGCTTGTGGGGAAATCGAAAGTCTATTACATAGTGTGGCGTCGTTCGCTGCTGATAAAAGACCTGTTGTAAAAGGCAGACCGAACCCTGCCGCGACTATCCCTAATAAGAGATGCGGCCATAGGTAACGTTTTCCCAGTTGTCCCCAGCGCGAAATCAAACCAATCACAATTCATCCATTGATATTGAAAAAATATCTTCTCTTATCGTTATTAATGACAGCTGAAGTCTATTCTCGGTTTTCCACCTTGCAGATGACGATGATAGTAGCATCAATCCACTCATGCCACACTAACGATTACACGATGTCGCCGAAAAAGCAGTTGAGCGTACAGATTTCATGCAAAAAAAAGAGCCAGCTGAACGGAGGAATCAGCTGGCTCATCTTAGGTGACGGTATTAACCGTAACGATACTATTAAGCGAGAACGAAGTTTTTCAGTTTAAACGCCTGCGGAATTTCAGCTTCATTTTCGAAGGTTGCCCACTCGAAAGCTTCTTGATTAGCTAAAACCGCTTGCAGCAGTTTATTGTTTAAGCCATGACCTGATTTATAGGCAGAGAAAGCACCAATCATGTTATGGCCACACATAAACAAATCACCGATAGCATCTAGCATTTTGTGACGTACAAACTCGTCGTCGAAACGTAGACCATCTTCGTTCAACACGCGGAAGTCGTCCAATCCGATCGCACAGTCAAGACTTCCACCCAGGCACAGGCCACGAGACTGTAGTTGTTCGATATCGCGCATGAACCCAAAGGTTCTTGCACGACTGATCTGGCTAATGAACGCTTCTGTTGAAAAATTCAAACGATAGTTCTGAGAACTGGAGTCAATAGCGGGATGCTTAAAGTCGATAGTAAAATCGAGTGAGAACCCATTATGAGGTTTCACTTCGGCCCACTTATCGCCATCTTCGACGCGTACAGCCTGCTTAACGCGCAAGAATTTCTTCGCGCTATTTAGCTCTTCGACACCTGCATCAAGCAATAGATGGACGAAAGGGGCTGCACTGCCATCCATGATAGGAATTTCAGGTGCATCGACTTCAACAATAATGTTATCAATCCCTAATCCTGCCAAAGCAGAGTTTAGGTGTTCGACCGTAGAAATACGGATTCCTTGGTCATTGATAAGGCAAGTACTAAGCATCGTGTCGCGCACAAATTTAGCATCAGCCGGGAAATCAACCGGTGGATTCAAGTCAGTGCGGCGATAGATGACCCCAGTATTTGCTGGCGCAGGCCGCAGGTTCAGCGTCACTTTCTTGCCGGTATGTAAACCGACCCCAGTGGCCTGAACAATACGTTTTAATGTCCTTTGTTTGATCATCGTATCAATCTCGCAAAAATTACTGTTTCCAGACGGGAATATACCCCATGTACGGACCAACACCTTAACACAAAAAGCGTTTACCGCCAATTTTCAGTAATATCTTAATCCGCTTGCTTACGTAAGAACGCCGGAATATCGAGATAATCTGGCTCTTTATTAGGCTGTGAGCCTGGTTCGTTAACTACCTTCGCCGCGGGTTTGGTCTCTTGAGGTAACGGAGTCAAACCGTGTTGCTGGTAACGATGGTCGACCACAGGCTGCGAGTTATTCTTGTTGGTAACTAGGGTAATTTCAGGACGTTTATCCATACCAATACCTGTTGCCACAACCGTTACACGTAGCTCGTCGTTCATCTCAGGGTCAAGAGAAGTCCCGATCACCACGGTTGCGTTATCTGAAGCAAACGCGCGGATGGTATTACCGACCGTTTCAAACTCGTCAAGACGAAGATCGAATCCAGCAGTGATGTTGACTAAGACGCCGCGTGCACCAGACAGGTCGATATCTTCTAACAGCGGGCTTGAAATCGCCATCTCTGCAGCTTCTTCAGCACGATCTTCACCGCAGGCAATACCGGATCCCATCATGGCATAACCCATTTCAGACATCACAGTACGCACATCGGCAAAGTCGACGTTCATCAGACCTGGGCGAGTAATCAGCTCAGCAATACCCTGTACCGCACCTTTAAGTACATCGTTCGCTGCACCAAAAGCATCTAGCAAAGAGATACCGCGGCCCAAGACTTTAAGTAACTTGTCATTCGGGATAGTAATCAGCGAGTCGACATGCTTAGACAGTTCAGCAATACCTTGTTCAGCAAAAGCCATACGCTTTTTGCCTTCAAAGTTAAATGGCTTGGTGACCACTGCTACTGTCAGAATACCGAGGTCTTTAGCCACTTCAGCAACCACTGGAGCTGCGCCCGTGCCTGTACCACCACCCATACCTGCTGCGATGAATACCATGTCGGCACCATCTAATGCTGCACGTAACGCCTCGCGATCTTCTTCCGCTGAGTTACGTCCAACTTCTGGGTTCGCGCCTGCCCCTAATCCTTTAGTAATGTTATTACCGATTTGGATTGTTTGGCCGACTGCTGTTTTACGTAATGCCTGCGCATCCGTATTCACTGCGAAGAACTCAACACCTTCGATACGTTCACGTACCATGTGTTCTACAGCATTACCACCACCACCACCGACGCCGATGACTTTAATCACCGCATCGTTGGTTAATTCCATAGGTTCAAACATGATTACTCTCCGTTATGTGCCTGTTGCCAGAGGATCACTTAGTACGCTTAGAATGATCCTCTTGAATCAAAATTAAAACTCTTTTTTTAACCAACTGTTAAATTTTTTGAACCAAGTACTGACTGGCGAGTGTTTTGAAGACTCAGCCTCATCACCCAAGTGAGATTCCTTGCCGTAATGTAAGAGGCCAACAACCGTTGAGTAGTAGGCTTCTTGCGCGTAATCGGTCAATCCTGTGATATTTAAGGGCTGCCCAATTCGCACCTGAGTGTGGAACACACGCTGCGCGCAGGCGGCTAAGCCTTCAATTTGCGCAGCACCACCGGTCAGTACTATCCCCGCCGCTAAGTGGTGTTTAACCCCTTGTTGGCGAAGCTGCTCTTGTAATTCAAGAATCTCGTCGTTGACCAGATTCAGTAATTCGGTATAACGCGGCTCGATTACTTCCGCTAAAGTTTGGCGCTGTAAGCTGCGTGGAGGGCGTCCTCCTACACTTGGGACTTCGACGTTTTCATCTTTCCCAACGATTGAACCTAGCGCGCAGCCATGACGTACTTTAATAGCCTCTGCATCAGTGGGAGGTGTACCAAATGCATAAGCAATATCACTGGTCACGACGTTCCCTGCATAAGGGATCACTTTAGTGTGACGAAGCGCACCGCCAGTATAGACCGCCATATCCATCGTGCCTCCGCCAATATCGACGACACAGACACCAAGCTCGCGCTCATCTTCCGTCAATACGGCATAACTCGACGCAAGACCGGCGAAAATCAGTTGATCGACCTTTAGGCCACAGCGTTCTACCGCTTTAACAATATTTTTCGCCATATCGTTGTGACAGGTTATCAGATGTACTTTAGCATGCATCCTTACCCCAGATAAACCGACTGGGTTTTTAATCCCTTCCTGATAGTCGATGGCATATTCTTGCGGGATAACATGTAAAATACGATGTTCGTCTCTTACCCGGACGGATTTAGCTGTATGAACGACGTTCTCTACATCATCCTGGGTAACTTCCTCTTCCGAAATCGGAACCATCCCGATTTCATTCTGACAACTAATATGTTTGCCCGATAATGAGAGATAGACAGAGGAAATTTGGCAATCAGCCATCAACTCTGCTTGGTCAATCGCCCGTTGTACACATTTTACAACGGACTCAAGATCGTTTACACCGCCCTTATCCATTCCGCGTGAAGGACAGCTACCAACGCCGATAATGTTAACCATACCATCGGGCAGAATTTCCCCTACCAAGGCAGCAACCTTGGCGGTGCCAATTTCAAGTCCTACTACCAGTTTTCTGTCCGTTGCCTTGATCATTGTTGTTTAGCCTGTGCCTGATTTTGTTGCTGATTACCTACTTGCGTATCTACGGGTGCGGGGCCCCATCCAACTGCGGCGCCCGAATCGTAACGAAGATCGACATAACTGATCGTTTTATTATCAGCCTGTGCCTGTTTTACGAGCTCAGGATAAAGCGTGATAAAGCGTTGCAACCGCTTATCGTCTGCGCCTCTACCCAACTCAATTCTTATGCCATCACTCGTGATCAGCTGCCAAGAGTGGCGCGCTGTCATTGCCGTTGCCTTGAGCGTTAAATGAACCTGATGCAGCCTAGTTGCCATCTGATAAAAGGCGTCCATCACCTCTTTCTCACTACCCTCTGGGCCATAGAGTAATGGCATGTCTTGCTTCGGCGCGCCGGGATGGAAAGGCAGCGTGAACGAGATACCCGAAGCATCTACAACATGCTGGTCATTCCACCTTGCAACGGGAACATATTCAACCAGATGAATCTTTAATTCGTCCGGCCACTGTTTACGAACACTGACCTGTTTAATCCAGGGCAACCTTTCAAGCTGTTGCTGAATAATATCGACATTCTGCGACATAAAGGTGCCAGGAGGCCCTAATGACAGTATCGCTTGGCGCACATCGTCATTCGAGGTATAGCGTTTTTCGCCTGTCACGACGAGCTTTGAGAGCGGCAGCCGTGATACATCATTCATCCAATTAACGACCGCGATGCCACCAAACACGATGGTACCAATGACCATCAGAAGAAACACAACGCCAAAAAGACGAGTGCCATTACTGCGACCAGAACGTAAACGTTTCTGCGTTTCTTTATTTTTCGTATTCAGTGCAGCCTGAGACATATCAGTCTGTTTACTCCAGAATCTGTTGAACAAGCGGCGATATAACGTTTCCCGCTTGCTTAGCTACCATAAGGATCACTTCGTATGGGGCAATAGTCATCGAGAAGTTATTCTCCATCGACTGAAAATGACCATGACTCTTGGGCATAATCCTTGTTATCTCCGATCCTTGGCAGCTAATGGTGGGCCACTTTAGCCCTGCTAAATGTGTTAGGGTGGCTAATTCGAACAGTCAGTCCTAACCGGCAAAAATATCGTTTCTCATCAAAAAGATATTTTGCATCATAATCATTAAATTCATTAATAGTCTGAATCTGTATTGAAGGCAATATTTTGTCACCAATTATTGCAACAGACCATTGATTCCTGCATAAAAAACCTTCAGTTGCCCATTAACTTCATGACTTGCCACTAAACTTCATACGATACATATGGCTAAAATCATAAAATAGGTCCTGCACGTTCAGACTGGCCCCACTGAGCTAAAAGGTTAAAAACGCTACGCTCGAGCAGCGTCTTCACAGAATATATCATCAGGAGAAAAAGCCCCTCCCCCGCCGCTAGGGTGCATTACGTTGCAAAGATATGATTCAACTCATTAACGGGTATCGATTCCAATCGTCTAGAGAGAATACTTCTTCAGTCTCTCGTGAGTAGAGGGAGCAATTCTCCCCCTAACAATAAACACGTATTTTTTATGAGTTAGCCAACAACGCAGGCTTGCTCCAATTATCAGCTAACTGCCGCGCAATCCGCCCTACCGTTCCTGCACCTTGTAAAAGCACCAAGTCATTCCCACTTAAGGTCGGTGCAAGAAACTCTAATAATGCATCCTGATCAGTAATGAGTATCGGCTCGACTTTACCGCGTGAACGTACTGAACGACATAGCGCTCGGCTATCTGCCCCTGCAATGGGTGTTTCACCGGCAGAATAGACATCAAGCATCAACAATACATCAACATTCGATAAAACGTTGGCAAAATCATCAAATAAATCACGAGTTCGAGAATAGCGATGGGGTTGGAACACCATGATCAGTTTTTTATCTGGCCATCCCGCTCGGGCCGCCTTGATCGTTGCATCGACTTCAGTGGGGTGGTGCCCATAATCATCCACGAGCATTGCGCTGCCATCCGGGCCATTAACGGCTTCGGTGGCATAATCCCCCAAAACATCAAAACGACGCCCCGTCCCTTGGAAACTCTCTAGCGCGGAAAGGATGTCACAATCTTCAATCCCTTCTTCGCTCGCTACGGCTATCGCTGCAGCAGCATTCAGCGCATTATGACGGCCTGGCGCATTTAAGGTGACCGATATTTTGGGTTTATCTTGACGGTAGACCGTAAACTGGCCCGTCGCGCCATGCTGTTGATAATCATCTATTCTCACGTCAGCATCCGCACTAAATCCATAGGTCGTGACCTGCCGCCCAACATCGGGGATCAGATGGCGAATAACCTCGTCGTCAACACAGAGCACAGCCCGACCGTAAAAAGGTAGATTATGTAAGAAGTTGATAAACGTCTGCTTAAGATTCTCGAAGTCACCCTGATAGGTATCCATATGGTCGGCTTCGATATTAGTAACAATCGCCACCATCGGTTGTAAGTGAAGAAATGAAGCATCACTCTCATCAGCTTCAGCAATCAGGTAACGACTGCTACCCAATCGGGCATGCGTTCCCGCCGCTTTAACGAGCCCACCATTAACGAACGTGGGATCGAGTCCCCCTTCAGCATAGATACTCGATACCATCGCAGTTGTCGTCGTTTTACCGTGTGTACCGGCTATCGCGATACCATGACGAAAACGCATTAGCTCCGCGAGCATCTCCGCACGGCGAATAACCGGAATACGTGACTCGCGAGCGGCCACTAATTCTGGGTTATCTTCAGCGATAGCGCTAGAAACAACGACGACACTGACACCCTGAATATTTTCTGGGCTATGGTTAAAGTAGACGGTGGCTCCTAGGCCAACCAAATGTTTCGTTACCGCATTAGGTGCCAAGTCTGATCCACTAATTTGGTATCCTTCGTTGGCCAGCACCTCAGCAATACCGCCCATACCCGCCCCACCAATCCCAACAAAATGGATGTGCTTAACCCGTCTCATTTCAGGCACGATAGAACGTAACTTCGCTAATTGTTGAGTATTCATGAATAACTTCTTACCTATCACTTACGAGGGGACAAAACGTCGTCCCTAAAATTAATGTGCGACAATGCGTTTAATTTCTTGAGCTACGCGTTGTGTTGAATCGCGAACCGCTGTTTTTTGCGCGTCTTCAGCTTTAACGAGTAAGGCTTTACGATCCCAGTTTTGGAGACACTCGATCACCGCCTGCGCCGTAAAGTGAGGTTGCTCTAAGATTACCGCCGCGCCCGCTTTCTCTAATGACAACGCATTCCAATACTGTTGTCTGTCCTTATGAGGGAAAGGTACGAAAATGGCTGAGACTCCCGCGGCGGCGATCTCGCTCACTGTTAATGCCCCTGAGCGGCAGACTACAACATCAGCCCAAGCGTAGGCCGCTGCCACGTCGTCAATAAATTCGGTAATTTTATGCTGACCGACGCCGCGCTGTTGATAATCTTGCTCGACCGCGGCTTGGTTACCTTTTCCAGTTTGATGCCAGAAAATCACGCTATTTCCTAGGGCTTGCGCCACCTCAGGCAGTTGCTGATTAAGAATTCTCGCTCCTTGGCTACCGCCCATAATCAGTACTCTCAATGGCCCTTCTCTCTCCTGAAACCGCTCAGTCGGCGATGGAAGCGCGAGAACGTCTTTACGAACCGGGTTACCGACAACATCGGCGTGCGCAAAGGCACCTGGGAAAGCCTGTAACACCTTACGGGCAATTTTAGATAGCCACTGATTTGTTAGGCCAGCGATACCATTTTGTTCATGCAGCACGACCGGCACGCCACAACTCCACGCAGCCAAACCACCCGGGCCAGAGACATAGCCGCCCATCCCTAATACAATATCCGGCTGCCACTGCTTGATGATTTTACGCGCCTGCCGCCAAGCGGAGAAAATACGCCACGGCGCTTGTAGCAGGGCCTTAGCCCCCTTGCCACGCAGGCCGTTAATTTTTATAAACTCGATCTCGATACCATGCTTAGGGACTAAGTCAGCTTCCATTCTGTCCGCCGTTCCAAGCCAGCGCACTTCCCAACCCTCTTCCATTAATTGATGAGCAACCGCGAGCCCTGGAAAAACATGTCCTCCAGTGCCTCCTGCCATTACCATCAGCTTTTTACTACTCATCGATTACCTCGGGTTACTGCGTGGGCTTTCGCTAGGCGCGTTTCAAAATCGATGCGCAAAAGCAGGACGATTGCCGTAGACATAATAATTAAGCTCGATCCGCCGTAACTAATAAGTGGCAACGTCAGACCTTTGGTTGGCAACATTCCCGCCGCCGCACCAACGTTAACCAGTGCCTGGAAACTAAACCATACGCCGATCGCACACGCTAGAAATCCAGAAAAACGTTGGTCAAGTTCTAAGGCTTTGCGTCCAATGGACATCGCACGAAATGCCACAAAGAATACCATTAATAGCGCGAGAACCACACCAAAATAGCCAAGTTCTTCGCCGATAATTGCAAAGATAAAGTCGGTGTGCGCCTCGGGGAGATATTCAAGTTTTTGTACAGAATTCCCCAGACCTTGCCCCCAAAACTCACCACGGCCAAAGGCCATTAGCGACTGGGTTAATTGGTAGCCACTTCCGAAAGGATCTGCCCAAGGGTTCCAGAACGAGGTTACGCGACGCATCCGGTAAGGCTCGACCATGATCAGCAAGACCACCGAGAATAACCCGCAACCGATAATGGCTAAAAACTGCCACAGCTTGGCACCGGCTAAGAACAGCATCGCAAGCGTTGTCACAAACAATACGATAACCGTACCGAGATCGGGCTGTGCCAGTAGCAGTACCGCGAGAATGACCATGACTCCCATAGGCTTTAAGAAGCCCCAGAGATTACTTCTCACCTCTTCAACTTTGCGGACTAAATAGCTCGCTAAGTAACAAAATAATGAGAGCTTGGAAAACTCAGCCGGCTGGATACGCAGTGGTCCCAATGCTATCCACCGCGATGCCCCGTTTACTGAGCTACCGACAACCAACACGACTAAAAGCATGACGACCGAGAGGAGCAGCATGACGTTGCTGTACTTCTGCCAAAATGACATCGGTAAACGCAGCGTCACTAATGAAATAGCCAAGCCTAAGCCGAGATAAAAAGCATCCCGTTTGGCAAAGTAGAAAGGATCATCGTTCATCCGTTGCCCCACAGGGACAGAGGCCGACGTAACCATCACAAAGCCGATAATCGCTAAGCCAAACGTTAACCATAATAGGGTACGGTCATAGAGCACTACCGAAGAGTTATCTTTCTCTCGCGATCCCATTACCCAATCTTGTATCCGTTCTGAGAGCGCAGCAATACCACGCCCCAACATCCTCAGACCCGGGATATGCATTAGCCCAACTCCTTCGCGAGCGCCGCAAATCGTTCGCCGCGCTGTTCAAAATTTTTAAATTGATCGAGGCTAGCACAAGCGGGCGATAGCAGTACCACATCACCCTTGCTCACCTGCTGACTGATCGCGTGCATCGCGTCATCGAGTGTATCCACCTTAACGGACACGTCAGGACGTAATGCGTATAACAATTCCGCATCTCGACCAAAACAGTAAACCTTTATATTGTTACCTTGTATTAATCGCTCAAGAGGCGAAAAGTCAGCAGATTTCCCATCGCCGCCGAGCAGCAGCCACAGTGTGCCCTGACATTTCATTCCTTTGAGTGCCGCCTCCGTACTGCCAACATTGGTCGCTTTCGAATCGTTGATCCACTCAACGCCCGCGTGGCGATGCACTAACTGATAACGATGTGCTAGTCCGGTAAAGGTGGTCAACGCTTTGAGACAACTGGCTCGCGGGACACCGACGGCTTCAGCCAGCGCCAATGCGGCGAGGGCATTGGTCAGATTATGCTGGCCAGTGATCGTCATCTCGTCGCTATTTAAAACCTTCTCGCCCTTGGCGCGTAACCACGTTTGCCCCTGCTGCTGATTAAGATGGTAATCGCCAAAGGTGACGCCGAAGCTAATACAGCGTGGATCAACGCCGCGTACCGGCATCGTCATCGCATCGTCGACATTAACGACACAGTGCTTAGCGTGCTCATAAATACGTAATTTTGCAGCACGGTATTGTTGGAAGCCAAGGGGATAGCGATCCATATGATCTTCAGTGACATTTAAAATTGTCGCAGCAGTGGCTCGCAGGCTATGCGTCGTTTCTAATTGGAAACTGGATAATTCTAGTACATAGAGCTGTACCTGGGGATTAAGTAGCGATAACGCAGGTAGCCCAATATTCCCCCCGACAGCCGTCTGCCACCCCGCCGCGCGGGACATCTCTCCCACTAGGCTCGTCACCGTACTTTTACCATTTGAACCGGTAATCGCGACAATCGGTGCCTGGGCTTCACGACAAAACAGCTCGACATCGCCAACGATCTCGATGCCTTCTGCGGCAGCAGCACTCACCGCGGGATGCGACAAAGCCACCCCAGGACTAAGGACAATAAGGTCGGCGGCAAGTAGCCAGTGCACATTAATGTCACCGACCCAACGCTCGACCTGTTTAGGCAATTTATCAATACCAGGTGGATTGCTACGGGAATCAATAACCTTCGGTACAACACCTCGTGCCATAAAAAAATCGACACACGAAAGCCCGGTAATACCTAAACCGACGATAACAAGCTTTCTACCTTGGTAATCTGCCATGATTAACGCACCTTCAGCGTAGCGAGACCAATAAGCACCAACATCAAGGAGATAATCCAGAACCGAACAATGACACGCGGCTCTGGCCAGCCTTTCAGTTCATAGTGGTGGTGAATAGGTGCCATACGGAAAATACGTTGGCCGCGTAATTTAAAGGATCCGACCTGTAAAATGACCGATAAGGTTTCAACCACGAATACGCCACCCATAATCACTAATAAGAACTCTTGGCGGAGTAGTACGGCGATAGTACCCAGCGCGCCACCGAGCGCGAGTGAGCCAACATCCCCCATAAAGACTTGTGCTGGATAGGTGTTGAACCACAAGAATCCGAGCCCGGCACCGACGATTGCCGTACAGACAATGACTAACTCACCCGCATGGCGCAGATAAGGGATATGAAGATATTCAGCAAACTTCACATTTCCTGTTGCCCAAGCGACCAAGCCAAAGCCTGCCGCAACAAATACCGTTGGCATGATCGCAAGGCCATCAAGCCCATCAGTCAGGTTTACCGCATTACTGGTTCCAACGATGACGAAATAAGTCAAGAAAAGATAAAGTAAGCCTAATTGCGGCATAATGTCTTTAAAGAATGGCACTACTAGCTGTGTTGCCGGGGTATCTTTACCGATGGCATACAGCGTAAACGCCACGCCCAAAGCGATCACCGACTGCCAGAAATATTTCCAGCGCGCAATTAAGCCTTTGGTATCTTTACGTACGACCTTACGATAATCATCGACGAAGCCGACGATCCCATAGCCTACGAGTACGAACAATACACACCATACATAGGGGTTTGAGGGATAAGCCCAGAGTAACACCGATATCGTAATGGAGGTGAGGATCATTATCCCACCCATCGTCGGCGTACCACGCTTACTGAAGTGTGACTCAGGTCCATCGTTACGGACGACTTGACCAATCTGTAACTTTTGTAGCCAAGCAATCAGCTTCGGTCCCATCCACAGCGAGAGAAAGAGAGCCGTTAACAGGCTGACAATGGCACGAAACGTCAAATATGAGAAGACGTTAAATCCTGAATAAAATTTAGCCAGATGTTCGGCTAGCCAAACTAACATACGTCTTTCTCCTGTAAAATTGCGACTATGTCTTCCATCGCAGCGCTGCGTGATCCTTTCACTAACAACGTTACGTTTTTAAATTCTTCGATTAATTGTTGCGCACGCGCGGCAAGTGCTGCTTTTGTTGCAAAGACCTCACCGACTTGGCTCTCTTGCGCAATCCAATGGCTATACTCACCCACAGTTAACACCTTATCTACCGCAGCATCCTTCAAGGCGCTACCGACTGCACGATGGCATGACTCGGTATCACTGCCTAGTTCACCCATATCTCCAGCGATCATAATGCGATAGCCAGGCATTGACGCCAACACCTGCGCCGCTGCAGTCATGGAGCCAACGTTCGCATTGTAAGAGTCATCGAGGAGAAGTACGGTATCTGAAAGCGTGATCGGGAAAAGCCTTCCCGGCACCGCGGTTAATGTCTTCAGCCCCTGACGAATTGCACTTAACGGCGCGCCGACGGCTTGCGCTAAGGCCGCAGCCGCAAGCGCATTGGCAATATTATGACGTCCAGGTAATGGCAGGATAATCTCGCAGTCGCCATGAGGGGTATGGAGCTGAAAAACCGTTCCTGCCACTGTCACGGCAATATTCGTGGCAAAATAATCTGCACTCCCCTGCTCAGCCGCTGAGAAGGTTAATACTTGTTTATCGTCGAGGACGGGTTGCCAGTTCTCACGGTCGTGGCTCTGTGCATTTAAAATAGCGATACCCTGTGGTGGCAGGCCTTGAAAGATCTCACCTTTCGCCTTAGCAACGCCTGCAAGCGAGCCAAATCCCTCTAAGTGTGCTGCAGCGAGATTGTTCACTAGAGCCGCGTCGGGTTTCACTAAATGGGTGGTATAGGCAATCTCACCTTGATGATTGGCCCCCATTTCAATCACGGCATAACGATGTTCAGGGGTCAGACGTAGTAGTGTCATCGGTACGCCGAAATCGTTGTTAAGGTTGCCTGCCGTATAAAGTGTTTCACCACAGAGCTTTAGGATCGCAGCGGTCATCTCCTTCACCGACGTTTTCCCCGATGATCCGGTTAATCCGACGACTTTTGCAGGGACTTGCTGGCGAACCCATGCGCCGATTTTTCCAAAGGCGATACGCGTATCCGCCACCACTATCTGCGGAACGCAAACATCGAGACGGCGGCTAACCAGCAACGCACCTGCCCCCGCCTTGATCGCTTGTTCTGCGAACTGGTGGGCGTCAAATCGCTCACCAATCAAGGCAACAAAGGCACTCCCGTCAACAATTTCGCGGGTATCTGTGGTGAGATGAGTCAGCGTGATATCTTCACCTATCAGCTCACCCTCGGTAATCGACGCGAGTTGTCTACTCGTTACTGGGATCATGCCATCATTCCTAAAAGAGTCGCGACCGTCTGGCGGTCTGAGTAATCGATACGCTGCTGCCCGATAATTTGATAATCTTCATGGCCTTTACCGGCGATCAACACGATATCGTTTTCAGCCGCCTGCTGGAGGGCCATTGTCACAGCCTGAGCCCGACCTGCAATCACTACTGCGCGGCTAGGGTCCACCAGTCCAGAGAGAATATCGCGGGTGATCGTTGTCGGGTTCTCACTACGCGGGTTGTCATCGGTGATGATCACACGATCGGCAAACTCCTCGGCGATAGCCCCCATCAGCGGGCGTTTACCGCTATCGCGATCTCCACCACAGCCGAAGACACACCAGAGCTGACCCTGACAGTGTTGACGTGCAGCATCTAAGGCCTTTTGGAGCGCATCGGGCGTATGGGCATAGTCGACGACTGCCGTCGCGTGTCCAGCCTGCTTAAAGACTTCCATCCGCCCACATACTGGAGAGAGTTGCGCGCACGTGGCCGTCAGTTGCGCTAGCGGATAACCCAATGCTAATAGCGTTGCCAAGGCAAGCAATAGATTACTGGCGTTAAACTCCCCCATCAGGGCGCTGACGCACTCGCCTGCTCCCCATGCGGAATCGAATTTAATCGTTATCCCTTCATCCCGATAAGATATCTCGGTCGCGCTCAACCATAAGCCATGACGCTCAGAGAGGCTTAACCCACGACAGCTTACTGCAACGGCATCGGTAAGTGTTTCCAACCATTGTTGACCGACGTCGTCGTCAGCATTAATGACGCTAACGCCGACCTCATGTTCCGTAAACAGGGATAATTTTGCGGCCGCATAACTTGCCATATCACCATGGTAATCGAGATGGTCGCGGCTGAGGTTGGTAAATACGGCAGCGACAAAGGATAGTGCGGC
The DNA here is from genome assembly GCF_018494085.1 of Rosenbergiella collisarenosi. Classification (GTDB taxonomy): domain Bacteria; phylum Pseudomonadota; class Gammaproteobacteria; order Enterobacterales; family Enterobacteriaceae; genus Rosenbergiella; species Rosenbergiella collisarenosi. Next base: position 493,455 of record NZ_JABBFP010000001.1, on the reverse strand, counting down.
AACCCGGTGCTGCACCAACCCGTGAGAGGAAATCTCCATTGCCGTCAACGTGGCATGTTGGGCGGCAAACTCTGCGAGTGTACGCTGTACATCAATCGCCGAGCCGGTAGTATTCTCAGCGTCGGTAAGCTGACCATAAAGCCCATTACCGACGGTTCCCATTACCGCGCTCGATTCTCCTAGCAGCGATACCCACTGAGCGAGTAGCTGGGTAATGGTGGTTTTACCGTTAGTGCCTGTTACTCCAACTACGCGCATTGCATCGAGGGGACGGGCATAAAAACGCCCTGCTAATGCCGATAACCGCTCGGCTAATTGCGCGAGATAAATGACGGGTACGCCCTCAAGGTGGCGGATTTCTCCATCGTTTGCAATGCCTTGCGCGTCGGCTATCACTGCGACGGCGCCTTGTGAAAGGGCTTGCGAAATATATTGTCGTCCATCGGTGCTGTGACCGACGACCGCGACAAATAAATCGCCAGCTTGCACTGCTCGGCTATCAAGTGTCATCGCCTTCAGTGCTTGCCGAGGCGTATTGGGTACCCAAGGTGCTAAGACCTCCTGCAGGTTACGATCGGTCACTTGATCCCTCATTCGTTGTCGTTAATTCTTTGTTCTCAGTCGCCAGTGCATCGGGTTCGACATTCATTGTGCGTAAAACCCCGCCCATAATGGCACCGAATACCGGTGCAGAGACGGCGCCGCCATAATATTTTCCACCCTGAGGGTCGTTGATAACCACCACTAACGCAAAACGTGGTCGGCTCGCAGGCGCTACACCCGCAGTGTAAGCAATATACTTATTGACGTAATGGCCGTCAGGTCCCACTTTTTTTGCGGTCCCGGTTTTAATCGCGATACGGTAGCCTTTAATAGCAGCTTTAACGCCACCGCCACCAGGTAACGCGACGCTCTCCATCATATGGACGACGGTTTTTACCGTCGCCTCATCGAAGGCGCGCGTTCCCGCAACCGGTGGCGACACTTTAGTAATCGAGAGGGGACGAGCTACCCCATAACTACCAATCGTCGCATAGACGCGTGCTAATTGTAGAGGCGTAACCATCAACCCATAACCAAAGGAAAACGTAGCACGTTCGATATCCGACCAGCGCTGTTTATGCGGATAGATCCCTTTACTCTCGCCCACTAGACCAAGGTTAGTTGGCTGACCTAGCCCAAAGTGGCTATAAGTTTCGACCAGCGCCGAAGAGGGCATGGCGAGGGCTAAACGTGATACGCCGACGTTACTCGATTTCTGGAGTACACCGGTCAGCGTCAGCTCATTGTAGCGTGCGACATCTTTAATTTCGTGGCCATTAATCCGATAAGGTACGGTATTGAGCACGCTCCCTGGATGAACTACCCCACGTTTTAATGCGGTCATAACGACCATTGGTTTTACCGTTGATCCCGGTTCAAATATATCGGTGATCGCTCGGTTACGAATTGTCTCGCGCGGCGTATTACTCAAATTGTTCGGGTTATAGGCAGGGCTATTGGCCATCGCCAGCACCTCGCCAGTATTCACATCTACCAGCACCGCCGTCCCTGACTCCGCCTTATTGAAGGCCACGGCGTTATTCAGTTCACGATAAACCTGCGCTTGTAGTCGTTCATCGATACTCAAGGTCAGGTTATGGGCCACACGGCTATCGGTCGATGAAATATCTTCAATCACTCGCCCTTGCCGATCCTTACGCACCGTTCTTGCCCCAGGGGTACCGGTCAGCCATTTATCGAAGCTTTTCTCGACGCCTTCAATCCCTTGGCCATCAATATTCGTAAAGCCGATGAGGTGTGCGGCGACCTGCCCCGCAGGGTAGTAACGACGCGATTCCTCTCGCAGATTGATACCTGGAAGCTTTAGTTTTTGAATATAGCTACTGACTGCAGGATTGACCTGGCGAGCAAGATAGACGAAACGACCTTTCGGATTGGCATTTATTCGCGAGGCTAGCTGGTCAAGTGGAAGCGATAGCGCATCGGCTAACGCCTTCCAGCGGTTATCATAGCCAATGCCGCCCTGAGCATTGACCTCTTTAGGGTCGGCCCAAATGGCACTTACCGGCACACTGACCGCAAGAGGCCGCCCGTTTCTGTCACTGATCATACCGCGTGAGCTAGGAACTGACTGCACCCGTAATGAGCGCATATCGCCTTCCTTGACTAACCGTTCAGGCTTGACCACTTGTAGCCACGCGACACGCGATAATAGTCCGACTAATGCCAGTAAAATTCCGCCGCATAACAATGCAAAACGCCAACGTATGAAGTTGGCTTTGATTTCTTGCTTTTTTGTTTTCAGCGTTTTTTTTGCGCCGGCCATCAGTTTTCGATTCCTATGGTTGAACCACTATATGTTCCTGAGAAGGGTCAACATGTTGCATATGCAATTTTTCCACCGCTAAACGCTCGACGCGGCTGTGATCACCTAAGGCATTTTCTTCGAGGATGAGATTTCGCCACTCGATATCTAGGGAGTCTTTTTCTAACACCATCTGCTCACGCTGTGCCGTCAGTAAGCGCGTCTTTTGCGTCGTGATAACGACCATTATCGAGGTCACCAGTACCGCAGCCAATAAAATGACCGGCAATTTACCATGGCGCAGCAAATCGCCGCCAATGACTGACGGGAGGCTATGGCGTTCGTTATTGATCACCCTTCGCTCCTCTCGGCAATTCGTAGCACAGAGCTACGGGCACGAGGGTTTTCGGCGACTTCAGCAGGACCTGGTACCGATTTACCTAGCGCACGCAGCTCTCGCCCCCCTAGGGCCCGAATTTGTGCTTCCGTCATCGGCACACCCGCAGGCACCTGCACACCACGACTGTGTGTACGCATAAAACGTTTAACTAATCGGTCTTCGAGCGAGTGGAAACTGATGATAGAGAGCCGTCCCATCGGGGATAACGCCGCAATAGAAGCTTGTAGTGCACGCTCGATCTCTTCCAATTCACTATTAACCCAGATACGAATGGCTTGGAAGCTGCGCGTAGCCGGATGCTTATGCTTATCTTTCACTGGCATCGCTGCCGCGACCACCTCAGCTAACTCTTTGGTACGTGTCATCGGCGCCAGACGGTTACGCTCAACGATGGCGCGCGCAATACGCTTGCCGAATTTCTCTTCCCCGTAGGTCTTAATGACGAACGCAATGTCCTCTTCCGCAGCCCGCATTAACCATTGTGCGGCAGATTCTCCCTGCGAGGGATCCATCCGCATATCGAGTGGTCCGTCGCGCATAAAGGAAAAACCGCGTTCTGCATCGTCGAGTTGTGGGGAGGAAACCCCTAAATCAAGTAGTATGCCGTCTATTTTGCCGACTAAGTCGAGGGATTGAACATAATCGCCCAATTGTGAAAAAGGACCATGGATAATTGAAAAGCGAGGATCGTCAATCTGTGCGGCAGCGGCAATGGCTTGTGGATCACGATCGATGGCGATTAATCGGCCATTTTCACCCAATTGAGAGAGGATCAACCGGGAGTGTCCCCCGCGACCGAATGTGCCATCAATATAGATGCCATCTGGCTGGATATTTAGCCCATTGACAGCATCGTCGAGTAGTACCGTAGTATGTTTAAAATTTTCAGACGTCATTATAACGATAAGTCCTGCAAACGCTCAGATAATACACCCTGAGCATGCTGCTCAGCCTCAATGTCTTGTTTTACTTGGTCATACCAAGTGTGTTCATCCCACAACTCAAATTTATTGTATTGGCCGACCAACATAATGTGTTTGGTGAGTGTGGCATGGGCACGTAAAGGTGCGCTTAAGAGTAATCGTCCCGCATTATCAAGCTGCGATTCTGTCGCATGCCCGAGCAATAACCGTTGAATTCGGCGTTCCGCAGGATTCATCGCGGATAACCCGGCAAGCTTTCGTTCGATACGCTCCCACTCGGGTAGTGGATAGAGCAATAAGCAAGGCTGATGTAAATCAATCGTACACACCATATTTCCGTCAGACTCAGCGTAAAGCTGCTCACGATAACGCGTCGGGATCGTTAGCCGTCCTTTACTGTCTATATTTACAGGGTTGGCCCCACGGAACATGATATGACCTTATAATCGGAAAGAAATCACCACTTTGCCCCACATTTTCCCACAATGGGAGTTTACGGAGCGGAGGAAAAGCTTGTCAAGCGGCTTCGTGAGTCGCTGCGTAATAATTCCAATCATCGCGAGCTTTTCGTAAAAGGAAGAGGCGATTTTATGACGAGGGGATAAAGATAACTTAATGATTTAAATGAGGAGAAAAAATAACAATTCAGATTAATCCCTAATTTAAATAACATTACGTAAATCAACGAGATTTGAAACAGGTTGGGTTATTACAGTGGATCGGTATCGCCGGCAGATGCTATCACTGACCGTAACAAGGCCCCTCGCGCATAAAGATGACGAGGGATAGTGGTCACCCCCGCAGCCGGAGGATCGTTATCAACCAAAGATTTCAGGACTAATGCTAGTACGCATTCCGCAATATCCTGGTGCCGTTGACCCGCAGAAAGTACCGGGCAAGTCAAAAAGTCTAATAACTCATGATCACCGAACGTCGCAATCGAGAGGCTCGAAGGCAGCTCACCGAGCACAGATAAGCAGGCATCCATGACACCTTGTAGCAGAGCGAACGAGGTCGTAAAAATTGCGGTGGGTAACGGGTTTTTCGTAAGAAAAAGACTAAACTGCTGTGCGGCATTTTGCCGATCGAAGCTGTCGCTATAGAGAAATTGTGGTACCCGCGGGTCATCGCGCCAAGCTTCGCGGAATCCTTGTTCACGCAGGAAGCTCACCGAAAGCTCTGGTAATGCGCCAAAAAAAAGCACCTGTTCAATGGGCTGCTGACGCTGAGCGCTAGCTAACGCGAAGGCATCATTACGGTCCGCTCCTACAACACTACTGAATAAGCAGTGATCGAGGGGTCTATCTAATGCAATAACGGGTAATTGCCGCTCTGCACAGCGTTGGTAGAAAGGATGTTGCGCCGGGAGAGAGGTCGACACGATCAGAGCGTCTATTTTCCGCTGGAGAAGATGCTCAATACAACGCATCTCGTTATCAGGTTGGTCCTCCGAACAGGCAATGAGTAGCTGGTAGCCTTGTTGCCGAGCCTGCCTTTCGAGGTACTTAGCGATACGGGTGTAACTGGTATTTTCGAGATCAGGAATAACTAATCCAATCGAACGCGTTTTCCCCGCTCGCAAGCCGGCAGCCACAGCATTTGGCTGATAATTATGCTGGCGCACAACAGCCATCACTTTCTCAACGGTTTTATCACTCACCCGGTACTGCTTGGCCTTGCCATTGATCACGTAACTGGCAGTGGTTCTAGACACTCCCGCTAACCGTGCTATCTCGTCTAATTTCATCCTTGCCTCACTCCTCTGCCCTCTACGCCCACATGCGTTGGATAATACGCTTATGCTTCAAGACTATATACCCTTTGACGTGAGTATCGAGCAAATCGTAAGCGCGGGAAAGGCTTTCGCCCTGCCCGCTGAATGATCAATTAAGCGTTTTATCTCCACGAGAAATTCCGATGACACCAGAACGCACGACCTCGGCAATATCGGTTACCGCCCGGACGGCCGTCAGATAGGCATCAAGTTTTTCTGCACTACCGACTAACTGCACGGTATAAAAACGTGGGCTAACATCGACGATCTGCCCACGAAAAATATCGGCACAGCGCTTAATTTCTTCGCGCACCGCGCCTTCGGCGATAATTTTCACCAGCATGACTTCTCGCTCAACGAAAGCGCCTTGGCCTAGCTCGTTGACCCGTAAGACATCCACCAGCTTGTGCAACTGTTTCTCAATCTGCTCCAACACTTTTTCATCGCCGATCGTCTGGATAGTAATGCGCGATAATGTGGGATCTTCCGTCGGGGCGACGGCCAGGCTTTCGATATTATAGCCACGCTGAGAAAAGAGCCCGACGACTCTCGATAATGCCCCAGACTCATTTTCAAGTATTACTGACAATATCCGGCGCATTATTCACTCCTTTCCGTCTTACTTAACCACATCTCATTCATCCCCGAGCCGCGAACTAACATAGGGTAAACATGCTCGCTACCATCGACCATCACATCGACAAAGACTAAACGCCCTTCAGCCACTAAGTCGAGGGCTTGTTGCAACTTCTCTTCAAGCTCATCGGGCGACGTAATCGCGATTCCGACATGACCATAAGCCTCGGCAATTTTAACGAAATTCGGCAGCGACTCCATGTAGGAGTGCGAGTGACGTCCTGAGTAAATCATATCCTGCCACTGCTTAACCATACCTAAGTAGCGGTTATTGAGATTCAGCACCAAGATAGGCAACCCATATTGCAGCGCCGTCGACAGCTCTTGGATATTCATTTGAATACTGCCGTCACCCGTCACGCACACCACCGTTTCTTCTGGTAAGCATAATTTCACCCCCAGTGCGGCAGGCAAGCCGAACCCCATCGTGCCTAGTCCACCGGAGTTAATCCAGCGCCGAGATTTATCGAACGGATAGTGAAGTGCGGCAAACATCTGATGCTGCCCAACATCCGAGGCAACATAGGCCTGACCCTTGGTTAATTTCCACAACGTGCGAATTGCCGCTTGCGGCTTAATTTTATCGCCATCCGTCGAGAAAGCGAGGCAGTCGCGGGCGCGCCACTGATCAATTTTCGCCCACCATTCGGCTGCCAATGTCGCCGAAACGGGTGGCGCTTTATCGAGGAGCTCTACCATTTGCTCTAACACTTGACGTGCGTCGCCGACCACCGGGACATCGGCATTGACCGTTTTAGAGATGGATGCTGGGTCAATATCGATATGGATCACGGTGGCATTCGGGCAGTATTTCTCGATATTATTCGTCGTCCGATCATCGAAACGCACGCCTACCGCGAAGATAACATCTGCATTATGCATGGTCATATTCGCTTCGTAAGTGCCGTGCATTCCCAACATACCGACGCTTTGTGGGTGCGTGCCAGGAAAACAGCCTAATCCCATTAGTGTCGTGGTGACCGGTAATTGAAGCTTTTCCGCTACCGTTTTCAAGGCGGATTCTGCGTTGGCCGTAATCACTCCGCCACCGGCATAAATCACGGCCTGCTTAGCGGCCAGCAGCGTACTGAGTGCGCGTTTAATCTGCCCTTTATGGCCTTGAACAGTGGGGTTATAGCTTCTTAAGCTAACGCTTTCTGGCCAGTGATAAGGCAGTTTCACTGCCGGATTAAGAATATCCTTCGGTAGATCAATGACTACCGGCCCGGGCCGCCCACTTGAGGCTAACCAAAAGGCTTTTTTAATCATCTCAGGGATATCTTCGGTGCGCTTGACGAGAAAACTGTGTTTGACGATTGGGCGCGAAATTCCAATCATGTCGCACTCTTGAAACGCATCGCTACCGATCAATGAGGAAGCGACTTGCCCAGAGAGTACAACCATGGGAATTGAATCCATATATGCCGTGGCGATACCTGTAATAGCATTCGTTGCGCCAGGTCCAGAAGTCACTAACACGACCCCGGTTTCGCCCGTCGCCCGCGCGACAGCATCAGCCATATGCACAGCGGCTTGTTCGTGGCGAACGAGGATATGGTCAACACCGCCCACCGTTTGGATCGCATCGTAAATATCGAGAACTGCTCCGCCGGGATAACCGAACACCTGTTTTACGCCTTGGTCAATCAATGATTGAATGACCATTTCTGCTCCTGACAACATCTGCATTACTGCCTCCGGCTGCTCACTCATACGACTGTTCACTGACATCAGTGATAAGAAATGCTTCGCTTATGCCCCCCATCCGCTTTGTTAATCGGAAGAGTAAGTTTTTCTAAATGGGGAGCTTCTTACGTTAACATACCGCTTAAATTCGCGGCACAGAAAATAAGTCAAAAAAACTTACCAGCAAAATGAATAGAGAATTATTCTGACATTTCACTTATCGACATAATAAAAAAGCTAAGCACATTCTCATAAATAGCTTGATATCCCCCATTCATAACGAAATAAAGAAAATGTCTCACTAGAGAGACCCGTCATTATATCAAGTCAGCTGTACTGCATAGCGTTATTACCGCAAACTAAACCGCCAATCATTGGTAATCAAGCAGAATAATCATCTATCGCAAAAGTATTTATATGAAATTATTATATATAAATCATTGATTTAAAAAATATACTGGTGATACGTGCTCTTACTCATATTATTCACACTTGTTAAATAACAGCGTGGTTAATTTTTCGTTGACATACCCTGCTGATTCACGTACCAATATAGGCACACACGCTTTCTATAGGCTTTAATAATGATTCGTTTCACTCACCTCACAGAACTCCTCCTCCTCGCTAAATATCAGCGCGGTTGTTCTGTGGGCGAAAACGAATAAAGATTAAAGCCTGAAAGAACTGAAAAACCCGCGCCGAACAGCGCGGGTTTTTTTATGCGCTAAGGCCATCAAATATAAGAAATTAAGGAAGTAAATATGAGCCAGCAAGTCATTATCTTCGATACAACGTTACGCGACGGTGAGCAAGCATTACAGGCAAGTTTAAGCGCGAAAGATAAATTACAGATCGCGCTGGCCCTAGAGCGGATGAAGATCGATGTTATGGAAGTCGGCTTCCCAGTTTCTTCCCCTGGTGACTTCGAGTCTGTACAGACCATTGCGCGCACCATTAAAAATAGCCGTGTTTGCGCCCTAGCCCGTTGCGTCGAGAAAGATATTGATGCGGCCTATGAATCCTTGAAAGTGGCCGATGCTTTCCGCATCCATACCTTCTTAGCGACCTCGCCGATGCATATCGAAACCAAATTACGCTCGACTTTACCGGAAGTCATCGAACGAGCGGAATACATGATCCGCCGTGCGCGGAACTATACCGACGATGTAGAATTCTCTTGCGAAGACGGCGGCCGTACTCCTATCGACGACTTATGTCGTGTGGTCGAGGCCGCGATTAATGCCGGCGCACGTACTATCAATATTCCCGACACCGTTGGCTACACCCTGCCCCACGAATATGCCAACATTATCTCTGCACTGATCCAGCGTGTACCCAATATCGATAAAGCTATTTTATCTGTCCACACCCACGACGATTTAGGGATGGCCGTCGGTAACGCAATGGCTGCGGTTACCGCCGGTGCGCGTCAAGTAGAAGGGACATTAAATGGCTTGGGCGAGCGCGCCGGTAACTGCGCACTGGAAGAAGTGATCATGGCGATCAAAACCCGTCATGCCATGATGAATGTGCACACTGGTATCAATCACCAAGAAATCTATCGCACTAGCCAGATTGTAAGCCAAATTTGTAACATGCCAATCCCTGCCAATAAAGCCGTAGTTGGGAGCAACGCCTTCGCTCACTCCTCAGGTATTCACCAAGATGGCGTCCTGAAAAACCGTGAGAACTACGAAATTTTAACACCAGAATCTATCGGCTTACATCAGGTACAACTGAACTTAACCTCGCGTTCTGGACGTGCTGCAGTCAAACACCGCATGGCCGAGATGGGCTATCAAGAGCAAGATTATAATTTAGATACCTTGTACGCGGCCTTCTTAAAATTAGCCGATAAAAAAGGCCAAGTCTTCGACTATGATTTAGAAGCATTAGCCTTCATTAATAGCCAAGCCGACGAGAGCGATCACTTTGTCCTGCACGACTTTACGGTACAGTCAGGCGCCAATATTACCGCCACCGCCTCAGTAAAACTTGCTGTGGGTGAAGAGATGAAAGAAGAGGCCGCCACGGGTAATGGCCCGGTCGATGCCGTCTATCAAGCCATCAATCGTATCTTCGGATTAGAGATCGAGTTAGTTAATTATAAGTTAACGGCCAAAGGTCAGGGCGAGAATGCACTGGGACAGGTAGATATCGTCGTGAAATATAACGACCGTAAATTCCATGGTATTGGCTTAGCCACCGATATTGTCGAGTCTTCTGCGAAGGCGATGGTCAATGCACTAAACACGATTTGGCGTTCACGTCAGGTCGAGCAAGAATTGAAGCGTAAGTCTCAGACTGAAATTAAGGAAACAGTGTAATTATGTCGACTCACTATAATGTTGCCGTCTTACCCGGTGATGGAATCGGTCCAGAAGTGATGGCTCAGGCCGAAAAGGTCTTGGCTGCAGTCAGCCAGCGTTTTGGTTTTCAGATCAACACTCAGCATTTTGACGTCGGCGGCATTGCCATCGATAATCACGGCACCCCACTTCCTGCGGCGACAGTTGCAGGCTGTGAGCAAGCCGATGCTATTCTGTTCGGCTCCGTCGGTGGTCCTAAGTGGGAACACTTACCCCCGAGCGACCAACCGGAACGTGGCGCCCTGCTTCCTCTACGTAAGCACTTTAAACTGTTCAGCAACTTGCGCCCTGCGGCCCTGTATAAGGGCTTAGAGGCCTACTGCCCACTGCGTAGCGATATCGCCGCGCGCGGTTTCGATATCTTATGTGTCCGCGAATTAACGGGTGGCATCTACTTCGGTCAACCGAAAGGCCGTGAAGGCAGCGGCGACCAACTGCGTGCTTTCGATACCGAAATCTATCATCGCTATGAGATCGAGCGTATTGCACGCTTAGCCTTCGAATCCGCCCGTAAACGCCGTAACAAGGTCACGTCGGTCGATAAAGCTAATGTCTTACAGTCATCGATTTTATGGCGTGAAACGGTCATTGAGATTGCGAAGGAGTACCCTGACGTCGAGTTGGCACACATCTACATCGATAATGCCACGATGCAGCTGATAAAAGATCCTTCTCAATTCGATGTCCTGCTGTGTTCCAACTTATTCGGCGATATCTTATCCGATGAGTGTGCGATGATCACCGGCTCAATGGGGATGCTACCTTCTGCGAGCCTGAATGAAGAAGGATTTGGCTTATACGAACCTGCTGGCGGCTCGGCCCCCGATATCGCAGGGAAAAATATCGCTAACCCGATCGCACAGATTTTATCCTTAGCCCTACTACTACGCTATAGCTTGCAGCAGAACGCGGCGGCCGACGCCATCGAACAGGCGATCAGCCAGGCCTTAGCAGCCGGTCATCGTACCCACGATTTAGCGGGTGATGGGAATGCGGTCTCCACCGATGAAATGGGTAATATCATTGCCCGGTATATTGCCGAGGAAAAATAATAAAATGAGCAAAACCTTATACCAGAAGTTATTTGATGCACATGTCGTTCACGAAGCGCCTCAAGAGACGCCGATCTTGTATATCGATCGCCACTTAGTTCACGAAGTGACCTCACCACAGGCCTTCGATGGCTTGCGGGCTCACGGACGTCAATTACGTCAACCCTCGAAGACCTTTGCCACGATGGACCACAATGTCTCTACCGAGACACGTGACATCAATGCTTCCGGTGAGATGGCGCGTATTCAAATGCAGGAGCTAATCAAAAACTGCGCCGAATTTGGGGTGAGTCTTTATGATTTAAACCATCCTTTCCAAGGTATCGTGCATGTCATCGGCCCAGAACAAGGCATCACCTTACCCGGTATGACCATTGTGTGTGGCGATTCCCACACTGCCACCCATGGCGCCTTCGGTGCTCTGGCATTCGGTATCGGTACCTCAGAAGTTGAACACGTCATGGCGACCCAAACCTTAAAACAAGGCCGCGCCAAGACGATGAAAATCGAGGTAACCGGCTCTGCTATTGGCGGGATCTCGGCGAAAGATATCGTCTTAGCCATCATTGGTAAGACCGGTAGCGCAGGCGGTACGGGTTATGTGGTCGAATTCTGCGGAGCGGCGATCGAAGCGCTTAGCATGGAGGGTCGTATGACCCTGTGTAATATGGCGATAGAATTAGGGGCTAAGGCAGGCTTGGTCGCGCCGGATGACACAACCTTTGAATACTTAAAAGGTCGTCAATTTGCGCCGAAGGGTGAACAGTGGGATGAGGCTGTCGCTTACTGGAAAACCCTGAAGTCTGACGATAACGCAGAGTTCGACTGTGTCGTAACGTTGGATGCCGCAGATATCGCCCCACAGGTGACTTGGGGAACCAACCCTGGGCAGGTCATCGCCGTCGACCAACCAATCCCGCGTCCAGAAGAGTTTAGCGATCCAGTGGAACGAGCTTCAGCTGAAAAAGCGCTAGCGTATATGGGCTTAGAGGGAGGCATCCGCTTAACCGATGTTGCCATCGATAAAGTCTTTATTGGATCTTGTACCAACTCACGTATTGAAGATTTGCGCGCCGCCGCCGCAATTGCCAAGGGGCGCAAGGTCGCACCAGGCATCGTAGCCATGGTGGTTCCTGGTTCAGGCCCAGTCAAAGCGCAGGCCGAAGAAGAAGGCTTAGATAAAATCTTCTTAGAGGCTGGATTTGAATGGCGTCTACCCGGCTGCTCAATGTGTTTAGCCATGAACAACGACCGCCTAAATGCCGGGGAGCGTTGTGCATCCACGAGTAACCGTAACTTTGAAGGTCGTCAAGGACGGGGTGGACGGACTCATTTGGTCAGTCCCGCTATGGCCGCCGCCGCTGCCGTTACCGGTCGCTTCACTGACATCCGTACCTTGAACTGAGGATCTGCAACATGGCAATTAAATTTACGCAACACACCGGATTAGTTGCGCCGTTAGACGCGGCCAATGTCGATACTGATGCGATCATCCCTAAGCAATTTTTGCAGAAGGTGACACGCACCGGTTTCGGTCAGCACCTATTTAACGATTGGCGTTTTATTGACGACCAAGGCAAGATCCCCAACCCCGATTTCGTCTTAAACAAACCGTTGTATAAGGGTGCCAGTATTCTGTTAACCCGCGAAAACTTCGGCTGTGGTTCATCACGGGAGCACGCACCGTGGGCGTTAACCGATTTTGGTTTTCGCGTCGTCATCGCTCCGTCTTTTGCCGATATCTTCTATAGCAATAGTTTCAACAACCAGCTGCTACTCGTAAAATTAAGCGAAGCGCAAATCGACGAGCTGTTCCAGCAGGTTGAGCAACACCCGGGGATTAATTTTACCGTTGATTTGGAAGCAATGACGATTCAGGCAGGAGAAAAAACGTATACCTTCGAGCTAGATAGTTTCCGTCGCCACTGTATGCTAAATGGTTTAGATAGCATTGGCCTGACCCTGCAACATGCAGCGTCTATCGATGCCTACGAGGCGAAGCAACCCGCTTTCTTACAATAGTTTCACCATAAAAAAAGGGACATTTTCATGTCCCTTTTTTTGATCGCCATCGCTTACTGAATACGTGGCTGGTCTGCCCCTTCCTTCTCGACCTTCTGCACCAACATATGTTCGCGCTTCATGCCGAGTTTCAGCGCAAGCGCTGAGGCAACATAAATCGAAGAGACCGTACCGATAGTCACACCGATTAACATCGTCAGTGAGAAACCACGTAGTAGCTCACCACCGAAGATAAACAGCATCAATACCACGACTAAGGTTGTTGCCGAGGTCATCAACGTCCGGCTCAGCGTCTGAGTCAGAGAGATGTTGACGATATCGTAAGGTGTCCCACGACGAATTTTACGGAAGTTCTCACGAATCCGGTCGGAGACAACAATACTGTCATTTAACGAGTAACCGATCACCGACATCAGCGAGGCAATAATCGTTAAATCAACCTCAATGTGGAACAGCGATAACACGCCCATCGTGATGACCACGTCATGCGCAAGGGCTAATACCGCCCCTAACGCTAGACGCCATTCGAACCGCAAGCCGACATAAATCAAGATACAAATCAATGCCGCCAGCAGGGCGAGTGCACCGGCTTGTGCCAAGTCGCTACCAACGCTCGGCCCAACAAACTCAATACGCTTAACTACCGCAGTTTGCTGAGTCGCTTGGTTGATTTCGCTAATAACTTTAGTTCCGAGCTCTTGCCCAGCGTTACCGTCATGAGGAGATAAACGAACCATCACCTCACGGCTGCTTCCAAAGTTCTGCACCTGAGGATCACTGAAGCCGGCATGTTGTAATGCTGAGCGCATCACATCCAATTCACCGGGTTTCTCTAGCGTGATCTCGATAACCGTACCGCCGGTAAAGTCGAGTCCCCAGTTAAAGCCACGCACACCAATAATGATGGCAGAGGCAATCAACAGCAACGCCGATAGGGTAAAGGCAAGCTTGTCCCAGCGCATGAAGTCATGCACTTTACGGCCATAATTAAGTTGTTCAATACTATATTCTTGTGCCACGACAGGCTCCTTAAATCGACAGCTTGTTGATACGTTTGCCGCCGTAAACTAGGTTCACGATCGCTCGCGTCCCGACAATAGCCGTAAACATAGAGGTTGCCACCCCAATCGCTGTCGTAATCGCAAACCCTTTAATAGAGCCGGTACCTACAGCATAGAGGATAATAGCCGTGATAAGCGTGGTGATGTTGGCATCGACAATACTCGAAAACGCGCCACGATAACCTTCATGGATCGCCTGCTGTACCGTCCGCCCATTACGCAGCTCTTCCTTAATCCGCTCGTTGATCAAGACGTTGGCATCGACCGCTACCGCCAAGGTCAAGACAATCCCGGCAATACCCGGCATCGTCAAGGTTGCGCCAGGCAGCAGTGACATAATACCGATGATCAAGATTAAGTTAGCAATTAACGCCGTAGTCGCGATCACGCCGAACTTCTTGTAGAACACCAGCATAAAGAGAATCGACACCGCAACACCCCACAGGCAGGCGTGTAAGCCTTGTTGGATATTCTGTTGACCCATGGTTGGACCAATGGTGCGTTCTTCAACGATCTGGATTGGCGCGATTAAGGCACCCGCACGTAACAGCAAGGAAAGCTGATGCGCTTCGTTAGGATTATTAATCCCTGTAATACGGAAGCTATTAGCTAGACGCGATTGAATATTCGCGACGTTAATCACTTCTTCTTGCTTGGCTAAAATCGCTCGACCATTAGCGTCTTTTTTACCGCTGTCTTTATATTCAACAAACAATGTCGCCATCGGTTTGCCAATATTGTTACGCGTAAAATCAGACATGGCGTTACCGCCTGCGCTATCTAGCGAGATATTAACTTGTGGCTGGTTATACTCGTCCATCGTTGAGGTGGAATCGGTAATATGATCCCCGGTCAGTACGATACGCTTGTATAACACCACCGGTTGGCCATCGCGCATGGCCTTGACTTCGGAGTCACCCGGGACTCGACCTGCTGCGATAGCCGCAGGATCGACACTGGTATTGACTAAACGGAACTCAAGTGTCGCGGTTGCCCCCAAAATCTCTTTGGCCCGTGCAGTGTCTTGGATACCCGGTAACTCTACTACGATCCGATCGGAACCTTGACGCTGTACTAACGGCTCAGAAACCCCTAACTGGTTAACACGGTTACGCAGAATAGTAATGTTTTGCTGTACCGCATACTCACGAGCTTCGCTTAAGCGGGCATCCGTCATCGCCGCAGTCAGCTGATTACTACCACGGCTTCTGATAACTAAATCACGATGACGCGGGCTGAGGTAGCTGACGGCGGCATCGCGCGCCTGCGCATTTGGGAACTGGATCTGAATACCGTAGTTATCGATTTTACCGACTGTGGTATAGCCGAGTTTCGCGGTACGCAGGTCACCCCGTAGCGTTTCAGCATTTTGCTCTTGCAGCTTGCCTAAAGCAGTGTCCATGTCCACTTCCATTAAAAAGTGCACACCACCCCGCAAATCTAGACCAAGCTTCATTGGCTCAGCAGAAAGCGCCGCTAACCAGCGTGGTGTCGCCGGTGCAAGGTTTAACGCCACAACATAGTTGTTACCTAATGCGCTCACTAAGGCTTCACGTGCTCGCAGTTGGATATCAGTGTTTGCGAAACGCGCCATGATGGCACCATTCTCAAGCACGATCGAACGGGTATCGATATGTTGTTGTTTCAGTACGGTCTGGATCTGATCCATTGTCTGCTCACTGGCAGCGGCGCCCCGCTCACCCGTGACCTGAACAGCCGGATCCTCACCATAGAGGTTTGGAAGTGCATACAACAGGCCGACCAGTAACACAACGATCAGCATGATGTACTTCCATAAAGGATAACGATTTAACACGGCAGTTCCCTAAGGAAGAGTGAAATTATAATGCTTTCATTGTGCCTTTAGGCAGAACGGCAGCGACGAAATCACGCTTAACCACGACTTCATTGGTTTCGTTTAACGCGATAGCAACATAGCCCGTTTCAGAGATTTTAGTCACTCGGCCAACGAAACCTGAGGTGGTCATCACCTCGTCGCCTTTCGCGATCGATTCCATTAACTTTTTATGTTCTTTCGCGCGTTTCTGCTGTGGACGAAGGATCATAAAGAAGAAAATGAGGCCGAACACGACCAGCATGATGATCATCGAGAAACTACTATTTTGTGCTGGTGCGCCAGCCGCTGCTGCTGCGTCAGAAATGAAAAAGCTCATAAACTATCCCTCATTAATTGATATTAAAATGATAAAGCTGGCACTTCTTTGCCAATCTTCGTATAAAAGTCAGCAACGAATTCTTCTAACTTATCGTCTTCAATCGCTTGGCGTAAGCTCGCCATTAAGCGCTGATAGTAACGTAAGTTGTGAATGGTATTGAGCCGAGCACCCAAGATTTCATTACACCGATCGAGATGGTACAGGTAGGCGCGAGTGTAGTTTTTACAGGTATAGCAGTCACACTCTGCATCCAGCGGTGAAGTATCGCTTTTATGTTTCGCATTACGAATTTTCACCACGCCATCGGTGACGAATAGATGACCGTTACGCGCATTCCGTGTTGGCATCACGCAGTCAAACATATCGATACCACGGCGTACCCCTTCGACTAAGTCTTCAGGCTTACCGACGCCCATCAAATAACGCGGTTTATCTTCCGGTAATTGTGGACAAACATGCTCAAGAATACGGTGCATATCGGCTTTAGGCTCACCCACGGCAAGACCGCCGACAGCGTACCCATCAAAACCGATATCGACTAGTCCTTTGACCGAGATATCGCGTAAATCTTCGTAAACCCCGCCTTGGATAATCCCGAACAGCGCATTTTTATTGCCCAGTTCGTCAAAGCGGTCACGACTACGTTGCGCCCAGCGTAACGACATCTCCATCGAACGCTTCGCGTAATCCCATTCTGCTGGGTACGGCGTACATTCGTCAAAGATCATCACGATATCCGATCCTAAGTCGTGCTGGATTTCCATCGACTTTTCGGGATCGAGGAAGATAGGATCACCATTAATCGGGTTGCGAAAGTGTACGCCTTTTTCGGTAATTTTACGGATATCGCCCAAGCTGAATACTTGGAATCCGCCAGAGTCGGTTAAGATAGGACCTTGCCATTGCATAAAGTCATGTAAATCGCCATGCAATTTCATGATCTCTTGGCCCGGACGCAACCAGAGGTGGAAAGTATTACCGAGCAAAATTTGTGCACCGGTCTCTTTCACTTCTTCGGGCGTCATTCCCTTTACGGTACCGTAAGTGCCGACTGGCATAAATGCTGGGGTTTCAACGACTCCGCGATCAAACACTAAGCGACCACGGCGCGCGCGACCATCGCGCTTAATATATTCAAATTTCACAAAACTTCTCCATCAGAGAAACAGTCTGATTAGATGCAACGAGTTACACACCAGAAACCGCGAAAACGGTGGGACGTTAGTCCATTCGTCCGGGTTAACCTTTGCAATATTGTGCCGGATTAGCGCTTGTTCAAGACTAATTTCCAACACAGTTAATTTCCGCGCTAGGATGCTACCATAAAGTTGATGATTTCCCTATCCCGCACCCGCCGATGATATGGCGTGCTACTTGAATTGGACAACAACCTAATTCGCCGTCTCGTTCAGCAAGGATCTCACTGAGCGGTGACCCACGATTTATCGCGTCCTCCTTCCCTTTCTTTAACGATTACTCCGGGCATATTCACGTAGAAAGCTAAGAAAACCTTACCTAATTTTCAATCGACAATCTTTTCTCTTTGGGAAAACTTCGGGCGGAAACAGGATAAAACCTGAAATCAAGGGGGGTGATTCGGCATGCGCGGGTTAGTTATAAATTAAATAAAATAATCATTCCACACCATAAGACAAATGATTATGATTAACCTTCTCATTTACAAAAAATGCCATTCCTTGTCGCCACCTACGCAGACAAATAAAAAATAAAGGCATTCAGCATCTAAATCTTTGGATTTTATAGGGATAATTATGTCTACTGCTCGCAGAAGCACGGCCCGTCTCATTGCATACACACCGCAGGTCAATAAGGTATTCACACTCTCGCTACTGGCGTTCACCGTACATTCGCTGGTTACCCTTCCTGCCGCGCGTGCTGAGGCTAACGCTGCCACCGACAGCGGGACACAGCAGGACGTAGTGGTCTACGGTGCACCCGTTAATAGTAGTGATGATCACTCCACTCAGGATTATCAGGTCAAAACCACGCGAGCCGCGACCAAACTACTCTTGACTCCTCGCGATGTACCTCAATCATTAAGCGTGATTACCCAGCAGCGTATGCAGGATCAGCAACTGCAAACGATCAACGATGTATTAAATAATACAACGGGGATCACAAGTGAGCAGGACGATAGCGAAAGAGCCTATTATTACTCCCGCGGATTCAAGCTCACTAATTTCACTTATGATGGTATTCCCACCTCGATGGGAGACGCTTGGAACTACGGCGACACCGCCTCGGATACCTCTATTTATGACCGGATTGAGGTCATTCGCGGAGCGACTGGGTTAATGACCGGTGCAGGTAGCCCTGCCGCCTCGGTAAATATGGTGCGCAAGCATGCCGACAGTAAGACAGCTACCGGCAGTTTAGACGCCAGTTATGGTAGCTGGAATAAACAACGTTATATCGCAGACCTCTCTACTCCCTTGAACGAATCAGGCTCGCTGCGCGGGCGGGTTATTGCGGGGTACCAAAACCAAGATAGCTGGCTCGATCGCTATACCAAAAACACCAAATTCCTTTACGGGACGATCGATGCCGATTTGAGCGAGCGCACCACGCTCTCCCTCGCCTACGATTACCAAGACGCCGATACTAGTAACCCGACTTGGGGTGGAAATCCCGTCTTTTATGATAATGGTACGCTCACACACTATCGGCGAGGCCTCAACTCGGCGGCGGACTGGACCTATTACCACACCACCGTACGTAAGGTCTACGCTGACTTAGTGCATCATTTCGATAACGGCTGGTCTACTCACTTGAACGGCACTCACGCCGAAAATACCTTTAGCGATAAACTCCTCTATGTCGGTTATCTCACTAAGCCAGATATGGACTCCGGTGAGGGCGCTGATGGTTTTGGTAGTAAAGACCGTGGCAAACGTGAGCTAACGTCTGTCGATGGCTATGCCAGCGGCCCCTTTAAGTTATTGGGTCGCCAGCATCAGCTGATGTTTGGGGTCAATTACAGCCGTCAGCATAATGCTACGCAGAGTAGCAACGGGACGACCAGTGACGATGCTAGCGAGATTACCGCTAGCGACATGGGCATCTTTAATAATCATTGGAATGGAAATATCGCCCAACCGACTTGGGGCGATTGGTACCAGAACGCCAATGATATTATCCGCCAAAAATCGGCTTACGCTGCCGCTCGTTTTTCGCTTGCCGATCCACTCGCGCTGATTGTGGGCGCGCGCTACACGCAATATCGTAGCGATGGCTCCAGTGGCGATATGGAAAAAAACAATACGATGCCTTACGCTGGTATCGTGTATGACCTCAACGATACCTGGTCAGCCTACGCTAGCTACACCTCTATCTTCCAGCCGCAAACCTATCGCGATAGCAGCGGCCACTACTTGTCTCCTATCACCGGGAAGAGCTATGAAACGGGTGTGAAGTCGGCGTGGGACGATGGACGGCTAACCGCCACCTTCGCTATCTTCCGTATTGAACAAAATGACGTCGGCCAAGAACAAGATGGCGTATACGTTAACAATAGCAGCGAACAGGCCTATGTCGCGACGAAAGGTGCGCGCAGTAAAGGCGCCGAGTTTGAATTAAACGGGGCGATCACCGATAACTTACAGATGACCTTTGGGGCAACGCGCTATGTAGCGACCGACTCAACGGGTCGCTATAGCAGCAACCAGCCACAAACGGTATTTAAACTCTTTAGCCGTTATCAACTCCCAACGCTGCCAGCGCTAACCGTGGGCGGTGGTTTCACTTGGCAAAACCGTGTGTTCTGGGATGTTCAGACACCTGACGGCAACACACAGCGGGTCTATCAGGGTAGCTATCCGTTGGCCAACCTCTTCACCCGCTATCAGGTCACCAAACAGGTCGCAGTACAGGCGAATATTAATAATCTATTCGACCGTGGTTACTATACCTATCGAAATAGCGATGTTTACGGCCAGCCACGTAACGTCTCCGTCAACGTATCCTATAAATTCTAATTATTCACGACATGTCCCGTTAATTCGGGGCATATCGCCTATTGTCCCCGAGTGTGGAGCCCCCATGAGATCACGAAATGTATTGTCTTCATCGCGCTTAGTTATAGCTGTTCTTTCAACGCTGGCGCTACCCACGTTTACGGCTATCGCCGCCCCCTCTTCACAATCTGTTAGCCAACCTACCGCAAAGGTCGTTAACCAACGACAGCTCGGTGATGGTCTCTACGAATTAGCCGTTATCCCCCAAAAAAATGCGTTATTTATCGCCAGCGCACAAAGCTTTAAGGGCGTGAATGGCGGTGTAATTTATCGGCTCGATCCGAATACACTCGCGACGACAGGGGAAACCCACACCGACCTTAAGAATTTTGGGATGACGGCCGACGAGGATGGGAAGTTCATCTATACCACTAATTCGTTAGATGGCGCCGTATCGAAAATCGATGCTCAAGATGGAAAAGTACTACAACGTCTCTTTTTCAAAGGCAAAGATAAAGATGGCGATCCGGTAGGTGCCCGCGAAATTCTTCTTCATGACCGACAACTCTATATCGGACGAGTGACCGACCCGGGGTATATCTCTGTTGTTGATGCCCAGACAATGACCCTTAAGGGGCAGATTGAGCATGTTGGCAAGTGGGTGACCGGTATTATCTACTCCCCGCTAACCCAACGTATCTATGCCGCCAGTGGCAGTGGCGAGATAGCCGTTATTAATCCCCACAACAACAAAATAGAACAACGCTGGAAGCCCGATGATGGTCGAAAGTATTTATTCCTGAATATGGCCGAAGACCCGTCTACGGGACATCTATTCGTTACGGATAACTCTGAGGCAAAGACGACTTTAGTGTTCGATGAGCACACCGGCAAAGTGATTAAACGCCTGGCGGGGGATGCCTTAGGTATTAAGTTTAATGCACAACGCCATGAGATTTATATTAGCCAGCGCGAATCCAAAAAGGTACTGCAACTCGATGCCGTGAGCTTGGCAGAAAAACACGCTTGGTCGTTTACCGACAATCCTAATAGTCTATTCGTATCAGCAGACGGGAAGACGCTTTACGTGACCCTTAAGCAGGAGTTTAATGCCGATAACTCGACGAAAGGACCCGATAGTATAGCGCGCATCGCGCTCGACTAATTCATGGCTTGGTGATAAAGGATGGGGATATTCTCGGCTCTGAAAGGTGGCAAAGAATGAAAACATCCCCGTCTTACTCAGCTAGAAAACAATATATCGCTACAACCCGTTAGTCGTGTCACTCAGCGTTTCATTCACCGCTTGCGGGTTCTGCGTAATAAACATCGCATCGCCGTAACTAAAAAAGCGATATTGCTGTTCTACCGCTTGCTGATAAGCATGCATGGTATTTTTATAGCCGGCAAAGGCAGAGACCAGCATAATCAGCGTCGATTCGGGAAGATGGAAATTGGTGATTAACGCATCGATGATTTGGTACTTATAGCCGGGGTAGATAAAGATCTGCGTGTCATCGAAGAAAGGGGCGATTAACGCGTTATCTGCCGCTTTGGCAGCACTTTCTAAAGAACGTACCGAGGTCGTCCCCACCGCGACCACCTTATTACCTCGTGCCTTACAGGCGAGTACTGCATCAACCACCTCTTGTGGCACTTCAGCATATTCGGCATGCATAATATGATCTTCGATACTCTCAACCCGCACCGGTTGAAACGTTCCTGCCCCCACATGTAAGGTGACAAAAGCCGTTTCGATCCCTTTCTGACGTAATGCCTCCAACAGCGGCTGGTCGAAGTGCAAACCCGCAGTTGGCGCGGCGACAGCCCCCGGTTTCGCGCTATAAACAGTTTGGTACAGCTCGCGATCCGCCTCTTCATCCGGGCGGTCGATATAAGGTGGTAATGGCATATGCCCGATTTGGTTGAGGATATCCAACACCTCACGACTATCGTGGAACTCAATTTCGAACAGAGTATCGTGACGAGCGACCATGGTGGCACGCACCTCTAAGGCATCTCCCAACAATAATTCTGCACCCGGCTTTGGCGCCTTGGAGGCACGGACATGGGCCAATACCCGTTTATCGTCTAACATCCGCTCCACCAGCATCTCGAGCTTACCGCCGCTGGCTTTTTGCCCATACACCCGCGCAGGGATCACCCGAGTATTATTGAACACCAGTAAATCACCAGGTTCGAGCTTATCCAACACATCGGTGAAGACGCCGTGCTGTAACTCTCCCGAGGGCCCGTCTAACGATAGCAGTCGGCAAGCGCTCCGCTCCGGCTGTGGATAGTGGGCAATTAACGACTCAGGTAAAGCAAAGTTAAAATCAGCAACGCGCATGGTGACTTCTTCCGATAAAAATTTAGGCGCACAGTGTAACGGAAAAGGCGGCATTACAGAACCTTTGGCTTTTCAGACAACTCAGGCGATAATAGCGCTATGAACTTTCTCGCACACCTCCATCTCGCCGAACTCGCCAGCAGTTCCTTAACCGGTAATTTACTGGCGGATTTTGTCCGTGGCGATCCTGCAGGCCGCTGGTCGGCACCCATTGTGGCAGGCATCCATATGCATCGCCGACTCGATAGTCTATCCGACCATCTGTCTGAAGTTCGTGAGGCCAAACAGCTCTTCACGCCAGCTACCCGCCGCGTCGCACCGATCGCGCTGGACGTGATTTGGGACCATTTTCTGGCGCGCGACTGGGCAAGCCTGCACCCCGCGCAATCATTGCCTGCATTCTGCGCGATGGCTGAGCACACGATTGCCCGCGATCTACCAGATACTCCCGACAACTTTCAACACCTCAATCGCCTGATCTGGCAACAACGCTGGTTAGAACGTTATGCTGAGGCGGAGAACCTAGAAAACGTATTACGTCAGATGGCGCAACGGCGACCCCGTCTGGCTATGCTTGCCGACTGCTATCACGATTTCGTCGCAAACTACGATGCCTTAGAACATCTATTTTCCCGTTTCTACCCGCAGCTCATGGCACAAGCCAAAGAAAAACAGCTTTAGCCTCCCGCCCCTTATTCGCATCTGGTACACTGCCTTCGCGCAATGAGACGCGGGAGCCGCAGTAGCTAAGCGCGGTTCCTCACACGATTTTATTCATTAACACTTGGAGTATGTATGGTACTTGTGACTCGTTCAGCCCCTGATTTTACCGCTGCGGCAGTTTTAGGTAACGGTGAGATTGTTGAGAATTTTAACTTCCATAAGCACATTGCCGGCAAACCTGCCGTACTCTTTTTCTGGCCAATGGACTTCACCTTTGTTTGCCCTTCAGAGCTGATTGCATTTGATAAGCGTTACGCTGAATTCAAGCAACGTGGTGTAGAAGTGGTTGGCGTTTCTTTTGACTCAGAATTCGTTCACAACGCATGGCGTAATACTCCGATCGAGAATGGCGGGATCGGTAAAGTTCAATACGCGATGGTTGCCGACATCAAGCGTGAGATCCAACAAGCGTACGGTATCGAACACCCAGAAGCCGGTGTTGCGCTACGTGGTTCATTCTTAATCGACAAAGACGGTGTTGTTCGCCACCAAGTGGTCAACGACCTGCCATTAGGCCGTAACGTTGATGAGATGCTCCGTATGGTCGATGCACTCCAATTCCACGAAGAGCACGGCGAAGTGTGTCCTGCACAGTGGGAAAAAGGCAAAGAAGGTATGGGCGCATCACCAGAAGGTGTCGCGAAGTACCTGTCGCAAAACGCGGCGAAGCTATAATCGCCTTGCCCCCTAAGACGTTAGGGGGCACTCACCTCGCGTAAGGAATCATCGCGCCGTAGATAATCGCTTACAGCCCTTTTGACAGCGTTGCCATTTCTAGGATGATTATGCAACTCCCTCTACAACATTGGCTTCAGACTTTAGGTCTTACGCAGTACACCGACCTCATCGCAACATTAATCATGTTAGCCGCGATGATCTTTCTTTCTTTAATCATTCATTTACTGCTTCATAAACTGCTATTACCGATACTGAAAAAGCAGTCAGAAAAAAGCCAACACCTCTGGCCGAAATCTTTATTCAAACACCGCTTATTTAATCGCGCCGCCTGGCTATTACAAGGCGTACTCTTTCAGACATTACTCCATATCCTGTTCGATCCGCAGAGTATGCTGTTCGTTGGACTTACCACCCTCTGTCAATTATGGGTGATGCTCTTCAGCTTGCTAATCGGCTTCTCGCTGCTCGACGTTATTCAGGCGATCACCGCCAGAAGCGAATTTTCCAAACAGATCCCGCTACGCGGTATTTTCCAAAGTATTAAATTAATTATGGCGATTTTAATCGTCATCTTGATGATTTCGCTACTGCTTGGAAAGTCCCCCGGTAGCCTCCTGACCGGATTGGGCGCAATGACCGCCGTCCTGATGCTGGTCTTTCGCGACCCGATTCTGGGTTTAGTCGCCGGTATTCAACTTTCGGCCAACGATATGCTAAAAATCGGCGATTGGCTCGATATGCCAAAATATGGTGCGGATGGCGCGGTCATCGATATCAATTTAACCACGGTAAAAGTGCACAATTGGGATAAAACTATCGTTACTATTCCCGCCTATGCCTTAATTTCCGACTCCTTTAAAAACTGGCGAGGGATGTCGGAATCGGGAGGACGACGCATCAAGCGTAGTGTCAATATCGATACGACCAGCATTCACTTCTTGTCGGAGGCCGAAATCGAACAGCTGGGACAAGCCCATCTACTCAGTCCCTACTTAGTCAACAAGCAGCAAGAGATCAGCCGATGGAATACGCAGCGCGATAATCACAATGCATCGCTACTTAATCATCGTGCGCTGACCAATATCGGTACTTTTCGCGTCTGGTTGGAGAGTTGGTTAAAGACCCATCCGCAGATTCGCCAGGATATGACGTTGATGGTACGCCAGTTGGCTCCTACCGAGAACGGCCAACCGATTGAGATTTATGCCTTCACCAATACGGTGGTCTGGGCGGAGTATGAAGCGATCCAAAGCGATATCTTCGATTATCTCTACGCAGCACTACCTGCGTTTGGGCTGCGCGTTCATCAAACCCCTACTGGTACGGATATTCGCGCATTGATGCCTAGCCCAGCTACTCAACAAAACAGCCCGTAACCACAGGGGGCCTGCAGGCCCCCTCATTCTAAGCTTGCTCTTTAACGCGTAACAGCAGCAGTAGCGCGATAACCATTAGAACGGTGGCTAGAATATAAATCGCCTGATGGCCGAGGAGATCGCTTAATATACCTTGGCACAGCCCGGCGAAGATCATCCCCGTCGAGACAGAATTCGTAAATAAGGTCGTTGCGGCCCCCGCTTTCCCTGGCATCAAATCCTGAAACCACAGCATCACCAATCCCGCCACGATCCCAATAAAGACGGCATTCAACAATTGAATCACTAACAATCCTGTTTGTTGATGAAATACCAGCATCGCTGGGTAAAACGTTAGGCCGCAAATCGCTGCGACGATCACCAACGGCCGTTTACCTACCCGTTTAGCCAAATAGCCTGCCAATAGCATCACCGGGATCTCTAACCCCGCAGCCGTCCCCATCAATACGCCTGCAAAGCTTTCAGGCATACCTAAGCTTTTACTGACATACAGTGGCATATCGATGATATACATCAGATTACAGACCCACATTAATACCGAGGCAGCAAACAGAAACCGTACATCCGCACGCTTCCAGCCACTGACTGCGCTTTTCGCGAGATCCTCAGCCGGATAGAGTCTTGGTACGCTGGGTAACGTCGTCTTTATTAAAATTAACGATAAGAGAAACAGTGCGGCCGCCACGAGATACAGCGTCACAAATCCGTAATTCAACGCCAACGCGAAAGAGATCGGCGGCCCGATCACCCAGGCTAACGACATCTGCGCCCGCATCACCGAACTGAACATCACCACTTCACGACCCGTGCGATCCGCGTATTCACGTGCTAGCGCGAACAGCTGCGGCATCACTACGCTTGTCAGCGCCGAGAGGATCAGTCCCAATGTGATCAACACTACGTATTGCCGCACAAAGGCGAACATCACCGCGTTGCCAATGGCCATCGCGCAACAGAACATTAGGAGTCGACGACGATCGCCCTTACGATCCGACCGCTTGGCTAAAATAAAGCTGATAATAATGCCAGTCACGGCATTGATGGTGAAAAATAGCCCAACCATAAAAGGCTTCGCCTTCAATTCCTGGCTCAGGTAGAGGCTAAGTGTTGGGGATTGTAGCGCCCCAGCGATACTGACAAAAAACGTCACCAGCATAAACATCATAAATACTGGATTGCCCCCTTTCGGGGCAGGCGGGGTAAAGGATTGCATAAGCGCCCTATCAGACTGACGCCGACACAGTATGTGCGGCGTGGCTCAATACGAGGCGTTAATCATAGCAGCTAGAGAATCATCGAGGTATCGGCAAAATGTTTTTCAGTCTGTGACCGACGCCATTGCCGTGGGCTAGTACCGAACCAACGCTTGAACGCCCGTGAGAAGGCACTCACTTCCGAGTAGCCCAACAGCAATGCCATATCGGTGACCGATAGCTGTGGCTGCTGCAAATAGCACATCGCCATCTCGCCACGTACGTGGTCGACGACACCACTAAAACTCATCCCCTCTTGACGTAGACGACGCTGCAATGACCATGGGGTCATCGCTAATTGGTCGGCGATCGTTTCCAGATCAGGTTCCCCCTCACCGATCGCTAATTGTACTTGCGCGCGGATCTGATCGACAAAGGGTTGTGTTGAGACCTGATAGTTAAGCTGACGGATGGCATCTTGGGTGACGGTTAACAACATCGGATCGCTCTCTGGCATGCTACGAGACCCATCGCTTTTCGGGATCACCAGGCAATTAGTTGGCTGATCGAACCAAATTGGCGCATCGAAAACTTTACAGTGTTCGTGCCATGCGGCAGGACGCGGATGCTCGAAGTGAACTTCTTTCGGTGCCCAATGGCTGCCTAATGCATGGCGGATCAGGTTTAAGAACATACATAAGGTCAATTCGGCGTCCTGTCGACGCTGTAAAATAGCCCCGTGGCGTACCTGGTAGTGCAGCTGCCAGCTCTCGCCCTTATCCACTAACTGAACGAATGTATCGTGCTGATGGTAGGGAAAGGCGCGAACGACGTTACGTAATGCCTGCTCTAAGGTCGATGAGCATATCCCGATATAGCCGAGTAAACCTAGCGATTGCGGTTTGAATTGCTTGCCATAATACAGCCCGAAATTATCGATGCCTGAATGCTTGGCAGCCACTTCCATGACGCGACAATAGTTAACCAAGCTTAAGCTCATCGTTGGGTTACCGAGTAGGTCGGGGTTGATGCCACTCATGCCAAACACCCGCTCACTGTCCCCACCTTGGTGCGTAATAAATTGGCTAAGCCCGCTCGCGGCCGCGGCCAATACCCCATGATGCGCGGCAGGCGTGGGGGAAGAGAAGAGTGTTTGCATGGTGAGCCTCATGAAAAAGGGTAACAATGAGGGTTAACCAGCAAATTTCATACCAAGAATCAAAATCCCCCAGCATAACTCATCTATCTCCTCCCTCTTCGCCCACTCTGCTACCTAATAGTGCACGCCCTGACCAATCGGCAAGTTTTTCCCTGCCAAATAGGTGCGGCATAAGCCGAGGGTCTGCGCCGACCACCCCTGAGCAACACTTTTCGCCATCTCGGTATCCCTATGCGAGGCCAGCCAGGCCGTCAGCTGGATCCGTCGCTGAATAAACAGGGCGGGAAGCACTGCCAGATCTTCATAACTAAGGCTATGCACTTGCTGATACCCCTCGATCCAATGGTCGACCCAGTGCTGTGCATTAGGATGATGTTCGACAAAACTGATTGCCGCCGCAAGATCGTGCAGATACCAGCCAAACCCACAATCGTCGAAATCGATCACCCGAGTTTCCCCACGATCGAGCAAGAGATTCGTTAAGCGCAGATCGGCATGGATCAGCCCAAAACGATCGCGATGTTGACCATATTTTTTTAACTTACCCGCGACGTCTTCGATAACGTTATCGATTAAGGCCCGATCGCTCACCGCCATATCGCTGATATCCCGCCAATCACCCCAATGGCTGTTCGCGCTGACCATCGAACCATGGTCCCACCGTAACCGCTGGAAATTGGCAGGCTGTTGCCAATCTCGGCTATGTTGATGTAAACGTGCGGTAATCTCGCCCAATTGCCGGAAGGCAACCGGTGAGACCTCGCAGGTCGGCATCTCCCCCTCGATCCAGTGAAAAACGACGGCATGGCGTTGCTCGTCGGCGGAGAGTCCGTAGGTTTGTATGCGCTCACCCTCGCCATCGCGTAATGCTTCGGGCACTTGGATCCCTTGCGAGCGTAAGGCGTCCAACCATAACAGTTCACTTTCGATAGCTGCCTTCTGATGATAATTACCGCGATGCAGACGCAACGCATAGCGTTTACCCCGCGCGCTAAGCGAAAATGTCGCATTCTCTGAACGACAGAGGAGTTTGATCTCTGCCCCCTGCAGGGAGGGATAGGCTTGCACAACGTGATTGGCGATATGCATCAGTACTGCTTGGTCAAGGGCGTCGTATTGTTTCACACTCATCATCTTCTCCTACACACAATGGCAACCTAATGTGTGGAGTAGCATCCTCCAGAGTTCGCGCCACAAGCTTGACGATAGATTCACGAAAGTTGACCTTAGAGTACAGTCGGTGCCCGTTAGCGCGGGACTTTACCTTGCACCACAGTAAACTGTCTTCTCAGGTCAAGTTTCTCGTCGTTAAGCACTGCATTATCGGTGGCATAGCATCATTCACTATCAACGACGTCTTCACTATTGCTAACGGGGTTAACTATGACGACATCATTAAAACCAACACTCGGCGCGCTCCATCTCTGGGGTATCGCCGTAGGATTGGTGATCTCTGGAGAATACTTCGGCTGGAGCTATGGATGGGGCGTGGCAGGAACGCTCGGCTTTCTCGTCACTACGCTGATTATCGCCGTGATGTACACCTGCTTTATCTTTAGTTTTACCGAGCTCACGACGGCAATACCACAGGCCGGTGGCCCCTTTGCCTACAGCCGTGCCGCGTTTGGCGATACAGGCGGCTTAATCGCCGGATTCGCTACGCTTATCGAATTCGTCTTCGCCCCTCCGGCAATCGCTATGGCAATCGGTGCCTATCTAAACGTGCAATACCCCACACTTAACCCAAAATATGCCGCCTTAGGCGCCTATATTGTCTTTATGGGACTCAATATTCTCGGCGTAAAACTCGCGGCGATGTTTGAACTAATCGTCACCGTATTAGCCGTATTTGAGCTGCTGGTCTTTATGGGCGTCGTCTCTCCCGGTTTTAGCCTCAGCAATTTTGTCTCCCACGGCTGGTCCGGTCATGAGCATTTCTCCATGGCGGCTCTACCCGGTATCTTTGCAGCAATCCCCTTTGCCATCTGGTTTTTCTTAGCTATTGAAGGCGCGGCAATGGCAGCAGAGGAAGCGAAAAATCCGAAGAAAACGATCCCGATCGCCTACCTTACCGGCATCCTGACCTTAGTTTTCCTCGCGCTGAGTGTGATGCTTTTCGCTGGCGGCGCGGGCGACTGGCGCGCGCTATCCGGTATTAATGATCCCCTCCCGCAAGCGATGAAGATGATCGTCGGCGAGCACTCTCGGTGGATGCATATGTTGGTATGGATTGGCTTGTTCGGCCTGATCGCCAGCTTTCATGGCATCATTCTCGGTTACTCTCGCCAATTCTTCGCCCTATCGCGCAGCGGCTATCTTCCGAGTTCGCTCTGTAAATTGAGTCGTTTTCAAACGCCCCACCGCGCGATTATTGCAGGCGGAATCATCGGTATGATTATCGTGATGAACGATGGCATGACGCTGCAGGGAATGAGCCTTACCGCCGCGATGATCACGATGGCAGTATTCGGTGCTAACGTCATGTATATGATGAGCATGCTTAGCCTATTCCGCTTACGTAAAACCGCACCGATGCTTGAGCGCAGCTATCGTGCACCCGGTTATCCTGTCATCCCTGGTATTGCGTTGGTACTCTCGGTGATCTGCTTTGTCACTATGCTCTGGTTCAACCCGGTGATCGGTGGACTGTTTATCGGGTTAATGGTCGGCGGTTACCTCTATTTCCTGACCACCAAAGTCAGACGTGCGGCAAGCCAGCCGCT
This sequence comes from Rosenbergiella collisarenosi, assembly GCF_018494085.1. Classification (GTDB taxonomy): domain Bacteria; phylum Pseudomonadota; class Gammaproteobacteria; order Enterobacterales; family Enterobacteriaceae; genus Rosenbergiella; species Rosenbergiella collisarenosi. Next base: position 462,871 of record NZ_JABBFP010000001.1, on the reverse strand, counting down.
GAACCTTACCATCGTCGAAAACGAATAATCTTTCTTGCGAGCGGGCACGCGCTTAAGCGACCCGTTCTTATTTATCACTGACCGCAACAGTGCGAGGAATTGATCATGGCAACACGCTCCACGATTATGGACACCAACAGTTTTCGCGCCGAACATGCCGACGCGCTTAGCCCAGAAATACGTCAATTGACCGATAAGCGAGACCAGTTATTAGGCGAATCTTACCGCCTCTTTTACCGCAATCCTGTGCATTTGGTGAGAGGCGAAGGACAATATCTATGGGATGCTGAAGGCCGTAAATATCTCGATGTCTATAATAACGTCGCCAGTATTGGTCACTGCCATCCCGCCGTCGTCGCCGCCGTTACCCAGCAAATGCAACAGCTGAATACCCATACCCGCTATCTGCATGAGAATATTTTAAACTATACCGAATCGATTCTGGCGACGACACCGACAGAGGTCGATCGCGCCATGTATATGTGTACCGGATCGGAGGCCAACGACCTCGCGATACGCGTCGCCAAATCATTCAGTGGTGGCACCGGCATTATCGTCACCCAAGAGGCCTATCACGGCACCAGCGAGTTAACCTCAGGCGCATCCCCGGCACTTGGCAGCGGTCAAGCGCTGGCCGCCACCACCCGTATCGTTCCGGCGCCCGACTTTTATCGTTTAGCGCCAAGCGACCCGGGTCAATGGTTTGCTAATGAGATCCAAAAACAGATCGACGATATGAAACAAAACGGCATCACCTTTGCTGGCTTCCTCGCCGATTCGATCTTCTCCTCAGACGGCGTATTACCTAATCCTCCAGGCTTCCTTAAAGCCGCGATTGACGTGGTGCATAAGAATGGCGGTATTTTTATTGCCGATGAGGTACAGCCGGGATTCGCACGCACTGGCGATACCTTCTGGGGCTTCGAGCGACACGGCGTAGTGCCCGATATCATAACCACCGGCAAACCTATGGGTAACGGTATTCCCGTCTCCGCCCTGTTTGCAAAAAGTGAGGTATTAGCCTCGTTTAGCGATCATATTCCCTACTTCAACACCTTCGGCGGGAATCCGGTATCGATGGCGGCGGCGCAAGCGGTATTAACGGTGATTCAAGAAGAGAATTTACAGCAGCATAGTCGTGAAATGGGCGCGCGATTGCTCGCAGAGCTGCGCGGTCTACAGCATAAATATCGCTGTGTCGGCGATGTACGCGGTGCGGGCCTGTTTATTGGCTTTGAACTAGTCACCGATCCGCAAAGCAAACAACCGAACAAGGCTTTAGCCTTGGATCTGATCGAGCGTCTACGTGATCAAGGGATCCTCACCTCAGTCGCTGGACCTTATGGCAACGTGCTGAAACTACGTCCGCCTCTCGCTTTCCAAGCCGCCGATATCGATTGGTTAGTCGGCGGATTAGATCGGGCGCTAGAGCAACTCTGTCGCTAAGTTTTTTTGTCACGCGCAGTCACTGATTGGCTGCGCAACCTTTAATTATCTTTCCTTTCCTCTTACCCAATAATTGCCTAGAATGCTCAGACTCAACGGGGTGCAGTCAACAGCTGCTGAGAGAAACCCGTAGAACCTGATCCGGTTAATACCGGCGGAGGGATTTGAGCGCAGCCTTCTCAGATCCTTTGCGTCAACGAGCAACGTTATTGTAGGAGCGCAAAGTGTTTCCAAGCAAAAAAATCGTCTTAGGGCTACTCTTCGCCCTTACCGCACTGCCCGCCTTGGCTGCCAAGCCAGTATTAACGGTCTACACCTATGACTCTTTTGCGTCGCAGTGGGGCCCAGGCCCAGCGATTAAAACCGCTTTCGAACAGGACTGTGGCTGTACTCTACGTTATGTAGCCTTAGGTGATGGCATTTCGCTGCTTAATCGCCTACGCATGGAAGGCAAGCGCAGCCAGGCAGATGTGGTCGTGGGACTGGATAATAATTTGCTCGATAGCGCGACGAAAACCGGCCTATTCGCCCCGGCCAATATCGATACACAAAAGCTTAAGGTGCCGAATGGCTGGAGTAATCCGACGTTTATCCCTTATGACTACGGCTATTTTGCCTTCGTCTACAATAAGAAACGTTTACCCCACCCACCGAAAAGCCTTCATGAGCTAGTAGAAAGCCCGCAAAAATGGCGCGTTATCTATGAAGACCCTCGTACCAGCACACCGGGACTAGGCTTATTATTATGGATGAACCGCGTCTTCGGCGACAAAACCGCGCAGGCGTGGCAGCAGCTCGCGAAGAAGACCGTCACCATCCCACGCGGGTGGAGTGAAGCTTACGGACTGTTTCTAAAAGGTGAAGCCGACTTGGTGCTGAGTTACACCACTTCTCCGGCGTACCATATTATGGAAGAGCATAATAATGATTACGCCGCAGCGAACTTCTCCGAGGGGCATTATCTGCAGGTTGAGGTTGCGGCGCAGTTGGCTCACAGCCCGCAACCGGCATTGGCCCACCAATTTATGCAATTTATACTGTCTGATGTGTTCCAAAAAACTTTAGCGACAGGTAACTGGATGTACCCCGCCACCTCGCAAACACTACCGACGGCAATCCAGCAACTCCCCGTTCCCCAACACGCGTTACAATATAGTGCCGCCGAGGTCGCCGCATCCCGCGCATCTTGGGTTGAGGCATGGCAGTTGGCTGTTTCACATTGATGAAAGGCTGGCAACTGCCGGGCGCCATTGCGGGGATCGCTATCCTAGGTATACTCGGCGCGGCATTCACCGCGCTGTTGTATGCCGCACCCTTGCCCTCACTGATGGGTATCCTCAAGGACGCCTATCTTCAGCATGTGATAGGTTTCTCGTTGAAACAAGCCTCGCTATCCGCGCTCCTCGCGGTCGGGATAGCGGTCCCGATCGCCCGCGCCCTACAGCGCCGGCACTTTTTCGGCAAGACCTTACTCCTGCGTCTCGCCAGCATGACGCTGATCCTCCCGGTCTTGGTGGCGGTTTTTGGCCTACTGACGGTTTATGGTCGCGAGGGGTGGCTTGCGTTACTCTGTCATCGACTTGGCATTCACTACTCGTTTAGTCCCTACGGTCTCAGCGGTATTCTGCTCGCCCATGTCTTTTTCAACCTTCCCCTTGCGACGCGTCTCCTGTTACAGGCACTGCAACAGATCCCTACCGAGCAGCGACAGCTTGCTGCGCAATTAGGGATAACCGGATGGAACCTCTTTAGGTTCCTCGAATGGCCTTGGATAAAACGCCAACTCGTCCCGGCTTTTGTCCTAATTTTTATGCTCTGCTTTACCAGTTTTGCCATCGTCTTAACCCTAGGGGGTGGCCCGCAAGCCACGACCTTGGAGCTGGCAATTTTTCAGGCGCTAAACTTCGATTACGATCCTGGCCGCGCCGCGCTCCTCGCCCTAGTCCAACTCGTATGCTGCGGCGGATTATTACTATTCAGTCACTGGTTAACGCCAGTCGGTGCGCATGACGTCAGCCTTCGCCAACATTGGCGACCTCGCGTCGAGGGTATCTGGGGGGCGATCATCGATAGCATCGCCATATTGGTTCTGATTCTGCTGCTTATCCCCCCCCTGATCGCGGTCGCCGTGGCGGGAATTGGACCGCAAACTCTCAGCGCCTTAAGCGATCCGGCATTGTGGCAAGCGGTCATATTATCGTTGAAAATCGCGCTAGTGGCTGGTGGATGCAGCGTTGCCCTGACCCTAATGTTGTTATGGACCTCGCGAGAATACCATCGGCGCGCCCTCTCGGGCTGGGCCAGCACGATTGATGCCTGCGCGATGATTATTCTCGCCGTGCCGAGTATCGTGTTGGCGACAGGCGCCTTTCTTATTCTCAATCAAACGATTGGGATCGATAGCTCCCCCGCGGCGCTCGTCATCCTCATTAATACGTTAATGGCCTTACCCTATGCCAGTAAGCTCCTTAATGGCCCGATGCGAGATTTAGCCAACCAATATAGCCATCTTTGCTTATCTTTAGATATTCACGGTTGGCAGCGCCTACGCCGTATTGAGCTACCCGCATTACGCCAACCTCTATTGCAGGCTTTTGCGTTTGCTTCACTCATGTCGATGGGCGATTTCGGTGTGATCGCGCTATTCGGTAGCCAAGATTTTCAAACGCTTCCCTTTTATCTTTATCAGCAAATGGGCGCGTATCGTACGCAACAAGCCGCGGTAACGGCGTTACTATTGTTACTCCTTTGCTTCCTGTTTTTTATTCTGATCGAGAGCCTCGCAGACCGCCATGCTGACCGTTAATCAACTGAGTTGTCATTATCCCCAGCAACCGCTGAACTTTACCTTCTCGGTCGCCGCTGGCGAGCGCATCGTTATACTAGGCCCGAGTGGAGCGGGAAAAAGTACGCTGCTTAACCTCGTGGCGGGTTTTATTCCCGCGACGCGGGGCGAGGTATGGATCGCCGGGCATAATGTCACTGCGCTTCCCCCAGCGAAGCGACCGCTTTCCATCCTATTCCAAGAAAATAACCTTTTTACGCATCTCACCGTAAAACAGAATCTTTCCCTCGGTTTATCCCCTACGATGCGCCTCTCGGCGACCCAAACGACCGCTTTACAGGCCTTGGCGGAACGGACCGGATTATCACCGTTAATGGATCGTTTACCTGGGCAGCTGTCAGGCGGCCAGCGCCAACGGGTCGCTTTAACGCGTTGTTTGCTACGTGACCGTCCCTTACTTCTCCTTGACGAACCCTTTTCTGCGCTCGATCCTGCCCTGCGTCAAGAGATGCTTGTCCTGACCGATGAGCTATGCCGCGAAAATCAGTTGACCTTACTGATGGTCTCCCACCAATTCGCGGATGCCCGTTATATTGCCGATCGCTGTATCGTGATCGATGAGGGAAAAGTGGCTGGGAGTGGAACGTGGCAACAGCTAGAAAGCGGCGACCTGGCGGCCGCCCGTGCATTAGGACTTGCGAAGACTAGTGGCCAATAAAAACTTTCCCTAGTAGATGAGCAAACACCGGCATCATGGGATGGCGCAGCAAGGCAAGAAAAGCGATAACCGTAACAATCAGTGTAAGTGGCGTAAGGTAGCGTAGCCGCGCTGGGGTCAACCACCCCTTAGCTGCGTCTTGCTTAGCGGGACGTAACCAGCGCCAGCATAACCACACACTTAGCCATATCAGCACCGCGACGCCCGCGAGGTACCACTTAAACAGGCCATCTTGCGTCCCTGCCGGTACATCAATGGCGACTCCCGCTAAAATACCGGGTAGTAAATAGATAGGCGGCCACAAGATACAGCCGACGAGATTCGGCGGTAAGAATTTTTTAGCCGGTAATTCTAGCATCCCGGCAATCAACGGGATTAACGGACGGGTCGGGCCAACGAAGCGGCCGATCAGAATGGTCGCGACACTATGATTATGCAGAGCATGTTCGGTTTTGGTCAGCAAAGCTTGGTGCTTTTGCAGGTACTTCCAGCGATGTAACGGACCCTGAAATTTCCAGCCGATGTAAAAAGATAACCAGTCGCCGACTAAGCACCCAACGAAGCCCGCTGCCCATGCTGGATATAGGCTGACATGGCCGCTACCGATCAAGGCTCCCAGAGAGGCCATCATTACCGTGCCAGGCAGTATCAATCCCACCAGCGCCAGCGACTCTAAGAAGGTGACTACCGCAACAACGCCTATCGCCCATCCGACCGATTGCTCTAATAAATGTTGGATCCAGGCTTCCATTAACTTTCCTCATAATTCGCGAGCTCGGATTGTTGCGATCTGCTCCCGCTACGTCAAGCAAAGTTACCGCGATTAAAACACTCCGAAACAAAATCGTATCGTCTCTCCCCATGATAGCGAAAAGGCAAGCCGTTATTCCCCCTCGATCGGGTTAATACACTCAGAGGAGAGATGATCTAAACCCTCTTTTTCGAGTGAAAAAGAGACAAAGTGCCGAGACTTATCAATCTTCACCACGTAGAGTGCATCGTAGTCGAACGGGGAAATCGAAGGGATAGTCGACGCATCGCCGCCTGTCGTCGTAACTAATTCTTTAACCGCCTCCACGAGATGATCATGTTCCCAAGCAATATAAGTGACTTGATGATTATCGCCGGCGAGGAGTTTAGTCACTAGGGCGTGCGTATCCTTGGCATGAAACTGTAAACCGATATCTTGGGAGGTCTGAATCGCAGTTGGCATCAACGTCGCGACGGCGCGCACCGAGCTTCCCTTCTTCTCCTCAATCGGTGCCGAGGCGTACAACGCATCGGGTTCTCCATAGCGGCTTACCAACAGCGAAGGGAGCCGTAACGCACGGTTTAGCCCTTGGCAGGATAACTGACCACTAAAATTGATCTGTTTTTCGCCATGACGCAAGAACACGAAGGTACTTTGCGCGTAGCTACTGGCCGTACTCAACGCTAATAACAGTAATAAAATTCTACGCATAGGTCCTCAGGCGCTTAACCTTCAGGGGGGTGAATGGCTTTGACTATAGCCGATAAATATCGGTCGCTGCAGCCTGGTGCAGAATTTTTCATGGTTAGTTGAGCAATGATTAAGGAAGTGGCGACTTATTCGCCACGAGGTTAGGGTTTCTTATGTAGGGCGCTTTGCAAAGGTGTTAGTGCTCCGCTTCTCCCAGTCGCTAAAGCCTAAAGCGGTTACGGGCTTAAATGCGGAAAAAAATTAACCGCTGTAAAGTTACCGGTGAAGTAAAAACTGAAAAAGGCGACAACTACAACAACGTAGAAAAGATAGCGGGTCAGGTGTGCCATAAGTTCTCTCCTTAGATAGATAAAGAGAGATTGAAGGAAAACTGGAGATTGATAAACTAGCAATAAGTTAGTTCACTATAAACTTCAGGTAGATAATGAACCTTTTTCTGAATATGTCCGTATTCGTCCACATCGTAGAGTTAGGCAGTCTAAACGGCGCCGCAGCGGCCTTAAATATATCGCCGACGATGGTCGGTAAGCATCTCAAGTCTCTAGAAGATCACCTAAGAACGCAGCTCTTGAATCGGACGACCCGACGTATTGCCTTAACCTCATCGGGCGCAGAGTACTACCAGCACTGTAAAAAAGTCTTAGAGCTGATCGATGAAGGAGAGGAGAGAATAAAAAACACCCAGCTCACTCCTTATGGCCCCGTAACGCTTTCCTGTCCGGAGATACTGGGAATAAAGCGGATCTTGCCGTTCTCCTTGGACTACATGCAGCGTTTTCCAGACGTGCAGATCCACCTCTCGTTGGCTGATAGACTTATCGATCTGATGCGCGAAGATAGCGATATTGCAATACGCATTGGACGACCACCAGAGAGTACCGATATTATCGCAAGACCGCTCAGTGCTTACGAAATTGTGGCTTGCGCCAGTCCGAGCTACCTAAAAAAACAAGGGTATCCGCGAGTTCCGGAAGATTTGTTCAACCACTCATGCCTCTCCTTGAACAAAACTATACTTGATGAATGGCAGCCGCCGCACTTTAAGGAGAAGATTAGGCAAAGCCGACTTAGCAGTGATTCGAGCGAAGCCATCAGATTAGGGGCTATCGCCGGAATGGGCGTGATTATTCAATCCAAAATATTCCTAGAAAACGATATTAACCAGGGATTACTCGTTCCGATCCTTGAAGACCATCCTCTCCCGGCAAGAGAGGTCAACGCTCTCTACTTACGCAGTAAGTATCGCTCGGCCAGAATGAATTTTATCTTAAATGCGCTATGCGCCGCATTTCCTCCTAACTAGAAGTAGCAGACAAATACAAATAAATAGGCAAACTTATTATTAAGGTGCTTATTTATTAATTCAATATGGATCTGAATTTTCTTATATTTTCAACGGTTGATTACTGAATTACCCTAGGCCTTTCTCTAGACGTTATTTATCTCGATTATTTCTTATTTATTTACCTATAAAATAAGCCCCCCTAGATCCAGTAAGGCGTTGCTACCATCAGTTGATAAAATAGATTACTATCTCGAAAATATTCTATGCATTGTGTTATTCGGAGTATAAGTTGAAGGGTTTTGTTTCCAATATTATTAAACCTCTGTTCTCAAAATGGGATTTTTTTCTAGCAGTATGGCTCGGCGTGTTAACGCTGTCGTTAGGGTACAGAATTAACATAATTCCGCTATTAGCGCTCTTTATGGGCGCTAAATTACTCGCCAAGACTAGCCAATTGCTATACAAACTACTGGTTATTATTTATTCGCTAATAGGATTTCTCTATGCGCCCACGGGCATCATCTATGGCTCACCGGATGTCAATGTCGTCGGCTCATTCCTCTACACTACGCTAGAAGAGAGTATCGGCTTCTTAAAGCAGACCCCTTTCTATGCTTTTCTTCTCGGTCTAGTTGTTCTGATCTTAGGCATTGCCCTGGTAACTGAAAAAAAATCAACTCACGCTGTGGCCTCTAAAAAAAGCCTCATGATGCTGTCGGTATTTTTTGTTGTATTAGTCTCCTTCGGCCCCATGAAGAAAAATAGGATTGATCTCTCGGCATACCGCTTTATCAGTGACCTAGTTACGGCTTATCGTACCGTCAGTACGCAAAACCAAGGTTATGCGGCAATCATACAGAAAAAGCCTATTTGGCAGCCGGTAATAAAAAGTAGGCGTTACCATACCTATTTATTAGTTATCGGTGAGAGCGTACGTCGCGATTATGTTCATGCCTTTGGTGGGCAATTTAACAATACATCTTGGCTTGATAGTGTCCCCGCTACGCTATTTAACAATTATATTTCTGCTGGGCCAGCTACAGTGATCTCATTAACTAATACTTTGGTCTATAAGCAAGATAGAGAGAAGCAACTTAATAATAGCGTTGTGACCCTAGCCGAGAAAAGTGGCTTCGAAACATGGTGGCTATCGAACCAAGGCGTTAAAAGTCATTCAGATTCCCCTATAGCCAGAATAGCGAAAAGCGCTAACCACACGGGCTTTATTAATACAGGTAAAGCAGATTATAGTGCCTCGTCTTCCGATGAAAACCTGTTCCCCCTCCTCGCAGAGGCATTAAAAAGCCCGGCGGGTGATAAACTCATTATCTTACATTTGATGGGGTCTCACCCCAGAGCCTGCGATAGAACTCAGGGCCGTTTCGACAGCGATATCGGTTCAAAAGAGTTATCATGCTACGTCAAATCAATTGCGATGACTGACTCGCTGTTACGTAAGGCCAATCAGTTACTTAGCAACTCTACCGCTAATTGGACGATGATGTATTTTTCAGATCATGGCTTGTCATATATCGATAAAAATAGCTCCCGTGCTTATTTAACCCACGGCGATAGCACCAAACAAAATTATCAGGTTCCCTTCTTTATCTTAAGCAGCGACTCGACGCAACGCCGCGTGATTTCTCAGCGTAGAAGCGGTCTCGACTTTATAACTACCTTTGCTCAGTGGCTCAATATCGATGACCCTGCAATAACCGATCGTTGTTCCATGCTATCGAAGAGTGATTGTGATGAGGTAAATACTGTCTACGACTTTAACGAGCGACTGACAAATTACAATGCACTCCCCTCAATACCATAACCGGTAGCCATCACAAAGTAAGTGCGGCGTTTGACGATAGCCGCACGCTTTGCTTTCTATGATCAGAATGGCGAGACAAGGCTCTGGCCTCTAAGGCAATTATCGCTGTACGTGAAGCTCACTGAACAAGGCTAGCAGCCAGTCCTCACACTAAAAACCCTATCGTCGCCACTCCACTGGTTTATACTTGTTAGCAAATGTCATGGCGGGGAAGTGAAGTGGAAACGATTACTGCGGGGTTTATCTTAACGCGTCACTGGCGCGACACGCCACGGGGTATCGAGGTTTCGTTCTGGATCGCCACCGACGACGGGCCGCTATTGATTAGCGTCCCTCTACAGCGTGCCACCGCCTTTTTTCCTACTGAGCATCGTCCCAGTGTAGAAAGTCTACTCGCTGAATGCGCAGGGATTACGCTACAAGATTCAGCGCTAAACGACTTCTCGGGCCGCCGCCAAACAACGCTTTACCTGACACAGCAACGTACGCTAAAAACCGTTATTCAGCAGTTCAACGACGCGAATATTCCTCTCTACGAAGCCGATATTCGCCCCACCGACCGCTATATGATGGAGCGCTTCATCACCGCGCCCGTCTGGATAGGGCAATCCTCTACGCCGGGACCTGCGCGGCTAAAACCGCATCCTGACTATCGTCCGACGCTTAAATGGGTCTCTCTGGATATCGAAACCAACGAGCGAGGGGAGCTATATTGTATCGGTCTAGAAGGCTGTGGGCAACGCCAGGTCTTTATGCTCGGACCTCCGACCCCGAGTACGGATCCCGTAGATTTTCAGCTTTCCTATGTCGCACATCCCCGCGAGCTCATCCACGCTCTTAATCAATGGATGGCGGCCTATGACCCCGATGTTATTATCGGCTGGAACGTGATCCAGTTTGATCTACGCATATTACACCGTGAGGCGGAGCGTTTCGCCGTACCGCTTAAGTTAGGGCGTGCAGGCGCGACACTCGGCTGGCAAGAACATGGTTTCAAGCCCGGGGTGTTCAGCGCCCAAGCCGCGGGCCGTTGGATCGTCGATGGGATTGAGGCCTTGAAGTCTGCATACTGGGATTTCCCTTCTTTTAGCTTAGAGAATGTCTCGCAGACCCTGCTCGGTGAAGGAAAAGACAGTGCCACACCGCACGACAGAATGGCCGAGATTAACCACCGCTTCCGCCATGATAAGCTGGCCCTCGCGCGTTATAACCTAAAGGATTGTGAGTTAGTTACACGCATCTTTCAAAAAACCGATCTCATGGCTTTTCTACTTGAACGAGCCAGTACCAACGGGCTTCCCGCCGATCGCCACGGGGGGTCGATTGCGGCGTTTACCCACCTGTATCTTCCGCGCATGCATCGTCTTGGCTATGTGGCGCCGAATCTTGGCGATATCGCCCCGCAACCTAGCCCCGGCGGGTTTGTGATGGATTCTCAGCCCGGGCTTTATCGTTCAGTCATTGTGTTGGATTATAAGAGCCTCTATCCCTCCATCATTCGTACATTCTTAATCGATCCGGTGGGCTTAGTCGTCGGTCTGGCGGAACCTGAGCAGGCGGTGCCGGGCTTCCTCTCAGCACAATTTTCACGCACCGTACATTGCCTACCGGCCATCGTTGAGCAAATTTGGCAAGGGCGAGAAAAGGCTAAGCGTGATAACAATGCTCCTCTTTCGCAGGCGCTAAAAATTATTATGAACGCTTTTTACGGCGTACTCGGGACCCCCTCCTGCCGTTTCTTCGACCCGCGCCTGGCATCCTCGATTACACTGCGCGGCCACGAGATTATGCAGCAGACGCGTCAGCTCATCGAACAACAGGGTTATTCGGTCATTTATGGCGATACCGACTCGACCTTTATCTCTCTGGGTGAGCACTGCGATCAGCAGAAGGCCGATACCATCGGTCAGCAATTAGTCACGATAATTAATCGCTGGTGGCAGGAGGTACTACAGGCGCAACTGGGAATAGAGAGCGCCTTAGAGATCGAATACGAGCGCCACTTTACTCGTTTCCTGATGCCGACCATCCGTGGTGCGGAACAAGGCAGTAAAAAGCGTTATGCTGGCTTAGTCGTCGATAATGGCGAGGAGAGCGTCGTTTTTAAAGGTCTCGAAACGGTACGTACCGATTGGACACCGCTCGCCCAACACTTTCAGCAGACTCTCTACGGGTTAATTTTCCGCGACCAACCTTGGGAGGACTATGTACAACACACCGTGCAACAACTGCTCGCCGGGGAGCTGGACGAACAGCTCGTCTATAAAAAACGTCTGCGTCGGCCACTTGCCGATTACGAAAAAAATATCCCCCCCCATGTCCGTGCCGCCCGGCTAGCGGAACAGCTAGCGGTCGCCCAAGGCCAAGGCCCAACCTATCGACGTGGCAGTTCTATTCGTTATGTCATCACGCTAGCCGGCCCGGAACCGGTAGCGGCGACCACAGCCCCCCTCGACTATACTCATTACTTAACAAAGCAATTGCAGCCAGTCGCAGAGGGTATTCTTGGCTTTGTCGGCGGTAATTTCGAAAATGTGATGACCGGGCAATTAGGCCTATTTTGATAGGTGACGAAACCTTCGCCTTCCAGTACCATAGCGCCCTTCAAAATAACCGTGGCCTTTTTCCCACTACCAGGGTGGTAAACGTTAGTCGGCCCGTTATCCGTGAAGCAATACATCCCTATAATTAAGAGAATCGAGCAAAATTTATGCCTTTTACACTTGGTCAGCGCTGGATTAGTGATACAGAAAGTGAACTCGGACTGGGAACAGTCGTCGCTATCGATGCCCGCATGGTAACCCTACTATTCCCTGCCACCGGCGAAAACCGACTTTATGCCCGTAATGATTCTCCCATCACTCGAGTCATGTTTAATCCAGGCGACACCATTACCAGTCACGAAGGTTGGCAAATGGTGGTTGACGAAGTTCGTGATGAAAATGGGCTAATGGCCTATATCGGCACGCGAAACGATACGCAGGAAGCTGACGTGGTGCTGCGCGAGGTCATGTTAGACAGCAAACTTATTTTTAGTAAGCCACAGGATCGCCTGTTCGCGGGACAATTGGACCGGATGGATCGGTTCGCATTACGCTACCGCGCGAGAAAGTATCAGAGCGAACAATACCGTCTCCCGACCAGTGGCATGCGCGGCATGCGTACTAACTTAATCCCGCACCAGCTCCATATCGCTAAAGATGTCGGCCGCCGCCATGCCCCACGCGTATTGTTGGCAGACGAAGTCGGATTAGGTAAAACCATTGAAGCGGGGATGATTATTCAGCAGCAGTTACTCGCTGGCCGCGCCGAGCGCGTCTTAATCATCGTCCCAGAAACGTTACAGCACCAGTGGCTAGTTGAGATGTTACGCCGCTTTACCCTGCACTTCGCGCTGTTCGATGATGAACGGTATAACGAAGCTCGCTTCGATAGCACTAATCCATTCTTTACCGAGCAACTCGTCATCTGCTCATTGGATTTTGTGTGTAAAAACAAGCAGCGTTTGGAAGATATGCTAGAGGCCGATTGGGACTTGATGGTTGTCGATGAAGCCCATCACCTCTCTTGGTCGGCTGGGAAGCCTGGCCGTGAATATCAAGTAATCGAAAAGCTCGCGGACGTCGTCCCCGGCGTACTGCTGTTGACCGCGACGCCAGAACAATTGGGGATGGAAAGTCACTTCGCGCGCTTACGTCTGCTCGATGCGGATCGTTTCCATGACTTCGATGCATTTGTAGAAGAACAACGCCATTTTCAACCAATCGCCGATGCTGTGGCGAGCTTGCTAGCAGAAGAGTCGCTTGCCGACGAACAAATCGCGGTCATTAACGGGTTGATCAAGGAACAGGATATCCGCCCACTGATCTTGCAAGCCAATAGCGATAGCGATGAGCGCTTAGCCGCCCGCGAGCAATTGGTCGAGATGTTGACGGATCGTCACGGCACCAGCCGTGTTCTCTTTCGTAATACCCGTCAAGGGGTACAGGGCTTTCCAAAACGGGAGCTGCAGGCTGTTCGCTTGCCGCTTCCTAGCCAATACCAAACGGCAATCAAGGTGTCAGGCATCATGTCTGCACGTAAAAGCAAGGAAGAGCGCGCACGGGATCTCCTTTATCCAGAGCAAATTTATCAAGAATTTGAAGGGGATAATGGCACCTGGTGGGCGTTCGATCCGCGCGTAGAGTGGCTGATCGATTATCTTCTTGAGCATCGCAAAGAGAAGGTGCTGGTGATCTGTGCGAAGGCGGCCACGGCGTTGCAGCTCGAACAAGTACTTCGCGAACGTGAGGGGATCCGCGCGGCCGTATTCCATGAAGGGCTATCGATCATCGAGCGCGATAAGGCCGCGGCCTTCTTTGCCTCGCAGGAAGATGGTGCGCAAGTGCTGCTCTGCTCTGAGATCGGCTCTGAGGGACGTAACTTCCAATTTGCCAGCCGGATGGTCATGTTCGACCTGCCTTTCAATCCCGATTTATTAGAACAGCGTATTGGCCGATTAGACCGTATTGGACAACTCCACGACATCGAAATCATGGTTCCATGGCTGGAAAACACCGCGCAAGCCGTGTTATTACGCTGGTTCCATGAGGGATTAGATGCGTTCGAGAGCACCTGTCCGACCGGTCGGACCATTTACGATAGCGTCCATCCACAGCTCCTCGAGTTCTTAGTCGCTCCCGAGAAGGATGAGGGCTTGGATACCTTTATCGAGACTTGCCGCGCGCAACACGATGCCCTAAAAGCCCAACTCGAATCAGGCCGTGACCGCTTGCTGGAACTGCACTCCCATGGGGGTGAAAAGGCCGAGCGTTTAGCCGACGAGATTGCCGCTCAAGATAACGATACCGCATTGGTGAACTTCGCTCTGAATCTATTCGATATTGTCGGCATTAATCAGGAAGACCGTAGCGATAATCTGATTGTCTTAACGCCTTCAGACCATATGCTAGTCCCCGATTTCCCAGGGTTACCGGAAGATGGCTGCACCATTACCTTCAATCGTAACCAAGCATTATCGCGGGAAGATACGCAGTTCATTACGTGGGAACATCCACTCATCCGTAATGGCCTCGACCTGATCTTATCCGGTGATACCGGTAGCTGTGCGCTCTCTTTATTGAAAAATAAAGCGCTACCCGTGGGAACCCTGCTGCTTGAATTAGTTTATGTCGTCGAAGCCCAAGCGCCGAAGCAACTCCAACTCACACGCTTCCTTCCCCCTACCCCGCTGCGCGTATTAGTGGATGCGAAGGGGAATAACTTAGCGGATAAGGTCGAGTTCGAAAGCTTCAACCGTCAGCTTAATGCCGTCAATCGCCACACCGGGAGTAAACTGGTCAACGCAGTTCAGCAGGAAGTTCACCAGATGTTGAAGACGGGCGAACAGCTCGTCACGGCGGGCGCGCAGGCGGTCATCGCCGAGGCGAGCCAGACGGCGGAAAAACAGTTAACTGCCGAACTCGCACGTTTGGAAGCCCTCAAAAATGTGAACCCAAATATTCGTGAAGACGAAATTGATGCGCTACGCGATAACCGCCAAGAGGTGCTCGAAAGCCTGTCACAGGCCAATTGGCGTCTCGATGCCTTGCGCCTAATTGTGGTGACCCACCAGTAAAAGTGACGAGGGGGGAAACCCCCTCTAGGAAAGTAAATGGAAGCGTATCATCCCCCGCTCGAACCCTGGCTGCACATTCTGTACCAAGACGAGCATATCTTAGTGGTTAACAAACCCAGCGGGCTGTTATCAGTCCCCGGACGGTTACCCGAACACAACGACAGTGTTATGACGCGTATTCAACGCGACTTCCCGAATGCTCAATCGGTGCATCGTCTCGATATGGCGACGAGTGGGGTGATGGTTGTCGCCCTAACTAAGGATGCCGAACGCGAGTTAAAACGTCAGTTCCGCGAACGAGAGCCATCCAAAACCTACATCGCGCAGGTCTGGGGCCAGCTCGTCCCCGACGAAGGATTGGTCGATTTACCGTTGATTTGTGATTGGCCTAATCGACCTAAGCAAAAGGTATGTTTCGAAACCGGCAAAGCGGCGCAAACAGAGTGGGAAGTGCTGGCGCGGGATGCGCTAAGCTGTCGCGTGCAACTCAAGCCCATTACCGGGCGCTCCCACCAGCTGCGCGTTCATATGCTCGCGATGGGACACCCTATCTTGGGCGATAATTTTTATGCCTCACCAGAAGCCAAGGCGCTGTCACCGCGCTTGCTACTCCATGCAGAGCGTCTGACGATTACTCACCCTGCGTTTGGCAACAGCATGACGTTTAAACAGCCTGCTGAGTTCTAGTCAGCCAAGCCTGCGCACACCTTAAGATTAAAACCCTTTCTGTGTGCGGATCAGTTCGTAGGCAGACTGGATTTTCTGCGCTTTCTCTTTCGCTAGCGTCATCATCTCGGGCGGTAAGCCTTTGGCGACCAGCTTATCCGGGTGATGCTCGCTCATCAACTTGCGATAGGCGCGTTTGATCGTCAGGGCATCATCCTGTGGCGATACGCCCAGCACCGAGCATGCATCTTGTAACGTAGGCCCTTGCGGTGAGTGATGAAAGCCGCCCTGTTGCTGCGAGTAGCCCTGCTGACCAAAGTGACTCCCACCCGTCATCATGCGGATAAACAGATCGAACTGTTGGCGGGAAATACCTAGCTCTTCGGCGATAATATAGAGCACCTGCTGTTCATTCGGATGTAACTCACCGTCAGCCAATGCCGCTTGGATTTGGATTTCCAGAAAAATCTTAATCAGATCAACGCGCCCCGCACATGCCTGCCTGAATTCTCGCAGCCTATCGCGTAACGGAAAACCTGCCTCCTTTCCCTCACGAAAAGCCTGCTGGGCGAGCTGGCGCGCCGCGCCTTGCAACTGCATACGATCCATAATCGTCGACGCCAGCTGAATATCCGCTTCGGTGACGCGTCCTTTCGATTTGGTCAAATGCCCCATAACCTGAAAGGTAGTAATAAAGAAGAGGTTTTGGCGTGAATGCGCCGTACCCTTAAATTGTCCCCCAAATGTGGACAAGAAAGTATCGAGAAGATGCCCAATGAGTACGCCGCCGACGATGCCCCAGAAACCAATCCCCGAAAAGAGCCCTAATAAAAAACCAATAACTTTGCCGCGGTAGCGCATAAACTCCTCAATTCGTCATGCTAATGTTTTCATTTTCGATTATCATACCCGTCATTTACTAAACCGCCTATCGCTAAACCAGCTTAATCGTGATTATCGCTGGCGCTGATACTTTCGGTAAGTTACTCTTTATCGGACTGCTGGCCCCTTGCCAGAACTAACGGAATCCTAGATACCGCGTATGAATAAAAGACTACCTACATTGCTGGCCACCATGATTGGATCAGCCTTATACAGCCAGTATTCGCTTGCTGACGATCTGATGTCGCAATGTATGCTGGGCGTTCCTTCTTATAATCGTCCGCTGGTCAATAGCGACCCGAATACCCAGCCAGTCACTATTCACTCCGATAGTGTCAAAGGGAACTATCCAGATGATGCGATTTTCGATGGTAAAGTAGATGTTAACCAAGGTAATAGCCGCCTACAGGCTGACCAAGTTCAACTTCACCAACGTCAGCAAGCAGGTCAATCTACACCGACTCGTACCGTCGATGCCTTGGGCAATGTTCATTATGATGATAACCAAGTTATCTTAAGAGGCCCGAAGGCCTGGTCCAATCTCAATACTAAAGATACCAACGTTTGGAATGGTAACTACCAAATGGTGGATCGCCAAGGCCGTGGTACC
Source organism: Rosenbergiella collisarenosi (assembly GCF_018494085.1). Taxonomy (GTDB): domain Bacteria; phylum Pseudomonadota; class Gammaproteobacteria; order Enterobacterales; family Enterobacteriaceae; genus Rosenbergiella; species Rosenbergiella collisarenosi. The sequence continues at coordinate 445,578 of NZ_JABBFP010000001.1, read as the reverse complement.
GGCGACCAAATGAAGCAGCGCGGCGATAACCGTTATACTATTTTAGAAAACGGTAGTTTCACTACCTGTTTACCCAACGCGAATAGTTGGAGCGTAGTCGGTTCACAAATAATCGAAGATCGCCAAGAAGAAGTGGCTGAAATCTGGAATGCTCGCTTTAAAATCGGTTCAGTACCGGTCTTCTATAGCCCCTATTTGCAAATACCGATCGGCGACCGTCGTCGCTCAGGTTTCCTGATCCCTAACGCGAAATATGGCAGTAAGAATGGCTTCGAGTTTATGTTGCCTTATTACTGGAACATTGCGCCGCAGATGGATGCGACCATTACTCCGCACTACATGAGTAAGCGGGGCATGCAGTTACAAAACGAATTCCGTTACCTCTCCGTACTCGGTGCCGGATTGATGGAGTTCGACTATCTCGGTTCGGACAATCAGTACGATAAACAAAAAGAGGCTCGCGGCCTCTCATCAGGCGATGGGTCGAAGCGCTGGTTATTCTACTGGAACCACAGTGGGGTCTATGACCAACATTGGCGTTTCAACGCGGACTATACCAAGGTCAGCGACCGTTACTACTTTAACGATCTCGACTCAAAATATTACAGCTCGACCGACGGCTATGCGGATCAGAAATTTAGTTTCGGCTACGCCGCAACTAATTGGGATGCAACGCTCTCGACGCGTGATTTCCAGACGTTTAATAAGTTAAACACTAGTATTTATCGCACCCTGCCACAGTTGGATGTCAATCTTTACCAAAATGATGTCGGGCCGTTCGATACCCATGTTTATGGTCAATTCGCGCGTTTTACCAACACGAATTCGCGTTTACCTCGCGCGACCCGGTTGCACATTGAGCCGACCATCGACTTACCGCTGTCTAATGGCTGGGCGAGTTTAAATACCGAAGCAAAATTACTGGCGACCCACTACCAGCAAGAACACTTGCAAAACGCCAATGACCTCCCTAATGGTGGCGATTACAATTTAAAAAGCTCGGTTAACCGCACACTACCGCAATTCAAGGTCGATGGTAAGCTCGTCTTTGACCGCGATATGGACTGGGCGCAAGGGTATACTCAAACACTGGAACCACGTGTTCAGTACCTGTATACGCCATACCGTAATCAAAATAATATCTATCCTTACGATTCCACACTCTTGCAGACGGATTACACGGGCCTGTTCCGTGACCGTACGTATAGCGGGCTAGATCGTATTGCGTCGACTAACCAATTAGCAACCGGCGTTACGACGCGTATCTATGACGAAAATTTAGTTGAACGTTTTAACGCTTCTGTAGGTCAGATATACGCGTTTACCCGTTCTCGTACGGGTGACCCGTCGGATGATAATGATACGGGAAGTATTATTTGGGCAGGTGACACTTACTGGCGCATGACTGATCAATGGGGTTTACGTGGTGGGCTTCAGTATGACACCCACTTGAACAACGTCGCTCAAGGTAATGCTGGTCTGGAATACCGCCAAGATAGTGACCGTGTGATACAACTGAACTATCGCTATAGTAGTCCTGAATACATTGCTCGTGCGATGAATAACTCGATCTACACCACTAGCCCAATCTATAAGAACGGGATCTCACAAGTCGGTGCCACCGCCAGCTGGCCGATTGCTGATGCATGGTCGGTAGTTGGCGCTTACTATTATGATACGCGTAATAGTAAGCCTGCGGAGCAGCTGCTTGGCGTGCAATATAGCTCTTGTTGCTATGCGGTACGCTTGGGTTATGAACGTAAGATCAATGGCTGGCAGAACAATACGAGTGAGTACGATAATCAAATCTCATTCAATATTGAGTTCAGAGGATTAGGGGCTAACTACGGTCTAGGCACCGCAGAGATGCGGACTCAGGGAATTATCCCTTATCAGCCAGCGTTTTAATTATTAGTCGATAACCGGTAATTTCCGCATTGCGGCCTTAACGATGGAATATGTATGAAGAATTGGAAACTCCTGATGCTCGGCGCTTTAATGGCGAACGCTAGTTACACGTTTGCAGCGCCTCAAGTGATCGATAAAGTTGCAGCCGTCGTCAATAACGGTGTGGTACTCGAAAGTGATGTAGACAGCATGATGGCATCTGTGAAGAGCCAAGCTCGTCAGGCAGGGCAGCAATTACCGGATGATGCAACATTACGCCATCAGATCTTAGAACGGCAGATCATGGACAGCATTATCATGCAACAGGGTCAACGCGCTGGCGTTAATATCAGCGACCAAGAGTTAGACGAAGCGATCCAAAATATCGCCGGTCAAAACCATATGACTCTGGATCAACTTCGCAGCCGTCTGGCCTACGATGGCATGAACTATCAAACCTATCGTACCCAGATCCGTCATGAAATGACGATTGCGGCAGTGCGAAATAACGAGGTGCGTAGCCGTATCACTATTCTTCCACAAGAAGTCGATACCCTAGCGAAACAAGTCGCTGCGCAGAATGTTCCGGGCACTGAGATGAACCTGAGCATGATCTTACTGCCTCTGCCAGAGAACCCGACGCAACAACAAGTCGACGACGAAGAAGACTTAGCGAAGAAGTTAATCGGTGAATTACGTGGCGGAGCAGACTTCGGTAAAATGGCGGTGACCTATTCCGCCGCGCCTGAAGCGCTGAAAGGCGGCAACATGGGGTGGGGAAAAATCGAAGAGCTTCCTTCCCTGTTTAGCCAAGCCCTTAGCACCGCGCAGAAAGGTGATATTATCGGTCCTATCCGTTCTGGCGTCGGCTTTCATATCCTGAGAGTCAACGATATGCGTGGCGAAAGTAAAAACGTCTCTGTGACCGAAGTGCATGCGCGCCATATCTTAATCAAGACCTCACCGATCATGAACGATGATCAAGCACGCGCTAAAATCGAACAGATTGCTGCGGATATCCGTAGCGGCAAAACGACGTTCGCTAACGCGGCACGTCAGAATTCTGACGATCCGGGTTCTGCTAACCAAGGTGGTGATTTAGGTTGGGCGTCGCCGACTATTTACGATCCTGCGTTCCGCGATGCATTAATGCACCTGTCACCGAACAAACTCAGTCAACCGGTACGTTCTACTTTCGGCTGGCATTTGATCGAGCTGCTGGGGACACGTCAGGTAGATAAGACAGATGAAGCAGAAAAAGATCGGGCTTACCGCATCCTGTTCAATCGTAAGTTTGCAGAAGAAGCGCAAACTTGGATGCAAGAAGAACGTGCTTCTGCATACGTAAAAATCTTAGACTCTAATGGCTGATATTCCTCGTATCGCTATCACTCCCGGCGAACCCGCCGGGATTGGTCCAGACCTCATTGTGCAACTAGCGCAACAGGCTTGGCCCGCAGAACTCGTAGTTTGTGCCGACCGCACCCTACTCTTGCAACGAGCCACACAGCTTGGCTTACCTCTTACCCTGCACGACTACCAACCGCAACGACCCGCGCAAGAACAGGCAGCCGGAAGTTTAACGCTCTGTGAGATCCCCTTACCCGCGATCACGACACCCGGCCTACTCAATGTAGCTAATAGCCCGTATGTTCTCGAGTCGCTGGCACGCGCGTGCGATGGAAATCTCAATGGTGAATTCGACGCACTCGTCACCGGCCCCGTCCATAAAGGGGTTATCAATGACGCAGGCATACCTTTCACGGGTCATACCGAATTCTTCGCGGATCGCTCGTTAACCCCGCGTGTTGTGATGATGTTAGCCACCGAGGAGCTACGAGTAGCGCTCGCGACGACGCACCTTCCGTTGAAAGATGTCTCCGCGGCCATCACTCAGCAAAGCTTATGCGAGGTGATCACCATTCTGCACACAGACCTGTGTCGTAAATTCGGGCTAAGTGATCCGCATATTCTAGTGAGTGGACTCAATCCACATGCCGGCGAAAACGGGCATATGGGTCGCGAAGAGATCGACGTGATCGAACCGGTTCTCGCTAAGTTACGTGAACGGGGCTATCGCCTCACTGGCCCGCTGCCTGCCGATACACTTTTCCAACCTAAATATTTGCAGCAGGCCGACGCGGTACTGGCTATGTACCATGACCAAGGGCTACCGGTATTGAAGTATCAGGGGTTTGGTCGCGCGGTAAATATTACCCTAGGTTTACCTTTTATCCGGACCTCAGTCGATCATGGCACTGCCCTCGACTTAGCCGGGACACACCAGGCGGATACGGGGAGTTTTATCACTGCCCTGCGCCTCGCTATCACTATGATTAAGAGTAGTAATGAATAATCGCGTACATCAGGGCCACTATGCCCGCAAACGTTTTGGACAAAACTTCCTGAATGACAGCTATGTTATCGATAGCATAGTCTCTGCTATCCATCCGACCAAACAGGATGCCATGGTAGAAATCGGCCCAGGTCTTGGTGCACTTACAGAGCCGGTCGGCGAGCGCCTTGATGCCCTGACCGTTGTCGAGCTCGATCGCGATCTGGCTGCGCGCCTGCAGACACACCCCTTCTTAGGGCCTAAGCTGACTATTTTTCAGCAAGACGCGATGACATTTAATTTCGGCGAGCTCGCTGAGCAAAGAGGCCAACCGCTACGCGTATTTGGTAACCTGCCCTATAATATTTCGACGCCATTAATGTTCCATCTTTTCAGCTTCACCAAAGCGATTAAAGATATGCACTTTATGCTGCAGAAAGAGGTCGTTAATCGTCTGGTAGCAGGACCGGATAGTAAAGCTTATGGACGCTTAACGGTGATGGCACAGTACTACTGCCAAGTCATCCCAGTACTCGAAGTGCCGCCGCATGCCTTTACTCCGCCGCCAAAAGTCGATTCAGCCGTGGTACGTTTAGTTCCCCATCAGCAATCGCCTTATCCTGAGGTCGATGTCCGCGTACTGGGTCGTATTACCTTAGAAGCCTTTGGAAAACGTCGTAAGACATTGCGTAACAGCCTAGGACACCTGTTCAGCGCTGACGTGCTTGAGCAATTAGGGATTGATGGCACGCTTCGTGCTGAGAATGTTACCATCGGTCAATATTGCCAACTTGCGCAATGGCTGACGGCCCATCCTCCCCAACAACCTCGCGAGGAATAATGTCGGACACTACCGCCTTAAAGATTAGCGTCACCACTCATTATCTTCCGGCGCATTCGGCGCCGGATAACAATCAGTACCAATTCGCCTATACTATTACCCTAGAGAATCAGAGCGATCAGCCTATGCAGCTACTAGAGCGTTACTGGCTGATTACTGATGGTAATGAAAAAATCACGGAGGTAGAAGGCGAAGGCGTCGTAGGTAAACAGCCGCACCTCAAAATGGGCGAACGCTTCCAATACACGAGTGGCGCGATGCTTGAAACGCCTGTAGGCACGATGCAAGGTCATTATTTAATGAGAAATGAAGATGGTAGCGAGTTCAAAGCCCAGATTCCTCTATTTCTCTTAGCCGTAGAAGGCGCCCTGCACTAACCGCAATTTTTCTTACGAAGGGTGACAATGAGTACCTACTTAATCGGCGATATTCATGGCTGTTATCAAGAATTCTGTCAATTACTGGAGCAGGTCGCCTTCGACCCGTCGCAGGACGAACTATGGTTAACGGGTGACTTAGTGGCTCGCGGCCCTAATTCTCTGGAAGTATTAAGGAAGGTGAAATCCCTCGGTGATTCGGTCCGGATCGTGTTAGGTAACCATGATCTTCATCTTCTGGCGGTATTCGCAGGTATCAGCAAAAACAAGTCCAAAGATCGGTTACAGCCGTTACTTGAGGCGGAAGATTGCGACGATTTGATTAACTGGCTACGACGCCAACCCCTATTACAAATCGATCACGATAAACAGCTGATTATGGCGCATGCCGGCATTACCCCGCAGTGGGACTTGCCGACTGCTCAGCGCTGTGCCAAGGATATTGAGGCAGTATTAGCGAGTGATAGCTATCCGTTGCTGCTTGATGCCATGTATGGCGATATGCCGAATAACTGGTCCGAAAACCTGAGCGGCTTAGCGCGTCTGCGTTTTAGCACGAATGCGCTGACGCGCATGCGCTACTGTTTCCCGGCTGGGCAGCTCGACATGATCTGTAAAGAGAAACCTGAGGAGGCGACTCCACCGTTGAAGCCATGGTTCGATATTCCCACACAGATCCCGCCAAGCTATACGATTGTCTTTGGTCATTGGGCTTCGTTGGAAGGTAAAGGGACGCCAAGTAATGTGATTGGCTTAGATACGGGATGCTGCTGGGGCGGTTCGTTAACGCTGTTACGATGGGAAGATGGCCGCTATTTCCATCAGCCTTCTACCCAGTTGAAAGCCGAAGAGTAAGTAAAAAAGGATGTCTGCGGACAGACATCCTATTACCTAGGCACGCCTCTCTAAAATCTCGAAGCACAAGCCATAGCTATTCGCCTCGTCAGCATCGCGAAACTCACTAAAAGTAGATTCCCACTGATCGGGATCATATTCGGGAAACTGGGTATCCCCTTCAATTTCCGCATCGACATGGGTGAGATACAGCCGCTGCGCCTGGGGCAGTAATTGCTGGTAGAGATACCCCCCGCCAATCACCATGACCTCGTCAACATCGCCCGCACTGGCTAGTGCCTCTTCGATCGATGTTACCCAGTGGATCCCTTCTTGTGCTGGCTGAGACTCGCGGCTGAGCACAATATTTTTACGCCCAGGAAGCGGACGTCCAATCGATTCGAACGTTTTACGCCCCATAATAATGGGCTTGCCCAGAGTCTGCTGTTTAAACCAAGCGAAGTCGGCGGGTAAATGCCAAGGCATTTGGTTTTCTTTACCGATGATACGGTCGATTGCCATCGCGGCAATTAGGCTTAACATAGTTGCACTCTCTGCATAAAAGACGCGCAATCATACGAGAAGGCATGGCGTTAGTCGAGAGATTAGAAAGCGGTATGAAAAAATTACGGCCCTATTGCAGGGCCGTTTTCTAGCAGACTTAACCTTTCAGCTCAGCATGCATCTCTTGTACAGAGATCACACGCTCAGTCGGATCCGCGTCGAGTGCCATCGCGGTCGCGAAGCCACCGTTCATCGTCGTATCATAATGCACTTTATATTGCAGTGCGCTACGACGAATCAAGCGTGAATCTTCGATAGCCTGACGTCCTTCAGTAGTGTTAACGATATAAGCGTACTCACCATTTTTCAGACGGTCTTGGATATGCGGGCGGCCTTCATGTACCTTATTAACGAGGCGAGGGTTAATGCCCGCTTCACCTAATACGACCGCAGTACCGTGTGTCGCATCGAGTTCGAAGCCAAACTTAATGAGTTTCGCAGCTAAATCGACAACGCGCTTCTTATCGCCTTCACGTACCGAGAGTAAGGCACGTCCCTTTTTCTTCATAATGGCTTGCGCACCGAGCATCGCTTTTGAGAAGGCCTCAGCGAAGGTCCGTCCAACACCCATGACTTCCCCGGTCGAGCGCATTTCTGGCCCAAGAATCGGGTCGACACCTTGGAATTTATTGAAGGGCAGTACCACTTCCTTCACAGAGTAGTAAGGCGGGATAACTTCTTCCGTTACGCCCTGCTCTGCCAAGGTTTTCCCTGCCATCACGCGCGCAGCCACTTTTGCCAACGGTACGCCGGTCGCCTTTGAAACAAATGGTACTGTCCGCGCAGCACGCGGGTTAACCTCAATGAGGTAAACTTCATTGTTCTTCACCGCAAACTGCACATTCATCAGACCACGCACATTCAGCTCGAAAGCTAACTGCCTAACCTGCTTACGCATAACATCTTGGATCTCTTTGCTTAGCGTATAGGCCGGTAAAGAACAGGCTGAGTCCCCTGAGTGAACCCCCGCTTGTTCGATGTGCTCCATGATGCCACCGATAAACACATGCTCTCCATCGCAGATGGCGTCGATATCGACTTCCACGGCATCGTCTAAGAAGCGGTCTAATAATACTGGCGCATCATTTGAAACGGAGACTGCCGTTTGGAAGTAGCGCTTGAGATCCTGCTCGTCATAAACAATTTCCATTGCTCGGCCACCTAATACATAGGATGGACGGACGACGAGTGGGTAGCCTAAGCTCGCTGCGCGCTCTACCGCTTGTTCCAGCGCCGTCACCGTCGCGTTCGCCGGTTGTTTTAACGCCAGACGGTCAACCGCTTGTTGGAAACGTTCACGATCTTCTGCGCGGTCGATGGCATCAGGACTGGTTCCGATGACAGGAACACCAGCCGCCTCTAAGGCACGCGCGAGTTTCAATGGCGTCTGACCACCGTACTGCACAATAACGCCTTTCGGTTTTTCGATACGGACGATTTCCAGCACATCTTCGAAGGTCACCGGCTCAAAGTAGAGACGATCTGAGGTGTCATAGTCCGTAGAGACTGTCTCAGGGTTACAGTTGACCATAATGGTTTGGTAACCATCTTCGCGCAGGGCTAACGCTGCATGAACACAGCAGTAATCGAACTCGATACCTTGTCCGATACGGTTCGGCCCGCCACCTAGAATCATGATTTTTTCACGATCACTGTCTGGCTGCGCTTCACACTCTTCTTCATACGTGGAGTACATGTACGCCGTATCCGTCGCAAATTCTGCTGCACAGGTATCGACACGCTTGTAGACAGGATAGAGATTATAGTTCTGGCGCAGTTTACGGATTTCCGCTTCAGCCACACCAGTCAAGGTCGCAAGGCGCGCATCGGCAAAACCCTTACGCTTCAGCTGACGCAGGAAGTCAGCGGTCAGTATTTGAACGCCACCACGCGTTACCTGCGCCTCAAGGCGAACCAACTCTTCAATTTGGACTAAGAACCAACGGTCGACGTTCGTCAGGTTAAACACGCCTTCTACAGACATGCCATGACGGAAAGCATCGGCGATGTACCAAATACGGTCTGCCCCCGCATCTTTAAGCTCGCGACGAATCTTCGTTAAAGCTTCAACATCATCGGCATCGACTTTCGGGTCAAAGCCAGTTGCGCCGACTTCTAATCCGCGTAATGCTTTTTGCATCGATTCTTGTAGAGTACGGCCAATTGCCATGACCTCGCCCACAGACTTCATTTGTGTCGTCAGGCGGTCGTTAGTCCCTGCAAATTTCTCGAAGTTAAAGCGAGGAATTTTAGTCACAACGTAGTCGATAGACGGTTCGAACGATGCCGGGGTCTGTCCACCGGTGATATCATTCATTAATTCGTCTAAAGTATAACCGACGGCCAGTTTGGCAGCGATTTTTGCAATCGGAAAGCCCGTCGCTTTTGAAGCCAGCGCAGAGGAGCGTGACACGCGAGGGTTCATCTCGATGATAATCAGACGACCATTCTCTGGGTTTACCGAGAACTGAACGTTGGACCCACCCGTTTCGACACCAATCTCGCGTAGGACCGCCATCGAGGCGTTACGCATGATCTGATACTCTTTGTCGGTCAGCGTCTGTGCCGGCGCAACAGTAATGGAGTCACCAGTATGGATCCCCATGGCATCGAAGTTTTCAATTGAGCAGACAATGATGCAGTTATCATTTTTATCCCGCACCACCTCCATCTCATACTCTTTCCAACCGATGAGCGACTCATCGATCAGTAACTCATTGGTCGGGGACAGATCTAGCCCGCGCTCACAGATCTCTTCAAACTCTTCGCGGTTATAAGCGATCCCGCCGCCCGTACCCCCCATGGTGAATGAGGGACGAATAATACAAGGAAAGCCGACATCTGCCGCTACCGCCAACGCTTCTTCCATGGTGTGAGCGATACCGGAACGTGCAGTATCTAAGCCGATTTTTTTCATCGCCTTATCAAAACGCTGGCGATCTTCTGCTTTATCGATCGCATCTGCCGTTGCGCCGATCATCGTTACGCCAAACTCTTCTAAGACCCCGTGGCGCTCAAGCTCTAACGCACAGTTCAGTGCCGTTTGGCCGCCCATCGTCGGTAAGACTGCATCGGGGCGCTCTTTTTCGATGATTTTTCTGACGACTTGCCAGTTGATCGGCTCAATATAGGTGGCATCCGCCATCTCTGGGTCAGTCATGATAGTCGCAGGGTTCGAGTTAACTAAAATAACCCGATATCCCTCTTCGCGCAGCGCTTTACAAGCTTGCGCGCCCGAGTAGTCAAATTCGCAGGCCTGGCCGATGACGATAGGCCCAGCCCCTAAGATCAGGATAGATTTGAGGTCAGTACGTTTTGGCATTGCTTCTCTCCTGATTACGCTTTAGCGCCACGATAAGCGTGAATAAGTTCAATAAAATGGTCGAATAACGGGGCCGCATCGTGTGGGCCAGGACTCGCTTCAGGGTGCCCTTGGAAACTAAAGGCAGGCTTGTCCGTGCGGTGAATACCTTGTACCGTTTGATCGAACAAAGAACGGTGCGTCACACGCAAACATTCTGGAAGCTGTTGTTCATCGACCGCGAAGCCGTGGTTTTGCGCTGTGATCATCACGACGTTATTATCGATATCTTTAACCGGGTGGTTACCGCCATGGTGGCCTAGCTTCATTTTTACTGTTTTCGCGCCGCTCGCTAAGGCCAGCAATTGATGCCCTAGGCAGATTCCGAAGACCGGGATTTCTGTCTTAAGAAAGGCTTGAATTGCGGTAATCGCATAGTCACAAGGCTCTGGATCACCAGGTCCATTAGAGAGGAAGATTCCATCTGGATTGAGCGCTAAAACGTCTTCGGCTGGCGTTTGAGCCGGTACGACAGTCAGTTTACAGCCGCGATCGACCAGCATACGTAAGATATTGTGCTTTGCGCCGTAGTCGTAGGCCACTACATGCCAAGGGAGATCCGCGTCATCGCGCGCATCGGGTAATTCGCTATCAAGCGTCCAACTCCCTTGTTTCCAGCTATAACTTTCTGGCGTGGTCACTTCTTTTGCTAAATCCATTCCCTTTAAGCCAGGGAAAGCCTTCGCCTTTTCTAAGGCAAGAGCAACATCTGGATGGTCACCCGCCACGATACAGCCATTTTGCGCGCCCTTCTCACGAAGCAGGCGAGTTAATTTACGCGTATCGATATCGGCTATCGCCACAATATTATGCTGTGTAAGGTAGGAGGATAAGTCGCTGGTACTGCGATAGTTACTGGCAATCAGAGGCAGGTCACGAATGACTAAGCCTTGGGCATGAACTGATGTTGATTCGGCATCGGCGGGGTTTGTGCCGACATTACCAATATGAGGATAAGTGAGAGTGACGATTTGGCGGGAGTAAGAAGGATCAGTAAGGATTTCTTGATAACCGGTCATTGATGTATTGAAAACGACCTCTCCGACTGCCGATCCCAATGCGCCGATCGCCCGGCCGTGAAACTCGGTTCCGTCTTCCAGAACCAAAATTGCTGACTTAGTCAAAACTTCCTCCAGGGAATAAATAGTCACTGTTCATGCATATTAATTCAATTAGTGAGATTAAATCAATGCAAAAATGCCTGCCTATCTGGATTTTGGCAAATTGGCGGCATTCTAATGTTCCCTAGGGCTGATGTCTATACTGAAGCCGAATTAATTTTTTTTTTTACGTCTTTCAGGCTGATTTCATGGTTTTCATGATAAAAAAGCATCTTATCTTATCGAAAAAACCGTTTGCTAAGAAATGATTAACGAAATAAAACCTAAACCCTACCCCTTAGAGTATAAAACAGCCAATTACCCCACAAAACCAGACCATTTGGTAAAATAAAAATCACAAAACCACTAAAAATGATACTTTAGATTAAAAAAATTAATAAAACACTAATAATATCGACATTGAAAAATAAATGTCGATATATCAAATGATTACAAATAAACTTATTATATAAAATTAGAAACCAAGCACATCCTTCATCGAATAAAGCTTAGGTTTTTTATCACTCAACCAAAAAGCAGACTTAACCGCTCCTTTTGCAAAGGTCATTCGGCTAGAGGCCTTGTGAGTTATCTCTATCCGCTCACCAATATCTGCAAAAATAGCGGTGTGCTCCCCAACGATATCGCCGGCTCTAATCGTCGAAAAACCAATCGTTCCGGCTTTTCTCTCTCCTGTTATTCCCTCTCTCGCATAGACGGCGTGCTCATCCAGCGACCACTCCATCGCCGTAGCAATCGCTTCGCCCATGGCCAACGCCGTACCAGACGGTGCATCGACTTTATGTCGGTGATGGGCTTCGACGATTTCAATATCGGTGTAGTCCCCCATCACCTTGGCTGCCTGATCCAAAAGGTTCAGCATAAGGTTAACGCCGACGCTAAAGTTGGCGGCGAAGACTACCGGGATATGTTGGGCGGCTTCAGCAATCTGTTGCTTGCCTACCTCATCAAAACCGGTTGTCCCTATAACGATTGATTTGCGGGACTGACGACAAAGTTTTAGGAGGTCGAGGGTAAGTTCGGGACGGGTAAAATCGATTAGGATATCGAAGTCGTCGATGACCTGTTGAATATCATCAACGATAGCGATACCTAGGGAGCCAATACCCGCTAACTCTCCTGCATCGCATCCTGTCAACGACGAGCCTTGACGTACAATTACAGCACCTAGTTGAACGGAATCGTCGGCGTTAACCGCTTCGATTAATTGTTTTCCCATACGGCCAGAGGCGCCGATGATAGCAATACGTGTTGCAGCCATAACAAAAACCCTATCTGTATTATTTTCTTGATTCAGCATAACGGGCATACAACGCTAACTCCAGCGTAAATTAAAGGATTTCGATTCGTTAAGGGCGAAAAAAAACCAGCTTTTAGAAAAGCTGGTTTCGACATTTGGAGACCGGATTTAATTAACTTCTTTAACCGGAACACGAAGTTCTTTCGGTACCTCGAAGAAGATATTTTCTTCTCTACCGGAAAGCTCGACGGCCGGTTCGCCACCGTGCTCCCGTAAACGAGCGATGACTTGCTGGACTAAAATATCAGGAGCAGATGCCCCGGCGGTCACGCCTACACAACTGATATTTTCTAACCACTTCGGATCAATGTCTTCCGCGCTATCAATGAGTCGCGCTAGCCTTCCGGCACGTTGAGCCAGTTCGGCTAATCGATTAGAGTTCGATGAGTTTCTCGACCCGACAACGAGTACCACCTCCGCTTCATCCGCCAACTGCCGAACTGCCTCTTGGCGATTCGTCGTCGCATAGCAAATATCGTCTTTACGTGGACCGATAATTAATGGGAAGCGCTCACGCAGGGCATCTATAACTTCAGACGTATCATCCACCGATAAGGTCGTTTGTGTCATAAAGCAGAGATTAGCTTCATCTTTGACGGTCAGCTTTACTACATCTTCGGGAGACTCTACTAAATACATTCCCCCTCGCGGGTTGCTGTATTGTCCCATCGTCCCTTCGACTTCGGGATGACCGGCATGGCCGATCAGTATCGCCTCAGTCCCTTTACGACTCGCCCTCGCCACTTCCATATGAACCTTAGTTACGAGAGGACAGGTCGCATCGAACAGCATTGTAAGTTGTCGAGCTTTCGCTTCAGCACGAACCGCTTGCGAGACACCGTGAGCCGAGAAGATAAGGATAGCGCCATCAGGCACTTCGCTAATCTCTTCGATAAAAATAGCCCCTCTCTCGCGTAATCCTTCTACAACGTACCGATTATGTACCACTTCATGACGCACATAGATGGGGGCGCCATACATTTCAAGAGCGCGTTCGACGATACTGATAGCTCTATCGACACCTGCACAGAACCCACGCGGATTAGCCAGTAAGATTTTCATTCTGCTCCTCCATCTCTGGATCGATATCGACGATCTCGATATCGAAGGTGATATCTTGGCCTGCTAGCGGATGATTGAAGTCAACGGTGACCGAATCACCGGAAACCTCACGAACGATGCCTGGCATTTCAGTGCCATCGATCGCGCCAAATAGCATAATCGTCCCCACCTCAGGTTCCCCCGCTTCGAGGAAAGATTGACGAGAAAAGTATTGAACCAGATTAGGGTTACTCGCACCGAATGCATCTTCTGCCGCTAAGCTAAACTTATGTTGACGACCAATAGTTAGCCCAAGCAATTGCGCCTCAAGCTTTGGAGAAAGAGATTGATCTCCTAAAGTGAGTAGTGCAGGTTTGTTGTTCGCTTTTGTCGATTCTGCGACTGAACCATCAGAGAGCGTCAGCACTAATTGTGCCACAACGCGACTATCCGCCATCACAGTGCGTTCACTCATGATTTATCCTCCACAGAATCAGCGTGGGGCTTAGGTAAAAAGCCTTCTAATACGATCAATGCTGCACCGATACAGATCCCACAATCCGCAATATTGAACGTCGCGAAGTGCCAATCTCCGACATAGAAATCGATGAAGTCGACAACAAAACCGTGCCAAGCACGGTCGAAAAGGTTACCTAACGCTCCCCCGATAATCATCGCGTAGGCAATATTCGCCAGCTTTTGTTCAGCGCGGTTACGATACATCATGACCACTAACGAGACTGCTATAGCGACCGCGATCGCAGCGAACATCCACCGCTGCCAGCCACCTTTGTCAGCCAAGAAGCTGAATGCAGCACCATAGTTATGCGCATAAAAAAGATTAAAGAACGGTATCAGAGCGCGTGATTCATGCAGCTGCATCGATGTCATTACCCAGTATTTACTGGATAAGTCGACAACGATAACCACCACCATCACCCATAACCAACGTAAGCCTGTAGAACAAAGTGACTTTTTCATTAGGCAAACTTACGCTCTTCACCGTTTCCTGCCACATTGCTGTAACAGCGGCCACAAATCTGGGCCTGTTCAGGATTCGCACCAATGTCATTACTATAGTGCCAGCAGCGTGGACATTTCTCACCCTGTGCTTTACCTAGCATGATGCGTAACCCTTTCAGTTGCTCGCTCTGTACCGCTTCGCTAGGCGCCGCGCTACTCTCTACAACTTGCGCTTCCGACGTCAGTAGAACGAAGCGTAGCTCGTTACCTAAGGCTTGTAAGCGCTGAGCCAATTCGGTTTCCGCATAAAGCGTGATGGAGGCCTCTAAGGCACCCCCTATTTTTTTATCGGAACGCGCTTGCTCAATAACCTTATTGACTTCGCTACGGACTTTTAATAATTGGTCCCAATACTCATCGTTCATCGGCTCATCGTTTGCCAAGCCAAACAGTCCCTGATACCACTCTCCGGTAAAGACATATTTTTCGCGCTCACCCGCCAAGTGGCCCCAGATCTCATCAGCCGTAAAGGAGAGAATAGGTGCCATCCAGCGAACTAAGGCCTCAACGATATGCCATAGTGCCGTTTGGCAGCTACGACGCGCTAACCCATCAGCTTTGGCGGTATATTGACGGTCCTTGATAATATCCAGATAGAATGACCCCATCTCTACAGAGCAGAAATGCATTAAGCGCTGGACAACTTCATGGAAGTCATACTTTTCGTATGAAGCGATAATATCTTGCTGTGCCGCTAAGGCACGTCCTACCGCCCAACGATCAACCACCACCATCTCTTCTGGGGCAACTTGATCGGTCTCTGGGTTGAAGCCATTGAGATTAGCGAGTAAGAAGCGTGAGGTGTTACGGATACGACGATAAGCATCCGCTGAACGCTTAAGGATCTCATCGGATACAGCCATCTCACCGGAGTAGTCGGTTGACGCTACCCATAAACGCAGAATATCGGCACCAAGCTTATCCATCACGTCTTGCGGGCTTACCGTGTTACCGATGGATTTAGACATTTTTCTGCCCTGACCATCTACGGTGAAACCATGGGTCAACACTTGACGATACGGTGCTGTCGATTTAATCGCCGTCGAGATCATCAGCGATGACATAAACCAGCCACGGTGCTGATCTGAGCCCTCTAAATAGATATCGGCGCTATGCCCATTAAACTCAGGACGAACATCAACAACACTACAGCTCGTCGAACCTGAATCGAACCATACGTCTAGAGTATCAGGAACTTTTTCGTAGTTATCTGCGTCGCTACCCAGTAGATCAGCACTATCTAGATCCCACCAAGCTTGAATACCGTCTTGTTCAACACGCTGCGCAACCTTCTCCATCAACGATAACGTTTCTGGGTGGATAGCCCCGGTCTGCTTATGGATAAACAACGACATCGGCACACCCCAGGTTCTTTGGCGCGAGATACACCAATCGGGGCGATTTTCTACCATAGATTCGATACGCGCTTGGCCCCAATCTGGGATCCACTGCACGCCTTTGATTTCTTTCAAGGATTGCGCACGCAGCCCTTTCTGATCCATGCTGATAAACCATTGCGGCGTCGCGCGGAAAATGACCGGCGTTTTATGACGCCAGCAGTGTGGGTAGCTATGATGAAGGTTTTCAAGATGCAGTAACGCGCCCTTTTCCCGCAGGATGTCAATGACCAATGGGTTCGCCTTAAACACGTTAACCCCATCAAGACCAGGGTATGTACCTGGCAAGTAGCAGCCATCTCCCCCAACCGGATTAGCGGTTTCAATGCCGTATTTTTGACCGATTACGTAGTCTTCAGGTCCATGACCAGGCGCCGTATGTACTGCACCTGTACCTGCCTCGAGTGTGACATGGTCGCCCAATAATACAGGTACATCCAACGCTAAGAATGGATGTTGGAAACGTTGATGTTCTAAAGCTTCCCCTTGGCATTCACCCAATACTTGCCATGTTTCTGCGCCGATCTTGGTCATTACGGCTTCAACTAAGTCTTTCGCTAAAATGATGCGCTGACCCTTCACCTCGATCAGTTGATAGGTGAATTCAGCGTTCAAGGAGATGGCGCGGTTAGAAGGTAAAGTCCACGGCGTGGTCGTCCAGATAACGAGAGAGATTGCTTGGCCTTCCGCCGGCACACCAAATTTAGCCGCTACCGCCTCTGCATCAACAGCATTGAACATGACATCGATCGATGGCGAGGTTTTGTCGTAATACTCAACTTCCGCTTCTGCTAGGGCAGAACGACAATCTAAACACCATTGAACAGGTTTAGCCCCTTTATGCAGGTGGCCATTACCAATAATTTTGGCTAGCGCACGAATGATGTTGGCTTCTGTTTTGAAGTCCATGGTGAGATAAGGGCGATCCCAGTCACCTAAGACACCAAGACGTATAAAGTCTTTCTTTTGCCCTTCGACTTGCTCAGCCGCATATTCACGACAAGCTTGACGGAACTCGGCGGCAGTCACTTTCTCACCGGGTTTGCCAATCATTTGCTCGACTTTGTGTTCGATAGGTAAGCCATGGCAATCCCAACCTGGAACATAAGGCGCGTCGTAGCCTGCCATACCGCGAGACTTGACGATAATATCTTTCAGAATTTTATTGACTGAGTGACCAATATGGATGTTGCCATTCGCATACGGAGGGCCGTCATGCAAAATAAAGGTTTTTTTCCCTTTCTTCGCTGCACGAATGGTCGCGTAGAGATCGTCCGCATACCAACGCTTAAGCATGTCTGGTTCTCTTTTCGCTAGATCGCCACGCATCGGAAAACCTGTTTCAGGAAGATTCAGGGTTGATTTATAGTCACTCATTATTTTTTAGTTCCAGGTTTCGGGATTACACCGTTGTTCGTTGAACGAAATAATTTCGGGCCGTTTCCACATCCAGCGCAATCTGTTGCGTCAACGCGTCTAAGGATGCAAATCGTTGCTCATCGCGTATTTTATGTTTAATTACTACTCGGATCCGCCGACCATAAAGATCCCTTTGAGTATCGAGAAGGTGAACCTCAAGCTGCTGGCGAATACCCTTGATGGTAGGTCGGGTACCAATATTTGCGACGCCGTTTATCGGGCGCTCGTCTACCCCGTGCACTTCGACTGCAAAGACCCCTTTTACCGGCGTCACTAACCGTTTCAAGGGTAGATTAGCGGTAGGGAAGCCAAGTGTTCTTCCGAGCGCATCACCATGTACTACGCGCCCGGTTATTGCCCATGGGCGACCAAGTAAGCGTTCAGCCAGTTCGAAATCGTTGTTTGCCAACGCCTGACGGACTGCCGTACTGCTGATACGCTTGCCTTGTTCAATATAGGTTTCGGTACTGACCACATCGAAGCCATACTGCTTCGCCGCCTGTTGTAATAACAGGAAATCCCCCTGCCGGCCAGCGCCGAATCTGAAATCGTCACCAATCGCGAGTAATTTTACATTGAGCCTACGCACAAGAAGTTCGCTGATGAAGGATTCTGCGGTAAGTTTCGCAAATTCTTGGTCGAAATTAATGCAAACGACTTCATCAACACCAAATTTATCTAGATTTTCTAATTTCTCACGCAAGCGGGTCAGTCTTGGAGGGGCCATCTCCGCCTGGAAAAGCTCGAGAGGCTGAGGCTCAAACACCATGACCACGACAGGTAAATGGAGATGTGAACCTGCTTGCCGTAAGTGGCGTAGTAACGCTTGGTGCCCCCGATGCACACCATCAAAGTTTCCAATCGTTAAAACACACCCCTGATGATGCTGTGTGAGATTATGTAGCCCACGGATAAACTTCATGGCAAACTCGATTTGCTGAAAATGCCCGATTATACCTTGTTCAGCGTTCAAAATTAACCCGTTGATGTCGGCTTTACGCACTAGTTTTCGTGTTTTTATCCTGTCGAAATGGGGTAGGCCTAAATTCCGCACAATTTTGTTGCGAAAGACTGTATTCAAGGGCGGGAAACTGTTAGAATCCTGCGCCATCAATTACGTAACCGAGCGCCGAGAAGTTAGCGACGCTTATTTGCACAAATCCATTGACAAATGAAGGGACAAAAGGCATAGTCCTCGACCTTTGATTTGTCCATAAAGAACTAATTTGGGAGTTGGACCTTGGCTAATATCAAATCAGCTAAGAAGCGCGCGGTAACATCTGAAAAGCGTCGCAAACACAATGCTAGCCGTCGCTCTATGATGCGTACTTTCCTCAAGAAAGTTTACGCTGCAATCGCGACTGGCGACAAGCAAGCTGCACAAAATGCATTTAACGAAATGCAACCAATCGTGGACCGTCAAGCTGCTAAAGGCCTGATCCACAAGAACAAAGCTGCACGTCATAAAGCTAACTTGACTGCACAAATCAACAAAATGGCTTAATCGCCACACGTTGATGTTCTATAAAAAGCCGACCTCTGGTCGGTTTTTTTGTTTTCGCTTTCCCTTCTCTCCCCCGCGAACGATACCCTCCTGCCGCACCAAGCCCATATCTTCCTCCAATAACGTCTATCTCTATGCAGTCGATTATTAGCTTACACCTAAAAAAATACCCCATAGATTGGCAGCCAACCTACAGGGTATACAAACAGATTAAATCAGTAAGGGATGACTAGCGGGTTAGATCATCAAAAAACTTCTTCACGCCATCAAGAAAGCTCTTAGAGCGTGGGCTATTGGCATCACCTGCCGGTCCACCTAAAGATTCACCCAACTCTTGCAGTAGCTGTTTCTGCTTCTCATTGAGCTTCACAGGCGTCTCTACGACCACACGGCAGAGTAAGTCGCCTACAGCGCCGCCACGAACGGATTTAACGCCTTTGCCGCGCATACGGAACAGTTTACCCGTTTGCGTCTCAGCAGGAATTTTAAGCTTCACCCGACCATCGAGGGTTGGGACTTCAATCTCCCCCCCTAATGCAGCCATCGCGAAGTTAACGGGGACTTCACAGAAGAGGTTACTCTCCTCGCGTTCAAAGATGGCGTGTTTTTTAACGGAAACCTGAACATACAGATCACCAGACGGTGCACCTTGCTCACCGGCTTCGCCTTCACCACTCAAGCGGATACGATCACCTGTGTCAACGCCCGCCGGAATTTTCACTGACAACGTCTTCGATTTCTCAACGCGACCATGTCCGT
The DNA here is from genome assembly GCF_018494085.1 of Rosenbergiella collisarenosi. Lineage (GTDB taxonomy): Bacteria > Pseudomonadota > Gammaproteobacteria > Enterobacterales > Enterobacteriaceae > Rosenbergiella > Rosenbergiella collisarenosi. Next base: position 425,815 of record NZ_JABBFP010000001.1, on the reverse strand, counting down.
GGCAAGCATTACAAGGGTCTTTAATAACCGTTCCACGGCCATGGCAAGTTGGACAAGGCTGTTGTACCGCAAAGAAACCTTGGCGCATTTGGACTTGTCCTGCGCCATGACACGTCGAACATGTCTGTGGTTTGGATCCCGCCTTCGCCCCACTACCGTCGCATTTCTCACACTCTTGCAAGGTAGGGATACGGATCTCTTTGGTGACGCCACGTACTGCCTCTTCAAGAGTCAGCTCCATGGTGTAGCGTAAATCGGAGCCACGCGCTGCGCGCTGACGACGACCGCCACCGAAAATGTCACCGAAAACATCACCGAAGATATCACCAAAATCGGCACCACCACCGCCAAAGCCGCCACCAAAACCACCACCGCCCATTCCACCTTGTTCAAAGGCAGCATGACCATATTGGTCATAAGCAGCACGTTTCTGCTCATCGGTAAGAATTTCGTAAGCTTCTTTAACTTCTTTAAACTTTTCTTCAGCCTCTGCGTTCCCCGGGTTTCTATCCGGGTGAAACTTCATTGCTAAGCGTTTGTACGCTTTTTTGATTTCACGCTCGTCCGCTGATTTGGATACGCCCAAAATCTCGTAATAATCACTTTTCGCCATCGATCCTGCCCTTAACATGAGAGCACGGGCGTGGAGAAACTCCTACGCCCGTGCTGGTTAGCAATATAGACTTGCCATATTGAGCCCGGTCATGGGCAATTATTTTTTATCTTTGACTTCTTCGAACTCAGCATCGACAGCATCGTTATCTTGCTGAGCTGCGCCTTCAGGTTGACCTGATTGAGCTTGCTGCTGCTGAGCCAGTTCCATCAGTTTACCCGAGACTTCACCTAGCGCTTGGATCTTGGCTTCGATCTCAGCCTTATCTTCACCACGCAGAGCGGTCTCTAGCTCAGTCAGTGCTGTGTCGATAGGGGCTTTGTCGTCAGCAGACAGCTTGTCGCCCGCTTCTTCCAACTGCTTACGGGTGCTGTGAACAATCTGGTCACCTTGGTTACGAGTCTGTACTAGCTCTTCGAACTTGCGGTCAGATTCAGCATTCGCTTCGGCATCACGAACCATTTTTTCCACTTCTTCGTCGTTCAGACCTGAAGAGGCTTTGATGGTGATCTTTTGCTCTTTACCACTATTTTTATCTTTAGCAGAAACGTGCAGGATACCATCCGCATCGATGTCAAAAGTCACTTCGATCTGTGGCATACCACGTGGTGCCGACTGGATACCGTCTAGGTTGAACTGGCCGAGTGACTTGTTATCACCTGAACGCTTACGTTCACCTTGTAGTACGTGGATCGTTACTGCTGATTGATTATCTTCTGCCGTCGAGAACACTTGGCTATGTTTAGTTGGGATCGTAGTATTCTTGCTAATCAGCGACGTCATCACGCCACCCATAGTCTCGATACCCAGAGATAGTGGGGTTACGTCTAGCAGTAATACGTCTTTAACGTCACCCGCTAATACACCACCTTGAACTGCTGCACCCACGGCAACCGCTTCGTCAGGGTTCACGTCTTTACGTGGCTCTTTACCAAAGAAATCTTTAACTTTGCTTTGAACCAGTGGCATACGTGTTTGACCACCCACCAGGATGACGTCGTCGATTTCTGATACAGACAGACCCGCATCTTGCAGAGCAATTTTTAACGGCTCGATAGAGCGAGCAACCAAATCTTCAACTAAAGATTCTAATTTCGCACGCGTCACTTTTAAGTTTAAGTGCTTAGGACCTGTCGCATCAGCTGTGATATATGGCAGATTAACGTCAGTTTGTTGCGCCGAGGAAAGCTCAATTTTTGCTTTCTCTGCCGCTTCTTTCAGACGTTGCATTGCTAAAGGATCGTTGTGCAGATCGATGCCTTGATCTTTCTTAAACTCAGCCACTAAGTAGTTGATCATACGGCTATCGAAATCTTCACCACCTAAGTGAGTATCACCATTAGTCGCTAATACTTCGAAGGTTTTTTCGCCATCAACTTCATCGATCTCGATGATAGAGATATCAAAAGTACCGCCGCCTAAATCGTAGACCGCGATAGTACGGTTGCCCTGGCCTTTATCTAAGCCATAGGCTAATGCCGCTGCAGTAGGTTCGTTGATGATACGCTTAACTTCTAAGCCTGCGATACGGCCCGCATCTTTCGTTGCTTGACGTTGCGCATCGTTGAAGTATGCCGGTACAGTGATAACTGCTTCGGTAACTGGCTCACCCAGGTAGTCTTCTGCCGTTTTCTTCATCTTCTTCAGAACTTCTGCAGAAATCTGTGGCGGCGCCATTCTTTGGCCCTTCACGTCTAACCACGCATCGCCATTGTCAGCAGATACGATTTTGTAAGGCATGATTTTCAGATCACGCTGTACTTCTTCGTCTTGGAAGCGACGACCGATTAGGCGCTTAATAGCAAATAATGTATTTTGCGGGTTGGTGACTGACTGACGCTTAGCAGGCTGGCCTACTAAGGTTTCACCGTCTTGCGCATAAGCAATAATTGATGGAGTGGTACGATCGCCCTCTGCATTTTCTAGTACGCGCGCTTTACCGCCGTCCATGATGGCAACACATGAGTTGGTTGTACCAAGGTCAATACCAATAATCTTACCCATTATAAACATCTCCCACGTAAATTCTGTTTTGTTCGGTTATAAACTATAGATGCGGTCTATTCAGTGATTTTCAAGACTTCGATCTCAGTTTTTTTCATTGATAACTTTCGATAGTTACCAGATGGGGGCGGTTTATCGAGCATCAAGGGATAAACTAAAAAAATTTCACTTTTTTTTCGAAAAGCGGCGCTGTCCACGTCTGAAAATAAGGCAACTCGCAATGGCTATTGCACAGAGAGCCAGTAGGTAGATCGCCGGAGACTGTCTGTTATAAGGCATTAACAGGGTCAAAAACAGCGGGGTAAGGCCGCCAAACATGGCATATCCAATGTTATAGGCTGTGGCTAACCCAGTGAATCTTACCTCTGGCGGAAAAGCCATCACCATCATCGCCGGTATAATTCCTAGCACGCCGAGCATAAGCCCAACCACACCATAAGCGAGAAAGAATTGAGAAGGGGCGAAACTCAGGCAATAAAAAAGCCATAGTATTGCCGCCGCGAGCAGCAAGCACCCCGCAATCAGGCTCCTACTCATCCCCCACTTATCTGCTGCAATCCCCCCTCCTATACAGCCGATCATCAGCATACAAGTCGCTAAAGTATTCGCCTGTAGGCTTTGAACCGCCGAGATGGCGAACCATTTTTGAAATAGTACGGGTGCCATCAGCACTAGCACAATGATTGCAGCCGCTAATAACCAGGTTAGGAGGATCGAAAAGAAGAGCGCTGAGCGATGAGAGAGTAAAAGGGTCTTGATAGGTAAATGATTCTGGCTGCGCTGTTGCTGCATCGCCAGAAAGACTGGGGTCTCATGCAACCAACGCCGAAGAAACATCCCCATCAAGCCAAATCCGCCCCCCATCAGAAAAGCAATTCGCCAGCCTATATCGGCCAACAACCCTGCTGGTAGCAAATAGGTGAGACCTTGCGTGATCAGTGAACCCAGGATAATACCGAGGGTGAGCCCACTGGTGAGCAGGCCACAGGCTACCCCCACTCGTGAGCTTGGGACATGCTCAGACACAAATACCCACGCGCCGGGAACCTCGCCGCCAATGGCTGCCCCCTGCAAAACCCGTAACAGCAACATAATGATCGGCGCGGCAAGCCCTATTGATGCGTAATCGGGTAGCAGCCCCATCACCGTCGTGGGGAGAGCCATCATTAAAATACTCAGCGTGAAGGTTTTCTTTCGGCCTAATTTATCGCCGTAATGAGCCAGAATGACGCCTCCAAGGGGCCGAGCCAGATAGCCTGCAGCGAACAGCGCAAAGGTTTGGAGCTGACGTAACCAGTCTGGAAGGTCGGCTGGGAAAAAGCGCTCCCCGATAACCAGCGCGAAAAAGGCAAAGATGACAAAATCGTAGAATTCTAGTGCCCCGCCTACGGCGGCTAAAGCGAGTGTTTTAATATCGTGCCGTGTTAGGGGCCGGGGGGAAATTGCGGGGTGCTGCATAAACGAAGCCTCTCCATGACTGGGGTAAGCCTCGACTATATCTGGATAACCTCATTAATAAAATTAACGATTTTAAAATCGCTCGGTCAAACCTCTGGCGGACGGCGAGCACTTTTCGGGCGGAACGAATCAACCACTGCTTTGTCCGTATCCAACCATGGGTTATCTAAGAGTTGTAAACAATAAGCGACGCTCGCGAAGATGCCCGTGACGCGAATATTCCCCTGCTCATCCCTCACCCCTTCAAGGGTTTCCTTGATGGATTTAGGTTGGCCAGGAAGGTTAAGGATCAGCGCTTGTCCACGGATCACGCCGACTTGTCGAGAGAGTATTGCCGTAGGGACATAATGTAAGCTGATTTGACGCATCTGTTCACCAAATCCAGGCATTACTCGATCAGCGACAGCCAAAGTGGCATCCGGTGTGACATCGCGTAATGCCGGGCCGGTCCCCCCAGTAGTCAACACTAAGTGACAACCTTGCTGATCAACTAATTCGCAAAGGGTTTGTTCAATAAGCGCTTGTTCATCAGCGATAAGACGCTGTTCGAGGTGATAAGGGGTAATGATCGCTTGCTCCAACCATTCGGCTAAGGCCGGTAAACCTTTATCCGGATAAATACCTTGCGAGGCGCGATCGGAGATCGAGACAATTCCAATACGTAATGGCGTCATAACAATTCTTAAACAGGAAGAAGACCGCGGCCGATTGGCCGCGGAGGGGGAAGATTACAGCAGTTCTTCGATCATTTTTTCTAATTTGCCTTGGTCAACCGCAAAATTACGGATGCCTTCAGCAAGTTTAGCGACAGCCATTGGGTCTTGGTTATGTTCCCAATAGAACTCAGATTCAGTCATTTTTTCTGGACGCGCTTTAGTCTCGCCGCTGTAGCTCAGTTTACGCTCTAACTCACCTTCAGACTCATGCAGCTCTTTAAGCAGTGCTGGAGAAATGGTTAGACGATCACAACCGGCTAATTCAATGATTTCGCCTACGTTACGGAAGCTTGCACCCATTACCACGGTTTCATAACCGTGTTGTTTGTAATAGTTGTAGATTTCAGTAACGGAAACAACGCCTGGGTCTTCTTGCGGTGCGTATTCTTTCTTGTCCGTATTCGCTTTGTACCAATCGAGGATACGACCAACGAATGGAGAGATCAGGAATGCGCCCGCTTCTGCACATGCACGCGCCTGCGCGAAGGAGAATAATAGGGTCAGGTTACAGTTGATGCCTTCTTTCTCTAACTGCTCAGCGGCACGAATACCCTGCCACGTCGACGCAAGTTTGATTAACACACGGTCGTTACTGATGCCTGCGTCATTGTATAACTTGATCAGGCTACGAGCTTTCGCCAAGCTAGCTTCGGTATCGTAAGAAAGGCGTGCATCAACTTCAGTTGAGATACGACCTGGGACTAGCTTCAGGATTTCAAGACCGATGTTCACATTAAGACGGTCTGAGGTCAGCGCGATCTGCTCTTCGCGGTCATTACTTTGTTTACGAGCCCATTCGATAGCTTCGTCAATGAGGCGGCGATACTCGGGAATTTTCGCTGCGTTCAGAATCAGTGAAGGGTTAGTCGTTGCATCTTGAGGCTTGTAAAGCTTCATCGCTTCAATATCGCCAGTATCGGCTACAACGGTTGTCAACTTACGCAGTGATGTGAGTTTGTCGGTCATATTTTGCTTCTCTTCTGTTTGACAGTAAGTGTTAAAAGCCTGTTTCGATAATATCACGCGCGCTCAGACACGCAAGCGCAGGGAGAAAGTAAGTCTCGTTATCCGCAGGAATAAACAACGATGGTACTTTTCCGAGATAAAATAATACTGATTCCCTCTACCATAGCCTGTTCGTATCAGAGCCATTTGTCGATTTGTGCAACTTATTTGTTACACTTGCAGAATATTGTCAACTGACACCGATACAGACTGAGGGTCTCACGATGTTAATGCTTATTTCGCCAGCTAAAACCTTAGATTATGAATCACCGGTTCCGGTTTTCGACTATACCCAACCGGAGCTGCTCAACGATTCCCAACAACTGATCGATATTGCGAAAAAACTCTCGCCAGCCGAGATTGCTTCCCTGATGAAGATTAGTGACAAACTCGCGCACCTCAATGCCGATCGTTTTAATCAATGGTCAACGCCCTTCTCTCCTGATAATGCGCGTCAAGCCTTGTTCGCTTTTAAAGGCGATGTTTATACCGGCCTGCAAGCAGACCAACTCTCACCTGACTCCATCCACTTTGCTCAGCAACATCTGAGAATGCTGTCAGGGCTATACGGTGTATTGCGTCCCTTGGATTTGATGCAACCCTACCGATTGGAAATGGGGATAAAACTCGCGAATCAGGCGGGAAAAGATCTTTACGCATTCTGGGGCGAAACTATTACTCAACAACTTAATCAACACATCGACACGCAGCGCGAAAAGTGGGTCATCAACCTCGCCTCCGATGAGTATTTCAAAGCCGTTAACACTAAAAAGTTACAGGCAAAGCTGATTAAGCCAGTTTTTCTCGATGAGAAGAATGGGAAATTTAAGGTGATTAGTTTTTACGCTAAGAAGGCGCGCGGCATGATGTGTCGGTTTATTATCGAAAATAAGATCACTCAGCCAGAAAAACTCACTCAATTCGATATGGACGGGTATTTTTACGACGCTCAACGCAGCTCTGAAAATGAGCTGGTTTTTTGTCGCCACGAAGTCTAGTAAAAAAGGCGGACGACGGTCCGCCTTAGCCTATTACACTTTACTGACGGTATCTAATAAGATACGACGTAATTCAGAGAAGTCAGCTCCGATAGTGTTAGACAATAAAGGTAAATCTGCGCGTTCTGCCAGTGGCTCCGGCAATGGCAAGGTCTCACCTAAAATATCTTCGACGCTTTCCTTAAATTTCGCGGGATGCGCGGTACCGAGGAATAAGCCATATTCTCCCTCTTGCAGCTGTTCGGTCAGCACTTGCCAAGCAATCGCGGCATGAGGCTCAGAAACATAACCTTGGCTCGCTAGCGAGCGAACCGCAGCGCGCGTTTGTTCGTCATTTAATGCACCATAGCCGAGAGAGTTCAGCTGCCAATTTTTCCGGCGGAACAGTTCTTCGACTCGTGGCCAGTTATTCGGCTGGCTAACATCCATCGCGTTAGACAAGGTGGCAACCGTCTTGTTTGGCGTCCACTGACCCGATGCTAAGAAGCGGGGTACCGTATCGTTGGCATTCGTCGCGGCAATGAAACGTTTGATCGGTAGGCCCATTGCTTTGGCGATCAAGCCCGCCGTCAAGTCACCAAAATTACCACTTGGTACGGAGATAACTAATTGGTTGCGTTGCTCCTGAGGAAGTTGAGCAACTGCCTCAAAGTAATAACACACTTGTGCCAGTAGACGACTGATATTAATTGAGTTAGCCGAGTTAAGACCAATCGCATTTTTCAGTTCAACATCGTCGAAAGCGTGTTTCACTAAGCTTTGGCAGGCATCGAAATCGTCCGCTACTGCAAGCGTAGTGATATTACCGCCCAGCGTACAAAAGAGTTTCTCTTGTAGCGGGCTTATCTTACCCTCAGGGTAGAGGATCACGACATTAATATTTTCCATACCATAAAAAGCATGGGCCACTGCCGCACCGGTATCACCTGAGGTCGCCGTAAGAATGGTGATTTTTTCTTCAGGTTTTTTCGTTAACGCCAAAATTTGTGCCATAAAACGGCCACCAAAGTCTTTGAACGCTAGTGTTGGACCGTGGAACAGTTCAAGGCTAGCAACGTTATCAGAAACGGCTTTAACCGGAGCAGGAAACGCAAAGGCGGCACCCACTCGTTGTAACAGTTCTTCTTCTGGGATCTCGTCACCGATAAGCGCAGATAAAATCTTACTGCTACGCGTCACGAAGTCGAGCGCTAGCCACTCTTCGATTACGGTTGATTCAATCTCAGGAAGCTCATGGGGAAAGAAAAGCCCCTGCTGCGATCCCAATCCCTGCTTTACCGCTTGCGTGAAACTAACCTGCTCATTATGGTCTTTAAGATTATAGAGTTTCATCATTTATCCCAGTTTACGTGCGCCGGCGGTATCCAGTCGGCAAATATGGACAAAACCTTCATCATTTTGTAGATAATGGTTAACGAGTTGTTCTTTGACTTGCTCTGCTGCCGTTAAGTTATCACAGATAGCGAAGAGTGTTGGGCCAGAACCTGAAATACCACAGGCCAATGCTCCGGCCGCTAATGAACGCTCACGTGCCTGCGCAAATCCCGGCAGCAATTGGGTTCTATAAGGTTCTGCGACGATATCTTGCATCATGGCGATGGCCAGTTCCGCTTGTTGAGAGTGGCAGGCATGGATGAACCCCCCCAACAACCGTCCATGACGAACAATGTCGGCTTTCGCGTAATGTGCCGGAAGAATAGCGCGAGCTTCTGCGGTAGACACCTTAATGCCGGGATAAGCCATCACCCAATACCATTGTTCAAATGCCGGTACAGGCTGCGAGATAACGCCCTGCTCTTCCAGCATCAACTGTAGGCCACCTAGGTAGCAAGGGGCAACATTGTCGTAATGCACACTACCGGAGATACGCCCTTCTAGCTCACCCATCAGCAATAATAATTGATGTTCGGAGAGTCGGTTCCCGGCAAATTCATTCATCGCGACTAGGGCCGCCACGACTGAACAAGCACTCGACCCCAAGCCCGATCCCACTGGCATATTCTTTTCCAACGTCATTACGACAGGCAGTGTTTCCCCCACTGTTTCACAGAAGAGTTTCCAACATTGGAATACGATGTTCTGCTCTGGATCGCTAGGTAGCTTACTGACAAAGCGTCCGAGGGTTTTAAGCGTAAACGTGTCCGCGCTTTCAACACTGACACAATCGCCAAGCAACGAACCGTCTATAGGCGATACTGCCGCGCCTAGAACGTCGAAACCCACACTAACATTCCCGATTGAGGCCGGTGCATAGATTTTTACCATGCTCATACTCCTAGCTTCCAAGACAGCGTTCTCAGTAAATCAGCAAAGACACCGGCTGCCGTAACATCATTACCTGCACCATAGCCACGCAGCACTAATGGAATCGGCTGGTAATAACGGGTATAGAAGGCTAAGGCATTTTCGCCATTTTTCACTTTATATAGAGGATCGTTGGCATCGACTTCACTCAGCGCGACTCGGCATTTACCTGCTTCATTAATTGATCCGATAAAACGCAACACTTTGCCATTCGACTGCGCTTGGGTGAACAGCGTATTGAAATGGTCATCCAGTTCAGGCAGTTGCTGCATAAAGCTGTTTGCATCAGGCAGATCGAGAAAATGCTGCGGCAGCACAGGCGCAATCTCGATATCGGCTAACTCCAAGGCTAATCCAGCTTCGCGCGCCAAGATCAGCAATTTACGCGCGACATCCATACCTGACAGGTCATCTCGAGGGTCCGGCTCTGTATAGCCCAGTTCACGAGCAAGCCCTGTCGCTTCTGAGAGACTCATCCCTTCGTCTAGCTTTCCAAAGATGAAGGAGAGCGAACCTGAGAGAATACCGTTAAACTCCACCAGCTCATCGCCGGCATTCAGTAGGTTTTGCAGGTTCTCAATAACCGGTAGTCCCGCTCCGACGTTAGTGTCGTAGAGGAACTTACGACGCGACTTCTCGGCAGCGGCTCGTAATTCTTGGTAATAATGCCAGCTGGAGGTGTTTGCCTTTTTGTTTGGCGTCACAACGTGGAAACCTTGCTTCAGGAAGTCGGCATAGAGATCTGCCATCGATTGGCTTGATGTACAATCGATGATCACCGGATTAAGGAGATAATACTCTTTGGCCAGCTGCGTTAAGTATTCCAACGAGAAGTGTTGTTGCGCCCCGTCTAGATCAGACTGCCACGTGGTAAGATCAATACCGTTTACCCGAGTCAGCATCTTACTGGAGTTAGCGATACCACAGACCCGCAGCTCGATGTGTTTCTTCTTTAACCAACTTTGCTGGCGTTCTAGCTGCTCAAGTAACGCCTTACCGACGCCACCGACGCCAATAACAAAAACTTCGAGTACTTGGTCAGTAGCAAACAATATCTGATGAACAGCACGCACTCCGGTGGTTGCGCTATCGTTACTTACCACCGCCGAGATGGAGCGCTCAGAAGAACCTTGTGCAATTGCGACAATATTAATATTTGCCCGCGCAAGCGCAGAGAAAAATTTGGCTGAAACACCGCGTAAGGTACGCATACCGTCGCCCACCACCGAGATAATGGCTAAATTCTCGGTCACGTCGATAGGATCAAGTAAACCTTCCTTGAGCTCTAACACAAACTCTTCTTCCAATGCCCGGCAAGCATGCAACATTTCGCCTTGCGGTACACAAAAACTAATACTGTATTCAGAAGAAGACTGTGTAATTAACACGACGGAAATAAACTTACGCGACATCACCGCAAATACGCGTGCAGCCATCCCTACCATGCCTTTCATCCCTGGGCCGGAGACACTAAACATCGCCATATTATTAAGGTTTGTGATGCCCTTAACCGGGGTTTTATCTTCTCCCCCCTGCGCAGAAATACAGGTACCAGGAGCTTGAGGATTAGCCGTATTCTTGATCACACACGGAATTTGGAATTGCGCGATAGGCGATATAGTACGTGGATGTAAGACTTTTGCACCGAAGTAGCTCAGCTCCATCGCCTCTTGATAAGACATGGATTTTAGTAAGCGAGCGTCAGGAACTTGGCGTGGATCACAAGTATAAACACCATCCACATCGGTCCAAATTTCGCAACACTGGGCACGTAGACATGCAGCCAGCACCGCTGCCGAATAATCAGAGCCATTGCGCCCCAGCACGACCAATTCACCGGCTTCATTACCCGCGGTAAACCCAGCCATGAGAATATAATGAGATCTTGGGATTTCACGTGCGGCAATGCGCCGTGTCGACTCGGCAATATCGACGGTAGATTCTAAATAATGTCCTTGGGCGAGAAGGTTTTCAACAGGGTTGATTACACTCACTGCATGACCGCGCGCGACCAGAAGCGCCTGCATGATCGCAATAGAAAGTTTTTCCCCGCGGCAGATGATGCCGGCATTAATGCTATCGGGACATTGCTTCAGGAGACTAATACCTAATAGCACTTGCTCTAATTGCGTGAACTCGTGTTGTACGACAAACTGCATTGCCGCGAGATCGAAATTAGGTTCAACGCTAGCCAGCCCGTTAAGTAACTCATCAAATATACGACGCGCATCCGCAAGATTTTCAGTGGTATCTTGACCAGCGATCGTTTTTTCAATCAATGCCACTAAATGATTAGTAATCTTAGCCGGTGCGGAGAGTACCGTCGCGACCTGTTCCTGTTGTCCATTATTTTCAATGATCTCAGCGACACGAAGAAAACGGTCGGCATTTGCCACTGAGGTTCCGCCAAATTTCAGTACACGCATGGGGCTATAGCTCCTGAATATAGTTCAAAAAAAAAGCCCGCACCTGAATAGGGCGCGGGCTTTTCTATCTTTCCTGTTATGCGTTAGCCCGCACCATTACCTGTTGTAATGGTGGTAATTGTAATAATGGTGATATTCAGGCTGTTTGTACGCATTTTTTCTCTATTGTTCTGTCTGTCTTTAAAATCTGTCCCTAACAGAAGTAAAGCAAACGCTACGCCAAGTCAACGAATTTATTCTGCGGACTGTGCCTTATGAATTGCGCAGAGATCCTTCAAAATAGACAACGATTTCCTTGATACCTTACCATGGTCGCTTATAACAAGATCAGTCCCTAGCATAAGCCATATTGACAGAATTTTATTTTGCGAGTTTTTTTTCAATATCATGAACAAGACGATGCAGCATCGCCGTATCTCTTTGCTGCGCAAAGCCTAGACGCTGCTCAATCCAATCAACCAATTTCTGGTCTCCGCTGACCTCTATCCTCGTTAAAAGTTGTGAAATCCTTTCTCTTAAAGCCGCGAGTTGTTGTGGGGACTCTGGGTGTATAGCCGGAGGCGGAGCGAGATGCAGAGCGGAAAGCTGATAACAAAATACCATGACAGCTTGGCCGAGATTAAGTGAAGGATAATCGACGGCCATTGGTATCCCGGTTAGCAGGTCTACACATTCAAGGTCGGCGTTACTCAATCCACTCTCTTCGCAACCGAAAACCAAAGCAAAGCGGTTCATCCATTGACGCTTTTCGCTTAACTGTTCCAAGACTTCCGTAGGGGTCGCATAATAGCGAAATTTCGCCCGACTCCGTGCGGTGGTGGCGACAGAAAAATCAATATCTGCCAATGCCTCAGGCAGCGATGCGAAGGTTTCAGCATTATCTAGAATGTCGGTTGCGCCATGCGCCGTCCACTGCGCAGCGGGCTCACGATGAACTTGGCTGTTTACTATCCTTAGCTGAGTAAACCCCATTGTTTTCATGGCTCGAGCCACAGCTCCCACATTTTCAGCTCGCGCAGGGGCAACTAATATAATCGGAAAAAACATGCATATACCTTAAATTCCAAGCAAGCAGCCATCATAGACTGCCCAAATAATCTTGGCTAGCGATGACTGTTCCTGAAGACTCGATGGGATATGTTAAATTTTCTTACTAATCATGCCGAGTTAATGTAACAGGACAGGAATCGGTACCATGGTAGCAACTTCAAGAATTGCGAGGTTTTTTTCTAAAAGAATTTCAGAAGTTACTGATTATACTGATAAAGAAAAAGAAATAGTCATTTTTCATACAACTGTTAACGTGCTACACTTAGCTTTGATATAAGTCAACGAAGCACATTTATTTGCTTCCTGAATGTTATTCACGCTGTTAGCTGAGTGTTAAAGGCGTTAGGATAGGTGAGTAACCTATTGGCTGACCGAGCATAAATAGAGAATTCTAGTTATTAATGTTTATCGTCCGTGCTAAAAATCAAAATATCGAACCCAGTACGTCATCGCCCAGCATTAATTGATTTAACTTACTCTCTACAACATCAGCGCTGTGGCCTTGTATCAATTTCGTTGGCAAATTTTAGGTAGCAAAACATGCAAATCCCACAAATTCTTATCGTCGAAGATGAGTTAGTCACCCGTAATACACTCAAGAGTATTTTTGAGGCAGAAGGCTATACCGTTTACGAGGCAACAGATGGTGCAGAAATGCATCAAGCGTTGATTGAGCACACGGTTAACCTGGTCATTATGGATATCAATCTACCCGGTAAAAACGGACTCTTACTGGCACGCGAACTCCGTGAGCAACAAAGTGTTGCACTGATGTTCTTAACCGGTCGCGATAATGAAGTTGATAAAATTCTTGGGCTCGAGATCGGTGCGGATGACTACATCACTAAACCGTTTAATCCTCGTGAATTAACTATCCGTGCGCGTAACTTGTTATCCCGCACGATGAATCTTGCTCCGATTCAAGAAGAACAAAAGCATGTTGAAAACTATCGTTTCAATGGTTGGGTGCTAGATATTAATAGTCGTTCGCTGATTAGCCCGCAGGGCGAACAATATAAATTACCACGCAGTGAATTCAGAGCAATGCTACATTTCTGTGAGAATCCAGGAAAAATCCAGCCGCGCGCTGAGCTCTTGAAGAAAATGACGGGGCGTGATTTAAAACCCCACGACCGAACTGTCGATGTAACCATCCGTCGTATTCGCAAACATTTTGAGTCCACACCAGGGACCCCTGAAATTATTGCGACGATCCATGGTGAAGGTTATCGCTTCTGCGGCGATATCGAAGAATAAATATGTATGACAGAATAGCCCAGAATATCTGGGCTTTTTTTTTAGTGCCACGGCATAATAGGGACTGCACTTAAGGCATTCTTCGGCGACCCTTCTACGACTCTATCTGAATAAGCCAAATAAACCAGTGTATTTCTTTTCTGATCGTAAAAACGATTAACTTGTAACTTTTTGAATACTAAAGAAGTCCGCTGTTTGAATACGGTATCACCATCTTCTTTCCCTGCTTTAATATTATCAGGTACCTCGATAGGCCCTACTTGATGACAGGAAATGGCAGCATCAGCCGTATCCTCTGCTAGACCAAGGCTTCCTTTAATTCCACCCGTTTTCGCTCGGCTTAGATAGCAGGTTACGTTACTAATCTCCGGGTCGTCGAAAGCCTCAATAACGATTTTATGATTTGCCCCGATTATTTTAAATTTTGTATCGACCGAGCCAATCTCCTCGCTCTGAGCGATAAGTGGTGTGAGGGTGGTTGCAATTAAGCAAGCCCCAACTAAACGTTTAATGACTGCCGCTGTGTTACGCATTCTCATAGATTCTATCTATCTCTTTAAATAATACACTAAGTAACTATAGGTTATAATAACTAACCGTTATATTAACCAAGGATAACAACAATGCCTTCAAATATTAATACTAATAGGTTCAATTATTAGTGGCAATAGATTCAGAAAATTGAAATCTAGCGTATAATAGTCTGCCTACACGGCTCAACCTGCCAATGGATAAGGGGATTTACTATGGACCAAGCTGGAATTATCAGAGACTTATTGGTGTGGTTAGAGAGTCATCTGGACCAACCTCTGTCGCTCGATAATGTTGCCCATAAAGCTGGCTACTCCAAATGGCACTTGCAGCGTATGTTCAAAAATATTACGGGCCATGCGATTGGTGCCTATATCCGTTCACGGCGCCTCTCAAAGGCTGCGGTAGCATTAAGATTAACGGGAAGGCCTATCTTAGATATCGCACTTCAGTACCGTTTCGATTCTCAACAAACCTTTACTCGCGCTTTCAAGAAACAATTTAATCAAACTCCGGCGAGTTATCGTAGAGCATTAGACTGGTCATCGTTTGGACTGCGCCCCCCTATTCGTATGGGTGCCTTCTCAATGCCACAGCCGACGATGGTGAATCTGCCCGAAATTACATTATTTGGTCATACCCAGAGCTATGCCTGTACGCTTGAACAAATTACCCAGTATCGCGCCGAGATGCGTAAACATTTCTGGCAGCAATTTTTGCACAACGCGAAAAACACTATTCCAGATAAGCTCTATGGGCTACACCAAGTCCGTAGTAGCGCCGATAAAGAAGATGAACAAGAGATCCTCTATACCACCGCTATTGCCGACGACAACTTTGCGAAAACATTAGATTCTGTCGAGAAAATTACTCTTGAAGGCGGAGACTATGTACAGTTTAGTTATGACGGGCTTAAAGAAGGCTTACAAGATTTCATCTTAGTGCTCTACAGCACCTGTATGCCAACGTTGAATCTGACACGTCGTTCAGGGCAAGATATTGAGCGCTTTTATACTCCACATGGAGTAACCACCGCCGATATTCGCTGTGATTATCTGATCCCAATCAGAAAAAGCGCTTAACTATTACCTCCCGGCCATATGCCGGGAGTGTTCAAGCTTTCAGCTCATCTAAAGCAGGCGCTGATAGGTGTGCAATATCACCGGTACTCTCGACAATCCACCCTTCGGCAAGCCAAGAACTTGATTGATAATCGACCCGCGATACCGAGCAGTTTCTTAATCTTAAGCGCCTTTCAGCCCATGCAGGCAACCCTAGCAAGGTCCCCAATAAACACCCGAGAGCAATGCCATGGCTAATTAATACAGGTCGACTCCCGGTAGGTAGTGATCGCGTCGCTTCAAGCGCTTCGCGCATACGTTGAGCCAGTTCTCCCATACTTTCCCCTTGTGGGATACGCCCAGCAGGATCACCGTTCAATAGCGACTTTCGCCATTGTTCTTCTTGCTGAGTCAGACTGCTCAACGCTCTCCCTTCTAATACGCCCATGTTGATTTCACGCAAACGAGCATCGATGACACACTGACATTGACAACTTTCCGCGATAATTGCTGCCGTCTGCTGTGTCCGCCCTAGGTCGCTCGAAATGATATGCGTAATCCCCAAATGTTGTAGACGTAAACCTGTTTGCCGTGCTTGCTCTATTCCCTGCTTAGTGAGCTCACTGTCACTTTGCCCTTGGATCCGTTGTTCAGTATTCCACAGCGTCTCTCCGTGGCGAACCAGCAAAACTTGTTGCATAACCCTTTCCATTATATGATCAAAACAATTTTGTTACCTTCGAGCTACCATTATGTATCATGTTGTCGTGGCAACCTGCAACCCAGCTAAAATATTAGCCGTTACCGAAGCCTGTAAAGCTATCTTCCCTGATGAACAAGTAGAAATACAAGGAGTGGATGTCGAGAGTGGTGTCTGCGCACAACCCCTGACGGACGAAGAAACATGGCAAGGTGCCGATAACCGTTTACGTCATGCAAAAGAACGTTACCCAGCCGCCTCACTCTGGCTCGCTATCGAAGCGGGTATAGACGACAACCAAGCATTTGCTTGGGTTATCGTCGAAAATAGTCTTCAGCGTAGCGAGTCTCGTTCCGCGAGCTTTAAATTACCCTCACGTATTCTTGATGCACTGCACGAAGGTGCGGAGCTAGGGCCTCTTATGTCCACCCTTACGGGTATCGATAACATAAAGCATAAAGGCGGCGCAATTGGGGCAATAACGTCGGGCGTTTTAACCCGCTCCTCGGTTTATCAACAAGCGATTATTCTCGCGATAAGTCCGTTGCTTCATCCTTTTTATGCAGAAGCTGCTCAGTAAGCCACTCACGTAATTCTGGAGCCGCCGACTTTAAGCCGTTGGAACCACGTGTAATGGTGGCTATGCCAACGCCAAGCTGATCTTTGAGCTGACGTTGGCTCAGCTGGCTGCGTAGCAATTCTTCAATAATGCACAAGCGAGTCCCGTAACCCTGTCGCTCGTCTGCCGTCAGCATAAGATTGAGTAGCGCCTCACCCTGCCCTGCGGAAAAAGCCTCCGCCAAAAGCTTGATGAAGCGCGTCCAGTCTCGCTCCGAAAGCGAATTGTCTTGGTCGATAGTCATAAGGTGGGCTTCCGTACTCATTGGCGAGTACAGAAGCATAACATACTCAATAGCGCCGATTCCACTCACTATCGGTAAAGATTTTGTCCGAAGATCCCATCAAATAACGATAATAGGCATCGTACGCGAGAACGTTTTTGACATAGTTTCGCGTTTCCGAGAAAGGAATTGTTTCGATAAAGGCGACAGGATCTAAACGCCCCTGACTGGAAGATAGCCAGCGGTTGATCCTGCCAGGCCCTGCATTATAGGCGCCCGCCGCCAGAATACGGTTATTATCAAATTGGCGATAAACGTAGTCTAGATACTGCATGCCGATTTGGATATTCATCTCTGGGTCGAGCAACTGGCTACTATTGCTATAGTCAGCAATCTCATACATTTTTACCGTATGGCTAGCCGTTCCCGGCATAATTTGCATGAGACCTGTTGCGCCGACTGGCGATTGAATCTTTGGATTCCAAGCACTCTCTTGGCGCGAGATAGCCATCGCAAAGGAAGTTTGGATCGCCTTACCCGCTGCATAACGTTGGAAGTAGGTCTGCCACGCAATAGGAAAACGCTCTTTGATACTGTTCCACATTTTTGCAGTAATGGTCGCTTGAACACTAAGATCCCACCAATCTTGAGAATTGGCATAACTCGCCAACATCTGCTGCTGAGTGAGACTCTTACTATTAATTAAGCTTGCCCACTCACTGCGCGCCAGATTATCGAGGTTCCAATACATGAGTTCACGTATTCTTGCCATCTCTGGTCCCTCGGTGACCGAGCTATCGGCCTCGGGAGCCTTATCCACCTGTAACTGATACTCCTCCCCGAGCCGCTGCGCAGCGGCCATGGCATAGAAACCTCGTTGACGCATAAGTTGATGCAGTATTTCGTCAGCTTCCGACTTCCTACCTCTTTCTAGCAGAAGATCGGCTTGCCAATATTGCCATTCATCTTTTTGTTTGGCTTCAACCGGCAGACGCGCAATCCAAGTATTTAAGCCGTGCCGATCATTTTGGCTCAGTGCGAGGCGGATACGTCTTTCAAGCAGTGTCTCAGACTCACTGTCCATAACCACTTCATCGCGCCAGCGTTGCTGTTGCGAAGTGATATCCGTCGACATCAGCTGCCAGGCCACGGCTTCTTTCAATGCTTGTGTATCTTGTTGGTCCATCTGTTGTAGGGACGCGAGCTGTGGGATTAAGGTCTGAGCTTGGTCAACATTATCGCGGGCAAGACGGTTAAACGCGATTATCGTTATTTTTCGACTGAACTCGGTAGGCGACACGGATTCGGCGAAGGTAAGAACACCCTGCGATGAGCTCTGTAAGGCATTAAGTGCAGTTCTGAGCGTATCGTAATCAGAAGGGAGCTGGGCGGTAAGTTGACGAGTCAGGCTATCATTCCCCGCTTTAACAGAGAGGAGAAGACGGGTAAGAATCTGATCGTTACTAAAATCACCACTATTTTGCCAGGCCGAAAAGAGTCGCTCGCAACCAGCGGGTAACGAACGCCCCGTCATCCAGATAGACTTCGCGCCCTGCCACGCCAGGCTCTGGTGCCCAGTCGCATAGTTCGCGTAATACCAGTTACATTTTGCTTGTGCAGTAGGAGGCTCTTGCGGACTAAAACTCAGTAATCCTTGCCAATCGTCGCGCCGTGCCAGCTCGCTGACAAACTGGTTTTTCAGGCTTTTTGCAGCGGGTAAGGTAGGATAACTGTTCACAAAATTATTGATCCCAAGCGCGGTATCTTGGCTCAGATCTTGTGACAACTGGCGGTACTCCAAGTATGGATATAGTGGATAATCTTTTAACGTTGGCATCAACTGTGCCACCACATCCATTTGCTTGGCGTCCCAGGCTTGACGTATTTGACTATAGCGCTGACGCTGTTCCGAAAGTGAGTCAGCAAAAGCCGCACAACTCACAGTGGTAAGACATATTCCTGTTACCCAATGCTTCCAATCTGCCACGTTTTACCCCTTATCGTCGCTATAGTGAATACCTGCTTACGCTAACATGTTTCTAACACTTCGTTCAGCTTTCCTGCAATGCCCTCCGATTATAGTCTTTTCCACTGCGCGGTTACTGTGAATATGATGGGAAAACAGATACACTTCTCAGCAAATAACACGTTTAACGACTACTAAGAGGCTTATCTCGTGGCGCAATTCGTATACAGTATGCACCGTGTAGGGAAAGTTGTTCCCCCTAAACGACATATCTTAAAAAATATTTCTCTTAGCTTCTTCCCAGGGGCAAAAATTGGCGTACTAGGCCTGAATGGTGCGGGCAAATCTACACTCCTACGCATCATGGCGGGGATCGATAAAGATATCGAAGGCGAAGCAAGACCACAACCGGGTATCAAAATCGGTTATCTTCCTCAGGAGCCCCAACTTAATCCTGAACATACGGTACGCGAGTCTATCGAAGAAGCCCTTTCTGAAGTCGTCGGAGCGCTAAAACGTCTGGATGAGGTCTATGCCCTCTATGCAGAACCAGAAGCCGATTTTGATAAGTTAGCGGCAGAGCAAGGACGTCTTGAGGAGATAATCGATGCTCACGATGGTCATAACCTCAATACACAACTTGAGCGTGCAGCCGATGCACTCCGCCTGCCAGAGTGGGAGGCTAAAGTCGCCAACCTCTCTGGAGGTGAGCGCCGTCGCGTAGCACTTTGTCGCCTCCTGCTCGAAAAACCGGATATGTTACTGCTGGATGAGCCAACTAACCACTTAGATGCGGAATCAGTCGCATGGCTAGAGCGCTTCCTGCATGATTTCGAGGGAACAGTGGTCGCGATTACCCATGACCGTTACTTCCTCGACAACGTAGCCGGCTGGATCTTAGAACTTGACCGTGGTGAGGGGATCCCATGGGAAGGTAACTACTCCTCTTGGTTGGAACAAAAAGATCAACGCCTAGCTCAAGAAGCCTCTGCAGAAGCGGCTCGTCGTAAATCGATCGAGAAAGAGCTGGAGTGGGTGCGCCAAGGTACTAAAGGCCGTCAGTCAAAAGGTAAGGCACGTCTTGCCCGCTTTGATGAGCTAAACAGCGTCGAATACCAAAAGCGTAATGAAACCAGTGAACTCTTCATTCCGCCTGGAGCACGTTTAGGCGATAAAGTTGTAGAAGTGAACAACCTAACCAAATCTTACGGCGATCGCGTACTGATCGATAATCTCTCTTTCTCTATTCCGAAAGGGGCAATCGTCGGGATCATCGGTGCCAACGGTGCGGGTAAATCAACGTTATTCCGTATGCTGTCGGGTCAAGAGCAACCGGACTCCGGTGAGATAACCCTAGGCGAAACGGTGAAGCTGGCTTCAGTCGATCAGTTCCGTGATGCGATGGATAATAGTAAAACCGTCTGGGAAGAGGTTTCTGGCGGTCAAGATATTATGCGTATTGGTAACTTCGAGATGCCGAGCCGTGCCTATGTTGGACGCTTTAACTTTAAAGGGACCGATCAAGGGAAACGCGTGGGTGAGCTATCTGGGGGCGAACGTGGGCGTTTGCACTTAGCCAAATTACTCCAAGTCGGCGGTAACTTACTGCTTCTCGATGAGCCTACCAACGATTTAGATATTGAAACGCTACGCGCCTTAGAAAATGCGCTTCTAGAGTTCCCGGGCTGTGCCATGGTTATCTCGCACGACCGTTGGTTCCTCGACAGAATCGCTACCCATATTCTGGATTATCAGGATGAAGGGAATGTCACGTTCTTCGAAGGAAACTTTAGCGAATACGAAGATTATCGTAAACGAACGCTGGGGAATGAAGCACTCGAACCTAAGCGAATGAAATATAAGAAAATGAGTAAATAATTACTCGACTAAGAGAGCCACTTTTCGGCTCTCTTTTCTTGCCTATGGGCACCTGATCAACATAGAGCGTTTAACGTTACCCGTGTAATGGGTCGTTTGGTCCTCGCCCACAATCGCCCCTGACGACGTTTCGTCTTTGGCACTTAAAACGTCGTAACCTGCCGGACACTGCTTTCTTGCTAACGCGACGCAATCACTCATCTCGCCAAACATTTGTTCACACTTAACTAAATACGTATCGGCCGATAATTGCGTGCTGTGCGGCGAACAGCCAACCAGCATAATTGCCGCCACACCGCCCATTATAATAACTCGTCGTTGCATTGCCTCTCCTCCGTGATACCTCGTAGAGAGCATAATACTGACTCCTTCAATCAAAGCTAAACCAATGGCTCCGCTAACGTTACGTTAACCGTGACGCTGAAGATTTAAGGAGGACTTGCTCAACCAGCTCAATACAGCGTAGAAAACGGCTGTCGTAATCGTTTTCCAGTACCTGTACAAAAGGGATTTCATTTTCGTCTAACAGCGCTATGAGCAAAGATTGAAACTCTTTACGATCCACCGAGCTTCCCAAACTGCGTAAGCCATCGGCAACCCAGGGGACATTGTTTTCTAGGAGGATGACCAAGTCGAAACGATACTCTGCAATGAGAGCCTGTACGAATGGGTGCGCCTTCCCTTCATATTTCAAACAGAACGCTTGGGTTGTCACAAAGTCTGTATCGATAAACGCGACTTTGTTGGCATACTTTACCGCGAAATCAATATATTGTGCCTGACCGAGTGCGATTTTATCGTAATCAGAATATTGGAGCGCCTGCTCGTCTCCCCCTAATTGTGAGAAGACGTAATCTCGTCCATATTCCCAAGCACTCGTCGTGTTAAAGATATTCGCCAGCTTATTGACTAATGTCGACTTACCGCTGGATTCCCCCCCAAGTAACGCAACCTTACGTACAAAGAACGGCTTTACCTCGGTAGGAATATAATCCCAATATTTAAAGGGGTCCTGACGTATCTGCTGGCCGCTAATATTTATAAAGCTGCGCTGGGCGTCAATAACGCTCGTTTCAATATTGAGGTAACGCTCGAACATCTCAGCATCATCTTGCTCACTGGTATAGATACGCTGTGCATGAATCTGCTTATCCGCCATAAAGGCGCTAATCTCTTGGCTCCAAACATCCCAACCATGCGGGTAGGGTTCGACCCCCTCTTCGTTAAAAGAGTGAATACGAATATTTTTCTGGTACTTGAAGGTTTGGAGTAACCAACGCAACCGATCAGCGGTCGTCGGCTGTTCGGACATCGCACTATCTTCGAATAACTGCCGGTCGCGAGGCTCATCGTAACCCATGATGATATGCAGCTCGTCAACTTGACTACACGCGCGCTGAATTAGGTAAATGTGCCCGGTATGTAAGGGGTAGAACTTACCGAAGACCACCCCGACGACTTTCTGCCGATAAGGGTAATCGAGCGCTAAGAAATGATGCAGTGCCTCAAGTTTCGAGGCACTAGGACTTTTTATTTTCTGATTAAGCAACTGACTGAGATAGCCCTTAGTCATTCCACAAGCCTCAGCAACCTGCTGTAGAGTGATGCCTTTTTGCTGTATCGCAACTTTTAAATAATCATAATTTTGCATCACGTCAGTTCCTGATTACTTGGTGACTAAGCGGTCAAACGCATTAGGTTAATTCATCAAACACTTCTAATGCATCGGCAAGTTTTTTAACCGGGTAAACTTTCATCCCACTCGGCGGATTTTTCGGGGCATTAGCGGCAGGAACGATAGCACGGGTGAAACCATGTTTGCTGGCCTCCGCGATACGCTCTTGTCCGCTCGGTACCGGTCGAATCTCCCCTGCAAGACCTACTTCACCGAATATCACTAGGTCATGGGGTAACGCACGATCCCGTAGGCTCGATACCATCGCTAACAGCAAGGCGAGATCGGCACTCGTCTCCGTCACCTTAACGCCGCCGACGACGTTAACAAACACGTCCTGATCTGCCATCTGTAGCCCACCATGGCGATGCAACACTGCGAGTAAAATCGCGAGGCGGTTTTGTTCAAGTCCTACTGCAACGCGGCGTGGATTACCCATTAATGAATGATCGACTAAGGCTTGAATTTCAACCAACAGTGGGCGGGTCCCTTCCCACACCACCATGACCGAACTTCCCGGTGTTACCTCATCGCCGCGCGATAAGAAGATTGCAGAAGGATTACTGACTTCACGCATCCCCTGCTCAGTCATCGCGAATACGCCCAGTTCGTTAACCGCCCCGAAACGGTTTTTATGGCTGCGCAAAGTACGAAAGCGAGAGTCTGTATCGCCGTCAAGTAACACGGAGCAATCAATACAGTGCTCGAGGACTTTCGGCCCGGCTAACGAGCCGTCTTTTGTGACGTGTCCGACCATTACAATCGCTACGTTGCGGGTTTTCGCAAAACGAGTTAGGTAGGCTGCCGTTTCACGCACTTGAGCCACGCTGCCTGGCGACGATTGCACATCGGACATATGCATAACCTGGATAGAATCGATCACCATTAATTGTGGCATTTCGGTTTCCGCAATTTGGCAGATTTCTTCAATGCTGGTCTCGGATAGCATATTAAGATGTGTCGTGGGCAGGCCTAGTCGATGGGCGCGCATTGCAACCTGCTGTAACGACTCCTCACCCGTAACGTAGAGCGTTTTCATCTTTTCTGACAGCTTACAAAGCGTCTGCAACAACAATGTCGACTTACCCGCACCTGGGCTACCACCGATCAGAATGGCACTCCCCGGCACAACACCGCCACCTAACACGCGGTCAAACTCTTTAAAACCAGTCGAAAAACGCGGCAGCGCCTCAAGGCTTATCTCAGATAGCTTTTGGACTTTACTTGCCCCACTACTGCCAGCATAGCCAGATAAACGCTCATTTCTTGCCACAGTCGGTGAGGCGGCAAGCCGTACCTCAGTGATCGTATTCCAGGCGTGGCAGGCACTACACTGCCCCTGCCAACGAGGATAATCCGCTCCGCACTCATTACAAACAAAGGCTCGTTTTACTGCTTTAGCCAAAATAGCTCCTTACTCAGCGTGATTCGTGGTTAAGGCTACCCGTAAGAATACACAGTACCCCTGTCAGATCGGCAAAGCGAATAACCACTTCACTTTTTTCATTCACTTTAGGCTTGGCATGATAGGCAATTCCTAGTCCCGCCGCTTGGATCATGACTAAATCATTCGCACCATCGCCAATCGCGACCGTTTGTGAACGTGGTAACTCATAGTTTGCCGCCAATTTTTCAAGGAAGGTGGCTTTATATTTCGCATCGACAATATCCCCTAACACCTTACCCGTCAGTTTGCCGTTGACGATTTCTAACTGGTTGGCCGCCACTGCGCTTAGTTTTAATTTTTGTTTGAGATAATCAGCGAAGAAGGTAAACCCGCCAGAGGCGATGGCAACTTGCCAGCCGTGTGACTGTAAAGTATCGACTAACTGTTCAAGTCCAGGCATCAGCGGTAAATTATCGAGTACCTGCTGCAAAATAGCTTCATCGGCTCCCGCTAATTGTGCGACGCGTTCGCGTAAACTTTGTTGGAAATCTAGCTCGCCGCGCATCGCCTTTTCTGTTACTTCGGCGACTTTTTCGCCGCATCCTGCCAAGACTGCAATTTCGTCGATACACTCGATCTCAATTGCCGTAGAATCCATATCCATGACTAACAGGCCGGGTTGTTGTAACTCCGGAAGCTGTCCAAGGGCGGCAACGTCTAGTTCAAACTGATAGGCCAGTTTACGTGCCTCTGGGGTAAGTGAACCCGCGACTCGCAATACGGCATAATCGCCGACCGTCCACGCACTCACCAGAACTAATGCTCCGTCTAACTGTTGTTGATAATCGGTTAGACGCTGTTTATCCAGTGAACGGCCAAACAGAAGCCAGCCGCTACGGCCTGCGCGGTAGTCGAGGGGCATGACTTCATCCCCATTCAATGAAAGCGGCAATCCTGGCCATGCTGTAACATCCGTAGGTAAATCAGACCAACTTAATCGGTTTGGCATTGGTGCTCCTGAACAAACATATAAACCCGGCAAAAGGCTACCCCGATCGCCCCAGCTCTGGCAACATAAACCCACATCAGAGCTAACGATTTCTGAAAAAATGAGATTCCCAACCCATGCACAGACCTAAAATTAACATTCAACTTCACAGGACGCTGATCGTGTTGGCGTGTTTAGCATTAATGGTGGCATTGATGCAGGGGGCGTCATGGTTTAGTTCGAGCCGTCAAAAAGTTGAAACAACACAGGCCTCTGAGCTTTCACAGGGGCTGGCGAACCAAGTTGCTTATAGTTTACTGCCTTATTTTTCTGAGGATGAGATTGACCTCTCCGCAATCAATGGCATCCTTAAACATCTCACCCAACAACCGAGAGTCATCGACGTCTCGCTTTATGATGTCGATGGGACACGCCTTGTACACAGTGGCCAATCGATCAGTGTTAGGGACCGATTGGGGCTTAGCGATGATCGCACAGGCAGTTACTCGACGCGTCAACTTGTCGTTCCCCTGCAAACCAAAGCAGGTCCGCAGGGATATTTACGCCTAACATTGGATACACATACGTTAGCGAGTGAGGCACGCCATGTCGATAACACCACTAACTTATTACGCTTGATGCTATTACTGGCTCTCGCCATCGGTATTATTCTAACCCGTACCCTGTTAAGAGACCAACGCACGCACTGGCAGCAGTCTCCCTACCTCCTCACGGCCCACCGCCCCATCCCCGCGAAGTCTAAGCGGGATAAGGCGAAAGAGTTATAGAAGGAGAGACTGCAACGCGGGGAGAGTGGGCACTTGCCAGTCGGGGGTGATAGTTGCTGGCAGAATTTTATCGCCATGATCTAACCAACAGGTTTTCATTCCAGCATTGATACCGCCTAAAATATCAGATTCTGGCGTATCACCGACCATTAAGGTTCTTTCTGGCAGGCACCCCTCAAGTTGCTCTAGAGTATGCTGAAAAATCTCTGGCGCCGGCTTAGCAAGACCAAATTGTTCTGATATGGTCAGCACATCAAAGTAACCGCTAAAATCGGTGCTCGCTAGGCGCGCATGCAGCAAATCAGTGAAACCATTGGTAATAATCCCAACACGCACATGAGGCGAGATAGCCTCCAGCAAAGCCTTAGCACCCGGTAAGGGCTGACAAATCTGCGCCATGGCAGCTAAAAATTGTTGATTTAGCGTACTGGCTGGAAGGTTCAGTACCTTCGCCCACGGATCAAAACGTTGCGTCTTTAACTGTTCCGCATCGATTTCATGATGTTGATAGGCCGTCCATAAAGGCTTATTCAGTGCCTGATAGCGTTGATAATCTTCAGGACTAAATGTCACACCATGCTGCGCAAACATCGTGCTTAACCCTTTATAGGCATCAAATTCAAACAGTGTCTCATCAGCATCAAAAAGGATGCAGTCGAAGTGTTTTATCAGCATAGTGCTCCAAGAATAATTACAGTGTTAACGCCATGATCAACGCGTCTTCGCGCCCGTTAGCGGTGGGATAATAATTATTACGTCGTGATACTTCGTTAAAATCAAGTGATTCGTAGAGGCCAATAGCGGGTAAGTTTGATGCACGAACCTCTAACCAAAGCATCATGACATCACGCTCTATCAGCCGTTCGCTAAGCGACATTATTAGATGTCGAGCGACGCCACGCCGTTGAAAAGTGGGCGACACGGCAATATTAAAGAGGGATGCCTCATCCAGTACCACCTGGCAGATTACAAACCCCGCTAGTTCGCCGTCGATATCGGCGCGCAAGTTAATAAAACGCTCACCTTGGTTTGCTTGAAAAGTCGCCGCACTCCATGGATGTGAGTGACACTGGTTTTCAATCGTAAAGGCTTGCGCCCAGTCTGCCAGATGCAGATCAGAGATTATCGTCATAGTCGCAAAATTGCTGCCATAAAGTACGTTTAGCCTCTGCATTCCCGATTAAGGTAGCAAAAGGCGGGGAGAGGATCTGGCGCGAGGCATAGCGATGCTGTGGATCATGGCCCACGAACCAGAGTAAACAAGATAACGGCTGGGGAAGCAGGGGCAGTTGTTCTACCGAGAGATACAGTACATTAGCGGATTCGACAATCATGCTCAGTAATACATCACTGATAAAAGGGTGATGGAGTTCATCGCGTTGCAGCCCGACAATGACGAGCTTAGTGGTCGGCTTTATCGCGATGGCTACCTCACCTTGTAAGACTTCGGGACGCCGTAAACGATACTGGTCGATCCCCATTTGCGCTAATAACCAGTCTCGTCTTTCTGTCATTTTTATCCACTCAACAAAAGCTTACGCTGCTATGCTAGCAAAACCATCGAACCTGCGCCAATAAACCTCTATAATCGCCTCTCTTATGAAAGAGGAGTTACCATGTCAGCTTATATGCCGGCCAGCGAAGTGCTGTTGCGCCACGAGGAAGAGTTCGAACATCGCCATATTATTTTTGCGGGTGACCTGCAGGATATGTTACCGGCACAATTAACCACGGCCTCTACCCGTGTTTTTACACAGCAGTTTCACCATTGGCAAGCGCTAAGCCAGCAACTCGAAGAACGTGCACAATTTGGCCTCTACGCCAACGCAGAACACGTTGCGGGCTGCGATACGTTAATCTATTACTGGCCGAAAAATAAGCCAGAAGCCGCGTTTCAGCTTGCTAACCTTCTTGCCCTTATGCCAGTGGGCAGTGATCTGTTCATTGTTGGCGAAAACCGTAGCGGTGTGCGTAGCGCAGAGAACGTTATCGAACAATACAGCTCGCTGGAGAAGATTGATAGCGCCAGACGCTGCGGTTTATACCATGGACGTCTCGACCACCAGCCTGAATTCGATATCGAGACCTATTATGGTCGCTATCAACTTGACGACCTGACGATCCAAACATTACCAGGCGTATTCAGCCGCGATGGACTGGACAACGGGAGCGCCCTTCTGCTTTCTACCCTCACCGCACACACTAAAGGCAAGGTATTAGATCTTGGATGTGGCTCCGGCGTGTTAGCGGCGAGTTTGAAACAGCACTCACCGAAAGTTCGCCTATGGCTAACTGATGTGAATGCCGCCGCCATCGCCGCAAGTCAAGCAACCCTAGCCATTAATAATATAGAGGGTGAGGTGTTCGCGAGTAACGTTTTCTCTAACGTTCAGGGAAGGTTCGATATGATCCTATCCAACCCTCCGTTCCATGACGGGCTACAAACGAGTTTAGATGCTGCAAATGCTTTAATCAGGGGTGCAGCCAACCACCTGAGTAGTGGCGGTGAACTGCGTATCGTTGCCAACGCCTTTTTACCTTATCCGCAAGTACTCGAAGAGACTTTTGGTCATTACGAAGTGCTAGCTCAAACCGGAAAATTCCGTGTTTACCGTAGTGTCTGGGGACGTAATAAGCGTTAATCTAGATTTAGGCTGTCTAGCGTCTATTCTCTTCGTGTACTCGGGGAGAACAGACGTTTATCGTTAGAGAATTTATTCTCTGTAGTCAAAATAGTGACTGACTATACCTCTTCTCGGCCCAACACCTCCCGACACTTCCAAGCACTCTTCTCTAAAACCTAACAACACATCTCCCGCTGCCTGCTCAATCCGAAAAGACAAAAATAAAATTACACAATCCCTCGCTTTTTAATTAACATTGATAACAATAAAAATACAAATGCAACATTTAGCGAGTCATTACTTACTGTCATTGAGCAATGTCAAAAGGAGCTTTTTATGTCTGATCCTTCTTCTTCGGGGATTAGCCGACGTCGGCTGCTCTCCGCTTCCGCGGCTAGCCTGACCGTAGTGGCGGTCTCCAGTGTACAAGCAACAACTATTACCGGCATTCCTCGGTGGATGCTATTCGACCACAATAACCCAATTATCAACGATGCACCGGGCTTACAATTTTTTACCGCGGACGAAGCCGTTGAAGTCGATGCTATCGTGAGCCAATTAATTCCCGCAGACGAATATTCGTGCAACGGTAAAGACGCGGGATGTACTGTCTTTATCGATCAACAACTTGCCGGCTCTTATGGAGATGCCAGTCGTAACTATATGCAGGCTCCCTTTCAACCCGGTACGGCCGCACAGGGCGATCAATCGCCCCTTACTCCGCGTGAACGATACCGCCTCGGACTCGCTGCCCTTCACGACTATTGCCAACAAAAATATAATAAAAAGTTCAGCCAATTGGCGGGGGAAACACGCAATCAAGTGCTAGAGGCGCTGGAGAAAGGCGAGATCACACTGTCACATATCGATAGTAAGTTTTTTTTTGATCAGGTGCTTTCCAACACGATGGAGGGCTTCTTTGCGGATCCTATCTATGGTGGAAACCGTGACATGATCAGCTGGAAAATGATTGGCTTTCCAGGCGCGCGTTATGACTATCGCGATTATTTAACCAAGACCGATCAAAAATTAGACTTGATCCCCATCTCAATCATGGGCAGTTCAGCCTGGAATACAAAGGTATAAAATGATGATAAAAAAATTACCTGCCACCAATGTCGTGATTGTTGGCCTAGGCTGGGCGGGATCTATCTTGGCAAAGGAACTCTGCGATCAAGGTCTTGAAGTTGTTGGCCTGGAACGTGGGCCATGGCGAGATACGGCCAAAGACTTTAACATCGCCAGTGCCGCGGATGAGTTACGCTATAACGCACGCGAAGAACTGATGCTAAGACCTGCGCAGAATACCTGTACGATGCGTAATACCCCATCGGAAACAGCCTTACCTATGCGTTTTTGGGGATCGTTTCATCCCGGAAATGGTACAGGAGGAGCTGGGAATCACTGGGCAGGTCTAACCTTTCGTTACCAGCCGGCAGACTTTCGGTTAGCGAGTCATCTGCGCGAACGCTATGGTAAAGAAGTAGATCCGGCACTCACTCTTCAAGACTGGGGGCTTGACTG
This sequence comes from Rosenbergiella collisarenosi, assembly GCF_018494085.1. Taxonomy (GTDB): domain Bacteria; phylum Pseudomonadota; class Gammaproteobacteria; order Enterobacterales; family Enterobacteriaceae; genus Rosenbergiella; species Rosenbergiella collisarenosi. Next base: position 396,020 of record NZ_JABBFP010000001.1, on the reverse strand, counting down.
GGAGGAAATAGAGCCCTTCTACGATGCCTTCGAACGTGTCGCAGGGGTATCGGGTAAGGCCGGTAATATTCAAGGAAAGCTTATCCAAGGGGGGAATCCATACGAAGGCCCCCGAACCCGCGATTATCCAAACCCGCCGAATGTACAAACCATTGCGCCGACCTTATTTGCCAAAGCTGCAACAGAAATGGGTTATCAGCCCTTCTATGTTCCCTCTGCCCTCGCTTCACAAAGTTATACTAATCAGTATGGACTGACCATGGGGCCTTGTACCTACTGCGGATTCTGTACGAATTACGGGTGTGCAAATTACTCTAAAGCGAGTGCGATTGTTAACGTTCTTCCTGCCGTCGCGAACATGCCAAATTTCGAGGCACGCACCGACTGTGAGGTTCTCGAGGTTCTCAAAGACAGTACGGGCAAAAAAGCCACGGGCGTGGTGTATATCGATAATAACGGCGAGCGCTATGAGCAACCCGCTGACATTGTGATTGTTGCCGCCTTTACCTTTGAAAATGTCCGTTTGATGCTACTGTCGAAGGTAGGTATCCCTTACGATCCTTTCTCTGGTAAAGGCACAACAGGGAGAAATTACTGCTATCAAACAGCGAATAACGTACGCCTATTTTTCAAAGATCAAATCTTCAACCCCTTCATTGGTGGTGGTGCGATAGGGATGGGAATTGATGAATTTAATAACGATAATTTCGATCATTCTGGACTCGGATTTGTGGGCGGTGGGTCAACGCGTGTGACCCCTATCGGCTCGGCGCCTATCGCCTCTCGTCCCGTTCCACCCGGTACACCTCGGTGGGGATCAGCATGGAAAAAGGCAACGGTTGACCATTACCTCACCACAACGAGTATCGGTTGTGAGGCGAGTAGTTATCCACAACGCATAAACTATTTATCGCTCGATCCAAACTATAACGATCCCCACGGCCGACCTTTACTCCGCATTACTTTCGATTTTCCCGACAACGATATGCGTATGGCGCAATACGTGACCGATAAAGTGGCTGAAATTGCAAAAGTGATGAATCCCGAGCAAATACAGAAGCAACCCCGAAAGGGGCCATGGTCAAATGGCGATTATCAATCCTCACATGTCGTGGGAGGATTTGTTATGGGCAGTGACCCTTCGACCAGTTCTGTAAATAAGTTCTGCCAAGTATGGGATATTCCGAATCTATTTGTGGTGGGAGCCTCCGCTGTTCCAAATAACCCTGGATACAACCCTACTGGTACGGTGGGTGCATTGGCTTTTCGTACCGCTCACTACATCCGCACCCAGTATCTTCAAAAACCAGGGGAGATGATGGTATGAAAAAATTTATTCTCTCCGCCTGTACGTTATTCTTCGTGGCAAGTCTGGCACAGGCAGAAAGCGGCGCCGATTCTTGGGATCTCGTCAGCAAGGGTCGCTATATTGCGCAACTTGGTGACTGCACGGCTTGCCATACTCAACCAGGGCATCCCTTGTTTTCGGGTGGAGTCGCTATTGATACGCCATTCGGCCAACTAATTGGCGCTAATATTACTCCGGATCCAGAAACCGGTATTGGTCGATGGACATTTACCGATTTTCAAAACGCGATGCGTAAAGGCCATCGTCCCGATGGTCAATTACTTTATGGCGCGATGCCGTTTACCGCCTACACCAAAGTGACTCAGGCCGATAATCAAGCGTTGTGGGCTTATCTGCAAACCGTGCAGCCCATCAATAGGGCAATAGACACCAACCAACTGCCATTCCCTTTCCGTCTTCGTAGCGCACTCAATATCTGGAATATGATCAATTTCAAAGAGGGCGAATATAAACCTGATCCAAGACAGTCCGCTGAGTGGAATCGCGGTGCCTATCTGGTTCAGGGGCTCGGCCACTGTGGGACTTGCCATACTCCTAAGAATATTATCGGTGGCGATAAAGGCGAGCATTTTCTTACAGGTAATACCTTAGGTGTCTGGTTTGCTCCTGATATCACGAATAATAGCCATACAGGGATAGGTAAATGGTCACAAAAAGATCTGGTCGAGTACCTTAAAACCGGCGCAAATAATTATGATATTGCGTCAGGGCCAATGGCAGAAGCCGTTGAAAACTCTACACAGTATTGGAAAGATGAAGATTTAAATGCGGCGGCGCTTTATTTAAAATCGCTCAACACTCGCCGCACAGAGCCTACACCCCAACCCATCGCCATGGATAATACACAGATGGTGACTGGCAAAGCTATCTATGCAGACAGGTGTAGTGGTTGCCATGTTCCTCAAGGAGAAGGCGTCGCTCATCTCTTTCCGAAACTGGCTGATTCTCCCCTCATCAATGGCGATCCGGTATCGTTGATTCATGTTGTTCTCGCAGGAAGCCGCGCCGGTGGCACTGTTGCAGCACCGACTCATCCTGCCATGCCGGCATTTGGTTGGAACCTTGACGACCAAAATGTCGCCGATGTCTTAACCTATATCCGTAATAGCTGGGGCAATGCTGCACCTGCTGTGAGTCCAGATGACGTTAAATCACTAAGGAAAACGTTAGAAAAAACCGCTCAATAACAAAATTTGGTTAAGACGTAGCAAACAGCTCCTCCTGTTTTTACTAGCAGGAGGAGCTATCATTAAGCGCATTAACCTTTGTTGTTTATCCCTCTTACCCAGGTATTTAAGTGCGCACAACCTTCGCTAACTTCGTGCAAGAAGACTGAGTAACCGTTAAGCCTCCCCGCTATTTCTTCAATACATTTAGCTAAATTCGTTTATACTTTGCCACCTAATAGTGAAATTAGGCATACGTGTTATAAGGGAGAAAACCGATGAGCCTGCAATCCGTCCGCGAGTTTTTTGCGGAGCATGCCCCCGATATCGAAATTATCGAAATGAACCAAAGTACCGCCACCGTCGATATGGCCGCACGCGCGCATGGTGTTGTACCCGGGCAAATTGCGAAGACCCTCTCACTCAAGATTAAAAATACTATTGTACTCATCGTAATGCGTGGCGATGCACGTTTAGATAATAAAAAACTTAAAGACACCTTCGGAGCTAAAGCCCGAATGTTAACGGTGGATGAAGTGATTATCGCTACGGGACATCCCGTTGGTGGCGTTTGCCCATTCGGACTGGAGAATCCGTTGCAAGTGTATTGCGACCGAAGCTTAGAGGTTTTCGATGAAGTATTACCGGCTGCCGGGGCGATTCATAGCGCCGTGAGACTGTCGCCCCAGCGTATGGCTCAGTTGACAGACGCCAAATGGATTGACGTCTGCCTGTAAACCTACTGGCGCTCAACGCCCTCCGCGCCAGAAATTTTCATCCCTCGAGTTTCGCGCCCAAACGCGGCTAAGATGAAAATCAGTACTGCAACAGAACCTGCGACGATTGCCATCCCTATTCCGTAATTACCGCCATGGGCTGCAGCAATCTTCGATTGTAGGGTCGCATTCACCGAAGCGATAAGATTCCCTAGCTGATAAACAAAGCCAGGTAACACGGCGCGTGCGTTGGCGGGGACAAGTTCAGTTAGCCAGCTTGGAATCACGCCCCAGGCACCCTGCACCATAAATTGCATGAGAAAAGCGCCGACGCCGATCATGACAGAGCCCGTCGCAAACGCCCAGAGGGGTAAGACAGGCAATGCAAGAAAGGCCGCTATCATAATCGCTTTTTTACGGCCAATTTTTTCCGATAGTACACCAAAAAAGACGCCCCCCAACATTGCCGCGATATTATAAAAAATCGCAATAATACTGACGGTATGGGCATCGAACTGATGTTGGACCTTTAGGAAAGTGGGGTAGAGATCTTGCGTGCCGTGACTAAAGAAATTGAAGCAGGCCATCAATAGCACGAGATAACCACAGACACGTAAATTACTTTTAATTATCGGTAGTAAAGCATGACTCTCTTTACGTGCTTTGGATGCCAGCCACACTGGTGACTCTGGAACTTTAAAGTAGATAAAAGGGAGAAGGAAAACGGGTAATGCACCGATCAAAAACATCCCTCGCCATCCTACGTGCTCGTAGAACAGACCGAAGATAATTGAAGCTAAGAGATATCCGCAAGGGTAGCCTGCCTGGAAGATCCCTGACATTAATCCGCGTGATCGATCCGGAATAGTTTCCATGGCTAATGAAGAAGCCACTCCCCATATTCCTCCCATCGCGACACCATAGATCACACGCAGGAGTAAAAAAACGGTAAAAGTCGGCGACCACGCTGAAAGTAACTCGAAGACAGAAAAGAGCGCGACGTTAAACATCAAGATTGGACGCCTGCCATATTTTTCCGCCAAACGACCGAAAATTAGAGCACCGATAGGTCTCACGGCTAGGGTCAACATAATCGCGACAGAAATATCTGTCACTGACGTCTGAAAATACCCGGCTAGATCACTCAATACAAAGACCAAAATAAAAAAATCGAATGCATCAAGCATCCAACTCAAGAAGCTTGCAGTCGCAACATTACGCTGCGTTGACGTCCAACCAAACATAATCCCATCCTAGCCAGTAAAAGAAAAACACACCATCGCCACATCTATCACGATGAGAAACCTTATAATTTTGTTTAACCTTTATAGCACTTTTTAGGGGGAGAAAAAGCGTCGAGTCCATCACAAAAAATTAAATGTAACAATAATCTAGCCGTAGCTATCGGCCTAGGATGTGTAACTAGCGACCTTCAACTGATTAGCATAATTATATAGTGGGCGAGGGAAAACCTAGCGATATCGCTAGAATTTAGAGATTTAAGGTAGGTAAACGATGGCAGTGGCAAGGAAGGTAGGAAATTGATGGGGCCGCCGATACAGCCCCAACCGCCAGCTATCGATAGATGATCTCGCCGGAGAACATACGCAGAATCTTACCTTCTGCATCGGTAATCAGCACATAACTGCCGCCGAAATAGGTCCAGTGGCTGCCCGCACTTGGCGCAGGTAACTTACGCAGCTGCCATTTGCTAATCGTGTATTGAGCCGTGCGGTACATATCAGGTACGACATCTCCTGCTTGATACTGCCTAAAGTCACCGGTGAAGCTTGCTAACTCCAGCGGATCGTTGAATTTTTTTGCTTCGGGCTCAGCGGGTTTAGCAGGAGCGGGCTGCTCAACCGCGGGTTGCTGTACATCAGGTTGTGCCGCCGGCTGATTAACCGTGGTTTCACTCTGGTCATTATCGTGATGATCAGCACAACTTACCGTTAGAAAAGAAACCGTTAGCCCCACCAATAACGCCTTCGTGGTGGAAGACAATGAATTAAGCATACTTACTCCTGAGGACCTAAAAACCGTACAACAACGGACGTGATGGTTAAGGCCTTTATCATAGCATTAGTTAGGAATTTCACGATCAGTTATTGCTGAAACGCCCTGCTCTAATGGAGTTTTTGGCGGGCATATAAATAAAAAGAGCGCGACAATGCGCGCTCTTATCAGACAGAATACTCAGCTCAATCAATTATTACGTGCGAGTACCGATGAGGAGACTTTACGGTTTTGTCTACGATGAACGATACACCCCGCCGCAATCACCACTAGGGTTAATCCCCCTGTTGCCATAACCTCTGATTGATGGCCGGGGATAAACAACATACTCCCTAGAATTCCAATAATTACGGCGATAATCGCGTAGGTAAGCCCTGGAAATAGCCACATCTTATAGTCCAGCACTTTCCCCTTTGCCTCACAACGGCGGCGCATAACCAACTGTGAGAAAGCGATGACTAAGTAGACCAGTAGCGCTATAGCCCCCGAACTTGCGAGCAAGAAATCAAAGACCGCAGCAGGCGCTAGGTAGTTAGCGATAACGGCCAGAAATGCGACTGACGTTGAGAAGATAACGGCCATATACGGCGTACCCTTCGTATTCGTCCTCGCGATTACCGCGGGTGCGTCCTTACGCTTGGCTAAAGAAAATAGCATGCGCGATGAGGTATACAACGCAGAATTAAGACAACTACATACCGCTGTTAAGACAATGACATCGACGATTAAGCGAGCATGGGGGATACCCATCATCTCAAGTACTGTTTGGTAAGAACCTTTCGCTGCTAAATCAGGTGCATTCCAAGGAACCAGTGCAACAATAAAGAAAATGGATAGCAGATAGAACAAGGCAATACGCCATATGACTGAGTTAGTCGCGCGGGAAATCTCTTTACCCGGATTACGAGACTCGGCCGCAGCAATCGTGACGATTTCAGTTCCCATAAAGGAGAACATGGTTGTCAAAACGGCAGAGAGAACCGCGCCAATACCATGCGGCATAAACCCGCCTCGGTCATAAAGATGGCTAACACCACTGACTTGGCTCGTAGGCAGAAGGCCAAAAATCGCTGCAGCCGCAAGCGCAAGAAATGCAATGATTGCACAGACTTTGATTAAGGCTAACCAGAACTCAAACTCGCCGTAGTTCTTCACACTAAAGAGGTTAGTGACCGTCAAAATAAGAGTAATAAATAATGTGAATTGCCATATCGCGATGTCTGGGACCCACGCATTGAGGATAGTTGCTGCCGCGTTCGCTTCCAGCGGGATCACGAGTACCCAGAACCACCAATATAGCCAACCAATAGTGAATCCTGCCCAGCGCCCTAAGGCTTGCGATGCATAAGTAGAAAATGAGCCGGAATCAGGCGTGTTAACCGCCATTTCCGCCAACATCCGCATGATAAATACGACCAATGCCCCGGCAATCATATAAGCGATAAGTACCGCAGGCCCTGCCGCTGCAATAGCGTGCCCGGACCCGACAAATAAGCCAGCGCCGATCACGCCGCCAATGGATAACATACGAATATGACGGGACTTAAGCCCTTGAGAGAGGTTGTCACGACTAGCTGGTAATTCATTCATACTTATTCCCCGAGGCGGGACAGGAGTAACCTGCCCCACCACATACTAACTAATGTTCAAGGCCACCTTAAGGATAGCCCGGTGAATTAAGTGGCATGCTGCGTCAACGCTTCACGTAAGATCGTAATGCCCTGACGGAATTGGTCAGTGGGAATGGTTAACGGATAAAGAAAACGTATCACATTACCCTTTTGACCACAGGTTAACAGCAGTAAACCTCGTGCCATCGCGGTATCCTGAACAGCTTTAGCGATGCTCGCATCCTTAAGCTCTACCGCAATCATGGATCCTAACCCTCTAATGTGTTCGATCGCTGAGCACTGTGAAGAGAGTTGCTCTAATTCCTTTACTAACTCATTTCCCAGTGTGTTGGCTTTCGCACAGAGGTCTTCTTCATCGATAATATCCAGTACCGTGTTTGCCGCGGCGATGGCGAGAGGATTCCCTGCATAAGTCCCCCCCAGTCCGCCTGGGTTCGGCGCATCCATGATGTCTGCTCGACCACTCACTGCCGACAGTGGATAACCCCCTGCCAAGCTTTTCGCCATGGTGAGGATGTCAGCTTTAACGCTGAAGTGTTCCATTGCAAGAAGCTTGCCAGTTCTTGCAAAGCCGCTTTGTACTTCATCGGCGATCAGCAAAATACCATGCTGGTCGGCGATATCGCGCAATGCCTGCATAAACTCCGCAGGGACAACTCGAAAACCCCCTTCCCCTTGTACCGGTTCGATCACCATCGCTGCCACGTTGTGCGGCGCGATGTCACAAGCAAAAATATCATGCAGGCTTTCTAACGCTTGCTCGCAATTAACCTTTTTTCCATCAGGAAAGCGGGCGTGGAACACCGAGGGGACCATCGGTCCAAAATCTTGCTTATAAGGTGCAACCTTACCAGTCATCGCCATCGTCATCATCGTACGGCCATGAAACGACCCGGTAAAAGTGATCACCCCGTGACGACCGGTTGCACTCCGCGCAATTTTCACGGCATTTTCTAGCGCTTCCGCGCCGGTTGAGAAGAATGCCGTCTTCGCGGCCCCCTCGACAGGCACACGCTGATTGATTCGTTCAGCTAAAGTAATATAACTTTCGTAAGGAACGATCTGAAACGCAGTATGCGTAAATTTCTGAAGTTGTTCCGTGACCGCCTGCGTAATTTTTGGATGTCGATGGCCGGTATTTAGAACGGCAATACCTCCCGCAAAATCGATGAACTCCCGCCCATCAGTGCTCCAAATTGTGGCATTCTCTGCACGATCGACGAACCAATCACACATTACTGCACTACCACGGGGCAAAGCTTGGGCTTTACGTTGATTAAGACTCTCGTTAGTTGCGCTCATCTCTTCCTACCAATAACAATTAAAAACATTAGACTTAATTGTTTATCCTTGATACAGATCGATTGCGAGAGCCATTTATTATTAAAAAGAAGGTGCCAATTGCGATCCCTCTACGCCGATCACTTACTGGCTAGGTTACAAGAAAATCCTCACGGCAAGCTGCACCAACGATTATTGCTGGTATTACAGCAAGCAATAACCGAGGGGATTTTTCCCGCTGAGACTCGGTTGCCTGCTAGCAGAGATCTCGCTAAAGAACTTAACGTCTCAAGAAATACCGTGCTCAATGCTTATGAGGCCTTATTATCCGAAGGCTATGTCACTGCTCGTACCGGAAGTGGCACCTGGGTTGCCAACATGCTACCTGAATTTTCACCCGCGCCGGTGCAACCGTCGTCGAAGGACGTTCCGCGGGCGCTACCCGCCCATAGCCTTTCGACGCGAGGGGCGGAGTTATTGGGCTATGCTAATGCCTCACCTTATCAATGGGGAGCCTTTGTTCCTGGCGCTCCGGATGTGACCGCCTTTCCCCACGCGTTATTACGTAAAATCGAAGATCGTCTCCAGAAATCACCGGACATTGAACAACTTATTTACAGCAATGGCGGCGGCTGTGCTCAGTTACGCCAAGCATTAAGCGAATATCTGCGAGTAACCCGGTCGGTTAATGCTGAGGTAGAGCAAATTATTATTACAGAAGGGATCCATCAGACGGTCGATCTCGTCGCCAAGGTGCTCGCCGATGTTAACGATACGGTATGGGTAGAGGACCCTGGATACTGGGGGACGCGCAATATCTTGCGTTGTAATGGATTGCGCCTCCACGCTTTGCCCGTGGATGCAGAAGGAATAATTCCAGACGTGAGCGCTGCGCCGCCACCTAAAATGGTCTTCGTAACGCCCTCACACCAGTATCCCCTAGGGGGATTAATGTCGCTGTCTCGACGCCAGCAGCTATTAGAAATGGCACGTCGCCAGCGTTTCTGGATTATTGAGGACGACTACGATAGCGAGTTTCGTTTCTCTCAACCGCCGCATCCAGCCTTACAGGGTCTAGAGGATAATGCCCCCGTTCTCTATATGGGAACATTTAGTAAAACGTTATATCCCGCCTTGAGGATGGGCTACCTCGTCGTACCTAAAAGCTTGAGTCATCCATTGCGTACCGCGGCGGCTGAGCTCTATCGAGGCGGGCATTTGATTAAGCAGCGTGCCATCGCCGAATTTATCCGCGGGGGCCATTTTGCGGCGCATATTCGGCGGATGCGGCTTCTGTACCATCAACGCCGACAATTTTTATTGAGCCTGATCTTGCGCTATTTAGGCAATGATTTCTTGCCCCGCTATAGTCATGATGCTGGCTTACATTTGGTGTTATCACTCCCAGACGGCTGTGATGATGTGGCAATCGCAACACGCGCTCTCCATAAAGGTGTGGTCGTTCGGGCGCTATCTCAATACTATCTCAGCGCTCAGCAAGAACGAGGACTACTACTTGGCTACGCATGCATCGACGAGCCTAAGCTCTTTGCGGCATTTATGGTACTAAGGGAGTGTCTACGGCAGGAAGGTATTATTGGCTGTTAAGTTGAGGGCAGCGTTAACAATGCTGCCCTCGTCGTAGACTAGCGGCGGTCTACCCACACGGTTTGAATATTACAGAACTCGTGTAGACCGAAGTGATTAAGTTCGCGCCCATAACCACTCTTTTTCACTCCGCCAATCGTAACGCGCGGGTCAGATGCGCCATAACCGTTAACGAATACTGCGCCCGTCTCGAGTTCACGCGTAAGGGTGTCAGCAATCTCTGAATCCGCCGTCCAAACCGTTGCCGCTAAGCCAAACTCACTATTATTGGCAAGCGCTAAGGCGTGTTGTGCATCACGAGCGACAGTCAACGTCGCCACCGGGCCAAATACCTCTTCACGGAAGGCCGTCATCGTCTCGCTGACGTCGGCAAGGATTGTCGGTGCATAATAGTTACCTTCTCCCACTATTTTTTCCCCCCCGCACACCAAACGAGCGCCTTCTGCTAAGGTCTTTTCAACTTGAGCATGTAATTCATCGCGTAGGTCGTAACGCGCCATAGGGCCTAAATAGGTCTGTTCGAGCGTTGGATCGCCCAAGGATAGCTCAGCCACCGCTTGCGTAAATTTCTGTTCAAATTGTGGTGCAATGCTCTCCTCAATAATGAACCGCTTGGCCGCCATACAGACTTGTCCTGTATTTTGATAACGCCCAATTACGGCAGCCTTTACCGCCTCATCCAAGTCAGCGTCGGCCAAGACGATGAACGGATCGGATCCCCCTAACTCCAGCACGGTTTTCTTCAACGCTGCACCGGCTTGCGCCGCGATCGCCGAACCGGCACGTACGCTACCCGTGACCGCTACGGCGGCAATCCGCGGATCAGCAATCAGCGCCGAGACGCCCTCATTATCGATATTGATAACGTCAAAAATTCCGGCGGGCGCATCAAGCTTATCGAAGATATCTTTCATCAAGAATGCGCATCCCATAACGTTCGGAGCATGCTTAAGTAAGTAGGTATTACCGGCGAGAAGCATGCCTGCTGCACCACGTAGTATTTGCCAGTAAGGGAAGTTCCACGGCATCACCGCTAAAATCGTCCCTAGCGGCCTAAATTCTTGCCACGCCTTATTATTGTCAACTTGAGTCGGCTGTGGAGCTAAGACCGCCGGGCCGTGTTCAGCATACCATTCACAAACCTGCGCGCATTTGTTGACCTCAGCGCGAGATTGGCTAATCGGTTTACCCATCTCACGAGTAGCCATCGCCGCCAGCTCTTCATTACGTTCGCGTAATGCCGCAGCTAACTGCAGTAGCACCTGACGCCGTTGTGGTAATGCAGTCTCACGCCAGCTTTTCTGTGCCACGGCGGTGCGGCGCATAATCGCCTCTCGCTCATCTTGGCTGATAAACGGATACTCTTTGATTAGCTGACCATTAGCGGGATTACGAGAATGTGGGTGTGACATAGCGACCTCATTACTTAGTAAATTACGTTGATAACAACCTTAATCGTTTCGTGCCACCAATAAAAGTGAATAGTTAAGACGAAGTTATTCTCTTTAAAGGAATACTAACAGCACATTGATAAGTTAAAACGAAAGAGGGTTGGACAATGCCAACCCTCTTTCCGGTTTTTACAAGTTAGGGAAGTTAATATGATTTCCCGGTGCTTCACGATGCAGGTGGATAAAGTTTAGGTGGCGCTCATAGTGGTCTAGCATATCAATGATCACCTGCTCCTTGCTGTAGCCGATGAGGTCATTGCCTTGGCTACCTTCAACGAGGAACGTTTCTAAACGATAATAGGTCGATTTACCGCTTCTCGCCCGGTAGGTAAAGCCTGGAATCGCATATTTCTGCGGCCAAATCTCGTACAAGAAATTTTGTTCCTCCCCGAGATGTACCATAAGAGAAAGATGGCCCAAGCCGCCTTCTTCTTCTGGTGGCAGGCGTTGCAGTTCTACATTCGCTCCTCTTACCTCAAGCTCTTTAGCCACATCCTGCATGGCAGGGTAACAGACGGTATCCATCATCTGCTCGGTGTAACGACTGCCTGGATAAGTCATCAGACGTGTTAGGCGTTTTTTCCAAGATAGCCGATCGTTGGCATTGGCCAAATAGGGAGCGGTATCTCTGTTGGCGCTAGCGCGGCGATAGTCTTCTACACGTAGTGATTTAAATAGACCTGCCATCACAAAGAAAATCACGAAACTAAAAGGTAACCCCATGATCACGGTGGCATTCTGTAAGGCAGAGATACCGTTCGTCATTAACATCCCTAATGTCAGTACGCCAATGGTCACTGACCAGAAAATACGTACCCAGTTAGGCGAATCGGAGTTGATATCCTTCAAACGAGTCGTGAAGTTTCCTAATACTAATGAGCCGGAGTCAGCAGAAGTCACATAAAATAATAAGCCCGTGATAGTGGCGACTGAGGCGCTCAATGTGAAGCCAGGATAGTGCGCTAACAGGCTGTAGAACCCTCTTTCTGGATGAACAAGGACTTCCTGTGCGAACGCATGATCGCCATGGATAATTTCATACAGTGAGGCATTTCCGAACACCGATAACCAAAGTAAGGTGAAGGTAAACGGAATGATTAACGTACCGAGTACGAATTCACGGATCGTCCGTCCACGACTGATACGCGCTAAGAACAGTCCAACGAACGGTGACCACGCAACCCACCATGCCCAGAAAAATAGTGTCCAGTTATTCATCCACTGTGTAGGGCGGTTAAAGGCAAAGGTGTCGAGCGCCATGCCCATAAAGCGGTTTACATAGTCGCCAATATTCAACACGATAGCGTTGAGAAGGAAGCTAGTATTACCGACGCATAATACGAAAATAATTAATCCCAGTGCTAACAGGACGTTAAGCTCAGACAGTAGCCTAATCCCCTTGTCCACCCCTGAGGTCACCGAGATCGTTGCAATCACGACAGAGAGAACGATCAGCGCAGCTTTCGCCGCTAAGCTATCGGGAACATGGAACAGCACACTTAACCCGTAGTTAAGCTGTACAACACCGATACCAAGCGTAGTGGCAATCCCGAAGATGGTACCAATGACCGCTGCGATATCGACGGTGTGCCCAATCGCCCCATTTACTCGCTTACCGAAGATAGGATAGAGGGCAGAGCGGATGGTAAGTGGCAAGTTATAACGATAGCTAAAGTAGCCCAATGCGATCCCCATCAGGGCATACATAGACCAGCCCGTGATGCCGTAGTGGAACAGGGTCCACACCATCGCCTGACGAGCGGCTTCTATCGTACCCCCCTCGCCTTGCGGGGGCTGCATGTACTGCGTTACCGGCTCCGCGACCGAGAAAAACATCAGATCGATACCGATACCGGCCGCAAAAAGCATCGCCGCCCAACTTGAAAGGCTAAACTCCGGCTTAGATTGCTCTGGCCCTAGTTTTATAGAGCCGTAGCGCGATGCCGCAATGTAGAGGACGAAGACCATATAGAGGACGGCCGCTAGCATGTAGTACCAGCCAAAAGTCGCCGATACCCAATTGACCGCTTCCAGTATCCATGCCGCAGAGAGGTCGCTATAGAGAATAGTGGTTAACGCAAATAATAAAATCAGTCCGGCTGAAGTATAAAAAACAACCGGATTAATTTTATTATTTCCGGTAGCAGGTGGTGTTGTCATTCTTTACCTCAATCCTGTTTCTAAGGGTAAACAAAAATGCATAGGCCTATACGTTGATCGACTAAGTATTGCATCGATTAGCATTTTTAACAGGCCTACTCCTTTTTTATCTGCCCCAGCATAACAATTAATTTTTTTATATTGAACAATCAATCAAAAAAAGTTTTAATAAGTGAGATTTAATTATTCAGGAGTTACGGTGATGCCTAAGGTAGGTATGCAACCCATTCGTCAACGGCAATTAATCGATGCCACCCTCGTGACAATCAATGAGGTAGGGTTGCACTACGCGACTATTTCGCAGATTGCAAAACGAGCTGGCGTCTCAACGGGCATCATCAGCCACTACTTCGGTGATAAAAATGGGCTACTTGAAGCCACGATGCGCGATATTACGTCTAAACTTCAACTAGCAATTCTAGGAAGATTGAAAACGCTGAGTCAGGCGGGTGCCGAAGAACGACTAAGCGCTATCGTCGATGCAAACTTTGACGAAACGCAAGTACATCCAGCTGTCGCGAAGGCGTGGTTAGACTTTTGGGCGAGCAGCCTGCATCAACCTGGATTGCACCGTTTGCAAAAAATTAGTAGCCGTCGGTTATATTCAACCCTCACGGCAGAGTTTCATAAAGTATTGGATAGAGAGCCTGCCCGCGTGGCGGGCTATGGGTTAGCCGCACTGATCGATGGATTATGGTTACGTGCAGCACTGAGCGGCAGCCCTTTTGATCCACAAACGATTAAAACAATTACTCGACAATTTATTCGTCAACACTTGGCGAGTATTCACTCTTAAAGACGGAGAATAACGATGTCCCAATTCGCTGAACAGTTACTGTATATCGATGGTGCCTACGTCCCTGCACAGAGCGGTTCCACGTTTGAGACGGTTAACCCTGCCACTGGTGAAGTGTTAGCTAAGGTCCACGCTGCGGGTGAAGCCGATGTGGATAAAGCAGTAGCCGCCGCACGTAAAGGCCAAAAGATCTGGGCAGCCAAGACAGCAATGGAGCGTTCGCGCATCCTACGCAAGGCTGTCGATATTCTGCGTGAGCGCAACGATGAGCTCGCCGCGCTTGAAACTCTCGATACGGGTAAACCATTTAGTGAAACGTCCGCCGTCGATATCGTGACCGGGGCTGACGTCCTGGAGTACTACGCAGGCTTAATTCCCGCCATCGAAGGCCAACAGATCCCACTGCGTGACACCTCTTTCGTGTATACGCGTCGTGAACCTCTGGGCGTTGTCGCAGGGATTGGTGCGTGGAACTACCCAATCCAAATCGCGTTATGGAAATCCGCACCGGCTTTAGCCGCAGGAAACGCGATGATTTTCAAGCCTAGTGAAGTGACGCCACTGACTGCATTAAAGCTAGCAGAGATCTACAGCGAGGCAGGTGTGCCTAACGGAGTATTTAACGTACTACCCGGCCTTGGGGCACAAACCGGTCAAGCGCTGACCGAACACCCAGGTATCGATAAAGTCTCCTTTACTGGCGGTGTGGTCAGCGGACGTAAAGTGATGGCTAACGCCGCTGGATCCACGTTAAAAGATGTCACGATGGAACTTGGTGGTAAGTCACCACTGATCATCTGTGATGATGCCGATCTCGATCTTGCCGCAGATATCGCGATGATGGCGAATTTCTATAGTTCTGGCCAAGTGTGTACCAACGGTACCCGCGTATTTATCCCTGCGCAGCATAAAGCGGAATTCGAACAGAAAATCCTCGCGCGTATTCAGAATATCCGTGCAGGCGACGTGAACGACGCAAATACGAATTTCGGTCCCTTAGTCAGTTTTGCCCATCGTGATAACGTGATGCGTTTTATCGAATCCGGTATCAACAGCGGCGCAACGCTACTGACGGGTGGCAAACGTATGACCGGTAATAGCTTCGATAGTGGCGCGTGGGTAGAACCTACCGTATTTACCGATTGCCACGACGAGATGGAGATCGTGAAAGAAGAGATCTTTGGTCCAGTGATGTCGATCTTGGCTTATACCGACGAAGCGGAAGTCGTTCGTCGCGCGAATAATACTAACTTTGGCCTAGCAGCCGGTGTGGTGACACAGGAATTAAACCGTGCACACCGCATCATTCACCAGCTGGAAGCCGGAATTTGTTGGATTAATACTTGGGGTGAATCCGCAGCAGAAATGCCTGTCGGCGGGTACAAACACTCTGGCGTCGGCCGCGAAAATGGATTGGTGACTCTTGAGCACTACACCCAAATCAAATCGGTACAAGTTGAACTGGAACGTTTCCAGTCAGTATTTTAATCCACAGAATTGAGGAAGAGATAATGGAATACGATTATATCATTATTGGTGCCGGTTCTGCCGGTAACGTACTGGCAACGCGCCTGACCGAAGATAAAGACACGACAGTACTATTGCTGGAAGCTGGCGGCCCTGATTATCGCTTAGATTTCCGCACCCAAATGCCTGCGGCGTTAGCCTTCCCATTACAAGGTCGCCGCTATAACTGGGCCTATGAAACCGAACCTGAGCCTTACATGAATAACCGCCGCATGGAATGTGGACGGGGTAAAGGTCTAGGGGGGTCTTCACTGATCAACGGAATGTGCTACATCCGTGGTAACGCTATGGATCTCGACGGCTGGGCGAAACGTCCAGGCTTAGAAAACTGGAGCTACTTGGACTGTCTGCCTTATTATCGTAAAGCAGAGACCCGCGATATTGGTCCAAACGATTATCATGGGGGTGAAGGCCCGGTTAGCGTCGCCACACCGAAAACGGGTAATAACCCACTCTTTGCTGCCATGGTCGAAGCGGGTGTACAAGCAGGTTACCCACGTACTGATGATCTTAATGGCTACCAACAAGAAGGCTTCGGTCCGATGGACCGTACCGTCACGACGAACGGCCGTAGGGCAAGTACCGCGCGAGGCTACTTAGATCAAGCGAAGAGCCGCAGTAACCTTACGATCGTAACCCATGCCACCACAGATAAAATTGTGTTCAACGGTAAACGAGCGAGCGGTGTCGACTACCTCACTGGCGGGAGCAAGACCCCGCAACACGCCGACGCGCGCCGTGAAGTCCTACTCTGTGCCGGAGCGATTGCGTCACCACAAATCTTACAACGTTCAGGCGTTGGTTCGGCTGAGCTGTTGAATAAATTTAATATTCCAGTGGTGCACGACTTACCGGGTGTGGGTGAAAACCTGATGGATCACTTAGAGCTGTATCTTCAGTATGAGTGTAAAGAGCCGGTTTCGCTCTACCCTGCCTTGCAAATGCATAATCAACCGAAGATCGGTGCGCAGTGGCTGTTCCAAGGTAAAGGTGTGGGGGCGAGCAACCAGTTTGAGGCGGGTGGTTTTATTCGTAGCCGTGAAGAATTTGAATGGCCGAATATTCAGTACCACTTCTTACCGGTTGCTATCAACTATAACGGGACGAATGCCGTGGAAGAGCATGGTTTCCAATGCCATGTCGGCTCAATGCGTTCTCCGAGCCGTGGCCATGTGCGGATTAAATCTAACGACCCTTATGAGCATCCGGCAATTCTCTTTAACTACATGTCTCACGATCAAGATTGGCAGGAATTCCGTGATTGTATCCGTCTGACGCGCGAGATCATTAACCAACCTGCGCTCGATAAGTATCGTGGACGTGAAATTAGCCCGGGTCTCGATTGTAAAACTGACGAACAGCTAGATGAGTTCGTGCGCAACCATGGTGAGACGGCTTATCACCCTTGCGGCACCTGTAAGATGGGGACCGACCCGATGGCCGTAGTCGATAACGAAGGTCGAGTCCATGGGATGCAAGGACTTCGTGTGGTGGATGCGTCGATTATGCCAGAAATTATTACCGGTAACCTGAACGCGACCACCATTATGATCGGTGAGAAAATCGCTGACGTGATCCGTGGTAAAGCCTCGCTACCACGCAGTACTGCCAGCTACTATGTGGCAGGCGATGCGCCAGCTCGTAATGAACCGATGAGAAAACTGGTCTAACCAAACGCTTAATTCCCTCAGGGTGATACATAATGTATCACCCTTTTTTTTGCCTCGCGCTGAGCCCCCCACTGATAACACCTCGGAAAAATTCATAAATAGAAATATTTCTTTATATAAATCTAAAAAAACCATTAACTAATGCTTACAACTCTTTACCTTTTGCGTAAAAATATGAATAATGCGAACACTCCTGATAACCATTCTCATTGGTATTTACAAGGTAACCTCGTGAAAAAAAATAAAAATATTACGCCATCGTTTAAAGAATTGACTAAATTGGGCGTCTTTGCAGGATTATGCGTCGGATTAAGTGCACCGACTCTGGCTGACACAGTAAGTAATACCTCTAAACAAGTTAATAAATCTAGCGACAGTAAAAATAGTGACGATACCCTGATCATCAAGGCCTCGCTCCCTTCGCTCTACGTCCCAAAAACGCTTTCTGACCCGAAATTTACGCGTCCTCTCGCCGACACGACACGCACCGTAACGGTGGTGCCTGAAAAAGTGATTCAGGAACAACACGCGACAACGCTGACCGATGCGATGAAAAATATCGCGGGCGCGGGCGCATTCTTTGCTGGGGAAAATGGTAGCTCGACGACGGGTGATGCGATTTATATGCGTGGCGTCGATACCTCAAATAGCATCTATGTGGATGGTATTCGCGATATTGCTGCGGTGAGCCGTGATACTTTCAATGTCAGTAGCGTTGAGGTATTAAAAGGCCCTTCAGGATCGGATTATGGTCGTAGCGCCCCGTCAGGATCGATCAATATGATCACCAAGAAGCCTGAATTAGCCACTAACATCGATGGTTCACTGAGTTACGGTAGCGCCTCTAATCGCCGCGCAACCGTCGATTACAATCAGATGATTAATGATAATTCTGCTTTTAGAATCAATATGATGGGTGATAATGGTCACGATAAAACCCGTGATAAAGTTAGCCACGAAAAGTATGGTTTTGCTCCATCCATCGCTTTCGGTCTCGATACCGATACTCGCCTATATCTCGATTATGTTCATGTTCACCAAAACAATACTCCAGATGGCGGCATTCCCACTATTGGTCTGCCGGGTTATAGCGCTCCAAGCGGTTACTCAGCGCTAAACAGTGCCGGCAAAGTTAATCGCCATAACTTCTATGGTACAGATTCTGACTACGATAAATCGAGCACCGATAGCGCGACCATGCGTTTCGAACACGATTTCTCCGACGTTACAACGATTAGAAACACCACACGCTGGGCGCAAACTAGCCAAAAATACCTGATGACCGCCGTGATGGGTGGCGCATCGAATATCCAAACTCATCAATCGGCCAACATCGATGACTGGACATGGAGCCGCCTGGCGAATACCCGCGATTCCGTGAATAAAATCCTGACTAACCAGACTAACCTAACGACTAAGTTCAACACTGGAACCGTCAAACATGATGTAAGTACTGGCGTAGAATTTACTCATGAAAGCCAAACTACCCGTGGGCTGAATGCTATCTCCCCTCCTGCGGTTAATATCTATCATCCTGACAGTTCAATCTCAATCGGTGGGCTTTCGCGTAATGGCGCCGATGCCCATGGCACAACCGATACCTTCGGTCTCTATGCCTTCGACACACTACAGCTAACCGACAAGTTCGAGATTAATGGTGGTGCGCGCTTAGATAGTTATCATACTGAGTATGATTCAGCCACCGCATGCGGTGGAACGGGCCGCGGAGCAGTTGCTTGTTCAACGGGGATTGCGAAAGGGACCCCAGTGAAGACCGTCGATACCAGTAAGAGCGGTAATTTGTTTAACTGGAAGGCAGGCGCGCTTTATCATCTGACAGAAGAAGGCAACGTCTATGTCAACTATGGTGTATCGCAGCAGCCTCCTGGCGGGAATAACTTCCAACTCTCGGCAAGCTCATCATCATCGAAAAATGCCAATAGTACTGACTTCCAACCGCAAAAAGCGGCAACCGCAGAAGTAGGGACTAAATGGAATTTAATGGATAGCCGGTTACTGTTAACCGCTGCTCTCTTCCGTACCGATATTAAAAACGAAGTCGAGCAAGACGCCAGCACTAAGGATTATTCGCAAGTGGGTCGTAAGCGCGTTGAAGGTTACGAACTTACCATTAGTGGCGATATCACCGAGAATTGGCATGCGTTAGCCGGATACACCTTACAGAATGCAAAAGTCTCTGAAGGAAAGGCCGTGAATAACGACGGGTCGAAGTACCTCAGCTATACCCCACGTCATGCGTTTACCGCGTGGACAACTTACCAAATTACTCCTGAGCTAGTCGCCGGAGCAGGTGCACGTTACGTGGGAAGTATGCATCGTGGTTCGGATGGTGCGGTAGGAACGCCGAATGCTATCGATAATTATTGGGTGGCTGACGCGATGGCCGGTTATCAAGTTAACCGCAACCTTGATCTACAGCTAAACGTGTATAATCTGTTTGATAAACACTACGTACAGTCCATTAATAAAAGTGGCTATCGTTACCATCCAGGCGCAGAGCGTAGCTGGATGCTAACGGCAAACGTTCATTTTTAACCGACCTCTATTGCTGTGGCGACTTGCCACAGCAATAGTGTTATTGGATATCCGATTATGATGCACCATATTAAAGGCGTATTGAACGCCGAACAGTTATCCACCCTCACCCAGCATCTCACCCACGCCGATTGGGTGGATGGACGCGTCACCACGGGTCATCAAGGGGCAGCGGTAAAAAGCAACGAACAGGTTGATACCCAGTCTTCTCTATACCAGGAGCTTCAGCAGTTCGTCCTACAGGCTATCAATCAACACCCCCAGTTTTTCAGCGCCACACTCCCGGTCAATATATCCTCTCCCCTCTTCAATCGTTATCAAGGTGGCGGAGCGTATGGTTTTCATGTCGACGGCGCCGTTCGCCGTGAGGAAAACCTCTGGCTACGTACAGATATCTCCGCAACGTTATTTCTTAATGAGCCCGATAGTTACGAGGGCGGTGAGCTGGTTATCCAGGATACCTTCGGCCAACATAAGGTAAAACTGCCCGCAGGCGATATGGTTATCTATCCATCCAGTAGTTTGCATTGCGTCACACCGGTCGTCGCCGGGCAACGTATCGCCTCTTTTATGTGGATCCAGTCGATGGTCCGCGATGAAAAAAAACGCGCGATGCTTAGCCAGCTCGACGACGATATCCAACAACTCTCTTCAATCGAAAGTGCCACGACGACGCGGATGAACTTACTCAACCTTTACCATAACTTGCTGCGTGAATGGAGTGAGATCTAGCGGCTGAACATTAACGACTCTTATCACCGGGCGGAGCATTGTCTCGCTCACCCTGACCTGTTATGTTGTCGTTATACAGTTAAGTTACGGATAAAGAGTTTATGAAACAGCGGGTCGGTATCATTTTTGGCGGGAAATCAGCAGAACATCAGGTTTCATTACAATCAGCGCGCAATATCCTTGAGGCGATTGATAAAACAAAATTTGATGTTGTTCTGTTGGGGATCACTAAGCAGGGGCAATGGTGCAGTTACCAAGTTGATCATTTTCTTGAGCATCCCACTGATCCGAAACGTATTGGCTTAGCCCATGCAGAAGGCGAGCTTTCTCTGCAACCCGGCCATACGCAATCAATCACGTCATCCACCTCAGCCGACCTTTCCCAGCTTGATGTCATCTTTCCTATCGTCCACGGAACATTGGGTGAAGATGGAACATTACAGGGCCTACTCCGTATTCTAAACTTACCCTTTGTAGGATCGGATGTATTAGGCTCCGCGATTAGCATGGATAAAGACGTCACTAAGCGTCTGTTACGGGATGCAGGGCTAAATATAGCACCATTTATTACGCTAACCCCAAGCAATAGAAAGGCTACCGATCTCAATGACGTCGTGGCACAATTAGGATTGCCACTATTCGTGAAGCCCGCGAACCAAGGCTCCTCAGTCGGAGTGAGTAAGGTTGAAACCCTTGCACAATTAGCTCCCGCCATCGAAGAAGCTTTCCGCTTTGACCGTAAAGTCTTAATAGAGACTGCAATTATTGGTCGCGAAGTCGAGTGTGCGGTATTAGGTAACGAACACCCACGAGCCAGCCGCTGTGGTGAGATTGTGCTTTCCGATCAGTTCTATTCTTACGAGACGAAGTATATCAACGAGCAAGGTGCACAAGTTAAGGTTCCGGCAGATATCGATCCTGAAACGGAAGACACTATTCGCGCTATCGCTATTCAGGCTTATCAAGCGGTGGAATGTTTCGGGCTTGCACGCGTTGACGTATTTCTTACCCCAAATAATAAAGTCATTATCAACGAGATTAATACATTACCCGGATTCACTAACATCAGTATGTACCCGAAACTATGGCAGGCAAGCGGACTCGCTTATCAAGATCTCATCACGACACTGATCGAACTCGCTATTGAACGTCATCAGCAACAAAATAAAATTACGTCTGCTTTTGATCACTAATATCTTGACTGCCCTCGGACCAATCGGGGGTAGTCAAATTCCGGCCCCCCGCCTTAGAGCGGTATAAGCGAGCATCAGCTTGACTCACCAAGCGAGTAACAAGCGTTGACCACTGTTCACCCTTTTCGGCGGTTCCAACCGCTAATCCAAGACTAATCGTAATAGATAACGACCGGTCGGTCAGTGCGAAGTCGTGTCGAGCAATACGCTGGCGTAATGCCTCAGCCTGTGCATAGAGTTGTTCTGCATCACTATCGAGCCCAATTAACGCAAACTCTTCTCCGCCAAACCGTGCAATATAAAACTGTTCTCTACAGTCACGTCGTAAGATATAGCCCAGTTCACTCAGTACATCATCACCCGCTTGATGCCCAAAATTATCATTAATCGCTTTAAAATAATCGATATCAAAAATAATCATGCCGATCGAACGACCAGGCTGTAAGGGGATTTCTGCTAATTTTTCGAATAATCCTGCGCGCGAAAGTAGCTGCGTTAAAAAGTCTGTATTCGCACGGATCTCCAGACGCCGGTTCAACGTCTTGATCGCATCAATAGTGACAGAGACCATAAATGGAGTCAGTACCATCGCCGCCACGCCTAATCGAATAGAGACCAACGTCATAATTTCAGGAGGAGTATCCACCCTATGCTCGCCAATCAGATTTTCATAGACCATCATAATTTCTAAGATACCGACAAGAAATGTGATCAATGTCGAAACGAATACCGGTAAGACTAGCGCACACCAGATGAGTACCGGAAGCGGGAAAGCGATACTCCCTGGCCCCCCCACCAATGCCGCGCCAAGAAATAGCGTTGGTACCAAGAGAACCGCCAAGATCGAGGTGCGCTGCCAGACAAAGTGTTGAGAGCGTTTAAAGCTAAGAATAAGAGGGAGGACCATGAGTCCCGTGGAAAATTGTTCGCTGGCCCATAGTCCAATATTAAGTAAGATCTCGGTCGGTGTCTTCTCATTGGCGCTCGCTATTCCGCCCCACGTTCCCGCTAACAACGCCGCGGCTAAGCATACGGGAAACAAAAGGAGAACCTGCTTGGGAGTAAGCTGCTCGTGCTGCGTTGTCCATAACCTTCTAAGCCCGAGAGCAACGACAGCAATAAAAATAATATTCGCTAAATTGATTAATATTGCCGCTGACCACCAACCCGAAAACAGGTAATCATTAAGAAACATGGCTAAACCACAGACCACATAATTTATCGGCCGATGGGTTGCAGGGTAGCGAACAAAGATCCCCGCCACCAGCGCATTCACTATCCAGAACATGGATAACAGGAGTGGCAAGCGAAGGTGACTGCTCACATAGCAGAGGAGAAATGTTAATAAAAACAGAGCAAAAGTCTCAGCAGTACCCCGAAACTTATTCAGAAATGACATCCTTTCCATAGATGAGCCAATACGTATTGCATAACCTTATTCAGCGAGTAAAGTTAGGCTATCTAGAACAGACAGCCCAATTGCTTACCATTTAAGCATAAATTTCTTGAATGGATAATAGCAAACAGTGCGAATAGAAAGGAACTAGTGTGAGGGCTTCCAAACGCGTAGGGCTTGTTCTCGCACATGAAGTTTTTGGGTAGGCGTCATGGCCGAGTATCCTTGGCTTAAGCCTGACTCCCAATCCCCGTAACTCGGGTTCGGCAGTAAAAAGAACTCCGTACCAAACTTTTCTCGATTCTGCATCACAAAAGCGCGGCGCTGAATATTGTCTTTATGCCATGTGGCCTGTCCGAAATCATTCAGGTTATCGCCCACATACACCACAACCTGAAATCCTTGTGCACGGATTTCATCGAATCTTGCTTGTTTATTACTGCTTGACGTATTCAGCAGTAATGTCTGCCCTGATACCCTTGGAAAACCGAGCGCTTTTAAATTTTCCACCGTTGCGAGGCGATCCTGCTCAGCGCGATTAGAGACATAAAATAGTGTTCCGCCATGGCTGTCGATATAGCGGGCAAACTCAACAGCGCCGGGAATAGCGAGGGCTTGTTTCGCATGAGTCCACTGCGACCACGAGGCATCAGTAAAGGGAACTTGTTGTGCCGCTGCCCATGCTTGATAAGCACTGTTGTCAATCATCGTTTCATCAAGGTCGACGATAACGGCTGGAGTACGAGCTCCTTTTTCAACAGCCTGTTGATAGGCATAGGTAGCAAATTTAAAGGTTTGCAGCGCAATTGCAGGATACTCTCCCGACTGCTGCATCCAATTGACCGCCATCGTGGATTGATCGGCTAAACGTTGGTCGGCCACCTGCTCACTGTTGGTGCAGGCACTCAGGTAACCGGCTATCGTTATACAAATTAGAAGTCTACATGTACGCATCATAACCGTTACCTGCTGGTTGTTAAGCCTTAAAGTTTAACGGCGCGTAGGACCACGAAGCGCGCGTCGGAAGCAATTAATTGGCAGTTACCAAATAGTTTTTTTAATTTCCGGTGATAATCAAGGTGTCGATTACCGACGACCCGTAACTCTCCGCCGTAGCCTAAACAGCGTTTCGCATCCCTAAACATCTGCCAAGCAATATGGTCAGTGATGACGCTTTGCTGATGAAAAGGAGGATTACACAATACGGCTTGTAAGCTGCCACCGGTAAAACCACTTAAGCTATTGTTCACTGTAAACTCACAACGCGCCAGATCTGCCGGTAGGTTTTTTTCAACATTAAGTTGGCTTGAGGCCACCGCCATCCACGACTCGTCAACGAAATGAACCTTCGCTTCAGGGTTCTGTTCTAAGGCGAGCAACCCAACTACCCCATTACCACAGCCTAAATCAACAATCTCGCCTTCTAGCTGGCTAGGTAAATGTTGCAGGAAGAGCCGTGCACCAATATCTAGCGATTGTCGCGCGAAGACATTGGCATGGTTATGTACGGTATAGGGTGTACCGTCAAGTGGCCAGCTTAACAAACCGCTACTCGCGGCAGGCGACTCTGCGGTAAGCTTGGCAAACACTAAACGTGATTTTTTCCATGCCAATGAAGTCGTGGTTTCACCCACCCACTTCTCGAAAAGCTCTAACGTTGAGCGATGAATATCTTTCGCTTTCGCTGCAGCAATGATCACCGTATCGGCGGTAATCACTTCGCGCAGGGCTTGGAGCTGGTGCTCAAGCAGCGCTAACGTTTTTGGTATTTTGATGACGACTGCCGCCATTCCTTGCGGTAACGGGGCAAGGCTATCTAGGAATCGAACATTACCAACGGCTAAGTCATTGGTGGCGAAATTATGTAAGGTAGCTTGCTGGCTAATCCAAGAGTCACTGACCTGCCACACTTCCCGAGGCTGCAAGGCACAAGCCAATGCTCCAAAATTATCGTTCATTACTAAGACGGGACCGTCCGGTAATGACTGCTGCAGTAAATATTCGTCCGCGGAATCCCACGCTTGTAAGGTAGGATCTGCCGCATTGGCTGGGTATCGATTAAGGGTAAGCGATTGCCCACTCACTTGCAGTTCATTCATCGGGTTCTTCTCTGTAAAATCGGATAATTATAACGCGTCGGAGTATACGCAGTTTCTGCCCTAAACCCAACACTGCTCAGTCCAAAGCTTTATAAGAAGCTTTCTGCCTGTTGGATCAAACTGGTTTTGGTCAATGCGCCGACAAATTGTCGTTGCTGAGGATTGTTTAATACCGGTAGTCGCTCTAGCGTCACACGGCTAAACGCTTCCCAACCCTGTTTCAACGTTTGATCCTCGTAAACATAGGGAAAATCTCTCTCCATAACCGTTTCAATCGGTGAGTCCAAATTGATCTCCTCAGCAAGGACCTTCTCGACAATCTTATGGATGGACACGACCCCCAGAAAACGCTGCTCGGCATCAATGATATAGACATAGCGTTCACGCTTATGCCCACTAGCACTCAGTGCCTGCTGTACCGAATCTTGTGGAGAGAGGCAGGCTCCTGGGATGATAACGTCGCTGATCCGCGTCTGGTCAAAGGTAAACTTAGCATTGGCCCGCGAGAAATGGGTACCGATCAGTGGGTAGGTCGTCGGAGAGTGGCATCGATACGTCACCATAGTCGCGATGACACAGGCGATCATCAGCGGAAACAGTAAGCTGCTGTTAAGCGTCATTTCCATGACCATCAAAATCGCCATCAATGGTGCCTGAGAGAGCGCCGCTAACACTGCGGCCATACCGATCGCGGCAAATAACCACGGGCTGGCTTGAGTTAGCCCTACCTGCTGGCTCATCACCCCGCAAATACCCCCTAACGTCGCACCGACCATCAGTGCGGGAGTGAACATCCCCCCTACCGCCCCCGATCCTACTGAACAGCTAGTGGCGATAATCTTGAGCGCCAAGAGTGCGAGTAGCATTGGTAAAAGGTAATGCCCGGCAAAAACATTCACAATGACCTCATAACCATTACCCAGAATGGCCGGAGAGAGAATGGCTAATGCGCCGACAATAGCGCCACCACAGGCCAAACGAATCGGCAATGAAGAGATCCGACCAAACAATTGGCGGCTTTTTTGAGTGAGAGAAATAAAACCAAATCCTATCAGCCCGCTTAAAACGGCCACTAATATCGTTATTAATAGCGGGATAACCTGAATCGGAAATTGAATATCCATCAGAGGATATAAGGGTGAGCGGAATCCCAGTAACCACATCGTCAAAACGGCGGTTACAGCTGACAGCATGATAGGGATCGTGCGTTGTAACGCAGAGATCCCGAAAGCAATTTCCGCGACAAAGAGAGTCGCCGCTAAAGGGGCATGATATACCGACGCCAATCCTGCGGCAGCAGCCATCGCGACCATATCGCTGTTCGCTAAGGCAAACCGCTTGGGGACGAATCGCGCTAGCCAGCTTCCACATAGCGCGGCGAGCTGAACCATGGGTCCCTCTTTACCGATAGAAGCACCGCTACTAATACTCATCATTGAGGAGCAGGCGCGCAGTAACGATGCGCCCGTGGGAACCGCATTGAGTCGCGCATTGATAACATCTAAATAGTCCGATTTAATTGCCGTCTGTTTTTCGAGTTTTACCGCGTAGTGCAGTAAAACTCCAGCAACCGCGCCGCCGCCACCGACAATGACGGGCCAGCAATACCAAGGCCAAACTTGCATTGCTTGCGTAATATCATCGCTCTGGCCAAAAACAATAAGGTTGAACAGCGCGATGACTAAGCGAAAACCGAGTGTCACGCTAGCCCCGGCGATCCCGACAGGGATCGCTAATAACAGCCCATTCCAGCTCAGTGAACTATGTTGTATTTTCACCTATCCTCCCCCCATGCCTCTTGGCAGTGTAAAGGCTATAGTCAGGTTCAACAATCCATATCGCTACTTTGCTCACTCGGCAGGTATTACGTAAAGTATTTAAAAATATTACATCCAGAGATTGTTAAACACTCGTAAGTTTCTTATGCTGGAGGAAGCAAAGGGGAGTAACTTCAACGCTGACAGATCGTCATTACGTGTGCAAACACCGGTCGTCAGGCAGTGCCATTAGCATTGTAAGTGAGACCTTGCCACTTGGTGAGGTTTGCAATCAGTCCACTTTGTCTGCCGACATCACCCTTTTTGTCTTACCTATAAGGAAACGCCTTATGCAGACTGTCGGCACCCCATTGATGTGGGGAATATTCTCTATCATCGTCCTAATCATGCTTATCATCGATCTTCGTCTACAAAGTTCAGGGCGCTCGGGCAGTATGAGCGTTAAACATGCCGCGCTCTGGTCACTGGTCTGGGTGGGAGTTTCATTGGGCTTTGCTGCTGGCCTCTGGTTTACCCTGCAACATACCAGCGGAAATGCCGTTGCATCGCAACAAACCCTAAACTTTCTCACTGGCTACCTGTTGGAAAAAGCACTTGCTGTCGATAACGTCTTCGTCTGGCTCATGCTGTTTAGCGCTTTTGCCATCCCACCCGCCCTGCAACAACGGGTTCTGGTGTATGGCGTTTTAGGTGCCATCGTCCTAAGAACCGGGATGATTTTTGCCGGAAGTTGGTTAGTCAACGAATTCAGTTGGATCCTCTATATTTTCGGGGCATTTTTGATTATTACCGGCATCAAGATGTTTTTTTCTAAATCAGCCGAAGATAAGCATGAGGAAGGACGAATTCTGCGCTGGTTGAAGAAACGTATGCGTGTGACGGATCAGCTAGAAGGCGAAAAGTTTTTCGTGCTACGCCAAGGTGTGCGTTATGCCACCCCTCTCCTTCTCGTTTTAATTATGGTCGAATTAAGTGATGTCATATTTGCGGTAGATAGTATTCCCGCTATTTTCGCAGTAACCACCGATCCCTTTATCGTACTAACCTCGAATCTTTTCGCTATTTTAGGCCTGCGCGCGATGTACTTCTTATTAGCGGGCGTTGCTGAAAAATTCAGCTTATTACAATATGGGCTAGCGGTAATCCTCACCTTTATTGGGGTAAAAATGTTACTGATCGATGTCTGGCATATTCCTACCTCCCTATCATTGAGCGTCATCGCCTCTATCTTGATCGTGACCTTAATCCTTAACCACTGGTTAAATCTAAGAAAAAAATCATAACGTTATAAAATGCTACAAGGCTACCACCTAGCCTTGTAGCAACCTGCAACCGGAGATAAAACCAGTTTAAATAACCAATAAATCCAGTTAATTAGATATTATACTCTACTAATAGATGTGTCATGGAGCCAAGATTCGCTTTATCTTGCTTCTCGTTTTCTTATACTGCCGCAGCAAACACGCTTCCACGACGAGTGATCGTGCGAAGTCTCTTTAAAGAAACGACGAATAAGAAATAATAATGACTGCTAAATCTTCAGGGTTACTACACTGGATACGTTCTGGGAACTTAATTACTCAAATCATTGTTGCGCTGATTGCCGGAGTTGCTCTCGCGCTTATCTCTAAACCTGCTGCTCAGGGTGTTTCATTACTCGGTCAATTGTTCGTTCATGCCTTGAAAGCCGTGGCTCCAATCCTTGTATTGTTGTTAGTCATGTCTTCAATTGCGAACCATCAGCAAGGGCACAAAGTTAACGTACGGCCAATTGTCACACTATACCTGTTGAGTACTTTTTTCGCTGCGGTCGTCGCGGTCGTCGCCAGCTATCACTTTCCACAGACGTTAATATTGACCGATGCTCACCCTGGCAGTGCCGCACCGAAAGGTATCCTTGCCATCGCGCAAGGGATCTTACTGAGCATGGTCGTCAACCCTATCGATGCGTTAATCAATGCTAATTATATCGGTATATTAGTATGGGCTATCGCCTTAGGACTCGCCTTCAGGCATAGCTCTGCGGCAACCCGTCACCTGCTTAATGAGTTTTCCTCAGCGATCACCTGGTTGGTAAGTAAAGTCATCCGCTGTGCGCCCATTGGTATCTTTGGTCTCGTCGCATCGGTGTTAGGGACTAACGGCTTTAGTGCGTTATCGAGTTATGTGACGCTATTATTGCTACTCATTGGCTGTATGTTGACCATGGCGTTAATCGTCAATCCTCTTCTGGTTTTCTGGAAAATTCGACGTAACCCTTATCCGTTGGTATTCCTCTGCTTAAAAGAGAGCGGCGTCACCGCCTTCTTTACCCGTAGTTCAGCGGCAAATATCCCTGTCAATATGGCGATAGCTAAGCGTCTTGGGCTTGATGAGGATACCTATTCGGTTTCGATCCCTCTTGGAGCGAATATGAGTATGGCTGGCGCATCCATTACTATTACCGTATTAACCCTCGCAGCGGTGAATACGCTACATATTAGTATTGATCTACCTACTGCAATTATGTTGAGTTTGGTCGCGTCTCTTTGTGCCTGCGGGGCCTCTGGCGTTGCGGGTGGCTCGCTACTACTAGTGCCTGTTGCCTGTAATATGTTTGGCATCCCTAATGAGATGGCAATGCAAGTGGTTGCTATCGGCTTTCTGATCAGCGTCCTACAAGATTCAGCCGAAACAGCATTGAACTCGTCCACGGACTTGTTATTTACTGCCGCCGTCTGTCAGGCATCATCCCCCGCCCAAAAAGAGTCTTAATCTGACTAAAAGCCTCGCCACTGGCGGGGCGCTTACCTATTTTTTCTTCCTTCTCGCCCTCAAAGAAAACGAAAAATGTCAGCCTATGTAAAAAGGGTTGGGATTCCCCGTTAACCCGCGTAAAACTCCCGCATTAACAACAATTATCGTGTTTATCACACTAAATTTTTGTTACACTTGGCCCGGTTATGCCAGCAAGGAAGTTAGTAAACGTTTAGATTTCATATCGTTTGCACAGCGCATAATACCCGCACGATAGGCGTTAATGTGTCAGGCTCTGACACTGGAGCCAGTTACCTTATTCATTAGGAAGAGTAAATGGATACTTTGCAGGCCCTACTCACCGCACTTTGGCATCAGGATTTTAATACGCTCGCCGATCCCTCGTTGGTTTGGATGCTCTATGGCATCTTGTTTATTATTATCAGCCTAGAGAATGGATTGTTACCTGCGGCCTTTCTACCGGGTGATAGCCTGTTAATTTTAGTTGGAGTACTCATCGCTAAGGGAACAATGAGTTTTCCACTCACGGTCCTTATCCTAACGACCGCCGCCAGCCTCGGTTGTTGGTTCAGCTACATCCAAGGTCGATGGCTGGGAAATACGCCGTTGGTCAAAAAATGGCTATCGCATATCCCCCAAAAGTACCATGAGCGTACTCATACCCTATTCGAGCGGCACGGCCTGGCTGCGTTACTCATTGCTCGCTTCATTGCCTTCGTGCGTACGCTGCTGCCAACGCTAGCAGGCGTATCGGGGTTACGCAGTACACGCTTCCAAATTTTTAACTGGTTGAGCGGTTTTTTGTGGGTGATGATTTTAACCTGTGCCGGTTACGCGCTAGGAAAAACAGCACTCTTCCAGAAGTATGAAGATAAGCTGATGTTCTGCTTAATGCTTTTACCCGTCGTATTATTAGTAGGGGGCTTCGTCGGCTCGTTAATCCTACTTTGGCGCAAGCGTAAAGCGGCATCAAGGCCGCAAGCTTAATGCATTACTCATTAGCCCTAACACAACGTAAGCTCATTATTGGCGCCATAGTCGTTATGATGTTATTACTCATCGGTGGGTTTACTTACCAGCGGGCTTGGCAAACCCCGGAGGCGATCGTCAGGATTAATGTGATTAATCATGGTGTCTCATTACCTGACGGGTTCTTTCTTTATCAGCATCTGAGCGCTAAGGGAATTGCGATAAAAAGTATCACTTCCAATCGTGATTCTTTAACTATTAGCTTTAACTCCACTGATGACAGCCACGCCGCGCAAAGAGTTTTGGCGACAATTCTGGATAATAGCTATCGCATTGAGTAATATTGGTAATTTATTAACCCCCTGCTTTGAACTTTTAAAAACCCCATCTATACTAAAATAAGTGTTGATTAAATGGGTATCTGCTAGCGGTGTTCTCATCTACTCCAGATATTTATTATCTTATTAAACTGGACTTATTTCCCCCCTTAAGGAGTCTCTGATGTCGAAGAATAATGCATCTAACGATTTACGCGCAGAATTAGCTTCATTAGCAGACACACTCGAAGAAGTGTTGAATCAAGGTAATAGCAAATCTCGCACCGAACTTTCTCGCTTACATCAGAAAGCACAGGACGCTGTACAAAACTCTCGCGACCGCCTCGGTGATTCCGGCGAGCGTATCGCGCAATCCACTCGTGATGCAGCACAGAAAGCTGATACTTATGTTCATGATAAACCATGGCATGGTGTAGGGTTAGGCGCAGCAATCGGTTTGGTCGTCGGCATCCTGATTTCACGGCGCTAAGATGAGCGGCTCAAGACCGGGTTCAGCGCCAGGACAAGGCATTCTAGGAGTGGGACAGCGTATCCTGACCACCCTAGTAAGCATCGCTGAGACACGTATCCGCTTAGTCATTGTCGAGCTTGAGGAAGAGAAAGCTAATCTATTGCAAATGCTGCTAATGGTTGGCTTAACGATGATTTTTACTGCGTTTGGATTGATGAGTTTAATGATCCTCGTCATCCTAGCAGTCCCCCCTGATGCTCGACTCTACGCGATCATAATCACCACAGCCGCGCTCTTTGCGCTCGCGATTATTTTCGGCGTATGGGCATTAGTGAAGTCTCGACGCTCTACTTTGTTGAAGCACACTCGTAAAGAGTTGGATACGGATCGTAAACAACTTGAGGAGAAGCAAGCATGAGTCGTCGCGAACGTGAAGCACGCAAACAAGAATTGTTAACCACTATTCAAACGCAACGTATGGATCTTGTCTCTTGTCAGCAACAATGGCTCGTCGCCACTTCACGTTACGACCAACTGTGGTCCACCGCCTACGCTGCACGCCGTTATTTCGCTGTCGGTGGTGGTGTCCTTGCATTATGGGTTGCCAGACGACCCAAGATGCTTGGCCGCATGGTTAAACGCGGCTTTGGACTGTGGAGTAGCTGGCGAATGATTAAAAAAATGATCCCTCGCTAATACTCTTTAGCCGATTCCCGCTAGCGCTGCGGGAATCGCTTCGCTAATACCTTCGGTATTTCACGCAACGCCCACGACTTTGCCTCCCCCATGCTATCCCGTCGCCAGGCCATAATCACGTCGATATCTCGTTGGTAGGTCTCTGAGATAATCTTTAAACGTCCCTGACGTAGATCCTCCTCGATCATCGGATACGGTAGGGTCCCAACGCCCAATCCAGCTAATATCGCGCGATATTTATTCTCTAAATTGCTAACCGTCAAACGCGTTTGTCTATCGAGAACCTGCACGGTAATCGCGGGGCGCTTACGGGCAGAGTCGGCAACCGCTATAGCTCGATATTTTAGTCGTACCGATTCCGCATCCGGGTTCGATTCATTATGAATGGGATGATCGGCACGGGCGACATAAAGACTCTGTATACTATACAATTTGCGGCTATTGATTTCAGTAGAGGTCCGAAAATATAGCGTCGGCGCAATGACAATATCTGCCCGTCCCTCTTCTAGACTTTCCCATGCCCCAGCCAATACCTCAGTGAAGAGGTTTAATTGGGTATGGCTTTTCTCAGCGAGCCTATCCACGAGGGGATAGAGGTATTCACAACTGACCAACGCCTCGCAGACGATGGTGAGCTGTGGCTCCCAGCCACGGGCTAAGGCTTCGGCATCCCCTGCGAGCTTATCAGCCGCATCAAGCAAGAAGCGCCCCCGATCTAACAGTAAGCGCCCGACGTTGGTAAATTTAGTACGGTGGCCGGAACGATCGAAGAGAACAACATCAAGCTCGTCTTCCAACTTCTGCATCGTATAGCTAAGTGCAGAGGGAACTTTACCTAACTCTTCGGCGGCGGCGGCAAAGCTACCGCGCCGCTCTATGGCATCCATCACTCGCAAGGCTTCTAACGTTAACGCGCGCTCTTTTGGCATAGGATCACTTTAAAAAAGTATAGACGGTCGTAACGTGCTTCACGCCATTGACACGACTCGCAAGATCAGCGGCTGCTTGCCCTTCCGCTGCGGTAACGAGGCCCATCAGAAAAACCTCACCATTTTCGGTCGTTACTTTAATACTCGATGACTTTACCTGGTCGCTGGCGAGTAGCTGCGATCGAATTTTAGTGGTAATCCAAGTATCGGAAGAAGAGGTTCCTAAGCTGACATTGCTGCCAATACGAATTTCGTTGTACACCGATACGGTGCCGTCTGTTTTAGACGCGATTTCGCGGGCCGTATCGGCGAGTGCTTGGCTTGGGGCTTGACCAGTAAGGAGTACTTTGCCTTGATAAGCCGTCTCGTTAATGTGTGCCGTCGTTTTGATCTCTTTGTTCGTCGCTAACGCATTCGCGACACGTAACTCTAATGTACCATCATCGACTTGCGTCCCTACGGTACGGGCATCGGTCGCTGACTTAGTCGCAACACCGGCAGATCCAATCAGTACCGCTGCACAACCTTGTAGGGCTAAAGTGCTGCAGACTAAGACAACCAATAGGGGAATCCTCATGACTTTATCTCCTTAACCTTCCTGATGAGGGAAGAGTGAATTATCAATTAATTCACTTAAACAATTTACCGTCAGCATATGCATTTCTTGGATTCGAGCATTACGGTGTGAAGGTATTCTAATTTCAACATCTTGTGGCCCGAGCAATCCTGCCAGCACGCCGCCGTCAAAACCCGTTAATGCTACAATAGTCATATCCCGAGTCACGGCAGCTTCAACAGCCTTGACGATATCTGGGCTATTGCCACGAGTGGATATTGCCAATAGGATATCTCCAGCTTGGCCCAATGCGCGTACCTGTTTAGCATAGATTTCGTCATGCTGGCGGTCATTACCGATTGCCGTCAGCATGATGTTATCCGCACTTAAACAAAATGCAGGCAAACTCGGCCGTTCGGTCTCAAATTGATTGATCATCGTAGCTGTAAAGTGCTGAGCATTCGCCGCAGACGCGCCATTACCACAGCTAAGAATCTTATTACCGTTGAGTAAACACTGGACGATTACCATCGTGGCGCGTGAGATAGCATCAGGCAACGCCTCAGCGGCTGCGATTTGGGTTTGAATACTCTCAGTAAAACACGCTTTAATTCTATCCTGCACTACATCACCTAACTTTGTTGGTCCTAATAAAAGGCGTTTTTAATCCATTCAATGCGTAGTCCTGTTATCGCCACAACATCAAACCGACACTCCGCAGTCGCTAAACACTGATCTTGGCTCGCTAACCAGTATATCGCCGCCCACTTGACCTTCTGCTGTTTACGCCACGTTATTGTCGCGGCTGCGCCACCGTAAGCGTCACTTTTACGATATCGGACTTCGACAAAAACATACGTGGATCCCTCTAGCATAATAAGGTCGAGTTCACCTTGCCGATATAAAACATTGCTGGCAACCCAGACTAATCCTGCCTGACATAGATAGTCGCAGGCAAGCTTTTCCATCTGCTTGCCCTGCGCTCTTCGCGTTAATTGACCGGGACTACCTCCCCGTGAGTATATTGGTTCCATGATAACGTCCTGTTAATCACGCAGTTATGTGTTGCTTTCAGTAACCCAGTATTTCCTTGAACTTGATACCCTGCTTGCTGGCGAAGGGGGGTAAAGTGGTTGGCCAACGTCCACGCATCGACGCCCATGGCGTATAAGCGGGTCAGGGTATAATCTTGATTAAACTGACTGGTTACTTGCTGTTTTAAACTTGGATTTGCCCCGGATAGCAACGGAATATCGCTAAACTGCAGCCCTTCCATTTCAAAGCGAAAATCAGGGCCGGCTCCCGCCTGCGAACTTAGCGAGTTTGCGTAAAAGGCCACATGGCTCTGTGAACCTATCCTCATCGTGATGAGAGGCTTGATCAGGTCTAACGAGGCTTGGTTCGCGACAATGTAGACAGAATCAATATCACCTCCACTGGTCACTGGCTGTGCAGTAGGCGCGTCAAACGTCATACCGGCCACGGTAACGGCGTTATTATCTGAGGTCGACGTCGAGGCTACCGGTGTTCCGGATAACGCTATGCCTGTATTACTATTAACCCTGCTTCTCAAATCGCTTTCAGAACCGATAGGCTGCCGTAAAACAGTCGTTCCCCCCAGTGTTTGCCACTGACGAGTAAAGGCGGTCGCAACGCGGTCCCCCAACGAATTACTCGGTAACAGCAACACCGGCATGCGTTTACCTTGCGCCCACATATGATCGGCGGCATCACGTGCTTCGTTCTCCGGCGACAACGCAAAGTAACAGACGTTAGGGTGATTCTGTAAATCGGTCGGTTCGTTTAGCGCCAAAATATTCAGCGACGTCGACGTGGCAACGGCCTTGGCTACATCGTCTTTTAAAAGTGGTCCGACTACTAGGGTCGCGCCGTCTTGTTGTGCCTGCTGCAACAACTGGTCGATCGGGTGTCCGTTCGTGTCGTAGACTTTTATTTGGGCGGCGGTATTTGCCGCGGCAGTGTGAGGAATGCCTGGCTGCTGATCCTGTCCAGTTGTTGTGGCTGGGGTAGGCGCTGACGGGCTGACCGCTGCATTGTTCGCGGCACTCGCAGACGATTCAGGGGCTTGGATCACGGCATCACTAGCGGCTGGAGCGCTCGTTGCGAGGTGACCGTTATGCGCATCTTCAAACCCTTGTTCGATCGCTTTAGAAAAAACCGCCCCCGGTCCAGTCAGCGGTAAAAGTAACGCTATCGTGCTAGTGGAAGCCACAGAAAGGTTCATAACTTGAGCCAGCCCAGCCGGTAAGGTTTTCGACGCTGGGTTATCCGGGTAGCGCGTCTGCCAATCTTTTACCGCGCTTTTTAGCGTATCTTGATTACCGCGATTTTGGTAGTAAACACCTAAAAGATCTAACCAGCCCTGTAGAATATTTTCGTTGGCATTAATGGTAATATTACCGGCTTGATCTTGGGGAATTGTCACCAAGGTCTGCCAAGTCGCATCGAGATTTTTCTGTTGAGCTGTCGCGGGCAATGTCGATTGTAGAGCAATATGAGCCCGCAATACGTCAACAGGCGCCTCACCCGGTGCGCTATCAATGATAAGCTGATAATAACGCTGACGCTGAGCATCGCTTAATGTCGATGCTGAGACCGCGGTTAACTGTTTAGCTGCAGCAGAAAATTGTTTCTGTTTAATGGCAAACTGAGCGGACAATAAATGACTCTCTGCCTGTTGCTCGGCATTAAGTTGACTCGGTAGCTGTTGCAACAGCTGTCCAGCTTGGGGCACCTTTCCCTCGTCGAGAAGTGCGCGTATTGCGAGTAATTGCCAATGACTCCTGCT
Source organism: Rosenbergiella collisarenosi (assembly GCF_018494085.1). Classification (GTDB taxonomy): domain Bacteria; phylum Pseudomonadota; class Gammaproteobacteria; order Enterobacterales; family Enterobacteriaceae; genus Rosenbergiella; species Rosenbergiella collisarenosi. The sequence goes on along the minus strand of NZ_JABBFP010000001.1, from coordinate 359,370 downwards.
ATCATCTTGGCTTTGCTGCATCTGTTGCAGATAATAGGCAGACCCCTGATTCGCTGTGGGTTGGAGAGATGCCGATGGTGTCTGATTATTTTGATTAACACCACAGGCGGCCAAAATTAATCCGGCCAACACAACAGGAACAAAACGCCCTGCGTTACGACGATTCACAAATGAAGAAAGCATAGAGTACCTATTATGTTTTTCTCAGAACGCCCTATAGTAAAGCGGCAATTCGGATGAAACAATGAAACAACACGATCAGTCAGAGATTTCTGTAGGAACATTATATATCGTTCCTACCCCCATTGGTAACTTGGCCGATATTACCCAACGCGCACTGACAGTATTGGCCAGTGTCGATCTTGTTGCAGCAGAAGATACACGTCATACCGGTCTGCTTCTACAACATTTCGCCATCAATGCGCGCTTATTCTCATTGCATGATCACAATGAACAGCAAAAAGCCGATCTATTGATAAGTAAATTACAACAAGGTGAAAGTATAGCCTTGGTTTCAGATGCCGGAACCCCCCTGATCAACGATCCGGGCTATCACCTCGTTACGCGCTGCCGTCAGGCCGGGCTGAAGGTCGTTCCCCTACCCGGCGCCTGTGCGGCAATCACCGCATTGAGTGCTTCAGGTCTACCGTCTGATCGTTTTTGTTACGAAGGTTTTCTCCCCGCGAAAAGTAAGGGACGTCGTGATGCGCTACGGGCGGTCGTCGAAGAGCCTCGTACCCTCATTTTCTACGAATCGACCCACCGCCTTCTCGATTGTCTAGGCGATATGGTTACTGAGTTGGGGGAGCACAGACACGTTGTGTTGGCCCGTGAGATCACCAAGACCTGGGAGTCGATTTACGGCGCCCCAGTGGGCGAATTACTCGCCTGGGTACAAGCTGACGATAATCGCCGCAAGGGCGAAATGGTTCTTATCGTCGCGGGCTACCAGGTACAAGACGACGATCTACCGGTTGAAGCCTTGCGAACACTCGCATTATTGCAGGCTGAGCTTCCTTTGAGGAAAGCGGCGGCACTGGCGGCGGAGATCCATGGCGTGAAGAAAAATGCGCTATACAAGCATGGGTTGGCACAGCAGCAGGCTAATTAAACGATAGAAAAACGTGACAATCACTGCAATTTCCCCTATCATCCGCCGCCGAAGCTGACCAGACAGTCGCCGCTTCGTCGTCGTCCCGAAAGGGAGACGGGCGGAGGGGAGGAAAGTCCGGGCTCCATAGGGCAGGGTGCCAGGTAACGCCTGGGAGGCGCAAGCCTACGACCAGTGCAACAGAGAGCAAACCGCCGATGGCCCGCAAGGGATCAGGTAAGGGTGAAAGGGTGCGGTAAGAGCGCACCGCGCGGCTGGCAACAGTCCGTGGCACGGTAAACTCCACCCGGAGCAAGGCCAAATAGGGGTTCACATGGTACGGCCCGTACTGAACCCGGGTAGGCTGCTTGAGCCAGTGAGCGATTGCTGGCCTAGAGGAATGACTGTCCACGACAGAACCCGGCTTACCGGTCAGCTTCACCTTCTTCGAGAAGAGGTTACTGCATGCAGTAACCTCTTTTTTTATGCCCCGATCACCCGATCTTTACCGGCCAAGAAACCCATTATCATCATAATGACTGCACATATCGTGCAGAAGAGTATGGGTAAATGCCAGCCGCCACTTTGGTCATGGAGTTTACCGATAGCGGCAGGCCCAGCAGCAGCCAGTAGATATCCGATAGCCTGTGCCATTCCCGAGAGCGCTACGGCTTGGTGAGCAGAAACACTACGTAGCCCAATTAACGATAAGCCCAAAATCATCGCGGCACCCGATCCGACTCCGGCGATACTCACCCATACTATCGCCCAGCTGGGCATTCCCCACAGTCCTAGCAGGCTTATCACCCATAGAGCCGCCATCATCATCGCGATCCACCGTTGGTCGCGATAACGGACGATCACCGCTCCGATAATCAGGCCGGGTAGCGCGGTAGCCAATTGCAGAAGTCCGTGTAAACTTCCCGCCTGCGTGGCGCTAAAACCGCTGTCCACTAAAAAGGTCGGTAGCCAGCTGACGAGTACATAGTACACTAACGAATTAAGGCCTAAAAATAGGGTAATTTGCCACGCCAATGCTGAGCGCCAGATCTGTCGATCACTACTCATTGCCGGCCGAGATAGGCCTGACACCGAGTGACCTTTAAGCTGCAGAGTCCAGACGGCTAGGGCTAGAAGGGGTAAAAGCAAGAGGCTAAACGATGCCCATGCCCAGCCCAATTTCGCGGCGAGAGGGACGACGATTACCGACGCTAGTGCCGCACTCACCCCCATCGTTAACGAGTAAGCCCCAGTCATTTTCGGGAGCGTTGCAGCAAAATCTCGTTTAAGTAAACTCGGCAAAATAACATTCCCTACCGCAATGCCAGCACCGATAAGTACGGTACCCAAATAAAGCGCAGAGATATGTCCGATTGAACGCAGTACAACTCCTAAGCAGATAACTACCAGTGCTACAGCAACGCTCCGCTCTAACCCGAGATGGCGCGTCAATAAGGGGACGAGCGGTGATAGCAGCGCGAAGGCCAGTAGCGGTAGAGTAGTCAGTAGCCCAATCTGCAGGGTGTCCAACTGCAAAGAGTCACCCAACGTGGGTAAGAGTGGCGCAATTCCAGTAAACGGTGCGCGTAGCGTCATGGCGACTAATAGAATGCCGATGAACAATGATCGCTTAGTAACAGATGAAGTCATGAAAGTGTCTCAACCTAAAAAAATCAGTCGATAGCATAGCGTTTCTTATGCAGCGTTAAATCAAGCTATAATGACAATTTATCGCTAAAAGTTGCCAAAATGCTAGCACCCACTATGCCTAAAGGGTTCGACCCTGACCATCATCTCGATAAGGTAGGAGCCTTTCATGTTAAAGCAGAGGACTCTTTTCATGAGGTGCCTCGCCACAAACACCGCAAAGGACAACTTATTGTGCCATTACAGGGCACAATAACCTGCCACGTCGAGGAGAGCATCTGGATGGCACCGACCGGTCAAGCCATCTGGATCCCGGGACACGTTATCCACAGTAACCAAATCTCGTCACAGGCAGAGTTTTGCTTCGTTTTTATCGATCCAGGACTCGCCACAATGCCTGACGAATGCTGTACTTTACGTATCTCGTCACTCCTTAAAGAACTTATTTTTGCCTTAGCTGCCCTACCCCTTAGCCATTATCAGACCCCAGAGGCACAGCGACTGATTAGCGTTTTATTGGATCAACTCGTACGGCAGCCTAGCGGAAAGCTACAGCTTCCCGTCTCTGGTCATCCGAAAATTAAATTCTTAGTCGATGAAATGCGTAAGCCAGGAAACGTAAAGTATTCAGCAGCCTACTGGGCTAAAACATTAGCCTTAAGCGAACGAAGTTTTGCGAGGTTGATGGTTAATGAAACGGGGTTAAGCTTTCGTCCATGGCGACAACAGCTGCAATTGCTGCTCGCCATCAACCAGTTGGTCGATGGCGAGCGAGTGGAAACCATTGCGCATGAGTTAGGCTACGAATCGGTGACTGCGTTTATCACCATGTTTAAGAAGGCACTCGGCACCACCCCCAATCAATATCGCCAACGCGTGGCAGCGCCGAAATAACCTTGAGTCCAGCTTTAACGATACTTACGGTGGTTTTCGTTACGTAACGCGACAATTTCATGGGCGGTTTGCTTGGCTTCGCTTATCTTTCCTTGCTTAACCTGCTTCTCCGCCAGCGTAATTTTCGCCAGCAGCTGGTCGAAGGCGCTGCGCCATCCCTGCATCGCAGGGCTTTGGGCCGTACTTCCCGCCAGCGACGGCGGCGTCGCGGTCCTCGCATCTTCCGCTGCATGGCGCATCGTAGCCAAGGCTTGCTGCATCTCACCCCCTTGATCACTACTCAGTACCGTACTCAGTCCTGAAGATAAGCTCAACATGTCACCTTCGAGATCGGCGGCATGCGCAGCAAGCGATAATGACGAGCAAAATAGCACACCACTCATGACCATAAGATTGACCTTACGCATTACAACTCCCTGCTGATTATTGTCCGGCAATACTCATTTGTTCTAACAGAATCGACCCACATTGGATATTTCCACGCTCATCAATATCATCGCCGACCGTTACCATCGTACGCCACATATCTTGTAGATTACTCGCGATAGTGATCTCGCTCACCGGATATTGAATTTCGCCATTCTCCACCCAGAAACCCGCAGCACCACGGGAATAATCGCCGGTCATCGCACTGACGCCCTGCCCCATTAGCTCAGTGACAACGAGCCCTGTTCCCATTCTTTTTAAGAGCTGTTCAAAGCTTTGACCTTGCCCAGCTAAACGCCAGTTATGGATCCCTCCCGCGTGGCCCGTACTCTGCAAGCCCAGCTTACGCGCAGAATAACTGGTCATTAACCACGTCTGTAAGACGCCTTGGTCGACGATAGTACGCTGCTGGGTCCGCACACCTTCGCTATCAAACGGGGAGGAGGCGGTACCTTTAAGTAGGTGCGGCTGCTCGATAATTGATAGCCACTCAGGAAAAATTTGCTTACCTAAACTGTCGAGTAGGAACGTCGATTTGCGATAGACACTACTGCCGCTGATCGCGCCGACGAGATGACCAATCAGTCCGCTCGCGACTTCTGGGGCGAAGAGCACTGGAGCTTTACGTGTCGATAGCTTTTGTGGAGAGAGACGAGACAACGTGCGTCGTGCACACTCTTGGCCTACCCATTCAGCGCTCTGCAGATCAGCAAAATCACGTCCAGAGGTATAGGCATAATCGCGCTCCATCTGGCCATCTTGCTCGGCGATTACGGAGCTAAACATCGAGTGACGCGTTGAACAATAACTTTTCAGGAAGCCATGACTATTACCGAAGACACGGATCCCCGCATGACTACTGAAACTGCCCCCTTCGCTATTAACGATACGAGTATCGCAGGCTAACGCCGCTTGTTCAGCCGCTGCTGCATATTCTATCGCCCGATCAGGGGTTATCTCCAAAGGATGATACAGATCTAAATCTGGCGCATCCCATGCCAGCAACGAGGCCTCGGCCACGTCCGAAAAAGGATCTTCTGAGGTGTAGCGAGCAATATCAGTCGCCGCCTGTACCGCTCGCTCAATCGCCGCGGGGCTTAAATCGGTCGACGAGGCGCTGCCCTTACGCTGACCCAAATAAACGGTGATACCTAACGCACCATCGCTATTAAATTCAACGTTTTCGACTTCGCCGTAGCGAGTACTTACGCTCAGTCCCGTGGTTTTATTCACCGCGACTTCTGCGCCATCTGTGCGGCTTTTTGCGAAGGTTAAGGCGTGTTCGACTGCTTGTTCAAGAACCTTTTGTTGTTCTAAAACTTGAAGAGATTCACTCATTGCTCTGCCATCTGCTGTTATCTGAAGGTAGAATGAGTTTAACAGAGTCAGAGAACAATTTCGCAGTCTGGCTGTAACCTGATAGCATAAGCCACTTTTTTTAGGAGCCCTACCATGATTAACCCGCCCGATGAGTGGCTCGACCACCAGCCTGATCCACAAGATGAAGAAGACGAAGAGATTATTTGGGTCAGCAAAAGCGAAATTAAGCGCGATGCAGAAGAACTCAAACGTCTCGGAATGGAGCTAATGGAGTTAAGCAAAAATGCTCTCGATCGTATTCCGCTTGATGAGGAATTACGCCAAGCCATTGAGTTAGCGCAACGAATTAAAAAAGAAGGACGCCGTCGCCAAATCCAGCTGATTGGCAAGATGTTACGTTCCCGCGACGAGCAACCGATCCGCCTCGCGTTGGATAAATTAAAAAATAGGCATAATCAGCAAGTCGCTCTGTTTCATAAGCTTGAAGTATTACGTGATCGCCTGATCGAAAATGGAGATAGCGCGATGGATGAGGTTATCGAACTCTATCCTACGGCCGACCGCCAACAGCTGCGCAGCCTTATCCGCAATGCACAGAAAGAGAAAGCGACGAATAAGCCTCCTAAGTCCTCGCGTCAGATTTTCCAATACCTACGTGAGTTAGCAGAAGCATAACTGACGAAAACCGCTCAGCTAAGATACTGAGCGGCCTTTCATCCTTAGACCGTGGAAGTTGCTGCGAGTCTATCGAGTAATTTCTGATGGATCCCTTCGAAACCACCGTTACTCATTACTAGAATTACATCCCCGGGTTTCACCGATTTCGTAATCATCGTAACGAGATTATTGATATCGGCGCTCCATTGAACAGGCTGAACGCAGGCTTCTGCAACGTCCGACACTTGCCAAGGGATATGACTCGGCTGGAACAGAAACACCTCATCGGCACGCGCGAGTGATGGAGCAAGCTCATTCTTACTGACACCAAGTTTCATGGTATTCGACCGAGGTTCCAATACGGCGAGAATACGCCGAGTCCCGCCGATCTTACTGCGTAAGGCTGAGAGGGTCGCGAGGATAGCGGTCGGATGGTGCGCAAAATCATCATAGACTTCAATACCGTTCACCGTGCCGCGTAGCTCTAAGCGTCGTCTCGCGTTGATAAAATTATTTAGCGCTTGTGCTGCATCCTGCGGGGTGATCCCCACGTGCCGAGCCGCTGCTATAGCCATTAAGCCGTTGTGCATATTGTGTTCGCCCACTAAGCCCCACTGCACTTCAGCGACGACTTGGTCCCCTAATTGAACAGTCCACTGCGAGGCATCTGGGCAGGTTTTCTTCGCCTGCCACTGTCCTTGCGGACCGACAGTCTCTTGCTCGCTCCAGCAGCCCATTCCGACGACATGACGCAGGTTATTATCCTGCTCCGGCCAAATCACTTTTCCTTGCCCCGGGACGATACGTAACAGATGATGGAACTGCTTTTTCACCGCATTAAGGTCGTCAAAAATATCGGCATGATCGAATTCAAGATTATTCAAGACCAATGTACGCGGACAGTAATGCACAAACTTCGAGCGCTTATCGAAAAAGGCACTGTCGTATTCATCGGCTTCAATGACGAAAAATGGACTATCACCGAGTCGCGCTGAAACATCGAAATTACCAGGTACGCCGCCGATAACAAAACCTGGCGCCATGCCACACGACTCGAGGATCCAAGCAAGCATACCGGAAGTCGTCGTTTTACCGTGCGTCCCGGCAACCGCTAACACCCAACGATCACGCAGGATAAAATCGTGTAGCCATTGCGGCCCTGAAACGTAAGGAATATTGTTTTCCAACACCGCTTCGACGCATGGATTTCCACGAGACATCGCGTTGCCGATAATCACAAGATCAGGGACAGGACTAAGTTGTTGCGGATCATAGCCCTGAGTCAGGCTAATCCCTTCCTTTTCCAATAACGTGCTCATCGGCGGATATACGTTGGCATCAGACCCTGTCACCTCATGGCCCAACGCGCGCGCGAGGATGGCTAAGCCACCCATAAATGTTCCACAGATACCGAGAATATGAATTCGCATAAAGAGATCTACCACTAAGTTTTTTGTACAGTTTACCTATATCGCATTCAGGAGCAACTGAGAGGATTGATTTGATCCAATCCTAGGTGTAGCTTGACTATACTGTTAATGAAAAGTAAATCAATTTACAACCAGGATACGCAATGAAGACCTTAGGCGAATTTATTGTTGAAAAACAAGCAGACTTCCCTCATGCCACCGGTGAACTCACCGCCCTTCTTTCAGCAATTAAACTTGGCGCGAAAATTATTCATCGCGATATTAATAAAGCAGGCCTATTAGATATTCTCGGCGCGAATGGAATCGAAAACGTTCAGGGCGAGCAGCAAATGAAGCTCGACCTCTATGCTAACGAAAAATTAAAATCTGCGCTAAAAGCCCGGGGTATCGTGGCGGGTATCGCTTCAGAAGAGGAAGATGAGTTTGTTATCTTCGAAGGATCTGAGGATGGCCGTTACGTCGTGCTGATGGACCCGTTGGATGGCTCATCAAATATTGATGTTAACGTTTCGGTGGGAACCATCTTTTCCATCTACCACCGCGTCACTCCGGTCGGTACTCCGATCACTGACGAGGATTTTATGCAACCCGGTCGCCAACAAGTCGCCGCCGGCTATGTGGTCTACGGCTCCTCTACCATGCTGGTTTATACCACCGGTAACGGGGTTAATGCCTTTACCTACGATCCTTCATTAGGGGTGTTCTGCTTGAACCAAGAACGCCTGACCTACCCGCCTACCGGTAAAATGTACTCGATTAACGAAGGGTATTATGTGCACTTTCCGATTGGCGTGAAAAAATACCTGAAATTTTGCCAAGAAGAAGACGCCGCAACGTTCCGCCCATACACCTCAAGGTATATCGGCTCGTTAGTGGCAGACTTCCACCGTAACCTTCTAAAAGGCGGTATCTACCTCTACCCACAAACCGCGAGCCACCCTACAGGCAAGCTGCGTTTGCTGTATGAGTGCAATCCAATGGCTTTCCTTGCGGAACAAGCAGGCGGAAAAGCGAGCGATGGTGTGAATCGAATCCTCGATTTACAACCGAAAACTATCCACGAGCGCTGCCCTTTCTACGTCGGTAATCAATACATGGTTGAGGATGTTGAACGTTTTATCAGTGAAAATCAGTAAGCGATTAAAAAAATCGGACACATAACGGTGCGTAATTCGCTATACTGCGCACCACAAATTTTACTGATAATTAGGAATCAATCATGAGCTTGAACCTTGTAGAAGCAGGTAAAGACTTACCAGAAGATATCAACGTTGTTATTGAAATCCCTGCAAACGCTGCACCGATCAAATATGAAGTTGATAAAGAATCAGGCGCTCTGTTTGTTGACCGTTTCATGGCGACGGCAATGTTTTACCCATGTAACTATGGTTATATCAACCACACTCTCTCTTTAGATGGTGACCCGGTTGATGTGTTAGTCCCAACGCCTTACCCATTACAGCCAGGCTCAGTGATTCGCTGCCGTCCGGTGGGTGTATTGAAAATGACAGATGAGTCTGGTGAAGATGCTAAAGTCATCGCCGTCCCGCACAGTAAGCTGTCTAAAGAATACGAGCACATCAAAGACGTTAATGATCTGCCAGAGCTACTCCGTGGTCAAATCGCACACTTCTTCGAGCAATATAAAGCGCTGGAAAAAGGTAAGTGGGTGAAAGTCGAAGGTTGGGGTGACGCGGCGGCGGCGAAAGCTGAGATCGTTTCTTCTTTCGAACGCGCACAACAGAAGTAAGTTTTAAAAAAATGCCGTCGATCTCGACGGCATTTTTATTTTAAGGTTGTTCACTCCTATCAAGCCAATTTCCACTCGGAATTTGCTGGCGACCCGCCACCGAACGCTGGTAAATATACATCCAAGCGCTGCCATAAGGCGTTGAAACCAGTTGACGTTTATACTCGCCCCCTTTGGTTCTCAACGCATCAAGCTCTCCTAAGGTCATGGCATCAATACGATAGACTTCACCCTCAATGGTTCCTTCACCGGGGACAACCCCCGGATAGTGGCCAAGATTGTAGAGCTCATAGCCTTCGACTTGGTAGTCACCCAGCCACTGAGCATTGGTCATCCAATGACTATTTCCCTGCTTACGTCTTAAACTACCATAGACAATAATTCGCATAGCTAAAACTCAAACTTATAAAGCACATCCAGTGCCTGATCGACGCCAGACACTGCTTCCAGGTAGAGTTTAGGCATCAAACGATAACGTAGCGTAAGGGTTGCTAACGAATCGAAGAGTCCCACTCCGTATTTTACTTGTAGGCCTGGTAGTACATAGCCACTCACTTGAACTTGCTGGCTATCGCCAACACCTGCGGTATCGAGCGCTAAATCGCTAACACCAAAGGTCTCGCCGATTTTACCCACGACTTGACCACTTTGCGCAACCCCTAAACCGACTAATGCGGACGTCAAGGCGTTACTGTCATCGCTACTACCGAGACCTTGCCCCCTCAATAGATAAGAAAGCGCCGCCTGCTGAGACATGGTCGGGTCAGAGAACACTTCAACTTTAGGTTCGTCTGCCAGACCTGTCACGCGAATACCAGCCGTCACATTGTCTTCGGTCGCATCTGGGTTACGAATCGCCTCAAGGTTGACATAAGGTTGATCCGGCGGACCGGAGAACTGGAGCTGCCCTTTACGTACGATCAGGTCTTGACCGTAGGCATGGAAGCGTCCCCAAGGAATATTGATTTGTCCGTTAAGGCCCAAGCCATTTTTCCCTTGTCCAACTTTGAGGTCACCGTCTAATCGCGCATTCAGTCCAAACGCGGATAATCTTACATCATCCCCCACGTGAATAACTAAATTACTATTGATGGCCATGCTCGCGGTCGTCGGTTTGATCGGTTGCAAATGGTCATCAAGCATCACCTCATCCGAAGAAACGCCGACTGCACTTTCAGGTACGTCCTGTACCACTATCCGTGCCCAAGGTACGTCAACTTTACCATCGAGTGTAAACGCCGCAGGCGTCGCGTCGAAAGTAAGGTCGGGAGAAACGTCTAGCCGTACCATTGGAGGAACCGTCACACGGATCCTGTCACCCTTAGCCGCAATATGCGCACGCCAGTTATCGAGCTGACGCCAATCCGCATTCCCGGAGAGATCTAAATTACCGTGTGCGGTCCGTATTAGCCCCTGCAAGGTTGACGACATTCCATTAAATACCATCGAAAGGTTTGCATCAGTCAGCTCAACGGGCATCGCGCTGGTCAATGCTTTCGCATTTTTCAACGCAAGCTGACCAAACACTTGCGGATTTTGCAAAGAGCCGCCTAGACGTAATTGGCTACTTAACACCCCTTGAATACTTTCTCCCTTCGATAATGCCGGATTAAGGATGGCGAGAGAGAGATTATCAATACCGACGTTGCCGCCTAGGGTACGGCGATTCTCCGGATCAGTAATCTGCACATTACCGGTCAACTGGCCATTGTTCACCAGTTTAATCAGCCATTGTAGCTGGGCCTTACCTTTAACCAGCGCGGCCTTGAGATCTAAGCGCTCAAAAGCGATGGGGAGCATCTTACCTTGTACATCTTGGCGGACCTCAACCCCTTGCCCAGTCAAGGAAAGGTTCGCATCGGGTAAGCCACCCTTTGCGGTCCAATTGACACGAGTATCACCGCTAAAACGTCCAGATAACTGCGTTTGTGCCGGTAAAAACTCTTTTAACATCGCGAGATCCAGCTTACGGATCTGTAGATGAGCATGGCCTTCAGGCCCTGCTACGATCGGTTCAGGCACACACAGTTCTGCATTCGGGTTTAGCCAACAATGGCTGCCCACCGTAATAGTTTGCTTAGTATTCTGATAATCGAGGCTCATCGCACGGCTAAGGGTGACATTACCCACTGGCGTCGAGAATTGGCTACGGGTTAAGCTACCTTGCCAACGCTGCTGCTGACGATCAAAGTGCCCCTTTAAGGCTAACTCGCCCGCTACCGGTTTACCGGTCACCTTCAAGGTCAGTTGATGAGCTTGCTCATCGCCACCGGCATTCAGCAAAATCTGGCTGATGTCGACGCCCTCTTGATGTAGCCGCTGAAGGTTGAGTACTAAATTACCTGAGATCTGCTGGGCCGATGTCACATTCCCTTTCAGGGCCAACGACTGCAAGCTCATCTGCTGCCAGCGTAAAGCACGGCCTTGCAGGTCAGCCTTTAACTCAGGTTGGGCTAAGGTTCCTCGTGCATTCACGACCCCTTTGATCGTACCGCCAAGGCCTGGCAGTGCGTTGTCTAGCGCTGGGGCGTCAATATTCGCATCGAGCATCAATTTATCGTTGAGCTCACCGTGAATATCAAGGTGATTACGACCCAAAGCGACCAACAATTGCGGGACTTTCCACTGCATGTAACTGTTACCTTGCAGGCTCCCCTCAATATTGACTGGGTTCTGTTTCACATTTCCTTTAATCGCCAACTTCGGTACGCTCACCTGCCAGGTTCCGCCAAAAAGACTACCTTTAGTGGTAATTTGACCCGTCAATTTGGCCGGCCAATCTGGATATTGCCGTGCGGTATTAATATTATCGAGGGTCAAATTACTGCGCCAGCTGATCGCTTTGTTCCAATCGACCAGAGCACTGAGGTCGATATTCCCTTGCAGGGCGGCGATGCGCAGTCTATCTAGGCTAAATTGCCCTAGGTCCCCTTTACCGTTGAGTGAAACCTGTGCCGGAGGGATCCCCTCACCCGTTAACGCTGCCGCGAGCTGAATATGGTAATCAGACGCTTTCCCTGACGTGTCGAGAGCGAAGTTATCGACTTGAATCTGTGCAGGGCCAGTCAGCGGCCAACGTAGGCGCGGGCTGTTCGCCTTTAAGGAGAAAGGTAGGCCGACTATCGCCGGTTGCGCCATCGCATTCAGCTGCGCTTTCACTGGCCCTGAAAGGTTCAGGCCGAGATCAACCTGCTGTTTCATATTTCCTTTCAGCGATAACTTAACTTTCTCCCCCTTGATGGGGTCGATATTCAGTGTACTGTTGAGATTAAGATTTACCGGCCAGTTATCCACCAAATCTGCCTCACCGCTCGCATGCAGTTGCCCTTGTAGCGCCTGAACTTGTAGCTGTTGTAATGCAATATGGTTATTCACGGCGCGCGCTTTCAGATTAAGCTGGTTAATCGTTAATGGCGTGTCCCCCGTCACCTGTAAGGTATTACCGGTGATCCCTTGAATATCGACATCAACAGGTAATGTTATTGAGGGGAGATCAAGAAGCGGCTTCGCAAACAGCGCGCGTAGGGTATCGCCTAAAGGGGGCTGCTGAGCGGCGATACGCGCTTGTTCGTCTGCGGCTTTTTTCTGTTCGGCCGCCTGCTCTGTAGTTTGTGTAATCGCCGTTTTCGTCGTCTGCGCAGCTTTATCGACGGCAACTTGAGCGACTGTCGGTAAGGCAAGGAGGAAGTTATTAATTTGCGTAGGTGCTAGCGTGATCTGGCGGTTTTGCCATGCGATACCGGTGCTAAACTCCCCCAACGCTATGCTCGTCCCATCAACCTTAACGTTGATATTACGTAAGCCGAGATGCTTAAGCGTCAGCGGATAAGGAGTAGAGATATCGGTGAGAGGTTCGCTTTTGGTCTCCTCGACGGGTGCAGCGGGAGCCATCTTACTGGTATCGACGGCAACACTCACATCACTCAGCGTAAGGTCATCAACACAGACCGACGAATGCCACAGGCATGACGTGTTAACGGCAAGATGGAGCTGGCCGCCGCGTACATCCACCCCCTGCATCTGGTAGGTAATATCGCGCAGGTTCAGATTACGCCAGCCACCTTCTACTTGGCCAATATGCAAACCAGGGACCCAGCGATTTGCCCCCTTAAATAAAAGATGTAAGCCTGATGTCGTACCGATAAGCAAAGCCACTGTCGTGATGAGCAGTACCACGATAACTAATAGGCCGATAACTCCCTTTTTCCACCAACTCATAATTCAGGTCCTAGGCCAATGTAGAATTGAACACCATGCGTATCTTTGTCACCAATCGGCGTGGCAATATCAAACTTGATCGGCCCTACCGGCGAAGCCCAACGCACACCTACCCCAGCACCAGTTTTGATATCGCTGTCTTTAAAATTGTTAACGGCCTCACCACTATCGATGAATGCCGCGCCCCACCATTTCCCAGTGACGTTATATTGATATTCAAACGACCCTGTCGCCATTTTGCTGGCACCTGTTAAGTTGTTATCGCTATCCCGAGGCGAGACATCTTTATATTTATAGCCGCGAATACTTCGGTCGCCACCCGCGAAGAACCGCAGATCCGGCGGAACCTTATCGAAGTCATCGGTTTCGATCCAGCCGAGCGTCCCTCTGACCACAAAGCGATTTTTTTCGGCATAAGTACGTATCCAAACGTTAGAGGCCTGCAGGATAACGAAATTAGCGCCCGACCCCCAGGTCGTGTCTGAGAAGTCTACGGAATAGCGTTGTGAATCTCCCCAGGTTGGCATTAACCCACCCCGCGAACGCGTTCTATTCACGCTAGCCCCTGGGTAAAGGAGCATGGTGGTATTGGTGTAGTTACCTTGAGTATAGTGATCTAACCGCCAGGTTAGATTAAGCGCTTTTTGCCAACCACTGCTATTTTCCCAATAGCGGGACCCCACGACGGTAGTGGAGTCTGCCTTGGTATCGTTCAAGTCAGTACGCTTGAGACCACCCTTAATGGTGTAATATTGTTCGAGCGGATTTTTTAATAACGGGATTTTATAGGTGAAGTCGAGTTGTTGTTCCGGCTGGGAAATATAGGTGTTCGCCGTAATGCTATGTCCATACTCATTCACCCACGGTCGGTTCCACGTTGCCTTAAGCTGTGGCCCCACATCGGTCGAATAACCCGCACCGACTTCTAGGCTATTTTTAATCGCAGGAGTGACCGCTGCATTGATCGGTAACACCTTGGTTTTTTGAGCCCCCTTGAACTCGGGTGCGGCCACGACGGAACCGAACCAGCCCATCGCCGATAAGCGTCGGTTTAATTCTGCTAAGGTTTTCGAGTCGTAATACTGCCCCTCATGGAAAGGGACTAACTTTTGTAGATACTCTTCTCTGATCTGTGAGCCTGAAAATGTCACTTTTCCGAAGCGATAGCGCTGCCCCGTGTCGTAGTCGATATCCCAAAATGCTTGATGGAGTGGCAGTGAAACGCCTAACTGGCTTTTACGGTAAACACCATCGAAATATCCTTTACGTAGCGCAATACTGGAAAAGCCATTTTTAAATTTGTCATAATCGCCATGGTTAAGGACCGTTCCGACTTTAGGCCGTCCCTTTTCAACCCACTGCTGATAGTCACTATCGTTTTTACCCGCACCCTCGACCAATAAAGTGCTGCCACCAATTTTAACCGGTACACCCGGATCGACATGGACGGTAAGAACTTGCCCTGAGGGCAGCGCCTGTTCAGGCGAAACACGATAAGTAATAACCGGCTCATAATAGCCTAGCGCGCGAAGACTTTGCTTAATGACCGCATCGAGACGCGCTTGAAAACGGCTGTCTGCACTGATCTCCTCACTAGTAATCGTCGCCAGCCTAACTCTGACGTTGTTCTGTAACTCACCTGAGAGGCCTTCGAGATTCAGCCTAACCGTCGCGGCCTGTAATGTTGGCGCGGCCAATAAAAGTGCTGCCATACTATAATGGGTTAAACGTGCCACGAACTCTCCTGTTAAGCATCCATTTGCAGCAGCAAATCGCGTAAATTCATTAAAATATACACACTGTGATAAGCGTAGTCTTTCTCAAACTGAATAGACGTGAAAACAAATAATAATTTTTCTTATCAATTACGCTATTGTCCAAAAACCCTGTGTAAATTACAACCAGTGATCGAAATGCCCATCATAATGCTGAAATTCTGTTCATCTGCCTCTAGCGGGCTAATCACTGCTACTGCTATACTCCCTGTAGGCAGTCATCACTGCCTTTTCTGTTGCTGAGCATTATTCATAGTGAATATGCCCTGACAGACATTTTTGGCACGGATAACGTGTTCTTCCTCACTGACTGCCTGAACGTTGCTTTGTTGAGATGTTGCCCAGGCCAAAAATGACAAGCTTATAAACTTCGGACTCCTTATGTTAGATAGCTTACTTGTCATCCTTGTATTAATTGTTATTAGCTTTTTCTTTGCTATGTCAGAAATCTCGCTGGCTGCTGCGCGGAAAATTAAACTCAAACTTCTCGCCAACGACGGAGATATTCGTGCAGAGCATGTGCTCAAGCTCCAAGAATCTCCAGGTATGTTCTTTACCGTCGTACAGATTGGGGTCAATGCCGTAGCAATCTTAGGCGGTATCGTTGGCGATTCCGCTTTCATGCCCGTCTTCTCCGATTTCTTCCATCGTTTCTTGTCTCCCGAACTCTCAGAAAAGCTTAGCTTTATTTGTTCGTTCACCGTTGTCACCAGCTTATTCATCTTGTTTGCTGATCTGACACCAAAGCGGATTGGTATGATTGCCCCTGAAGCGATTGCCTTGCGTATTATCGGCCCGATGCGTATTTGCTTATTGGTCTTCCGTCCACTGGTCTGGTTTTTTAATGGTATGGCCAATAACGTCTTTCGCCTGTTTAAAATCCCGATGGATCGTAAGGACGATATCACGCCAGACGATATTTATGCAGTGGTCGAAGCCGGCGCGCTCGCGGGCGTACTGCGTAAACAAGAACACGAGTTAATCGAAAACGTTTTCGAGTTGGAATCGCGTACGGTTCCTTCCTCCATGACCTCACGCGAAAACATCGTATGGTTCGATCTCAATGAACAAGAAGCAGTATTAAAATCGAAAATTGCCGACCATCCCCATTCTAAGTTCTTAGTATGTAATGGCGATATCGACCATATTGTCGGTTATGTGGATTCGAAAGAACTGTTATTGCGTGTGTTAGGTAACCAGAGCATGACGTTAAGTAGCGGCGTACAGATTCGTTCAGCCTTAATCGTACCCGACACTCTGACGCTATCGGAAGCTCTCGAAAGTTTTAAAACCGCGGGCGAAGACTTCGCAGTAATTATGAATGAATACGCGCTGGTTGTTGGGATTATCACCCTGAACGATGTGATGACCACCCTAATGGGCGATCTCGTCGGCCAAGGATTTGAAGAACAAATCGTCGCGCGTGATGCGAACTCATGGTTAGTCGAAGGCGGGACGCCAATCGATGATGTCGTACGCGTATTACATATCGAAGAGTTTCCGCACTCGGGAAATTACGAAACGATTGGCGGTTTTATGATGTACATGCTGCGTAAAATACCGAAACGTACCGACTTTGTGATCTTCTCCGGGTATAAATTCGAAGTCGTGGATATCGATAACTACCGAATTGATCAGTTGCTGGTGACTCGCGTCAGTGACGAGCGGACAATGCCACTCACCCCTGCGGGTCAGGTGATCGACGAGATTACTGGAAAATAACGATATGTTGGCCACTAGAGTAACTCCTCGGTGGCCAATACTTTAGAATTTGATCTGTAGTTTACTTACCTGACGATTGATCTCAGACATAATACCTAAACGCTGGATATCACCATTTAGTGGTTGAAGCACCTTTCCCTGGTCGAAATGAAATTCACCAATATCCTTAATGTAAATCTCACCTTTGAATAACGTCTTCACGTAACGCGCAATCTGGATTGGATTGTATCGATTATAGATTTTCATTCGCTAATTCTCTCTTCGCTCCTGCGTTCTGAGATAGAGTGTAGTGGTTTATCCAAAAAACACAAAAATTACACCCTAATAATCTTTTATTAACATATTAAAAATAGTGCTTTAGACGAGTAAATCAGTCATTGATATCGAAATATAAGTAGTTTATCTCTCAAGATAAAGAAACTGAGTAGGATTATCGGCAGAGTTGATGACAGATTTATGGCGAGAGAGAATTATTTTACCCCCTTAAGTGAGGGGGTAACGGTTAAATGCGTTAACTAAAACAGTGAAACGCGAAAACCAGGATTTAAGTAGGATTCTCGGGGAGTATAATCGAGGGTATTACCGTGCCAATCCGTGACCTGAGCACCCGCGGCAAGAGCTACCGCATGACCCGCCCCGGTATCCCAAATATTGGTTGGACCAAAACGAGGATAAAGTTGAGCTTTACCTTCTGCGACTAGGCAAAATTTTAGTGAAGAGCCGATTGCGACAGTCTGATGCTCACCGAGTTGATGTAGATAATCTTTTAGCTCTGGGTCGTTGTTGGCATGAGAGCGGCTCACAACAACTAAGGGCGGCTGGGCGGTGGCGACAGTAATCGGTTGGCGTGCTCCGTGCCCGGCCTCTTTCCAAGCTTTACCCTCAGCGGCACAGTAGAGGTCATCAAGCACAGGGGCATAGACCACACCGAGTACCGGTTTACCCTCCTCGATCAATGCAATATTGACGGTAAACTCACCATTACGCTTGATGAACTCTTTTGTGCCATCGAGCGGATCAACCAGCCAATAACGCGTCCACTTCTGTCGCACTGACCATTCCACTTCGGACTCTTCAGATAAGATAGGGATATCGGGGGTCAAAGCCTGTAAGCCATCGATGATGATCGTGTTCGCTGCAATATCCGCAGCGGTAACTGGCGAATCATCCGTTTTTATCTGCACATCGAGGCCTTCTTCTCGATGATAGATGGCAAGGATCGCTTCACCGGCTTGGCGTGCGATCTGA
Source organism: Rosenbergiella collisarenosi (assembly GCF_018494085.1). Classification (GTDB taxonomy): domain Bacteria; phylum Pseudomonadota; class Gammaproteobacteria; order Enterobacterales; family Enterobacteriaceae; genus Rosenbergiella; species Rosenbergiella collisarenosi. The sequence goes on along the minus strand of NZ_JABBFP010000001.1, from coordinate 341,193 downwards.
TTAATCTGGTCCAACATTCTCGGCCTCCTGTCAACGACAGTTAGTAACATCAGAATTTGTGATGGTTGAGGTTACCATACTCCGTTGCAGGGGGCGGGTAAACCTGATTCACAGGCAAAAAAAAACCGGCGCGAGGCCGGTTAGCGTAAGTCTCTATCTTAGAGAATGTCGAGTAGCTCAACTTCAAATACTAGGGTACTGAATGGCGGAATCGAAGCGCCTGCGCCACGTTCACCGTAGGCAAGGTGTTGTGGAATCACCAACTCCCACTTCGATCCGACAGGCATCAAGGTCAGTGCCTCGATCCAACCGGCGATAACACCGCTGACCGGAAACTCTGCCGGCTCTCCACGAGCGACTGAGCTATCGAAAACCGTACCGTCGGTCAGTTTCCCGGTGTAATGAACACGCACGCGGTCCTGGCGAGAAGGGATAGCCCCTTCGCCTTGGGTTAATACGCGGAATTGTAAGCCCGATTCGGTACTGTTGACGCCTTCACGCTGACGGTTTTCCTCAAGGTATTTTGCCCCTTCAGCCGCCATCTCTTTTGTACGTTCATCACGTACCGCGTCTGCACGCTCGTGCATCTCACGTAATGCACGATGTAAAACATCCATAGGTACAGCCGGCGAATTTCCTTCCAGCGCATCACGCAGACCAGCTAATAGAGCGTCAGGTTCAAGACCTTGTAACCCTGATTCTAATAATTGCTGTCCGACTTGCAGGCCGATGCCATAACTGGCTTGCGCTTCGACACTGTCAAAAGAAAGAGTCGTCATTTCTGTTCCTTTTCTCTAAATAAATTGAACTGCAAGGATAGCAGCGTGAACACTGTTCGTAAAATTGATCCGCTGAGTAATGACTTTTTCTTAAGAAAGATTAACAATGGTTGGAGTAATAGTGGTTGAATCTCAGCCAATGCTAAAGGAGGCAGCGATGAAGGAGAGGATTTCTACTTTGCTTGATACAGGCAAGCAAATTTTTTCACATGAGATAAGTCCGCGACTTCAGCCTCTACTCGCCCCTTTCTCTGTGTGGCACCTACGGATAATGGCCGTAGCAGCAATACTTATCCTGATTGGCTTATTTCTCCCGGGTCCAGCACAAGAGCCGGATATCACCTTACGCCACGTCGATCCACCTGCTACGTTAGGCGGACAAAGTGATACGCAAGGTACTTGGCATACTTACCACGTCGCAGCGGGGGAAACACTCGCCCAACTTTTTCGGGATGAGGGGCTAGATACTGAAGCACTGTATGCAATGGCCGCTATCCAAGGGAGCGGTCAACCGTTAGGGACGCTTAGTGCAGGTCAAGCAGTGAAGGTAAGAATGACGTCTAGCAGTCATATCACCGGATTAACCTTGGAAAATGCTCAAGGTCAGGTTCTTTTCGTGAGACAGGCTGATGGACATTTCTTGCGGGTACAATAGGTCGAAACAAAAATGCCGGCTTTCGCCGGCATTTTTTCACTTCTGAACTTATTCAGCAGCGATTTTGATAACCAGTTTAGCGAAGACTTCGCTATGAACTTGGAAATCAACTTCGTGGTCGCCAGTGGTGCGAAGAACACCATTTGGCAGACGCACTTCACTTTTAGCAACAGCAACGCCTGCAGCGGTCACAGCATCAGCGATATCGCGAGTACCGATTGAACCGAACAGTTTACCGCCGTCACCCGCTTTAGTTGCGAGGGTAACAGTACCCAGTGCGTTGATTTTCTCAGCACGGGCATTTGCAGCAGCCAGAGTATCCGCTAATTTAGCTTCTAACTCAGCACGACGAGTTTCGAAAAACTCGATGTTGTTTTTAGTTGCTGGGACAGCTTTACCTTGTGGTACCAGGAAGTTACGAGCGTAGCCCGCTTTAACGTTGACCTGATCACCTAGGTTACCCAGGTTTGCTACTTTATCAAGCAGAATAACTTGCATTACCTTATCCTCTTAAAGTCGTTGATGGACAGTTACCGATTACTGATGACGATCAGTGTACGGTAACAGAGACAGGTAACGCGCGCGCTTGATAGCACGGGCCAGCTGACGCTGGTATTTTGCACGGGTACCGGTAATACGGCTTGGTACAATCTTACCGCTTTCAGTGATGTAGTTTTTTAGCGTTGCGATATCTTTATAATCGATCTCTTGAACGCCTTCCGCGGTGAAACGGCAGAACTTGCGACGACGGAAATAACGTGCCATTTGGCTAGTCTCCAGAATCTATCAATTCAATCTGCTCGGCATGCAGTACTAATCTACTTTGGCCTGTTTTCGCCTTGTGGCTATGAACGAAACCTTCCAGTAGAAGCTGCTTACCGACCGTTATATGTTGAGTAATTAGCTGGTGTTCGTGCCCACTGATAATGACAGGGATACGACATACCGCTAGCCGGTTAATACCGGCTTCCCGCTGCATCGATTCGTGTTCTAGCACGAACTGACAATGCGGGATTCCTGAGGGGCTAGTTTTTCTTACAACCACTGTGCATACCTGACCAGACAGTCGTAAACGATTAGCCACCATCAAGAATTACTCTTCAGAATCCTCAGCATCTGAGTCATCAGCGGCTTCATTAGCAAAATCATCACGACGATCACGACGTTCTTCTTTTGCTTTAACCATTGGTGATGCTTCAGTTACCGCATGCTTAACGCGCATGACCATGCTGCGGATAACGGCGTCGTTGAAGCGGAAGTTTGTTTCCAGCTCATCAATCACTTCTTGCGGAGCTTCAACGTTCAGAAGAACGTAGTGTGCTTTATGCAATTTGTTAATTGGGTAAGCCAGCTGACGGCGGCCCCAGTCTTCCAGACGGTGGATCTTGCCTTCTGCACCAGTGATAGCACCAGTGTAACGCTCGATCATGCCAGGAACCTGTTCGCTCTGGTCAGGATGAACCATAAATACGATTTCGTAATGACGCATCGGTTGCTCCTTACGGATTATTCAGCCTCCTGTCAGGGTCAACCGCGGCCCATGGAAGCAAGGAACGTTTTAAAATGCGGCTGAAAAATTTGACGCGTAATAATACTGAGACTAGCGGTTAAATACAAGACAATACGTCGCTTATTTCGTGGCAGTGACGATTATTTCTAAGACGCGAGCTGAGGGTCTATACTAAAAGCGATTATCAAAGGAGGAGTTATGTTTAAGCAACTAGGTATTATCGCTTCCCTATTGGCTGCCCCCGGTGCATTTGCAGCGGAAACTACCTTTAGTGACTTAGTAAAAACCCCTGAAGGTAGCAAAGCGCTGACTGCGTTGATGAGCCACCAACAGTTGCCGAGTTGGATTAGAACCGGTGGGGTTGAGTCGCCCGCCCAAACAGTGACAGTGAAAGGAGATGACTATCAAGTCTATAGCATCTGTAAGCCACATAACTGTGGTAACCAACAGTTCGCGGTGCTTTACTCCGCCAAGCTTAAGCAGATGAGCGGCCTCTATCTACAGAACAACGAGAAATCCCATCGCGAGACCCTGCAGTGGCTTAATATCAGCGACGCGCTCTCTATCGATGGCAAAACTATTCTCTATGCAGCCACTAGCGGTAGCCTGGCTAATCATCCTAATGATTTCAATTACCACGAATAGGTAAGGCTCCGCCTCTCTACTGAGGGCAACCATCACTGCCCTCACCACTGCTTACTCGGCCGATTAGGGCATCTTTTACCTCATCGCATATTTTTATTCTCTCTCCCTACTTTACTCTGTAAAAAAAAAGCCTATTTTAGCTACCTGAAAATCATTTCTAAGCTGCATTCACCGGTAGTTGGGCATAGAAATTGCTTAAACAGTAGTTACCCAATCTTGCCCCAGGTGGTGTTGAATGACTCAAGATGTAACCTATAAACGTAATTTAGGATTATGGCAGGTGGTAATTGTCGGCATTGCCTACATGACCCCAATGACAGTGTTCGATACCTTTGGTATCGTGTCGGGCATGACAACTGGCCGCGTGCCATTAGCTTACCTGCTAGCATTATTCGCGGTATTACTAACCGCTTTTAGCTACGGAAAAATGGTTAAGGTCTTCCCGAAAGCCGGATCAGCCTATACGTATGCCCGTAAAACTTGCGGTAATCGTGTCGGGTTTTTAGTGGGGTGGGCTTCTCTTCTCGATTACATGCTATTGCCGATGATCAATGCCCTACTCGCCGGTATCTATCTTCGCTCTCTTTTTCCCCAAGTGCCGTCATGGTTATGGATTGTATTATTCACCGGGTTAGTCACCTGGGTTAATAGCCGTAACATCCGGTTACTCGCCAACTTAAATTTTCTTTTCGTTGGCGCGCCGGTATTGTTAATGGCCGTCTTCGTAGGGTTAGCGATCCAAGGTGTCGGCCATCAGCATGGACATGATGCGGTGTGGACCCTAAAACCACTCTGGAACGGCGAGCAGACGTTCTTACCATTGGTCGCCGGTGCGGCCGTGCTCTGCTTTTCTTTTCTGGGTTTTGATGCAGTCACGACTCTTTCTGACGAATCGCACCAGCCTGAACGGACCATTCCTCGAGCGGTAATGCTTACGGCACTAATTGGCGGAGTGATCTTCTTCGTGGCAGCATGGTTTACCCAGCTCTACTTCCCGACCAATATGGAATTCAAAAACCCTACGGAAGCCATGCCTGAGATTGTTCTCTATGTCGGCGGTAAATTTTTCCAATCCGTTTTCCTCGTCGCGATCTTAGTGAACACCTTCGCCTCAGGGTTAGCCTCCCACGCCAGTGCGGCCCGATTGCTGCACATCATGGGGCGTGATGGAATATTTCCTATCGCTAAGTTCCGCTATATCCATCCCCAATTAGGTAGCCCACTCTATTGTGTTCTATTCGTCGGGGCACTCGCGATGAGCGCCGTATTTTTCAATTTAGATACCGCCGTTTCACTCATTAGCTTTGGCGCACTCGTAGCATTCACCTCGGTTAACGTATCCGTTATCGCCTACTATGCGGTTCAACAAAGGCAGCTTAAATGCCTAACGCACTGGGTTACACACCTTCTCATTCCGTTAGCGGGTATCCTATGTGTAGGTGTCATGTGGCTTAACTTAGATCAAGATGCGATGAGACTAGGCTTAGTCTGGACGGCTGTAGGGATCGGTTGGATTATTTGGTATTGGTGGACAAAAAGAGAGCTAGTATTTAGTCATTAACACTAAAGCCGCCTACTCAAGGTAGGCGGATAAATGATTAGTGGATGAGTGAGGAAGAGGCTTGAGTGGCGGCGTCTTTCCCTGAGGAGAGCGATATTTGCTCAAGGACTTTCTCCACCTGCTCTAAAACCTGATCGCACTGCTCTAAGGTCAAGGTGAGTGGCGGTTCAATCCTCACTGTACGCGCATTATTTAGTGTTCCAGCCACCAAGATGCCACGACGGAACATCTCGCTGGCAAAGGTATAGCCCGTTTCATTGTCACAAAATTCTAATGCCTGCAAGAACCCCATGCCCCTAGCTTCAGTAATAATCAGAGGATAGCGTTTTGCGCACTTTTCGAGCCCTTTGAGCAAGTAGTCGCCTTTGGTCTCAGCCTGTTGTACTAAATCATCACGCAGCAGTACGTTAATAGTTGCCAAGGCCGCCGCGCAGGCCATTGGGTTACCGCCAAAAGTGGTCGTGTGCAGGAAGGGATTGTCAAAAAGCACCGTAAAGATCCGTTTGCTGGCGATCGTTGCACTAATTGGCATCACGCCCCCACCGAGTGCTTTGGCTAGGCATAAGATATCCGGTACGACGCCATAGTGTTCGCAGGCGAACATTTTCCCTGTTCTTCCCATGCCGGTTTGGACCTCATCCAAGATAAGTAACGCCCCTATTTCGTCACAGAGCGCACGGACTGCTGGTAGATAGTCGTCAGGAGGCAGGATCACCCCACCTTCGCCCTGTATCGGCTCAAGGATTACCGCTGCAATCCCTTCACCGCGCGCAGCACATTCCGCGACCATCGCACGCATGGCTGCGATATCACCAAAGTCAACATGATGGAATCCAGGGACCAACGGCTGAAAAGGCTCACGGAAAACCGGCTTAGCCGTGGCCGAGAGTGCACCTAATGATTTTCCGTGGAAAGCCCCGTTAGCGGCGATGAAGCTGAATTTCCCCTTAGGGGCTTGATATACTTTGGCTAATTTCAGTGCTGCTTCCACAGACTCGGTACCGCTATTACCAAAGAAACAATAATCCAATTCACCTGGCGCTAGCCCGGCCAAACTCTGCGCCAACAGCGCCCGTAAGGGATCGAGTAGCTCTTGACTATGTAGCGGCTGTTTATGAAGTTGATGCTCAACCGCATTAACCACGGTAGGGTTGCAGTGACCGACACTAAAAATGCCGTAACCGCCTAAGCAATCGATGTATTCATTGCCTCGTGTATCAGCCAACGTATTCAGACTGGTCGCGCGCCATTCTACTGCAGCGTAGCCGCCGCCCGAGGTAACGGATTTTCGATACTCAAGGAAACCAGGGTTAATATGCTGACGAAAGCCGTCGACGGTGAGTTGATTGAGGAGTGCGAGCTGTTCCGACGAAAGGGTGTCACTTTGGATAAAATCTAAGGCCTGCTGAGTCGACTCTAGCGGGGTTAAGGATTTGTGTGTGAGGTTCAAAATATGCTCCTAGAAAGTGGCACCACAGAGTGCACATATAGTTATGCATAATTTGTTCCAGAAAGTTCTAACACTGCTCACAAAATCTGTAGAATAATTTATCAGAATACCGACTTACCCACGACAAAAAGCGGGATTACTTGGTATATGACAGAGCCTTACTTATAAGTAATCTTCATTCTTAAGCAGGAAGAAGAATGAAGTATCGATAGATGTAAAGCAAAAGGGGGAGATCACGCAGCTTTATCCCCCTAGGTGCGAGCATATTAAAAAATAACGTCGTTCGTTAATAAGCACCTTCCAAAACTAGAAGATGCTTAACGTTATTTATTGCCGCTGGCGAACCGCTTCAAATAAACAGATCCCTGTGGCAACAGAGACGTTGAGCGAAGAGACTGAACCTGCCATCGGAATACTGATCAGCTCATCGCAATGTTCGCGAGTCAGGCGACGCATTCCTTCGCCTTCAGCACCCATTACAAGCGCCATTCCGCCAGTCATTTTACTCTGATATAACGTATGGTCCGCTTCGCCCGCCGTCCCAACGATCCAGATATTGTATTCTTGCAACAGGCGCATTGTTCTCGCCAAGTTCGTTACACGGATAAGCGGTACTGTTTCTGCTGCACCACACGCAACTTTCTTAGCCGTTGCATTTAACGCCGCAGAGCGATCTTTGGGTACGATCACTGCCGCAACGCCTGCTGCATCCGCACTCCGTAAGCATGCACCAAGATTATGCGGATCAGTGACGCCATCGAGGATAAGCAGCAATGGCTTATCGAGCTTCTCAAGAAGATCGGTTAGGTCACCCTCCTGATAGTGGCGACCTGGTTTTACTAATGCCAAAATCCCTTGGTGAACAGCACCTTCTGCCGCCTCATCTAACCATTGTCGAGTCGCGACTTGTATAATAACACCTTGGGACTCAAGGCCTTGGATCAGCGGTTGTAAACGGCGATCGTCACGCCCTTTTAATATAAACACCTGTTGAAAGCGCTCGGGTTGACGTTCCAGCAGAGATTGGACCGCATGAATACCAAAAATTTTTTCACTCATAGTTTATTCTATCAATTACCTTGAGAGGGCTGGCAACAGTAAGTTACCAGCAGATTCTACTTGCTCTTATTCTGAGCGATTTTTCTTAGCGGCGCGCTTAGCTTTTGTCGCCTCCGCAATCTTACGGGTTTTCTCAGAGACTTTTTTAGGTTTCTTAGTCGCTGGTGTCACCGTACTCGTGGTTTCTTTCTTCTTCGTCCCTCGAAAGGCACTATCCGGCTCGAAATTGACTTTCTTCGCCGCATTCCGACGTTTTTTCACAGCACCAGAGGCACTTTTCTTCGCTCGATCTTTCTCGGTTTTACCTTCGCCGCGCGGCTTACGTTGGCTTGCGACTAAGGCGAAATCGATCTTGCGCTCATCCATATGTACTGCATCAACCCGTACTTCAACGGTGTCGCCTAAACGGAATACTTGACCACTGGCTTCGCCCGTTAAGCGTTGCCCAATTTGGTCGTAACGATAGTAGTCATTGTCCAGTGTTGAAACATGTACTAAGCCGTCGATAAACAGGTCAGCAAGTCGCACGAAGAAACCGAAATTGGTGACACTTGAGATAATACCGCTAAAGGTATTACCGACTTGGTCTTGCATAAAGTCACACTTTAGCCAGTCGGCAACATCGCGCGTCGCTTCGTCGGCACGACGCTCGGTCAATGAACAGTGTTGGCCCAATTGCAACATTTGCTGCATATCATAATGACAGCCGCCACCTGGAGTCACGGTATTAACCTGCTGACCCTCCTCTTTCGCGATAAGGTACTTGAGTGAACGGTGTAGCAGTAAATCCGGATAACGGCGGATCGGCGAGGTGAAGTGCGCATAGGAGGTCAATGCCAGACCAAAGTGACCGCGGTTTTCTGGGTCATAGATCGCCTGTTTCATCGAGCGCAACAGCATCGTTTGTAGCATCTCTGCGTCGGGGCGCTCAGCCACTGCCGCCAATAACGTAGCATAGTCGAGCGGCGTCGGTTTATTGCCGCCAGTCAGCGTTAGTCCGAGCTCGCCAAGAACTTTGCGGAAACTCTTAATGCTTTCGTCGGTAGGTCTGTCATGATCACGGAACAGTACTGGCTCTTCGTATTTCTCAGCAAAACGCGCTGAAGCAATATTAGCCAAGATCATACACTCTTCGATAAGCTTATGTGCCGGATTACGACGCAGCCGCTCAACCCGCTCTATCCGACGTTCAGCATTAAAGATGAACTTCGGTTCTTCCGTTTCAAAAGAGATCCCTCCACGTTGACTGCGTGCGGTCTCTAATACCTGATACATGGCATACAGTTCTTCGAGGTCATTGACGCGCGGCGCATACTGTTCACGTAGTGCTTCATCGCCCTCAAGAATTGACCATACTTTGTTATAGGTCAGTCGCGCATGGGAGTTCATCACGGCTTCATAGTGCTTATAACCGGTCAGTTTTCCTCGTGCTGATATCGTCATCTCGCAGACTAAACAGAGACGGTCAACTTGCGGATTCAACGAGCATAGACCGTTCGACAGCACTTCCGGTAGCATCGGCACGACCTGCGTTGGGAAATAGACGGACGTACCGCGTTTTTCCGCTTCATGATCCAGCGCAGTGCCAGGACGGACATAGTAGGTCACGTCAGCAATAGCGACCCAGAGGCGCCATCCTCCTCCACGCTTCTTCTCGCAGTAGACCGCATCATCAAAGTCACGGGCATCTTCACCATCGATAGTGACCAGTGGTAGTTGCCGTAAATCGACCCGTCCCTGTTTTGCACTTTCAGGGACCTCTTCGCTGAGGTGTGCGATTTCAGCCTCAACCTCGCTCGGCCATTCGTTGGGAATTTCATGGGTACGCAGTGCCATATCTACCGCTAGGCTAGTACCCATTTCATCCCCGAGAATCTCGGTGATTTTGCCGATCGCTTTCATTCTGCGGGTAGGTCTTTTTTCGAGGGTAACGACGACGACAGCCCCCATACGCGCTTGCAGTGCGGGATCGGACTCAATGAGTATATCGAAACTCAGCCGGCTATCGTCGGGAACGACAAATCCAGCCCCTGCATCAGTAAAGTAGCGCCCAACAATTTGTGGATTTCGTGGCTCAACGACTCTGACCATACGTGCTTCGCGACGGCCTTTACGATCGGCACCCATTTGCTGAGCTAAAATGATATCGCCATGCAAGCAGAGTTTCATCTGCTCCGCTGATAGGTAATAGTCATCCTTATGTCCATCGGCACGTAGGAAGCCATACCCATCGCGATGACCGATGACTTTACCCTTAATTAAATCTAAGCGCTCAGGAAGCACATAGCATTGACGGCGAGTAAACACGAGCTGTCCGTCGCGCTCCATCGCTCTTAAGCGGCGACGCAACGCTTCGAGATGCTCTTCGCTGGTTATATTAAGCTCTGCGGCAATTTCATCGCGGCGCGCAGGTGTTTCTCGTTTTTCTAAATGGGCGAGGATAAACTCGCGACTCGGGATCGGATTTTCATACTTTTCCGTTTCCCGTTGTAAAAAGGGATCTTGTGACATAGGGTCCTCCAATGTCTTTAAAATAAGTTCTCGACGGAAATTTCAGCATTGAAAATCCGTTTTAAATTCCTGTCATCGGCGATGTCCGCCAGCGTATATTTGTCTAACTCCGCGAGAAATTCCTTCATCGCTTGTGAAAGTATCCTTTTCAGATGACAGGACGGTGTAATTAAGCAGTGGTCGCAATCGACAAGCTGAAGAGGTTCCAGACGGCGGACAACATCTCCAATATTGATACGGTCAGCTGGCCGAGCAAGGCGAATTCCCCCCTGCTTTCCCCGACTCGATTTAATGAAGGCTTCTTGGCTCAACTTATGAACTATTTTAACCATGTGGTGGCGAGAGACCGCATACAGCTCGCTTACCTCGGTGATAGTGGTCATCTTATCCGCAGGCAGGCTTGCCATAAATATTAATGCACGGAGTCCATAGTCAGTAAAACTGGTCAGTTGCACATCAGCCTCAATAAATATTCTGGGCGGAACGTTAAATGGCTTGACTGAATTATAAACCAATATCGATAGTGCGGGCCTTTTGATTGTAGGTCAAGACTCAGGGAGCACGGCAGAGAAGATTTAGTTAGGCGAGAAGGTAAGACAATGGCCGATGTTTTATCGGCCATTCTTATAATACTAGCTATCAAACGGATCTCTTAGGATCATCGTTTCGCTACGATCAGGACCTGTGGAGATGATATCCACTGGGATCCCTGTTAGCTCTTCAATACGCTGGATATAGTTCAGTGCAGCTTGTGGCAGGCCATCGCGAGTTTGAACCCCGAAGGTGTTATCATCCCAACCTGGTAGCGTTTCATAAATAGGGGTCAAGCCTTCCCAATTCTCTGCTGCCAGTGGCGTGGTATCAACTTCTTTACCATTAGGTAGACGGTAGCCAACGCAGATTTTAACTTCTTTTAGGCCATCTAAGACGTCAAGCTTGGTTAAGCAAAAACCTGATAATGAGTTAATTTGCACCGCGCGACGCACGGCGACAATATCTAACCATCCTGTACGACGACGACGTCCAGTTGTCGCACCGAATTCGTTCCCTTTCTTACCGAGAAACTCACCGATATCATCAAACAGCTCTGTTGGGAAAGGACCTGCTCCGACGCGAGTCGAGTAAGCCTTGACGATCCCTAACACATAATCGACGTAACGTGGGCCGAGACCACAACCTGTCGCAACGCCGCCAGCAGTGGTATTGGAAGACGTGACATACGGATAGGTGCCGTGGTCAATGTCTAACAAAGTACCTTGGGCGCCTTCAAACATCATAAAGTCACCGCGAATACGGGCTTTATCGAGTAAGTCAGAAACATCTACGACCATTGAGGTTAAGATATCGGCTACCGCGAGGGTCTCATTTAAGATGGTATCGAAATCAACCGCGGGCTCTTTGTAGTAATGGACGAGCTGGAAGTTATAGTACTCAACAATTTCCTTCAGCTTAACCGCAAAGGTTTCCTTATCGAAAAGATCACCGACGCGCAGGCCGCGGCGCGCGACTTTATCTTCATAAGCGGGACCAATACCACGCCCCGTTGTGCCGATCGCCTTAGCGCCACGCGCTTTTTCGCGCGCAACGTCCATCGCAACGTGGTATTGCAGGATTAATGGGCAGGCTTCAGAAATAAGCAGACGTTCGCGTACTGGGACACCACGATCTTCCAGGCCTTTCATCTCTTTCATCAGAGCTTCTGGAGAAAGAACGACGCCATTACCGATGATGCTGGTAACATTATCACGTAGGATACCTGAAGGAATTAAGTGAAGAACGGTTTTTTCACCGTTGATGACGAGCGTATGACCAGCATTGTGTCCGCCTTGATAGCGAACGACATATTTTGCGCGCTCAGTCAGCAAATCTACAATCTTACCTTTGCCTTCGTCACCCCATTGGGTGCCAAGTACGACAACATTATTACCCATTTTCTAAAACCATTGATTGCTTAAAAATGGATTCTACCACCAGCTTTTGTCGGTTTCAGCATTTTTAATAGCCGAAATTCGCTTTTTTATTATGATCGATTTTTTAACTACAAAAATTGATTAACTAGTTTTATATTTGGATAGATCATCTATTTATCATATAAAATATCACTACCCCTGCTACAACGAAGGCTCCGCCAAAGCGACGCAATAACTTTTCCGGCGAACTGATCAGAGTCAGTAGTCCTTTTTTCCAGGTTTTAGGTAATAACAAGGGCCCCAGTCCTTCGATGATTAATAATAATGAAACGGCCGTCCATATCACTGAGCTCATAAGGATTCCTTAGTAAAAAAGGGTCGGTACTATCACCGACCCGAGTAGTCTACTAGGAATTGTACATAAATACAGTACTAAGGTGTTTTCATAAACCGTAAGAACTCACTATTAGGATCCAGAAAAAGTAATGAGTTGCCGGGTTGAAAGCTTTTCTCATAGGCAGAAAGCGATCGTAAAAAAGCAAAGAACTGTGGGTCTTGTGTATAGGTCGTCGCAAAAATATTCGCCGCTTCGGCATCCCCTTCCCCACGAAGTATCAACGCTTGTTTCTGCGCCTCAGAGAGTGTTTTCGTCACACCATAATCGGCCTGAGCGCGTAATTTCTCCGCTTCTTCTTTACCTTGCGATCGCTGACTCCTGGCAACGGATTCGCGTTCTGCTCGCATCCGATTAAAGATTGCCTCAGAGACTTCGGTAGGCAGGTTAATCTGCTTGATACGAACGTCCACAACATCAATCCCCAACGCTGCCATACTGTTAACGTGTAGGCCTCCTAAACTATCGGCAGGGGAAAGGGGATTGGTCTGGGGCATTTCGGGGTCATCTTGCAGCGTACCGGCGCTTCCCTTATTAAGCGTATCGCGAACATCGGTGGTCAAGCGTCCCCGCGAATCGGTCACAATATCTTTAACATTGAGGCGACCTATCTCTGATCGCAGGCGATCGCTGAACTTACGTTTTAGAAGGAGTTCCGCGCGAGAAAGCTCGCCGCCACCTGTCGCAAGGTAATAGCGGCTAAAGTCGCTGATTCGCCATTTAATATAAGAATCGACGATGAGGTCTTTTTTCTCCTTAGTGACGAACCTATCCGCTTGATTATCGAGAGTTTGGATCCGCGCATCGAGCACTTTAACCGTTGAGACTAACGGCAATTTAGCATGGATACCCGGGCTGTAGACTACAGGTGTATTGTGCTCATCGCGTAAGACTTTACCGAAACGAACGACGATCCCCCTGCCCCCTTCAGGAATAATAAACCAAGCATTACCTAATAAAATTAATCCGGTCAGACATGCTGCCAGCAAGACTTTACCCATTATCCCGCCCTCCTTGGCGTGAGAAATGATCGAGAGATCGCGAGTTGCCTCCACTTCCGTCAGGATTCAACAGTGATAGGGGTTTTTCATGACGCTTTAGTAGTTGCTCCAAAGGCAGTAAGCTCACCGTATTTCCTTGCTGCCCGGTGAGAACTTTTGGAGTGTGGGCGAGGATCCTCTCCATTGTTTCGAGGTAAAGTCGCTGTTTAGTTACGGCAGGTGCGGCGCGATATTCCGGTAAAATCTTCGTAAACCGGGCGGTTTCTCCCTCCGCCTCCAATACCGTTCTCGCTTTGTAGGCGCGTGCATCCTCGAGTATACGTTGCGCTTGTCCGTTCGCCTTAGGCTGTACTTCATTCGCATAAGCCTCAGCCTCGCGGACGTACTGCTCTCGGTTTTCACGGGCGGCAATCGCATCATCAAAGGCTGCCTTAACCTCCTCGGGAGGCCGTGCGGCTTGGAAGTTAACGTCCAATACCGCAAGTCCCATCTGGTAGGGGAGTACTGTCTGTTCAATTTCGCGCTGCGTCTCACTACGCACAAGAGTACGCCCTTCAGTGAGCACGCGATCCATCGTTGAGCGACCAATGACGCCACGTAGCGCGCTATCAGTTGCTTGGCGTAAGCTATCTTCCGCATTCATCACAGCGTAGAGATAGCGCTCAGGATCCACAACACGATACTGAACGTTCATTTCTACCCGTACGACGTTCTCATCGGCAGTCAGCATACTCCCCGTGGTGGCAAGCTCTTTAACCGACGCAACGTTGACAGCGGTAACATGGTCGATAAAGAGAGGACGCCAGTTTAGCCCAGGATCGACGAGATGGCTGTACTTGCCTAAGCGCGTTACCACTCCACGTTCTGCTTCTCCAATCGTATAAAAGCCCGCCACAGCCCATAAGCCCGACAGGACGATCCCAGCAGGTAATAGAGCTAAGCGAAAAGGTGGAGGTGTTGACGATGGCGAATGTCGTAAGCGCCGTCTTGAGAGTGAAAACCACTTACCGATGTAGCCACGAATGAGCTTATCGAGGTCTGGTGGACCGTGCTGTAAGTTAGCGTGTCGTGAATCAACGCCGTTATTTTGGGGTGTAGCGCGAAAAAGGGTTTCCAAGTTACCCGGGTGTTTCCACATCATACTAATCTCCGTTTAGTGACATTGTGGCGGCCCCAAGCTAGGGGCCGAAAACTGATTATCTATCTATTTGACAACATAGCTTGCCAGATCCGGATAATGTTTGGCTAAGCGGTACCATTCAACAATCGGCAAACGAACCTGTAAACCGATAGAGCCATCATCCTGATTCCATTCTTCCGTGATGGCATCAAGCTGATAAAAACGACTCCGTAAACGACCTGCTTCAGGGGGCAGCGTCAGCGTATGTTGAGCAATTTCCCCGGAGAGGCGTTCCGACAGCGCCTGCCAGAGTAACGGCAGACCTAGCTCACTTTGTGCAGAGAGCCATACTCTTATGGGAACACCCTCTTCATTACGATCGATACGCGGTTCGAAACCCTCAAGCTGATCAATCTTATTCATGATATGCAGAGTAGGGATCTCATCCGCCTCGATTTCCGCGAGAACTTCATCAACGGCATCGATATTTTCATTCACCCGAAGATCGGCCGCATCGATAACATGTAAGAGGAGCGTCGCCTCGCGAGTTTCTTGTAATGTCGCTTTAAACGCTGCCACCAAGTCATGGGGTAAATGTCGAATGAACCCAACGGTATCCGCTAAGACCACCTCACCGACATCAACAACGCTCAAACGACGCAACGTCGGGTCGAGTGTTGCGAAAAGTTGATCTGCCGCATAGACATCGGCTGAGGTGACGCTATTGAATAACGTCGATTTACCGGCGTTGGTGTAACCGACCAGCGATACAGTAGGAATATCCGCTTTAGCGCGTGCTTGCCGCCCTTGCTCCCGCTGTTTTTCTACTCGCTGCAGTCGCGAAAGTATCAGCGTGATACGGTTTCTTAGTAGGCGCCTATCGGTCTCAAGTTGCGTTTCGCCCGGTCCGCGTAAACCAATCCCGCCCTTTTGACGTTCTAGGTGGGTCCAGCCTCGTACGAGCCGAGTGGCCAAGTGGCGCAACTGGGCTAATTCGACCTGTAATTTACCTTCGTGCGTACGGGCACGCTGTGCAAAAATATCTAATATAAGACCGGTGCGGTCGATAACTCGACACTCACACAATTTTTCTAAGTTTCGTTCTTGAGCTGGGCTCAAGGCATGGTCGAAGATGACGACGCTGGCACCGGTAGCTTTCACCGCCTCAGCAATCTCTTCCGCTTTACCTTCGCCAACGAAATATTTAGGGTGGGGGGATTTGCGGCTTCCCGTAACGACTTGCAGGGCTTCAACCCCAGCCGAAGAGACGAGAGTCTCAAACTCTTGTAAATCTTCGCTTTCTTTATCTTGTGAAAACCAGATATGAACTAAAACGGCCTGTTCGCCGGCATCATAACGCTCAAACAAGCGATAACCTCACTGAAGGATGGCAACCAGAGAGCCTAAACTCTCCGGTCGAAAGGATATTACTCTGCAGACTCACCTTCATGGTGTGAACCCGTACCAGCAGTTCCATTATTATGATAATTGCTGCTACCTGGTGCATTAGTATGGTGAGAAACAGGGCGCGATGGCACAACCGTTGAAATGGCGTGCTTGTAAACCATTTGGCTGACGGTATTTTTCAGTAAAATAACGAATTGGTCGAAAGACTCAATTTGGCCCTGGAGTTTGATCCCGTTAACCAAGTAAATTGAGACAGGTACACGCTCGCGACGCAAAGCGTTTAAAAACGGGTCTTGTAGTGATTGCCCTTTAGCCATTCTATCTTTTCCTTATACGTTCGTAGTGTAATTATTATAGAGTTTAAAAGCCGCTATGGCATACCATGCCTGAAGATTGCAAATAATCAATCAGTTATAGCACGAATAACGTTTAAAACTTTTTCACGAGCTTGATCGGGTTGTAGGCTGTCAAGCCAAACAAGGGAATTCCACCCTCGCAACCAGGTCATTTGCCGCTTAGCCAATTGGCGTGTGGCACATATGCCACGGAAAACCATTTCATTATAATCTATTTCGCCGTCAAGCCATGACCACATTTGCCGATAACCGACACAACGCACAGAAGGCATGTCCACATGCAGGTCTCCACGCTGATAAAGGGCTCTGGCTTCTGCTTCGAAGCCCTCGTTCAGCATTTGGTGGAAACGCTGTTCAATCCGTTGGTGTAGCACCTCACGTTCTTGAGGGGCGATAGCGAACTGAAACACCTCATAGGGAAGCGCTTCCCCCGCAGTTTCCGTTAACTCTGTTAGAGTTTTACCTGAAATGAGAAAAACTTCCAGTGCTCGCGTGAGTCTTTGCGGATCATTAGGATGAATTCTTTTACCGGCTTGCGGATCTATCAGACAAAGTTCTTGGTGAAGAGTTTCCCAACCTTCTAATTTTGCACGCTGTTCCAGTTGCTGACGGATCTCCGCGTTAGCCGAGGGGAGTGGCGATAATCCCTCGAGTAACGCTTTGAAATAGAGCATCGTCCCACCTACTAGAACGGGTATTGCCCCACGCTGGGTGATCTCCGCCATTTTTACTAAGGCATCACGACGGAAATCTGCCGCAGAATAGCTTTGGCTAGGATCGATAATATCGAGTAAATGATGCGGGGCCACAGCCTGCTCGACTATCGTCGGTTTAGCTGTCCCAATATCCATTCCTCTGTACACCAAGGCCGAATCGACGCTAATAATTTCTACCGGCAAGGTTTGGGCAAGCTCGATCGCTAAAGCGGTTTTACCTGAAGCGGTAGGCCCCATAATAAAAACGGCCTTAGGGAGTTGCGATGTCAATTCATTCATTTAATAACGCTTCAAAAAAAGGATCTAAGGGTAATGGCTGGATAAGCCCCTTTGGCGGTGATGCCACCAGCCTCGGCGCGAGGCGCTCCAAATCCGCTAATAGCGTGATCGCTTGCGAATGGCTCCAGGTCTGCTCAGTCCCCACGCTTTTCTTCGCTAACCACGTTGCGAGTGCCAGAGGCTCTCCTTCATTCGTCGAGGCTAGCCACTCTATCATTTCTGGCAGCAAACGTTGTAAATTCTGCGCACGCAGCGGTATCGGCACGGCACGCAGTGTGCTGTATTGCCCGTCACCATGTAAATCAAAACCGAAACGCTGCAATAGCTCACTATAATCATTAAGGGTATGCTTTTCCGTTGCACTACATTTTACGCGCAACGGAATCAGTAACGGCTGCGACACCAAGGGCTGCATCTGTGGCGTAAGCTGCTCCGCTAAGACGAGGGTCGCGGCCTTGACCAACGAGAATAATGCTAGCCCGCTCTCTCCCTCCAGTAACGCAAAGCGTTGCTGACACACCGTTAATACTCGTCCAAACCCCTGACAGTGCCCCACCAGTGGCTCGGCATAGTCACTCACTGCACTATCATCGCTAGCCTTATCGATTTTAGGTGTCGAGGCAACGAGTCGTTGATAGACCTCAGCCTCTTTTTGACGATAAGGTTCTGACGAGTAGTCTCGCAGAGGAGCCGTTGGACGGCTCGGTTGTGCAAAGCTATTTTTCCCGGCCGCCGTACGATTTTCAGCGATAATCGGCTGCGATAACGGTACAGCAGGACTTTCCTCTGTCGGCCGTTGGGCATCTGCCGGAGTCAGCGCGCTGACCACACCTTGGTAAATAAAGTCATGAACGAGTCGAGACTGATGGAAACGGACTTCGTGTTTAGCTGGGTGTACATTAACGTCAACCTGATGGGGATCGACTGTTAAAAATAGCACATAAGCAGGCGTTTGCTGTGAATCAATATAGTGCTGATAGGCCTGCCTAATCGCATGATTGATTAGCTTATCCCGCATCATTCGACCGTTTACATAGCAATACTGCAACTCTGTTGACGATTGGACATGGTCGGGTGAAACCACCCACCCCGTAATGCCTAAGCCATCGTGTTGCCAATCAATGTACACCGCTTGCGACACAAAACCCGCCCCGCAGATCGCACTAAGTCGTTGCTGTTTTTGTTTTTCATTATTCGCCACGCGGTAGTGTCGCACTTGCTTACCGTTATGCGTCAGAATAAATTCAACATCAAAGCGCGCCAGCGCGATACGCCGAATGATTTCATCAATATGAGTGAACTCAGTTTTTTCGGTACGTAAAAACTTTCGTCTGGCGGGCGTATTATAAAAGAGATCAAGGACTTCAAGCGTTGAACCGCAAGGATGTGCTGCCGGTTTAAGGCTAACCTCCATCTCTCGCCCTTCCGCATAAGCTTGCCAAGCTTCATGCTGCGCCTCAGGTCGCGAGGTAAGCGTAAGGCGGGAGACCGAGCTAATACTCGCGAGTGCCTCGCCACGAAAGCCTAGGCTCATGATCGCTTCTAAATCGTCAAGCGAGGCTATCTTACTGGTCGCATGTCGCGCTAACGCGAGCGCGAGTTGTTCTTTCGCGATACCACAACCGTTATCTCTAATAGAGATACGTTTTGCACCGCCCTTGTCGATATCAATTTGAATACGGGTAGCACCAGCGTCGAGGCTGTTTTCGACTAGCTCTTTTACGACAGAAGCAGGACGTTCCACTACCTCTCCGGCGGCAATTTGATTGGCCAGCTGCGGGGGTAAAATCTGAATCGACATATAATATCCTCTGCAGCGTTGACTTCCGTTAAGGTAAAGGGATCGTTAAGGTCTGCCCTAACATAACATTTGCAGAACGCATTTTGTTCTTAGTGATGATCGTTTGGGCACTTACCCCATATTTCAAGGCTAGCGCGTTCAAGGAGTCACCACGTACTACTTTATGTTTAATCACCTTGCCGGCGAGTGAGCCTGATGAAGTCGCTCCTCCGATACGGAGCCGCTGTCCCACCCATACCCCCGATTTTTTTAGATGATTTTGGGTAATGATCGTTTGGCTACTTACGCCATACTGTGCAGCAATTCCCGATAACGTCTCGCCTCGCTTTACTACGTGCAGCGACGCCTGCTGAGACGATAGCGGTTGAGTCGTCATCACCGACACCGGACGATTCTCGTTAGCCGGGATATACTGGTAAGGGTGGCTACGGAAATAGGCGCGAAGGCCTCGATAGATAGCATGGGCGATCTTGTTCTGATGAGCAGCACTTCCTAACAACTGCTCTTCTTGGGCATTACTAATAAATCCTGTCTCGACTAACAAGGAAGGAATATCTGGGGATCGTAACACGCCTAAACTTGCATGCTCGGGCAAACGTTTATGCAACGGGGTGACTTGGCGAAGATTTTGTAGCACCTTAGTGGCAACATCGTAACCCACTCGCTGAGAGTGGCCGAATTGTAAATCGAGCACGGCCTGGCTTAAGTAAGGGTCTGACTGACTATTCGCCAGCAAATCCCCAGCTCCGCCCAGTAGTTCGGATTGCTTTTCTGTTTGTTCTAGCCAGTTCGCCATCTCAGAATTGGCCCGTCGATTTGAAAGCACCCACACCGAGGCCCCACTTGCCGAATGTACGGGCGCTGAATCTGCATGAATCGACACGAGTAGGCTAGCATTTTCCTTGCGCGCAACCTCTGAACGCCCCATGACCGAAATAAAGTAATTTCCGTTACGGGTGAGCACCGGCTTAAACATCGGATCGGCATCTAACAGTTTTTTCAACTTACGTGCGATGGCAAGAGTGACATTTTTCTCTTTCAAACCGTGTTGGCCAATTGCCCCAGGATCTTGCCCACCGTGGCCCGCATCAATAGCGACAATGACGACTTGGTTCCGCGTGACTTGCCCACCGGGATAACTGGTCGTATTCGTATTACTGACTGCCGTTTTTACCGGAGTAAAAGGGTTCTTTTCGACAGGCGGCGCTGCCGGGCTACCGGGGTGAGGCGTCTTACCGTTGAGCGTCACGGTAACTTGCCACTGGTTTCCGGTTTGTCGTGTAGTCACCGACGACCCAGAAAGCTGGGTCAATTCAAAGACGAGACGGATAGCCTGACTATTCGGCGGTTGGCTCGTGCGGATGCGCTTAACCAGGTTCGAACCGCTGAAGTTAAGCGGTAATCCTTTGATTGCCCCGCTTTCATGTATATCCATCACGAAGCGTTCAGGATTATGCAGGCTAAACCACGATGAGGTTGGCTTGTCGGCAAAACTCAATGTAACTATCGATTGGTTCTCCCGGTTATCCACTTGGATATCCGAGAGTGAAGCCGCCATTAACGCTCGACTCACGAGGCAACATAGGACGACGAGGATCAATCGTCGTAGAATCATGCCGTTCCCTCATTACTGGATATTTGCTCTACAAGCTGTTCGCCCCACGGTGAACCCGCCACGACCTCAGCCTTACGCCCTTCACCCTGATAGTGTAACGTGATGGTTAAGTCGGGGTTAGGGAGGATACCCGTCCCCTGCTGTGGCCACTCCACCAAACAAATGGCATCACCACTAAAGTAGTCACGAACCCCCATAAACTCCAGTTCTTCAGGGTCAGCAAGGCGATAAAGATCGAAATGATAGGCGAGACGATTATTAATCTCGTAAGGCTCAACCAGCGTATAGGTAGGGCTTTTAACATTACCCTGATGGCCTAAAGCCTGAAGAAACCCCCGGCTAAACGTTGTTTTTCCTGCCCCTAAATCCCCGACCAAATAAATAATTGTCGCTTGCTTACTGGCTTTCGCTAATCGACCACCCAATGCGAGGGTGGCCGCTAAATCAGCAAGGATAAATGTTTTCTTTGTCATGTTACTCATCATTATCGTGAAGTGGATTGACACTTATTCTTAGTTTATCCACCACATCCAGAGCGAGCATTCCGCGCATCCCATACTCTTGTGCAACGAGATCTGCGGCGTGGCCGTGAGCGACGACACCGGCACAGGCTGCCTCAAAAAAGGCCAACTGTTGACCTAGGAACC
This sequence comes from Rosenbergiella collisarenosi, assembly GCF_018494085.1. Classification (GTDB taxonomy): domain Bacteria; phylum Pseudomonadota; class Gammaproteobacteria; order Enterobacterales; family Enterobacteriaceae; genus Rosenbergiella; species Rosenbergiella collisarenosi. The sequence continues at coordinate 319,777 of NZ_JABBFP010000001.1, read as the reverse complement.
CGGTTATCACACCAGTTAAAATATCGCCCATGCCACCGCTGGCCATACCCGGATTGCCCACGTAAGCGATAGCTAGCTGACCAGAACCGTCCGCAATAATCGAGCCAGAGCCTTTCAGCACTGCGACTCCACCGAACCGATTAACAAGTTGCTGTGCCGCCGCGATACGATCGGCCTCAACCTCTGCAACGCTGATACCTAATAGGCGAGCCGCCTCTCCAGGATGTGGAGTTAATATCCGATTTTGACGTTTATCCGGTTCGATTGCTAGGAGGTTTAGCGCATCTGCATCCCATACCATGGTTTTTTTACTTAATTTTACTTGGTTAAGCGCATTTTTCGCCCAATCTGATTGCCCCAGCCCTGGGCCGATAGCGATCACATCCGCCCACGCTATCGCCTCTTCCAACGATTCATCGGTTAATTCCGCAGCCATCAATTCGGGCCGTGCCGACAATAGGGGTAGAATATTTGAGCGGTGGGTCAACACCCTTACTAACCCAGCACCACTGCGTAACGCAGCTTCGCCACTCAGCCGTATTGCACCTGCCGTCCCTTCTGCCCCGCCAATAACCACGACCTTGCCCATATCTCCCTTATGGGCACTAGCCTGACGTGGTGGTAGCCAACGAGGGAGATCGTGCTCAGTCAGACAGGTGATCGGCGTAGTCTCGTGAGGGCATAAGCGGGTAAAACCAAGGTCTGCGCTGTACAATGTACCGCTATACTCACGTCCTTTTCCCGTTAAAAGACCCGGTTTTAGCGTGATGAAGGTGAGTGTGGAGGTCGCTTTGATCGCTACACCAAGCGGCTGGCCCGTTTGCGCATCTAGACCAGATGGAATATCGACGGCTATTATCGGTGCATCAAAATGGTTGGCGAGATGAATAAGCTGTTGGGTTTCATCTCGAGGGGGCTGGCGAAGGCCAATACCGTAAAGCGCATCAACGATGAGATCAACATCTCCCGGCCACGGATCTCCCGGTACTAACGAGCAACGCTTGGCGACCTCCTCCCACACGACTTTTGCCTGCGAGGCTTCAGAAGGCCTTTGGTTGTGTAAACTCGCTTCTACGACGGTAACTTCCAGACCAGACTGTTGCAAAAGATAGGCTAGCGCAAAACCATCGCCACCATTATTTCCGGTTCCACAGAGCACTAAGCAATGGCGAGCCTCGGCATAGCGCTGTGTGATGTGGGTAAGTAATGCCTCACCCGCTTGCCACATGAGCTGGTAAGCGGAGCCCCCTATTCGCTGGTATAACTGTTGTTCCAACCCTGCCACGTCTGGTACCGGCCAACAATGATGGGGCAGTTGCTCACTGACTGTTGAAAAGACACGCATAATAACGACTCCCTCTGAGATAACCTTTAGCGATCTATTAATCGAACAAATAAAAAGGATAGGGGCGATCGTGCCTAAGCGACAGAAATACAACGATAATTTAATTGTGAATAGATTTTTTTAGTATCAAGAAAGGAAAAGTATTTAGGAATAAAATCGCATAATGATTAATTAACAAACCCTTAAAAATCATCGGTTTAATTTTATAATTGATTTTTTTATGAATCGCTTAGCCTGTGAATGGCCTGTGGATAACTCTGTTGAAAATAATTCGATAACGTTAGCTCAGACTGAGCTTTAGTCTAATAAGATAAATTTTTTATTTAGATGGAGTGAAGACTTGGAGCGGGAAACGAGATTCGAACTCGCGACCCCGACCTTGGCAAGGTCGTGCTCTACCAACTGAGCTATTCCCGCGCCCTGAACAGTAAAAATATTTACTACCGTTACGGGGTGCGAATTATACGAGAATAATTGGTCTGCGCAACCCCCTAGCATCGCTTTTTTTTATTTTTCTTTCCAACTGCCGATTTACTCGGCAGTTTGCACAGTAAATACTCAGAAAGACTATAATTTTAAGAAGTTTTCTTTGTAGAAGGCTAATTCGGCAATGGACTCGCGAATATCATCAAGCGCTTGATGAGTCCCTTTTTTATGAAACTGTTGCAAGATTTCAGGTTTCCAACGGCGCGCTAACTCCTTCAGAGTACTGACATCCAGCGCGCGATAGTGAAAGTAATTTTCCAGTTCTGGCATGTAGTTAACCAAAAAACGACGGTCCTGGCCGATAGAATTACCGCAGATAGGTGAGCTATTTTCCGGGACCCACTGCTTCAAGAAGGCGAGTGTTAGTTGCTCTGCTTGCGCTTCAGTCACCGTGCTCTGTTTCACGCGCGATACTAAGCCGCTATGGGTATGGGTAGTCACATTCCACTCATCCATTAACGCTAACTGCTCGTCACTCTGGTGAACCGCTAGTACGGGCCCCTCTGCCAACACATTTAGCTGTGCATCGGTAACGATGGTCGCGATCTCAATAATCCGATCACGCTGTGGATCCAAGCCAGTCATCTCTAAATCAATCCATATAAGGTTATCTTTACTTTGCGTCATGCTCGACCTCTCATCCCCGCTAAATTCGCCATTTGTTCTCATTAAGGTGTATCATAGACCTTTTGCCCACTCAGGGCGAAACATCTGTTAGGCGAGAGGTTGTGTGAGTAAAAATAAACTATCAAAAGGTCAGCAAAGGCGTGTCAATGCCAACCACCAGCGTCGGTTACAGCAACGTGACGGGAAAGCGGAGCCTGATGATAGCCTATTCGCTGAACCTCAAGACGGCCGAGTTATCAGCCGCTTCGGCATGCATGCTGATGTCGAAGACCCGCAAGGCGTGATTTGGCGTTGTAACTTGCGTAGAACCATTCGTTCGTTAGTCACCGGTGATCGCGTCGTGTGGCGTGCGCCGTTAGCGGGTATGGGGAAAGGTATTGTAGAAGCGGTACACGAACGCCAATCAGTCCTCACCCGACCCGATTACTACGATGGTATTAAGCCTATTGCCGCAAATATCGACCAAATTATTATCGTTTCCGCTATTTTACCCGAGCTATCATTAAATATTATTGACCGCTACTTGGTTGCCTGCGAGACCCTAAATGTTGCGCCATTGCTAGTGTTGAATAAAACCGACTTGTTGGACGATGAAGGGATGGCGTTCGTCGATGAACAGATGGCCATTTACCAAGATATTGGCTATCAAGTGTTAAAAGTCTCGAGTCACCAGCGAGAGGGCCTACAGCCCCTTGAAGACGCATTAACCGATCGAGTCAGTATCTTCGCCGGGCAATCTGGTGTCGGAAAGTCAAGCTTACTCAACGCGTTACTGGGTTTTGATGCGCTAGATAACACCGCTATTCTCACCAACGACGTTTCGGACAACTCAGGGTTAGGGCAGCACACGACAACAGCAGCCCGCTTATATCACTTCCCTCAAGGTGGGGACGTCATCGATTCGCCAGGCGTTCGCGAGTTTGGACTGTGGCATCTTGAGCCGGAACAAATTACCCAAGGGTTTGTCGAATTTAAACCGTACCTCGGCCTCTGTAAATTTAGAGATTGTAAACATCTTGATGATCCGGGCTGTGCGTTGCGTCACGCGGTTGAACTCGGCGAGATTGATGAACTCCGTTTTGAAAATTACCATCGTATTCTTGAAAGTATGACCTCGGTAAAAATAAGAAAAAATTTCGCCAGTAAGGACTAGTCACTGTTAGCAACGTAATCCTTACGTCGTCCCCCTTCGTTATTGCGGTATTGGCCGCAATATTGTGCAAATTGATTGAATACGCCAGGAGGCGCCCGTGTTAGACAAGTTGAAATTAGGTATCAACGCCGTTCTTCCTAAGAAACAACTCACCGAGCTGGCAGGCTGGGGAGCAAGCCGCCAAGCAGGCTGGTTAACTAAAGCCGTCATTGACCTTTTTGTTTGGTATTACAAGGTTAATATGCAAGAGGCGGCGAAGCCTGATACTGGCAGCTATCGAAGCTTTAATGAATTCTTCGCGCGTCCTCTAAAAGACGGTGCTCGTATGATCGACCATGCGGCGAATATTTTGGTTCAACCTGCAGACGGCGCAGTAAGCCAATGTGGACGTATTGACGAGAACCAAATCTTCCAGGCGAAAGGCCACTACTACACACTTGAGGCACTACTTGCGGGTAACGAAGAGCGTGCACAACACTTCTATAATGGCCAGTTTGTCACCACGTATTTAGCTCCACGTGATTATCATCGTGTCCATATGCCATGCAATGGCATTTTGCGTGAGATGGTTTACGTCCCCGGCGACCTCTACTCAGTCAACCCGTTAACGGCACAAAATATCCCAAACCTATTCGCCCGTAACGAACGCGTTATCTGTTACTTCGATACGGATATGGGGCCCATGGTACAAATCCTTGTCGGCGCGACCATCGTTGGTAGCATAGAAACGACTTGGGCAGGGACTATCACCCCACCACGGGAAGGCGTTATTCAGCGCTGGCATTATCCACAAGCCGATGAAAAAGGAGCAATCATCCTACTTAAAGGCCAAGAGATGGGCCGCTTCAAATTAGGGTCTACCGTCATTAACTTATTCGCGCCTAACCAAGTTCGTCTAAGCGAAGCGTTAGAAGCTCAGGCGCCAACGCGACTGGGGCAGCCTTTAGCAGAAATCATCGCGGATGAAGCACTAACGCCTACGCCTTCACAGCCTAAACGCGATAGTACAGAGCAGACTAACGTCTAATTCCGGAGAGCCTGGCAGTGCGTATATTACTCGTTATTCTACTAAGTTTAGGATTTAGTACATCTTTCACGACTTATGCACTGCCAGAGCCCCCCCAAATCCGGCAAGCGTTGGAGCAGGCACAAAATAGTAAAAATCCGGCAGCACAGACCGATATCATCCAGGCACTTAAGAGTGCTTTGGATTACACTAATCAGCGTAATCAATCGATAGAGAATGCGCGCCAATATCAACAAGTTATTGATAACTATCCTCAGTTAGCCGCGACCTTACGGCAGCAAATCACGACACTCAATGAAACCAGTAAACGAGTCAATCCTGCTTTAACCAGCAGCGATATAGAACAAGAAATATTACGTGTCAGCAGCCAGTTATTGGAGGAAGGACGCCTAGCGCAGCAAGAACAAGATCAAGCGCGTGAAATTAGCGACTCTCTGACTCAGCTCCCTAGCGACCAAACTGATGCGCGGCGAGCACTCTCCGAAAGTGATCGTCGTTCACAAAATTACCAAGTTTCCACGACCCCCCTCGGGCAGGCGCGCGGCAATGCCTACGACGCTGAAAATGCCGCAAACAAAGCTCGGGTCAATGAATTGGAACTCGCCCAACTTTCTGCCAATAATCGACAAGAACTGGCTAAATTACGCGCAGAATTTCATCAAAAAACAATTACTCAACTGGATACTTACCTCCAGGCCTTACGTACTCGTCAAAGCGCCCTACGGCAGAATGAGGCGCAACGGGCGTTGGAACGTACCGAGCAGCTGGCCGAGAATAGTGGCGATTTACCGCCAGTCATTCATGAGCAATTCACGGTCAACCGTGAACTATCAGGCGCATTAAACCAGCAAGCGCAGCATATGGAGTTGGTGTCTTCCCAGCAACGCTTAGTGGCTAACCAAACACAGCAAGTTCGCCAAGCACTCTCCACCCTTCGCGAGCAATCGCAGTGGCTGGGTGAATCGACTCTGCTAGGTGAGGCGCTACGCGCTCAAGTGGCTAGACTCCCTGATGCACCAAAGTCTCAACAAATCGATAGTGAAATGGGCGATTTACGCGTTCAGCGTCTGCACTATGAAGACCTGTTAGCGCGCCAACATGCGCTGCGCGAAACGCGCCAAGTAAGCGGAACGCTGATCACCGCGGAACAACGGCGTATTCTCGATGCGCAGCTTACTACGCAAGGCGAGCTCCTTAATTCACTTATTTCGGGGTGCGACGCTCTAATCTTAGAAATAACCAAGCTCAAAGTCGCGAATACACAGTTGCAAGATGCGCTGGGTGATGTCACTGACGCCACTCACCGCTATCTATTCTGGACGGCGGATATTAATGCCGTCAGTTTGCACTATCCGGTACAGGTCGTCCAAGACCTCACTCGCCTACTTTCCTTAGATAGCTTAGGCCAATTAGGCAAAGCCTTAGTGATGGTGGCGACCAGTAGAGAGTCGATACTCCCCGTAATCGGTGCGCTCTTGTTAGTCATCATCAGCCTCAGCTCGCGTCGCCACTATCAAGGCTTCCTGGCACGCTCAGCCAGTCGTATTGGTAAGGTTACCCAAGATCGCTTTTCACTTACGCTGCGGACCGTATTTTGGTCAATACTCGTTGCCCTCCCCCTACCGGTTCTGTGGGCTACTTTAGGCTATGGATTGCAACGGGCATGGCCCTACCCCATCGCCGTGGCAATCGGTGATGGCGTGACGGCAACACTCCCGCTACTGTGGGCTTTTATGATCAGTGCCGCATTCGCTCATCCTAATGGCTTATTCATTGCTCACTTTCGCTGGCCACAGCAAGCCGTATCACGAGCCGTTCGTTACTATTCTCTGAGTATCGGCTTTATCGTCCCATTAACCATGGTGCTGATAACCTTCGATAATATCGAGGAACGCCCCTTCACCGCATCGCTAGGACGACTCAGTTTTATACTCATCTGCATTGCGTTAACCATCGTCTCCAATGCACTACGTCGAGCAGGGTTACCGCTCTACTTTGACCGCCAAGGCAATAGTACGAACATGGTAAACCGCTTGCTGTGGGATCTCATGATTGTTATCCCACCCATCGCGATTATAGCCTCATTACTCGGCTATCTAGCTACCGCGCAAGCATTATTAGCGCGCGTTGAAAGTTCCGTTGGTATCTGGTTCTTATTACTCATCGTCTACCATATTATACGTCGATGGATGCTTATCCAGCGACGGAGGATCGAGTTCGACCGCGCGCGTCAGCGGCGTGCAGAGATCCTGGCTAATCGTGCTCGAAATCATTTAGACGATGACAATGCGACACTTAACAGCGAAAACCAAGAGACGATCGAAGAGCCCGTGATCGACTTGGATACGATTAGCGCCCAATCGCTGCGCTTAGTCCGTTCATTACTGGCACTCGTCGCCCTGTTCGCACTTATTTTACTCTGGTCAGAACTCCATTCTGCCTTTGCCTTTTTAGAGAATATCCCTCTGTGGGGCGTCACCTCATCAATGCAAGGTGTAGAAAGCGTACAGGACGTTACTCTAGGTGCAGTGCTAATTGCCATCCTGGTATTAATCATCACGCTGCAGCTAGTTCGAAACATGCCCGCGATGCTCGAACTCGCCATTTTACAGCACCTGAACTTGGCACCAGGAACCGGATATGCGATTACTACGCTGACCAAATATATGCTGATGATCATTGGCGTGATGATGGGCTTTTCGATGCTCGGTATCGACTGGTCGAAACTACAATGGCTAGTCGCCGCAATGGGGCTGGGATTGGGGTTTGGTCTACAGGAAATCTTTGCTAATTTTATTTCCGGTCTCATCATTCTGTTTGAAAAACCGATCCGTATCGGCGATACCGTCACGCTACGAGACCTTACGGGTACGATTTCTCGCATTAATACCCGTGCAACGACGCTGACCGATTGGGATAGAAAAGAGATCATAGTCCCGAACCGTGCCTTTATCACAGAGCAGTTTATCAACTGGTCGTTATCTGATGCTCATACGCGCGTGGTTCTTAACATTCCAGCGCCCCCCCATGTTAGCAGCGCCGTAGTGACAGACCTTCTCCTCGCCGCGGCAAACCGCTGTAGTTATGTGTTAAAAGTCCCCGCGGCGGAGGCCTTCTTAGTAGATATTCAGCAGGGTATTCAGCTCTTCGAATTAAGAATTTATGCTGCAGAGATTGGACATCGTATGCCGCTGCGCCATGACCTGCATCAGCAGATCCTAACGAGTTTCAGTGAGCATAGTATCGAACTGCCTTACCCTCCCGTTCAAGTTAGGATGGAGCAAGTCGGTAAGGCAAGCGCGGCGATGCAGTCAAACCGCTATCAATCAGGCGGCCTTTAAAAAGCCAGTCAGGATAACTGGCTTAAGGATGAGCTAGCTATTATCGACGGTGAATGCCATAACCTCTTGTAAGGAATCTGCCTTTAAGGCCAGCATCACCAAACGGTCAATACCCAATGCGACGCCTGAGCTATCGGGCATCCCCTCGCTTAATGCTGCCAACAACCGTTCGTCTATAGGTTGTTCTGGTAGCCCCATTAGCTGACGGCGTCGGTTGTCAGCGAGGAAGCGTCGACGCTGCTCGTCGCTATTGGTCAATTCACGAAACCCGTTCGCCAGCTCAATCCCCTTGAAATACACTTCGAAACGCTCTGCTACGCGATGATCTTCGGTGCTAATCTCAGCCAAAGCGGCCTGTGATGCCGGAAAGTGATAGACAAACGCAGGTCTATTTTCTTGGCCAATCTGTGTTTCGACACCCAGCATAAACAAGAGCTGTAGCAGGGTATCGCGGTCTTCTTCACGAGCCGCGAGGTCACCGACACCTAGCTTCTCAGCGCAGTGTACTAGTTGCTCTTGATCTGCAGTGAGTGGATCGACGCCTAAATAGCGTTGAAATGCCTGTTGATAGGAAAGAGTTTCCGCACTATCACACTCTAAAATCTGCTGCAGAAAGTCATCTACCTCATTCATTAAGCGGTACATATCGTAATGTGGGCGATACCATTCGAGCATCGTAAATTCTGGATTATGATGGCGCCCAGCTTCTTCATTCCTAAAACAGCGGCCCATTTGATAAATGGGTCCACTACCCGCGGTCAGTAAGCGCTTCATATGGTACTCAGGACTGGTCATCAACCACAGATCCCGCCCCTGCGCTGCACCTGGCCCTACAAAGCGCGTCGAAAAAGGTACCAGATGTATATCTGTCACCGTCGCTTGGCTCATAGCGGGGGTTTCAACTTCCAAGACTCCACGATCAGCAAAGAAACGCCGAATATCGGCTAGTACGTTTGCACGCTTGAGCAGATTAGCAATGGGCGCACTCGGCTGCCAATGGTCCGCTTCGTTCATTAAAATGTCCTTTCAAAAATAGTGTGCGGAGGAATTATATCCGCGAGGTAGGTATTGACTCATTGAAAAGCTGAGCGGAGTCGCTAACTATTAACTGGCAACATGAGAGATAGCATGACCCAAGCTTGATACATCTTCGCCCATCCCCCGAAACGTGTTACACGCAGTGAGCGATGTGCTAAACAGGAATAAAACGGCCATTTTTACTATTAATGATTTCATAGCGCTTTACCTATTAAAAAAACGCGCCATGCAGGCGCGCTTACTCTTACTTAACGCGCGAAACGTATTCGCCTGAACGCGTATCCACACGGACAACTTCGCCGATTTGGACAAATAATGGAACCTTAACCACTGCACCAGTTGTTAGTTTAGCTGGCTTACCACCCGTTCCTGCGGTGTCGCCTTTTAGACCTGGATCGGTTTCAACGATTTCAGCTTCAATGAAATTTGGTGGAAGAATAGTAATCGGGTTACCATTCCATAAAGTAACGATACATTCAGCTTGGTCTTGTAGCCAGATGTCGCTCTCGCCGACAGCTTTAGCATCTGCAGCCAACTGCTCGAAAGTGTTGTTGTTCATGAAGTGCCAGAACTCACCATCGTTATAAAGGTAAGTGAGGGTCACATCAACAACATCAGCACCTTCAGCTGTGTCAGTCGATTTGAAGGTTTTCTCAATCAGTTTACCGGTTAACAGGCGACGCATTTTTACACGGGCGAAAGCTTGGCCTTTACCGGGTTTAACGAACTCACTTGCTTCGATAGCATAAGGTTCGTTGTCGAACATGATTTTAAGACCGTTACGAAAATCGTTGCTAGAATATGTTGCCATGAAGGCCCTCTATAAATAATCACTGGTATGAAGCCAAAAATGGCAAACATTGTAACCCTAAATACCCCTGCTAGAGAAGATTGGTTGCAGCAACTTGCAGACGTTGTGACAGAACCTGCTGAATTACTACAACTTTTAAATCTCGAACACCTTCCTGAACTACAGGCAGGTCATGATGCACGCCGCTTATTTGCGCTGCGTGTTCCCCGTGCATTCATTCGCCGCATGACACCAGGCGATCCTAACGATCCCCTATTGCGCCAAGTCATCACACAAGCCAGCGAGTTTACGTTAACGCCTGGCTATTCGACGGACCCATTAGACGAACAAGCCGCAGCGGTACCTGGGTTACTCCATAAATACGTTAACCGCGCGCTATTATTGGTAAAAGGTGGCTGTGCGGTAAACTGTCGATACTGCTTTCGCCGCCATTTCCCTTATCAAGATAACCAAGGTAATAAGCGAAATTGGCAAGTCGCGCTTGATTATATCCGTCAACACCCAGAATTAAATGAAATTATCTTCTCTGGCGGCGATCCTTTAATGGCTAAGGATCATGAATTGGATTATCTGATCGGCGAACTGGAAGCAATTCCACATATTCAACGCCTACGGATCCATTCGCGGTTACCGGTAGTCATCCCTGCTCGCGTAACCGACCTACTGTGCCAGCGCCTTGCGAGATCGAGGTTACAAGTGGTCATGGTCACGCATGTTAATCATGCACAAGAAATTGATGATGAGTTTGCTCAGGCCATGTCCAAACTCAGGACGGCCAATGTAACATTACTCAATCAGAGTGTTTTATTGCGTGATATCAACGACGATGCCGCTATTCTTGCTAGTCTGAGTAACCGCCTATTTGAGGTAGGAATTCTCCCGTACTACCTTCACGTTTTGGATAAAGTACAGGGTGCCGCACACTTTTATGTGTCCGATGAACAAGCACGTATCATCATGCATGGCTTATTGGGTAAAGTGTCTGGCTATCTGGTTCCCCGCCTCGCAAGGGAAATTGGTGGAGAACCGAGTAAAACGCCTTTGGACTTACAGCTCCGACAAGTTTAATTAAGGCGACTTAACTGTTAATCACTCAAGGAAAGGTTTCTATGAAAAAACGATTATCCGTACCGTTACTTTCGATTGCAGCAATCTTCTTCACGCAGCAGGCCTGTGCGGTACAGACTTGTGCCCAGAAAAAAGCAGCCTTAACTGAGCAGCTTAGCTACGCGCAACAGCACAATAATAGTCATCAAATTGCGGGATTGAAGAAGGCACTGGCAGAAGTCAGCGATCACTGTACGCCAGCAACTGTCCGCCAAGATGCCGAGCAAGATATTCAAAAGTTACAGCGAAAGCTAAAAGAGAAACAACAAGATTTACAGGAGAGCCAACACGATCTTCAGGACGCGACTGCGAACAATAATGCGGAGAAAGTGGCAAAATATCGGAAGAAAATTGCCGATAAAAATGCCGATATTGAGAAAATTACCGGTGAGTTACAACACAAGCAACAAGGTTTGAGCGAGCTGAAATAGAAGTTAAAAAGCGTATCAATGGGTTTTGATACGCTTACTCGCGTCCGTTAGGGGCAGTTATAGACTTGGCCTGACATCTTAGTTGCGACTGGCACGAAGCTTGAGACTAAACTTAGGCCTGGTGTACTCGCGTTATAGATAACATTCCCACCCATCTCAGCGGCACGGTTACGTAAATTATTCGCTGCGCCTCGTAATGAATTTCCGCCTTCAACTTGTTGACCAGAGAACCAGTTACTTTGCTCGCCACTCGCTGTGCCGATATAGTGACATTCTGCCCCAGGTTGTTGATCAACGAAACGTACGTGTTGCCCTGCTGAATTCAATTGATTACCCGCCGAACTACAGCCAGCGACCACAATCACGGCTAATAAAACTGGGATGACTGAAAGTAAACGCATTTTATTCCTCGTTATTATACGTAGTAGAGTATTTCTTGAAGCCTATAATGACTTAGCCACTCTTCAACCTACTCAAGCGCCGCTAGAATATCGGCAATTAAGGGTAAATTCCAGCAACGTAACGAAAAGTTACCGTGAAACAGTCTACTTCTTCCATTGCACAAGCGATTAAAATATAAGCATAGAAGAGATTAATAAAAGTGATAGCGGGAATAGGCCACAGTCTATACAAATAAAAAAACCCTAGCTTACGCTAGGGTTTTCGACTGGCTGACAGGTGTTTTAAAAATACCTGTTAGGTAGGCAGTGTGTATCAGTGACCGGAGTCACCTGTCGGGTAGCAGCAGCACATTACTGTGCCGCCGCCCCCTAAGAACCGTACGTGCAAGTTTCCCCGCATACGGCTCAAGCCTTTACAAGTCTTCGCTGATGCTCAGACCGGCAACTTTATAACTATTGGGCTACCCTTTTGGTGGGAAAGGATCGTTACCGTAAGTATTCCGTTCACGGATTTTCCCATCTTCACCATGGATGAAAACTTCACTTTTTTGATTCTTCGCTATTGTACGCGCAGCTTCGAAAGCATCCTGCTGCGTACGATGATGTGAAGTATCTTTAGCGTTCTTTTCACCACGTACAGCCCAACCGCCATCTCTTTTAACTACATGTTGATTTTTACCTGTCATGGGTCATCTCCTTACAGTTAAACGACACTGTATAAATTACCATCACATTAGTGCAAAGATCAATATATAGATCGTTGTAGAAGTAAAAAACACTATATGTAGTACCTAATCCACTGAATGATTGTGAATCAACCTGTGGCAGTTAGGGTGCAACATCATTAAATTATCGACTTCATCTCCGCCTCCATCTACTCGCCTGATAACATGATGGATATCCCAATCATCTTTATCTTTGAATAGCTGTCGACAAACCGAACATCGATGGCCTTGTCGCTCCCAAATAAATCTCAGTTTCCCGCGTTGCATTTTACCTTCTTTCCAGCGCTTAATAAGACGCTGTTCAAAGTACAACTCGTCCACTGGATTATATGGATTAGCTTCTGACCTAATTTTTATATGACGTTTAATCGGGATACCTTTACAAGATACGAGTCTCATTTGACCGTATTCTGCATCGATACTCTGAAATACCCAGTTCTCGCCTCCTACCGAATGAAAATACTTCTGTTTCACCCAATATTTGTTGCGATTACCGTGTCGGCGGCAAGACCAGCGCCAGAGTAATTTCCAAACGCGATAGTCTATATAGCTAAACGTCTCTTTGGCGACAATATGTCGATGATAGTTAGCCCAACCTCTAAGTACAGGATTGAGTTGCCTAATCAAATCAATTTGTCTTGATGCCGCATTACGTTTAACTATTTGCCGGACTTTCTGAAGATGATTATATAGCCCCTTAGCTGCAGGTTTTATAAGCATTTTTCCATGGTACTTACGTACATTTTGCCCCAGAAAATCAAACCCTTCTGAAATATGCGTGATCACCGTTTTTTCTGGTGACAATTGCAATCCTCTCTCAGCCATAAACGCTTCAACAAGAGGTTTAATTTCATCTTCAAGTAGCTCTCTAGAGATACCTGTGATGATGAAATCGTCTGCGTAGCGCACATAATTGACTTTGGTTTTATAGCTGGCCTTGGTGTTTTTCTTCCCAAATTGGGTTTCTAACAACGCCTCCAAACCATCCAATGCCATGTTTGCCAGTACTGGGGAGATAATGCCTCCCTGTGGTGTACCTGCCTCAGTTGGGTATAACCGACCGGATTCCATGAATCCCGCTTTAAGCCATTTACTAAGTACCTTTTTATCCAACGGTATGTTGGTTAGTAACCAGTCATGACTAATGTTATCAAAACACCCTTTTATATCGCCTTCCAAAACCCATTCAGCAGAGCTCTTACGACCGAGCGTTACAAAACACTGCTCTATCGCGTCTGCCGCTGAACGAGACGGACGAAAGCCATAGCTATTACGATCTGCCGTAGTTTCCGATACGGGATCTAGAGCTAAGAGGTATAACGCCTGCATAGCTCTATCTCTCATTGTCGGTATTCCTAGAGGACGGCGCTTACCATTGCTCTTCGGAATGTAAACTCGCCTTAACGGAGAGGGTTTATACCCTGTTCGTTTTAGCTGGGAGATAGTTTGCCACTTACTTTCGGGAGTGTTCCACAATTGTCGATCCACTCCGGCGGTCTTTCTGCCTCGGTTTTCGGTGACTCGTCTAACAGCCAATGCTTTAGCTGCAAACGAGCGCGTCAGCATCCTTTGTAGAGTTTTAACTCTACGCCAGCGCTTCAGCTCCGTTGCCTTTGCGATTCGTATCTGTAGCCCTCTGACTTGACGGTGTATTAAACGCCAGTTTATCTGGTGCCAATTTTCCGCTCTGCCGGAAAGCGCAGGTACTTTTATTAACGTACTCATCTTGCTACTCCCCTCTGTGCTTTTTATAGAAAGCCCCGAGCGAAAGCAGACGGACAGCCCCCTTACGGGAGATATCATCTACTCCCGTAGGGTAAGGTCGAGGTGGTTTATAAACCATCTTGACCAACTTTCTGTCACGTTAGATGTGCTTTACAGTACTGCACACAATTAAAGACCAGTTAGAAGTCTGCCCCGTTTCCGGTGGAGGAACCTTTAACCCCCTATCCATTCCATTACAGAATGGCATTCGCTTTTTCTAACCTCCTCTACCCACAGCTTCAACAGTTTGTCTTACGACTCACCTGCCACAGAGTGGCAAAGATATGGGCTTACCGAGTTCCATATTCATGACACGAATCACTTAGGTCCTGTCTATACACCGAAGGTCTATTGGTAACGTATTCCCAGATGTAAAAGGAATAACCGACCTTGTACCTTTTGGTCACAGCATATCAGTAGCTTTTGCTGCTTGCGGCTGACGGTGCTTACAACAGTTCACTTAACATTAACCCTATGAATCAGCCTAGCCTCTCATTTACCTACTACTGGTAAAATCCACTGTTTACCTCACGGTAAAACAGTACCCGAAAACGGGGAGTACATTGTCAGAGCGCTCTCACACCCCATCATTACTGATGACGCGCTGCTCCTAGGCTACTGTTAGTTACATAACAGGTCTGTCTCTGTACAAAGAAATACAGCCAAACAATCATGAATACAGCTTCACACCGGTAGGTGCTAGTGTAACTAATATTAATAAAAGACGATGTTTACCCCGCTGCATCACAAGCCCAAAAACTGCTTGCTTCAACGTGAATCACAATGGAACGTTACAATATTTATAAGTGTTTAATATATTTAAATAATTTAAAGATTTAAATAATTTATAGATTTGTAATATTTATGGGACTCTGACTTTATAAAGCCATATCCGGAATTTAAACTTCGCTGAGCGAAGCCGATGTTCCGGAGGCATTTAAAGTCCGGAACATCGGAACATTTATATATTTTGCTACATTTTGCGGGAAGGTAGTGAGCACAACCCAAGGTTAGTACTCACTATCGACGTAGCCCGCTAGGCTAGCTACCTACGCGACTCTCGTCGCACTACATCATGCCGCCCATTCCACCCATGCCGCCCATACCACCTGCAGCACCTAAATCGGCTTTATCTTCTTTTGGTGAATCCGTGATCATACACTCAGTCGTGATCATCAGACCGGCAACAGAAGAGGCGTACTGCAATGCAGAACGTGTAACTTTAGTTGGGTCCAGAATACCAAAGTCGATCATATTACCGTATTCTTCGGTCGCAGCGTTATAACCAAAGTTACCGTCGCCTTGTTTCACTTTATCAGCGATAACTGATGGCTCTTCACCGGCGTTAGCAACGATTTGACGTAATGGCGCTTCCATTGCACGCAATGCCACACGAATACCCACGTTTTGATCTTCGTTATCACCTGTCAGACCAGCGATTTTCGCTGCGACACGTACTAGAGCAACACCACCACCGGCAACAACACCTTCTTCCACTGCTGCACGGGTCGCGTGTAACGCATCTTCAACGCGTGCTTTCTTCTCTTTCATTTCAACTTCGGTCGCAGCACCGACTTTCAGAACGGCTACACCACCAGCAAGTTTCGCTACGCGTTCTTGCAGTTTTTCTTTGTCGTAATCTGAAGTCGCTTCTTCAATTTGTTGACGAATTTGCGTCACGCGACCTTTGATATTCGCTTCTTCACCGATACCATCGATAATGGTCGTTGTGTCTTTATTGATCACGACGCGTTTTGCTTGACCTAAGTCTTCTAACGCAGTTTTTTCTAGTTCCATGCCGATCTCTTCAGAGATCACTGAACCGCCAGTCAAGATTGCGATATCTTGTAGCATTGCTTTACGACGATCGCCGAAGCCAGGTGCTTTTACCGCGGCAACTTTCACGATGCCACGCATGGTGTTGACCACTAGAGTCGCTAACGCTTCGCCTTCAACGTCTTCAGCGATGATAAGCAGAGGTTTACCCGCTTTAGCCACTGCTTCTAACACTGGTAGTAGCTCACGGATGTTAGAGATTTTCTTATCTGCTAACAGAATGAAAGGTTGCTCTAATTCAATCGCACCTGTCTCTGGCTTATTGATGAAATAAGGAGAGAGGTAACCACGGTCAAATTGCATACCTTCGACTACATCTAACTCATCTTGCAGACCGGTGCCTTCTTCAACGGTGATAACGCCTTCTTTACCCACTTTTTCCATCGCTTGAGCGATCAGGGTTCCAACGCTGGTGTCAGAGTTTGCAGAGATAGTACCGACCTGAGCAACCGCTTTAGAATCAGAACAAGGGACAGACAGGGTCTTCAGTTGCTCGACTGCCGCGATAACTGCTTTATCGATACCACGTTTCAGATCCATTGGGTTCATACCCGCTGCGACCGCTTTTAGTCCTTCGTTAACGATAGACTGAGCTAGAACGGTAGCGGTAGTTGTACCGTCACCTGCAGCATCGTTAGCTTTAGACGCAACTTCTTTCACCATTTGCGCGCCCATGTTTTCAAACTTGTCTTCAAGTTCGATTTCACGTGCAACAGATACGCCATCTTTAGTGATGGTTGGAGAGCCGAAAGATTTGTCTAATACTACGTTACGGCCTTTAGGGCCTAGAGTCACTTTTACCGCGTCGGCAAGAATGTTTACGCCACGTAGCATTTTTACGCGTGCGTCGTTACCAAATTTTACGTCTTTAGCAGCCATTTTCTAATTCCCTTAAAATTTTATAGATGAATTATTTCGTGTAATTACGCTGTCACTACGGCAAGGATATCGTTCTCGGAGATGATAAGAACTTCTTCGTTATCGATCTTTTCTGTTTTCGCGCCGTAACCTTCGTTAAAAATCACAACATCACCAACTTTAACGTCTAGTGGTTTAATTTCACCATTTTCAAGAATGCGACCATTGCCCACAGCCAGTACTTCTGCACGGCTTGATTTGCCAGCTGCTGAACCAGTCAGAACGATACCGCCTGCTGATTTTGCTTCAACTTCTTTACGCTTAACAATTACACGGTCATGTAATGGACGAATGTTCATTTGATCGTTCTCCTATGAGATAACTAGTCACGCATTATTTAAGTTTGATGCCGTAATGGCTTCGTTACTCCAGAGGTAGGGACGATGGCAACCACTTTCAAGGGGGGGCTATGTATTTTTTTTTTGAAATTTTACCCGAATCGGCTAAGTGAGTAGGGCAAGGAGGTCGGACGCCGGAAGAAATAACACGCTAGCAAGGACTAGCGTGCAGAGGATAGTTAGTCAGGTTTATGGGTCGACGATGTTTCGTCGTGGCGTTCAAGGCGCTTGTCTTCCCGACGCTCAAATTCACCTTCCATTGTAAAGCCTCCCTCTTGCGCAGACGGCCCCTTTCCTCCCCAGACGCTGATAAAAGGCATCAGTTTATGAGTAAGCCGTTGCTGAACGACTGGCAACAACAATAAGGCCCCTAAGAAATCAGTGAAGAAACCGGGAAGAATTAGGAGAAACCCCGCCAAAAACAGCGAAAGGCCCCGGGTCATCTCTGGCGCCGGATTCTCATTTCGTACTAGCTTTTCCTGCATTAAACGGAAATTTTTTATACCTTGGTTTTTAACTAGGGATAACCCTATTGTAGAAGTAACAATTACTAATAATAGGGTTAAAAGTACCCCGAACACATGGGCGACTTCGATAAAGAGTGATATCTCAATCCACGCCAAGATAAATAGAGCAATAAATGGTAACCAACGCACGGTGGTCTCCTCAAATTCACAAATATTCGTCATACGACCGATTGATTAATGATGGGTATGTCTTACCGTTAATTCAAGGTATTTAGCGCGTAACCGTCAGGAAAAGGGAGACTTTTTTGTCAGTATTTGTCATTTCTCATCGGTAACGGCAGAGTAATGCTGCAAACAATTCGTTTTTACTATTGTTATATAACCGCACCTATTCATACACTAAGCACAATGATTCGGTAATCTCGATTACCGAGGGATTAAATGTAAAAAAAAAGTTACTATATAGTGATCTGTGTGGCTGATTTTTAGAAAAAACCGCCTATGATCGCGTCACGGTTCGCTGCACCTTGTAGCACCGCAAAATTATTACGGCAACATTACCGTCGACATGGAAAACGACGACCTATTATAAGAAGGCTCTCATGACCAAAAATATCCGTATCGAAGAAGACCTCCTCGGCATGCGCGAAGTTCCCGCTGATGCTTATTTTGGAATTCATACGTTACGTGCGATTGAAAATTTCTATATAAGCAGCAGCAAAATCAGTGACATTCCTGAATTTGTACGCGGCATGGTAATGGTGAAGAAGGCGGCTGCGCTGGCCAACCGTGACCTTAAAACGATCCCTCGCAGCATCGCAGAAGCTATAATCAAGGCCTGCGATGAAGTCCTCAATAACGGGACGTGCATTGACCAGTTCCCTGTTGACGTCTATCAAGGCGGCGCAGGCACATCCGTTAATATGAATACGAATGAGGTACTGGCTAATATCGGTCTTGAGCTAATGGGCTATCAGAAGGGTGAGTACCAGCACCTGAATCCCAACGACCACGTCAATATGTGTCAGTCGACCAATGATGCTTACCCTACCGGTTTTCGTATTGCGGTCTACCACTCACTGCTTAAGTTAATCGAGGCAATCACCAGCCTAAGCGACGGCTTTAATCGTAAGTCGCAGGAGTTTGCGCACATTCTAAAAATGGGGCGAACGCAGTTACAAGATGCGGTTCCGATGACGGTAGGCCAAGAGTTCAAAGCATTTAGCGTCTTATTAAAAGAAGAGACTAAAAGCATATTGCATACTGCACAGCTGTTGTTGGAGGTAAACCTAGGCGCGACGGCGATCGGTACGCGTTTAAATACGCCAGAAGGTTACCAGACGCTTGCAGTAAACTATCTTGCTCAAATTACGCAACTTCCCGTTGTCGCCGCTGAAGATCTCATCGAAGCCACCTCTGACTGCGGCGCTTATGTGATGGTACACTCCTCGCTAAAACGCTTAGCGGTTAAACTGTCCAAGATCTGTAACGATTTACGCTTGCTCTCTTCAGGCCCGCGCTCTGGTCTGAACGAGATCAACTTACCGCAGCTGCAAGCTGGCTCATCGATCATGCCGGCTAAGGTCAACCCTGTAGTACCTGAAGTCGTCAACCAAGTATGCTTTAAGGTCATCGGTAACGATACGACGGTGACGATGGCTGCGGAAGCCGGGCAGCTACAGCTTAATGTGATGGAACCTGTTATTGGTCAAGCGATGTTTGAATCGATTTCGATTCTCAGCAATGCCTGTTACAACTTGTTGGAAAAATGCGTCAACGGCATCACCGTTAACCAGGCGATCTGCGAGTCGTACGTCTTTAATTCGATCGGCATCGTCACCTACTTAAATCCGTACATTGGTCACCATAACGGCGATATCGTGGGTAAAATTTGTGCGGAAACGGGTAAAAGTGTTCGTGAGGTCGTGTTAGAAAGAGAGCTACTCACCGAGGCCGAGCTCGACGATATCTTCTCCGTCGAAAACCTGATGCATCCTGCCTACAAAGCGAAACTCTTCAACGAAGAGTCTTAATCGCCATCAGTATATAGTCCCATACAGCATTGCTGGCTTTTTCAGCAATGCTGATTTCATGTTATGCTGCCGCATCTGTTTTCTTACGCGACTTCGTCCATAATAATAGTGAATGGTGCTATGCGTTCAGGCCTTTTTTCCCGTATTTTTTTACTACTCATTACGTTATTGCCCTTTACCGCACAAGCGGATTTATTTGGGCAGAACCCAGCATTCGTTCCCGTTGATCAGGCTTTCGCCTTCGATTTCTCTCAACAAGGCAATACCGTCACACTCCATTGGCAAGTTAAGCCTGGCTACTATCTCTATCGGCAGAAAATAAGTATCGAGCCGCGTAATGCCGCGCTGAGCCAGTGGCAGCTCCCTCAGGGCCAGCCCCATCACGATGAATTTTTTGGGGATAGCGAGATCTATCCACAAACGATTAATCTGCCGTTAACCGTTACCCATACCCAAGAAAATCCAACTCTAGTTGTCTCCTATCAGGGCTGCGCAGCGGCCGGATTTTGTTATCCCCCTGAAACCAAAACTGTCCCTCTTAGTGCAGTAGTTGCGGGGTCTACCATCGCACCCGCAAGTCTATCCCCTGCTTCTTCATCAGATCACTTACCCTATACGCCACTCTGGGCACTGTTGATCGGCATCGGTGTAGCATTTACCCCCTGCGTACTACCGATGTACCCATTAATTTCGGGGATTATATTAGGTCGTCAGCAACGACTCTCCTTGTCACGTACCGCCCTACTGGCCTTCGTTTATGTACAGGGGATGGCAATCACTTATACCTTACTGGGTGTCGTTGTCGCTGCGGCAGGGATGCGCTTCCAAGCCGCGCTACAAAATCCGATCCTTCTCGTCGTGTTATCCGGCTTATTTATTTTATTAGCACTATCCATGTTTGGAGCTTTCAGCTTACAGCTGCCCGCATCGCTACAAACACGCTTGACGCTAATAAGTAATCGGCAACGTGGTGGGTCGGTGGCCGGAGTGCTTTGTATGGGGATACTCGCAGGCCTGATTTGCTCTCCCTGTACTACTGCCCCATTAAGCGCTATTTTGTTATATATCGCGCAGAGCGGTAAAGTGTTCGAAGGTGCGGGAACACTCTATCTCTATGCCTTGGGAATGGGATTACCCCTTGTTATCGTGACCCTTTTCGGCAATAAGCTCTTGCCACGAAGTGGCCCTTGGATGCAAACAGTCAAGGAAGGCTTCGGCTTCGTGATCCTCGCCCTTCCCGTTTTTTTGCTCGAACGCGTGGTTGGCGACCTGTGGGCCGAACGCCTTTGGTCACTGCTGGCGGTATCGCTGGCCGCATGGGCCTTTATTTTATCTATTAAAAGCGCAAAAACGTGGGCTCGCTGGTTTGGACTAGTGTGGCTCGTGCTCGCCCTAATTGCCGTACGCCCTCTACAAGAGATAGTCTCACCGACGATGGTGACTACTCCCCCCTCGACGCAACATTTTACCCCCATTACGACCCGGCAAGAGCTTGAACAAAAGCTTAGTACGACACAACAACCCGTAACGATGCTCGACCTCTATGCTGATTGGTGCGTTGCCTGTAAAGAGTTCGAAAAGTACACCTTTAGCGATCCAAGTGTTCAGCAGGCTATGGGTACCATGCAACGACTCCAAGCCAATGTCACTGATAATAATGCGCAAAATACTGAACTGCTCTCTTCGTTGAACGTGCTAGGGCTTCCTACGTTGATCTTCTTTGATGCACAAGGCAAAGAGATCCCGCATTCGCGTATTACAGGCTTTCTCGCGCCTAAAGACTTTATCAAACGCCTCCCCATCCCCACTAAAGGCTAATCAGCCGGGGGAGCTCCTTGCTTCCCCCTTTCGTCGCCACTTTAAACAGAGATCTTGCTCAAAAAACTCGCAAATTTGCGCTTGCAATTGTTAACAAATAGTTACACACACCTTCCGTACTGATACATTCGTTATCACTAATGCTTCCTAATTCAGCATGATGTTAGCGCATCACTTATTATAAGGTGATGATAAATAACTATAAATTATTGGGGTTCGATCCCTTATATAAAAATGGAAGGTATTGAAATGTTAACAATACTGGGTTTCAGTATGGTGATCTGCTTTATGTATCTCATCATGACCAAGAGAATGTCAGCCCTAATTGCTCTGATCCTTATTCCTATCCTCTTTGCCCTACTGGGTGGGTTCTACCAAGGTTTGGGAGACATGATGTTAAAAGGGGTAAAAACGCTTGCGCCGACCGGCGTCATGTTGACCTTCTCTATCCTCTATTTCGGTATCATGATCGATGCGGGTCTTTTCGATCCGCTAGTAAAGTGTATTTTGCGGATCGTAAAAGGCGATCCGGTAAAGGTATTGGCAGGTACGGCGATCCTCACGCTCCTCGTTTCGCTAGATGGTGATAGCTCTACGACTTATATGATCGCCATCGCCGCCTTCCTGCCGCTCTATCGCAAGCTTGGCTTGAATATATTGATGATGACCTGTGTGGTCAATCTGGCTAGCGGTATTATGAATCTCTCGCCTTGGGGTGGCCCTACCGCGCGTGCCGCTGCCGCACTCGATATTGATGCGTTAGATATCTTCGTACCGATGTTACCCGCAATCTTCGTCGGTTGTATTAGCCTCGTTGCACTTGCAACATGGTTCGGCATCCAAGAACGTCGTCGTTTGGGATTACAAGAAGTCGGCGCGTTGCACGATATACAATTGAATCTGGGCGGCGGGACACTAGAAGAGTGCGAAAAGAATAAACGCCCTAAAATGTTCTGGCCAAATTTGATTCTGACCACCGCCCTCTTGGTCTTACTTGTCGCAGGTTTTATTCCGATTCAAATCCTATTTATGGTCAGTTTCGCGCTTGCCGTGATGCTGAACTACCCTAAACTGTCTGAGCAGAAAGACCGTATTGCCTCGCATGCCGCCAACGTATTAGCAGTAACTTCTCTGATTTTTGCAGCGGGTATTTTTACCGGTATCCTTTCTGGTACTGGCATGGTTGATGCGATGGCGAAGTCGGTACTTTCTATCATCCCGCCCGCCTTCGGTCCTTTTTTACCGATTTTCACCGCGATTATCAGTATGCCATTCACCTTCTTTATGTCGAATGATGCCTTCTATTTCGGTATTTTGCCGGTTATCGCGCAGACTGCAGCCGGTTACGGTATTTCAGCAGAGGAGATCGCCCGAGCCTCGATTATCGGTCAACCGTTTCACCTGATTAGCCCATTGGTTCCCTCTTTATATTTACTCACTGGCTTGGCGAAAGTCGATGTCGGCGAACACCAGAAATTCGCCATCAAATGGGGGATTTTTATCAGCCTAATGTTAATGGTAGGCGGCTTAGTCTTCGGTGCCTTCCCACTCTACCATAGCGGCAGTTAGGGTCCCATGGCGGCTTCTCTATTTGGAAGCCGCCGCTCTGTCGATTTATCCCACAAGTTGCATAAAAATACCGCAAACAGCCAACAGATCGGTAATTTTCATCAAAAGATATTGACGCGAATGCCGGATTACGGTTTAATGCGCCCCGTTGCCCGAATAGCTCAGTCGGTAGAGCAGGGGATTGAAAATCCCCGTGTCCTTGGTTCGATTCCGAGTTCGGGCACCACTATTCTAGAAGCCCTGCAGAAATGCGGGGCTTTGTCGTTTCTGAGCCATGGTCTATTTATGGTCGTTACAGCTTATCTACTACACTCTTCAGTTTGACGTTTTTTGGCCCTTCTCAGCGTTTCTTCAGCCAGGATATTACTTAGCCGTTTGCCTCGTGATGGGGGCTTTAAGCTGCCATTATTCATTTCTGTGAAATCGAGTATTACCGACGCTTTAGGTGCAACCTTTTACGGTCTGTATACGGTCTATTTGTGTTAATTAACCCTATCCCCCTATTCTTGAGATGACGGGGAAACGGGGGATGTCGTTTTGTCGGCAGTTTACTTGGACAAGTTAGCTTTTTTGTACGGGGAAATTTATGGGGAACCCCCATCACTTCATTGGCAGTATTTTATCCCCATGCATCTAATGGGAACTCCACAATGATTTCCATGTATCATTTTCTCTGATTTTCCTCATTTATATTGGCGTTTTCAGCCCTCCCCCTTTTCCTCATCGAGCGGTATACAGCAATAGTGATACCTACACAGACATATTATCCCTATGACAGTCCCAGAATGATGGGATACATAATGGCTCATCCTACTCGTTTCAAATTTACCCATACACCGATTAAGGCACTACAAATTCAGCAACCCTGGCGGTAATAAGCACGATCCTGATGACGATGTATCACAGATACGACGCTACAGGTTACTATCTATTCTGCCTGGGCAATACGTCCCACATCGGACTAAACTGTAGTGGTACAGTAAATTTGGCTACCTGATTCAAGGTGATATTCTCACCTCAACATAAAACAGGTAACTTAATGAACAAAAAACCAAACGTAGAGTTCAGACTGGAATGTGCACAGCTGATTGTTGATAAGGGCTACTCATATCGGCAAGCCAGTGAAGCGAACGATGTCGGTTCTACCACGCTTGAGAGCTAGGTGCGCCAGCTCAGGTGAGAGCGCCAGGGGATTACACCCTCTGTAACCCCCATTACCGCAGAGCAGCAACGTATTCGCGAGCTGGAAAAGCAAGTTCGACCTCTGGGCAGGAAATCGCTGGTGCTATCTGGCGGTCGTCATGGACCTTATTGCCCGCAGAATTATCGGCTGGAGTCTGTCAGTAAATGCCGATACAGCGCTAGGTGGGCTAACGCCGGAAGAGTCAGAGAACAGATACCCTTTTTACTGTAAAACCGTGGCCAAAATTACTTGTCCACTACAGTATTCAAAGACAGCCATAAAGTAATCCATTGAATTTAAGGTGAGTATGATGAAATTTGTCCTAGCCCCCGACTCCTTTAAAGAGAGCATGACAGCATTACAAGTAGCAAACAGTATGGAGAGAGGACTGAGACGTATCTTTCCCGATTGCGAAATCGTTAAGGTTCCGATGGCCGATGGTGGTGAAGGCACGGTTCAATCTTTAGTCGATGCCACGGGTGGAAAAATTATCAAGGTTGAGGTGATGGGCCCCCTCCAGACTCGCGTCCAAGCAGAATTTGGACTCCTCGGTGATGGGCAAACGGCCGTAATAGAGATGGCTTCGGCCAGTGGCATTACACATACTTCGCTGAAAAATCGTAACCCACTGTTCACCACCACTTATGGGACGGGAGAACTGATCACTCACGCTCTCGAGCTAGGGGTACAAAAAATTATTATTGGCTTAGGCGGGAGTGCGACCAATGACGGTGGACAAGGTATGGCCTGCGCCTTGGGTGTCAAATTTACCGATTCAAACGGCGATGCGGTGGGTTTAGGGGGGGGACATTTACATAAGATCGCCGCTATCGATATGAGTGGTATCGACCCACGCGTCGCAAAGACCGAATTTATCGTTGCCTGTGATGTGACTAACCCACTGGTTGGGCCAAATGGTGCGTCATCCGTGTTTGGGCCACAAAAAGGAGCGACTCCTGAGATAGTGGAGACACTAGACAGGAATCTTAGCCTTTACGCAGAACAAATTAAGAACTATTTAGGGATCTCAGTCGCGACTGTGCCGGGTGCGGGTGCCGCCGGTGGCTTAGGTGCTGGCTTGCTCGCCTTTACTCCTGCACAGTTACAAAAAGGGATTGATATCGTTATCCACTTTACGGAGTTAGCCAATAAGATAATAGGCGCCGATGCAGTATTTACTGGGGAAGGCGGTATCGATTATCAAACCAAATTCGGTAAAACTCCTTACGGTGTTGCCCAAATTACAAAAAATGTCTCTCCCCACACACCAGTGATTGCCTTAGCGGGTGCCATCGGGGACGGTGTTGAGAGCCTTTATGATGAGAATTTTACCGCTATATTCGGTATTCTGCGACAAGCCTGCTCTCTTGAACAGGCACTGAAGGAGGGAGAACGTAATATCGCCTTTACGACCGAAAATATTGCTCGTCTCTTCGCTCTCGGTATCAAAAATACCTGACAAAGTCAGTGAACGTTATCAATAACGTTGAGAAGGTTTCAACGTTATTCAGAGTCAGTCATGCGAACTACAGTATGCTTGACGATAGCGAGCAATATTACCCAATAACGGTCTAAAATAGGGTAAAGGGCGCCCTCACGATAAATTTCACGTCACGTTCATCTTGGAAAATATTTCCATAACCCCCTCCCCAACTCGGGATATTGGAATGATTGTTGTAACGGGTGAAATGCAATGTAAACATAGTCCCCCTAGCACGCCCTTCTTGTACCGTATAACCGGCGTCAAGGCTGTAGGCTGACTCTTTCAAACGATTATTCGGGGTGTAAAAAGCATCGGGGGAAGACATCCTGCCAGGTTTGGCATCCCAAGCATAGACGTAGGACGCGCCGGCAGACCAACCGGGTAGATCCCAATTTTTCAAATCATACATAGCGCCGATAAATAACGCTTTCTCACCGTTCGCATTGAAATCAGAACGATTATCCCACCAGATATCCAAGCGCCCATTAGAGGAGCCGTAGGTTGGGGTCATACGTTGTAAAAAATAACCCAGCTGCCCTTCGGCCTTCACCCAAGTTCCCTCTAAACGTAGATCAAGCACGTCAGCTACCTTGTAGCCGAAGGTTAACGCCTGTAACCACGCGGTGCCGTCATAAATATCGTTAACCCCCCCTCGCTCTGCTTTATCCCGTGCCCCATAGAATTGATAACTCGTGCGCAAAGGGGAGGAGGCGACATCGAATTGATAGCTAGCTTTCGCAAAATATTGGTCGATATATCCTTCGGCTTGTCCCAGCGCGGCTTCTAACACTAGGCCGTTTTTCACATCATATTTAGCACCAACAGAGTGAAGATACCTCACCTTGGATTGCTTATCATTTTGGTAAAAACGATCCATTTTAAGGTACCACGGCGACTTATACTCATTTGCCCAGAAATAAGAGAAACTTAGGGCCCCAGCCTCGCCATAATCGATATTTGCTCCGACTTCGGCCCCCTGATAGGTACCTGGCAGTAGACTCCAATTGGGAGCCAATAACGTTTGTCCGGCAGGCTGAATATAGCCAGCCTGTGCCCAAACTGGCCCATATTTAAATTTTGCGGCCACTTTATAGAGATCGATACCGCTTTTATCACCACTGTAATCTTCATTATAAACTTTGTTACTCGATGAAAAGGCAATTTCATGGGGGTGAGCACTGTCAGCATTCTCTGCCATTTCTATTGCGCTAAAGGCTGCGATATCGATCCCAATAAAATCTCCCGCATAACCAGATTGGAAATCTAAATTACCGTTCCACGTTGAATGCGAGAGATCTGTCTTATACTTTCCATTACCGGCCACATCCTTGCGAACACGTTCACGTTGCCAATAATAGATCCCTCCAGTTAATTCTGAATCATCAATAAATCCTGCTGCACTCACTTCCGGTGAGAGTATTCCCCCTGAAAAAACAGCGCCGCCTGATAGACATATACATAACGTACGAGATAATCCTTTAAATGTACGCATAAATAGTACTCCTAATAGACTAGTAAAATTTATCTGCCTTTATCTCCAGGCATGCAAAAAAAACTAATATTTAAGCGAATATCAAAACCAGGATATAAAAGCAGCTAGAGGTAAAAATTAAAATTTAACTAAATTGAGACCTCCTTTTTATTGCTTATATCATTTTAAAATCAGTAAGACGGTAACCGCGTTTAGCCACCTCCTGTTTTATCGAAGAGGACGTTAAAATCTCCAATTCCTGCAGTCGCGGATAACAATACGCACTCTTCATAATCGTATTATCGACAAAGGCTGGATGGCACATCACTTCTAGCGACGACTCCCCCCGTTGCAGCGAATCATCGAGTATTTTTAAAAACAGTGCCTGCGAAAGTGAATCCCCATAGAACTCACTGGAGAAACCTTCGCAGCGCCGTACGATAGGCTTAGCTGAGTTATCACGCGCTGCCGGTTGTCGATCACAACGAACGGGAATACCTTTCTCACAAGCGAAGCCTTCGACAATGGTGTAAATATCCGGGATCAGATGCACGTGATGATGGCTATCAATATGTGTTGGCGGGTACCCAAATAGCTCAATAAAGCGCTGAAATTGGCTAGTTAATTCCTGCGTGATTTCGTGAAGAGGCAGCCGACCTTCTTCTGCCATCTGCCACACCCACTTACCTAGCAACCCCTCTCTCGTCAAGGTCGGCATGGCCGATAAGGGCTTACCCAAGGTCAACACAAAATGCATACCAACCCCCAGGTCCGGTGCACCCAGGCTTAACTCGACAGCATCGGCGATAGCTTCGCCATTGACCATCGCAGTTGTCGAGGTCACTATGCCATGCCGGTGTGCCTCAATAATCCCGTAATTTTGTCCCTTACTCAGCCCAAAATCATCAGCATTCACCACTAATAAGCGTGCCATTTATTTCCCCTTAGAGGTTTTTAAATCCCTAATGGTATTCGTGAAGTTTGGTAGCCATTTTTCGTGGGCGAGAAGCATTTTACGGGCGAGCAGTTCCGCATCGTTGTCGGAATGAATAAGAGGATTGAGATTAAGTGCTAACTGTACGTCATTAAAATCACCGCTAATTGCGGCGTGACTTGCCGCGATCTCGAAACTCTTTATGGTATGAATAAGTCCCAAAACTTGCTCATCAAAATGGGTAATGCGTGACGTCGGCTGTGCACCGTCCTGACCTAAGGTACAGGTTATCTCGATGCACCACTCAGGGGGGATATTATCGATATGCCCGTTATGGGGAATATTGACGTAGTGCTCAGTGTTCTTATTATTATATATTGCATTAATTACTTCACAGGCTGCATCTGAATAATATGCTCCTCCCCGGAGTTCTAATTCTTTAGGTTTCACATCGAGATTAGGATCCTTATACAACTTAAAAAGTTTCTGCTCGATTTTTTGTACAACTTGAGCACGAGTACCACCTTTATAGTATTCGCCCATTTCAATCGCCAGCATCTCTTTAGGTTTAAAGTAATAAAGGAGATATGAACAGGGGATCAAGCGTAATGAGCGAATAAGCCCCTCATTAAAAGGTAAGTCGGTAATATTTTTAACGGAATTAGCACTTAATGTACCTGTCGCAACCCCCTCTAGCAGTTCATCAAAGCGCGATTTACCGTTGACCCGTACATCTCGAACAAAAACCAGATGGTTAAGGCCGAAAAGATCGATATTCAGTTCATCTTGTGGCGTCAGCCGTAGAACATCGCCAATAAACATCTTCATACCAATTGGAATATTACATACCCCAATAAAGCGTTTGAAGTTGGTATGCCGATAAATGGCCTCTGTCACCATGCCTGCAGGGTTAGTGAAATTAATAATCCAAGCATTCGAGCAAATTTCTTGCACATCTTTAATGATGTCAATAATAACAGGAATGGTACGCAACCCTTTAAATAACCCACCAGCTCCATTGGTCTCTTGGCCTAAATAGCCATGACTGAGAGGAATACGTTCATCTTTTTCACGTGCCTTTAGCTGCCCGACACGCAATTGCGTAGTAACAAAGTCGGCACCTTGTAAAGCGGCACGACGGTCCAAGGTTTTATAGATTCGCATCGGCACACCGGCTTTGGCTACCATTCTTTCGCACAACGCATGGATGATATCGAGTTTTTCTTGGCCTTCCTCTACATCCACCAACCAGAGTTCAGTGACCGGCAGTTCATGATAACGTCTCAGAAATCCTTCCAGTAGTTCTGGGGTATAGCTGCTACCGCCTCCGATTGTCACGATTTTTAATTTATGGCCCATTTTACTTTTCCTTATCTGGTCAACGTTATTGGCGACTATCCTGTGATGAAAATCATTATTTCGAGAAGTCTATTACCTCAAAAATTATTACAACCATTTATTTTTTTACGATAATTATTTGGCGTAAACGAAGTAATACTCTTAAATTTTTTAATAAATAAGCTTGGGCTGCTATACCCTGATTCGTAGGCAATATCTGTCACTGAAGCATTAGTAATTTCGAGCTGCTTTTTAGCAAAATTAATACGGATGTTATTAATAATCTGCATTGGTGTTTTACCGTAATAACGTTGAGTGGCCCGAGTCAAATACTCCTGACTCTTTCCTGAAATTTGTACCATGCGCTCAAGTGCCGCATCACCGAATGCCAACTTATCGTGCATTGCTTCGACCGTAATTTTTAACCAAAATGGAACACTATCTTTGATAGCATCATCTCGGTAATGTCTTAATCGATTCGTTACATAAAAGCAGACCAACTCAATAAATTCATCAAACTCATTTTCACGAAAATGGCGAGAGGTAATGACTGACTCGATATAAGCAAGAAAACTATTTTCAATGGCGTAGGCTTGCGTCGCAGAAAAATCTATGGGTATAAAAGGGGAGAAATTCTTTTCAAAAAAACGTTTACTAATCCCCACGTTAAGAATACGCGTAGCGCCGGCAATATAGAAACTTTGATGTTGCGATCCCACTGGGATAAAAACAAAATCCCCACGCTCTAAAAGGACGCGTTGTCTATCAATCTCTTGATAATAACGTCCCGTCAAAACGAGTGTGAACTCATAATAATCGTGTTGGTGCAGTCCGCTCAGACTTTCAGTTTTAGTGTAAATGAAGACATGAAAGTTACTACCATTAAACAGCTGGGCCTCTCGAGCAATAGGGATTTCTGTCGTGACCATTTTCAACTACCTCGCTTGGGAGGATTAATTCATTTTTTCATGTAATTCGATCATCTCAGTGATGAGTTCACGGGCTAACATTGCGTTCATCAAATGATCTTGAGCATGTACTAAGACCAGGCTCACTTTCACTTTACCTTCCCCTGCATCACTTTCGATGAGCTGAGTTTGTACACGATGAGCTTCGCTTAACGCTTGCCGAGAGTTCTCCATCATCTCTTTTGCCGCAACAAATGCCCCCTTTTTCGCCTCTTTCAATGCTGCATAAGCAAGACTCCGCGCGTGGCCGGCATTGATGATTAAGCCCATAACGATCTCTTCAAGCTCATCCACGGCTGTGTTGTCAGGTTCTATTGCATTTAAATCAAACATAGTCTGCCCTCGCTACTTAGGAATAAACGATAATCGATGCCCTATCGTTATTAGAATTTTAAAGAGTTTGCGATATCTTCTTCGGTCTCCTCTTGTTCAAGGGTGGCTTGTGCTTTATTAGAGATAATCACAAACGGTAGATAGGTAAGCGTTGCAACCGCTAGGTTAACGATGGCTAACAGAAAGGCGGCCACACTACCATTGGTATTGAAAAAGGCGCTCAAGCCTGTCGGCATTGTCCACGGTGCAATATTGGTCATCGGGGGGATAATACCTAAATAATAAGCTGTCACAGTAATACCAGCCAGTAGAGGTGAAATCAGAATAAAAGGAATAAACATAATCGGGTTCATAATAATGGGTAAGCCGAAGAGAATTGGCTCATTTATCTGAAATAGCCCGGAAGGTAATGCTAATTTAGCCATCTGACGATGGTCAGCACGACGCGATGCAATAAAAATAGCGAGAATTAACCCAAGTGTTGCCCCGGACCCCCCTAGGAAAATATAGGAGTCCAGCATTGGCTTGGCCCACAGATGGAAGGTTTTACCTGCTTCAAGTGCCGCATCGACAGAGCCGTATTGCTGATAAGTGGCAACATTTTCTAATGCCCAAGGCGTCATTATTGCACTATCAAGGGCCGATAGCGCGAGTGCACCATGAACCCCAAAAAACCATAAAAGCGGGACTAATAATACATAAGCCCAACCGACTACTGCCCCTAAAGACGCTAGCGGGGTAGAAATCATGTCCATAATAATTTGATGGAAATTAGTTCCCCAGTGGGTGAATCCAAAAGAAATTATTCCCATTATTGATAAAATAATAAATCCTGGAATAACGGCAGAAAAAGAGCGGGAAACAGAGGTAGGGACGCTTTCGGGTAACCGTATAACCCAGTTGCGACGAACGATAAACGTGAATACTTCAGCGACGACAATCCCTATAACCATTCCAGAAATAACATTCGCTCCCCCTAACCAGTTAGCGCTAACGGCGTAGGCGTCACCAACGTTGTACGGCGTCACAGTCATGAAAGCCGCCACAGCCAATAGCCCTGCGGCCATTGCATCCACTTTACGTTCATCGGCTAATGCTGACCCGATAAAGAATGGAGCCATTAATGACATTATCCCTAGCGTGCCATTGTAGACATTACCACCAACCGCCTTGAAACTGTTTAATGTCTCAATGGTTGTCGGCTCTAAACGTATTCCCAGTGAATAGAAAAACGCCCCCTCTCCAAAGCTGAGAAGGACATTATTAATTAATACAAACATTGCCCCAGCCAAGGTAAGAGGCATTAATTTAATAAAACCATTCTTAATCGCATTAATATGAGGCTGCCGCCCTATTTTTATGGCAAAAGGGAGTAAAATACTTTCAAGACAATTAATAACCTTACTCATAACCAACACCTGTAAATGCTATAAAAACCCGATATACTTATAGACAATGAAGACCATAGTAAATCGATATTAATTAAAAAGTTATACTAACTATTTTGATATCTATTAGAAGGATAATTAAACCATATTGTATCATTCACTATGACTACTTTTTATTAATCCTATTGCGAATTTCAATACCGCTAATCCATCAACTTTACCATAGAGAATTGAATCGATAACCTCGATAGGCTTTGCGGGGAATGTTGCTTTAAATTCAGGTAACATATAGGAGATTTGAGGCCCTAATAAGATAATATCAGCTTGCTCACCTTTTTCTCCTAAGAGCGTTTCTGGGAAGGCTTCTATAACAACGGGAACATTATACTTATTAGCTTGCTCACGCATTTTGGTGACCAGAAGTGATGTAGACATACCCGCAGAGCAGAATAGATAGATGAATTTTCTTTCCATGATTGTCGTCTCATTTTAAAAGATTTAATTATTTTAATTAGCAGAACGTCGTTAAAAAAACCGTGTCGAGACATTATATGAGATTAGCCTAAATCAAAATAATCGAGCATCAATGAAATCGTCTACCATTGACATAGGTAATTTACCTCTATTGGTTTTTTATGAAATAAAATATCGCATAATGTCGATAGGGTGGAAATTTAAATCAAAAGCAAAGCAATTATTAGAAGTTAACTCTGAAAAGCGGTTGATTTTCGGGTTCTTCACCATAATCAAAATCTGTGACGTAGGTTATAATATATTAGCCTTGGAAAGGCTCTACAACTCAGCTATTCACATTGTATACCTAGGCTATTATTTAAAAGCCTTAGTTTACTATATTAAATAGAACGCTCAATAATACATTATTGAAATTATTCTATTCTCAAATATAAAAATCCTCCTCAAGCGCTGCCGAACGCCTGAGAAGGAAAGTAGTGTCGTCTTCGTTAAATAGAATTGAGAGATAAAGAATATCTAATGCGTTGCCCCACCAGTGACTCGCTCATCAACCTCAACGCGTAAGGCCGTACGAATAGCGATCTCTAGCCCTAGCTTAACGGTATCCGCCGCCATACTCGCGCTACCTGGGTGAGCACAGGCTTGTTGGGGAAGATAAGGAATATGAATGAATCCCCCCCTAATCCACGGCTTATCGCGTAAAGCATGCAGTAATCCATACATAACATGATTACAAACGTAGGTTCCCGCGGTTTGAGAGACGGAGGAAGGGATACCGTGCTGGTGCAACGCCGTCACTATCGACTTGATCGGCAGTGTACTGAACAATGCGGCAGGCCCATCCACAGCAATAGGTTGATCGATGGGCTGCTGGCCTTGATTGTCGGGGATCCGTGCATCATTGATATTAATCGCCACACGCTCGATGGAGAGATCGGTTCGGCCTCCGGCTTGCCCCACCGCGATAACGACAGAGGGGCTATGAGTCTCAATGGCAGCCAATAATACGTCGATCGATGTGCCAAATACGCAAGGGAGTTGTAAGCAGATAACGCGATAGCCCTCACTGGAAAATCCCTCGAGTCGCGATACTACCTCCCAAGACGGGTTAATCTCCTCTCCGCCGAAAGGGTCGAAACCGGTAAGTAAGACTGTTTTCACTGACACTCCTTACAAAAACATCAAAAAATAAAGCAGCGCTATGTTTACGACGAGTAACGATAGGCCAGTGGGGATCTGCGCTTTGATGACCGCATTCTTGTCAGGCAACCCCAATAAGGCGGCAGGAACGATATTAAAATTGGCGGCCATTGGCGTCATCAAGGTGCCACAGTAGCCAGAAAACATGCCGATTGCTGCCATTACTGCCGGATTTCCCCCTTGCTGTAAGACTAAAATGGGTATCCCAACGCCGGCAGTGACGATTGGAAACGCGGCAAACGCGTTCCCCATGATCATGGTGAGCAATGCCATGCCGAGTACATAGACCATCACCGCAATTAGCCGATTATCCACCGCCAGATAGTGCTCGGTCAGCCAAGACAGGCTGTTTCCGACTCCTGCTGCCGTAAAGAGTAAGCCAAGCATGGCGAGGATCTGCGGTAGGATAAATGCACAACCCACCGAATCGAGTAAACGCCGTGCCTCTTGCAGCGGCTGAGTCACCCTATCGCCAGTGATTTTCCATGCCAAAATTAGAGCAATAATCGTTCCCACCGTCATGGAGAAAAGCGTAATGAGCGTACCATGATTACCCGGGCCAAACAGATGGCTCTGCATCGACGGCATCACGGTAAAGGTCACGACCCCGACTACCGTCACTAACGGGATAGCTAAAGCCGGGATAAAAAGGCGACTGCCCAAGCGTTTCGCACTCGCTTCGCGCTGTTGTACCGTTCGCGGCGAGTAACTCCCGATCCTGACGCCACCGAACCCCGCCAATAACGCCATCCCTACCACAGCGATCCCGACGCTAATATCTACCCAGCGCTTACCCCCGACCAGCGGGTAAGTCCAATCGCCAACGAAAAATAACAGGCCATAGACGCCCCAGAATAGCCCGGTCGTTAAACGACGAGGGTTTTGCTTATCCCGCCACGACATTACCGCAACGCCCAGTAATACCATCCCTGCTAGGTCATAAAGCGTATTTTGTTGCACGATCATGATGCACCCTCGCGATACCCTTTCGCCGCTTTAGTAATTTCGCGGCGCAGGTGATGATCGAGCCGCGAAAGGCGAAAGCTATGGATCACAAAGGCAAAACAGGCTGTTGGGATCCCCCACAGCGCAATGTGTAGCGGCTCAGTCTGTACCCCCGCAGATTCCACCATGAAGTTATGCATAAATAATACGGCACCGAAAGCGACAAAAATATCCTCACCAAAAAACAGCCCCACGTTATCTGTCGCCGCCGCCATCGCTTGAATACGGTAACGTACTGCCGGGGGGAGCGGTCCGTAGATTTTCTCAGCACTCCCCTCTGCCATTGGTGCTAACAACGGCCGCACCATCTGGGGATGTCCTCCTAAACTGGTCAATCCTAATGCGGCGGTCAATTCACAAAATAAGCAGGTAGATGATGAGTAGACGCCCAGTCGTCGCCCGTTCTATTTTTGTAATCCACATCTGCGCCCGCTCTTTCAGCCCATGGCGCTCTAAAAGCCCAATCACGGCTAGCGGTAGCAATAAGATAAAAGGAAGATTTCGTGTATTGAGAAACCCTGCCCCCATCTTTTCAAAGATGGTCAGCAATGGCATTTGTGCCGCTATCCCCGTGACAATCCCGGCACCTACCACGACTAATACCGGGTTAAACCGTAGAATAAATCCGATCACAATCACGCCAATGCCTAGTAATGGCCATAAACTCATACTCTCTACCACCGTAAACCTCTCTTCGTCGCATAGGATTAAGCGATGACGTTAATATTTTTTTCATCGAAGGCTTGGCGTAGGCGGCGCGCAAACGCTAGCGCATGCGGGCCGTCTCCATGTAAACATAGCGTTTGCGCGCGAACGGCAACTCGCTCGCCCGTCACCGCCTGTACCTCACCAGCCTCGATCATCAGCAAACTTTGTGCCAAAGCATGGTCTTCGTCCTCGATCATCGCGCCAGATTGGGTTCGCGGTACGAGCGAGCCATCAGCTTGATAGCCGCGATCAGCAAAGACTTCTTGGCGAGTCGCTAGGCCGTAGTGCTCAGCGGCACTGATCAAGTCGCTACCGGCTAATCCCACTAAGATCAGTGAGGGATCAGTATCGAATACAGCTTGCGCAATAGCGTCCGCTAACAGCGGGTCACGTGCGGCTTGGTTGTACAACATGCCGTGCGGTTTAACATGGCGTAGCGCCGCCCCCTGCGACTGTGTGATGGCAGCTAACGCGCCAATTTGGTAGAGCGTTTGTACATACACGGTGGTGGGAGGCAGACTCATTGCCGTGCGACCAAAATTATCACGATCGGGAAAGCTTGGATGAGCGCCGACTGCCACCCCATTTCGTATCGCTTCACGAACGCTGGTTAACATCGTAATAGCGTCCCCTGCATGAAAACCACAGGCAATGTTCGCAGAGGTAACAAGGGTTAAAAGTTCAGCATCGTGAGGACTGCCTTCCCCCAAATCTGCATTGAGATCGATCTGTCGCATAGTTCTCCCACTCTGATATTTGGTGTCGATTGCGCCTTAATGTCTATGGCTATTCACTCTATGAATGCCAAGAATATCCAGAGGGCCTCACATATCTGGTAACACCCTTTTTTAACACATAAAACAGTGATCGCCCCGAGGTTTTGGCAACTGAGCGCCTGCTAGGTTATGGCTCATTCTTCTGCAATCAGGGCATTTGAGGTCAACATGACACATACCATAAAAAAACGTAGTCCTCGGCGGTGGTGGTACTTAATGCCGATCATTTTTATCACTTACAGTCTGGCTTATCTAGACCGCGCTAACTATGGCTTCGCCGCCGCATCGGGTATCGAGCAAGATTTAGGTATTTCTAAAAGTACCTCTTCGCTAATTGGCGCATTGTTCTTCTTGGCCTACTTTTTCTTCCAAGTGCCAGGTTCGATCTATGCCATGAAGCGTAGCGTGCGTAAGCTAATTTTTGTCTGCTTAGTTCTATGGGGGCTCTGTGCCACCGCTACCGGGTTAGTCAGTAATATCCCAACGCTTATGGTGATCCGATTTATTTTGGGTGTCGTCGAGGCGGCGGTCATGCCCTCTATGCTGATCTATATCAGTACTTGGTTTACCAAAGCAGAACGTTCACGAGCCAATACTTTTTTAGTCTTAGGCAATCCGGTTACCGTACTCTGGATGTCTGTCGTGTCCGGCTATTTGATTCATGCCTTCGGGTGGCGAGAAATGTTTATCATCGAAGGGATCCCCGCCATTATCTGGGCGGTCGTATGGTGGATTTTTGTTAGAGATAAACCGGCTGACGTGAATTGGTTGTCTGAGGAAGAGAAAAACGATCTACAACAGGCGATGGATAAAGAACAAGAAGCGATCACGCCGGTCCGTGATTACGGTCAGGCATTACGATCCTCTTCTGTCGTCCTACTATCGGCCGCTCATGCGCTATGGAGTGTCGGCGTTTACGGATTTATGATGTGGCTACCGTCTATCCTAAAATCGGCCTCTTCCATGGATATTGTCTCTGTTGGCTGGTTATCCGCACCGCCTTATTTTGCTGCCATCTGTTTAATGCTGGTGGTGTCGTGGTTATCGGATAAGCTACAGAATCGTAAGCTTTTTATATGGCCATTACTCGCCGTTGCTGGGCTCGCTTTTACCGGTTCATTTTTTATTGGAGACAGTCATTTCTGGTGGTCTTACGGCTTACTTACTCTCGCGGCGGCTTGTATGTACGCGCCTTATGGACCCTTTTTTGCTCTTATCCCCGAATTACTGCCACGTAATGTATCTGGAATCGCTATCGGTTTAATCAATAGCTTTGGCGCATTAGGGGCTTTTCTCGGCGCCTATTTTGTTGGGTTTTTAAATGGGCTAACTGGAAATCCAAATGCTTCATACAGTTTTATGGCGATAGCACTACTGGCTTCGGTGGCCTGTATCTATAAAGTAAAAACTACCGTTAGCCCACCGGCGGTATCGCCGAAACTCTTCCCGCGTAAAGCTTTATAATGTATCGCCCCTACTTACCGTCGAAGTAGGGGCTGACAAACTATCACCAAAAATTATCAAGGGTTACCCTTATTCATCTGGCGGTGATAACTCGATATTTACTCTCGCGCTAAAACCATGACGCGTAACCGGGTCAACGCAGTGGGAGGCGAATAAATTAATAAATAAAATTAATATCATTGCGCCCTAACGCTAGCACCGCCCTTTTTCGCAGATTCGCCCATATCTCATTTTTGTGACGTAGTTATGGTTTTTATTCTTTACTCGCTATCGGAAGTAATACTTTGATAATTTGGATAAAAATAAAGTTAAGAAACTAAATAAATGGTATCAGGCAGACAGACTATATAAGAAGCCATTGTATTTATTTAACTTTTTAATCTTAATTATTATGATTAGCCCCCTAACCTTTAACTTCCCTCTTAATAAAACCTTTACATTATAATAAATGAAATTAAAATTACTCCGCCAACACGGATAAGATCCACGAAAATAATTTTTTACAATAAAAACAATCAGTTGCATTTATTACTCATCGGGTATCGATCGCCACATTAGGGCGTCGTGTTTAAACACTCTGTTATCCGATCGTGTATAAGATTTGTTTAACTTGTGGCAGGCAAAATAGCATAAGAATCGCGGCGAAAAAGAAATGCTCTTATGGTATGACAAGGATCATCTCTATTTGTCGCTTAGGCGTCTACTCTTAGGGGTAAGTTGATGAAAATTCATTATCTCGTTACAAGTCTTGAAACAGGCGGGGCGGAATTCGCAATCCCTGATATTGTGACCACTCTACAAAATCTAGGTCATGAGGTTTCTATTATTGCCTGTGAGCCGCGGGATCTCGGTGCAGTTCCACGCTTGGAGGCGGCTGGGCTTTCCTATACGCTCCTTGCCTCACGTCGTCGGAAGTTACCAATCATTCTCGCCACTTATTTAGCGCTCACTCGTCGCGATCGCCCTGATATTATCTGGACCTCGTTAAGCTTCGGTAATCTGGTCGGACAATGCGCTGCAAAACTACTGGCTATTCCTGTAATTAGCTTTAAGCATAGTGCGAGTGTTCGTCGCTATACCTATCGTTTGCGTCACTGGTCCACGCTGTGGGTGGGCGATTCACAAACCGTTGTCGAATATCTACGCGAGAATATGCAAATCCCTGCCGAAAAGGTGTTTCCTTGGCCACTTTTCCAAAGCGATGCTCACGCCCCTCAAGCGGTGCCTTGGGATGGGAAATCTCGTCTACATATCGGTAGTGTTGGCCGCTTACACGAAGTTAAGCAGTATGCCGCGCTCATTGATGCGTTAGCGACGTTTATCGATAAAAATCCCGATCTCCGTACGCGCGTACAATTAACGATTTTGGGCGATGGGCCGGAACGGCAAGCACTCGAAGATAAAATTATTGAGAAGAACCTTCAGGATATTGTCTCTTTACCCGGTTTTTCTGCCGAGGTGAATACATTCCTCTCCAGTTTACATCTCTATGTGCAGCCCTCGCGATATGAAGGAATGTGCTTGGCGTTACACGAAGCGATGAATGTTGGGCTGCCCGTCATGGCTACGCCCGTGGGAGAAATGCGTGACGCCGTACAAGAAGGAAAAACAGGTTTTGTTTTAGAGGGTACACTTGAGACGGCTCTCGACTCAGCATTAAGACAAGTTTTCGCTCATCCTGAACGGTTGGAAGATTATGGTATTCAGGCTCGGGACTATGTGCTACAAAAATTTAGCCATCAGCAATTTGTCAATGCCGCTGAGCGGATCCTTGCACAGTTACCTTTTACCCCAACTCAACGCTACTCTGTAGAATAGAACCGGCAACATGGACATACTTAATACCGAAATTTGGCGCGTAGGGATCATCCGTGCGCCTATTCAAGATGTCCTCAAGGCGGGGACACTTGAGACATTCCCCATCACATGGGTAGAAGCAGACGATTCGCTGTGCTTTATTGCCGACCCCTTTGGTCTGTGGCAGGGAGGGTTACTGTATCTCTTCGTTGAAGCCTACGACTATCGCACACGTCGTGGCTATATCGTGGCTTATGTCTTAGACGCCGAACTGAATATTCTCGAGCATCGCCCTGTGTTACGCGAAGAGTGGCATCTCTCCTATCCGGTCGTTTTCGAAGCCGACGGCGAGATTTGGATGCTGCCCGAAGCCTATAAGTCGGGGCGGCTTACGCTATATCGTGCGATTGAATTTCCATGGCGATGGCAAGCCGTTCCCGAATTTCAATTTCCTGAGGCGGCTATCGATGCTTCACCCTTGTTTCATGCTGGCCGCTGGTGGATGTTTTATACGCCCCCGACACCGAAAGCCGCTAGAACCAATACCTTAAAGTTAGCGAGCGCAGACCATTTATTTGGCCCGTGGGATCAACAGCCAATCCAAACTCTGCGAGAAGATATTCATGGCTCGCGGATGGGGGGGACCCCATTTTTAGCAAACGGCAAAATATTTTTACCGACACAAGACTGCCATGAAACCTACGGCGGGGCCTTGCAACTACTGAGTTTCCCTGAAGAAGGTATCTCTCAGCCAGACCTCTCTTGCTCTCACCGACTCACTGCCCCCCACCACAATGCTCCGTATCTCCAAGGGCTGCATACCCTCTCCCAGGCTGGCTCAGTGACTTTGGTGGATACCAAAAGAGAGCTACGCGGGTCGCCGCGCCGCATATTGATTGAATTGAGTCGACTGTGGCATAAAAAATAATGCGTTATTCCTCGCCCCTATTAACTAAATAGTCACGATAGAAGCGTGCGGCGACCTCGGGATGAGAGCGTAGCCGCCCTTTTAGATAATTCCATCCTACCTCGCGTCGCATGGGATTGTCTGGATCGCTGGCTGGGCCTCTCGCTAACTGAGCAAGAGTTGGAGGAAGGGGATACAAAGGCACAAC
Source organism: Rosenbergiella collisarenosi (assembly GCF_018494085.1). Classification (GTDB taxonomy): domain Bacteria; phylum Pseudomonadota; class Gammaproteobacteria; order Enterobacterales; family Enterobacteriaceae; genus Rosenbergiella; species Rosenbergiella collisarenosi. Next base: position 278,905 of record NZ_JABBFP010000001.1, on the reverse strand, counting down.
CGCGTCGAGTTGTGCGCCAAGGAAAAAGGCTATCGATAAGCGCTCTTTATCCTGTGGCGGCGAAACGACTCGGTGCACGGTCGCGCGTAAATAACCGTTGGTGGCGAGTTCCAGTAACTCACCGATATTCACCACGAACGTATCCTCAATCGGTGGAATATCCCACCACTCGCCGTCCTCCACCTCGACTTGTAAACCTGATTGCTCGTCTTGTAGCAGTAACGTTAAAAAACCAGAATCCTTATGGGCCCCTACGCCCTGCCGGGATTGCGAAAGGTTCCGGCCAGGATAACGGATTAATTTGACGTGCTCGTTCGGGTAATCGCCGTAGAGTTCATCGAAGCTCTCAGCGGGTAGAGAGAGCGACTCAGCTAATGCTCTCAGTAGCTGTAATGCCACCAAGGTCATGTGCTGCTGCCAAACGGTAAGTTGCTGGCGCAGTTCAGGTAACGCCTGTGGCCATTGGTTCGGCCCTTGCATTCTGCTCCACGCAGGGGATCGAGAATTCGTAATCGCTGGTCGCTCGGCACCGATATCAAATTGCTCGCGGTAGTCATGCTGTCCTCGAGTCACCTCGACGCCCGACCGGTTATAGCCACGAAAGTGAGGGGAGTTGATCATCGATACCGCTTCTTTCTCAGACAGCGGTAGCGAAAAAAATTGGCGAGAGACTCGCTGCACGTCGCTTAACAGCTGTCGAGAGAGCCCGTGGTTACGAAGATAAAAGAAACCGATATCGCGAGCCGCCCTGCCCAGCGACAGCAGCGTTTCTTGGCGATGGGAAGAGTTTTCAGTTACTAAACTTGATAAATCAATAATGGGTAAAGTCTGCCGATTCATGATCCCTCCTCTCTCATTAATCGTTCTATCATGCCATTGCTGCTGACTCTCCACTAGCTGAGTTCTCACTCTCATTAGAACGGTTTTGAATGAGTTATCACGAAGAAAACTGACATCTAAAACGTTTTTAATGCATAACTTTTGCTAATTTTTTTTCTTCACATCCGCCGTAAAGATCGCCACACTGGTGATCTATCTCACATAAAGAAGGCTTAAGCATGCAAATTTTATTAATAGGGGGTAGCCCAGCCCAACGCTCACGCACACAAATATTGTTAGATCATTCGGCAGAGTGGCTGGCACATCGTGGCGCACAAACATTGACGTGGCGCGCGACCGATATCCCGGCTGAAGTCTTACTTCATGCGCAATTCTCGCATCCGTCTATCGCACAATTTCGCGAGGATATCGCCCAAGCAGACGGTATTATCATCGCCTCTCCCGTTTATAAAGCGGCTTATACCGGGATCCTTAAAGCGATTATCGACTTGCTACCCGAGCGCGCCTTCGAGCATAAAGTTGTCCTGCCCTTAATGACGGCCGGTAGCGCAAACCATTTGTTAGCGCTCGACTTCAGCCTAAAGCCGCTAGTCGCCGCCTTAAAAGCCGAAGAGATTATCAGCGGGGTCTATGCCAGCGATCAGCAGATCCACTATCCTGATGCTAACCATCCTGCACGCCTCGATGACGATGTTAAGAGACGTCTTCACGATAACCTCGAATCGTTCCATCAAGCGTTACAACGTCGTCCAGCACAACAACAAGCGGTTGCCTAACGTTATTCCTGCACGGGAACGGATGCCCTGACGCTATTGATGCGCACGATTCATAAGGCCTAGCGATGATTAATGAGTATTATTATTTCCCTATACGGTAAAGTAGTGGCCCACTCTTTATCATAAAACGGCGACCCATGAGCAAAACCCTCCATCGCCCTGTCTCAACACAGGGTCTGGCTTTTATTCTTATCCTCAGTGCATTAATGGCCTTTACCTCGTTATCGGTAGATATCTATTTGCCCGCAATGCCGATGATGAGTGCAAGTTTGCACGGTAATACCGAGCTTACGATTACCGGATTTTTAATCGGTTTTTGTTTAGCCCAATTGGTGTGGGGACCGATTAGCGATCGTTATGGGCGCCGCCTGCCGCTATTGATCGGCATGACCCTATTCATCGTTGGATCGATAGGCTGCGCGCTCTCGCAGACCATTGCTGAAATCGTATTCTGGCGGGTATTTCAAGCGATAGGGGCGTGTACCGGACCGATGCTGGCGAGGGCGATGATCCGTGACCTGTTTAGCCGTACACGCGCTGCACAGATGCTGTCAACCCTAATCGTCGTAATGGCTATTGCGCCGATCGCAGGGCCGATCATCGGCGGGCAGCTAATCCTTTTCACGAGCTGGCATGCGATATTTTGGCTATTGGCTATTATCGGTATTGCGATGTGGGTAGCACTGCGCTGGCTACCTGAAACCCTAGCCCCTGAGCAACGCATTCACGCATCACTCTGCCAAGTCTTTCGTAATTATTATGACTTACTAAAACAAAGACAATTTATGCGTTTTACGCTCGCCCTAACGTTTTATTATGTCTCGGCTTATACTTTTATCACCGCATCGCCCTTTGTTTATATTAATTATTTCCATGTATCAGCGCAGCACTTCGGCTACTACTTTGCGGTCAATATTGTGGGCGTGATGGGGATGAGTATTCTTAATCGCCGACTAGTCCACCGCTTTGCCTTAGAGAAACTCTTAAAATTTTCCGTAACACTGTCAGCCAGTGCCATGGTGCTATTAGCGGTCACGACCTATTTTTCGCTAGGAGGAATTGGCCTAATGATGGGGTTAGTATTTATTTTCTTCGCGATGAATGGGGTGATTGCGTCGGTCACTACGGCGGCTGCCTTAGATAGCGTTCCTCGCATGACGGGAGCTGCCTCAGCGCTAATTGGCTCACTACAATATGGCAGCGGTATTCTCTCCTCCGCCTTATTAGCGATTTTTAATAGCGGTACCCCGCTTACCATGGCGCTCATGATGGCCAGTTTTACACTGACCAGTTTCGTCATGAGCTTTTTAGCCAAAGATTAACCGAGTAGACTGGGCCACAATTGGCCCAGCTAGCCGTTACTCATCGTCCTCATCTTTCGGTTTACCTGGAAAGCGTCGGCGGATAACGACAAAGAAAATCGGGACAAAGTAGATCGCAAGCAGCGTCGCCGCTACCATTCCCCCAATGACTCCCGTTCCTACGGCATTTTGTGCACCTGATCCGGCGCCCGATCCTAATGCTAACGGGAGCACCCCCAAAATAAAGGCCATCGAGGTCATCAATATCGGCCTCAAGCGCATCCGTACGGCCGAGAGCGTAGCTTCGATCAGTCCCTTGCCCGCGAGCTCAATCTCATCCTTCGCAAACTCAACAATCAAGATGGCGTTCTTGGCAGAGAGGCCGATAGTCGTCAGTAAGCCGACGACAAAATATACATCGTTGTTCAGTCCGCGCAGCGCCGTCGCGATTAAGGCGCCCAAAACACCTAATGGAACAACCATAATCACGGAGAAAGGGATAGACCAGCTTTCATAGAGTGCCGCCAGACAGAGGAAAACCACTAACAGCGAAATTGCATAAAGCGCTGGGGCCTGATCGCCGGCTAATCGCTCTTGGTATGACATCCCGGTCCAGTCGGAACCCACGCCTGCGGGAAGCTGTTTCGTCAGGGATTCCATCAGTGCCATCGCCTCACCAGAGCTCCTCCCCGGGGCAGGTTGGCCGAGGATCTCAATGGATGATAGACCGTTATAGCGCTCCAGCCGCGGTGAACCATACTGCCAGTTTGCTGTGGCAAAAGCGGAAAAGGGGACCATTTTACCATTTGCCGCCCGAACGAACCAATGGGTAAGGTCGTTAGGCATCATGCGATAGGGAGCGTCACTCATCACATAAACCTTCTTAACCCGGCCATGATCCATAAAGTCGTTTACGTAGGTTCCACCCCATGCGCTGCTTAGCGTAGTGTTGATATCACTCAGATCTACACCGAGAGCCGTGGCTTTTTCTTGATCGACGTTCACTTTATACTGCGGGCTATCATCCATCCCGTTAGCACGTACCGAGCTTAGGAGATCCGGATGTTGTTGGGCAAGTTGTAGTAGCTTATTCCTTGCCGCCATGAGTTGTTCATGACCCACTGCATCCTGATCGATTAACTCAAAATCAAATCCGGTGGCATTCCCTAAAGCGATAATCGGCGGAAGGTTAAAGGCAACGACATTTCCATCAATAATCTGGCTGAAGGCTGTATTGGCGCGTGCAACAATGCTATCCACACTGCGCTCGGCACCCTCACGCGTAGACCAATCTTTGAGGCCGACGAAAGCAATCCCCACATTTTGTCCTCGCCCCGCAAAACCAAAACCATTAACGGTGAGGATATTCTCGACATTATCCTTTTCATTATTGAGGTAAAAATCGTTGATCTTATCCAATACCTGCTGTGTCCGTTCTTGGGTCGCGCCGGCAGGGAGAATCGCCTGCGTCGCCAAGACTCCCTGATCCTCAGAAGGTAAAAACGAGGAGGGAAGATGCATGAACAAGTAGGCACATCCCCCCACGAGGGCCGCATAAATAATGAGATAACGTCCGCCGCGCTGCACCATATGGCTTACGACTTGCGTATAGTGGTCCGTACTTTGATCAAATTTACGGTTGAACCAGCCGAAGATCCCTCGCGAACCGGCATGCTGGTCGCCCTGATGGGGTTTAAGTAAAGTGACACAAAGCGCTGGCGTTAAGATCAGTGCAACGAGCACGGACAGCCCCATCGCCGAGACAATGGTAATCGAAAATTGTCGATAGATAACACCCGTACTTCCGCCAAAAAAGGCCATCGGAACAAACACTGCGGAGAGCACCAAGGCAATACCGACTAGAGCACCTTGAATCTGCCCCATCGATTTTCGCGTCGCGGCTTTTGGCGATAGCCCCTCCTCCGCCATGATACGTTCGACGTTTTCGACGACGACTATCGCATCATCGACGAGTAGGCCGATGGCGAGAACCATCCCGAACATGGTTAGGGTATTAATCGAATACCCGAACGCACTGAGAATTCCGAAGGTCCCGAGTAGTACTACTGGTACGGCGATGGTCGGGATCAGGGTGGCGCGGAAACTCTGTAAGAAGAGATACATCACCAAGAACACCAGAATCACCGCTTCGAAAAGCGTCTTCACGACTTCATGGATGGAGATACTGATAAAAGGTGTTGTATCGTAGGGATACACTACCTTTAGTCCCCGAGGAAAGTGTGACTGCATACTAGTTATTTTTGCGCGGATCGCCTGTGCGGTATCTAACGCATTGGCACCGCTAGCGAGCTGTATTCCCAACGCCGAAGCGGGTTTTCCGTTAATCTTCACGACAAAGTTATAGTTTTCACTCCCACGCGCGATTTTCGCTACATCGTGTAAACGCACCTGCGAGCCATCGCTATTCACCTTCAGTAAAATATTCCCAAATTGCTCCGGCGATGAGAGACGTGTCTGCGCAATGATTGAAGCATTTAACTGCTGCCCTTTCACCGCAGGCGCTCCGCCTAGTTGCCCGGCGGCAACTTGTGCGTTTTGCGCCTCAATCATGCGGTTAACATCGACCGGCGTCAGCTGGTAGGCATCCAATTTATTGGGATCAAGCCAAATACGCATCGCGTACTGCGAACCGAATAACGTCGTATCTCCCACCCCGCTGATACGGCTAATTGGGTCTTGTAAATTAGACGCAACGTAATCGGCAATATCTTCCATGCTCATTTTTCCGGTCTGATCGTAAAAACCGGGTACTAAGAAGAAGACATTCGACGATTTACGGACCGTAATCCCTTGTTGTTGAACCTCTTGCGGTAATAGCGGTGTCGCAAGCTGCAGTTTGTTCTGTACCTGCACCTGCGCAATATCGGGATCGGTACCGTTCTGAAAAGAGAGAATAAGCTGTAGCGTGCCTGACGAGTCGCTGGTTGAGGACATGTACATCAATCCATCCAGACCACTCATATTCTGTTCTATAACCTGAGTCACACTATTCTGTAAGGTGGTTGCATCCGCCCCAGGGTACGTAGCACGTACCTGTACAGAGGTTGGCGCCACGTCAGGGTATTGCTCGATGGGCATTTTTTGAATCGCAATGATCCCAACCAGCATGACAATAATCGCTAATACCCAAGCGAAAATCGGTCGATTGATAAAAAATTTAGACATTAGTCATGGGTCTCCTGCTGGGTCGCTGTAGTGCTTTCAACGGGGATGACGGTCATACCCGGACTAACGCGTTGTCCGCCAGAAATCACCACATGGTCACCCGCCGCCAAGCCGTGTTTCACAATTAATTGATTATTCGGCGCTTGGCTTACGTCAACATTACGAATATCCGCTTTATTTTGCTGGTCGATAGTCACAACGGTGGCATCGCCACGTGCACTACGTACGATAGCTTGCTGCGGAACGAGCAAGGCATTGACATCATTACCCTGATCTAATTTCGCCCGTACAAACATCCCTGGAAGGAGTTGATGTTCAGGATTCGGCACAATAGCTCTTAGCGTGATGGCCCCAGTTGTGGGATCAACGGTGACATCCGAAAAGGCAACACTGCCTGTATGACGATAGAGGGTACCATCGCTAAACACCACGTGGATCGGCACTTTACCGCCAACTTGCTGTAACTGACCGGAGGCGAGTTGCTGCTGAAGGTGTAAGAAATCGTCCGCAGACTGCGTAATATCGACATACAGCGGATCCAACTGCTGTACGGTAGCGAGCGCCGCGCTTTGCTCGTTCTGCACCAATGCACCTTCAGTAACACTAGATAGTCCAACTCGTCCGGTTATCGGCGAAACTACCCGCGTACGGGCGAGGTTGATCTGTGCACTTTTCAGGGCTGCCCGAGCAGAATCGGTCGTCGCCTGAGCCTGAGCCGCGGTCGCCAGGGCCTGATCATAGTCTTGACGACTCACATACTGTGGCCCGAGTAGTGAGCGATACCGATCGAGAGTAACCTGCGCCATCCGTGCATCGGCAATAGATTGATCTACCTGCGCGGCGGCCCGATCAACCTCAGCTTTAAAGGGGGCGGGATCGATCTGATACAAGCTTTCTCCCGCTTGTACATCACTACCTTCAGTAAAATTACGCTTAAGAATCACCCCCGATACTTGCGGACGAATATCGGCAACACGATAGGCTAACGTGCGCCCAGGCAGCTCAGTCGACAGGGCGACAGTCCTTGGCGTAACCGTTAAATAAGTGACTTTGGGTGGCTGCTCTGTCGCGGCGGTGTCATGATGCTGATCACAACCCGTCATCGTCAATGTCGCTAACACAGAGAGAAATAACAGCGGCTTAGCTGCCTGGTTTTTGGGCATAGTTAATGGACTCCGAGGCCGGGGTTATCACACGGTGATATTAATAATTAATTAAATGTTTCGAGATAATGACGACGGTATGTCGCAGGAGGGACTTGGTATTTTCGGCAAAACGAACGTGTAAAAGATTGCTGTGACTCGTAGCCATACTTTAATGAGATTTCCATGACGCTCAACGATGTTGAACAGAGCTCATCTGCGGCAGAGATCAGTTTTTTTTCACGAATATAGTGACCCAATCTTTCGTTCATCACGTCGAAAAACATCCGTTGCAGATGCCAGCGAGAATATCCAGCACGCCGTGCGACATCCTCTATTTTTATAGGATGAGTAAGGTTCTCATCTATCCATGTAGTCAGCTCATGAATAATAGCGTGTTGCCTACTCATTGATCTCCTCAGCTATAAAAAATACTAACCCACTGATAAAAAATGGATTAATAATTAAATATCTTCCCTAAAGGAAAACCAGCAACGAATAGGTAGAGTAACATTCTCTATTGATGTTGATTAGTCGGTAAATCTTGATAAAGTTTATGAAAAACCCTCATCAATCGTGGTCGCTTTACCACTTTTTTAAGGAAGTATGATGCTGAGAGAAAACTTTACTGATTTAACCTACTTAATTGTCGTCGCGCGCGAGCAAAGTTTTACGCGTGCCGCGGCGCGATTAGGCGTCTCACAATCAGCCCTCAGCCATGCTATTCGCAGTCTCGAAGAGCGGCTGAATATGCGGCTTTTAACCCGTACCACACGCAGTGTTTCGACCACCGAAGCCGGTGAACAACTGGTCAATACGATCACCCCATTGATCGATGATTTAGAGTCCGTATTGCAATCGCTTAACGACGAGCAAGGTAAGATCGTCGGTAACTTACGAATTACCGCCGGAGAGCATGCGCTACGTACAACATTACTACCTAAGGTCTATGCTTTTATCGCACAGTATCCCGAGGTGAATATCGAGTTTGTTAGCGATAACAGTCTAACGAATATCGTCAGCGAGCGGTTTGATGCGGGAGTCAGACTCGGCGATCAGATTGAAAAGGATATGATTGCCATCCGAATCGGTCCTGATTGGCGGATGACCGCAGTTGCCGCCCCGAGTTATTTTGCCAAGTGGGGAAAACCCGATACCCCTTACGCCCTGCAGCAACATAATTGCATCAATATGCGCCTACCGACGTTGGGAGGACTCTATCAGTGGGAATTTATCTATCAAGGCAAAGAAATTCGGGTACGTGTTGAGGGCCAGCTGACCTTTAACCATCTGTCCTCGCGTATTGATGCCGCCGTCGCGGGGCTGGGTATCATTTATGTACCGGAGGAGAGCGTGGCTGAGCAAGTCGCTCAAGGTAGGTTAGAACCTGTTCTTGAGGAGTGGTGCCCCTATTTCACGGGCTACCACCTTTATTATCCTAGCCGCAAGCAGCATACCGCAGCCTTTGCTAAGTTTATCGAAGCCGTGCGCGATTAACCCACTACTTAATCTTTTGATAGTACTGTTGAAATAAACGCAGGCGGCGTTGATAAAAATGATGACGCTCCTCATCCGGTTGATAGGTTGCTACGCTTGGTGAGGCAGGAAAGTGTTCTGCGAGAGGCAAAGAGGGATTACAGGCCATTCTGGCAAGACGCGCAGCGCCCAGTGCCGGCCCAACATCGCCGCCTTGGCGATACTCGAGCGATTTACCGGTCACATCAGCCAGGAGTTGGCGCCAAAACTCACTCCTTGCCCCACCACCGATCAGAATAATCGACGTGGGAACAACACCACTTTGGTGTAGAGCATCCATCCCCTCGGCCAATCCTAGACTCACGCCCTCCACCACTGCAAACGCAACCTCGGCAGGTCCATGTTGTTGAGTCAATCCAGTAAAGGTTCCCGTAGCATAGGGGTTGTTGTGCGGGGTGCGCTCTCCAGCCAGATAAGGGAGAAATATAGGCGAATCAGCGGTTACACTAGCGCGTTGCGCCAGTTGTAAGAAGTCTGCCACTGATGATTGTCCGGTAATCGTCGCCGCCCACTCTAAACAAGATGCTGCGCTAAGCATGACTGACATTAGGTGCCAAGTATTCGGTAAGGCATGACAGAAACTATGCACGGCTTGACGACTATTGGCATAAAAACCATCGCTCACCGCAAAATAGACCCCGGAAGTGCCCAGCGAGAGCATCGCTTGCCCAGACTGCCACACGCCAACGCCCAACGCACCCGCCGCGTTATCGCCACCACCCGCTATAATCGGTAATGCCGAGGAAAAGCCCCAGCGCTGCTGATGTTCTTCGTGTAGCGAACCGCTCACCTGCGGCCCCTCGAGTAATACCGGTACTTGGTCGACGGTTAACCCACATGCATTGAGTAGTGCTTCATCCCATTGTCGGGTGGCAACATTTAACCATAAGGTTCCCGACGCATCCGACATATCGGTTGCGAAGGTGCCACACAGTTTCCAGCGTAGATAGTCTTTGGGTAAAACCACATGAACAATCTGGCGAAAAAGATCAGGCTCATGCTCGGCTACCCATAGCAGCTTAGGGGCAGTCATCCCAGTCATTACTTGGTTCCCAGTAATGCTTTCTACACTCGGTACACGTTCGCTAAGTAGCGCGCACTGCGGCGCACAGCGCCCATCGTTCCACAGTATTGCCGGGCGTAGGGGTTCACCTTTCTCGTCCAGCAGCACCGCACCGTGCATTTGCCCAGTTACGCCGATAGCTTTTACCGCCTGAAGAGAATGCGCTTGTGCCAAATGATCGAGGGCTTGTTCCGTTGCATGCCACCATTGTGTCGCAGATTGCTCCGACCAGAGCGGATGTGGATGGTCGCAGGTTAACGAAACCGACTCGCTTGCACAGACCTGTAGCTGTTCGTCCATTAACACGACTTTAACGCCAGAGGTTCCTAAGTCGATACCAAGATACATGGGTATTCTCCATAATGTAGGTGAAATTACCCTAAGCATTATTGATTAAGAATACTACTGGTTTTCATCAATAACGTGACATTGGAAGTGCCGTTGTGACGAGCAGATAACCTTGTTATCGCGGGTAATCATCACGGCTTCTAGCTCAGGATGATGCTCAAGCCATGCTAAGCTACCTTCTAGCCCCATTCCATACAGTAAGGTGCTATAGATATCGCCGATTAACGAGGAGTCACTGATCACGGTGACGCTGAGTAGATCGTTATCCAACGGATAGCCGGTTCGGCTATCTAAAATATGATGATAACGGTGCTGTTGGTGGAGAAAAAAGCGCTCGTATACGCCAGACGTGACGACCGAACGCCCGCTTATCGCCAAGCGCGCGCTCAGCGTCTGCGCGGCGGCAAAAGGTTTCTGTAAGCCAACTTGCCAAGGGCCGTACTCGGGCTGTGCTAAGGTATGAATATTCCCGCCCAGATTAATTAGCGCAAAGGGCTCTTGTTGTTCGGCCAAATACTGGCAGATCTTATCGGCGATATAGCCTTTCGCAATCGCTCCTAGGTCGATCTCCATACCCTTTTTTCGTAAGAAGATCGACTGACTATCCGGATCGAGAATGAGATCGTGAGGATCGATCAACAGCATTGAATCGAGGATCTGTGTTACGGGCGGTGGCGAACACCCAGCAAAACCAATACGCCAAGTCTTTACCAAAGGGCCTATGGCCAGGTTAAATAGACTCCCCGGTAATAGGCTTATTCGCTGTGCAAGCGCGACAAGCTGAAAAAGTGCCGCCGGGACAACGATAGGACGGTCACCCGCTGCCCGGTTAACTGCCATCAATCGCGAATCATCCCTATTGGCGCTCAGTAACGTTTCTTGCTGTTTGATCAGCTGAAAAACGGCGCGCGCACGCTGTGGATTACTGCGGGACAGCGATAGACGAATCGGCGAACCCATCATGACTGCCTGATAATTGGCCATATCGCTCTCCTGATCGTTATATATTCGTTTTGACCCAGTTAGCCGCCTGTTCGCCCGCCAGTAAACCAAAAATAATGATATCCGCCACCGCGTTCCCACCAATACGGTTCGCGCCATGGATCCCGCCCACTACTTCACCCGCTGCCCATAACCCGGTTATGGGTCGATGTTGGGTATCAAGTACCTGTGCTTGGGTGGAGATGGCAACACCGCCCATCGTATGATGCACGCCAGGCGCAATATTAATCGCGTAGAAAGGCGCATTCTCCAGGGGGTGGCGTAAAGCCGTGGTTCGTCCAAATTGCGGATCCTGCTGTTGGCGTACCGCTTGGTTAAATATCGCGAGGGTATGCGCTAATACATCGGGATCCATGCCGGTCTTTTTAGCAAGATCCGGGGCATCTTTGCCTTGGACCACGAATCCTTTCGCGAGGTATTCGTCGGCCGCTTTATTTTGCGATCGGACTTGCTCATCGAAGATGATCCACGCACTCTTCTCCGCTAGAGCAATGATCTGTGCAGAGACCTTATCGCGGGTATCCATTTCATTGCAGAATCGTTCGCCGGCTTGTGACACCAATATCGCCCCGCCTCCACGAATCGATTCGGAGATTAGGTAGGCACTGCGCTGTTCAACCGTAGGGTGAATTTGGATTTCTGCCATATCAACCGTCTCGGCACCCAGAGCCTGTAATAAAGTGATACCACTTCCCGTTGCGCCTTTATGGTTAGTCGTCACAAACCCCGTAAGTTCCGGACGATAATGTTCCACCATTTTTGTATTCGCGCTAAACCCGCCGGTGGCGACAATAATGGCTTTAGCCCGTAATACCCGACGTTCGCCATATTCATCGACCACAGTTAGCCCGATAACGGTGTCGTCTTGGTATTCGATGCTTTCCGCTTTGGTATCAAGTAGCACATCGATATTACGCTGGTTAAGGTTTTTGACTAACCCACTGATCAGAAAACCGCCGACCGCAGAACGGTCTGCTGGCCGATGAGTACGGTCAATACTCATCCCCCCCGTGATAGTAATATCACTCAAAATAATCTGCTGCTTAGCGAGCCAGTCAATTGCAGCGGGTGCTCTCTCGACAAACTGCTGCAGCAAATCTGGGTTATTCTTGTATTTCCCCCCGCGAAGTGTCTCTTCATAGAAACAGGCTTTAGTATCCTCAATTCCTTTCGCACGCTGATAGGTCGTCTGGGCCGCGTTCATTCCTACTGATGCTTTAAGGGTATTGCCTCCGATCGTGGGCATCCGCTCGACGATAACTACTTTCGCCCCCAAGTCATGGGCGTTAATCGCCGCGGCAAGTCCTGCACCACCACTCCCGATAACAATCACATCGTAGTTTTCTAAACTAGCTGGATCGACGCCACTATCCTGTGCCCAATGCTTAGATGAGGTAGACAAAGCACGTGACACCGCTTTTTTCAGCGCTTCACTTTGCGTCGTCGCGCCCGCAATAGCGTCGACATACGGACTGTTAGCGACCAACATACGGGTACGCAGCTGCTCAAAGGTCTGTGTGAAATCGACATCAAGGCAGCTATCCGGCTGGAGTCTAATGTCCGTAATACGATCAGTATCAAGCTGTACGTCGATATTTAGTTTTAGCGCCTCGGCCTCGACTTTTTCGTGATAGATCCCGGCTTTAAATTTCTTACCTGCGCTCTGTTCATCACGGATCATCGCATCGACGAGTGAGAAGTGCCACAGCGGTTCAGGGATACAGAGCGCTTGCCGCTGCGTACTCGCCATCTCAAGACTCAGGTTTTCTCCTGCATTCAGACGCTGCCACCAATCGGGATAGACGATACAAGCTTTACCCACGGCTAGCAGATCGTAACCTGCTCTTAGAGCATTCTCGACGTCAGCTCTATTCACTATTCCACCTACGCCGATCACCGGCACCTGAGCCAGCGACGATCCTGAGGAAATAGCCTGACGATACCGCGCGATCAATGGCGTAGGATCCTCAAGATCAACAATCGACGATCGCGACCAATGGCCTAATGAGAAGTGCACATAATCCAGCCCTCGCTCAGCCAGTTTTTCTAGCAAATAGAGGCTATCGCCAAAGGTAATACCCGGTTTTTCTATCTCCTCCGGTGAGAAACGATAGCCAATAATAAAATCTGAGGCTTCGGCTCGCTCCGCTATTTGATGAGCAATATCGAGCACCGCGAGGGGGAAACGGCTACGTTTTTCTCTATCGCCGCCCCACTGATCGTCACGACGATTAGAGTGAGGGGAATAAAACTGTTGAAGTAAGTAAGTATTGGCGCCATGGATCTCTACACCATCAAACCCGGCCTTGATTGCCCGATTCACGGCATCGCCAAATTTGGTAATCAGCGCATCGATTTCCCCCAAGTTCAATGCACGGGGGATGGTTGCCCCCTCACGCGCCGCCGCAACGGCGCTGGGGGCAACTGGCGTTCTTCCCCCGATTAACTCGGGTTCGACCATCCGCCCACCATGATAGATCTGTAAGATAGCCAATGCGCCTTGCTGCTTAATCGCCTTCGCCACCCGCGCTAAACCGGGGATTTTTTTATCGTTATCAATACCCAGTGCTCCTGGAAAAGCTGGACCGAGTGGATCAATAAAACAGCATTCAACAATAACGGCTCCTAAGCCCTGCGCGCGTTGCCCATAATAATCAACCAAATCTTGCGGTACGCTACCATCGTGAAAACCACTACAGGTCGTCATCGGGGCCATAAGAAGTCTATTCTTTACGGTTTTTCCTCGGGTAAAGCTTAATGCGGTATTAAAAACAGGTGTACGTTCCATTGGCGCTCCAGAGGCTATCATTGCATAGCTAACGGTATTTATAACGACCACTATAAGCCGATCCTATTTTCCTTCCCCTTCGCCTAGATCAAAAAACCGTAATAAATAGATAAATAAACACCTGTTATAAATAAATTAAACACAAATTTAAAATACAACAAACAAATATTTAACCGAGTGATTTTTAAATCATTTATATAAAAAACCATGAAATTTGTTTAGGATCAAAAAATACATAAACTTTATTGGAAGCGTGAAAGCACTCTTTTATCTCTTGATAGAAATCAACATCCCACCGAGCAGAAAATTGATGATAGTGGGGATAATTTTGACTGTATTTCTCCTCCATCGATACATTATTGAGTGATTATTCATGAATAAGGGCAATGGACAAACCGTTTCTCCCCCCCTATCGGGAAATATTAAAAAAGTAATTATTTTTCTCCTTCCCGCTCTTGTCGCATTATTACTATTAGTCACCCCAGTTCCTGACGGTTTATCTCCTCATGCGTGGCACTTCTTTGCTATCTTCGCCGCAGTCATTGTCGGATTAATCTTCGAGCCCTTACCGGGAGCAGTCATCGGCTTAACCGGTATTGTGGTAGTCGCCATCTTCAATCAATGGCTGTTATTCAGTCCCGAACAACTCGCCGATCCTCATTTCAAAACAGCTAATCAAGCCTTTAAATGGGCTGTCAGCGGGTTTAGTAACTCGACTGTATGGCTAATCTTCGGGGCCTTCATGTTTGCAGCGGGCTATGACAAGACAAATTTAGGACGACGCCTAGCATTAATATTGGTGAAGTTTTTAGGACGCCGTAGCTTAACGTTAGGCTACGCAATTACATTCGCAGATCTACTGCTCGCTCCGTTCACCCCCTCCAATACCGCGCGTAGTGGTGGTACCATTTACCCTATTATCGCCAACCTTCCACCCTTATATGGTTCGAAGCCTAACGACCCGAGCGCCCGAAGAATTGGTTCGTACTTGATGTGGGTCGCCATCACCGCAGCCTGTATTACTAGCTCAATGTTTCTATCTGCTTTAGCCCCAAATTTATTAGCGTTAGCCTTGGTAAAAAGCGTGGTTGGTATCGATATCACGTGGGGGAAATGGTTTCTAGCTTTTCTACCGGTCGGGATCTTATTGATTATCACAATGCCACTACTTGCCTATTGGCTTTATCCTCCCGAGGTGAAGGTCAATGAACAAGTTCCGCAATGGGCAGCAAGTGAATTGAAAAAACTGGGCAAGATGTCTCGTAATGAGATTTTACTGCTTTGCTTTGTCTGCTGTGCATTATTGATGTGGATTTTCGCTACCGCATGGATCGAACCTGCGATGGCTGCATTACTCGTCGTCGTCTTGATGCTGTGGACCGGCGTACTATCGTGGAACGATATCACCAGCAATAAACCGGCTTGGAATACCTTTGCCTGGTTCGCCACCTTAGTCGCGTTAGCTGATGGTTTAGCAAGGGTCGGGTTTATCCGCTGGTTGGGCCAAGAAGCCGGCCTTTTATTAACGGGAATTAGTCCAACAGCGGCTACCGTTATGCTCTTTTTAGCGTTTTATCTACTTCACTATCTTTTTGCCAGTTCAACCGCTCATACTACCGCGCTGCTTCCAGCAATATTGACTATTGGTGCCGCTATCCCGGGTATCGATATGCCTATTTTCTGCCTGCTGCTGGTCACGTCGCTCGGTATTATGGGGATCATTACTCCTTATGGAACAGGGCCTAGTCCTATCTATTACGGGAGCGGTTATCTACCCACTAAAGATTATTGGCGGCTAGGTTCGATTTTTGGAATGATTTTCTTACTCGCTCTACTATTCATCGGTTATCCGTGGATGAAGATGATTTTTTAAATTTAGGATAAGAGTAAGGCATTAATAACTTGTTAGACGAAAAAAGAGGCATCCTGAGATGCCTCTTTTAGTTCCAGTTATCGCTATTATTTCAAACAAGCGCCTTGGGTACGGATCACGTCTTGATACCAGAAGAAACTTTTTTTCTTCATTCTGACCAACGTTCCGGAGCCGTCGTCATGGCGGTCAACGTAGATGAATCCATAGCGTTTGCTGATTTCCGCTTTTGACGCACTAATCAGATCGATCGGCCCCCACGAGGTATACCCTAATACTTCAACGCCATCCTCGATCGCCTCTCGAACCTGAACAAGGTGGTCGTTCATATAATTGATACGATAATCATCGTTGAGTTGGCCCTGTTCATCTGGACAATCTTTTGCCCCTAGGCCGTTCTCTACGATAAATAGGGGCTTTTGATAGCGATCCCATAAGACGTTTAAGAGTGTCCGCAGACCGACTGGGTCGATTTGCCACCCCCACTCGGAAGCTGATAAATGAGGGTTAGGAACCATATTCAATATATTACCGCGGCTTTGTTTATTTAACGCCTCATCCGCGGTTACGCAACCCGTCATATAGTAGCTAAAAGAGATAAAATCGACGGTCTGTTTGAGGATATGCTTATCCTCCTCAGTGATAACCACATCAATACCCTGATCACGGAAATAGCGTAGCATGTAGCCAGGATAGGCCCCCCGGCATTGAACATCGCCAAAGAATAACCATTTACGATTTTCCTGCAAGGTGGCCAGCACATCGTTAGGCTGGCAGCTCAGCGGGTAAACGAGACCTCCCAACAGCATGTTACCAATCTTCGCATCAGGAATGATCAGGTGGCACGCGCGTACCGCTAGAGCGCTAGCGACTAGTTGATGATGGATCGCTTGGTAGACATCACTCTCACGACACCCTGCGCGTAGCCCCACACCCGTCAGCGGTGCGTGTAGGGACATATTAATTTCATTAAAGGTTAGCCACCACTTTACTTTTTCAGCATAACGCTTAAAAACCACCTTGGCATAACGTTCGAAGAAGGCGATCACCTCGCGGTTAGACCACCCTCCATACTCGGTAACTAAATGCCAAGGCATTTCATAATGCGATAGGGTAACCATCGCTTTGATACCATGCTTCGCCAGCTCATCAAATAATTTATCGTAATACGCTAGTCCCGCTTCACAGGGGGTGGATTCGTCACCTTTAGGAAAAATTCGCGTCCAGGCGATAGAAACACGAAGAATACCAAATCCCATTTCACTAAATAGCGCAATGTCTTCTGGATAGCGGTGATAGAAATCGATAGCAATGTCTTTAAGGCTAAAACGGTCAGTTTTGCGTTCATCCACCTCGCCAAAAATTCCCTGTGGCTGTACGTCAGACGTTGATATCCCTTTGCCATCCTCTCGCCAAGCACCTTCTACTTGGTTAGCCGCAATGGCTCCTCCCCACAGAAAATCGGTTGGAAACTGTTTCATTGTCATCTCCTTAACTTAGGCTTTTATCATTATCAAAGGCTGTTGTTCAGCCACATCACCCACTCCTAGGCAGTTAACCTCGCTGAATTCATCGCTATTCGTCACTAAAATCGGGGTAACGAGAGAGAGTCCGGCATCGGTAATCGCCTGGCAGTCAAATGTCAGTAGTAAATCTCCTGCAGTAAAGCTGTCGCCTTCAGCAATGTGAGCAGTGAAGGGCAGCCCAGCTAATTTAACGGTATCGATGCCGACATGGATAAGGAGCTCGATACCTTGTTCGCTGCGTAATCCCAAAGCATGTTTGGTGAGAAAAAGTGATTCGACGGTCCCAGAAAATGGCGCGCGCACCTCACCCTTATCCGGAAGGATGCCTACACCTTGGCCGAGAAGTCCGCCTGCGAAGGTAGGATCAGGAATATCGGACAACGCTATAACTTGCCCCATCATCGGGGAGAGGACTGTCAGCGATTGTGGAGTAAGGTCAGCGGGACCCATCGCGGGCTGTACAATTGGCGTAGCAGCCGCTGAAAGGTTTGATGCGAGCGGTTGACGACGTCCCCAGCAGTAGGTTCCTAGGCAACCAACAAGTACCGCCACGGCATTACCGATAAATGCCCCCCATACCGTGCTATCAATGCCCGATGAAGGAATGATCTGTACAAGGGTAAAGATATTGGGGAGTCCAAAGGAATAAGTATGGCTTGCGTAAAAACCTACAATAGCTCCCCCTAGCGATCCGGCCACACAGCCAATAATGAAGGGCCGACGTAGTGGTAAAGTTAAGCCGTAAATTGCAGGTTCAGTGATACCGAATATCCCCGCGGAAAATGACGATCCGGCCAGCGCCTTTTGCCGAGGATCCTTGCTATAAAGGAAAATACCGAGTACCGCACCGACTTGACCTAGCACCGCAGGTAAGACCATGGGTAACATTGAATCTTGCCCGAATACCGCGAGATTATTGAAAGTAATCGGCACAAGCCCCCAGTGTAGGCCGAAAATAACGCAGATTTGCCATGCAGCGCCGAGGGCTGCTCCCGCCAACCAGGGTGCGAAATTGTAGATCAGTTCATATCCTTCAGCTAATAAGTGACTCAACCACGTTGCCAACGGCCCGATGGCCAGAAAAGTAAGCGGAACGACGGTGACTAAACAAATGACGGGCGTAAAAAAGCTTTTGACCGCTAGAGGGAGACGTGGTCTGACTCGATTCTCGATCATACAACTTACCCATGAGGCTAAAATAATGGGAATTACGGATGAGCTGTAGTTAATAAAGACCACTGGGATACCAAAGAACGTCTCTGATCCGCCACCGGCTTGGCTCGTTTCGAAAGCTTTAATCATTAGCGGGTGGGTGAGCGCTCCGCCAATCACCATCGTAATAAACGGACTGCCACCAAACTTTTGGCCTGCGGTATAACCGATAAAGAGCGGAAAGAAGAAAAATAAGGCATCACTCGCGGCATACCAAATCTGATAGGTTCCCCCCTCTGTCGCCAGCCAGCCACAGGCGACAGCCAAAGCTAAGAGCCCTTTCATGATACCCGACGCAGCCATAACACCAATAAAGGGGGTGAAAATGCCCGAAACAATATCGATTAAGCGTGCTAAGAGTGTCTCCTTCCTACCACCAGCCTCTCCCTGAGTCTTAGTAGTATGTCCCGTTATCGCCGTAATCGCCTGCCATACATCGCCGACTTGATTTCCAATAACGACCTGAAATTGGCCGCCACTATTGATGACGGCGATAACGTCTTCTAGACTTTTCAGGGCTTCTGAATCGGCCAGTTCTGGCTGTTTTAATTTGAAGCGTAGACGTGTTGCACAATGTACGAGACTACAAATATTCTCAGTCCCCCCCACCCCTACTAAGATCTTCTTCGCAAGTGATTGATAGTCCATCTTCCCTCCAATAATGCTATCTATGGTTTAACTCCCTGTAAAAACAAAAAAACCCGGGCCCCACCCTATTTGGCGAGACCCAGGTTTTGCCTACCTAAAGTAGTAACAACCCTGTTATTTACTGCGCTTCTTTACGTAATTTCTCGATATGCAGCGTTAGAAATAATAATTCTTCTGATTGAATAGGATGCTGATAATGCTGCGTAAGATGCTTACCCACTACCTCTGCCGCGGCCCATGCCACTGAGTACTGTTGTCGAATCGCCTCTGTGAACTCGTGATCTTCACTGCTGAGCGGAGTATGCGATAAACAACGTTGTGCAAAAAATTTCAAATGGGTGACAAAGCGCTGATAGCGTAAGCTTCTATCATCATACTCAATGCATAAGTGATATTTGACCAGGTTCAGCATCTCTTGCATTAATCGGGTCACTTGAGTGACTTCCTGCATATCCCCTTGCAGCTGGGCCGTCACGAAATGAAGCGTGATAAACCCTGCTTCATCAAGTTTCAGTGAGACTCCCAGCCGCTGTTCAATAATTTTCAACGCATAGACAGCAACTTGATACTCGTTCGGATAAAGGTGCTGAGTTTCCCACAGCAAACGGTTATGGAGTGTTATCCCATTACGTTTACGCTCTAAGGCTCCAAAGCAGTGGTCAGCCAGGGAAATAAATAAACTATCTTGTAGAGGCCCCAGTTGTTCACGTGCATAAGTCACGATCCGATCGCAGGTAAGTAGGATGTTAAGCGGGATCTGTTGGATCAACTCAACAAAGTGATCGAACAGTCGATTATTTTGCCGTGCGAAGATCTTCTCAATTTTACTGTGATCGACGCTGTCGCCACAGCGCTTCTGAAAGGCGATACCACGACCCATAATAATCTGCTCATCCTTTGAGCCTTGCTGAACAACAACGGCGTTATTGTTCAGAATTTTGACGATCTTCATCTCACTCCTTTACCTTAGTTCAGGCAATTTGTCAGAGTCATCACTATGCCTCAAGCCCCATATCGGCAAAACGTGAGATAGATCGTCAGAAATCGTTCTTTTAACTCAATGCCTTGAGTTAGGACAATAAATATTCAGAGCGCTGTAGTGCGTACAGCAAGTGTTCGGCGAGTTCGTGCTCTTTGGGAATATGGGGATGATGAAATGTCCGCTGCCGGACCATATTGAGTCGCTGCATCAGCCGTTCTGACCGATGATTGTGTACGGACGTGAATGCGACAACTTGTTGTAAGCTAAGGTTTTCGAAGGCGAACTGAAGAACGCATTGCGCCGCCTCGGCCGCTAAACCTCGGGACCAAAACGGAGAAGCGAAACGCCAACCAATCTCAACACAAGGCGAAAAAGTAAATTTATTCGGCTGCTCATGTAGGCCGCAAAATCCAATAAATTGGGCAGTAGCTTTTAATTCTACCGCCCAGAATCCCCAGCCTTTACGTTGAATAATTAAACGAAAGGTTTTGGCTAACTCATCACTCTGTTCAGCACTGAGTGGGTTCATAAAAAAACGCATCACTGCGGGGTCTTGATTCATTTCGCGAAAAGGAATCAGATCGGAGGTTTGCCACTGCCGTAAACGCAAATGTTCTGTTTCAAGCTCCATCAACACCCCCTTTATATCTCTCGTACACTAAGCATAGAAAATAAATGAGTTAAGAGTAATTAATACAGTAGAATTCAGAAAATTCATACAGTTCGGTCAGCGTCGACGGTTAAAATTGACTTCGAAGGTATAAGCAATTTTATTAAAGGTTCTTTGCGTGATCAGTGACAGATTTAAAAAACGCATGGAAAGCCTATGGGTGAACTCAGGATAGTCGGCTGACGGCTCATCAACGGGGATCAATGAGATGACCTCCACGTTAACTTTATACTCACCATATTCACCCAAATCGAGATCGACTTTCTTAAAAACCGCCCCCTTCTTGAAGGCAGGATTAGGTAGCCCTCGACTAAACAGTCCAACACCACCTGTCGAGAAATTATCGACGTAAAACCGCTGTAACTGCACATGTCCCGGAAGATGGATACCGATTGAAAATTTTTCACGTAAGGGCACAGGCACTCGTAAATTCAGCCGACGCTGGATATAAGAGAAGGTCGGAACCAATTCGGCGAGCCACTGTTGTTGACCTTGCTGTTCGACGATTACGGCATTAGTAATACTGAAGATAATCTTCGCCTCGCTCCCCTCCGCAATCAGCATTAACTGCGGTGTCAAAACGGCGTTGTCATGGAGCGGCGCGATCCGCAGACGGCTACCTTCGACTCTTATTAATTTAAAATTTTCGACATCGTTGTCGAAAGCAGTCAACGCTAAGCTTTGTTGTTGCTTGTGAAACGTTCGCAATATTGATGCTAGTTCGAATTTATCTTCACGAAGGGAAGACGATTCTGAATCAGAATTCATCATACATGGCATCCTCTATAGCAAACCTACGCTTGGCTGGGCATCCGTTCGAAAAATAGTTGCTGATCAGTAGATTATGCGCCCATTTTTTAAATATTAGCATGGCTTATTCTTACAATCGATAAGTATCCCTTATCGTCCAGCGTTTCATCGGCTAATCTCTCGACCTGTAGTAAAAAAAAGGCAAAAGGTTCAGTGTGTTGATTAAAAAATGAGACACTCGTCACATTATAATTTTTTTATAGTTCCTTATCACGAAGCTTTTAAGGGTAAAATCGCTACAGAGAAATAAGGCTCGCGCACCCTCACCCGTTGCTTCGATCTTTTGGAACTCATTTTTTCGCGTTTCACCTCTTAGATGAGCAAATAATAATGAAATATAAATCACTGATAGCCGCAACCACATTAGCCGCAACCATGACAACCTCTGCTTGGGCCGATGAATCACCGCAATATCTTTCTGATTGGTGGCACCAAAGCGTCAATGTCGTCGGCAGCTACCATACTCGTTTCGGCCCTCATCCGAACAATGATATTTATCTGGAATATGAAGCGTTCGCCCACAAAGATTGGTTCGATTTTTACGGGTATGTCGATGTGCCGAAGTTTTTTGGTACGGGGAACGCAAACGATGTCGGTATTTGGGATAAAGGAAAAGGCTCCCCGTTATTCATGGAGATCGAGCCACGCTTCTCTATCGATAAATTAACAAATACCGACCTCAGCATCGGTCCCATCAAACAATGGTATTTTGCCAACAACTATATCTACGATATGGGGCCTAACGATAAAAATCGCCAAAATACTTGGTATATGGGGTTAGGGACTGACATTGATACTGGCACTAAACTCTCGTTATCTTTGAACGTCTATGCGAAATATCAGTGGGAAAACTATGGCGCCACGAACGAAGATAGCTGGGATGGTTATCGCTTCAAGGTGAAATATATGTACCCTATCACCACCCTATGGGGCGGAAACCTTGCCTACATTGGATTCACTAACTTTGACTGGGGTTCAGATCTCGGTAACAACAGCACGGTGAGAACTAAAAACTCGATCGCATCGAGTCATATTCTGGCATTAAGCTACGCGCATTGGCATTACTCGTTTGTCGCCCGTTATTTCCATAACGGTGGACAATGGGAAGGTAGCGCCGATCTTGGCGGATCACGCACGAATAACACCGGTTGGGGCTACTACTTAGTCGCCGGTTATAGTTTCTAAGCTGTTTCCCTCCTTCAAAGCCACCACTAGGTGGCTTTTTTAATATTCACGTAGGTAAATCTTAGGCCGTTGAGGCTAACTTGCATTATGCTGGATAAACGCGAAGGTCCCTTTGCGCCTATAAAAAAATAACAATCGCCTATGCAAACAGACTGAGATGGAACCTGCCAATGATCGACGACTACAATGCTTCTCCCCCACACTCTATTGCCGCACGCATCGACGCGCTTCCTGCAAATCGACCACTATGGTTATTTATCAGCCTCCTTGCGCTAGGCGGTTTCTTTGAACTCTTCGACCTCTTTGAAACGGGTTATATCAGCAGTGGATTGGTTGCCGATCATATCTTTCATATCGGGCGAGCGGGACTATTGGGTATTTCAGACCAAGCATCCTTTGCATCGGTCACCTTTCTAGGACTTTTCGTCGGTGCTAGCCTACTTGCTCCCTTTGCTGATCGCTTTGGCCGCCGTCTGACCTTTATCTTTGCCTTAGGGTGGTACGGACTCTTTTCATTAATCATGGCCTTTCAACAGAGTAGTGAAGGGATTTTACTGTGCCGCTTTCTCGTTGGAATTGGACTCGGCGTCGAGTTAGTAACCATCGATACCTATTTGGCTGAATGGACTCCGGCGCACCTGAGAAGTAAGGCCTTTGCCTTCGCGTTCTTTATCCAGTTTCTTTCGGTTCCTGCGGTGGCACTTCTCTCATGGTGGCTAATCCCCCATCAATGGTTCGGCTTAGCGGGCTGGAGATGGGTAATTATTATCGGCGCGTTATTTTCTATGGTGATCTGGCTGGTCAGACGCCGGTTACCGGAATCTCCGCGCTGGTTAATGGAAAAAAACCAGGTAGATGCAGCTCACCAGATAATGATGGATATGGAAAAACGCTGTGGTGCCCCTATCGTGACTACCCTCCCTATAGCAAGTGCTCAGCATAGTATTAAAGGGCAATTTCGTGATATTTGGTCGCCGAAATGGCGTAAGCGCACCTTAATGTTAGTCGTGATGAATTTTTTCCAAGCCATCGGCTTTTTTGGCTTTGGTAATTGGTTGCCGACGCTGCTTTCCGGTAAAGGGGCTTCGCTATCACACAGCTTGTTGTATGCATTTTTTATTACTCTCGCCTACCCTCTAGGGTCACTACTCTGTACGCTGTATGCCGATAAGCTAGAAAATAAGTGGCAGATTGTCGGCGCCTCGCTAATGACCGTTATCTGTGGCACCGGCTTTGCTCTGACGCAACAACCTTGGATGATGATTATTTGTGGCTTTCTTATCACCTATTCCAATGCTTGGCTAACCTATAGTTATCATGCCTACCAAACCGAAATTTTCCCCACCGCGATTCGCGCCCGCGCGGTAGGTTTCTGTTACTCCTTCAGCCGGCTTTCCACCGCACTGAGCAGTGTACTGATTGGCTTTATTCTGACCTCAGCAGGAAGCAGCGCTGTCGTCATGTTTATCGTATTCAGCATGCTGATGGTCATGGTCTCTGTCGGTATTTTTGGTCCGACTACCCGCGGTAAAGACCTGGAACATATCTAAAAAAAAAGCGGTAATCACCAGGATTACCGCTTTTCTCACAGGCAGAAAGATATTATTGCCGTTTTTCTAGGGTGTCGATGCTACTACTCCCTAACTGGCCTTTAACATCGTCTTGCTGGCGTATTTTGGCAACGTCACTAGCACTCACGGTTGAAGCTTGAGTATTCCCCCAGCTACTTCTTACGAAGTTAACCAGATTCGCGACTTGTTCATCGTTCATCCGCCAGCCGAAGGCAGGCATAGTAACCGCCGAAGGCGCACCCGCAACGCTTGGTAAACGTGCGCCGGTTAAGATGATATGGATCAATGAAGTCGGGTCCTCCGCCAAGATAACAGGGTTACCTTTTAACTGCGGGAAGAAACGTTTGTACCCTGTACCATCCGTTTTATGGCAGGCTGCACAGCTATCGACATATTCGCTTGCGCCCGCTTTTTGGTCATCACCCTTCCATAACGCTTTCGCAACACTATCATCAGCTTTAAAAACTGGCTGGTGAGCATCCTGCGGCGCCAAGGTTTTTAGATAACGCGCAATCGCAGTAATATCTGCATCAGTAAGATATTGTAAGCTGTGTTCAACAACATCGGTCATTCCACCAAATACAGCGGTTTGGTCATTACGCCCATAACGCAAGAATTGCTCTATGTCTTGTTGGCTCCAACGACCTAACCCATCACGATTATCACCCCGTAAATTACTGGCAGTCCAACCATCGATCGGCGCGCTGCTTCCCGCCAAGTAAGTGGTATTGTCTTGGCCATTAAGGACTTTTTCTTGCATCGTAATGCTACGTGGCGTATGACATGCGCCGCAGTGAGCGAGACCTTCCACCAAGTAACGTCCCCGATTTACACTCTCATCATCTTGAGCCGTCGGGACAAAAGCTTTCACTTCCGGCGCGAACATGTTACGCCAGATAGCCAATGGCCAGCGCATAGAAAGCGGCCAAGGGATATCGGTCGCTTTATTCGGCTGATTAACGGCTGGTACACCCTGCATAAAGTAGGCATAAAGGGCATGCATATCTTCGTCGCTCACTACCGCATAGGACGGATAAGGCATTGCTGGGTAGAGTGTATCTCCAGTTTTAGCGATCCCTTGACGTACTGCTTTTTGGAAGTCGTCGTAGCTATAATCGCCAATACCCGTTTGTTTATCAGGGGTGATGTTGGTGCTGTAGATAGTCCCGATCGGAGTCGCCATCGCTAAGCCGCCCGCAAAAGGTTTACCTCCCTTAGCGGTATGACAGGCCACACAGTCCCCTGCACGCGCCAAGTATTCGCCACGCTTCACCAAATCGCCGGACGTTTCGGCTACTGCACTCAATGAGACGAACGCGGTAAGTAAGGTCAAAAAAATCTTTTTCATCAGCCTCTCCTTATGCCTGAACCAGTGGGCCAGGATTCTTGAGGTAAACCTCGCGAATCGTTTTTGCGGACCAATAGGTCAATGCCGCGACGAGTCCCGTCGGGTTGTAGCCCAGACCTTGCGGGAATGCTGATGCACCCGGTACGAATACGTTATGGACATCCCAGCTCTGTAGGTAACGGTTAACCGCACTGGTCTTAGGATCCTCTCCCATTATCGCCCCACCATTCATATGGGTAGTCTGATAAGAGGTCGTATCGAAATGAGCACCCTCTTTTTTCGCCGCACCGAGAATAGCTTTTGGATTCATCGCCTGTGCGATGTTGTGCATTTTGGACACCATAAACTGTGCCATTTTGATGTCGTTCTCTTGCCAATCAAATGTCATTCTCAGCAGAGGCTGGCCATGAATATCTTTATAGTTCGGGTCGAGATCTAAGTAGTTATTGCGGTATGACTGATGGGCACCATGCGCATCCATCGAGACGTGGTGAGTATAAGTATCGGCCACCGCCGCTTTCCACTCGCTTCCCCAGGTCGGTGTCCCGGCTGGAACCGGTAGCCCTGAGATTGGCTTAACGCCAGCTTGGTTTACCCAGAATGGAGAGCCGCCGACGAAGCCGTGTGGGCCATGGTCGAAGTTATCCGCATTAAAATCATCGATCGCTACCCCTGCACCGCCTGCGCCGATAAAAGGGTTAGTCGTGGTATTTTTGTCGAACAATGCCTTCAGGGTCGACATATTCTGGTAGGCAAAGTTACGCCCAACGACCCCTTCATTGCTGATAGGGTTGTAAGGCTTACCGATACCCGATAACAGCATGAGATGGACGTTATGGAACTGGAAAGCCGATAGAATTACTAAGTCAGCAGGTTGTACCTGTTCACGACCTTGCGCATCAACATAAGTCACGCCCGTCGCCCGCTTTTTATCGTCAGTAAGGTTAACTCTCAATACATAAGAGTCATTACGTAGCTCGAATTTCGGCTCTTGGCGTAACGCGGGTAAGATATTGACGTTCGGCGAAGCCTTAGAGTACATATAGCACGCATAACCACTACAATAACCACAGAAGTTACATGGCCCCATCTGCGCACCGTAAGTATTCGTATAGGGTCCGGATGTGTTAGCGGATGGCATATCGTAAGGGTGGTAACCCACAGCCTGTGCCGCTTTGTAGAAAAGTTGTGCGGAGTAGGTTCTTTTCTGTGCGGGTAACGGGAAGTCTTGCGAGCGATCGCCAGCGAAAGGGTTACCGCCCTTATCTTTACCTACGACATTACCTTTGATCGACCAAGCCGTGCCCGATGTACCAAAGACTTTTTCAGATTGGTCGAAGAACGGTTCCAGCTCGTCATAAGTCACGCCGAAATCTTGAATCGTCATGCCTTCCGGGATGAAATTTTTACCGTAACGCTCTTCATAATGACTACGTAAACGCAGTTCTGCCGGGTCAACACGGAAATGCACCCCCGACCAGTGTAATCCTGCACCACCCGTTCCGGTACCCGGTAGGAAGGCCGCTAGCTGGCGATAAGGTACCGCTGTTTGCGAAGGGTTATGACGTATGGTAACCGTACTTTTTGACAGATCTTGGAATAACTTTTTACGGACGTTATACGTCAACTCATCAATAGATTGCGGGTAAGCACCATCGGGGTAAGTATCGCGATGTGGGCCTCGCTCTAGCGCTACCACTGTCAAACCTGCCTCGGTGAGCTCTTTGGCCATAATGGCACCCGCCCATCCGAAACCCACGATCACTGCGTCTACTTTTTTCTGCTCATTAGCCATGATTAACTTCTCTCACCCCGAATCGATACTGGTGGTAAAGGATAGCGTTCTCCACGCTCTACCCAATCCATAAAGTCTGCCCGCGCCCCTGGGAAATTAATAAGTTTCCAGCCGACCAAGCCTTGGTTTCCACCATGGATAGGATCGCTAAAGAAGCCTTCGCGGGTATTTTGTAAGAGGAATGAGAAGAAAGTCTTTGCCGGAAGCTGCTGGAATGTAGCGCTTCCCGCTTCAAGTGCCTTAAGAAACTCAATTTGCTGTGCCGCGGTGAGTTCAGCAAAGACCTTACCATAGTGCTTTTGGCTTTGCTGGTTAGCCTCAGCGATACCTAAACGATAGATCTGCTGCGGAACTAAAGGAAGCTGGTAACCAAATTCCTTATCAACATCCGGTGTAAAAGGCCCCTGCATGTACCAGTTTGCGCCGATGGCATAAGGCGTATTCATCTGGCGATCGATATATTCAGGCACGCCAGCCTCTAGAGCACCTGGTCCGCGGTCATCGTTTGGAATTAGCAGCGTGACAGCGGCCGTGATAAACGCGAACTCTTCAGCCGTAAACCACGTAGGCTGGTAGTCTCTCGCATGAGTATGAGGAGTATTGGTGTTGTCTGCGGCTAAGACGCTTCGGCTTTCTAGAGCCCCGATCCCTGCAGTACCGACAGCCATAGCCGGGGCGATCGCGATAGTTTTCAGCAGAAAATCACGGCGTGACTGGCCGTTTTTTTGTTCTGACATGACATTGCCTTAATACTGCAAATAATGCAGCATGAAAAATTGAAAGTGAGCGAGACGGTGTTGTGCGGAAACTCAGTTATAGTGTAATTAGATAGTTACCGGTAACACCCCAATTGTAACACAGTTAGGTAACATCAAAAGTCATATCATCTTATTTTTTGTGACCAGATTTAACATCTTGTCATCTGAATATGTTTTTTAATCGCCAGTAAGATCCTTCTCCGGTCGGTTAAGTTAGTATAGTCGTCGTAGGAGTTAATTTTCAGGGAGTCATCATGTTTAAGTGTTATTTCCCACGCCCACTGCTCTTCTTCTCCAGTGCCGCCCTGTGGAGTTTGGTCGTGGTTCTGTTTTGGTTCGGATTTGCAGCGCAGTTACCGGCCCATATCCCCTCACTCGCGAAGGCGTTCCTCGCCCCGTTACCCACCACCGTCGTTCGATTTTGGCAGCTGAGTTACCTGTGGTTCTATCTCTATTTCTGGGGGGCGGTCGCAGTATTCGCGGGAATATGGCGTATTATCGACAACCACCCTTGGCAGCGTTGGTCGGTATGGGGATCGGCGCTGATCATCTTCTCAACTTGGTTTGGCGTGCAAGTAGGGGTTGCGATTAATGCTTGGTATGCCCCGTTTGGAGATCTGATCCAAAAGGCACTGGGAAAGGCCGGTTCCGTGCATATCGACACTTTCTACCAGCAAATCTACGCCTTTCTCGGCATCGCCTTAGTCGCTGTGGTCGTTGGTGTACTCAATAACTTTTTCGTCAGTCACTGGGTGTTTCGTTGGCGTACCGCGATGAACAACTTTTTCATGGCGAATTGGGGCAAGTTACGTCACGTTGAGGGAGCCTCTCAGCGGGTTCAGGAAGACACGATGCGCTTTGCCGACACACTTGAAAGCTGGGGGGTGAGTCTACTGCAGGCGATCATGACGTTAATTGCGTTTCTTCCTATCTTGGCGCAACTTTCTGTACATGTAAAAGAGGTGCCGATCATCGGCAATATTCCCTATGCTTTAGTCATTATCGCTATTGTATGGTCAGTATTTGGTACCGCATTATTGGCGCTAGTCGGCATTAAGCTGCCAGGCCTTTCATTTAAAAATCAACGCGTAGAGGCGGCCTATCGTAAGGAGCTGGTTTACGGTGAGGACGATGCGCACCGCGCCACGCCCCCTACGGTAAAAGAGCTTTTTCACCAAGTACGCCACAATTATTTCCGCCTTTACTTCCACTACCTGTATTTCAATATTACGCGTATTTTATATCTACAAGTGGATAATATTTTCGGCTTATTCGTGCTCTTTCCAGCGATAGTCGCCGGCACCATCACCCTAGGATTAATGAACCAGATCTCCAATGTATTCGATCAGGTGCGTTCATCGTTCCAATACTTGATCAATTCATGGTCCACGTTAGTCGAATTGATGTCAATTTATAAGCGTCTTCATAGTTTTGAGATGATCCTCAGAGATAAGTCACACCAAGACTTAATCAACGAAGCCTCAGAATAGTGAAAGATAAAGGAAAGGTGGGGTAACTCACCTTTTTTTATTCTCCCCTTTTATGAGGAAGACATTAATGAAACGCTTTACTCCAGTTCTCCTTGCTTCATTAGTCGCGGTGGGCTTATCGTGCAGCTCGCTCTCTTATGCACAGACCATTAAAGTATTAACGGTCAGCCAAATACGCCCGACTCAACCGGCGATTGGAGACGACGAAGTCAATTATAAAGTGGCTACGCTGCAAAACGATCGACAAAAATTATTTGAAGATTTCTGTAAAGAAATGGGGGCTAAAGGGGTAAAAACATTTGATAGCCAATCTTCTCTGGCCACGCCTAGCAGCTTTAGCTGTCTTGCTGCCGTCGGGACAGATGTTGATGAGGTAAAAAGCGCGGTGATTGCCCCTGATCAGCATATCTACCTGACTGATGGCCACCACACGGTATCAACCTATCGCGCGCTAGCCAATAACCACGATTTTCCATTCGCGGTGCGTATTACTAACGACTTTAGCCACCTCGCATCCATGGATGTATTTTGGAGCACGATGCAACAACAGCATCTAACGTGGTTAGAAGATCCTCAAGGCAATACGGTAACACCTGCCCAATTACCCCAGCAGGTCGGCCTACAAGCCATGCAGAACGACCCTTATCGCTCAGTCGTCTATTTCTTACGAGGGATCGCCTACGATAAACCAGATCAAGCACTGCCGTTCCTTGAGTTTTATCTCGGCAGCTGGCTACGCGATCACCAACCGGTGAAGAGTGAGCAGCTTTCCACTAAAGCTGGCTACATGACCTATCTACAACAGGCTGCGTCAAGCCTCGTTGCCGCACAAGGGGACGAACATGCTACGGCTGCAGATGATTCGCCTAGCTTGTCACAGTTAGGGCAACGCGCAACCGTCAATAAGAAAAAACTGGCGAAATTAGCCGAGCCGGGTGGGAAACTATCGGTGTTGTTTAACGAGTAACAGTGGAAAAAAGGCCTCGTAATAATGAGGCCTTTGTTATTACAGCGTAATGCGTAATACAGTGTCTGGTTGTGTCGCCTCTTTTTCACGAGAGGAAGGCTGTTTGACGCTCACATACAGCACATCCCCCTTATCGGATAATGCTAAGCTATTCGGCATTCCCTCAGTTTTTACGGTACGTTTCACCTGATAGGTTTTGGTATCAATAATGCTTACGGTACCCGCTTTACGATGTGTCACATATAGCTCTTGGCGCTGTGCATTGAACAGCACGCCTAACGACTCGGGAACCTTGATGCTAGTCAACACTTTGTTAGTTTGTGTGTCGATGACTAAGACTTGCGGCTGTTTAAAGTCAGCGATAAAGGCACGATGACCCGCAGTATCCAAGCTCACGTTGAGTAGCATGTGATCGCCATCGATCGCCAACTTAGTACGCTGCACGATGGTATTGTTCTGTGTATCGATTTTAATCCACTCGGCATCAGCGTTTGACAGATAGAGCGTATGCTGTTGCGCATCGAGGGCGAGTCCGGTCGCCATCTTACCGACGCCAGTAATGGTTTTGATCACTTTTAGCGTCTTACCGTCTAGGACCCATACAACACTCTCGGCACCGACGCCAGTGGCATAAACCTGGTGAGTCGTTGGATTAACAGCGATCTCACGAATTTGCGGCGGGCGGAAGGTTTCGGTACGTTGGCGCGTTTCGAGCGCCTGTTGCGCAATCACCTTCTTGGTCTGCAGATCGATAGCCGTAATAGACCCATCGCGGGTATTACCGGAATAAAGGATATGCTGGGTATTATCAATCGCTACGCCGAAGGGCTTGAGTGGCTCTTTGATCACTTGTTCTGTCTGCAAATTTTGCGGGTTGAGCACATAGACTGCCCCCCCCGTTTCTTGGCGGCTTCCTGCACTGGCCACGTATAATTGCTGTGAGGATTGACCATAAGCCAGTTCATACAGCCCTTTAGAGACGGGTTGGGTCAGTGTTTGTGCGTCCTCGGCAAAGGCTCCAGTTGAAAAGAGTGCGGTGACGAGGAGTAATGGGCGAAAAAGAGAATTGCGTTGCATGATTGATTACCTCTGTAATTGCGCGCGGAGAAAAAAACAGAGTTCTTAGCGCTTATCCTGTTGAGAAACGCTAAGAGTGTAATAGATTTTTCAAATGATAAATATAATCATTTCGTTATTTTGTTTGACCTGAGGCGAGTGCTGCGCGAATAAAACCGTTATGTTCCGCCAACCGAATGGTCGCTTGCTCAGCCGTAAAATTAGCCAAGATCATAAGAATAGCTGTCTTACATTGCCCATTGCTGGCTATAAGGGCTTCTTCAGCCTCCTCAGCGCGGCAGCCCGTCGCCTCGATTACGATATTCTTTTGACGCTGAATGAGTTTCTGATTAGTGGCTTCGACATCGACCATAAGATTACCAAACACTTTGCCACTACGGATCATTGCCCCCGTCGTCAGCATATTTAGGATCATCTTCTGTGCTGTTCCCGCTTTCAGCCGAGAAGAGCCGGTCACAACCTCTGGCCCCACCACAGCGCTTAGCGCAATATCGGCACAACTGGCCATCGGACTTTCTGCATTACAGCTGAGAGCTATGGTAACGGCTCCGCACTGCTTCGCCCAAGCGAGTGCGCCGAGCACGTAGGGGGTACGACCGCTCGCGGCGATACCCACGAGAATATCGTGTTTAGTGAACTGAAGGTTTTGTAAATCCCGTGCGCCATTTTCTATATTATCTTCCGCATTCTCGACCGCCTGCAGGATCGCTTTCTGTCCTCCAGCAATCAGCCCCACCACTTGCTCGGGAGGCGTGCCAAACGTTGGTGGGCATTCACTAGCATCAAGAATGCCTAGTCGCCCCGACGTCCCGGCACCGCAATAAATTAACCGACCGCCCTGGGCGAAGGCGGTCGTGATGGCCTCTACCGCCTGGGTGATTTCCGGTAAAATGGCTTCAACGGCCAGTGCCACTTTTTTATCTTCATCGTTGATGACTTTTAGCATCTGGGCTGTCGATAACTGGTCAATATTTTCACTAGCGATGTTACGCCCTTCGGTCACTAGATGATGGAGGTTGATTGACATAGTAAGGCCTTATTTTGCGCAAAAAAAACGGGAGTGCCGAACGGTATTCCCCGTATCATGCACTCCCGGTTACTAGGAGATCAAGCGTCGGTTATTTAGCGCGCGAGGTACCCAGCATCTGTTGTTCGTAAGCCCGCGCCTTATTTACATCGAACTGGTTTTCCCAGCAAGAGATGACTAGGACCGCCAAGGCGTTACCGACTACGTTTAATGCCGTACGTGCCATATCCATGATACGGTCAACACCCGCGATAAAGGCAAGGCCTTCTAAAGGAATGCCCACACTTCCAAGCGTGGCAAGCAACACCACGAAAGATACACCCGGCACCCCAGCAATACCTTTTGATGTCACCATCAGCGTTAACACTAAAATAATCTGATGCGTCAGCGACAGCTCGATACCATAGAGTTGAGCGATGAAGATTGCAGCAATACTTTGATAAAGCGTTGAGCCATCCAAGTTAAAGGAATAACCCGTGGGGACCACAAAGCTGGTAATCGACTTAGGTGCTCCATACGCCTCCATCTTCTCCATAATCCGCGGTAAAACGGTCTCAGAGCTCGACGTTGAGTAAGAGAGGATTAACTCATCTTTTAAGAGACGTATTAAGGTCCAGATATTCAGTTTGCACAGCTTGGCCACGCTACCCAACACAACAAAAGCGAAGAAGAGAATAGCAACGTACACTAAGCCTACAAGCTTCGCCAATGGGTAGAGCGAGGCAAAACCAAAGTTCGCCACGGTCACGGTTAATAACGCAAACACCCCAACCGGCGCGTAACGCATGATCATATTAGTGACTTTAAACATGGTTTCAGCCGTCGAGCGGAAGACCGAGACCAGTGGGTCGCGATGCTCGGCAGGCAGCGATGATAAGCCTAAACCAAATAATACCGAGAAGAAGATAATCGCCAACATGTCGCCGTTAGCAAACGAGACAAAAATGTTTTGCGGGATAATCGACAAAATAGTGGTAACTAAGCTGTGAGGCCCGTTCTGCACTTGTTGCGTCGTGGCTTCGTATTTTGAGATATCCGTCGTGGTTAACGCAGACATATCAATTCCGGTTCCTGGATGGAACACATTGGCTAATGTCAGTCCGACCACAATCGCAATAGTGGTAATGACTTCAAAATAGATAATGGTTTTTAAACCGATACGTCCAAGCTTCTTTGCATCACCTACCCCGGCAATACCGACGATGAGTGAAGAGACGACGATCGGGATGACGATCATTTTTATCAGATGGATAAAAATATCGCCCGCAGGTTTTAGTACATTAAGCACCAGCCAATCACGGCTATCCGGTGCGTTATGGAGGATGCTTCCGGCAACGATACCTAATACAAGCGCGATTAGGATTTGCCAAGCAAGAGTGATTTTGAAGCCTTTCATAGAATAGTGGTTTCCTCAGTCAAACTGCCTTTCACTCTTCAGTGACAAGAGAAGTACGCAGAAATAAAAATGCCAAAAATAAAACGGGCAAGTCTTTGATGTTTGTATGCTAAAACCGCCTCCTGCGATTTTGTGTGCTATGTATTACCATTTTCTCTCTGCCGAGCGCAAGCTTTGATAAACATCGGATAATTCTCTTTTGATAATCCTTAATCGTATAAAAACGCTAGTTTTTTATAACTCTATCTTATAAAAGGACTATTTTTGCTTAGCAAAAAGCGCACGTTTTGAAAAAAAATTTTCGAACTCCCTGCTGCGTGCTAGGCAATTCTCATTGATTTTGCCAGAATGGCTGAGGATACCGATAAAGAAGACGCATCGGTAATTTTCGATGCAATCCCGTGATCTCTGACACATATCCCAAACAAATCACCGGCTTGGTCTTTTATCATGCATCTTTTCACATAAAATTAACAAAAAAGGAGACCTGTCATGAGCCAACCCATTACTCACCCGATTATGGATGCCATTGCTGCCACCACACTGATCAACGAAGAGCAGTACGCGACGCTTTATCAACAGTCGGTAACAGACCCCACGACTTTCTGGGGTGAGCAGGCGAAGATCGTCGATTGGACGACCCCCTTTACCCAGGTTAAAAATACCAGCTTCGCGCCTGGTAATATCGATATTCGCTGGTTCGAAGACGGAAAACTCAATCTAGCCGCGAATTGCCTCGATCGTCATCTTGCTCAACAGGGCGATAAAACGGCAATTATCTGGGAAAGCGACGACGGAACCGAAAGTCGTACCCTTACCTATCGTGAACTGCATCAGCAGGTGTGTCAGTTCGCCAATGTATTGACGTCGAAGGGGATAAAACCTCAGGACGTCGTAGCACTTTATATGCCAATGGTGCCTGAGGCCGCTGTGGCGATGCTCGCCTGTGCCCGCATCGGCGCAATTCACTCCGTCATCTTCGGAGGGTTTTCCCCCGATGCCGTTGCAGGTCGAATTATCGATAGCCAAACAAAGTTAGTGGTTACTGCTGATCAAGGCTTACGCGCGGGTCGCCCCATCCCATTAAAGAAAAATGTGGATGACGCGCTCGCCAACCCTGCCGTAACCACTGTCGATACTGTCATTGTCCTGTCCCGTACGGGCCAGACGCCAAGCTGGCATGCGCCACGCGATTGCTGGTGGCACGAATTGATGGCTGAGGCGTCCCTCGACCATGAACCGGTAGCGATGAATGCCGAAGACCCATTATTTATCTTGTACACGTCTGGCTCGACCGGCCAACCTAAAGGCGTGTTACATACAACCGGCGGTTATTTAGTTTATGCGGCCACCACCTTCAAATATGTCTTCGACTATCAGCCGGACGATATTTACTGGTGTACGGCGGATGTGGGCTGGATCACCGGGCATAGCTACTTACTTTATGGTCCATTAGCCTGCGGTGCCACGACCCTGATGTTCGAAGGCGTACCAAATTGGCCAACAGCATCGCGTATGGCAGAGGTTGTCGATAAGTACCAAGTGACTATCCTCTATACCGCTCCCACGGCAATCCGTGCATTGATGGCCGAAGGGGACAAGGCGATTCAAGGTACCGACCGCGGCTCGCTTCGCGTCCTTGGCTCGGTTGGCGAACCTATTAACCCGGAGGCATGGGAATGGTTCTATACCAAGATGGGAAATAGCCGCTGTCCGATTGTCGATACCTGGTGGCAAACTGAGACCGGCGGTTTTATGATCGCCCCACTTCCTGGCGCAACCCCGTTAAAACCCGGCTCCGCAACACGACCGTTCTTTGGCGTTAAGCCTGCAATTGTGGATAACGAAGGAAGTATTCAGGACGGCGTATGTGAAGGTAATTTAGTCATTACAGACTCTTGGCCTGGGCAGGCACGGACGTTGTTTGGCGACCATCAGCGTTATGAACAGACCTACTTCTCTACCTTTCAACACTACTACTTTAGTGGTGATGGTGCACGCCGTGACGAAGATGGCTACTACTGGATCACTGGGCGAGTCGATGATGTTCTGAATGTCTCCGGCCACCGTCTAGGCACGGCAGAAATCGAGTCCGCCCTCGTCTCACACCCTAAAATTGCCGAAGCCGCGGTAGTGGGGATCCCCCATTCCATCAAAGGGCAAGCGATTTATGCCTATGTCACGCTAAATAGCGGAGAAGAACCGAGCAGTGAACTTTATAGCGAAGTCCGCCAGTGGGTACGCAAGGAGATAGGTCCTATCGCTACTCCTGATGTGTTGCATTGGGCGGAGATGCTACCGAAAACTCGCTCAGGTAAGATCATGCGGCGTATCTTAAGAAAAATTGCCGCGGGTGATACGAGTAATTTCGGTGATACTTCTACGCTCGCCGATCCTGGTGTGGTCGAAAAATTGCTAGAAGAAAAGCAGAGTATTAAACAGCCTTAATACTCACGGGCCACTGGCAATCAGTGGCCCAACATTCAAAACATCAGTCGTATAACCGGGGCCAATAACACGGTCACTATTCCTGCTAGCATCATTACCAAACTCGACACGACTCCCTCCTCAGGGCCTAGCTGATAGGCACGTGCAGTACCTGCACCGTGTGAAGCTGCGCCTAGGCTCGCGCCTTTCGAGATGCTCTGTTTGATCATCAGCCGTAGAAACAGGAAGTCACCCATCGCCATTCCGAATACCCCGGTAATCACCACGAAGAGGGCCACCAGGTCCGGTTGGCCACCAACTTGTTTCGCCGCCGCTAAGGCAAAGGGGGTGGTAATGGATCGGACGGCTAGGCTACGCTCGACCATCTCAGGTAGCGAAAAGAGACGTGCTAGCCAGATGGAACTCAACACCGCGACGGTCACCGCGGTCAGCACTCCGGCGCCTAAGGACATCCAATGGCGTCGTATTAGTCCTAAGTTCTCATAAACGGGGATCGCGAATGCCAGCGTTGCTGGGCCCAATAGCCAAATTAACCAATGATTATCGCCAATATAATTCACCCAAGGGAGATGAGTACTGAGCAACAGCACCACCAACACCAAAGGCGTAAAGACCAAGGG
The DNA here is from genome assembly GCF_018494085.1 of Rosenbergiella collisarenosi. GTDB lineage: Bacteria > Pseudomonadota > Gammaproteobacteria > Enterobacterales > Enterobacteriaceae > Rosenbergiella > Rosenbergiella collisarenosi. The sequence continues at coordinate 241,523 of NZ_JABBFP010000001.1, read as the reverse complement.
CATGAGGAGTAGCGAACGCCAACGGCGATATAGTCGTTTGTTGAGGTAATAGATGGCGACGGTGAGTACTAGACAGCCAAGGTTAACCAGCGTGCTACTCATTATTCGCTCCTCGCTTACGCTGCGCCCGAGCCGTCTCATAACGAAATACACGTTCCACGACGCAACCCGTTGTGGCTAACACCAGTATTGTGCTGAGGCCGATTACCGCGATAATTTTCCACCCTTCGCTCCGCAACAGCGGGCCGTAATTAACTACCGCAACAACGGCTGGGATAAAAAACAGCAACATCTCGGCAAGTAACCAATTCCCGCCCGCACGAATCCATTTAACAGGAACGATACGCGACATAATCAGCAACAATAAGATACCTAGACCAATAACGTTCGCAGGCAGGGGAAGATGTAGAAGAGTGACTAACAGGCCAGCTAATAGGTATAACCCGATATAAATACACAGTTGCAGCGGAATTTGCCACAAAGAATCGGTAACCAACTTCTGGCGTAAGTTTCGCCATAAAGTGGACATACAAGCGCCTCATTGTTGTGCTGGTAAAGGATGAGTATATAGCGAGGCTGGGCGGCAGTGAAATGAATAAAAATTATCGATGAAAGGCGAGAAAAACCCCCATCCTTTAGAGATGGGGGTCACACTTACTCTTCTTTTTCGATAAGTAATGCTTCCAAAAGATCGAGGTCGCGAAGAAGTTTCCGCATCGATTCATCCGAAATCTGTTTCGTCGCCCGTAGATGGTAGGCCTCTGCACGCTCTGCGCGCAGGGCGTTAAGACGCAGTCGCCTTTCTAGATTTTCCATCAACATCGCTTGTTCAATATCATCCTTATTATCAAGCCGACGTCGTAGTTGGCCGATAACCCGGGAACTCACCTCTTTGAGGATCTCAGGGTCAATATTTTCGTTAGTGTCTTTTGCTAGACGCTCCTCCATTTTGTAGAGGCTGTCGATACCCGATTTAGCCATAACGGAACGCGCGTTACGCAGCTCTCTTCCGGTCTCGCCTTTATCGATACCCGATACCCCCTTCAGTAGCACCGGTAACGCGACAACTCCCGCCAGTAGGGAGAAGAGGATCACCCCGGTGGCGAGGAAAACTAGCTCGTAACGTGCAGGAAAGTTTTCACCACTCGGCAAGAAAAGGGGAATAGACAAGACACCGGCCAAGGTTACTGCCCCTCGAACTCCGGCGAAAGTCGCCACTAAGAGTTCGCGCAACGAGTAATTACTAAATTCCATGGGACGTTTCTTAAGTAAGCGTTTACTTAAGCGTTGCATCAGCAATAGCCAACCAAAACGAACGACGATCAACGCCACATAGATCATCGCAACCGCAAGAAGCAGGATCCAAATATTAACGTTATTATCGACTTCTGCCTCAGTGAGTGTTGTCTGTAAAATACCCGGCAGCTGTAAGCCCAGCATGAGGAAAACCATACCGTTAAACACAAACTCCAGCATCTGCCACACGCTATTAGCGCGTAAACGCATCGCTAACGGAGCTTGGCGAATGATCCCCGAACGGCTAATGGTCATCCCCGCGGCTACCGCTGCTAAGATGCCGGACATACCTAAGTGTTCAGCGATGAGGTATGACGCAAAGGGAAGCAACATTAACAGGACAGTTTGTGTCGCCGGATCATCCCCACTCCAACGGCTAAACAGGCGCAAAGATTTACCGTATAGCCAACAAATGACAACCCCTGCCAAGAGCCCGCCTAAGGACACCTTTAAGAATTCGACGGAGGCACCCGACCACGTAAACACCATCGAGCCCATCGCCACAGCGATGGCAAATTTTAATGATACTAAACCAGATGCATCATTCATCAAGGCTTCGCCTTGTACGATCGACATAATCTTCTTCGGAATCCGGCCTTCACCTACAATTCCTGAGAGTGCTACAGCATCCGTCGGCGATAAGACCGCCGCCAAAGCAAAAGCAGGGATTAACGGGATTCCAGGTACTGTCCAGTGGATCAAATAGCCAATACCGATAACGGTAATCAGTACCAAGGCCAGGGCTAACCCAATAATTTCCCGGCCATGATGTAAGAATTCGCTGATAGGCGTTTTCCATCCATCGGAAAAAAGGAGAGGCGGGATAAATAGAACTAAAAAGAGTTCCGGATCGAAATTGACGTGTAAACCAAAGCTTGGCCATCCCAGTAATGCCCCGGCCATAATTTGTACCAAGGGTAATGGAATTTGAAAGGGGATAATACGTGCCGCAACGCCGGAGAGTGATACCACCAGCGTCATAATTAGTATGGTAAAGAAAATTTCCATGCTTTCCTTGTAACCTTTCCAGAAGACAACAAAACCTATTAACTACTACAGGCCCACTCATTTACTTAACATACACGGTACACCTTGAATACAATGTAAAAAACGTGCTTAAAAACTAGAAACTCAGCGATTTCTTTTCATTTGATGCAACCTACCCCGTTGAGCCTAGCAGCTCGTTAGGAAGATCCCCAGTCTAAAGCTCCGAATCGTCGGGGTCTTGCTCCAAAAGTACCGCGCCCTTCCCCTGCTGAGCAAGATGATCATCAGCATTACGCAGTGGGCAATCGCGCATAGACAAGCAACCACAGCCGATACAACCATTAAGATCATCCCGTAAGCGTATTAAGGTTTCAATACGCTTATCCAATTCATCCCGCCACTGGGCAGTAAGATGCTCCCACTCATTTGCGGAAATACGCTTATCTGGTGGATAACTGGCCAGATGTTCGCCCAATGTCGACAAGGGAAGTCCTATGCGTTGAGCAATCTTGATGATTGCAACGCGCCGTAATACGTCCCGACTGTAACGGCGTTGATTTGCTGCATTACGGCTACTAGCAATTAACCCTTTTGTCTCGTAAAAATGCAGAGCAGAGACGGCCACGCCGCTACGCTTAGCGACCTCACCAGGGGAAAGGGTTGATTTTAATTGAGATCGTTCTTTTTTCATTTTTGGGCTTTACCTCAAGTTAACTTGAGGAATTATACTTTAAAAACTTGTTCGAGATCACATTATGTGATGACTAAACAGAGGAACGACGTCAAATGCAAAAAGAAATCATCATCTCACTCACTGAGTGGATCGATCAAAATCTTGGAAACAACCTTTCTATCGATGAAGTTGCCGCAAAATCTGGTTATTCCAAATGGCATCTACAGAGAATGTTTCGTGTAATGACGCGTCAAACGCTTGGTGACTACATCCGTGACCGCCGTTTGGCAAAAGCCGCTGAAGCACTTTGTGCGAGTCAACGCCCCGTATTCGATATCGCTTTACAATACGGTTACGAATCACAGCAGACTTTCTCGCGAGTGTTTCGCCGTAAGTTCGATTTAACGCCAACGGCATACCGTCACTCACAGCGCTGCCGTACTGCGCCCTCTTTTAGTACTATGAGTTCACTCTCCTAACCTTGTCTCACTTTTCCTCTCGTCAATCCTGTCAGGCTCGTTAACAATAGCGAGCCAAAAATGCTAATTTTTTTAACTTAGCCTTCAAATTTCATCCACTAATGACTATAATGTGAGCTAAATCACACTTTATTATTTTCTCATTGTTTGATCATCAATCAATGAGCCTACCTATTGACCAATATAAGGAGTAGAGATGAGCGCATTAGCAACGAGTCTAATCGTCATGCGTTGGGGCCTTGTCAGTGCAGGATTAATGTATATGGCTAGCGTGATGAAGATTAAATGTCAGCAGCATAGCCTTAAAGCAGCGAGTGTAGCCTTTACGGGTCTAGGCTTATTTACCTCCTGCTGGTTTGTTATGGGGCTACTTGGAATCGATTTCACTATCCAAAACTGGCAAGCAATGACGACCGTTGCGACAGACGCGCTTAACTACGCCTTACAACAATCTCCAGATATCTTTATCCCTAATAATTTTTAACTTGTCGACTGAGTTGGGAAGCTACGCCTTATCGGCTTTTTAGGTAATGCTTCCCGTCACCCTCCCCTCTATTTACAACCTTTTGTTCCTCACATTAACAGCATAAAAAAACCCCGAATAAAGTAATTTATTCGAGGCTCAGTTCTGCGTTGGCATCACCACAACGAGGATGATGCCATACAACTATTTCGCGTCGGGAAGTTTATACGCGACGATGTAATCGCCCATGGTCGATCCAAATGAACCGTGGCCACCCGCGTTAATCACAACGTACTGCTTACCATCCACTTCATAAGTCATTGGTGTTGCTTGTCCGCCCGCAGGTAGACGCGCTTGCCATAACAGTTTGCCGTCATGCACGCTATAGGCACGTAGGTAGTTATCCAGCGTTGCCGCGATGAAGAATACATTACCCGCAGTCGTGATAGGCGCACCCAGCATCGGAGTACCTACCTTCAACGGCAGCGGTAGAGGTGAGCTATCACGGATGGTGCCGATACGTTTCTTCCAAATGATTTCGTGATTTTGCAGATTAACTGCAGATACGAAGCCCCATGAAGGTTCCATACAAGGTAAACCAAACGGTGATAAGAACGGATTTAGCTCTACACCAAACTTCGCGCCGTATTGGTGTTGCAGACCCGCTTCACTACCTGACCCTTTAGCGCCTTTCTCATCAGGTTCCATTGGGTTATTCGGACCACGAGGAATCAGTTTAGAGACAAACGGCAGTTGCATTGGGTTAGTGATAGCAAACTGTTTATCAGTGTTAACCGAAATACCGCCCCACTCGAACATCCCTAGGTTACCTGGGAAAACTAAGGTACCTTGGACTGAAGGAGGGGTAAATGGACCTTCGTAACGTAAACGGTGGAACATGATGCGACAGATCATCTGGTCGAACATGGTCGCGCCCCACATCTTCTTATCTGTCAGGTTCGCTTTAGGGCGATAGCTGAATTCAGAATAAGGCTGGGTGGCGGAGAGGTGGTCACCCTCTGCAGCACCTTGTGGTACCGGGTGCTCGTCTGCTGGTACTACTGGCTTACCAGTAACGCGGTTCAGAACGAAGATATCACCGGTTTTCGCGGGTGCATAGATAACCGGTACAGTGTTACCTTGCTGATCTTTAATATCCGCTAAGGTTGGCTGTGCTGGAACGTCCATATCCCACAGGTCATGGTGTACCGTTTGGTAGAACCACGCCAGTTTACCTGTAGAAGCATGCAATGCCAGAATACCGGTCGCAAACTTCTCTTGGTCTGGAGTACGGTTACCGCCCCAAATATCCGGGGTACTTACTCCCATTGGGATATAAACGATATCTAATTTTGCATCATAAGCTGAAGGCGCCCATGAGTTTGGTGAGTTAGGCGTGTAGCTTTCACCGTCTGCAGGGATAGCGTTAGGATCTTTAGCGCCTGGATCGAAGGCCCACAGCAGCTGTCCAGTATTGACATCAAACCCACGAATAACGCCTGAAGGCTCTTTCGTTGATAAGTTATCGGTTACCGCACCCGCGATAATAATGACTTTATCGGTAATAATTGGCGGAGAGGTTGGCTCATAGCCACCTGGGTAAGCATGCGGTTGTTTATGTTGTAAGTCGATTTCGCCGTTATTTGCGAAGTCTTTACACACCTGACCATTTTCGGCATCCACCGCAAATAGGCGGCCATCATTCACAGGTAATAGAATACGACGTGAACAGGCTGCCGGTTGACTACCATTAGCAGGTGTTGCGGACACCTCGTGGTAAGACACACCACGGCAAGTCATATGTTGGAAGGACGGGTCGTATTTAATCTTCGGATCGAAACGCCATTTTTCTTTACCTGTTGCAGCATCCAATGCGATGAGAATTTGGTGCGCAGTACAGGTGTATAGCATGTTGCCGACTTTAATTGGCGTCGATTCGTTGGTGATCTCGCCTGGATCATCAGCACGTTTCACATCACCGGTACGGAAGGTCCAAGCGACTTGTAAGTCTTTGACGTTCTGTTCGTTGATCTGTGTCAGCGGTGAATAGCGAACCCCGTCCTGGGTACGTGCATAAGCAGGCCAGTCTTGAGCAGGGACGCTCGGCGTTGCAGGGGCTGCATTATTAATATTAAGTGTGCCATCAATTTCTTGCGGATCTTTTACCAAGAAACTAGAGCCAACCATCAATAAGTTAACAATAACGCCGATCGCCATCGCGGTGCGTGGCGTATTACCTGCATTAGGACGGGATATTTGACGGTAGACTGGTGGTAAAAGCATCCAGATGCCAAACAGGGTCCAGATCCCTAAACGCGGTGCTAGCGCCCAGAAATCAATGCCACATTCAACATATGACCAGATTGCTGTTGCGATTAGGATTAACGCATAGACGAAAAATGCCCCACCTTTACGTTTAGCTAATTGCGCGGTGAAAAGCGCCATGACGAGACCGGTAATAAGATAGTAACTACTACCACCGATCGCTAACAAGTATCCACCGCCAATGACTAACCATAAGCAGCAGAAGAGAGAGAATAACAACGTGATGAGGCGTAAGCCTCTGCGTTCCCTAGACATCGAAATCTACCTTAAACAAAACAACTATTTTAAAATGTAAAAATCGGAGCAATAAGACCGCCCTAAAGCAGGAAATTTATAATTTTAATTACTCACGTCGGATGAAGCTTGCCGCACCAATCTCCGATTTTTCACATTCGCCTGTGATGAAAAATCCACCAACTTGTAACAAGTATTTCTGGACTTTGCACAACGGTGGTTAGTATGGCTTATTAATAAAAAAATTCTATACAAAATATGACTAATAGCACAGTTCGTTGACAATTTTTATGAAGCCTTCTCTATAAATTTCACATTTTTATAACAACACAGAAAGGAATGTATGAAAAAAAATTTTTTTATAGCGGTAGGTTCTAAAAGATGGGGACTTATCGCGAGTAGTCTGCTACTGACTGGCTGTCAGTCGCTGGCCATTTCACTCACTCAGAATGCGATGGAAAACGCGGCAAGCAAAAACAATGTTGAGGCGCTCAACCATTACGCCGCTATTAATGTTAAACATCCCTTACGAGTCGCGACAGACATTCGCTATGGTCAGCTACCTAGCTCACGCATGGATATCGTGGTGCCGAATCAGGAGCCCCTACAATCTTACCCCACTATCGTACTCGTACACGGCGGTGGCTGGGTCGCTGGTCATAAAGAGAGTATGTTGCCCTATGCCAAACTGCTGGCAGACCGAGGAATTGCGGTCGTAAATATCGAATATAGTACCGTCCCTACTGGGTCCTTTCCGACCCAACTGATTCAGCTTAACCAAGCATTAAAGACACTGGGTACCTTGCACGATTGGCCGCTAGATCTTAATCGTATTTTCTTAAGCGGTGACTCTGCGGGGGCGAATATTGTGAGCAGTTACGCGGCAATGCTCAATTCACCGATTCTGCAACAAAAGTTATTGATTACTCCAGCGATCCGCCCCCAACAACTAAGAGGTCTGGTCGTACACAGTGGCGTTTATGATATGGCGAGTTTATATAAAAGTGGCCAAAAACTCCCTTGGTATACCCGCTGGATTATGCAACAACTAATTGGGGCTTACAGCGGAGAGAAGCCGCCTAGCCTGCGCAGGCTCTATATCATGTCAGCAACGCCTTGGTTAAACACTGACTATCCGCCTGTTTCGATCAGCGCAAGCGACAACGATATTTTGACGCAGGGACAAACCTCCCCATTTATCGAACGCTTAAGAACACTCAATATTCCGGTTGAAGCATCAATCTATCCTAAAAACTGGCCTGAGCCACTCAGCCATGATTTTGAGTTTAGTATGCAGTACCGCGCAAGCCAGCAAGTGTTCGATAATTCAATCGACTTTATTCGACGCTATTCAGAGAGAAAGTAAATACTAACTAACTTGCTATTCTAACCGGAGTAAACTCAGTAGTTGCTCGAGTGATTGTACAGGTTCGCGGTAAGTGTGAATTGAAGGTAGGATTGAGGGGCAGTCCTGCATACAGAAGTCGGCGACACATTGATAATGTTCGATCCCATCCAGAAGGCCAAGCGGCACCCAGAAATAGGGAGCTTGTGCTAATGGGTTAGGAACCGTACTTCCGCAATGCTGACAAAAATCGTTACGATACCCCGACGCCTTTTTCCAAGAGTGAATACTTGCTTCGCCTGTAGACCAGGTAAAATGCTGACGATGTACTAGAGTCGCATAATTCGATTCTGTACCTGTTTGACGACGACATAGGGAGCAATGGCAGCGATAGAAAGTTTTCGGACTATAGGATAAGGTAAATTTAACTGAAGCACATAAACAGGAGCCTTGCATGAGGACCTCAGGGGTAAGCTAGGTTGAAAAGATTTTTAACAAAGCGCAAAAGATAAGTAGCCGGCTATTTCGCTTGATGACGAGACAACCTTGCTGATTGGATGATGTTATTGAAGGTACAATAGGCTAGTCGTAAGCACTCACAAATGAATTGCAATTTTATACCAGTGAAAACTATCTCTTCGAAAATGTCTGGTAATGAAACCCGTACTTAGGATATACCACCTTGTTAATGGTCGGTAATGCCCTTAAAAGCCATCATAGCTGATTTTTTGCGTCAAAGAGGTGGATACTTATACCCTGCTGGTAGATCCAGTCTATCTACAGCGCCTTATTAATAGTTAGTGCTCACTACTATAAAATTAGCATTAACTTTCTTAGTCGAATAGTCTATAAAATGGCTGTTCACTTAAGGAAATCAGCCGGATTGCGCAGAGAAATTAATCACCAGATATCCGAACCTATAAAGTCGCCTGAATGACGTCAGTCAGAGTATCTATTTCCTATGACAAACGACGCCTAGGGCTATCCTTTCAAAAAACGATAATAGCTGATTCGGTAAGCATAACGCATTATTTTTCTGATTTACCGACGGTCTGTAGAGTAACAGATTTGTACCGCTTAAAACTGACACAGCAAGCCGTTAACATCGGCACCCCTCTGCAGCAATGAGTTGGCTACGGGCCAGCTTAACTGCACTGAGAAGTATTAATGGAAGAACCTACAGCAAACTGCATCCTACTATAGTCTGTCGCGTGTTACCTCGAGCGGATCGGGTCAGATGCAGAGCAGCCAAAACCAATTCCTATAAGAATAAAAATAAAGAACAGTGATCTGCGATACACTGGGTGAATGCAGTGTTGTAAAAAGAGGATATCCATTTAAATCCAAAACGAGGACTGACTGGGTAAAATGTGTTACTACATCTGTTCAGATAGAAGAATACTGCCCAGATGTACTTGAGAAATCAGCTACATAAGCGGTGCTCTTCATGCCTTATCATTATTTTTTTCAACTTAAACACCTAGAATCCACGTGTTACGGAACAAAAAACATAACAATAGAAGTAATGATAATATTCTTTTTGAGGGCGACAAAACTATCTTGAAACTAGAAAGGAGCACAACATGTAACATGTATAACTTCTTTTGATTATTCAGAGAGCCGGTTAAGTGATGATTACAGGCAATCATAAGACGAGCTAAAAAGCTATCGATTTGCAAAAAAATGTAAGACACACTGATATAATGTCATTGAAATAATTTTTAATCAGAAATAAAATTACCATAACAGATTAAAATTGCCTGAGGAAGAATTTATGATTACTGATATTGAGCGGTTCGAAAGCCTAGGTGATAATTGCGAATTTGGTTTTTTTTTAAGAGACAAGGGTATTGAAAAAAGTAGTCTTTTTCGTTGGACGCTAACTCATGATATAAATAACTTAGAATATATATTTTCGAAAAACTTCGAAGATCTCTATTTATTTGAAAACTTAGAGCCAGCTTGGCAAAATATGGTTCTCGATAAAAAATATGGACTATCCTTTCACACTGAAATGTACAGCGTAAATAATGAAGGTATTTGGGAGTGGAAATTTGACGCTGAAGAAAACTTGAAAATTTATAGCAAGGAAAAAGAAAAAATTAAGTATTTCTTGGAAGAGCTTAGACGTAGTATCATGGATGATAAAAAAATATTTATACTAAAAAGTAATGATAACAATGGGTATCAAGGCGCTCTCGCATTATCAAATTATTTAGAGAAAAATGGAAGAGCTAAAGTTTTATATGTTAGAAGCTCAGAGAACCCTGACTATTCCATTACGAAAATAAATAATCATCTCTACTTAGCAAATATTGATAGATTTGCTCCTTATGACAGAGCAAATGACTATTCAAATGAGGGATGGACTTCTATATTAAAAAATGCAATAAACGAAATAAATTAGCACCTGTAAATTACTAGCTAGTCCATCAACGATTAGTAGCTAACTAGTGATAAAAACTACCTTTTGGAATTTATTTAAAATAGAATAGTTAAATACAGCTTGATTCTTATAATATGAATTAGGGTAAAAATTCACTTTCTTATCGAGTAGACAACCTAGTATTGAAACATGTAGCCGATCGGTATTAATCGTAGAATAGGATTCTAAAAAATTGATCATGCAGCGCGTTGAGTTACGGGCTAGATCCTTATTATCCCAATAATCGCCGTTCCAAGTCAGTGAAATGTCATGATTATTCTCATGTCCAGTTTCAAAAGATGACTCACCATCTGTTCTAAAGCAATTACACGACTCTTTAGTAACTGAAGCCCCACTAGTATATTTTTTTAAATCGAGATAAAAGGCCATATCATCGGTGAGATAACAACTATTGCCATCATACCCTAAACTGAGGATATACTCGTAAGTAGTTTGTTCTCTGCAAAACACCACGAATTTATCTTCATGTTCTCTGAAAAAATCACTATAACCTTTAATAGTTGATGGGAAGATTAAAACCTTGGCAAATGAAGACAAATTATCTTCTAAAAAGTCTCTACCTTCTCTATAGAGTCCCTCAATCAGGTTACCCCCACCACCGAAGACTAATACATGCTCATTAGGGTTGTACTTTGCCGAAGCACTGTACATTTCGAAATCCAAATTAAACTTTTCAAAAAAATCGTAAGTGGCTGAAGCAATGACCCCATCCCCTGCGTTTCCAGGGTTGGCTTTGTAGACAAATGTGTGCTGCGAGTGGTAAAATTTTATTATTGATTCGAAATCAGACAGTGGTTCAATCATTGCGGGCTCCGTAGATAATTGACGGTGTGAATAGAATATACAGCAAAAAACGCAAAGAATATTAATCTTAGTTTTACCTGGACGGACATACAATGAAGAAAATTCTCATAATCACACCCGACATCGAAGGCCCTGTGCGCAATGGTGGAATCGGAACAGCATTTACGGCCCTATCTACAGCTTTAGCAGAAAAAGGTCATCATGTAGATATTCTGTATACTAGCGGACAATATATAGAATCTGGCTCTAAAAGCTTTCAATATTGGTCTGATTGCTATAGTAATAAAAACATTAATCTATTTAATATAGATCTCTGCAAAAGTATCGAAATCGATGCGCCATATTTCAGAAAAAAAAGTTATTCGATATACTTATGGCTTAAAGATAATGATATTTACGATGTTGTCATTTCTTGTGAATGGCAAGCCAATCTCTATTATACATTATTAAGTAAAAGCAATGGTAGTAATTTTGAAAAAACAAAATTCGTCATTAATACACACAGCTCGACGCTGTGGTCTGATGAAGGAAACTACCAATTACCCTACGACCAAAACCACTTAGAACTTTACTATATGGAAAGACTGGTCGTGGAAATGGCCGATGAAGTAATCAGTCCTTCCGAATATCTTTTCAATTGGATGAAGGCGAAGGATTGGCAGATACCTGATAATAATAAAGTTATTTTAAACTGTGAGCCATTTAAGGGCTTACAGGATGAAAAACAGGTTGTTGTCGTAAGCAGTAAGCAGCCAGTAGAAAAATATGAGATTGTTTTTTTTGGCAGGCTTGAGACTCGGAAAGGGTTAGATATTTTTCTAAAAGCATTAGAAAACATGACTGAAGATGATCTAAATTCTATTTCATGTATAACATTCTTAGGAAAATCAATTTCTTCATCATCGTTTAATTCTGTTGATCATATCGGCAATAGAACTAAAAATCTGGATATCACAACCAAAATAATCACAGATTACGACCGAACTCAGGCTAATGATTACTTAAAAAGAAAAAATATTTTAGCCGTAATGCCATCACTGGTAGAAAATTCACCTTATACTGTCTACGAATGTTTGATTAATAATATTAACTTTATTTCATCAAATGTTGGTGGGATTCCGGAGTTGATATCTAAAGAATTCCATAGTGAAATATTATTCACTCCAAACCCTATTGATTTGTATAATAAAATACATAAAAGAATCAAGAACTTTAACTGTACACCTGGTTTAATACAAAAACAGGAAGAGATTATCAGTTCTTGGCTTGAAGTTATTGATACTCCAACACCCAAAAACTTTATCAAAGTTGACAAAGAAAATGGCCCTAAAGTGAGTATCTGTATCACTCACTTCGATAGGCATCAATTATTACAGCATGCTATTTTTTCTGTCCAACAACAAACATACAAAAATTTAGAAGTAATCTTAGTTGATGATGGTAGTAAGGAAAAAGAATCTCACGAATACCTCAATTTTATCGAAAAAGATTTTGAAGAAAGAAAATGGAAAATAATTCGTAGCTCGAATAATTATCTCGGTGCTGCGAGAAATTTAGCAGCAAGCCACGCATCCGGTGATTATCTGCTTTTTATGGATGATGATAACGTTGCGAAACCAAATGAAGTTGAAACACTACTGAGGTGCGCTCTAAATTCTAATTCAGACATTGTGACAACACCAAGCGATCTCATTTTTAATAATGAGCTACCGTCCCCATTAAGAAAAACGACTCATTGTTGGCTTCCTCTTGGGCCTGACGCAAATATCGCAAGTTTCACAAACTGTTTCGGCGATGCTAATGCACTTATTAAACGTGAAGTTTTTATGAGTCTTGGTGGGTTCACTGAAGATTATGGAATTGGACATGAGGATTGGGAGTTCTTTCTTAAAGCCTGTCTAAACGGTTTTAAAATACAATTAGAGCCTGAACCCATGTTTTGGTACCGGGTAGCAAATACTGGGATGCTTTTGTCTGGTAATAAGAGTAAAAATAACTATCGTAGTTTCCGTCCTTTTATGCAGGAAAACACGAAACATAATTACTCATTAGGGATAATCCATGGCCTTTTTGAAAAGATTAATCGTTTAGAGAATGAAAACCATCATCTTAAAAACTATAATGGAACCTACTCCCTTAATGAGAAAATTGAACATTTAGTTTCTCAACAAAGAGAGGGATGGGCCCATGATAGGTTTAATGTATTAAACGATAAGCTGAGCTACCTGATCTCTCAACAAGAAAATGGATGGGCTAACGACCGCTTTAATTCACTGCATTCATTATTAACGAAGAAAGATAAAAAAAGTTCGGCTATTATCCGATTATTAAGAAAAATCATAAATAAATAATTTTGACTTTAAAAAGAACACTCGCTTAGTTGGGTGTTCTTTTTTTACTAACTTATCCTTTATCTATAAATGTGAAGATTGCAAAGACTAAATTATTAACTATTTAGTAACGAAATAAAATAATAATATAATCTTATCGACAACTTTACTTATTATCCGAACCGACTCGCTAATATATAACGTTATTATAGAAAATATCGGTATTTATGTATTCTGATAGGACTCATCTATTAACTATTACCCTACCGCTCTAAAGACTTATAGATATCTAGCGTCTTGGCTATAATATCTTGAGAAGAAAATCTTTCTGCGACGATTTTCCTTCCTTGTATCCCCATAGCTATTCTTAAATCTACATCTAGAATGAGTTTTAATATTTTATCTTTAAACTCTTTTTTATTGTCTTTTTTTACTAGAAAACCATTTACACCGTCAACGACTATACTGCCACAACCACCGCTATCATAGGCAATACAAGCACGGCCAATTGCACAAGCCTCGATCAGTATCCTCGGCACACCTTCTGGATAGGTAGTTGGTAATGCAACAATATTACTCTGGGTGATTAACTCACTCATGTCTTTGCGTGTACCCAACCAAATAATATCTCCCTGCTCTTCCCAGTTTTTAATTGTAGTATGAGAGATAGCCTGAGGATCGTCTGGGACTTCAATTCCAGCAACAATAAGTTGGAATTTAATATTTTCTTTAGCTAGCTCTCTTTTAATTTCGACTAAAGTATCTAGCCCTTTGTTTTTTAACATCCTAGCAGCAAAGAAAACTACTGGTACTTTTGAGTGTTCTTCTTGCTGATAAGCAAAGAAGTTTGTATCTACACCTGCACCATCAATAACTGTAGTTTGAGTACTATTTAAATTTAAAAAATTCCCCAATAAAAACCTATCATTATCATGCTCGAAGATAATTTTACTTTTAGGATTTTTAAAAATAAACTTATAAAATCGAGTAACGAGAAACCTTATGGATTTAAATATAATACCACCGTTATCGAAAACTCTTCCTAAGCCGACTATATTTGTAATAAAGTTTTTTTTAAAAAACCTTGAGTAAATCCCACCAATGATAATAGGCTTGATGGTGATACTATGTAAAATATCTGGACCTATTTTATGTAATAAAATAATAGTATTAAACATACCATATAAGAATCCAAAGGGATTTATTGAACGTTCTTTCAATACTATATGGTGGCAAGTAAAACCTATGTCAGTAAATTTCTTAACGAAGTCATCGCTATTATAACGAGTTACCACATGAACTTGAAAGCCGTCTTGCTGAGCAGCATAAGCTCTCTCTAACCAGTGAAGGTCAAAATACCAATCCGAATTAATAAAATAGCAAATTTTCTTCATTTTTTTACTGATCTAGAGGTGTTCGTTTATCATTAAGCCCATCTTTAATGGCACGAATTATAAGCTTTACTGACTTAAGCCTATTCTTGTTTTTTAAAACAAGAAGAAAATACTTAGTAACTCTAAATAAAATAGCTACTGGTGTAAAAAAAGAATCATTCTTAAATATATATCTAGAAAGTAACATATTTCTTACTAAATAATAAATTTTCCAGGTAGCAATATTACCTACAGGTCGTCCGCCAATATCATGGTACATCTTTATACTTGGCTGATAATGTAGGCGATAGCCACTTAGATAAAGGTAGTATCCATAATAGACATCATCGAAATAAATGAAGAGCTCACGATGGATATGCAAATAAGTTTTCTTAAGAAGGTCAGCATGAATAATTGCCCCAACGAATGAGCAGGTTATGACCTCGCTTTGAGATTCAGAATGAACTGCAAAATCTTCGGGACAGCGAATATAATTCAAATTATCTCTTAAGCTTACCGTGCGTTTGCGCCATGGGAGATTCATTTGGCAGATATTGCCGTTACAATCTACGACCTTTGCACAAATGACCGAAGGAGTATCAACATCTAGTTTTAAAAATTCTTCGAAGAAATCTTCTGCAGGCCAAGCATCATCATCATAAAAGACAACCCAATCGGTATTAATATGTCGAGAAACATACTCGCTACCTAAGAAAAAACCTTCAGAGCCGCCTAGATTTTCATAAGCATGTACCAGGGAAATCCTAGGTTCCTCGAGTGACTCTAGCCATTCTCTAGTGCCGTCAGTAGAGCCATTATTGACAATAACAATATGGCTAAAAGGCAACGCTAGGGTTGCCTTAATAGTATTTTTAAGCTGAGGTAAACGATTCCACGTTACAATCAGCGCGGTGACGTTCATCGAACGTTAACCGTGAATACTGGCATTTTCTCTCCATTTTCAATGCTGTCTAAATAGATACGAGCCATGTTTAATGCTTCGGCGATTGTTACGTCCATATCCAAATAACGATAGGTACCGAGACGCCCTGCAAAGCTCATACTATTTTCTTGTTCAGCCAAACTTAGATATTTGTTCAGGAGTTCCATCTCACCCATTTGTCGAATCGGATAATAAGGCGTATCGTCTGGCATGCAAGTACGACTGAACTCACGATAACATACAGAGCCTTCATGCTTCTCCCATGGGGCGAAGTATTTATGATCAGTAATACGCGTAAATGGGATATTTTCCTCACCATAGTTCATCACGGCAGTGCCTTGGAAATCCTCTTCAGTATAGAATTTATCAAAATCTAAAGTTCTGTATCCTAACCGCCCAAATCTATAGCTATACCAAGAATCGATTGGACCTGTAAAAAATAGATGATCGATACCTTCGCTGTCTTCTTCTTGATACGCGCGTTCTAATTCGACACTAATATTGGGATGGTTAAGGATATTTTCGACGATTGGCGTATAGCCTTCTTTAGGCATCCCCTGATACTTGTGACTAAAGTAGTTATCATCGTAATTGAAACGTACAGGTAAACGCTTCAGTATGGACGCAGGGAGCTGTGCTGGTGACATCCCCCACTGTTTGACGGTATAACCTTTGAAGAAAGCTTCATACAGCTCTTTGCCAACGAAACGCAAGGCTTGCTCTTCGAAAGTTTGTGGGTCGACAATGTTTTGATCGCTCTTACTTTCAATTAGCGCACGGGCTTCACTTGGAGAACAAGTCGTCTCAAAAAACTGATTAATCGTATGGAGATTAATCGGTAATGAAAACACCTTCCCATTGACTGTCGTTTTGACTCTATTGACGTAGGGCATCATTTCTGTGAAACGATTCAGGTATTCCCATACTACTTGATTATCTGTATGAAAAATATGCGGCCCATAGGTGTGGACCATTATTCCGGTCTTTTCATCTCGTTCGCTATAGCAGTTACCAGCCACATGAGAACGGCTATCAATGATACGTACTTGGTGCCCCTGCTCTGCAAGCTCGCGACCAATGACTGCTCCAGTAAATCCAGCACCTACAATGAGAATATTTTTTGAATTATTCACAGATTCCTATCCCAAAATCTTACGTCTAACAATATAGTAGTATTTTATTAATGAGTTACGGCGCGGAGATCCTGTCGGCGCAAAGCGATCTACCATCGGCATTAATCTTCTTTTTATCCGCGTTTGTAACAATAGTGCTGGCGCCCCAGAAGTCACTGCGTTCGTTGAGCCTAGCGTCTGACCCGCGAGATTTTGATAAAGCTGGTATTGCCAAGGGGTATCGGCGATATTCTTAGCAAAGTTGTCAAAGAAATCAACGCGGCTTGTATTCCAAGGCTTGTTCTCACCTGCAAAATGTATCATTTTTGGTTTCATGCGAGCACGAAGAAACTGGCTATAGGTTGAAAAGACCAGATTAGGAAAGAAATCGTCAGTGTTACCATTACCATGGTAAACGTTCCACTCCAATGGTAAATCATGGACGCGATCGTAGAAGACCTTATTCATAATATCTTGATCAAGGAACCAATATTGACCACTTTTCATTTCGGCCATTAACTGCTGATAAGTATCTTCTTTATTCATTTGGTCGATGTTAAATACAATGATACCTGCTTGAAAATATTTTTCAGGTTTATTCATTGCCAATACTTTATGCAAATACTGTTTTGCTGGCATAATCCCAAATGAGCTAGTCGACATTGCACCGAATTTAACAAATCCTTCCATCACAATATCGCGAACCGCGGCGACTAAATTAGTTCCTAATTCTATTTCATATAGTTCTGCGATATCATGTTCTACAACAGTGTCCGCATCTATAAATATAACCTTAGAGTAATCTTTGAGCAGTCTCGGGATGAATAGCCTTGCATAGGTCGCAGCTGTAAAATGGCCCCTGACATGTACATCATTAAGTTCTGTAAACGTATTAACATCAAAGAATCTTAATGAAAAATTATTTTTTTCGGCTACTAATTTAAATAATCTAGACTTATTAATCGTGCTTATTTTATTTTCTAAAACAATTATATCGTAGTTCAACTCATCTTGAGAATTCTTTAACAACGAGTTGATAAGTGCCGCACCAGAGATGGCGTAATTATCATCAAAGCATATAACTACAGGAATGCTGCCCTTTGGGTAGACAGGGGCTAACTTACCATTAAAAGTCTCTTTTTTGATAAAGGTTCTCTGAACTTCTTTGATTTTCAAATCAGGATTTATTTCTAGCTCACGTAAAATAAATATATTCAAAAGGCGTTCAGATATATGACCGATAACCCGCTTTTCTTGGGAGTTAAAATTATTAAACGATATCTTAGATTCTAATTTTTGGCTAATATCGAATAACCATTTTGAATAGCGATCAAACAGGTCATGTCTCATGACAAACATGTTAGTATAATAGCCATCCGACGCCGCATTAAATTTCTCTGCCGCAGAGACATACTCAGGATAATCACTGGCAATGATCTTTAATGCTTCATCGTAATGCTCAATATGCAAGTATTCACTACGCATATAATGGCTGTAGTTAGATCTATTACCTGCTTGGGTTACTGACCATTTTTTAGGCAGTATGAGGTCGCAGTCTTCTAACGTAGCCGTAATCTGTTCTGTAGTAAGCCCGCATTCATTTTCATAAGATGCATCAAGCTCTTCTGCATTAATGACACCCCAATTATCCTCGGCCATTGACTGATTATCAGAAAAATTGAGATGCCGACGGTAATGCATAAAACCTACAAAATCAGTAGGTTGCGCATTTTTCCATACCCAATAATGGGCGGTGAGTTCACAGTAGAATGGGTTTTTGTAGGAGATATTATCTCCCGTGTTATCACCCATACAGCCTATATCATTTAAGTTTAACGCCTTACCAACATGTATAGGTTCAATTAAATTCGATGATAAAAAGGCACTTGCCTTATGATGACAGGTATAAATTTTTATAGTGCTCATAGTAATCTCTATACCATGTGTGCTTTATATTTAGGGATAACCTGACTAGCAGGGCCAATTTCTTTTAAGTTATGGTTTTCAATCCATATGACTTTATCGCATATTTTTTCTACATCTGAGGTGTTGTGGCTGACGAATAAAATAGTCACCCCTTTGGCTTTGAAGTTTCTTATCGTTTCAATACATTTCTTCTGAAAAGCGATATCTCCAACAGCTAATACCTCATCGATAATTAGAATATCCGGCTCAACTTGACTAATGACTGAGAATCCAAGTTTAGCTAGCATTCCACTTGAATAGACTCTAATCGGCTCATCGATAAAATCGCCAAGCTCAGAAAATTCGATGATAGCATCAAGTTTTTCCATTACTTGTTTTTTACGTAACCCCATAAGGGTTGCATTCATGATGATATTTTCGCGTCCCGTTAATTCGGAATGGAAACCACCACCTAATTCTAACATTGAAGCAATTCGCCCTACTGTCGTCACTTTGCCTTTACTAGGCTTAATGACTCCGGTGACCAAGCCAAGAGAAGTGCTTTTACCTGCGCCGTTCCGGCCAATCAATGCGGCAGCTTCACCTTTCTCTATAGTGAAGCTAATGTTTTCAATCGCTTTATACTGTTTACCTTTGAGTAATTTCAACGCTCTATATGGATGAAATATAAGGTCTTTTATCCCTGAACCAATGTGATGATAGAGAGGATACGATTTCGATACATTTTGAAATTCAATAACAGTCATTACAGAATCTCCGCAAAACGGAATTTTAACTTGTTGAAAATAAGTACACCTAAAATTAATACTGGGATAGCGGTTCCGTACATCACCAGTAAGTCTCCGGTGCGGATTATTCCATGCATAAATAGGTCACGCCAAGCAGAGATAATTACTGACATCGGATTGCCCGTGATAAGCCAGTGATACTGCTTAGGGATCAGGTCAGTAGAGTAGAGGATAGGTGTACAATAAAACATTAACATTAAAATCAATGGTACAAACCGCTCTAAATCACGGAAAAACAGGTTTAGAGATGACAGCATTAGTGATAGCCCGAAAATAAGAATCATCTGTGCCATACCAATCAGAGGAATACCCCATAGCCAACTCAATGAAGGGGACATACCGTACACATAAAGGAAAACTACAATCACCGGGATAGTACAAAGGAAATGTAGAAACTCCATAAACGTATTACAGAAAGGAATGATCGAACGTGGGAAGGTCGTTTTTTTGATGATCTGGGCATTGGCAATGTAAGAAAAAAGAGAGTTGCCTACCGCACTCGTAAACCACTGCCAAGGAAACAGGGCCGTGATAAGGAAGAGGGTATAGTTTGGTATCTGAACGCGCATTACTAGTTTGAATATAAAGTAGTAGATCATGGCGAAAAGTAGCGGATTTGCCATCGACCAGAGGTAACCGAGGAAACTGCTTTTATACCTAACCTTTAACTCTTTCTCAGTAATAACTGATATTAAATCAATAAGATACCCAAAAGTTAACTTCATTGCTTACTCATCTTGACTATGAAAATTATTCGCAAGTATCGCTACAAGCACATGACGGCAATCATATCACGTATTGTTAGAAAAGAAGATGGGCTAGGGTCGATTCAGGAAAAATTCTTATCAAATTGAGCGGTAATGTGTGCACTCATCAATGTAGTTTTCACCGCTCGGCACGTTTCAATTTGTGAGTATAGCTTTTGCTACCTTAAACAATAATCATCAAAGGTATCTTATTCTGATAAATGGCATTATTTATTATTAAAAAATAAAGAATAAGTCTCCTCATCGATCAATAACTCTTTTTATAATAAATACTATATTTTTTTGACCATAGATATTGGGTGCTAACACTATCGATAAATATTTTGGATACTTTAATAAATCAGAAAAATTTAATTTTATACTAAATTACTTTCTACCTAATCTATTCTTAAAAACACCGCGAGATACCTGAAGGTATCAACGCGGTGATCCTTGAATTATCCCTACCCCACAATACCCTCAAGTATTAGTACCCCAACTAAACCAATCACCGAGATAATAGTCTCCATTACTGTCCACGTTTTAAGTGTCTCCACTACGCTTAAGTTGAAATATCCTTTGAATAACCAGAAACCCGGGTCATTGACATGGGAAGCGATGACGCTCCCTGCCCCCACTGCCAGCACCATCAGCGCCGGATCAGTATGGGTGACTGCAATAATCGGCGTTACGATCCCGGCAGTGGTAATAGCAGCTACCGTCGCGGACCCCAGTGCAATACGCAACATTGCGGCCACTGTCCAACACATCAGTAAAGGTGAAAGCGAGGAGTTACGCATCATCTGCGCAATATATTCCCCAACACCGCTGTCCACCAGCACCTGTTTGAATGCCCCGCCACCCGCGATAATAAATACTATCATGGCGATAGCGGCAATCGACGACCCACACATCTCCATAACCTCTTCAATTTTACGGCCATTACGCAAACCTAGGGTTACCGCTGCAATAATCACCGAAATAAATAAGGCGACCGCCGGGTTACCGATAAACTCGAAGAATTGGCGAATAGGATTTTCTTTGGCAACTGTTAATTCAAATACTGCCGCTAGAGCCATGAGGACCACGGGGATTACCGCGGCGAAGATACTCGTCCAGAATCCTGGCATCTCAGCATCAGTAAATATTTTTGTATTGTAGAGGCCTTCTGGTGGTGTCTTCTCGTATTTTTTTAAAAACCGGGAAAAGATAGGGCCGGCGATAATGACCGTCGGTAACGTTAAGACCATGCCATACAGTAAGGTTGTGCCTAGATTCGCGCCAAAGATGGTCGCAATCGCGGTTGGACCAGGGTGAGGAGGTAAGAAGCAGTGCGTAACGGATAACGCCGCCACCATGGGGACGCCAACATACAGGAGTGGAATACCCGCTGCGACCACAACGGTATACACTAAGGGCAGTAGCAAGACGAAGCCAATCTCATAGAACATGGCTAGCCCAACGACTAGGCCAGTAACCATCATTGCCCACTGGACGCGTTGTTTTCCAAAGGCGTCGATTAATGTCATTGCCACACGTTGCGCTGCGCCAGTGTCGGAGACTAATTTACCGAGCATCGCGCCAAAGCCGAGGATCATTGCTAAACTTCCGAGGGTACTGCCAACACCTTTTTGAATAGAAGCAATCACTTGCAGCGGTGTCATCCCTTCGGCTATCCCAACGACTGCGGAAACAAAAATTAACGCTAAAAAACCGTTAACCTTAAAAACAATCATTAATACAAGTAACAGTACAACACCCAGGGCAATGATCGTAATAGGCATATAACCTACCTTATAAAATTATTATTTTGATAGCGTGCGAAGGTACGAGGGTATTTAATGTAAGCCTTTAGTCCCTCCGACACCGTATTAATACTAAAAAACTAGCTGTACCTTCGATGCGTGATGCTTATCCCCAGCAAACTGCAGGGCTTCGTCGACCTCCCGGTAGCTATATTCACCGCTGAACAGTGGTAAAGGATTGATTTTGCCACTCGCTAGCCATTCAACTGCGGTGGTAAATTCATGTGTAAAACGAAAGGTACCGACGATTCGTAGCTCTTTGGCGATAACTGTCATCATCGGAAATTGAGGTATATCACCGCCCATACCGACTTGGACGATACAACCTTTTGCACGTGTCACATCGATGCAGCGAGTCAAGGCACTGGGATGTCCTGATGCTTCAAAGCTTACGTCAAACACCCCTTTATCAGTACGATACGAGACCATTTCATCGTCAGCCAATAAAGTGGCTGATGCACCCAATGTATCGGCTAACGCCAGCGCTCGGGCGCTGATATCACTACAGACAATCTCACTAGCGCCACTCGCCTTCGCCGCAGCAACGATCAAACAGCCGATAGGCCCTACCCCCGAGACAAATACTCGCTTATTTGTCACGCCACCTGCTTGGTTCAGTGCATGAAGGCAAACCGCCAATGGCTCAGCAAAGACCATCACCCGCTCATCGAGAGATGCAGCGAAGGGAATACACTGCGATGTCTCGACCACTTTATATTGCGTAAAGCCACCATCAACGTGCGGTTGCCGCATCGCGCTGCCAAAAAACTGCATGGCAAGACATTGATTCGATTCATCAGCTAAACAGTATTGGCATTCACCACAGGCTTTAGCCGGATTGATCGCGACTTTCTGCCCTGGTTGCAGTTTAGGGCTATCACTCTGCTCTACCGTACCAATCACCCCGTGACCGAGCACCATTGGCATCTTAATCGCGTAATTACCGACCCTTCCGTGCTGATAATAGTGCAGGTCTGACCCACAAATTCCGCCACGTAACACCTTGATCAGTGTCCCTTTCCCTGAATAGTCGACGGTTTGCGTTACGACATCCACCGCTTGTTTTCCTTTCACCACACAAGAGTGAGTCGTTATCGTCATACTTGCCGCCTTTTTTAAAAATGATGGGGATAGAGAGAAAACGCTATCAAACCGCGAACCAGTATCGAAATCTGTCGAACACTTCACTTAATCGAGATATTGATGATGAGAAATTTTCAAAATGTGATGGGAAGAGGGTTTCTTACTCAGTATGAGGCACCCAAAATACGCTCGCTGAACTACCTTCTATTTCGAGTAAATAATCACCCTATCGAGTGAGGTTTATAGGATTTTTCGAGCCCCTTACATGCCCCACAGTTCACATAGTTCAGCGCTATATGAGTGGCTTGCGCAAATAGTCGATTATTTGCCAAGTAGTCTAGATAAGGGCTGCACCATGATGATGGCAACCCCTAGAAAAATAACGAATGCGCCGAGGTAATCGTCGCGCATTAGACTCACTCCCTCAACCCACCGTAACCACCCTAATGCGACGAGAATATAGACGCCTCCATAGGCAGCGTAAATACGTCCGGCAGCTGCAGGATGCAAAGTGAGTAACGAGCAGAAAATCAGTAATGAGAGAATGGCGGGGATAAGGAGAATAAGCGGCTTACCTTGCTTAACAATTAGCCACGGTAGGTAGCAGCCAACGATTTCGGCAATAGCGGTGACAATAAATAAAAAGAAATAGTAGATATAAAGCAAGGTACGTTCCTTCACAAGAAATAAAGCGTGAGAGAACGTACCTAACTCGTCTCGCAGAAACAAGGGAGCGGGGCTACCTTTTTCTACATATTACAGCGATATGCTTTAGAACATCGTATTACTGTTTGCAGCCTGTTGCGGAACATCTTGAATGACATCCCAATGCTCGACAATTTTCCCATGGTCAACCCGGAAGATATCGACAATCGCTTGGCCACGATCTTTTGGGCTTTCCGTAGAATGAATATGTAGCCATACAAGATCGCCATCTACCGCGCTACGGATAATCTGCGCATGAGATTGCGGATGCTGCTTAAAATAACCTTTAAAGTAGCTAACAAAAGGCTGCTTACCATCTGGCACCTGTGGATTATGCTGACGATAGCCATCGGCGACTACTTTTGACGCTGCATCAATATCGTGCTGATTAAAAAATTGATTATAGAAAGTAACGACTAATTGACGATTGGCCTCACTTTGTGAGTTCGGCACACTATTGGCTGGCGCGGCCAATAGTGAAGTGCTGGCCATTAGTAAGCCAACACCAACCGCTAATGCTTTACTATTACGCATTCTGATCGCCTCTAATAACCGACTGTAAAACGTTGACGAGAATGGGCTGGTTTTTCGATTTCGTCCACTAGTGCCATCGAAAAATCCTCGTAAGAGATATGACTACCTTGCTCATTACTCAATAACGTATCCTGCCCAATACGAAAGTGCCCAGTTCTCTCACCCGCTTCGAACAGTGCCGAGGGAGAAATAAAGGTCCAATCTAAGGCTTTCTCGTTGCGAAGCTGATTTAGAAAATCAAGTCCAGCACGCGCCTCTGGCAAATACGCTTCTGGGAAGTTGGGTTGATCGATGAGCAACTGACCCGGTGCTACCTCCAAACTCCCTGCGCCACCTACAACTAAGTAACGGGATACACCAGACGCTTTTACCGCATCAATAAGTCGCGTTGGTGAAACTTGTGCAAACTTCACCGCACTCACCACAACCTCGTGCCCGCTTAGTGTCTCAATAAACGCTTGTGTCTCGTTGATATCCCCTTGAACTACGGTGACATTGGGAAGATGAGGCACTGCATCCGGCTGGCGGACAATCGCCGTAACACTGTGACCGCGCTGAGAAAGCTCTTTTAGAATACGTGACCCTACATGACCTGACGCACCAACAACTGCAACCGAAACCATACAAACCTCCTTGAGAGAACGAAACTAAGTCTTAATTGTAGACCGCTAAATTTGATGCTACTGTGCCGCCTGATTCTTTGCAAGAGGTTGGCCTGTTGCACCTAAGTCACGCCAAAGTGACTACTTAGTCAAATGAAGGATGAGTGATGGCAAACAAATATGCGCAATACGGGCACCCCTGCCCGATTCGTGATGTGTTGGATCGTATTGGTGATCAATGGAGTTTATTGATTCTAGAATCGTTGGCGAGTAAAGCATTTCGTTTTAACGAACTGCATCGAGAAATTGGTGATATTTCACGTCAGATGCTGACGGTAACGCTAAAGCGGTTAGAATTTGACGGCTATATTTCCCGCACGGTATTCGCTGAAGTTCCAACTCGAGTGGAGTATCGGCTGACTACGCTAGGTGAGTCCTTCCTGTATCCTTTACAGCAATTAGTACAGTGGGCAGATAGCCATCACGAAGCTATCTGCTATTCACGCAAAGCTAACGGTGCTACCCCGGTTAAAGGCTAGTCGTGGTAGCGCGCTGTTGTTCAATCAATATACTTAGCTTGTGTCGCTGTTGTCCCTGCAGATCAAAATTATCTGGGGCCAACCACTGCTGGTACGCGGCCTGTAACGCAGGGTAGTCATGGTCAATAATCGAAAACCATGCCGTATCACGGTTATGCCCCCGTACCACCATCGCTTGACGAAAGAGGCCTTCGTAAGTAAAGCCTAGCCGTAGCGCTGCTGCGCGTGATGGCTGATTCAGCGCATTACACTTCCACTCCACCCGGCGATAACCGAGGTCTTCAAGCGTGTAATGTAACAATAATATGATGGCTTCAGTAGATAAGCGCGTACGTTTAAGTTTAGATGAGTAAGTGACATGACCAATCTCAATCACACCTTGTAGGGCATCAATGCGCATAAGAGCAATACTGCCAATCGCTCGCTGCGTCGTGAGATCAATAATCGCATAATGTAGCGGGTCATTAAGTGTCTGTAAGTGAGCAAGATAGGCTTGATAATCCCCTTGTCGCTCGAAAGGGCCGGTGAGTAAATAGGTCCAATCCCTCGCATCTTCCGCCTCAGAAAATGCCCTATACAGGTCTTCGCTATGTTTGCCCGCATCGATGGGCTCAAGCCGACAATATTTGCCGATAAGCGGCTGTTTCGCTGGGAGTTCTGCCCCCTGCCAACTTTCTAGTGGTTCACCAACTGGTTGTTGATACTGATTATAGTGCGTCATACTGTCCCTAACTATCATGAGTTCATGGCGTGAGAACGACAAGATGACAAACACCTGGTATTGTTTAAAGTACCAAGGCCCGGGTATTTTATAGGACCATATCAATGTTTGATTTCTCGCTACCCTTAGATAAATCCTTTTCACCTTCAGGAGAGAAAACGGCCTCGTTACAAAAGCAGCTAGTGACGCGTTTACAGCAGGCTATTTTACACGGCGATCTTCGCGCTGGGACGCTGTTAATGCCTACGCGGTTACTGGCAAAAGAATTAGGCGTATCGCGCAATACGGTGGTGAGCGCTTACGAACATTTGCTTGCTCAGGGTTACGTAGTTACTGACCCAACAGGAACTCGCGTGGCTCCCCGCCTCGCAGTAAATGTCCCGCCTGCTCAGCAACATCACGCTACGCCTTATCGGCTTCCGGCTCGGCTCGTACAGACATCCAGTACCCGACAGAAACTATCAGCAAATATGATGCTGTCACCCGGTATGCCGGCCTTAAATCAGTTTCCCTTGGCGACATGGCGCCGTTCCCTAGAGCGCGCTTGCCAATCGCTGCATACCCCACAACTGGGTTTCAACGATCCTCTGGGCGAAAAATGCTTGCGCCAAGCCCTCGCCCAGCATCTCTATCTCGCTCGAGGCGTGGTCTGTCGGCCAGAGCAGATTATTATTACCGAGGGGGCAAAGCAGGCACTTGAACTCTGCATTACGCTCTTTACGCAACCCGGAGACCGTGTGTGGGTTGAAGATCCGGGCTATCGCGCAGCAGCAACGATCTTCGAAGGAGGTAACCTTGTTACTCACCCCCTACCCGTTGATCAGGAAGGAGTCAATATTCCTGAGGGTATATGGCAGCACCTTCCCCCCTCTTTAATCTATACAACCCCTGCCCACCAATATCCTTCTGGAGCCGTCCTTTCCATCTCTCGGCGCCTGTCACTCATCCACCATGCACGCCAGCATGGCAGTTGGATCATTGAGGACGATTACGACGGGGAGTTTCGTCACCAGGGAGAACCCATCGCATCGATGCAAGGTATTACCAAGGAGGGGCCCATTATTTATATTGGATCTTTCAGTAAAACGCTTTTCCCTACATTACGTCTAGGCTTCGTCGTTCTTCCTGCTACGGTTATCCAGGAAGCCGAATCCGCACTGCATGAAATTTTTAGAAGTAGTAATCGCTTACAACAGATTGCACTGGCTGATTTTATCGACAGCGGTGAGTTTGCTCGCCATCTAGCGCGTATGCGAAGACTTTATCGACAACGCCAGATGGCGCTTCGCCGAGCCTTAAGCATGCATTTTCCTGACTGCGATATTCTTGGAGGAAAATCGGGAATGCATCTTACGTTGCGTCTACCTAGTGAGAGTGATGATATCTCTATTGCGGCGGCCGCAAATAATCAGCGGCTAGGTGTGAGAGCTTACTCTCAATATTTTCAGGATCCACGGCAAAAACAATCGGGATTGGTGATTGGTTACGGTAACACCGAAACGTCATCGATCGCTGATGCCGTGGAACGCTTAGTGAATATTATTCAACAGACCTAACCCCATTTCTAAAGCAACGCATGCCGCGGCACCACAACTACGCTAGCGCACCAACCTAATTAACATCATTATAAACAATACGATAGGCATTAGTCATATCTAGACCTACATCTGATTGTGCCTCGCGTATGCGCAACATGAAGATGACTCATACAGAAGTGAAATTAAGTCACTTCCCCTCTTTCAAGTACTCTGGCATAAATGAGTCATTGGCGACAGACAGTAGGTTTCACTGAACTCGACGCGCTCAACAATAATTATAGTCAGCGTGCGACTCAGGCATCACAACAGAATTAGGATACCAATAATAATGAATAACGCATTTTCCTTCAGTATTAAAAGCCTTCGCTTAGATGAGCACTACAACCCGTCAGATAGCACTCGTATCACCACTAACTTTGCCAATCTGGCTCGGGGCGAGAAGCGCCAGCAGAATCTACGCAATGCGTTAACCATGATTAATAATCGCTTTAATTCTCTCGCCACGTGGGATAATCCCAATTCCGATCGTTATGCGGTTGAGCTAGAGATTATTTCGGTCGGCATGACAATCAATGCCGGTAGCAATGATAGCTTCCCAGTGATTGAGATTTTAAAAACGACGGTTGTCGATAGTCAAACCGGTGAACGTATTGAAGGCATCGTGGGTAACAACTTCTCTTCGTATGTTCGTGATTACGATTTCAGCGTAGTACTACCTGAATTTAATAAAGATAAGACCTCATTCTCTATCCCGGATAATTACGGCGTACTACACGGTAATATTTTTAAAGCCTTCGTTAACTCAGAGACCTACGCCCAGCACTTTAGTAAGCAGCCGGTGATTTGTTTAAGTGTCTCCAGTAAGAACATTTATCAGCGTACTGGCAATGTTCACCCTGTATTGGGAATTGAGTATCAACAAGACAATCCATCGTTAACCGACGACTACTTCGGTAAGATGGGCCTAAAGGTACGTTATTTCATGCCTGCTAACAGTGTTGCGCCACTGGCCTTCTATTTTCATGGCGACCTACTGCGTGATTACAGTAATTTCGAGCTGATCAGCACCATAAGCACCATGGAGACGTTCCAGAAAATTTATCGCCCAGAGATTTATAATGCCAATTCGCCAGCGGGGCTGCGCTATCACCCAGCGCTCAACCATCAAGATCACTCATTAACCGTTATTGAGTATGACCGCGAAGAGCGTACGCGTTTAGCCACCGAGCAAGGTAAGTTTACCGAAGAGCATTTTATCAAGCCGAACCAAACACAACTTGAACAATGGTCAGCTCAGCAACCCGTCTAATAAATTAAAACGATAAGGTCACCTGTTATGAAAATTTTACTCCCTACCTCCACAGCGGGCAGCTTACCTAAACCGTCTTGGATTGCTGAGCCAGAAAAATTATGGTCGCCCTGGAAGCTAGAAGGCCAAGAACTGATCGATGGTAAAAATGATGCGTTACGCCTTTGCTTAGATGACCAAGTACGCGCTGGGATCGATATCGTGAGTGATGGCGAACAAACGCGCCAACACTTTGTTACTACCTTTATCGAGCACTTAGAGGGGGTAGATTTTGAGAAACGCGAAATCGTCAAAATCCGTAACCGCTATGAGGCGAGTGTTCCTTCCGTAGTTGGCCCTGTTTCTCGTCCTAAATCGGTATTTGTTGAAGATGCGAAACGCTTACGTCAGCTGACCGATAAACCGATTAAATGGGCACTCCCTGGTCCAATGACCATGATTGATACCCTGTATGATGGCCATTACAAGAGCCGCGAAAAACTCGCATGGGAATTCGCTAAGATCTTAAATCAAGAAGCGAAAGAGCTAGAAGCAGCGGGTATCGATATCATCCAGTTCGACGAACCAGCGTTTAACGTGTTCTTCGATGAAGTTAATGAATGGGGTATTGCCGCCTTAGAGAAAGCTATCGAAGGGTTAAAATGCGAAACGGCAGTTCACATTTGCTACGGCTATGGTATTAAGGCGAATACCGATTGGAAAAAGACCCTCGGTGAAGAGTGGCGTCAATACGAAGAAATCTTTCCAAAGTTACAAAAGTCGAATATCGATATCGTCTCTTTGGAGTGTCAGAACTCTCGCGTTCCGATGGACTTGATCGAATTAATCCGCGGCAAGAAAGTGATGGTCGGGGCCATTGATGTGGCCACTAACGAAATCGAGACGCCAGAGGAAGTGGCTGAAACACTGCGCAAGGCGCTACAATTTGTTGACGCGGACAAGCTTTATCCAAGCACTAACTGCGGAATGACGCCGCTATCCCGTGACGTTGCCAATGCGAAGTTACGCGCATTAAGTGCCGGTGCCGCTATTGTACGTAATGAATTATTGAATAAATAATAGGCCCACGGCTAATCGTCCAGTAAGAGTAAGTTAGCATAACCTATTCTCACTGGGCGATACTATGATCATCACGTCTCTTTCCCCTCCCTCATTACCCCTTGTAATTATCCTATAAAAAGCCTTGGCGATATCATTAACGTTATCTTTACATAAGAGCGACCATGCAAACAAATATGTGAAAGCCATACTTAATTACTCTATTAAAGCATCTAGTCATTATCACTTGTCCCTAACATTCGCCGTGGAGACCAAGTTTAAAAAGCGAAAAAACGTAGTAAGTAAAAAAAGCTGAACAGATTGAATCTATCATTACAATTATTAGGATTAAAACTAAAAAATAACGTTAACTCAAAAATAATCAACTATACAAAATAAAATTCAAGTTATATAACACCATGATGATAACCAAACCTACAGAGATAGCGTTATGGTCTGGCCGCCCCAGCTATCAATATAATAGTAATAACTCATGTATGAAATCGAAAGGCCCATCCCCAAAGGGATCTATTCTAAAGTAGGAGCTTCAATGTCTATAGGGATAACCAATACAATTATGAATGACCTACATATTAGTCCAGAACATATTTTCAGAGAAAAAGTGAGTGTTGAGCGACTTTTTGCATCCTATATTTCAACAGCTTATGTTGAACAACCCGCTGATGATAAGTGTAAGCATCAAACCACACACTTTCTCAGTAGAAACGATTATATTAAAATTTTTTCAGAAAATGTTGTAAACATTGTCGTCGATAAATATGCCTAACGTAACGCAGAGGGTCAGGAAGATATCTTTATTGCCTCAAATTTTCAAAATAAATATGAGTGCTCGGTGCAGTTTAATAATGACTTAATTATTAAGAGGGAGTTTTAGAGAAACATATACTGCTAGTAGAAAAATACTTTACTTATGAGAGAGATCTTAATCTATTAATTAACTTTTACATGGAGGTTCCATTATGAGGGAACTATCAAAAAAAGAATATAATAGGGTATCTGGAGCGGCTTATGAAGATGTTGATAACAACTGTTTTTACAGTTCCACCGCTGCTATGGCCTCAGCATTTATGGGTCTTGGCGCAGCACTGATTGCAACGATTACGGCGATTGGAGCTTGCACCTCTTCTTCCTCATCCAATAGCAAATCACTAGACAAAATAGAGAAATAGATGCTAGATAAATTAATAAATTTTGAATTAACCTTTTTATTTTTCCAAAATAAAAAAACTAATATCATCATGACAATAATTATTACATCTCTCATCACATTATCATTATATCTATTACCTGAAAAGGATTTATTAGCATGGATTATTGGAGGGTTAATCATATGGGAGAGAGTTCTCTTACTAAAGATAAAAGAAATGGATAACATTATAAAAAATAAATCAATCTAACTCGGAGAGGTAACTAATAGGTCATTGAATTTTAATGATATTTAAAAGCATTCAATCACTTGGCAGTGAAATAAATAGGTTGTTATTACTTAGCCTGATATAAATAAGAAATGGGTTGCTAGCTTTAAATACAAATTATTGGGTTGATACCTATATAAAAAAGCTAGCACCCAGATTTCATTGATTCCACGAACAAACGAATCGTTAGAGGCTTGGGTGGAACGTCAGGGATTTTTCGAGATAAAGGCCTTAAATAATTAGGTAGAAAGCCTGTCTCATAAGGCCAGCATCTTAGCAAGTCAAATTCACTACTTTCGACGTTAAAGTGTTTGAAATAGTCATTCATTATAAACCCTACACCCAACATCGATATATTTTCCATCCAAAAATTAAAGATATTTTTTATCTGTGAAAATACAAGAATACTTACTCGATAAATATTTCCAAAAAAGTATGGCTTTCGATTATAAAAATTAGCGGTAACCTGATATTATATTCAACTCGTTTTAAATGCATTATTTCGACGATATACCAAGCCATATCACAGAAAAGGAAAAAATTTAATGACTCTTGTCGAGAGTGTAGAAGCAGGCAAGCTGACTATCAGTGAATTACTTGAAACTCTAGCGAAAGATAACCACTACGCATCCTCCCAATGGGATCAGCGATACCGGGAACTTACGACCTCTCTGCAAAATACCCCCATTTTTTCTCGGCCTGAAACGGATGATCTGATTAAGCGACTTTGGTATGAACGTGATAATGGTATTGCCAGTATTCGTCAGGGGGTTCCCTCTTTAGCGGAATATCAACAGAACCTGCCATTGCTTAGAGAACTTACTCAACGTGTCAGTCAACAACCGGACGAATCGGCTTACCATTATGTAGGCGATGCATTGCAGCAGGCCAAAGAGTCAGGGCAGCTTAAACGCATGTATTGGAGTTTACGAAATCGTGTCTTTGCCGCATTCTCACCAGAAAACTACACCAGCACGGTGGACGAAAATGCTTTTAATATCGCAGCAGGATTTCTCAATAACCATTATCACCTCGGTCTGGCCCTGACCGGAAATTGGTTACAGAAAAACCATGAACTTAAACACGCGATTCAAGTGCGATCCCCCAATGCAGACCCTTATTACGTCAATATGGCGATTTGGCATATCTATGAATTACTCCGCGCACGCGATAATGAATTAAAACAAGACGAGGTATCTGTCAACACATCAAAAGCCAGTGGTGAGCCCAGCGAATTTACGCCTCTTCGGCATTCTCCAAGTAATATGATCTACTTTGGCCCGCCTGGAACGGGCAAAACCTTTACCTTGCAGCAAAAGATGAAAGAGTACACCTCTCATGCTGTGCCAGCCGATCGTGATGCCTGGCTGGATTCTCGCCTTGAATCGTTGAACTGGATGCAGGTCATAACCCTAGTATTGCTCGATCTTGGGAAACGAGCCAAAGTTCGCCAAATGACAGAACATCAGTGGTTTCAACGTAAAGCGCTGCTCAATGGCCGAGTTGATAACTTTTCGCAAACAACGTGGGCAACGTTACAATCGTTCACTGTACCAGAATCCACGACCGTTGCTTACAAAGGCCGTCGTGAACCAGCGATTTTCGACAAAACAGCCGATAGTGAATGGTTCCTGGTTGAATCGCAGTTAGAGCAAGTGGATGAGTTGCTATCTCTTTATGCAGAGTTAAAGCAAGGACCTAAATCTGCCGAATCCATCCAGCGTTTTGCGGTGGTTACGTTTCACCAATCTTACGGCTATGAAGAATTTATTGAGGGTATCCGCGCGCGCTCTGACGAAAGTGGCTCAATCTCTTACCCTATCGAGCCAGGGATCTTTATGCGCCTGTGTCAGCGAGCTAAAGCGGATCCCGCGCATCGCTATGCCATTTTTATTGATGAGATCAATCGTGGTAACCTCTCCAAGATCTTTGGTGAACTGATCTCACTGATCGAAGTCGATAAGCGTACAGGGATGCCCAATGCAATGAGCCTGCAATTGTCCTATAGCGGCGAGCCCTTCAGCATCCCCGCCAATATCGACATTATTGGCGCCATGAATACCGCAGATCGTTCTTTAGCGCTGATGGATACGGCGTTGCGCCGCCGCTTTGACTTTGTCGAGATGATGCCGGATCTCGCGTTACTCAGTGGAGTCAAGGTAAAGGGCATAGAAATCGAGTCGTTGTTAGAAAAACTCAATCACCGCATCGAAGCCCTTTACGATCGTGAACATACGCTGGGACACGCCTTCTTTATGCCGGTAAAAAAGGCTCTCGATGCCGGCGATGAAGAAGCAGCCTTTAAACAATTGAAGATCGCCTTCCAGAAAAAGATCCTCCCATTATTACAGGAATACTTTTTCGATGATTGGAATAAGATCAGGTTGGTGCTAGCAGATAACCAAAAGCAAGACGACCGCCTACACTTTGTGATTGAGAAAACCGACGATCTCAATACGCTTTTTGGTCGTAATCATACTTTACGACGCCATGATCACCACGCGGCGGCTTACGAGCTCGAAGCCTTTGATCAAGAAATCTGGAATCTACCGCAGGCTTACCGCGCGATTTATCAGCCGCAGCAGGTCATTCTTGACGAGCAGGCTGTTAACCATGGATGAAGTGCTCTCTGTTTTTGAATATGACCTGTTAGGGAGTGGAAAAGCGGCGTCAGTGGGCGCAAAGCTTGTCCCCCAACCGGTCTTTGATTATCTAGAGATGCTTAGTCTAACCCATGTTCAGGGAAGCCAATTTATTAAACTGACATCACGCTCAGGCGTTAAGTTGCTTCAGGTGCAAAACTACGCTGGGATGCTGTCAACCCCTTACGGTTTCCAGCTTGAGATTTTGCCTAAGGTGGGTAAAAACCTCACAACAGCTAGTGCGCGAGAAACGTTGTTGACGATGTTAAGCTATCTGCCTGGTTTTCGGCATATTCAAACCCAGCAGGCGACGCTGCAAGCACGACAAATGCCTTTACTTGAGATTTTTATTCGTCAGTTTCTGCACAGTGTCAGCCAGTTACTTAAACAGGGTTTACGCTCCGACTACGTGAGTGAGCAAGGTAATCTTCCTTTTATGAGGGGCAAGCTGATGGTTTCCGCGCAGTTGCGGCATAACACAGTTAATCGTCATAACTTTTGGGTTAACTATGATGAATACCTACCAGATTGTGCAGCCAATCGGCTCTTACATTCTGCGCTGGCTAAGCTGCTTAGCCTGAAGCTGTCATCTGAGAATCAACGCTGGCTTTGCGAACTCCGCTTTGCTTTTGACGGTATTCCACTTAGTCGGGATATTGACAGCGATATAAACCGCTTACGCCTTGAGCGCGGTATGACGCATTACAACGAGCCATTAGCCTGGGCGCAGTTGATCCTAAGAGGAATGAGCCCCAGTGCCTTGCAAGGAAAGACTAATTCCCTCTCGCTGTTGTTTCCGATGGAAGCGGTGTTTGAATCTTTTGTGGCACACACCCTCCCCGACGAGCTTCCTGCGCATCTTAAGGTGACCTCGCAGGTTGCCACCTATTCCCTGGTGACGCATGGCCCTAACGACTGCTTTACGCTTCGCCCAGATTTATTGATTCAATCGCGCCAACCAGTAAAAACCATCATGGTAATGGATACAAAATGGAAGCTGGTGAATAGCAGCCAGGAAAAAAAATCACTCTACGGACTCGCACAAGCCGACTTTTATCAAATGTTTGCCTACGGCCAAAAATACCTTGGCGGAACAGGTGAGATGTACCTGATTTACCCTGCACATGATGACTTTCTCCAACCGATACCCCAACATTTTGCTTTCTCGGAGACGTTGAGATTATGGGTGGTGCCCTACCAGATTATGGCGAAACGTGGGGAGAGAATGATGTGGATGGGTGAACCCTTTAAGCCATAACGGCTAAGTAAAGCTGGATTTTAGCCTTCAGCCAAAGCGATAATTGCCAATAACGTGCAAAGAGTAGTCCTGCTGCGCTACGCAATGATAGAAACTATTTAATGACAACACTGACAATATGTTGCGCGAATAATACAACCGAAACAGATAGGATGTCGGGTTAGGTGCTGACAAGAAGAGAGATGCTATGACTGATGAGTACCGGCGACAGAACCTGGAACAGTTAATCATTCAGCAAACGACGATTAAGCAAAGCGCGGTAATTGTATTTACTGAGCACCAAACTCTTTGGCAAAAACTCGGTTTTAACCAGATGCAAGTGTCGCTGTGGCTGGCTTCATTGCCTCTGAACAACCATCTAGAAGAGCCCGCCGCGGTTCCGTACCAGACCACTCCTGATGTCGCGGCACATTTAGTATCATTGTTACAACAAGCTGGTGGGCGCATGCCCCTGGCACAAGTACTGAAAAAGCTCCCTGTTGGTATTACGACCAGTGAACAGCAGATACGCAAACTGGCGCAGAAACACGCGCAGATAGAGATTAAAGGGCCTTTGCTAGTATTAATAAATTAGCAGGTCATTGTAACCAATATTGGCCGTATTAACGGAATCAAGAAAACATCATGGCAAAAGAAGCAAAAGCAAAAAAACAAGACCCACAACAGCAGCTAGAAGCACTGTTCAATAAACTGGTCAAACAGCACTCCGAGTTTACTCAGCCATTGGTCGAATTACCCGAACATGAATTCGCCAAGGCGGGTCTCATTCAAGGCCAGGTTGAAGGCAACTTAACGCCACCAGTCATGTTGATTGCGCTGACAGAAGGCCGTTGGGAATACGCCGCTGACACTGCAAAGTTTGATGATTTAGCCTACCAGCTGTTAAGCGATATCGAAGGTGACTGGCCAGTATTTGCCGTTGTGGACGATGGCATAAACCAACGTATTTTGGCCTTGTTCGGTGCCGATGGTTCTGACGGTACCCACGGTGCCGATACCTTGCCAAGTCTGGAAGAATTACGTAGCTTTGATCGCATGGAGCGTGATCCAACCTTTCGCTGGTCGATGCGTGTTTATACACGCTTAATGCAGCGATTTGATGCCTTCCATGAAAATGTTTACCGTGTGACTAAAGATAAGGTAAACGATAAAAACGATATTATCGAAGAAGTAGCTAAGCTTCTGTTTTTAGAAACTTTCCGCGTGCATCACGATGAAGACCTTACCTTTAAAGATGATGAGGGAAATACCCTGCGTTTTCGTGACGTCTATGATTGGCAATATGTGGCCAGGCACGGCGATAAAGCCGTTGCACAAATCAAAGCCGCCTTTGAGGAATTTAAAAGCCACGAAAACTACGTTGTGATCTCAGATGATGGCTCACGTAATCCCATCTTTAGTAAAGAAACACACCTGCGCCTGTCTGTTGCGAAAAACTATCAGGATTTGCTGGAAGCAATACAAAACCTGGGGCCAGTAAAAACCAACGATGGCAAAACCGCTAAAGAACAGGGTACGTTGGCGGATGTGTCAGGAGATTTACTCGGTAGAGTGTTTGATGTCTTCCTACGCGCTAACTTTGAGTCCAAAGGTGGCCTTGGCGTTTATTTAACACCTAATCCTGTAAAACAGGCCATGCTAGAAATTGCTATGCACGACATCGACGATGACGATGAAATGCGGTCGCGCTTAGCCAATGGCGATTTTCGTTTCTGCGACCCAACCTGTGGCTCCTTTGGTTTTGGCTCGGTGGCGTTAAGCCAGATTGATAAATGGATCGATTTTAAGCTGGTGCTGGCCGACGATAAAAAAGAATCATTGAAACAAAAATTACGCGATTGTGCCTTTACCGGTGCCGATGCTGCACCGCGCATGGTGATGCTGGCCCGCGTGAATATGGCATTGCAAGGTGCCCCCAAAGCGCAGATTTTTTATACCGACAACTCGCTCACCACTAACGCACTGAAGCCGAATAGCTTTGACCTTATTTGTACCAACCCGCCGTTCGGTACGCCTAAATTTGATAAAGGCAAAAATGGTCAAAATTCAAAAGCCAATTACGAAGCCAATATGGAGCAAGTGCTCGGTGGTTTTCGTCCGACCAAAAAAGTCGTTGATAGCTACAACGCCTGGTATGACCACGTAAAAATGAAGTGGGAGGATATCGGCGATTTAGAGCTGGATGAAAACGGCGAGCCTAAATGGGCGGGCTATCGTACCGATTTACGTAAAACTAGCGGTACTGATAAAAAGCCGTTTTACAGCCTACTGCGTACAACCGCAGGGCTCGCGCTTGGCAGCAAACCCGATAGCAAGGGCAAATGGCAGCCGGTAGGTGCCACCATTGATCCGGCTGTACTTTTTATCGACCGCTGCCTGCAACTGCTTAAACCCGGTGGCCGCCTGTTAATAGTGCTGCCCGATGGTATTTTATGTAACTCCGGCGACCGTTATGTGCGCGAGTACATTATGGGCAAAAAAGACGAAAAAACCGGCGAGTTTGTTGGCGGTAAAGCCATAGTCAAAGCGGTAATTTCATTGCCGAGCGACTGCTTTAAACTCTCCGGCACGGGGGCCAAAACCTCGATTTTGTATTTACAAAAACGCCATGCTAACCCCAACCAACCAGAGCAATTTTTGCCTGAACCACAAACCGACGTCTTTATGGCAGTGGCTGAAACGCTGGGGTATGTGGTGAAAAATAATATCGAAGACTATAACGCCGGTGTCGCTAACGATCTGGATAAGATTGTGTCGGCTTATAAGCGGGGTGAGTGATGGACAAATTTTTTCGAACAAACAGCTCAATTCTTGTGGAAAGACTTGATCCTAACTTTTATCAACCGCGTCTAGTAGAAAATGACAAACTGATAAAGTCCAAAGGCTGGGTGGAACTCCAGTCACTTTATGAAGCGAGTGGTATTGGAAACACATCTGCAGTCGAACGGTATTACTCTGAATCTGCTGATAGTATTCCATATATTTCGGGAAAGGTAATTAAAAGCTTCAATATTGATTTAGATGGATGCCAACGGATATCTCTCGATTCTCATAAAAATGAGCTTACAAAATCAACGATAAGACCAAAAGATGTTTTAATTATTAGAAAAGGAGATATGGGAAATGCGTGCGTAGTTTCATCTGAAGTTAACGAAGCGAACTGCTCTTCAGAAGTCATATACCTGAAAATGAAGGCCTCTAGCGATCCTTACTATCTCGTTAGCTACTTGAACTGTGACCAAGGACAAAAGGCTTTTAAGCGACTAGGCCGGGGGACTATCATTCCTGGTGTGAGCTTGTTAGATGTTCCACGTTTACCTATTCCGAAAGTGTCTGAGTTTGTTCAAAAATACATCGGGGATAAAGTTCGACAAGCCGAGCAACTGCGCACTTGGGCGAAGCGGCTTGAGCAAGTATCATCGTTTATGTTTGCTAATGCTCTAGCTGAGCTAGGCTACAAAGAAAAAAAATCCACAAAAATCGTTAGAGCAAAACTAGAAGATCGCCTCGATCCGGCATTTTATGATGAAAAATTCAGTTTGTTTAATGAATTTTGGTTCAAGAGTAATTCTGAACCCTTAAAGCAATTTATCGAAAGCGGATCTTATGGCGTTTTACCTTCAAGCAACTCTTACGGGAAAGGTAACGTTAGATTTATTCGTGCCACAGATCTGAAAAATGCAAACATAGATCCTACATGCTTTAATTACGTACCCGAAGAAGAGGTTGCCGATAAGGCAAAAGTTTCTAAAGGCGATATTCTAATGGAGATTAAAGGCGCGATCTCCACTTGCGAACTCGCAGAATCCCACCTGGCTGGCACCTATATTAATGGTAGTATATTCAGGTTCACGCCCAAGGGCATTGATAATGCCTATTTGGCTTATTTCCTTTCCTCGACAATCAAAGAATTATATTGTGAGCGAGTTTCGGTCAATAACATTATCAGCTATTTGGACCTCGCGAGTCTCCATGAACTTCCTATTATTAGGCTCAAGAATGATATTGAAGAATTCTTAGCAAAAAACTTAATTAATATTAATCTGGCCAAAAAAATTGCTTTTGCACTTACGCGAAGTGCCAAAACCCTAGTTGAGTCATTAATCGAAGGCCAACTGACCGAGCAGCAATTGATCAGAGCCCAGCAAGCCCTGGAAGATGGCGATAACAGCTTAGACTTGGCGATTTTAAGCAAGTTGAGCGCTAAAGGTTACGCTATTGAAGGCACGACACCGCTATTTAGCGATATAGATGAGTTGTACAGTTTGCTGGAAGATGCAGCACAGGCTGAGGCAGAAGAGTAAAGATGGTGATAAGTGGCATGGACAGCAATACAACCAGGCAAAATAACGACACGTTGAATAGCGAAGCGGTACTTAACCTCTGCCTGCAGCTTTGGCAACAAGGTGGTTTGATCGCCGACAAAGCAGCGTTATTATTGGAGGCTGTGCCTGCCCTTAGGTCACTGTTACAACCAATAATACAGCCGACAAAGAACGACGCTGAAACTGATATCGTTAGCGCCTATAGCCTCACTGCGCCATTGCTTGATGCCTTTAACGATTTAGGCCAGTCAGGTGAATGGCAATTAGCGTTGTTAGGCTTAAACCCAGACGTTCGCCAACATTGGATAAATTTAGCCGCCGCTCGCTGCCAGGAAGCAGGCGCGATGAATGACCCAATGGTGTTGATTAAGCTAATTCAACAACTGGGCAATGCCAGTGAATGGGTATTAGCACAATTGGAAAGCACTATCACCGCGCCGCAAATCATTGCCAGCCCTCTGGTACAAACCGAACGCGATTTACTCGGCCATAGCTTAAACGACAACGCTGCCATTCCCTCTCTATACCGTATTTTGCGTACCAGCCATACCTTGTTTACCCTAAGCGAACAAAATGAACCACCGGCACCGATACAAGTGGTGGATTTAACCGCAAAACAACTTGCAAACAATTGGTGTAGTGGGCGTTTATTAGCACTCCCTAATACCTTGCTTGATGAACATGACCTCAAACCTAATGCCGATTGGTTATTGGTCTCCCGCTTAGGTTATGACAATGTGCCGCTTACCGAGCTATTCGCCCAACGGCCCTGGTTATTTTTACTCAGTCTTATTATCTTTGTGCAAGATGCCTGGGCTGCCGAGCAACGTGGTGGCTTATTACTCGCCTTACCCGTCGGGCAAAATGCCTTTGCCCCCAGCCAAGTCAATGTGGCGGTACAAGGCATTGACGGTGATGAGGTGAGTCTGGGGAGTTTGGCTGAGTTCCTTATGCTGCTGCTCAATGAGATCAATATCACTCTTTATCCGGCACTCGATGCGAACGCGGAAAGCATCAACCACCTTAACCGCGTTCTGAGCGCATTCATTGCCGAATTGCTGGCACAAAAAATCTGGCAATTTACCGAGGCGGGTCGTGGCGAATCCGGTCACTATCGAATTCACACAAGCTTCAGTGATGCCTGTTATAGTTTGCCGTTAGCACCGCTATTTGGCTACAAAAGCCAAACGTTACAACGGGCCATTAAGCAACTGGCGCAACACTGCTATGCCAATAAAAAACGCGCCTCCAATAGAATGAACCTTCAAGGATCTGCGTGATGAGTTTTGAATTAAACGAACAAATGGTTGATAGCCTGGCAAAACAACATCGCTGGGCGGCGACGGGCGTATCCGATTACCCACCTCGCGACCCGTTAGTGGGCCAGAGCCGATTTTTTAAACGCTTTCAAACCTTTTTGCATACGGTGGATCACGATGATGATCGATTTGCCCATGTGTTTGCCATCGAAGCCGAATGGGGCCGGGGTAAATCACGTTTAGGCCATGAATTGGTCGCACAAATTAACGACTGTTCCAGGGGCTGGTTTGTCCGCGACGAACAAGGCCAACTGTACAATAAGCAACTGTTTAATCGCAATACGCAAGACAAATACCTGGCGCTCTATATTCGCTACTCGCAAGTCGCATCAGATTATCAAAACTCGGATAACTGGTTTGCTTTTGGTTTATATCAAGCGCTATTACCCCTGGCTACCCAAACCTTTGATGGATCGATTCAAAGTGAAATTGCCAAACAAGCCTATGAACGCTTAATGCCATTGGGCTTTAAAGCTAAACGGTTAGCAGATGCCCTACAGCTGAACGCCAACCACAGCGAAGAAGACCTCTACACTGACCAAAGGCTGGTAGTCGGTTTGGTGCAAGCCGCCTATCAAGAATTAAAGCGCTTTGGTGTGCAGTATATGTTGGTGGTGCTGGATGAGCTGGAAACCGTTGCAGAAGCCGCCACCTTTGGCCTGGAGGATGAACAAGATAAACGCCTCGATGGCCAAGCCATTCGCCTGATTGGTAAAGCCATTAAAGAGGAAGACCCTCGCCGTAAACTTCCATGGTTGCGCTATGTTGCACTTTGTTCACCACTGCTTGGCCAGCAATTGCGCGAAATTCAATCGGTCGCACGCCGCTTTGAGTTAGTGGAACTTGAGCACAATGCCTTTGCCGATGTATCAGACTATGTGGCAAGCCTGTTAAAAGACGGCAAGCTGGGTTTTAATTACCCTGCTGGTTTAGTGGAAGCCGCTTACGCGATGAGTGGTGCCAACTTCGGTTGGTTTAACGTGATCATGGCGAATGTGGATGCGGTGCTGAGTCAATACCAACAAGCA
This sequence comes from Rosenbergiella collisarenosi, assembly GCF_018494085.1. Taxonomy (GTDB): domain Bacteria; phylum Pseudomonadota; class Gammaproteobacteria; order Enterobacterales; family Enterobacteriaceae; genus Rosenbergiella; species Rosenbergiella collisarenosi. Next base: position 199,371 of record NZ_JABBFP010000001.1, on the reverse strand, counting down.
GGCCGTACTATCAAGGATGTCGGCGATTTATTTGAAGCTGTACTGGCAGGTTCTGGTCGCGTGGCCAGGCATGTGCTGGATAAAGGTGCGATAGAAGGCATTCAAACCCGCGACCAGGCACTATTGATCGAATGCCGTAGTTTGCTCTACGGCCAATTACCCATGCGCTTAACTGAAGTGGGCCATGCCGCTGAATTGCTAGCGCTGAAAAACGAAGATCTGGAACCCATCGCCGCTCATTACCACAAACTGAGCATTGACCGCCTACAATGCCGACAAGCCCTGGAGCAAGCCAAATTCCGCCGCGATAAAGATGAATGGTACTACCCTGCAGTAGATCAAGCGCTGAGCTTAGAGACTTTGCTGGATAACCTGCGGACTTTTTCGATTAAAGAACAAGCCGCAAGCAGCGATAAAAGCGCAGCGTTACTGCCTCTGTCAAAAGGTGAGTTTAAATACTTACTCAGCTTGCTGTATGACCACCCTGCGATTGAATTTGCTGCCGATGCCTTATGGCACAAGTTGGTGGGTGAAACTACCGAACTGGACGCCAGCGAAGCAACGCACATTGGCCCCAGTGTGGCGATGTTATTGCGCCTGGATTTGCGCTATCGCAATGCCCAACAAAACTCGCTGATTTTTAAAGATCCCGCCATGGGCGATGCTCATGAACAGGCGATGAGTGAACTAAGCAAACAAAGTAGCCAGAAGCCGCTCATCAAGGCATTAGCCCGTGTAACGGGCTTTGTGAGATTACTGGATAACAACTGGACCTATGATGAAAACTTGCTGAGTAATAAAGCGGGCAGCGACGATGCACCTCTGGCCATTTTAACCGAACCCCGTGGCCGCCAAGGAGGTTTACTTACCCTTGATGGGTTTAAGCTTCACCCAGAAGGTAAGGCTTTGTTTGCCTGGGTCAGCAACCTAACCGAGCTAAACAATCTTCACACCTTTGCGGCAAACCACAGCCGCCAAAATGGTCGCATGCCGGTATTAGCGTTAACCGCATCTGCACATCTTATGGAGCAATACAGCCGGCTGGATGAAAGCAATGCGTTGCGTGATGCGATATTGCTACATTATGTCAACCCAAGCGAAGCAGACCAGTTGGAGCGTATTGGCTTAAGTTTGGCAGCATGCCAGTTGCACGGTGTGAATTTAACGGCCGACAGCTTTACCGCGAAATTCAAAAACAAGCTGCATGCCCTGACGACCTTTGCCACGGATGCTATTCATAAGTGGCGCCAGCGCTTGCAGCAGCGCGGGTTAATTGCCTGGCCATTAAAGGTAGAGGGTAAGTTATCACCGAATGACCGCGACCTGTTGTTTAAAGGCTGGTATCAGCTGGCCATTGCTCACCCTGAGCTAAACGACATTCTCGATTTACAGCAGCAACACAGCGTGCCAGTGAATGAGCTGAGCAGCTTGTTGGATAAACTTAAAGTACCGGGTAGCTATATTGCCAAAGGCTACACGGCCGATGAACATGCCGGGCTATTTACTGAACTTAATAATGTGCAGCGAAGCCAGGCGCAGATCCCACTATTTTTACCCCGTATTGCTCATCCTAATAAAAAACACAAGTGGGCATTCGAAGACTTTAAGGAGCAGTTTTATTTTGGCTATGTTGCTGGAACGAGCATTACCGCCAAAGGTGTGTTTAATGACTGGATGTGGTGGTGTGGCCAACTGAACTTACTCACGTTAACCAACCCAACCGAAAAACAGGCGATTTGGAAATACTACCCCCGTTCGCGGTTAGAAAATGCCATAAGTGAAGCACAAAACTGGTTCAGTGGTAACGATATGGGCAGCTACGCTGCTAATGTGGAAGTCATGAGCCGCGTCTACGGTTATGCACGCATTAATGAAATGTTCGCGCCTCTGGGTACAAATAAGCTAGGTTTTGTCACCGTGGAAGCTAAAGAACAGCTGGGAAAAGCGCAATCACTCTTTAACGAGCTCAAACAGCAAGAAGAACAATTGGCTGATATGGCCGAGACCGACGACACGCAAGTACTGGCAGGGCTTATCCTTAAGCGTGCTGAAGTGCTGGAGCGAGTAGCAAAGGTTAAACCGCTTAATAGTTCCAAGCCCATGCTAAAAGATGCCCATATTCTTAGCTTAGAAGACAAAACGACCTCGCTTTATCAACGGATTGAACAGGCCTGTTTATTTGCCGAATTTGTTGAGCGCAGCGCTGAGCGTATCAACAACCGACTCGCTGATCTAATCATAGATGTTGAAACAGAGTGTGCCCCACTGACGAATTTCCCGAAACGTCTGTACACCAACACGCTGCGCACCATCGGCCATATTTTAGACGGCGCGTTAAAAGATGATACCAGCAGTGCCACCGGACAAAAAGAGCAGCAAGCAGACAGCGATACCTTACTGCATTACCTGCGTAAACTCGACTTAGGCAAAGCGCAAGACAAGCTTTCAGCCTTAGCGCAAGAAGTGGGTGTAAACCTGCACAGTGAGCAACAGCTGCCGATAGCGGAGATTCAGGGACATATTTTGTCTAGCTACCGCAACTGCAAAGAACGATTTGGGAAGCTGGTTAATAACCTCGCAGAGCAAAACCTATGCGCCCAACAACTGCAAAAATGGCTTAATAGCGCAACGGCTGAGTATGAGTACGCTGATGACATTGCAGAGCTACCAAAACTGGTAATGAAATTACAGCTCATTGAAGACGCTATTGCCGATCTCCCCAACGATGCCGAGAGCAAGCGTCAAAGTCTGCAAAACAGTTTGCGCAATGGGCAGTTTTCATCGTTACGGGACTTACCAGAAGAGCTTTTAAAACCGGCGCGCGGTCAACTTGCACCGATTCAAGGCCAGCTACTTAAAATTGAAGAGCGTCTAAACCAAGTAAGACGCAACTCCATCGAGCAGGTAAACAGCTGGTTGCCGTTATTAAAACCGCTATTGGCTTCTCAAAAGCAAGCTGAACCTGCCGCGTTGACTCTGAGGGATGTGAGCAATTTGGGTGTCAGTGAACTTCAACTGGTGTGTGAAAGTACCCAAACAAAATGGCAGAGTCAAGGTGAGCAAATATTAAAAGATACAGGTTTAACACTGGCGGATTGGCAACCGATTTATCAAGCTTTGAGCCAAAATAAAGAACCCGCGTTAACACCTGAGCAACAAAAAGGACTTGTAGACAAAGGTATTGTAAAAATGCGCCTAACCTTTGCCACTGGTTTATAGAGGTGACGCGATGAGTCTTTATTTATCTGCGGCACTGGCCAGTAATCGTAAAGGTCGGTTTTTGCAAACCGTTGCGGGGGCAACCCCCTTAACGAAGGATTGGATAAGCTCGCCGCCAGCCAGCGGTTTGTTATTAGTACAAGCAGAAGAGTTGACTGACGCTAACACTATGCAACGCCTGTATCACTGGGCTATGCAGGCAGGTTGTGCCGCTTTGGTGATAAACCTGAAAGCTGAACAAATTACCTTATTAGCGCACTTGTCCTTCCCACTGGATTGGCAGTTAGTACCAGCGGTCTTCAGGGTGCAAGAACCGGGGCTAACCGCTTTGCTAGCTAGTGAAACAGACCAGGCTATTGCTGGCTTTACTGGCAGTGCAGATCGCCACCAACACCAGGCTGGCGATGTGGTGCATACCCGCTACATACGAAAACACAGCAACAGTGGGCTATTAGCCTTTACCACTTTACCTTTGTGGTCGCTAAATTTACTCGATCATAGTGAGATCCTGGTGAGCTGGTTGAATTGGTTTGTGGACCACGCTGGCATTGCTGAACGAATCATCGAACCTAACGCGCCATCAACTGACTACACACCAGATAAGCACGATCTGGTTATATTGCTACTACTCTACGCAGGAACTGGCATGAGCTTACAATCGTTGTCTGAGCATAATGCGGTTAAGCTGATGTTTGATGTTAGCAGCCTTGATATTGTCAAGCGGGGTGAGATGTTACGGCAGCACCATTTTATCGACGAAGCGGGCATAACAGCCACCGGTAAAACATGCCTACATGCCTCGCAATATTGGGCTTATGCCCCATTACTTAGCGAGCAGCTAAACACAGGAACGCTATGAGCATGAATGAGAACAACACGATGAATTTAGCGCAATCTCTCGCCATCGATAGCCAGCTTCGCTTACCGGGAAGCTCAGGACGCTTGCTTAAACAGGTCCGTGATATAGAGCAAGTGGCGCCGCTGTTCCGTGATGCTGGCTTAGTAAAAGCGGTCCCCAAGCCCACAATCGTTAATTTACGCGTAGCCGGTATTGCGACTAAATCCTGCCTAGACAAGGTACTGGGGGGATTTATTTATGCCAGTGCGGCAGTACGCACAGATTTGCTAATAGATAACAATAAAGTCAGCACGGTGGGTAGCGACTCGGTATCAGAACTGGATGATATTGATTTTGAAGCACAGCGTAAACGACTTGATTTAATTGAAATTCGTCAGGCGTATCAGTTAGTTGAGAAAAAACTTTTAAGTTATGAGCCTGGCGATTTAATTTTACTGGATACGCCGTTATTTTTAGCAAGGGATATGGCGCCACTCGAGCGCAATGTCCGTCATAAACAAGAGTACGAAAAAACCAGACAAGTGATAGAAACTTTTTGGCAAAGCCATCGATCTAAAATTTTCCCCTGGAATCAAAGTGGTGTAGTACTTGCAAGTATTTTGGCTGAGCGCTTTAGCGCAATTGTGAGCATCGCCAAACAAGATTTACGTACCGAGCAAGGTCGCGAACAAATTTTAGCCTCTGATGGGTTTTCTAAGGAGCTGATGCAAAATCTGGCAGGCCTGGATGAAAGTTTGGTGGGCGTGGGGGATTTGCGATTTATCAATGGCATTTTAGGCAACTATTCGCGCACCATCGCATTTCGTTTGTCTGAACAAGAAAACCGCATTGAACCTAACATTGAAGCTAAGCAAGGGTTAATTGGATTTCACTTCCGTAGTGCCCGAGGTGGACAGATAAAAATGGTGCAATTAGCGGGTGACGAACCAGAATGGAAAAGTGCTGATCTCGATTTAGTTGCGTCTCGCCTGATAGTGCTGGATATGCAAAATAAAGGTAATGCAATGCCGTTGCCACAATTACTTGGCTATCAACAGCTTGGCATTTTACCTAAATTTGCTACGTTTTATCGCCAGGGTTTACACCAGGCTCTAAAGAATAATGATATTGAGGCAGGGTGGTTGGCAGGCCTCGATGAGGGATTGAATAATGGCTTATAAAGTTTTAGGTAAATTAGTCGGTAACACGGGAGATGCCAGCCAGTTAACTATGGTTGTGCAAGACTCGTTTTCAGTACGTCGTGGTGAGTTTATACGCATTATGCACCAGGAACGCAAAGATGAGGGGCAAGTCGCCGTACTGGGGCGCGTAACCAAGATCAGTCGTACCAATATGCTCTACAACGCCGGCTTTGGCGATGGTGTGACTGAGCTTGAGCTTTTGCCCGGTGCGAATGTAACGGGTGAAAATATGTTTGCTCAGGTCGAGCTGGTTGGTTACCGCGATCCTGTTACTCGTCAAATCAAAATTCCACGTCGCCCACTTAACCCTGGGACCGCAGTTGAAACCGTCGATTTCCAGTTTTTGAGTGATTTTTACGAATTTAATGAACACTCCAGTTTGCACTTGGGCAACCTAGTAGGCTACGACAAAGGCGAGAATACTGTTCCGGTTTTTATTGACGTCAACAAGTTGGTCACTGAACACTTGGCTGTTCTGGCAATGACGGGGTCAGGCAAGTCTTATACTGTTGGCCGCATTATTGAGCGCTTAGTCGCGGTTAATAACGGCACTGTAGTAGTATTTGACCCACATGGTGAATATGGTAAAGCTCTCGCTGGCGGTAATCTGCAATTCTCAAGTTTCTTCGAAGCCACTGACGATAAGCGTGATAAAGAGGCACTGCCACTGATAAAACAGACCTTTGAAAAGCTGCAAGCGGCCGGTGCAGGTATTCAGATTTACTCGCCGCAGCACGAATCATTTAAACATAAATACGCCAGTAAGAACACGCCATTAGCGCTTCAGTTTGACCATTTTGAAATGGACGATATTGCTGAAATATTACCTGGCTTAACGGAACCGCAGCAACGGGTACTCGATGTTGCAATTCGTTATTGGCGCTCTGCAGATAAGACCGAGCCACGAGATATTAACCGTCTGCGCTTCTTATTAGGTGATGGTATTGAAGAGTTAAAAAAGTGGGACGACCTTTCTGAAGCTGAGGCGAAGGCGTTATCAGGCCGTAGTGCCGCCGTCGCCTCGATGAAGCTTTCGCGCGTGCTGAATGAAGCCAAAAGTTTTTACAGTGCCACGATGACTGAGCCAACTGATATTTACAAAATGGTGGGACGCCCAAGCAATCAACAAGGGCGTTTAGTTGTTGTTGACTTACAAGGTTTGAGTGATACTGCCAAGCAAGTCATTTGTGCATTGTTATCTAGTGAAATATTAAAAGCGGCCTCGAGCAAAACGGACCCGCTGCGCCCATGCTTTATCGTTTACGAAGAAGGCCATAATTTTGCCCCGGCTGGTGGCAACGCAGTCAGTCACCGGATTATTAAAAAGATCGCCGGTGAAGGTCGTAAATTTGGTGTTGGATTTGGCATTGTGAGCCAGCGTCCATCGAAATTAGATTCAGATGTGACCTCTCAGTGCAATACGCTAATTACGATGCGCTTGAAGAATCCAGACGATCAACGATTTATTGCTAAAGCATCAGATATGGTGAGCAAAGCTGATCTGGAGGAACTTCCGAGTTTATCAACCGGTGAAGCTTTGGTGTGTGGTCGTTCAATCCCTGCACCACTGCTTGTTAAAGTTGGGAGTAAGGCATTAATTCACGGTGGTGAATCACCGGAGGTATTGCGGGTTTGGGGCTCTTTCAATGGCTAAGCTGCCTATGCCTAGAGTCGCTTGGGTAAATGAGACGTTTCCACTTTTAGCAAGCGGTAAGCTATTGGACCAGGATGTATTGGTCCACAGCTTAGGCTGTAGTGTTTGGAATACATTCGGACATGAACAGTCGTTTATGGCGGTAGTGGAATGTCCGGCTCCAGGGACATTTGGTGCTGATATTCGCTCAGACTCGGGCTGGTTTCATAAAGCATCTGCATCGCCTATGTGCCTAATCGAATTTGAACGCTTTGATGGCTCAGCGAAGGGACAGCAAAAGCTAGAAGAAAAATTAAAAAACTTACTGGAAGCAGCACAGCGCTGGAATAATTCCCCCAAAACCCTGGTGCTCAGTGCCTGGAGTCAAGGCTTAGTCGATGCACCTAATACCCGAAAACTGAAAGACATTTGCCGCATGGGTTTTACTTCGTCCACTGGTACCCAAGTAAGTGCGGCTCCTGATATAGAGGTGGTGTTTAGTCGCTTTTTATTTATCAAAAATCTGAGCATGATTGTTTTGGACAGAATTCACTATGAGGTGTTGATGTGAATATAAAATCAGCACATTTTTTACCAGGGACGAATAAACGCCTTGGTGACAAATACCTGTTACTTGAATGCCTTGGTGATGGCAGCCATGGTTGGGTATGGCGGGCGGAGCGCTTGCAAGATGGAAAAATCGTCGCAGTAAAAATCCCTAAGGATATTACTCGGGAAGATCGCCAGCTTGCCGAAGGTAAAGAGCTTTTAGACGTTGAGCCGCACGAAAATATTGTACAAATTTTGGATATGGGCCGTATAGATAATGAATGGTTCTATATTGAAATGGAGTATTTCCCCAGCCAAACCCTGGCGCAAAAGCTCGATGACAGGCAGCGTAATTTTGGTCAGACCTATGAACGGTTGTTCAGAATATATCGTCAAGTACTCCGTGCTGTGCATTATTTGGCTGAACTACCAGTGCCAATATCCCATGGAGATATTAAGCCACATAACATTTTAGTTGGAGAACGAGACCTGGTAAAATTGACGGACTTTGGCAGCTCAGCTTTACCAGAAGAAATTTACGTTCGTACCCGAGAAAATGGCGGGACTGTGTTGTATTCGGCCCCAGAGTTCTCCAACGTCGACAGCCGTAGAGGTAGTCTAAAAGAGTTGCTATTGGGCGACATCTATAGCTTAGGTGTTTTGCTATACCAGCTGCTGACAGGAAAACTCCCCCATGATACGCCAGCACAAGTTCAGCGCCACGCACCTTTCAAGCTTCCGACGGAGATTAATAGCTCTATTCATACGGACCTGGAGCAAGTGGTTCTTACCTGCTTACAAAAACGAGCGGAGGACCGCTTTTCAACTATTTCCGAATTAATTCATGCATTTGATACAGCTACCACTAAGCAACTAAAAGTTGGTGCTATTGCTCCCGTTTTTCAGACTAAACTTGATCAGGACTGGTCAAGTGCGGTACTTGAAGCAATGTCCAATCAATCTTACCAAAAGGCTGCTCAGTTAGCATCGCAGGAGTATGGCCGCAGTAAAGATCTACAAGCATTACATCAGCAACTTATTGCCTTATATCGCGCCAATCGCTTATTCGACTTTGAAAAAGTTGTAAAAGATAATAAAGCGATCTTGCTCGAGGGTAAATTGACTCAACCTGCGGCTTTGTTCGAGCTGGTAATAAAGGCAAACTTACAGTTGCGCAATATCCGTCAAGCAAAATCCTGGCTGTTGCAACGAAAGCAAGTTGAAGCAGAAAACGCGACTACCATGTGTTTAGAGTCATCTATCCTTGGCCTTGAAGCAAAATATCCTGAAGCAAGAGCACTATTGGAGAAAGTAAACCAAACAACTCCAATGAAGTTACATGTGTTAAGCCAACTCATTTTAGTTTGCGAGCAAATGCGTGATTACTCTGGTGCTGCGGCTTATTTGAAAGCAGCATTACGAGTTGCACCATTAGATAACAGCATGAAAGAGAAAAAAGAATTGTATGCAAAGCTTGGGGTTATTTGATTAAAAAATCTCTCTACTAATATATTGGGCTGGTAGCGATTTAATAAGACTCAAACCAGCACCTCTACCCCATGCTTCTGCACCACAGTAAGCAATTTTAGAGCAAATCCACTTGAACCTTTTGTACCACTTTCCCATTTCTGTACCGCCGAAACGCTGGTATTCAAATCGTACATTACTGTGGCACGTTTTATTGTCTTGTAACGCGTTATTTAGATGTTCAGCGACGCAACGCTATCACGCGGTTTATCGCAAATTGAAGATGCCTATCATCAAACAGTTTCAACTTACGGATGGCCCAGTACTCACCCGCAGGCCATTGGAGCAGCCCTTCTTTCACAGAAGCCAACGTAGGCTGGCATTCTCCTCGGGTCAGCAGCCAGTCAACTGTCGCCAGTAATTCCAGACCAAACGGTGATTCAAAACCATCAATTAACTTGCTAACCAGCTCCAGTGCCGGTAGCCACTCTTTAGCCTCATTTTTCAGCCAAAAGCTGACGTGTTCTTTTTCCCGATCGTTAAACCAAATTACATCCAACGGCTGGCTATCCGGGATCCGTTTCTCTGCTTTAAGGTATGTACCATCCATAGCGTTAAGCAAATGGTTAAGGTTAGGAGCGTAGGGGCCGTAATAGTGTGCCTCAAACTGTAGTTTGAGCACGTCTTCCTGCTTTAGCTGTTCAATAGTACGTTGTAACAACCATGCTAGCTTATGAATTTCCAGCAGACTGCACTCTATTCCCAATACCCAGTAACGTCTTATCAGTTCAGCGATCATCGCTCTGGCGGGAGTGAGCTTTTTTACGCCGGTGTTCTTAGCGACGTTCTGGTATTTTTCGGTGGGCTCGTAAATCAAGATCTCAGTGCCCTGAAGGTCGCCCAGCGTAGATTCAATCTGCGCCCGAACGTCCGGCCAGTTCAGGCCGCCATTGCCCGCTCCCAACGGAGGAATAGCGATGGACTGCACTTTCTCTTCGATCAAAAAGCGGCGCAGATCCTGTAAACCGTCCTCAATCCACCCCATACGAGAGTCGGCACGCCAGTGCTGCTTAGTGGGGAAGTTGACGATCCAACGTGGCCCCATCAGTTCGCCGGTTTCAGTAACAAACATTTTACCGGTCATTACCTGCTTTTGCTTACAGGCGAGTGCATAGGCTTTCATATTGTCGGGGAAGCGCTCTTTAAACATTAGCGCGATACCTTTTCCCATAACACCGACGGTATTAACCGTATTTACCAATGCTTCCACGGGCGCGTCCAATAAATTGCCTTGTGTATATGCGATCATGAGAAGTACCACCCGGCCCGTGTGTGCACGGGCATTGACAGATTACGTTGCGAAAGCCATTGCTCTAATTGTACCCTGACGCCATCGTTGTAACAAACCATCCCCCCCAGCATTGTGATTGGGCAGTGCTGCCAGATCAATGCCTCGGCCTGATAGCGCTCAAACTTGGCCAAATCGTCCTGGTCTCGACGGAAATCCCGCGCCTGTAGGATGGGCCAGTCGATCTTGCTCAGATTGTTTAGATCGGTATAGTAATTCGCCAAATTATAATAGGCGTGGCTATCGGTGAATATAAAAGGAATATTTTGCTCCGTCATATGTCGTAGGCTGCTGACCAAAATGACAATTTCTTCATTGGGGCGCTGCTTAATGCCTCCACGTCCGCTATGGATATTCATCAACATTGGCGAGAAGGGGGTGAAGTAAAACGGCACATAGTCATGCAGCGTTCCCCCCATCCCGGTAGGCACCGGATGCCCGGCGCGTTTATCAATAAGCTCTGGATTTCCAATATTGACCCAATTTGGGGCCTGTACCTGGCTGCTTCCGCAGCGCAAGCCATTGTCGAGTATCCATGGAATATTATCCCGATGGACAATACGCCAGATTAGGGCTTTTTCCGGGTTGAGGCTGGAACTGTAGTCGTAGGCCACGGTCACGCTCCGGGGAACATATATGGGCTATTATTGACGTACAAACTTAATCCGTAATCCTTTTTTAGATCGTTAACGATTATTTCTGTTTGTGCATCAGGAACAAAAACACTATTAAAAACACTTGCAAGAACCGTTGTTGGAGAGAGACATTCCGCCATACAAACACACCTACAATTATCATCCGCGTATTCGCGACGGTTCATGGTCGCCCAGTCAATGGCAGCCATGCCCACGTCATAATCAAGCAAAGCAACCGCTGAACCAGATAATGGATGTTTAGGAATAACTCGCCAGCTATTCGCCTGTGCATGGCTTCGATGAACGGTAATAAGGACAAACGTCTTATCTGGATTATTACGATGAACCCTATAATCAAAAGGATTTCGAGCGAAAAAATGGAAAGGCACATACTCTTCCAAACGCAAAGTAGTACGTGAAGCTATAATTCCAGAATCGGCGACATCTGAAAAACCACGCAAGATGCTGCGGGGTTTTAGTCCTTCGGAGAAAATGTCGTTCAGATTGCTAAGATCCGTTAAGTGATAAAGAAACTGCTGGGCGCGAATGTCTGGCATAGGCCTATTCCCTTTCTATGAATCGGGTTTTTCCTGTTAGGAATTCCTACATCATCCGCTGTTAGTATCTATCTTTTCAAGGATTTTATATGGGTACCAATATAGTAATATGAAAATATACCCGAGATTGTGCTCATATCAATAATTTGCTGCAGCTTGGCCTAAGCTGATTCAAACCGCCGAAGCGCTTACAAAAGCCAAATCCTAGACACAAAAAAAGCCGCTCTTGAGCGACTTAATTTCATCTTACTTGGTGCCGAAGGCCGGACTTGAACCGGCACACCCAAAGGGCGGTTGATTTTGAATCAACTGCGTCTACCGATTTCGCCACTTCGGCACTGAAGGGGATGTGTAAACGTGGCCGATTATACCCGCCTGACTCGCAGGCGCAAGGAGATTAACGCGGAGTAGTGTTCGATTGCTGAAAAAAACGACGAATCTTTTTTTTGCGCGTACAGGTTAGCGGCTCGTTAGACAGATAATTCCGATAGGACTAGGCTTAGATTAGAAATTATGAACTTAATTTGCTACAACGTCCCTAATGAATATTGGACTTCCTATCTACTGCAATGAGGCAACACTATGCGTTTACCATCGAAAACTCTTCTAGCACTCGGCTTCGCCGCAGCAGCCTTCACCTCTTTCGCTCAGGCGGCCAGCTGGCAGGACAAACTGAGCAGCACCGCTTCCGATCTAATGAATAATTCAGGTAATAGCCAGACTGCAGCGGGCTCAACGGCGAATGGTGGCTTATCCCTCGGTTCGATTACCCAGCTACTGGGCGGCGGAAATAGTGCAGTGAGTGCTAACAGCATGTCGAACGTGACCGGTATTCTGCAATACTGTGCGAAAAACAACATCGTTGACAACAACGTCAGTTCCGTCACCGACCAGCTGAAGAGTAAATTAGGTCTCACCGACGCTACGACTCAATCGACACAAACTGCAGGCTCGCAACAAGAAAACGGTTACCTGCAGGGTCTACAAGGCCTACTAACAACCGGTAATGATCAAAAAATCGATCTGAAATCGCTGAGCAATACCCAGATGGGTAAAAAGTTGAAGACAAAAGCCTGTAACGTCGTGCTAGACCAAGGTAAAAAATACCTCGGTATGTAATTTTCGATTGGCGGGGAGCAAACCCGCCATCACTCACCGCCCTTTTGTGCCACATCTCCCTGTATAGTATTGCCACTCACCTCTTCCCACTCTAGGCTTACCTTACTGTTCTCGTGTTAAGGAATAACTTTGATGACGCTGCTTAATGCTATCGGCTGGGGATTGCTGATCCTGTTGCCGCTGGCTAACCCGTTGACTGCTGTGGCGATGTTCCTCAGCCTCGCCGATGAGATGAATTTCCAGCAGCGCAATCGACAAGCGCTCCAGTCGGCAGTCTACGTTTTTCTGATTATGCTGATCACCTGGTTTGCGGGTAGCGCGGTGTTAAATACCTTTGGCATCTCGATTCCTGGTCTGCGTGTCGCCGGTGGAATGATTGTCGCCTTTATTGGTTTTCGTATGTTGTTCCCGGTGCAGCAAGTGCATGAAGCCCCGGAAGTGCAACATAAACAAGACGAGCTGGATGCCGCGCCACATAGCCCACAGACCGTAAATATCGCCTTCGTTCCTATTGCCATGCCGGGAACTGCCGGTCCAGGGACTATCGCTGTGATCATCAGCACGGCCGCATCGGTCAGATCCGGCGTCGACTATCCGGCATGGATCCTGATGGTGGCCCCTATAATCTGCTTTTTACTGGTGGCAATTATGCTTTGGGTAGCGCTACGCTGCTCTGGGCCGATCATGCGGTTAGTCGGTAAAGGCGGTATCGAAGCCCTCTCCCGCTTAATGGGCTTCTTACTGGTCTGTATGGGTATTCAATTTGTGATCAACGGTGTGGTAGATGTCGCGACTCATCTACATTGATTAGCCTAGGTTACAGATCCTACCGATTGACACCTACCTCGGGTCATTGCATGCTTAGGATTTAAGCATGGATGAGACCTTAATTATGACTGCACCGCTGCGTATTGCCTGCACCAACGAGTTATCGCTCGATTTACTTCCTGCCCTTGCCAACCGCCACGGCTTGATAACGGGTGCGACGGGAACTGGTAAGACTGTCACGCTACAGAAATTAGCGGAGTCGTTCTCATCGATTGGCGTCCCCGTCTTTATGGCCGATGTTAAAGGCGACCTCAGCGGCGTCGCGGCGGCGGGACAAACGTCAGAAAAACTTACCAAACGGCTGGAGGCTATCGGGGTTACCGATTGGCAGCCGGTCGAGAACCCCGCCGTATTTTGGGATATCTTCGGCGAGAAAGGCCATCCGGTTCGCGCCACCGTCACCGATTTGGGGCCTCTACTCCTCGCCCGCTTGCTCAACCTTAATGATATTCAAACCGGCGTGCTGAACATTATCTTCCGTATTGCCGATGAGCAAGGGCTACTGCTGCTCGACTTTAAAGATCTGCGAGCACTTACGCAGTATGTCGGAGATAACGCGAAATCCTTTACTACACAATATGGCAACATCAATAGTGCGTCGGTGGGGGCAATTCAACGCGGGCTGTTAAGCTTAGAGCAACAAGGCGCCGAATACTTCTTTGGCGAGCCAATGCTCGATATTAAAGATTGGATGCGTACCGACGAACAGGGCAAAGGTATTATTAATATCCTGGCGTCAGAAAAACTGTACCAAATGCCTAAACTCTACGCGACCAGCTTATTGTGGATGCTGTCTGAACTCTACGAGCAGCTACCAGAGGTAGGGGATGTCGAGAAGCCCAAATTAGTCTTCTTCTTCGATGAAGCACACCTCCTGTTCAATGGCGCCCCAGACGTACTACTTGAAAAAATTGAACAAGTGATGCGCCTTATCCGCTCCAAAGGCGTAGGGGTCTACTTTGTTAGCCAGAGCCCATCCGATATCCCAGATAATATCTTGGGGCAGCTCGGTAACCGGGTACAGCATGCCCTACGCGCCTTCACTCCGCGCGATCAAAAAGCCGTCAAGGCGGCCGCAGACACCATGCGGGCTAATCCTGAATTCAATACCGAAGAAGCGATTCAATCCCTTGCCACTGGTGAGGCCCTCATCTCATTTCTCGATGAAAAAGGCAGCCCGAGTGTCGTGCAGCGCGCGATGGTCATTGCCCCCGGCTCACGTATGGGACCTTTAACCAGCGATGAGCGTAACACGCTCATCAACCATTCGCCGCTGTATGGCAAATATGACGATGCGGTAGACCGCGAATCGGCGTTTGAAATGCTCCAGAAAGGTGTCGCGAATAGTGGTGCCCAGCAATCACCGACCTCTTCAGCGCCTCGAGCTGATACAAATGAGGAAGGCGGTATTATGGATGAGGTGAAGAAGGTTTTGTTCGGTTATACCGGGCCTCGCGGAGGCCGCCACGATGGTGTCGTTCAAGGGATGGCAAAAAGTGCAGGCCGACAAGTCGCGAATCAGATCCTGCGTGGCGTACTCGGGAGTCTCTTCGGCGGTCGTAAATAGTAGCGTTATCCGGTGGCAACCGATCGGTTGCCACTTCACACCGACTAAGCAGGTGCTATGCAAAAATCTCACGCACTCCGTCGTACTAAGCGAATCGCCTTATCTCTACTACTTGGTGCAACGGGCCTCTTTATTCTTAGCTTGTTCCTCCCGCAGACGCTGGGCGTACAAGCCTTAAAATCGGTGGCAGAGGCCGCAATGGTGGGCGGCCTGGCAGACTGGTTTGCCGTTAGCGCGCTGTTTCGCCGTATCCCGATTCCTTTTGTGAGTCGTCACACGGCCATCGTGCCGCGTAATAAACAACGGATCGCCGATAACCTAGGAGTGTTCGTCGAAGAGCGGTTTCTGAATGCAGACGCCCTAACAGGCTTAGTCAGGCAGCATAACTTCTCGCAAAAGCTCGCAGAATGGTTACTCATGCCGGCCAACCAGCAACGTTTTGCCCAAGCGCTGAAAACCGTTCTGCGCGGTGTGCTGACCGCCAGTAATGATGATGCGATTAATCGTTTCATCCGCCAAGCGGTAAACCGTGCTATCGATCAGGTCGATTTTCGACACAGCGCGGTCATCTTATTAGAAAGCCTCACCCGTGAGAATCGCCATCAAGCCGTCCTCGATACGATTATTCGACAAATCGTAAAATTGCTGGAGAAACCACAAACGCGCCAGTTTGTTGCCGGACAGATCAGCGCATGGTTTCAGCGCGAATATCCTACTATTTCACGCGTCGTCTCCAGCGAGTGGTTAGGCGAGAAAGGCGCGCGGAAAGTCTCTACTCTGACAGATCAAATATTATTGGAGGTCGCGCGTGATCCCGATCACCAGCTGCGACGGACCTTTAATCGTGCAGTGAAAGTCTTTATCCATAGCCTTGAACACGACCCGAAAATGGCTGAACGCATGGTGCGTATGAAACAGTGGCTCAAAGAAGATGAGCAATTCGCACTCTATATCAGCCAGATTTGGCAGGACCTTCGTGGTTGGCTAAACAAAGACTTGGATCAGGAAGAGTCACGAATTGGATTACAGCTACAACGCGCTGCCGTCTGGATGGGGGAAACGCTAAGTCGAGACCCGCAACTGAGAGCCGCATTTAACCAGCATATCGAGCAAACTATTCGCACCGTCGGTCCAGAGAGCGCCCGATTCTTAACCCGTCATATCAGTGACACGATTAAGGGCTGGGATGATGCGCTATTGGTTGACCAGATCGAAATGAATATCGGCAAAGATCTGCAGTTTATTCGTATCAATGGTACGGTGGTGGGAGGGTTAATCGGCTTACTCCTCTTTGCGCTATCGCAGTTACCATGGCTATTGCAACAGCTCTAACAAAAAGGCCCCGCTGAGTAGAGGGGGCCTTTTTTTATTTGCGTTTAATTAACAACATTAAGCTTAACGCGAGGAATACGGCACTCGGTACGATGGCCCCAAGCACTGGCGGTAGACCTTTCACTAGGCTCAGCTGGCCGAAGATCTTATCTAACACGTAGAAAATAAACCCGAAGCTTATCCCCGTCACCACGCGTTGCCCCATCGAGACACTTCGCAGAGGGCCGAAGATAAAAGAGAGAGCCATCAGCATCATTACCGCAACCGAGAGCGGCTGCACGATCTTGCTCCACATATTTAGGCGATAGATATCTGATTTTTGGCCGGTCTGGTCCAGGTACTGGATATAATCGTGTAAGCCGCGAATCGATAACGAGTCCGGATCTAACGCCACGACCTGTAATTTATCGGGGGTTAGGGCCGTTTTCCACACACTGCTTACCTGCTGGCTACCCGTAATCTGTTCCGGATTCGAGAGGTTGGATTCGTCGATTTGCGCTAGATTCCACTCTTTACGATGGTTATCCCACTGCGCACTCGCCGCGTACCGCACACTCTCCAAACGACGTTGGTCATTGAAGTGGTAGACCGTCACACCATTCAGATGCCGCTCGTCTTGTAACTTCTGAATGAAGATAAAATCACGGCCATCCTTAGCCCATAGCCCCCCTTGGGCGGCTAATAACGAGCTACCATCGATCTGCTCTGAACGATAGTTATGGGCTAATTGATCCCCAGCCGGGGCAAGAAATTCCCCCACTGCCATCGATAAGAGGACCAGTGGAATGGCCGTTTTCATTACTGAGGCTGCTACCTGCAAGCGGGTAAACCCTGCGGCTTGCATGACCACTAACTCGCTACGCTGAGCCAAATTACCTAGCCCCAGTAACGCTCCGAGTAAGGCTGCCATCGGGAAGAACAGTTCTAAGTCTGTAGGCACGCTAAGGATAGTGAAGTATCCCGCATCCCACACGCTGTAAGCGCCCTTACCCGTCTTTCTCAGCTGTTCAACGAACTTAATAATGCCTGACAGCGACACTAACAAAAACAGCGTCGTCATGATCGTATTAAAAATCGTTTTACCGATATACCGGTCTAATACGCCAAACATTATAGGGCTCCTTTACGGCTGATTTTTGCGCGTAGTCGGCGGATAGGCAGGGTATCCCATGCATTGAGGACGATAGCTAGCGCTAGGTACAGCATATTGACGCTCCACATGCTGATCGCCGGGTCTAAACGACCTTTACTCGCATTGGTCCTAAACGAACTCTGAACCAGGAAGAAAATCAGGTACAGGAAAATCGCCGGTAACATCGATAGCACACGACCCTGACGCGGGTTGACCTCACTCAATGGAACCACCATTAACGCCATCGCTAGAACGGAGAAGATAAGCGTTAAACGCCAATGAAGTTCTGCACGAAACTGCGGCGTATTACTGTGCCATAACGTGGTGAAAGAAGCCTCGTCAGCATCGTTCGGATCGAGCACAGACTCACGGTAACCGACATAGGCACGGTACTGGGTAAAGTCGGTGATACGAAAATCGCGCAGCATCGCCGTTCCTTCAAACCGGGTACCGTTATCTAATGTAATCACTTGGCTACCGTCTTTCTGTTGAACCATGTGCCCACGGTCTGCGACAACCACCGAGGGTCTCGTGTTATTACGCGGGTGAAGCTGAGCGAGGAAGACATCGCTAAAATGATTACCACGCGCATTATCGATAAACAGTACGAAGCTTCCATCGCTAGATGGGCGGAACTGCCCCGCCGCAAGCGCTGCGCTACCGGGGTTTGCTTGAGCATTTTGCATAATCTGATCTTGATAGCGCGCCGACCAAGGGCCAGCCCAGATTACGTTAATCGCCGCGGCCGCCGATGTGATGAGCATTAAGATAAGCGCCGCTTTGACCAAGACACTTTTGCCAAGCCCACAGGCATGCATCACGGCGATTTCGCTATCGGTATAGAGTTTACCGAGCGTCATTAAGATGGCGAGGAAGAGGCTTAAGGGCAAGATCAGCTGCGCCATTTCCGGGACACCTAACCCTAAAAGCGTTAGAATCAAGTTAGCAGGGGTATCGCCATCGACGGCAGCCCCGAGAATACGCACTAACTTCTGACAAAAGAAGATTAGTAATAGGATAAAGAGAATCGCTAATTGACTCTTAAGCGTCTCACGAACCAAATATCTGATTATTATCACGCTAAATACGCCTGTGAAAACTTGTCTTTTTGCAGGAAAGTCGATAATTTCAACGCTTATTTGCTGGTTTTCTTCATCAACACATTTTTGCTGTTACAGTGTATCATACACCATAAGCATCAGTGGTGAGAGCCTCGGCTCACTCACCCTTCACTATCAGCGACAATAACATAAAGTTGAGCTTTAACGGTTATTATACACCTAAGCCGTTAAGCATGTTAATTGAGTGTCGAGCTCGTTGTCTTTAAGATTCAGGAGAATACATGGAGTTCAGTGTAAAAAGCGGTAGCCCAGAGAAACAACGCAGTGCCTGCATCGTCGTTGGGGTGTTCGATCCTCGCCGGTTATCACCGATCGCGGAACAACTCGATAAGATTAGCGACGGTTATATCAGCGCCCTACTGCGTCGTGGTGAGCTGGAAGGCAAGGTGGGTCAAACGCTGCTACTGCATCACGTACCTAATGTGCTTTCCGAACGGGTTTTACTAGTCGGTTGCGGTAAAGAGCGTGAGCTAGACGAACGTCAGTATAAACAGATTATTCAAAAGACGATTAGTACGTTAAACGAGACCGGCTCAATGGAAGCGGTATGCTTCTTAACTGAGTTACACGTTAAAGGACGTAATAATTATTGGAAGGTGCGTCAGGCTGTTGAGACGGCGAAAGAGTCCCTCTATTCCTTCGACCAGCTGAAGAGTAATCGTGTTGAGCCGCGTCGCCCGCTACGCAAACTGGTTTTTAATGTCCCGACTCGTCGTGAATTAACCAGCGGTGAGCGTGCAATTCAGCATGGCTTAGCCATCGCCTCTGGCGTACAGGCGGCGAAAGACCTGGGTAATATGCCGCCAAATATCTGTAACCCGGCTTATCTGGCTTCACAGGCGCGCCAATTGGCCGACGCAAATAGCAGCCATATCTCAACGCGCGTTATCGGCGAGCAGCAGATGAAAGAGCTAGGGATGCATGCCTACCTAGCCGTCGGTGCGGGTTCGCATTTCGAATCTTTAATGTCTGTTATCGAATATAAAGGCCATCCTGATGCGGACAGCCGTCCAATCGTTCTCGTCGGTAAAGGGTTAACCTTTGACTCCGGCGGTATCTCCATCAAGCCTGGCGAAGCCATGGATGAGATGAAATACGATATGTGCGGGGCAGCAACGGTTTATGGTGTTATGCGCATGGTTGCAGAACTAAAGCTGCCGCTGAATGTGGTCGGTATCCTTGCGGGCTGCGAGAATATGCCTGATGGACGCTCATTACGTCCCGGCGATATTTTAACCACCATGTCTGGGCAGACCGTCGAGGTGTTAAACACCGATGCGGAAGGCCGCTTAGTACTCTGTGATGTCCTAACCTATGTTGAGCGCTTCGACCCGGAATTAGTGATCGATGTGGCCACGTTGACTGGCGCCTGTGTTGTCGCGCTGGGGCATCATATTAGTGGGCTGCTTTCCAACCATAATCCGCTAGCCCACGAGTTAGTTAGTGCCTCGGAGCAAGCCGGGGATCGCGCTTGGCGCCTGCCACTGGCCGACGAATATCAGGACCAGCTTGAGTCGAATTTCGCCGATATCGCGAATATCGGTGGCCGTGCGGGAGGTGCGATTACCGCTGGCTGTTATCTCTCACGCTTTACGCGTAAGTATAACTGGGCACACTTGGACATCGCCGGTACGGCATGGCGCTCAGGTAAGGCGAAAGGTGCGACGGGTCGTCCGGTTCCGCTTCTTTCGCAATTCCTATTAAATCGCGCAGGTTTAATGCCTGAAGAGTAACGACGATCCACGATAGCTAGGAACCCGCTACAGGGTTCCTTTTTACTTTCTCAATCACTACAGGCTAAACATGAAAAATGCGACGTTTTACCTGCTTCCCGCAGACCCGGATGACCAGCCGCTTACCGCCGCTGAGATAACGGCCTGCGAACTCGCCGCGAAATACTGGCGTGACGGTAAGCGCGTTCTCATCGCCTGTCATGATGAAGCACAAGCATTGCGGGTCGATGAAGCACTCTGGCAGCGTCCTGCCGAGGCCTTTGTCCCCCATAATCTAGCGGGTGAAGGCCCGCGTCAGGGATCACCAGTAGAGCTAGCCTGGCCACAAAAGCGCGGCAGTAACGCACGAGACTTATTGATAAGCTTACTGCCCCACTTCGCAGACTTTGCCACTGGATTCTATGAAGTGGTAGACTTTGTCCCTGAAGAAAACACCTTAAAACAACTGGCTCGCGATCGGTATAAAGCCTATCGCGGTGCTGGATTTCAATTGAATACTGTAACGGCAGCATCGGCATAATTCCTATGGATAAAACATATAACCCGCAAGAGATCGAACAGCCGCTTTATGAGCACTGGGAAAAGCAAGGCTATTTCAAACCGCATGGCGATCAGAGCAAAGAAAGCTACTGCATCATGATCCCCCCGCCGAACGTCACCGGCAGCTTACATATGGGTCATGCTTTCCAACAAACCATTATGGATACCTTAGTGCGTTACCAGCGCATGCAAGGTAAGAACACCCTATGGCAAGCAGGTACCGACCATGCCGGTATCGCAACCCAGATGGTCGTTGAGCGTAAGATCGCGGCGGAAGAAGGTAAGACCCGTCAGGATTATGGCCGTGAAGCATTCATCGATAAAATTTGGCAATGGAAAGCGGAATCAGGGGATAACATCACCAACCAGATGCGCCGTCTCGGTAACTCTGTCGATTGGGAGCGTGAACGCTTCACCATGGATGATGGGCTTTCCAATGCAGTAAAAGAAGTGTTTGTCCGCCTGTATAACGAAAACTTAATCTATCGCGGTAAGCGCTTGGTTAACTGGGACCCTAAACTGCGTACGGCGATTTCTGATCTGGAAGTCGAAAACCGCGAATCGAAAGGTTCCATGTGGCATATCCGCTACCCACTCGCCGACGGCGTTAAGACGGCTGATGGTAAAGACTATATTGTCGTCGCGACCACTCGTCCAGAAACCTTATTAGGCGATACCGGCGTTGCCGTGAACCCGGAAGATCCTCGTTATGCCGAGTTAATCGGTAAAGAACTGGTTCTCCCGCTGATTAACCGCCGTATCCCTATCCTCGGTGATGAACACGCGGATATGACGAAGGGAACGGGCTGCGTAAAAATTACGCCCGCACACGACTTCAACGACTACGAAGTAGGACGCCGCCATAAACTGCCCATGATCAATATTTTGACCTTTGATGGCGATATTCGCCAACAGGCACAAGTATTTGATACCAACGGTGAAGAGTGCGAAGCCTACTCAAGCGATATTCCAGCCGCTTTTGCCGGACTGGAGCGCTTTGCCGCGCGTAAGGCCATCGTTGCTGCAATCGAAGACATGGGCTTATTAGAAGAGATTAAGCCGCATGACTTGACCGTTCCTTATGGCGATCGTGGGGGCGTAGTCATTGAGCCTATGCTTACCGACCAGTGGTACGTCCGTACCGCCCCACTGGCGAAGGTCGCGGTAGAAGCGGTCGAGAATGGCGATATCCAATTCGTGCCAAAGCAATATGAGAACATGTATTACTCTTGGATGCGCGATATTCAAGATTGGTGCATCTCGCGTCAGCTGTGGTGGGGCCATCGTATCCCTGCATGGTACGACGAGAGTAGCCGCGTCTATGTCGGCCGTGACGAAGAAGAAGTGCGCCGCGAAAACAATCTCGCGGATAACGTCGTCCTGACCCAAGATGAAGATGTACTAGACACCTGGTTCTCTTCAGGATTATGGACCTTCTCTACCCTAGGCTGGCCAGAAAATACCGAAGCGCTACGGACCTTCCACCCGACGAATGTTATCGTCAGCGGCTTCGATATTATCTTCTTCTGGATCGCTCGCATGATCATGATGACCATGCATTTTATGAAGGACGAACAAGGTAAGCCTCAGGTTCCTTTTAAGACCGTCTATATGACTGGCCTGATCCGCGATGAAGAAGGGCAGAAAATGTCCAAGTCTAAGGGTAACGTAATCGATCCTTTAGATATGGTGGATGGCATCTCCTTAGAAGCACTGCTCGAAAAACGTACCGGCAACATGATGCAGCCACAATTGGCTGAGAAAATCCGTAAACGTACCGAGAAGCAGTTCCCAAATGGTATCGAGCCTTCTGGCACAGATGCACTGCGCTTTACCCTTGCCGCACTGGCCTCAACCGGACGCGACATTAACTGGGATATGAAGCGTCTCGAGGGCTACCGTAACTTCTGTAATAAGTTATGGAACGCGAGCCGTTTTGTTCTGATGAATACCGAGGATCAAGACTGCGGTTTCCAAGGGGGCGAACAAGTTCTTTCTCTCGCCGATCGCTGGATCCTGAGTGAGTTTAACCGCACGGTAAAAGCCTATCGCGAAGCCTTAGATACCTACCGTTTCGATATTGCGGCTAACTTGCTGTACGATTTCACCTGGAACCAATTCTGCGACTGGTATTTAGAGCTAACTAAGCCTGTTATGAATAGCGGTAGCGAAGCGGAGTTGCGCGGGACACGTAATACCTTGGTCAACGTGCTCGAGGCACTATTACGCTTAGCGCACCCTATCATCCCTTACATCACCGAAACCATCTGGCAACGCGTGAAAGTCTTAAAAGGGATCACCGACGATACCTTAATGCTGCAGGCCTTCCCTGAATGGTCGACGCAGAAAGAAGATCCGCAGGCGCAAAGCGATATCGAATGGATCAAGCAAGCCATTATCGCGGTACGTAATATTCGTGCCGAGATGAATATCTCGCCGAGTAAACCGCTGGAGTTGTTGCTGCGTGGTGCTACTCCAGAAGTGGAACGTCGCGTATCGGCAAACTTAACCTTCCTGAAGCGTTTAGCGAAGTTAGAAAGCATCACGTTGCTGAACCCGGAAGAGAAAGCGCCCGTTTCGGTTACCAAATTGGTTGAGGGTGCCGAGCTACTTATCCCGATGGCCGGCTTAATTAATAAGGACGTTGAGTTGGAGCGTCTAGCGAAAGAGCTAGGTAAAGTCGATGTCGAAATCGAAAAAATCGCGACTAAGCTAGGCAATGAAGGGTTTGTTGCGCGTGCACCTGAAGCCGTCGTGGCGAAAGAGCGCGAGCGTTTAGCCGATTTAGAACATTCGAAAGCGAAAATCATCGAGCAACAGAGCGTGATTGCTGCACTGTAATCGATAGTTAACTAGTAAACAGCCGGGCATCGTCCCGGCTTTTCTTTACTCGACCGCGATTCTACTGAGGCTTATGTATGGACCTTCGCAAACTCATCATTGATCACTATCCTGCCCTCACCCCGGAACTCCAGCGAGCAGCGGCCTTCGTCTTGGAAAATATTAATGATGTCGCGTTGAGCTCAATGCGGACGATTGCGCATAATGCCGATCTCAAGCCCGCCACCCTTTCGCGCTTGGCCAAAAAATTAGGTTATGAGGGATGGGAAGCCTTAAAAGCGGAATTTATCTATTCCTTGAAACTCACTCGTAGCAGTTATGCGAGCCGCGCCGTACGTCTACAGCAAAACTTACAGCAAGAGTCAGCCTACGATGCCGTGTTCTCCACGCTCGGTAGCTCACTCGAAGATACGCAAGCCTTAAACCAAGACTCTCTGCTGCGCGCCGTCGCGGTACTGGACGATGCTCGCCAAGTGTACGTCTGTGGTTTTCGTGCAAGTTTCTCGATCGCTTGGTCCGTCTACTATGTCTATCGGCTTTTCCAACAGCGCGTTACCCTTATCGACAACCTCGCGAATAGCCAACAGATTTTCACGCGTGAACTTACCGACCGCGATAGTGTTCTGCTAGTCAGTTTCTCTCCTTACTCACGCGAGACGCTACAGATTCTCGAAACCGCACAACAGGTCGGTGCCAAAATCGTGGCTATCACCGATTCGCCGTCTTCCCCCCTCGCGCAAGTCGCAGACTGTACATTGCTATTTTCGACTGAGAGTGCCTCTTTTTTCCCCTCGGTCGTTTCGGGTATGGCGATTGCCGAAGCTCTGTTAGCCAGCTTGGTCGCCAAGCATGGTGAACCTGCAGTCCAGAGTATTGAAAAATCTGAAAAATACCTCTTCGATTCCGGCAGCTATATCGCCAATCGATAACGTGTACAAGATAAATGATTCATGTGTATCATTTATCTTGTCTCCCTTTCCTATTTCTGACAGGATAGCGTTACTTCTCCCTTTCCGGTACCCGTCAGATATCTATGAGCGCTATCATCCACCGCCAGCTTAACGTGACTCCCCCCATCGCAAGCCACTCTAAAGGCGTTTTCCTCTTCGATAAAACGGGTAAACGTTATCTCGACGCTTGTGGCGGTGCGGCGGTATCCAGCCTTGGCCACCGTCACCCGCAAGTGATACAAGCGTTACATTCGCAGATTGATACACTGGCTTATGCGCATACTAGCTTTTTTACCAGCGAAGCGGCGGAGCAATTAGCAGACCAGCTCGTCGCGACTGCACCCGGCGATCTCAACCATGTTTACTTTGTCTCCGGCGGTTCGGAAGCGGTTGAAACGGCCCTAAAATTGGCTCGTCAATATTGGGTGGAACGTGGTCAACCACAACGCAGGCAATTCATTGCCCGCAAGCAGAGCTATCATGGCAACACATTGGGTGCCCTCGCCGTCGGTGGCAATGAGTGGCGACGTACACCCTTTGCTCCATTGCTGATGGACGTCGTACGCGTCTGCGCCTGTAACGCCTATCGCGATCAGAAACCAGGCGAAACCCTCGATGCCTATACGACACGCCTTATTGATGAGTTGGAAGCGGCGATCCTCTCGGCAGGCCCCGAGACAATCATCGGTTTCTGTGCCGAGACGGTAAGTGGAGCAACTACCGGCGCGGTTCCCCCCACCCCCGGCTACTTCTCCGCGGTAAGGGCGCTTTGCGATAAATACGACATCCTTTATATTGCGGACGAGGTGATGTGTGGCATGGGCCGCACCGGCTCCTTACATGCTTTTGCTGATGAGTCAGTCATCCCCGATATTGTCACCATTGCCAAGGGGTTAGGCGGCGGTTACCAACCTATTGGTGCGGTACTCGTGCGCGATCCTATTATTGAAGCGATTAGGTCGGGAAGCGGTCATTTCCAGCATGGCCATACTTATATTTGTCACCCTAGCGCCGCCGCGGCAGCCCTAGCGGTTCAACAGGTTATTCAGCAACAAGATCTACTCACCCAAGTACGCCAGCAGGGCGACTATCTATTAACGCAGTTACAGCAAAAGATAGGAGGATTAGAGTTTGTTGGCGACACCCGTGGCCGTGGATTATTCGCTGGTATTGAGCTGGTTCAAAACAAACAGACCCAGCAACCTTTCGCTGCTGAACTTGCCGTCCATAAGAAGATTAAACAGGCCTGTTTTGACCGAGGTTTACTGGTCTACCCAATGGGGGGCACCGTTGATGGGCGTATCGGGGATCACATCCTGCTCGCGCCCCCTTTCATTGTTACGCCACAACACATTGATTTTATAGTCGATACACTGAAAACGGTCATTAGCGACGTCACTGAATACGCGCGCTACCAGAACGTCTAATATCGCGTTGCCCTATTTAAGGTTAACCCGCGTCCTTTCTTGCACCATAAAAGGACGCACTCTCTTTAGCGATTCGCCAATAATCAGATAATAACCGCCTCTTTTACCGATTCGACGTCCTATTTTACTCCTACCTCACACTCATCACTGAATTTGGCACAGCCTTTGCTTAATCACTCTCAGTGACTATCCAATACCATTGAGGGAATCCTATGTTCACCACGTTAAAAAAAGCCAGTCTCGGTCTTGCCTTACTGTCTACCCTATTTAGTACGACGGTGTTGGCTAAGCAAACGCTCTCCGTCGGGGTCGATACGGCCTTCGTTCCTTTCGAGTTTAAGCAAGGCAATAAGTATGTCGGCTTTGACGTCGACCTATGGGATGCCATCGCTAGAAAAATGGGGGTCGACTATCGCCTACAACCGATGGATTTCTCTGGGCTTATTCCGGGACTGCAATCGCGTAATCTTGATGTGGCGATGGCGGGGATCACCATCACACCGGTTCGCGCACAAGCGGTAGATTTTAGTGCCCCTTACTACGATGCTGACTTGCTGATGGCAGTCAAAAGTAGCGCAACTGGTATCACAAAATTTAGCGATTTAGCCGGTAAGAAAGTCGGCCTCAAACAAGGGACTGCGGCGGCGACCTATATGAAGGCTAATGTGAAAGCCGATTACGTCGAATTCCCTAATATCGATAATGCCTACCTTGATCTGCAGGCTGGTAATATCGATGCTGTCGTTCACGATTCACCAAATGTCATGTATTACATCAAAGTATCTGGTAATGGGAAAATCAAAGCTGCCGGCGAGCATGACAGTGTTTTACCGCAACAATATGGTTTTGCCTTACAGAAAAACAGCCCTTATACCGCGCAAATTAATACGGCCTTAGCCGCGTTAAAAGCAGATGGCACCTACGCAAAAATCTATAAAAAATGGTTCGATAAAGCGCCTAAGTAGTCTTGTTGGCCAGACCTCTGGCCAACCCTTTTGCTCCTCTTGACGGACACCGCTTATGAATTTTGATGTGACTTATGTTTGGCAGGCCATCCCGATACTGCTACAGGGATTAAAACTTACACTTTTTATCTCATTACTCGGCTTATGTGGAGGGTTTGTCATTGGCTTGATCGCCGGGGTCGCCCGTGCGTTAGGTGGGCGGATCAGCAAGAGCCTTTCTTTAGTCTTTGTCGAGCTAATCCGTGGTACGCCGATCATGGTGCAAGTGATGTTTATTTACTTCGCCCTCCCCCTACTCATCCCAGTAAGAATTGAACCGATCACCGCGGCAGTCGTCACAATAATGATTAATTCTGGCGCTTATATCGCAGAAATCACGCGCGGGGCAATCCTTTCCATCAATAAGGGCTTCAAAGAAGCCGGGCTAGCCATGGGCCTGTCATCCCGAGCCACTCTCTGGCATATCATTATGCCTCTCGCCCTGCGGCGAATGATCCCAGCATTGGGTAACCAGTGGATTATCAGTATCAAAGATACCTCCCTATTCATTGTCATCGGGGTCGCCGAATTAACCCGTGAGGGCCAAGAGATTATCGCCGGTAACTTTCGAGCTTTAGAGGTCTGGACAGCGGTAGCAGTACTCTATTTAGCCGTGACGCTTTGCCTGAGTTTCTTATTAAAAGTGTTGGAAAAAAGGATGCATATCTTATGAATATGGTGGAATTTCAAAACGTTTCAAAACACTTTGGTCAGACACAAGTGCTCCACGACATTAATTTAAGTATCGAAAGTGGCGAAGTGGTCGTGATTATTGGCCCCTCGGGATCGGGGAAATCGACCCTCCTACGCTGCATCAATAAACTCGAAGAAATCAGTTCCGGCGCGCTAATCGTGTCTGGTATGCATATGACCGACCCCCATCTTAACGAATGTGATATTCGTAGAGAGGCGGGGATGGTCTTTCAGCAGTTCCACCTCTTTCCGCACCTCACGGCATTAGAAAACGTGATGTTTGGTCCACGTAGAGTACGACATACCTCTAAGTCTGAAGCCAAACGACTGGGCCTCGAGCTACTTGAGCGCGTTGGACTGGCAAGCCGTGCTGACCACTACCCTGCAGAATTATCCGGCGGTCAGCAACAACGGGTTGCGATAGCGCGTGCATTGGCGATCAAGCCGAAAATGATGCTATTCGATGAGCCAACTTCAGCGCTGGACCCAGAACTCCGTCATGAGGTCTTGCAAGTGATGAGAACCTTGGCAGAAGAGGGAATGACCATGGTTATCGTTACCCACGAGATCGGCTTCGCACGCGAGGTTGCTTCTAGGCTTATTTTTATCGATGGAGGTACTATTGCTGAAGATGGCGCCCCCCAGCAACTGCTTACAGAAGGGCGAGGCTGCGAACGCCTTCAAACTTTCCTACGTCACGTATCATAAGGGCAGTCTTCAGTGAAATTTATCCGACTCAGCGGCTCCCCTTGGGAAATTGGCGAACAACTCGGTGCTGCGGGAAGAGAGGCTTGGCACGCGATTATTGTCCATACCCCGCTCTGGCAAGCGGTAGTCGCGCAGCAGGATGGTGCTAAGCTCATTGCGTTAGCGCAACGTGTTCAACATCATTTCCCCGATATTTGGCAAGAACTACAAGGCCTCGCAAGCGGTCTCGCCGCCCCCTTTAACGAAGTCTTTGCGTGGAACTGTCGCGGTGATCTGCTCCCGTCGACCTCTGACGGCTGTACTTCTTTGGCGAGTCGAGGTACGGACGGTACGCTGCTCCTCGCACATAATGAAGATGGTTTGCCCGAACTCTACGCGAGCAGTTTTCTGGTCGATGTGACGCCGTTAAGCGGCGTTGGCTTTATGAGCTTTGCGTATCCCGGGTCGTTGTGTGGGCATACTTTTTCGGTCAATCACCGCGGTATCGTTAATATCGTCAATAATATCCGTGCTCAAGATCGTCCCGACGGCTTGCCTCGGCAAGTTCTCGCCCGTGCGGCGTTATCCGCAAAGAACTTGGAAAGTGCTATTGCACTCCTCAGCGAGGAGCCTCGCTGTGGAGCCTTCCATCATACTCTTGCCCAAGCGGGAGACCCACGGATCATCAGCCTTGAGGCGACCGGGCAGCAAACCAGCATACTCGAAATTAGCGATCGCTTCGGACACGCTAACCACCTGATTCATACTCCGCTTACCGATAGCGCACAAAAAATTACCGTCAGCTCCGCCGCTCGCCAGATCCGCATCGATCAGCAGCTCTCTGCGCTGCAGCCACTTTGCGCGGGCAGACTGCTCGCCCTGCTCTCTGATCAACACGATGAACAATTACCGATTTACCGTCAGTCTGCCGACGATCCTGATCAAGAAAATACGCTAGCCACTGTTATCTTTACGCTCTCCCCTGAAAACGTGAGCTGGGAAGTCTACCGAATGGACAGAGTACAGCCGGAAAATAAGGGGATACTTAGCACGGGCAACCGCTATGAAAACGCAGTTCCGGATCAGGTGACGTAATGAGCTCGGCTTCCACTCGGCCAATCTCCTGCACGCGGGCGCTAATATCAAACTGAGCGATTTGCCGCGCTAAATTAAGATAATCTTGATAGTGGCGGGCCTCCGAGCGCAGGAGTGATAAATAAAACTTCTCGAGCTCGAGGTCTAAATAAGGCGCTAGCGCAGCAAATCGCTCGCAAGAACGTGCTTCAATGTAGGCTCCGCAGATAAGTTTATCCACCAGCGTCATCGGCTCATGGGTCGTCACTTCGCGCATAAGTCCTTTTGCATACCGGCTTGCGGTCATTTTTTTGTAGGCAATACCGCGTTGCTGCATGATTTCCCACACCTGATAAAAATGATGAAGCTCTTCCTTAATTAACAACATCATCTTTTCGACTAACGATCCTGCCCAGGCAAAGTCCGTTGCAGTCGTGACTGGACGACTAAGCCCTTTATGCGCACTTAGAAAATCGGGATCCGGCTGCTCACGATAGACAAAAGCTTCGTAGGGTTTTAACCACTCCAAGATCGCTTTGCCACTGGGCTTATCCGCGACATATTTACGAATAAGCCATGTCGCCGTGAGTGCCGCTTTAAGTTCGCAGACCAGATGATCGGTAAGGAGGAGCGGTAAATTTTCGGGCTTACGGGCTTCGATAATCCAGGCTTCTGGCGTCTGGCAGTGGAGAAATTTCTGAATGGGCTGCAATAAGGTTTGGGTATTCATAGCGTCTTGTTGGGCGGGAGAAACACAGCAGACGAGGCTGCTGTGTTGAAATAATTAGTGGCGAACACCGTTGTCGTCTTCATCGATATCGTGTTCATCACCTTCTTCGTCATCATCTTGCGCGTCAGGGTCTTCGAAATAGGTGCCCCAACCGTCATAATCAACGTTATGCTTAGCGCCAATCGCCACGAGCTGGACGACCTGAGCATCGATTAATTCAGCCTTGAGCGCCGATTCACTAATGATATCCACACACATCACCGTCGTCCCGTCTTCAAGTTCCAGCTCTTCGGGCTCGGTGACTTCATAACCGGCTTTAAAAGCATCGACGGCTGCTTTTTCGAGCGCATCGAAACTATCGCAAGAAAAGTGATGCTCAATCGTATAGAGCGCGTCAGGATCGCTGCCATCTTCCAGTAACTCTTCGATAATCGCTAACGTCTCTTCACGTTGCTCTGCTAATAAATCTTCATTGGACATACGAACCTCTTTCACTACAGGCTAGAATAATAGCGCTATTTTCCCACACACCGCGCTCAGGCACTACTCCCTATGACGATAATCGTCGAAATAAGTTGAAAGTGAATTCTTAGTCATATAAGTTGAATATCAATTCAATATTAGGGAGTGTGTCATGTCTTCACTGTATCAGCGGTCGATTCTACGATTACTCGATTGTTCCCCACAAGAGTTAACTCAGTTGCTTACGCTTGCCGCTACCTTAAAAAGTGCGAAACGGCAGGGAAAAGAACCACGTTACTTGGCGGGAAAAAATATCGCGCTGATCTTTGAAAAAGACTCCACGCGGACTCGCTGCTCTTTTGAGGTTGCCGCCTATGATCAAGGCGCTAGGGTGACCTACCTTGGGGCGAGTGGCAGCCAAATTGGCCATAAGGAGTCGATCAAGGACTCCGCGCGGGTGCTGGGCAGAATGTATGACGGCATTCAATATCGCGGTTATGGCCAGACCATCGTGGAGACGTTGGCCGAACATGCACAAGTCCCGGTATGGAACGGCTTGACCGATGAATTTCATCCAACCCAATTGCTGGCCGACCTACTCACGATGCAAGAGCATCTACCGGATACGTCATGGAATGATATGACGTTGGCCTACCTTGGCGATGCAAAAAATAATATGGGTAATACCTTGCTGGAAGCCGCAGCCCTAACTGGATTACAGCTAGTAATGGTTGCGCCCAAAGCGTGCTGGCCAGAGGCCTCATTAGTGGCAGAGTGCCAAGCCTTGGCGACACAGCACGGCGGCTCAATCCGTCTCACCGAAAATGTCGCAGAGGGCGTAAAAGGCGCTGATTTTCTTTATACCGATGTGTGGGTGTCGATGGGTGAGCCAAAAGAGGTATGGGAAGAGCGTATTGCGCTACTGCGCGACTACCAAGTCAACCAACAGGTGCTGAGTGCAACGGGTAATCCACAGGTTAAATTCCTACACTGCTTACCCGCATTCCATGATACCGACACGGTAGTCGGTAAACAAATTGCCGAGCAGTATAATCTACCGCAGGGAATTGAAGTTACCGACGAGGTCTTTGAATCGGCGAACAGCATTGTGTTCGATCAGGCGGAGAACCGTATGCACAGTATCAAAGCACTGATCGTTGCCACGTTGAGTGAACAGGTATAAAGACCCTATGGCAGTTTGGATAACCTTAGCGGTTTAGGTTATTCAAACTGTACTCCCTTACTCGGCATTGCACGAACCAAGCGTCTGCTGTGCATAAATCTTAGTGAAGTCATCGCTAGCCGCGGGTAGCTCAGGAATTTTATGCATAAAAAGTGTTTAGTTAGCGAATGATCCCATTACCTCTATATTGCAAGAATTTGAAAAATATAATCTTTAATTAAAAACACATTGGTTATCACAAATATAAACACTCCCCTATTTCTATTTTACTGCGTAAATTTTCCTCAAGGCTCTTATATACAAGAATAGCTAGCGATAATCAGCGCATAAACCTTGAATAAAACACGGTTAACTGTTTAACAGATGCAGAGAGACTCTCTATTAATAAGAAAAAATAGGCGTTTTTTGCATAGATACGCAAGCCACTCTCTCAGGAAAATAAACCTTCCCTGACCTATATCAGCTGCCCATCACTTACTCCTTATAGCAAGGCCTAGTGTGACCTATATCTCTTTTTCTAATCTGCGCGAATCGCATACTCCGCGGTAATGCTCTTACGCCATGCGGAACTATCCCGCTTCATCTTTGAGAAAAAGGAATTTCTATGGAACGTCATTACGTGGGTTCGGAGATTGGTCAGCTTAAAACCGTATTGCTACATCGCCCTCGCCTAAGTCTAGAACGGCTTACTCCCTCCAATTGTCAGGAGTTACTATTCGATGATGTCCTCTGCGTCGAACGAGCGGTTGAAGAGCATAATCAATTTGCTCAGCTTCTGCGTGACCAGAATATTAACGTCTTATTGCTTGGTGAGTTACTCACCGAGACATTACACGATCCCCAAGCGCGCGAGTGGTTGCTCTCTGCTCAGTTCTCCGACTACCGGCTAGGACCGGCCTTAGCCCACCCTCTGCGCGAGTGGTTAGCTGAGCTACCGGCCGAACAACTTTCTCGCTATCTAACCGGTGGCTTGACATGGCAGGAGGTTCCCGAAGCGCTATTGAAACAGCGTATTGCCGCTTCACCCCACTCGCCCTTTATTACTCGCCCACTCCCTAACCATCTCTTTACTCGCGATACCTCGTGTTGGATCTATCAAGGCGTTAGCATTAACCCAATGGCGAAGCCGGCTCGACAACGGGAAACTGATAATTTACGCGCGATTTACCGTTGGCATCCCTTATTCCAAAGCAACGATTACATTAACTACTACGGTAATGAAGAGCGTTATTACGACCACGCCACTCTCGAGGGCGGCGACGTGTTGGTAATAGGAAATGGGGCAGTATTAATTGGCCTTTCAGAGCGGACCACTGCGCAGGGTGTCGAGTTTCTTGCGGCCTCCCTTTTCCGTCACCAACAGGCGACACGCGTCATCCTCGTTGAATTACCTAAACACCGCTCCTGCATGCATCTAGACACGGTAATGACTCACCTTGATCACGATACCTTTTCTATCTATCCCGAAGTTATTCAGCCCGACATGCCCTGCTGGGTACTGACCCCCGACGGTAAAAGTGGGCTAATCCAGCATCCCCCTCAACCTTTAGTGACGGTGTTGGAAAAAGTCCTCGCGGTGACAGAGATTCGGTTTATTACAACAGGAGGAGACATTTTTGAAGCAGAGCGTGAGCAGTGGAACGATGCCAATAATGTTCTGACCTTACGACCTGGTGTGGTGGTGGGCTACGACCGTAATCTACGTACCAATGAAAAGTATGATAAAGCGGGGATTACCGTCCTAACGATCCGTGGCGATGAGCTCGGACGCGGACGTGGCGG
Organism: Rosenbergiella collisarenosi; assembly: GCF_018494085.1. Classification (GTDB taxonomy): domain Bacteria; phylum Pseudomonadota; class Gammaproteobacteria; order Enterobacterales; family Enterobacteriaceae; genus Rosenbergiella; species Rosenbergiella collisarenosi. The sequence goes on along the minus strand of NZ_JABBFP010000001.1, from coordinate 165,718 downwards.
CGCACGCTGTATGAGTTGCCCTCTAGAACGTGATGACTTAGAGGGAAATCGCCCATGAAACAAAAACCGATTCTGGTCGTTGCTTTGGGAGGCAACGCCTTATTGAAACGCGGCCAGCCCCTCGAAGCAGAGCTACAACAGCAGAATATCGAATTAGCCGCGCTGCAACTCGCGGCGTTGAGCGAAGCATGGCGAATTGTTTTAGTGCACGGTAACGGCCCCCAAGTCGGGCTACTCGCCCTACAGAATGAGGCCTATACCGCAACACGCCCCTATCCGCTTGATATCCTCGTCGCCGAGACTCAGGGGATGATCGGCTATCTATTGCAACAGGCTCTGCAAAACAGGCTCCCGCATCGCTCAATCGCCTGCTTACTGACTCAGGTTCTGACAGATAGCAATGACCCGGCCTATCATTCGCCGAGTAAGTATATTGGCCCCAGCTACCAACAAGCGGACTTAGCCCGGCTAGACCCTAGTTGGCAGATCAAACCCGACGGTCATTATTTTCGCCGCGTAGTGGCTTCACCATTACCTAAGAAAATCATTGATGCTCCAGCAATCGCCGATTTACTCGTACGCGACCATCTCGTTATTTGTTGTGGGGGGGGTGGTGTGCCGGTGATCGAGCAGGATGGAAAACGGCAAGGTACGCCCGCGGTCATCGATAAGGATCTCGCGGCGGCTATGTTGGCTGAACAATTGGAAGCTGATGCGCTACTTATCCTTACTGATGCAAAAGCGGTCTATACCGATTGGAATACCCCTCAACAACGTGCCATCACTGATATTCACAGCCGCGAGCTGGCAGCATTATCCTTCGATAAAGGCTCAATGGGGCCCAAAGTCCGCGCGTGTTGTGACTTTGTCGATAAAACGCAGGGGCTGGCTGGAATTGGGGCGCTGGACGATGCACTCGATATCTTGACGGGAAAACAAGGAACACGTATTCACCCTCACGCTTTACTATAAGGAAATAGTCCATGACGTTCTCACTGAAAAACCGAAATTTTTTAAAACTCCTCGACTTTAGCGCCGATGAGATAGGCGGCCTTATTAACCTCGCTCGAGCATTAAAGGCGGATAAACGCGCGGGTCGCGAGCAGCAGCAATTATTGCGTAAAAATATTGCCCTGATTTTTGAAAAGAGCTCGACACGTACCCGTTGTGCCTTCGAAGTCGCAGCCTTCGATCAAGGCGCACAAGTGACTTATCTCGGCCCTTCGGGTTCACAAATCGGCCACAAAGAGACAATGAAAGATACTGCCCGGGTGCTAGGTCGTATGTATGATGGTATTGAGTACCGCGGCTTTGGACAGGAAATAGTTGAACAGTTAGCTCATCACGCGGGCGTGCCGGTTTGGAATGGGTTAACCGACCAGTTCCACCCTACACAAATTTTGGCCGACTTGATGACCATGCTGGAACACTCTCCGAATAAAACACTGGCCGATATTCGTTTCGCTTATCTTGGCGATGCCAGAAATAATATGGGCAACTCGTTACTCGTGGGGGCCGCGATAATGGGTATGGATATTCGCCTCGTCGCCCCGAAGGCATTTTGGCCAGAAGAGGAACTCGTTGCAACGTGTCGTAGGATCGCAGAAAAGAGCCAAGCGACGATCACCCTAACCGAGCAGGTCGACGAAGGGGTTGCAGGGGTCGATTTCCTCTATACCGATGTATGGGTGTCGATGGGCGAGGCCGATGAAGCCTGGCAGCAACGCCTCAATATCATGCAACCCTATCAAGTTAACCAGCGGGTCATTAAGGCCACCCAGAATTCACAGGTCAAATTTATGCACTGCCTCCCTGCTTTCCACAACGCAGAGACCTCGGTAGGGAAAAAAATCGAACAACAGTATGGACTAACCGGGTTAGAAGTAACCGAAGAGGTGTTTGAATCTTCGCACTCTATCGTGTTTGACCAGGCTGAAAATCGCATGCACACCATTAAAGCTGTGATGGTTGCCACGCTTGCTGACTAATCGATAACGGTAGGGCGCTATGCCCTACCGTGGAGCTCAGTTATGAAAAGTTTTAAATTCCCCTCTGCCTATTCCATCCTTTTCGGATTAATTATTTTTGTTGCCTTACTGACTTGGGTAGTACCGGCAGGCCACTACCAGATGGTGGTGAATCCATTGCTAGGCACTGAGGTACCGGTCGCGGGTACTTACGCCGTTACCGAAGCCCACCCCCAAGGCATTACTGATATCCTACTCGCGCCCATCGATGGCCTGTGGAACCACCGGACCGGCCAAGCGGCGGCTATCGATGTAGCGCTATTTATCTTAATCATTGGTGGATTCTTGGGTATTACCACTAAGACCGGCGCGATTGATGCCGGTATCCAACGCGTCACAGGCCGTTTAGCCGGTAAAGAAGAGCTAATGATCCCAATCTTAATGGGGCTGTTTGCCTTAGGTGGGACGATTTATGGTATGGCTGAAGAATCACTTCCCTTCTACTCATTACTGGTTCCGGTGATGGTTGCTGCCCGTTTTGACCGTCTCGTGGCGGCTGCCACCGTCTTACTTGGTGCCGGCATTGGCACCCTAGGCTCAACCATCAATCCCTTCGCCACCGTCATTGCCGCTAATGCTGCTGGAATTCCCTTTACGCAAGGTATGGGGCTACGAATTCTCCTACTGGTGGTTTGCTGGTGTCTGGCGGTCGCATGGGTCTTACGCTATGCCATTGCGGTCAGAAAAGATCCTCATCACTCCTATTTACCCACGCTAACGAATACCAGTAATGCGGCGGCGAGTCCTGAACCTCTCGACTTCACACGGACACACAAAATTATTCTGATGCTATTTGCCTGTGCCTTCGCCGTTATGATCTATGGAGTATCGGTAGAAGGCTGGTGGATGGCTGAAATCTCAGCGATGTTTTTGGGATTTTCGTTACTTATCGGTGTCGTTGCTCGCATGAGTGAAAGTCTCTTCGTTGAAACGTTTATTGATGGGGCGAAAGAGTTACTTGGAGTCGCGCTCATTATCGGTATCGCACGGGGGATCGTTGTGATGATGGATAACGGTATGATTACACATACCCTGCTCCATGCTGCAGAAAGTCTAGTGAGCGGTTTACCGGCTTTAATCTTTGTCTTAGTTAGCTGGGGCCTAGAAGCCATCCTCTCCATTCTCGTTCCATCCTCTTCCGGTCTCGCCGTGATGAGTATGCCGATCATGGCTCCTCTTGCCGATTTTGCAGGTTTGCCACGCGAATTAATGGTGACAATTTATCAGTCTGCCTCTGGAGTGATTAATCTCGTCACGCCAACCTCTGGCGTCGTTATGGGAGGTTTGGCTATCGCCAAAGTTCCTTACAGCTGTTATCTGCGCTGGGTTGCTCCTTTACTGCTCATTCTAATTATCGTCAATCTACTGATACTTAGCCTGAGCGCGCTGCTGTAAGACAATGGACGTTAACGCAAAGAGGCGACTCATGGGATCTAAACCTGTTATTGAGCAAAATCTACTCGACCTTTGTCGGCGACTCATTATGCAAGGCGCCTACACCCAGCAAGTGGCATTACAGCGCGATCTTGAACAACGGATTGGCCGCGTTAGCTTAGCCACTATTTCCCGGCTACTGAAACAGCTAGGAGTAGTAAAGATCCAAAATGCGCGGGGACAGCGTATTTATGCTATTGATGGGTCACAGCTCCCCCTCGTCACCCCTCAGCATCCTCTCGCGGAAATGGTTATCGATATCGTACATAGCAACAATTTTGTATTGATTCATACTGCCCCAGGATATAGCCAGGCCATCGCTAGACTGATTGATTGCCAACACGCCGATGAGATTATCGGCGTCGTTGCCGGTAACGATAACGTCTGGATAGCCCCAAAAGATTGTCAGCGTACCGTCCAGCTCTGTCATGGGTTACGCCATTGGCTATGTGTTGAGAGAAAAAGTGAAGATTAGCTATTTTACCCACCCCTCTCTCTGCGTATAATGTCGAGCATCTAGCATAGAGAACGATCATAATGCCTATTTATACGCGAACACTGCATAGCCTTCACCTACCAGAATACGGGAATACGTGCCGTGGTTCTCTAAGCCCCATTATTCAGAAAGAAGCTCCTATTTTAGGAGCTTTTTTTTTGTCAGAACCTAACCCTGTTGAGGATGTAACCTGTGGCTAACCCCCTTTACGGAAAACATATTATTTCCATCAATGATTTCTCGCGTAGCGAGCTAGAGCTGGTACTCGAAACAGCTGCCTTTTTAAAAGCGAACCCACAGCCAGAACACCTGCAGCATAAAGTGATCGGTAGCTGCTTCTTCGAAGCCTCAACGCGAACGCGCTTATCATTTGAAACCGCTATTCAGCGCCTAGGTGCCTCGGCAGTTGGCTTTGCAGACGGAGGGAATACCTCATTAGGTAAAAAGGGGGAGACGCTAGCCGATACTATTTCCGTCATCAGTCAGTATGTCGATGCCATCGTGATGCGCCATCCACAAGAAGGTGCCGCGAGGCTAGCCACTGAATTCTCGGGCCACGTTCCAATCTTGAACGCAGGCGATGGCGCTAATCAGCACCCGACACAGACTTTGCTAGACCTGTTTACCATCCAAGAGACTCAACACAGCCTCGACCACTTGCATATTGCGATGGTCGGTGACTTAAAGTACGGTAGAACCGTGCACTCGCTCGCACAGGCTCTGTCTAAATTTTCCGGTAACCATTTTTATTTCATCTCCCCTCAGGCGTTGGCAATGCCAACGTATATCACGGATATGCTTGAAGAAAGTGGCTGCCCGTGGTCGCAGCATGACAGTATCGAAGAAATTATTCCTCAGGTCGATATTCTGTATATGACCCGCGTCCAAAAAGAACGCTTAGACCCCTCTGAATACGCCAATATGAAAGCGCAGTTTATTTTGAATGCTGCACACTTAACTGTCGCGAAAAGTAATATGAAAGTACTCCATCCGCTGCCTCGCGTGGACGAAATCGCTACTGATGTCGATGAAACGCCCCATGCGTGGTATTTCCAACAAGCTGGGAATGGCATCTATGCGCGGCAAGCTCTATTGTCGTTGGTCTTAAATCATTCGTTAGTGGGAGAGGCATAATGAATCAGGATAAATTACAAGTTGAAGCGATTAATAACGGTAGCGTGATTGATCATATTCCCGCCCACCTCGGATTTCGTTTGCTTACGTTATTTCGTCTTACCGAGACAGATCAGCGCGTTACGATCGGCTTAAATTTACCGTCCGGGGAAGGAAAAACAAAAGATCTTATCAAGATTGAAAATACTTTTTTGACCGCCGATCAAGTTAATCAACTCGCTATTTATGCACCCAATGCAACGATCAACAATATCGAGAATTTCAAGGTCGTCGCTAAATTACGCCCCACCCTGCCTGAGGAAATTAAGGCGGTACTGGTATGCCCGAATGCCAACTGCATCAGCCATAACGAACCCGTAGACTCGCGGTTTGCGGTAAGGAATCGTCGTAACGATGTGTATCTCTGCTGCCATTATTGCGAGAAAGAGTTCTCACGTCAGGCAGTGATTGGACACTGGTAAACATAATTACCGGCTCTATAATGAAAACTTACGCTATTCGTTAACGTCATGAGGAAGCAGTATGTCACGTGAAATTAATACCCAACATGCGCCCGCCGCGATTGGACCCTATGTACAAGCTGTCGATCTAGGTCAGCTGGTCCTCACTTCAGGCCAGATCCCTGTCGATCCTAAAACGGGAGAGGTTGCGGCAACCATCGCTGCTCAGACGCGCCAATCACTCGACAACGTGAAAGCGATTATCGAACAAGCGGGACTGAGTGTAAAAAATATCGTGAAGACGACCGTTTTCGTCAAAGACCTCAACGATTTTGCCACCGTCAATGCTACCTACGAGCAATTTTTTACTGAACACGACGCGCCATTCCCTGCCCGGTCTTGTGTAGAGGTTGCGCGTTTGCCTAAGGATGTTGGTATCGAAATTGAAGCGATAGCCCTACGTAGCTAACGTTTTATCAAGCAGAGGCCTTTTACTCTGGCCTCTGCCACTGGAGTTTCGTTCCAAAACCCAATTGATTATCCGTCATTTTTAACCTATCGATACGCAGTTCCCACAGTGGAGCGATTTTCTTTTTAGCGATGGGAAAACGCTGTTGATACATATCTAAGCCCCGCTGATAATCATCGTCCTGGACCAGCGTGATTCGCCCCTGAAACTGCACCCCTTGCAACATTGCCACCGATTCGGTTTGCTCGCTGACAGTCCCTACAACCCGTGAAGAGGCAACCATCAATTGACCATGCTGGGTGCTCGGTTCTGTCATGATCCAAAAACTGATATTCTTTGTATCAAGTACATAAAAACAGTTGGCAGCCCAACAGTCATCGCCACTATACGTGCACAGCGTTAGGACATGTTGGCGCTCGAGATACTGAAGACAATGTGACAACTCATTCACTTAGGAACTCCTTACCGTGCAGCTTACTACGCAAACCGAATGCGTCGACCACAAATGGCATCTTTACCTTGTACAAACGGCTAAGGGCGCGCTCTATACAGGGATCACCACTGATGTCATACGCCGTCTTGCCGAGCACGAGAGTGGACGGGGTGCTAAAGCACTACGTGGGCGAGGGCCTTTGACGCTCGTTTTTCACCGAGCGGTTGGCGATCACGCTCATGCGCTACGCCTAGAATACCGAATAAAACAGCTTACTAGGCGGCGCAAACTCGATCTTATTGACCAGCAGCCTTTGGATATTAATGCGTGGTTGGTTCAGTGAGCTCTGTGCGAGGTAAGGTCAATACTGCGCTGAGTTGCGCGGCGCCTTGCTCCTCAAGAGGATAAACAACTACCGCTTGTGATGCTGGCGCGTCCAGAGTTAAGCCTTGCGCATGTTGGAAACCTTGTTTATCAAGCCAGTCAATTTCTTGGTAACCCACAGCTGCCCGATAGCTAAATTCATTTAAGCTATCTAACCCCTCAAAGAGTAAATCTTTCGCTACCGATGTCGAAGCATAAAGGGGATCAATTGCCATCGCGCTAATGACAACCCAGTGCTGCTCCTCACCATTAACCAGTATGGGGCTGAATGCAATATAGCCTAATATCTTACCTTCTTCGTCGGTGGCTACGACTCCCAGCGTAATTAGCCCATCCTCACGTAAAGCTCGGATACGTTCTGCAAGCTGTGGACGGTCGATACCATGACGAGTCAGTGCATCAATCCCTGCAGCGTCGAGACCAATTTCAGTACGAAGGAGCATAATTTTTCCTCAGCTAGGCGTAGAGATTCAGACAGCGAATAACAAAGGGGTCATTCACCCTCAGTTATCTTATTGAAAATCAGCATAGCATACTCCATCGTATCGCGGTAATGGCTCGCAACAACCATCAAGGTCAACGAAAAGCCGTTCTCTTCCAACCGTTCGCACAAACTGTGAGTCGCATTTAATTGGCGATGCGTAGAGTGTAGTATTGCAAGCCCCCCTCTACTCGAAGGTGCACAATGTCTGACAATCGACCCTTTAAATTATCGGTATTAGATCTCGCCCCTATTCCTGATGCTCATACGGCAAGGGACGCCTTCAAGCGCTCACTCGCCTTAGCCAAATTTGCTGAGCAAGCAGGGTTTCACCGTTACTGGCTGGCCGAACACCACAATATGCCTGGTATTGCTAGTGCGGCAACAAGCGTATTGATCGGCCATCTCGCGGCTCATACTCGTACTCTACGCTTAGGTTCCGGGGGGATCATGCTACCTAATCACTCCCCTTTAGTGATTGCCGAACAATTTGGAACCTTAGAATCGCTTTACCCCGGCCGGATCGATTTAGGGATTGGCCGCGCACCGGGGAGCGACCAGACAACGATGCATGCGCTACGTCGTCATACATCTCCGCAAATGGAGGAGCGTTTTCCAGAAGATGTGAGACAATTAATCACTTGGTTTGATGCATCTGACAACGAAAAATTCGATGTGCAGCCTGTTCCCGGTGTCGGATTATCTGTTCCGGTATGGTTATTAGGCTCTAGTATGTACAGTGCCCAACTCGCCGCAAAGCTAGGGCTACCTTTTGCCTTTGCCTCCCATTTTGCGCCAGATGTAATGAGCCAAGCTATCGCGCTCTACCGCGAGGCATTCGTGCCCTCGGCACGGCTCTCGCAGCCGTATGTCATGATTGGCGTAAATATCATTGCCGCCGAAAGCCGAGCACGGGCACGCTTTCTTTTTACTTCACAGCAACAGCAATTTATTCATTTACGTCGTGGCGTACCAGGGAAACTCCCTGAACCAGTGGAAACGATGGATAAAATATGGACCCCTGCGGAGAAATTCGGGGTTGAGCGAGCATTAAGTCTTTCACTTGTGGGCGATCGTGCAACGATAACCCATGGCCTACAGACCTTACAACAGCAGTATCAGGTCGATGAAATCATCGTTAATGGCCAGATTTACGATAATGATGCTCGGATCTACTCTTACCAACTTGCGATGGAGGCTCATCAAGCCTTGCATCGGTTATCGGCATAAAAAAAGGGAGCCTATTGGCTCCCTCATTAGTAATAATACTTAATGCTTAACGGCGTGGTTCTTCACGGCGTCCGCGATGACCTTCACCACGGTTACCTTCATTACGGTTTCCACCGCCGAAACGACGTCCACCTTCACGACCGCCGCGACCTGCTCCAGCGCCAGCACCATCACGGCTTCCACCGTCACGACCACCGCGTCCACGACGTGGTTCGCCCGGCTGAGCATCACCCATTAATTGCATGTTCATCGGTTTGTTAAGGATGCGTGTCTTCGTGAAGTGTTGCAGGACTTCACCAGGCATTCCCTTAGGTAACTCGATTGTTGAGTGACCATCAAACAATTTGATGTTGCCGATGTAACGGCTGCTGATATCGCCTTCGTTAGCGATAGCGCCAACGATATGACGAACTTCAACACCATCGTTGCGGCCAACTTCGATACGGTACAGCAGCATATCACCGACTTCACGACGCTCACGACGTGGACGATCTTCGCGTGGACCGCTATCACGGCTAGGGCCACGGCGATCATCACTACGACGCTCATCACGACGGTCGTCACGATCACGGAACTCACGACGTGGAGGACGAGGTGCTTCAGTAGGGACGATCAGTGAACGCTCGCCCTGAGCCATTTTCAGTAACGCTGCAGCTAAAGTTTCCATATCGAGATCTTCTTGTGGCGATAGCTTAGTCAGCAGGCCACGGTACAGATCTAAATCACTGCTTTCGAGTTGTTGCTGTACACGTGCCGCAAATTTCTCTTGGCGGCGAGTACTCAGCAGTTCAGCATTAGGCAGCTCGACTTCAGGAATCGTCAGCTTCATCGTACGTTCGATATTACGCAGTAAACGACGCTCACGGTTCTCAACGAACAGTAAAGCGCGACCCGCACGACCCGCACGGCCAGTACGACCAATACGGTGAACGTAAGACTCTGCGTCTAATGGAATGTCATAGTTTACAACGAGGCTGATACGCTCAACATCTAGACCACGCGCCGCAACATCGGTCGCAATCAGGATATCTAGGCGACCGTCTTTCAGACGCTCAAGAGTTTGCTCACGCAGCGCTTGGTTCATATCGCCGTTTAGTGCAGCACTATTGTAGCCACTACGCTCTAACGTCTCAGCAACTTCGAGAGTTGCGTTTTTAGTACGAACGAAAATAATCGCTGCATCGAAGTCTTCGGCTTCTAAGAAACGAACGAGCGCATCGCTTTTACGTCCGTATGCAGTCCAGTAAGATTGGCTGATGTCAGGACGCGTCGTTAAGCTCGATTGGATACGAACTTCTTGTGGGTTCTTCATGAAACGACGAGTAATACGACGAATCGCTTCTGGCATAGTTGCCGAGAACAGAGCCGTCTGATGACCTTCAGGGATTTGCGCCATGATGGTTTCAACGTCTTCGATGAAGCCCATACGCAGCATCTCATCGGCTTCATCCAGTACTAAGCCACGCAGATTAGAAAGATCAAGAGTGCCACGCTTTAAGTGGTCAAGTAAACGGCCCGGTGTCCCGACAACGATTTGTGGACCTTGGCGTAATGCACGCAGTTGCACGTCATAACGTTGGCCACCATACAGTGCCAATACGTTTACGCCACGCATATGCTTTGAGAATTCGTTACATGCTTCACCAACTTGGACCGCTAACTCACGAGTAGGCGCTAGCACCAAAATTTGAGGTGCTTTTAAAGTTGGATCGATGTTGTTAAGGAGTGGCAGCGAGAACGCTGCAGTTTTTCCACTTCCGGTTTGGGCCATACCCAATACATCACGACCCGCGAGTAGGTGTGGGATACACTCGGCTTGGATAGGTGATGGTTTAACGTAACCCAAGTCATTCAATGCAGAAAGAATGAATTCGTTAAGGCCTAGATCGGAAAAAGTGGTTTGAATATCAGTCATGTAGTACAAGTGCCTCTTAGATTGCGGCGGCCAGTCTACATAACTCGTCATGAAAACTTTCAGGTCTTTTCATTGATAAGTGTGAACCGGCTCAAATTAGAAGTTTTTGACAAATAAAACACCCTCACCGTGAACGGTGATGGAAATTTAATTCCTAGATGAAAAATATTGTCAGCTATTGCTGGTCAGATTCTGATAAGTCGTCTTGTGCTTGGCCGAGTAGCGCCAGCTCCAACAATGCATATCGGTGCTCAACGAAGTTATTTACGTTGTTAGCGACCGTCAGTTTGAATAACGCTTCTGCGTTATCCTTCTCCCCCAGACTTAGGTAATATTTACCTAAATAGAAGTTGGTTTCACTGAGATGTTCAGCGAGCGAGGTGTTATCCGTAGCATCTTCCTGTAGGCTCTGTATCAGCTGCTTTTCGCTGATCTTCCCCAGGTAGAATTCGACAATTTTCCATCCCCATAGATCTTTTTTCGCTGCATTATAACGTTGTAACAATGCAGAATTAGCTTTCTTAGCATCAATTTTCTGTTCCGCTAAATAAAGCCACAAACTTCGAAAAGGATCATTAGGATCGTCGTGATAAAACGCCAGCAAATCATCTTGCGCTAGCTTATACCGACCACCGTAGTAAAACGCGATGCCGCGGTTAAGATGCGCATAATTGTAAGTTGGATCAAGCTCCAGTACAGAATCAAACGCTTCATAGGCAGCATCATAGTTGCCTGCCTGCGTAAGATAAATACCTAAATAATTGAAGACTTCAGGCATATCAGGTCTTATAGACAGTGCTTGGGAAAAATCGTTCCGTGCAAGTGCCCGCAAACCTAAACTATCATACAACACTCCGCGCTCATATAACAACTGCGCGCGTTCATCTTCTGTTAGTGAACGACTGGCAAGTATTTGTTCCATACGAGCAAGCATCACTTCTTGTTGCAACGTCGGCTGTAAGGGAACGGCTAATACTTCGTCCTTACGCCAGTTTGCGTTGCTACATCCAGCCAGCAACAAAGCTGTCGCAATAAAACCCCAGCGTAAATAAGGCTTCATTCTTCCACTCCCAGGTACCAGCATGCGGATGCAGTCAACATTAGGGTGTCTCATTAATTTGACACCCTAAAAATAAATCCTGCTTCGTTATCGAAGCAGGAAAGAGTAACGAACCTTATTCAGCGTCAGTAGTTGGCGCTTCAGTCGCTTCGTTAGACTCAGTCTGTGGTTTTTCCACAGCTTCTTTGATACTTAAACGTACGCGGCCTTGACGGTCGATTTCCAACACCTTGACAGGAACTTCTTGTGCCATTTGCAGGTAGTCAGAAACTTTCTCAACACGCTTGTCGGCGATTTGAGAAATGTGTACCAGACCTTCTTTACCACCACCGATAGAAACGAACGCGCCGAAATCTACGATACGAGTAACTTTACCTGGGTAAATACGACCAACCTCGATATCTGCGGTGATTTCTTCGATGCGACGGATAGCTTCTTTTGCTTTGTCACCATCAGTTGCGGCGATTTTCACGGTACCATCGTCTTCGATTTCGATAGTAGTGCCGGTCTCTTCAGTCAGTGCACGGATCACTGAACCGCCCTTACCGATAACATCCTTGATCTTATCTGGGCTGATACGAATGGTATGGATGCGTGGCGCGAACTCAGAGATATCACCACGGTGCGTACCGATCGCTTCTTCCATCACGCTTAGAATATGTAAACGAGCGCCTTTTGCTTGGCTAAGAGCCGCTTGCATGATTTCACGCGTGATACCTTCAATTTTGATATCCATCTGCAGCGCAGTGATACCTTCGCGGCTACCCGCGACTTTGAAGTCCATATCGCCAAGGTGGTCTTCGTCACCTAAGATGTCAGACAGTACGACGAAACGCTCATCTTCTTTAACCAGACCCATCGCAATACCGGCTACCGCGGCTTTGATTGGAACGCCAGCGTCCATCAGTGCTAAGGATGCGCCACAGACAGAAGCCATTGAAGAAGAACCGTTCGATTCGGTGATTTCCGATACGACACGAACAGTGTACGGGAACTCGTCTTGCTTAGGCATAACGGCCAAGACACCGCGTTTTGCTAAACGACCATGACCAATTTCACGACGCTTAGGCGAGCCGACCATTCCAGTCTCACCCACTGAGTACGGAGGGAAGTTATAGTGGAATAGGAACGAATCAGATTTTTCACCCATCAGCTCATCAAGGTTCTGCGCATCACGTGCAGTACCAAGCGTTGCCGTAACTAGGGCTTGTGTCTCACCACGAGTGAACAGTGATGAACCGTGTGTACGTGGCAGAACGCCAGTACGTACATCTAGGCCACGGACCATGTCTTTTTCACGACCATCAATGCGTGGTTCACCATTCAGAACACGGCTACGCACAACGTTTTTCTCGATCGCGTGCAGGATATCGCTGATCTCGCCTTCGTCTAAGGTTTCATCTTCCGCTAATAAAGCTGCGGTCGTTTCACCTTTAATAGCGTCGACTTGAGCATAACGCTGTTGTTTTTCAGTGATACGGTAAGCTTCGCTTAAACGGCTCTCCGCCAGCGCTGCGATACGGCTGTTAAGGCTTTCGTTAACAGCTTCTGGCTGCCAATCCCAACGTGGTTTGCCCGCTTTCTCAACGAGTTGTTTAATATTTTCAATAACAACTTGTTGTTGGTCATGACCGAAAACAACCGCGCCTAACATTTGGTCTTCTGACAGAATTTCAGCTTCAGATTCAACCATCAATACGGCATTTTCGGTGCCCGCAACGACGAGGTCTAAGCGGCTGGTAGCCAGCTCGTCAGCCGTTGGGTTTAAAACATATTGATCATTGATGTAACCCACACGGGCTGAACCAATCGGACCGTTGAACGGGATACCAGACAGTGACAGCGCTGCTGAGGCACCGATCATCGCAACGATATCAGGGTGTACTTGTGGGTTAACGGAAACGACGGTCGCAATAACCTGTACTTCGTTAACGAAACCTTCTGGGAATAATGGGCGTACCGGACGGTCAATAAGACGAGCGATTAACGTTTCGCCTTCGCTAGGACGACCTTCGCGACGGAAGAAGCTGCCTGGGATACGGCCTGCAGCGTAAGTACGCTCTTGGTAGTTGACGGTCAATGGGAAAAAGTCTTGGCCTGCTTTCGCTTTTTTCTGGCCTACAACAGTAACGAATACACAAGTATCGTCCATGCTTACCATCACGGCTGCGGTCGCTTGACGCGCCATCATGCCAGTTTCGATGGTTACGGTATGTTGACCGTATTGGAATTTTTGAATTGTCGGATTAAGCAAAATCATTTCCTTTATCGAGGAGTGTGAAGCAATAAGTCATCGTTATGGTGAGTGGTTTGCATCCTCGCGACTAATGATAAGGTTCATGGCCTTCATAACCCCTGTCATTAGCCGCGCGAATCGTGCAACTTTTTTTCACTCAACAACAGTATAACACTCTAGCGTCTGTTACAAAATGGACAACTAGTATTCAAAAAAAGGGGCCTTGTAGGCCCCTTACACACAAAGTGTGGTGTAATCTTAACATTGATTCTGCATTTTGTATAAATACAAGGCAGTTTCGCGCAAAGATTTTAACTTAGCGACGCAGACCTAGGCTTGCAATCAGGTCAGTGTAACGCTGAACATCTTTACGCTTCAGGTAATCCAGTAGCTTACGACGTTGTGAAACCATACGCAGCAGACCACGACGGCTGTGGTGATCTTTCTTGTGCTCGGAGAAGTGACCTTGCAGGTGAGTGATTTGCGCGGTTAACAGAGCAACTTGAACTTCAGTTGAACCACTGTCGTTAGCATCACGACCATATTTAGCAACAATCTCAGCTTTAGCTTCTACGCTTAGAGACATAATATACTCCAATAAATTTAAATGAATTCGAGCCGCCGATCTCTAATTCAGCGACCCACTTTTAGCGCAGCCATTCTACTCTGGGCGGCGCAAGAGTGCAAACGACTCAGAGAGGAAATTCCACGACTAAACGTTTTGGTGCAACGCGACCTTGATCATCGATCTGCGCCATACCAAGGAACTTGTCCGTTTCAATTTCAAACACTCGCACCAAACCATCGCTGGGTGCGCCTGCGGCCTGAACGGCTTGCCCTAATTTAAACCAATGACTACTCACTTGCGGTAAATGAACCATCGGGTAGGCTGCCGCCGGCGTATCCATCGATAATAATAATGGGTCCAACCTTTGGGCTGCAGGCCTATCCTCAGACTCAGCTTCGGCTACCCACTGTTGGAGTTGTGCCAGAGTTACCATCTTTTCCGCTGGATAACGATCGACTTGCAAGCGACGTAACATGCTCACATGCGCGCCACAGCCTAATAGCTCACCTAAGTCATCAACGATAGTACGAATATAGGTGCCTTTCGAACAATGGATTTCGAGCTCCAGCTCTTCCCCTTCCCACCGAATAAAGAGTAATTCATACACGGTGATAGGACGGGCTTCACGAGGCACGGTGACTCCTTGCCGCGCATATTCATAGAGTGGCCGGCCTTGATATTTCAAGGCAGAAAACATCGTTGGCACTTGCTGAGTATCACCTCGAAAGTGTTCCAAGGCTTGCTCAAGCTGCTGTTGCGTAAACTGGATTGGTCGCTCTTCGACGATATTGCCGTCGGCATCAGAGGTATCGGTGCGCTGACCTAATCGAGCAATGACGCGGTATCGTTTATCTGCATCAAGCAGGTATTGTGAGAATTTTGTCGCTTCACCCAAGCAAATTGGTAGCATACCGGTTGCCAAAGGATCTAAGGCACCAGTATGACCCGCTTTGTTCGCGTTATAGAGCCGCTTAACTTTTTGTAGGACATCATTCGACGACATGCCTTGTGGTTTATCCAGCAGCAACACACCGTGAATATCGCGTCCGCGACGACGTGGACGACCCATTAGTCCTCCTTATCCTCGCTCTCGTCCTTCACGTGACGTTCGTTATCTTTATTTACGACGCTAGTGACGAGATTCGACATGCGCATCCCCTCGACTAAGGAGTTGTCATAAAAGAATGTCAGTTCAGGAACGATACGTAGACGCATCGCTTTACCCAGTAAGGTCCGGATAAAACCAGACGCGTCTTGCAGCGCTTTCACGCCTTGCTTCACGGCGTCTTCGTCTTTATCGTTTAAAAACGTTACAAATACTTTTGCGTAGGCAAGGTCGCGTGAAACGTCAACCCCTGAAACAGTGACCATCATTCCAACGCGAGGATCTTTGATTTCACGTTGAATAATAAGCGCCAATTCTTTTTGTAATTCTTGAGCGACGCGCTGTGAGCGTCCAAATTCTTTTGCCATTTTTTTGTTCCTCTCAAACAATTCGGGAGGCCAAAGGCCTCCCAAATACTGCTAGCGTTGCTAACAATTAATCGATAGTACGTTTGATTTCAATGATTTCAAAGACTTCGATTTGGTCACCCGCGCGGACGTCGTTGTAGTTCTTAACGCCAACACCACACTCCATGCCGTTACGCACTTCATTGACGTCGTCTTTGAAACGACGTAATGATTCGAGCTCGCCTTCGTAGATAACGATGTTATCACGCAGAACACGGATTGGATTATGACGCTTGATGATCCCTTCAGTAACCATACAGCCGGCGATCGCACCAAACTTAGGCGATTTAAATACATCACGAACTTGTGCCAAGCCGATGATCTGCTGTTTGTACTCAGGCGCTAACATACCGCTCATCGCCGCTTTAACTTCGTCGATCAGGTTATAGATGACGGAGTAATAACGCAGGTCTAAGCTTTCTGTATCGATGACACGGCGTGCAGACGCATCAGCACGAACGTTGAATCCGACCAGGATTGCATTAGAAGCAGCGGCTAAGGTTGCATCAGTCTCGGTAATTCCACCTACACCTGAACCAACGATTTTTACTTTCACTTCATCAGTAGACAGTTTCAGTAAGGAATCGCTAATCGCTTCAACCGAGCCTTGAACATCTGCCTTCATAACGATATTTAGCTCTGAAACATCGCCTTCAGTCATGTTAGCAAACATGTTCTCCAGCTTAGATTTCTGCTGACGTGCTAACTTAACTTCACGGAATTTTCCTTGACGATACAGGGCAACTTCGCGCGCTTTCTTCTCATCACGCACAACAGTCGCTTCATCACCTGCAGCAGGCACACCAGACATCCCGAGGATTTCAACCGGGATAGATGGACCTGCGGTCAGTACTTCACGACCTAGCTCGTCACGCATCGCACGAACACGGCCGTATTCGAAACCACAAAGGACGATGTCGCCTTTGTTTAACGTTCCTGCACGGACCAGCACGGTAGCTACGGGACCACGCCCCTTGTCTAGGAAAGACTCGATGACTACACCGCTTGCCATACCATTACGGTTAGCTGTCAGTTCTAACACTTCGGCTTGTACCAAGATAGCTTGCAGTAAATCATCAATACCTGTACCCGCTTTCGCCGATACATTTACGAACATGTTCTCACCGCCCCACTCTTCCGGCACGATACCGAACTGAGTTAGCTCGTTTTTAACACGATCTGGATCTGCTTCTGGCTTATCACACTTGTTCACTGCGACAATCACTGGCACGCCAGCCGCTTTCGCATGCTGAACGGCTTCGATAGTTTGTGGCATCACGCCATCGTCAGCCGCGACAACAAGAATAACGATATCCGTCGCTTGAGCACCCCGTGCACGCATTGCGGTAAACGCGGCGTGTCCTGGAGTATCTAAGAAGGTGACCATACCATTGTCTGTTTCAACGTGGTAAGCACCGATATGCTGAGTAATCCCGCCTGCTTCGCCGGAGGCAACACGCGTTGAACGGATGTAATCCAGTAATGAGGTTTTACCGTGGTCAACGTGACCCATAATGGTGACAACTGGCGCACGCGGCTCTAATTCTGCCGTAGTACCTGTATCACGATCACTCATTACCGCTTCTTCTAACTCGTTTTCACGGCGTAGAATAACTTTATGGCCCATTTCTTCAGCAACCAGCTGCGCCGTTTCTTGGTCAACAACTTGGTTAATAGTCGCCATAGCGCCCATTTTCATCATCACTTTGATGACTTGTGAACCTTTAACGGCCATTTTGTTAGCGAGTTCAGCAACGGTAATGGTTTCGCCGATTTGCACGTCACGGTTAACCGCTTGAGCTGGCTTGTTAAAGCCTTGCTGAAGAGTACTTTTACCGCGTTGCTTACCTTTACCACCACGTCCTGCCGCACGAGCTTCTTCACGGTCAGTCTTCGCTTCAGAGTGCTTATTGCCTTTCTTAGCACGCGGCGCTTTCGCAGGACGGCTACGCGTACGGCCGCCTTCTACTTCGCGATCATTTTCGTCTTCAGCTTGGCGAGCATGCTGTGAAGTGGTCACATGATAGTCAGTATCTTCTTCTGTCTTCTGACTCGCTTTTGCCCACTCTTCGCCTTTTTCTTCTGCCAGGCGGCGAGCTTCTTCAGCGACACGCTGCGCTTCGGCTTCGATTTTACGGCGCGCTTCTTCTTCAGTTTTACGCTTCAACTCAGCATTTTCGGCTTCGCGGCGTGCTTTTTCTGACTGTGCGTCTTTATTCATAGTTTGATTCTGTTGGGTCACTTTATTTGATTCCACCGCCTGACGTTTAGCGGCTTCTTCCGCCTCACGCTTAGCTTTTTCTTCCGCTTTACGCTTCGCTTCTTCAGCCGCCAGCTTGGCTTGCTCTGCCGCTTGCTGCGCTTTTTCTTCCGCTTCACGTTGTGCTTGAGCTTCTGCTTCTGCCTGAGCTTTACGCTCTGCTTCAGCATCTTCTTTCACATAAGTGCGTTTTTTGCGGACTTCGATCTGTACCGATTTACTTTTTCCACCGGTACTCGGGACGTTAAGCGTACTACGAGTTTTACGTTGTAGCGTCAATTTACTTGACGCTGTATTTTTCTGATGAGCGCGCAAGGTATCTTGCTCTTCTTGCGTCACAGAGTCGTTGTCGGATTTACGAATACCCGCATCAGCCAATTGCTGGACTAAGCGATCGACCGGAGTATTCAGTTGTGTTGCTAACGCTTTTACTGTTACATCAGTCATGCAATTCCTTCCTGTGTGTTATGCGTCGTCGCCAAACCAGCAGATATTACGAGCCGCCATAATCAACGTACCGGCTTTTTCTTCGTCCAGTTGTTCGATATCTGCTAGATCGTCAACACCTTGCTCCGCAAGATCTTCCAGGGTGGAAACACCAATAGCTGCTAAACGATTCGCTAAATCCGGAGTCATGCCTTCTACGCCCAGCAGATCTTCTGCCGGTGGTTTAATGGCTCCGCCTGTCGCAGAATCTTGAGCTATGGTGGTCAACGCAGTCTTAGCGCGTTCACGCAAAGCTTCTACCATCTCTTCGTCAAGGCCATCAATGTCCAGTAGTTCATCAACCGGAATATAAGCCAATTCCTCGAGAGAAGAGAACCCTTCTTCAACTAGCACGGTGGCAAATTCTTCATCAATATCGAGATATTTTGTGAAGGTTGCAATAGCGGCATGTGCTTCTGCCTGGTGCTTAGCTTGTAAATCTTCAACCGTCATAACGTTCAGGTCCCAGCCACTCAGTTGAGAGGCTAAGCGAACGTTTTGTCCATTACGTCCGATCGCTTGCGCTAAAGTGCTCGCTTCAACGGCGATATCCATGGTGTGGTTATCTTCGTCGACCACAATCGAGGACACATCCGCAGGAGCCATCGCATTGATGACGAACTGCGCAGGATTATCATCCCACAACACGATATCAATACGCTCACCGCCTAATTCGCTGGAGACCGCTTGAACACGTGCGCCACGCATACCTACACAAGCGCCGACTGGGTCGATACGCTTATCGTTGGTTTTCACCGCAATCTTCGCCCGTGAGCCAGGATCACGCGCAGCTCCCTTTATCTCGATAACTTCTTCACCGATTTCAGGAACTTCGATACGGAACAGCTCAACGAGCATTTCGGCTTTTGAACGAGTAACGAAAAGCTGAGCACCGCGAGCCTCAGGACGTACCGCGTATAACACACCACGAATTCTATCGCCTGCGCGGAAGTTTTCGCGTGGTAACATGTCTTCGCGTAAAATCACGGCTTCAGCATTGTTACCCAAGTCTAGGATAATATTATCACGATTCACTTTCTTCACGATCGCGGTGATAATTTCACCTTGCTGCTCACGGAATTGGTCCACGACCAACGCCCGCTCTGCTTCGCGAACTTTTTGAACGATAACCTGTTTTGCCGTTTGAGTAGTGATACGGTCGAAGGTTACCGATTCGATTTGATCTTCAACGTATTCGCCGAGCTGGAAGTTTTCGTCTTCGTAACGCGCCGCATCTAGCGTAATTTCACGCGTAGGCATGGTGACTTCGTCGACGATTAACCAGCGACGAAACGTATCGAAGTCGCCGCTACGGCGATCGATTTCAACGCGGACTTCGATTTCTTGCTCATATTTTTTCTTAGTTGCCGTCGCTAGCGCGCTCTCTAAAGCTTCAAAAATTTTCTCACGCGGCAGTGATTTTTCATTCGAAACGGCTTCTACAACCGCTAAAATTTCTTTATTCATCCTGGTTAGCCTCAATCAGAACGTTTAAAAACGAGGGATAATGTTTGCTTTCTGAATATTGCTCAGTGCAAACACTTCGTCTTTGCCATCAACGGACAATGTGACCATCTCACCTTCAACAGATTTGATAGTCCCTTGCCATTTGCGACGATTTTGTACAGCGATTCGTAATACCACACTGACATCTTGGCCAGCGAAACGTTCATAATGCTCTACGGTAAATAACGGTCGATCCAGCCCTGGGGAAGACACTTCAAGGTGATAAGCCACGGTAATTGGATCTTCAACGTCCATCACAGCACTGACTTGATGGCTGACGTCTGCACAGTCATCAACATTAATACCATTTTCGCTATCTATATAGATACGAAGCGTTGATGTGCGAGCACGCACAAATTCTATTCCTACCAACTCGTAACCCAGCGCTTCGACTGGTGCTGAGATCAACTCTGTTAACTTCTGTTCTAACGTGGACAAAGCCACCCCCAAGACATAAAAAAAGGGCTAACGCCCAGTATGACAACGCTTTTCTGATAATAAAAAACCCCGAAAAATCGGGGTTTTTATCAGAATCCTGTATGGGCCTGTCGAAGACAGGAGCCATTTTCGATAGACATTTTTCTAAAACCCGTCGTATGAACGACGTCGATTTGGAAAAAGAACTAGGAAAATGGTTGCGGGGGCCGGATTTGAACCGACGACCTTCGGGTTATGAGCCCGACGAGCTACCAGGCTGCTCCACCCCGCGTCCGAAAAACAGGTCAATATTACGCCTAGTAGAGGACAAAAGCAAATTTAACTGAAGGCGCGGTGAAGAATATGACTCAGCTACGCCGCGTATAAAAATTTGTTTCTACAATAATGCCTGTAATTATCTAACTCTGTTAAAAAGATTAAATATATAAATTATGCTCATACATAACTTAGTATTAATCTATTAATTTTTTTCACTTAACATTCATAGTGAAAAATACGACGATTACCTCTCATCTCCTAGTAGTAAAATGCTAACAAAACCGTACAGTGATTTATCACCGTTTATTTACCGTTTAATTGAATACAAACACTCTATTATCGAAATTAAGTAATAAGAAAAATACATTGCGAGGCGGACTCCCCCTCTAACACTCCATATTTCAAGGAAGATATATGCGTGATTTTTTGCCGTTCGCTAAGCCCGCGTTCGATGAAAAGGAATTGCTTGCAGTTAAAGAAGTGCTCGACTCAGGCTGGATTACAACCGGCCCGAAAAATAGTGAGCTTGAAGCACTCTTTCGTGACTACACCGGTAATAGACACGCTATCGCCGTCAATTCAGCAACGGCAGGTATGCACGTTAGCTTATTGGCATTGGGTATCGGTCCAGGAGACGAAGTTATTACGCCCTCTTTTACTTGGGTCTCCACGGTCAATATTATCGAAATGATCGGTGCTACGCCTGTTATGGTGGATGTTGACCCTAATACGCTATTAGTCAGTCCTCAAATCATTGAAAATGCAATTACGCCAAAGACTAAGGCAATAATCCCGGTACATTTTGCCGGCGTTCCTGTTGATTTATCCGCTATTTACGATATCGGTAGACGTTACCGACTTCCTATCATTGAAGATGCTGCGCACGCTTTAGGAACCCACTATCATCAACGCCGTATTGGCGCACAAGGTACTGCGATATTTTCTTTTCACGCTATTAAAAATATTACCTGCGGCGAAGGCGGCTTAATTATCACGGATGATGATGAATTTGCCGAACGCGTCAGAGGCCTTAAATTCCATGGTCTAGGCCTCGATAACAACTCGCATTCAGGGTGGGGGCGCTCACCTCATGCTGAAGTGCTACAGCCAGGGCTAAAGTATAATCTTGCGGATCTCAATGCCACGATTGCCATCGTACAAATGCAGAAGTTGCCTGCCTTTAACGAGCAACGGCGTTCCTTAGCGGAACGATACTTAACGCTATTACAAGATTTACCCTTGCTTCCTCTACATATCCCTAGCTGGCCACATACGCATGCTTGGCATCTTTTTATCGTCCGTGTGGATGAGGCGAACTGTGGTATTCACCGCGATACTCTAATGAAAAAGCTCCATCAACGGGGTATTGGGAGTGGTCTGCATTTTCGTGCGGCGCATACGCACGCTTTTTACCGCCAGAAGTATTGCCATCTTTCCCTCCCACACAGTGAATGGAATAGCAATACCGTCTGTTCTCTCCCTTTATTTCCGGGGATGACAGAAGAGGATATTTTATATGTTAGCCACACAATTCACGATATTTTAAGGTAATGCTATGTCGATAAATTCCCCACTTACCCTCATATCGATTGTGATCCCCGTTTTTAATGAAGAACAATGTTTACCTGAGTTAATAACGCGTACCGTCGCAGTATGCAAAGATCTCAATTACCCTTACGAAATTATCATGGTTGATGATGGAAGTAGTGACCATTCCGTCTCTCTACTTCGTGAAGCGGCAAACAGTGATACGAATACGATTACCGCCATTCTTCTTAATCGTAACTATGGTCAACATGCCGCACTGATGGCTGGCTTTAGTCAGGCTAAGGGCGATTTAATCATCACTCTTGATGCCGACTTACAAAATCCTCCAGAAGAGATCCCTCTACTGATCAATAAAGCAGCAGAAGGCTATGACGTCGTCGGTACCGTTAGAATCGATCGTCAAGACAGCCTGTTTCGTAAAACCGCCTCTAAGCTTATTAACTGTCTAATTCAGCGGTCTACTGGTCAAAATATTGGCGATTACGGATGTATGCTGCGTGCCTATCGCCGCCATATTATCGATGCCATGCTCACTTGCCACGAAAGAAGTACTTTTATTCCGCTGCTCGCGAATACTTTCGCCCGGCGAGTCATTGATGTTCCCGTTAAGCATGCCGAGCGGGAATATGGTGAATCTAAATATACGACAATGCGGTTGATTAATCTTATGTATGACTTAATCACCTGTATTACCACTACCCCCCTACGCCTCCTCAGTATTTTCGGCAGCATTATCGCCGTTATCGGTTTCCTATGTTCTCTCTTCTTGATCACTATGCGCATTATTTTGGGGCCGCAATGGTCGGCAGACGGTGTCTTTTTACTCTTCGCATTACTCTTTATTTTTATTGGTGCCCAATTTATAGGGCTAGGATTGCTCGGAGAATATATTGGCAGAATCTATAACGATGTAAGAGCAAGACCTCGCTACTTTATTCAACAGATAGTGAAATCCACTAAGCAATAATTAATATAGGAATAATAATGAACGCTGTCGTTTTTGCTTACCACGATATTGGCTGTACGGGGATTATTGAGTTACTCAAGGCTGGAGTCACGATTAATGCGATATTTACTCATACCGATAATAAAGATGAAAATATATTTTACCGCTCTGTAGCCAAATTAGCGGCAGAGCATGAAATTGCTGTTTATGCTCCGGATGATGTTAATCATCCGATCTGGATCGAAAAAATAAAATCTATAAGTCCTGATTTAATTTTCTCTTTTTACTTCCGACAGCCTATTAGTCGGCAAATTCTCGACTGTGCCCCTGATCGGGCGTTCAATCTTCATGGATCCCTATTACCTAAATATCGGGGCTGTGCGCCTCTTAATTGGGTGCTCGCCAACGGTGAGTCTGAAACGGGAGTGACTCTCCACCGTATGGTAGAGCAACTTGATGCGGGCGAAATTATTGCTCAACGACAGGTTACGATTAGCGACAGTGACACCGCATTAACACTCCACCACAAACTCTGCCAACTCGCTCACTCGCTTCTCGCAGAAACCTTGCCTAGTCTGCTCCAAGGCCACTACACAGCGATCGCACAGGATGAGTCACAGGCGACCTATTTCCGCCGCCGAACGCCAGAAGATGGACGACTAGATTGGAACCAACCCGCTAGTACTTTGAACAATTTGGTCAGAGCGGTCACTTATCCATGGCCAGGCGCATTAAGCTATGCGGGTAACCAACCGCTTATTGTTTGGCAAGCTGCGATCACCCCTCTCGAACATCATTCGCTACCTGGAACGGTACTATCTGTCTCCCCCTTACGTATCGCTTGTCAGGAAAATGCGTTAGAGATTATTACCGGTCAGCCCTCGCAAGGACTCTATATGCAGGGTTCGCAACTCGCGGAATACTTAGGGTTAGTCGTTGGGTCACGCCTTCAAAATGCTCTACCACGGCGAAAAACAACACGCACGAAAGTACTTATTTTGGGTGTAAATGGTTTTATTGGTAATCATCTTACTGAGCGACTGCTTACCTCAGGTAACTATGATGTTTACGGGTTGGATATTGGTTCAGAAGCAATAGCCCGTTTTTTGGATTCACCACGCTTCCACTTCGTTGAAGGAGATATCAGTATTCATTCAGAGTGGATCGAATACCATATTAAGAAGTGCGACATCGTTCTACCGTTAGTGGCAATTGCCACACCAATTGAATATACCCGTAATCCTTTACGTGTCTTCGAGCTGGATTTTGAAGAGAACTTAAAAATCATTCGTGATTGTGTGAAATATAACAAACGCGTAATTTTCCCTTCAACCTCGGAAGTTTACGGGATGTGTACTGATGAGGAATTTAACGAAAACCATTCGTCCCTCGTCGTCGGCCCCATCGATAAACAACGTTGGATCTACTCTGTTTCGAAACAGTTACTAGATAGGATCATCTGGGCTTATGGCGATAAACATGGCCTGCAATTCACTCTATTTCGACCATTTAATTGGATGGGTCCTCGCTTGGATAGCCTCGATGCAGCAAGGATTGGAAGTTCACGCGCCATCACACAGTTAATTTTAAATCTCGTCGAGGGGACGCCGATAAAACTCATTGAAGGAGGACATCAAAAACGGTGTTTCACCGATATCAACGATGGGATTTCTGCGCTATTTCGAATCATCGAGAATCCGAATAATATTTGCAATGGAAAGATTATTAATATCGGTAACCCACACAATGAGGCTAGCATTAGTCAACTCGCACAGATGCTTCTTACCTGCTTTGAGAAGCATCCCTTACGCGCTCACTTTCCTCCTTTTGCTGGGTTTAAACCGATTGAAAGCCGTCAGTTTTATGGTGAGGGTTACCAAGATGTAGAACACCGTAAACCGAGCATAAGTAATGCGCAGCGCTATCTCGACTGGCAACCGACCATTCCCTTAGCGCAGACCATTGAACGCACGCTCGATTTTTTTCTTCGTTCAGTAACCCTTACAGATGACGGTAAATAAGATGAGACGTGTAGGACTGCGTATTGATGTTGATACACTTCGCGGCACACGGTATGGGGTGCCTTCCCTCCTCACTCATTTAGCGCAACACCAGCTTAGGGCGAGTTTCTTTTTCAGTGTCGGCCCAGACAATATGGGTCGTCATCTCTGGCGGCTGATCAAGCCACGCTTTCTATTAAAAATGATCCGCTCTCGTGCCGCGTCACTGTATGGGTGGGATATTCTATTAGCCGGGACGTGTTGGCCAGGAAAAAAAATTGGCCAGCGCTGTGAGACGATAATTCAGGACACCGCGAAAACTCACGAAGTTGGTTTACACGCTTGGGATCATTACGCTTGGCAGACGCATATCGAGTCGTGGGGTGAACAACAAATTGTTGAACAGCTGACACTCGGCCTTCAGGAACTTTCCCGTATTATCGGCAGGCCTGTCGAATGCTCCGCAGCACCTGGCTGGAGAGCAGATCAACGAGTTATTGAGTTTGAACAACGCTTCGCTTTGCGCTATCACAGCGATTGTCGCGGCAGTGAGATGTTCCGGCCACTCATTTCCTCGGTGAACTTGGCAACCGTACAAATTCCGGTAACGTTACCGACGTGGGATGAAGTCGTCGGCCGTGCTTTACCTGCAAAAGCCTTCAACCGCTACTTGCTTGACAATATTCATCAAGCGAAAGGTGATCCGGTTTACACGATCCATGCGGAGGTAGAAGGAATTGTTGCCGGGAAATATTTCGAGCAGTTATTGCAGATGGCCGCCGATGAAGGCATTACGTTTTGTCCCCTCAGCGAGCTACTCACCGAGCGACTTTCGCCTCTCCCGACAGGAAAAGTCATTCGTAAAAAACAAGCCGGCAGAGAAGGCTGGCTGGGTCATCAGGAGCTGCAATCGTGAGTCGCGTCCGCCTATATTTCCTATTTCTAGCAGCCTTGATCGCACTCTACTACCTTATACCGATTAATGGCCGCCTACTTTGGCAGCCGGATGAAACTCGCTACGCCGAGATCAGTCGTGAAATGTTAAGCAACGGTCACTGGGCGGTACCTCATTTCCTCGATCTGCGCTATTTTGAAAAACCGGTACTCGGTTATTGGATAAATACTATTGGCCAGTGGTTGATGGGAGAGAGTAATCTCGCCGTCAGGGCCGGTGCCATAATATCCACGCTGCTGTCGAGTTTACTGCTTGCGAAATTTGCTGAGTCTTTATGGCGTTGCCGCAAAACGGCTTACCTTACTGCCGTTATCCATCTAACCCTGCTTATTGTATATGGGATCGGCACCTACGCAGTGTTAGATCCCATACTCACTCTCTGGTTCGTGACCGCGATGGTCTGTTTTTGGCAGGCCTATCAAGCTTGCGAACGTGGCAAAAAGATTTGTTACTACGCTCTATTGGGGATCTGTTGCGGGCTTGGCGTGATGACTAAGGGATTTATTGCTCTTGCCGTTCCTGTCATCAGTATCCTTCCTTGGTTGCTTACGGCTCAACGACGCATGGAGATTATCCTCTATAGCTTTCTTGCTATGTTTTGCTGTTCACTCACTGTATTGCCTTGGGCAGTGACCATTGCGCGGCAAGAGCCGGATTTTTGGCATTACTTCTTTTGGATTGAGCACGTTCAACGTTTTGCGCAAAGTAATGCCCAGCATGATGCCCCCTTCTGGTATTACTTCCCGTGGTTTATTGCGGGTTCACTCCCTTGGCTCGGCCTGCTACCGGGTGCCCTATACTATGGATGGCGATATCGAACGATTAAAGCGGGTTATTTATTGGCTTGGACGATCATGCCGTTACTTTTTTTTAGCCTCGCAAATGGCAAGCTACTCACCTATATATTGCCCTGTTTTGCCCCGTTAGCATTATTAATGGCACGTTATCTTCGGGTATCTCTGACGAAAGGGAATACCGCGATTAAGCTAGCGGCTTGGATAAATATCCTCTTCGCCAGTCTAGTGATCATCGCGGCTATTGCGGTATCCCCTTGTGGGGTAATGGATAAGCCCTTCTGGCCGACTACTGAAATAGGGAAGTTTGTATTGGCGCTTTTGGCCTTCGCTGTATGGCTGCTGTGTGCTTACTTAGCCTTGAAGTGCCCACGGTTCGGTTGGCAAAGTCTCGCGTGCTGCCCATTAGGGATAGCGCTAGCCTTTGGTTCAATTACCCCGGCGTCAATCATACTCACTAAAGCCCCACAATTTTTTTTACAGTCTACGGCTCAGGCATTGCGCCCAAGTAGGTTTATTTTAAGTAATGACGTAGGAATAGCCGCAGGGATAGCTTGGCAACTGAAACGCAGTGACGTGATGATGCTTAATAACCGAGGCGAATTGGCGTACGGCCTGAGCTACCCCGATGCACGACATAAATTTATCTCCTTAGCCGACTTTCCCGCGTGGCTAGCTCAACACAGAGCTAGTGGTACGATTTCACTTTTTCTGAAAGTGGAAAATAAAGCACTCCCCCCAAGCCTGCCTCCCGCTGATCGGGTCGTGCAGCAAGGGAGAGTTATCCTAATTCAGTATTTCCCACAATGATCGTCTGGTGGCAATTATTGATAACCAGCCTGCTAAGCGGTATCGCCCAACTCTGCCAAAAACAAGCGGCGTTAAGTATAAATCGGCGTTGGTTTTATATTTGGATGTTGATTGCGCTAGGGCTACTCTCCCTAGCTATGCTGTGCTGGTTACGGGTGTTGCAGATACTGCCGGTAGGTATCGCTTATCCTTTGTTGAGTCTTAATTATCTTTGGGTGGCGTTGATGTCGTACTTGCTATGGCGAGAACCAATCGTCAAACAACAATGGTTAGGTATCCTTTTCATTATTATTGGGACATTTTTATTGGGTACGTCATATTGAAAAGGTATCGCTGGGCCATTACGAGTATTTTTTTAGTGACTATTGCACAAGTTCTACTTCGCTTGGCTATGCATACTGGACCCGATACTTTTTCTCTCGTATTTTTCTTAAGTATTAGGCCCGAAACACTCTATTTATTTTTAGGCTTGTTCAGTTATGGTTTATCTTTGCTTAGCTGGACCCGAGCACTACGCAACCTCCCACTTGCCGAGGCTTATCCGCTACTTAGTCTCAGCTATATACTTGTATGGATAACATCACTATTCATCCCCACCGAAAAAAATTCATTAAGTTACCAAGCTGTGATTGGCATTGGATGCATTATTATGGGTATCTATTTAATCATGGCAATAAAAAAAAGATAACCCCCCTCAAATATTAAATACCCACATACTTTCTGAAAACGTCCTCTTACACATAGGATATAAAAAAGGGGACGGAGTAAATAACCCACCTACTGTACAAAAAAACAACCACCCTTCGTTAAAATATATCAATTAATAATTGAAAAATGACTTTAGTCATCATTTTAAACAACACCCATGGAAAAATAAATTAATTATGAATGCATGATTATTTTATAAGAATGAGGATTCAATCTATGGGAAATGTTAGTGCAGGTGCCACAAAAAAAATGGGCTTAACTGCTCTCACTTTAGTCACTGCCTCTAATATGATGGGATCGGGTGTATTTATGCTACCGACCAATCTGGCAGGAGTCGGTTATATTTCATTATGGGGGTGGGTATTTACTATTGTTGGTGTAATTGCTTTAGCATTAGTATTTGCTAAAACCAGTCTAATCACCCCGCGTGCGGGAGGTATTGTCGCTTATGCAAGTGATGCTTTCGGCCCCTTTATTGGCTTCCAAACCACAGTGTGTTATTGGATTAGTGCTTGGATAGGAAATGTCGCATTACTGGTCGCTGGTGTCGGCTACCTTAGCTATTTCTTCCCTATTCTTCACCAACCGATTTACGGTTGTATCACTGGAATTATTATTTTATGGGCATTTATCGCCTTTGGGAGTTTGGGAGCAAGAACTGCGGGAAAAGCCCAATCCTTTACCGCTAGTTGTATGCTTTTAGTGGTATTAGGTGTAGGAATCATTGGTTGGTTTTGGTTTGACCCAAAGCTATTTACCACGGTCTATAACGGTACAGGACATAGCGATAGTTCCGCCATCATGTCTGCAGCCTCAATCGCATTATGGGGATTCTTAGGTGTCGAGTCTGCGGTCGTCTCGTCAGGACAAGTCGAAAATCCAGAGCGTACCGTTCCGCGAGCAACAGTTTATGGTTTATTGATTGCTTCGGTTTGTTATGTTGGTAGCTGTACCGTCATTATGGGACTCGTCCCTCATGAAGAATTGATTAATTCAGCTGCTCCCTTCGCCGACGCCGCACGCTATATGTTTGGCAAAACTGCCGGTAATATCGCTTCAGCGCTAAGTATTATTGCCTGCTTTGGTTCAATCTCCGGCTGGCTAATCTTACAATCTGAGGGACCTCGAGCTGGTGCAAAACAGGGTTTATTTCCGAAAGTTTTCGCACAAACTAATAAAAATGATGTACCTATAAAAGGGCTTATTATCTCAGGGATATTGATGAGTATCGTCCTGTTATTAACAGCTTCCCCTAATCTCGCTAAGCAGTTTCAAGTTGTTATATTAATGTCCGTATTCGCTTCTCTACTCCCCTATATGTACGCGATTATTTCACTCCCTATCATCATGATGAATAAAAATAAAAACCATGGCGCTAGCTTTATATTCTACTGCGTGCTGGCAATTATAGGCATGATATATAGCATCTTCGCACTACTAGGCTCAGGCACTGATTCCATTTTTTGGGGAACAGTAATAATGTCGGTAACTATCCCTCTATTCTCTTTCGTCGTGGCGGGCCGTAGTAAAAATGGTCAACCCAGCGATAATGTTGAAAGTTAATTTAATAAATAAACTATCTATAGGAGTTAAAAATGTCTTTATCTATTACGGATCAAAATAAACTAGATGCATTCTGGGCGCATTGTGTAAAAAATCAATATTTCAATATTGGCTATCCAGAGTCAGCAGATTTCGATTATTCTATACTCGAAAGATTTTTAAGATTCTCAATTAATAATTGTGGCGACTGGGCAGAGTATTGTAATTATTTACTAAACTCTTTCGATTTTGAAAAAGAAGTGATGGAATACTTTTCAAATATCTTCAACATCCCATTCGAAGAAAGTTGGGGGTATGTCACCAATGGTGGCACCGAAAGCAACATGTTTGGTTGTTATCTTGGAAGAGAGCTATTCCCAGATGGAACGCTTTATTACTCCAAGGACACTCATTACTCAGTAGCTAAAATTGTAAAACTATTAAGAATTAAATCACAATTAGTCAATTCACAACCCAATGGTGAAATAGATTATGACGATCTTATAAAGAAAATAACCCTCTCCGGTGAATTGCATCCTATTATATTTGCCAATATCGGAACTACCGTACGCGGTGCGATTGATAATATTAGTGAAATTCAAAATAGGATTGCGGCAATCGGTATTCCGCGAGAAAATTACTACTTGCATGCTGATGCCGCGCTCAGTGGTATGATTTTACCGTTTGTTGAAAATCCGCAGCCATTCACTTTTGCCGAGGGTATCGATTCAATTGGCGTATCGGGACATAAGATGATTGGTTCACCTATTCCTTGTGGCATCGTAGTCGCTAAGAAAAAGAACGTCGACCGAATTAGCGTTGAAATTGATTATATTGCCGCACACGATAAAACCATCTCCGGTTCGCGTAATGGCCATACACCACTAATGATGTGGGCTGCAGTACGCAGTCACTCAGAAGCCGAGTGGCGTCGTCGTATAGGGCATAGTTTAACTATGGCTAACTATGCAGTTGATCGTTTCAAAGCCGCTGGAATTGATGCCTTATGCCATAGAAACTCTATTACTGTCGTCTTCCCCAAACCTTCTGAATGGGTATGGAAAAAACACTGCCTCGCTATATCTGATGATGTCGCACATCTCATTACAACCGCCCATCATCTCGATAGTTCTCAGATTGACCAATTAATTGACGACGTTATTGCTGATAAAAATCAACGAGCCGCGTAGTGAAGGTCATACCATAGAAGACTTTGGTGTCGACCCGTCGCCACCAAAGTCTCAAGCAAAAATACTAATACTGTCGGCATTTGAATCGCTGGGGGTAGGTATTAAGAGGACTCAAAATGAGCACTAAAACAAAAGCAATACGTGGTATGCGGGATGTGCTACCTGACGAAACACCTATATGGCAATGGCTGGAAAATAAATTACGTCGGTTAACTTTTCGATATGGCTATAATGAAATGCGCTTACCCTTGTTGGAACCCGTTTCTTTATTTGAACGTAGTATCGGTGAAGCAACGGACATCATCGCCAAAGAAATGTATAACTTTACTGATAAAAGCGGTGAACACGTTACTTTACGCCCTGAAGGCACAAGTGGCTGTATGCGCGCAGTATTAGAAAATAATCTTTGCTATAACAAAACGCAGCGAATTTGGTATCAAGGTCCTATGTTTCGTTATGAACGTCCGCAAAAAGGTCGCCTACGTCAGTTTACTCAATTTGGCGTAGAGGCTTTTGCGATGAAAGGACCAGATATTGATGCAGAATTAATTTTTATGGTCCGAGACCTATTCCAAGAGCTCGGGCTTGCTCAGTATGTTCGTTTAGAACTTAATTCCTTAGGAACCCTAGAAGAACGCCAGCAACATCGTGAGCAACTACTGCTATGGTTCGAAGCTCATCGGGATATTCTTGATGAAGAAAGTATTAAGCGCCTTGAAACTAATCCACTGCGTATCCTCGATAGCAAAAATCCGGCGATGCAATCTATGCTTGAACAGGCTCCTAAGTTATTGGACTATTTAAATGAGGAGTCTCGAAACCACTTCAACACCGTCTGCCAAATCATCGATTGCGCAGGTATCCCTTATACTATCAATCCTCGCTTAGTCCGTGGTTTGGACTATTACACTCGTACCGTTTTTGAATGGGTCACCGATGAACTAGGAGCGCAAGGAACTGTATGTGGCGGCGGGCGTTACGACGGATTAGCTGAGCTATTTAATCCTAAAGCACTTCCTGCTTGTGGCTTTGCTATTGGTATTGAACGTCTCTTACTTCTTATTCAAACTCTACAGCAGAATGATAATCCCTTATGGCATTTTAGCCCTAACGTCGTCATCACCAATGAGATGAACGATGACGGCTTATACGCTCAAACTATTGCCGAGAAGATTCGGAGCAACATTAACGCATTGAGTGTCGTTGTCGATTGTAGTGGCTCAAAACTTAAACGACAGCACCATACTGCGCGCCAGAACCAGTGCCAAATCATAGTGACGATTAATAAGGATCATACATTACGCATGTGGGACCTCAGCGGTGCCCAGCAACTCACAATTGGTGAGAAAGAGCTTATAAATTGGTTGCAAAAATATTACCAAAAAATTTTAGGCTAATAACCTTAGCCTAAGTGCAAGGCTGCATCCTAGAAATTGGCATATTCTATTTTTGCCCACTCTGGAAACCTTTTTCATTGATGGGCAAGTTACCGAGAGCTATCGCTATGCCGAGAAAAAATCGATTATTTATCGAAGGATTTCCTCACCTAACTCAACTCAAAGGTCATAACGGTGAGCCACTATTTCGTGAAGAAAATGACTATACAGCCTTTGAGCTCGCACTCGCTCTTGCTGCAAAACGTTACGCAGTGGCGATTCATAGTTACTCATTGGCTCCCGAAAGAGTTTTGCTAATGGTTAGCGCAGAAAGTCGCCTGGCGCTGAGTAGTTTTATTCAATATCTCGGAAGACGATATGTACCCTATTATAATCACCGTTATCAACGCTATGGCTCGTTATGGGAGAACCGATATTCCTGTAGCCCTTTACAAGCAAGTACCTATTTTCTGATAGTTAAACGTTTTATAGAGTGCAATGAGGATGGTGTTAAAAGCCACCATAGCGACGGGTTAAGCCCTAAAGATATTATTGTCCCTCATCAAGAGTGGCTAAACCTAGCGGATGATGAAGTCCAGCAACATCGGAGATTCAAAGAATTTTGCTGCACACCATTGAATGCTGCACTGGTAATTAGAATTCGTAATACGCTAAGCCAAAATTGTCTCCTTGCTACTCCTGCTGTGAGTAAAAGACTCGAATCACAATTGGCCTGTTCACTACAAGCTCGGCATCGTGGAAGGCCTCGTAAATACACCCCTTCTAATATTGATATACGGATAAACATTGAACAACATGCAGCAGCTTTCCTACGCCAACGTGGGTACCAGCAAGTTCGTCTATCGCTGATAGAGAATGAGTTTTTATTGACTCAGAAAAATTCAACCCTTTTAAGTCCTGTTCGGCTCCGTCGCGATGGTACAACGGGGTGCTTACGGCTAATGACTGATACTCACTCCCAACAATCGATGAGTAGAATATGGTACTCAGGCACAATGTTTGGCCAAAGACACCATAATCAATCTCTACAACAAAGTGACCAGGTTGGCGCTGAAGCTTTCGATATGGCAGGCATCGATATTGAATTAGAACAGCTGGTACTTCAGGCGCTTTTTTTTAAACAACTCGGTATCGCTGAAAAAACCGAATTGCATTTGAATATGCTAGGCGATCCTAGCGCTCTTAAGGATTTTCGCCGAGCTCTTGATACTTACTATCGCCCACACGCCCATTTATTTGCACCTGAGCAGCAAGAGGAGCTGAAGTTTCATCCAGAAAGGTTGATCAATTCTAACGATCCTCTTCTACAACTTCTCGCTACAACAGCACCAAATATTAACGACCATATTTCTACCGATTCTCAGCAAAGATTTATCCGTCTGCAGCTGGCGCTTAATCAAGCAGGTATTGCTTGGCATCATGATACTCAACTTTTCCCCCGTAATGAGTACTGCCAAATCGTCTTTGAGTGGAGAAATAACGATATCGTGATAAGTCGAGGTGGCCGTTACGATGCCAGTGCGAGTCGAACCGTCGGATATCCGATCGCTGCTTGTGGATTTGCCTTTTTGATAGGTCCTATCGCTCAGCTATTCGATAAGCGTAAAGTCGAACTCAACTCAACGTCTTCTATCGATATTGTTATTATCGCGAGTCAACCCAGAGTTGCCGTACAAACAGTACTTTTGGCACGAAAACTACGCCAACAATTTCCTGAATTAAGTATTATGACAGATAGCTCCCAATTGAGGATGGCGACTCGACACAAAAATTCTCGTAATCAAGGAGCAAAAATCACGCTTGAAGTGGAGGGTGACGGCTATTCACTTCGACTTTATAAGGCTAAAGACCCAGAATACGAAACAACAACGATTGAGTCGATCGGCGATCACCTAGGGAAAATACTATGGTTTCGATAGATAAGCAGATCTCAGACACAAAAAAAGACGCTATTAAGCGTCTTTTTTCTTAAGATTGGTACCGAGGACGGGACTTGAACCCGTAAGCCCTATTTGGGCACTACCACCTCAAGGTAGCGTGTCTACCAATTCCACCACCACGGCACTGCTGATACTTACAATCAGTTTGGCGTTACTGCGGGATATCACTCGCTGGCGAAGAGGTTTTCGCTGGCTGTTGAGTTTGCTCAGACTTAGCTGGTCCACTCAGATTATCCCACTCACTGCCTTTATGTGTTTTATTACTGTTTAGATTACCAAGCACCAGGCTAATAATGAAAAACAGCGCAGCAAGAATACCGGTCATACGTGTCAGGAAGTTTCCTGAACCGCTTGAACCAAATAATGTTCCAGAGGCACCTGCACCGAAAGATGCGCCCATATCAGCGCCTTTACCTTGCTGTAGCATCACCATAGCGATTAACGCAACAGCGACCAGCAGGAAAATAACTAAAAGAGCTTCGTACATAATTAACCTGTTTCCTTGTACGTAATCGTACATTTAAAACGCATCTACCTTCACGAAGAAAGAACTCCCCTGAAGTGGATGTGAATACTAACGAAAGACAACGCACTCTGCAAGTGCAATTTACGTTGCAACATTTGATCGCAGAAAAAAACAGCAACCTCATTGGTACCCCTAGGCTTAGTGGGTAAATAAGCGACTGTTTATCTCCTCCAGGTCGACACCGAAACGACTAAAGGCCTTTCACTACGTCCGCGATAGACTGAGCCAATTCCGTGACTTCCACGCTATTTCCACCTTCAACCATGACGCGAATCAATGGCTCAGTGCCAGATTTACGTAACAGGACGCGGCCTCGTCCGGCCAGTTGTTGCTCAGCGCGGTGTAATGCGGCTAGAACTTCTGGATGTTGTAACGGATCGCTACCGGAGGTAAAACGCACGTTGACAAGGACTTGTGGTAAGAGCTTCATTCCACTGCATAAATCGTGCAGGGATAATTTATTTCCTACTACCGCTGTTAACACTTGTAGCCCAGCAATAATGCCATCACCCGTTGTGGTTTTATCAAGTAAGATCACATGGCCAGAGTTCTCAGCCCCGACGACCCATCCTCGCTCTTTGAGCTTTTCCAATACATAGCGGTCACCGACTTTTGCCCGCTCGAAAGGAATACCGAGCTGTTTCAGCGCGATCTCAAGGCCCATATTACTCATCAGCGTACCGACGACGCCGCCACGCAGGTTTCCTTGGCGTAAGCGCTCACGAGCGATGATATAGAGAATTTGATCGCCGTCGACAGTCTGCCCGAGGTGGTCAACCATCATAATACGGTCGCCATCGCCATCGAGAGCGAATCCTAAGTCCGCCTTTTCTGCTATGACAGTTTGTTTAAGTAGATCTAAATCCGTTGCCCCGCACTCTTTATTGATGTTCATCCCATCGGGTGAAGCGCCGATGGTAATGACTTCGGCCCCTAGTTCACGCAGTACGTTGGGGGCGATGTGGTAGGTCGCGCCATTTGCGCAGTCGACAACGATTTTTAACTGATTCAAGCTAAGTTCGCTCGGGAATGTTCCTTTACAGAACTCAATATATCGCCCAGCGGCATCTACAATACGGCTAGCACGGCCTAACTCCGCAGAAGGTACGCAAGTGATGTTCTTGTCTAGCTCTGCTTCAATCGCCGCCTCGACCTCGTCAGGAAGCTTCGTCCCTTCGGTCGAAAAGAATTTGATACCGTTATCATCGAAAGGATTATGGGAGGCAGAGATGACGACACCCGCTTCTGCACGGAAAGTACGCGTCAAATAGGCAATCGCAGGGGTTGGCATAGGCCCCGTGAAGGCAGCTGAAAGTCCTGCCGCGGCCAATCCCGCCTCTAGAGCCGACTCCAGCATGTAGCCAGAGATACGTGTATCTTTGCCGATAATTACTTTCTTCGATCCCTGACCCGCTAACACTTTACCGGCGGCCCATCCTAATTTTAAAACAAAATCAGGGGTAATAGGGAATTCGCCAACTTTACCGCGAATACCGTCGGTACCGAAATATTTACGTTCACTCATGCGTTATCCTTTTGCTCTGAGCGTGGCTTCAACCACGCGAATGGCTTCGACGCTTTCTTTAACATCATGCACGCGAATAATGTGAGCACCCTGCATCGCGGCAATGACAGCACAGGCCAGACTTCCACTCAGTCGCTGAGTAGGTCCGACATTCAGGAGTTGGCCAATCATAGACTTACGAGACATTCCCACTAGCAATGGTAAATCAAAGTGGTGGAAGTGCCCAAGATTCGCCAATAGTTCATAATTGTGTTGGACCGTTTTGCCAAAACCGAAACCCGGGTCGAGTACTAGGTTTTCCCGACGTATCCCCGCAGCGACACAGCGCTCGATTTCAGTGGCTAAGAAGCCATCGACTTCTGTAATAATTTGCTGGTAACTGGGGCTATGTTGCATCGACTTAGGGTCGCCCTGCATATGCATCAAACAGACGGGTAAATCTACTTCAGCTGCGGCCTGCAGTGCGCCTGGCTCGTTTAACGAACGGATATCATTAATCAGATGCGCGCCAGCAGCGGCTGCGGCACGAATAACTTCTGGCTTAGAAGTATCAACGGAGATCCATACTTCGAAACGTTGCGCTAAGGCCTCTACAACAGGAATGACGCGCGTCAACTCTTCCTCTACCGATACTTCATCGGCCCCAGGTCGCGTCGACTCGCCGCCGATATCAAGAATGGTTGCACCCGCAATGACCATTTCGTTCGCATGGGTGATGGCATCGATCAGAGTGTTATGGCGGCCACCATCAGAAAAAGAGTCTGGCGTCATATTCAAGATCCCCATTACATGGGGAAAGGAGAGATCGAGCTCAGTTCCTCGGGCGCGTAATTTCATTGTTTATCCTCTTTAACTCTCTATCGATGCGATGCAAAAAAAAGCCCCGCATGAGCGGGGCTTAATTGTAGCGCGAACTGGCACTATTTATCGAATAATTCAGACCTTACATCGGGTTGCCTGGATCATTATTCTCTGGTGCGTCGACAGGACGAGCTGCTTGTGGTGGTGCAACAGGCTCTTCTTCCTTCACTGCCAGCTCAGTCCAACCTGCTGGAGCACGAACTTCTCTACGCGCCATCAAATCATCGATTTGCGGGGCATCAATAGTTTCATACTTCATCAGAGCATCTTTCATCGTATGCAGGATGTCGATGTTCTCATTTAACAGTTTGCGCGCACGCTCGTAGTTATTATCGATGAGCTGCTTGATCTCTTGGTCGATAATACGCGCGGTTTCATCGGACATATGTTTCGCTTTCGCGACGGAACGACCTAAGAAAACTTCACCTTCTTCTTCTGCGTAGAGTAGAGGGCCGAGCTTCTCAGAGAAGCCCCATTGGGTAACCATATTGCGTGCGAGGTTAGTCGCAACTTTAATATCGTTTGAAGCACCCGTAGAGACTTTTTCCGAACCGTAGATGATCTCTTCTGCTAAGCGGCCGCCGTAAAGTGTAGAGATTTGGCTCTCTAACTTCTGACGACTTGCGCTAATTGCATCGCCTTCAGGTAAGAAGAAAGTCACCCCTAGCGCACGCCCACGAGGAATAATGGTCACCTTGTGTACTGGATCGTGCTCTGGTACGAGACGACCAATGATTGCGTGTCCTGCTTCGTGATAAGCCGTTGACTCTTTTTGCGCTTCGGTCATGACCATTGAGCGACGTTCCGCACCCATCATGATCTTGTCTTTAGCCTTCTCGAACTCAACCATCGACACGACACGTTGGTTGCTGCGTGCAGCAAACAATGCAGCTTCATTCACGAGGTTTGCTAAGTCAGCACCAGAAAATCCTGGTGTACCACGAGCGATGATCGCTGTATCAATGTCTGTCGCTAGAGGAACACGACGCATATGCACTTTTAAGATTTGCTCACGGCCACGTACGTCTGGCAGCCCAACAACGACTTGACGGTCAAAACGACCTGGACGAAGCAGTGCTGGATCGAGAACGTCAGGGCGGTTAGTCGCCGCAATAACGATAATCCCTTCATTGCCTTCGAAACCATCCATCTCAACCAGCATTTGGTTTAGCGTTTGCTCACGTTCATCGTGACCACCGCCTAACCCTGCTCCACGCTGACGTCCAACCGCATCGATTTCGTCGATAAAGATGATACAAGGAGCCGATTTTTTCGCTTGTTCAAACATATCACGAACGCGCGATGCACCGACGCCGACGAACATCTCAACGAAGTCAGAACCTGAAATGGTAAAGAAAGGAACTTTAGCTTCCCCTGCTATGGCCTTCGCCAGTAACGTTTTACCCGTACCTGGAGGGCCTACCATCAGCACGCCTTTAGGAATTTTTCCGCCTAGCTTTTGAAAACGCGAAGGTTCACGGAGATATTCCACTAGCTCGCTGACTTCCTCTTTCGCTTCATCACAGCCTGCAACATCAGCAAAAGTGGTTTTAATCTGATCTTCCGTCAACATGCGAGCCTTGCTCTTACCGAAAGACATGGCACCTTTACCACCGCCTCCCTGCATTTGACGCATAAAGAAGATCCATACACCAATGAGTAGCAACATTGGGAACCAGGAGATGAAGATAGAAGTCAGCAGACTTTGACCTTCAGGGGGCTCGCCAACAACTTTCACCTTCTTGGATAACAGGTTTTGCAGTAATTGCGGATCATTGACAGGAATATACGTAGTGTATTTATTGCTATCGTTAGTGGTTACGTTAATCTCACGCCCATTAATACGCGCCTCGCGAACCTGGTTTTGATTCACTTCTGTCACGAAAGTTGAATAATCGACTTTCTTGCCATTTGACTCGCTGGGCCCAAAGCTCTGGAATACGGTCATTAGCACGACTGCAATGACTAACCAGAGAATTAGGTTTTTCGCCATGTCACTCAAGGGATTAACCTCTTATTTACAACGATGTTAACAGAAAGCGTAGGGAGCTATATTTTGCGCCCAGTCGCTACAATGTACACTTCGCGAGAACGTGAACGCGAAGCGTCTGGCTTACGAACTTTGACTTTCGTAAATAAGGAGCGGATTTCGCGTAGGTAATCATCAAAACCATCTCCCTGGAACACCTTTACTACAAAACTGCCACCTGGTGCCAAAATATCACGGCACATTTCAAGAGCCAGCTCTATGAGATACATCGCGCGAGGAATATCTACCGCGGGAGTGCCACTCATATTTGGTGCCATATCTGACATTACTACCTGCACCTTACCGTCCCCGACACGATCGAGCAACGCTTTTAGTACAGCTTCTTCTCGGAAGTCACCTTGAAGAAAGTCTACACCAACAATGGGATCCATTGGCAGTATATCACACGCGATAATTCGGCCGTTTGCGCCAATCTGCTCGACCACGTATTGTGACCAACCACCTGGCGCAGCACCTAAATCTACAACCGTCATACCCGGTTTAAACAGACGATCACCTTGTTGGATCTCATCTAGTTTAAACCAAGCCCGCGAACGTAGACCTTTCTTTTGTGCTTGTAGCACATATTTATCGCTAAAGTGTTCCTGTAACCAGCGACTTGAGCTGGCTGAACGCTTCTTTCCCGTCATACTTTTTCCAACATTTTTGTATCGCAGCGATAAATCATTACGCAAAATGCTGCGTTGATTTGGCGATATACTAGAGATGGCGGTACAATGACCTGTTTTCAATCCCTGAGTAAGTAAATAATACGATGAATCTAAGCACTAAACAAAAACAGCACCTAAAAGGCCTCGCCCATCCACTGAAGCCAGTGGTGATGTTAGGCAACAACGGATTAACCGAAGGCGTTCTTGCGGAACTTGAACAAGCGCTCGCACATCACGAACTGGTCAAGGTCAAGATCTCGACAGAAGACCGGGAAACCAAAGCCCTGATTGTAGCGGCAATTGTTCGCGAAACCTCAGCAGCCGAAGTACAGGTTATCGGTAAAATGCTGGTGCTCTACCGACCGTCTAAAGAAAAGAAAATTTCTTTACCGCGCTAGTGCTGAAAGAAAGCATTACTCTTTCTTCCCAGTTAAAAGGCTGTTTTACAGCCTTTTTCTCTTCTTTAGATATATTAGCACGGTTAATCCGGCTTGCGGGGCCAAAATGGCGAAAAGGCTATTTCGGTAACAAGATATCGTCGTAATCCGAAGATTTAGAGGTATTCAACCTTAATCACTTCGTACTCTACATCTCCACCGGGTGTTTTCACTACCGCGACGTCATCCGCCTCTTTCCCGATCAATCCACGCGCCATCGGCGAGTTCACTGAGATAAGATTTTGCTTAAAATCAGCTTCGTCGTCACCGACGATGCGATAAGTAACTTCGTCTTCAGAGTGAGTATTGTAAACCGTCACCGTCGCCCCAAAAATGACACGGCCTGTCGCAGACATTTTTGTCACATCAATAACTTGCGCGTTAGATAACTTTGCCTCGATCTCTTGAATACGACCTTCGCAAAACCCTTGCTCTTCACGTGCAGCATGGTATTCCGCATTTTCTTTTAAATCCCCGTGTTCGCGGGCGTCAGCAATCGACGCAATGATACGTGGACGCTTAACATTTTTAAGCTCATTAAGCTCTTCCCGCAGTTGTTCCGCCCCGCGCAGGGTCATAGGAATCTGGCTCATCTTTAACTCCTCATTCTTCTGTTATTCAGTCAATCATCCTGATTCGATATCAGCTTAACGAATTAAGCCGTACCTAAATTTGCAACAAAACAATCCCGCCTCAGATAGTCAGCTATCCAAGACGAGTGAATTTTTCAGTTTGATACATATTTTACCCGAGAGTTCAGCTCGGATCATCGTTTACTTTGCCCCTCAAGGGGACGTAGTATTGCGGGCTAAATTGTTAACGACGCCGAGATTATGCGACTTTCAAGACTTATCACAGCTCTCACCCTTGCAGTAACGCTGAACGTTTCTGCTACGCCTGTCGAGGATTATACCCAATATCTTCCCGATGGTACCAATCTGGCGTTCATGGCGCAAAGGGTAGGCGATACGACGCCGATTGTCGATTATCACGGAAAACAAATGGCCTTGCCCGCCAGTACGATGAAAGTCTTCACCGCGTTAGCTGCGCTATTGGAACTAGGTAACGATTTTCGCTTCCAGACGACCTTTGAAAGCCACC
Source organism: Rosenbergiella collisarenosi (assembly GCF_018494085.1). GTDB lineage: Bacteria > Pseudomonadota > Gammaproteobacteria > Enterobacterales > Enterobacteriaceae > Rosenbergiella > Rosenbergiella collisarenosi. The sequence goes on along the minus strand of NZ_JABBFP010000001.1, from coordinate 123,971 downwards.
AAAAAATTTCTGGCGATACGTTACAAGGCGATTTAGTCGCACGCTTTGGAGGCGACCCGACTTTTACACGTCAAGACTTGCGTAATATGGTGGCACAGCTCAAACAAAAAGGCGTCACCCACATTCAGGGTAACCTCGTTATTGATACGTCTGTTTTCGCCAGCCACGATATGGCGCCGGGCTGGCCGTGGAATGATTTAACCCAATGTTTCAGTGCCCCGCCTGCGGCCGCGATTGTAGATAAGAATTGCTTTTCTATCTCACTATATAGCGCGAAAACCGCCGGAGAGAACGCGTTTATCCGTATTGCCTCTTATTATCCCGCTCATATGTATAGCGAGGTAAAAACCTTAGGTCCTAATTCGGGAGAGGCGCAATATTGCGAACTTGATGTCAATCCTGGTGAGCTAAACCGCTACACCTTAACCGGCTGCCTTCGTCAGCGTAGCGACCCACTGCCCTTAGCCTTCGCCGTACAGGATGGGGCGGCATGGGCTGGCGAGATTTTACGCGATGAGCTGAAAAAAGCCGATATCGATTATCGTGGTCATTTAGTCCGACAGACGCAGCCTAGCGAACCGGGTACTGTATTAGCTATCGAACAATCCGCCCCCCTTCACAGCTTATTACATACGATGTTGAAGAAGTCGGATAATATGATTGCCGATACCGTATTTCGTACCATCGGCCACCATTATTTTAACGTTCCCGGTACGTTTCGTGCAGGATCGGATGCCGTGCGTCGTATTCTTCGTGAAAAAGCGGGGGTCGATATGGGGAATACGATCCAGGTCGATGGTTCTGGGCTCTCACGTCACGATCTCGTCGCTCCCGATACCATGATGCAAGCCCTTCAATTTATCGCTAAGAACGATAGTAGCCTCGATTTTATCAGCATGCTGCCATTAGCAGGTCATGATGGTACTCTGCAATATCGTGGCGGGCTACATGAAGCCGGCGTTGATGGAAAGCTCTCAGCGAAGACAGGATCGTTACAAGGAGTGTATAACTTGGCAGGGTTTTTAACCACATCCCGCGGAACGCGTATTGCCTTTGTACAATACCTTTCTGGGTATGCGGTGCCACCCGAAGATCAGCGGACAAGAAGAGTGCCATTAGTCCGGTTTGAAAGCCGCCTATATAGCGATCTCTATCGTAACTATTAATCATAAAAAAACCCGCTTGCGCGGGTTTTTCTCTACTAGAAGTGAGTGTTAAGACTCATATAGAACGTTCTGCCTGACTCGTTGTAGGTGTTTGCCCCTGCTCCCCACAGATAAGAACCAGTAGCAGCATTTCCAGTCGTTTGAGCATTCCCTTCACGGAAGTGACGTTTATCAAAGAGGTTATCAATCCCTGCCGTGACACTAACATTTTTCGTCGCATCCCACGTCGCGCTCGCACCGATAATGCTGTAAGGGCTGACTTCGCGGGTATCAGGATAGCTAACCTTATTACCTTGGTAATCTCGGCTTTTCGGTTTTTGCTTACCGTACCATGTCCAGGTTGCTTGCACGGAGAGATCCTGGCGGATTTGCCACTCAAGGTTCGAGTTCAGCGTAAACTGTGGGATCACGGATAAACGGTCGTGATTGGTCTTATCCTTACTTTGCAGCATCCACGTCATATTGTTATTCCATGTAACGGTATCAGTTACCGGAACATTGAAGGTACCTTCTAACCCTTCAACAACCGCACGTGGAACGTTATCCCATTTATAGAGTCGCGTACCGCTGCTGTTCGTCGAAGTAACATCGGTTCCCGATTCAATCTTATTGTGGTAATCATTACGGAAATAGGTCAGCCCAGCTTGTAGTCCAGAGAGATCCTTATATTCCAATCCAATCTCTTTATTAACACTGGTTTCTGCTTTTAGATCGCGATTTCCCTGTAAATAACAACCCGTGCTCGAGCTACCGTAGCATCCTTGTCCACGACTATAGAGAATATAGTTAGGGTTGGTCTGATAGAGATTCGGTGCCTTATAGGCTCGCGCAATCCCCATTTTCAACGTCCACTCATTAGTCAGCTGCTGCGTTAAATTCAGCGACGGGCTCCAATTCGTTCCCACAAGCGAGTGATGATCAAAACGGATAGCTGGAGTAAGGACCGTTGAATCGGTAAGGTCCATATTATCTTCGGCAAACATCGAGAAGATCTGCGCTTGGCTATAAGGTGAACGCGTCCCCGTTCCCATACCGCTTACTGAACCACCAGCAGTACTGCCGGTCAGTGGCTGACTAGTCGAGGTACCATCTTTCATTTTTTGCTGGTTCCACTCCGTCCCTAAGGTAAGGTTCTGATCAACCCAGGCGGTGAAAGGAATACTGACTTCGCTGTGCAGCAGAAGATCACTCAGATCAATATCAGAGAACCCAGCGTTATTATTAAATATCCCCTCGGTTCCACCGGCTAAGCCTTCGCTTATCCTAGAGTTACGGGTTCTTTCATATTGCGCATAGGTATTGGTACTTACCCCATTATCCCAAACACCGGTCCAGGTTAAGGCATAGTCTTGGCGATAAATACGGTTCGTCTCATCGCCATACTTACTTTTCACATAGGCGGAGGTATTAGTATTTTGGGTATCTCCCGCATAGATATTACCTTGGCGGCTGGTTCCTGCTTCGAATTCGAGGTGTTGATTGTGCGCGAATTCCCAATTCAGTTTACCATGCAGATCTTTATCCCTTACGCCTTCACGCCCAGAAGGAAAGCTGCCTGCATAAGTCCCCGTTCGTGGAGCAGAATGGTTTTGGTTGATATCGTAAGCATCAGCCTGTGTCTTATCGATATTTCCCCAAATACTTAAGGTTAGGCTATCGGTAGCGGGACCCATTAAGCTGAAGTTGGTACGCTTAGTAGAGCCTTCAGATTTATGCTGCGGAACGTTGTAATACGCGTTCCATGAACCATGCCACTCTTTATTTGCTTGTTTAGTGATGATGTTGACCACCCCGCCCATCGCCCCGCTACCGTAGCGGGCCGCAGCCGGTCCACGAATGACTTCAATGTGGTCAATCATTTCAGGTGGTACCCAGTTGGTGTCGCCACGTGAATCTCGCTCACCCCGCCATCCATAGCGCACTGAGTTTTTACTACTTACCGGACGACCATCAATTAAGATCAAGGTGTTTTCCGGTCCCATGCCTCGAATATCGATTTGACGGTTGTTACCGCGCTGACCGCTGGTCGAGTTGCCGGTTAGATTGACGCCTGGCATGGTGCGAATGATCTCTGACACATCACGTGCAGGAGGATGCTTGCGGATCGCCTCAGAGGAGATCGTCGATACACCGGGTGCTTGTAGCGTTTGCTGGCGAGCGGTCACGACGATGGAATTATGGGCTTCTTCTGTAGGTACGGTGTCAGTATTGGTGGCCGTAGTAGTAGAAGTATCGTCCGATACCGGGGTAGTTACCGACACATCTGATTGTGCCGCTGAAGCCGGCGCGCAATAAAGTAAAAAGGAGCTACTTAGCTCAAGGCAAATTGCAGCAGAAAGAAATGATAATTTTTTCATTAGTTATAATCCCAGTTCCCTAGGTTAATGCTGTGTGTGTGAGAAATAATGAAGCCTCTTTACGCGCATTTATAATTGGTAACCAATTGCGCAATAAATGACAAACTACGTAAAGAGAGATTGCAATCTATTGCAGATGAAAATAATTATCAATACTATTATCATTAAATATCGGTTCTAACGGCTATTCGCCGCTGGCTCTTACAAAGATAAACGAACAAATGCTTACTCCTGAATGGTTTACCCCAGACATTGGTTCCGACATATGGTGGCGCACTCAACAACAGCTCGGTGTACCGCGAATTGAACGGCTCTCCGATCAAGACTGTCGAGTGACTTTTCTTTGGCGCCAACCAGACTCGCAGCTAACACAAGCGGTCTGGCTCAATATTACTGGGATCACTGATCACCACCAGCCCGAGCCTCCTGTATCTCTAGTCCATTATCCCGCTAGCGACGTCTGGTACCTTTCCCTCACGCTTCCTGCTCATTGGCGAGGGAGCTACTGTTTAATCCCCGATACTAAACAGGATATCGGTTTACGCAGCCAAGATATCTTCCAACGACGTGAATGGTGGCGGGAACAATTTCGACATGCAGAGCACGATAAACTCAATTCACTACGTTCTTGGTCTGCCGGCCGGGGGATGGCTGTTTCACCCCTACATCTCCCCGACGCGCCACCACAAGTGGAGTGGCAAGCGTGGGAGCGCGGCGAACAATCGCCTGTTGCTGTGCAAGAGATACGTTGGGAGAGTCGTCGGCTAGGGAATTCGCGCCGTGTATGGTGGTACAGCACAGCAGACCACAAGACGACCCCACATCGGCGATTAGCCTTGTTACTGGACGGCCAGTTTTGGGCAAATACCCTCCCTATCGCCGGCCCCTTACAACAATTAACCGATGAAGGTAGACTCCCGCCAGCGCTCTACGTGATGCCGGAGATTATTGACCGGGAGCATCGGGGCCGTGAATATCCCTGTAATCGTGATTTTTGGCTCGCCGTCAATGAAGAACTTTTACCCTTAATTGCTAAGACCGTAAGCTGGCGCCCCGATCCGGCGCAGACCATCGTCACCGGACAAAGCTTTGGCGGGCTCGCTTCTGTGTACGCCTGCTTAAACTGGCCAGATATATATGGAAAAGCTTTAAGCTTATCGGGATCGTTCTGGTGGCCAAATCGTGGGCATGCCGCAGGATACCTTCCTCAACAACTCGCACAACATGCCCCTTCTAAGGCTCCACGAAAAATTATTCTCGAAGCGGGCTGCCGTGAAACCTTAATTTGCGAGGCCAATCGGGAGTTAGAAAAATGGTTAACCTACTACCACATCCCACATCGCTTGCAATACGTAGAAGGTGGGCACGACGCGTTATGGTGGCGGGGCAGTTTATTAGAGGGTCTACACGCTTTATGGCAGGAAGAATAAGATGAGCAATATCGACGATAGTATTGAGCAACATTCCTTAAGTACGCTGCCTGATCTGCGCAGTTCTCGTTTACCCCTCGTTGCGGCGCAGCCCGGCATTTGGATTGCGGATCAGCTCTCTCCTTATGCTAACGCCTTTGCGGTAGCCCACGCCATTAGCTTACCGGGAACCCTCGATCCGACGGTGCTGAAACAGGCGATTGAACAAGGGTTAGCTGAGGCCGATACCCTACACTTCCGCTTTGAAGAGTACGAGGGTGAAGCTTACCAGTCTATCGACCCTGACTGTGTTTTCTTCATTGAGTGTCTCGACTTACGGGCTGAAACGCAGCCCCTCGCCACTGCCCATGCATTGATGAACGCTGATTTACAAAGCCCTTTACGTATCACCGATCAGGGGGCAACCGTTCGACAAGTACTGATGCACGTGAGTAATGATCAATGGATATGGTATCAACGTTACCATCACTTGCTAGTCGATGGATTCAGCTTTATCGCGATAACAAAACGTATTAGTGAAATATACGCTCACTTACGTCAGCAACAGCCCTTAAGCCCATCACCGTTTACGCCTTTCGATGAAGTCGTTGCGGAGTATCTTGCCTATCAGCAAGGTCCAAGCTATCAGAAAGACAAGCACTATTGGCAAGAAAAAGTCTCGCAGCTACCCGATCCGCTAAGCCTTGCCCAGGCCCCGCTCAATGGTGAGATCGCGACACCAGATGTCATACGCCATCATATCAGCTTCTCTGCCAGCCACATGGCGCCGCTTTACCAGCTGCTCGCTGAACAAGGCCTAACGCCGGTCGAGGGAGCCGTCACTTTAGTCAATACTTGGCTTGCTCATCTCACCGGACAGCAGCCGTTTAGTGCAGGATTTATTTTTATGCGTCGGATGGGGTCGGTGGCGCTGAGCGCAGTAGGCCCGGTCATTAACGTTTTACCCATGAGCGTCGGGTATCAACCGACCTTAACTATTACAGAGTTTGCGGCCCTACTCAGCAAAGAGATTAAGAAAAATCGTCGTCACCAACGCTACGACGCCGAACAGATCAGCCGTGACCTAGGACTGACCGGCGATAGTTCGCCACTATTTGGCCCCGTATTAAACGTTAAACTCTTCGATTATGAGTTGGCGTTTGAAGGACAATCGGTTAACACGATACACCTTGCCTCTGGGCCGGTAAGAGATCTTGAGATCGCACTGATCCTCGACTCTCAAGGTTCGCTTACCCTTGAATTTTTAGCGAATAAACATCGCTACGAAGAGCAAGCGCTGACTACCCATATTCAACGCTTGCCGCTGCTCCTTGAGCAATTAACCGCCCACCCAGCACGGCCACTCTGTGAGTTCACACTACTCAGTCACCAAGAACAACAGCAATTATCGGCCGTCAATGCGACCGAGAGAGAACTGACCGATGAAACGCTATGGTCACTAATTGCCCAGCAATGCCGCCAGACTCCCGATGCTATTGCTCTGGCTGATACAGCTCAGCAGCTTAGCTATACAGAGATGCAACAGCAGGTCTTAGCCTTAGCCGCTGAGCTACACCACCATGGCGTGGTAGCGGGAGATATCGTCGCGGTGGCGCTTCCTCGCTCGGTCTACTTATCGATAGCCTTGCAAGCGATAGTCCGTCTGGGGGCGATTTGGCTACCGCTTGATACCGGTTATCCTGACGAACGGCTCGCTATCATGCTGGAGGACTCGACGCCGCGCGTGGTGATCACCGAACAGGCTTTGAGTACTCGATTAACGGCGATTAGCGCGACTCCCCAATATCATTACCACTCGTTGATTACTCAGTCGCCAGTCCTCTGCGCCCCAGAACCCTCTCCCGAGCAGGGGGCGTATTTGATTTATACCTCAGGGTCAACCGGACGACCGAAAGGCGTTCTCGTTAGCCACCGGGCAATCGTTAACCGGCTAGCTTGGATGCAAAATCATTACCCTCTGCAACCGCGCGATGTTGTCCTGCAGAAAACCCCGAGTAGCTTCGATGTATCAGTGTGGGAGTTTTTCTGGCCATTGATTACCGGTGCAAAACTATTTATGGCCCCCCCTGAATGCCATCGTGATCCAGAATGGCTACAGCAAGTGATGGTTGAGCAGCAGGTGAGCGTGACCCACTTCGTACCTTCTATGTTAGCGGCATTTTTAGAGAGCCTAACCGAAGCCACGGTTAAGGCACTGCAGCAGCACTTACGCCTAGTTTTCTGCAGCGGCGAAGCGTTACCGACCGCCCTCGCGCGTCAGTGGGAAAAACAGGTTTCCATCCCCTGTCATAATTTGTATGGGCCTACCGAAGCCGCTGTCGACGTGAGCTGGTTTCCGGCGTTTGGACCAGAACTCGCGGCGGTTAGCGGGCACAGTGTGCCCATTGGCTGGCCGGTCTGGAACACACAACTGCATATCCTCGATAGTCAGCTTAATCCCGTTCCTTATGGTATAGCCGGGGAGGTGTGGTTAGGGGGCGTGCAATTGGCTGAAGGCTATCTAGGTCGCCCCGACCTCACTGCCGAGCGCTTTATCCCAGCCCCTTGGGACCCGACTCAACGTCTGTACCGCAGCGGCGATATGGCGCGTCGTCTGCCGCATGGCGAGATCGAATACCTCGGACGCAACGATGACCAGTTAAAAATTCGGGGCCAGCGTATTGAACTCTCCGAGATCGATGCAGTTCTGCTCTCCTTACCGGGGATCAAACAAGCCGCCTCTGTTGCCGTCAGCCTTAATCAGTCACTAGGCGGCCTCGCCGACGATCGTCAGTTAGTCAGCTATATCATTAGCGACACGCCACAGGAGAGTGAACACTTACGCGAACAGCTCGCTGAACGTTTACCTGCTCACATGGTGCCAGTCATCATCATCCCGTTAGATACGTTCCCATTAAGTAGTAATGGCAAGCTGGACCGTAAAGCGTTACCTGCCCCACAATTACGCGATCACGATAATGCGCGAGAACCTATCGGCGAAATAGAGACTCAACTCGCCGCGCTATTCGCCGACCTCTTACAGCAACCTAAGGTGGCCGCTAACCAAGATTTCTTCGCCTTAGGGGGGCATTCACTGCTCGCTATGCGCCTCGCTGCGCAAATACGCAAGCAACTTGGTTACCCATTGACGGTGGGTCATATCATGGTGAATTCCACTGTCGAGAAGTTGGCGAAGATTATTCAACAAAACCCAGAGCACGCGGATGGTGGTTTACAGACCCTTCTGCCGCTGCGTCAAACCGATGGGCCGCGATTATACTGTTTCCATCCGGCCTCTGGTTTTGCTTGGCAATTTAGCGTGTTACAGCGCTACCTCGATCCGTCATGGTCGATTATCGGCCTGCAATCGCCTGACGAGCACGGCGCTTTAGCGGATGCCACGCATATCGACGATGTTTGCGAACGTCACCTTGCTACGCTACTCGCAGATCAGCCGCAGGGCCCTTACTACTTTATCGGCTATTCACTCGGTGGAACCTTAGCGCAAGGCATCGCCTCACGGCTCGAGGCACGCGGCGAAGAGGTGGCTTTCTTAGGTCTATTGGATACTTGGCCACCCGAAACCCAAAATTGGGACGAGAAACAGGGTAAGAACGTTCTCGATAATCAGGTTATTGAAGAAGTTAACCGTGAGCGCGAACAATTTGTGAACAGCCAGCGGCAACAGGCAGGAGAGGAATTATCTCAGCTTTTCGATAGCGTCGAGGCGAACTACGCTCACTCAGTACGATTACTCACCACGGCTCGCAGCCGTAAGACAGTCGGTAAGGCGACGCTATTCTCCGCGTTGAAGACACAACAACCGGGACTCAGTGCACAGCAGGCTTGGGCGCCATTTATTCGCAGTTTGGATATCGTGCCTATCGATTGTGCGCATGTCGAGATTATCTCACCACAGATGTTTGAGACTATCGGACCCGAGATTAACCGCCGCTTACTGCGTCTGCGTTCTTAATATAAGAGGAGGCGACAGGCCTCCTCACCTTCCCACTGGAACAATCATGGGGGTGCCCGCCACGGGGTCGGCGATAATCACCGCTTTCAATCCGTACACTTCTTCAATCAATTCGGCGGTAATAATCTCACTAGGCTTACCTTGGGCAAGGATCGCCCCTTCACGCATCGCGATCAGATGACTTGCATAGCGACAGGCCTGATTGAGTTCGTGCAAGACAACCACCAGAGTACGTCCATGCTGCTGATTCAACTCTCGTAGGAGTTCCATCAATTCAATTTGATGGGTAATATCTAACCATGTCGTCGGCTCGTCTAAAAGCAGTAACGGTGTTTGTTGTGCCAACACCATTGCAATCCAGACGCGTTGACGCTGTCCGCCGGAAAGCTGCTCAACATGGCGATCCGCTAAATGCGCGATATTCGTAGCAGCCATTGCCTCAGCTACGGCTTGGCTATCTTCATGACGCCACCCGCCGAATAACGATTGATGCGGATAGCGGCCACGTCCAACGAGATCAGCGACGGTGATCCCCGTGGGGGTATGGCTATTCTGTGGCAGCAGCCCCAGTTGTCGCGCGACCTCTTTTGCCGGGCAGCGGTGAATCGCCTTGCCATCAAGGATAACCTGACCCGCCGTAGGGGGAATGACTCGGCTTAATGCCTTGAGGAGCGTCGACTTACCGCAGGCGTTTGGGCCGATAATGACCGTGAACTCTCCATCAGGGATAGTCACCGATAGATTATCCACGATAGTTTTCTTGTCATACGCCAAAGTAAGATCCTTGGCTGCAAGACGGGAAGTGATTGGATTCATGAGCGTCTTGCCTCTCTAACTAATAGTGACAGCAGGTAGATCCCCCCCACACTGACGGTAATTACGCCAACAGGAAGTTGATAAGGGAGAAAAGCGTGCTGCGCAAGATAATCTGCTGCCAGCAATAACAGACTGCCACATAACGCCGTATTCCATAAAACACCGGTCGGGCTATATGTTAATCGACGTGCGATTTGCGGAGCGACGAGTGCGATAAACGAGACCGGACCTATGATTGCCGTAGGGACAGCGGTTAATATGACCGCCAACAGTAATAATCCTAAGCGGGTACGTTCGGGACGGACACCGAGTGCACAAGCCAAGTCATCCCCCATCTCAAGTAATCCCATACGTTTCGCGAAACTCGCCACAACGATTAATGCGATGACCACGCAGGGAAAGACTAGCGATAAACTTTGCCAATTCATCCCATTTAGAGAGCCTGCACTCCACAGTCCGGCGCTGATTGCCGTACTCAACGAGGTTGAAGTCATCACCCAACCATTAAAAGACATCAAGAGAGCGCGGATACCAATACCGATAAGAATCAAGCGATAGGGCGTTATCCCCTGACGCCATGCCAAGAGATAAATCGTCGCGCCGGTGAGTATTGCGCTAAGTAGGGAGGCCAATGTCATCGCGAAAAGGTTAGTGGGCCACAGCAGCATCACCACCAAGACTCCAGAGAAGGCGCCGGCATTCAGCCCCAAGACATCTGGGCTGCCCAGCGGGTTACGTAGGATAGATTGAAAAATCGCTCCACTGATCCCTAAGGCCGCCCCACATACTAGCGCAACCAGCACTCGTGGTAAGCGCCAATCAATGACGACGAGTCGTAATCCTGCTGGCCCCTTGCCAATCAGTAGCTGCCAGAGATCGTTCAGCGAAAGAGGAAGCGCACCTCGACAGAGCGCGCAGATCATCAGACTCCCGACTGCAGCGAGTAATAGGCAAAAAATAAGGAGCGGCCGTCTTTTCATCACCCCTCCCGACCTATCCGGTAGCGGACTAACCCAATCAATACTGGCGCACCAATCAAGGCTGTGATAATCGATACCCTAATCTCTCCCGGCGCAACGCTACGGCCAATAATATCTGCCAAAATTAATACCGCGGGTGTGATGATAATTGTTCCGGGTAATAAATAGCGATGATCACTACCGAATACTCCCCGCGCCAAATGCGGGGCGACAAGGCCAAGGAACGCAATCGGTCCAGTCAAGGCGGTCGCGCAGGCCGCTAACAGCGCAATAAGAAAGAGCCCAAGCAACTGTACTCGCCCCACTCGCGTACCTAGAGTTCGAGCCAAATCCTCACCCATGCTGAGCGCATTCAGCGAACGGCTCAATCCAAGGGTTATTATCGCCCCTATCAAGACGATAGGTCCTAATAGAGTAAAAACACTAAGCTGTCGCACATCTAATGACCCGGTTTGCCAAAAGCGCAGGTGATCGTAAATATCTGGATTGAGCAGTGATATACCGCTGGTCAATCCCTCCAAGATAGCAGCTAAGGACACGCCAGCTAGCGTTAGCCGTATCGGATTTAAACGCCCTCCTCGGCCAGCACCGGCGATCGCCACCGTAACTGCCGCGAGAAGTGCGCCGAGAAAAGCGAGAAAAAAGCTTTGCCAGAAGGTCAGTACGCCCCATAGGCTTAACCCCAACACAGTAACGAAACTCGCGCCTGCGTTCACGCCTAACAGGCCTGGGTCGGCAAGTGGATTACGGGTAAGGGATTGCATAAGCGCGCCTGCGAGGCCGAGCGCACAACCTGCCACTAGACCGGCCAGCGTACGAGGAAGTCGAGAGAATCGAATGATATCGCAATTCTCACTATGGCAAGTTTGCCACAGTGAGAGGCTCGACCAGCTTTCTGACAGAGAGATAGGTTTTGCTCCGATCAGTAAACTCGCCGTGACTAACCCGAATAAACTAAGGAGTAGTACGAAGAAAAGGCTAACCGGTCTACAGTACGCAGAAAAGTGAAGGCTTTTCACCTTACTGAACAAAAAGCTTTTCGAGCACTGCCAAGGTATCGCCCGCACTATAATAGTCCAAACGGAAGTTATCATTACCCAGTGGGTAAACATGCCCTTGCTTCACGGCTGGCGCTTGTTGTAAAAAGCGATCGCTGGCTACTTGTTTAGCGGTATTCGCATCGGCGACGAACATCAGCCAACTCTTACCACTCAGACCGTCACTCATCTTCTCCCCGGACAGCTGAACAATATCTTTGCGCTGGCCCATACTATGACTAGTCGCGAGTTGCACAGGGGTAGGTGCGAGCGTAAAGCCGAGTTGCTCAAGCAGTTTTCCCTGTGCTGAATCAGCGGTCCACAGGTTGACTTCCTTACCGCCACCATTCCAGACAAAGGCGGAAACCGGTTGCGGCGGTAAGTGGAGTTTCGGCTTCAGCTCAGCAACGCGCTGGTCAAATTGGTGAATAATCGTTTGAGCTTGACCTTCGTGTCCCGTGGCCTGACCCAGTTGAGTAACGACTTGCTGCCAACTCTTATTGTCGTAGTTAATCACGATCACCGGTGCAATACTGGAAAGCTGATTCACCAGACGCAGCGCGCTGTCATGTCCCGTTGCACTCACTACGATTAAGTCGGGAGCCTGCGCCGCGACCATTTCAGCATTAGCTTCGCCGATATATAAGCGCTGAACGTGTTTTTGTTGGGCAACCTTTCCCCATTGGCTAAAGAAACCTTGGCTATCGGTAAAGCGACTATTCGGCACCCCTGCTCCACTAGCAATGACTGGCGCCCCGATCGCCAACAAGGATCCTGTTAGGGTTACACTAGTGGAAACTATTCTTTTAGGCGCACTCTTCAGAGTGACCGTGCCATTATCGGTCACCACTTGCCTTGGCCACCCCGCAGCTTGGCTGAACCCCGCGAAAGGTAACAACACACTCACTAATAAGAGAGTTAGTAGTCTTGAGCTTCGGGTCATAATCGCTTTCCTTTATGTGCATCGAGTGCGTAATCTTGACGTCTAAATCAGAAGTTATCGGTAAGCCGGCTTCATCAGTTGACAGGTAAGGGAGTTAAGCGTAGCTTACCGCCAAAATTCAAATGATAATCATTATTAATTATCTTATCATTTAATGGTGCTATTATGGTCGAAATCACTGCCGTTGAAAATATTCTAAACCGTAAAATTCAGCAACAGAGCGCATTAAACGAACGTTTTCTGTTTACCTCCCCGCAAACCAGCCTGATCACAGACGGCTGCTTCAAGCGAATTTCGCAACCTTTACTCGACAGCGAAGGGAGCCAACACTCCTTTCAACAAACGCTGAGTGAACAGTTTCGTCTTGCACGAGCGGCTGGGATAAAAAATCCTCGGCTAGTTGGGGCGATCCCTTTTGATTCGCAGCAGCCGACGGCTTTATTTATTCCTCAACACGTTACCGAAACCGGACGTGAGCAACTTATTGCGGAATTAATGCCTTATCAATCGGCGACGCTTGCCAAAGTCACTGAGCAACGTGCTTATCCCGACCAGTCACAATTCATGTCGATGGTCAGTGACGCCGTGGCGGCGATGAAACGCGGAGAATTAGATAAAGTTGTTCTCTCGCGACTACTCACTTTGCACACTCAAGAGAACATCGATAGTACGGTATTGATGAGCCGGATCATGGCGCAAAACCCGGATAACTATCACTTCCATGTGCCGCTTGCCAACCACGAAGTATTAACCGGAGCGAGCCCTGAGCTACTCCTACGCAAGCAAAAAAGCCTGTTTAGCTCGCGCCCACTAGCAGGATCAGCGAAGCGCCAAGCGGTAAGCGCTGACGACTACAAGGTAGGCGAGCGTTTACTGGCCTCGACGAAAGATCGCCATGAGCATCAATTAGTGATCGATGCGATGGCCCAAGTGTTAGCGCCAATCGTTAAACAATTAGACGTCCCGCAAAGTCCAGAACTGGTCACGACCTCTCAACTGTGGCACCTTGCTACGATGATTCAGGGTAGCGTCGATAACGGCCAAGAAAATGCCCTACAGCTTGCGGGGTTGCTACACCCTACCCCTGCCTTAAGCGGTTATCCGCATCAGCTAGCTTGTCGACTTATTCAACAATTAGAGCCCTTCTCGCGTAATCTTTTTGGGGGTATGGTTGGATGGTGTGACGATGAGGGTAATGGCGAATGGGTGGTGACAATCCGTTGTGCGCAGCTCGCACAACGGGAAGTTACGCTATTTGCGGGTGCCGGTATTGTTCCTGCATCGGATCCTCTTGCGGAATGGCAGGAAACCGGGACGAAGCTTAGCACTATGCTTCACGCTTTTGGTTTACAATAATTTAGGTAATGACTCATGAGTATTTCTTTTACGCCTTGGCCTGCAGAGCTGGCCACACGCTACCGTGAAAAAGGGTATTGGCGAGACCTACCTCTTACCGATATCAGCGAGCGACATCGCGAAAGTAACCGGCCTGCGATTATCGACCAGGAACAAACCCTCAGCTATCGCCAGTTAGCTCAGTATAGCGATCAACTTGCTGCTCAATTACAAGCACGCGGCGCACAGGCAGGCGACACGGCGTTAATCCAATTGGGTAACTGTTGTGAGTTTTATATCGTCTTCTTCGCACTACTAAAGCTGGGTGTTGCGCCAGTTAACGCACTGTTCAGCCATCAACAGAGTGAGCTAACCGCCTACGCGGCACAGATTAAGCCACGCTTCTTAATTGCGGATCGCCAACATCCAATCTTTAGCGACAACCGTTTCTATGACGAGTTAATCGCACGGCATCCGGAATTACAACATACAATTTGGCACCATCCGCACGAAAATGAGTGTGGATTACAGTCTCTCTACACGCAAGCCTGTGAGGGCTTTACGCCGACACCGAGTGCTGCTGACCACGTCGCCTTCTTTCAGCTATCCGGCGGAAGTACTGGGACACCGAAATTAATTCCACGTACTCATAACGACTACTACTACAGCATTATTGGTAGTGTCGACATCTGTGAGTTTTCCGAGAATACTCGCTATCTTTGCGCGCTACCAATTGCCCATAATTATCCTATGAGCTCGCCCGGCATCTTAGGCGTTCTCTATGCAGGAGGAGTGAGTGTACTCGCCCCAGATCCAAGCCCGACGACCTGTTTCGGCTTAATTGAGCATCACCGTATCACGGTGACGGCGCTGGTTCCGCCCGCCGTCAGCCTCTGGTTACAGGCGATACAAGAATGGAACTGTGTACAGCAACTCAGCTCACTGCGTTTACTGCAGGTGGGCGGCGCCAAGCTCAGCGAAAGTCTGGCCGCGCGTATTCCTGATGAGATCGGCTGCCAATTACAACAAGTGTTCGGGATGGCCGAGGGGTTAGTCAACTATACGCGTCTTGATGATGATCGGCAGACCATCCTTACCACGCAAGGCTGCCCGATCTCTCCCGACGACGAGGTCTGGGTGGCTGACGAAGAAGGCAATCCGCTACCGCCCAATACTACCGGTCGCCTAATGACCCGAGGTCCTTACACGTTTCGTGGCTATTACAATAGCCCTGAGCATAATGCCGCCTGCTTTGACCAAGACGGTTTTTATTGTTCCGGCGATCTCATCGCGATTAATGAGCAAGGCTATATCACGGTAGAGGGACGCGAAAAGGATCAAATTAATCGGGGCGGTGAGAAAATCGCTGCGGAAGAGATTGAAAACCTACTACAGCGCCACCCGGATATCATCCACGCGGCACTCGTCTCCATGAATGACGAGTTATTGGGTGAAAAAAGCTGTGCTTTTGTCGTCGCGAAACAGACGATTAAAGCGGTCCAATTACGCCGCCATTTGCGTGAGCAAGGCATTGCTGAGTTTAAGTTACCCGACAGATTTATCTTCACTGAGGTACTACCGCTTACCCCTGTCGGTAAAGTGGATAAAAAACTATTACGTCAGCAACTTGTTGAAGATAATAAGCAAAATGCTTAATCCTTTTTCTACTGTCCCGATTTTGGAGTTGTAATGAGTATCCCTAAATTAACGGCTTATGCCTTACCCACAATAGAAGAATTACCCAATAATAAAGTCAATTGGACATTCGAACCTCAGCGGGCAGCATTACTGATCCACGATATGCAGAACTACTTCCTTAATTTCTGGGGAGAAGAGAGCGAATTCGTTAAGACCGTCGTGGCTAATATCGCAGCGCTGCGTAAACAGTGTAAAGCCTTGGGCATCCCAGTCTTCTATACCGCACAACCCAACGAACAAAGCGATGCCGACCGTGCATTGCTGAACGACATGTGGGGGCCGGGGTTAAATCGCCATCCAGAGCAGCAAAAAGTCACGGCCGACTTAACCCCCGATGAGCACGACATCGTGTTAACAAAATGGCGTTACAGTGCTTTTCAACGCTCGGATCTAGAACAGCAGCTACGTACGATGGGTCGTGATCAGCTGATTATTACGGGCGTTTATGCACATATCGGTTGTCTGACTACCGCCACCGATGCCTTTATGCGCGATATCAAGCCGTTTATGGTTGCCGATGCCTTAGCCGACTTCAGTCGTGATGAACACATGATGGCGCTCACCTATACCGCTGGTCGTAGCGGTAAGGTCGTGATGACACAAGACCTATTATTACTCCCCTCTTCTAAGCAGGCGCTGCGCGAAGCGATTTTACCTCTGCTTGAAGATGACGATATTCCGGAAGATGATGAAAACCTTATTGATTACGGCTTAGATTCAGTACGGATGATGGCGCTAGCGTCACGCTGGCGTCAGGCGATCCCCACTATGGATTTCGTTACCTTAGCTAAAACTCCGACGTTCGACGCCTGGTGGACGCTACTTTCAGGGAATCACTAACCCATTATGAATACCGATTTTCAAGATAAATATGTTTGGGTAACCGGTGCCGGCCAAGGCATTGGTTATGATACTGCCTGCGCGTTCCACCAAGCAGGCGCCCACGTTATCGGTTTTGATCAGCAATTCACCGGCGATCATTACCCCTTTAGCTGCTTAGTCATGGATGTGTCTGACCCTCACCAAGTGGCGGAAGTATGTCAGATGCAGCTCGTGCAACAACCGCATTTAGATGTATTAGTTAACGCTGCTGGGATCCTGCGTATCGGTGCAACCGATGAGCTCAGTTTTGATGATTGGCAAGCCTGTCTAAACGTCAATGCGGGCGGAGCCTTTAACTTATTCTCCCAGACCTTGCCTCTTTTTCGCCAGCAAGGATTCGGATCAATCGTCACTGTTGCCTCAAACTCAGCACATGCTCCACGTCTCGGTATGTCGGCTTATGGTGCATCGAAAGCCGCTCTGCGTAGTCTCTGCCAGACGGTTGGCCTAGAAATGGCCCCGTATGGTGTGCGGTGTAATATCGTCTCTCCAGGGTCCACGGATACGGCGATGCAGCGGAGTTTATGGCATACCCCCGAGGCAGAGCAGGAAATGATTAATGGTTTCCCGGAACAATTCAAACTGGGTATCCCCTTGAAGAAGATTGCTCAACCTCGGGAAATTACCAATGCGATCCTTTTCCTTGCCTCGGATCTGGCAAGCCACATTGTCTTACAAGATATCGTTATCGATGGTGGGGCAACCTTAGGCGCGTAGCTTATGCAGACGATTTGGAAAAAAACAGTCGATATTGATGCCCTGAATGCGATGGGGAAAAACTGCCTCATTGAGCATCTCGGGATTGTCTTTACCGCAGTTCACCCTACCTATCTCGAAGCCGAAATGCCAGTGGATAGTCGGACTTGTCAGCCTTTCGGTCTATTACACGGTGGGGCAAGTGTAGTACTTGCGGAATCAATGGGCTCAATGGCCAGTTGGATGACCTGCCGAGACGAACAGAATGTGGTCGGGATCGAGGTAAATGCCAGCCATCATCGTGCAGTGGCGAGTGGTAAGGTCACAGCAGTTTGCCAGCCTCTACATCTCGGTGGGCAGATACAAGTGTGGCAGATAGAGATTCATAATCTACGTGGCAAGCTTTGCTGTAGCGCTCGGCTCACGGTGACAGTATTAGGTTAACGCAAAAACGGGGCAACGCTATTGCCCCGTTTCGATAGGATTAGCGTTGGTAGATTATTTCAACGCCTTCTTCGTCTTCGTCGTCCCAGTCATCCCAGTCTTCATCGTCTTCTTCTTCGATGGCATGCTCTTCAAGGGTTTCACGGTGGTAATCATCCCACATGAATTCGACTTTCTCAGCGGCTTTCTCTGCCTTAGCTTCTTCTTTAGGCTGAGTATTAATAAACTTCATTACATCCCAGCAAAGATCCTTGACCCCTTGCTGACTCGCTGCTGAAATCAGGTAGTAATCACCTTCCCAACCCAGATCATCAGCGATCTGTTTTGCACGACTCGCCGCTTCTTCTTGATCGAGCAGATCAACCTTATTAAACACTAGCCAGCGCGGTTTTTGATAAAGCTTGTCGCTGTATTTCTCGAGTTCGCCCAAAATAATACGTGCATTATCGATCGGGTTGCTTTCGTCGATCGGAGCAAGATCGATAAGATGCAGTAAGACACGGCAACGCTCAAGGTGTTTAAGGAAACGGATCCCCAGACCTGCGCCATCAGCCGCTCCCTCGATCAATCCTGGGATATCGGCGACCACGAAGCTCTGTTCGTTATCCATACGAACCACACCTAGGCTAGGCACCAGTGTGGTAAAGGGATAATCTGCCACTTTAGGCTTTGCTGCAGAGACTGCACGGATGAACGTTGATTTACCGGCATTAGGTAAGCCGAGCATACCGACATCAGCTAACAGCATGAGCTCAAGCTGGATATCGCGCTCTTCCCCTGGCGTACCATTCGTTTTTTGGCGCGGTGTACGGTTAACGGATGACTTGAAGCGGGTATTCCCCAAACCATGCCAGCCGCCTTTAGCGACCATCAGCGTTTGTCCATGTACCGTCATATCACCCAGCGTTTCGCCAGTGCCCTGATCGATGACACGCGTTCCCATCGGGACTTTTACCGTTATATCTTTGCCACGTTTACCGGTACAGTCACGGCTCTGGCCATTTTGACCACGTTCGGCACGGAAAGCTTTTTCAAAGCGGTAATCGATTAGCGTGTTAAGGTTCTCATCGGCCACCAGGAAAACATCGCCGCCATCACCACCATCACCGCCGTCAGGGCCACCTCTAGGGATATATTTTTCACGGCGAAAGCTGATACAGCCATTTCCGCCATCACCCGCAACGACAAGGATTGTTGCTTCATCAACAAATTTCATTTTTTCTCTCCGTCATGCATACGCCGTCCAGAATCAGGTCGGCGGGTCCGCCAGGGTCATGTCAGCTGACCGGCAGCGGATCGTAATGTTTGATCTCATTAATAGTGAATAGGCATGGGTGATCAAACAAGGATTCTTTCGTCAATTCGACGATCTTTTACAGCAGAATGTAAAAAGCCCCGCAAAGCTGCGGGGCTTTAATTCGTTAGTCCTACAGGATAGCCTGTAGAGAGAACCGATTACTCAGCAACAATGCTGACGTATTTACGGTTTTCTGGACCTTTAACTTCGAATTTAATTTGACCTGTTGCGGTTGCAAACAGAGTGTGGTCACGACCACAGCCAACATTGTTACCCGCGTGGAATTTAGTTCCGCGTTGACGAACAATGATGCTACCCGCTAATACAGTTTCTCCGCCAAAGCGTTTAACGCCAAGACGTTTAGCATTTGAGTCACGACCGTTACGAGTCGAACCACCAGCTTTCTTGTGTGCCATTTGTTAAATCTCCTCTTAAGCGCTGATGCCAGTAATTTTCACATCAGTAAACCACTGACGGTGGCCTTGCTGCTTACGATGGTGTTTACGACGACGAAACTTAACAATTTTAATTTTCTCGCCACGACCATGAGCTACGACTTCAGCTTTGATAACACCACCAGAAACCAACGGTGCACCAATAGTCACTTCTTCGCCATTAGCAATCATTAGAACTTGGTCAAACTGAACAGTTTCACCCGTTGCAATGTCTAATTTTTCCAAGCGAACAGTCTGACCTTCGCTTACTCGGTGTTGTTTACCACCACTTTGGAAAACCGCGTACATATAAACTCCGCTTCTGCGCTAGCCTTTTAGGTTAAATAGGCGGCGCGATAAAATATTCACATAGGGCGCGAATTCTACGCAACTATCCTCCAGAAGACAAGTGAACTTTTCAGGTATTGCAGAAAAAAAAGCCAAGTCATGCTCCAAGGTTTCGCAATGCGAAATTTCTAGTACAATAAGTTTATTCTTAGTGATCATTATTGATAAATTAACGCGCGATCGAAGTGTTACACTAACTATCCAACGGGGTTCTGGACACCAGTAGAAATCCCGCGACTTTTACATGACATGCCGGTAAAGATGGCTCACAGAGATAAACTGACTAATTGTATGAATTTAGAGCAGATAACAGAACTTACCGCCCAGGATATGGCAGCGGTAAATCAAAATATTCTCAAGCAGCTTGATTCAGATGTAGTACTCATCAGTCAGCTAGGCCATTACATCGTTAGCGGTGGCGGTAAACGAATTCGACCCATGATTGCGGTACTTGCTGCTCGTGCATTAGGTTATCAAGGCGAACAGCACATTCTCAACGCGGCGTTGATCGAATTTATCCATACGGCTACGCTGTTGCACGACGATGTCGTAGACGAGTCGGATATGCGCCGCGGTAAGGCAACAGCCAATGCGGCCTTTGGTAATGCCGCCAGCGTGTTGGTCGGCGATTTTATCTATACACGCGCCTTTCAGATGATGACCCAGCTCGGATCCTTGAGGATCCTTGAGTTAATGTCTGAAGCGGTGAATGTGATCTCTGAAGGTGAAGTGCTGCAGTTGATGAACTGTAACGATCCCGATATTACTGAAGAGAATTACTTACGCGTCATATACAGTAAAACCGCTCGTCTTTTTGAAGCAGCCGCGCAAACCTCAGCGATTTTATCGGAGGCTTCCCCTGCAGAAGAGCAAGCGCTAAAAGATTACGGTCGTTACATTGGTACGGCTTTTCAGCTGATCGATGACCTTCTCGACTACAGTGCCGATAACGAAGCGTTAGGTAAAAATGTCGGCGACGATCTCAGCGAAGGAAAGCCGACATTGCCTCTGCTCCACGCTATGCGCAACGGAACTCCAGAACAAGCGGCGATGATCCGTCGTGCGATCGAGGAAGGTAATGGTCGTCACTTACTCGATCAAGTCCTGACCACCATGAATGAGTGTGGTTCCCTCGCATGGACACAGCAGAAGGCTGAAGAAGAGGCTGATAAAGCTATCCAAGCACTCGCAATTTTACCCGTCACCCCATGGCGAGAGGCGCTTGAAGCTTTGGCGCATATGTCGGTACAGCGCGATCGATAAGTAGAATAGGCTACAAGTCTACTCGACTTGTAGCTCTGCCAAGTTTGTACCCTCAAGTGATAGCGTCAGTTGATCGCCAACCTCTAGCTTCCCTACTCCCTTCGGAGTCCCAGTAAAAATAATATCTCCGGGTTCCAAGGCAATATATTGGCTGATGAACGCGATTATTTGAGGAATACTAAAGACCATCTCCTCACTATTGCCGGCTTGCACATTGCTTCCATTGATCGATAACGCAAAATGGATCGGCTGCAGTAACGTCTCTTTAAGATAAAACTCGCTTACATAGCACGAGTCTTTGAAGCCCTTGGCGAGTAACCAGGGCAACCTTCTATTTTTTAGGTCCGACTGCAGGTCGCGTGCCGTCAGATCTAACCCCACGGCGATAGCATCGTAGTGATCCTCCGCACGATCGACATCGATCTTGAATGCAGGGGCGGAGATCCTAACAACTAACTCAGTTTCGTAGTGTACGTCTTGAGAAAATGTCGGTAAGTGAATGATACTGCCGGTAATTAACGAGCTATTCGGTTTACTAAATACGACAGGGTCGTCCTCAACACGGTTGCCAAGCTCCTGCGCATGTTCGGCATAATTACGTCCAATACAATAGATATTATTGATCATTCATTAACTCCCGTAGGTTATACGACTCGTTTTACTTGCCCCGCCCATCGCTCAATCTCTGAACATAGCAGAGGCGCTCTTAACTTTCCTTATTATTCTCTGTTAGCGTCGTAATAAATCCTCTTTTTGGAATTAATAGGAACTCTAATGAGTTGCATTAATTGCAGTATATTTGCGGTATATCCTGCATCTAAAAACAAACTAGTCATATTTATATGGAAACTTTAGGTAATTTTCTGCTATATATTTCTATAGCGTCAGAATTAAAAGGATAATTCAAATAGCATGGAGAAAGACATGGAAAGGTTAAAAAACGACTGGCATAGTGCCGATATTATCGCAGCATTGCGTAAGAAAGGAACGTCGCTCGCAGCGGTGTCTAGGAACTCGGGTCTTAGTTCATCAACTCTTGCTAATGCACTTTCGCGGCCTTGGCCAAAAGGCGAATTGCTCATTGCGCAAGCGATCAATATTCATCCCGCTGAGATATGGCCTAGTCGGTATTACGACCCAATTACGCATGAATTATTGGATAGATCACAGCTAATCCGGACAAAAAGAAAGAAAAAGCATAGCGAATCGCCCCCCGCCCCTCGCTCTGACAGTTAAAAAAAAGCCCCGATACCGTATAGGTTCGGGGCTGTTTCTTTTCGTGCTCTTTTATTCGTTCTCACCCGGCACACGGTCTATCGTAGCACCTAACCCACGCAGCTTATCTTCAATATGCTCGTAACCACGATCGATATGATAAATACGCTCAACATAGGTGGTGCCTTCCGCGATACAGCCCGCAAGGACTAGACTTGCCGAGGCCCGTAAATCGGTAGCCATAACTTGGGCTGCAGAGAGCTTCTCAACACCATAGCAAATCGCAGTATTACTTTCGATTTCAGCATGGGCGCCCATACGAATAAGTTCAGGGATATGCATAAAACGGTTTTCGAAAATAGTTTCCGTAATGATCCCCGTTCCTTCAGCAACAAGGTTGAGTAGCGTGAATTGCGCCTGCATATCTGTAGGAAAGCCTGGATGAGGGGCAGTACGGATATTCACCGCTTTAGGCCTACGCCCATGCATATCCAATTTGATCCAGTCTTCACCCGTTTCGACTGTCGCACCGGCATCACGTAATTTCGCTAATACCGCATCCATAGTGTCCGGGCGTGCCTTTTTACACAGGATGTTACCGCCCGATATAGCTGCAGCAACTAAGAAAGTTCCCGCTTCGATACGATCGGCAACGACGGTGTAAGTTCCACCCCCTAAGCGTTCTACTCCTACGATCGTGATCTTATCCGTACCAGCGCCGGTAATTTTTGCTCCTAAGGTATTCAAAAACTCAGCAGTATCTACGATTTCTGGCTCACGGGCAGCGTTCTCAATGATGGTCGTTCCTTGAGCCACAGTCGCCGCGCTCATAATCGTCACCGTTGCGCCAACACTCACCTTGTCCATAACAATGTGCGCGCCTTGTAAACGACCGTCAACTGTCGCCTTGACATAGCCTTCTTCCAGTTTGATCTGCGCACCGAGCTGCTCTAATCCTGTGATATGCAGGTCAACCGGTCGAGCGCCGATCGCACAGCCACCTGGTAGGGAGACTTCACCGCGCCCAAAACGCGCAACTAGAGGGCCTAGCGCCCAAATAGAAGCGCGCATGGTTTTGACTAATTCATAAGGTGCGCAAAAAATATCAACCTGACTCGCGTCGACCAGAACCGCACCATTTTTACGCTCAACTTTGGCCCCTAACTGAGTCAATAATTTCATCGTAGTATCGATGTCGCGTAACTCAGGAACGTTTTGGATGGTTACAGGTTCCTCAGCAAGCAAAGCGGAAAAAAGAATTGGTAGCGCCGCATTTTTTGCGCCAGAAATAGTGACTTCACCGCTCAGGCGTGAAGGCCCCTGTACTCGAAATTTATCCATTGATACGGTTCTCAATTAACACTCAATATGTCAGACGATGAGGCGATTAGTTTGCCTTCACCCTATTCTAGAAGCCATTTAATTTACGATCACGCGCCCATTCAGTGGGGGTGTACGCTTTAATTGATACCGCATGGATGCGGTTATCAGCAATATACTGCATCAGCGGCGCATAAACGCTCTGTTGTTTCTTTACGCGGCTAAGTTCAGCAAACATTTCGCCGATGGCGATAACTTGGAAATGACTTCCATCGCCTGTGACATGCACTTCGTCTAACGCTAATGCTTGTTCAAGCACTGCTTTGATTTCATGGGATTCCATTAGCCTTTCCTACTCCTAAATTTAGGGCGGTTATCTTAGTCCAATTTGCCCTGATCATAAACAAGGAAAGCTCCTGAATCTATCAGCCAAATTTATTTATTTACACGCCAACCTGATAGGACAAAACGTCTGATAGGTTGTAAAGCATAATGAGCGAGTGCAACGCAGGTATCACTCCTTGCAAGGCAACGACCTCTTGGTCTGCAGACGAGGTAGAAAAATGCACGAGTAGAGCCAGTCCCGCTGAATCCACCCGAGACAGTCTTGATACATCGATAATCTTCACTCCACTCAGGGCCTGCCGGCGCTGTTGCCACAACTCTGATAATGAGTTGTGCACTAATTCACCCTGTAAGGAGAGCACGCCCTCCTCACATTGCCAGCGCAGTGCCTGACTCATTTAGCACCTTGTCCCAAAGTGATGGGTTGGTTGGCATAGACTTTCAACTGCGCAGTTAGCCCATCGATACCTTTGGTTCGCAATAGGTCGGCCCACTCATTCTGCTTAGTCGTGATCATACTGATCCCTTCGGCGACCATATCGTAGGCTTGCCATTTACCCGTTTGCGTGTTCTTACGCCATTGGAAATCTAAACGTACAGGTGGACGGCCATCAGGGTCGATAATCGATACGCGAATCGCGAGCATTTTCGCATCGCCAACGGCTTGTGCCGGTTGAATTTGGTATGTCTGACCATGATAGAGCGCTAAGGCCTGACCGTAAGCTTGGGCTAAATAATCACCAAAAGCGTTAAAATAAGCCTCTTTCTGTGCGGGAGTCGCTTGGCTGTAGTAGCGTCCGAGTACTAAGGCACCTGCATACTTAATTTGCACGTAGGGGAGCAGTTCTTGACGAACTACTTCACGTAAGTAATTAGGGTTTTGTTTGATCTTTGGCTGCTCGTTCTTCAGCCGACTGAACGTTTTTTCAGCCGCTTGATTCATCAACGTATAAGGATTGGTTTGATCCACTTGCCCTTCCATAGGTGCTGCAGCATAAACAGATCCAATTGTCATTGGCACCACGGCCAGTACGCCTGCAAGAAGTAGTGATTTAGACATCGTATTTCCTCTTAGTGAGCGACAGGTGTCGGTTGGGGGGCGGTGCTATCTGATGTATCGTCACCAGACGCTTTACTGTCATTACTTTTATATAAGAACTGACCAATCAGATCTTCTAATACCATTGCGGACTTGGTATCGGTGATCTTACCGCCATTTTGTAGCATGCTCGTCCCAAGTTCAGGGTCGCTAAAGCCTAAGTTTAGCGCGAGATATTGCTCGCCAAGTAAACCTTGGGTGCGGATCGCCAAACTACTACTATCAGGTATCTTATTGAGATACTGATCATTGATAGCGAGCATCACCTTTGGCGTTAAGTTTTGATCATCTAGCGAGATATGAGTAACTCGACCGATGACGACGCCGCCAATCTTCACCGGTGATCCCGCCTTCAAGCCGCCGATATTGTCGAACTCAGCACTTAACGTCCAGGTAGGAGCATTATGCCAAGCCGTCGGATTAGCGACGCGTAAGCAGAGAAAGAGACCCGCAAGTATGGCTAATAATAAAAACAACCCTACCCATACTTCACTTTTTTTGTTTTGCATAACGTTAATTCCCAAACATCAGTGCGGTCAGCACAAAATCTAAACCGAGGACTGCTAGTGAGGCGTGAACAACGGTTCGCGTCGTCGCACGACTTATCCCTTCAGACGTCGGCGTGGCGTCGAAACCATTAAACAGGGCTATCCATGTAACGGTAATCGCGAAAATAAAACTTTTGATCACACAGTTTATCAAGTCAGTCTGGAAGTCGACGCTACTTTGCATCGCTCCCCAGAAAAAACCTGCGTCGATACCTTTCCACAACACGCCGACCAAAGCGCCACCTAAAATACCGACGGCGGTAAACATAATAGAAAGGAGAGGCATGCTAATAACACCGGCCCAGAACCGAGGTGCTATGACCCTACGTAGCGGGTCTACTGCCATCATCTCCATACTGGACAATTGTTCAGTCGCTCTCATCAATCCAACTTCGGCTGTCAGCGCAGATCCGGCTCGTCCCGCAAAAAGTAATGCGGTAACGACCGGGCCCAGTTCACGCAGTAGCGAGAGCGCTACGACCATCCCTAGACTCGTTTCAGCGCCATAGGTTTTCAGAACCATGTAGCCTTGCAACCCGAGCACCATGCCAATAAAAACACCTGATACTAGAATGATGAGTAATGATAAGACGCCTAAGCTGTAAAGTTGCTGTAAAAGTAGGCGGCCTTGCCGTAGCGGCTCGGGTTTTCCGATCACCGCGTGAAATAGCATAAGCCCAGCGCGACCTAACGATTGGTAGCGCGCGATCCCCCAACGCCCAAACCTCGTCAGCGTAGTTAAAACCATTGTTTAAGCACTCCTCGTCCCCACTAAATCGGTCAGATAGTCCCCAGCAGGATAGCGAAAGGGGACAGGTCCATCAGCTTCTCCGTCAATAAATTGCCGTACCTGCGGATCGCTATTTACCTGTAAGTCAGCAGGCGTTCCTTGTGCGATAATACGCTCACCTGCCACAATGTAAGCATAGTCGGCAATACTCAGTACTTCTGGCACATCGTGCGATACAACAATACAGGTTACGCCTAGCGCGCGATTAAGCTCATCGATGAGTTTAACCAAGACGCTCATCGTGATCGGATCCTGTCCAACAAAAGGCTCGTCGAACATGATCAAATCAGGTTCTAAGGCGATAGCCCTAGCTAAAGCAACGCGACGCGCCATCCCCCCGGATAATTCAGCAGGCATTAAGTTTTCAGCGCCACGTAACCCTACAGCTTCCAGTTTCATCATTACGGTAGTATGCAATAGCTCTGGGGGTAACTGCATATGTTCACGCAGCGGCCACGCGACATTATCGTAAACCGTCAAATCCGTAAATAACGCCCCAGATTGAAAGAGCATGCTCATTTTTTTTCGAGCTTGATACAGCTTGCTGCGAGATAAAGTTGGAATGTTCTGCCCATGGAACAGTATTTGCCCAGAATCCGGCGTGAGTTGCCCACCAATCAATCGCAGCAAGGTGGTCTTACCGATACCTGAAGGCCCCATAATCGCGGTTACTTTACCTTGTGGGACTGTCAGCGAGACATTATCGAAAATGGTACGTTTTCCCCGCTTGAACGACATATTTCGAACATCCACTAAAGGAGTCTGCGTCTGAACCATATCAACCTCATTGCATGGAGTGTGGTAAGTCAGGCTGGAATAGTAGCCAGATGACGGAATTCTACCGAAAGGAGAAAAAATTTTTTAATTAATTACGGCTTAAAATTTACTTTTTAGCTAAGTATCGTCAAAATTCCCAAAATTGTAGGCCTTAGACACCCTAATCTCCCCGTTTTTTGCGCTAACCAAGGAATATAGATGTTACTCTCAGCCATGCTGTTCATCGTTGGCTTATTTTTACTCGCCTATGGCAGTGATCGTTTAGTATTTTCTGCTGCGGTATTAAGTCGAATGCTGGGAATATCACCGCTCGTTATCGGGGGGGTTATTATAGGGCTAGGCACTTCGCTGCCAGAGATTATCCTGTCTTTTTCAGCTTCGCAGCAGGGATTACGAGAGTTAGCGGTCGGACTTGCGCTAGGGTCGAATATCATCAATGTCTTGCTGATCTTAGGCATTGCACTCGTTTTACGTCCCCTCTCGCTTCATTCAGCACTGTTAAGACATGAATTACCCTTGATGCTCTTGGTGACGGTACTTGCTGGCCTTGCGCTCATCAACCATCAATTAACCGTTTGGGATGGGCTAGCCTTATTGTTTGTCGCCACACTCTATCTCTATGGTATGTTTCGTCTCACCCAGCACACCTCATCGACAGTACCAGACCAGCTCACTCAAGAGCAGCTTTCTGCATTGCCCGATCAGCACATCTCCTTTGCCGTAGCATTACTATGGTTAGGGGTAGCGCTAATTCTACTGCCTGTTGCCACGCATATGATTGTAGATAATGCCTTGGTAGTCGCAAATTTTTTAGGACTGAGTCAACGCGTTATCGGACTCCTTTTTTTATCAATTGGGACTAGTTTACCTGAATTAGCTACCGTTGTCGTAGGGATGACGCGAGGACAACAGCACTTAGCAATAGGAAATTTAGTCGGTGCGCAGATCTATAATTTAGCCATCGTTTTGGGCATACCCGCTATTTTTAATCCGGGGGCTATTTCCGAAAAAGCCTTTAATTATGATTTTTGGCTAGTATTTATCTCAAGCTCACTATTAACTTTACTCTGCCTTAAACAAAATAAGGTTAATGGGCGTATTATGGGGATAATATTGCTTACTGGATTTTTAGGCTGGGCACTTTGGCTCTGCTGCCCGCTAAAGCTAGATATGACAAGCTAAGGATAATACTATGCATTTTCAGCCTGAAAACGAGAACATCAACTTTGTTGATGCAGGCAAAAAAGTATTGCGTATTGAACGAGAATGTTTAGAACAACTTGAAAAATTTATTAACCAAGACTTTACGACGGCGTGCAACATGATATACCGCTGCCTAGGAAAGGTCGTGGTGATGGGAATGGGAAAGTCTGGCCATATTGGTAGAAAAATTGCCGCAACCTTTGCGAGTACAGGTACGCCTGCTTTCTTTGTTCATCCCGGTGAAGCAAGTCATGGCGATTTAGGCATGATCAGTAAGAACGATATTGTTATCGCGATCTCGAATAGTGGCGAATCACAGGAAATCCTTGCGTTGATCCCTGTAATCAAGCGCTTGAATATTCCCTTAATTTCTATGACTGGACGACCTGAAAGTACTATGGCGTGTGCCGCACAAGTACACCTTTGTATTCAGGTTCCTTTCGAAGCTTGTCCTCTGGGCCTCGCGCCAACGAGTAGTACGACGGCAACACTGGTAATGGGTGATGCGCTAGCGGTAGCATTATTGGAAGCGAGAGGATTTACGCAAGAGGACTTCGCCCTCTCTCATCCAGGTGGCGCTTTAGGAAGAAAACTTCTGCTGCATGTGAGCGATATCATGCATTCTGGCGATGAAGTTCCTAATGTTTCTGAACACGCTTCGCTGCGCGATGCGCTGTTTGAAATAACGCGTAAAAAAATGGGGATGACCGTCATTACCAATACTCAGAATGAAATTATCGGTATTTTTACCGACGGCGATTTACGTCGAGTGATCGACTTGAGTATCGATCTACAAACTACACCTATCGCTCAAGTGATGACACGTGGGGGCATCCGCGTCTTTGCACAGATGCTAGCGGTAGACGCGCTAAATATTATGCAGCAAAAAAACATTACCTCTTTACTCGTTGAGGAGCAGGGAAAATTGACTGGTGTTGTACACTTGCACGATATGCTTCGTGCTGGCGTCGTATAAACAGGACTCACAACTTAATGAACGTAGAAAGCCACTTTGACTCATGTTACGGCCCAATTGCCACCGATATCATGCAACGCGCGGCAAATATTAAACTGCTCATCTGTGATGTCGATGGTGTTATGTCCGATGGTAATGTCTATCAAGGGAATTCCGGTGAGGAACTCAAAGCCTTCAATGTTCGAGATGGATACGGTATTCGCTGTCTATTAACGAGCGATATTGATGTTGCCATCATCACTGGACGTAAGGCAAAACTACTCGAGGATCGTTGTGCAACGCTCGGTATACAGT
This sequence comes from Rosenbergiella collisarenosi, assembly GCF_018494085.1. Classification (GTDB taxonomy): domain Bacteria; phylum Pseudomonadota; class Gammaproteobacteria; order Enterobacterales; family Enterobacteriaceae; genus Rosenbergiella; species Rosenbergiella collisarenosi. Next base: position 94,323 of record NZ_JABBFP010000001.1, on the reverse strand, counting down.
ATTTATATCAAGGGCAATCGAATAAAGTGATTGCCTATCAGCAGTTACTCGACGATTTACAGTGCCATCCCTCGGAAGTTGCCTATATTGGCGATGACCTGATCGACTGGCCCGTCATGAAACTAGTTGGACTAAGTGTTGCCGTCGCCGATGCGCACCCGCTAATTCAGCAGAGAGCACACTACACCACAGGTATTGCGGGTGGACGGGGCGCAGTGCGAGAACTTTGTGATATTATCCTTATGGCACAAAACAAATTTGAACAAGCCGAAGGGTTATCAATATGAGTAACACGCGTAAATGGATACTAGGTCTGCTCGCGGTTATTGTGTTAGCGCTGATCGGCTGGAATATCTCCTCATCAGATAATCAACGCTCATCGGCGGCAGCGAATAACCAATCACCGACTTATACGAGTGAGACATCAAAGACGGTTGTCTACAACCCGCAAGGCGCTCTCGCCTATCGGCTGGTCTCACAGCAAGTCGAGTACTACGACGCGCAGCAGTTGACGTGGTTTACACAACCCGTTTTAACGACGTATGACGAAACTAAGCGTGCGACGTGGGTACTAACTGCTGATAAAGCAAAATTGACACAGGACAGAATGCTCTATCTTTATGGGCATGTTGTCATACAATCTCAACTCTCAGACTCGCGCTTACAACGCCTCACAACCGATGCTGCGCAGGTAAATTTAGTCAGCCAAGATGTCACGTCCAACGACAGCGTGAATCTACAAGGCATTGGATTTGAGTCTAACGGAATGAAACTACGCGGTAATTTACGCGCTAAAACAGCCGAGTTGCTTGAAAAGGTAAATACTTCTTATGAAATTCAAAAATAAATCTACACAACATCTACTTCTCGCGGGAAGTTTACTCGCGCTGAGTCTTCCTGCTTTAGCGGTAACGGGCGATTCAGATCAACCTGTACACATTAACTCTATTAATCAGTCACTGGATATGGATGGGAACGTTGCGACCTTCACCGGGAATGTCATCATCACTCAGGGGACGATTAAGATTCAGGCTGATAAAGTTGTCGTCACGCGTCCAGGCGGCGATAGTAAAAAAACACTGGTTGATGCCTACGGTAACCCTGCTACCTTCTACCAAATGCAAGACAACGGTAAACCGGTAAAAGGGAATGCCACCAAGCTGCATTATGATCTCGCGGCAGACTCGGTCCAATTAACAGGTAATGCCCATGTGCAACAGCTTGATAGCAATATTAATGGCGACCGTATTACCTACCTAGTCAAAGCACAAAAAATGCAGGCCTATAGCCAAGGCCAATCAAAACGCGTGACAACGGTATTAATCCCGTCACAATTACAGGATGACAAAAAGTCCTCTACCCCTAAAACCAGAGGTCAATAAGCCCTATGGCAACGTTAACGGCAAAAAACTTAGCGAAGTCCTACAAAGGCAGACAAGTGGTAGGCGACGTAAGCCTTGATGTAAAATCTGGCGAAATCGTGGGCCTTTTGGGGCCTAATGGAGCGGGAAAGACGACCACTTTCTACATGGTTGTCGGGATTGTTCAACGCGATGCTGGCCGTATTATCATCGATGACGAAGATATTAGCTTACTCCCTCTACATGCCCGCGCGCGCAGAGGGATCGGTTATCTTCCCCAGGAAGCGTCCATTTTTAGACGATTGAGCGTCTACGATAACTTGATGGCCGTCTTACAAATTCGTGATGACCTGAATAATGAACAGCGTAAAGCCCGCGCTGACGAACTGCTTAAAGAGTTTCACATTGAGCATCTTCGCAAAAGCTTAGGTCAGTCGCTATCGGGCGGAGAGCGCCGCCGCGTAGAGATCGCCCGTGCATTGGCAGCTAATCCTAAATTTATTTTATTGGACGAACCCTTTGCAGGTGTTGACCCGATATCGGTGATTGATATAAAAAAGATTATCGAACATTTACGCGATAGTGGCCTAGGTGTCTTAATCACAGATCATAACGTGCGGGAAACCCTCGCGGTGTGTGAACGCGCCTATATAGTTAGCCAAGGACAACTAATTGCTCACGGTACTCCAGAAGCGATTCTGAACGATGAGCAAGTTAAACGGGTTTATCTAGGAGAGGAATTCCGACTGTAGTCTCAGGCTGTTTTATAAATTTCTGGCAATTGGGTCTACGATGATGAAACAAAGTCTGCAATTCAGACTCAGCCAGCAGCTGGCGATGACACCTCAGTTGCAGCAGGCCATTCGCTTGCTGCAGCTCTCTACTCTTGAGCTACAACAGGAGCTGCAACTTGCCCTAGAGAGCAATCCATTACTTGAGCAAACTGACTCTCTTAGCGAAGTTGATACAATAGATGCTCCGGAAAGCGCTTCGCTCGATACCCGCGAAGCCTTAGAACAAAATGATATGCCGGCTGAACTCCCCCTCGATACCGAATGGGACTCTATTTATACAGCGGGCACGCCTTCCGGTACAGGGAGCGACTATCATCATGATGAACTCCCGATTTACCAAGGTGAGACAACACAGTCATTACAAGACTATCTGTCTTGGCAAGCAGACCTTACTCCTTTTACTGAGACGGACCGTGCGATTGCCGCATCAATTATTGACGCTATCGATACTACGGGGTATTTAACCGTTCCACTCACCGATATCCTTGAAAGCTTAGGTAACGATGAGTGCGATATTGAAGAGGTCGAAGCGGTACTAAAACGTATTCAGCATTTTGACCCGATCGGCGTTGGCGCGCGTGATCTTCAGGAAAGCCTCCTTACGCAGCTATCACAGTTCGCGACTGATACCCCTTACTTAGCTGAAGCGCGGTCAATCATTAATGAGCACCTCAGCCTGTTAGCCAATCATGATTTTAGAGGGCTGATGCGAGTAACTCGTCTAAAAGAGACGGTACTTAAGTCCGCAATGGCGCTCATTCAGTCACTCGACCCGCGCCCTGGACAATCAGTGAATACTGGTGAATCCGACTATGTCATTCCTGATGTGCTGGTGAAAAAGATCGGTAAAACATGGGAAGTTGAGTTGAACTCCGATAGCTTGCCTCGCTTAGGGATAAACCAGCACTATGCCTCGATGAGCGGCGGTGCGGTTAATGAAAGCGACAACCAATTTATTCGTAGCCATTTGCAAGAAGCACGCTGGCTAATAAAAAGTGTCGAAAGTCGTAATGAGACCCTGTTAAAAGTCTCACGTTGTATCGTCGAACAACAACAAGCGTTCTTCGAGTTGGGTGAAGAACATATGCGCCCGATGGTCCTCGCGGATATCGCTGAGGCGATAGAGATGCACGAATCGACGATTTCTAGGGTAACTACACAGAAGTTCTTACACAGCCCTAAAGGCATATTTGAGCTGAAGTATTTCTTCTCAAGTCATGTTAATACCGATAGTGGCGGTGAAGCCTCCTCGACGGCTATTCGAGCCCTCGTGAAACGCTTTGTTGCGGAAGAGAATGCCGCCAAGCCCTTGAGCGATAGCCGACTGACGACGCTCTTGTCTGAACAAGGTATTCTTGTCGCCCGTAGGACCGTTGCCAAGTATCGAGAATCCTTGGCAATTCCCCCGTCAAATCAACGTAAGCGATTAATGTAGCGTTATTGCGCAAGAGTGATAAAAAGCGCATAGTAAAATCAGTCATGTAAAATATTTGCCTGTATTAGGGGTTCTGTTACCATGCAGGCAAATTAATCAACGTCCTTAACCACAGTGTATGAGTTGACTCATCGTCAAACCATCAGCAAGTGAATATTATGAACAGCGATCTCCCCTTAGAATTAGGTAATGTGCTAACGCTTGATTGCACACGCAATAATGTAAACTGCCAAAGTAAAAAACGGGCGTTAGAAATAATTAGCGAAATCGCGGCAAGCCAGCTAAATCTACCTCACCAACTGATTTTCGAAACGATCCTTAATCGCGAAAAAATGGGTAGTACCGGTATCGGGGGAGGAATAGCTATTCCCCACGGTAAGCTAGACCAAGATACACTCCGCTCGGTCGGTGTATTCATTAAGCTTGAGCATCCTATTGCCTTTGACGCTGTAGATAACCAACCCGTTGACCTACTTTTTGCACTACTCGTCCCTGCTGGACAGTCTAAGACTCATCGCCATACGCTATCATTGATCGCTAAGCGACTCGCTAATAAAGCCGTTTGCCGACAATTACGCCAAGCAGACAGTGATGAGGCGCTTTATCACATTTTAATGGGTGATGCGGAGAACGAAGAACCTTAATCACCTCTTCTAGATTTACTCGTAAAAGGGCTGTAGGAGAAGAATATTCATGGCACTGATGATCGTCAGCGGTCGTTCTGGATCGGGTAAATCCGTTGCGTTACGCGCGTTAGAGGATATGGGTTTTTATTGTGTCGATAACCTCCCCGTAGAACTGCTGCCGGAACTTGCGGCTAACTTAGCGAAACGAGAGATTTCGGCAGCGGTGAGTATTGATATAAGAAATATGCCTGATTCTCCGCAACTTTTTGATGCGGTGTTAGACCGGCTTCATCTAGAGTTTTCTCCTCAACTTCTTTTCTTCGATGCCAATACTACGACGTTAATCCGCCGGTATAGTGATACGCGACGATTACATCCTCTGACCGCGCGGAATCTTTCCCTAGAAGACGCAATTCAGCAAGAGTCTGAGCTACTAGAGCCTCTGCGCTCCCGCGCAGACTTGGTGGTAGATACCTCAGAGATGTCAGTTCATGAGCTGGCTGAGATGCTGCGTACGCGTCTCTCGGGTAAACCTGAGCGAGAACTCACCATCGTATTCGAATCCTTTGGGTTTAAATATGGCCTACCGGTCGATGCAGATTATGTTTTTGATGTCCGATTTCTTCCTAACCCACATTGGGATGCAAAGCTTCGTCCGTTGACAGGATTGGATCGCCCAGTCTGTCAGTTTTTAGAGCGACACACCGATGTCCACCAGTTTATCTATCAGACGCGTAGCTACCTAGAGTTATGGCTTCCCATGCTGGAGAGGAATAATCGTAGCTATCTCACCGTCGCCATTGGCTGTACCGGTGGGAAACATCGCTCGGTCTATATCGCTGAGCAACTCGCGGATTACTTCGTTTCTCGTGGCAAAAATGTACAACGTCGGCACCGTACTTTGGAAAAGAAAAATCATGGCCATTAAGCAAACTGTCTCAATACAAAACAAACTAGGAATGCATGCTCGTCCTGCAATGAAACTCTTTGAATTGGTACAAAGTTTCGACGCAGAGGTCTTGTTAAGAAATGAGACGGGTACCGAGGCAGAAGCGAACAGCGTTATCGCTCTGCTGATGCTGGACTCGGCTAAGGGTGGGAAAATTGAGGTTGAAGCAAGTGGCCCCCAAGAGAAAGAGGCCTTACAAGCGGTTATTGAGCTTTTCGCTTCAGGGTTCGATGAAGAATAAACGCGCTTAGTATAGATGGTGCTGCGCTAAGAACGATTGTCCACCCAACTGATGCATCTGACGTATAATCCATTGCTGCCTCATTTGTATGTAGCGTGAGGGGGCTTGAACCTTAAAACGTGATGGCGCAGGTAAAACTGCGGCGAGCGCCGCAGCTTCTCGTTCAGTGAGTAGACGCGCGGGTTTGTGAAAGTAAGCTTGGGAAGCGGCTTCCACGCCAAATATTCCAGGCCCGAATTCGGCAATATTTAGATAAATAGTCAATATACGTTTCTTACGCCAGATAGCTTCAATACCCAGGGTCATCCCTGCTTCCACGGCCTTTCTCACCCAACTGCGTCCCTCCCACAAAAACATATTTTTCGCCGTTTGCTGCGATAACGTAGATGCTCCACGTAGATGAGTCTCGCCCTGTTGCGTGAGTACCGTTTTCACCGCGCCGAAATCAATGCCCCAATGTTCGGTGAACCGTTGATCTTCAGAAGCAATCACTGCCAATGGCATCCAAGGGGATATGTGATCCATACTGACCCAATCGGAGTGAGCACGATAAGTAAAATCACCCGTTAGCCATGCACCAATTTGCCGCTCAGCCATTACGGCTGAAAAAGGGACCGGAAGAAAAGTACACAGCACGACAACGACAACCCATAGTCCAATGCAGGCTAAGAGACCATGAGCAATACGCTTCTTAATCGCACCCCACCTGGTTTTATGTTTAATTTTCATTCGTTACGGTGACCCAGCCCTGTTATCGTCAATTTTCATCAGTGAGTATAAGAAGATTCGGGCTAAGAAGCGATATTACTCGCGCGTTACCCTTTTCCTTCGCTGCCTGGTAACGGTTTCATTTTGCCGTAACGATAAGGACTCGTTACCTGCTGAGTAAATGTTGAACAGTATTAATTAAATATTCGCCATAACGGCCATCGTTTGATACACTTAAAATTAACATATAGGCAACATAATAGTGATAAACGGTAATAGCCATAGATAAATAGGAGCGAGGCCTCTGGTCTCATAAAACGATCATTAGTTGATTATGTCTATTTAACATACAACACAATGGGTAAACCTATCGATCTTAGGGTTTTGAAAGGTAATAGGTTGGAACTACAAGATGATAACATGTGAAAATAGTTGCCTACCTCATATAACCCTTGATAATATAAGGTTATTAGGTATTAAGAGGATTTAACTATTCTTTTGAGGGTAGATAAACATTTTCTTAAGCTTTTTTTATCTAAATGCATTACTTATCTTAATGTTTTATAGAAATCGGTACCATTTATTTGTTACAGTAGAGGCAAGTACCCAATACCACTAAATAGCAAGGCGATTACTCTCAATAACGACTAATTATTATGCTATTTGGTTCTTTTTCCCTGGTGTTGGCGCAATCTTCGCGCACCCCGGTTTATCCGGGGTAATTTTTCTCTACGAACGACCTTCCAACCATCCCTTTAAAACGTCGACATCCTTTTTCCAACTGCTATGCAGTTCATCTACCCAATCTTGTACATTATCCCACCATGCTGGTAGATCTGGGGATTGAATTTGTTGAGCTATTTTTTGTAGATGTCTGAGGCCAATCGCCCCGGCCGCCCCCTTAATTTTATGACCTTGTTCAGCAATCTCGAGCTGATCTCTCGCCAGCATATTCGAGTCTAATACCTCTAAATAATCGGGCATCATTTTTTCAAACATCGCTAGACCATCGTGGATCAGTGAAGGGCCAACTAAAGTTAAGTACTGATCGAGCATCTCGGTATCAAGCTTCTCAGATAATTCGTGACTCAATGACAAGTTGGGCTCGATGGTTTGCGATGATTGAGGGTCCCAGAATTGCTTTATCGTTGCAGTGAGAGCGGGTACAGAAAGCGGTTTACTGAGCACACCATCAAGTCCAGCATTAAGATATTCACTCTTATTTTTTAATACATTCGCCGTTAAGGCGATTAGGGGAGGGAGTTGCTGAGCAGTGAAGCGTTCTTTAAGCTGGCTAGCCACTTGTAGCCCTGTCATATCCGGTAGCTGGATATCGAGTAGTACCATATCAAACTCATCAGGTTCGAAGAGATCGAGTGCTTGCTGTCCAGTCATCGCGACCTCGACTGAGCAGCCGAGCTTTTCGAGCACAGAACGCGCTACCACGACATTCAGTTCAATATCCTCGACAAGAAGAATATGGAGTGCAGGTAATAACCACTCGTCTTCCTCTAAAGTGACCGACTGTTCGCTAAGGATCTCTGGCGCAGACACGTCTAGGGTGAAGCATGCTCCTCGATGAGGCTCGCTTTCGACACGGATGCTTCCCTCCATCGCTTCAGCAATCCGGGCCGATACGGCTAGACCGATACCTGTCCCTGTCGCAGGCTTTCCACCCTGCTCGTCTTCGACCTGATAGTACATGGCAAAGATTTTATCCTGCTCAGATTGAGGAATACCGATACCTGAGTCTTGTACTGCAAAAGTAAGATGCTGAGCCTGATAACTTACTCGTATCGAGATTTCACCCTGCTTAGTGAATTTAACTGCATTACTGATCAAGTTCCATAAGATCTGCCGTAGACGAGTACCATCAGCCAGAACGGTTTGTGGTAAGGGTTCTTCCGCCTGCATGGTAAAAATCAACCCTTTAGGTTGAACCAGCAAACCAGCCAAATTTTCGAGATCGGCGATAAAATCTGTAAAATTTATCGGCTGACGATCAAGCTTGATGTTCTGACGCTCAATTTTATCCATCTCGATGACGTCGTTAAAAATATTCCCTAACGTTATCGCCGAAACATGAATAGTTTTTAAATAATTTAGCTGGTCTTGGTCTAGCTGAGTATCTAATAGGATGCGGCTCAGCCCGACGATACCATTTAGTGGGGTACGTAACTCATGACTGATCGTGGAGATAAATGTCGTCTTATCACGACTGGCATTCTCTAACGCTTCTTGATAACGCTTACGTTCAGTAATATCGCGACCGAAGCCCATCAAACCGTTTCGTTTACCGATGCGATCATAATAGGGGACCTTTCGGACTTCGAAACAGGATTTTTTCCCATCAGGGTAATGCAGCCATTGCTCATAAGTCAGCGCGATATTATGGCGGAATACCTTTTCATCGGTCTCAAGAATTTTCTCAGCAGCATCCGGCTCATAGACATCTTGCGGTGTAAGGCCAATGAGTTGTTGTTCGCTCTTACCGGTTAGAAGTTCCAGCGCGCGGTTACAGCCTGAAAATTGGCGGTCAATATTCCGATAAAAGACTAAGTCCGGAGACGCATCTAAAAATGAACGCAAGAACGATGACTGCTGCTCAAGTTCGGTTTGAGCTTGGATACGCCCTTCCATCTCCTCCTCAAGCTTAAGAATGGCACGCTCGCGGGCTTGTTCAGCATTTCGACGCTCGGTAATCTCTTGATTCAATTGCGTAATGGATTGTTGCATCTGCTGATTAAGCTGCAGGTCACGATCACGCATCTCTTCCAACTTATCAACTAATCTTGCCAAACGCTGGCGAGATTCCTCCAGTTGGTCAACCACAACGGAAAGAAAATAGACTGCCCAAGGAGTAATCAGTAATCCAAAAAATATCGAACGTACGACGTCTATTGATTCAACATGTCCATGAAGAAGAAGTGTTACCGCCATTTGCACAATCATCGCTAATACCACTAGGGCGGAGGCGAGAAGTAGAGAAAAGCGAACGAGGCCAAGTTTGACCATGAGATCAACGTAATACTGCGCTAAAAGGCGGATATGTTTCATAATCACTCCATCATCGAGGAGCGTACATGATAGCGTAAAATTAGTACGGGAGCAGAAGATTAGAGCGTGAATTTAAATGCCAATCATTTGCATTTAAATTCATAATAGACGTTTGTTATTGCATTAACTTCCCCTCTAAACTAAAAAAGCACGTTAGACTTAAAATAGTAAAAAAAATCAAAAAATGCCGATTAGGCAATATAAAACACTAGTATTTACCTACATTCCAGCGCCGAGACTAAATATTTAGCCTGCACCATAGTGATACAGCTCACATAATAGCGATGCACCATAACAAGGCAAATAAGCAAAATAACGATAAAAATACATTTAAATCATAGTGATACATAAAAACACCTAATGAAACATTTGTTACCTTACGAATTTGACCTCGCTCATGTTTCCCGATAAGTTGGGATTTAACTGGTAGCTATCTGTGCGGAAGGCAATACCACCGCTCAATTTCAGCAATTAACGTTCCCTGTAGGCGCCCTTTATTCGCCGCAGTGGTTAGCGCGAATTAGCTCTCCTAACCATTACCCTAGCCCATGCAGCGTTATCTGTAGCAAAGTGCTGGAAAAAGGGCCGCAGAGCCCGTGGAGGTTGTCTCAATGTTGTATGATAAATCCTTCGAGAAGGATAACTGTGGCTTTGGGCTCATCGCTCATATAGAAGGCGAGCCCAGCCATAAAGTCGTTAGAACCGCTATCCACGGCTTAGCCCGAATGCAGCACCGTGGTGCTATCCTGGCTGATGGTAAAACGGGTGATGGGTGCGGACTTCTTCTACAAAAGCCGGATCGCTTCTTTCGTTATATAGCAGAAACCCAAGGCTGGCAGCTGGCGCGTAATTACAGCGTAGGGATGCTATTTCTAAGTAATGACCCTGAAGAAGCGGCTATTTCACGCAAAATTATCGAAGAAGAAGTGTTACGCGAAACGCTTTCTGTAGTCGGGTGGCGCGAGGTTCCTATCAATCGTGACGTTCTAGGTGAAATCGCGCTTTCCTCACTACCAGTAATTGAACAAATTTTTATTAACGCCCCCGCAGGTTGGCGTCCTCGTGATATGGAAAGACGCCTCTACATGGCGCGCCGCCGTATCGAAAAGCGGGTTGAAGCGCTGGGGGATAGTGATTTTTATATCTGTAGTCTGTCTAATCAGGTCAATATCTATAAAGGCTTATGTATGCCTGCCGACCTGCCGCGCTTCTACCTTGATTTGGCTGACTTGCGCCTTGAATCCTCTATCTGCCTATTCCACCAGCGGTTTTCGACTAATACTGTACCACGCTGGCCACTCGCTCAGCCTTTCCGTTATATGGCGCATAACGGTGAAATCAATACCATTGCGGGTAACCGTCAATGGGCAAGAGCTCGCGCCTATAAATTCAATACGCCACTGATCCCCGATCTGCATACCGTCGCGCCTTTCGTTAATGAAACGGGCTCCGACTCCAGTTCCATGGATAATATGCTGGAGCTCTTTTTAAACGGTGGTATGGACTTAGTGCGTGCCATGCGTTTACTCGTGCCACCTGCTTGGCAAAATAACCCTGATATGGATCCGGATCTACGCGCCTTTTTCGATTTCAACTCCATGCATATGGAGCCTTGGGATGGACCTGCCGGTATAGTGATGTCTGATGGCCGCTATGCTGCCTGTAACCTTGATCGTAATGGCCTACGGCCTGCGCGCTATGTGATTACCAAAGATAAACTGATCACCTGTGCCTCAGAGGTCGGGATCTGGGATTATCAACCCGATGAAGTGGTTGAAAAAGGCCGTGTCGGTCCAGGAGAACTGATGGTGATCGATACGCGCAACGGCCGTATTCTTCACTCAGCCGAAACCGATAATGATCTCAAGATCCGCCATCCCTATAAAGCCTGGATGGAAAAGAACGTTAAACGGCTAGTACCTTTTGAAGAACTGCCTGAAGACCAAGTCGGTAGCCGTCAACTTGATGATATACAGTTGGCCACTTGGCAAAAACAGTTTGCCTATAGCAGTGAAGAACTCGACACGATTATCCGTGTGCTTGGCGAGAATGGTCAAGAAGCCGTTGGATCGATGGGCGATGACACGCCATTTGCCGTATTAAGTAGCCGACCACGCATTATCTATGATTATTTTCGTCAGCAATTTGCACAGGTGACCAACCCCCCTATCGATCCATTACGTGAAAATCATGTGATGTCGTTAGCGACGTGTATTGGACAAGAGATGAACGTCTTTTGTGAAGCGGAGGGTCAAGCGCACCGTGTCAGTTTTAAATCGCCAATCCTACTTTACTCAGACTTCTCACAGTTAACGCAACTGGATAGCCAATACTATCAGGCAGATACCCTGGATTGTACTTTCAATCCTACTGAGGAGAACTTAGAAGCTGCCATTCATCGTTTGAACGATCGCGCTGAAGAAATGGTTCGTTCAGGAACCGTGCTACTAGTACTTTCCGATAGAAACATTGCGGTAGATCGACTTCCTGTCCCTGCCCCAATGATCGTCGGTGCTGTCCAAGCTCGGTTAGTAGAGAAAAACCTGCGTTGCGATGCCAATATTATTGTTGAGACGGCATCCGCCCGCGATCCTCATCATTTCGCCGTACTACTAGGATTTGGCGCTACGGCAATCTATCCGTGGCTAGCCTATGAAACCTTAGCTAAGATGGCCGATAGCGGCATTATCGATCATGATTACCGTAAAGCGATGTTGAACTACCGGAATGGTATCAACAAGGGCTTATATAAAATCATGTCTAAGATGGGAATATCGACAGTTGCTTCTTATCGCTGCTCCAAATTATTTGAAGCGGTGGGGCTACACACAGATATCACCACACTCTGCTTCCAGAATGTTACCAGCCGGATCGGCGGTGCCAATTTCGACGATTTTGAACAAGACTTGGTGAACTTGGCCAAGCGCGCATGGTTAGCACGTAAGCCTCTCGATCAAGGTGGACTGCTGAAGTACGTCCATGGTGGCGAATATCATGCCTACAACCCCGATATCGTTAATAGTCTACAACGCGCGGTCGAAAGCGGAGACTATGCCGATTACCTCAATTATTCTCAGCATGTTAATAACCGCCCTACCGCTACCTTACGCGACCTATTGGCCTTAAATCCGACAGGAGAGGTTATCAATGTTGATGAGGTAGAACCGGCTAGCGAACTCTTTAAACGTTTCGATACCGCAGCGATGTCGATCGGCGCATTGAGCCCAGAGGCCCATGAAGCGTTAGCAGAAGCAATGAATAGTATTGGTGGTTTCTCTAACTCTGGTGAAGGCGGAGAAGATCCCGCGCGCTATGGAACTAATAAAGTTTCCCGTATTAAACAGGTGGCTTCGGGTCGTTTTGGTGTAACCCCAGCTTATCTGGTTAATGCCGACGTGATTCAGATTAAAGTTGCGCAAGGTGCAAAACCTGGTGAGGGTGGGCAGTTACCCGGCGATAAGGTGACGCCTTATATCGCGCGTCTACGCTATTCAGTACCCGGCGTTACGCTCATTTCGCCACCTCCGCATCACGATATCTACTCGATAGAAGACTTAGCACAACTTATTTTCGACTTAAAACAAGTCAATCCTAGTGCGCTAATCTCCGTGAAATTGGTCTCTGAACCCGGTGTAGGAACCATCGCCACTGGTGTAGCAAAAGCTTACGCCGACTTAATTACTGTCGCAGGCTACGATGGCGGTACCGGCGCTAGCCCGCTGACATCGGTAAAGTATGCCGGTTGCCCTTGGGAGCTTGGACTAGTCGAGACTCAACAGGCCCTGGTTGCCAACGGATTACGTCACAAGATCCGCCTACAAATCGATGGTGGGTTAAAGACCGGATTAGATATCATCAAGGCCGCTATTCTCGGCGCCGAAAGCTTTGGCTTTGGCACCGGCCCGATGGTTGCGCTAGGCTGCAAATACTTACGTATTTGCCACCTTAATAACTGTGCAACGGGCGTAGCAACCCAAGACGAGAAATTACGTAAAAATCATTACCATGGGCTGCCGTTCAAAGTGACCAACTACTTTGAATTTATCGCCCGGGAAACGCGTGAAATCATGGCCTCTTTAGGAGTGAGTCGTCTTACCGACCTAATAGGACGTACCGACCTACTGACGGCTTTAGAAGGTTTTACCGCGAAACAACAAAAACTCAACTTAGGATCGCTACTCGAAACCGCAACACCAGTTCCAGGTAAAGCATTGTATTGTACAGAGTCGAATCCTCCTTTTGATAAAGGAACGCTTAACAAAGAGCTGATGGAACAAGCACTGCCTTACATTGAAGCGAAGCAGAGCAAACACTTCTACTTTGACGTCAAAAATACGGATCGCTCAGTGGGGGCAACGTTATCCGGGGCGATTGCTAAGCGTTATGGGGATCAAGGTCTGGCAAGCGACCCAGTCCAAGTTCACCTCAATGGGACTGCAGGTCAAAGTTTCGGTGTGTGGAACGCGGGTGGCTTAGAGATGCTCCTGACGGGCGATGCTAACGACTATGTTGGGAAAGGCATGGCGGGCGGTCTACTCGCGATCCGTCCACCTATGGGGTCAGCATTCCGTAGCCATGAAGCGACTATCGCAGGGAACACCTGCCTGTATGGCGCGACGGGCGGCAAACTCTTCGCTGCTGGTCGTGCAGGAGAGCGTTTTGCAGTCCGTAACTCGGGAGCTATCACCGTCGTAGAGGGGATCGGCGATAATGGCTGCGAGTACATGACGGGTGGCGTTGTCTGCGTAATGGGTCGTACTGGCGTTAACTTTGGCGCAGGAATGACCGGCGGATTTGCTTACGTGCTTGATGAGGACGGTGAGTTCCGTAAGCGAGTAAACGGTGAATTAGTTGAGGTGTTGGATGTCGCATCGTTGCCTATCCATGAAGAGCACCTACGCGGACTCATCACTGAACATGTCCAATATACACAGTCGAGTCGTGGTGAGGAGATCCTCGCACATTGGTCGAATTGGGCTGAGAAATTTATGCTGATCAAACCGAAGTCTAGTGATGTAAAAGCATTACTTGGCCACCGTAGTCGGTCAGCGGCAGAACTTCGGGTACAGGCGCAGTAAGGAGCTAAGATGAGCCAAAATGTTTATCAATTTATTGACTTACAGCGTGTAGACCCGCCAAAAAAGCCGCTGCAACTCCGTAAAATCGAATTTGTTGAAATCTATGAGCCCTTCTCTGAAGGGCAAGTCAAAGCGCAGGCCGATCGTTGTCTGGATTGCGGAAACCCTTATTGTGAGTGGAAATGTCCGGTTCATAACTACATTCCCAACTGGCTAAAACTGGCTAATGAAGGTCGAATTATTGAGGCGGCTGAACTGTCGCATCAGACCAACAGTCTGCCCGAAGTCTGTGGCCGAGTATGTCCGCAAGATCGCCTGTGTGAAGGTTCTTGTACGCTGAATAATGATTTCGGTGCCGTCACGATCGGTAATATCGAACGCTATATCAACGATAAAGCGATGGAGATGGGTTGGCGTCCGGACATGTCGCAGGTTAAATCGGTCAATAAGCGCGTGGCAGTGATCGGTGCTGGACCTGCCGGCTTAGCCTGTGCGGATGTGCTGACCCGTAACGGCGTACAGGTTACCGTCTTTGATCGCCATCCTGAGATTGGTGGACTACTCACTTTCGGTATTCCGTCTTTCAAACTCGAGAAAGAGGTCATGATTAAACGCCGCGCACTATTCGAAGGGATGGGCATGGAGTTTCGCCTCAATGTCGAAGTCGGCCAAGATATCACCATGCAGAGCCTTATCGATGAGTACGACTCCGTATTCCTTGGGGTGGGGACTTATCAGTCGATGCGAGGTGGTTTGAGCAACGAAGATGCTCAAGGGGTTTATGACGCGTTACCTTTCCTTATCGCCAACACTCGTAAAACGATGGGCTTTGAGGCGCTGGCAGAGCAACCCTATCTCGATATGCATGCTAAACGCGTGGTCGTGCTTGGCGGTGGAGATACCGCGATGGACTGCGTGAGAACCTCCATTCGTCAAGGCGCCTCTAACGTCATCTGTGCCTATCGACGCGATGAGGCGAATATGCCAGGCTCTCGCCGCGAAGTAAAAAATGCACGAGAAGAAGGCGTCGATTTTCAGTTTAACCTGCAGCCCTTAGGCATCGAGATTGATGGTAGTGGAAAAGTTGCCGGTGTGAAAATGGTACGCACAGAGATGGGCCCTGCCGACGCAGCTGGACGTCGGCAAGCTCAACCGGTAGCGGGATCAGAGCATGTCATCCCCGCTGATGCGGTCATCCTTGCCTTTGGTTTTCGCCCACACAGTATGCCTTGGTTAGATGAGTTTAACATCGAATTTGATACAACGGGTCGGATCATCGCTCCAGAAAGTGCAGAGACACCTTTTCAGACGAGTCATCCTAAGATATTTGCAGGGGGTGATGCGGTGAGGGGATCTGATCTGGTGGTGACGGCCATCGCTGAAGGTCGAAAAGCGGCTGAAGGGATCTTGGATTATCTAGAAGTCTAAATTCTATCTCTGAGGGAATAAAAAAGAGCGCCTATGCGCTCTTTTTTCGTTATTTAACGACTCGTAGGGCAGGACGCCCCCCTTTCGGTGGCGGAGTGTCATCATCACCCTCGTCGCTATCCGAGGATTCAGCGTCACCGTCACCCTCGACAACCGACATTTTCGGCTCATGAGACGTTGCTTTATCTGCGCCAACCTCAATATCATCGTACTGAGGTTCTGGCTCGAACATAGTCCCTGCGCCGTTTTCACGTGCATAGAGAGCCATAACGGCTGCCAACGGAACGAAAACTTGGCGAGGAACACCCCCGAATCGCGCATTGAAACTCACAAATTCGTTACCAAGTTCTAAGTTCCCGACTGCACGAGGAGCGATATTAAGAACGATTTGTCCATCACGCGCAAATTCTAAAGGAACTTCCACGCCCGGTAGATTAATATCCACGACCAGATGTGGCGTTAGCTCGTTATCTAATAACCAATCGTAGAACGCACGCAATAGGTACGGGCGGCGTGCAGTCAAATTCGTCATATCCATAAATATAAGCCTCGATTAGAGACGCATTTCACGCTCAGCTTCAGTCAGAGAAGCGAGGAATGAATCACGTTCAAAAACACGATTCATATAGCCTTTAAGATCTTTAGAGCCAGTTCCTGATAAATCAACACCTAAAGACGGTAAACGCCACAATAGTGGAGCAAGATAGCAATCGACTAAGCTGAACTCTTCACTTAAGAAATAGGGGGTACGCGCAAACAGAGGCGCAATAGCCAATAGCTGCTCACGGAGTTGTTTACGTGCCGCATCTGCCTCGTCACCTGAGCCCTGTTGAATTTGGAACAGCAGGCTGTACCAGTCTTGTTCGATACGATGCATCATTAAACGACTTTCGCCGCGCGCAACAGGATAGACCGGCATGAGTGGTGGATGGGGGAAACGCTCATCCAAATACTCCATAATGATTTGAGACTGATACAACGTCAGCTCACGGTCAACCAGAGTCGGGACCGTACAATACGGGTTGAGATCGATCAGATCTTGTGGAAGATTTGACTTATCCACCTGTTCAATTTCTACACTCACGCCTTTCTCAGCCAGTACAATACGTACTTGGTGGCTATAGATATCAGTGGGTCCAGAAAACAGTGTCATTACCGAACGTTTGTTGGCAGCGACAGCCATGAAAACCTCCACATATACGAATAAGAGCTGCGATTAACCATCTAGACTACAGATGGCAGACAATAGACCATAAACTGCGCGATAGTTTACCAGAAATAGAAGGCTTTGTGGGTAACCTTTCAATCTTGCTGCTAACTTTGCTAATTTAATGAGGTATTGCGAGGAAAAGGAGCGGATCGACGTTAGCTGCGTATCATTACTTCACTGCAATCGGTATTCCATTCCAAATAAAAAACCCGCCGAAGCGGGTTTCTTGGAAAAAACATCGCTGCAGAGCAGCAATGAATTAACGCTTAGAGAACTGTGGACGACGACGTGCTTTACGCAGACCGACTTTCTTACGTTCAACTTCACGCGCATCACGAGTAACAAAGCCCGCTTTACGTAGTTCAGAACGCAGAGATTCGTCATATTCCATCAGAGCGCGAGTGATACCGTGACGGATCGCTCCTGCCTGACCAGAAATACCACCACCTTTAACAGTGATGTACAGATCCATTTTACCAATCAAATCAACCAGTTCCAGAGGTTGACGCACGACCATGCGTGCAGTCTCACGACCGAAATACTGCTCTAAAGAGCGTTGGTTGATTACGATGTTTCCGCTGCCCGGCTTAATAAAGACGCGTGCGGAAGAGCTTTTGCGGCGACCTGTGCCGTAGTTTTGAGTTTCAGCCATTGCCATTGATCCCGATTAAATGTCCAGAACTTGCGGTTGCTGTGCCGCATGGTTGTGCTCGTTGCCCGCGTAAACTTTCAGTTTACGGAACATTGCACGGCCCAGAGGGCCTTTCGGCAGCATGCCTTTTACCGCGGTTTCAATGACACGCTCAGGAGCACGAGCAATCATTTCTTCAAAGGTCGCTTGCTTGATACCACCGATGTGACCAGTGTGGCGATAGTAGATCTTGTCGCTACGTTTGTTACCAGTTACGGCAACTTTCTCAGCGTTAAGAACGATGATGTAATCACCAGTATCTACGTGCGGAGTGAATTCCGCTTTATGTTTACCACGCAGACGACGAGCCAGTTCAGTCGCTAAGCGACCTAATGTTTTGTCAGTTGCGTCAACAACATACCAGTCGCGTTTGACGGTTTCTGGTTTAGCTGTAAAAGTTTTCATCTAAAAGCTTACCCAAATATAAGTTACACGTTGGTGAAATCCCAAACGCTATTAACGGTTGAGGCTCACACGACCATTTTGCCAGTAAGCCTACCCCTTCGGATAGAACTACCGGAACACAAAGGTTTTTGGGAATAAAACCATTTGTTGTAACGTGGGGTCGCAAGATTATAAAGAAGTCGACATCAAAAATCGACCTCTTTTATCATTAATTCGCAACTCCACGTGTATTTCTGCCTTACGGCAAATGAGCAAGACGCAAATATTCTTCGCTTTGCATCTCCTGAAGACGAGATAAGCAGCGTTGGTATTCAAATTTCAATTGATTACCTTGATAGATATCTTCCAACACGACTTGCGCAGAAACGACGAGTTTAACATGTCTTTCATAGAATTCATCTACCATTGCAAGAAATCGACGTGCTTGATCTTCATTCGCACTCGTTAACTGTGGGACATCCAGCAACAAAACGGTGTGAAACTGCTGAGAAAGCGCAATATAGTCATGCTGGCTTCGGTTTTCCCCACACAGGACGCTAAACCGAATCGCTAATACTCCTTCTGCGACGTGCTCGGTTTTCATCTCCCGGTGATTGATCGCAAGTATCGGTGTAGGGGCTAGTGCAAAATCACTCCCAGAAAGATTTTTGAATAAAGCCGCAATCGCCTGATCGGTATCCTCATTGATCGGTGATTTCCATAGGTGAGCAGCCGTTAACGCACGCAAGCGATAATCGACACCTGCATCTACGTTCATCACTTGGCAATGCGTTTTTATTTGTTCGATAGCGGGTAAAAATCGCGGGCGCTGTAACCCATTACGATAGAGTTCATCAGGGGGAATATTTGAGGTCGCCACTAAAGTAATCCCGCGTTCGAACAAGGCTTCCATCAATGTGCCAAGCAACATCGCATCGGTAATATCCGAGACGAAAAACTCATCGAAACACAGCAGATCTGTTTGCTCACGAAAACGTTCAGCGATAATCAGTAATGGGTCACTATGACCTTGTAGCTGGCTCAGCTCCTCATGAACGCGCAACATAAAACGGTGAAAGTGTAACCGTAGCTTACGATCGCCAGGCACTGACTGGTAGAACATATCCATAATCCATGTTTTACCACGTCCTACTCCCCCCCACATATACAACCCCGGCACAGGCGCTGCATCGGCCTCTGTCCGTTGAAAAAATTTAGAAAAGCGTCCTAAGAACCCTTTCTTATCCGCTGATGTCGGGCCAGTGTGCTGACGTGCAATTAACGCTTTTTGGATACTATCGAGTTGAGTTACCGCCGCTTTTTGCACAGCATCAGGCTGGTAATCGCCCTGTTCGATGGCTTGTTGGTAACGAGCCAGTGGAGAAATGGTTTGCATAGTGGGTACCGTTAAGAAATTCGAAGACGACAATCACAACCTTGAAATTTGCTCTACATTACGCCAGGTTAATGCAGGATTCCACATCCTGAGCATTAACAGGTATAGTGAAGTAAACTATTTTCGACTAGCATCTTACTTAGAATGGGTAAATGTTTATCGTCATCCCCTTAACACAACGGATATTATGGGAGTCATTATGACCTGGGAATATGGGCTGATCGGATTAATTATTGGTGCAATCATTGGGGTAGTCCTCACGCGTTTCGGTAGCCGTAAGCTGCGGGATCAACACGCATTACAGTACGAATTAGAAAAAACTAAAGACGAACTAAAAGAGTTAAAACAGGAGCTTAACGGCCACTTTGTACGTAGCGCTGAATTACTTGAAAACATGTCTCAGAATTACCAAGAACTCTACCAACATATGTCGAGCACGACGAAAGAGCTGCTTCCTGAACAAGCGTCACAAAGCAATCCTTTCGTGTGGCAGCAAACAGCTAAAAATGGCGAAACTGAAAACACCTTAGCGGAAATGCCTCGCGATTATTCTGAAAAATCGTCAGGACTACTAAGAAGCTCTACCACTGATAAATAATCGTCGGGGTCATTGATGAAAAAGAATCGTACACCCTTAGCGCTAGCAATAGCGCTGAGTATAAGCTTAGGGTTGACCTACCTACCTGCCTCGTATGCGAACTTACCTGCACAAGTAGGTGATCAACCGCTTCCCTCACTGGCGCCTATGCTGGCAAAAACGCTGCCCTCTGTCGTGAGCGTGCAAGTGAGTGGTACGACAACGGAAGATCAAGACCAACAGATCCCTGAACCCTTAAAACGTTTTCTTGGTCAATCACCTCAACAGCAGCAACCCCAGCCTTTTCAAGGATTGGGCTCGGGCGTGATCATCGATGCTAAAAATGGCTACATCCTCACCAATAATCACGTTGTGAATGGTGCCGATAAAATTACGGTGCAGTTGGGCGATGGAAACGAATATCCTGCAAAATTAGTCGGTCACGATAGCCAAACCGATATCGCACTTATTCAAGTCAAAAATGCTAAAAATCTAGTACAAATCAATGTTGCAGACTCCGATGCGCTACAAGTCGGCGATTTTGCTGTGGCGATCGGTAATCCTTATGGATTAGGCCAGACAGCCACCTCAGGGATCATTTCGGCCTTAGGTCGTAGCGGCTTGAATATCGAAGGCCTAGAGAACTTTATCCAAACCGATGCCGCGATTAACCGTGGTAATTCGGGTGGCGCGTTGGTGAATTTGAAGGGGCAGTTGGTCGGGATTAATACCGCTATTCTTGCCGCGAGTGGCGGTAATATTGGTATAGGTTTCGCTATCCCTTCCAATATGGCAATGAACCTTGCACATCAGCTGATCAAAAACGGGAAGATTTCGCGTGGACAACTTGGGCTCAAAGGGACAGAGATGTCTTCCGATATGGCTAAAGCTTTTCACGTTGACGTCCAACGTGGGGCTTTCGTGGCGGAAGTTCTGCCAAACTCTGCCGCGGCCAAAGCCGGCATTAAAGCCGGTGATATCATCACCGGTTTGAATGGCAAACCGATTACCAGCTTCGCTGAACTGCGCGTTAAAGTGGGTACCAGTGCGCCAGGCGATAAAGTCACGCTCACCGTTCTGCGTGATGGCAAATCAATCAATGTGGACGTCATTCTTGAGCAAGGCGCTCCGGATGCGACCCCTATCACTATAGATAACCCTGCTTTACAAGGCGCTCAATTTAGTGATGGACTGACGCTGGATAAGGCAAAAGGCGTTAAAGTCGATAGCGTTGCACCCGCTAGTCCAGCCCAGCAGATTGGACTTCACACCGGTGATGTAATCACTGCCATCAATCGTCAGCGAGTAGAGTCGGTCGAGGGCATGAATAAAATACTAACCACCAAACCACCTGTCATCGCAATGAGTGTTATGCGCGGTAAAGATAATCTATTTTTACTGCTTCGCTAGACGTAATTAGGGTAGGTACAGAGGTGCGTACCTACCCTTCTCATGCTATCCTGCACCTATCTCCCCCTTCGTAACGTTACTAGCATGTTATTTAAATTACTCCGCTCAGCGCTTATCGGCCTCGTGGTCGCTATTATCCTACTTACTGGCATGCATTACTTGCGTGGTGGCGAAGCACTGTTTTCGAGTAATGAAACACCTACCAACATGCAAGAATCGGTATTTAGTTTTAGTCAGGGGGTACGCCGCGCCGCGCCGGCTGTGGTTAATGTTTATAATCGCAATTCACAAACTCAAGGCCGTAAAGATTTCACCACCTTAGGCTCCGGTGTCATTATGAACCAGCGGGGTTACATCCTGACCAACCGCCATGTCATCAGCAATGCTGATCAAATCATCGTCGCGTTACAAGATGGCCGCTTTTATGAAGCCACGCTCGTCGGTTCCGATGCGATGACCGATCTGGCGGTCTTGAAGATCTCTGCCCCAAGTCTACCGATTATTCCCATTAATGATCACCGTAACCCACACATCGGTGATGTCGTGATGGCGATCGGTAACCCTTACAACCTAGGCCAAACCGTTACTCAAGGGATCATTAGCGCTACAGGTCGAGTCGGCCTCAGTTCATCGGGTCGCCAGAACTTTCTGCAGACTGACGCCTCAATCAATCAAGGTAACTCTGGTGGTGCATTGATCAACTCATTGGGCGAGTTGATGGGTATCAATACCCTCACTTTCGATAAGAGCAATGATGGCGAAACACCTGAGGGGATCGGTTTTGCTATCCCTACCACTTTAGCGATTAAAATCATGAATAAGCTTATTCGTGATGGCCGCGTTATCCGTGGTTTTATCGGTATCACTGGCAGAGAAATTCCCCCGATGCACGAACAGGCAAATAGCTATGAGAAGTTACAGGGAATTATCGTTACGAAAGTTACAGGGCCAGCCGAATTAGCCGGGCTTAAGCCTAATGATCTACTACTCAGCGTTAATAATAAACCCGCTGTCTCTGCGCAAGAGACCATGGATCAGGTGGCTGAAATTCGTCCTGGATCAGTCATTGATGTGCAAATATTGAGGCAAGGGCAGAAGAAACTTTTACCTGTTACCATCCAAGAGTTTCCGCAAGATAGTAACTAATCCCCCTCTCCCAGCGGTCGTTTTAGTTTTGAATAATGAGTCGTTTCACGGAGGAATTGGGGAATTTTTTGTTAAGTACGACCTATGGTATTCAGGTTTTTATTCACAATAATCTCCCCCTACTCCAAGTAATAATGGGATATAATAAGTAGATAGTGATGCTTATTAAGATTAATTCTCTATAAGTTCTTTTTTAACGTAGAGAGATTATTGAATAAAAATGCAGCAAGATGCATAATAATCTCATTACCCCCTCTTTCAAAGGTTTATTATGCGAACCCCTTCTAAGCAAGACGATCTGGTACGGGCCTTTAAGGCACTACTTAAAGAAGAAAAATTTAGCTCGCAAAGCGAAATTGTTCATGCGTTACAAGAAGAGGGTTTTCAGAATATAAATCAATCTAAAGTCTCCCGCATGCTCACCAAGTTTGGCGCTGTCAGAACACGAAATGCAAAAATGGAGATGGTCTATTGTTTGCCCGCTGAGTTAGGGGTTCCAACCACTAGCAGTCCGCTGAAAAACTTAGTCACAGACATCGACTATAACGATGCGTTGGTGGTAATACGTACCAGTCCAGGCGCGGCGCAACTTATTGCGCGCCTCCTTGATTCATTAGGTAAATCAGAGGGTATTCTAGGGACCATTGCTGGCGATGACACCATCTTTATCACGCCTTCACGCGGCTTTACGGTTAAAAAACTCCATACCGTTGTACTGACTCTATTCGAACAGGAATTATAGCCTTTGTACTCGGCTGACGCCGTGCGCCAGCCGGTAATTATACGGTTAGATATTGATCATCGTGGATTGATAACGCGTCAAAATGTCGGTTAAACGATGGACCGATTCTTTAACCGCTACCGAGGCATGATTCTCCTCAAGGAGTTGCTCGTAAGTCCCTAACTCCTTGAGTAAACGCTCGTAATAATACTCTTTCTTCTCTACGCTATGCGCCGCGATCACCTTGTCTCCTGTTAGCCGTAGACGCTGATGAAACTCAGATAAAACGGAGTTCGGCGGAATAACAAAACTTCGTAGTCGCTGCTGGCTAATAATAAGCGTTAACGCTAAACGGTATTTGTTCAGATCGCCTGGGAACATGTTTAATAACATGAAGAGCTGCTGATAGAGTGCCGGTAAATGGTTTTCTCTCCGCCGAGAAGGATTCGTGGTTAGCGAGGCCACTGCCGCGTACATAAGCCGGTTTAATATTTTACGCCCCGTCTTGGCCTTAGATTTATCGCGGATAAGCAATATCACCATCAATGATAAGAAGCAGCCAATCATTTGCCCCAACGCATTATCGAGAAAAGACTCAATAGGGAATTTAATCGGATTACTTAATACAATAACATTTAGAGTACCGATAAACCCACCCAACGCGCCGACTTGACGCCGTTGAATCAATACTCCCGCGACAAAAGCCAGCGTCCCGATAATCAAGCAGAGTAGAAAAATGCTCTGTTGAGTATTAGGCATGAGATAGGCGTAGTAGAGTAAACCGAGCGGAAAAGCCGCCGTCATACCATACAGAAAGTCTTTCGCCATCATCAGTGGGTTGGGGATCCGCATTGCTAGCGCAGTCACGACCGCTAACATGATCATACAGCCGCTGCCTGCATTCCACCCCGAATACAGCCAAAAAAGCACGCCCGAGAAAGTGGCAACAAAGGTGCGGATGCCATTGATCATCGCATGATGCGTTTCAGCAGAGCGTGGCGTAATGATCGCCTCACGCCGTAAAATAGCCTCTTCCGTACCGTTCACTTTGACATTACTGCGTATTCCCTTGGAGAGCAGCAGGTACTCAGACGCCGCGCTGACCCACGTTGAAAGTGCCAGCGGCACAGACTCCGCCGGGTATTCGTTAAACAGTTTACGGAGTTCACGGACCTTGTTGCGTAGCTCGCTAATCGAGTCCACCTTCTGCTCGATAACCTCAACAAAAGCACTTGAGAGATATTCGGGATGAGCCTGTAAATTCAAGTAGGTCTCGGTCGCATGCGTAATCATGGTTAACGATAGGGTATTCAACATCTTCAAACGACGACTACTGTTTTGCCAGTGTGAAGACTCCATCTTTAATTGGCTACGCATACCGCTAAATGCACTGCTACGAGCGACCAGTCCGCTCCAGGCTTTATCAACCTCTTCTTTCTCGCCCAACCCCACGCAAAGTTGTAATAACTGGTACTGAGCAAGCAGTAACTGGTCAACTTCTTGGTCGATGACTCGTTTGATCGAACGGGGGGAGAGGAAGATATCGGAGAGGATGGCACATAGAATACCGATCACTATCTCACTACACCGCTCAACGGCTAATCGCGGCATCAGCTCCATAGACCCGGTAGCGTTGGCTGAGATAATAATGATTAGGGCTGTATAGCCAGCTAAACCGAAGGCATAAGAGTTATCTACTTTCACTAGCGACGAGATCCACACGCAGAATCCCGCCCACAGGCAACTAAGGAATAACATGACCATTGGTGCCCTAATGGTCGTCATGACGATTGCTAGCGCCGCGATACAGCCTAAAAAGGTACCAATAATCCGCAATAAACCGCGGTAGCGTAATGCGCCAGAATAAGGGTCCCCCCCGGCAGCAAAGGCTTGCCCACCAGCCACGATACCCGCGGTCATCACTGCCCAACGGGGGGTTTCTAAATTAAAATAGAAACCCAATAGCATCGCTAATAATACAGCAAAAGTTAATTTAACTGGAAAGCGTAAGAATTGAATCATACCGCCTCCACGTTACCCAAATTCACGTAATCGATTCGTTAACTTTTCTAGTGGAGAAGGCTCACGATCCAGTCGGTCTTTTTCACCGGTAATGATTACCGTTGCAGTAGTACCTGCTGGGAAGTGATTACTAACTTGCTCATCAAGATGGATACGTACAGGAACACGTTGTGCTAAACGCACCCATTCAAGATTAGAGTCGACGCTTGCCATACCTTTACTATCGTTACTGCTGCTACTGTTAGTCACCCCTGCGGCCACACTTTCAACCGTTCCGCGGAGTTTTAGATTACTCCCTAGTGGAGTAATTTCTGCACGCAGACCAGGGCGAACTGCATGTAGCTTGGTTTCTTCCAGGTAAGCGGTCACGTAAAAGGTGTGGTCTTTGACCAAGGCTACGGCCACCGACCCACGATTAATAAACTCGCCACCATATACATTCAAGTTGGTGATCCATCCGTCGGCGGGAGCTTTAACCGTTGCACGAACGAGATCCAATTGCGCTAAGTCCCTCGCTGCGGAAGCTTTTGCCAACTGATGCTCACTTGTCTGTAGATCATTATTAGCTTGTTCCACCGCTTCTCGCGATAAAGCCACAGTACTTAATTGATTACGGCGCGCAGCCTCACGACGTTTTTCACCGACCACCGCTTGATAGTAATCAACATCGGCCTGTGCCTCATCCAGCGCCTCTTTAAAACGAGGGCGGTCAATCTCGAATAAGACCTCTCCGCGCTTAACATACTGATTATCGTGAACGTTTACCTGCGTGATTAAACCGGTCACATCTGGAGCTATCGCTACGACATCGGCAGAAAATTTTGCGTCACGCGTCCAAGGGGATTCGGTATAATACACCCATGTACGAAAAACAATCACAATTGCAATTATCACCAATACAAAGGTAATCGCGTAGCGAGCCACTTTTTTTATTAACGTTTTCACTGAAACCTCAGACTATTAAACTCGAAACGAGATAAAACACACAGCAGTACAGGGCGGTATTGACTAACGAGGGGTGCCAGACCAAATCGTAGATTCCGGTTGGCGTGAGCACTTTTTTCACGAGCCAAAACACAATGAGAGATAAGATAAGCTCAACGAAAATAGGTGGAAATGAGAGCCCAAATATCACCAAAACTGGATGCACACTCATGTAAAATCCTTTAACACAATGGCCAGTGAGCCGCTCGGCACAGGACACTGGAAAGCTTTAAGATCCATAATGGTTACTTATTTGGTTGAAAGGCAATGAAGACCCTATCATTAGCCGCTGAAACCGAAACAACACATCACTACAGATAAAGATTATAACGGGAGAATAGAGAAACAAAATTCTATTTATAGCGTTATAGTAACTTGTCTTAGCAATTGTTTTCTATATTTTGTGAACTAAATCACTTTTAACTCAGAGTTAATAATGGAACGATTAAAAAGAATGTCGGTGTTTGCCAAAGTCGTCGAGCTAGGATCATTTACCGCCGTGGCTCAGCAGATGCAGGTAAGCGTTTCATCGATTTCGCAAACGATTTCTCGCTTAGAAGATGAGCTAAACATCAAACTTCTTAACCGTAGTACACGACGTATTGGCATGACACAAGCCGGGAAAATTTATTACTTAGGTTGCCAACGTATGCTGAATGAGGCCACATTGGTTCATGAGCAACTGTTTGAATTTAATAATACGCCAGTAGGAACATTACGTATCGGCTCCAGCACGACGATGGCTCAAAATGTCCTCGCCCCCATCGCAATGCGTTTGTTAGCCGACTATCCAGGCTTGCAGATTGACCTTGTGACCGACAATCCGACCCCCGATTTAATCACCCATGGGTTAGACCTGGTGTTACGAACCGGTCATTTGGAAAACTCCACCCTTTTTTCACGGCAGATTGGCGCAATGCCGATGGTTATCTGTGCCAGTAAAGAGTATCTCAGCCAGATAACTCTCCCAACTCATCACAGCGAGCTTGCTGCACTATCTTGGCTGGAATACACCCTCTCTCCTTATAATGAGATGGAGCTAACTTCTCCCGATGGTGAACTCATTCACCTCTCGCTTAGCGGACGATTCGCCACGAACGATCCACAAACGTTGGTGCATTGGCTTAAGTCGGGTGCCGGCATTGCGTATATGCCAATGATGTGGGTAATGGATGAGGTAAAACAGGGGAATATTCAGATCCTACTTCCCGAATACAGCTCGAAGCCACGCCC
Source organism: Rosenbergiella collisarenosi (assembly GCF_018494085.1). Lineage (GTDB taxonomy): Bacteria > Pseudomonadota > Gammaproteobacteria > Enterobacterales > Enterobacteriaceae > Rosenbergiella > Rosenbergiella collisarenosi. The sequence goes on along the minus strand of NZ_JABBFP010000001.1, from coordinate 66,872 downwards.
CGTCCATGCGCTTTATACAGAAAAGGATAAGCTCCCGCTTAAAGTGCAGATCTGCTTAGCTTTACTCGCAGAATACTTCAAAGAGATGGCGACGCGTTATGAACTATTTCTAAGTAAGAGGTAGCCTGAACGGCTACCTCTTAGAGTGTTATGCCGTGCCACCGACGGTCAGGCGATCCAGTTTTAGTGTGGGTTGTCCTACCCCAACAGGGACGCTCTGCCCTTCTTTACCACAGACGCCAACACCTTTATCTAGAGCAAGGTCATTACCTACCATAGAGATTTGCTGCATGGCTTCAATACCAGAGCCAATCAGTGTTGCGCCTTTCACTGGCGAAGTTATTTTCCCTTTCTCGATCAGATAAGCCTCTGAGGTCGAGAAAACAAATTTGCCTGAGGTGATATCGACTTGGCCCCCACCAAAGTTGGGTGCGTAGATCCCGTAATCGACGCTTTCAATAATCTCTTGTGGTGTAGAGTGACCGGCCAACATATAAGTATTGGTCATTCTTGGCATCGGGAGATGAGCATAAGATTCTCGACGTCCATTCCCCGTAGGAGGTAGCCCCATCAGCCGCGCATTGAGTTTATCTTGAATAAATCCTTTTAAGATACCCTTCTCTATCAACACATTGTATTGACCCGGTACCCCTTCATCATCGATCGCAATCGAGCCACGTAATCCATTTAGGGTACCATCGTCCACAACGGTACAAAGTTCAGAGGCAACTAACTCGCCCTTTTGACCACTAAACATCGATGTACCACGGCGATTAAAATCACCTTCTAATCCATGACCGACGGCTTCGTGCAAGAGTACACCGGGCCAACCTGCTCCTAGAACAACGGGGAGGGTTCCTGCTGGCGCGGCAATCGCGGATAGATTAACAAGCGCCATCCTTACCGCTTCTTTTGCCCAGCCACCACAACGAGTTTCGCCTTGCTCATCGAGTAGGAAAAACTCGTAACCGGTACGTCCACCTCCGCCGCACGACCCATGCTCGCGTTTACCTTGGTCTTCGACTTGTACGCTGATAGATAAACGAACAAGCGGGCGAATATCTGCGGCTAAAGTACCGTCTGTCGCGGCGACTAAGACCTCTTCATAGACGCCTGATAAGTGAACGCTAACTTCTTGAACTCGTGGGTCCGCAGCGCGTGCAACACGATTCACTCGGTGGAGTAGCGCAATTTTATCTTCACGCGTCAGACTATCCAGTGGGTTGACGGCTGCATATAACGCCTTATGCTCCACCGCAGCGAGAGTCCGAATTCTACCATCGCCTTGTTCTTGGACTATGCTGCGTGCGGCGCTAGCACTTTGCTCAAGCGCTTTTAGCGTCAATTGGTCAGCATAGGCAAAACCGGTCTTTTCACCGCTAATAGCGCGGATACCGACGCCTTGGTCGATATGCCAAGACCCTTCTTTAATAATGTTATCTTCAAGTCCCCATGACTCATGCATGCTGGATTGAAAGTAGAGATCACCATAATCTAAGTGGCGCTCTGAAAGCTGGCTCAGCACACGTGAAAGATCTTGGTGCGTAAGGGTATTTTGAGTCAGTAAATGCTCGCTAACCAAGTTCAGTTTCATACATTCTCACTTTTAATTAGAGCCGCAGCGAGTACTCTGCTGCCGACGTCATTCGGTCATTACTTACGCAGGACTTCCTTCACCTCTGGTTTACCCATGGGTCCGGTGATACTGTAGCGTAATAACGATATTTTACTCCAGATGGGGGACAGTACCTTACTTGCGACAACCACAGAGGCTCCGACAATCGGATTGATGGCGAAAGCCGCGGCAACCCCCACCGGTACTGAAATTTCGGGCGCAACCGTTGCCAATAAATCGAACTGGCGGCGCGTAAAATCAACCTCTCCGCGCATACCTATATCCGCTTCGAGACCATCGATATTTAGATTTTCAGTATGCAATATACCTTTATCCAGCCAAGCTGTTCCCGTAATGCTATCGTAATAGAAACCGCTATCCAAGGTGCCTCTGAAATCTAAGCTGACTTTACGCAGGAGCGCATCGATACTTAACAAGCGCAAGACTTGGCCAGCGGCGCCCGTTTCGACATGGCGGAATGCCCCTTTTCCTGCGTTCAGCGTAAGTAATCCACTTAACGTCTGAATAGAGGGTCGCCAAGGGAGATCTCGCCAGTGCAGGTCATAGCCTAGGTGTAAGGGGGTATCGCTTACTGGAACCTCTACCCCAAACCAATGCGCTGCGTCCGCAAGATTATCCGTATGTAGATGCCCTTTTAGCGCCGTACGCTCTTGTCCTGCAACATTATTCCACTCCCCCATCACCGATAGGCGGCTATGCCCAGTATCGATAGTACCGTCACGTAATGTTAGCGTTTTTTGATTCACGCTGAACTTACCTTTTATTTGTCCAAAATTCTGTCCGGCAAACCAACAGGAGTTACAGGTGGCGTCAAGCGCTGGCCACTGGCTAAAATCAATGGGGGCTTGTGCTATTTTTTGGGAAGCTTGCTGTGCAATCTGCGTCGCAGGGAACTGCGGGTTGTAATACAAGTAGTCCAAGTTCAGCAACCAAGGACGTCCTTGGCGGATGTGCAAGTCGCCACGAGCTTCCTCGCTTGCAACCGAGATAGCGGGTTGAGAAAGCAGTTGCGTGACGTTCGCAGTCAGGTTGCGCCATTGCTGCCCGGAGAAAGTCAAGGTCGGCGTTTCGGCGTGTAAACGAGCAGGGAGCGCAAAAGGAATCGCGGCCTGCCATCCTTGTGATGTCGCGTTGTGCATGACTTTTTTCTGCGGCGAGGCAGATGTAGTGGTCGTAACGCGTTGTATCACGTCCAAGAGCTTATCGCCGTCTATTGCAGGTAATCTGACGTCCAGAAGAGATTGCTGAGGGAGTACCGCAGGATCAGAGGTATGACTTAGCCACTGCCCCTTTTCTAAGGCCAATTTCGGCGATAACGCCCATTGCGTCGTAAAACGCTGCTGGCGATCGACGGCGCCCATTACCTGTAGTGTCGATAAGTCGCCCTCTGCGGTGACGTCGATAGGGAAAGAAGTTGCCCCTATCCCCAAGGCTTCCGGTAACGTCCCTGCCACACGCGCGCCATCACTCACTAATTGCACGTGGTAACGCGCCCCACCGTGATGTGGCAGTGCGATGGCTACCTGACTACGCCAAGGAAGCTTCCCTTGTAGTTGCTGACGTAACGTTGTAGGAAATGCCGTTATTTTTTCAAGATCCCAATTGCCACCCGCCTGAACATTGACAGCAAACTGGTCTGCTTTTTCTTCTGTAGAGAAACTCATTTCAACCGGTTGACCAAACCACTGCGCAGAAATAGGAGAACTGACTAGTCGACCATTGTTATAAGTGAAACGACCCGTAACGCCTTTCATCTGTGTTTGTAGCGGTACTATCGTTAACTGGTTATTGTGTAAATTCACATCACCTTTGGCAATCACCTCTTTACCATCGAGAGGGATAGTAAGACCGAGGTGGCCATAAACCTCGCCTTTAACCTTTAACTCATCCAGAGCACTGCCAACACTGTTTGCTAGCGGAGTTTGCTTCATATAACGATGGATATCTTCTCCTTGCCCGCGGATATCGCCATCGATCAATAATTGTTCCTTATGATAATCAGGGATATTAGCAGTCACTTGAGTGACTGGAACGTTGCCCAAGCGAATAGCAGGAGTGCTCATCCACAAGCCGTTGTTCACAAAATTAAGCGTGATATCAAGAGGTGACAGCGCTGGCCATCCTGGCTGGAAAGCAAAGGTTGCCTGAGTTAACGGCACCGTAACTTGGAAGGTGCCTTCATTATGAGTAAAAGGAAATTGATGAGGATTACCCGCAAAAACCAATGTCGCATTATTCGCCTTTCCGCCCTGGATTGCGCTACTCAAATAATGAACTAAACCTTTCGGCATGATTTTGATGGGGAAATAGCGCCATGCATCAGCACCATCATAAGCATTGATACCCGCTAAGATCTGTAAATCTGTTGGCTGCCGATCCGACTGTTGATAAGTAAAGTCGCCCTTCGCAGCAATAGATTTTGCCCTCAGGTCGATATTTTCGCCTGAGAGCGCCAGACGCTTATCGCCGCTATCCCAAGAGAACCCACCGGAAAAATGTTGTAGCTCGAGAGGGGCCTGTAACTGCCCCTGTGAAGCAAGCGTCTGCTGTGCCAGCTCAAGCTTAGTTTCGCCTTGCTGTGCTCCGCCCCTTACCCACCCAGAAAAACCGGTAACGGCTGGAACCTGTTGGACTGCGCGCCAGCCAAGATCCTGCCAGTTTGCCTCAATACGTGTTTGCATAACATCCTGTAAAGGAATATCCATCGCAAGCGTAGCCAGGCGTCCGTGCGGAGCCGCCTGTAGCCAGAGCTTCGCATAATCGTCCTGTAATGGCGACAACAATGGAACTAGAGGGGTAAGTCGTGCAAGCTCTATATTCGTAGCACGCACCCTAACATCGGAATGCTCTGCAGGCAGCCAAGGCTGTTTATCGTCGGCCTGCCAGTTAACGGCAACGCTACCCCGCGGCCAACGCATCTTATCAATCGAAATCCCGGTATCCGGAATGGATAATACGAAGCCTTTATTAACCCGAGTTAACTCAGCCGATAACTGAGTTAACTGTAATTGATGGGCCGATTGCTCATTCTCCTGCCACTGCGCATCGCCATGATTAATCACGACATCACCCGAGGCAAGTGTACCGTCTGCAATATGGAGCCAGGCCATCAAACTAAGATGCGCCTTCTTTAAATTTGTATTTTTATCGATCCAGTTCCCTAACCACGGCTTAGCATCAATATCGTCTATTTTGAGCCAGATGGTGCCTTTATCGAGGAACTGTTGCTTATCGTGGAGGTTAATACGCAACTGTGCAGTACCGTGCTGACCGGTAAAACTGCTTAAGTTCACTAGTCCCTCAGCGCGGTGTAACTTCCCTTCATTGAACCACGTAAGGCTTGGGATATTCAGCGTGATACGCTGTCCTGAAGGGGAAGGAAAGTCGACAGTACTCTCACGAAGGATGAAATGGTCGAAGCGCTGCAAGAAGAGGTTTTTGACTTTATTACTGTCATATCCAGAGTGTGGTGAGCTATCGTTATGCGAGAACTGTTGTATCGAGAAGTGCAGCTGCCAAAATGTCAGATCACGAAACTGTAAACTCGCATGAAGAAGAGATTGCCAGATATCGAGCGCTAACGTTACCTTCTTAATACTTAGCTGACCGCCATCGGCAAGTCGTGCAGAAAAATTGTCTACCGCGAGTGTTGGCCCAAAATTCTTCCAGTCACCTTGCAGTTTATCTGCCGAGAATTGGACTCCCGTCGCAGCTGATGCTGCATTCAGTAATGGCTCACGATACCGGTCCATATGAGGCATAGCCAGACGCAGTGCTGTCACGAGAAGTGCAGCCACCACGATCAATGCGGTAATGGTCCGTAATATCCACTGTGATAGCCTGCTCACTGTCCCCTCACTCAATACTCCATCAACTTCACTATTACATGAGTACTACGTCAAACTGCTCTTGGGTATAAAGGGGCTCGACTTGTACTTTGACCTGCTTACCTACAAAAATCTCAACCTCTGCTAACGCATGAGCTTCTTCATTCTTCAACGTTTCACACACTTTAGGAGACGCATAGACGAGGTAACTATCAGAGTCATAACTATGATGGACTCGTACAATTTCCCGCATAATCTCATAGCAGACCGTTTCTGCCGTTTTCATAGTACCTCTACCTTGGCAAGCCGGGCATTTGCCGCAGAGGATATGCTCTAAGCTTTCACGCGTTCGCTTACGTGTCATCTCGACGAGCCCCAAGGATGAAAAGCCATTGATACTACTTTTTACTCGATCCTTGCTCATCGCACTCTCTAGAGTATGCAACACTCGCCGACGATGTTCCTCATTATTCATATCAATAAAATCAATAATGATAATACCGCCTAGATTTCGCAGCCGTAGCTGGCGAGCAATCACTTGTGTCGCCTCTATATTGGTATTAAATATCGTTTCTTCCAAGTTACGATGACCCACAAACGCACCGGTATTAATATCCACCGTCGTCATCGCTTCGGTTTGGTCGATGATTAAGTAACCTCCGGATTTAAGCGTTACTTTCCTATCCATCGCTCGTTGGATTTCATTCTCGACATCGAACAGATCGAAAATTGGCTGCTTAGCGCTGTAATGTTCCAATTTTGCGGTAAGCTCAGGAACGTACTCTGTCGTAAACTCTACGAGCCTTTCGTAAGTTTCCCGAGAGTCGATACGAATATGATCTAGGGGGGCTTCGACGAAATCACGTAATACCCGAGCGGCTAACGCGATTTCACCATAAAGCTTAATCCGGGTTTGGTGACGCTTTTTTCGCTTTTCGACCTTCGCCCACAAACGCTTCAAAAATGCCGCATCTCGTGCCAGCTCATTATCGCTGATCCCCTCTGCGGCAGTACGGATAATGAAGCCGCCTTGCTCATCACAATATTGGCTCACCGCCTGTTTGAGTCGGGTTCTCTCTGCATCACTTTCGATACGTTGCGATACGCCAACATGCGATGCACCAGGCATAAATACTAGATAACGCGAAGGTAAGGTGATATCAGTCGTTAACCGAGCGCCTTTAGTTCCGAGCGGGTCTTTGACGACTTGTACCATCAAGTCTTGTCCTGGGCGGACTAACTCTGAAATATTCTTAATAGGAAATTTTTTCTGCTCTTCTCCTGCGACACACTCGGTATGCGGCACGATATCAGAAGCGTGAAGGAAGGCTGATTTATCTAGGCCAATATCCACAAAGGCCGCTTGCATGCCGGGTAACACTCGGCTCACGCGACCTTTGTAGATATTACCGACAATCCCACGTTTCGCTTCTCGTTCAATATGAATTTCTTGCAGGATCCCATTATCGAGGTAAGCAACACGCGTCTCGGAAGGCGTAACATTAATCAGCAATTCAGCAGCCATTAATACTCCTTGTCGCTATCGATGAAGTTGAAAGTCGGTTAGCAGCTCATACGTTTCTACCAGCGGTAGCCCGACCACGGCAGAGTAACTACCTTGAATATGGCGAACAAAATTTCCCCCTAGCCCCTGAATACCATAAGCCCCTGCTTTATCCATCGGCTCTTGAGTATCGATGTAGCGGTTGATTTGTTCGGGTGTCAGTGAGGAGAATGTCACGTCAGTCGTAATACAAATCGTTTTACTTATCTCACGGTTTGCCACGGTCACGGCCGTCATCACCTGATGTGTGCGGCCAGAGAGTCGACGTAACATCGTAAAGGCATCTGCTTGCGAATGCGGCTTCTCTAAGACGAGATTATCGACCACCACAATCGTGTCCGCGCCCAATACAGGGCGGTTTTCGGGGGCAATCTCAACCCCTGCTTGTGATTTATCTTGCGAGAGACGTATGACATAAGCTTGCGGATCTTCCCCTACCTGAGCTTGCTCTATAACGTTGGTCACCAAACGTGTAAAAGGTATACCCAGTTGTGTTAATAGCTCAGCGCGACGAGGCGAGCCGGAGGCGAGGTAAATCGGAAGCATATAGAGCCTTATTGAATAGAGAATTGATAACGAATTTTACGCATCAATAAAAATAGCCAAGGCCAGAGTAATCCATCAACCAGAGCGCCCATAAAAATTTCTGGACGGAAAGTAATATCTGTCACCATAAACTGGATCCAAAATACCATGACATCGCTGACCAACGAGAACAACACCACGACCCCGGCTTGCTGCCAAAGTGCCAAATTACGGAACAGTTGAAAGCGATACACAATCAAATAAGCAACGATACTAAAGGTCAACGCGCGGATACCCAACGTCGAGCCTGATACTAAGTCCAACACCGCTCCGACAAAAAAACCTGTACCAATATTGACGCGGTGGGGTAATGCTAAAATCCAGTACAGAAGAAGTAATAATAGCCACGATGGCCGAAACATATAGTACTGCTCCGGCCATGGCATAACCTGTAAGACTAGTGCAATAACAAAAGATAGCCAGATAACCCAACCGCCTTGTCTACGATAGCGACTCAAGGACGCCCTCCTGAGACAACCGGATTACCGGATGCAGGCGCACTTCCAGAGGATTGTGGGGCCGGAGAAGGCGTAGTCGTCGGTGCGGTTGACGCTGGCGCGACGGCCGCAGGCGTCAGAACCTGAGGCATCATCTGCTGTAAACGTTCATTGGCCACTTGATTCACCTCTTGAGGCGTCGCAGGTACGCCCGATTTATTATCATTGTTCCACAATAATAATAGATAGCGTAAGCGTTGCAAGTCCGCGGCAGGACGAACCTCAATGACCGTTGTTGCACGTTGTGTGTCCGGGGTAACCGATGCCACGACACCCACAGGGTAGCCCTCTGGGAAACGTCCCCCGAGGCCTGACGTCACTAACGCATCGCCCACCTTCACATCGGCATTACCGGTCAGATGTTCGAGCTGTAGATTTTCAGTGCATCCATTGCCGGTGGCGATTGCACGGAGATCATTGCGTAGAACTTGCACCGGCAAGGCATGAGAACCATCACAAATTAATAGTACCCGGCTGGAAAATTGCGCAACGGCAATAACTTGCCCGACGACACCTTTATCGCTGATTACCGGCTGGCCTTCGTATACGCCACTGCGGCTACCTTTATCGATAACGACCTGGTGGCTATAGGGATCAGTTGCCTCGGAGATCACTTGTGTGACCATTTTATGTTCATCTTGGCGCAGAGGGGAGCCCAGCAATTCTCTCAGCCGCACATTTTCTTGTCGATATTGGCCTAAGAGCAGTAGCTGACTATTTTTTAATCGCAGCTCACGTTGTAGCGCATCATTTTCTTGTTCGAGAGTTTGACGAGAGGTAAGCGCATCGGCGGTATTATCAAGGAAACGGCGAGGGCCATCAGCCATAAAGTAGAATGGGCTAACTGAGGTATCGAGATAGTCACGAATTCCACGGAAGGAGTTAACATGGCTATCGGTTATGATGATTGCTATAGCCGCCAATACAGCTAGAACTAAGCGTATCTGCAGAGAGGAGCCTCTGCTAAAAATCGGCTTCATAAAATCCTGCGTGTTTTTCACAAAAAACAAGGGAGCGCGTTTTTGTGCACTCCCAAGGCCGGAAAGATCGTTCTGCTGAAGAAAGTGTAGTGCATAACCCCTTATTCAGCGAGTGAGCCACTACTCTTCGCTAAAGAGGTCGCCGCCGTGAATATCGATCATCTCCAGTGCTTTACCCCCACCGCGTGCTACACACGTTAACGGGTCTTCAGCAATCACTACAGGAATACCGGTTTCTTCAATCAATAGGCGATCGAGGTTACGCAGAAGCGCGCCACCGCCGGTAAGAACCATACCGCGCTCAGAGATATCAGACGCAAGTTCTGGTGGACACTGTTCCAGCGCGACCATTACCGCACTCACAATACCGGTTAACGGTTCTTGTAGCGCCTCTAAAATTTCATTGGAATTAAGGGTAAAGCCACGGGGTACGCCCTCTGCAAGGTTACGTCCGCGTACTTCGATTTCCAATACTTCATCGCCAGGGTAAGCGGAGCCAATTTCGTGTTTGATTCGCTCAGCGGTCGCTTCACCAATCAGCGCACCATAGTTACGACGAACGTAGTTAATGATAGCTTCGTCGAAACGGTCGCCGCCCACACGTACAGATGCAGAGTAAACGACACCATTCAATGAGATGACAGCAACCTCTGTGGTACCGCCACCAATATCCACCACCATCGAACCGGTTGCTTCAGAGACAGGAAGCCCTGCACCAATCGCTGCAGCCATAGGTTCTTCGATCAGGAAGACTTCACGTGCGCCTGCACCCAGAGCCGATTCACGGATCGCTTTACGTTCAACTTGAGTGGCACCAACCGGTACACAGACCAGTACACGTGGACTAGGGCGCATAAAGCTATTGCTATGGACCTGTTTAATAAAGTGTTGCAGCATCTTTTCAGTTACAAAGAAGTCGGCAATCACACCGTCTTTCATTGGGCGGATCGCGGCGATGTTGCTAGGCGTGCGGCCGAGCATTTGCTTAGCCCCGTGCCCCACCGCTGCAACGCTCTTTGGCGACCCAGCCCTGTCTTGACGAATCGCTACCACGGAAGGCTCATTCAATACGATGCCTTGGCCTTTTACGTAAATCAGGGTATTGGCCGTACCCAAGTCAATGGACAGGTCATTAGAAAACATGCCACGAAATTTTTTAAACATACTAAGGGGTAATCCTGCAAGCTGGGGGCGGAAATAAAATCCACCTACTCTACCAACCACTCGAAGCAGCGACAAGGCGCAAAATCTGGCGCTTCGGTGAAAACTTTAAGTTAATTGACACTCGGTACTCATCAAACAATAAACGCCTAACAAATACCTTAGAAAACAGTTCGTTATCCAACCATCATTACTTTGCGCAAATGGAGTAAGAAATAAAATCTAACACTTATCGTTTATTTCTTTTACCCTCAGCGTAGCAGAGCCAGTTCGAGAGGCGATACGAAGGACAAACGTTGGAGGATTCTACCCTTATTTGGTGATATTTGCTCAACTTTTAGCGTAATTATTCAACATAAAATTGATACTAAACACTAGGCGTTATTCAATCGAAGTATTAATAGGCGGGGTTTTTCGGAACATTCTTTACTAAAAACACACGTTAGTGCATCGTTAATTGGCAATCCGTACTCCTTTTAACCTAAAAACTACTCTTCTTTAGCCGCTAAAATCGCCAAAATTGCGCCACTCAATGACTAAATGACGTTAAATTCGGCTTTTTTTTGGCGTAACGAGTGACAAATAGTTTCGGGCAGAGTATTTTACGCAGTGCTTAACTATCGCAGGAGATACCCGCAAGATGGCTAATAAATTTCACATTTTGCTCCTCAACGGCCCAAACCTTAACTTGTTGGGGACCCGGGAGCCAGAAAAATATGGTCATGACACCTTAGAGGATATCGTGTCATCGCTACAAAATCAGGCTCAGGATTTGAATGTGCAATTAAGTCATTATCAGTCCAATGCGGAGTATGCATTGATCGATCAAATCCATCTTGCTCGCGGCAAGGCGGATTATATCATCATCAATCCTGGTGCCTTTACGCACACGAGTATCGCCATTCGTGATGCGTTTTTAGCGGTCAGCGTTCCTTTTATCGAGGTGCACCTTTCTAATGTGCATGCTCGTGAGCCTTTCCGTCACCATTCATATCTTTCAGATATATCATCCGGCGTGATCTGTGGCCTTGGGGCTGACGGATATCGTTGGGCTTTACAAACAGCGGTAAAACGCCTGTTAAATTCAAATTAATATAGAGTACGGAACCCACTCATGGATATTCGTAAGATTAAAAAATTGATCGAGCTGGTTGAAGAATCAGGTATTTCTGAATTAGAAATTTCAGAAGGTGAAGAGTCAGTACGTATCAGTCGTTCACCGGCTAATAACGGCTATCCGATGATGCAGCATGCCTATGCAGCCCCTATGCAGCCTGCCCCAGCTCTAGCATCTGCCGTTGCACCCGCTGCATCAGAAGCTGCTGCTGCCCCTGCTGCGGCGCCGGAAGTAACTGGACACATCGTTCGCTCCCCAATGGTCGGTACTTTCTACCGTACGCCAAGCCCAGACGCTAAGGCATACATCGAAGTTGGCCAGAAAGTTAACGTTGGTGACACTCTTTGTATCGTAGAAGCGATGAAGATGATGAACCAAATCGAAGCGGATAAGGCTGGCGTGGTGAAAGCGATTCTTATCGAGAGCGGTCAACCAGTGGAATTCGACGAGCCAATGGTCATCATCGAATAACGAGGTCCCTATGCTGGAAAAAATTGTTATCGCAAACCGCGGTGAGATTGCACTGCGTATTTTACGTGCTTGTAAAGAACTCGGCATTAAGACAGTGGCAGTCCATTCCACTGCTGACCGTGAGCTAAAGCACGTACTGATGGCTGACGAGACAGTCTGTATCGGTCCAGCCCCTTCAGTCAAAAGCTACTTGAATATCCCTGCACTGATCTCTGCAGCAGAAATCACCGGCGCGGATGCTATTCACCCAGGTTATGGCTTTTTATCTGAAAATGCTGACTTTGCTGAACAAGTTGAACGTTCAGGCTTTGTATTTATCGGTCCTAAAGCGGATACGATTCGTCTGATGGGTGACAAGGTTTCAGCAATCAATGCGATGAAAAAGACAGGTGTTCCATGCGTACCAGGATCCGATGGGTCATTGGGCGACGATATGGATAAGAACCGTCAAATCGCAAATCGCATCGGCTATCCAATCATTGTCAAAGCCTCTGGCGGCGGCGGTGGACGTGGTATGCGCGTCGTGCGTAGCGATAAGGATCTTGAAACCTCCATTAAAATGACCCGTGCTGAAGCCAAAGCGGCCTTCAACAATGACATGGTCTATATGGAGAAGTACCTTGAGAATCCACGTCATATCGAGATTCAAGTGCTTGCCGATGGACAAGGCCAAGCGATCTACCTTGCAGAGCGTGACTGTTCAATGCAACGTCGCCACCAGAAGGTAGTAGAAGAAGCGCCAGCACCAGGTATTACGCCTGAGCAGCGTAAATTTATCGGCGATCGCTGTGCCAAAGCCTGTATCGATATTAACTATCGTGGTGCAGGAACCTTTGAATTCCTCTTTGAAAATGGCGAATTTTATTTCATCGAAATGAATACCCGTATCCAAGTCGAGCACCCGGTGACCGAAATGATTACGGGTGTTGACCTGATCAAAGAGCAATTACGTATCGCGTCAGGGCTTCCACTCAGCATCAAACAAGAAGATGTTGAAGTAACGGGTCACGCCATCGAATGCCGTATCAATGCCGAAGACGCGAATACCTTTTTACCAAGCCCTGGTAAAATTACCCGCTTCCACTCTCCGGGTGGTTTTGGCGTACGCTGGGAATCGCATATCTACTCTGGCTATACTGTCCCACCTCACTACGACTCCATGATTGGTAAGTTGATCACTTATGGGGAAACGCGTGCGGTAGCTATTGCTCGCATGAAAAATGCACTCGCTGAACTGATTATCGACGGGATTAAAACTAACGTCGATCTGCAGCTGCGCATTATGAACGATGAGAATTTCGATAAAGGTGGAACCAATATCCACTATTTAGAGAAAAAACTCGGCCTGCAAGAGACGTAAATATAGAATCCCAGTATTATCAAGGCCGGTCTGACCGGCCTTTTTCTTTGGTTGATCGCGAGGGCGTAAATGGATCCCCGTTTTATACAAGCGCATAAAGAGGCGCGTTGGTCCTTATTATTGAGCCTTTGTTGGGTTGCTGTCTGGATAAGCACAGCCTATTTCGGCGGGCAAAAATTAGGGGTATTCGGTTTTCCCCGTTGGTTTGAATGGTCATGTTTATTTGCACCCCTACTCTTTATCTTTCTCTGCTGGATAATGGTTCGCTATCTCTTTGCAGATCTCCCGCTTGAGGACTAATTCAATGAATACACACGTCCTTATTCCGCTAGTCATCTATCTATTACTCGTCGTAGTGATCTCCGTCGTGGCGATGGTGCAGCAAAAACGCGCTCAAGGCCCTTTCCTCACCGAATATTTTCTTGGTGGACGCACGATGAGTGGCTTTTTACTGGCCATGACCTTAACAACCGCCTATATCAGTGCTAGCTCATTTATCGGCGGGCCTGGTGCCGCCTATCAGTATGGTTTGGGCTGGGTGATGATAGCGATGGCACAAGTGCCGACGGTATGGCTTTCTCTAGGGGTACTGGGGAAAAAATTCGCGATTCTCGCTAGACGCTATCAGGCGATTACCCTCAATGACATTTTATATGCGCATTACCGTAGCCAATGGGTTGTATGGATCGCCAGCATTACACTATTACTCGCCTTTATCGGCGTAATGACTGTCCAGTTTATCGGGGGAGCCCGCTTACTGGAGACCGTTGTCGGTATCCCTTATACCCACGGTCTATTAATCTTTGGTGCCATCATCGCCCTCTACACCTCATTGGGAGGTTTTCGCGCGAGTGTCTTAAACGATGTTCTACAAGGTGCGGTCATGTTGGTGGGGACCTTCCTACTCCTCTTTGCGGTGATCCACGCAGCAGGCGGTACGGCTTCAGCTGTCAGCCAGCTGAAGCAGATTAACCCCCAACTTATCGAGCTCTCTGGTGTAGGGAATATCGTCACACCTAGCTTGGTTATCTCTCTGACGGTACTGGTCTGTTTTGGTGTGCTTGGCTTACCCAACACTGCAATACGCTCGATCTCTTATAAAGACAGCCGTTCCGTGCATAGAGGGATTCTGATTGGCACCCTACTACTGACTGTTTTGATGCTAGGAATGCATCTAGCCGGTGCCTTAGGGCGGGTCATTGTGCCGACGCTCACCGTGCCGGATCAAGTTATCCCGACACTCATGATGAAAGTACTCCCTCCTTTCGCTGCTGGAATTTTTCTCGCCGCACCAATGGCCGCAATGATGTCAAACATCAATGCGCACCTGTTACAGGCCTCGGCAACGTTGGTGAAAGATCTCTATTTACGCTTACGTCCTGCACGCGCTACGGAAGATAAGCATCTTCGTCGGCTCTCGGTATGTTCGACTTTTCTGCTGGGGGTCGCCGTCATTATCGCCGCGTGGCACCCTCCACAGATGATCATTTGGTTAAACTTACTCGCCTTCGGGGCTTTAGAAGCCGTATTCTTATGGCCCTTAGTACTCGGACTCTACTGGCGAAATGCAAATGCCTGTGGTGCAATAAGCAGCATGTTAGTCGGTGCCGTACTTTATAGCCTCCTCGCGAGCTTTTCACTGCGGCTGTGTGGTTTACACCCTATCGTCCCGGCGTTGATCGCAAGTTTCATCGCTTTTGTTGTCGCGAATAGAATTGGACAGCGCGTCACGCCAGACCACTCTCATCAATAATGGATATGCTATGCCTTGGATTCAAATTAAGATCAATACCTCAGGGAACCATGCTGAACAACTCGCGGATGCATTGGAAGAAACGGGAGCCGTTTCGGTCACCTTCCAAGATACCCACGATAACCCAGTCTATGAGCCTCTACCTGGAGAAACGCGTCTTTGGGGAGATACCGATATTATCGGTCTATTCGATGCACAAACCGATATGGCATCAATCGTTGAAATGATGGCGGCTCACCCCCTATTGGGCGAAGGTTTCCACCACAAGATAGAACAGATTGAAGATAAAGATTGGGAACGAGAGTGGATGGATAACTTCCACCCGATGCGCTTTGGTGAGCGCCTGTGGATTTGTCCTAGCTGGCGCGATGTGCCCGATGCGAATGCGGTCAATGTTATGCTCGATCCTGGATTAGCATTTGGCACCGGAACGCATCCAACCACCTCACTGTGCTTAACGTGGTTAGATGGATTGGATCTTGAAGGAAAAACCGTGATCGATTTCGGCTGCGGCTCTGGGATCTTGGCGATCGCTGCCCTGAAATTAGGGGCTTCACGTGCCATCGGGATTGATATCGATCCGCAAGCCATTCAAGCCAGCCGCGATAACGCTGAACGTAATGGCGTTGCAGATAAACTTGAGCTCTATTTACCCCATGAGCAACCGGAAAATCTGCAAGCGGATGTGGTAGTGGCTAATATTCTCGCGGGGCCATTACGCGAGCTAGCACCGTTAATCCGCGTACTACCGGTAGCCGGGGGTGAACTCGGTTTATCCGGTATCTTAGCGAGCCAAGCAGAAAGTGTTTGCGAAGCCTATGCACAACATTTCGTGTTAGACCCGGTCGCGGAGAAAGAAGAGTGGTGTCGTATTACCGGTAAGCGTCATCACCCTTAATAAGCCGAGAGCTTTACATATTCTTTGCTTAACCGAGCAATAAGCTTACCCAGTGTGTGCTTATAGTATCGCGGCACTAATAGTGGTGCTGCGATATGACAGGAACACCCATGAAAGGATTTCTTCCCCTATTTTTTACCTTCGCCTTAGTCGCCCCCTCAGCCCATGCCATTCCATGGTCCTACGAAGGAAACAATTCCCCAGAGAACTGGGGGACGCTCAGCAGTGAATACCAGATGTGTAAAGAGGGTGCTTATCAATCCCCTATTGATATAAAAGGGACCATTGATGCAAAACTCCCTCCCCTAGCACTTCACTTCCGCACCCATACCACCTCCATCGTAAACAATGGTCATACTCTACAATTGAACGTAGATGACGAAGACAATTTCGCGTTAGATGGTATCAACTTCAAACTTAAACAATTCCACTTTCATGCGCCCAGTGAGAATACTATCAATGGAAAATCTTTCCCTTTAGAGGCTCATTTTGTCCATAGCGACGCTGAGGGTAACTTGGCGGTATTGGCAGTGATGTTTGAAGTAGGTGATAAAAACCCAGCGTTACAGCAGATTATCGACCAAGCCCCAGTGCGTAAATATGAAACGCAGCCTCTCGATAAAACCATTGATATTGCGTCACTCTTTCCAGCCTCGACTCACTATTATCGATTTAGTGGCTCGCTTACCACACCACCCTGTACCGAAGGGGTTCGTTGGCTAGTGATGAAAGAGAGTGTTTCTCTCTCTGCTCAACAGCTTGAAAGTATTAAGTCGTTGCTGGGTATGACCAATAATCGTCCAATACAACCGTTGAATGGAAGAATGGTCGTGCAATAATGACGTAAATGATGCGGGGGGATAAACTTTTTAACGCCTTTGATCCCCCCTTATCAGTAATGTTTTAAGCCAAAATAATCAACTAAGTCACTGTTTACAATAGCTATTAGTCACCTCACCCTAGGACCTAGTCAAACAAAAGTGGGCTTTAAAACAAATTGTTCAAAGTTTGGCCTTTCATCTTCCATAAAAAATGCGTAATATACGCCGCCTTGCGAACATTTAAGGCCACTTTCTACCCTATGCGCATTGGACAATACCAGCTTCGAAATCGCCTGATTGCCGCGCCGATGGCCGGGATCACTGATCGTCCTTTTCGTACACTTTGTTACGAAAATGGTGCTGGATTAACTGTCTCAGAGATGCTGTCTTCTAACCCACAGGTGTGGGCGAGTGATAAATCTCGGCTACGTATGGTGCATAGTGATGAGCCAGGTATTCGCTCGGTACAAATTGCAGGGTGTGATCCTGACGAGATGGCGGCAGCTGCCAGAATCAATGTCGATTCTGGCGCGCAAGTTATCGATATCAACATGGGCTGTCCTGCAAAAAAAGTGAATCGTAAGATGGCGGGGTCGGCCCTACTCCAGCACCCAACTATCGTGGAATCTATTCTGCGAGCAGTGGTAAATGGTGTAGATGTCCCTGTTACGCTGAAAATTCGTACCGGTTGGGATACCGATAATCGTAATTGTGTTGAAATTGCCCAATTGGCTGAGCGCTGTGGTATTCAAGCATTAACCATTCATGGCCGGACTCGTGCCTGCCTGTTTAATGGGGAAGCTGAATACGACAGTATTCGGACAGTTAAGCAGAATGTTTCTATTCCCGTTATTGCGAATGGAGACATCACTGACCCGCATAAAGCCAGAGCAGTTCTGGACTACACTGGGGCTGATGCCCTAATGATAGGCCGTGCTGCTCAGGGAAGACCATGGATCTTCCGGGAAATCCAGCATTACCTGGACACAGGGGAGCTACTTGCACCGAAACCACTCGTTGAGGTGAAGTCAATGCTAATCGGACATATACGGGAGTTGCACGGCTTTTATGGCCATGCCAAGGGATACCGTATTGCCCGCAAACATGTCTCTTGGTACTTACAAGAACATGCCCCTGATGACCAGTTTCGGCGCTCATTCAACGCTATAGAGGATGCCAGTGAACAACTGGAAGCGTTGGAAGCATACTTCGAAAACCTGGCGTAAACGAAAAAAAAGAGCTTAAAGAACTATGTTCGAACAACGCGTAAATTCTGACGTACTGACCGTTTCAACTGTTAACTCACAAGACCAAGTCACCCAAAAACCATTGCGTGACAATGTAAAACAAGCTTTGAAAAATTATTTTTCACAGTTAAATGGTCAAGATGTTAATGAACTCTATGAACTGGTCCTGGCTGAAGTAGAACAGCCCCTGTTGGACATGGTAATGCAGTACACCCGTGGTAACCAGACTCGTGCAGCACTGATGATGGGCATCAACCGTGGTACTCTGCGTAAGAAATTGAAAAAATACGGCATGAACTAATCTTCATTCGTAACTGATTCAAAAGAAAGGCATTCTCTGTAAGGAGGGTGCCTTTTTTTATAGGGGAGGCTGACATCAGCGCACTCTCTTTCCCTTCATAAAGACCCACCTTAGAATGTGAATACTAAGCCCGCTCGTTATGTAGTATTCGATAATCTTCAGCCTCTATTGCCCTTTTTTTCCTCGCCGATGGTACATGCCCTCAATAAGGGAGGCGAGCGCCTCCAGCGCAACAATCCCCCTACATCAAGTTAAGGGGATAATTAAGCACTATCCTAACGACGGCATTTTTTGATATCGCTTTAACCGATAAATAAACAAGAAAAAGCCTTCCCGTTCCTATCTATAAGGAATACGGAAAAATCAGGGGCACAATGTTAATAAAAGATAGTAGAAATAAATTGAAACAATAAGCAACAAAAAACAAATAACAAAGAGTTCAAAAACAAGAAATAAAAAACTACTTTATTTTTCTAAAAAATATTTAAAAAATTATAAAAACTCGAGGTAAAAATGCACTACATTACAGATCATTGGTTAGTAGCATGGTTTACATTACTATTTATAATTGAATTTTATTTTCATAAAAACAATGATAGTTTAAGCAAAAAAAACAAACACTGGAAAGTTAATTTTTTGAATTTTTAAGCAACAAAATCAATTAGTTACTTCATAATGGTGCCTTTGTTTATTTTAGCGTCCAAAAATAGCAATGACTTCATACAGCACTTATCATTCTGGATATCAATACCGTTAGGCGTGGTAATCCTTGACCTATCCGGGTACATATTTCACAGGATTAGCCACGAGATAGAGTTCTTCTGGCGCTTTCATGATATTCATCATCTGGATGAAATATTAGATGTGAGTACATCACTTAGAGTTCATTTTTTAGAAGCACTATTTCACGCGATCTTAAACTCATTATTTATATATGCATTTGGTATAAGCCAAGAGTCAATTGCTGTACATGCATTGCTATCCTTCCTATTCGCTACATATCATCACTCAAGATTTAAAATACCTGTTAGCATTGAGGAAAAATTATCCTTACTATTTACTACACCAGGATTCCATGAGCCGCATCACGATATAGATATTAAAAATAATCAAAGTAACTATGCATTTATTTTTCCATTGTGGGACCACATATTTTCTACTTATCATAAAGATACCTTCAAGAAAGAATGGGTGTTCGGGCTTTCTTACTCAAATGACGTTGATGCCATAAAATCTTTAGTTAAACCATTATCGAAGGATGCTGGAAAATGAAAAATATAAATCTATATTACGTTAGAGGCGGAACCTCCTCCGGAGTAGTAATACAAAAAAAAGACCTACCTAAAGATAAGTCAAGCATAGAAAATATAGCTAGGAAAATATTCGGAGTTCCTAGAACTGAAAATCAGAGAAATGATGAAACACAAATAGAAGGAATTGGCAAAGGTAAAAGCACTAGCAATAAGTTATTTATTATCGATATCAATGAAGAGGAAAAGACCGTATACAGCACGTTCCTCCAATTGGAAAATAGTAGCAGTAAAGTATCATGGGATGTTAACTGCGGTAATATGACTACAGCTATACCTTTGGTTTTAGATGATCTAGGCATTATCGATAAAGTAAGTACTGATAAAAAAATAAAAATATACAACACGAACACAAAAAAATTCATTTATTGCTCGCTCCCAAAAGAAGAGGGGGTAAGCAAAGTATGCATTATACCTGGAATTCATAATTCATATCCTGAAGTAGATATTTTCTTTAAAAACCCAGAGGCTAGTTTAACCAGCTCTTTATTCCCAACGGGAAATAAAACTGATAAAATCAAAGATATAAATGTAACTTGCATCGACGCTGTCGTTCCGATGGTGATTATAAAATCAGAGGATTTAGGGTTATCAGGAAAGGAAAGCAAATTAGATTTATATCAAAAAAAAGAAATTATCAGTTACATTGATGAAATAAGAGTATTGGCAGGGGAGAAAATGGGAATAAAAAACAAATCTGGTGTGAAAATGACAGCTATAGATTTAAAAAAATCAATAACCCTTCCCAAGGTCGCGTTAATAAGTAAAGGTGATGACGTTAGCGATATATCAACAATTTATCTAACGCCTAAAGAAATACATAATTCAGTGGCAGTTTCTGGAGGTGCATGCTTAAGCTACGCCTGTTATATCGAGGGTAATATTGCATCAGAATTATATAAAGGTGATAGTACTAGAATAAAAAATTTCTCAGGGGTATCGGATTTTGGAGTTCAAAAAACACCTGGCGGTATTGAGCTATATACAAAAAGAAATGCACAAATATATATGAAAGGTGAGTTCTATCTATACGACGATTAATAATTACATCCCAATGCCTCGGCTTCTTGGCCGTGGCAGGGCGTGTTGTTCACTCTAAGAGGAATCGATGCCCAGTCGACAAAAATTCCGGTTCTGAGATTTATATTCTTGGCGAACATTATATCAATATTGCTTAGCCTCATCCTTTTTACATTATTTAGGGATGAGTCGGTTATTCGCCTGAATTTTCAAACCACGCCCCACCTTCACCGCTGAATGGTAATAGCGATTATTAAAAGTAGTCGGGACATGGTTAGCCGAAAAGTGCCTCCTAAGCTTTTTATCATTTAATGATTTAGAGTCATTACCCATCTTACAGCTTCATATCCTTTGGTTGATAAAACCAACATGTGTTTCATAATCAGAATTCGCAAGATGCTTTTGTTGGATATATCAAAGTAATCTGCAAATGATTGGTCAAGTGAAATGTGAATGAGTGATAAAGTAAATATAAATACCCCGCTAGCTTCATTCCTGAGGTTAGAAACTTGAAGATTATTCACAGTTTAAGTCACAAAAATAACCAAATCCCAATAAAGCCTTTAGCATACTTTAATGTTTCTTTATCAAACTATAATTTCACCCCATATCTATGGCTATTTCTATGGGGAATTTGATGTTAGGTAGGGACATTTCCTTTAAGGCTCTTAGAGTGCGTTACAGCTCAATCTTTACCCCTGAATTTTAATAAAAAAAAGGCCAGTATGCTTTTCAACCAGAAAGACTACACTTTTTCATTTTTATAAATATTTTGTCCATTTTACAACTATTTTGTTATCCCACATTATTGTGCATTTGTGACAATGGTGATGGGATAAGACTGGTGAGAAGCTCGTTATCATATTCTAGAAAAAAGCTGTGAAGATTTTCATGATAGTAACTTTACATAATAAGCAGCCTAAATTTTTATTTTAATGGAATGTTTTCAAAAGAGAGGCAATTAGGGGGGAGAAAAGCACATCGAAAAGGTAATAACGCGTATATTTTGTCACCACCGGAGCTTCTAACACTCCGGTAAGGTAGCATTCTCTAAGACTCTATCCGTTAAATGAAGGGGTAGCCTTAGATTAATTTTTTAAGCCATGAGATGAGGCATCGTTAATGTCTGCGGTCATGCGTACGAAATTATTCGAACTTGCACCGGTGATTTTGTAGTGGCCACCTGATTGATGAGCCAATGCAGCGATCTGAGATTCGGCGCCGTCCAGCGTAGAGTCGGTTACTGAGACGCTCTGCGCGAAACTACCGAATGAGGCTAAAGAGAGCGTTGCGATGGTAGCAATAGCTAATGTTTTTAAGCTTTTCATGGGGAACTCCTTAATGATTAATTTTATTAATTTGTTTAACTGAGATAATAATAACCTAGGTTACTATAACCTTATTAACTATATGTGCGCTTTGCATAATTATTAATCGTCGGATCAGCCAGCCATAAGAAAACGCGTGTTACTACCGAGAATGAGGATCGTAGTCTTTGTTACGAGCGACTGTTGAAAAGTATCGATAAAAAGAGATGAGTCGAGGTAAAACGATTAAAGATGAGTGTGTTAGAACGCAAAGAGGGTCGGTGATCGAGAGCGGCGCGGTGAAATACTGACGTATCACACCACACCGTAGTCCAGCTAAAGAATTAGAGTATTAAGCAACTCACCGTCAATCGCCGCCCTTACCAATCTGCCAGATAAAGGTAGGGGTATTCTTGTTAACGTGCCAATCGCCAATATTTCTAATCTTATAAATCACTGGGTTATGGGAAGAGAGCGTACGCGCATTACGCCAATGTCGATCGAGCGCCTTACTGAGACGCGTATCGGAAGCCCCCAACGCATTAAAGAGTTCGCTCGCGCCACGGAGTACCCATTCCGTGGCGATAACTTGAGCTTTAGCGACCTCGACCTCTGCTGCGATATTCGCTTGCTGAATAAGTTCCTCATCGCCGCTATCGTGCACCGTAAACGCGTACTCAAGGGCTTGTGAGGCGCGGTCGACCGTCGCTTCTACTGCGTAGGACCAGCTGGCAAGCTGGCCGACCACCTGCAGGACTTGGGCATCGTGCCTCACCAAGTTCGCATTACCGTGACTATAGACACGTTGTCGAG
Source organism: Rosenbergiella collisarenosi (assembly GCF_018494085.1). GTDB lineage: Bacteria > Pseudomonadota > Gammaproteobacteria > Enterobacterales > Enterobacteriaceae > Rosenbergiella > Rosenbergiella collisarenosi. The sequence continues at coordinate 44,204 of NZ_JABBFP010000001.1, read as the reverse complement.
CCGCGACTGCCGCGCTCGCATCGCGCGTCAGTGCTTTGCTTATCCCCGCCAAGGCGCTGAGAAGCACTTGCTGATAGAAGGCAGTCTGGTAACGAAAGCGCTGACTAAAAGGATAAACATGCGCCTGCTCGACCTTCGCTTGAATAAAGCGAGTGGTACCACTACCGGTCAAACGCTGGCCGAACCCGTCCCAGTCGTCTTCTCGCTCGACGCCAGATTGATGAACATTCACCAGTGCAATCACATCGCTGCCGTCATCCTCCCGCTGCGCATACACATCGATCCAGTCGGCATATAACGCCCCGGTGCTATAAAATTTTTCGCCGTTAAGCCACCAGCCGTCGCTCTGAGGAGTAACTTTGGTTATCACCTCCCCAACCTTCACGTCTCCGACTTCTGTCCAGCCGCTACCGACTAACTCTCCATCGATAAAGCGTGCAAACCAACGTCGACGAAGTTCGGTATCAGGCTGATTCAGCAAATCTTCCACAAATGCAAAGTGCGCGCGTAAGGCTTGAGGCAGATTCGAATCGGCCTCTGCAAGCTCAGTCAGTAATATAAACAGCTGCGGCAACGAGACGCCGTATCCGCCTTGTTCAACGGGGATACGCAACGTACCGAATTTAGCCGCTTTCAACCAGGCTAAGGGCTGGTACGGCAGCTCGCGATCTCGTTCTCGTTGTACCGTCCCCTGCGCAATCTGTGCGAAAAGAGGGCGGAACTGGTTGGCGAGCTGTTGGAACGACGGGTGCTGGCTCATATTAAACTCCTGGTTCAAAATCGATATCGTGTGCGGTGGGCTCAAAGCGAATAATGAGTAAGAAAATGATCGGTAACGCGGCGCTTAGTGCGACAAACCAAAACATATTGGTGCCAAACTTCGCCTGTAATATGGGTAAGATAAATAATGCTAACGCACTACCGATGCCCGAGAGTGCGCGACTAAAACCGACCCCCGTGGCCCGAATATGCGTGGGATACGATAACGAGGGATAGACCATAATCTGTGCCCCAGGCCCAAACCCTTCTGCAAATAACCATAACCCCAGCATCAGAATGGCTACAACGATCGCGATGGTGGATGTCGGGTGCCCGGTGATCGCAAGAATAGTCAGCGCGATAAACTGTAGAGCGAATCCCGCTATCGCCACATGCCGGCTTGCAAATTTCCAGGCTAAGCGCATCCCTAACAATCCCCCCGTCAAGGCAAAGAGGGCATTAAGCCCCAATGAGGCTGAAATTGTCTCGAACACTCCCGCTCCCAAAAACTGGGCGAGAATTGAAGGAAGAAAAAAAGCAATCGCCGTATATTCAAAAGATACACAGACATTCATGACTGATGAGACCAACGTACGTTGGCGGTAAGGGGCTTTGAACAGTTCACGGTAACTGACCTTAGGCGGCTTCTGCACGCTCTGCACCTCCTCGGGTAGGGCATTGTGCGCCTCGATCCCATAAGATTTCTTTAGAATACGCACCGCTCCATTGAGATCGCCTTGGTTAGCGGCCCACAATGGGGATTCGTTCATGAAACGACTACGCACTGCGATAATCAACAACGCGGGCACGGCTCCAAAGAGTAATGACGCGCGCCATAGCCAATCGATGTGTTGTGGGGGGAGCAGAAAATAGAGGCCAAAAATCAGTAAAAAACAGACGGTCGAGGCCGCATACCACATCGGGCACCACGAGGCGACGCGTGAAGCCTTATTGGCTTTACCGGTAAACTTAGAAAACTCGGCTAAATACGCCATCGCCACCGGCAGATCCACCCCCACACCGATCCCCATCAAAAACCGCGCGCCGATTAACACCCATACGTTAGGGGCTAACCCTGCGGCAATCGCTGAGACAACAAAGAACAGCATATCGGCCATAAACACCGAATAACGCCCATACTTATCCGTTAGCCAGCCCCCTAGGAGATTACCAATAATCGTCCCGACCATAATTGCCGAGGCCACGACCCCGGTGAGGGTCGGGGTTAAATGGAACTCCCGCACCACATCGTCGATACCGTAAGAGAGCGTGGTGAGATCGTAAGCATCTAAAAATACCCCCCCAGAGCAAGAAAGACGATCCAGCGAGCATAATGACTCTTCTGACTCGATGTATTAATCAGCTGCGCCACATCGCTAACTGAGCGAATGGGTGTCGATGTCGCGAGCGAAACCACTGACGGCTCCGACTCAATATTTAGTGAACTCATAGCACCCTCTTAATCAATGATCGATAGTTTGTTATGCGTCGGTTATAGAACGTCTTTCATCACCGGCAAAATAGAAAATAAAGATATCTATTTCATTAAATTCAATAAGTTAATTAAATTATGGCGAAGGCAGTCCTGAGCCTCCCTACGCCCATTGTATTAAGACTATTTATGCATCACTGCTGAGAAATTGGGACTAACACCCCTTTAACTTTGGGATCGTCGGTAGTCGCTAACCACTGCTGTAATCGCTTATCAGAAAACGCTTGAATCAGCTTTTGGATCGCGGGGTCCTTAAGATAGGCACTCCCTACGACAAGCTGAGAGGCAAAGGTCCTCGGCGCAGGAGGGAAAAGTATTCCTTTCTCACGCCCAACCTTACCGGCATCGAATTGTGAAACATAACCGATGGCGGCATCTACCGAGTTAAGTACTCTTGGCATAGTGAGTAGGCTTAATTCTTTAAATCTAAAATGATGGGGGTTCTCGCGAATATCGCTCAGCTTCGCGCTCCGCGGTTCAATGTTTGTGGCCAATTGGATGAGCCCAAGGCGTTGCAGCATCCAGAGTGCTTGTCCCTGATTAGCCCCATCATCAGGGACCACAATCGTCGCCCCTTGCGGTAATTGTTCGATCGTTGAATAGCGATCAGAATAGATCCCAAAGGCCCATTGAAATAAAGGTTCTGTAGCCGTCAATGCGAAGTGGTTTGCCTCCACGACTTGCTTTAGCCACCACTGGTGCTGATAAACCGTAGCGGCATACTGCCCGTTTGCAACGGCCCGATCGGCCTGTACAGGATCTTCAAGCCCGACTGACTGAATCGAGATCCCGTAATCTGGGGCAATATGCTGTGCCACGTAATCGATAATAGTCTGCTCACCGGCCATCGCCGGTTCGAAATGTACGCTCAGATGAGAACTAAACGTCACGGGGGCACGGCGCTGGGAGAAAACGTGTTGAGCCACTATCGCGATAACGACAACAATAAGAAGAATGGCGATCCCTAGCGGCCAGCGACGCTTTTTACGTAACTCGAAATCAGAGTGGTTCATGTTCAACCCCTTATGTGTTTTGGTTGTAACGCTGCGACTAACCGATCGCCGATAAACTGGACGGCTTGAATGGTGATCACCAACGTCACGATCGTGGCGATCATAATGTGGTTATCAAAGCGTTGATAACCATAGACGACGGCAAGATAGCCGATCCCCCCTGCGCCGATCGTCCCGGCTATCGCCGAGTATTCGATCATGGCGATCACATTAACGACCGCGGCGGCAACGATCGCCGGCAGGGCCTCGCTGAGCTGTGCGTGAGCAATAATCTGCCACGCCGATCCTCCGCAGACGATACCCACAGAAGTCACCTCGGTAGGAACTTCGCGTAATGCGTTCTCAACTAAACGAGCAAAGAAAGGGATACCTGCCACGATCATCGGGATCACCGCTGCGGGGATGCCTATCGTCGTTCCTGTAAGCCAAAACGTCAGTGGGATAATGGCGGCCATAAGCACCAAAAAGGGGAGTGAACGTCCGATATTTGTTACGCCGCTTAGCAGATGATAAAGGCTAGATTTTGGAAATAAGCCATAACGGGAAGTATTGAAAAGAATGATCCCCAATAATCCTCCCACACTCAATACCGCAATCATGACGATGGCGACCATCAGCCACGTCTCAAGATAAGCAGGAATAAGTAAGGTATGAATATCTGGCCAAGGCGTATCTTGGCTCATCACATCGGGTGCTTTCATCCTGCCTCCTGAAATACTGAGAGCGGCAGCGGGTGATCCAGATGCAGCCCCCAGGCGTGAAGTTGTTGAACAAAGTGGTCGATATCGAAACCCGCTGATGGTGATATGGCTATGCGCATACGCCCCACCAAGCAGCCAGCCACATTTTCCAAGTGAGCAGCCAGAATATCGATAAGAATGCCTTGCTGGGCCAGTCTAGAGACCCAATCAAAGGTCACCATCTTAGCGGTATAACGCAGGCTCACTTCGATGGCCTTAGTGCTAGGCAAAGGAGTAAGTGGGAAGAGCTGGTTCGCTAACAATGAGTGCGGCGAGCTGAGCAGCTGTTCTACCCGCCCAAACTGGATAAGTTTACCCTGTTCAATGCAGGCGACGGCATCGGCCGCTTGGCGTACCACATCCATCTCGTGAGTGATCACGACGATTGCTAAACGGTATTCGTCTCTAAGCCGCTTAAGTAACGCGATAATCGACTGCGTTGTCTGCGGGTCGAGGCCAGAGGTCGCTTCGTCGGCTAAAAGTACCTTAGGATTAAGCGCTAAGGCTCGTGCAATTCCTACCCGCTGCTGCTGGCCGCCAGAAAGTTGCGCCGGGTAGACGTTAGCCTTATGGGTCAATCCGACACTCTCTAAGAGCTGATTGACGTGCGAGGTTATTTGATGTGGCACGACCCCCAGCCACTGTAATGGCAGAGCGATATTTTGCCAGACGGTTTTACGCTGTAATAGCGCGGCCGATTGGAACACTGACCCGATCAAGCGCCTTTGACGTCGCAGCGCCTCACCGGATAGCGTCGATAAATCGATACCGTCGACTAAAATCCGCCCTCGGCTCGGATTTTCGAGTAACGAAATACATTTTGCTAAGGTCGATTTTCCAGCACCGCTCGGCCCGACGACGGCAGTGATCGAACCTGCAGGCACATCCAACGAGATATTCTCAAGGATGGTATGCCGCTGGCCTTGAGCCGAGAGGTACTCTTTCGAGAGATTTTCAACACTAATCATGTCACCTCCTGTTGCCCAGTCACAGGGCTTGATGCAGTGTGACGACGATAACCTACGGCAGGATGTGGAGATTGAAGACGCGGGCTCTTAGAAAAGAGCTTTTCGCGCAGCGTTCCAGGCTGATAGTCCTGTTTATAGACGCCCCGTTTCTGTAATTCCGGCACCAATAATTCAACCACATCACTAAACGTCTCGTGCGTCACCGCATAAGCGAGATTGAACCCGTCCACATCGGTCTCTTCGACCCAGCTTTGTAACTCGTCGGCAACGGTTTGTGGACTTCCCACGAGTAAGGGCCCAAAACCGCCAATCCCTACCCAATCGGCAAGCCCCTGGACGGTCCATTGTCGAGACGGATCGGCGCTGGAAAACGTCTCTACCGCAGATTGAATCGCATTAGTGTGAATATGTTTTAATACTTGGTCTGGCTGGTACTGACCAAAATCGATACCTGTCCAGCCGGAAAGTAACGCGAGTGCTCCCTCGTAACTGACGTATTGCTTATACTCCTGCCATTTCGCCTGTGCTTTATGGTCAGTCTCATCGACGATCAGCGTTTGGAGATTAAAAATTAAAATACTGTAGGGGTCTCGACCGACCGCGGCGGCACGTTGGCGAATGTCTGCGACGGTTTTCTTAAGCAGAGCCTTTGAGGGGGAGGCGACGAAAACACATTCCGCATGCTCTGCGGCAAATTGTTTACCTCGACTTGAGGCTCCCGCTTGGTAAAGAACCGGGGTACGCTGCGGTGAAGGCTCGCAGAGATGGATCCCGGGGACTTGGAAAAAGTGCCCTTGGTGATTGATAGGGTGGATCTTATTAGGATCGCTAAAGATCTGCCGCTGACGATCCCGTAATACCGCCCCCTCTTCCCAGCTCCCTTCCCAGAGCTTATAGACGACCTGTAGATATTCATCCGCATAATCGTAACGTGCATCATGGTCAGTCTGCGCAGAGTGCCCGATATTACGGGCGCCACTCTCAAGGTAAGAGGTGACAATATTCCAGCCAATACGCCCCTGCGTAAGATGGTCAAGCGTAGAGAGGCGTCGAGCGAAGGGATAAGGGTGTTCAAAGGAGAGAGAGGCCGTTAACCCAAACCCTAAATGCTCGGTAACCATAGCCATTGGGGTAATTAAAGCGAGGGGATCGTTGACCGGTACCTGTGTTGCCTGCCTTATCGCGGCCTCATTACTGTTATCCAATACATCGTATACACCCAATACATCGGCAATAAAGAGGCCGTCGAATTTACCTTTCTCTAGGAGTTTGGCCAGATCGGTCCAGTAGGAGAGTTCTTTATATTGCCAAGAACGGTCACGGGGATGCGCCCACAGTCCAGGGGATTGATGGCCAACACAGTTCATATCGAAGGCATTAAAGCGAATTTCACGTTTTACAGACATAGAGTCTCCTCGACAGCATCCATGATGCCGTTCGTCGTTAATCAATAAAGGAATAAGGTCAGGCTACGGGATCAATTCGACTCGCGGGGACATCGCTCTCTCAACGTGTCAATCGGTATCGCGAGGAGCTGGTTAGCGATAAATTCTGCGTGCTCCGCCACTTGCGGCAAGCCCATCAACTCGCCAAAGCGGCCTCGTGCTGCAGGCCCTACGACAAAGAGATCGTCGTGAGCCGTACCAGTCGGGGAAAGCGCCTGCGAATGTGCGTTAACCGCGATCCCCACGCCGAGTGGGTCGGCGGTGATGCGTGCTTGCGCCGCTAAGTCGATAAGCAGGGGCTGGCTGGCGATCAGTTGCTGATGAGCCGGCCCAGTGGTCACGATCACCTTATCGACGAGCAGCGTTTTACTGCCACCCTGTCGCTGACGAAGGGTCAACGCCAGCTTGCCAGAGATGTGCTGTGCGCTCATGAGGCGGCCAGCGTTGATCTGTAATTGACCCGAGGCTAGGCATTCTCCGAGCACGGCGGCCACCTGCGGCGCGATGCGATAGCGATGAACATCCCACCATGGGCGCAAATGACGATAAAAACGCCGCTGCTCTACGAGGCTAAGCTGCTGCCAAATAGTCTGGGCTTGCCGCCGCACATCGTCCAGTACCAACTGCCAAGGGCGCTGATGCCGTGCCGCAACGCTGACGTTTTCACGAATGAGCTTAAGCCATCCTCTTACCGTTGTAGGGAGCGGTGTGGCGGGGATCAGTGAGTAATCATCATAATGGCCGCTAAGGTTGGCTCGCGGTAATTGTCCCCGCCGTGATATTGCATGAATAGGCCCGCGGTGGCCTTGTCGTACTAACGAGGCGATGACATCTGCCATCGTGAGTCCCGTTCCAATAATCGCTACCTCAGCATTATTCTCGAGAGTATACAGGCTCTCATCCTGCCAAGGATTATGGATAACGTTTGAGTCGGTGGAGAGTGCCTGAAACACAGCAGGTTTCAGCGGTGCAGGATGGCTAATTGCCAATACCAACTGATCAACCGGTATCCGAAGTCCTTGCTGCGTAAATAGCTGCCCTAGCTGATAGGCCTGCGCGTAATCCTGAACATGGCGAAAAGTTGCCGTTGCGCCGTTTAGCGCATGAGCGAGTTTCTCTCGCAGATATGCCGCAAATTGGCGTCGTTGTGGATAGACGCTGCCATCCTGCCACAACGCTGCACTGTCCTGTAGAAAAGCCGGTTGCTGACGATACCAACGGTCAAAGTCTCCTTTCTCCGACTCTGAGAGTTGCATTTTCGCCGCCGGGACATTGATACGATGCGCCGGATCTTGAGTACTATAGGCCACCCCTTCGGCAAGCTGCGCCCGCGGTTCGATCAGAGTGATGGCAAGGTTCGCATCCCCCTTGCGGAGTAACTGAATCGCTAACATCGTCCCGGAAAATCCGCCCCCCACGATGACAATTTGCCGTTTAGTCATGGCCTTGCTCCTGTCGTTCAAGCTCCCTGACACGCGGTAAGACTTCACGGCCAAAGTACTCAACCTCTTCTTGGCAATGTAAGAAACCGAGTAGGAGTAGATCCACGCCGGTACGTTTCAGCGCAACAATACGCTCGGCAATCTGTTGCGGGGTACCGATTAAATTGGTCTTAAATCCGTCGTTGTACTGCACGAGATCTTCGAAAGTCGATGTTGCCCAGTTCCCATCCTTCTCCGGTGAAGCATTTCCAGCATTCTTGACTTCCGAGGCAAACCCCTCAACGGCATGAGGGTTGGCGTTCTCGATAATGTCACGCAGTACCTGTTGCGCCTGCTCCTCGGTATCGCGAGCGATCACGAAGCCGTTCACCCCTATGCGCACGCGATGATTGTTATCGGCTGCTTTTAGCTGAATATCTTCAACTTGCCGACGAATACTCTCCGGATCATTACCATTAGTGAAGTACCAATCTGAAACACGTGCTGCCATGTCTCTTGCCGCGCGCGAGCTCCCTCCCTGAAAAATTTCTGGGTACGGCAACACAGGCTTAGGCTTCATTACATAATCTCGATAACGGTAGAAATCGCCATTAAACGTAAAGCGCTCTTCTTGCCAGATGCCTCGTAAGCAGCGAATAAACTCTTCCGAACGCAAATAGCGTTCTTCATGATCGAGCCAAGGCTCACCAATCGCTTTAAATTCACCACGGAACCAACCACTGACGATATTGACGGCGATCCTCCCTGCTGTCAGATGACTGATCGTCGCGATCTGCTTAGCCGCGAGGGTCGGATTCCAAGGCCCTGGTAGTAATGCGGCAATCACTTTAAGTTTCTGCGTCGCGCCGAGTAATCCTTGTGAGAAACTCACGGATTCATGTTGGTTCTCTGCACCATAACCGGCGGTAAAACGGATCTGTGTCAGCGCATACTCAAATCCGGCTTCTTCCGCTATTTGTGCAAGCTTACGGTTATAGTCAAAATCCCACGACGTCCGTTGTTCGATATCGCTAATGACTAATCCGCCGGAGACATTCGGTACCCAATAAGCGAACTTAAGGGGAGAGCTATGGACGTTGTCTGTCATGGTGTCACCTCTGAATTAGCTTTAGCCTGTGAAGTCGGACGTCGATCACCGCCGATCGTTTCACCAAACGGCCCGGTGTTAATTGAGGTGTCGCGATGCTTCGCGCCGGGTAACAGCGGCATGACCAGCTCCGCAAAACGGTGCGCCTCTTCAAGATGTGGATACCCTGAAAAAATAAAATTATCGATCCCTAACGCTTGGTACTCTCGGATCCGCGCCGCGACTTGTTCTGGGTTGCCAACCAATGCCGTGCCTGCCCCTCCGCGTACTAAGCCTACGCCCGCCCAGAGATTAGGCGAGATTTCTAGATTGTCGCGCGATCCGCTGTGTAGGGCACTCATCCGTGATTGGCCCGTCGAGTCCATGCGAGCAAAAATTTTCTGCGCCGCCGCGATGGTATCGTCATCAACATGAGCGATAAGCTTTTCGGCCGCCGCCCACGCTTCCTCCTCCGTTTCCCGGACGATAACGTGCAGACGAATACCATAATTAATGGTCCTACCCGTCTGTTGGGCACGTTCACGGACGACAGCGAGTTTCTCGGCAACCGCTGCCGGAGGCTCGCCCCACGTCAAATAGGTATCGATATGTTTTGCGGCAACATCGATAGCCGGCTCCGACGAGCCGCCAAAAAAGAGTGGTGGCCCGCCTGGTTGTACGGGAGGAAAGAGGATCTCAGCGCCTTCAACATGCAGATGCTCGCCCTGATAATCCACTTTGTCGCCTTGCAAGAGCCGCGAATAGATATCGAGGAATTCATCCGTCACACGGTAACGCTCCGCATGGGAGAGAAAGATACCATCACCTTTATTCTCTACCGGATCACCGCCGGTGACGACATTGATCAGGAGTCTACCTTCCGAGAGACGGTCTAAGGTTGCCGCCATCCTTGCGGCTAAAGTGGGGGGTTGTAAACCCGGACGTACCGCAACCAAGTAGCGAAGTTTTTTGGTAACTGGCGCCAAGGCAGAGGCGACCAACCACGCATCTTCGCAGCTTTTACCGGTAGGAATTAGAACGCCATAAAAGCCTAAGTTATCTGCCGCGATCGCGACTTGCTGAAGATAGGCAAGATCCACCGGACGCCCACCCTGAGTGGTTCCCAGATAACGCCCATCACCATGGGTAGGGAGGAACCAAAACAGATTAAGCGGGGCTGAGAGATTATCGCTCATTATCATTTTCCTATATAACGTTATCTGAATTTTTTAGATACATAAATTCCATTGAGTTATAAGAGGTAGAGCAGGAACTGTGCCAAGTGTATAAAAAAAATAGTTAATAATTTTCAATGGGTTATCGTTTACTGGTTTTACCAAGACTGTTGCGTTTGCCGCAGCAACGCCTGTTCGTTGCTGCAAACGCAACAATATCCCTCTCGCTTTGCCATACACAGAGGCATAGAGTGAGTAAGATTCGAGGAGGAGAGACAATGAAAGACGACTACGTAACATTAGATGACCCGCTGTCTCAACAATTACACCAGACAATTATGCGTCTCGCCCCGAGCGAGGCGACAGTGCTGATTACCGGTGAGACTGGTACGGGGAAAGAGGCCATTGCGCGTACACTACATCGTCAAAGCCCGCGTCATCATCGACCCTTCCTCGCGGTAAACTGTGGGGCTCTCACGCAGAGCTTGGCGGAGTCCGAGCTTTTCGGCCACGAAAAAGGCGCGTTTACGGGTGCCGCGGAACGTCACCGTGGGTGGTTTGAGGCGGCTGAAGGAGGCACCTTATTACTCGATGAAGTGGGTGAGCTCAGTCCAAGCTTACAGGTTAAGCTTTTACGCGTACTTCAACAACGCGAGGTGATCCGCGTTGGCTCCTATCGGGCGATACCGATTAATGTACGGGTCATTGCGGCGACGCATGTTGACTTACGACAAGCCATCCATTCTCGGCTATTCCGTGAGGATCTCTATTATCGCCTTAATGTTGCACCTATACACTTGCAACCTCTCCGCCAGCGACCACAAGATATCGCGGTCCTTGCGCAACACTTTTTACACCGCTATACCCGCCACCATGGGAAGCCCAGCCAAGTCTTCTCCCAAGACGCGCTTCACGACCTAATGAATTACGCGTGGCCGGGGAATATCCGTGAACTCGATAATGTCATTAATAATGCCGTGTTGCTGTGCGATGATCTGGAGATATCCTCAACACATTTACTGCTGCGTCCCCCAGCACATACCGATAAGGCTGAAAAAGCAGGCGTCTTCTCCGCTTTTATTCGTGAGCAGCTACAGCGTGGAGAGCCAGACTTGTATCAACGAACTATTGAAGCGTTAATCGGCGAAGCCTTCGATCTTACTGGACAGAATCAAAGCCAAGCGGCGGCAGTACTGGGCATCTCACGAAATACGCTACGTACACAGTTGAGCCATCTAGGCTTAATAAAGCCACGCAATGCCGCAACCTCAGGAGCAAAAGCGGCGGAGACGCAACACCGTACGGAACGGGAGAGAGAGCTACGCATCGGCTACCAGAAATTTGGTAACCTTGGCATTCTCAAGGCACAACGCCATTTAGAACGTCAGTTTCAACCACTAGGGGTGAACGTGCTGTGGAGCGAATTCCCAGCCGGACCACAACTCCTCCAAGCGTTATCTCAGGGTGAGATTGACTTTGGTACGACGGGTGAAGTCCCCCCGCTATTTGCTCAAGCGGAAAATAATCAATTACGCTATATCGCGTGGGAGCCGGCTGCACCAAGTAGCGTCGCCCTCATGGTGCCGCACACTAGTCCCATTCGAACACTTTCTGACTTACGCGGTAAGCGTATCGCCGTTAATAAAGGCTCGAACGTCCATTACCTACTCTTACAACTACTCGATGAGGCAGGGCTTAGCCTATCAGACGTTCGCCTCATTTATACCCCGCCGAAATATCCGTTGACCCAGAGTGATTATCTCTCGGCAGAGGCATGGATGATGTGGGACCCGCTTCTCAGTCATGCTGAGTTTGACGGACTGCTTAGACGTATCGAAAATGGAGAGGGCCGCGTCAATAACCATCAATTTTATCTTTCACGCCAAGGATTTATTAGCCACTCGTCGGATCTTCTTCCCCTGCTGATTGATGCGTTAAAGGCGACAGGAAAATATATTGATAACACTCGTCAGCATGCTGCCAGCGCATTATCGAAAGAGCTCGCTATAGATGCCGGTGCGCTGGAGATAGCGCTCTCCAGGAGGAGCCATCAAACGCAGACAATGAACAGGCATATTATTCGCGAACAGCAAATTATTGCCGATAGATTTTATGCACTTGGCCTATTATCTCGACCGATTAGTGTTCGCCAAGCAATATGGGAAAGTGAATATTAATAGTCTGCATAACATAATCATTTGTCACATTAATCAGCGTGAATTTTTTATTTATTGCTAACGTTTAAGCTAAAGGGTAAATGGCCGTATACACTTGCCGATCTAATTACCAATAAGAATATTCCGTTGATAATCTAATACTGATCACAGTGGGTCAATCGCACGCAAGAATTTATCTATTCTTGCGTGAAATAACTGCAAAGAAATCTAGACATCATGCGTTAAAACGAGATAATAGGCACTAAAAGTTAAAAATAGCCGCAACGTGTTTTCAAGGATGATGATGAACTTTTCTATTACGATCACTGATTGGAGTGCTAGGGCACCCGGATTAGAAACTCGTGAGGCTTGGCAAACCACCCTCAATCGAGGCCTTAATATCGATGGTGACACACCCTACGGAAAACTAAAAAACATTAGCAATCTCACCGCTCGGCGCTTAAGCTCAGGTAGTCGCTTAGCCCTAGACTGCGCGTTAGATATTACCACCCGCCACTCTCCTGATGCCTTCATTTTTACCTGTCGTCATGGAGAACTAGAAAGGAATCATCGTATCCTCTCGGCCCTCGCTGCAGGAGACGCCGTATCGCCGACCGACTTCACGATGTCGGTACACAACTCCGCAGTCGGTCAGTTAGCGATAATGCTTGATGCGCCGGTGAGCTCTACCTCAATCTCTGCGGGAGAAGACTCTTTTCAACAAGGTATTATTGAGGCAGTCGCGCTATTAGGAAATGGGTTTACTCGCATATTATTAGTTGATTTCGAAGGAAAGCTACCCGAGTTTTATTTACCTCATGCCTCCCCCCATTGGCCTTATGCCTGTGCCTTGCTGCTAGAGAAGGGAACAGACCTAAACTGTCAAATGAGGCCCCTTAAAGACGAACAGCCGCCTTCGTTGCGCCTTCCGCAGAGTTTACGATTACTTCACTACTGGTTAGGTCAACAGCAATACATTGATATTGAAAGCCAATATACCCGTTGGTCTTGGTCTCGATAGGCGATCATGATGCAGACTCTATTAAATAGTAGGCCATGGCGTTTAGTGATGACTGCCTTATGTTTCGTATTATTTGGTGCAGGCGGATTACTGCTCTCTTTAATAGGGTTCCCTTTATTAAATTTGTTTATTGTTAAACCTGAAAAGAAGCGTTTAGTCGCCAGGCGATGTATTTCGTATTGCTTTAATTTTTTTATAAATACCCTACGTTACTTGTCAGTAATTAATTGTCAGATTATCGGAAAAGAGATATTAGCCCAGGATCAACGTTGTCTTATCGTCGCGAACCATCCATCGTTAATCGATTACGTTATTCTTGCCTCAGTCATGCCAACAACCGATTGTATTGTCAAAAGTTCTCTTAAAAAAAATATATTTGTTAAAGGTGTTATCAGAGCCGCCGATTACTTAGTGAATAATCAGTCTGATATTTTATTACCGGAATGTACTCGCCGTTTCGAGAAGAATGAAACATTAATTATTTTTCCAGAGGGTACTCGCACTGTTTATGGTGAGCCGCTGAAGTTACAACGAGGCGCCGCTAATATTGCCGTTCGGTGTCGGGTCAATATTCGCCTCGTTCATATCGAGTGTGACGAGCGGATGCTGGATAAACAGAGCCCTTGGTATCGTATCCCTGCCCGTAAGCCGACATTTACTATTCGGATCGGCCAGCTTATTGATATTACTAGTTTTATTAAAAATGCCGATGCTGCCGAACCTTCTGTGGTTGCGAGGCAACTTAATCGATATCTACAACGACAATTAACTCATTCATCTCATTAATCTAAGAGTAGCCCATGACCCCTGTAGAGTTAGAACTTAAACAACTCGTGATTGACACCTTAAATCTTGAGGAGATCACTCCTGACGATATCGCGACCGATGATCCCCTGTTTGGCGAGGGGTTAGGCCTCGACTCGATCGATGCGTTAGAACTCGGTCTGGCCATTAAGAAAAAATACGGTATCAGTCTCTCTTCTGAGAATGAGGAAATTCGCCAACACTTTTATTCTATCGCCTCATTAGCAGCCTTTATTACTGCTCACCATCGCTAAAAAACGAGTACTCAACTATGCAACATCAAGAGATTGAACAAGAAGTTAAAAAACTATTAACTGAACTTTTCGAAATTCCACCTCAGGATATCGTCGCATCCGCCCGCTTATATGAAGACTTAGGCTTAGATAGTATTGATGCCGTCGATATGATCGTACATTTACAGAAGAAAACCGGGAAAAAGATAAAGCCTGAAGAGTTTAAAGCTGTGCGTACGGTGCAAGATGTCGTTGATGCAGTTCAGCGCTTACTCGAAAGCTGAACGGGGTTTAGTGTCCATGTCCTCTGCCGGTAAGCTCGGTAAAAGCCTATTTAGCCTAGTCGTCTTGCTATGGCCATTGCTCATCTGGTTCGGGGTCATTAAGCATACTATCCATTGGTTAACCCCCGTATTAATTGGCTTGATGGTTATCCGATTGATTGCTTTCCTCCCCGATGGCGGGCCACTTCGCGAAGTGATTAAAGTGGGAAGCGTATTGGCGATTCTGCTTTGCTCAATAAGTGTCTTATTCCAACGCCATGAATGGTTACTGTGGTATCCGGTAGCGATGACCAGTGTGATGTTGATTTTTTTTAGCCACTCCCTCGTCCGTGGTACTCCGGTCATTGAGCAGCTCGCACGGATCAGCCGCCCCGACCTCCCCCCGTCAGCAATACGCTATACCCGGTCGGTGACAAAAGTGTGGTGTGCTTTTTTCGTTATTAACGGTCTACTCTCAGTCGCGACCATTTATATCGGGAACATGGCGTGGTGGGGGCTATGGAATGGATTAATCTCTTATCTGCTGATGGGGCTGTTACTCGTGGGTGAGTGGCTAATCAGACGAAGGGTCGCGCGATGAGCTATCAGGTTCGCAGTATTCTACAGTGGTTAGACACTGATTCTAGCAACCCAGTACCCGTATTTTGGTTTAAGGATCAATTTATCTCTGTGCAGGATCTACGGGGAGAGGTCGTTGAACTTCACCATCATCTCCTTACTCTATCTGCTAAGCGTGTCGCGCTTTACTTTGAAGACCACTACAGTTTTGTTATCTCACTGCTCGCCTGCCTCTATGCCAAAAAAATTCCTGTACTGCTTAGCCAGACTAAATTAAGTCGAATCGCTATCGAGTCGCAGCATTATGATCTGTTATTAAGCGAGCACACTATTGACCAGGATATCGACGGCGAAGTATTTCAACCTCGCGAGTCTCTTCAGCCCGTCTCCGGTGATTTACCGGCCCTCAGTCTGCAGCAGACCATCGAACTGTTTACCTCTGGCTCTAGTGGGCACCCTAAAAAAGTGGTGAAAACCCTCCAGCAAATGGACGATGAGAGCAGACTTATCGCGCCCTTACTTCATTCGCGTCTTGCTGACAGTTGTCTGTTGACGACCGTCAATCCATGCCATCTTTATGGATTGACCTTCACGGTGTGGCTACCGTTTTCCTTAGGTATCCCGGTTAACCGTAAAAGGGTCATATTCCCGGAGGAATTTTCGGCTCATGTGACGAATCGCTGTTATACGTTGATCACGAGTCCGGCCTTCTTAAAACGTATCGATGAAACGTTATCCCCTCCTCCAACCTCGCTGGTCCTTTCCGCTGGTGGGCCATTGGATCTTCCTGTCACGACAAAAATTAACGCTTGGTTAGGGGTAGGAGTTGACGAAATCTATGGCAGTACAGAAACCGGCGTGATGGCACACCGCTATCGCGAAACTATCGAGAGACCTTGGCGCTGCCTGCCAGACGTTCGCTTTACCCCTATTGAGGATCACTGGCTACTGAAATCGCCCTTGGTTACTGAGGTGACCGGCTTAGCATTAAGCGATGCGCTAACCTTTGTTGACGATGATTGTTTTCACCTTGCGGGGCGCCTTAGTCGGTTAATCAAATTGGAAGAAAAGAGGATTTCTCTCGATGAAATCGAACGCCAAGTACTCGCGCTAGAAGGTATTATCGATGCCGCGGTGATGGCCATTACCCAACGAGGCCGGAAAAGAATCGCGGCTCTCGTCGTGATGAGTGCAGAGCAAGAGCAACAATGGCGACTAAATAGAATCGCCACAGAGCGTCTCTGGCGTAAAACCCTCGGCATTTATTTAGAGGATATCGCCATCCCTCGCTATTGGCGCTCAGTCACTAGCATCCCTTGTGACGCCCTACATAAACGCCAGGAATCCCGCTTACAGGAGCTATTTTTTGAAACCCATTAACCCCCTCGTCGTAGCAACCACTAGCGAAAAGGTGGTGTTGATCCTTGAGGTTGACGGCCAGCTACCCTGGTTTGACGGTCACTTCCCTATTCAACCCATTCTGCCCGCCGTAGCGCAGATAGACTGGGTTATGCACTACGCCATGCACTATTTAACCGTGGGCTATCAGTTTAGTAGTCTGGTACAGGTGAAATTCCAGAAGCCATTACTGCCGGATACTCGTGTTCAGTTATCCCTGCATTGGCACGTTGACAGTCACCTCTTGACGTTTCACTTCGAGCACTATCGTCAGCAGGACGAGGCAGAGCGCCAATCGATCAGCCAAGGAAAAATCCGCTTATGTCCTATCGGCTAAGACCTTGCCTACTTATCCCCTGCTACAATCACGGTGCGCTCTTGGCCAGCGTCATCACTCGTCTGGCTCCGTTACAGCTCCCTTGTATTGTAGTCGACGACGGTAGTGACACGGCAACGCAACAGCAGATCGCGTTGATTACCGCTCAGACCCCTTGGGTCGAGGTGATACGCCTGGAGCAGAACTCAGGCAAAGGCGTCGCCGTCATCGCAGGTATTCGTTATGCGGCTCAACTGGGGTTTAGCCATGTAATTCAAGTAGATGCCGATGGCCAACATACCCTTGAAGATATTCCAGCCTTTCTCGCACTCGCGGACCAGCATCCTGATAGCGTGATCTCAGGACAACCGATTTATGACAGCTCTATTCCAAAAGCTCGCTTATACGGACGATGGATTACCCATTTCTGGGTGTGGGTCGAAACACTTTCGTTCTCGATAAAAGACAGTATGTGTGGGTTTAGAGTCTATCCGATTAACCCCGTCCTAAGAGTCTGTGCGAAAAAAGAACCTGGCCGTCGTATGGATTTTGATACTGAAATAATGGTCAGACTTTACTGGCTGGGCCATGATAGCTATTTCATTCCGACTCATGTCACTTACCCCGAAAATGGTATCTCTCATTTCGATGCCCTGCGCGATAACCTGCGCATATCGTGGATGCATACCCAACTCTTCTTTGGCATGTTGGTACGCATCCCATCGTTGATTAAACGCCATAAAAGTCATTGGGCAAAGACGCCAGAATTACGGGGAAAGTGGGGAATGAAGAGCATCTTATTTATCCATAAACTCTTAGGTAGACGCTGTAGTGAAGCATTGCTCTACCCCATTATCGGCTGTTACTTCCTTTGCGCGCATCAAGCGAGACGTGCCTCTAAAGAGTGGATTTTCAACGTTGAACAACGCTTAAAAGACAAGCACACTCAAGCTTATGAAAAATTAACGCCTTTTCGGCATTTTATGATGTTTGGGAAAACGATCCTTGAAAGGATTGCGTGTTGGCGCGGTGAACAACAGCTCGGTCGCGACATTATATTTGCTGAGAACAGTGAGGCCTGTCTCGAACAGTTTCGCCATCGCGGGATCATTATCCTCGCCTCGCATCTCGGCAATATCGAGGCATGCCGAGCCTTAGCTAATCATGCCAGTAGCCATACTATTCATGCCATCGTCTTCCATGAACACGCGCAAAATTTCAAAAAAATTATGGATAGTGTAGCGCCGAACTCCGCGGTCAATCTATTACCGGTTACCGATATGGGGCCTGATACGGCGATGTTAATCGACGAGAAAATCGCCCAAGGCGACTGGGTCGCGATCGTCGGAGATAGAATTGCTGTGAGTCCCCATCGCCAAGGTCAACCTCGGGTACTGTGGAGCCCGTTCTTAGGTCGCCCTGCGCCGTTCCCGCAAGGGCCTTTTATTCTTACCGCCGCATTAGGCTGTCCCGTTATTACTCTGTTTGCGATTCATCGGCATAACACCTTAACCATCTTTGCAGAGCTGCTGGCCAATAAAATCGAGTTACCACGCGGCCAACGCGAACAGGCGCTACAACACTATGTCGACCAATACGCACAGCGTCTCGAACATTACGCTCTGCTTGCGCCCTTAGAGTGGTTTAATTTTTTCGACTTTTGGCATCTCCCTACCACCGATCCCAAGGAGACTACGCATGAATAATGACCCGCGCTTGCTCACACAAGTTCATCTAACCGTCGCTTTTCACGACGTCGATATGATGGGGGTAGTTTGGCATGGCAACTATTTCCGTTATTTAGAAATCGCAAGGGAAAAACTGCTCAGACAATTCGACTACGGCTATCAGCAAATGCGCGACAGTGGCTATGCTTGGCCAGTGGTCGACTCGCGGATCAAATATCGCCATCCTCTAACCTTTGAGCAGGCCTTCATCGTACACGCCGAGCTCGAAGAGTATGAAAACAGGTTAAAAATAAACTATAAGATTTTCGATAGTGAGACAGGCAAGTGTACGACGAGCGCCTATACCATTCAGGTCGCCGTGGACATGCATACGAAAGCGCTTTGTTATGTGAGTCCCGCTATCCTCTTCAAATGCCTTGGAGTAACGCCATGACTCTTTTACGCTGGCCGCTTGCGGCAATTTTTCTCGTTGTGTTCCCTTTTGCAAAGGCTACGACGGTGGAGCAGGTACAACAGACACTCGCCTCTCATCCCTTAGTTCGTGCCCATTTCGAACAGCAACGGACGATTAAGGGAATGCCGCAAACGCTGAACTCCAGCGGTGAAATGGTGATCTCGCGTACCTCAGGATTGTTATGGCAGCAGACAACACCCTTTGCCATGCGCTTGGTGTTACAGCAAGATCGTATGCTGCAACAAATGCAAGACCAACCGCCACAGGTGATGACCGCGCAATCGAATCCACAAATGTTCCAGTTTAATCATTTATTAACTGCGCTGTTTACGGCTGATC
Source organism: Rosenbergiella collisarenosi (assembly GCF_018494085.1). Classification (GTDB taxonomy): domain Bacteria; phylum Pseudomonadota; class Gammaproteobacteria; order Enterobacterales; family Enterobacteriaceae; genus Rosenbergiella; species Rosenbergiella collisarenosi. The sequence goes on along the minus strand of NZ_JABBFP010000001.1, from coordinate 24,853 downwards.
GTGCCACGCTCGATAATAATTTTTCGCTCACCTTTACCCCGTTAGAAAAGGATCACTGGACGCTCTCGTTAACCCCGACCACCACCCCCTTAGATAAGCTGTTCAGCACTATTACGCTACAAGGAGGGCAATTTATTGATCAGGTGACATTATTGGATAAACAGGGTGACGCAACACGACTCGTCTTTAGCCAACAGCGTAGTACACCTACAGAATTAACCGCGACAGAGCAGGCTAACTTTGAGTCTCACTAATCCTCGTTATCTTGGCGGTTATTGGTTGGCGATATGCCTCCTACTCCTCGTCGCGCTGGGGAAACTGCTCCCGGAAAGTCGGCTCAATAACAGTGTATTAAGCTTACTCCCGGTAAACATTAGCCAGCACCTCCCTGCGGAAATTTATCAGGCGTTCACCGATCGTCTCGATCGCCAGGTCGTGTGGATGATCGCTGGGGAAGATACGCACCACCGTCCCCTCGCGAACAACTGGTTAGTCACCTTACGACAGATCCCGGAATTGGCCAGCTTACAAGGGCCCATGACTGCGGCCCAGCAGCAACAATGGGGAGGTTTTTTCGTCAAATATCGAAATAGTAATATTGACGAACTGACCCGCCAACGCTTAGCCAATGGCGGTGAACGGCAAGTGCAGTGGGTACTAAGCCAACTCTATAGCACCTTTTCTGGCGTAAGCGGGCAAGAGCTTCGTCACGACCCGTTGATGTTGATACGCGGCGCCCAGCTTAATTTGGCGGAAGCTGGAAGCGCGCTGACCCTCAGCGATGGATGGTTAACGGCTCGCGATGCTCAGGGGAAAAGATGGTACTTCTTACATGGTGAAATTGGCGGTTCGCAAGGGGGCATGGCGGAAAATCATCGGTTAGTCGAAGACATTAACCGTATCACGGCAGATTTTATTAAACAGAACCCCTCGGCAAAAATACTGACGCGTGGCACGTTATTTTATAGCGACCATGCTAGCGAACAAGCAAAGTCGGATATGCAGCACCTAGGAACGACGACCCTCGTTGGACTGGTCTTACTGATCCTCTGGATATTCCGTTCGCTTCGCCCGTTATTTATAACCGTTCTCTCGATTAGTATCGGTGCCCTTGCGGGAGGTGTCGTGGTACTCACCATCTGGCACGAAATACATCTGATGACTGTAGTGATGAGTATGAGCATTATCGGGATTTCTGCAGATTACTCCCTCTATTATTTGTGCGAGCGCCGCGTATTCGGTAGGGAAAGTACGCCTTGGCAGAGTCTCACCAAAGTAGGTCGAACACTCCTTTTAGCGGTAACAACGACGGTAATTGCCTATGGCATTATGCTACTGGCTCCCTTTCCTGGTATCCAGCAAATGGCGGCTTTTTCGATTGCCGGGTTGAGTGCATCGTGTCTAACCGTTTATTGTTGGCATCCTTGGCTCAGTCGCGGATTACCGACCCATACCCTCCCCTTTAGTACTCGGTTTCTCCAGTGGATAACACTATGGCGTCATAATCGGTGGGTACGCTACGGTATCCCCACCGCCCTAACCCTCTTCTCGGCGATCGGATTAACGCAGCTGCGTGTCGATGACGATATTTCGCAGTTACAGACCTTGCCGCCATCGCTCGTTGCACAAGAAAAAGCAATGGCTGCGATGACCCAACAGTCGAGCGATCAGAAGTGGTTTGTCGTGTATGGCGCAACACCAGAAATAATGCTCAACAGGTTAGCAGCGCTACGCCCGGCTCTACGTCAAGCGCAGCACCAGCGGCTATTAGGACAGTGGCGAGCATTACCCCTCAATGCATTAGCGCAGCAAACGAAGGATCAACAACTGATAAAACAGGCCGCACCGCTTATCGAACAGCGCTTAAAAGCGATAGGAATTAGCGACGCACAAGTCGATACCTCTCTACTGCCCCTCACTCCGGACGAATGGTTGAATAGCCCGGTAAGTGAAGGATGGCGACTCTTGTGGTTTCAACTCAAAGACGGGACAACAGCCAGTTTAGTGCCAGTTTCTGGCGTCATCGATAGTCAGAAGATGAGCGCGATTGCCGCGCAGTTACCAGGTATTGTCTGGATAGACAGGAAGGCAAGCTTCGACGATTTATTCAGCCACTACCGGCAGTTAATTTCTGGATTAATTATCGTAGCGCTTATCGTTATTGCCATCAGCGCGATGGTTAGACAAGGATGGAAACAGGGGCTTACGACCTTAGTGCCCTCTATTCTTTCTTTAACCTGTGGATTAGCCTCGCTGGCGTTACGTGGAGAACCTATCACGCTATTCTCGATACTCGCCCTGAATCTTGTACTCGGTATTGGGATCAATTATACCCTGTTCTTCGGTAATCCTCGTGGTACACCCGTAATCTCCTTGCAAGCGATCACACTAGCACTGGTCACGACGCTGCTGACCTTGGGGATGCTACTCTTTAGCTCCACGCAAGCCATTAGTAGTTTTGGGACCGTATTATGCAGCGGCATCCTTGTCGCTTGGCTATTATCCCCTCTGGCAATGCCCTCTCGCCGCAAAAGGAAAAAATCATGAAACTAAGGCATATATTTGGTTTGTGCTTGCTATTGCTACTCGGTGGTTGCCAACACCAGACACCCCAAGTCGCGCAACCTACCGCATGGTTAAAGCCCGGCACGAAAGTGACGCTGCCGCGCCCGTCACTCGACACGCCTATTCGCTCACAACAGATGCTAACCGGACGTTTTAATGGCCAACAGCAATCGCTGGTGATCATGCTTGATGCGAATCAGCAGCAGTTGCGGTTGGTGGGGTTATCTCCGGTTGGCATACGCTTATTTATGTTGACCTATGATGACAAGGGAATTCATACCGAACAGTCGATAGTCGTGCCCCATCTTCCTCCTGCAAGCCAAGTGCTCGCCGATGTCATGCTCAGTTTCTACCCGGTATCCCGTTGGCAATCAAACCTGCCTACTGGCTGGCGGCTGCGTGATGTAGAAAATACTCGACAACTGACCGATAGTAAGGGACAGGTAATTATGGAAGTCCACTATCAACAATTCGATGCACAACGTTTACCTATCAGTCTTGAGCAACGTGCATTTCACTATCAAATTTCCATCAATTATTTAGATAAATAATATGATCTTTATCTCTGCATACGGCATGGTTAATGCACTAGGCAATAACTTGGACGACATTGCGCATAATCTCTCTATGGCTCATGCCCCCGGGATGACAGTGAGTACGCAATGGTTAACCGATAAGTCACCCCTCGTCGTGGGAACCGTCACAGGCGAATTACCCACAATACCGCCGCAACTCGTCGCCCACCAATCGCGTAATAATCGCTTACTGCTTGCGGCACTGGCACAGATAAAGCCTCAGGTTACAGATATCCTCGCGACATATCCGTCCTCGCGCATTGCCGTTATCCTAGGCACGAGTACCTCTGGTTTGGATGAGGGAGACCGCTATCTGAATGATTGCCACCAGAATAAAGATAATCAGCATTGGCACTACGCCCAGCAAGAACTTGGCGATCCAGCACGTTTTCTGAGTCAATATCTTGGTACGCAAGGCCCTGCCTATACGATTTCCACCGCGTGCTCATCGAGCGGGCGAGCAATCATCAGTGGTGCACGCTTAATCAACGCAGGGCTAGTAGATGCCGCAATTGTTGGGGGAGCCGACTCGCTAAGTCGCATGCCGATTAATGGTTTCGATAGCTTGGCTTCGCTCTCTAAACAACGTTGCCAGCCATTTGCCGAGTCTCGACAAGGCATCACTATCGGTGAAGGCGCCGGACTGATGCTCCTTACCCGTCAGCCCGGAAATATAGCCTTACTCGGGTTTGGCGAGTCGACAGATGCCTACCATATCTCCGCCCCGCACCCGGAAGGAAAAGGTGCTGGGGTGGCGATTAATCAGGCACTGACTGCCGCAAAACTAGACCCGCAAGATATCGGTTATATCAACCTACATGGGACAGCGACCCCGCTCAATGATGAGGTAGAGTCCTCGGTCATCCAGCATATTTTCGGGGAAACTGTGCCGTGTAGCTCGACCAAGCACCTTACTGGCCATACGTTGGGGTCTGCCAGTATTATTGAAGCTAACCTCTGTGCATTAATCTTGGAACGTAACCTCCCGTTACCTTATCAAGACTTTACGGACTGCCCGCAAGATAAAACGCTAACACCCTGCGGGTTACTTCTTAACAGTCAGCCCCTCAATCAGCCAAGGCTGTTATCGACCTCCTTCGCATTTGGCGGTAACAATACTTGTCTCATTATAGGAACCGTATCATGACACCCTTTTCTTCTCCCGGGGCCTATCTGCCTCATCGCGCACCGATGATCTTACTCGAAGAGGTGGTTGCCGTGTCCGCAGAGCAAGCAACCTGTCGTAGCAGGGTCAGCCTGCAAGGTGTATTAGCACCGTTCATCACGCCGGAGAAGACTCTACCAGGATGGTATGCCCTCGAACTTATGGCTCAAACGGTAGGCGTCTGGAACGGGTGGCATACCCAGCAGCGCGAGGGCTGCGCGCCGGCTCTCGGAATGATCCTCGGTGCGAGAAATCTTACGACGACTCACCCATTTTTTAATCTAGGCGACTGTCTAGACATACAAATCTCCTTGCTGATGCAAGATGGGCGTATGGCGAGTTTTGATGCCGATATCGTTATTGAGGGCGTCTGCGTCGCACAAGGGCGTATTAACACCTACCAACCTAACGATAATGAGTTGGCCTATTTTTTTAAGGAAGAGACAACACAATGACACAGCAAGTCTTAGTGACCGGTGCCAGTAAAGGCATTGGTCAGGCGATTGCCTGCAAATTGGCGCAAGATAACTTTCATGTACTGGTTCATTACCATTCTGATAAACGCGGCGCTGAAGAGACCCTAGAGACTATTCAGCAGGCAGGAGGTACTGCAACACTCATTCAATTTGATATTAGTCAACGGGATGAGTGTCGCGAAGTGTTAGAAACCTATATAGATGAATATGGCCCACTCTATGGCATCGTTAACAATGCGGGGATTACGCGTGACGCAGCTTTTCCAGCCTTAAGCGAAGAGGATTGGGATAGTGTCTTATCGACCAATTTAGATAGCTTTTATAACGTCATCCACCCCTGTCTGATGAGTATGATTGCCGCCCGTAAGGGGGGAAGAATTGTCACCTTATCGTCTGTTTCTGGAATAATGGGAAATAGAGGACAAGTCAATTATAGCGCGGCGAAAGCCGGAATTATTGGTGCGACAAAGGCGCTGGCCATCGAACTGGCTAAGCGAAAAATTACCGTCAACTGCGTCGCGCCAGGGCTTATTGATACCGGAATGGTGCCTGACGATGCGACGATTGTTAGTGAAATTATGCAACAAATACCGATGAAGCGGCTAGGACAAGCCGAAGAGGTTGCCGGGCTAGTTAGCTATCTCTTTTCCGACCTCGCGGGTTATGTCACGCGACAAGTCATCTCGATCAATGGGGGCATGCTATGACGCATCGTGTCGTTATCACCGGGATGAAAGGAGTTACCGCATTCGGACAAGACTGGCAGGAAATAGCTACGACGATGCGCAGTGGTCGTAATGCCGTACGTATCATGCCTGAATGGCAAATCTATCAAGGCCTTCATACGCATCTCGGTGCGCCGATCGATGACTTTTCATTGCCCGAGCACTATACCCGCAAGCGTATCCGCTCCATGGGGAGAGTCTCGTTATTATCGACCCGAGCAACCGAACTGGCACTTGAACAAGCAGGTCTTTTAGACGATCCGATTTTAACCCAAGGGCAAACGGGAATTGCTTACGGTTCTTCGACAGGAAGTACTGGTCCTGTCAGTGAATTTGCCACGATGCTGACTGAAAAGCATACCAACAATATTACGGGCACTACCTACGTACAAATGATGCCACATACTACCGCGGTTAATACGGGGTTGTTTTTCGGTATCCGTGGGCGTGTTATTCCCACCTCTAGCGCCTGTACATCGGGGAGCCAAGCCATCGGCTATGCTTGGGAGGCCATAAGACATGGCTATCAAACCGTCATGATTGCGGGAGGAGCGGAGGAACTCTGTCCATCAGAAGCAGCGGTCTTCGATACGCTATTCGCCACCAGCCAACGTAATGATGCGCCGCAGACCTCACCGGCTCCTTTCGACTCAAACCGTGACGGACTGGTTATTGGCGAAGGGGCTGGGACACTGATTCTTGAGCGTCTCGATCATGCCCTCGCTCGTGGAGCCAAAATCTATGGTGAAATTGTAAGTTTTGCGACGAATTGTGATGCTGCGCATATCACCCAGCCACAACAAGCAACGATGCAGATCTGTATTGAACAATCTTTAACGATGGCGGGACTCCCACCGTCTGAGATTGGCTATATCTGCGCACACGGTACCGCTACCGAACGTGGCGATATCGCAGAAAGTCAGGCGACCGCCGCGATCTTTGGGGATAAGCCGCCAATCTCATCACTAAAGAGTTACTTCGGACATACCCTTGGTGCTTGTGGCGCCCTCGAAGCCTGGATGAGCCTTGAGATGATCCGCGCAGGGAGACTGATGCCAACGCTTAACCTACACCATCCAGACCCTCTGTGCGGTAATTTAAATTACATCATGGGTAAAGAAATAACAGCAGATGTCGAATATTTACAAACTAATAACTTTGCCTTTGGGGGAATTAATACGTCGCTTGTTATTAAGCGTTGGCCATAGTTTTTTTATAAATGGATGCCTTGGCACGAAAATTTCAGGAGGAATAACCTAATGGTAGCGAGGAAAACCGTAGCAATAATTGGTGCTGGCCCCTCAGGAACGGTCGCCGCAGCATTATTAAGGAAAAATAATCACGATGTGGTTATTTTTGAAAAACAGTATTTCCCACGTTTTTCTATTGGTGAGAGTTTATTATGCAGTTGTTTAGAAGACCTCGACAATGCCGGACTACTCGGGGTTATTGAACAAGCTAACTTTCAGGTCAAAACGGGCGCTGCTTTTCAGCATAATAATAGGTATGCCACGTTTAATTTCGCCGAAAATTTCACCGATGGGAAAGATTCTACCTATCAAGTAGAAAGAGCTAAATTCGACAAACTCCTCGCCGACGAAGTCGCTCGCTTGGGTGTTGATCTATGTTTTGGCGAACAGGTCGAGGATATTCGTTTTGAGAATGGCGTTGAACTTACCCTACGTAAAGCGGACGGACAGCAATATCAATTTCACGCAGATTTCGTACTTGATGCGAGCGGTTATGGTCGTGTCCTGCCGCGATTACTGGACTTAGAGGTTCCTAGTACCCTCGTCACACGCAGGGCCGTGTTTACCCATATTACAGACTATTTTTCTGATAAAGCATTTGATCGCGAAAAAATACTCATTACGACACACGCGTCGAATCCTGAGATCTGGTTTTGGACAATTCCTTTTGCAGAAGGAAGGAGTTCGATTGGGGTTGTCGTACCTGAATCCCTCTACGTTAATTCCCAGCTCGACAGCGATATATTTTTACAAACAATGATCAATGAAACCCCGTCATTGAGCTCCTTAGTCGAGGATAGCGAATGGGATACACCGATTAATACCTTGGCCGGCTATTCAGCCAATGTAAAAACTCTACATGGCGAGTACTTTGCCTTATTGGGTAATGCCGCTGAATTTCTCGACCCGGTATTCTCCTCAGGCGTAACTATCGCTATGCATTCAGCGACGCTAGCGGCTGAATTACTCCACCAGCAATTCAGCGGCCACGATATTGACTGGGAAAATGAATATAGTGAAAAATTAAAGATTGGGATTAATTGTTTTCGTACTTATGTTGAAAATTGGTACAATCAACGCTTCCAAGATGTCGTTTATTATCAAGATCCTGACCCTCACATTAAAGCCATGATCTGTTCTATATTAGCGGGGTATGCTTGGGATAAAAACAATCCTTTTGTAAGCGACTCAGAAAACAAATTGAATCTATTGGCTGATATTTGCCAAGCCTCATAAACACGGTATTCATGATGAATAAATTCTATAGCCCGACTTATGTAGAAGAAACGAAAATAGGATTCGCTTTTTTAAGAACGCATACTTGGCAACATCATGTATTGAGAGTGGCAATTAACGACCTTAAACGCTTATTTCCCGAACCCCCACCGAAGGGGGCTATTTTACTCGATGTTGGATGTGGGCAAGGAAAAAGTTTTAAATATCTCACCAAAACACTCCAACCGAAAAAAATTATCGGCATCGATGCTGATCCTATTAGCCTTGAGTTAAGTAAAAAAGAGGCAAAAAAACAGAATATCTGTGCAGAATTAATAGGTGCGGATTGTGCGAAAATCCCGTTAGACGATAATTCAATCGATATTCTTTTTTGTCATCAAACGTTCCATCATCTTGTTGAGCAAGACTCTGCATTAGCAGAGTTTTACCGAGTAATTAAGCCTGGTGGCTATCTACTTTTTGCAGAGTCGACGAAATATTACATTGATACTTGGGTGATCCGCTGGTTTTTCCGCCATCCGATGCATGTTCAGAAAAGCGCAGAAGAGTATTTATCAATGTTACAACAACAAGGCTTTCATTTCGATGAAACCAACGTTTCTTATCCGTACCTCTGGTGGAGTCGAGCGAAAGACTTTGGACTCCTTGAGCGATTACGACTTAAAACGCCTCCTCCTGTTGGCCAGCGTGACGAAACACTGGTCAATGCCGTACTGAGAAAACCATGGTAATAGCCAAACAAAAGGAAAAATAATGAAATCACCATTTATCGCTGTATTGATCAGCCTTGGTGCTCTACTCCCCACGCTGAGTCAAGCTCGTGATACTGTACATATGCTCCCCTTCGATACCGTCGTAAAAACAATGACAGACGAGCATAAATTGGATGGTAGTGTGAAATTCTATCTTGCAGGAAATACTCCTAGCGCTAAAAAGGTCATTCAGGCAGGAGTCGTCTCAAATAAGAAGACCAATGCCTTCAATAAGTCTGATGAGGAAGCCTGTAATTGGGCATTAGAAAGCGCGTTACTCTCCTTTCAAGACTCCGCGAAAAAGGTCGGCGCAACATCGGTCATTAATATCGTGAGTTTTTACAAAAGAAATGAGCATTCCGATCCGCATAATTACGAGTGCCACGCCGGCGCCTTGATGGCAGGTACGGCATTAAAAGGTGATCTCGCCAATTGATCGCCACCTAACGGTCACCTACCCCATTGTAGCTAAATCATGGTGGAGGTAGGTACTGTGATCACTCGCTATCCCCCTGCAATATCATTCGTCTTTACCTCGCCGACTAAACTTTCCTAAAGCGTAATTCGATTTAAAGCATCATTTCTCACGACAAAAATCTCTATCTATACAAAATTCTAATAACAGGCGCTTCGTTACAAATCGTGACGAACATCATATATTTATAATTGCTTTACATTTCTTTAAATTTAAATATCTTTAATTTCATATGGTTACTATAAAAATACCACTTTATGCTAAAAATTGTTGTTGCATCATTTACCGTTATAAAGTTATGTTCATTGGGTCAGTCGTAATTAAATCGGTAGAAAAACAACAAAACCGAGTCAGCGCCTTATTTTCGGTACTGATAAGAGTGGTTTAACGATTAACTCTATGAATATATTATCGCTATGGAGACAGGAAGTGGTGAAAAAACAAAAAATTTTAGCCTTTAGTGGCAGCTTGATAGCACTGGCAATAGCCGCGCCTTCACACGCAGAAATTACTATCTTGGATAAAAATCCACAAAGTAGTTCGTTACTGGCTCCATTAAGTTTGCAAGTCGGTGGTAGCATCCGTCCTGAATGGGTACTCACCAACGGCCCAGATGCTAATAAATCGAATAAACGCGGTCACGATGGCGGCTCACGTGTTCGCTTTCGTGCAGACTATAAATTAACCGACCATACCTCCGTTATCGGCTACTACGAGTGGGGGTTCAACGTCCCGCATTTCTTAGGAATGAAGGGTAACTACGAGACCGGTACACTGCGTGATGTCCAACGACAACTGTATGCAGGGATCAAAGATGACCGTTACGGAACACTGACCTATGGTCATCAGTATGGCATTTATTACTCCGTCGTCGGGATTAAGAGTGACGTATGGGATAACGATGGTCATGCGGGCGCTACCGGTATTGGCTTCAATGGTAACTATGATGGTGCAAATAAACCGAAAAACAGCATCATGTATAAAAATACCTTTGGTCCAGTCACGCTTTCTGCAAACTATCTGTTACCTGAAGACCAGAAAGACGATGGAAGCGGCACGGGTCGATCCTACCGTCGTAACCACGGTGCTGGCCTTGGTTTCGATTATGCCATCCTACCGACTCTTTCTTGGGCAGCCGCTTATAGTAGTACCGAAGCAAACGTAAAAAATAGCACGACTCAGAAGGGTTACAATCAACAGGTTTCTGGTACCGCGTTAACGTGGCAGCCAGGTAACTGGTACTTAACGTCAACCGCCAGTTACTATAAAGACTTTGTTCCTTCTACTCGTAATCATACTGTTTCTCACTACTTTGCGGGCAGTGGTTATGGTTTAGAAGAGTTCGCGGGCTATACGTTTAACATCGATAAGCCATTCCTTAAATCTATCCAGCCTTACGTGGCGGTGGACTCCTTACGCCTGAAAGGGAAAGAAGATTACCACGCGAACCATGTCTATCTGGGTGCAGGCACAACGATTGGTTACGGCTTAAGCGTCTACCTCGAAAGAACCATCGCGACCAGTACGGATAACGAGCCTGATAGCACTTGGTTAACCGTGTTCTACGATTTCTAATTTTTCTACCAACTTACCTTCGGGTAAGTTGGTTTTCTTCTCCCTCTCCCCCTCTTCTTTACCAACCCTTACTTTCCCTAGATTATAATTTCTTTTAATATTTTTATCGTTACTAATCAATGACATAAATAAACTGCGGTAGGTTATTTTTTATCCATCAGTCGAGTTTAAAATAAACACCTCTCCGCTCAATCAATAAAAAGCACTTATAATCAATAACTTAAATAGGACAGTTTCTCATTACTCCATGGGAAAATAAGACTTTATCTGCGCTTTCCTTGAATTTCACTCAAAAGCATGTTTACAGTATTAATCCTAAATTGACCTAAACTTAAGAACATGGGGAAGCTATTTATATCTTTCTTTTCCCACTATGACGGGATGTCTGGCTAAGAAAGCTATACATTGCTCTATATTTCCATCGTGAGGGACACAATGTCTATAGAACAACCAACACCACAAAAACCCAAAAAACATTTTTGGAATCGAAAAAAAGAAAAAGAACTCACCTTAGACGATATTACGATCGTCGATAATGACATGCTTAAACGTGCCGTCGGTGCCGCAGCACTAGGTAATGCGATGGAATGGTTCGATTTCGGCGTATACAGCTACTTGGCAGTGACTATCGGTAAAGTCTTTTTCCCGGCCGCCAATGGCCCCGCGCAACTTATCGCGACTTTTGGTGCTTTCGCCGCGGCCTTCCTCATTCGCCCTATTGGAGGACTGGTATTCGGCCCATTAGGCGACAAAATTGGTCGCCAAAAAGTCTTGGCTATCACCATGATTATGATGGCAATCGGGACCTTCTGTATCGGCCTGATCCCCTCCTACCAATCCATAGGCATTGCCGCTCCGCTGCTACTCTTAGCCGCTCGTTTACTACAAGGTTTCTCGACCGGCGGCGAATATGGAGGGGCTGCGACGTTTATCGCCGAGTATTCAACGGATAACCGCCGTGGCTTTATGGGAAGCTTCTTGGAGTTCGGGACACTCGGTGGCTACCTGATCGGTGCAACGCTTGTAACCGCCATGACCTCGGTGTTTACCCCTCAACAGATGCTTGATTGGGGATGGCGGATCCCATTCTTCATTGCTGCACCATTAGGTATCTTTGGGCTATATGTACGGTTAAAGCTAGAGGAAACACCGGCATTCCAACAGCATATGGAAAAACAAGAGGCATTGGAACACAGCAAACCGCGCCTGGGACTGTTCCAACTATTAAACAAATACCGTGGGCAGATGCTTAAATGTATCGGCCTTGTATTATTATTTAACGTCTCTAACTATATGTTGACCTCCTATATGCCGAGCTACTTAACCGGTATTTTGGGATTGAGCGAATTAAGTAGCCTGCTGCTCATAATGGTTGTGATGTTTGTCATGATGCCATTAACGCTGATGTCTGGGCACTGGACAGATAAGCTCGGCCGTCGCCCAGTCATTGCCGGTGGTGCGATTGGCTTAATCGTGTTCTCCGTACCTTGCCTGATGTTGATCAGCTCTGGCAACATGTGGCTGGTCTTCCTAGGGCTAATTATCCTAGGACTGATCCATACCTGTTTCAGTGGCACCATGCCCGCTACCTTACCGGCACTGTTTGCCACGGATATTCGCTACAGTGCATTAGCGATCGGCTTTAATATCTCAGTCTCGCTATTCGGGGGCACTACGCCGTTGATTACCGCATGGTTAGTTGACACGTCGCACAACCTTCTAATGCCTGCTTATTACCTCATGGCTGCCGGGGTTATCGGTCTGATCACGGTCTATACCTTACGTGAAACGGCTCGTAAACCGCTTGCGGGGTCAGGACCTGCTGTGGCGAATAAAGCTGAGGCAATGAGTCTGCTGAAGAAGTTAAAACAGAAGAAATTGAAAAATACCTCTTCTGATAGTAAACATGGAAAATAGTCGGCAATTATAACTTTCGTAGATTACAGGCTAAGTTAGCTGTAATCTATTACTCTATACTTATCAAATTACTAAATGATGCAACAAAATAGATATATACAAGATATTAATTAGCTAAAAATTAGAGAGTTGTATCTTGCTGTTTAAATTACCTCATAATAAATAGTCCATTTATCACCCAAGAAATTGTATTAATGAGATAGTATTAATTGTCGGGCAAAAACTGGCAAAATAAATTTTATCACCTAATTAATGAAAAACTCTTGTGTTAGTTAAAAAATGGCTTAGTCGATGAAAAACCTAATAAAATCCCTACTGTGCGCTTAAACTAGCATGTACTCAGTTGACTGCCAAAATAGTAATATGATGAGCACCTGCCCTACCAATTTTAAGAGTTGAATATAATAGTCCAATAACTTATACCTCATCAGGCCTTATTAATAAACATCAACGATAGTAGAAGTATTACCAATATTTTATATTCGACTCATTAATCTATAGCCAAAATAGTGCGAACCTGAGTAACGGTTTACATGGATATGTAATCTGACTAAGGCCCCGAACCCAATAAACTTCCGCGAAAGCGCTGTTATCTCCCCAGGATTTATAGCTAATATCCTTTATCTACCAACGCCCAGCAAAATATTTTCTACAAACCACTATTCAGCAAGAATGACTTTTCACTCTTATCAACTTGGGTTTAACCCCTAATCAAATATCCTACAAAATATCAAAAATATTTATCTATCAATATTCATTAATCAATAGCCAAAGCCAATTAACTAGGAATATTCTTAGACATATTATGTGTATCAGGAAGTCAAGACTGATAGCAACCCTAGGTTGGTTAGTCAGTTCTTCTTCTCGGGGATCACCCCCTGGGTTTTAAGACAATTTCTACTAACCGACTATTATAGGTGCCAAAATGAAAAAAATAATTCTACCTCTTTGCGTTCTGACTTTAGGTATGGCTTCACAGGTATTTGCTGCTGATGGTAACGTGAATTTTACAGGTAACATCATCGCTTCTGGCTGTACCGTGAATGGCGATAGCGGCACAACTATTAACGTACCGATGGGTACTTATGCATCATCTTCACTGGCAACTGCAGGAGCAGTAACCACTCCTCAAAACTTCAACATAAAATTGACAAGCTGCCCGTCAAACGCCGTGAAAGTTCGCTTTGATGGAACCGCCGTTACTGGTCAACCGACCTTGTTAGCATTAACCACCGGTCAACCAACTACTGGTTTTCTTGGCATTCAAATTACTGACTTAAATAGTAATGTTAATTATAATATTTCCGGTCAAACCGATGCTGTAGCTTTCCAGACTCCAGTTTCTGGTAACATAAGCATCCCATTGGCAGCACGTTATTATGCTGTTAAAACTGGTGTTCCAGCTGGCACAGCAAATGCCACTACTGCTTTTAACTTAGAATACAAATAATACTCAGCCCGAGTGGCTGTTGGGAAATCGTATACATGAAAAAAATGAGTTTACTGATTGCATTAGCGGTTTGTTCACATAATGCTTCAGCTGCGATTCAACTGATGGCCACTCGCGTGGTGTATAATTCAAACAATAGTTCTGCTGCTTTACCCATTCAGAACCAAAGTAATTCAGACTATTTAGTTCAAACATGGTTAGAAGATCAAAATGGGGGCACAACTAACATACCGATGCAAGTTGTCCCCCCCATTTTAAAGTTAAGTGCAGGTAAATCGGCTTCGTTACGTTTTATTTATTCTGGCAAATCTCTTCCAGATAATCAGGAAAGCCTGTTTTGGATTAACATTCAGGAAATACCACCAGCAAGTAAAGACGAAAACGTACTGCAGGTTGCGGTACACAGTAGACTAAAACTTTTTTATAGACCGAACTCATTGAAAACCACATTAGCCGAACAGGCAGAGAAGCTGCAGTGGGTTAAGTCTGGCAATCAAGTAAATATCAAAAACAATGGGCCAATGTATATCTCACTTAATACATTACACGCTGGCAATAAAAATATTAACCTCGATATGGTCGCTCCTTATGGAGAAAAAACTGTTAATTTAGGTTCTAGTAATATCGCAAATACAGTTTCATACGGTTATATCAATGACTTTGGCGGAGTCACAGAAATAAAAGATCACCCGCTAAATTAATTCTGGAGAGTTGCGACTATGGATTCCAACAATATAAAAAAAATATCTTTAGTCGCCGCTACATCGGCCATTCTAAGCTGCAAGATTTCTTATGCAGATGATTTTAATATGAGCTTTGTTCACGGTGCTAGCAACGTTAGTTCCGTTTCCTCTGTTGCATCCGGTAACACTATTCAACCTGGTACTTATCCTTTTGATATCTATTTGAATCAACATAAAATAGATAATCTACAAGTTACGTTTATTAAAGCAAATAAACAAAGTATCGTCCCTTGTTTTGATGCTGAACAGTTAGCACAGTATGGTATTAAGCTACCCGAGTCAGCAGTTGGCAACCATTGTATCAGTGTTGACACTACGATACCTGATAGCCAACTAGACGTTGACGTAAATAATCAAAAAATAGAGTTAACCATTCCACAGACTCAATTAATTAACACACCCAAAGGAACCGTTCCGAAACGTTTATGGGATAACGGCATTAATGCTGGCTTTATTAATTATAACTATAACTTCAGCCATAATAAGTATCGATTTAATAGTGATTCATCCACAGAGAACTATAGTTACCTGGCATTGAACAATGGAATTAATATTGGTTCTATCAGACTGCGTCAAAATGGTAGTCTGACACATAACTCTTATACTGGTACGCACTGGACTAACATTGCTAGCTGGGCTGAAACAGATATCATTTCTTTAAGAAGCCGCTTACTGGTCGGACAAAGCTCAACGAATAGTAACGTTTTTGACAGCTTTCAGTTCAGGGGAGCCCAGATCAGTAGTGTCGAAGACATGTTACCTGACAGTATGCGTAACTATGCCCCTGTGGTACGTGGTGTCGCACATTCAAACGCCCGAGTTTCTATTCAACAAAACGGTTATCTGGTCTATTCCACTAACGTCTCGGCCGGGCCCTTTGCAATCCATGATGTTTATCCTAACAGCAGTGGCACACTTTATGTCACCGTTACGGAAGCTGACGGTTCTGAGACGCACTTCGAAGTCCCTTATGCTTCCGTGGCAAATATGCTGCGGGAAGGAATTTGGAGTTATCAAGTCACCGCTGGTCGTTATAATGACGGCTTGAGTGGATACTCACCTAACTTTATTCAGGGTACCGTATCCCGTGGAACAAGTTATAACCTGACACCCTACGGTGGGGCTATTGTTGCGGATAACTATCGTTCTGCAGTGGCGGGGGTTGGTACGAGTCTTGGTAATTTAGGTGCCTTATCCATCGATGCTACTTATGCAGTAACTGACCTAGCATCGGGTAGTAAACAGCAAGGACAAAGTTATCGATTACTTTACTCAAAATCATTAAATAACTATGGAACTGATTTCCGTCTTGCCGGATATCGCTATTCAACTTCTGGATATTATGACCTAAATGATGCGGTCAATGAACAGCGTGATTGGAAGCAAGGACATTATGAAGCCGATTATACCGACCCTAATAAAGTTAATGATGGCACACCTAGTTGGGCTCAAAAAACC
This sequence comes from Rosenbergiella collisarenosi, assembly GCF_018494085.1. Taxonomy (GTDB): domain Bacteria; phylum Pseudomonadota; class Gammaproteobacteria; order Enterobacterales; family Enterobacteriaceae; genus Rosenbergiella; species Rosenbergiella collisarenosi. The sequence goes on along the minus strand of NZ_JABBFP010000001.1, from coordinate 8,491 downwards.
AACTCTACTTATACTTCATCCACATATTCCAATAAACGGCAAAGAATGGAGGTATCACTTAATCAATCATTAGGTGACTATGGCTCCATCTATATTAATGGTAGCCAGCAACGTTATTGGAATACTTCTGGTTCGAGCCGTACTGCTCAGCTAGGTTATAATGGCCAGTCGCGACGTATAAATTATGGTATTTATTGGCAAACAACAAAAACTCAATATGGCTATTCGGATAATTCAGTCAATGTTGTAGTATCTATTCCGTTAAATCTAGATTCGACCAATACTAATACAACGATGATCAATACACAATTGGCTCATTCCAGACTAAATGGCGACAGCTATAATACTGGTGTATCGGGTACATCGTTAGAAGATAGTCGCCTAAGTTATGGTGTGAGTACCGGTAAAAGCCAAGGGAGTGACCAAAACTCTGCAGCTAATATCGCCTATCGCAGCAACATTGGTAACGGTAGTGCATCCTATAGTTATAGTAATAACTATCAACAAGGTTCTTTGTCAGCAAGTGGCGGCATTGTATTACACTCTGGTGGAGTATTACTTTCTCAACCCTTGTCAGACACTTTTGCGCTCGTTAAAGCTAAAGATGCAGCCGGTACAAACGTCATAAACTCACCGGGCGTCAAGATAAACGATTCTGGGTACGCGGTAGTAAGTAGCGTTTCACCTTACCGTTATAATGGAATTAGCCTGAGTACCGAGCACCTTGGACCTGGATTAGATATTCCAGAATCTACCCTCCAGGTAGTGCCAACTCATGGTGCGATCGTACAAGCTAATTTCCAGACCTACTATGGACACAGCTTATTAATCCATGCCTCTCTGACCGATGGTAGCAAACCTCAGTTAGGCGCGAGTGTTTTAAATCAGAAGGGCGTGAACAGTGGTACCGTTGGGACTGATGGGGTTGTGTTCGTGTCAGGGATCTCAAGCGATGATACGCTGCGTCTGAAATGGGGTGATAATGCTGATCAACAATGTCAAATATCAATTCCTGACAACCTACCACCGATGAAAGATGGTGAGGGTTATCAAGAGCTCACTTTACTATGCCACCCAGACAAAGGCTGATAACAATGAATACAAATTCCTGGACACGCAGACTATGCTGGTTAATTCTGTTTTCGTTGACTAGTATCATTTTCTGCCAACAAAGTTTCGCACTATCCTGTCGTGAAGGAAGCAATGCTTCCAGTAGAACACCCGTCGGTACGACACTCGCACCTTTTCCAATTAACTCAGTTGCCTTTGCTAAATCTGACTTTGTGGCGGGAAGAGTACTCTGGCGTTCGGAAACTTTCACCTCAACATTTACTTGCTGGGATACAGATAATCACCCGATGGGTGAAGATGCGTATATCTACTGGAATCCATGGGGTGATCTGAGCAATATTGACTCATCACTTTCGATCGGTGTAACGATCAACGGAAAAGATTACGATGCAGTTAATACACAATACAGAGCACAATCCATTGATCTCGGTGCTGGCACAGGCCCAGGAACGTATACGACTTGTACTAATTCAATCTTAGGACTATGTGTTTCTAGTAAGTTTGTTGCGTTGCCTAATACAACATCTTTCTCATTTTCTATTTATATAAAAGCAACAGGAAGGACGCCACCTACGAATTACGCAAATCTTGCATCAGCACGCGTTTTCCAGGTCGATGGGGTTTTGGGGATCAATACCTCGACACAAAATAGTAACTATGTCGCTAACCTTACTAATTTCAGCAATATACGAGTTGTTCAATGTACTCCAACAGTGAGTATCGCTGGAACGGGGAATAACACGGTTGCCTTCGGTAATATTCCTGCAACTAATGCCTCTGCGGGTAAGGTAGAACGCATAATACCTTTTACGGTCAACGCCAATATTGCTGGCGGTGGTTGCTCCGGGGAAAGCCTAGTGATCAGTTTTAGTAGTCCAGATGTGAGCAGTTCGGACAATACAATGATTATACCCGCTACAAAACCTGGACTTGGTATCTACCTCACGCCTAAAGATAACACCAGTTCAAAAATCAAGTTCGGACAAATTACAGACTTCACTACCTCAGCGATTACCAAAGATACGACTATAGTGTCTAAGACATACAATGCCAACTTACAGTGGCTAACATCCTCCCCGTCAATCGGTAGTTTTAGCAGCACCGCTACAGTAAATGTAACGTTTAAATAAGATTATAGAAAAACGCCGCATACGCGGCGTTTTTTTTTAAAATCCTAAATACTGATAATAGGGTTTATCGGGGCTTATCGGTAAAAAAGTAAATTAATTTAGAGGATCATTTTTTTCTCTCTTAAATGAAACTTCATAGAGTATCTCGATTAAATCCCTAACCAGACTATCTACCAACACATCTAGTGTCGAAATATCTTACCTAAAATTCGCACTCACTCTCGATTAGGCTTCTGGAATCAGGAAGTAAGAACAGATGTGATAATCGTCCTTCCCTTATAGAGTTCCCTAAATTGCCGTATTGAACCTTACCAACGGGGTTATAGAACGAGAAAATTTTCAGACGATATATAAAATACCAAGAAAAAAGGATGGGTGTTGGGATAGAGGAAACAACTTAGGTAATAAGCGGTAGGTGTCCCCTTTATATTTTAAGAGAGGCGGGAAAACTCACCCTCCAGGAAGGTGAGTTGTTTAATCACTTATTCTGAAACGCGTAAAACTTTTTGTTCTTCAGGTCCTGCTCGATCTGTTCCAAGCTTTTCCCTTTCGTTTCAGGCACAAGATAGATAATAAACACCAGCGCTCCGACCGAGATCGCCGCATAGAGCCAGAAGGTATAAGAGGCGCCTAACCACGTCACTAGGCTTAATGTTGTGAGAGTGACTAATAAATCGAAAATCCAATGACTGAATGCACCTAAACTCGCCCCTTTGCCTCGAACGAATAAAGGGTAGACTTCGGCGTTAATCAGCCAGATACAGACTCCGAATCCGCCGCAGTTTAGCATCAAGTATGCCGCCAAGCAGACAACCACCATTATTTGACTGAATTGGTTTTGCGGGCCATTTCCCAAGAAAAGGTACCCCATCACCACTAGTGCGACGATAGACCCAGGAATTGTCCATAACAGATAACGGCGACGGCCAATCTTATCGACCAAAATGCTCCCCACGACCGTCATAACGACGACTAATAGAGTACTAAGCCCGGTACCAAGAATGGCGGCTTGGTTTGAAAAGCCTGCGTGCGTCAGTATTGTCGGAGCATAATAAATTAATGCATTGTTACCTGTGATCTGCGAGAACATAGCGATGGCAGCGCCAACCACTACCGCGGGACGTATCCACGGCTGCGCAAGATCACGCCAGCTACCTTCTGGTTGATTAGCTACAGTGTGTATTTCTTCGATCTCTTGCTGCGCCAGTGCCTGAGAACCCCGCACGCGAGTTAAAATCTTAAGGGCTTCGTTATCGCGTTTACGCATAACCAACCAACGTGGACTTTCCGGTAAGAAGACCATTCCGGCTAATAATATCAGTGCAGGAATAACCCCTAAACCAAACATCCAGCGCCAGTGATCACCGAGTACGAATCCGCTGGCATAAGCGACGGTAATCCCGAATACCACCATGAATTGGAATAATACGACCATCTTACCGCGATGCTTTGGTGGTGCAACTTCAGCGATATACACCGGGATAATTTGCGTTGAGCTCCCCGCTGATAGGCCGAGTATGAAGCGTGAGAGAATTAACATGGTGACATTCGGCGACATCGCAGAGGCTATCGAGCCTACCGCGAAGAGTAGCGCCACGAAAATCACCATCTTGCGGCGACCAAGTCGGTCTGAAAAAGGACCAGTACCCAAGCAGCCAAAGATCGCACCAAAAATAATGGCGCCGGTGACTAACTGTTTAACGGTATCATCCAAGGCAAAAGCTTTACCTAAGCCAAGTAGTGCCACTCCTATTACACCGGTATCGTAGCCGAACAGTAGTCCCCCCAGTGCGGCAATTACGGCAATCCACACGACAAGAGCCGGGTTTGGCTTATCAAGCGGCCGTTCTAATGTATTGTCCATAGCGTTTCCCTAATATTGTCATTATCATTTTTGTTTGAGTGTAATTTGTTTATCTGCGCGATGAGCGGTAAGCTTAATCAGCTCCGCATTGGGCTGATCTGTAGAAAGTATCCACTGCTCGGCCTCTTTTTCAGAACGACCGAATTCTTCATGCCGACGCTTAAGTTGTACCAACCGTTGTGTTTCATCTACATGAATAAACCATGTTTCATCTAGCAAGGCAGGGGTATCAGCCCAGCCCGCATCCTGAGATAATAAATAATTCCCTTCGGTAATAACCAACCGTGTTTCAGGGTGGATAGCGATTTCTCCTGCGATCGATTCCTCGATGTCACGATGAAAACAGGGTGCGTAGATGATTTCATTAGCCCCTGCATGTCTAATACGCCTTAATAATGCTTGGTAACCGTGAACATCAAACGTGTCGGGAGCTCCTTTACGCTGTAATCGGTTTAACGCTTTCAATTGATTGTTCGCAAGGTGGAACCCATCCATTGGGATCACCGCGACTTTGCCGTCAAAGTGACGGATTAACCAATCCGTGAGTGTGGACTTGCCTGCCCCTGGTAATCCAACAATACCAAGAAGACGGCGCTTGTCGCCCTCGCACCATTCATGTAGCTGCTGTAAAGCGATGTCGTCAATCATAGAAGAACGTCCGGAAGGAAGAGTGCCATCAATAGAGTGCTATAACTTAAATAACATTTACAAAACACTCCAATAACACCGCGGAAATTGTGATCTGAGTCATAATGTTTAGTGGCATTGAAGAGAAAATGCTGAATCGTTTCACATCATTGATTACCGTTTGATAGGTGAGTTAATTCAACCTTGAGCGGGGTTCTGCTATTATCTCCATATCAATGGACTTTTAGTGGGATGGGAATTATGGCTGGTAAGCTACTTGGGGACGCGCCGACGCTCTCTGTTTTCGATTTTGATGGGACATTAACGCGACACGATAGTTTTATTCCCTTCCTACGCTTTGCCTTCGGCCGCCGACGTTTCACACGTAAAATGTTACATTTAGTCTTTCCTACTCTGCGTTGTTTGCGTCGCAAACTGACACGCGATGAGTTAAAAGAAGTCCTGATCCATACCTTTATGAAAGATATTGATGAGCAATGGGTGAAAGATAAAGCAGCGGCTTACTGCCGAAAATATTTTACGAAGCTGATGCGTCCTAAAGGACTACTGGCCGTGGCGGCCGAGTTAAATGCTGGGGCAACGGTTACCCTTTGTTCAGCCTCTCCTGAAATCGTACTACGTCCCTTCGCCGATCAACTGGGGATCAATCTGATCAGTACGCAATTGGAAGTCCTTGATGGAAAACTAACGGGAAAAATTTCTGGTAATAACTGCAGATGTGGACAGAAAGTGGCACGTTTGGAGAAAGTCTACGGCCCATTAGAAAATTACCATTTACGCGCCTGGGGAGATACGCGTGGCGACTACGAATTACTCTGTGCAGCTCAAGATCCACATTGGCGCCACTTTCATTCCTCAGCTGCGCCAAAAAAATCGCCGATCGATAAGATAAAGACTTAGCCTACGTCATCATTTAACGTCCAGTGAGCAAACTAGAACACCGTTACGTGACGGATTAATTCTAGCTTGCTCCAAAAACTCATTACCTTTTAGTAAACTCTACTGAGAAATCCATTTATCCTGCCTGTTTAAACAAAGACTCTACTCTCCATAGAGTTTTGCTATCTCACCTGGAGTCGTCAACCAGTACTCATCCTTACGATCGAGTATCGCCTTGAGTGTCTTCTTCAATCGATAGAAGCGAAAGGGTTGGCCAACAATATAGGGATGTAGCGCGATCCCCATAACCTGCGGAGACTGTTCACTTCTTGCCAGCAACTCTTCGAATTGGTATTCGATCATCTGGCAAAAGGTATCGATCGTTGCACCATTGGGGATAATACTTGGTATATCGTTAATTTCTTGCGGATAAGGGATCGAAACTAAGGGTCCATTTTCGGTGAAGAAGGCGGTTGGCATATCATCGTGCGCCCAATTTAAGGTGTAACGAAACCTATTTTTAGCGAGTAACTCTGGGGTAGAGAAGCTCTCAGAAATCCAAGGTGATAGCCAGCCACTCACCGTCTTATTCTGATACTGTTGTAGGCGCTGTTGGCAAGTGCCTATTAATCTATCCTCCTCATCGAATGCCAACTCTCCCTGACGTTGAGAATTTGTATGGCCGTGGCCGATGAGTTCGCTACCGGGTAATGCCAACCACCGATCAAGTAATTCGGGGCAATAATCTAAGATTGAAGTATTCGCGATAACCGCAGGGGGGATTGCCAGAGTTTCGAATAAGTCAGCTAGATGCCATCCTCCGACCCGATTGCCATAGTCTCGCCAGCTATAGTTCAAGACGTCTGGGAAATTGGCATTAGCTGATAATTTAGCGCCCTCCTGGGAATCAAACGCGAAATGCTCAAGGTTCATCGCGATATACACAGCTAACCCCTTTCCATTTGGCCAGCGTGCCGAACTAGGGATTTGTGGTGACTTATAAGGGTAGCGTTGCGGTGTGGTAAGGGCTGTTAACCTAGCTTGTTTCGACATAATGATTCGCTATAAATGAACGTAAAAATTCAGTATAGCCATTCGGGGATGTTTCGCAGAGATAAAGGATTTTACATGCTAAAATAGTCGCTATATCGATGAGGAAAGAGATGATGAAGAAAATAATTTTTTTATTGAGCGCGCTTCTTTTAGCTGGCTGCGCTGCGAAGAAAGAGAAGACGCCAGATCAGCCCGTATTACATACTGGTAAATGTGCCAATGCAGGTAAGGCTATTGGCTGCACGTGGACCAATGTCTCTCTTTAATTATCTGTCTAAAATTCCCAATGCAAAAAGGCCATCCTTACGGATGGCCTTTTTGTCTATTTGGATGCCTGGCAGTTCCCTACTCTCGCATGGGGAGACCCCACACTACCATCGGCGCTACGGCGTTTCACTTCTGAGTTCGGCATGGGGTCAGGTGGGACCACCGCGCTAGTGCCGCCAGGCAAATTCTTTGTGCTAAAACGCGTCTTTTTAACGTACTCGGCGTTAACGTCCCGCTCGCTGTTCAGTCACATACCTCTGTATGCTCCTTCTCATCGCTTGGGCGTCGCCTTGATTACGATAAAAACACATCGTTTCTGCAAATTCTGTATTAATAATCTGTCAACGCGCTGATAAATCTCTCAATCCAAAACGCCTCTGGCGTTGTAAGGTTAAGCCTCACGGGTCATTAGTACTGGTTAGCTCAATGCATCGCTGCACTTACACACCCAGCCTATCAACGTCGTAGTCTTCAACGTCCCTTCAGGACCCTCAAGGGGTCAGGGAGAACTCATCTCGGGGCAAGTTTCGTGCTTAGATGCTTTCAGCACTTATCTTTTCCGCACTTAGCTACCGGGCAATGCCATTGGCATGACAACCCGAACACCAGTGGTGCGTTCACTCCGGTCCTCTCGTACTAGGAGCAACCCCCCTCAATTCTCCAACGCCCACGGCAGATAGGGACCGAACTGTCTCACGACGTTCTAAACCCAGCTCGCGTACCACTTTAAACGGCGAACAGCCGTACCCTTGGGACCTACTTCAGCCCCAGGATGTGATGAGCCGACATCGAGGTGCCAAACACCGCCGTCGATATGAACTCTTGGGCGGTATCAGCCTGTTATCCCCGGAGTACCTTTTATCCGTTGAGCGATGGCCCTTCCATTCAGAACCACCGGATCACTAAGACCTGCTTTCGCACCTGCTCGAACTGTCACTCTCGCAGTCAAGCTAGCTTATGCCTTTGCACTAACCTCACGATGTCCGACCGTGATTAGCTAACCTTCGTGCTCCTCCGTTACTCTTTGGGAGGAGACCGCCCCAGTCAAACTACCCACCAGACACTGTCCGCAACCCGGATTACGGGTCTACGTTAGAACATCAAACATTAAAGGGTGGTATTTCAAGGTTGGCTCCACGCAGACTAGCGTCCACGCTTCAAAGCCTCCCACCTATCCTACACATCAAGGCTCAATGTTCAGTGTCAAGCTATAGTAAAGGTTCACGGGGTCTTTCCGTCTTGCCGCGGGTACACTGCATCTTCACAGCGATTTCAATTTCACTGAGTCTCGGGTGGAGACAGCCTGGCCATCATTACGCCATTCGTGCAGGTCGGAACTTACCCGACAAGGAATTTCGCTACCTTAGGACCGTTATAGTTACGGCCGCCGTTTACTGGGGCTTCGATCAAGAGCTTCTCCTTACGGATAACCCCATCAATTAACCTTCCAGCACCGGGCAGGCGTCACACCGTATACGTCCACTTTCGTGTTTGCACAGTGCTGTGTTTTTAATAAACAGTTGCAGCCAGCTGGTATCTTCGACTGGTTTCAGCTCCAGGAGCAAGTCCTTTCACCTAC
>NZ_JABBFP010000019.1 GCF_018494085.1 Rosenbergiella collisarenosi | reverse complement strand
TACGACAGTGTGCAAGAGCAGACCGGCCTGTTTGCGGGCAAAGGGGGCTTTGATGTGAAGGTTGGTGAGCATACCCAACTGAATGGTGCGGTGATGGGCTCCACTGCCAGTGCCGAGCATAACCGCTTAGAGACCGGCACCCTCGGTTTTAGCGATATCGAAAACCAAGCGGCCTATAAGGTTGAACACCAGAGCGTGGGGGCAAGCACGGGCGCCGGGAGCGCCGGTAACTTTATCGGTAATCTTGGCAATGCCTTGGCCATCGCCGGTAACAAAGAGAAAAACGACAGCTCCACCACCCATGCTGCGGTTAGCGATGGCACTATTGTGGTGCGAAATGTAGATGGACAACAGCAAAACATTAAAGACCTTAGCCGTGATGTCGAACATGCCAACCAGACGCTTAGCCCGATATTCGATAAGGAAAAAGAGCAGCAACGGATGCAGACGCTGCAGCTAATCGGCGAGGTCGGCAACCAAGCCGCCGATATTGCGCGTAAGCAAGGAGATATAGCAGGGGTTAAGGCACAGTCAGATCCGGCAGCCTTAGAGGCGGCACGTGCAGAGTTGATGGTTAATGGCAATAGCCATCCGACCGCTGAACAAGTAGCCAAACAAGCTTATCAAACCGCGCAAGGCGCTTTTGGGACAGGCAGCAGCCTTCAGCAAGCCATCACCGCCTCAACCGCTGCGATACAGGGGTTAGCGGGTGGCGATATTGCTAAGGCATTGGCGGGGGCGAGTGCCCCTTATTTAGCAGCAGAAATCCATAAAAGAACAACCACTGACGGTGAGGTAAATAAAACTGCTAATCTTATGGCGCATGCGGTAGTGAATGCGGCGTTATCGCTGGCGAAGGGGGAGAATGCCTTAGCGGGAGCCAGTAGTGCGGTAACGGCTGAGGCGGTAGGGATGATTTCGAAGGAATATTATGATAAAAATCCTACCGCGCTTAAAGAAGATGAAAAGCAAACCGTAAGTGCCTTAGCCAGTTTGGCCGCAGGGTTAGCGGGCGGACTGGTGGGCGGCGATACGGCGAGTGCAGTATCAGGGATGCAGACCGGGAAGGTGACGGTTGAGAATAATAATTTATCAGCCGTAGCACGACTCGGCGTTACAGCATGTGCTGAAGTCGCCGCATGTCGAAATATGGTCGTGGAGAAAGGGCTCGGTGCATTACTGGGTATCGGAGCAGCAAAAACCGCGCTAGACAACCTTTCGTCATCTGAACGGGATTATGTCTTTAGCGTAGCAATGTCTGGTAAGGCTGATCTGATAGAACAACTGACCCCGGAACAACGGGCTGCCTATAATTATATGATAGGGCAGGATCAAAAAGGCTTAATCACTGTCTTCCCGATACCGGATAGAGAATTGACAGACGGTAAGTTGATTAATCCGGGTCATAGCGACCAGCAAGGGCTAGTCAATACGGGTAACAATCAGCCCTTAGCATCAGGTCCGACACATACAGGTAATAGTGATGGTTTAGCAAATACGGGTGGCACGAGTACAGTAACGCCGCTTCCGGATGGGCCAAGTAAGGATGATTTGGCTTACCTTGATAAACCTGCAAACTTATCGCCTGAAGGTTCAGCAAGAGCAGGAGCTTTCAATGAGGCGAAAAGAAAATCAGGAATACCCACGTCTCGCCAGCCAGATAGGGTAACTGAAAATTATGATCGTCGAGGAAATAAGCAACCAGGAAAAGTGTATGAATTTGATGTGATTAATCTGCAAGGAAAGCCTGAAACTATAAAAATCAGAGATGATGCTAAAGGGCATTTCTTTGGTGACAACGATTCACAAAATAGAGGCCCACATTTCAATGATGCAGAAGGAAATCACTATGATTACTAGAAACGTTAGAATGCGTAGTACTGACGATATTGGCATTGAAAATGACGTGTGTAACTTTAAATTCCTTCGTGATGTACATTATCCCTCTGTCAGTTTTGAGGCATTATTTCTTAATCGTGAAGAAGGATTTTACGAACTAATACAAAACATTATCAGTTTATCTGATACGGAACAATCTCAATACATTATGATTTGCTATAGCGAACTTGATACCTTAATTCCAAATACGAAGTTGAATCGTTATAAAGGATTTTGGAAATTACAATCATCAGATGAAAATGGGTTTGATTGGCTTAAAAACAAGCATGATTTTCTTTCGGAGATAGACGGTAGAATAAAATTAAGCGGTTATGCTTTAGCAAGTGATTACGATCTTAAAAAATTAATATCATGCTTCTCTTACAAGAAAATGAGTTTTTATACTTATTTGAATAAAAAAAATTTTAATGAAAAAATTCTATCAAATATTATTAATTTAGGTGATTACAAAGACGTGATTATGTACTTCCTAAAGTGTGAGGGACTAGTTTTTTTTCTTCTTGGTGATGAAGACTATAAAAGCTCTGAAGTGGTCGTTATTAGTAATAACTCTAGTTTGAAAGAGATTCGCCAAAAAGCTAAAATTCTATGTTGTTGTTGAGAATAACTATCTGAATTCAAACGAGGTGATTAAGCTCAATAAGGAGCTTGAGAATGCAGATAAAAATGGCACCGATAAGCTCGAAATTTATGAAAAATTCGCTGAAATTAGCAAAAAGAATCGCGAAGAGGCAGTTGCAAAAAGCTGTTCGGGTGATCCATTTTGTGCAAGTGGTGTTTTAGCCGAAGCAGAAGCGGGAACAGATGTAGCGACCAGTTTACGGCGATTGCCGATCTTCTCAAGTTTGAGTAGTGACGATTTATCGCAGTTGGATAGGTTTGTACTGGCAGAAAATGAAGAAAGCGCGAGAGCGATTTATCAATCACTGCCGGAATACGTAAAGGTTGCGCTCTATACCAAGGAAGCGGGTGAAACGATAGGGTTTGGTGCTGCTGTCGGTGGGAAAGGCTTATCGGCGCTGGGTGTTATTGGGAAGGGCGGGAAACAGTCCCATCAGCCAAATCAGGGTGCTGTGGGGAATATGGGTGAGTTTTTGAAAAATTCTTCTTTTGGGGGAGAAATCAAAAACGCTACTCGCAAAACTTCCAAGCAATATCAGGGTCAGAGTATTTATCAGGCGCAAGGTAAAACTGGCGATGTAATTAAGAAAGGCGATCAGTTATACCTCGATGCAAAACATAAAAATCATCTGGAAGTATTTGATAAGAGCGGAAACTTTAAGGCGGTTCTTAACCTTGATGGCTCAGTGAATTTAGAAAAAACCGATGCAGGAAAAGGAAGGAAGCTGAAAATTGATTAAGCCCAACTTGTTACAGAATATAAAAAAAGCACTATCTGCTCTAGCGGAAAAATGTAATTTTACCGAGGACCAGCTTGCCGTTGACTACTCTCTTGACTTAGATGATGAGTTATACGATGAGCTTAGAAAGCTTGCGCTGATATCGCAGGCTTTGCAAAAAGCACTAGCCGATGGAGATATGATTGCAGTAAAAGCTGCTTTGATACTGAGCAGAATTTATACAATGAATCTGCGTAACTTTTTCAGCGATATCTTTGATGATATAGAAAGTATCGGTTGGTCTAATAATTATAGTTGGCCTGAAATACCTGAAGGTTATCAATTGCCTGAGAAATACCTGCCATCCTGAAGCTAGTAATATTTGAATGAATTCCAGCTTTTACCAGCTGGGATTTTACCTTAATAGTCAGCTATTTGCCCGCTTATTCGGCTTCGCCATGACCTGGACCACGTCCATCAGCTCGCGCTGCTAACGGGCGGAGAACTTATAGACCTGCCTCAGCGTCTACATAGTCTCCGGCCCTGTTGTGCTGCGAGTTGTGGCTACTGCGCTGTGATAATCAGGCACCCATTCAGCACCTTCACCTTAAGCGGCATTCTTGTCGTAAAAACGAAGCGCGATTATCTGAAACAAGAACTAACACAGGCCGAAGCGCAAGAATTGGCGGAAATCAACAAAGTTGATCTTCTGGTAATATCAACGAAAATATTCCTAAAGGCGATCAGTTTTATCTGGATGGAGCGCACAAAAATCATTTAGAGGTTTTTGATCAAAGAGGGAATTTTGTTCATGTTTTGAATTTAGATGGAATAGTTAATTCTGTTAAGACTGCTAAAGCAGCAGCGGAAGGTAGGAGGTTACCAAAATGAACAAATCTCAAATTTTTAACGAAATAAAAGATATTTATCTTCGGGTTATGCCTGCGGCAATCTCAGGCAGTGGAGATTTGATGGTTGACTATGATATTGATTTGGATAAATTATTTTTATCTGACACTGAAAAATTATTTGCTGCTACGGAATTACTAGATAAAGCAAAGAAATCAGATGATAAAGCGGCAGTGCAAGCCGCTTTGGTGTACATAAGAGTCTATTCAATGAGGCTCTCTGTTTTTTTTGAAAATATTAAGGATGACACTGATCTCCTTTTGAAAAATATTGACTGGCCAGATATTCCCGATAATTACCAGATACCAGAACACTATAACTATCCATATAGTTGAGAATAATTATCTGAATTCTAACGAGGTGATTCAGCTCAATAAAGAGCTTGAGAGTGCAGCTAAAAATGGCACTGATAAGCTCGAAGTTTATGAAAAATTTGCTGAGATTAGTCAAAAGAATCGCGAAGAGGCAGTTGCTAAAAGCTGTTCGGGTGATCCATTTTGTGCAAGTGGTGTATTAGCTGAGGCTGAAGCAGGAACAGATGTAGCGGCCAGTTTACGGCGATTGCCGATCTTCTCAAGTTTGAGTAGTGACGATTTATCGCAGTTGGATAGATTTGTACTGGCAGAAAATCAAGAAAGCGCGAGAGCGATTTATCAGTCACTGCCGGAATATGTAAAGGTTGCGCTCTATACCAAGGAAGCAGGAGAAACGATAGGGTTTTGTGCTGCTGTCGGTGGGAAAGGCTTATCGGCGCTGGGTGTTATTGGGAAGGGCGGGAAAGGGAGTCCATTGCCTACACCAAAGTCGACTACTGCGGCAAATGGTCTGAATTATCAATCCAACCCAAAATATACACCAGGACAGCAAGGATATAGCCTTAAAGCTGGTACTGAGCCTAAAAACTCAATTTCCCTGTTTGGTAATTCAATTGAAGCTGGAAAAAAACGATATTCAATTGATTATGAGGGAAATGTCCATCAATTTACAAATACAAATGATGGGACATGGCACTGGTCTGGTAGTACAGGAGACAAAACTGTCCCACTAAAGAAAAGTGATGTCCCAAATAGTGTTAAAAAAGAGTTCGGCTTACCTGGAAAATGGAGGTGAATATGATCTTTGGTAATCCATATCGGTTTGCTATTTGGACAGAATATGTCCCTCAGTGGAGTGAGTCTTATAAGAATGGACTATTCTATTTAATTATTAATGGAAATTTGTATCCTGGTGATATCAGAACATCAACATTATCTTCTGATCTCTATGAAATCATTGATAATGATTGCGCTTTGATATCACATCCTGAAAATGAGGGAATCTTTATTTTACCCACAGAAGATGCTTTTAAGCATTTTTTTGATTTAGCTTATCCTGAATCTTCTGAAGAAAATGCATATCCTGACCAATTACTAGATTATTGTATCACATGCCCGAATATTAGTGATTTTGGTGGATGTTTCTTTGCGGTTGCAGATAAAAAGTCGTTAAGAATTCTTGGCGGAGTGACAGAACATCTTGTTAAAGATGAAAGTCAAGAAAGGAATATATGGCAACGCATTGATAAACCATTAATAGAAGATATAACTATACCAAAAGATGAAATAAAAGAAATCATGGCCAATGTGAGAGAATATGCAAGTTCTCTTTTAAAATAAAAAAATCCCGGCCCTGAAAAGCCGGGATTTTTTCACCCGCCGCTTACTCCCCAACCAGCCGTATAATCAGTTCTCCCTGCTGACAACTCACTTCGACCTTCCTGCCCGTCTCAAATCCCAGCTCTCCACCTTAAAAGTACAGACTCATCACAGCTACCGCTTTATCTGCTGGGCAACGGAACGGGGTATCGGCTATGCCGCAGAAGTGACCCGGCCAGTACTGGAAAGTTACCAGCGCTATCTGTATCAGTACCGCAAGCCAAACGGTGAGCCGCTGACCAGCCGCACCCAGCGCACCACGTTACAGCCGCTACAGGTGTGGTTCAGCTGGCTGGCAAAACAGGGCATTATCTTGGCAAATCCGGCGGCGGACCTTGAGCTGCCGCGCCTAGAAAAACGCCTGCCGCGCACGATACTGAGCGTAGAGCAGGTAGAGGAGATCGTGACCCTGTGCGACCTGAGTACATTGCAGGGTATCCGCGACAGGGCGTTACTTGAACTGCTGTGGTCAACGGGGATCAGGCGTGGCGAGGTTGCCAACCTTGAGATCTACAGTGCGGACTTCAGCCGAAAAACCCTGACCATCGTGCAAGGTAAAGGCAAGGAAGACCGGGTGATCCCGGTGGGTGAGCGTGCGCTAAGATGGCTGAATCGTTATCTGCATCAGGTTCGCCCAGACATCCTAGCCGTGCCAGACTGTCGGGCACTGTTCTTGGCGATGGATGGCCTGGCAGGGTTGACGGCGAACGGTATCACCTTAGCAGTCGTGCCTTACCTGAGAGCGGCGGGAATAGAGAAGGGGAGCTGTCACCTGTTCCGCCATGCGATGGCGACGCAGATGCTGGAGAACGGCGCAGACCTGAGATGGATCCAGGCGATGCTGGGACATCGAAGCGTGGAGAGTACGCAGATCTATACGCAGGTGAGTATCCGGGCGTTGCAGGCGGTGCATGGGAGTACGCATCCGGCGGAGCAGCGGGAAGAAGAAAAGCCTGACAGGTAAAAAAATAAAGGTCATAATGACACCACGAACGACACCACAGAAAGGAGTGTAGGATGAGCACAATCCACTTCAGAATAGACGATGAAACGAAGCGCCTCGCGATGCAGGCAGCAGAACGTCAGAAGATGAGTCTAACTGAAATCATGCGCCAGCGAGCCGAAGAACTTGCAGCAGAAGAACGGCAGTATCAGGATAGTGAGTACGATGTCTGGCTGGAACAGCAGATAACGCAGGCGTTCAGTCGCTATGATGCAAGTGAAAGCCAGTTCATCAGCGATGATGAAATGAACAGCCACATGGCTGAACTGAAAGCGCAGGCAGCGCGAGGTAAGCTGTGATATCAGACGTTCAGTGGGAGATCCAGGCAAAGGCAGACAGAGAAGCGATCTTCCGTTATCTGTATCAGGAAGCCGGGCTGTCGGTAGCCAGCTCGGCAGATGACAGGCTTGTCAGCATGGTTAATATCCTCAGGGAAAACCCGCAGGCAGGCGTTAATGCCGGGAAAACTGCGAAACAGCGTAAGCTGGTTGTTCCCCGCTTCCCGTTCATCATCATCTATGTTGCAGAAGAAACCGTGGTTCGTATCCTGCGTGTGCTGCATACATCCCGCAAAATAGCAGGCCGTTACAACAGAAGTTAGCGGTACCTTCTGTAAGCTGGATCTGTCCCGTGCCCGGCAGAGCGCGGCGTCCTTGCCGCTTCCTGCCGCCATCACCTAGCGAGTGCGCGGGGGTAAATGGCCGTCCAGCGGCGTAAGTCATCTGCAATATGCCCGTTCAGGTGTGGCCGCTGTTCTGCCATTCAACATAATGTGCGGGTATTATGCGAAGCTCGCCGCCCGCCTGCACAGCTCCTCTTCGCCGCGTCCTGCGGCTCGTATCGCATAATACACATTATGTCCTGCGCCCCCGCGTTGAACACCGGGTGGGGCCGCCATCCCTGGCGGCATCAGCAACCACATCGTCTGTCAGTTAACCCCACAGGTGTTGTCGGCCTGACGGCCTCCGCTTAAAAGAAGTTCATGCCCGCCCGGCTGCGTCTGGCTGCGGCGGGTCGCAGTCGTTCCTCCCTGCTCCTTACCGTCTCGCCAGCTTCCGCTACCCGCCCCGGTTCAGTGTGGTCATGCAAAAGCAACCCCCGGTCATGCATCGGTGCCCCTGCGGGCCTCGCCAGCCCGCGCCCGGCTGACGGTTCACCGGGTCACAGCAGGCTGTGACCCGGCTCCCGCCGCGATGTAAAAGCGGTAATGACAGACGGTCTGAAGTTGTTAAAATATGCGGGTGCAGGCGTGATGCCACGGCGTGGCGGTAGCGTGTCCGGGGGCTGAAAAGGCGCGTCGGGGCAAAAAGTTGCGGCACCGGAAGTACGACAGGGAAAACCGGTTGTAACCCACGGAAAGCACAGGGAAAAGTCGGGTTCATCGTCAGGCTGTGCACTGGATAAAGTTGTTGTTGAGAATAACTTCTTGGCGGTTCCTGCTCCAGCAGTCCCCGTGCCAGGTGTCCCGGTTGGTCCTGGTGATAAAGTGAAGCAGGAGGCAGACAAAAATATTGCTTCCAAGCTTCAGGAGGCAATAAATGACGTTGCTGATTGGCTCGATAAAGCGACGGATTGTTCATTTGGGCGGGCCTGTTCGGAGGCTACTGGCGACCGTAACGTAAATCAGCCTAATATTGGTAAAGATCTGACGGATGCGGAGAAGGCTGAGTTGGGTGGATCTGGATCGGGATCTCCGGGCGGTTGGGGGCCGAAGGATGAACAAAATGCCAGAGATAAAAATCTTAGTTCGTCAGATCAGCGCTCTATTAAATCACTCGAAGAACAGATTAGGGTGCATGAAGAAAAATTAGAAGCTTATAAGAAAAACCCTGACTCCTTTGATAATAAAGGTCATTTACAAAATGCTCCGAATGATGCAGTCAGACAAAGAATAATTGATGGTCGTATTAAACATCTTGAACAAGAGATACGAACATTCCAAAAAAATATAAATGAAATCAGAGCTGGTAAGGGATAAATAATGGATCTTGACCTTGATACTCTAGAAAATGTAGTTAAAACGATCTTCTCGAATATGCGTTCTCGTGGAATAAGAGAGATAACTTTGGATAGTGATTTTTACTGGGATATCCCCACTGAATTACTTTATGATCCTTACAATGAGCCCAAAGAGTTGAATATCGGTCAGTTGGAAGAGGATTATGATGTTCTTAAGCAATCTTGCCAAAAAAATATTCTAGTAGGTCATAACTTAAAAAACATCTCAGTTTTGTTGAGATACATATCGATGAAATACCCTTCATAAATGACGAATCCCGGCCACCGAGCCGGGATCTTTTACCTACCGTTTACTCCCCAACCAGCCGTATAATCAGCTCTCCCTGCTAACAACTCACTTCGACCTTCCTGCCCGTCTCAAATCCCAGCTCTCCCATCCAGTGGCCTTTAAGAATAATTGATGGCGAAGGCTGATGTTTAATGTGATCCCGAACATATCCCACGGTATAACGCCTTGATTGATTTGTGGGTGTGCCTGTCTCTGGCTTATGATGTGTCTTAGCCATAATCAACTCCTTTTGGAGGAAGTAAGGCGGAATGGTTCGATAGTGCTCTTGGTTTTAACAAAAAAACTCAAATAAGCTTGCGAAACAAATCGTTTTTGACTCCAGTCAAGACGTTAAAACAGTAGAAACTCAGTTTGGTACTAAATATGATCAAGTAATACCAATAACTGGTACGAATGGCAGAACGATTAATGTTAAATTTGGTTGAATTGAGAATAATGACGGTGTAGTTAGACTCGTAACAGCTATTCCAGCTAAGAAATAAATATATTGGTATTTACTTTATGATCAAAGAATATGATGTAGTTAAAGCCAAAAAAGACTTGTCTGACATTGTGCTAAAAGGATGTAGGGGAGCAGTTATTATTATATATCGAGAACCTACTTTAGGTTATGAAGTTGAATTCATTGATAATGAAGGTGATACATTAGATGTTTTGACGGTTTACCCTGATGATATCGAGTCATCAGGGTAACGATATTTTTAATGAGTGTTATTAAAAATCCCGGCCATAGAGCCGGGATCTTTTTACCTACTGCTTAGTCCCCAACTAGCCGGATAACCAACTCTTCCTGTTCACAACTTACCTCAACCTTCTTCCCTGCCTCAAAACCCAGCGTCTCCATCTAATGGCCTCGCAGCGTGATCGACGGTGAAGGTCGATGCTTAATATTATCCCGGACATATCCCACGGTATAACGCCTTGATTGAGTTGTGGGTGTGCCTGTCTCTGGCTTATGAATTGTCTTAGCCATAATCAACTCTTTGATAATTTCCCGTGTGTGGCACCAATAAAATGGTTTGCACGACCATACTCGCCAACGACCCACATACTACGCAGCCAACGTCACAAGACGCGATGGGGGTTAACCTCTCCTATGGTAACCAAC
>NZ_JABBFP010000018.1 GCF_018494085.1 Rosenbergiella collisarenosi | reverse complement strand
TGAAATCGGTAGACACAAGGGATTTAAAATCCCTCGGCTGTAAGGCTGTGCGGGTTCAAGTCCCGCCCTGGGCACCACCGGTTCTAATGTATAAAAATGAGCACTCTGTGCAAATTTGCTTAACCGCCGAAAGGCGGTTTTTCTTTTCTGGTACGATAAATTCTTCTCTTTAAGAGCCGTATTACCGGCTCAGCACTCCCAGCCTTCAATGACTACTCATCCCCACCATAAACTGCGAGCAGTTTGACGCACTTGATGCAGACTGAATCTGCTGTTCGTCCAATTGAAAAGCATCTCCTGCCGCACTGCCCGATAGATTTTTTTGCGACGCCTCGCCAAGAAAACGTACTTGGTCTGGCGCGAGTAGCTTGTTATCTACCGCGGTATTAATCACACTGCAGGTGGCATTAATAATGTTGTATCGACCGGTAGTGGCTGAGTTGATCAACCATCCAGCCATTGCACCCAGAATTACCCATACACCGGTTGAGGCCACTTTCTTTAAAGACATTATTAATCCCTTATTCACCTTCTAAAGACAGACACGGTAGGTTTGCGGACTTACCTAGCGCATGAGTCAATTATAATATGAGGGATTATCGCTATTGTCACGGTGCCTAAAAGAAAGTCGCTAAGCGTAACGTAATATTTTTATCCTGTTTGAAGCCGGATTCGGTGTGGAGATCTCTGCCCACGACGACTAATCCTTGTAGACGCGGGGTGAATAAATAAGACATCGACGCCCGCAGATACAGCGTTCTTTGCGTATCATGTTGATTCACCTGCGCAACCGACGTCTCCCCGCCAGATAGGTAGCCTAGTCCTGCACCAATATGTGAAAGAGGTGAGTAATCATAGCGAAGGTAAGCTTGATACTCATAGAGGGGTTTCTCACGCATCGTCTCTTTATCCGCACCAAAGCGATTGTTATGCGAAAACCCACTGACGTCCGCTGCCGTATCGACCGCCCACTGTTCGGTAAAATGGTGAATATAGCCAGCCTGCCACAACATGCGCCAACGATTTTCGCCGACGTTTAACGCCTTGTCGTGATCATAATCCCCGGTCGGTAGATATAAATAAGGGCCGAAGGAAAAGACATCTTGTTGACGATTAACCTTGGTCAACAACGGCGTACCAAGAATCAAATCCCCAACCCCCTGATGACTTCCCAGCGCTCTTACATCACCGCTGGCGTGTAAATCGCCATAAGGCAGGATAAATTGAGGCTGTAGCACCGTATCTTGCCCAATACTGAAAGAGTGAAAAAATCTTAGTAGTTCGACTTGGGTACGTAACTTTGACGAACTCGACAGTTTTTTGTCCTGTAAATAACGTTCGTGGCTGTCGCTATATTTGGCGTAGAGACTCAGTACACTGCCCCCTGCCGGGATGGGCTCATAATCACCTGGGGCTATCTCCAGTGAAAAGGCCTTGACGCTAAAAAAGAGGATGGTGAAGGGTAAAGCCCTGTATGCTCGCCTGTGATTTATCATAAGGTTACTCCCAGAAATAATGAGGCTGACTAAAGCATCAGCCTAAAAGGATCTATTAATCTTGCTGAGGCTTTTCCTCTGTCGAGGCGGGCGTGAAGCACTCATTCGGGGTATCACTAAACGGAAGTACACAGGCACTCGGCTTGTTATTAAACAACAAACGCAGCACGTCAGGTCGTGAGTAGTGGCCAACGGGATCGGCGGCGGATTTGGCAAAGATTAGCGCGGCAGGGTCGAGCGTCGCATACAGTATTCCCTCTTCATGCTCGCCTAATGGGCTGGCAAGTTCTGAACCATCTGGCCCGAAAATGCGGGCATGACCACCTCCCGCCTCCAACATTCCGCGTTTTAACTCATCATCACATAACCTATCGAGCATCTGTGGCGAGACGATGGCGCAAGGGGCAATGACGAAGCACTGTCCTTCTGCGGCATAGAGCCGGGAGGCGGCGATGTTTACGTCAGGGCCAAGCGCAGCGGTACCTTGGCGATAGAGGCTAAAGCTTGGCCAGGCACCAATATGGATCTCTTCATGCTGGGAATACATGGCATAACGCGTAAGCGGTTGCAGGTGTTCCCAACAGCAGAGTGCGCCAAGTGTACCGATAGGGCTAGGAAAGGTACGAATAGAGGAACCATCGCTCTCCCCAAACAAGATCCGCTCTACGTGGGTCGCTTTCAACTTACGACGAACGCCGACCGTCTCCCCTAGGTCATTAATTATCCACTGACCGATATAAAGTGAACCATGATCACGCTCGCTATAACCCAATACAACATAAATACGATTATCGCGTGCGGCTGCACTGATTTTCGCTGCCTGAGCGCTGTTTAAATCGAGAGAATTTTGATGATATTGCTGTATCCAATGCATATAGGTTGCCGGTGCCCCGAGCCATAGAAACCACGGGTAGCCGGGGATCCACGTTTCTGGAAAGGCAATTAATGTCGCGCCATTTTTTGCTGCTTCTTCAATGAGGGCGATGGTTTTCTCGACGGTGGCATCGAGGTCCATAAATACGGGGGCCGCTTGCACGCAGGCAACTTTTATCGAAGCTTTCATCAGGTATTCCTCAGTAGTGTTTTCAAAAAGCTTAAGACTAATCGACGTTTACCGAGTAGGACGAGAAGGAACCATTTATTGATTTAACCGGCAGGAGATAATAGGAACGAAAATTGCATTAAACTAATAACGTTGCAGAGTCGAGAGGTGCATGATGTTATCTCAATTTGATACTACCCAATTACGCCCACAAGATAGATACGATTATTGGCAGGATGTCGTGTGTAACACCTTCGTCCCGCTACGCTGTAAAGTGGATAACACACGCGATTTTAGTGCAACGTTAGAAACCCGAGAGTTGGCCAATGTCAAAGTCGTCTCGATTAGCGCATCGCCGCAGCGAGTGGAACGCGGGAAAGACCATCGTTACTCTGCGGCCGATGAATTTATATTGGTCAGCTTGGCGCAACGTGGGCGTGCCTGTATTCATCAAGATAATCGAGAGGTTAATTTAGCGGCAGGAGAGTTTTGCCTTTACGACACAAGAAAGCCTTACCAGCTCAGCTTCACGGAGCATTTTCAGCAAACGGTAATCCGGATTCCCTATCGCACTTTGGTTGACCGCACCGGACTGCTAGATAATCTTACGGCGCTTCGGTTTTCTAACCAACATCCCTTTGGACGCTTAGCCTTCGATTTTTTTATGGGCGTAGCGGCACTGCCCGCTGAGCAATCGTCGTTGGTACAAAACAAGATTGCGGAGCAAAGTCTCGACTTACTCGGGATGGCCATCTCGCCCTATCTTACTGAGAAAAAATCCGCCTCGCTAAGTCGTGCAACATTATTGCATCGAATCAAACAGCATATCGGTAAGCATCTCGATAGCCCCGATCTTACCTTGACTCAGGTCAGTCAGCACTTCGACATTTCCAGTCGCTACATGAACCAGCTATTCAACGATGAACAGACCACCTTTGGTCGCTTTGTACTCATGAGTCGGCTGGAGTCCTGTGCATTTAGGCTGCGCCAAGCACACTACGATCATCTGACCGTGAGTGGTATCGCTTATCGGTTTGGTTTTTTAGATATGGCGTATTTCAGTCGAGTATTTAAGGCTCGTTTCGGCATGACCGCAAGAGAACTGCGGGCGGCGAGTCGACAACATTCGACTCAAGCATAGAATCTCGGTATGTTGGCGGATGATAAAGTGATCGACGTGACCCATTAATCGGTCACGCAGATATTTTATATTACTCATCACCCATCATTCTCGGTAGCTCCATCGGTGAATGGCTCTTAATATCGCGTCCAGATGGACGTTGGAAAATACCTAATTGAAAGAAACCCGCCGTGGCATACATAAACTCAAAAATCTGCGATTGCGTCTCTTCATACTCATTCCAAAATACGTTCGACGTAAAGCAGTAAATCTCGATCGGTAGTCCTTCAGCGGTGGGACTAAGCTGCCTGACGACTACATACATATCGTTGCAGATATCCTCCCGCTGGCGTAGATAGCTTAGAATATACCCGCGGTAGAGGCCTAAATTGGTAATCCCTTGATTTACCGATAACGCAAGATTTTGGCGGATATAATCGGCGATCTTATCGCCGATAATCGTCTGCTGTGGATCGAGGGCCTCGGCGAGAGCAGTACTCGCAAAAGAAATACTGGATTGATCGATGAAAAAGCTGCGCTTAATCCGCCGTCCCCCCGAGGTAAACATCGGCTGCCAGTTAGTATAGGTCTCGGTGATGAAGTTCTTGGTCGGTACTTGCGATAACGTATTATCCCAATTACGAACAGTAATAGTGTGTAGGGCGATATCTGTTACCTCACCACTGATATTCGCTACCGGCATCTCAATCCAGTCCCCTATCTGGATCACATGTGACGAGGAGACTTGGATATTCGCCACCAGCGAGATTAAGGTGTGCTGAAACACCAACATTAACACCGCCGCGATGGCACCTAAACTGGAGATAATAATTCCGGGCGACTTATTCGAGAGCGTGGCGATCACCAGGATCGTGGCGATGGAAGAGACGACTATCTTGCCAATCTGTACGTAGCCTTTAATCGACCCTGCCTTGGAACCATGCTTACGGGCGTAGACGTCTTTAGTGGTATCCAATAATTCATTAATCAACATCGTGATATTGACGATAAACAATACGCCACAGATGGTGCGGATCGCCTCGACCAAACCGCTTGATAACCCTGGTATAAACTGAGAGAGAAAATAGACGGTGACAACGGGAATGATGTTGGCTAAGCGTCGAGTTATCCGTAAATCTTTCTTCTGAGTGTCACGCTGACTATTGGTATGCAGGATAAATCGTCTGACAATGCTAAGTAAGAAGAACTTACATATCACTGAGGAGATAAATCCGGCGACCAGCATCAAAATCACCGCTAGCAGGGAGTAAGTCACAGGATTATTGAGAACCCAGTGCCAGAGAGATAAAAGGTCTTGCATGAAAATACTCAGTAGTTATCGACGTTGGGCTGACGATCATCAATTTTTTTTAATTTTTTTTCTAGCCTAAAAATGGTTTTATCATCAATACAGCGAAAAAAATGGTAAATTTTTCGGGTAACACTGCCTCGCGAAGCATTGCTTAGGACGCTGCCATGCATAAAAGCCGCGTTTAAAACGGTAATTATGCATATGTACCACACTCCTTTTGTGGCAGTGACCGTAAACCTTTCTTCAACAGCCCCTATTTTTCAGAATAACGAAGCGAAAAAAAAAGTGTTTAAGCCACTAGTCTTGATATAGATCAAGGTAACTAAGTAATTAAAAAAATAATAAAAATGCCAGTTTATTGATATTTGTCATATTAATTTTCGTAACTTAATTTTCTAAAATAATTTTTTTGATTATTCGTGCTTATGGTTTTTTTATATTACGCTATTTTTGTAAAAAATACATTATTAACTCAGGTTAATAGGTTTATTAATATTGCATTTATTGATCATTGATATTTTTCTTAAAAATAAAAAAGTCATATTAATCAGGTATTAATGAGTTATTAATTGACGTGGGTCAATCTTATATATTAATTACCCTTATCTTTACATAGCTGTCGCTGTGGGGTGTGCGCTATAGCTGAGTAATTCATCTTCTGATAAGATTATTACTATATACATATCCTCTTTCTGAGGTTGTTGAGCAATGCTGCGCTAGGTAATTGAATAAGTAATCGCGATAATTCTTTATTATGAAGAGTATGGCACTTTATCTTTTACTTTATCGAAATAATAAGCGCTAAATAAGTGGTTTCTATTTTCGTTCAGGCAATAAATAGTTCATCTGTGCACTCCTTTGTAACAGGGGGTAGAGAATTCTTATGTTAGTCATTGGCCTATTGAAATTAATCAGACCGCATCACTCTGAGGTTAAATAATGAAGAAAGTAAAAATAGGCTTAATGGCGATAATGCTGTTGTCAGTAGGTCAATCACTTTGTTGCGCAGCCGAGACCCCACTCGGTTGGGCTGCACCGCTGCCGACCACGACATTGAAAGATACTATCATGTTCGCCTTCCAACGAGATCCGTCAGTCGGTCAACAAGCTGCCCAGGTCGGTATTGGTCAAGCACAAATTGACCAAGCACGCAGCGCATGGATGCCCCAATTATCGTTAAGTGGTAGCGCAGGCCATAGCCAGACAACAGATTCCAGTGGCTCTTTAAGTAACTCGACGACGTGGGGGATGAGTTTAACCCAATTGGTCTATGACTTTGGAAAAACGAACAATGCGATTGACCAGAGTGCGGCACAACGCAATAGCTATCGTTATCAACTGATGGCCACGCTCTCTTCAGTGGCTGAAAAAACCGCCTTAGATTATGTCGAGGTGCAACGCTATAGCGCCTTAGTGCAAGCGGCTCAGCAAAATATTCTGGCACTACAAAGTGTTTCTCGTATGGCGCAACTCCGGGCGCAGGCTGGTTTAAGTTCGACGTCAGATGAACTGCAGACGCGGACGCGGGTAGCCGGTATGCAAGCGACCCTTCAACAATACCAAGCCACCTTAATGAGTGAGCGGGCAAAATTAGCCGTCCTGACCGGTATGAATGCCTCAGAGTATGCGCCAATACCGTCGACTATTGCGATCAAAGATACGTCTCTAAACGATATTGATTACTCATTAATTCCTTCGGTACTGGCCGCGAAAGAGATGGAATCTTCCGCACAATACGGTATTCAAAAAGTCCGTGCACAATACTATCCCACGGTCAGTGTTCGCGGCGGGCGCACCCGTTACCAATCCAGTAATCGCTCTTATTGGGATAACCAAATTCAGCTCAACGTCGATGCGCCAATTTATCAAGGTGGGGCGGTTTCGGCACAAGTTAGGCAGGCGCAGGGAGCGAAAGAAGTGGCTGCTACGCAAGTTGACCAAGCACGTTTTGATGTCCTACAAAAAGCCTCCGTTGCCTTGGCTGATTGGCAAGGCGCACAAGCTCGTATCAATGTAAATAAACAACAGGTCCTGAATGCCGATCAAACTCGCGAAGTATATAAAAATGAATACACATTGAATAAAAGAAGTATCAACGACTTATTGAGTGTTGAGCAGGATGTTTGGCAAGCCATCTCCTCGCAGATTAATTCCGAATATGATTCATGGGCTGCAGCCATTAATTATGCAACATCGCTAGATAATTTATTACCGTTATTGGGAATTGAAAAAAACACTCGAGCGGCACTACCCGAATTAAATTAATAAATTCAAATTTATCAGTAATTTACCCATGACTGTGGCTTTGAAGAGTAATTAGAAATGATTACTCAGGGATGCTTCATAGTTTTTTAATACCAGGAGAATAATGTGAAAACATTTGATATCGATGTTATCGCGAGGAAAACGGCAGAAAAATCCGTTTTACACGCACAAGGTAATATGGCCTTAACCCTGACCGCACCAAGCGTTGTAGAAATTCACGGGCAAGCACAGGATGTAGTGAAATATAGTCGTCAGGGTAAGGATCTCCTGATTTATATGAAAGATGGCAGCGTTATCCGTTGTAACGGTTACTTCGTGGAGGATGCACAATCACACGCTCACTCTGAGTTGGTGTTCAACGATAATAATCAACTTACCCATATTAGTTTTGACGATATGGCGCAAGGCACGGAACTGAGTGCAACGCCATTGGTTGCACATAGCACTCCGATTGACAGTATTGAACCTTTATTAGCGCAGGAAGGCGTATTCAGTGATCTGCCTTGGGGATGGATTGCGGGTGCGGCAGTCGGGGGTGGGGCCTTGGGCGCCTTACTGTCTAGCGGGGGGGGACACTCTAAGACTAAAGTTATTGATAATACCCAGCCAGTAGAAAAGGCGACGCCAACGTTTAACGTCACCGATAATCAAGGCGACAAACAAGGGTTAGTAGCCACCAACACCACTATCGATGATAACACGCCAACCTTTAGCGGCACGGGTGAGCCGGGCGCGACCATTCAAATTAAAGATGGTGACGGCAATACTATCGCTAGCACTATGGTCGACAGTAAAGGGTCTTGGACCGTCAATTTACCGACGCAAACCGATGGTGCGCATAGCTGGTCAGTCACACAAATTGACGGCACCAATACCACCTCTGCAGGGTCGATTGATGTCACCATCGCCACCGCCAAAGCCCAGCTGGTGATTAATACCATTGCGGGCGATAACCAACTAAATACCGATGAGCATCAAGCCGATGTGACGATCTCTGGATTAAGTCAGCAGCTGGCTGAAGGGACACAAGTTACGGTATCGATTAACGGTAAAAATTACACGGCAAGCGTTGACCAATCAGGGCAGTGGAGCGTGGTAATGCCTGGCGAGGACGCTAAAGCCCTTGCGGATGGCAGTTGGACCGTGACCGTCACGGCGACGGATAGTACCGGCAACCATATTACGCAAACGCAACAAATTACCGTGGATACCCAAGCACCCACCTTAACACTGGATACCGTAGCAGGCGATCAAGTGGTTAATGCCACCGAGCATCAAGCGGCGCTGATTCTATCGGGGGCCTCGAACGCTGCCAGCGGTACGAGTGTTACAGTAACCTTTGGGGCGCAAACCTATCAGGCTACCGTCGACGATCACGGCAAATGGCAAGTTTCTGTTCCTGCCGAAACGGTCAATAGTCTGACTGATGGCGATTATAGCTATACCGCTTCAATTACGGACCAAGCGGGTAATACCACAACAGTCAGCAGCCATTTCGTCGTCGATACTGTTGCGCCGATCATCACTATCGATGCCTTTGCTGGCGATGATGTCGTCAATAGCGACGAACAACAGGTCGCGCAACTGCTTACCGGTAAAGTCACGGGTGCCGCGGCAGGCGATATCGTCAAGGTGAGCATTGGAGGGACCGACCTTCAAGGCGTTGTGGCAGCAGATGGCACCTGGAGTGTCGGCGTGCCTGCAGCGATTTTCGCCGCGCTCGCGCAAGGTCAACACTCCGCCACCGTCTCCATCATCGATGCGGCAGGCAACACCGGAAGTGCCACGCATGATTTCACGCTGAGTGGGGCTGCTCCGACCTTATCGATTGAAGCAATTAGTCAAGATAACGTCATCAATGCCAATGAGGCACTTCAGCCGTTAGCCCTGAGTGGTAAGAGTAATTTAGCCGATGGGACAGTCGTCACCGTCAGCCTCAATCATATCGACTATCAGGCCACCGTGACGCAAGGTGTGTGGAAAATCACCGTGCCCGCGACGGATGTGATGCATCTTGATAACACCTTGTATACCGTCACCGTAACAGGGTCTGACAGTGCGGGTAACCTAGGCAGCGCACAAGCCAGCGTATTGGTCGATACCCATCTGCCCCAAGTGACCATTGATGCCTTCGCGACCGATAACCTCGTCAATCACGACGAAATTGCCGTTGATCAGACGCTCAGTGGTCGGGTCGTCGGTGCCGCGGCAGGGGATAACATTACTGTCACCCTTGGCGGCAAGACCTATACCACCACTGTTGAAAAAGATTTAACCTGGCATACCACTCTCCCTGCGGCCGATATGGCGGCACTGGGTGATGGTAAAATCGCTATCGATGTATCGGTCACCAATGCTCACGGTAATACAGGTGATAGCGCGCTGGGTATCGATATCAATGCTCAACTGCCAGGACTGCGTATTGATACGGTCTCTGGCGATGACGTCATCAATGCCCTCGAACAGCAGCAAGATCTCACTGTAACCGGAAACAGTGAACATCTGGATGCAGGTACGATCATTAGCGTAACGGTTAATCAAATCGTTTACAGTGCGGTCGTGGAGGATCAAGGGCATTGGCAAATTGGGATCCCGGCGGCAGAGATGGCTCACTGGCCAGCGGGCGCATTATCTATTACCGCAACCGCTAGCGACGCGTACGGTAATCAAGCGGCAATTACCCACCCTATTACGGTCAATAACGATCAGCTTGCCCTCACCATCGATACGGTGTCGAGTGACGATATGATTAATGCTGCCGAGCAACAACAAGCGTTAGTCCTGTCGGGTAAAACGCAACAGGTTGAAGCCGGACAGAGTGTCATTATCAAGTTTGCTGGACAGCTGTTCACCGCCAGCGTTGAAAAAGATGGTTCCTGGCATGTTACCGTGCCTGCCGCAGCAATGAGTGGCTTAACTGAGGGCCGCACTGAGATTTCAGCGTCTGTTGCAGATGTCAGTGGGAATAGTACAGAAAGCTCTCGCATTATCACGGTTGATACCCAGCCTCCCTCTATCGCGATTGACACGGTTACGGCGGATAACCAGCTCAATGCCAGTGAAGCACAGCAACCCTTAGTTATCAGTGGATCGTCAACGGCGGAAGCGGGTCAGAAAGTGACCGTCACACTTGGCGGCAAAGCCTATTCAGCAACGGTTGATAAGCAAGGTCACTGGCAGGTCACTGTGCCATCTGACGATCTGGCCGCGTTACCGCAAGGGAATAATGCGGTCACCGCAACCGTATCGGACATCGCAGGAAATGCGTCGAATTCCTCTCATGACTTCACCGTGGACACTTTCGTGCCGGTTGTCACGATTAATACCGTGGCGGGTGATGATGTCATCAATGCGGCTGAGCATCAACAAGCCCAAATTATCAGCGGTTCAGCGACTGGCGGTGCCGCGGGCGATACAGTAACCATTACCTTAAATGGCCAAAGCTATAGCGCAGTACTGGATGCACAAGGACAATGGAGTACAGGCATCCCAAGTTCAGCCGTCGCCGCGTTACAAGAAGGTAAAACCCAAATCAGTGTTACTGTCACTGATCATGCCGGCAACACCGGAACGGCGACTCACGATGTAACGGTCAATACGCAAGATCCAGCGTTGGCGTTCAAACCTATCGCTGGCGATAATGTGCTGAATGCCGATGAGCATCAGGCCACCTTAACCCTCTCTGGACAGAGCAGCGATTTAGCCGAAGGGACGAGCGTAACCGTCGTTATTGCAGGGAAGTCTTACACTGCGACCACAGACAGTCAGGGCAATTGGTCGGTAACCTTATCCGCTCAAGACGTTAGCGCATTACCGGAAGGCCAACTTTCGATTTCAGCAAGTGCAACGAATGATGTCGGCAACAGCGTCAGCTCGACGACGACTATCACGGTCGATACGCATCTGCCGACGATCAGTATCAACACGACCGCTGGCGACGATGTGATCAACGCGAGTGAGTTAGCCAGCGGACAAACCCTGAGTGGCAAAGTCAGCGGGGCAGCAGCAGGCGATACCGTGACCGTACATCTGGGCGGAAACACTTACACCGCAACGGTGGCGAAGGATCTGACATGGAGTATTAATGTTTCCAGTGACGATCTCACGGCGATGGGTAACGGACCATTGACGGTCGAAGCCTCAGTCACCAACCAACATGGCAACACGGGTGATGCACAACACGCGATAAGCATTGATGCCAACTTACCTGGGCTGCGGGTCAATACTGTGGCGGGTGATGATGTTATCAACACGATTGAACATGATCAGAATCTACTCATCACCGGTTCTAGCCAAGGGATTGCGGAGAACAGTACGTTAACCGTAACCATTAATGGCAAGACATACAGCGCCAACGTGATGGCGGATGGTAGTTGGAGCGCGGCGGTCCCGAGCAGCGATGTCAGCACGTGGACGGCAGGTAGTCTACAAATCGCAGTCAGTGGCGAAAGCAGTGCCGGGAACCCAGTTAATATTCTTCATCCAGTCACCGTCGACCTTGCCGACGTGGCAATCAGTATTAACACCGTAAGCAATGACGATGTACTTAATGCAGCCGAAAAAGGTCAAGATCTCGCATTAAGTGGCAGTACTCATGATGTCGCAGAAGGCAGTCAGGTCACCGTGAGTGTTGCGGGGCATCAGTACACGACGACAGTAGAGAGTGATGGTAAGTGGGCGGTGACCGTCCCCGCAGCGGATATGGCCACTCTCCATGACGGAATAAGTCATGTCGAGGTGAGTGTCACTACACCTACCGGTAACAGCGCGCAAGCGGGTCGGGAGATCCAAATTGATACGCAGCCGCCGAGTTTAACGATTGATAACCTGACGCAAGATAACGTCCTCAATGCCCAAGAGTCGAGCAGCGACCAGCTGATCAGCGGTAGCAGCACGGCGCAAACGGGCCAAGAAGTGACAGTTAGCCTGAACGGTAAGAACTATAAGACTACCGTCGATGCGCAAGGACATTGGCAGGTCAAGATCCCCGCAACTGACCTGCAAGCCTTAAATGAAGGTCAAACCTCGATCAGCGCGACAGTCGCGGATAAAGCAGGTAACAGCACGCAAGCTGAGCATAGCTTCCAAGTCGACGCTCAAGCACCAGTGATTGCCATTGATAAGGTGGCGGGCGATGACATCATTAATATCGATGAACATAGCCAAGCGCAAATCATTAGCGGTAGTGCAACGGGTGGCGCTGCAGGTAACAGTGTTACAGTGACTATCGACGGGAAAACCTATACCACAGTATTAGATGCTGCTGGGAAGTGGAGTGTTGGCGTTCCTGCATCCGTCATTTCTGGTCTACAGGACGGTAATGTCAATATCGCTGTCACGGTCACGGACACGGTGGGTAACGTCGGTAAGGCAAGCCACGACATTACTGTCGACACCGGATTACCCTCCATCAGTATCAATTCTGTCACGAGCGACAACGTCATCAATGCTGCAGAAAAAGGGCAAGATCTGACGCTATCGGGTAGCACCAGCCATATTGAACCGGGTAACACTGTAGTGGTTGCTTTTGCAGGAAAAAGCTATTCAGTGGTGGTGGATGCAAAAGGAAATTGGACGCTGTATGTGCCTTCTTCAGCCTTAGCCTCTCTCAAAGAAGGTAGTGCACAGGTACAGGTTTCCGTGCATAACGACAGCGGTAACAGTGCGCAAGCAAGCCATGAGTTTATGGTCGATAGCTTAGCACCGATGTTACAGCTTGACCCGATTAGCACCAATAACGTTGTGAATGGGCAAGAATCACAACAGGCTCTGACGTTGACGGGAAGTACCTCAGCAGAAGCGGGTCAGACCGTCAATGTGACGTTTAATAATAAACAGTA
Organism: Rosenbergiella collisarenosi; assembly: GCF_018494085.1. Classification (GTDB taxonomy): domain Bacteria; phylum Pseudomonadota; class Gammaproteobacteria; order Enterobacterales; family Enterobacteriaceae; genus Rosenbergiella; species Rosenbergiella collisarenosi. The sequence goes on along the minus strand of NZ_JABBFP010000018.1, from coordinate 858 downwards.
CAGCGCAACCGTTGAGGCGAATGGTTCATGGTCGCTCACCGTTCCACAGGAAGATGTTGCAGCATTACAAGACGGCCAATATCAGGTTTCTGCCAGCGTAGAGGATAAAGCGGGTAACAGCTCAACGTCTGCGATCGACCTGCTGGTCGATATCACTGCCCCTGTGACAACCATTGCGACAGTAGCAGGCGATGATGTCGTCAATGTTGCCGAACATAGCCAAGCATTGATTATTCAAGGTCAGGCAAGGGGTACGGAAGCGGGAGATACCGTCGCGGTGACCCTAAACGGCAAAACCTATAACGTGATCGTTGACGCACAGGGTCAATGGAGCCTCGGCATTCCAGCGACGGATGTCTCAGCCATGAGCGAAGGCGATTATCAGGTGACGGCGACGGTAACTGATAAAGCGGGTAATAGCCAAAGCATCACGCACGATATCCATGTTGAGTTAACCGCACCGGTACTGAGCATCAATACCATTGCGGGCGATGACATTATCAACAGCACGGAGAAAGGCCAAGATCTGACTATCACCGGGCAAGCGACTGGGCTGGCCTCAGGCGCGACAGTCACCGTTAACCTTAACGGTCAGCAGTATACCGCCACCGTTGATGATAAAGGGCAGTGGAGCACCGTGGTACCTGCCGCCGATGTGGCGAATCTGGGTGAAGCCAACTATTCGGTAACGGCTACCGCGATAAATGATGCAGGTAACAGCGGTAATACTTCCCATACCATCACGGTCGGTACCCAGACGCCATTAGTCACCATCAATACCGTGGCGGGCGATGATGTGATCAACGCCAGCGAGCTGGCCGCAGGGCAAACCCTGAGCGGTAAAGTCAGTGGTGCGGC
>NZ_JABBFP010000017.1 GCF_018494085.1 Rosenbergiella collisarenosi | reverse complement strand
TACGATGGCATACGCAACGTCGAGGTGAGCGTCACCACGCCAACCGGTAACAGCGCGCAAGCGGGCCGCGAGATCCTGGTCGACACCGTGGCACCGAGCCTGACCATCGATAACCTGACGCAAGACAATGTGCTGAATGCCAAAGAAGCGGGCAGCGACCAGCTGATCAGCGGCAGCAGCACGGCGCAAGCGGGCCAAGAAGTGACGGTTAGCCTGAACGGTAAGGACTATAAGACCACCGTTGATGCGCAAGGTCATTGGCAGGTCAGCGTGCCGGCAGCGGATCTGCAAGCGCTCAGCGATGGCCAAACCACCATCAGTGCAAGCGTTGCGGATAAGGCGGGCAATAGCACACATACTGACCATAATGTTCAAGTGGATCTGCAAGCGCCAGTGATCACCTTCGATAAGGTCGCCGGTGACGACATTATTAGTTTTGCAGAACATTCCCAAGCACAGATTATCAGTGGCAGTGCGACCGGTGGCGAAGCGGGTAATAACGTGGTGGTGACCCTCGCGGGTAAAACCTATACCACGGTACTGGATGCCGCAGGCAACTGGAGTGTTGGGGTACCTGCCTCGGTGATCGCCGGTTTACAAGATGGCACGGTAAGCATCACGGCCACGGTCACGGATAGTGCGGGGAACGTTGGTCAGCAAAGTCATGAAGTCGTGGTTAATTCAGCCGAAGTGGGCTTAACCATTGATACCGTGGCACAGGATGATGTGATTAATGCTACAGAGGCGGGACAAGCTCTGACGGTGCAAGGGGGCAGTACGCAGTTTGCTACGGGCACAACGGTAACGGTTACTCTTAACCAGAAACAGTACACCGCGACGATCGATGCTAAAGGGCATTGGCAGCTAGAGGTTCCGGCGGCAGATGTTGCGGCGCTGAAAGATGCCAGTAACTATCTAGTCAGCGTAGCGGCATCTGACAGTGCAGGAAATAGCGCGCAGGCCTCGCATTCAATTACGGTCGATACTACGGCACCGGTAATCAGTATTAATACTGTTGCTGGGGATGATGTGCTTAATGCAGCCGAGCAACAACAGCCGCTGGTGTTAAGTGGCAGTACTACGGCGCAGGCGGGCCAGACGGTTACGGTGACCTTAGGCAGCCATAGCTACACCACTACAGTGAAGGCTGATGGATCTTGGCAGTTATCGGTAGCGAGTGATGATTTACAAGAACTTGCTCAAGGCGTAAACCCCGTCAGCGTGTCCGTCTCGGATGTCGCCGGGAATGAAGGTCATACCTCTCATGATTTAACCGTCGATACGCAAGCACCGACCATCACTATCGATACCGTTGCAGGCGATGACATCATCAATAGCGATGAGCAGAAAGCGGGGCAAACACTCAGCGGAACCTCGACGGCGGAAGCGGGGCAGTCCGTGACCGTGACCTTTAATGGTCACAGTTACACCACCACAGTGGATAAAGAGGGTAATTGGTCGGTTAAAGTTTCGGCTCAAGACCTCGTGGGGTTACGTGATGGTGATTACACCGTTACAGCTACAGTCAGCGATAAAGCGGGTAACCCAGGCCAAGCAAGCCATACGGTAACGCTTAATGGTGACGTGCCGACGATAACCATCGATACCTTTGCAGCAGATGACGTGGTTAATGCGGCGGAACATAGCCAACCGTTGATCGTCAGTGGCACCACCACGGCACCGGCAGGCCAACACGTCTCCATTACGTTAAATGGTAAGACTTATACTGCAGTCGTTGATGATAAAGGAAATTGGCAAGCCACGATCAGTAGTAAGGATATTACTGCTCTCGCGGATGGTGAAACTTATGCCATCCAAGCACAGGTGGCTAACAGCATCGGCAACAGTGGGTCGGTCTCCCATAGCATTAACGTTGACATTACTGCGCCGAGTATGGGCATTACCATCGATGCACTGCAAGATGATACTGGGCTGAGTGCCACAGATTTCATCACTAACGATGCCAAAGTGGTTCTGAACGGTAAATTATCGGCAGCCTTGGCGGATGATGAACATGCTCAGATCAGTCTGGACGGTGGAAAAAACTGGCAGAACCTTACCGTCACGGGTAATACCTGGACGTTTAGTGATGGGCGCACCTTAGCAGACGGATCTTGGGACTATCAGGTTCGCGTTATCGATGATGCAGGCAATGTCGGTGCGACCGCAGAGCAAAAAGTGGTTATCGATACTACGGCGCCGGATGCGGCCACGATCACGATTGATGCGATCGTTCAGGATACAGGTCTGTCGGATCATGATTTCATTACCAGTGATACGCAGCTTTCCGTGACCGGAACCTTGGGCGCAGAGCTGGGCAAATATGACCATGCACAAGTCAGCATCGATGGGGGGAAAACCTGGGTGGACGTCAGCGTCAGTGGCAAAACCTGGACCTATGTCGATAGTCGCACGTTAACCGATGGGAAATATAACTATCAAGTTAGGGTGATCGATGATGCAGGCAATATCAGTGCAACGGCAAGCCAAGTGGTTACCGTCGATACCCAAGTCCCTGATAGCTCGAAAACGATCTCCATCGATAGTATCGATCAGGATACCGGGCTGCACAGTAATGACTTTATCACCAGCGATACCTCACTCACAGTGAAAGGATCGTTAGGGGCTTCGCTGTCGGCAAATGAGTACGCGCAGATCAGCCTCGATAACGGAAAAACGTGGCAGAACGTCAATGTGGTCGGTACGCAATGGAACTATACCGATAGCCGTACGTTGACTGATGGCAACTATACCTATTGGGTACGTGTCGTTGATGCTGCCGGTAACGTAGGGGCCTTTACCCATCAACAGGTGACTATCGATACCGTTGCGCCAGACGTGGCGGAGAAAGTCACGGTTGACGATATTACTGTCGACAGTGGTTTTGATGCGCATGATTATGTAACGAATCAAACCTCGTACACCTTGGAAGGTTCGTTAGGGAAAGCTTTACAAGCTAACGAATACGTTCAAGTCAGTATAGATGGGGGTAAAACCTGGACCGATGCGAGCGTTGACGGCACATCATGGCGCTATCAAGAGAGTCGCACCTTAACCGATGGTGTTTATAACTACCAAGTTCGGGTGATTGACGAAGCGGGTAATATCGGGTCGACCACGTCGCAGAAAGTCACGGTCGACACCACAGCCCCTGACTATGGCATTACTATTGATGGTATTAGCGAGGATACCGGGCAGTCTGCCAGTGATTTCATCACAATGGATCAAACCCTGACCCTGAGAGGCACCCTTGGTAGTCCATTAGCCAGTGATGAGCGAGTGCAAATTAGTCTTGATGGCGGGCAAACCTGGGTAGATACCACGGTCACCAATAAACAGTGGACCTACAGTGATAGTCGTACCCTCGCGGATGGCGATTACCAATATCAAGTCCGCATTATTGACCAAGCAGGCAATGTTGGCTCGGTCGCGCATCAAACGGTCACCGTCGATACCACCGCACCGGCGAGCCAAGGCAGTATAGTCAGTTACACCGATGATCAAGGTGAGCGTCAAGGGAACTTTGGTTCTAAGGTTGCGACCGACGATACCGCACCTGTCATTAATGGCACGCTAAGCCAAGCCGTTGGAAAAGGAGACATCGTTCAGCTATTCCGTGATGGTGTGTTAGTCGGCTTAGTGACAATGACTGATTCGACACACTGGACATATCAAGATAATGGTTTATCTGATGGTAAACACAGCTATTTTGTTCGTGTGATGGATCTCGCCGGTAACTATACCGACTCTACAAGTTTTGGCCTGAAAGTGGACACGTCTGTCCCTACCACAGTCGCGACCATCAATGCGGTAACGACTTCCGATACGACGCCTATTATCAACGGGACGGTTTCGGCCACCCTAGAGCACGGTGAATATATCCAAGTCACGGTGGGCGGAAAAACTTATACCTCCGAAGAGGGGGGAGCGGTTGTTGTCGATTATGCCCATAACACTTGGTATTTGCAGGTGCCTGACAGTAGTGCATTGGCGGTTAACAGCTACGATGTTACTGCGCAAATTAAGAGTAGTGCGGGGAATGGTAATACCACAGGGTTGGCACATGGGACCTTGGTGGTGAATACCGAAAGCGTTAATACCGACTGGGCAACGGCTGCCGGTGCAGGTAATAACTCGAGCATGCTTATTGGGACGAATAGTCAAGGGTTATGGACGATCGGCGCAAATGGCCAGATTTATAATGGCACTGACCTTTCTAGCTATGACGACAACAAATTGACTAACACCCGGGGGGCCGCGCTGGTAAATATGACGGGTGCCGATGTTAACCGTAGTGGTGTACAGACCCTCTATGGGACTGAAACAGACTATGGTAACAGTACCCAGATTACCTGGACCTTCGACGGCAGTAATTATAACGGTTCACAATTAGCGATGGGCACCACCATTTATTATGGTGGAGTCATGGCCTATGACCGGACAGGGGATGGTTATCTTGATCTCGCCTACGGTGATGCGGGGATGGACTCCTTAACCTATCTGAACAACAACAAAGGTGTGTTGAAGCCAGATGGGACCGGTGGTGAGAGTAACTTCTACGGGCAGTTTGATTCCGGCCGTGAAATTTCCGGGGTCGATCTGAACAATGACGGTACGGTGGATATTGTCCAGCACACCAACCGTAGTGGCGCTTATGCCTTGACGGTGATCACCAATAAAGGCGATGGCACCTTAGCGGTCGGTCAGGATATCAGTAACGTATTCGTCGGCAATGGTGCCAACAGTAGCAACGCTGCGTCCATGACCTGGGCCGATTTTAATGGCGATGGCTATATGGATCTGTATATCGGCAGCGGCAGTAAAGGCAATGCGGGCCAGATCTTCTATAACGACGGTAAAGGTAAACTGGCCACCACCGGCACAGCCATCGAGTCCACGGGCGCGACACAGGGCTATTTGTCGACCGCCGTCGACTGGAATGGTGACGGACAGATGGATGTGGTGAAGTTCAGCACCTACGGTGGCGCGCAAACCGCCACGCTGTTTACCAATAATAATCATGGGGCGAGTTTCACGGCCAGCAACTTGGCCAGTAAGCTGGTGAATGTGACGGGTATTGCGGCGATGGATTATGACTGGAACGGTACCCAAGACCTGCTGGTTTCTCAGCAGAACGGCAAAGTGGTATTGATCCAGAATAATAATAAGATTGCTGATGGCACGGCCATGCATTTACGCATCGTAGACAGTGAAGGGATCAATGTTTTTTATGGAAATACCGTTAATCTATACAACTCCGCTGGTAAGTTAGTGGCCTCACAAATTATCAATGCCCAGTCAGGCGTTGGTGTGAACGACACTTCAGCTTTAGTAAGTTTCTATGGCTTAAATCCTAATGATACTTATTCGGCTCAATTGGTAAAAATTACTAATGGGAAGTCGGACAATGTCACCTGGGATAATCTCGAAGCGGGTAATGGAAAAGAGAGCTATGCCTTAACGGCTGATGCGGCAACGGGCGGTCATAGCGGCACCCTGACCGGAACAGGCTATAACGACACCTTCGTCGCAGAAGAGGGAAGTTATACCTATAACGGCGGCGGTGGCTGGACGACCCGTTCTGATCACGATAGCTGGAGCACGACCGGTGGGGTCGACGTGGTGGATTATCGTAATGCCACCGCGGGAGTCAATGTCGATCTCAGTATCTCGTCGGCACAAGACACCGGCTTCAACACGTCGCGTTTAGTCAATATCGAAGGGATCAATGGCTCGGACTTCAATGATGTGATCACCGGAAGTAAAGGGGATAACCAATTCGAAGGCCGCGGCGGGAATGACACCTTTAATATCGGCAATGGCGGTCACGATACGATGTTGTATAAGTTGATCAACAGCGCTGATGCAACGGGCGGTAACGGTAGTGACGTGGTGAATGGCTTTACTGTCGGTGCCTGGGAGTCGACCGCAGATACTGATCGTATCGACTTAAGGGAGCTACTAAGCGGGTCGGGCTATAAAGGGGACGGTTCAGCCAGTTACGTTGACGGCGTGGCAACCCTTGGGGCGAGTGCCGGTAATATCACCGATTACTTGCATGTTGTTCACACTGGGAGCAACACCGAGATCCAGATCGACAGAGATGGAACGGGCAGTCAGTTTGATGCCACCACGGTAGTGACTCTTAATGGCGTGCAGACTGACTTGGCAACCTTACTGGCCAATCACCAGTTGTTAGTGGTGTAGTCGCCTCTCCCCATGGGATAACCCATGGGGACTCTTTTTCCTTTCTTACCGTCCTCGCCGACGGGGGGCTTCGTTAACTCAGGCCCCCCCGTCGGCGAGGGCAATTATTGAGTTGTTAGAGTAGGGTTTAGTTATGAAAACGCATCCGCACTATGAGCCTTGGTTGCAGGCGATGTTAAGTGTTGCAAAATTTTATCGTCTGGATTTCTCTCAAGAACATGTCCGGATGACCATCAATCATGAAAGCCAGTCCCCCGAACAGTGGGTATTGGAAGATATGGCAAAACAACTGGGTCTCAACCTGCGAACCGTGGCGGCGGACCCTCGTCTTCTCGACCCGTGGCGATTGCCCTTGGTCGTGGAATTAAGTGAACAACAAATTGCCGTTATTACCAAAATGGATGATAGCGGCTCGCTTACCTTACAATTTAGTGGCGAACAAGGCTTAGAGACCACGCTGACGCGGGAGGAACTCGCCACACGCCTCCAACGCATTATCGTATTACGACCGGCAGAATCGGTACGTGATGCGCGCGTCGATGACTATATCAAACCCTATGAAAAAAATTGGTTCTGGCAGCTGGCGCTCAAAGACTGGCGTCGCTACAGCGATATCATGATCGTTGCGCTGGTTGCGAACGTATTGGCGCTCTCAGGCATGATTTTTTCAATGCAAATCTACGATCGTGTGGTCCCCGCACAATCTGTCCCAACGCTTTGGGTACTATTTAGTGGGGTAATGATTGCCATATTATTCGAATTTACGATGCGCATGTTGCGCGTGCATATTTCGGATGTGATCGGTAAGCGCGCCGATTTACGCATTTCCGAACGAGTGTTCGCCCATGCGTTGCGCATCAAAAACGGTATGCGTTCTCGCTCGACCGGGTCATTTATCTCACAAATAAGGGAGCTGGAGTCAGTGCGTGAACTCATCACCTCGACCACCATCTCGGCCTTTTCCGATTTGCCGTTCTTCTTATTCTTCGTGGCGATCTTGTGGATGATCGGCGGACCGTTGGTATTTGTGGTGTTATTAGCCGTGCCACTGTTAGTGATACCGGGGTTATTGATTCAGATCCCCTTGGCTAAATTATCGGCAGAGGGTATGCGTGAATCGGCGATCCGTAACGCGACGTTAGTTGAAGCGGTGCAGGGCATTGAAGACATTAAACTGATGCGTGCGGAGCAGCGCTTTCAAAACCAGTGGAACAACACCAATGACGTGGCGGCGACGGTCGGCATGAAACAACGTTGGTTAACAGGGTTACTGATGACCTGGACACAAGAGGTCCAATCGATCGTCTATGCCGTGGTACTGCTGGTCGGCTGCTATTTAGTGATGAGTGGCGATATGACCACCGGGGCACTGGTGGGGACGTCTATTCTCGCGTCACGGACCATCGCGCCGCTCTCACAAATTTCTGGCGTATTATCGCGTTGGCAATCCGCCAAAGTGGCCCGTAAAGGACTCGATGATTTGATGCAGCGTCCCATCGATGACCCACTGGCCAGTAAACGGGTCCATAAATCTCATCTACAAGGCCACTACCAGCTGAAAAACGTCAGTTTTTACTATGACGAAGAAGAGAAAACAGAAGTGATAAGCTTAGCGCAACTTACCATTAAACCGGGCGAAAAAATTGCGCTACTGGGACGCAACGGGTCGGGTAAAAGTACCTTACTGCAATTGCTTGCCGCCATGCAGGAACCCCAAGTGGGCAGTATCTTGTTAGACGATATCGCGCTGGCACATCTAGATCCCGCCGATGTACGGCGTGATATGCAATTATTGACGCAGCACGCACGGCTATTTTTCGGTTCGATTCGCGACAATATTACGCTAGGTAACCCGTTGGCCAGCGACGAGGAGATCCATCATGCGCTGACGCTCAGTGGCGCGATAGATTTTGTGCGCAACCAAAAATTGGGCCTGAATGCGATGGTCAATGAAGGGGGCTTTGGCATGTCAGGAGGGCAGCGTCAGGCATTGTTATTGTCGCGCGCCATATTGACCTCGCCCGCGATTCTGTTATTGGACGAACCGACGGCTTCCTTGGATGAGATCAGTGAACAGCACTTTATCCACGCGTTACGCCAATGGCTTAACCCGACTAAAACCTTAGTGATAGCGACCCATCGATTGGCCGCACTGGAACTGGTGGACCGGATTATCGTGCTCGAAAACGGGAAGATTATCAAAGATGGCCCGCGCGATGCCATTCTCCAACAGAGCGGGTTAGCCCGTCCGGCTTCCCCGACGCGTCGTGTGACTTTGCGCAATACCCCCCCTTCAGAGCAGGAGGCGAACTCATGAGTGAGTTAGGCAAATTTAACAGCCGATTACGTGAACCGAAACTGCCGCGTTCGACTTTAGTGGCCTGGAGCCTATTTGCCTTGCTCTGTGTGTTTATCACCTGGGCAAGCTTCTTCCACCTAGATGAAGTGACGACCGGTAACGGTAAAGTGGTTCCTTCCTCGCACGAACAAGTGATTCAATCGCTAGAAGGCGGGATTATGCATAAATTATTTGTGAAGGAGGGGGATATTGTTGAGCAAGGCCAACCGCTTGCCCAATTAGATCGGACTAAAACGCAATTTAGTGTGATGGAGAGTGAGTCTAGACTGAATGCCGCGCTGGCGACGGCGGCGCGGTTGAATGCTGAAGTCAATGGCACACCGTTGACCTTTCCTCCAGAGATCGCGAATGACAGTGGTTTGATTAAACAAGAAACCGCTCTGTATGAATCTCGACGCGCCAGTTTAACCAAGGGGCTAGCAGGATTACGCGAAGGGGCTGTGTTAGTGCAACGGGAACTGACTATGACGCAGCCTTTGGTGAAACTGGGTGCGGCCAGCAACGTCGAAGTCTTACGCTTACAGCGGCAGAAGAACGATCTCGAAAGTAAGATTACCGAGATGCAAAACCAGTATTTCGTGAAAGCCCGTGAAGAGTTAGCGAAAGCCAATGAAGAAATTGAAGCGCAACGCTCGGTCACGCGTGGACGGGAAGATTCCCTCACTCGCTTAACCTTTAATGCCCCCTTACGTGGCATTGTTAAAGATATCGATGTGACCACCGTGGGCGGGGTTATTCCACCCAATGGTAAGTTGATGACCTTGGTGCCGCTTGATGATCAAATGGTCATCGAAGCGAAAATCTCTCCCCGTGATGTGGCCTTTATTCATCCAGGCCAGAAAGCGATGGTAAAAATTACCGCTTATGATTACTCGATTTTTGGCGGCTTACCGGGAGAGGTCACCATGATATCGCCCGATACGATTCAAGATGAGGTGAAACGCGATATTTTCTACTATCGGGTCTATATCCGCACGAATAGTAACCATCTGGAAAATCGCTACCACAAGCAGTTTCCGATATTCCCAGGGATGATCGCTACCGTCGATATTAAGACGGGCCATAAGACTGTGTTGCAGTATCTTATCAAGCCACTCAATAAGGCGAGAGAGGCGTTACGCGAACGCTAATACATCGCAGAGGTGGGCGTCAGCCCACCTCGCTAATTATTGTCGTGACGCTATAGCTAAGCGTTATCGTCACCTAAGTCAACTATTACGGTGGTTGTCATGGTCTTGTCATAATTGTGCCTTATTATTTTTCCCATCTCAAAACATGGAAAAATAACTGTGAAGCTACGTTCGACCCTACTCTTACTGCTGATGCCAACCCTCAGCCTCTCGGCGTATGCCGCTGAACCGGCAAGCTGCGCACCAAAATCTTATGAAATGGCGCTTAAATATCAACAACAATCTGCTGAGGTTATGGCGTTACAATTACAAACCTACCGGCTTGCAACTGAACGCTTAGCAGAAAAAATCGCCAAGCCTAGCCCTGCGACTAAGCCGGCGGTGGTACTCGACCTCGATGAAACCGTCCTTGATAATTCAGCGCTATTAGTCCGCGATATGCAGCAATGCCATGACTTTACGACCTGGGACACCTGGGGAGAGTGGGAAAAGACAGGTCGGCCTAAGCTTATACCGGGGGCGAAAGCATTTCTCGACTTTGCTAACCAGCATCAGATCAGCATCTATTATGTGTCTGATCGCAGTCAGGATAATAAATCTTATACACTCGCTACCCTTAAAGCGTTAGGGCTACCTCAAGTCAGTGCAAATAGCGTATTACTCGATACCGGCAGTAAAGTACAACGCCGCGAGGCTATTGAGAAAACGCATCAGATCATCATGTTATTTGGAGATAGTCTCGCCGACTTTGCCGGGGTATTTAAAAATCATAAACCGGCTACCGAGCAACGCCAGTTGGTGCAGGATCAGCAGAAACACTTTGGCGATGACTGGTTTATCCTACCGAATGCCTCTTATGGCTCGTGGTCAACCGCTACCCTCAATAGTTGGAACTCAGGCTAGACTACACGCTAACCATTGCTGACTTAGCTAGGTGAATAGCCTGGCTAAGCTTGAATATAATTTTCTTTGAACGATGTCTCATTATTCCTATTTAAGTGCCTAGGGTTTTGTTGATTTTTTCAGCATGACGTTATATTTTGATGATAAATTTAATATTTCCTTACGCTTTCTTACTATTGGATATTGCGGCATGCAGACAAGGACGACTCCCTCCCTCCGGCGCATTAAACTCGGGTTGCTTAGCGTCACCTTCGTCACCTCTCTGGCCGAGGCGGCACCATTTATCGATCAGCAACAACAACATATTCAGACTCAGCAATCGGCGAGAGAGTCACAACTGACACCGAGTGCCCCGGATATCTCCTTAGAAAACCCGATCCCGACCAATGTTGAAGGGCCTTTTTTATTGGAAACCCCTTGCTTTCCAATAAAAAAAGTTCATGTGACAGGAACCGATTCCTTCCCGGGATGGTTTCGTGCGCAGGCCATTGTTGATCAAGGCGTCGGCCACTGCTTAGGGGTTAAGGGGATCAATCAGCTGATGGGGCGTCTACAAAATCGTCTTATCGCCCATGGTTGGGTGACCTCGCGGGTACTGGTGCCCGCTCAAGATCTCAGCCAAGGAGAACTCACCCTATCGTTGGTCGCCGGAACGTTGGGCGAGGTACGTTATGCGCCAGGCTCCGATACGCGCGCGTTGATTGGCAATTCCGTACCTGCGACCGCCGGGAAAGTGCTCGACTTACGCGATATCGAGCAGGGACTTGAGAATCAGCAAAGGCTGCCGACGGTCGAAGACACGATGGAGATCGTACCGGGACAGCAGGCAGGCGAGAGCGATGTGGTAATCACTCGTCATCAAGCGAAAGTCTGGCGGGTCAATCTGTGGGCCGATGATTCTGGAACCAAAAGTACCGGCCGCACACAAGTCGGTGGGATGCTCGCCCTCGATAACCCCTTTGCGCTGAGCGATTTACTCTACGTCTCTGCCAGCCATGATATTGGTTTTAAAGGGCATAAACAGAGTAAAAATATTAATGGCCACTACTCCGTTCCTCTCGGCTACTGGTTGCTTGAGGTGACCGGCGGCGAATATGACTATGTCCAAAACGTGGCCGGGTATAACGGCGACATTCGTTACTCGGGTAAAAGTAAGAACCTCAATGTGGGTGTGAGTCGCGTTATTCAACGCAATGCCAGCGGTAAAACCACCTTACGCAGTAGTTTATTGATCCGTGAGTTACAAAACTATATCGACCGTAGCGAAATCGAGGTGCAACGTCGGCGAACCAGCGCTTGGCAATTAGGCCTTGACCATCGGCATTATCTCGGACCGATTACGCTAAATGGTAGCGTCAATTACCAGCACGGCACGCGCTGGTTTGGGGCGTTACCCGCTTACGAAGAGCAGTACGATGCGGGGTATCGCGCCACGGCGAAAAGTAAAATATTCACCTGGAACCTCGGGATGGATTGGCCATTTCAGGTGGCTTCTCAAAACTTCCGCTATCAAGTGACCTACCTGCGCCAGCAAAGCTCGACGCCATTGACCTCTCCCGATCAACTCGCCATCGGTAACCGCTGGACGGTTCGCGGCTTTAACGGCGAACGAACGCTCAGTGCCAGCCATGGCTGGTACGTACAGAATACCCTCGCTTGGCAGACGCCGCTCGCGAATCAAGAGCTGTATCTGGGTGCCGATTATGGAGAGGTGGGCGGGCGAAGCGATGGCTCCACTCTCTTAGGGCGACATCTCGCTGGGAGCGTCGTGGGAGTAAGGGGGGCGCTGTCGAGTGTCGGGGTAGGCTATGACCTATTTGCTGGCACGCCGCTGGCTAAGCCAAAAGGATTCAAAACTGACAGGGTAACCTTTGGGTTTAGCCTAAACTGGCAGTACTAATACAGGGACGAATCATGAACAAGCACTGTTATCGAATTATTTTTAACCGTTGTCTGCAAAGGCTGGTCGTGGTGTCGGAATTGGCACGACGCGCGGGCGGGACGAGTCGCGCCGGTCAGCCGGGGCAGCGACTGAGTATTGCCACTCTGCGTCCGCTAACCTTTGCGCTGCTCCTCGCAGGGGGAGCGCTCAGCGCCAGCGCGCAGGCGGGAGGAATTGTTGCCGATCCCGGTGCGCCACGGGGCCAACAGCCAACGGTACAACAAACCGGTAATGGATTACCGCAGGTCGATATCCGTGCACCCAATAGCCAGGGGCTATCTCACAACACTTATCGTCAATTTGACGTGGATGAACGCGGCGCGATTCTAAATAACAGCCAACATGCGACCCCGACCCAGTTAGCGGGGCAGATTGCCGGCAACCCTTGGTTAGCGAAAGGGTCGGCTAAGGTGATCCTTAACGAGGTCAACAGCGCCAATCCCAGCCAATTGCGTGGATTTGTCGAGGTCGCCGGTCATAAGGCGGATGTGATTATCGCTAACCCGGCGGGGATTAGCTGCAGTGGGTGCGGTTTTATCAACGCGGGTCGCAATACCCTAGCCGCCGGTCGAGTACGACTGGAGAATGGTCAGATCGCCGGTTACGATGTGGATCGAGGACGCATCACGATTAGCGGCGCGGGGATGAATGGCACGGGGCAAGACTATACGCGGCTTATTGCGCGAGCGGTTGAGGTCAATGGGCGCGTACAGGCCGGAGACCTAAAGGTCACTACCGGTCGTAACCAAACCGATGCCGACGGTAATGTTATTAAGGTCAAGGCCGATGATCCTGCGGGACGGCCGACCTTCGCTCTCGATACCGCCGCCTTAGCGGGGATGTATGCCAACCGTATTACGCTCGTGGGGACAGAGCAAGGGGTGGGGGTGCGTAACCGGGGAGAGATAGGCGCAGCCCAAGGCCACTTTACGCTGGATGCCAGCGGTAAGCTGACCAATAGCGGGGTGGTACAGGCCACCCAAAATATCGCCATCCATACGGCAGGCGTGGAGAACCAAGGGCAGATTGCCGCAGCAGGTAATATTACGGTTGCCAGCCAAGGCGATATCACTAATGCCGGGCAACTGCGCGCGCAAGGTGATCTGCAACTCTCTGCGAGCGGGAAATTAGTTAGTCAATCATCCTCGACGCTGATTGCCGGGCGCCATGGGACACTCCATGCAAACACTATCGACAACCAGCGCGGCAGTGCAGTGGGGGCGGGTATCGATAGCCAAGGTCAAGCCACGGCGCCGGGGCAACTGACGCTTAGCGCCGACCAACAGCTACGCAGTCACGGCACCCACCTGAGCCGTGATCAGGTAACCATAAAGGGTAAAACGGTCGATCTGAGCGATAGCCAAACGCAGGCGCAGCAGGTGGTGGTGAACGCTCAGGAGGGGGATCTCCATCTCGACCGTGCGCAGCTGGCCGCCCAGCAGGCGACGCTGACCACGCCGGGTCACCTAACGAATCGGCAGGGTAAATTGGTGGCACAGGCGCTCGACCTGACCGCCGCGGCCCGGCTGGATAACCAAGGTGGCTCGATTATTTCACAAGGCCCGCAGACGTTCAGGCTGAACAGTCAGCATATCGATAATACGCAAGGCCTTCTGGCCAGTGCGAGCGATTTACGCTTAACCAGCGGGGGCCTCGATAATCGCGGCGGACTGGTGCAAGCCGCGCATAACCTTACTCTCTCTATTCAGGATGGGACGCTCACCAATGCGCAGACCCAAGCGGAGAATCTAGGCCTGCGAGCGGGGGCGTCGCTCGACATACAGGCTAACACCCTCGATAACCATAATGGCTTAATCGCGGCCAATACGATCACCGCGACGGCAGATCAGTGGAATAACCGTCTGGGCGAGGTCATTAGCGATCACGATTTGGTCATGACCACGACACAGCTCGATAATCAGCAGGGGCTACTCAGCGCCCAAGCCGGGGCACTCACCCTGCGCACCAGCCACGATCTACACAATCAGGCGGGCACCCTGCAAAGCCAGGGTGCGCTGACGCTGACCGCCGGCGCGCTGAATAATGACCATGGCAAGATCCTCGCCGCGCAATCGGACGTTACTCTTAACGCCAGCGGCCACCTCGAAAACCAGGCCGGGCAGATTGCGGCCCGCGATCGGGTGAGTGTAACCAGTGCGAGTCTGGCTAACCAACAGGGGCGGATCACCGCCGTTCAGGGGCCGTTAATCCTAAACACCACGGGCTTGCTCGATAACCAGCGGGGGGTGCTACAAACCGGCGGTGCATTCGCCGTTACGGCAGGGCGACTCGCAAATCAAGCTGGCACCCTACAGTCGACGCAGGGCCAAGGGGTTTTACATCTTAGTGAGGGCCTAGATAACCAACAAGGGCTAATCAGTGCCGCTAGCGATCTACAGATTGACGGGGGGGCGCTTAATAACCAACAGGGCGTGCTGATCGCTAAGACCCTTGATCTGCGCACGTTAGCCTTAACGAATCAGGCGGGGTTGATCCAGGGGAGCGATCGACTTGCCATCAACACCCAGGGACAGACGCTTAGCAATCGCGATACCGATAGCGCGAGTCTTGGCCTGCGCTCTGCGGGGGAGCTAATCCTCGATAGCGGCGAGCTAGACAATGGTAACGGCGCGATTGCCGGGCGCGACCTCGCGATAAGCGCACAGCGGCTGGATAATCAACAAGGGTCTGTGCTGGCCAGCGATACCAGCCGCTTAACCCTACAAGGCTTACAGAACGGTCAAGGAGCAATACAGTCGGGGGGCGATAGCTCGGTGGATCTCGGGCAAGGTGAATTCGCTAATCAGCATGGTCAATTGCTTGCTGGGGGCAGTCTTACTCTGCAAACGGGGGTGGTGAATAATCAACAAGGGCAACTGCAAGGCGCTCAAGGACTGTCACTGACCGGCACACAACTCGACAACCAAGGCGGTAAAGTGCTGTCGGGTGCCGATCTGTCGACCGTGGTGGCTCAGGCGATTAACGATCAGGGTACGCTGTATGCCGCGGGCAATGCACAGGTTACCGCCAGCGAGTCGGTCAGTAATCAGCAGGGACTGATTAAGGCGGGAGAACAGCTCACGCTGTCCACCCAGCAACTGGATAATCAGCGAACACGCGGCAACGGGCAGGGGATTGAGGCCCAGACTCTCGCGATCACTGCGACAACCCTGAATAACCAACAAGGTAGCTTACGCGCGGGTGACTCGCTGCAGGCACGGGTAAGCGACGCCTTGGCTAACTATCAGGGGCTGATCTCCTCCCAGGGCCAGTTGACGATAGGGCAGCCGGGCAGTGGCATGAGCCTGAATAATGACCAGGGCGATATTGTCGCCAATGGTGATGCGACGCTCACGCTTGGCCACTTCACACAGGTGGGGCGGGTGACCAGTGGCAATAACCTGAGTGTAGAGGTTGGCAGCGATTTTCAACAGGATGGCCAACTGGCGGCTGGAAACGACCTGCAGCTCAATACCGCGGGCCACCAACTGAACAATAGCGGTAGCTTGAAGGCTGGACAGCATCTGACGTTGACCAGTGATCGGCTCACTAACCAGCAGACGGGCGAGATCAACTCAGGCATCACCACAATCACTAGCCATTACCTAGAAAATCAAGGCTTAGTCGACGGTGGGCAGGTGTTTCTGCACGCCGATGAGCTGCACAATCGTGGCACGGGAAGAATTTATGGTGATCAATTAGTCATTGATGCCCCGCTATTGACCAATGAGAGTCTCGATAATCACGCGGCAACTATCGCCGGACGAGAAAGTTTGCTGATCGCCACCGACCATTTGATCAACCAAGATAATAGCCTGATCTACAGTAACGGCGATCTACAGATAGGCGGTGCCTTGGCTGCCGACGGCAGCCTGACGGGGCAGGCAACACAGGTTGATAACCTCAGTGCGACCATTGAGGCGATGGGAAGCTTAGGGATCTCTGCTAAGCAGATCGAGAACCGTGATACCCATTTAACGGTTAGCGATGATCTGCAAACGGTGTCGAGCCTCAATGATCTGGTCGAGATTGAGTTTTGTACCGGACGTAAATGGACCGATGCCTGCGGTCGCACCGATGGTGTGCATTATCGGTTTGATGCCAGTATCGATAAATCCGAAGCCCGTAACTATAAAGTGGTGTTTAACTTCGATGCGCAAGGGCGTAGTTATGCACTGGATGCGCAAGGTAACCGCGTCAAATTCACCATCGATGGCAAAGAGGACTATCTCTATGTCTATCAGGATGCCAGGAATAGCATTATCTATTTCCACCAACCGGGTGTGACCGATGCCGGGCGGCGCTTTAACGTCTTCAATTTCGATCAGGTCACCAAGGCCCAAACGGTCAGCGATCAACAGAGCGCGGTACTGCGTAGTGGTGGCGATTTAGTCTTAAATAGTGACCTACATAACAAAGACAGCCAAGTCGTGGCGGGCCAGGCGTTAGTCATCAATGGCGCGGTGAATAACGAGGAAACCGAGGTTAAGCAGACCGTCGAGCAGCAAGGTGAACGACTGGCGGGCGGTCGACGTAAACAGCATAAGCAGACGCGCTACGAAGGCCCTGAAGTCTATCAACCGCCGATCAGTGAGTTAACGGTGCCGCTGCATCTCACCGTACAGCTACAAGGTCAAGGCGCGGGGACCGGGCAAACCATCGCCGCACAAGACGCGACCACCCAGGTCACGGGGGCGTCGAATTTGCTGGCCAATGTGGCCTTGGCACAGCAAGACCATCAAGCCTTAGTGACCGACGTGACCCTACCGGCTCCTGTCGATGCCTCGACACAACTGGCAGCGACCCCTTCTTCGGGGAATTGGGTCATCCGCACCACCAGTGTACCGGTGAGCTTACCCACCACGAGCCTCTACCAGCTTAATCCTGGCACCGACAGTCAGTATCTGGTTGAAACCGACCCGCAATTTACGCGGGGGAAAACCACGGTGAGTAGCAGTGATGTCTATCAAGACCAGCTTATCAAGCGATTAGGCGATGGCTATTACGAACAATCCTTGGTGCGTGAGCAGATTGTGAAAGCGACCGGACAACGGTTCTTAACGGGTTATAGCAATGATGAAGCACAATATCGTGCGCTGCTCACGAGTGGCAAAGCCTTTGCCGACCAATTTGGTATCGCGCCGGGGACGGCACTTAGTGCGGAACAGATGGCACAGATGACCAGCGATATGGTGCTGATGGTTAATGAGCGCATCACTCTCTCCGATGGGAGTACCCAGCTGGTGGCCGTGCCGAAACTCTATGCCCGAGTTGACAAGGATCAGTTAAGTGGCAAAGGTGCCTTGCTGGCGGGCAATGCCGTGCAGATCACGACTGCTCATGATCTGCTTAATAGCGGTACCATCGCTGGGCGCGGGCTGACCGCGATTTCGGCCAGCAATCTACTCAACCTAGGTGATATTAGCGGCAATACCACCCAGTTGCTGGCGAGTAACGATATTATCAACCGTGGCGGCCAGTTACTGGGAGGTGATCAACTTACCTTACAGGCGGGGCATGACATCCTTAGCCAAACCGAGAGCTTCCAACGCGGCAGTGAGGCATGGACTGGACGCCAAGCCGGGATAGCGGTAACGGGCCAACAGGGGCAGTTAACGCTGCAAGCCGGACACGACATCCAGCTTACCGCTAGCGCCCTCAGTAATCAGGGAAGCGACAGCACGACGCGCTTGATTGCCGGTCACGACCTTACTCTTGATACGGTAAAACAGAGCCACGCGACGGACTATACTCGCGGTAAAAAAGATTATGACCGTAGCCTAGAGACCCACGACCAAGGCTCCATCATTAATGCCGGTGGCAGCTTAACGATGCAAGCCGGGAACGATATGACCTTGCGCGCCGCAGAAGTGACGGCAGGGGGCGACGCGACACTGACAGCGGGTCACGATCTGACGCTACTCAGTGGTGAGAATAGCTGGGATCAGTCGACCTATATGAAAACCAAAAAGCGTCACGGTTTGTCGAAAACCACGACGGAGGTCGCCACCAGTACCCATCAGATCAGCGCGGTAAGCAGCTCAGTGTCTGGCGACCAAGTCACGCTCCTCGCGGGTCATGATCTGCGTTCAGAAGCCGGGAATATTGTGGGCGATAACGCCGTCAAGCTACTGGCGGGCCATGATGTCGTGATCACCACGGCCGAAGAGTCCGATCACTCAACCAGTATGACCAAGAAGAAGAAGTCGGGGTTAAGTGGCACGGGGGGGATCGGCTTCACCGTCGGCACCTCATCACAAAAAAGGGACCAAGACGACCGCAGTAATGTACAAAAAGGCAGCGTGGTTGGTAGCAGCCAAGGTAACGTCACGGTGACCGCCGGTAACCAGGTGACCCTGCATGGCAGCGATCTGTTGGCAGGCCAAGATATGGCGATTAGCGGTAAGCGTATCGATGTTAGCGCGGCAGAAAATAGCCATACCGCCCTCACCAAAACCGAACAGAAGTCGAGTGGCCTGACCCTCGCGCTTAGCGGCGTGGTGGGGAGTGGCTTAAACACCGCAACTCAGCAGGCCCATTCGGCGGCTAAGGAAGACAATGGACGGCTCGCGGCATTAAAAGCGACCCAATCAGTATTAACCGGTTACAGCGCTAAACTCGCCAACGACCCACATACTACGCAGCCAACGTCACAAGACGCGATGGGGGTTAACCTCTCCTATGGTAACCAAC
>NZ_JABBFP010000016.1 GCF_018494085.1 Rosenbergiella collisarenosi | reverse complement strand
GACGGCTTACGTTTCGCAATCCGTGAAGGTGGTCGTACCGTAGGTGCGGGCGTTGTTGCTAAAGTTATCGCTTAATTACGATAATATTTGACGTCATGCACATGAAAAGGGCATCATTTGATGCCCTTTTTATTCGCGATGATACAGAACCTGGCTCATCAGTGATTTTTTAGAAGCCAAATCATTGTTGAGACAGGCTCTGGGCGACGTTGAACTCCAGATGGTAAAATGCCGGCTGGGTTGGTTACCTCGCAACAATCGCGAGGTTTAATAGTTTTTGATTTATGGTGGTAGGTTGTTATGAGTGCAAGTACTGAAGCTCAGGCGAGTGGACGTGGCCTAGAAATAATCAAATGGGTAGTTGTCTTTGCGCTATTGATTATCGCAATCGCAGGTAACTACTTCTATCGTGAAGTTAATCTCCCACTTCGCGCGCTAGGCGTAGTTGTGATTATTGCGGTAGCGGGCGGCATTGCTTTTCTTACGACGGCAAAAGGTAAAGCAGCGGTTTCTTTTGCACGTGAAGCAAAAACCGAAGTGCGTAAAGTGGTTTGGCCAACCCGTCAAGAGACGCTGCAGACAACGGTTATTGTTGCGATCGTCACGGCAATTATGTCGCTCATTTTATGGGGATTGGATAGCATCCTAGTCCGCCTAGTATCCTTTATCACTGGTCTGAGGTTCTGAAATGTCTGAAGCACCTAAACAACGCTGGTACGTCGTTCAGGCGTTTTCTGGTTTCGAGGCTCGCGTAGCGGTTTCTCTGCGTGAACACATCAAACTGCACAATATGGAAGAACTTTTTGGTGAGGTAATGGTACCGACCGAAGAAGTTGTTGAAATTCGTGCAGGCCAACGTCGTAAAAGCGAACGTAAATTCTTTCCAGGCTATGTTTTAGTCCAAATGGTCATGAACGATGCAAGCTGGCACTTGGTGCGCAGTGTACCGCGCGTGATGGGCTTTATTGGTGGTACATCAGACCGCCCAGCGCCAATCAGCGACAAAGAAGTCGATGCCATCATGAATCGCTTGCAACAAGCGGGTGATAAACCACGTCCTAAAACCCTATTTGAACCGGGTGAAATGGTACGGGTTAGCGATGGTCCTTTTGCTGACTTCAATGGTGTTGTGGAAGAGGTTGACTATGAGAAGAGCCGCTTAAAGGTTTCTGTCTCAATCTTTGGCCGTGCCACTCCGGTAGAGTTAGACTTTAGTCAGGTAGAAAAAGCTTAATTTATCAGCGACAGTTGATTGCATAAGGCGCGAAATTTAATTATAATTTCGCGCCTTTTATATTTATGGGGTCTAGGCCCGATAGATTAAATAACCACGGGAAGCCTTTTTAGGCGCTATACCCAACAGAGGAATTATCATGGCTAAAAAAGTACAAGCCTATGTCAAACTGCAAGTTGCAGCGGGCATGGCAAACCCAAGTCCACCAGTTGGTCCAGCTCTAGGTCAACAAGGTGTTAACATCATGGAATTCTGTAAAGCGTTTAACGCAAAAACAGAAAGCCTAGAGAAAGGCCTGCCAACGCCAGTAGTTATTACTGTATACAGCGACCGTTCTTTCACCTTTATTACCAAAACTCCTCCTGCAGCCGTTCTTCTGAAGAAAGCAGCAGGTATTAAATCTGGTTCTGGTAAACCAAACAAAGACAAAGTCGGCAAAATTTCTCGCGCTCAACTGCAAGAAATCGCACAGACTAAAGCAGCGGACATGACTGGTGCAGACGTAGAAGCGATGACTCGCTCTATCGAAGGTACTGCTCGTTCCATGGGCCTGGTAGTGGAGGACTAAGAAATGGCTAAACTGACCAAGCGCATGCGCAATATCCGTGAAAAAGTTTCTGTCACCAAACAATACGACATCAACGAAGCTGTAGCACTGCTGAAAGAATTAGCGACTGCTAAATTCGTTGAAAGCGTTGATGTTGCAGTAAACCTAGGTATCGATGCTCGTAAATCTGACCAAAACGTTCGTGGTGCAACTGTCCTACCTAACGGTACTGGCCGTAGCGTTCGCGTTGCAGTATTTGCACAAGGTGCAAACGCTGAAGCGGCTAAAGCTGCAGGCGCAGAATTAGTGGGTATGGAAGATTTGGCTGACCAAATCAAGAAAGGCGAAATGAACTTTGACGTTGTTATTGCTTCTCCAGATGCAATGCGCGTTGTTGGCCAATTAGGTCAAGTTCTAGGCCCACGTGGTCTGATGCCAAACCCGAAAGTGGGTACTGTAACGCCAAACGTTGCTGAAGCAGTTAAAAATGCTAAAGCAGGTCAGGTTCGTTACCGTAACGATAAGAACGGTATCATCCATACCACTATCGGTAAGGTTGATTTTGATACTGATAAACTGAAAGAGAACTTAGAATCTCTGCTGGTTGCGCTGAAAAAAGCAAAACCAACTTCAGCTAAAGGTGTTTACATCAAGAAAGTTAGCCTGTCTACCACCATGGGTGCAGGTGTTGCAATCGACCAAGCTGGTCTGAACGCATCAACTAACTAAGTTGACATGGGTGGAAATTTGAACTAAAATTTGCGCCCATTCTCTCCTATGGAGAGCGCAATAGTCTGATTTACTCAGTACTATCGCAAGATTTTCGGTTGGAGCCTGGCCTTATCCAGGCCTCCGTCCAAGACCGCAGGTGTTTTGTAAAAGACTTAATTTCCTGCGTAGACGGTGACAGAACCTTAAAATTTTTTTCTGGATTCTGCTCACCGTATTCGCGCCCAAGTTATTTTAGTTTGGGTGAAGTGAGTTCTAGATAGGTAAACTATCTAGCTAAATAATCCAGGAGCACAAGCTAATGGCATTAAATCTTCAAGACAAACAAGCGATTGTTGCTGAAGTCAGCGAAGTAGCCAAAGGTGCGCTGTCTGCGGTAGTTGCGGATTCTCGCGGCATTACTGTAGATAAAATGACTGAACTGCGTAAAGCAGGTCGTGAAGCTGGCGTTTACATGCGTGTTGTTCGTAACACCCTGCTACGCCGCGTCGTTGAGGGTACTCAGTTTGAGTGCCTGAAAGACACGTTTGTCGGTCCAACCTTGATTGCATATTCTTTAGAACATCCGGGCGCAGCTGCGCGTTTGTTCAAGGACTTCGCGAAAGCGAATGCAAACTTTGAGGTTAAAGCTGCAGCCTTTGAAGGTGAGCTGATCCCGACGGAACAAATTGACCGTCTGGCAACGCTACCAACTTACGAAGAAGCACTGGCACGTCTGATGTCGACCATGAAAGAAGCCGCTGCAGGCAAATTGGTTCGTACACTGGCTGCTGTTCGCGATGCAAAAGAAGCGGCATAAGCCACTTTCTCTATCATTCGTGTTCGCTTACGTTTAAACTAATTCTGATTTTTAGGAACAATTGTTATGTCTATCACTAAAGACCAAATCCTGGAAGCTGTTGCAGCAATGTCCGTAATGGAAGTTGTTGAGCTAGTTTCTGCAATGGAAGAAAAATTCGGTGTTTCTGCTGCTGCGGCAGTAGCGGTTGCTGCAGGTCCTGCTGAAGCTGCTGAAGAGCAAACTGAATTCGACGTAATTCTGAAAGCTGCTGGTCCTAACAAAGTAGCAGTAATCAAAGCAGTACGTGGCGCAACTGGTCTTGGCCTGAAAGAAGCTAAAGATCTGGTTGAAGCTGCTCCAGCTGCAATCAAAGAAGCAATCAGCAAAGATGACGCAGCTGCACTTGAAGCTGTTCTGAAAGAAGCTGGCGCTGAAGTTGAAATCAAATAAGATAACCTTCGGGTTACAGTCTGAGTAGTTGCAGACTGATGGCTGGTGACTATAATGGTTGCCAGCCTTTTTGCGCTAAAGAGTTAAACTGGTGTTTCGCACTGTGTCTTCCAGATTAACTCATCAATATCTTTTTCTATCGACGACTTAATATATTGGTATCTCCGTGGGATTCCCTGTCTCGCTCTAGCAATGAAATGATTTAAGAGTGATAGAAAGACGTATTGCACCACAGGCTCTGTGTCTGGTGGTGAAAAATAATAACAGTGTTGCATAACTGTCCACTAAAGCGGACAACGTAGGCCGACTTGTCAGCGAGCTGAGGAACCTATGGTTTACTCCTATACCGAGAAAAAACGTATTCGTAAGGATTTTGGGAAACGTCCACAAGTTTTGGATATACCTTATCTCCTTTCTATCCAGCTTGACTCGTTTCAGAAATTTATCGAGCAAGATCCCGAAGGTCAACACGGCTTGGAAGCAGCTTTCCGTTCCGTATTCCCAATCCAGAGTTACAGCGGTAGCTCAGAGCTACAATATGTAAGCTTCCGGTTGGGCGAACCCGTCTTTGATGTACAGGAATGTCAGATCCGTGGGGTGACTTACTCAGCACCACTGCGCGTCAAGTTACGTCTTGTGATCTATGAGCGCGAAGCGCCAGAAGGCACAGTTAAAGACATCAAAGAACAAGAAGTATACATGGGTGAAATTCCACTCATGACGGATAACGGAACTTTCGTTATCAACGGTACTGAACGTGTTATCGTTTCCCAGCTTCACCGTAGCCCGGGTGTGTTCTTTGATAGCGACAAAGGTAAAACGCACTCGTCAGGTAAAGTCCTGTACAACGCGCGGATCATTCCTTACCGTGGTTCATGGTTAGACTTTGAGTTTGACCCGAAAGACAATTTATTTGTTCGTATTGACCGTCGTCGTAAACTGCCAGCTACAATCATTTTACGTGCGCTTGAGTACACGACTGAACAAATTATTGGTCTATTCTTCGACAAAGTTACTTATGAAATTCGCGACAACCGCTTACAGATGGAACTTGTTCCTGAACGTCTGCGTGGCGAAACTGCATCTTTCGATATCGAATCTAACGGTACTGTTTATGTTGAGAAAGGTCGTCGTATCACCGCTCGTCATATTCGTCAGTTAGAAAAAGATAAGATCCAACATATCGAAGTTCCAGTTGAATACATTGCTGGTAAAGTCGCAGCGAAAGACTATATCGACCAGGCTACTGGTGAGCTTATCGTTGCCGCTAACATGGAATTATCTTTAGATCTGTTAGCAAAACTGAGCCAATCTGGGCATAAACGTATTGAAACGTTATTTACCAATGATCTTGATCACGGTGCATACATTTCTGAAACATTACGTGTTGACCCAACTAGCGATCGCTTAAGCGCCTTGGTAGAAATCTACCGTATGATGCGCCCTGGTGAACCACCGACGCGTGAAGCGGCTGAAAATCTGTTCGAGAATCTGTTCTTCTCTGAAGACCGTTACGATCTCTCGGCGGTTGGCCGTATGAAATTCAACCGTTCATTAGGACGCGATGAAATCGAAGGCGCAGGTATTCTGAGTCATGACGACATCATCCAAGTGATGAAAAAACTTATCGGTATCCGTAATGGTATCGGTGAAGTGGATGATATCGATCACTTAGGTAACCGTCGTATTCGTTCTGTTGGCGAAATGGCAGAGAACCAGTTCCGTGTAGGCTTAGTCCGTGTTGAGCGTGCGGTAAAAGAGCGTTTATCTTTAGGTGATTTAGAAACATTAATGCCTCAAGATATGATCAATGCGAAACCGATTTCTGCAGCGGTCAAAGAGTTCTTTGGTTCAAGCCAGCTTTCACAATTTATGGACCAAAACAACCCATTATCAGAAATCACGCACAAACGTCGTATTTCTGCTCTGGGTCCAGGTGGTCTTACGCGTGAGCGTGCGGGCTTTGAAGTGCGTGACGTACACCCAACGCACTACGGACGTGTATGTCCAATTGAAACGCCTGAAGGTCCGAACATCGGTCTTATCAACTCACTCTCTGTTTACGCACAAACTAACGAGTATGGTTTCCTAGAAACCCCGTATCGTCGCGTAGTTGATAGTGTTGTAACGGATGAGATCCATTATTTATCAGCGATCGAAGAAGGAAACTTCGTGATTGCCCAGGCGAACACCAACCTGGATGATAATTTTGGTTTCATCGACGACTTAGTGACTTGTCGTAATAAAGGCGAGTCGAGCTTGTTTAGTCGTGATCAAGTTGACTATATGGATGTCTCTACGCAACAGATTGTTTCTGTTGGTGCGTCGTTGATTCCATTCCTAGAACACGATGATGCAAACCGTGCATTGATGGGTGCAAACATGCAACGTCAAGCCGTCCCTACCTTACGCGCTGATAAGCCGTTAGTAGGTACTGGTATGGAACGTGCGGTTGCGGTCGATTCAGGGGTAACTGCGGTTGCTAAGCGTGGTGGTACGGTTCAATACGTCGATGCGTCACGTATCGTTATCAAAGTTAATGAAGATGAAATGTACGCAGGTGAAGCGGGCATTGATATCTATAACCTGACCAAATACACGCGTTCTAACCAGAACACCTGTATCAACCAAATGCCTTGTGTGTCACTCGGCGAGCCGGTTGAACGTGGTGATGTCTTGGCTGACGGTCCGTCAACTGACCTCGGTGAGTTAGCGCTGGGCCAAAACATGCGTGTGGCATTCATGCCATGGAATGGTTATAACTTCGAAGACTCCATCCTCGTTTCTGAGCGTGTGGTTCAAGAAGATCGTTTCACTACCATTCACATCCAAGAGTTAGCTTGTGTGTCACGTGACACTAAGCTTGGTTCTGAAGAAATTACTGCTGACATCCCTAATGTCGGCGAAGCTGCGCTCTCTAAACTTGATGAGTCTGGTATCGTCTACATTGGTGCTGAAGTTAAAGGCGGCGATATCTTAGTTGGTAAAGTGACACCTAAAGGTGAAACTCAACTGACTCCAGAAGAAAAACTGCTACGCGCAATCTTTGGCGAAAAAGCCTCAGATGTTAAAGATTCATCTTTACGCGTACCGAACGGTGTTTCTGGTACAGTTATCGATGTTCAAGTCTTTACACGCGATGGTGTCGAGAAAGATAAACGTGCTCTAGAAATCGAAGAGATGCAGCTGAAGCAGGCTAAGAAAGACCTGTCTGAAGAGTTGCAAATCCTCGAAGCAGGTTTATTCAGCCGTATTCAAAACGTCTTGATCGCGGGCGGTGTTGAAGCTGAAAAACTCGATAAGTTACCACGTGCACGTTGGTTGGAGCTGGGCCTTA
Source organism: Rosenbergiella collisarenosi (assembly GCF_018494085.1). Lineage (GTDB taxonomy): Bacteria > Pseudomonadota > Gammaproteobacteria > Enterobacterales > Enterobacteriaceae > Rosenbergiella > Rosenbergiella collisarenosi. The sequence goes on along the minus strand of NZ_JABBFP010000016.1, from coordinate 18,414 downwards.
CTGATGAAGAGAAACAAAATCAGTTAGAGCAGTTGGCTGAACAGTACGACGAGCTGAAGCATGAGTTTGAAAAGAAACTTGAAGCTAAGCGCCGTAAGATTACTCAAGGTGATGATTTAGCACCGGGTGTTCTGAAAATTGCTAAGGTTTATCTGGCGGTTAAACGTCAAATTCAGCCTGGTGATAAAATGGCGGGTCGTCACGGGAACAAAGGTGTTATCTCCAAGATCAACCCGATCGAAGATATGCCGTACGATAAAGATGGTACGCCAGTCGATATCGTATTGAACCCACTGGGCGTTCCATCACGGATGAACATCGGTCAGATCCTCGAAACTCACTTGGGTATGGCTGCAAAAGGTATTGGTGACAAAATCAATACCATGCTGAAACAACAGCAGGAAGTGGCTAAATTGCGCGAGTTTATTCAACGCGCTTACGACTTAGGGACTGATATTCGTCAAAAAGTCGATTTAAGCACTTTCTCTGATGAAGAAGTGTTACGTCTTGCTGAGAATCTGAAAAAAGGTATGCCGATTGCAACACCGGTATTTGATGGCGCAAAAGAAAGCGAAATCAAAGAACTGTTGACGCTTGGTGATATCCCGACCTCTGGTCAGATCACGCTATTTGATGGTCGTACCGGTGAGCAGTTTGAGCGTCAAGTAACCGTCGGTTACATGTACATGCTGAAACTGAACCACTTGGTTGACGATAAAATGCACGCACGTTCTACCGGGTCTTATAGCTTGGTTACTCAGCAGCCGCTGGGTGGTAAAGCTCAATTCGGTGGTCAGCGTTTCGGTGAGATGGAAGTATGGGCACTTGAAGCTTATGGTGCTGCTTATACCCTGCAAGAAATGCTTACTGTGAAATCGGATGACGTTAATGGTCGTACGAAGATGTATAAAAACATCGTCGATGGCAATCATCAGATGGAACCAGGCATGCCGGAATCCTTCAACGTATTGTTGAAAGAGATCCGTTCTCTGGGTATTAACATCGAGCTGGAAGACGAGTAAGCACTCGATTTTCTACTGGTTACAGGAGAGCTGGCTGCGGGCCGCTCTCCTGAGAAGTCTCACTCCGACGGGAGCTAATCCGTGAAAGACTTACTTAAGTTTCTAAAAGCGCAAACCAAGACCGAAGAGTTTGATGCAATTAAGATCGCTCTGGCCTCGCCAGATATGATCCGTTCCTGGTCATTCGGTGAAGTTAAAAAGCCAGAGACGATTAACTATCGTACCTTTAAACCAGAGCGTGACGGTCTTTTCTGTGCACGTATCTTTGGACCGGTAAAAGACTATGAGTGCTTATGCGGTAAGTATAAGCGCCTTAAACACCGTGGTGTGATCTGTGAAAAATGTGGTGTTGAAGTTACTCAGACTAAAGTACGCCGTGAGCGTATGGGTCACATTGAGTTAGCAACGCCTACTGCGCACATTTGGTTCCTGAAATCATTACCTTCGCGTATCGGTTTATTACTCGATATGCCTTTGCGTGATATCGAACGCGTACTGTACTTCGAATCTTATGTTGTGATCGAAGGCGGTATGACTAATCTTGAAAAGCGCCAGATCCTAACTGAAGAGCAGTATCTGGATGCCTTAGAAGAGTTTGGTGACGAATTCGACGCCAAGATGGGTGCAGAAGCCGTTCAAGCCCTGTTGAAAAACATGGATCTTGTGCAAGAGTGCGAGCAACTTCGCGAAGAGCTGAATGAAACTAATTCAGAAACTAAGCGCAAGAAGCTGACTAAGCGTATCAAGCTGCTTGAAGCCTTCGTTCAATCTGGAAATAAACCAGAGTGGATGATCTTAACAGTACTGCCAGTTTTACCACCGGATCTTCGTCCTTTGGTACCGCTGGACGGTGGACGCTTTGCGACATCAGATCTCAACGATCTTTACCGTCGTGTGATCAACCGTAACAACCGTTTGAAACGTCTGTTGGATCTAGCTGCGCCAGATATCATCGTTCGTAACGAAAAACGTATGTTGCAAGAAGCGGTTGATGCATTACTGGATAACGGTCGTCGTGGACGTGCTATCACTGGATCGAACAAACGTCCTCTGAAATCGCTCGCCGATATGATCAAAGGTAAGCAAGGTCGTTTCCGTCAGAACTTGTTAGGTAAGCGTGTCGACTACTCTGGACGTTCAGTTATTACTGTTGGTCCATACCTGCACCTGCACCAATGTGGTCTACCGAAGAAAATGGCGTTGGAATTGTTCAAACCATTTATCTACGGAAAATTAGAATTACGCGGTCTTGCGACAACCATTAAAGCTGCGAAGAAAATGGTTGAGCGTGAAGAGGCGGTTGTTTGGGATATCTTGGATGAAGTTATCCGTGAGCACCCAGTGTTACTTAACCGTGCACCAACGCTTCACCGTCTAGGTATTCAAGCCTTTGAACCTGTCCTGATAGAAGGTAAAGCGATTCAGCTTCACCCGTTGGTCTGTGCGGCGTATAACGCCGACTTCGATGGTGACCAAATGGCTGTGCACGTGCCGCTGACGCTTGAAGCGCAGTTAGAAGCCCGTGCGCTAATGATGTCTACTAACAACATCTTGTCTCCAGCGAACGGTGAGCCAATCATTGTTCCTTCTCAAGACGTTGTATTGGGTCTGTATTACATGACCCGTGATCGTGTTAACGCCAAAGGCGAAGGCATGGTTCTGACTGGTCCTAAAGAAGCTGAGCGCGTATACCGTGCTGGTCTTGCTGAACTGCATGCTCGCGTAAAAGTGCGTATCACTGAGTTCACTAAGACTGACGAAGGCGAATTAGTATCAAGTACAAGTATTGTTGATACGACGATTGGTCGTGCGATTCTATGGATGATCGTGCCTAAAGGTCTTCCTTACTCAATCGTTAACCAAGCGTTAGGCAAGAAAGCTATCTCTAAGATGCTTAACACTTGTTACCGTATCCTAGGCTTGAAACCAACAGTTATCTTTGCTGACCAAACTATGTACACCGGTTTTGCTTACGCTGCACGTTCAGGTGCTTCAGTAGGTATCGATGATATGGTGATCCCAGCAGCGAAAACTGAAATCATCGCTGAAGCAGAAGCGGAAGTTGCAGAAATCCAAGAACAGTTCCAATCTGGTCTGGTTACTGCAGGCGAGCGCTATAACAAAGTGATCGATATCTGGGCCGCAGCTAACGAACGTGTCTCTAAAGCGATGATGGAAAACCTGCAAACTGAGACGGTAATTAACCGTAACGGTGAAGAAGAACAACAGGTTTCCTTCAACAGTATCTACATGATGGCCGACTCTGGTGCTCGTGGTTCCGCCGCGCAGATTCGTCAGCTTGCAGGTATGCGTGGTCTGATGGCTAAACCAGATGGTTCAATCATCGAGACGCCGATTACGGCAAACTTCCGTGAAGGCTTGAACGTACTCCAGTACTTCATCTCAACCCACGGTGCTCGTAAAGGTCTTGCGGATACCGCATTGAAAACTGCTAACTCCGGTTACTTGACGCGTCGTTTAGTCGACGTTGCGCAAGACTTGGTCGTGACAGAAGACGATTGTGGTACTCACGAAGGTATCCTGATGACTCCGGTTATCGAGGGTGGCGACGTTAAAGAGCCATTGCGTGAGCGCGTATTGGGTCGTGTAACCGCAGAAGATGTATTGAAACCTGGTACTGCAGATATTCTTGTTCCACGTAATACATTAATGGATGAGCACATCTGTGACGTATTAGAAGAGAACTCGGTTGATAGCATCAAGGTTCGTTCAGTAGTAAGTTGTGCGACTGACTTCGGTGTGTGTGCAAACTGCTATGGTCGTGACCTAGCACGTGGGCATATCATCAATAAAGGTGAAGCCATCGGGGTTATCGCGGCACAATCAATCGGTGAGCCGGGTACACAGCTGACGATGCGTACGTTCCACATCGGTGGTGCGGCATCTCGTGCGGCTGCTGAATCAAGCATCCAAGTGAAGAATAAAGGGACTATCCGTCTAAGCAATGCTAAGTCGGTAACCAACTCAGCCGGTAAACTGGTTGTCACTTCACGTAACACCGAATTGAAGATGATCGATGAGTTTGGTCGTACTAAAGAGAGCTATAAAGTTCCTTACGGTGCGGTCATGGCGAAAGGTGATGGCGAGCAGGTTGAAGCGGGCGATACCGTTGCAAACTGGGATCCGCACACCATGCCAGTTATCACCGAAGTAAACGGTTTTGTACGTTTTGTTGACATGAATGATGGCCAAACCATCACGCGTCAAACTGACGAGCTGACAGGCCTCTCTTCGCTGGTGGTCATGGACACTGCAGATCGTACTTCAGGTGGTAAAGACCTCCGCCCAGCGATCAAAGTTGTTGATGCGAAAGGTGATGATGTCATGCTGCCAGGTACTGATATGCCAGCACAATACTTCCTGCCAGGCAATGCAATTGTCCAGCTTGAAGATGGTGTACAAATCAGTTCAGGTGATACTGTAGCGCGTGTTCCTCAGGAATCTGGCGGTACTAAAGATATTACCGGTGGTCTGCCACGTGTTGCTGACCTGTTTGAAGCGCGTCGTCCGAAAGAGCCGGCGATTCTGGCAGAAATCAGCGGTATCATCTCCTTCGGTAAAGAAACCAAAGGTAAGCGTCGTTTAGTGATCACACCAGTTGATGGTAGCGATCCGTACGAAGAGATGATTCCTAAGTGGCGTCAGCTGAACGTCTTCGAAGGTGAGCGTGTTGAACGCGGTGATGTAGTGTCAGATGGCCCAGAGTCACCTCACGACATCTTACGTCTACGTGGCGTACACGCAGTAACTCGTTATATCACTAACGAAGTACAAGAAGTTTACCGTTTACAAGGCGTTAAGATTAACGATAAGCATATCGAAGTTATCGTTCGTCAGATGTTACGTAAGGCAACGATTGCCTCTGCCGGTAGCACCGACTTCTTAGAAGGTGAGCAAGCAGAAGTTTCACGTATCCTGATCGCTAACCGCGAACTAGAAGCGAATGGAAAAATTTCTGCAACATTCCATCGCGACTTGTTAGGGATTACCAAAGCGTCACTGGCAACTGAGTCATTTATCTCTGCAGCATCGTTCCAAGAAACGACGCGCGTGTTAACTGAAGCAGCCGTGGCAGGTAAACGTGATGAATTACGTGGTCTGAAAGAGAACGTTATCGTTGGACGCTTGATCCCAGCCGGTACCGGTTATGCATACCATCAAGAACGTATGCGCCGTCGCCAGCAAGGTGAAACACCTGTAGCACCACAAGTGACTGCAGATGAAGCTTCCGCGAGCCTAGCAGAGCTGCTAAATGCAGGTCTGGGTGGTTCAGACGAGTAATTAGATGTGTTAATGAAAAACCCTGCTTAGGCAGGGTTTTTTTATGTCGTCCTACTTCTTCCCTGTTAAGGATCCTGAATGAAGATGCGATGGAAGTTACTCCCACTGCTCGCAGGGATGTTTTTCAGTACACTATGTGACGCGTCTGAACCGGTGCAACGGTTATTCCAGCAATGGCAAGTTACCTGTAACAATCTTAACGATTGTGATGTCCGAAACGCGAATCCGGACGAAGACATTCGGATTATTTTGACTTATCAAGCCGGGCCTAGAGGCGTTATCTCATTGGATATGGCAGGATATGATAGCGATACCCCGGAAGGCATATGGGTTGATGGTAAGCGTTGGCAAACGACTTTGGCATCGCATCAAGCCGATAGTCGTCACGATGCAGCCGGTTATTCATCAAATTCTCTAGTACAAATACAAGCCTTTCTGCAGCTCCTTACGAATGCCTCTACGCTCTCTCTCTCGCAGGATGCTGATGAAGGTACCTCGTTGGCTGGACTGATGGGTGCGCTTAATTTTATTGATGAACGGCAAGGACGATTACATAATCGTACTGCGCTTCTCGCTCCAGGCGAAGCCAACGCGAACGATGTTCCCCATCGTTATGCTGTGGAGCCGCGATTAGCGGGGCTAGCTAAGCCTTTACCCTTAAAAGATCCTCGTCAATTGATTGAGACGGTACTCACCTCTCAAGCCAGTCTCCTTGCCGACCAAGAATGTACTCCTGAGGATGAGACATTACAGAAAAGTAGTGCGAAACCTCTCGATAGTCTGCATGCACTAGTAATGATTAATTGTGTTACGGGGGCTTATCAATCTTCGTCGCTTATTTTTGTAGTGCCGAGAAGCCATCCTGAGCGTGCCAAGATGCTAGATCTACCGATCCCTTTGCGGAGTAATCAGGGCGATGCACAAAGTATTAGCTGGTTTACCGATCCGCAGTACGATGTTCAACGAGGCCTGCTTTATCATGCTGCTCGTGGCCGTGGACTAGCCGATTGTGGTGAAAGCGCAGTGTGGCGATTTAATGGAAAAGGTTTCGAGCTAATGAGCTATCACAACCAACCAACCTGTGATGGTGGGGAACCAGGAAATTGGCCGTCGGTATGGTTAAGCCCGGGCTTTAAAGAGACAAAGTGAGCAGATGCTCACTCTGTTATATCAGTTTTTAACGCTGTTCAGTAATCAATTGCTGAAAAGCGGTAACGGCCGCATGCCAGTCGGCGGCTTGTGTAATAGCACTGACCACCGCGATGCTGCCGACCCCTGTCTGCAGTACGTCTTTGGCTCTCTCTAGAGAGATCCCGCCGATCGCAACTGTTGGGATGGCCCCGAGCCTTGCAACATGTTCAGCCACTTTGTTAACACCTTGCGGTGGCATGGCCATTGCCTTTGTTTGGGTAGTGTAGACAGGTCCTAGTGCAATGTATGAGGGATTAATAGGTAAAACCCGGTCAATTTCTTCATCGCTGTGTGTCGAAACGCCGAGCCTCAGTCCTGCTTTAGCAATAGCCGCTAAATCCGCCGTCAATAAATCCTCTTGCCCCAAATGAACTCCATAAGCCTGATATTCGATAGCGAGTTGCCACTCGTCATTGATGAATAACCGAGCATTATATTCCCTAGCTAAGGCTATGGATCGGTGGATTTCTGAGCGTTTAAGCGCTGAGTCAGAGTGTTTAATACGTAACTGCAAGGTTTTTACCCCTACAGTTAGTAAACGCTCTATCCAAATAACGCTATCGACGACGGGATAGAGGCCGAGATGTAACGGTACGCTGGGAAATTGCATGGTATTAGGTCCGCTCTATTTCTGGAAGGATAGGTGTATAGATTTCGCCACCCACATTCTTAAACTGTTTAGCCATTTTCTGCATTTGTCCCTCAATATCTTCAGTAAGGGGATTTTCTCTAGGATTTTCCTTGGCGAATTGCCTCACCTCTTGACTGATTTTCATCGAGCAGAATTTCGGGCCACACATTGAGCAGAAGTGAGCGACTTTGCCAGAGGCTTGTGGCAGGGTTTCGTCGTGAAACCTCCGTGCAGTGTCAGGATCTAATGCTAAGTTAAATTGATCCTCCCACCGAAACTCGAATCTCGCCTTTGACATGGCGTTATCTCTCACCTGCGCGCCAGGGTGACCTTTAGCTAAATCGGCAGCATGTGCCGCGATTTTATAGGCAATGAGACCCTGTTTGACATCCTCTTTGTCTGGCAATCCTAGATGCTCTTTTGGCGTGACGTAGCAGAGCATGGCACAGCCCAACCAGCCAATAAAGGCTGCACCAATGCCCGAAGTAAAATGATCGTAACCGGGAGCAATGTCGGTGGTTAACGGTCCGAGGGTATAAAAGGGCGCTTCCTCACAGTGAGTTAACTGTTCTGTCATATTACGTTGGATCATGTGCATGGGCACATGGCCAGGGCCTTCAATCATCACCTGCACATCGTATTCCCATGCAATCTTCGTGAGTTCACCTAACGTTCTTAGCTCGGCGAATTGTGCCTCATCGTTGGCATCTTGAATCGAGCCAGGGCGTAACCCGTCGCCCAAGGAGAGCGAGACATCATAGGCCGCGCAAATTTCGCATATTTCCCTAAAATGTTGGTAAAGAAAGTTCTCTTGGTGATGGAATAAGCACCACTTTGCCATAATTGATCCGCCACGTGAAACAATCCCTGTCAGGCGTTTGGCCGTCATAGGGACGTAACGGAGTAACACACCGGCATGGATCGTGAAGTAGTCGACGCCTTGCTCCGCTTGTTCAATCAGCGTATCGCGAAAGAGAGGCCAATCGAGATCCTCTGCAATACCGTTAGCTTTTTCTAATGCTTGATAAATGGGAACAGTACCGATGGGCACTGGACTGTTACGCAGAAGCCATTCTCGAGTCTCATGGATATTGCGTCCAGTAGAGAGATCCATAATCGTGTCGGCTCCCCAGCGTGTCGCCCAGACCAGTTTCTCGACTTCTTCCTCTATAGAAGAGGTGACCGCAGAGTTGCCAATATTCGCATTTACTTTTACCAAGAAGTTTCTACCAATAATCATTGGTTCAGATTCAGGATGATTTATATTAGCCGGGATGATAGCGCGCCCTGCGGCCACTTCCTGGCGAACAAATTCAGCCGTAATTTCTTGCGGGGTCTGTGAGCAGAAAGGGGCGCCAGGATGTTGTTGCAATAATTCGCTATCGGGAAGTGTCGCGCGGCCTAGGTTCTCCCTGATGGCAATAAACTCCATTTCCGGAGTGATGATACCGCGCCGAGCGTAATGGAGTTGTGTGACACAAGTACCCGCAGTGGCTTTACGGAATTGAAACGGTTTTTGAAAGCGGATCGTTTCTAGTGTCGCATCTAATAAGCGCTGTTGGGTATAGTCAGAGGCGGTATATTCGATTGTACTAGAGTCTCCTCTTTCAGCTATCCACTCGGTACGCAGCGGCGCAATACCATTATGCACATTAGGAGAGGACGCAGGATCGCCAAAGGGGCCGGAGGTATCGTAGATTGGAATCGAAGGGTTTTCTTCATAAACCGAGGCATCGCTATTTAGCGTGGGTGAGAGGTGGATCATCCTGACCGGGACGCGGATATCATTCCTTGTACCTAACAACCATTCTCGGGTTGAGTTTGGAAAAGTCGCACCAGTAAGATCTTGTAGAAATTCTTGCGCGCGTTGGCGCTTTTCTCGGCGTGATAATGTTTCAGACATAGCAGTTTCTCGACATTGGAAGAAAAATGCTTGTCCGGAGTTCGGAAGGAGCAATGTACCCTGAATGAGGTGAAGACGGCCCAGGGTAAAAAATCGGCTCTTGTTCCCTTCGCAGGTACTAACCTGATCAGGTTCCGCGGATCCCGAATTAACGGTCTCAGCCCATAAGGGCACTCCGACAAGATAAATAAGCTAACTTGCTTTTATAGCAGAGAGGATTGCTCCCCTTAACGCACCATAACCTTATTCAGAATAATTGACAATAGCCACTATCAACTGTCCAACGTTGGCGTCGTCAAGGCAATCTGGCTCTGAACACTTTTAGCTGGCATCGGGACTACTGACGCTAAAGTCGGTTGAGTTTGTTGAGACGTTACGAGTTCGGTCGACAATAGCATCTGATCTTCCAAATCGAATAATGAGTCAAGATGAAGACCTACCTGTGAAATGGCTTCACGTAACTTAGGAACTTCACCCTTGGATATTGCGGGTTCTAAATAAGTATCATGCAGTGCAAGTAGCGTATCCGTACTGGTTTCGAGTTGAGGATAGAAAGCGCTGATGATTTTTAGTTGGTCTTGAGAAGCTAAAAGCATCTCGATTTGTTGGTAGTGCTTAAAATGTCCCGATGAAAGGTAGTCGACTAAGCTCGCGCAGAAAGTGTTTAGAACGGTATCGTCACAGATCTCGTTAGAATTTTTCTTTGTCGTGAGTTCTACGAGTTGATAGTAAGCAACCAACAATTGCCGGCGGCTAGCGAGCCACTGATCAATCATAGGGTGACTCACTGTAATTTTTTCACTTAAGTTAGCTAATTTAGTCAGCATAATAGGCTGCTCCGAATAAGGTTAGTTACTTAAGCGTAGACTATATTATTTAAATCATCTGACTTTAAGGAGGCGTCGTGTGGCTAAGAACGACAGTGTAATGGCGGAAGAGGGCTGGTGGGTGTGTAGTGATGGGCGAAATGTCTGGTTACCTAATGGGGAGATCCCTTGCGCGAATGCGGCAGACCTAGGCCTAGATAGCGGACTAGCGCGGCAAATAGGTGAATACCTTGGTAAACCTTGCTGGTTACTTTGCCAAAGTCAGCCCACCGACATGGAAAATGTTCGCCGCTTACTGAACGCTGATAAACAGCTTTTTCAGCTGGTAGGACGGGGTGTCCAACTCGCTGAGTTCTATCGTTCACATCGCTGGTGCGGATACTGTGGTAGCGAAATGCAGCATTCCGAGAAAGAGTTTGCATGCCTCTGTGATAACTGTGGTGAGCGCTACTACCCACAGATCGCCCCCTGCATTATTGTCGCAATTCGCAAGGGAGACACTATTTTACTGGCGCAGCATCAGCGGCACAAACGGCCGATTTTTACCGTACTAGCCGGATTCGTTGAGGCAGGTGAAACATTGGAGGAGTGCGCGCATCGAGAAGTCATGGAGGAGAGTGGGTTAAAAATTAAGAATCTTCGCTACGTAGCCTCCCAACCTTGGCCTTTTCCACACTCTTTGATGTGTGCGTTTACGGCAGAATATGAGAGCGGAGAAATCAATATTGATCCTCATGAACTTAAGAGCGCGGGGTGGTTTAACGTTTCACAGCTCCCGTTAATACCTGAAGTTGGAACTATTGCACGCCGTTTGATTGAAGACACAATCGTGCTTTGTCGCCGAGACTAACAGAAAGCTGATCTCACACAATATTCTTATTGTTGATTTACGGTATTACCTATCGCCCATGCGCAATGATCAATTCACCCTATTATGGGTGCTATGGGCTATATGGGGGATTTTACTTATCGCTTATATTTCCCCTCATCTCTCTCTCGTCAATGGGATCCTACTTGCTACGGTATGGGTAGCGATATGCGTTGCCGTGGCGGTTTATTTTCGTCAACAATCTATAAGAGTATTTATGTTTAAAGCTAAAAAGAAAACGAATGAATTCGACCCTATAAAAAATGAGTTAAATTTATCTATTACTGAATCCACGCCACCGAAAGAAGAACGTGTAATAAAAGAAACATTGATTGCGAAAGGAACACTACTTAGCGGTGAAATTAGTAACGAATCGGACGTATTAATAGAAGGGAGCGTAGTAGGCGACATTCGTAGTAGCCGCTCAATTCGTATCGGTAGGGAAGGGAGGGTACAAGGCACATTAACTGCTGATAAAATCACTATAAACGGGTATTTGCAGGGTCGATGTGAAGCTACTGCAGTTAAGATCCTCTCACAAGGGCGTCTAGATGGCGACATTCACGCCAGTGAACTATCGATTGAACGGGGCGGTATCTTTAACGGTAATTCTCAGTATACGATTGAGAAGGCAGCAAAAAATACGGTAGGTTCAAGTAAAGATAATGTCGCGCCATTGCTCTCACTCGGGAGTCTCGAGGACTCTGCAAAAGTTACAAACTCGAAATAAATACAAGTGATAGCGGTAGGCGAACGACGATGTTAAGAAAATAATTTAGTCTGTAGTCGCCACGATTTTTTTAAATAACTGTTACACTAGGCTGAGACTAAAGAGAGCCTAGAAAATGAATGAATTAAAAAACGATCGCTATTTACGTGCTTTGTTACGCCAGCCTACGGATGTGACGCCTGTTTGGATGATGCGCCAAGCGGGACGTTATTTACCAGAATATAAGGCAACCCGAGCTGAAGCCGGAGACTTTATGTCTCTATGTAAAAATGCCGAGCTTGCTTGTGAGGTTACGCTACAGCCGTTACGCCGTTTTCCGTTAGATGCAGCGATTCTCTTCTCCGATATCTTAACTATCCCCGATGCAATGGGGCTCGGTCTCTATTTTGAGGCAGGAGAGGGGCCACGCTTTAGTTCGCCTATTCAAACCATTGCTGACGTCAAAAAGCTTCCAATCCCTGACCCTGAACAAGAATTAGGGTATGTCATGAATGCCGTACGCACTATCCGTAAAAACTTACGAGGTGAAGTGCCGTTGATTGGTTTTTCTGGTAGCCCCTGGACGCTGGCGACCTACATGGTGGAAGGTGGTGGGAGTAAGGCATTCACTAAAGTGAAAAAAATGATGTATGCCGAACCTGCAGCCCTACACTTGATGTTAGAAAAAGTGGCTGAGAGCGTCACGAGTTACCTTAACGCACAGATTAAGGCCGGTGCGCAATCGGTAATGATTTTTGATACGTGGGGCGGGGTATTAACCGGTAGGGATTATTTAGAATTTTCACTTAACTACATGCATAAGATTGTCGATGGGCTGATCCGTGAACATGAAGGTCGTCGCGTGCCTGTGACACTCTTTACCAAAGGCGGCGGGCAGTGGTTGGAGCAAATCGCAGACACTGGCTGTGATGCTATTGGACTCGACTGGACGACACGTATCGATGAAGCGAGACAGCGAGTGGGGCATCGTGTCGCCCTACAAGGTAACATGGATCCTTCTATCCTCTATGCGCAGCCAGCGCGTATTGAAGCCGAGGTCCAAACTATTCTCGATCAATATGGTCAAGGTAGTGGGCATGTTTTCAATTTAGGTCATGGCATACACTTAGATGTCCCCCCTGAAAATGCTGGGGTGTTCGTCGAGTCGGTTCACCGGCTCTCTGCCGCTTACCACCGCTAATCGTGAGCCATAATCTCGCGCAATTGAAAGCCCTGCAGATACAGTACGCCGCGGAAGTTATTCAACACGATACACCGGGCGACCTCTCCCCACGATTTATCGCGGGGGGAGATGTAGGTTTTGAGGCGCAGGGCTCAATAGCGCGAGCGGCCATGGTTGTCATGACGTGGCCGCAACTAGCACTGGTCGATTATCAAGTGGCTCGCGTTCCTGTCACGCTACCCTACATTCCTGGCTATCTCTCGTTCAGAGAGCTTCCGGCATTGGAAGCGGTATGGCAGAAAATTACCATCAAGCCGGATTTACTGTTTATTGATGGGCAAGGGGTGGCCCACCCACGAGGCTTAGGTGTCGCGAGTCATTTTGGGCTGGTCGCCGATATTCCTACCATCGGTGTGGCAAAGCGGCGATTATGGGGTGAGTATAATGAAGTCGGTGCGAACCCTGGGACCACATCGGCGCTTCATTACCAAGATAAATCGATCGGCTGGGTATTACGCAGTAAAATCCGCTGTAACCCACTATTTATTTCCGTTGGGCACAAAATTAGCGCTGCCTCAGCATTATATTGGACACAACAATGCTTACGGGGTTATCGCCTACCCGAACCTACGCGTTGGGCAGATGCTGTAGCCTCTAATCGCCCGAGTTTTCAGCGATGGTTAGCCCGACAATAACGCTGATAAACCTGTTGATTTGCGATACACTGCCAGCAGCGATTTAATAATGAGTATCCTGAATGTTACGTAACCCAATCCATTTGCGCCTCGCTAAGCTTGAAAGCTGGCAGCATGTTACCTTTATGGCATGCCTCTGTGAGCGTATGTACCCTAATTATCAAGTCTTCTGCCACGATACCGGCTTCGCTGATGCCCATCTTTATCGGCGTATCCTCGATCTCGTTTGGGAGACTCTATTGGTCAAGGATGCGAAAGTTAATTTCGACAGCCAGCTGGAAAAATTTGAAGAAGCTATCCCCTCTGGCGACGATTTTGAGATTTACGGGGTATATCCTGCCATCGATGCATGTGTCGCATTGAGCGAATTGGTTCACTCCCGCTTAAGCGGTGAAACTTTAGAGCACGCTGTCTCAGTGAGCGAGACGTCGATTACTACCGTCGCAATGCTCGAGATGACGCAAAGTGGGCGTGAGCTTTCAGACGATGAACTGAAAGATAACCCTGCGGTAATTGATGAGTGGGACGCTCAGTGGGAGATTTTTCGCCTGCTTGCTGAGTGTGAGGAGCGTGACTTTGATTTGATCAAAGGACTCCGCCAAGACTTACGCGAAGACGCAATAAGTAATATTGGTGTGTTTTTTGAGCAAAAAAATTAAGAAATTTGGTATCGAAGCCAAATAACCTGTACTGAAGGCTTCACAATCGCCCCCTGTCTAGTCTACATTTGAGGGGCTAATCTTGAGGCTATCAGAACGCGGCGGCAGAAAAGGGTTTATCGATTCTTTTTGCTCTCGTGACTGGCAAGCGATAAATACACTTTAAGGATAACTTATGAACAAGACTCAACTGATTGATGCGATCGCCGAAAAAGCGGATCTGTCTAAAGCCCAAGCTAAAACAGCTCTGGAATCGACTCTTTCTGCGATCACTGAGTCTCTGAAAGAAGGTGATGCGGTTCAGCTAGTAGGCTTCGGGACTTTCAAGGTTAATCACCGTGCAGAGCGTACTGGTCGTAATCCGCAAACTGGTAAAGAGATCAAAATTGCTGCAGCAAATGTTCCTGCATTTGTTTCCGGTAAAGCTCTGAAAGATGCAGTGAAATAAGCGTATCTTTACAGTGATAGGTTTGATCGGAAGGGGAACTCTCCCCTTCTTGATCTCTTCCTTGGTTCCCTCGTATACATTGCAGAGATAGCTATGCGCTTGCTCTCTTACCGACCTCTACTTATCCTTCCTGTTATTTGTTCGCTCTGTAGTTGCGCCCTATTCAAAACGAAGCCCGAAAGTCATGCGACCGGGTATTTAGCTGACAGGGGTGTAGTACGAATTTGGCAGCATACATCGTCTGCAGGCTTTACGACGCTTGATACCATTTTTACCCCTTTCAACGGGTCAAATGAGACTGAAACACGCTACCACTGGAATCAACAGCAGTTGGTCAGTATCTCAAAAAAATCTTTACAAGGTCCCGAAGATAGCCTCGACGCTCGCTTCAGTCGTATCGATGGCACTACGACGTTTATGCAACGGAAGTCTGCAGTGAATCGGCAACCCTTAACGGTTAACGAACTTGAACTGGCAAAGTTTGAAGCACAACGCATTGCAGAAGTGAGTCGCGATCTGATTAGTGGGCGAGTCGCGTTACATCAAGGGCGCTGGCTAGCTGCCCAACAGGTAGAGAGTTGTGAAGGGGCGCTTGAGCAATTTTCGTTCGAGAATAAGGATAATGCCCAGCTAAATCGTCTATCACGACAAGCACCGGTCTATGTAGCGTGGTTAGATGCACCAGAAGGCCAGCAGGTACTATTAATGACCGCACGCAATATATGCCAACAGCGGCCTGACGTTGAGAAAAAGTAGAGGCTAAGAAAAAGTGTTAGCCTCTACTGATTATTATGCGCGACTTATAGCGCGATACCCAATGTCATGGCGGTAGAAACTTCCCTCCCACTGGATCTGGCTTGCTAACTGATAAGCCGCTCGTTGCGCATCGGCGATAGTGGTACCGAGGGCTGTGACACAAAGCACTCGCCCACCGATAGTTTTTACCTCATCGCCAGACAACGCGGTCCCAGCATGAAATACTTTGGTATCGTTATTGTCGTTCTGAGGTAATCCCTTGATGATATCGCCCTTACGGTAGGCATCAGGATAGCCGCCAGCTGCGATCACAACCCCAAGTGCTGCGCGTTCATCCCATACCGAGTCCACCTGATCCAAACGGCCGGTGCTACCCGCTAGGCATAACTCAACTAAGTCGGATTGTAGACGCATCATGATGGGCTGAGTCTCAGGATCACCAAATCGACAATTGAATTCGATGACTTTAGGTTGACCCGTAGCATCAATCATTAATCCGGCATAGAGGAAGCCAGTATAAGAATTACCTTCTTGAGCCATACCCTTCACGGTGGGCCAGATGACCTGATCCATGACGCGCTGGTGGATATCATCAGTGACGACAGGTGCAGGAGAATACGCCCCCATCCCTCCAGTATTCGGGCCAGTATCGCCATCACCTACGCGCTTGTGGTCTTGGCTGGTGGCCATTGGAAGGACATGTTCACCATCGACCATTACGATAAAGCTCGCCTCTTCACCCTCAAGAAACTCCTCAATCACGATACGATGCCCGGCGTCACCGAAGGCATTCCCCGCTAACATATCGTTGATTGCTGCCTCTGCTTCTTCGAGCGTCATCGCGACGATGACCCCTTTACCTGCCGCTAGGCCATCAGCCTTGATCACGATAGGTGCGCCTTTCTGGTGTAAATAAGCGAGAGCCGGCTCAATCTCTGTAAAATTTTGGTAGTCCGCAGTCGGGATTTTGTGGCGTTCTAAGAAATCCTTAGTAAAAGATTTCGACCCTTCTAATTGGGCGGCGGCTTGTGTGGGGCCAAAGATAGTCAAGCCTTCACGTTGAAACGCATCAACAACACCTAAAACTAAAGGTGTTTCAGGGCCGACGATGGTTAAGCCAATCTCTTCGCGTTGTGCGAAGGCAAGTAACCCAGGAATATCCGTAGCGTCGATCGCCACATTCTCTAGCGTTGGCTCAAGTGCCGTTCCGGCATTACCTGGTGCCACAAAGACTTTAGTCGCTAGGGGGGATTGAGCTGCTTTCCATGCCAAGGCATGCTCACGCCCACCATTACCGATAATTAGAATATTCATTAACTAAGACCTCGTCATTAGTGGCGGAAATGCCGCATTCCAGTGAAAATCATCGCAATATCGTGTTCGTCTGCAGCGGCGATCACTTCTTCATCGCGAATCGACCCGCCTGGCTGAATGACACAACGTATACCTACGGCAGCAGCTGCATCAATACCATCGCGGAAGGGGAAGAAAGCGTCTGACGCCATTGCTGAACCACTGACTTCTAGGCCCTCATCGGCGGCTTTAATACCAGCAATTTTCGCTGAGTAGACCCGGCTCATTTGGCCCGCACCAATGCCGATAGTCCGATTATTTTTTGCATAGACAATCGCATTGGATTTAACGAATTTGGCGACTTTCCAGCAGAAGAGGGCATCGCGTAATTCTTCTTTAGTCGGTTGACGCTTAGTGACGACAGTTAATTCATCCTCACTAACCATTCCTAAGTCGCGGTCTTGTACCAACAAGCCACCGTTAACCCGCTTGAAATCGTAAGCAGGCTGACGTTGTTGCCACTCACCACAGGTGAGGACGCGTACATTTTGTTTAGTGGCCGTAATGGCTAATGCCGCTGCACTGATACTCGGCGCGATAATCACCTCAACAAATTGGCGGCTAATGATGGCCTGTGCTGTCTCTGCATCCAATTCACGGTTGAATGCAATAATGCCACCAAACGCTGAGGTTGGATCTGTTGCATACGCTAGGTTGTAAGCGTCGAGTAGATTCTCTGCTGTCGCCACGCCGCAGGGATTAGCGTGCTTTACGATGACGCAGGCTGGCTGCTCGAATTCTTTAACACACTCAAGCGCGGCGTCCGTATCAGCAATGTTGTTATATGAAAGCGCTTTACCCTGACGTTGGACGGCTGTCGCGACCGAGGCCTCTGAAAGCGTGTCTTCTATATAGAAGGCAGCGTGCTGGTGACTGTTTTCACCATAACGCATATCTTGTTTTTTGATGAGGCTAAGATTCAACGTTCGTGGGAATTGCCCAGAAGGGGTTTTCTCTTCACTGTGGTAGGCAGGTACTAAACGTCCAAAGTAATTGGCAATCATTCCGTCGTATGCAGCGGTATGCTCGAAAGCCTTAATCGCGAGGTCAAAACGTGTCGCTAAGCTTAAGCCTCGATCATTGTCGGCCAACTCTTTTAATAGAGGGGAGTAGTCAGTACTGTTAACGACGATTGCGACGTCTTTATGGTTCTTCGCTGCTGAGCGAACCATGGTAGGTCCGCCGATATCGATATTTTCGACCGCATCTTCCAGAGTGCAATCTTCATTTGCGACGGTTTTTGCGAAAGGGTAGAGGTTTACAACAACCATATCGATCGGCTGGATATGATGTTCTGCCATGACCGCAGCATCTTTATCTCGGCGTCCGAGAATACCGCCGTGGATTTTAGGGTGTAGCGTTTTGACGCGTCCATCCATCATTTCTGGAAAGCCAGTGTAGTCTGACACTTCTGTAACAGTTAATCCCGCTTCTGCTAATAAGCGAGCTGTACCGCCAGTTGAGAGGAGTTCGATACCGTGTTCAGCGAGGCCTCGTGCAAAGTCAACGATCCCCGTTTTATCAGAGACACTAAGTAAGGCACGGCGTACAGGACGATGTTGCATAATAGAAGTAAACCTCTGGAGTTGCAGTTTGGAAAGATAAAAGCGTCATCGCTTTTATCATTAACAGGGCTTTATTGTAGCGAAAACGTTTGCGTGGATCTCGCGTTAAATGAAAATTTTAAGGCTTTGTGAGTAAATCTGTGGATAACAACGTATAACCCCGGCTTTTGCTGTGGAATGCAGCAGTCAGTATTATTTTAGTAAAAAAGGTATTGCGCCTTTTTTGGAACTCCCTATAATGCGCAACCACTGACACGGCAAAGCACGATACGCAGCGCGGTGACAGGGACTGAAGCGATTCG
>NZ_JABBFP010000015.1 GCF_018494085.1 Rosenbergiella collisarenosi | reverse complement strand
GCAAAACCAGGTTCAATCAAGCCACACACCCAGTTCGAGTCAGAAGTCTATATTCTGTCTAAAGACGAAGGCGGCCGCCATACTCCGTTCTTCAAAGGCTACCGTCCACAGTTCTACTTCCGTACAACTGACGTGACTGGAACCATCGAACTGCCAGAAGGCGTTGAAATGGTAATGCCAGGCGACAACATCAAAATGGTTGTTACCTTAATCCACCCAATCGCAATGGATGACGGCTTACGTTTCGCAATCCGTGAAGGTGGTCGTACCGTAGGTGCGGGCGTTGTTGCTAAAGTTATCGCTTAATTGATATAACTTTACCGAGAAAGAGCGCTTAGGCGCTCTTTTTTTTTTTGGAAAATTAATATTTTATTAGCAATAACTAGACTCTCAACTTTTGTATTCTCTTATTGAAACTTTTAATAAGAAAATATCGTTTGTTTTATTTTACCTGCTGATTATAATTTTTACTCCCTTCTAAGCTAGGTAAATGGAGTTTCATGAAATTCTCCGCACTAATATATAAAGTACTTTATATATTCCTGATTGCAGGATGTAATGACGATAAAAATAGTATTATTGGTTATATTGAAGATGAATATATTTACATGTCATCTGAAATTCCTGCCGAAATAAAAAAGTTAGATGTTAGTAAAGGTGATGTTATTTCTGCAGGTGAGATATTATTTAGAGTAGATAATTATACACTTAATAAAAAAAAGGAGAGATTAGAAAAAAACAAACAATATGAAGAAGCTATACTTGAAAATATGCAGAAAGGAATAAGGCAGAGTGAAATTGATATAATCAGTATAGATATTAATAGAATATCCAGTGAGCTAAGTAAAGCAGAATCTACTTTAGAAAGAAAAAGGAAGTTACGAAATAAGAATTTTGTTTCTAAAGAAGATATTGAGAGTGAAGAGCTTAATTTAATCAAGAAAAGAAATGAGTTACAAAAAATCAAGGCAGATTTGAATAATCGTATGCTTCCATCAAGAAATGATGAATTACTCGCTCAAAAGATAAAAATAAATACCATAGATGTAGATATAGATGATAGTAAATATGAAATATCAAAAGCTATTATTAGAAGTCCAGTTGACGGAGTCATACACGATATTTTAAAAAAAGAAGGAGAGTTCGCATCTACGGGTAATCCGGTACTTATTATTACACCTAATGGATATAAAAAGGTCAAGTTTTATATTAATAGATCACAACTCTACAAAGTAAAACATGGAGAACCTATTATTATAACAATAAATGATCTAGATAAAGAGTACGAGGCAACGATTAATTTCATTTCTAATAAGCCTGAGTACACGCCCCCTATGCTTTACGATAATAAGAATGACACTTTAGTTTATTTGATTGAAGCTAAATTTAATAATAATCAGTTAAGACTTCCAGCGGGTATACCAGTGGAGGTGAAATTATAATGCAAGAAAGTATTATTCTTAAAAATATTTATAAATCTTTCAATTCTAAAAAAGTTCTCGATAACGTGACTATTACTATCCCTAACGGGAAAATAGTAGGGTTTATTGGACCCAACGGTAGTGGTAAATCGACAATTATAAATATTATTTGTGGCATGATTCCTGCTGATAGTGGCGAAGGCTACTGCATGGGGTATAACATCTCTACAGAACAGTCCTATATAAAGAAAAATGTAGGATATATGACTCAATACTTTACATTATGGGACTCCCTAACGGTATTTGAGAATCTAGTGTTTATAGGAAAAATTCGTAAGGTGCAGGATGTAAAGCTAGAGGCTGAAAAAATTATTGTTAGATTAGGTCTAGATCGATTCAGGGATACATTATCGCAACATTTGTCTGGGGGATGGAAACAGAAATTATCATTAGCGTGTGCAATTATTCATCGACCTAAAATACTTTTTTTGGACGAACCTACAGCAAGTATAGATCCACTCGCCCGTAAGGAATTTTGGGATCTCATCTTCGGTCTCTCAGCAAAAGGAATAACTATTTTAATTGTAACCCATGCTATTGATGAAATAGAAAAGTGCGACAGTATAGTTTACTTAAAAAGTGGAGCGTTACTATTTTCTGGGGGGCTAGATGAGTTGTTTAGCTCACAAAAGCTATCAACTTACTTAATTTCAGGGGGAAATATTGAAAATTTTAGAGATAAAATATCTCTTCAAAAAAGTATTCAAATTATCCCTAGAGGGGAGTATTTGTCTGTTACCGGTAATTTAGATTGTGAACAATTGAGAAGAGAGTACCCAGACCTTATCTTCAGTCAGGTACCAACCCCATTAGACACTCTGCTATACAGCTTATCCTATAGTTAAGGTCAAGCATATTAATGATCAATATTATTATAATATGTGCACTACTGAAAAAAGAAATTAAAGAAATTACTAGAGATAGAATTATTATTCTAATGGTAGTGGTTATGCCCATTTTAAATTTAGTTATAATGGGATATTCAGTGAATTTAGATGCTAAGAATGTCGCTACAATCATCATAGACAAAGACAGCTCTTTGTTTTCGAGGGATTTAATACATTCTATGCGTAATAGTGGATATTTTGATATCAACCTTACGCATGATGAAATTCTTGCAAGAAGAGCCTTCTCTAAAGGTTTGGCAAAAATAATTATACATATACCTGATGATTTTTCTAAAAATATTATAAGTAATAAAAACTCTGAAATTTTCGTAGAAACTGATGCTACAGAACCTAGCAGTACAGCAAACGCATTACAAACACTACAATATCTTGTTGATAATACACAAAGCCATGAACTAAATAGAATATCATCAATGGTCAGTCAATCACCCGGCAAAACAAGTCTAGTTTTACGGAAGTGGTTTAATCCGCGAGGTGATTCGCATCTTAATATCATTCCGGGTTTGATTGGTATGATTCTGTCGATAATGCCAATGTTGATGGTTTCATTATCGATCATCAGGGAGAGGGAGAAGGGCACTTTACGACATATCCAAAGTTCGGGTATTAGTCCTTTTCTTTACTTACTTGGCAAGTCTATCCCTTATGTAATGATTGGGCTGCTGCAACTGATACTGATGCTAGGCGTTAGTATAGTGCTTTTAGATGTTCCGATTAAAGGCTCATCTATCGAACTGTTCGGAGTATCATTTTTATTTATTGTGTTGAGTATCACTATTGGTATAGGTCTTACTACCCTCATTAGTAATCAGCTACAAGCCATGCAATTACTCTCATTTTATTTCCTATTTTCAAACATGTTGTCAGGATTTCTTTCCCCATTTGAAGCTATGCCACAGTGGTCGCAATGGCTCGGCAACCTTATACCATTAACGCATTTCATACGTTTAATTAGAGGTATCATGATTAAGAGTAATAGCGTTACGTTGATGGGCAATGATGTACTACATCTAGTGATAGTCTTACTCGCAACATTAATTACTAGCCATTATCTTATCACCAGAAGTTGGACTAAAAACGAATAGCGAATAGCGAATAGCGATTAGTAGATATCTAGAAGATCCGGAAAGAAAAGATAAGCACAGTACATTGCCGACACGGATAAAAAAGAACCATATGGAATAGTTATTGAGTTCAGAGAATTTAGATCACGGTGCTTACAGAGGTAGAAGGTTAAGGCAGTAAGCGACGCTAAAAGAATAAGAGTACAAAGTTGCTCAATAGTAAACCAGCTAGCTAGAGCTGTTAGATACTTTACATCACCTAGCCCTAAGCCTGGCCTATGCCTCAACGCTTGATAAAGCGCTTGTACCCACCATAGTGTCCCATAACAGCAGGAACACCTAACGAGTACATCGATGAGCCCATGACCGAAAAGGGTTATTGATGTGGAGAGCCCAAGAATGATAAGTAGGAAGTTAAGCGAGTTAGGAAGGATCAAGTAAAACCAATCAATGCATGCCAGAAGAAGCAATAGGCCAATAAATAAAGCGAAGATAATCAGAGGCAGGGGTAATAGTCCACGCTGAACCTGTATAGCAAGATAAACGCCAAGTGTAAGAGTTAACCCCTGATCGACCTTTTGTAGATAAGGCGGGTGTTGAGTTTTCAAAAGAGGGCTGTTGTCAGAGTAGCCTAGGATTGTTGTAGTAATCCCACTATTGAGCTCGGGGAGTGAAGGAGAGAAAGCCAATAATGAGCCCTTGATAACTTTAAGAAGAAGCAATGTGAGCGCGATTAAGTTTGGGATGAGCATGATACTGCCTTGGGCCATTAACATCATGGGGAGATTTTAAAAGCTATCATGTGATAGGCCACTATGAGTCTAGGGTAATGAGAGTTAGCGTCCAAGGAAGAGAAGTAATGTAGATAGGTTAGTGTATTGACGGTTAATTAGGTCACAGAGTACAAAAAGCAGACAAGGGTTGCATCGAAAAAATTTATAAGTATAATGCGCTGGCTTGCTCGTAATAGGAGCGCGATTCGAGCAGAATCGCAGAGTAGCGATTTGCTACCTCTAATAATACTCCCGATTGGGGAGTTATATGCTGAACGATTACACTCTCCCATCAATCGTAATGGGTGCGAGGAGTAATCATTTTCGTTTATAAAATGTTTGGAGCTCTGGTCTCATGCAGAACCAAAGAATCCGTATTCGTCTTAAAGCGTTTGATCATCGTCTGATCGATCAATCAACCGCGGAAATCGTGGAAACTGCTAAGCGCACTGGTGCGCAAGTACGTGGCCCGATCCCGCTGCCGACTCGTAAAGAGCGCTTTACCGTTCTGATCTCTCCGCACGTCAACAAAGATGCGCGTGATCAGTACGAAATTCGCACTCACAAACGTCTGGTAGACATCGTTGAGCCAACTGAAAAAACCGTTGATGCTCTGATGCGTCTAGACCTGGCTGCAGGTGTTGACGTGCAGATCAGCCTGGGTTAATCAGGACATCGAGCGATTGAGAGGTTGATACAATGATTGGTTTAGTCGGTAAGAAAGTGGGCATGACGCGTATCTTCACTGAAGAAGGCGTTTCAATCCCAGTAACCGTAATCGAAGTTGAAGCAAACCGTGTTACTCAGGTTAAGAGCCTGGAAAACGACGGTTACCAAGCTATTCAGGTCACTACAGGTGCGAAAAAAGCAAACCGTGTAGTTAAACCAGAAGCAGGTCATTTTGCTAAAGCTGGCGTTGAAGCTGGCCGTGGCTTATGGGAATTCCGTGCAGAAAGCGCTGAATATACTGTAGGTCAAAGCATCAGTGTTGAAATTTTCGCTGACGTTAAAAAAGTAGACGTAACTGGCACCTCAAAAGGTAAAGGTTTCGCAGGTACCGTTAAGCGCTGGAACTTCCGTACCCAGGACGCTACACACGGTAACTCCTTGTCTCACCGTGTTCCGGGTTCTATCGGTCAGAACCAGACTCCGGGCAAAGTGTTCAAAGGCAAGAAAATGGCAGGTCACTTAGGTAATGAGCGTGTAACCGTTCAGAGCTTAGAAGTCGTTCGCGTAGACGCTGAACGCAACCTGCTGCTGGTCAAAGGTGCTGTTCCGGGAGCTACCGGTAGCGACCTGATTGTTAAACCAGCTGTGAAGGCGTAAGGGGATAGCAATGGAATTAGTATTGAAAGACGCGCAGAGCGCGCTGACTGTTTCCGAAACTACCTTCGGTCGTGATTTTAACGAAGCGCTGGTTCACCAGGTTGTTGTTGCTTACGCAGCAGGTGCCCGTCAAGGTACTCGCGCGCAAAAAACTCGTGCCGAAGTCACTGGTTCTGGAAAGAAACCATGGCGTCAAAAAGGTACCGGCCGCGCTCGTGCAGGTTCTGCTAAGAGCCCAATCTGGCGTTCAGGTGGAGTTACCTTCGCTGCACGTCCGCAGGACCACAGTCAGAAAGTTAACAAAAAGATGTACCGTGGAGCGCTGAAAAGCATTCTGTCTGAGCTGGTACGTCAAGAACGTCTGATCGTTGTCGAGCAATTCTCTGTAGATGCGCCTAAAACTAAGCTGCTGGCACAGAAATTGAAAGACATGGCATTGGAAGATGTACTGATCATCACCGGTGAATTAGATGAGAATCTATTCCTGGCAGCACGTAACCTGTACAAGGTTGATGTGCGTGATGCAGCAGGAATCGATCCAGTTAGCTTGATTGCCTTCGACAAAGTCGTAATGACTGCTGACGCAGTTAAGCAAGTTGAGGAGATGCTGGCATGATTCGTGAAGAACGTCTGCTGAAAGTAGTGCGCGCACCGCACGTTTCTGAAAAAGCGTCTGCCGCGATGGAAAAAACAAATACCATCGTACTCAAAGTTGCAAAAGACGCGACCAAAGCAGAAATCGTAGCTGCCGTAGAAAAGCTGTTCGAAGTTGAAGTTAAAGATGTGAACACTTTACTGGTTAAAGGTAAAGTTAAACGTCACGGACAGCGTGTTGGTCGTCGTAGCGACTGGAAAAAAGCTTACGTGACCCTGAAAGAAGGCCAGAATCTGGACTTCGTCGGCGGCGCAGAGTAAGTCGGAGGAGAGAAACAATGGCAATTGTTAAATGTAAACCGACATCTCCGGGTCGTCGCCACGTAGTTAAAGTGGTGAACCCAGAGCTGCACAAAGGCAAGCCATACGCCCCACTGCTGGAAAAAAACAGCAAGTCTGGTGGTCGTAACAACAATGGTCGTATCACTACCCGTCATATCGGTGGTGGTCACAAGCGTGCATACCGTATTGTTGACTTCAAACGCAACAAAGATGGTATCCCGGCAGTTGTTGAGCGTCTTGAGTATGATCCGAACCGTTCTGCAAATATCGCACTGGTTCTATACAAAGATGGTGAGCGTCGTTACATCCTGGCCCCTAAAGGCCTGAAAGCTGGTGATCAGATCCAATCTGGTGTTGATGCAGCAATTAAAGCAGGTAACACCCTGCCGATGCGTAACATCCCAGTAGGTTCTACTGTACACAACGTAGAAATGAAACCAGGTAAAGGCGGCCAGCTGGCTCGTTCTGCTGGTGCTTACGTGCAAATTATCGCGCGTGATGGTTCTTACGTTACCCTGCGTCTTCGTTCTGGTGAAATGCGTAAAGTTGAAGCTGACTGCCGCGCGACATTAGGTGAAGTTGGTAACGCTGAGCATATGCTTCGCGTTCTTGGTAAAGCAGGTGCAGCTCGCTGGCGTGGTGTTCGTCCTACCGTTCGCGGTACTGCAATGAACCCAGTCGATCACCCGCACGGTGGTGGTGAAGGTCGTAACTTTGGTAAGCACCCGGTAACTCCGTGGGGCGTTCAAACCAAAGGTAAGAAGACCCGTAGCAACAAGCGTACTGATAAGTTTATCGTACGTCGCCGTAGCAAAAAATAATATTAGAGGATAAGCCATGCCACGTTCTCTCAAGAAAGGTCCTTTTATTGACCTGCACTTGCTGAAGAAGGTAGAGAAAGCGGTGGAAAGCGGAGACAAGAAGCCTTTGCGCACTTGGTCCCGTCGTTCAACGATCTTTCCTAACATGATCGGTTTGACCATCGCTGTCCATAATGGTCGTCAGCACGTACCAGTATTTGTTTCCGACGAAATGGTCGGTCACAAGTTAGGTGAATTTGCGCCGACTCGTACTTATCGCGGCCACGCGGCTGATAAGAAAGCTAAGAAACGCTAAGGCAGGAGGAAGAGATGGAAACTATCGCTAAACATCGCCACGCTCGTTCTTCTGCGCAGAAGGTTCGTCTCGTAGCGGATCTAGTACGCGGTAAGAAAGTGTCGCAGGCTCTGGATATTCTGACATACACCAATAAGAAAGCGGCTGTATTAGTTAAGAAAGTCCTAGAATCTGCCATTGCTAACGCTGAACACAACGATGGCGCTGACATTGATGATCTGAAAGTTACGAAAATTTTCGTAGACGAAGGCCCTAGCATGAAGCGCATTATGCCGCGTGCAAAAGGTCGTGCAGATCGTATCCTGAAGCGCACCAGCCACATTACTGTGGTTGTGTCCGATCGCTGAGACTCTGGAGACTAGCAATGGGTCAGAAAGTACATCCTAATGGTATTCGCCTGGGTATTGTTAAACCCTGGAACTCTACTTGGTTCGCCAATACCAAAGAATTCGCTGACAACCTAGACAGCGATTTTAAAGTACGTCAGTTTTTGACTAAAGAACTGGCTAAAGCGTCTGTATCTCGTATCGTTATCGAGCGTCCAGCTAAAAGCATTCGTGTAACCATTCACACTGCTCGCCCTGGTATCGTTATCGGTAAAAAAGGTGAAGACGTAGAAAAACTGCGTACGGTCGTCGCGAAAATCGCTGGCGTTCCTGCTCAGATCAATATCGCTGAAATCCGCAAGCCGGAACTTGACGCTAAATTGGTTGCTGACAGCATCACTTCACAGCTGGAACGTCGTGTTATGTTCCGTCGTGCTATGAAGCGTGCAGTTCAGAACGCAATGCGTCTTGGCGCGAAAGGGATCAAAGTTGAAGTTAGTGGCCGTTTAGGCGGAGCAGAGATCGCACGTACCGAATGGTACCGTGAAGGTCGTGTTCCACTGCACACACTGCGTGCAGACATCGACTACAACACCTCTGAAGCGCACACCACTTATGGTGTAATCGGCGTTAAGGTATGGATCTTCAAAGGTGAGATCCTGGGTGGTATGGCTGCTGTTGAACAATCGGAAAAACCGGCTGCTCAACCTAAAAAGCAGCAGCGTAAAGGCCGTAAGTAAGGAGAGTCGCTATGTTACAACCAAAGCGTACGAAATTCCGTAAAGTGCATAAAGGCCGTAACCGTGGTCTAGCACAAGGCACGGATATCAGCTTCGGTACTTTCGGTCTGAAAGCTGTTGGCCGTGGTCGTCTGACTGCTCGTCAGATCGAAGCAGCACGTCGTGCTATGACCCGTGCAGTTAAGCGTCAAGGTAAAATTTGGATCCGTGTATTCCCGGACAAACCAATTACTGAAAAGCCGCTTGAAGTGCGTATGGGTAAAGGTAAGGGTAACGTGGAGTATTGGGTTGCCCTAATCCAGCCTGGCAAAGTCCTGTATGAAATGGACGGCGTACCAGAAGAGCTGGCCCGTGAGGCATTTAAGCTGGCAGCAGCAAAACTGCCTATCAAAACCACCTTTGTAACTAAGACGGTGATGTAATGAAAGCAACTGAGCTGCGTGAAAAAAGTGTTGAAGAATTAAACACTGAGCTGCTTAACCTCCTGCGTGAACAGTTTAACCTGCGCATGCAGGCTGCATCTGGACAGCTTCAGCAAACCCATCTGCTGAAACAAGCTCGTCGTGATGTTGCACGTGTTAAGACTTTACTGACTCAAAAGGCGGGTGCGTAATGACCGATAAAATTCGTACTTTGCAAGGTCGTGTAGTTAGTGACAAAATGCAAAAATCTGCAGTTGTCGCTATCGAACGTTTCGTGAAGCACCCGATTTACGGTAAATTCATCAAGCGTACGACTAAGCTTCACATCCATGATGAGAATAATGAATGTGGAATCGGTGACGTGGTTGAAATCCGCGAATGCCGTCCATTGTCTAAGACTAAGTCTTGGACACTTGTTCGTGTTGTGGAAAAAGCGGTTCTGTAATAGAATCACTTTTCTGTGAAAACAGATAGACGGCTCGCAGGAGCCGTTTATTTTTTCTACCCATCTGCGAGAAGCGGTGTTATAATGCCGCGCCCTCGGTAATGGGGCTTTTATACGACCTAGTAATTGTAGGTCCCGAAGTAGTAGTTGACATTAGCGGAGCACTAAAATGATCCAAGAACAGACTATGCTAAACGTCGCCGACAACTCCGGTGCACGTAGCGTAATGTGTATCAAGGTTCTGGGTGGCTCGCACCGTCGCTACGCAGGCGTCGGTGATATCATCAAAGTTACCATCAAGGAAGCAATTCCGCGTGGTAAAGTTAAGAAAGGTGATGTCCTGAAGGCGGTAGTGGTGCGCACCAAGAAGGGCGTTCGTCGCCCCGACGGTTCTGTCATTCGCTTCGATGGTAATGCATGCGTTATTTTAAACAATAACAGTGAGCAACCTATCGGAACGCGTATTTTTGGGCCGGTAACTCGTGAACTTCGTAATGAAAAGTTCATGAAAATTATCTCTCTGGCACCAGAAGTACTCTAAGGAGCGAGCCATGGCAGCTAAAATCCGTTGTAACGACGAAGTTATCGTGTTAACCGGTAAAGATAAAGGTAAACGCGGTAAAGTAAAAAATGTACTGTCTTCCAACAAAGTTATCGTTGAAGGGATTAATCTGGTTAAGAAACATCAGAAGCCTGTACCGGCTATGAATCAACCAGGTGGCATCGTTGAGAAAGAAGCAGCAATCGACCTTTCTAACCTTGCACTCTTTAATGCGGCTACTGGTAAGGCAGACCGTGTAGGCTTTAGATTCGAAGACGGCAAAAAAGTCCGTTTTTTCAAGTCTAATAGCGAAACTATCAAGTAATTTGGAGTAGTACGATGGCGAAACTGCATGATTACTACAAAGACGAAGTAGTTAAGAAGCTCATGACTGAGTTTAACTACAATTCAGTCATGCAAGTCCCTCGGGTCGAGAAGATTACCCTGAACATGGGTGTTGGTGAAGCGATTGCTGATAAGAAACTGCTGGATAATGCAGCAGCAGATTTAGCATCAATCTCCGGTCAAAAGCCGCTAGTCACCAAAGCACGCAAATCTGTTGCAGGCTTCAAAATCCGTCAGGGCTATCCGATCGGCTGTAAAGTAACCCTGCGTGGCGAACGTATGTGGGAATTCTTTGACCGCCTGATCACTATTGCTGTACCTCGTATTCGTGACTTCCGTGGTTTATCTGCGAAGTCTTTCGATGGACGTGGTAACTACAGCATGGGTGTCCGTGAGCAGATCATCTTCCCAGAAATCGACTACGATAAAGTCGATCGCGTCCGTGGTTTGGATATTACCATTACCACTACTGCGAAATCTGATGATGAAGGCCGTGCTCTGCTGGCAGCCTTTAACTTCCCGTTCCGTAAGTAAGGTAGGGTTACTAATGGCTAAGCAATCAATGAAAGCACGCGAAGTTAAGCGTGTAAAATTAGCAGACAAATTCTTCGCGAAACGCGCTGAACTGAAAGCGATCATCTCTGATGTGAATGCTTCTGACGAAGATCGTTGGAATGCTGTTCTGAAGCTTCAGTCACTGCCGCGTGATTCCAGCCCGTCCCGTCAGCGTAATCGTTGTCGCCAAACTGGCCGTCCACACGGTTATGTAGGTAAGTTCGGGTTGAGCCGTATCAAGCTACGTGAAGCCGCTATGCGCGGTGAAGTACCTGGCTTGAAGAAGGCTAGCTGGTAATTGTCACCAATTGAATCACGGGAGTAGACACTGATGAGCATGCAAGATCCGATCGCGGATATGCTGACCCGTATCCGTAACGGTCAGTCCGCGAACAAAGTTGCGGTCACTATGCCTTCCTCCAAGCTGAAATTGGCTATTGCCAACGTGCTGAAGGAAGAAGGTTATATTGAAGATTTTAAAATTGAAGGCGACATCAAGCCAGAACTTGAAGTGACTTTAAAGTACTTCGAAGGAAAGGCTGTTGTAGAAAGCATTCAGCGAGTAAGCCGCCCTGGCCTGCGCATCTATAAAAGAAAAGATGAGCTGCCAAAAGTTATGGCTGGTTTAGGTATCGCAGTTATTTCTACATCGAAAGGTGTTATGACTGATCGTGCAGCGCGCCAAGCTGGTCTTGGTGGCGAAATTATCTGCTACGTAGCGTAATCGGAGGGTAAAATGTCTCGTGTTGCTAAAGCACCTGTCGTTGTTCCTGCCGGCGTCGACGTAAAAATCAACGGTCAGGAAGTATCGATTAAAGGTAAAAACGGCGAGCTGTCTCGTACTATCAACAAAGCTGTTGAAGTTAAACATGCAGATAACGCTTTGACTTTCGCACCTCGCGAAGGTTTTGCTGATGCATGGGCGCAAGCAGGTACTGCACGCGCTCTGTTGAACTCAATGGTTATCGGTGTTACCGAAGGCTTCACCAAGAAGCTGCAGTTAGTCGGTGTTGGTTATCGTGCGGCTATTAAAGGTTCTTCAGTGAACCTCTCACTGGGTTTTTCTCACCCGGTTGAGCATAAATTGCCTGCGGGAATCACTGCCGAATGTCCAACACAAACTGAAATCGTACTGAAAGGTGCTGATAAGCAGGTAATTGGGCAGGTTGCAGCGGACTTGCGCGCCTACCGTCGTCCTGAGCCTTATAAAGGCAAGGGTGTCCGTTACGCCGACGAAGTCGTGCGTATCAAAGAGGCTAAGAAGAAGTAAGGTAACACTATGGATAAGAAATCTGCTCGTATCCGTCGTGCGACCCGTGCGCGTCGCAAGCTCAAAGAGCTGGGTGCTACACGCCTGGTGGTACATCGTACCCCGCGTCATATTTACGCACAGGTAATCGCTCCGAACGGTTCCGAAGTTCTGGTTGCTGCTTCTACTATAGAAAAAGCTATCGCTGAACAACTGAAGTACACTGGTAACAAGGACGCAGCAATCGCAGTAGGTAAAGCTATTGCAGAGCGCGCTATTGAAAAAGGCATCACAGGTGTTTCTTTCGATCGTTCTGGTTTCCAATATCATGGTCGTGTCCAGGCACTGGCAGATGCTGCCCGTGAAGCTGGCCTTCAGTTCTAAGGTAGAGGTCTAAGATGTCACACATCGAGAAACAAGCTGGCGAACTGCAGGAAAAACTGATCGCGGTAAACCGTGTTTCTAAAACTGTTAAAGGTGGTCGTATTTTCTCCTTCACAGCATTGACTGTGGTAGGTGATGGTAACGGTCGCGTTGGTTTTGGTTACGGTAAAGCGCGCGAAGTTCCAGCAGCAATCCAGAAAGCGATGGAAAAAGCCCGTCGCAACATGGTTAATGTCCCGCTGACTAACGGTACCCTGCAACACCCTGTAAAAGGTGTTCATACTGGTTCCCGTGTGTTCATGCAGCCGGCTTCTGAAGGTACAGGTATTATTGCCGGTGGTGCAATGCGTGCAGTACTAGAAGTTGCTGGAGTTCATAACGTTCTTTCTAAAGCATATGGTTCTACTAACCCGATTAACGTGGTTCGTGCAACTATTGATGGTCTGAGCAATATGAAATCTCCAGATATGGTCGCTGCCAAGCGTGGTAAATCCGTTGAAGAAATTCTGGGGTAATTATCATGGCTAAGACTATTAAAATTACTCAAACCCGCAGTGCAATCGGTCGTCTGCCAAAACATAAGGCAACACTTCTGGGCTTAGGGTTACGTCGTATTGGTCATACTGTAGAACGTGAGGATACTCCTGCGGTTCGCGGTATGGTTAACGCGGTTTCCTACATGGTTAAAGTGGAGGAGTAACAGATGCGTTTAAATACTCTGTCTCCGGCCGAAGGGTCTAAGCACGCCGCTAAGCGTTTAGGTCGTGGTATTGGTTCTGGCGTCGGTAAAACCGGTGGCCGTGGTCACAAAGGTCAGAAGTCTCGTTCTGGCGGTGGCGTACGTCGCGGTTTTGAAGGTGGTCAGATGCCTTTATATCGTCGTTTACCAAAATTTGGTTTCACCTCTCGCAAATCTATGGTCACTACAGAGATCCGTCTGTCTGACCTTGCGAAAGTTGAAGGCGGTATTGTCGATCTGAACACTCTGAAAGCAGCCAACATTATTGGTGTACAGATTGAATTTGCGAAAGTGATTCTTTCTGGCGAAGTTACTGCACCAGTAACTATTCGTGGTCTGCGCGTCACCAAAGGTGCTCGTGCTGCTATCGAAGCTGCTGGCGGTAAAATCGAGGAATAATTGAACTGATGGCTAAACAACCGGGATTAGATTTTCAAAGTGCCAAGGGCGGGCTAGGTGAACTAAAGCGCAGACTAATGTTTGTAATTGGTGCCCTGATTGTCTTCCGAATTGGTTCTTTTATTCCAATTCCTGGTATTGATGCCACAGTTCTTGCTAAATTGCTCGAGCAACAGCGTGGTACCATCATTGATATGTTTAACATGTTCTCTGGTGGTGCTCTGAGTCGTGCTTCGATCTTTGCCCTGGGAATAATGCCGTATATTTCTGCGTCCATTATTATTCAGCTGTTAACTGTGGTTCATCCTGCATTAGCAGAAATAAAGAAAGAAGGGGAGTCTGGTCGTCGCAAGATTAGCCAGTATACCCGTTACGGTACTCTCGTATTGGCAGTGTTTCAGGCGATTGGTATTGCTACCGGTCTACCTAACATGCCAGGCATGCAAGGGTTGGTCATCAACCCGGGTATTGCTTTCTACGTTACCGCTGTTGTAAGCCTTGTCACGGGGACAATGTTCCTTATGTGGTTGGGCGAACAGATTACTGAGCGAGGTATCGGTAACGGTATCTCGATCATTATCTTTGCTGGTATTGTTGCGGGACTTCCGCAGGCCGTTGGCCATACCATCGAGCAAGCACGGCAAGGCGGCCTACACTTCCTCTTATTGTTGTTGGTTGCAGTTTTAGTATTTGCAGTGACTTACTTTGTTATTTTTGTTGAGCGTGGACAACGTCGTATCGTAGTCAATTACGCGAAGCGTCAACAAGGTCGTCGTGTTTATGCTGCACAAAGTACACATTTACCTTTAAAAGTAAATATGGCGGGGGTTATCCCAGCTATTTTTGCCTCAAGTATTATCCTGTTTCCAGCGACTTTAACATCCTGGTTTGGCGGGAGTACTGGATGGTCTTGGCTAAGTGCTATTTCGGATAATTTAGCACCAGGTCAGCCACTTTATGTGTTACTATACGCAACTGCTATCATCTTCTTCTGCTTTTTCTACACGGCATTGGTATTCAATCCGCGCGAAACTGCAGATAATTTGAAGAAGTCAGGCGCATTTGTACCGGGTATTCGTCCGGGAGAGCAAACGGCGAGGTACATCGATAAAGTGATGACACGCCTCACTCTTATTGGCGCCCTGTATATTACGTTTATCTGCCTGATCCCGGAGTTCATGCGTGATGCGATGAATGTTCCATTTAGCTTTGGTGGTACATCACTGCTAATTGTCGTCGTTGTTATCATGGACTTTATGGCTCAAGTGCAAACTCTAATGATGTCAAGTCAGTACGAGTCTGCATTGAAAAAAGCAAACCTAAAAGGCCAAGGCCGTTAATTTAGGCGCTTGAGAAGTTACGGAGAGTAAAAATGAAAGTTCGTGCTTCCGTCAAGAAAATGTGTCGTAACTGCAAAATTGTCCGCCGCGACGGCGTCGTGCGTGTGATTTGCAGCGTAGAACCTAAGCATAAACAGCGTCAAGGCTGATTTATTGCAGATTTTTCTTGCAAAGTCGGGTTGAGCTGGCTAGATTAGCCAGCCAATCTTTTTTATGTAAGTGTATTCTTCATTTGAGTATCCTGAAAACGGGCTTTTCAGCATGAGAATACAGTTAATTAGTAATAGGAGTGCATAGTGGCCCGTATAGCAGGCATTAACATTCCTGATCATAAACACACCGTTATTGCATTAACTGCAATCTTCGGAATCGGTAAAACTCGTTCGAAAGCCATTTGCGCTTCAACGGGTATTGCTGAAGATGTTAAGATCAGTGAGCTGTCTGAAGAACAGATTGAGCAGCTGCGTGAAGCAGTTGGCAAATTCGTTGTTGAAGGTGATCTGCGTCGTGAAGTTACCCTGAGCATCAAGCGTCTTATGGACCTTGGTTGCTACCGTGGTTTGCGTCATCGTCGTGGTCTTCCGGTTCGCGGTCAGCGCACCAAGACCAATGCACGTACCCGTAAGGGTCCGCGCAAACCGATCAAGAAATAATCGGGGTGAGTAAATAATGGCAAAGGCACCAGTTCGTGCACGTAAGCGTGTAAGAAAACAAGTCTCAGATGGCGTGGCTCATGTCCATGCGTCTTTTAACAACACCATCGTTACTATTACTGATCGTCAGGGTAACGCACTGGGTTGGGCAACAGCCGGTGGTTCCGGTTTCCGTGGTTCACGTAAATCTACGCCGTTCGCTGCTCAGGTCGCTGCAGAGCGCTGTGCAGAAGCTGTAAAAGATTACGGTATTAAAAACCTGGAAGTTATGGTAAAGGGTCCGGGGCCAGGACGCGAATCAACAATTCGTGCACTGAACGCCGCAGGTTTCCGCATCACTAATATTACTGATGTGACTCCGATCCCTCACAACGGTTGTCGTCCGCCGAAGAAACGCCGCGTATAACGCGCCTGTTTCTAGGTTAGTTGGAGAAAGAAAATGGCAAGATATTTGGGTCCTAAGCTCAAGCTGAGCCGTCGTGAGGGCACTGACTTATTCCTTAAGTCTGGCGTTCGCGCGATTGATTCCAAGTGTAAGATTGAACAAGCCCCTGGTCAACACGGAGCGCGTAAACCGCGTCTGTCTGACTACGGCGGTCAGTTACGTGAAAAGCAAAAAGTTCGTCGTATGTACGGTGTTCTTGAGCGTCAATTCCGTAACTATTATCAAGAAGCAGCTCGTCTGAAAGGCAACACCGGTGAAAACCTGTTAGCGTTGCTTGAAGGTCGTCTGGATAACGTTGTTTACCGTATGGGCTTTGGAGCTACTCGTGCTGAATCGCGCCAGTTAGTTAGCCATAAGTCAATTCTGGTAAATGGTCACGTTGTTAACATCGCTTCTTATCAGGTATCTCCGAATGATGTAGTAAGCATCCGTGAGAAAGCCAAAAAGCAAGCTCGCGTTAAGGCGGCTCTTGAGCTGTCAGAACAACGTGAAAAGCCAACCTGGCTAGAAGTTGATGCAGCTAAGATGGAAGGTGTGTTTAAGCGTAAGCCTGAACGTACTGATCTGTCTGCGGACATTAACGAGCACCTGATCGTCGAGCTTTACTCTAAGTAAGGCTTGAGTACCAAAGAGAGGACACAATGCAGGGTTCTGTGACAGAGTTTCTAAAACCGCGCCTGGTAGATATCGAGCAAGTTAGTTCGACGCACGCCAAGGTGACCCTTGAACCATTAGAGCGTGGCTTTGGCCACACTTTAGGTAACGCACTGCGCCGTATTCTGCTTTCATCCATGCCGGGTTGCGCGGTGACCGAGGTTGAAATTGATGGTGTACTTCATGAGTACAGCACCAAAGAAGGGATCCAAGAAGATATTCTCGAAATCCTGCTCAACCTGAAAGGGCTTGCGGTAAGAGTTCAAGGTAAAGATGAAGTTATTTTAACTTTGAATAAATCTGGCATTGGCCCTGTGACTGCAGCCGACATCACCCATGATGGTGATGTCGAAATCGTCAAGCCGCAGCACGTGATCTGCCACCTCACTGACGAGAGCGCATCTGTAAATATGCGTATCAAAGTTCAGCGTGGTCGTGGTTATGTGCCGGCTTCTGCCCGAATTCATTCGGAAGAAGATGAGCGCCCAATCGGACGTTTGTTAGTTGATGCTTGTTACAGCCCTGTAGACCGTATCGCCTACAATGTTGAAGCAGCTCGCGTAGAACAACGTACAGATTTGGACAAGCTAGTCATCGAAATGGAAACTAACGGCACAATCGATCCTGAAGAGGCGATTCGTCGTGCAGCGACTATACTGGCTGAACAACTTGATGCTTTTGTTGATTTACGTGACGTACGTCAACCAGAAGTTAAAGAAGAGAAACCAGAATTCGATCCGATCTTGCTGCGCCCTGTTGACGATCTGGAATTGACTGTCCGCTCTGCTAACTGCTTGAAAGCAGAAGCTATCCACTACATCGGTGATCTGGTACAACGTACCGAGGTTGAGCTTCTTAAGACGCCTAACCTTGGTAAAAAATCTCTTACTGAGATTAAAGACGTGCTGGCTTCACGTGGACTTTCTCTAGGCATGCGCTTAGAAAATTGGCCACCTGCAAGCATTGCAGATGAGTAACCGGATCACAGGTTAAGGTTTCACTGAGAAGGATAAGGTCATGCGCCATCGTAAGAGTGGTCGTCAACTGAACCGTAACAGCAGCCATCGCCAGGCTATGTTTCGTAACATGGCTGGTTCATTAGTCCGTCACGAAATTATCAAGACGACTTTACCAAAGGCTAAAGAACTGCGTCGCGTTGTTGAGCCGCTGATTACACTTGCTAAGACTGACAATGTTGCAAACCGTCGTCTAGCATTCGCCCGTACTCGTGATAACGAGATCGTGGCAAAATTATTTAATGAGTTAGGCCCGCGTTTCGCGAGCCGCACTGGTGGTTACACTCGTATTCTTAAGTGTGGCTTCCGTGCTGGAGACAACGCCCCGATGGCTTACATCGAGCTCGTTGATCGTCCTGAAGCTCAAGCTGAAGCTGCAGAGTAATCTGTCAGCCAATGCAATTAAAAAACCCGCTCCGGCGGGTTTTTTATTTCCTCTAATTTAATAGAGTGATCCTTATGATGTTTCTTGATTCACTTGTAGAACGCCATATCAATGAAGCACAACAACAAGGTAAGTTTGATAACCTACCGGGTGCAGGTAAACCATTAGTGCTTGATGATGATAGCCAAGTGCCAGAAAATGTAAGAATGTCTTATCGAATACTGAAAATGAGTGGCTTTCTCCCTGAAGCGCTGCAGCTCCGACAAGAGGCTATAACTCTACAGAACCTTCTTCATACAGCGACTGATGCTGATGAGTGCTCAACCTACCATGCTCATTTGGAATTAATTAAACTGAAAATATCTCAGACAGGGTTATCGACCCGGTTTCTTGACGATATTGCCTATGGAGAGGAAGTGAGAGGAAAATTGTTAGGTAAGGATGATTTTTAGAAGAGCCATAACGCTGTGCTATGGCTCTTTTAAAAGACTTATTGTTTGGTTTTTAGTAGATCGCGAATTTCTGTTAGTAATACTTCTTCTGCGCTAGGCTTAGCTACTGGCTTCTCGACTTCTTTCTTCTTATAAAGCTTATTCATTACTTTAATTGCAAGGAATATAGCAAATGCGATGATAATAAAATCAAAAATCGATTGGATAAAGATACCGTACTGTAACAATACTGCTGGAGTATCGCCCACTGCCGGTTTGAGTGTTACTGCCATATTCTTGAAATCGATACCACCGATCAGCAGTCCTAGTGGCGGCATAATGATATTTGCAACGAGGGAAGAAACAATCTTTCCGAATGCTGCACCAATGACCACACCGACAGCCAAGTCGACAACGTTTCCACGCATAGCAAAATCACGAAACTCTTTAAATAAACTCATGCAGGCTATTCCCTTATAAGATGAATGAAACGGTACTTTACTAAAATATTTTTTATATTACTACGTATGCTTACTAATCAATAATAGCAGCACATCACAAGAAGAATGGGCTCGGTTGGAATAGTTTCTCTACATCACTCACATATTTCTTGTCGGTTAAAAACATGATGACATGATCAGCTTGTTCTATCCGAGTAGAGTCATTGGCGATAATTACCTCATCCCCTCTAACAATTGCCCCAATTATCGTGCCTGGTGGTAACTTGATTTCCCGTATTGTTCGTCCAACTACCCTAGATGTACTCTCTTCTCCGTGCGCAATAGCTTCGATAGCTTCAGCGATACCTCTGCGTAGTGAATGTACGCTAACAATATCCGCTTTCCTTACGTGACCAAGTAAAGCTGAGATAGTGGCTTGTTGCGGAGATATAGCGATGTCGATGACACTACCTTGTACCAAATCAACGTAGGCGCGTCGTTGTATCAAGACCATTGCTTTCTTCGCCCCCATCTTTTTGGCCAACATAGCAGACATAATGTTAGCTTCATCATCGTTGGTAACCGCAATAAAAAGATCGACTTGATCGATATTCTCCTCAGCTAGGAGTTCTTGATCCGACGCATCACCATAAAATACGGTGGTATTATTAAGCTGTTGTGCTAACTCCGCCGCACGTTCCTTATTACGCTCAATAAGCTTAATACTGTATTGCTTCTCAAGTTTCTTCGCTAATCCAAACCCAATATTTCCGCCTCCGACCAGCATGATCCTCTTATAAGGTTTTTCAAGGCGCTGCATTTCACTCATTACGGCACGGATATGCTGATTGGCGGCTATAAAGAAAACTTCGTCACCGGCTTCAATGATTGTGGTACCTTGAGGTCGAATCGGTCGATCTTGTCTAAAGATTGCGGTGACTCTGCTCTCAATGTGCGGCATATGTTCACGCATGGTAGAAAGGGGATTGCCGACGAGTGGCCCACCATAATAGGCTTTTACTACCGCAAGGCTAACTTTGTCATCGGCAAAGTTAACGACCTGTAATGCTCCAGGGTATTCGATCAGCCTAAAAATGTTATCGATCACTAACTGTTCTGGTGCAATTAGATGATCGATGGGGATCGCTTCAGGCACGAAAAGCCTATTCATGTCATGTAAATAATCTGATGCTCGAATACGAGCGATACGATTTGGAGTATTAAATAGGGTATAGGCAATCTGGCATGCAATCATATTGGTTTCGTCAGAACTGGTCACTGCCACCAACATATCTGCATCTTCGGCACCAGCCTCTTCTAAAGTACGAGGATGTGAACCCGATCCTGTTACTACGCGAAGATCGAACTTGTCTTGTAGGCTACGTAGTCGTGTTGGATCAGTGTCCACGACGGTCACATCATTATTCTCGCCTACTAAATTCTCTGCAAGCGTACCACCAACTTGGCCAGCACCCAGGATAATAATTTTCATCGTCGTGACACTCTTATTGTTGAATTATTTTTTTAAAATTTTTGCGTAGAAGAATCCATCTCCGCCATTCTCGGAGGGAAGTACCTGTAGGCCATTCTCCGTACCTCCTGGTAAGAGTTGGTATGAGGCGTCTGGATGCGCTGCGAGGAATGCTGCCACTTGTAAACTATTCTCTTCAGGGAGGATAGAGCAGGTCGAGTAAAGTAAAATTCCACCCGGCTTCAGACGTTTCCAAGCCGCTTCGAGTATTTCTTTCTGCAGTGCAGCCAAGTCAGAAATATCATTATCTCTTCTTAGCCACTTAATATCAGGATGACGTCTAATCACTCCAGTCGCAGAGCAAGGTGCATCTAATAAAATACGGTCAAAATATTCGTCACCTAACCAATCGTCAGGATAACGTCCATCACCACATACTAATTTCGCGTTCAGTTTTAGGCGTTCAAGATTCTCAGCGACTCTCGATAAACGTTGTTCATCTATGTCGACTGCGGTGACTTTAGCCGTGTTAGCGAGTTCCAATATATGCGTTGTCTTCCCCCCCGGCGCTGCACAAATATCTAAAATGACCTCTCCGGGCTGGGGATCAAGATATAAAGAACAACGCTGAGCAGAAAGGTCTTGGACAGTTACCCAACCCTCTTCAAAGCCGGGTAGAGAAGTCACGCCCGCAGGTTTTTCTAGGCAAACCGCTTGTGGTGATAAATCGGTTGTTGTAGCGGCAATACCAGCTTCCTGTAGTAATGTCAGCCAGCTATCTCGTGAGTGATGCAACTGATTTACCCTTAACCACATGGGAGGGCGACTATTATTTGCCTCTAAGAGAGATATCCAGGTATCGGGCCAAGCAGCTTTTACCCTATGAATTAACCACGAAGGATGGAGATACTGTACCGACTCGGATACCTTATTGATATTAAAATCAGTTTCACGTCTCTGGTAATTTCTTAATACGCCATTGATAAGACCTTTAAGGCTCTGGCGTTTTAAAAAAACTGCTGCTTGTACCGTTTCAGCCAGCGCAGCATGTGGAGGGACACGGGTATGACGCAATTGGTAGATGCCTACCATCATTAAGTAATGGATGACCCGTTGTTTACCCTTCATAGGTTTATCCATTAACTGAAGAATAATATGGTCGAGTTGCGGTAAGTAACGAATCACACCAAAACTAAGCTCTTGTAGTAAAGCTCGGTCTTTATCGTTCAACTTTCGTTGCGCAGGAGGAAGAATAGTTGATAAAGATTGTCCTTTATCGATAACCTGCTCAACTAGCTGTGCAGCAATACCACGCAGGTTAGTTATATTTTTCATTCATAGCTCGTAGTGTGATAGAAAGCGGAAGACTTCTAATTTAGAACTGTTCCAGGTATGAACCACTCTTGTCGCGAATTGAGTAGGTCTTGTACCGACATTGGTTTTTTTCCTGGTGGTTGCAACGTCTCGATGTTGAGAATTCCATCGCTGGTTGCGACCTTAACGCCTGTTTTATCTGCAGCGAGGACAGTGCCTGGCTTGCTTTTCTCATCAGTGGGTAATACAGATGCACGCCAGATTTTGATATTCTGCTCGCCGACGACAAGATAACTAAAAGGCCAAGGATTGAAGGCCCTAATACAACGTTCTAAGTTAGTAGCAGATAAGTTCCAATCCAAGCGAGCTTCATCTTTAGTGAGTTTACGCGCATACGTTGCCAGTGAGTTTTCCTGTTTCTCTGGCGACAACTGTCCTTTCGCAAGTAGATCCAAACTATCGAGAAGTGCCGGAGGTCCCAATTCTGCAAGCTTATCGTAGAGCGAGGCACTGGTATCTTCTGGCTCTATTGGACAAGATACTTTGAGGAGCATGTCGCCAGTGTCTAACCCTATGTCCATCTGCATTATCGTGATGCCCGTCTCTTGGTCCCCAGCCCATAAAGCGCGTTGAATAGGGGCAGCCCCTCGCCAAGCGGGTAGTAGCGAACCGTGCACATTCAAGCAACCATATTTCGGCATTGTGAGTACTTCAGCTGGTAGTAATAATCCGTATGCGACGACGATCATTACGTCTGCATGGAGATCGGCGACCAATTGCTGCTGCTCAGGATTGCGTAATGATGCAGGTTGAAAAACCGGCAGGCCATTGGCTTCAGCCAAGGCTTTAACTGGCGAAGGCATCAGTTTTTTCCCCCGACCTGCAGGTCTATCGGGTTGAGTGAAAACACCGACGACTTGGTGGGCAGAACCGAGCAATACCGCGAGGTGTTTTGCAGCGAAATCGGGAGTTCCAGCAAAAATTACTTTCAAGGGCTTTGACACTATACCGTTCTCTAAATGTTAAGTAGTGGTTTAGCTGCGACTCTGACGAGCAAGCTTCTCGAGTTTTTGACGAATACGTTGGCGTTTCAGAGGTGAAAGGTAATCGATAAAGAGTTTTCCCTCTAGATGATCGATTTCATGCTGGATACAAATTGCGAGCAAGCCGTCAGCTTCAAGCTCAAATTGTTCGCCTTCACGATTGAGTGCGCGTACGGTTACCTTCTCTGCCCGGGGGACGAGGGCACGTTGTTCTGGGATAGATAAACATCCCTCCTCAATACCGGTTTCGCCACATTGGGTGAGGATTTCCGGATTAATGAGAACTAAGCGTTCGTTGCGCTCTTCCGAGACATCGATGACAATGACACGCTGATGAATATCGACCTGTGTTGCAGCTAATCCGATACCTTCTTCTGCATACATAGTGTCAAACATATCATCAACAATTTGTTTGATCTCAGGTGTAACTTGAGTAACGGGCTTCGCAACTTTGCGAAGTCGCTCGTCAGGATAATGTAGTACTTGTAACACTGACATAAATTTCCAAATTTCTGTTCAAAAAAGGGTGAATTATTTGCTCTTATTGTAGCCCTTTCACTGCATGATTGACAGCCTTGATACGGCGGTGGGGGCGGGTAATATGCAAACGGCTATGAAGGAAATAGAAATCTGGTTAAGAAGTTCATCGATACGAAATATTAAGTTTCAGCACCGGCTCCAGCTTATCGAGTCTTTACTCGTTTTACCTCATATCACCCGAGATACACTCAAATACGTGAATCTAACGGAACAACAAATTCGCCAATACTATGAATTCCCTGTGGAAGAATTGTTGCGTACTGAAGAGTGGCTTGAAGATAAAAATCATCATTTTATCCACTATAAACATGACGCTTATCCTGACTATCTCAAAGAATGTATGGCCTCTCCTCTGTATTTATTCGCTAGCGGTAACATCAAGCTTTTAGGCCAGGTACAGCTCGCCATTGTAGGAAGTCGTAGCTGTACTTATTACGGTAAATATTGGGCCAAGGTCTTCGCCAGCGGAATAGCGAAACATAATATCGCTGTAACGAGTGGGCTTGCTCTAGGTATAGATGCAATTGCGCATCAAGCAGCATTATTGGCGAATGGTATGACGATCGCAGTACTTGGAAGTGGTCTAGAAAACATCTATCCCCGTGAAAATGTCGGTCTTTACGAGCAGATTATTGATAGGGGTGGATTAGCTATTAGTGAGTTCACGCTAGCAACTCCACCTAAGGGATGTCATTTTCCTCGAAGGAATCGGATTATTAGTGGCTTAAGTGTTGGGACACTGGTTGTCGAAGGCTCTCTTCGCAGTGGCTCGCTAATTACTGCTCGTTATGCCTTGGAACAAAATAGAAATATCTATGCAGTACCTGGTTCCTTGCATAGCCCAGCCTCTACAGGTTGTCACTGGTTGATTCAACAAGGGGGCTTACTCGTCAAAGAGGTTGCCGACATCATTGAGGATTTACATTTGGCACATCCTTCTGTGCTATATCCCCCTTTTAATTCATTAAATTTTGCAGAGAGTGACAAAGTACCATTGCCATTTGCTCATCTCTTGGCTAACGTAGGAGATGAGGTAACATCTGTTGACGTTGTCGCTGAACGTGCCGGCCAATCTGTACCAGATACAGTGATCGCATTGCTGGAACTGGAGTTAACAGGTTGGATCGCAGCTGTACCCGGCGGCTATGTCCGATTAAGGAGGGCAAGCCATGTTCGACGTTCTAATGTATTTGTTTGAGACATATATCCATAGTGAAATTGAAACTCAAGTGGATCAGGATAAGTTGACGAATGACTTAACCGATGCAGGTTTTCACCAAGAAGATATCTACAATGCTTTGAGCTGGTTAGAAAAGCTTGCAGACTACCAAGATGGG
This sequence comes from Rosenbergiella collisarenosi, assembly GCF_018494085.1. Taxonomy (GTDB): domain Bacteria; phylum Pseudomonadota; class Gammaproteobacteria; order Enterobacterales; family Enterobacteriaceae; genus Rosenbergiella; species Rosenbergiella collisarenosi. The sequence goes on along the minus strand of NZ_JABBFP010000015.1, from coordinate 3,234 downwards.
CTAGTTGAACCGCTTTTGATGCTCAATGATCCGCTTTCTGTTCGTATTTATACTGAACAAGAAAGTGCGAAATTGGATGCAGAATGCCGGGGCTTCATATTACTACTTGAGCAAATGCAAGTGCTTAATATCGAAACTCGTGAAATGGTTATTGAGCGTGTCACGGCCCTCGATACTCAGTCGTTCGAATTGGATGATCTTAAGTGGGTAATCTTGATGGTCCTTTTCAATATTCCTGGGTGTGAAAACGCTTACCAACAGATGGAAGATTTGCTGTTCGACGTGACGGATAGAGTCGTCCACTAAGAACCGCTGTTAACTGTGAAATCATGTCTAGAGCCGAGTTATTTTCTATATCGCAGCAAGAGCTCTGCCCGCAATGCGGAGCAGAGCTCGTCATACGTTCGGGCCAACATGGTCCGTTTCTCGGATGTTCAGCCTATCCGCAATGTAATTACCTACGCTCGCTCAACCCGTCTTCTGATGGTCACATCATAAAAGTACTCGAAGGACACGAATGTCCAAAATGTGGCGCAGATAAAGCCTTACGCAAAGGCCGTTACGGGATGTTTATCGGATGTACCGATTATCCTCAGTGTGATTATTCAGAAGCGATTGCGCAAACTGATTCAACTGATATTACATGTCCAGAGTGCCGGAGTGGGATCTTAGCTAAAAAACAGTCCCGCTTTGGGAAAACGTTTTATGCCTGCTCTAATTATCCCAAGTGCCGCTACGCACTAAATTACCCGCCCATCGAAGGCACCTGTCCTCAATGTGGATTCAATCTGCTTTACCATAAGAAGAGCGTCAAAGGTTTAAAAACCTTCTGCGCTAATAAATCGTGTGGGGTAGAGGTTAGCTTCTCCCCTGAAGAGTGAATACATGCCTAATACTAATTATACAGAGTCATTTGACCGCTGCGTCACCGCGATAAATCAAGGGGAGGTTATCGCTTACCCTACCGAAGCCGTTTTTGGCCTTGGATGTGACCCCGATAATCAGCAAGCAGTAGGTAAGCTGTTATTACTCAAGCAGCGGCCGATTGAAAAAGGACTCATTCTTATTGCTGCTTCATATGAGCAACTACGCCCTTACATAGCGGTTGAAAAAATTACGGCATTACAAGAAAGAAGGATGTTGAGCCACTGGCCCGGTCCTGTGACTTTTGTGGTACCAGCATCCCCTAGCGCACCGAAATGGATAACAGGCCGATTCGATAGTATCGCTGTAAGAGTCACTAACCATCCGGCCGTTCGACAACTTTGCGAAGCAGTCGGTAAGCCGTTGGTATCAACTAGCGCAAATCTCTCAGGCCAACCCCCTGCAAGGAGCTGGGATGAGGTAGTTGTACAATTCGGAGATGAATTTATTATTCTTAATGCAGTAACGGGTGGTCGGGATAATCCATCTGAAATAATTGATGCGTTAACAGGCGAACATATTCGCGAGGGTTAATTGAATGATTAAAGATGAATTCATTGTCATAGGTAATCCTATCGCACATAGTAAATCCCCCACTATCCATCAATTATTTGGCGAACAAACCGCAATTCCCCATAGGTATGGACGTTTACAGGTTGAATTGGGGGATTTTGAAAATACGGTACGTGAATTTTTTACCCAAGGCGGGAGGGGCGCCAACATAACGATGCCTTTTAAGCAGGAGGCTTTTATTTTTGCAGACCTATTATCAGAACGCGCGCAGTGTGCTGGTGCTGTAAATACACTCAAACTTCTTGAGAACGGAAACATCCTGGGTGATAACACTGACGGCATCGGGTTAGTCGCAGATATACATCGACGCTTTAATTTACAACAAGGGGCGAAGATATTAATTTTGGGAGCGGGTGGTGCAGCAAGAGGGGTTATCCATCCTCTACTTAATTGTGGCTACCAGCTCTCACTATGTAACAGGACGCAATCGAAGGCAGAGATGATGATTGATGACTTTGCTAAGGTCGGTTCGCTCTCTTTACATAAAGACGGTGATAATAGAGACGACTATGATCTTATCATCAACGCGACCTCTAGTGGGGTAGGTGGGGAGCTTCCACCCTTAAACCCCCGTTGTCTATCACCGTCTACTTTCTGTTACGACATGTTCTATAAGGCAGGGAAAACACCCTTCATCGAATGGGTGACCAGTTACGGTGTAAGAGATTCAGCAGATGGACTCGGGATGCTCGTAGGCCAAGCGGCGTATGCCTTCTATCTCTGGCATGGTGTTATGCCAGAAATCGAACCCGTTATTAGTAGTCTACGTAAGGAAATGATCTGATGAATCAAGCGATTCAGTTTTTGGAAGATGAATTTATTGATGAGGCTAAAGCTGCGATTGTATTTTCTGTTTTCGTTGATGGTTACAAACGGATATGTGCCATCACTATAAATACACTGGCAGACCAATTTGCAGAAGGGGAGCCATTGCTCGTTTTTGAGCGCTTTCGTTGGGATATTGAAGAAATCGCTGAGAAAGCGATCCTTTCTCAGCTTGACGATTCTGAAGGATATTATTGGTTATCTAAATAGTCTTGCTTCCATACCTTATAATTGTCAGCAGAATATTTTAAATATTCTAGCTCGTCTCCAGTTAACAGACGTATTTGCCGAACAGGGCTCCCCATATATAAGTAACCACTCATCAGCTTCTTCCGGGGAGGGACCAGAGACCCAGCGCCAATCAATACGTCATCGCCGATCACGACATCATCAAGAACAATACTTCCCATCCCGACTAATACTCGGTTACCGATAGTACAGCCATGCAGCATCACCTTATGGCCAATAGTAACGTCGTCCCCAATGATAAGGGGGTGGCCGTAAGGATTTGCCTCTGAGCGGTGAGAAACATGTAAAACAGAACCATCTTGTATATTGCTTCGCGAGCCTATAACAATGTGATTAACATCGCCTCTGATAACGACTAACGGCCATACACTGGCATCCTCTTTGAGGATTACGTCACCGATAATGACAGCAGAGGGATCAATCATTACTCCTTTTCCAATCTGGGGTGAGCGATCTTTGAAGACACGCAGGTTGCTATACATACCTTTTACCTTAATTTAGCGAGATTCTTCTATAAGGTCGCATATTTATGCAGCGTTATGTTCCCTTTTTATACGGAGTGATTCATTAATCACCACTCAGTAAGAAAGTTTAAATAATCCCTTGCGCTCTCAGCGGAACTCCCTATAATGCGCATCCACTGACACGGCAAAGCACGATACG
>NZ_JABBFP010000014.1 GCF_018494085.1 Rosenbergiella collisarenosi | reverse complement strand
CGCGGGGTGGAGCAGCCTGGTAGCTCGTCGGGCTCATAACCCGAAGGTCGTCGGTTCAAATCCGGCCCCCGCAACCAATTTAAGAAAGCTTATCAATGCATATTGATAAGCTTTTTTTCGTTACATCCGCTCAGGAATACGTATCCCCAAGGTTGATAGGCCTAGGCTCAATACTTTCTCGGTAAGTTGAGCTAGGTAGAGGCGGCTTTTGCGCTGCACAACATCGCTCTCTGTCACGATCGGTGAATTCGCATAGAGACGTGAAAAGAGTGATGCCAAATCGTAGAGATACTGACACATTATATTTGGTAATCCCTCTCTCGCGACCACACTCAGCCGCTCTTCCAGCTGAAGAATCGCTAACGCAATCGCGCGTTCCTCGCCCGTCGTAATGCTAATGTCCTTGCCATCCTGCCACACTATCCCCTGTTGCTGTGCTTTCTCTAACAGTGAATGAATACGTGCGCCGGCATATTGGATATAGGGGGCGGTATTCCCTTCGAAACTCAACATACTGTCCCAGTCGAAGATATAGTCGGTGGTACGATTTTTCGAGAGATCGGCATACTTCACCGCCCCAATACCGATAATTGTCGCCAGTTCATCCAGTGCCGTACCCGTGAAATGCGGCGATTTCTGCTCGATTAACTGCTTCGCTCGGCTAACCGCCTCTGCTAACAAGTCGCAGAGCTTGATCGTTCCCCCTTCGCGGGTCTTAAACGGTTGTCCTTGCTTATCGAGCATCATGCCAAATTTATGATGTTCTAACGCCACATTGGGCGGGACATAGCCGGCTTTACGGACAATCGCCCAAGCCATCATCAAATGCTGGTGCTGGCGCGCATCGATGTAATAAAGAATACGGTCTGCCTTGAGTGTTTCATAACGGTATTTTGCACAGGCTATATCGGTAGTGGTGTAGAGATACCCACCATCTTGCTTACGGACCACGACCCCCATCGCCTCACCCTGCTTATTCTGATAATCGTCGAGGTAGACGACCACCGATCCCTTCTCTTCCTTAGCGATATCCCGTGCTAAAAGATCATTGACGATTTCTGGTAGCATATCGTTATAGGCGCTCTCACCACGAATGTCTGCAGGCGTCAATGAAACGTTCAAGAGATCGTAATTATGCTGATTCTGCTGCATAGAAATATCAACAAGTTGACGCCACATCTTACGACAATACTCGTCTCCCTGTTGTAGCTTGACCACATACCTTCTGGCACGCTTGGAAAAATCGCTATCTTGGTCATAACGTTTTTTTGCCTCGCGATAAAAACCCTCAAGATCGGAGAGCGAGAGAAGATCCTGGCGATCGACCTCCTCTAAGTGCGCAATCAACATACCAAATTGCGTCCCCCAATCCCCGATATGGTTAACCTTAGTCACCTTATGGCCAAGAAAGCGTAAAGTGCGTACGCTGGCATCGCCAATAATCGTCGAGCGTAGATGCCCGACATGCATCTCTTTTGCGACGTTAGGCGAGGAGTAATCGATCACCACATGCGAGGGGGATTGACGGGCCACGCCTAACCGCGGATCGTCGGCTAACGCCGTGAGCGACTCTGCTAACCAGCTATTTTTTAAACGGATATTAATAAAACCCGGCCCTGCTACCTCAATCGACTCGGCACGCGCAGTAACCTCGCTAGAGGATTTCATCTGTTCGACGACTTGCTCTGCTAATTGCCGTGGCTGCCGTTGTAATTGCTTAGCGAGGGGGATGATAGAATCGATTTGGTAATCCCCTAATTCATAACGTGTCGAGACTTTTGCACAAATAGGTAAGGGCGATGAAATCCCTAGCTGTTGTAGTGCTTCCTGTGCATAAGAAGAAAATAATGCTGATATATTCATGGTATCCCCTCTAGTAATTCCCTATTCATTCATTAAAGATTGTCGGAATTTAATATTTGTATGACAGATTTATAAATATCATTAATATCGGCATCAATAACTGGCACAGTGAATATCGTGTCGTCACCCGCGACAGTGCCTAATATTCCGTCATTTCTCCCGCAAGAATCGAGTAAGCGTGCAATGAGGGGAGCGGCACCAGGTACGGTATGAATGACCACCATCCATTGATTATAATCAACACTTAGCACCGAACTTTTCAGCGTAGTTTTTGCCGTCGGAACACCCCGTTCAGCAGGGAGGCTATACACCATCTCCATCCGTGCATTACGCTTACGTACTGCGCCATAGCTGGCGAGCATCCTAGATATTTTAGACTGATTGATATGCTCAAAACCTTGTTGAGTTAGATGCTCAACAAAATCAGATTGCGAGCCAATACATTCATCTGCTAAAAGTTTTTTAAATACACGATCGAGATCAAGACATTTATTTTTCTTCAACATATAACTGTTACCTTTTACACTCGGTAAAGATGAATACCGTAGCTTTTATTATTCATGACCCCCGTTATTAAAAGAAGACCTACCTGTCTTGGTTATTGACTTTAATCATAATGCGATAAATTAAAAATAAATCCTAATTATTCAAATACCCCGAGATAAAAATAATATTGATATGGATTAACATACAACATAATCATTAATAAAAAAGGGTAACAATATAAATATTGCTACCCTAGGTCTATTTCAGTATTAATTGATGCTAATCAAAGGACGTGCTTATTTCTTTATGCACATGACGTGGTAAATACCCTCCTCTTTCTCCGCACCTTCAGTTTCATGCTCGAACCCTGGGAACGCGTCATCCCATGCTTGCAACGCTTGCAAGTAGGCGATTTGCGGGCTGAGCTGATCACCGAAGTTCTCCCCGGACATTAACATTGGGATCCCTGGTGGATAAGGGATTACGGAATTGGCGGCCGTACGACCGGCTAGCTGATAAATGGAAACTAATTCCACATTATCTTTGACCAGTTGTGTATAAGCATCACGCGGCAACATATCCATAGTTGGAAGTGTTGAATAGGCCTTATTTAACTGTTCGCTAGGGTTATGTTTTTTGAGGAAATCGATCATCCGGCGGCCCAGCTGTTGCATGGTCATCTCACCATATAGTGCTGGGTCGGTTTCGACTAAACCAGGCAGAACTTCACTCAGTGGTGCATCGGCATCATAATGTTTTTTGAAGGCCAACAAGCTATTCATCAACGTCACCCATTTGCCCTTTGTCACCCCCATTGAGAAGAGGAACATCACTTGGAAGTCGGTGGTACGCGTCGGGACAATGCCTAGGCTAGACAGATAAGCGGTGACTAACGCAGCAGGCACGCCTTCATCCTGTAACGTTCCGTCGTCGTTGAGACCTGGAGTGAGTAGGCTAACCTTCACCGGATCGAGCATCACCCAATTGTCATCAAGCCCGGCGAAGCCATGCCAGCTATCTTGAGGATCGAGCATCCAGCAACTCTGCTCTTTAACTAGCAGTTCACGCGGTGCTTCAGCGAAGTCGTAACTTTGCTGGGTAGCAGGGTCGATCACTACCTCAGGGTTCCACGGTTTAAAGAACCAACTCTTGTCGGCACAGGCTTGCTGGTGCGCACGTGCGACCGCCTGACGAAATTCTACGGCCTCTTCAATCACCTCGGTGGTTAAATTAATCCCTTGATTCCCTTCCATCATCGCAGCCGCAACGTCGTTAGACGCCGCAATCGAGTATAGAGGCGAGGTTGTCGCATGCATCATATAGGCTTGGCTAAACTGCGCTGGCTTGATCGAGGCGCGCCCTTCACGCATATGAATATAAGATGCCTGGGATAAGGCATTCAATAATTTATGGGTAGAGTGCGTCGCGAAGAGCGTTGGCTGGTCTGCGCCATGTGCCGCCTTGTCGCCGCGCATCGCGTGGAAGCTTTTATAAATCGGATTGAAGCGAGAATAGCCGAACCATGCTTCGTCGTAGTGGATCCGATCACAGCTTTCCCCTAATAGCCGTTGGATTTCATCCCCGTTATAGATAAGTCCATCGTAGGTACAGTTAGTCACAACACTGTAAACGGGACGGCTGTTCGGTGCTTGGCTGGCAAAACGGTTATCGGCAATGCGCTGTGCAATTGCGGAATGATGCATCTGTGCTTTCGGAATCGGCCCGATGATGCCATATGCGTTACGCGTAGGTGTCATATAAACCGGAGCGACGCCTGTCAGCATCAGCCCCTGCTCAATTGACTTATGACTGTTACGGTCGCAAATCGCAATATCGCTGTCGGTACAACAAGCCTGCATAATCGTCCGGTTTGCGCCAGACGTACCGACCACCAACGAATAGGATCGGTGCGCGCCAAATACTTCAGCAATATACTTTTCGCTATCCCCAAACGCGCCGGTATGATCTAACATCGACCCAAGGCAAGCCCGTTCGATCCCCATATCGGTACGGAAGATGTTTTCGCCGTAGAAGTCGAAAAACTTACGTCCGACCGGCGTTTTACAAAAGCCAATACCGCCTTGGTGACCCGGTGCCGACCATGAGTACTCTTTTTCCTTGGCATATTTCATCATTGCCGACATGAGCGGCGGCATAATGATTTTTTCGTAACGAGCGACTGCCGCCTGTAAACGTCCCACGATAAAATCGGTAGTATCGTCTAGCACTAAGAAGGTTTCCGTCACGTTATTCATAATGTCTGACGGAATCGATTTACCCTCTTCATGCGTATTCACTAATAAGAATGCGGGTACCTTTTCATGACGAACCCTCAACTGTTTGAGAAGGTGGCAGATAGCCTCAGTCTGCGTCGGTGCCCACTCAATCATAATGCAGTCAACCGGTGCCATAGAGCTGACATAGGTAGCTGCCTCTTGATAGTGGTGGGTAAATTTAACGCGCTCCCCTTTGCTGCGTAGGGAATGACTGATGTTATCAATCGTCTCTTCAAGAGGCGTTAGACTGGTTTGTTGCGTTCTCGCCTGGTGTAGGGCAACTAAATAATTTTTGTCACACATATAGACCTCTTTATTATTTTAAATAGATAAAGACAGGTTATTCTTTCGTTATCAAACAACCTTAACCAAAAGCAAACTCGTGAAGTTAATAAAAACGTAACGCTAATTTAAAAAGAATTCCAGCGTATTTTTTAGAGTAAAAATATTTTTAGATAGATATTAATGATGGCCGAATACAAATATAATAAAAAACACCATAATATATTAAATTAGATATACAAATCATCGACTTAACCAAATAACTCACAGGTTAAAAACAAATGAATAATTATCTAAAAAAATATTTCTTCGGTGATAAATTGATATCAATCAATTACAAGAACCCTTTAAAGTCATAATTTAAAAACATACAAACCCTTCCATTAAAATAAAAATGAATATTAATTCCCACAAACAAGAATATAAATATTCAGGTGGAAGGATGATCTTTTAACATTAGGAGAAAGTGTATGACGACGAAATCAAAAAAGATGGGGGTAATGGACCTCACCGTGCTGGTCGCGGTTAACATGATGGGGTCAGGAATTATCATGCTGCCCGCAAGCTTAGCTGAAACTGGAGCGATTTCGGTTCTCTCTTGGCTAGTGACGGTAGTCGGGGCAATGTGCATTGCGTACACTTTTGCTCGCTGTGGGGCGTTATGTCGGCGGTCGGGGGGGATGTCTGCCTATGCCTCAGAAGCGCATGGTAAATCGGCATTTTTCATCGCTTCCTACACCTACTATATCTGTTTAGTGATCAGCTGTGTGGCGATCGCTGTGTCGGCCACCGGCTATATGGCCCCTTTCGCACCTTGGATTAAAGAGACGCCGATTCACACCTTTATTACCGTTGTGGCTATCTTAGTCGTTACCATGGTGGCAAATTTTAAAGGGCCGAAAATTACCGGACGAATCTCTAATTTTACCGTATGGGGGATTATTATTCCGGTTGCCGGTCTGTCGGTGTTAGGGTGGTTCTGGTTCGATCCCGCTATTTTCAGCGCTTCGTGGAACCCGCATGGATTTACAACCGGAGGGGCTATCTCTTCAGGTATCTCCCTTACCTTGTGGGCTTTCTTAGGAGTGGAATCCGCTGGGGCTAACTCTGACGCGGTGGAAAATCCTGAACGTAACGTCCCACTAGCCTGTTTGTTCGGGACCGGCTTCGCGGCCATCGTTTATATTGCGTCGACTACCGTTATTCAAGGAATTATCCCTAATGCGGAATTAGCGGCGAGTAATGCGCCTTTCGGTCTGGTCTTTTCAACGATGTTTAATCCGACCATCGGCATGATTGTCACTGGTTTGGCGGTAATTGCCTGTATCGGTTCGCTACTCGGTTGGCAGTTTACTAATGCGCAGGTGGCAAAGTCCGCGGCAGACGACCGTTTATTCCCCACTATTTTTAGCAAAATGAGTAAAGATGATGCTCCGATTGCCGGAATGCTAATCATGCTGGTTCTTGAGCTATTGCTGGCATGCATGACCATCTCACCTAACCTGCTTAAACAGTTCAACATGCTGCTGAACCTCGCGGTATTTATCAATATGGTGCCTTATGTCCTCTCTATGACGGGTCTACAGGTGATGTTACAAAAAAGCCACGTCAGCGCATCAGAGTATCGTATCGCCTCGGTCGTTAGTACCGCCGCGGTTCTCTATAGTATTTATGGGGTCTACTCTTGCGGGGTTGAGGCCGTCTTCGGCGGAACAATTATCACTATGGTCGGTTATATCTTCTACGGATTCATTGCAGGACGCGAGAAAGAACAACAATTATCACAACGCTAAGCCACACGCCCTACCCTATGGGTGGGGCGTTAGCCTAATTAGTATGCTTCGCTTTATAACGTGTAATTCCCGCCAAAATTGCCTCGGCAACCTGCTGTTGATACCGCGCTGTCTGTAACTTCCGCTCTTCCTCAGGATGACTAATAAAGGCGGTTTCGACTAGTATCGAGGGAATATCGGGAGCCTTGAGTACTGCGAATCCCGCCCGTTCAACACGCGTCTTATGTAATGGACTAATTTTTTGTAATTGATCGAGAACGGCCTTACCGAGCAGCGCGCTGTCGTGTAACGTTTGACGCTGCATTAATTCAAGCAGGGTGTTATCCAGATAATAATCCCCACTCCGACTTACCCCACCGATCAGATCCGATTCATTTTGCGATTGCGCAAGAAAACGTGCGGCCGCCGAGGTTGCCCCCCGTGTCGATAAAGTGAATACCGACGAGCCGCGAGCTTGGCGATTTGCGAAGGCGTCCGCATGAATCGAGACGAAAATCGTCGCTTTCTGCTGCTGGGCTTTGACGACTCGAGCGTTAAGCGGAACGAAATGATCATCGTTGCGTGTCATGAGTGCTGCCATATTCGGCTGTTTATCGATCAGCTGCTTTAAACGCTTAGCGATCTGTAACACCACGTCTTTCTCGCGCGTTTTACGTAACCCATGTGCACCGGGATCTTCACCGCCATGCCCCGGGTCGATCATCACGATAAACGGCGTGTGAGTGACGGTCTGCGGCAAGGCCTTGAACGGGGTATTGACCGCTGGCGTCTGTGCGATGAACACGCCAAGAGGGTCTTTCTCATTATTCAGTTTGGGATAGAGGTCGATAACCAATCGGCGTTGAAAATGGGCGACCGGTTTCAAATCAAAGATATCTGCCCGTATCGGCTGCTTTAAATCGATGACAATACGTAGCGTGTTGCTATCGAACTTAGCGACACGGATCCCGGCGATAAAGGGGTCGCTAGCCTTAACGAGGCGGCTTATATTACGCAGAGACTGGCTCGTTCGGAAGTTATCTACATCGATCACCAAGCGCCGCGGATTATTCAATATAAAATAGCGATAATGAGGGGCGATTTGCGACTCAAACGTAAGCCGCGTATAGAGTGTGGAGGGCCACACCCGCGCCGCGCTAAATTGAGGATCCGTATTGGCCGCATACGCCGGTGGCGTCATGCCTGCTAGGCAAGCGATTAGCGAGATATTACGTAGAAGCCGACGATAGCCTCCTCCTTTTTGGTACACCATTATCCTTGTCCCTAAAGATAAGTTTGTGATTTAACACAATCACACCTTGCAATTTGCACTTATTAAGAATAAAAATACATTTATAACGAATAAAAATTCACTTGGAGTTATCGTGACAGAACGTAGCACTGAACTGGTTAGAGGTTTTCGGCATACCGCGCCCTACATTAACACTCATCGTAATAAGACCTTTGTCATCATGCTCGGCGGTGAAGCTATCTGCCATGAAAATTTCCTCAGTATTGTCAGTGACATTGGTCTGTTGCACAGTTTAGGTATCCGCCTCGTCGTGGTATACGGCGCACGCCCACAGATCGATGCGAATTTACTCAGTCATAATATTGAGCCGACTTATCATAAGTATACAAGAGTTACTGACGCCCAATCCTTGGAGTTAGTCAAACAAGCAGCGGGTAGGCTGCAATTAGATATTACGGCACGCCTCTCAATGAGCCTTGGCAATACGCCGCTACAAAACGCACATATTAACGTTGTCAGCGGTAACTTTATCATCGCACAACCTTTGGGCGTCGATGATGGTGTCGATTATTGCCATACCGGCCGTATTCGGCGTATCGATTACCAAGCGATTAATCAGCAACTCGATACTGGGGCGATTGTTCTGCTCGGTCCCGTCGCCGTCTCGGTGACCGGAGAGAGCTTTAACCTCACCTCCGAAGAAATCGCGACGCAAGTGGCGATTAAACTCAATGCCGCGAAAATGATTGGGTTTTGTTCCGAGCAAGGCGTGCCCGACGATAACGGGAAGATTATCTCTGAGATATTTCCTGACCAAGCCGCGCAACGCATTAAGCAATACGAAAATGCAGGTGACTACTTATCGGGGACCGTGCGGTTCTTACGCGGCGCCGTGCAAGCCTGTAAAAGTGGCGTCCCCGGCAGTCACCTGATTAGCTATCTCGAAGATGGTGCGCTGCTGCAAGAACTTTTCTCTCGTGAAGGGATTGGTACTCAAGTCGTGATGGCCTCGGCTGAGCAGGTTCGTAAGGCGACGATCGACGATATCGGCGGCATCCTCGAACTTATCCGCCCTCTCGAACAGCAAGGGATACTCGTCAGACGCTCCCGCGAACAATTAGAGATGGAGATCGATAAATTTACGGTGGTGGTACGCGATCAACTTACCATTGCCTGTGCGGCTCTCTACCCCTTTAGTAAAGAGAAAATCGGAGAGATGGCCTGCGTCGCCGTCCACCCCGATTACCGTAGCTCTTCGCGAGGCGATGTTCTGCTCCAGCAAGTAAGCCAGCAGGCACGGCAAGCGGGATTGGAAAAGCTATTCGTGCTGACCACCCGCAGTATCCACTGGTTCCAAGAGCGAGGCTTTCAGCCGGTCGATGTAGAGTTCCTGCCGGAAAGTAAACAGAAACTCTATAACTACCAACGGCGCTCAAAAATCTTAATGCTTACCCTCGATTGATCGCTAACGCAGCGCAGCCGTTAATCCACTACGGCGGGAGGTTTGGTTGGCTATCGCACGGCTGATCATACTTGCCTCACCATAGAGGGTTAACTGCGATTTGGCACGGGTAATGGCGGTATAGATAAGTTCTCTTGAGAGCACGGGACTAAACTGACGCGGTAGCACCAACGCCGTGTGCGTAAACTCGGAGCCTTGAGACTTATGGACCGTCATCACCCAGGCGGTTTCGTGTTCGGGTAAGCGCGAGGGCTGTACGGCCCGCAGTTCGCCACTCGGTAATTGAAAATAGACCTTTAATTGCTGTTCATCATCTAACAGCGTGATGCCGATATCGCCGTTAAATAGCCCTAGGCTACTATCATTACGCGTGATCATAATTGGCCGCCCGACATACGCCTGTTGCGTAGGAGGAAGCGGTGGCAATAGCCCACGTTGCCGTAATGCAGTCTCGATACTTTGGTTAAGACCTTTCACCCCGAACGCACCTTCCCGTAAGGCACACAGCACCTGATAGTGGCCGAAGTCTGACACAACTTTATGCGGCGAAGAGCCACTGGCTATCGCCGCTAAAAAGGGCTGATAGCCTTGGCAAATTTCGGTTAGTAGTGTTTGCCAGTCCCCTTCATCCGCCAAGGTACGCCAGTGGATATCGCGATGCTCTCCGGCCAGCAAAGCCTGCGCCTGACGGCTATCACCTTGGTTTACCGCCTTCGCGAGCTGCCCGATACCTGAATCGCCATCGAATCGGTAGCTGTGCGTCAGTAAGCAGATACTCTCTCGAAGTCTTGGTGCATCGCTAAGATCATTCCCTGCGATCACACAGCCGGTGAGGCGAGTAAGCTGAGCTGCACGCGCACGACTATAGCCATACTCGGCACTACGACAGATATCGCCGAGCACCGCCCCCGCCTCGACAGAAGCAAGCTGATCGCGATCGCCCAAGAAAATAACGCGAGCGCTTGCCGGTAAAGCTGCGATCAGGTTCGCCATCATCGTTAAATCGACCATTGAGGCTTCATCGACGATTAATACGTCGAGATGTAAGGGGTTTTGTGCATGGTAACGCAGCTGACGCGTTGTTGCCTGTGCGCCCAATAAACGGTGTAGCGTTGTCGCTTCGCGAGGAAAACGCTGGCGAACCGCGTCGTCAACCTCAAGGCCAAGGAGTGCCTTGCCCAGCGACTCGGTGAGTCGAGCGGCCGCCTTACCGGTGGGGGCCGCCATCTGAATTCGCAGTTTATTCGGGCTGAGCTGGATCATCGCCGCCAGTAGCTTTGCGACCGTCGTCGTTTTTCCTGTCCCCGGACCGCCGGAGATAATTGCATGGCGCGCGGTTAGCGCGACAGCGGCCGCGACTTTCTGATCGTTATGCGACGCCTCACCAAACAATCGGTCCAAGATCAGCCGTGCCTGCGCTTCATCATCGACCTGTTGTTCAGGAAAAGCGTTAAAAAAGGCCGCCACTTGCTGTTCATACTGCCAGGCTCGTTGCAAATAGAGCTGGTGGTCGACCAAGCATAGCGGCCCTCTGTGCGTCGGCGAAGAGAGTGCTGGCCAATGCTCTAATTGGCGTTGCCATACCTCTGCCTCCATGGGGGCCTCGCAGAGTTGCCATAATCCTTCAGCGGCGACACGTTGCGACCCCGCCCATAATCCTGCGGGCGTTAGGGAAGCTAAATCGATGCAGACATGCCCCTCACCCGCGCTGGCGCTGACACAGGCCGCGGCGAGAAAATAATCCGCTCGTTCGCCACCACAGACAAGGCGCGCAAATTGTAGGTCTACCGGTCGGAACAGCTGCGCGGTGTGCGCATAGCTCATCACCTTATCAAGCGGATTCATCAGTACCCTCTTCTTCGCTAAAGAAACGATCCATCTGCTCAATCAAAGCAAGAGGCGGTCGTGTAAAATAGATCCCGTTTCCGGGTAAATTATCTGCCATCCCCCGTAGAAAGAGGTAATAGACACCCCCAAAATGTTGCTCATAATCGTAGTCAGGCAGGCGATGACGCAAATAGCGATGGAGCGCTAGGGTATACAGCTGATATTGGAAATCGTAACGATGCTCTACCATGGCATTAGCCATCGCCGCCGGGGTATAGGCTTGGCTATTTTCACCCAGCCAATTCGACTTATAGTCCGCGAGGTAATATTTACCCTGCCAGCGAAAGACCAGATCGATAAAGCCCTTCAGCATCCCCTGAACTTGGGAAAAAACTAACGCCGGTGCCTGGGCGGATAGCGGATCGTAGCGCTTGATGCATCGATCCAACGCCGTAGCGTTCAGCGGTTTTTCGATGGGGATCCAAAACTCCATCTCGATCACGCGATCGCCACGATCGATCTGCGAGAGCGAGGTTTCGGCCATCGGGAGCTGTTGGGCTAATACGCGCTGGATCCACGTATGCACCACACTCGTCCATGTCTCTTCATAGCCCCAGCCTAATAGCTGTTCGGTCACCCACTGTGTTTCGGGTATCGCGGTAAAATCGAGATGTTCGAAGAGATAGTGTAAAAACGTCCCCGGCCCTGCTCCCTTGGGAAACTGATGAACCGTCGCGGTAGAAGGAGACTCATCGGCACGTTCAGCCACGACCTCGTTATCAAAGCCCGGAACAAAGAGCTGCCGACTGCTAGCATGGTGCGTTAACGCGGAATAGCTGGTCACTCGCCAGTGGTCCTGCAATGAGCGTTGCAAGACCCGTGCAAAAACCTGTGAAGCCACCGGGACAACCGCTTGATAGTCGGTGGTAGAGCGCTCGCTGGCCATTATTAGCTCACACTCGCTATCGGCCATCGCGGCCAACGCCGTCGCTAGCTCCTGGGCGGTAGCAGGCTCCCCTTTTTGTAGCAGGTAGCCGACTGCACTGCGCTCAAGCTCGGTAGGCCCTTGGTATTTACGCTTACGATAAAATAGCGGCGCAATCCCTAGGCTACAATGCCAAATGGAACGGGTCATAGCGACATAGAGTAAACGCAGATCTTCCGCTAGCCGCTCTTCTTCCGCTAATTCGAGGCTTTCCTCGTCAGCCTGCAGATCGAGTACCGCGGAGAAATGCTGGCGGTCATGGTACAGCGGCTGCTTCGTTTCTCGATAGCTAGCGATAAAGGGCAGCCAGACCAAGGGGTACTCTAATCCTTTAGATTTATGGATAGTGACTATTTGGACTAAATCGCGATCACTCTCTAACCGTAATTGTTGATTACGTGCATTATCATCGGGCTGATCGACTTGCTGCGCGAAAAAGCGTAGTAGCGCATGTGGCGTATCGTGATCGGCAGATGCTGTTTGCAGTAACTCACTGACATGCATAATATCGGTCAGGCGGCGCTCACCCCGTTCACCCGATAAGATATTCTCGGCGAGTCCCTGCTGCTGCATCACCGAGCGGAACATAGGTAAGAAGCCGTAGGCCCGCCATTGCTGCTGCCACTGCACGAAGCGATCGGTCAGCTCATCCCATTGACGACTATCTTGACTGAGATCCTCGATCTGCATCGCCGAATAGCCGAGTAGGCGTGTTGCCAGCGCAGTGCGTAATAACGATTCCTGCTGCGGCGTCAAGATTGCTTGTAATAGCCACAGGAGTTCTTGCGCCTCCACGGTTTGGTAGACGCTATCTCGACTGGAGAGATAAACGGAAGCGATCCCCTGCTGCTGTAGGGCGTCGCGAATGAGGCTTGCCTCACGGCGGCTACGTACCAATACCGTGATGTCCGCCGCGCAGACGACGCGACGAGTTTCTCCTCTCACCAACCAAGCCTGCTGCTGCTGCCCGGCGGTCAGCCACTGCGCGATATCGTTAGCACAATAGTGCGCCATCGTATGCTGATAATCCGTAACGTTGCAGCCTTCACCTTCTTTTAGCCACCAGCGCATTGCGGGCTGCTTCTCGCCATCTCGCCACACGCTAAGATCGTGATTATTCGGTGCTGATGCGACCGGCAGGAAGGGAATATCGGCAAAGAGAAAAGGATGTTCAACACGCTGGAACAGCTGATTGACCGTGGCGACCATCCCCGGCGAAGAGCGCCAGTTAGTATGTAAGGAGTAGTGATCGACGACCTCGTCACGCGCTTTAATATAGGTAAAGATATCCGCACCTCGAAACGCATAGATCGCCTGTTTCGGGTCGCCAATCAACAGGAGTGCCGTCTGCGAAGCTGGCGTGTAGATATGGCTAAAGATCCGATATTGGGTCGGATCGGTATCCTGAAACTCATCCACCATCGCGACCGGATAGCGCTGACGGATCGCCTCGGCCAGCGCCTCTCCCTGTGGCTGTTGTAACCCGCGATCGAGTTTAGTTAAAAGATCGTCGAAGCTGAGCAGCGCTTGTCGCTCTTTTTCACGACGCAGATTTGCGCGGATATCCTGAAGCGCTAGCGCAACGAGCGGTTCGTATAACGAAATAGGTGTCGCAAGGAAAAGGTCAATCGCCTCAAAAACGCTGTGCTGCGGAGCCTGCCCTTTTTTAGTCTTGGCCAATAGCTGGGCTTGGCTAAATTTCTCAAGCTCTTTTTGCGGAAATTGATACCCGGCCTCCTCGCTTTCAGCCCACAGCGTGATGGCGTTGATCCAATTCGGGACATGCAACTTGGAATAGCTACGTTTATCGACGTCGGAGTCCATAACCAAGGCATAAACGTCCGCCGCTATTTGCTGCCACTGCTGCTTCATCTCGATAATGCGGCGGCAGTTTTCTTGGTGGCATTCGCTAAGATCCTTAGCGGACAGCGGATGTTTAAGCTGTACTGACTCCCCCTGTAACCAGGCTTTAATAGAGTGTAGGAGGTGTTCAGGACCGGTGAACAGTGCCACTATCTCTTGGGCTATCGTCTCATCAAGCGGATAACAATAACGTCGCCAAAAATCTTCGGTCGCTTGTCGTAATAATTGTTGCTCATCTTCTAACAACTCTTGTTGAAATAGCATCCCCGACTCGAATGCATTCAGGTTCAACATGCGCTGACAAAAACCATGGATAGTATAAATCGCAGACTCGTCCATCTGCCGTTCGGCCAAGAGTAAGATCATCGCCGCATTGGCTTTATCGTCGATTTCATCGAGTAGGCGACGCATGACTGGATGGTCAGAATACCCGCGAATACAGGCAATACGTAGTTGATGGATATTCTCGCGGATCCGTCCACGTAGCTCCTCAGTGGCCGCTTCCGTAAAGGTCACAACAAGAATTTCTTCCACCGACAGCTGGCGCGGCCATGCAGCGGCTTGCCCTAGGCCTAACAACAGCCGTAGATAAAGGATAGCTAAGGTAAATGTTTTTCCCGTCCCCGCAGAAGCCTCGATGAGGCGCTGCCCTTGCAAGGGTAACGTGAAGGGATCCAGCGTGATCGTCGGCGAAGAGTGGCTCATGATCCAGACTCCGATGGCTCAGGGCTATGCGCTTGTATTATCGGGAGATACCATGTCGCGGCTTGTTGGCAAATCTCTGTAATATGCTCAGCGGTCAGCTGAGGGGCGAGGCGTTGTAGATAAGGGTCGCTGCCTTCCCCAGCCATTAAATACCCCTCATGCCATGCCGTCTGTAGGCGTTGCAGGGCGGTGTTCTGTGTCTCTTCTTGCCAGTCGATGGCCGCAGGCTGGCTATTCTTGATGAGAGAAGCCTGTAACCAGCTCCCGCCACTCTCTTTAAGCAACCAGAGCGGTTCAACCATGCCTTGGTAATAGCCCTGCATCATTTTCTCCAATTCGATAATCGCTTGGTCTGCGGGCAGAGGTAAGAAACGCCAACAACTCTCATCACGCCCATAAAGACGGCTGATCCCCCCTCCTCCCATCGCACAATAGAGGAGATGCTCAATCCACAGCACGAGTCCGTCGGTCAGGTTAAGCTTACCCGGACGCCAACGCAGCAGCCCATCGGCTTGTACCTGCGGTATCCAGCCGACCACTCGCGTCTGGAGCAGGATTAAATCTACCTCCATACTCTGGGTGGCTTGGCGTTGGCGTATCACCGTCTCGGCAATGCCTTCCATCTCTCGACATTGCCGCTGCCAAGTCAATCTCCCGTATGCGCCATAGGGGAGCTGACCGGAAAGCCGATAGTGGCGATAGAGTCGATCGGCAGGCTCTTGCTCAATAAGCGTATTAAGGAGCAATTGGTTAAGCTGATAACGCGTGAGGTGATCATGAGTAAAAGGCTCGCTCTCAGGAAGGCCGACCGCCTCACGGTGGAAATAAACGCCTAATCGGCGGGTAAACCACGCACGGATTGGATGCCGCCAAAAACTCGCTAACGCGCTAATCGGTAGCTCTTCAGGGATAAGCGCCGCTAAGGGTTGAGCGAAGGTCGGCTGTAGACTCCCGGTGCGATTTGCTGCTGCCGTCCACTGTTGTGCGAAGGAGCGCCAAGGGTTCGTTGGGCTAAAGTTCTCCACTGAGAATGGCGTGCGTGCTTGCGCCAACACGAGGTGTTGTTGGACGCGGCGTGCACTTTCATCCACATCACAGTGTGCATCGTCCGCGAGATGGAAGCTTTGCCCGATATACTCCAAAAGCTCCGTCACCAAGACCGAGGCTAACCGTGGCTGATTATCTTGAATAGAACGGCCAATATAGCTGACATAGAAGTAATGCTGCGCCGAGGTTAGCGCCTCTAAGAAAAGATAGCGGTCATCATCGCGACGGTTCCTATCTCCTTTTCTCGGAAGTTTTGGCATCAGGTCGAAGCCAGAGGGCAGTAACGTACGTGGGTAGACGCCATCGTTCATGCCAAGTAGACAGACGACTTTGAACGGAATCGATCGCATCGGCATTAACGTACAAAAATTGACTTGCCCAGCTAAAAACCGTTGACTGACACGCTGTTGCTCAAGTCGTCCCCGTAGCTCATCACGCAGTAGGGTCATCGGGATCGGCTGGGCGTAATGGGAGTCGATACCCTCTTGCAGGACCTTACGCCACTGTTCATGGATCACTTCCAAGGCCGCTTGGCTTTCGGCATCGCCGATAAAAAAGCGCTCGGTTAATTGTCGGCAGTAGGGTAGCCACTCTTCAAGTGTATTAGAGTCGGTCAGCCGCTCACGCCATTGCGTTAACGCGGCAAGAAACTCGGCCAGTTGCCCCGCTAGTTCGCCCATCAATCCGGCGCTTTCATCAAAGGGGAGTATGCCCTGCCAATCGCCTACACCGCTATCCATGGCATAACCGAGTAGCATACGCTGGATCCCAAACTGCCAAGTATGTTGGCCGGTAATCGGCAGAGCGAGCTGCGCAACGCTCTCGTCATCCAGTCCCCAGCGTATGCCAGACTCCTCTACCCAATGACGCAGCCGCTGTAGTTGCTCTTCGCTTATCGAAAAACGCTCCGCTAAGGCAGGAACCTCCAGGAGGGCAAGTACTTGTTCGGAGGTAAATCGGCTGTCCGGTAGCATTAATAGTTGGATAAAGGCTTGGATGACCGGATGAGCATAACTCGCGCTGCGATCTGAAATAGCAAAAGGGAGGTAGGCGTCGTTATTAGCACGCGAGAATACCGCTTCGATGTAAGGCGCGTAGACATCAATATCCGCGACCATCACGATAATATCCCGTGGACTGAGTTCTGCGTCCTGATCGAGTAGAGTCAGAAGATAGTCTCGTAATACTTCGACCTCTCGTTGAGCATTGTGGCAACTCGTTATCGTGACAGATCGATCATCGGCCGCTAATTCACGCTTAGCCGCGCTGTGCATAAACTGCTGTTCGTTGAGCCCCACTACAGAATGATCTTCCAGCATCAAGATATCGTGTTGCAGCTGCGATAGAAGGTGGGTGGGTTCGCTCTCGACAAACGCATGGATCTCATCGTTAACGCTCTCCATCTGTGCGAGTAGATAGAGGTTATCGCGCCCTTGCCGCCCCCATGACGCTAACAACGGGTTCGGGAGCGCCTGTTCACCCTCGGAACTAAAAAGCTGAGCGGCGACGTCGGGTAATTTGAATAGCCCTCGTTGCTCTCCTGTCTCTTGCCATTGCTGTTGCTTGAGCGCATAGACCTTACGCCGCCGAGTTAATAACCTAGCAAGAAAAGCACGGTCTTGAATATCGCCCCAGTAATGCTGGCAGGGATTGGTAAAGAGTAGATGAATATCACTGTGTCGGCCTAGCGCCTCCAGTGCCTGTAGGTAAATCGGCGGCAGTGAAGAGATACCACAAATAAAAATCCTTTTAGGTAGCGCCGCCTGAAAATTGCCATCGGTGAGGCGTTCGATAAAGCGCTGATACAGATTGGCACGATGCCACTCCGGCTGGCCTATCTCTTCCGTATAGGCGACGAGCGCCTGCCATAGTGGTGCTTGCCACGCTTGGGCGCTACCTAGCTCAGGAATACGCTCTCCTCGTTGCCACAGCGCCAGCCAATCTGGACGATAGACGAGGTAGTGGTCGAAGAGGTCAGCGACTTGGGCGCTGAGCTGGTAGAGCTTGCGTTGGTCACTATCATCCACCAGATAGTCGCTCAACACCAAGAAATCGGGCTCATCACGCAGCGCCGGCAATAAGTGCATCAGCTTCCAGCTCATTGCACTCTTGGTAAACGCACTCTCGGCAGGAATATTCGGGAGCACGGCGACAAACATCTGCCAAATAAAGGTTGCAGGAAGTGGAAAGTGGATATTGGCCGCGATGCGCGAACGAAAACCCGTCGCCAGCTCCATCTGTAGCCACTGTGCCATACCCGGACTTTGTACCAATACCACTTCCTGCTCTAGCGGATCGGGCAGTGGATCATTTTGCATAATCGAGGTAACCAGATCTTTGAGTAAATCCAGGCGATTGGAATGCCAAACACGAAACATAGTGACCTCTTTTTCCTACTAATTAGCGCGTAGTATACCTCGCTTGGTCTGTTATCACGACCTCGCGCATAACTTTGCTATGGGCAGCGTAGACGTTCAAGATACAGAGGTGAGTGATTCGGCGGATGCCACTCTACCCGTTGCCAATGACAGCCCCCATCGGCCATCGTCGCCTGTTCATTCAGGTAACGGAGCTCCTCCCCCCCGCCTTCCAATCGCTGTGCCAGCTGACGCCATATTTCTCGGCGCTGCCACTGCGTCTGTTCACTACTGTGCAGGGTTTGCGCGTAGCGAAGTAGCAGCAAGCTACTGATCGCCAAGAGTGTGATCGCCACGAGTACCTCAACGAGACTCATTCCTTGGCAACTGACGGTAGCACTGTTCGGGGGATAATGGACACTCATCGATCCACCCCCGTGGGTGGCGTCGTGCAGCGTGTGGCACGTCTTTCGAAAACGTAACCCTCTGCCAGAGTAACCACTCACTTTTTTGCGAACGCCCTCGTAACCACCCTTCAGTCTCCGTTTCCCGCCACAAACAGAGAGAAAATGTCGGAGAAGGCGAGACGGGACAATGCCAACCCTGCGCAGCCGGCCAAGGATAGGGTAGTCCCCACGCCAACGCAGATTGAGCTTGATAAAAAGCTTGAAGATACTGTTTTTCATCGTTGACCTGCTGAGCGCCATAGCGAAGAGAGTGACTCGTGGCGCGTAAAAGAGTACTCGCGAGTAGCGTAACGACTAACACGGCCAATAGCGTAACGTTGCCCTGTTGCATCAGTACATAAGGCGGTAGTTGCGGTTTCAACTAGCTATTCTCTCGATTAACGATGTGCTTTCGCCTAAGTGTGTACTTACCCGCTTTGATCGTAAGCACGACCTCAACCCGCGCTCCAACTTGCTGTACCGAAAAATCGATGATTTGTACCTGCGAAGGCTGATTGAGTCGCGACCAGTGGCCTAGCTGGCAATTACCAACCCCTCTGGCTGACTCGAGTAGGTTATCGCGATGGCGATAACCGAAATAGTCACTCTGTGGATGGGCTATCCCTTCCCATTGACCATTAGCATTATCATCCCAGCGTAGAAGTAAACACTTACCACCGTCCTTTATCTCCATGGCTACCCCCTTACAGTTATCACCATTACAAAACCCCGCCCGCCGAATCGCTTTTTCCAGCTGTAATAGTAAGCGGTGCCCTTCAGCTCGCGCGAGCTGACGTTGTTCAAGGGCGGCTGCCTGTAACCAGATCTGCGGTAACAGGCGTTCCACGCTGAGCAATACTACTGCTCCTAATGTTAAGGCTATTAATAATTCAATCAGGCTAAAGCCCTCTTGTGCAGACGAAAGGGGTCTCATTGGCAGCCTTTATCTTGTGCCTGGCAATAACGCACGCGCCCGTGAGCCGAAATAATAATTCGCCAGCGTGCGGCCTTGTTACCGATCTCGATACTCCCTGGCCATGCGGTACTGTGTTTCCCAAAAAAACGTGGCTCGCCCACGATGGCGACAACCTGAACCGCCGAGTCTAGTGGCCGCCATTCCCAGTGCTGTTCTAGCCCTACCCGCGGGTCGCTGTTGGCCACCACACGGACGTTATCTGCCGAGGGCGCTACTGCCACCACGACCGTAGAGTGATACCGACTGGCTTGTTGCCGCAAGCGGTTTAAAAAATGGGCCAGATCAATGGCACTTGCCCTCACTGCTTGCCGCTGCTGCCACTGCGTGAGGGAGCGACTGGCAAGCCCCACCAATATCGTAGTGATCAGGAGCACAATCAGTATTTCCAATAGCGTAAAACCAGCTTGTGAAGCACGAGGTGAAGTAGGCATGGGAAAAGCCTAAACCTGGCGTGTGACTCGGTCTAATCGATTCACTTAAGCCTTGAAGATAACTTCCAATCGTATTAAAGAAGAATTGAGAAAAGTTAAAAATATGCGAGTTAAGCCAAAGAAACACAAAGGCGAGCGGTAAAAAACGCGACAACTCGCTAGTATTAGTCGTGTTTTTTCTCTCATTGAAATAGGTCTGTACCCTTACCCCATAGGTCAACATTTCACTTTATGGGTGGGCGATAGGCTAAAAAATAATACTATTTTAATTCCTATTATTAATAATTAAATATATGTGTAGAGATAAATAAAAATTTAGCGCTTACGCCGTTCAAAATAAGGAGTAATAAGTAAATGGGGAATGGCTAAGGCAGTGAGTACCGTAAAAGCGGATCGTACGCTATTTTGCGTATCAGGTAAGCACACGCTAATGAGAAAAAGTGAGAACAGCACGGCTAATCCTAATATAGGCCAGGTCATTGATAGATAATGCGTATAGTTTTTACAGCCCAATGCATCGCGACGAGACTCTGTCTGCGGGAAAGCATGGAGCACCAGAAAGCCTAGCGTAAAACCGACAAGTGGGGGGAAGAAAAGTAAGGCGAGCACTGCACAGAGGGAGGAGTAGTGGCGAGTCCTGCACGTCGCAACAATCAGGATAAACGCGGTTATCCCGCCTAGTAGACGCATAAACACCATAAATGCCGGTAATTCCTGCGCAGAGAACCCCGCATACTCGAGTAATTGCAGTGTACTCTCGGCATGGAATAGCGTTGGAAGAGTGATTAGCCCTATGCCGAGTGAAAGCCTTATCATCCATGATTTTGTCGGGGGTTCTTCCAGTACGAAGTGGATAGCCGATGCAATAAGAAAACTCGGTAGTGCGATAGCGGGGCTGAGCTGCCAGAAGAGTAAACAACACAGCATCATCACCAGGTAACAGCTTAAGAAGGCAGTTCTTTTACGTGATTCCACGACGGCCAAGTCACTCGCGCCATGGGCCATGCCAATAATACCGATACCGATAACGGCGAAAATAGCCTGATAAAAAGAGGGGCTCAAGGCGGCAACTAGCGCCGCCAAATAAAGAAGCCCTTTACCAACGCTATGCTGCCGCAGACTCATGAACCGAGTGTGCTCTCAACAACAGTAGGTTGGAAAGATTTCGCCAGGACTTTCGCCGCGTAGAAGGCGTACAGCACCTTCGCGATCACATCTAGAACGAGGAAACTCCAGACTGAGGCATTATCGGTGATCACGCCAAGTCCTTCTGGACCCACCGCGAAGACCAGCGGATAAATTAGCCATACTAGAGTAAGCAGCGTAATGTTTTTATAATATCCACCTGGGGTGGTCAGCGCGCGCGTTGCAGCGATTTTTCGTAACGGTCCCCATAATAAATAGATGACGCCGAGAAATGCGGCACAAGACCACACAAACCACACTTCCTTAACCAGCGCTGTCTCGGCCACGGAGGAAAGTAGGCCTGTCACGATCATCACGATATCCAAGCCGATAATGGCCGTTAAATAGCCGCTTACTTGGCTTGATGCGGTATATTCGTGAAAGGCAATTAATACTAGCCCAGCCAATAATAGAGGAGTAGTTAACGACCAATCTATATATCTTGCTATATAGAGGGTAGTACCATTATCCAAAAGAATATTACCAACGCCTAATGCCATTGCTAAATAGGCGGTAGCGGCAATAAATGTCACCAGCGAATGCATCATGACATGATTCTTTATTGATATTTTTTTCCTTCCAGTAAAATATATTGCCAGCGACGCTAGCGACATAATTATAAACCCAATCGTGAAGGGCAGCTGATCCATTAAGCTTCTCCGTGAAGAGTAAAATATAGTTATAAACCACTGATAAAAGTAGTTTTTTAAAATTTAAACATTCTCGATAAGTATATGAGGAGTTAGCGATTGTGCAAATTTATGCGTGGATTTAACGGCAAATATATATATTTATTTTCTCTTGATTTACTGATTAACGTGGAGTACTGATAAACGATTAGTTGAATAATTCAAGCTACTCCGCATTAAAATAATCACTGCATGACAATACGGAAATGAGAGCAAAAAAAAACCGCTCGAAAGAGCGGTTTACACGACTAAATAGCGACCGGGGCTTTGATTGCCGGATGTGGGTCGTAACCCTCAATCTCGAAATCATCGAAGCGGTAGTCAAAAATTGAGTCGGGCTTACGTTTGATAACGAGCTTCGGGAGCGCACGCGGCTCGCGGGTCAGTTGTAACTGAGCCTGCTCGAGGTGATTGGAGTAAAGATGGGTATCTCCCCCCGTCCATACAAAGTCGCCGACCTCAAGGTCACACTGCTGAGCGACCATATGCACTAATAGCGCGTAGCTGGCGATGTTAAACGGTAGCCCTAAGAACACGTCGCAAGAGCGCTGGTAGAGCTGGCAGCTTAACTTACCGTTAACCACGTAGAACTGGAAAAACGCGTGGCAAGGGGCCAACGCCATCTTATCCAACTCTCCGACATTCCACGCCGAGACAATAATACGACGGGAGTCAGGATCCTGCTTGATTTGCCGGATCACTTCGCTGATCTGATCAATATGTCGACCATCAGCTGCAGGCCAGCTACGCCATTGTTGACCATAGACCGGGCCTAAATTCCCTTGCTCGTCTGCCCACTCATCCCAAATAGTGACCTTATTTTCTTTCAGGTAGGCGATATTAGTGTCTCCTTTCAGGAACCACAGCAGCTCATGGATAATCGAGCGTAGGTGACACTTTTTGGTGGTGACTAGCGGGAAACCCTGTTGCAGGTCGAAACGCATCTGGTGCCCGAAAATAGACAGCGTTCCGGTTCCGGTACGGTCGTCTTTTACCGCCCCTTCAGCGAGGACTTTCTGCATCAGTTGCAAATATTGATTCATTTTACTTCACTCGTTACGGTCGTTGGCTGGCGCTTGTACGCCCAAATCATCATTATCAGCCCGGCAACAATCATTGGAATAGAGAGGATCTGCCCCATACTAATGACGCCACCAAATAGGCCTAATTGTGCATCCGGCTGGCGGAAGAACTCGACGATAATGCGGAAAGCGCCATAGCCTATCAGAAATAGACCCGAAACGCTGCCCATCGGACGCGGTTTACGGATGAATAGATTCAGGATAATAAAGAGTACTACCCCTTCCAAGGCCAGCTCATAGAGCTGTGAAGGATGACGAGGCAGGACGCCATAGGTGTCTAACAGTGACTGCCACTGCGGGTGAGTCGGGATTAAAGCAATATCTTCATCACGCGAACCTGGGAAGAGCATTGCCCATGATGAGTTAGGATCGACACGGCCCCAGAGTTCGCCGTTGATAAAGTTGCCTAAACGTCCAGCACCTAGACCGAAAGGAATAAGCGGCGCGATAAAATCAGAGACCTGGAAGAACGTACGTTTTGTTTTACGAGCGAAAATCAACATTACGAGGATAACGCCAATCAATCCGCCGTGGAACGACATCCCGCCATCCCAAACTTTAAACAGATAGAGCGGGTTCTCAAGAAACAGCGGTAAGTTATAAAATAAAACATAGCCGATACGTCCCCCTAAGAATACGCCGAGGAAACCCGCATACAATAAGTTTTCGACTTCGTTTTTCGTCCACCCGCTTCCTGGTTTATTTGCGCGACGGGTAGCGAGCCACATTGCGAAGATAAAACCGACGAGGTACATCAATCCATACCAGTGGAGGGAGATTGGGCCGATAGAGAATATTACCGGATCAAATTGTGGGAATTTAAGATAGCTCGCAGTCATCTTGCACCATAGGTTATTAAATCAATCATTCACCGTGACTAAAAAAACGAGGTGAATAAGGAGGTTGGGCGAAATCATAGCATAAGCCCGCAAGCTTGCGGGCGTGTAAATGTAGCGGAGTATTAACGACCGCCGCGGATCAATCCTCCAAGTCCGCGTCGTTCCATAAACACGGAAATCTGATAGCGTACCTCGTCGGTAGTACTGGATTGGAGAACTTGTGCCGTCAGCTGTTCGGTATCGTTACACGCTAGGTTACGCAATAAATACTTCACCCTTGGAATATTCTTACCGTTCATGCTGAGGTGGCGATAACCCATCCCAATAAGTAGAGGGACGCAAGTCGGGTCCCCCGCCATCTCGCCACATAAAAAGACCGGTAGGTCGACGCGTTTGGCCAGCACCATAATGCGATATAACGCATGTAACACGGCGGGATGTAATGCGCTATACAGGTTCGCCACACGGCTGTTATTACGGTCCACCGCCAATAAATATTGCGTTAAATCGTTGGTCCCGACTGAAACAAAGTCGACCTTCAGCGCTAGCTGAGGGATCAGAAAAATCATCGACGGCACTTCAAGCATGATGCCAATAGGCGGCCTAGGGATCTCGTAGCCCAATAACTCTTCCACCTCGTGAGCGGCACGGTCGATAAGATGACGAGCGTCGTCGATCTCTTCGATACTGGTGACCATCGGCAGTAGGATACGTAGATTACCCGATGCCGCGTTTGCTCTCAGCATGGCCCGGATCTGTACCAGGAAAATCTCAGGCTGATCCAAGGTCAGGCGAATACCGCGCCAACCGAGCGCCGGGTTTTCTTCGCTGATCGGCATATAAGGCAGCTGTTTATCCGCCCCAATATCTAGGGTACGTAGGGTCACTGGCTTTTGATGGAAGAGCTGAAGCATCCCTTGGTACTGTGCAACTTGCTCCTCCTCAGAAGGGAAGCCGCTCTGCAACATAAAAGGAACCTCAGTACGATATAGCCCGATCCCTTCAACCCATTTATCTTGCGCCTGCTCAAGCTCAGCACTCAGTCCAGCGTTGAGCAGAATCGTGATATGCTCGCCGCTCTTCAGCTCACCGGCGAGTTCCGCCGCAGTTTCCGCCGTCTTACTCAGGGCATTCTCTTCTTTAAGCAGCCGCTGATACTCTTTAATCAGGATCGGCTCGGGCTCGATCAACACCTCACCGCGATAGGCATCGACGATTAGCTGACGTTTATCCAGCTGTTCAGGGCGGATATCCACCCCCATCACGGTAGGGATCCCTAGGGCACGCGTGAGGATTGCCGCATGAGAGTTCGCCGCCCCATCGCGCACGACGATGCCGGCTAGCCGATCTTGTGGGATCTCCGCCAAGGAGGTGGCGGTAAGTTCGTCGGCCACCAGCACAAAACGTTCTGGCCAGCTGTTACTGCCTTGTAGGGAGTCATCGAGATGAAAGAGCAAGCGTTGCCCGAGTTCACGGAGATCATTGGCGCGATCACGCAGATAGTTATCTTTTAGCTCCAAGAATTGCGCAGCGAACTTTTCGATCACCACTTTCACGGCCCATTCGGCGACGATACCCTGCTCAATTTCGGCGAGCAGGCTTTTTTTCAGCCGAGGTTCGCTGAGCAAGTGGGAGTAGAGATTAAAAATCTCTGCACTCTCTTTTTGCGCGCTCCCGGAGAAGCGCTTGCTATAACGACGGAACTCCTCCCCCGCTTCAGACATCGCTAACAATAAGCGCTCTTGCTCTTGTTCGATATCCAGCGCCGAGGCTCTCGTCACTTGTTCGAGTAGCGGTTGGACCTGATCTACCCAGCCGGGGGCGATCGCCACACCGGGAGAGGCGGCAATGCCCTGTAAACGACTCTGTCGATAAAGCCCAAACAGTTGTCGCAGTTGTGAAGGCGAGAGTAACGTTGCGACCTGCGTCGCAAGCGTGACGAGAAACGACTCCTCGCTCTCGTCATACTGCCGCGTCTCACGCTGTTGGACGACCAATACGCCTAAGACAGTGCGGCGCGATACGATGGGTGCTGCGAGGAAGGCACGGTAGTGCTCCTCATTAACAGAGGGAATAAATTTAAAACTCGGGTGTGATGGGGCATCGGCGAGGTTAATCGGCTCGGCTAGGCGGCCCACCAAGCCGACGATCCCCTCATCCAAGGCGAGAGTGATGTTTTTACCGCGTGGTTTTTTTAAGCCACGCGTCGCCATCAAGTAATAGCAACCGCGCTCATGATCCGCCAGATACAGAGAACAGACCTCTGTATCCATCGTATGACAGATTTCATTAACGAGAATTTCCAGTGCATCGTTGAGCCGTGGCGCACTCGCCACTTTTTCAACAATATCCCGTAACTGTGTGAGCTTCAGTGCCATTATTTATCCTCTCTTACGCCGTCCTGGATAATTCGTACGCTGGCCTCCCCCTTCGGGTTGTACCATTAGCGATATTGCAAATTCTTTCATTACCCGCCGGTAGACATCTCGTTTGAAGGAGACGACCTGCCGTACCGGATACCAAAAGCTGACCCAACGCCAGCCATCGAATTCCGGGGTGCTACTGCGTTGGACATTAACGGCCGTATCTTGCCCCTGTAACTGTAGCAAGAACCATTTCTGCTTCTGGCCAATGCAAACTGGACGTGTATCCCATCGCACCAAACGTTTGGGTAATTTGTAGCGTAACCAATTACGCGTTGATGCGAGGATGCGCACATCTTTACGGTGCAGCCCCACTTCTTCGTATAATTCACGGTACATCGCCTGCTCTGCGGTCTCTCCAGGATTAATTCCGCCTTGCGGAAATTGCCAAGAGTGCTGACCAAATCGTCGTGCCCAGAGCACCTGCCCTTGACGATTACAAATTACTATCCCCACGTTGGGGCGGTAGCCATCATCATCGATCACTGGACTACCTCGATATTCTTTTTAGATAACCTGATTGTTTCATACTCCTCACGGGCGGTAAACAATTGCCTGCAGGCGAAATGAATCGGATTTTTTGGGATAAGTATGGGGTAAAACCAAAGTTATAAACAAACATCCCCTAAGTTAACCGACTTTATTCACCTTTTCTGTGGATAGCTTTGTGAAGAAGATGGGATTCAGCTGAATAATCATCGCGAGAGGCTTATTTTACTCGTCTACAGCGTATTTATAAAAACCTTAATTTACATGAAGTTAATAGGTTTATAAACAACATTTCACCCGGTTATTCGCAATGAGCAAGATAGACACTTAGCGCATTGGTTAAAATATGAGCGATTTTTAAATTATCCACAGAACCTGCCGGAATGTTATGCATAAGTCGAAAAAAAATCGACCAGAACCCAATGTCAAGGCTGTAAATAGAAACAGTACTCCGCTTTTTGAACAGTTATCCCATTTTTCTGTGGATAAGTAGGGTGACAAACCTGTTCATGAACGAGTTAAAGGAGGGATAACCTCGTGGTGAGCGCAATTTAACACTCGGGGTAACCCTAAAAAACCATGGCTTTTCATGCTATTATTCGCGTTCTGTCCATCAATTAACATTGACCCGCTAAATCCTTCGATAAGTGGTCACTTTTTAACCAGAGAGCTCACTATGCCGGTAGCCCTGCTTTCGCCCCCTGAGTCACAAGCCGAGTTACTTGCTCGTGCGCAACTGATTGCCGGAAAAACCTTCGCGGAGGTGGCCGCCGAACGAGGTATCCACCTGCCAGACAACTTGCAGCGTAATAAAGGCTGGGTCGGGAATTTGATCGAGCTATCGCTGGGAGCGCAAGCGGGAAGTAAGGCCGAGCAGGACTTCGCACACCTCGGCATTGAGTTGAAGACGATTCCAATCAATGCACAAGGAGAGCCGCTGGAAACAACCTTTGTCTGCGTTGCGCCCCTCAACGGTAATATCGGCGTTACGTGGGAGCAGAGCCACGTCCGACAAAAGCTCGCTAAAGTGCTGTGGATACCCATTGAGGGAGAGCGGCACATTCCTCTCGCCGAGCGGCGGATCGGTGCCCCACTACTCTGGGAGCCATCGCAAGAAGAAGATCAACAACTGCAAGCGGATTGGGAAGAGTTAATGGAGATGATCGCGCTGGGTCGTGTGGAAGCGATCACCGCTCGGCAAGGTGAGTTTTTACAGATTCGGCCAAAAGCCGCCAATAATCGGGCTCTCACCTCAGCAATCGGCGAGTCTGGGGATAAAATACTCACGCTGCCTCGCGGTTTCTATCTGAAAAAAAGCTTTACTGCCCCGCTGCTGCGCCGGCATTTCGGCTAATCCACGTAGGATTATCGGCCTTGCTTAAAGTCGCGTAACGCTTTAGCTTATCAATGACACTCACGACATAACTCTTTACGTTTTAAATTGGCTTGACGTTACGCAGCCAATAATATTTTTAGTACTATTAATCAATGTATTAAATAATTATTATCCCTAAAACTCGGTTGGGGATACTCCTTTGCGGCACATTTCTTCCCCGCTACAAGGAATACAGACAATTCTGCTATGAGCTAACGGCTATCGTCGTTTTACTGTTGCGCTAACGAAAAGAGGATAAGAAAAGATGACCAAAGGTATTTTACTACTCGTCGGCGTACTCGGTAGCCTGCTATTAAGTGGCTGTTCTAGCGACTATGTGATGGCGACCAAGGATGGAAAAATGTTAGTCACCGAAGGAAAGCCTATTATCGATAAAGAGACTGGCCTGGTCGAATATACGGATCAGCAAGGCCATACGACGCAAATTAATAGCGACGATATCTCCAGTATTATTAAAAAATAATAAGGATTGACTATGCACTACCATCGTATCCCGCACAGTAGTCTCGAAGTCAGTCAATTAGGGCTGGGAACCATGACCTTCGGTGAGCAGAACAGCGAAGCTGATGCTCACCAACAACTCGACTATGCCCGCGAGCGCGGGATTAACCTTATCGATACCGCCGAGATGTACCCTGTGCCGCCACGCCCAGAGACACAAGGGTCGACCGAGAGTTATATCGGCAGTTGGCTGAAAAAGAGTGGTCAACGTGATCAAGTGATCCTCGCCAGTAAAGTCGCAGGCCCGGTACGGGGTAATGACGCGTCGATTCGCCCGCAGCAGGCGTTGGACCGGAAAAATATCCGTGAGGCGCTGGAAGCCAGCCTAAAACGCCTGAATACCGATTATCTCGACCTCTACCAGCTGCATTGGCCACAGCGCCCAACCAACTGCTTCGGTAAGTTAGGCTATCAGTACAGCGAAGAAAATGTTCCGGTAACCTTGCTCGACACGCTGGATGCCCTCTCTGAACACGTTAGGGCGGGTAAGATCCGCTATATCGGCGTCTCGAACGAAACGCCATGGGGCGTAATGCGCTACCTACAACTGGCCGAAAAGCATGACCTGCCACGCATCGTCTCGATTCAAAACCCCTACAGCTTGGTCAATCGCAGCTTTGAGGTAGGTTTAGCTGAAATCAGTCAGTTCGAGGGTATCGAGCTACTCGCTTACTCGTCCCTGGCTTTCGGTACGCTCACCGGCAAGTATCTCGAGGGTAAACGTCCCGAGAAGGCACGAAACACCTTGTTCAGTCGTTTTACCCGCTATAACGGCGAATATACCGAACTGGCGATAGCCGACTATGTGGCGTTGGCTCACGCGCACCAGCTCGACCCGGCACAAATGGCGTTGGCCTATGTGCGTCAGCAGCCGTTCGTCGCCAGCACGCTATTAGGGGCGACCAGCCTCGATCAACTCAAGCAAGATATCGATAGTATTGAGGTAGTATTAACTGAAGAGGTCTTGGCGGGTATTGAGGCGATCCATCGCCGCTATCCTAATCCTGCGCCCTAAGAGGCATTAAGCTTTACGTTGTAACTGCCAGACCCATAAACAGGTGATAGCCAGAGCAAATAAGATGCCGAAGGCTACACCTGTGACCACCGCAGAAGCCCCAAGCCAAACTGCCACGCTGTAGATAACCAGCATTGCCAGCATCACGCTGTTCTCGCCCAGATTCTGTACGGCAATGGCACTCCCGGTCCCCACTGTCTGCTGACCACGCTCTTGTAACAGCGCGTTGAGCGGGACGACAAAGAATCCGCCGAATACACCCACTAATACTAATAGGCCATAGGCCGGCAGCAAGTGAGTTTCTAACGCGAAGACGATAACCAACAGTCCCACTGCGATCCCTGCGGGAAGCGCCTTACCGGCGTGTTGTAACGACACAAGTTTCGCCGCTAAGAACGCCCCCACGACGATACCGATTGCCACCATAGCATTGAGCGTGGTCGGTGTGGTGTTATCTTGGATGCCTAAAGCGACAGGGACCCAGATCACCAATAAGAAGCGTAAGGTCACTCCAGCGCCCCAGAACATGCTGGTTCCGATCAGCGAGAAGCGACAGGTCTTATCTTGCCATAGCGTGCGGCAGGCTTGGTTAAATTGCTGTAATAGACGCTTAGGATGGTAATTCCCTTCCGGTCGCGCCGCGGCCAGTTTAGGGATCATAACGTTCGCTATCACGGCTAAAGCATAGACGATGGCACACACCAGTAGGGCTGTTGAGACATGCCAATCCGCGAGCACCCCACCGCTTACCGATCCTAATAAGATGGCGGCGATGGTCGATGCCTCCATCAAGCCATTACCTTTCACCAGCTGCTTGGTCGGGAGTAACTCGCCTAGAATGCCGTATTTAGCCGGGGAGTAGGCGGCAGCGCCAATACCCACCAAGCTATATCCTAAGAAAGGACTTATATTTAGGCCTATCGCGACCACGCCAATTAACTTGATACTGTTGGCGATCATCATCACACGACCTTTTGAGAAACGGTCTGCGAAGTGTCCAACGAAAGGCGCTAACAGGATATAAGCGATGACAAAGACCATCTGGAGGATCGGTTGGCTCCAGTCTGGATAGTCGGCGTTCTTGAGGAGCGCCAGCGTCGCAAAGAGTAGTGCGTTATCCGCGAAGGCAGAGAAGAATTGCGCCAATAAGACCGGGCGGATGCCCGGTACACTAAGAGGTGAATCTGCAGATAATTTCATGGTTAGCCATTTTCAGAAGATGATTGCGCAGGCTCTGCTGCCAGCGCTTTTAAGGAAACATAGTCAGGTTTGCCGCTACCCAGCACCGGTAGCGATTCCAGATAGCGGATATCGCGCGGTACCAGTAATTCATTGTGTCCACCGGCTTTCGCCGCGGCGAGCAACTGCTCGCGCCTAAGCTGCCTGTCGGTCGTGAATAAGACTAACGCCTCTCCCTTTTGGCTATCCTGCTTAACCGATGCCGCATGGTCGTGTTCGGCGGACGCCGCCATCGCCAACGATTCAACCGTCTCGAGAGAGACCATCTCCCCCGCCAGCTTCGCGAAACGCTTCACTCGCCCCTGAATACGGCAGAAGCCGTCTTCATCGAAACTGACAATATCGCCAGTGTCATACCAGCCGGCATCGAATTGCCCTTCGCCATTGTCGGCACTCGGCGTTTCGAGCTGTCCTGGCTTTTCCACCCGCAGATAGCCTTTCATGATATTGGGGCCGCGAACCTGGAGTCGCCCCCCCTGATCAATACCGGGAACCGCGATTAGCCGAAAGTCCATCGCCGGCAATAAGCGACCGACGGTATTAATCTTAGCCGCCATCGGCAGATTAATCGATAAGACTGGGGCGCATTCTGTCGCGCCATACCCCTCAAGGATACGAATACCAAATTTTTCGGCGTAGAGCTGTCGCACGTTATCTTGTAGCTTCTCCGCCCCGGCCACCACGTAGCGTAGACGCGCGAAGTCATAGCCCTCGGCAAAACGCCCATAGTAGTTGAGGAACGTAGAGGTCCCGAATAACACCGTACAGTCTTGATCGTAGACCAGTTCAGGGATCACACGATAATGCAGCGGGCTTGGATAAAGAAAGGCTTTCGCTCCGGTAGAGAGAGGGAGTAACAGCCCTACCGTAAGGCCGAAGGCATGGAAAAGTGGCATGGCGGAAAGAAAGCAGTCGCGCGGCAGAAAATCGGCCACGGTACGGATCTGCTCGACGTTGGCCAATAAACTTTTGTGGCTGTGTACCACCCCTTTAGGTAAGCCCTCTGAACCGGATGTAAAGAGGATGACTGCCGCATCTTCCGCCTGCTGTGTAACCTGTGCCGCTTTCGGAAAGAACAGATGCTTGGCGACCCACCATTTATCTTCTCGGGTAAGCGTTTCTTTAAGATCTTCCAGATAGAGCCACCTAACCTGCGGTGCATTCTCCACCAGATAATGCAGTTTCCCTTTATCGAGAAACTGGCGGGAGGTCAACACGGTGGTGATTTCTGCGGCGGTGATCGCCGCCTGTAACCCATTATTCCCCGCAGAGTAATTAAGCATCGCCGGAATCCGGCCGCGAGCCGTCGCGGCGAGTAGGGTCGCCACGGTAACCACGCTATTCGGTAATAACAAGCCGATGCTCTGCCCTGGTTGCGTCTCTTTCTCAAGAATACAGGCCACACCCAAGACCTTCTTAAGCAGTTGGCGATAGCTATGCACCGAGAAATTAATATCGTCGACACACCCGTGCGACCAGCCATAACGCGTTGCCGCGTTGATAAAGGCTTCGTATAACGTCTCTCGCGGACGCACCGCCATGCGCGCTTCTTGCATAATATGGGCTAAATGCTCCCCCGCTAACACGCGGCGTTGGCGTGCCTTCGGCGCTTGCGGCATGGGGATCTGCGTAGCGGGTAGAATAAATAGCCGAATTTTAGGGAATAGACGGCGTTTCGCCGGTAGGCGACTTAGCGGCGTAAACTCCGCGCCTTCAATACGAATCGGGATCAGCGTAGCGCCCGTCTTGGCCGCAATAAACCCCGCCCCGCTATAGACCTTCATCAGCGACCCGGTCACGGAAATACGGCCTTCCGGGAAAATCACCACCGGCCGCCCCTGATTGACCTCTTTAATCAACCGCTTCATGGTCATCGGCTTCGCGGGATCTAGGGCGACGACATCGGCCCAGCGCTTGACTAGGCGCAGTGCCCAGTGATTGGAGTAGGTTGCGGTTATGGCAAACACCGGTTTAACCGGTAAGAATAGCGCGAGTAGGATACCATCGAGGAAAGAGACGTGATTGGGGGTAATAATCACCTTTTGCGAACGAAAGCTGGAGGTATCTCCTTGAACGTCAACTCGCCACAGCATTTGGCACACCCAGCGCAGAAATTTGAGCAACATGTTTTCCTTGAAATCAAAGGTATCGGAATTCTGATACCTTTGATTAAACACGTTTAACTGCCCCCTGACAAATATTGTCGTTAACTATTAGTTAACTTTTATAATCACTTACCGAAAATAGTGACTATTTTGGGGCTTGCCAGCCTCCGCCGAGAGAGGCAATCAGCGCAACGCTGCTGACCCACTGCTGGCTTTGCAATTGTAAGAGGGATTGCTGTTCGCTAAGGCTACTATTCTCGGTGGTCGCCACGTCAAGGTAATCGATCATCCCGGCGTCGTATTGATTGCGCGTCACCTGGGCGGAGGTCATCGCCGCCTGGGCAGAGTCACGCTGTGCCGAGATCTCCTCACCTAAGGTATTAAGCTCGACGAGGTTATCTTCAACACCCTGCATAGCGGTTAATACGGTTTGTCGATAGTTCGCGACTTGGGCATCATAGGCAGCGCGCGCTTGCGCCACCGAGGCTTTCGTCGCGCCGAAGTCTAGCAGCGTCTCACTGAGTTCCGGCCCTAAGGACCAGACACGATAAGGCAGCGAGAAGAGATTATGTAGCTCGCTGGCGCTGGTGCCCCCCGACGCGCTCAAGGTGAGGTCAGGGAAGTAACCCGCGATAGCAACGCCAATCGCTTCATTTGCCGCCGCCATGGAACGTTCTGCTACCGCGATATCCGGCCGACGTTGTAATAAGTGCGAGGGGACCATCACGGGGATAGTCGGTAGCGTCGCCGTCAGCGGTGCAGCGGGCAACGAGAACTCTGCCGGTGTCTTACCGATTAATAGCGCGATGGCATGCTCGAGCTGCGCCCGTTGCCACGTGATGCCGAGTAGGGTCGAGCGCGCGCCTTGTAATTGCATCTGCGCTTGTGCCACCGTCGCCCGGTTCTCGCTACCCGCCTGGTATTTATTATTAATGATGCGCAGATAGCCTTGGTAGGCATCGATACTCTTCTGGTACAACGCGATGCGCTGATCCATGATCCGCAGCTGGAAATAGTCCTGTGCGAGGGTCGATTGCGCGCTCAGCGTGGCATTCGCGAGATCTGCCTGGCTCGATTGCGCGCTCGCCCGATCCTCCGCCCGTTGACGCCGTAGCTTGCCCCATAAGTCGACCTCCCAGCTGGCACTCAACTGCGCCGAATGACTATTGCTGGTGGTACGTTGGCCTGAGGTGGCAGAGCCGCTGCGTGTCGAGTGCACGTCACCGCTAACGGTCGGATAGAGATTCGCGGTCGCTTGATCCGTCAGCGCCAACGCTTGTCGATACTGGGCGGCGTACATCGCCACATTCTGGTTAGAGATGGCGACCTGCGAGACCAGCTGATCGAGTTGTGGATCCTGGTAGATCTGCCACCACTCTCCCTTTTGCAACGTATCCTGCGGCTGCGCTTGTTGCCAGCCCTTCGCCTCTTTGAACGCTAATGGCAGCGGTTGCGTTGGTCGTTGGTAGTCTGGACCGACCATACAGCCGGTTAACGCCAGCAGTAGGCTTAACGTCGAAAGCTTATAAGATAATTTCATTACGAATTTCCTGAATGACGAAAACGCTGCCAGCGCTGACGAGTCGCTTGGCTAAGCCTATCTAGCCACAGATAAACCACCGGCGTCGTGAATAAGGTGAGGAGTTGACTCAGAG
The DNA here is from genome assembly GCF_018494085.1 of Rosenbergiella collisarenosi. Classification (GTDB taxonomy): domain Bacteria; phylum Pseudomonadota; class Gammaproteobacteria; order Enterobacterales; family Enterobacteriaceae; genus Rosenbergiella; species Rosenbergiella collisarenosi. The sequence goes on along the minus strand of NZ_JABBFP010000014.1, from coordinate 19,028 downwards.
CCAGCCCCCCAGCAATCGCTATCCCTAAGGGACTGCGTAAATCGGCATCGCCACCACTCCCCAATGCCATCGGCAACGCGCCGAAGAAGGCGGCTAAGGTTGTCATCATAATCGGACGAAACCGTTTAAGGCAGGCCTCGGTAATCGCCTGTTGCGGCGTCATACCGCGCCTTTCGGCATCTAAGGCAAAGTCGATCAGCATAATGGCATTTTTCTTCACGATGCCGATCAACAAGATAATCCCGATCAGGGCGATCACCGTGAGCTGGGTGTCGGTAAGAATCAACAGCAGTAACGCCCCAACGCCCGCAGAAGGCAGGGTCGACAAGATAGTGAGCGGATGGATATAGCTCTCATACAACATCCCCAGCACGATATAGACCGCCGCTAATGCCGCGAGGATCAGCCACGGTAGCGTCGCGGTTAAGGCGCTAAAGGCCTGCGCGGTGCCCTGAAAACTCGCCGCGATGGTATCCGGTACCCCGATCTTCGCCATCGTCTGCTTAATCACGGCTTGCGCCTGCTCTAAAGAGACGCCATCCGCCAAATTAAACGCAATGGTACTGGTCGCCGATTGCCCTTGGTGTGCAACGGAGAGCGGCGCATTCGCCCCACTAAAGCGGGCGATGGCGGAGAGTGGAATACGATCCCCCGCGTCATTGAGTACATAGATTTTCGACAGTTCATCGGCTTCGGCAGTGTTACTGCTCTGCAGCATCATCACGACTTTGTATTGGTTAAGCGTTTTATAGATGGTCGCAATCTGTCGTTGACTGAAGGCGTTATTCAGCATGGTATCAAGCATCTGTACATCGACGCCGAGGCGTATCGCCGCATCGCGATCGATGGTCAGCATCACTTCTTGTCCACCGGTCTGCGAGTCGGAGTCGACGCTGGTCAGTTGCGGTAACGCGCTAAAGGCCTTCTGCACCTTCGGCGTCCACTCACGCAGCAGGCTAAGATCGTCGGCTTGCAGGCTATATTGATAGGCGGCATTAGCGCTACGCCCCCCCACCCGTAGATCCTGAGCGGCCATCAGAAACATCTGTGCGCCCGCGATCTGGCTACCTTTCATCGTTAGACGGTTGGCAATGGCGGTCGCCGAGTCTTTACGCTGTGTCAGCGGTTTTAATTTCACGAAGAAGGTCGCTGAACTGCGCGACCCAAACATTCCACCGCCGCGAGAGGACATGACGGCATCGACATCGGGGTCGTTAAGGATCAGCTGTGTGAACTGGGTGACTTTCGGTGTCATCGCCTCGAACGATGCACTCTGGTCGGCACGCACCATCCCCATCAGCATGCCGGTATCTTGATCCGGGAAAAAGCCCTTCTGTACGACGCTAAAGAGATAGAAGTTAAGGAGTACCGTCGCCAACAACCCGAGCATCGTCACTTTCTGATGAGCGAGGACCCATTTCAGGCCGCGACTATAGAGCGCTAACAGGCCAGCGAGTCGAGCTTCTATCCAGCGAAAGACCGGGTGAGGACGCTCGCTCACCGGCGGGCGGCGTTTTAGTAAACGTGCGCATAGCATCGGCGTGAGGCTGAGCGAGACAAACATCGAGATCACGAGGGAGATCGATAAGGTGACGGCGAACTCTCTGAACAGACGCCCGACGATGCTGCCCATCAGGAGGATAGGAATAAAAACGGCGATCAAGGAGGCCGTCATCGACAGCACCGTAAAGCTTACCTCCTTGGCGCCACGGATCGCCGCGCGTACCGGGCTTAACCCCTCTTCGATATGGCGGATAATATTTTCGAGTACCACGATGGCATCGTCGACGACAAAGCCGGTGGCGATAATTAACGCCATCAGCGAGAGATTATCGAGGCTGTAGCCGAGCAGATACATGAAAATACAGGTGCCAATCAACGATACCGGTAAGGCGAGCGCGGGGATCAGTACCGAGCGCCAATCCCGTAGAAAGACAAATACCACGGCGACGACGAGCATCACAGCCACCAATAGCGTCTCTTCCGTTTCATATAGCGATGAGCGGACGTTCGGCGAACGGTCGAGGACGAGCTGTAACGAGGTATCTGCCGGGAGCTGTTCGCGAAGTTGCGGTAACTTGGCTTTAATCTCATCGATGGTCACCAGCATATTGGCTCCCGCTTGGCGGGTCACCCCAAGCATCACCGCCGGATTACCATTTAACGCCCCGGAAACATACTTATCCTGTACTCCGTCGTAGATGGTCGCCACATCCTTTAGCCGTAAGGCCTTGCCATCCTGATAACGAATGATCAAGTTTTGATAGAGAGCGGCCTTATCCAGCTGGCTATTGCCGTCTATCGCCCAAGAGATATGGGTGCCCTGTAAGATGCCTTTTGGCAGGTTCGAGGTGCTATTGGCCACCGCTTTACGGACCTCATCGAGCGAGACGCCGTACTGGGTGAGCTTGTTGGGTTGCAGGTCGATGCGTACCGCAGGCAACGCGCTCCCCATCAACGATACCTCGCCCACCCCACTGACCTGTGCGAGAACCTGCTCGATTTTACTCTCGGCAATATCGTAAAGCTGACCCGCCGTGCGCGTCTTCGAGGTCAGCGCCAAGAGGACGATCGGCGCATCGGAGGGGTTCGCCTTACGGTATGTCGGCAGCGACGGCATGCTACTCGGCAGCAAACTTCGCGAGGCGTTGATGGCCGCTTGCACGTCACGCGCCGCGCCATTGATATCGCGATCGAGATCGAACTGGAGCACGATGCGCGTCGAGCTTTGTGAGCTACTCGACGTCATCTCCGAAACGCCGGCGATCTGCCCGAGCGCACGCTCCAGCGGGGTCGCTACGGTCGCCGCCATCGTTTCAGGGCTGGCCCCCGGGAGGCTGGCCGACACCATGATGGTCGGGAAATCGATCTGTGGTAGCGGAGCAACCGGCAGCAGTCGATAACCGAGGAACCCTAGCAGTACCAATGCCGCGGTCAATAATAGCGTGGCGACCGGGCGGAAGATAAATAAGCGTGTAATATTCATCGCTCATCCCGACGACGTTGCTGTTTACGGGCGATAAAGCGGCGTCCGCGCTCTGACCAGTGATCGAACCACAGGTAGATCACTGGGGTGGAGAACAGCGTCAACACTTGGCTGACAATCAGCCCGCCGACAATGACCAGCCCGAGGGGTTGACGCAGTTCGGCACCGGAACCGCTCGCCAGCATCAGTGGAAGCGCCCCCAATAATGCCGCCATCGTCGTCATCAGAATCGGGCGAAAACGTAGCAGACAGGCCTGATGGATAGCCTCTCGCGGTGATAATCCCTGCTCGTGTTCGGCTTGCAAGGCAAAGTCGATCATCATAATCGCATTTTTCTTGACGATACCGATGAGGAGGATCACCCCAATAAGCGCAATAAGGCTAAACTCGCTGCCGCTTAATAATAGGGCTAGTAGCGCGCCGATCGCCGCAGAGGGGAGCGTCGAGAGGATGGTAACCGGGTGAATAAAGCTTTCATAGAGGATCCCCAGCACCAGATACATGGTCAATAACGCGGCCAAGATCAACCATAAGGTATTATTGGTCGCGCTTTGGAACGAGGACGCCGCGCCTTGATATTGTAGCGAGATGCTCTCGGGTAGCGCGAGCTGTTGGCTCACGTCGGTAATAGCCTGCTGCGCCTGTTCAATCGAATAGCCGTCCGCCAAATTAAAGGAGACCATCACCGCCGGATACTGGTTAAGGCGCATATTCATCAACGACCCTAGGCGTTGATGCACAGTTGCGACCGCTGTGAGCTTAACCATGCCACTTTTCGTGGTGGTCGACGTGGCGTTGCTCGTCGAAGTGGTGTTCGCCGTGGTACTCGTAGACGTGTCTGCCTCGGTCACCGAGCTCTTAAGCCAGATATCATCGAGCGATGCAGGAGTCTGCTGGTATTTCGGCGCCACCTCCATCACCACACGGTATTGATTAGACTGCGTAAAGATAGTGGAGATCAGCCGCTGGCCGAAGGCGTTATATAGAGCCGTATCAACATCCGCAGCGGTGATCCCAAGCCGCGAGGCTTTATCGCGATCGAGATCGACATAGGCGACACGCCCCTGATCCTGCAGATTACTGACCACATCGCTAAATTCCGGGCGCTTGGCCAGCGCGGCGATAAGCTGTGGGGTCCAAGTGACCAAGTTCTCGCTGCTCAGGTCGGTCAGGGTAAATTGATATTCGTTAGGCGTGACCTGATCGTTGACCGTCAGATCCTGCGCGGATTGCAGGTAGAGCTTAATACCCGGCACTTGTTGCGCCGCCTGCTTGAGTTCACCGATGACCTCGTCGGCACGTTCGCTGCGGTCTTCAAACGACTTAAGCGTAATCTGTAAGTGCCCACTATTAAGGCTGGTATTGGTACCGTCGATACCGATGGTTGAAGTTAACGCCTCAACGTTGGGGTTTTTAAGGAGGATCGACGCCAGTTGTTTTTGTCGTGTCGCCATCTCTTGGAAAGAGACATCCTGCGAAGCGAGAGTAATACCTTGGATCATGCCGGTATCTTGCTGTGGGAAGAAGCCCTTCGGCACCACCATATAGAGTAATGCGGTCATCACAAAGGTCCCTAGCGCCACCAATAGCGTGAGCTTTTGGTGGTTCAACACCCGGCGCAAGAGTTTATCGTAACCCGCAACGATCTTCTCGAACCATACCTCTCCTTGGCGCGCAAAGCGCGACTGCTGATCCGGCGGAGTATGCTTGAGGAGATAGGCACAGAGCATCGGGGTTAGGGTTAAGGAGACACACATCGATACCAAGATCGATACCGCGAGCGTAATCGCAAACTCGCGGAATAAACGCCCCACCACATCGCCCATAAATAGCAGGGGAATCAGCACGGCAATTAGCGAGAAGGTCAGCGAGATAATGGTAAAGCCGATCTGCTGCGACCCCTTCAAGGCGGCCTCCATCGGGGACTCCCCCTCCTCAAGACGCCGTGAAATGTTCTCCACGACGACGATGGCATCATCGATCACGAACCCGGTCGCGATAGTCAGCGCCATCAGTGAGAGATTGTTTAAGCTAAAACCGAGCAGGTACATCACCCCGAAAGTGCCGATCAGCGATAACGGCACCGCGACGCTTGGGATCAGTGTCGCCGCGATATTGCGTAAAAAGAGGAAGGTAACCATCACCACCAGCGCGATGGATAACACCATCTCGAACTGGACGTCGCTGATGGAGGCGCGAATGGTCTGCGTCCGATCCGCCACGATTTTCAGCGTTACCCCGGCGGGCAGGGTCTGTTGCAGTTTAGGGAGTTGAGCTTTGATATCATCGACCACCTGAATGACGTTAGCCCCCGGCTGGCGCTGGACATTCATAATAATTGCGGGGTGATTATCGGCCCATGCCGATTGGAAGGTGTTCTCCGCCCCTTGGGTGATGGTAGCAATGTCTTTTAAGCGCAGCGCCGCGCCATCCTGCCAGGTGATAATAAGATTCGCATACTCTTCGGGGGTCCGCAGCTGGTCATTGGCATCGATTGTCACCGAGTGGTATTGACCATCGAAGCCCCCCTTCGAACCGTTGACGTTACTGTTGCCGACAACCGTATTCACTTCCTCTAGGGTCAGGTTATGGGCGGCCAACGCCGTCGGGTTAAGCTGAATACGGATGGCAGGCTTATTACCGCCGTCCAAGCTGACGAGTCCGACCCCGGATATTTGCGAGAGCTTTAAGGCCACGCGCGTGTTCAATAAGTCTTGTACCCGCGTTAACGCTAGGTTATCGGAGGTCGCCGCCAGCGTCACCACCGGGGTATCCGCAGGGTTAACCTTTTTATAGGTCGGCGGGTTAGGGAGATCGTTAGGTAATAGGCTGTTGGCCGAGTTAATCGCGGCCTGCACTTCCTGCTCGGCGACATCCAGTGAGGTCGTCAGCCCAAAGCGCAGGGTGATCAGCGACGAGCCGGAGGAAGAGTTGGAGGTCATCGCACTCAGGCCACTCATCTCACCGAGTTCACGCTCCAGCGGCGCGGTGACCGAGGTCGACATCACTTCTGGACTCGCCCCCGGATAGAGCGTGGTCACTTGGATCGTCGGGTAATCGACCTGTGGTAACGCCGACACCGATAAGAAGCGGTAGGCAAAGATCCCAGAGAGCAAGACGGCGACCATTAATAGCACGGTCGCCACGGGGCGTTGAATAAAGAGACGAGAGGGATTCATTACTCAGCCTTGTTTTCAGCAGACTGCGGCGCGGTTTGATCAGCAACCGTCACTTTGCTACCCGTGGTCAGGCGGTCAATACCTTCGGAGACTAAGCGATCCCCCGGTTTAATCCCGGAGAGCACCACCTGCTGGTCGTTACCGAAAAGCGGGCCGGTGTTGACCGCTTGGCGCACGACCGTATTATCCGGACGGATCACAAAAACAAAGCTTCCATCGCTACTGAGCTGGATAGCTTGGGTCGAGACTACCGTCGCCTGTTTTAGCTGATCGATCTGCAGGCGTAGATTCACAAACTGGTTAGCGAACAACGATTCGTCTTGGTTAGTAAACATCGCTTTTAGCGCGACGCTACCGGTGGTGGTATCGATAGTGTTACTAATAAAGCGCACCTCACCCTCGGCGAGGACGGTGGTACCATCTTGGTCGAAGGCGGTCGCGGGTAACGCCTGGCCTTGGTGCAGCTTCTTAGCCAATTGCCCCACATAGCTCTGTGGCACGCTGAAGGTGACGGCCGCGGGCTGCATCTGCGTAATCGTCACGATCCCGGTACTATCGCCACTCTGTACCAGGTTTCCGGCATCGACCAACCGTAGCCCAACGCGCCCCGTTACTGGAGCGGTGATCCGCGCATAGCTAATACTTACTTTCGCGTTATTAATCTGCGCAATATCCTGTTGTACGGTACCGCGATATTGCCCAACCGTGGCGATTTGGCTCTCTAAGTCTTGCTTAGATAAAGAGTCTTGCGCGTAGAGTTTACGATAGCGTGCGAGGGTCAACTCGGCATTTTTTAACAGCGCCTGGTTTTCAGCTAAAGCGCCTTGATATTGCGCCAGGGTCGCTTGGTAATCTCGATCGTCGATCTGGGCGAGCAACTGCCCTGCGCTCACCTTCTGGCCTTCGGTGAAGAGGACTTTGTCGAGCTGGCCGGTGATCCGGCTAGTTACCGTGACGCTTGCATTAGGAATGACTGTACCCGGCGCGGAAACATAGACAGGTACATCTGCCTGTTTGGCGCTTACCGCATGTACGATAGTGGCCCCCCCTGCTCCCATCCCCCCACGCATTGCATGGCGTCCTGCGGGTGCCGCTCCTGTTGGGGAGGAAGATTGGGTGAAGAAGAGACGCCAAGCCACCACGGCGACGACGACAATAATCAAGACAATAGCGAGCTTTTTCAGCCAAGTGCGACGTACAGGTCGTTGAGACGTATTGGTCATGGTTCTTCTTCGTTATCAGGAGACATCAACACCCATCTGCGGCGCGGTGGCAAACAGTCGGGTCATAATAGGCTTTATTATTAGCAAGCTGGCACTGAGTTGCCAGCATAAATTCGTAAGGATGCCGTTAAATTATTTCTGGCTACGTAAAGGTCGTTGGGACACGGGCGACCTGAGGCCGCCCGGCGATTAAGCGAAAACTTAATGTGTGGCTTGAGGATCTTGCGGGGTATAGATGGCATCTGGCGCAATATTCATATGCTTAAGCACCGGTCCAACAATATTACCAAATACCGGGGCGGCAACGCTGCCCCCGAAGTGGTCGCCCGCTGTCGGGTGGTTAATCATAATCACCAGCGCCACGACAGGATGACTGGCCGGTGCAACGCCTGCTGTGTAGTTGATATAGCCGCCATCGTATTTACCATTACTGCCCATCTTCTCTGCGGTACCGGTTTTAATCGCTAAGCGGTAGCCCGGTACGGCAGCACGGACTCCGGATCCTCCCGGTAATGCATCGCTTTCCATCATATGGACCACACTGCGCACGACGTCTTCATCGGCGACTCGCGTCCCGACGACCGGTGGCGTGACCTTAGTGATCGAAAGCGGACGGTACAGACCGAAGGAGCCTAGCGTTGCATATTCGCGCGCAATCTGTAACGGCGTAACACGCAATCCATAGCCGAATGAGAACGTTGCCCGTTCGATATCGGCCCAACGCTGGCGGTGAAGCGGGAAGTAACCGACGCTTTCACCGGTAAGCCCCAGCCCCGTAGGGCGGCCAAGGCCGAACGAGCGATAGGTATTGACCAGCACGTCCGCAGGCATTGCCAAGGCGATATGCGAGACCCCGATATCACTCGATTTCTGCAAGATGCCGGTCATGGTAAGGCGCGGCCAGTGTCCGACGTCACGGATTAAGTGGCCGTTGACCATATAGGGGGTCGTGTCTAACACCGAGTCGGGACGAACCAACCGCCGCTGTAGCCCTTCCATCACCACGAGTGGCTTAACCGTGGAACCCGGCTCGAAGCTATCGTTGATCGCAACGTTACGCATCTGTGCGGCATTCGCACCTTCGTAATTGTTCGGGTTATAAGAGGGATAAGACGCCATCCCCAAGACCTCACCGGTGTCTACTCTTACCATCACCGCGGCTCCGGAATCGGCCTTGTTCAGTAACACGCCATCACGCAGCTTAGAGAACATCGTGTATTGAATGAACTTGTCGATACTAAGCTGCACGGTCGGCGGCTGAGTCGGCGGCTGATAGCTGATCATGGAAATGATATTACCGTGGCGATCTTGACGATACTTCTCTTTGCCCGGCACACCTTGGAGTAGCGTGTCGAAGCTATGCTCTAATCCATTCAGCCCCTTATTATCCGCCCCCACGATGCCGATCAGCGGCGCAGCCGCCTCGGCCATCGGATAGAAGCGGCTATCGTCGTAGACCGAGGTGAGTCCCTGTAGGTGCAAGCTGGAGATATCTTTGGCGATACCGAGTTCGACCTTGCGACCTAGATAGAGAAAACGCTTCTTAGCATTGGCGGTAATGAGGTTAGCGAGCTGTTCAGGACGCATATTCAATGCATTCGCGAGATAAGCCCACTTTGGACTATAAAAATCGGGGTTAGCTTCAAGAATTTTCAGCGGATCGGCGATGATATCCCGCGAAGGGACGCTCAGGGCAACTGTCTCGCCATTGCGATCGAGAAGCGTGCCGCGGTTAGTGGGGAGAGTTACCGTACGCAAGGAGCGCTGATCGGCCTCATGCTCTAACATCGGCTGGTCAACCAGTTGCAGGTCGCCGACACGTAACAGTAATAATCCTAAACAGGCCACGACCCCGAGACAGACCAGACGAAATCGAAACGAGTTAAACGGCGATTTAATTTGGTCTTTTCCTAAAATTTTTTTTATCCGGGGCATAGCAATCCGATAAGTTAAAAATAAAGATAAATTTATCGTTAGTTTACATTAAAAAGTCGCCGAAAGTGCCGAAAACTGTGTTTCAGTTCGTAATAGCTGGAGAAAACTTAGGTTAACTTGCTGAAAAATGGCGGGTTAGATAGGCATTAGGCAAAAAAAAACCTGCGCAGTTGCGCAGGCTGGTGTAATCCATGGATAGATGTTCACCGATTAATACCTCTGGGAGAATCACTTTACTGAAAGTCGAACAAAAACAACTAGCCCTAAAACGCAACAGAACCCCGCAAAATGTAACCAACGATAAGCGCCGTAACGTTTGCACGCTTTTCTGTCGGACTTTAGCGTAAATCTGCGATCTATCTGGCATTTATCGGGGTTGCACCCCCAGATGATTGACGTAACATAATCAAGTGTAAACGTTTACCCTGGAAGATTTATTATGGCCACAATTAAGGATGTTGCTCGATTAGCGGGGGTCTCTGTGGCTACCGTTTCCCGCGTGCTCAACCAGTCCCCTAAAGCAAGTGCTCACTCCAAGAAAGTGGTTGGTGAAGCAGTGGTAGAGCTTAACTATATTCCTAATGCCAATGCCCGCGCGCTGGCCCAGCAATCTACGGCAACCTTGGGACTATTGGTTAACGACGTGTCCGATCCCTTCTTTGGTGCGATGGTGAAAGCCGTCGATCAGGTAGCCATTCAGACTGGCAATTTCTTATTAATCGGTAATGGCTACCACCGCGCAGCCCAGGAAAAACTGGCTATCGAGCAGCTGATCCGCCACCAGTGTCAGAGTTTGGTCATCCATGCGAAGATGGTTGACGACGAGGTACTGCAGACGTTTATGCAGCAAGTGCCGGGGATGGTTCTGAATAACCGTGTGGTAAAAGGCTTCGAATCGCGCTGTATCTCCCTCGATAATCGCTATGGCAGCTGGTTAGCGACGCGTCACCTGATCAGCCAAGGCCATCAAAAAATTGCCTACATCTGTTCGACCCATGAGATTTCGGATGCGAAAGAGCGCCTCGCCGGGTATCGGGATGCCTTGCACGATCACCAGCTATCGGCTCCGGTAGAGTGTATCGCCTACGGCGAGCCTGATGAAACGGGTGGCGAGCAGGCCATGGTATCGTTGTTGGCGCAAGGCAGGAACTTTACCGCCGTCGCCTGTTATAACGACTCCATGGCGGCCGGAGCGCTCGCAGCGTTATCGGATAATGGCATCAAAGTCCCTGAACAGGTGTCGATGATAGGTTTCGATGATGTCCATGTCTCCCGCTATGTTCGCCCACGCTTAACTACCGTCCGCTATCCGGTTGTCGCGATGGCACAGCAGGCGGCACGCCTTGCGTTGGCCTTAGGCAATGGCCTTACGCCCCCCGCAGTCACCCATCTTTTCCAACCGACCCTGGTCATTCGCCACTCTGTCGCCCGATTGGAAGAGCTATAGCTCCCCCGGTCGTTAGCCGAATAGAGGCTGGGCGCTTTCCAAGGCAAGAAGCTGATCGAGGGTCTGTCGGCGACGGATCTCGGTAGCTTTCCCGTCGTCTAAAAGGACTTCGGGAATTAGTGGACGACTGTTGTAGTTGGAGGACATCGACGCACCATAAGCGCCGGTATCGTGAAAGACCAAGTAGTCGCCAACCTGCGCTAAAGGCAAGGCACGCGGTTCTACCTCCCCTCCCGCCAACTGGGTAAAGACATCCCCCGATTCACAGAGCGGCCCCGCCACTAAGGTCTGCTGCACTGGCCGTGATGCGGAGTCACTGCCATCGACAGGCATCACTGAGATATGATGATAACTGCCGTACATTGCCGGGCGCATCAGGTCACTAAATCCTGCATCAACCAACGTAAAATGGCGATTACCCATCCACTTCGTGCCACGAACCTCACTGACTAGCACGCCGGATTGCGCCACTAAAAAGCGGCCAGGCTCTATTTCCAGTGTGATGGCGTGTCCTAGGTGCTCGGCGATACGTTGCCGTGCCTGGTCCCATAACGAGAAATAGTGGGCGGGATCGATCTCTTGCTCCTCGAACGTATAAGGCGTCGATAAACCGCCCCCCGCGGAGATAGCACGAAGATCGCATCCGCTCCCCAGTACTTGCTCGACCATCGCATCGCAGACCTGTTGCAGATGCTGATAATCGACGCCCGAGCCGATATGCATATGCAGGCCTTCTAACCGTAGACCCGCCTGCTGGATCACCGTCAAGGCCTCAGGAAGTTGCTGATACCAGATGCCATGTTTACTGTTCTCGCCACCGGTATTCGTTTTCTGGCTGTGGCCATGCCCAAAACCTGGGTTAATCCGTAACCAGACGCGGTGCCCCGGCGAGACTTGCGCCAACTGCTTAAGCATATCGATAGAGCCGGTATTAACGGCGACATTCAGTTCCGTTACCCGTGCCAACCCTTCACGGTCGAGGAGATCGGCGGTAAAGACAATATCGTCCCCTTCTGGACGATAGCCGGCCTGCAGCGCACGGGTGAGTTCGCCCACCGAAACCGAATCGACCTTCACCCCCTGTTCACGCATTAACCCTAGAATATGAATATTCGAGCAGGATTTTTGCGCAAAGCGGATCACATCAAACTGGCGCAGCTTAGCAATTTGTTGGCGAATGATCTGCGCATCATACGCCCAGAAAGGGCCTTGATAGTGCTGAGCGAGGGCGAGCAGTTGCGTATGATGTAGGGCGGTGGATGTGTCGGTGATCAGGGTCGGCATGGTTATCTCCTTAAGCGATAGGCTCAGTAAGCCACACTCTTTATATATTGAAAAATATCATTTAATCGCTACTCTATTCATCCATGATATACCTTGGACGAAAAACCTGATGGCCCCACTTAGCTGGCGACAGATCGAGATTTTCCATGCGGTGATGACACAAGGCACACTAACCAGCGCCGCCGCCCTATTACGTACGTCACAACCCACCCTGAGCCGAGAGCTGGCACGACTTGAGCAGCAACTTACCGTGCCACTGTTTCGCCGTAGCCAAGGGCGTTTACATCCGACCCAGCAAGGGTTTCGTCTGTTCGAAGAGGTCCAGCGCAGCTGGTACGGACGCCAGCGTATTCAGGAGACGGCGGCTGGCCTCGCCCAGCTCGATGACGCGGAGATTACGGTCGCCTGCCTACCGGCTTTTTCGCAATCCCTATTGCCCCATGCCTGCGCCCCCTATTTACGCGACTATCCTGCGGCAAGTATGACGATCACGCCGCAAGAGTCGCCGCTCCTAGAGGAATGGCTGACCGCGCAGCGCTTCGATCTCGGGATCACCGAGACCCAATCGGTCCCGGAAGGCTGTGAGATCGATACCCTATTGACCGTCGATGAGGTCTGTATTCTTGCGCCGCATCACCCGCTCGCTACTCACGCAGTGCTGACCCCCGAGGATTTTCGCGACCTACCGTTTATCAGCCTTTCACGTACCGATAGCTATCGGCAGCTGCTGGATCAGCTGTTTCTAACCCGGGGCGTTGCTCGGCGACTCGCCTTAGAAACGCACAGTGCGGCGTCGGTCTGCGCGATGGTTGGGCAAGGCTGCGGGGTGTCGATCATTAATCCACTGACCGCCCTCGATTATCTACCGCATAACGTGGTGATGCGTCGCTTTAGCGTCTCCGTACCCTTTACCGTAAATCTCGTTACGCCGCGCCATCGCCCCGCCTCGGCCGCCCGTTCGGCGTTTAGCCATTATCTACGGTTAGCGAGCGCTAACTTAATGGAGCGTATCGACGCCGCTTTGACCCAATGATCGCTAATTTGTCCTAAAGAGGGTTGCACCGCTCGCCGCAAACCGTTATTGTTATAATATAACATTACAATTTGGAGCGATTATGAAACCGAATATTCATCCCAACTATCGTCAGGTCGTTTTTCACGATCTCGGCGCCGATCACTATATGGTTATCGGATCGACGATTAAAACCGAACGTACCGTCGAGTATCAGGACCAGGTTTATCCTTACGTTACCCTAGACGTGTCCGCTCACTCGCATCCGTTCTATACCGGTAAACAGAAAGAGTTTGCCAAAGAAGGCAGCGCCGCGCGTTTCGCACAGCGTTTTGGCCGCTTCTTCGATAATGCTAAAAAGGATAAATAATGAAAGTCCTTAGTTCACTAAAATCCGCCAAGCAGCGCCATCCTGATTGTAAGATCGTGCGCCGCCACGGACGCGTATTTGTTATTTGCAAGAGTAACCCGCGCTTTAAAGCCGTACAGGGTACAAAGAAGAAGCGTTAGGTCTTGATATAAAAAAAGCCAGAGAGGTGGACTGCACCCCAAAGGTTGGACACCCAACTGAGTAAGGTGCTAGTAATTATTGCTTAAGCAGAGTAGTACTACAGATCCTACGTCAGCTGAAAGCGGGTGAACTAATCAAATAGACTACCGACAGAAAACACTATTAACCCTTTTGGAAAGCAAAAAGTAAGGGATCCCTATGACAACCCCGAAAAGCCCATTCACTATTATCCCTACATCCTCCATTTCATATTGAGTGTTATCAACAACAAAAGGAAGAACAGTAAAATATAACGCGCTGATCATCCCTATCAGATAGTAAATTATCATGACTTTTCGAGTATTTTTCTTGCGTCTAAAAAATGACAAGGATGCATAAAGAGGGGTAAGAAAATCAGCGATCAGAAATGCAACTGCCCCCATGGAGTAATAAGACAAGAAACTCGTTTCATCGAAATGATCAACTATAACCATAGTTAAAATGTAAAGCTCGTTTGCACTACGAACAATTCATAGGATAAGCCCTATGGCAGGAAGATACAGCAGTCCATTAATTTTTCTTAACTCTATATTTTCACAGGCATCACAGAGTCCAGACTCTTTGTTTGCATCAAATCCATTACATTCTATACATTTCGTTTCTCGCTCCATTTTCGTCCATGTTTTGGTAGTAATGGTGAACCAACTTAGCAGCTAAGAGGTGCTTGTCCGGCCTGTATCCCTGCGCTCACTCTTGCCATGTTACTGCCGAGTCCATGAACCGTGCCTATTCGGATCAGCGACTGAACCTGACACCCGTTCTAACTCTATTATCGGTGAAAGCCTTACTGTGAAATTCAGACTAGCTTCCCTGATATCATCAATAATTGGTTCCTTACACCATATTTGCTGTCCGCCTATTAGTTTCATCCATTTGTAGGCGTGGGTTAGCGTTACTTAAAAATACTTTTGGAAGCCTTATCTATATAATCTAAAGATGATAAAACCCCCACCTCGTTAAACTTTAATGTTAAAACTTGCTCTTTATTGTTATTAAAGGGAATGGATAGATATATTCCCCTGTGTATCTGGACGGATTTATACACCCATTCACTGGCATGGTTATAATCCTTAGGTGAGTTTGGCGCACCTAATAGCAACATTGCTTCCTTTTTAGTTGAACTTCCTATGATTAATTTTTCTTTAATAGATGATTCAGAATATCGATTAAGTTCCGTAGCACGGGTTCTGTCAACATTCACCATGCAAGCTGAAAGTAAAAATGAGAGGGCTAATACCGTAAGTTTTTTCATGTTGGACATTAGTTACTGCCCTCTATATAGATTGAATTGACCTCATCAAATACAACAGGACGTATATAGAGGACACAATATCCTGTCAGGTCTGAATCACTGTAATGCACCTCATAGATAGCCTCTCTTTTGGGGATAACATCTAGAGTGACGCTACAGTTTTGGGCAAGGTAATTTATCTCTGTCTTGCGGTCTGCGATCACTAAAATTTCAAAGTACTTCCCGCTATAATCCTTTCCCTGTATTTTGGGAAATCCACTGTCGACAGTGGTACCCAAACCTATGTTAACGAATCTGTTGTGCTCTACAACAAATCCACCAACCAGATCGCCCGTGTCGTTTTTTTGTCTGATTGAATAATTAAGTGGATTCCCCATTAATCTTACTTTTGCAATATCGCTGGTATTTCTCGGGGGTTCGTACTTTGTCGGTACAGGAAAAACTTTACTACATCCTGTTAATAAGATAATTGAAAAAATTATAGCTATTTTATTAAGCATCCTTAACTCCTTATTTATATCCATAATAATATTTTATCTTTTCGCTGCCCTGCACCTGATACTATATACACGCTCCATTAAACACTCGTTTTATAGTGGTTCCTGTAGCCTCGTGAATAACTGCCTAAACAGACTGTTAAGGTTTCTTTTTTATTAGCTGAAAATTGGTAGGGGTCTATATAGTAGATTTCGGGAGTAAAGTATCACTACGAGAGTCTACATTTTCAAGTGTTATCCGTTCCCTCTTCAGCCAAGTGTGCCGTTGCCTTACATGATTTTCTCTATAGCTGTATCGAGTTTATTCGAAGAAACAGAACTCATAACATTATTTTCAACAATAAATATTAAAAACCTTTAACCCGAAAATATCGAAGGAGAGCAATACCGAATCCCATTATACCACCTCCTACTGCCCCAATTTTCAGGTAGTGCCATGCTAATGTTAGCTCAAAGTTAAAACTGCTAAGCATCGCGTATTCAATGGTAAGTAATAAAGCATATGCAATTTCAGCTAAAAGTATCCCCGCCAAAATTGAAAATAAAGCGAAAAAGATATTTATCATTTTTTATCTCCATTACTGATCGGAGATGAGATTTTTTCGATCCCTTTGCTGGTTACTTCAGTTAAGAGGGAGCAACCTAAGTAACCAAAAGGACTAGGGATATTGCTTGGCTTTATTTCCTTAGAAACCCCAAAATCACCTTTTATTTCAGTATAGTTCTGAAGTGTTGGATTAAATTTCGGATCCCAGCCCCCTTTCCACCAGTTTGCTACAGTATTAATTCCCCACGAAAGGCCCTTACCAATGCCATAGCCAATACTCGAACCGGCACCATTGATAAGCGCACCAGACAGTGGATCTTTGTTATCAATCCAGTTACCCAGTGCACCACCTGCGGCATTCCAACCGACTGTACCCACAACGCCATTACCCATACTGAAAACATTCACCCAGCCTGAAATAGCTGCATTAGCCGGATCAATCGCTCCATCTACCCAGTAGCTAATCCCTGCATTAGCCGGATCAATCGCTCCATCTACCCAGTAGCTAATCCCTGCATTAGCGCCCGCACCAAGCCCCCACATAGCCTGAGCGCCGCCGGGTAGGAGAGCGACACTACCTGTAGCAAGAGCAAACCCTACCGCATCACGTTCATTTTTGGCTTTTTGACATGCGCTTCCCCCAGGATTATCAGCACAGCTCGCCATATCGATACCATGCTGTCGTATCCATGCAGCCTGAGCTTCTTCACTACCACCTAGTAAGTTATTTTCAACCATAATCCCAGCCGATTAGCTGGATTATTGTTGAGTTTACTCACGATCGGATGGTGGAGATTTGCTGATATTACGTTCGTCTATTTTGGCGAAGATCCATGAACCAGTTCCACCTGCGGTGCCAGCAATAAGGCTTAAAACACTTGTTTTGAAAATGTCCTGTTCATCCACAGAAAAATTATTTAAATAAATAAAGTTAATAATTAAACTTAATACTATTCCCAGAAGAAAGAAGATAATCGAACCGAATAAGATGCTTAATAGAAGAAGCATTATTGTTGGTTTTCTCTTCACTTATTCTTCTCCTGTTTATTGATAGCATCTTTAACCGCATTGCCTGTAGCTTCAGATACGTAAGCACTACCAACATCAGACCAAAAACCAGCAGAAGTTCCGAAAACTGGGCTGAGTAAGTCCGGTTCGTACTTACCAATCCCTCCACCAATTAAGCCACCCAAAGCAGCACCACCAACAGATCCCATATCAGGCCCATCCGTAAATACCGCACCGGCTACCGCTATTCCAACATTTTGCTGGACAGTTCTTCCCGGAGCAAGCATCCCCGAAATCCCTGAGCTTACGCTGCTTTTCCAGTCCCAGCTTTTGTTTTCGTTACCTGGACGGCTCAGGTCAAACCATTGGTAGCTTCCATTCGCTATCTCTGCGATAATTCCTCCGCCAATCACTTTACCCACCGATGCCGCTGGCCCCAGATACCAAGCACCCGCAATCAGCAAACCATCCGTGTAACCCTCAACAATGGCTTTTGTGATATTCGCTCCCTCGGGCAAATCCCCCTTCACATGCTGACTTAGAGCTGTATTGATTTCATCTGGGGTTGCGCCTTGCTGAGCCATCGACATTGCTAATGAAAAGGCTGACTGAGCATAATCTGCCATTCCTGAAGGAAGGCTCAGCGCATTATTCTCAACCATTATCCCGGCTCGATGGCCGGGATTTGCGTATGTTACTTGGGATTAAAAGGCGAGGCCGGTTTCTCTTTCGACATGAAGCATTGCCCCACACCAATAATAATCCCGCATCCGATTGATATTTTTGTGCCTCTGATTAAGTTATTTCGATCAAAATCAAAATCACCCACAAGTTTCGCTTTATCTCCTGTCGTCGCATCCGGTGTTTTACCCAGACAAAATCCATGATCTGAACCAGACATAGCACCCAGCGCATTATTTGACAAAAGCCTCAGCCGATATCGGCTGGAGTTAAGCGTTTACCCATGTGATGACTTTTTATTTTTCTTTTCTTTTAACCAGATTTTTATCCAAAGGCCAATACCTAAAACAAGACCACCTACATAACCAGATTTAAAGAAAGATGCAAAAACCCTTTCCCAACTAAATGGAAAAAATCCTTTTTTAATATAAATAATTGATGATGCCAGAAGTTCAGATATTAAATTCGCATTTAAAAATAAAACTAAGCAACCGAATACCAATTTTACCAAAATAAGAAGGTTATTTTTTAGCATTAGTTTTATCCTTTTCATCAAGAGTATTTTTTACTACATCTCCCATTTGTTCGCTGATGTATCCACCAAAAATCGAGCCAGTTACATCGGAGACGGTATCTTTCGCAAATTTTGAAGCAGCTCCTTTGACTATTTCACCACCAATGCCTCCAGCTACAGTACCTATTCCAGCCCCAGCCATAGAACTAGTCGGATCCTCCCCCTTAATCCCACTTCCAATCGCCGCACCACCCATATTAATGACCGCAGAGGTTCCTATATTTTTTCCCGTTGTCGCAGCAGACATTACCCCAGACATAATCATATCCACGTAACTAAATGAATCACTTCCACTGAGCTGCACAGCTGAATTCACCCCCATACCAATAGTCGCATTGAGCGCCATTCCTTCCCGGATGGTGGTGCCCAACATGTTGCTACCAAATAGTAGTGGTGCATCACCAATACTCGCATTTGATTTATGGTAGCCCCAAGTATTCATTATCGACTGAGCTTTGCTCATGACTTCCGAGTCTGGGTTTCGTTTAATGTAATCTTGTCCCGACAGTAAACCTTTAATCAGTTCTTGTGCTACCGGACGGCCATACTCTTTTTCCATTTCAGCTGCATAAACACGCAGATAACTAGCTAGTTCGGCGCGTTCCGTACTGTTCATCTGAGAAGGGTCTTTAGTAAATTTGGAGAGTAAGGCATCACTACGGGCATCGGCATTTTCAAGCGTTATCAGTTCGCTCACCGTTGTAAGTGAGGTATTGCCTTGCTTAATTTTCTCTATAGCTGTATCGAGTTTATCCGAAGACAAAGCACCCAAAACATTATTCTCAACCGTCACCTTCCCGGTGTGCGCACCCGCCATAGCATTCGCCATATCGCCGCCGGCTAACCCTCCCGC
>NZ_JABBFP010000013.1 GCF_018494085.1 Rosenbergiella collisarenosi | reverse complement strand
GTCAGTGGATGCGCATTATAGGGAGTTCCGCTGAGAGCGCAAGGGATTATTTAAACTTTTTTACTGAGTGGTGATTAATGAATCATTTCGACTAAAAACAGAACAAAAAGGCCTAGAAATTCGCATTTCTAGGCCTTTATTAGACAACATCGGCTATTGCTGGGCGGTAATTACGCCGTCTACAACACCTAATTTGATGGTCGCACCCGGTAAAAGTTTCCCTGAAAGGATCTGTTGGGCTAACGGATTCTCAATCTCTTGCTGTATGGCACGCTTCAGTGGACGCGCACCATAGACAGGATCGAAACCAACTTCACCTAACAGTTTCAACGCTTCATCAGAAATTTCAACCGAGTAACCGCGTTCTTCTAACCGCTTGTAAAGACGTTGCAACTGAATATCAGCAATTTGCGCAATATGCTCATGACTCAGTGGATGGAACACAACGACTTCATCTATACGGTTGATGAACTCTGGACGGAAGTGATGCCCGACAACATCCATTACCACGCCTTTCATTTGACCATAGTCCAGCTCGCCAAACTTGTCCTGAATTAAGTCAGATCCCAAGTTTGACGTCATAATGATTACCGTATTACGAAAATCGACGGTACGCCCTTGACCATCAGTGAGTCGACCATCATCAAGAACCTGTAACAGTATATTGAAGACGTCAGGGTGAGCTTTCTCAACTTCATCTAATAAGATGACTGAGTAAGGCCGTCTGCGAACCGCTTCGGTTAGATAGCCGCCTTCTTCATAACCGACATAACCTGGAGGCGCACCGACTAGTCTTGAGACTGAATGCTTCTCCATAAATTCGGACATGTCGATACGTACCATTGCCTCGTCGCTATCGAAAAGAAAATCGGCAAGTGACTTACAAAGCTCGGTTTTACCAACGCCTGTTGGTCCTAAGAATAAGAAGGAACCCACTGGCCGGTTTGGATCAGCAAGCCCCGCTCGACTACGGCGTATAGCATTCGCCACTGCATCGACCGCTTCATCTTGTCCGATCACACGGTCATGTAGCGTCTCTTCCATCCGCAGCAGTTTCTCTCTCTCGCCTTCCATCATGCGAGCGACAGGGATCCCCGTCCATCGCGCCAATACGTCCGCAATCTCAACGTCAGTAACTCTATTACGCAACATCTTCATTTGCTGAGTGTCAGACTGTGTGGCTTGAGCGAGTTGTTTCTCTAACTCAGGAATTTTACCGTATTGTAGCTCAGACATTTGGCCAAGATCGCCATTGCGTCGCGCTTGCTCCATGCTAATACGAGCTTGCTCTAACTCAGATTTTATATGTTGCGTACCAGTAAGTGAGGCTTTTTCAGCTTTCCACTCTTCGTCTAACTCAGCGTAGCTTTGTTCTTTCTGCTCCAGTTCAGCCTCTAACATCGCTAACCGCTTAACACTGGCGTCATCCGTCTCTTTCTTAAGTGCTTGTTGCTCTAACTTGAGTTGGATAATTCTACGTTCTAGGCGATCCAGTGGCTCCGGTTTGGAGTCGATCTGCATCCGAATGCTCGATGCCGCCTCATCGATAAGGTCGATGGCTTTATCGGGTAACTGGCGATCCGCAATATACCGATGAGAAAGTTGTGCTGCAGCAACAATCGCTGGGTCAGTGATTTGCACGTGGTGATGTAACTCATAGCGTTCTTTCAGCCCACGTAAAATCGCGATGGTATCTTCCACCGTCGGCTCGGCGACCAAGACTTTTTGGAAGCGACGTTCGAGCGCAGCATCTTTTTCTATATATTGACGGTATTCATCTAAGGTTGTTGCCCCGACGCAATGCAACTCTCCTCGCGCTAAGGCAGGCTTAAGCATATTACCGGCATCCATCGCACCATCGGCTTTACCCGCGCCGACCATGGTATGGATTTCATCGATAAAGAGAATGACATTACCGTCTTGTTTCGACAGATCATTCAGCACCGCTTTGAGCCGCTCTTCAAACTCACCCCGAAACTTAGCACCGGCCACCAGCGCACCCATATCTAAAGCTAAGACACGGCGACCTTTAAGGCCCTCAGGCACTTCACCATTAATGATACGTTGCGCTAGGCCTTCAACGATTGCGGTTTTACCTACCCCCGGTTCACCAATTAACACTGGGTTATTCTTGGTACGGCGTTGAAGTACCTGGATAGTACGTCTAATCTCTTCATCACGACCAATAACGGGGTCGAGCTTGCCTGACTCAGCACGTTCCGTCAGATCAATGGTGTATTTTTTAAGTGCTTGGCGTTGGTCTTCTGCCCCTTGGTCGTTCACACCCTCTCCCCCTCGAAGTTGATCAATAGCTTTAGTTAGTTTCTCACTGGTCAAACCGGCTGATTTCAATAGATCGCCGACGCCTCCGCGCGACTCAAACGCCGCAAGGAGAAAGAGTTCAGACGAGATGTAACTATCACCGCGTTTTTGTGCCAACTTGTCACACAGATTTAACACGCGGATTAACTCGGCCGAAGGCTGGACATCGCCATCGCTCCCCTCTACTTTAGCAAGGCGAGCTAGAGCCTGAGATAATTGAGCCTGAAGTTGAGAGACCTCAACACCACAGGAGACGAGTAAGGGGCGAATCGATCCCCCTTCTTGCGTTAATAATGCAGAAAAAAGATGTATAGGTTCGATGAATTGATTATCACTGCCTAGCGCTAATGACTGTGCATCGGCTAGGGCTTGTTGAAATTTATTAGTAAGACGATCTAGACGCATAATTCCTCCACAAAGGTCAACATGCTATTGACTATTAAGTGGAGGTGATTAGGAGAAATTCAAGAGGAGCGGAAGAATAAATTGCTGAAAAAACATCCTCGGTAATTACGTCTGTCTTCTCTACTTTTCAAGCCAAACAAGGCTAGCCATCCGGCCAGTCTGCCCATCTCGACGGTATGAGAAGAAATATTCAGCCTCTGAAAAGGTACAGCGCTGAGATTGATAAATAGCATCGACCCCTGCGCGCTTTAACCGTAATTCGGCAAGCCTCGGTAAATCAGCTAAATATTTTTCACCACGAGCGGTAAAACATTGAGCAGCAACTTCTTGATGGCTAATAAAAGCGGCTCTTACCTCTGGGCCCACTTCGAAGGCTTGTGGTCCAATTGCAGGTCCTATCCATGTGATAATATCGCTCGGATCATCATCAAAGGTCGCGAGCGTATTTTCCAGTACGCCATCACATAAACCACGCCACCCAGCATGTGCGGCAGCAACCTGAGTTCCTTGCCGATTACAAAACAAAACTGGCAGACAATCAGCCGTCATTACGACGCAGACGCTCCCCGCTTCGCGCGAGAAGCTGGCATCGGCATCTGGTAGATCAGTCGAAGACGCTACAGCGTTGATAACGCGATCACTATGGACCTGATTCAACCAGAAAGGAGGGGCTGGTAGTTTTGCAACCTCGATCAGTCGATCCCGATTTCTCTTTACAACATCAAGATTATCCCCGACATGGCTCCCAAGATTGAAGGTATTCCAAGGCGTATCACCTACGCCCCCCATACGGGTAGTCGATACGGCACGTACCGTAGAAGGTACGTCCCAATTAGGAATAATCAATGATTCACTCATAACCAATCCATCTGGTCGCGGTGAAGTGCCGTGTCGTCCTTTAACGCATCAATCAACTCTACCATATCTTGCGGAAGGGGAGCATGCCACTCCATTTGAATGCCTGTTATTGGGTGGTAAAGACGCAACATAGTGGCATGTAGCGCTTGGCGATCGAAGCCACGTAGAGCATTAATGAAAGCTTCGCTTGAACCTTTTGGAGGACGAGGACGACCGCCGTAAAGAGGATCGCCCACCAGCGAGTGCCCAATATGCGCCATATGTACACGAATTTGGTGCGTCCTACCCGTTTCTAATCTTAATCGAAGACGAGTGTGTGCGCGAAAATGTTCCATAATACGATAGTGCGTCACAGCGGGTTTACCCATCGGGTGTACTGCCATGTGCGTGCGCTTAGTCGAGTGGCGAGATATCGCCTCATCAACGGTTCCACCTGCAGTCATGGTACCAATGGCTACGGCTTCGTATTCCCGTGTAATTTCTCTGCGTTGTAAGCAATCAACCAAATGAGTTTGTGCCGGGACGCTTTTGGCAACCACCATTAATCCTGTGGTATCCTTATCAAGGCGGTGTACAATACCCGCACGCGGAACATCTGCGATGGACGGATAATGATATAGCAGCGCATTGAGGATGGTTTGATCTGGATTGCCCGCGCCTGGGTGCACGACGAAATCGCGCGGCTTGTTGATCACTAAAATATCGTCATCTTCATAAACGATATTTAGAGGGATGTTTTGCGGCTCCCAGCGAGCCTCCTCTTCGATTTCGGCGCTGATTACTATTTTCTCACCGCCCAATACTTTTTCTTTGGGTTTATCGGCAACTGACCCATCAATGGTTACTCTGCCCTGTAAAATCCATTCTTTTATGCGAGAACGTGAATAATCAGGGAACAATTCAGCCAAAGACTGATCTAAGCGTTGTCCCAATTGTTCTAGGGAGATGGTTGCAGCGAGTTCTACTTGTTGTGCCATATAAGGTTCTTCGTTAACGTTGGGTTTTTCCGGCAAAGCCGTTTAAGATAATGTGCTATCTTAGCTGATAAACAATGGAAGCCGCATATAAATGCTTCCAATAAACTTTTGAGGATAATCAATTCGTCATGATGCGTATGAAATATCTTGTGGCTCTCGCCACGCTTAGCTTAGCTCTGGTCGGATGTTCCGGATCTAAAGATGTAGTTCCTGACAATCCTCCTTCGCAGATTTATGCTACAGCTCAGCAAAAACTGCAAGATGGGAACTTTAGAGGCGCCATCAGCCAGTTAGAAGCACTGGATAACCGCTATCCTTTTGGTCCATATTCGCAACAGGTACAGCTTGATCTTATCTACGCTTATTACAAAAATGACGATATGCCGATGGCTCAAGCGACTATTTCACGCTTTATGCGTCTGAACCCGACTCACCCTAACATCGACTACGTCATGTATATGCAAGGGTTAACAGACATGGCGCTCGACCAATCGGCTCTGCAACACTTCTTTGGTATCGATCGTTCAGATCGCGATCCATCGAATGCCCGTCAAGCGTTTAAAGATCTTTCACAGCTAGTACAAAGCTATCCGAACAGCCAATATACTCCTGATGCACAGAAGCGTTTAGTTGCGCTGAAGGATCGTCTATCGACGTATCAATTGTCTGTTGTGAAATTCTACACTAAACGTGGGGCCTATGTCGCGGTCGTTAATCGTGCGAAAGAGATGTTAAGCGATTACCCGGATACTCAATCAACGCGCGAAGCACTCCCTTATATGGAAAATGCATACCGCAAGCTACAGCTCACGACTGAAGCAGATAAAGTGGCTAAATTGATCGCATCGAACAACACAAAATAGTCTCATCGCCTCTCCTTCATAAACAGCCACCATCGAGTGGCTGTTTTTTTATCTCTTTAATGCTTCTCCCGCCATTAGAATCTATCGTCAACTGTTCGGCGACAAACCAGCAGAACGATTGAAAAGGCGATAGCCTCACATTATCCTCACACTTCACTCTATAAACAGTAGAACGTATGTCGACGACTCTCCCATTTAATTTTAGTACCCGCCCATTGATTCCGCATGCTCACGATTATTCTCACGGCGAGAGTGAGCCTTGGCATCAACATAGCTGTGCACAATTACTCTACAGCTTAAGCGGAGTAGTCAGCGTATATACTCAACAAGGGTGTTGGGTTATCCCTCCTAGCCGAGGAGTATGGTTACCCGCGGGCGTTGTTCATCAGTTAGCGATTACCGGAAAAGTTGCCGCAAGGACACTATTCGTCGATCCTTTCGCTCGGGCAGATTTACCCGCCGTATGCCAAGTGGTACAGATCTCTTCGCTATTAAGAGAGCTCATCATTACAGCGATAGATCTCCCGGAGCTCTACGTAGCGAATACAAGAACGGAGAGAATTTACGAACTTATCCTCGACGAGATACGAGGGATGTCGGTATTGCCCTTTAACTTACCCGAACCGACCTCCCCAGCATTGAGCAATATCTGTATGCGAGTTCGTAATGACTTGGGGAAAACCTGGACGACGTCCGAGGCAGCATCTCTGCTAAATATTAGTGAGCGCACATTACTAAGACATTTTCGCCGGGAAATAGGATTTTCTTTTAGCGAATGGCTACGCCGAGCGAGATTAATGGAGGCCTTAAAACGTCTCGCACAGGGCCAATCTGTATTAAGGGTGGCCCTCGAATTAGGCTATGAAAGCCAAAGTGCTTTTAGCCTAATGTTTCGCCAACGATTAGGAACGCCACCTAGCGACTATTTCCAATCCATATAGCGGCAGGTAATGAGTTGAGTAACGCCTGTAAGCAGGCCCGTGCGATATCGCTATCAATGCTTACGCCCCAATGGCTCTGTTTACCTCCAATGGTACAGAGAATATAAGCGGCAGAGCGGCTTTCATTTTGTCTACCTAAGGTGTGCTCATGATAATCTTCAATAATAGGAACAGCGGTCAAATAAGGAGTGAGTGCATTGACTGCTGCTGACAACAACCCATTGCCCATCCCTTCTAACAGAATAGTTTTCGTCGCCATTGTAATCTGAGCATGAAAAAGGATTCGGTTGTCGTCCACGCTTTCGGTACGATAGTCGACTAACTGATGTACAGCTTGTTCGTACGGGCCGTAAAGTTGACGAAAAAGTTGCCATACTTGTGCCAACGTCATCTCACGACCACTCTGATCGGTGATAACCTGAACGTGGTGACTAAACGCCTGCTGTAAGGCTCGCGGCAGTTTCAAACCATGGTTTTGTT
The DNA here is from genome assembly GCF_018494085.1 of Rosenbergiella collisarenosi. Taxonomy (GTDB): domain Bacteria; phylum Pseudomonadota; class Gammaproteobacteria; order Enterobacterales; family Enterobacteriaceae; genus Rosenbergiella; species Rosenbergiella collisarenosi. The sequence continues at coordinate 48,284 of NZ_JABBFP010000013.1, read as the reverse complement.
CCAACATCCATGCGGTACCACTTTTACCCGATTGACTATTCACGCGGATTACCGCCTCATAATCACAGCCTATATCATTAGGATCAATCAAAAGATATGGTATCTCCCACAGCGGACTTATCGCCTGCTCGCGCGCTGTGAAGCCTTTTTTGATTGCATCTTGGTGAGAACCTGAAAAAGCCGTGAATGCTAGTTTTCCTGCATAAGGGTGTCGCGGATGAACGGGAATCTGATTAAATTTTTCAACTTGCTCAACAATGCCAGGTAACTCGCTAAAATTTAGTTGCGGTGAAATGCCTTGGCTATAAAGATTCATCGCTAAAGTAACTAAACATAGATTACCCGTCCGCTCACCATTACCGAAAAGGCATCCCTCCACCCTTTCAGCCCCGGCCAATAAGGCTAACTCAGCACTAGCCACCCCACACCCTTGATCATTATGCGGATGAACGCTGATACACACCCTTTCGCGGTAGGCAAACTGGCGACAGAAATACTCAATTTGATCGGCATACACATTGGGGGTGTTAACCTCAACGGTACTCGGTAAATTGATAATCATTGGTCGCTCAGAGGAAGGCTGCCAAACCTCGGTAACGGCTTGGCAGATCTCTAGCGCAAACTCTGGCTCGGTAAAGCAGAATGTTTCAGGTGAATATTGATACGTCCAAAAGGTGCCAGGTGTTGCGTCGCACGATTGGCGTATTTGCTGACTCGCCGCAACCGCCAACTTAATGATATCTGCTTTACTTTGCTGGAACACAAGGCGTCGAAACAAAGGCGCTGTTGCGTTATAAAGGTGAATCGTTGCACGTTGAACACCCTGCAATGCCTCGAATGTTCGCGTAATTAAATCGGGACGCGCTTGGGTGATGACCTGAATTGTCACATCATCCGGGATCCTTTTTTCATCAATAAGTTGTCTAACAAATTGAAAGTCGGTCTCTGAAGCCGCGGGAAAGGCGACCTCAATTTCTTTAAAACCACAGTCTAACAGTAATGCCCAAAATTCTACTTTACGCTCCACGCTCATGGGCTCAGCGAGCGCTTGATTGCCATCACGTAAGTCTGTCGATAACCAGCGCGGAGACTGCATTAATCGTTTATTTGGCCACGTCCTGTCGGCTAAGGCGATAACAGGATAAGGCTGATATTTAGCCGAGGGGTCAAGCAACATAGTATTTTCCTTGATGAGGGTAAAATACTATCCTAGCGATACCTGCCGCTACGTGACTCGTGCATAGGTGACAACCTGTCACGTAAAACGGACATCTCCCTTCCCGCTGAGACAGAAATAAGTGCTATTTAACGTTAATGGTAGACAGTGACGGGTTATCCATAACTCCACTCTTCGACGAGACTACTGTTTATTCGCTTCAGTGATAGCCCCCTCTTCTCCTCTAACCGGTGAATAAATATGTGCGGATATTATCTATGACCAGACCGGCCTATAGCTGAAAATAAGCGACTTAGCCGAATATTTTTCACATATCAATAATGTGATTTAGATCACATTATTGATATGTATAGTCGGTATTCTGAATGCACGTACCATGACAATGACGAAGAGAGGTAAAATGATGATCAACATCACCAGCAAGCAAATGGATATTACCCCAGCAATCCGTAGTCATATCGAAGAGCGGTTTGCGAAGCTAGAAAAATGGCAGACCCAGCTGATAAATCCTCACGTGGTACTCTCGAAAGAACCTAAAGAGTTCGTTGCTGATGCAACACTCAACACTCCAAATGGAACCCTAGTTGCGACTGCCAAGCACGACGACATGTATGCCGCCGTCAATGAACTCATTACAAAGTTGGAACGCCAACTCAATAAAGTTCAACACAAGGCAGAGGCTCGACGCGCCAATGGTAGTGTTAAAGATATTATTCCTGCTGAATTATAAAGATATCGCGCACCCACGTGGTGCGCGGTTTTTCGATTGACGAGCGTTATTGCAAACGTTACTCTCTCAACTCATCTTTTTGAGAAATCCTATTATGCAACTCAACCCGTTCTTCTTTTTATTCCTTTTTAGCTCCCCCCACTAGGGAAGCCGCTTCGACTAGAATGAATAAAAAGACGAACAAAAGGCCTCCCCTCAGGGAGGCTTTTTTTTTGAAAAAATAAAAAATCAGAAGGACAGACTATGACCTCTTACGCTTCGCTTGACGAATTGCGACACGATATTAGTGACCTGGACAGTCGTTTACTCACTTTACTGGCTAAGCGTCGCGAACTCGCGGTAGCGGTGGGCAACTACAAGTTACAAACCCAGCGTCCTGTACGTGATGTCACGCGTGAAAAACAACTTTTAGAAAAACTCATTGAACAAGGCAAAACGCTCTCTCTCGATAGTCACTATATTACCCGCCTCTTCCAGCTAGTCATTGAAGACTCGGTATTAATTCAACAAGCTTTACTACAAAAAGCGCTTAACGAATCGCAACAACATGCAGTACGCATCTCGTTCCTAGGTCCAAAAGGCTCGTACTCACATCTTGCCGCACGTAGCTATGCCTCTCGTCACTTCGAACAGATGATCGAAGTTGGCTGTAGCAAGTTTCAGGATATTGTCGATCAAGTTGAAAAGGGATTAGCGGACTACGCAGTACTGCCGCTGGAAAATACTAGCTCTGGGTCGATTAATGATGTCTATGACCTGCTACAAAGTACGGGATTACATATCGTTGGCGAACTCACATTGCCGATTAACCACTGCTTATTAGTGGCAGAAGATACCTCACTGTCGACGATCACAACAGTCTACAGCCACCCACAACCTTTTCAGCAATGCAGCCACTATCTCAATCAGTATCCGCACTGGAAAATCAATTATACCGAAAGCACTGCAGCGGCGATGGAAACGGTCGCGCAGTTAAATGATCCTACCGTTGCTGCGCTGGGTAGCGAAGCAGGTGGACAGCTTTACCAGCTACAAGCTATTGATCGCCAACTGGCGAATCAAGCACAAAATATGACCCGCTTCATTGTCTTGGCACGTAAACCCATCAAAGTTTCTGAACAGGTCCCAGCCAAAACAACATTACTCATGGCAACAGGTCAGCAGGCCGGGGCATTGGTCGATGCCTTACTTATCTTGAGACAGCACGATATTGTGATGACTAAGTTAGAATCACGGCCTATCAATGGTAATCCTTGGGAAGAGATGTTTTATATCGATGTGCAAGCCAACAGCTATGATCCCGCCATGCAAGCGGCTCTCGAACAGCTAACCGAACTCACTCGTTACTTGAAAGTACTAGGTTCCTACCCGAGTGAAACCATTGCCGCAGTATCCCCATAATAAAAAAAAGCACCACGTCTAACAGTGGTGCTTTTTGCTAAAGACATAAGCCTTTATTTACGATTATCGTTTGCTGCTTTTAACAAAGAGCGACTTTCCGTCATAAAGGTCTCGGCATAATCACCAAACCACGCTTGTACCGTGGAAAAGCTCTCAATAAAGGAAGCTTTATCGCCCTTCTCTAGGTGTGACAACGCTTGCCCAAAACGTGCGTAGTAACGCTTAATTAAGGCGATATTGTCAGGTGAAGACATGATAATGTCAGCATACAGCTGGGCATCTTGCGCAAATAGACGGCCAACCATGGCGAGTTCAAGCCGATAGATCGGAGAAGAAAGCGCAAGTAGCTGTTTAAGATCCACATTCTCTTCACAGAGATGTAGGCCATAAGCAAACGTTGCAAAATGCCTAAGCGCTTGAATAAATGCCATGTTTTGGTCGTGCGCATCCGCGGTTGCCGAATGCAGACGCGCTCCCCACACTTCGATTTGTTGCAGGAACCACTGGTAAGCTTCAGGGTAGCGCCCATCGCACCACACTACGACTTGCTTAGCCAAACTCCCGCTATCTGGACCAAACATTGGGTGTAATCCCAACACGGGTCCAGTGTGGGCCGCCATCATAGCTTGTAACGGCGCTTTTTTTACTGAGCATAGATCAACCAGAATACAATCTTCTGGTAGAGGGGGGAGCTGCTGAATAACCTGTTCAGTCAGATGAATCGGAACGCTGATAATTACCATACCTGCATCGGCGACGAGTGAGGCGGCTTGTTCCCATTCCTCTTTATCGAGTATTCGTACCTGATAACCCGAGAGCTGAAGCATACGCTCGAATAACTGCCCCATCTTTCCTTTACCGCCGACTATGACTATTGGCCGTATGGTTGGGTTAAGAGTCTTAAACCCCTTATCATTCTCGCTCGTATAAGATTCACGCATGACCCTACGTAATACATCTTCAATCAAGTCCGCAGGCACACCTGCAGCTTCGGCTTCGGCTCGACGTGAGGCCAACATTGAAGCCTCACGTTCGGGTACATAGATAGGAAGACCATGTTGGCTCTTAACCTCTCCGACTTCTGCCACCAACTGCATACGTTGTGCAAGAAGCGCCAATAGTGCCTTATCCGTTTCATCTATTTTGTCACGTAGTGCATTCAGCTCTGCAACCATTACTTTATTTACCCTTCTACTGTGCTTGAGGTGATGATAGCACTCATTGCAGAGGCAAGTTTTTTTAATAGTTGCTCCGTTGTTTGCCAATCAATACACGCGTCCGTCACGGATACCCCGTACTGCATTTCAGCACGTGGAAGTTCAGACGATTGGCTACCTTCAAATAGATGGCTCTCTAGCATAATGCCTGTGATCGAACGGTTACCCGCCTCCAGTTGCTCCAGTACACTTTGGGCAACCGCTGGCTGACGTCGGTAATCCTTATTTGAATTACCATGGCTACAGTCGACCATTAGAGATGGCTTCAGCCCTGCCTTCTTCATTTCTGTTTCGCATTGAGCGATATCTTCGGGATGATAGTTAGGCGACTTACCGCCTCGTAAAATAACGTGACCATCGCCATTACCTTGAGTCTGGAGTAAACAAACTTGTCCTTGTTGGTTAATCCCTACAAAACGGTGTGGCATCGCCGCTGCTCGCATAGCATTGATTGCGGTACCTAAACTTCCGTCAGTTCCGTTTTTAAATCCGACAGGCATTGATAACCCAGATGCCATTTCGCGGTGAGTTTGTGACTCAGTCGTTCTTGCGCCAATGGCAGACCAGCTAAATAAATCACCTAGAAATTGTGGAGAATTAGGATCGAGCGCTTCAGTTGCCAACGGAAGGCCCATTGCGACAAGCTCAACGAGTAGTTGGCGTGCTAGCTTTAATCCTTGCTCAATATCGAAGGATCCATCCATATGGGGGTCGTTAATCAGCCCTTTCCAACCCACAGTAGTGCGTGGCTTCTCAAAATAAACACGCATAACTAGGTATAAAGAATCGCTGACCTCCTCGGCCAACTTTTTATAATGTGCGGCATATTCCAGCGCCGCCTGCGGATCATGAATGGAGCAGGGGCCACATACCACTAATAAACGAGGGTCTTTGCCGGCAATAATGTTGGCAATGGTTTGTCGGGAATCTTGGACTTGCTGCTGCTGGGTTGCAGTCAGTGGAAACAGCTCTTTCAGTTCTGCAGGAGTAATCATTACCGTTTCATCGGTGATATGAACATTGTTCAAGGCATCTTTTTGCATAACATTACCTGACGTCAATAAGGGGGGCCATTACGACCAATGACACCACCATATCACAACAGGTAAAGATTTCAATCCAATAAGAATGCAAGTGTAATAATAATTTTACAACACGGAGTTAATATCAGACATAAAAACCAAAGATCGTAAATAATTAATTACACACTCTGTTATTGTAGACCTGAATAGCTAGAAATAGACGGTAATTTTCTATCCCCTTTCGGGTGAGTAAACCGATTTATTACTAATAGATATCATTATCCTCTAGGCCGGTTGTGCAATAATATGCCGGTAAAGACGCTCCAAATCTTCTAATTTTGTTGCGTTGACAATGACTTGCTCTCGCGGCAATTGCAATACTAATACGCCCTCTTTCGTTAACTGATAGTGACTAATCTGTGGCCAGCGAATGAAACGTCCTTTGATAACGATACCCTCTGCTTTAATTAGCGCAACTGGCTGACGTATCCACCCAAACCATACCGATAGCAACACAAGTCCTAATAATAAACTTCCCGTCAACGGGCTCTCTGCACGCATCAGTTGTTGGGCGAAAACGATTAAGAGTAAAACGATAAATATTGCGATGTCTTTACGTGGCGCACGGCGCAGTACAATCGTGAACTGTGTAGAGGAAAAGCGCAGCTTAATAAGCCATTCACTGTACACCGCACATGCTAACCCTAGTGTAACGAGTAAGATTAAGATAACCGTATGTATCGCCATTGTTCCTCTCCGCCAATTCATATCCCGGCACCTAAGCCGGGATGTTCCCCTATACGCCTAAGAGTCCAGACCAATAGCCGAGAATCCCAATCACAAAGAACCCCATAATAATCCATAGCGCATTGACTTTATTACGTAGTAACCACATGCAGCCGAAAGTTAAGAGTAAAGGGACGAGTCCAGGCATTAGTTGGTCAAGGATATTCTGTACGGTCGTGACTGTTTCTCCCCCAGTACTATCAGGGACTCTAGACACGACCAAGGGGATATTGACATGCGTCCACTTATTGACCAGCGCACCGAGGACAAACAGGCCAAGAATTGAGGCACCCTCGGTCAATTTCTGTAGAAAGCCGCCTCCCATATCCTTCACAATATCAATGCCTTTTTTATAGCCGTAGGCAATTCCGTAATAACGGGTAAGCAAGCGCACAGCATTGAAGAGTACAAAGAACAAGATCGGCCCGAGTAAACTTCCACTCATCGCGATGCCGGCTCCCAATGCGGCAAATACAGGCCGCACAGTCCCCCAGTAAATAGGATCTCCTACTCCGGCTAAGGGCCCCATCAACCCAACTTTAATACCATTGATCGCCCCGTCGTCAATCTCAGCCCCGTTTGCTCGCTGCTCTTCCATGGCTAAGGTCACCCCTAAAATAGGGGCTGCGACATAGGGATGAGTGTTAAAAAACTCTAGGTGACGTTTGATCGCTTGACGCCTTGCCTCATTATTCTCTGGATAAAGCCGTTTAATCGCCGGAACCATCGAGAAGCAAAAACCTAACGCTTGCATACGTTCAAAATTCCAAGAACCTTGAAAGAGATTAGAGCGGATAAATACCCCGCGGATATCACTCTGCGTTAGTTTTTTTTCATTTACCTGCGTTACATCTACCATAGCGGCTACCCCTAATCGAGTTCGTTATCTAAATCCTGCGATGTTGGCGCGGGATGGGAAACTGCAGTGGAACGGTTATATTTTGGACTAAGCTGGATATAAAGGATGGCCATTACCGCCCCTATAACGCCTAGGGCGACCAAGTTAAAATTCGTAAATGCGGCCGTAACAAAGCCTAGGTAGAAGAAAGGCATCAAGTAACCCGCACGCATCATATTGATTACCATCGCATAACCAACCACTACGATCATTCCGCCAGCGATATTGAGACCATTTGTGACCACTGTAGGGATCTGACTCAATAGGTTTTGTACCTCGCTCGTTCCGACAGAAATCGCAACAATAAGCGCGGGAATAGCGATACGCATCGCCTGCAGAAAAAGGGCTGATACATGGATCCACGAAAGCGACGTTAAATTACCTTTATCTGCTGCACGATCGGCTGCGTGCTGAAAACCCACGGTTATGGTCCGTACGATAATGGTAAAAACTTGGCCCGCAGCGGCTAGGGGGATCGCTAACGCAATTCCCGCACCAATACTTTGCTGGCCGGCAATAACTAGGATTGTAGAAATAATCGAGGCAAGCGCCGCATCTGGCGCAACCGCCGCACCGATATTCATCCACCCCAAAGCGATCATCTCTAGGGTTCCCCCAATAATAATCCCTGATTTTATATCTCCCAGTACTAGACCAATTAACGTACAGGCGATTAGCGGGCGATGAAACTGGAATTCATCAAGAATGGATTCCATACCGGCAATACAAGCGATAACAAATACGAGCACAATTTGAAGCGTTGTAATCTCCATCGTATGTCTCCTGGTTACGACTAAGAGTAGCGCCATCCTGAAACGGCATTTATGCTGACAATTTATGAATAAGTTCAATCATCTGTAGGCGAGTGTCAGAAGAGACTTTACGGACTTCAAGTTCAATACCTTGCGAGGCAAGCTGTTTAAATGCGTCAATATCCTGTTGATCCACCGATACGGCATTAGTGACCATCGTTTTCCCCTGACGAAAAGCCATACCACCAATATTGACCGAATTAATTTTTACCCCCCCTTCAACCACACGTAACACATCTATTGGCGAGGTAAACAACAGCATCACGCGCTCCCCGGCATACTTAGGATTGTTATAGACGCGGATCATTTTCGCGATATCGACGACATGTGCCGAAACCCCGGGAGGAGCGACCTGTTTAAGTAACGTAGCTCTGACTTGATCCGCGGCAACCTGATCACTGACTACAATGATGCGCGTTACACGGGTCTCTTTTGTCCAACGAGTGGCTACTTGACCGTGAATGAGGCGATCATCGATCCGTGCTAAACCTATTTGCATAAAGCTATTGGGAGAGGTAGAACTCGTTGAAGCGGGAGCCTTAACCTCGATATGCGGTTGTGCGCCTAAGGGCGAAGGAGCATCTTTAAAGACTCTAACCCCTTCCCTTCCCGCCTCTAGCGCGATGGCGATTAGCTCATCAAAAGTAGGGCCGTCATCTCTTGCCATAAAGGTTTCGATCAACATGGGGATGTTGACCCCCGCAATCACATTGAAAGTTGCCTGATCGTTCGCTAAACGCGTTGCCGCATTAAATGGGCTCCCTCCCCATGTATCGGTAAGAAACAATACCCCTTCTGACGTGGATAAGCCTGAAAGCACGTGCTGATATTTTTCAATTAAGGTGTCGGTATTCTCCCCTGCGATAAAATCGACTGCCCCTACATTCGTTTGTTCGCCTAATAACATCTCAGTCGTTTTGAGTAGCTGTTCAGCTGCTCGGCCATGGGTGGCAATCACGATTGCTATAGTCAAAGAACCCCCTACTCGGTTGTGGCACGCTAGATGAATGACTGAATAATAAAATTCTTACTAACATGAAGCTTGAGTAGCTTATGCCTTGCCACAGATTAAATATGTGATGAAAAGCATTAGTTTAGGAATAAACTCACAACAATTGATTGGTGTATTAGATGCTGATCACAAATATGGCCTTACCCCCCCTTAACGGTCCGCGTCTTTCCCCCTACGGTTGCCATTACGCACGTGCCTTGCCCTTCTAGGTTAAACGCGCCGTTATGAGCGGGAATAAACGCAGATTCACCTAAGTTAAGCGTTAGTTGGGTGTTAGGAATATCGAGAGTACATTTACCTTCTAGGCAAAATATCAATACCGGGTAGTCGTTAGTATTAAAACAACACGAGGTGGGCAGTGTTATGACAGATAAGGCAAAGTCGTCAGCCGGGACGTCGTAATCGTCAATACCCTTGTGTCGTGATGGAGGAAAGATTAATTTTTCAAGAGAGGTTTCTTTAAACGAGACGTTCTTCACCAATTCATTAATATCAACGTGTTTATCAGTTAGACCTGCCCGTAAAACGTTATCGGAATTAGCCATTATTTCAATCCCCACGCCTTGTAAGTAAGTATGAGGGGTCCCTGCGGTGAGGTACATCGCTTGTCCAGGTTTAAGCCTAATCATGTTGAGAAGTAATGGCATAAACACTCCAACATCCTCGGGCCAATAGGTAGCAAGCCTGACAATAGTCAGCCAAGGCTCCCCCTTTGTCGCCTTGGCTACCCGAAGCAGCTGGGTAAGTGCTTGATGTTTCTGCTCGTCCTTCAGCCGTAAATAAGTAATGAATAGCTGCCGTAAGGTATTAGCTGTTGGATTCTTGATAAAAAGGTTAACCGCGGGAAGACGGTTTTCGAGAGCCTGCAAAGACTGAATAATTTCGGCAAAAGGTTTGAAACCGTTCAATGCGGTAAATGGGCTCAATGCATAGATAAGTTCGGGTTTATGATTGGCATCTCGATAGTTTCTATTCGGATGATTCAAGGGAATACCCTGTATGTTTTCACGTTCGAAACCGGCCTTTGCCGCAATAAGGTTAGGGTGAACTTGAATAGATAAAGGCTGGTCCGCGGCAAGAATTTTCATCAGAAAGGGTAATTGACGATAATTATTCCATGTCGCCTGCCCAAGCATTACCAAAGGATTATCCGCTATTTCTTTCTCTAAGCTGTGCCACGCACCTCGTATAAATATTTGCGAGCTGGCGCTAGGATGTGCCCCCATCCACAACTCTGCCATGGGTGACTGTTGCGGATTCGCAATACCAAAGCGGTCAGTCAATGCGGTGCGAGATCCCCATGTATAATGTTGAACCTTATTATTGAGTTTATACATCTTCGGCCACCCGCAAATTTCGTTGTCCACCATGGGGTACTGACGGTTGGCACTGCTGAGTGGGCGCGATAAACCAGGATTGGGCAATCTGTGGGAAAAAACGATACGTAAAATGCGTGTCCTTCATCCTTAACAATATCCTTCTAGCAGTCGAGTATCCAAAGTTCGTAGTACTCAATACGACTCGTCATGCTATAGCTACAATATTGGGCGAGTTAAATCTGTGAACTGTGATTTGTTTAATTATGAGAGAGGTAGTTTATCGAGAGATAATATCGCATCGATCACAGATATAGGGATAAGGGATGGCCACTGCCTTGCGGATATTACCTGAGTACTTGAGATAATAGGGCTAAAGCCTTTTTATTTTTGGCTTTAGCCGGTAGGGATTAATTATTGAGGATGAGGGAGGTTATGACGCCAGTGGCTACCGCCATCAACACATAGTTACCATTAATATTGGCCCATCGCTGTCCATGAGGCGGTGCCCCTAGCCCATGTCGATGCCAGTCATTAACCCAATAGCGGTCTTGATAATAACGGTGAGGATACCGGCCACCAGGTCGAAAGTGGTGCCCCCCGTAGTAGAAGTCGCGCTCAGCATAGCGTGAGTGATGATCCCGGTTATGATCGCGCCAGCCCCGGTGATCATGCCAGCGAGGTCCTGGATAGTCGTGCCTTTCCCAGCGATCATGGTCATGATGATGGTCATGGGCATAAGCCATGACCAATGGATTGCAGGTCAATGCTAGCATTACCAGCACTAAAGGTCTTTTACGCATAACGTCTCACTTGAGCCAAAAAAGTAAATGAATTATGCGGATAACTTTAACCGTTACCATCAGGATTACTCTTGATTGGTATCAGTGGAGTATGTCTAAAGTTGTCAAAACCTTTTATTTCCTAACGAAATCTTATCACTAGCGACGTAATGTGTTCTGTCCCCAACATACCCATTTATAGGTAGTCAGAGCTTCCAACCCCATCGGCCCTCTGGCATGAAGTTTTTGCGTGCTTACCGCGACCTCTGCGCCGAGCCCGAATTGCCCGCCATCGGTGAAGCGCGTACTCGCATTAACATAGACGGCTGCTGAATCGACCTGTTTCACAAATTCTTGTGCATGCTGATAACTTTCCGTCAAAATTCCATCGGAATGCTGAGTGCCATACTCACGAATGTGCGCAACCGCTTCCTGTAGGTTATTGACCGCTTTCACATTAAGATCTAGCGACAACCACTCGTCGCGATAATGTTCTTCGGTCGCTACTGCCACGTTTTTATCTTCAAATAAAGGATGTGACACTAATGATGGATCAATGTGTAAGGTGATCCCTTCTTGCTCCATGCGCGCGATAAATGACGGTAAAAAAGTAGTTAACTGCGCAGCGTGAATGAGTAACGTTTCTAACGAGTTACAGGCACTAGGGCGCTGTTTTTTCGCATTAACGATAACCTTAAGGGCTTCAGCATTGTTCATCGTCTCGTCGACATAAAGGTGACAAACGCCTATTCCACCGGTAATGACTGGTATGGTCGACTGCTCACGACATAATTTGTGTAAACCGGCTCCTCCTCGCGGGATCAACATATCGACATATTTATCTAGCTTCAATAGTTGCGTTACCCACTTCCGGTCAGGATCATCGATAGCCTGTACCGCACTGCTAGGCAGGCCATGCTCTGCCAGCGCCTGCTGAATGACGTTGACGGTTTGTGTATTAGTTCGATACGTCTCCTTTCCTCCGCGCAGAATCGCTGCATTACCGGTTTTCAAACAGAGGGTAGCTACATCAATTGTCACGTTTGGGCGTGCTTCATAGATAATGGCCACAACACCCAAAGGGACTCGCCGACGCTCGATTTTCAAACCGCTATCTAACTGACCACCATCGACCACTTGTCCGATCGGGTCACTTAACTGACAGACCTTACGGACATCGTTGGCGATATCTGCCAACCGTTCAACGGTAAGTGTTAAGCGATCGATGAGGGCGGGTGAGAGCTGTTGTGCCACGGCATCTGCAACATCCAATTGGTTTGCGGCAAGAATTTCGCTGGCTTTTTCATTTAGCTTATCCGCGATCGTCATTAGTAACTGGTTTTTATCTTGTGCACTCAATGACGCAAGCTGGTAAGCAGCGGCCTTAGCTTGCTGCCCCATAAGTTCAATATTCATCTTAAGTTATCCTATGATCATATCATCACGATGCACAGCAACCGAGCCGTATTCATAGCCCAAGATTTCACTGATAGCCTGACTATGCTTACCGGCAATCATACGTAACGCATCACTGTTGTAACGTGAAACACCATGCGCAATGTCATTACCTTGTGGATCACGAATGGCGATAACTTCGCCACGGGAGAAATTCCCCGAGATTTCGATGATACCCTTAGGGAGCAATGAACTTCCTCGTTCGAGTAAAGCCGTGAGCGCCCCTGCGTCGATAACGGCAGAACCGGCAGGTGGCGCGCCAAAAATCCAGTGCTTGCGGCTTTCTAGTCGATGTTCTTGCGCGTGGAAAAGAGTCCCCGCTTTGTCACCATTCAATACATGACTGATAACGATAGGCTGATCACCCGGTGCGATAATAACGTCAATGCCTGCTCGACAAGCGACTTCTGCGGCCTGCAATTTAGTGGCCATCCCACCCGTCCCTAATCCCGACACACTCCCCCCAGCCATCATTTTCAGGGAGTCATCAATCTGGTAAACGTCTTCAATCAGTGTCGCATTCGGGTCGTGGCGAGGGTCAGCCGTGAAGAGCCCCTGTTGATCGGTTAACAATAATAATTTGTCTGCATCGGAAAGAATGGCGGCCAATGCGGACAAGTTATCGTTATCCCCTACTTTGATTTCGGCAGTAGCGACCGCATCGTTTTCGTTGATCACCGGCACAATTCGTTGCTCTAACAATGCGTGTAGCATGTCGCGAGCATTGAGGAAACGCTCTCTATCTTCCATATCGGCACGAGTAATCAACATCTGCCCGATATGAATGCCATAGATGGCGAAAAGTTGTTCCCAAATCTGTATGAGGCGGCACTGCCCCACTGCAGCCAAAAGTTGTTTCGACGCAATGGTGGGGGGCAGTTCGGGGTAGTTTAGATGCTCTCTGCCTGCTGCGATAGCACCAGACGTGACGACAACGATACGGTGACCGGCTTGCATGGCAAGCGCGCATTGGCGCACTATCTCAACCATTCTTGCACGATTCAGTTGACGAGAACCGCCGGTGAGCACACTGGTTCCTAATTTGACCACTAAGGTCTGACTACCGCTCATAATACCTACTACCCCGATTGCTAAGTGAGTGCACAGTTGTATCAGGACAGCTAGAACTTGCCAATAGCTATGCTTACGCTTAGCGCAACTTAATACAAAAAGGGCGAGCTTCGCTGATTAAAGCGTCAAAGACGGTTCAAAATCGCTGGCAGGAATGAGAGGGGCATTCAGTTCATTCATCAGGGCTTCAAGACGTGGAAAGAATTTTTGCAAACTCGCCTCGGCCTCTAGGCGGTCAGTCTCACGCTTGATTTCCACAGGAACCCACTGTCCCGCTTTATCGTACAGACCGAAGTCAAAGCGATAATCGAAATGAGTTTCCTGCGCATCGAGTACTAACCACCATCCCCAGAACTCTCTTTTTTCTGGCGCGGGCTTGATGTTGGTACAAACCGCCAGGCAATCAAAGAAGAAACGCTGTTCTTCGCATTGATCCTCGCGCAGGTAAGGACCTAACTCATTAAACTTTACAATGTAACGGCCTCTGAAGTGGCCTCCGGGTAACGCCATCTGACTACACTCCTATCACCGAACTCGGTTATGAAAGTTACTTTTAGCAGACTTACCCTTAAATGAAAATAATAAAAAAAAACAGCACCCGCAGGTGCTGTTTTTTTCATCAATTCTTCACTAACGGTGGAATGAAGGTGATCCCCATATCCCAAGGCTGCTCAATCCAGGTATCCTGTGGAATATCCACAACATAATCATCCACTAGTGGGCGGCCTGCTGGTTTGGCAAAAATTGTTACGAAACGCGCTTTGTGGTACATCTCACGAACGACCTTAGCCGTACCGCCAGTATCGACGAGATCGTCAATTACAATGAATCCTTCACCATCGCCTTCCGCGCGTTTTAAAATTTTCATTTCACGCTGGTGATCATGGTCGTAGCTTGAAATACATACGGTATCGACGTGGCGGATACCCAGCTCACGAGCAAGTAGCGCAGCAGGAACTAATCCACCGCGGCTCACTGCGATGATGCCTTTCCACTGTTCAACTGGCAGTAATTTCTCGGCCAACTGACGGGCGTGAATTTGCAGCATGTCCCAAGTAACGACGTATTTTTGACTCATAATAATCAGGCTCCGATCAACAGCGTTGATCTGGTGAATGGACAAACGAAAAAAAGTTTGCGCGTGATTATAAGGATAACATCAGACAAAAACTAGTGTTGACGCCAAGATTGACTTTTTTTCGGTATAAATATCTGCTTGACGGCGAATAATGATATGCTTTCACTACACATTATAGCTGCTATATGGCCAAGTAACCGGGGTTAGACCCCCCTACTTTTACAGGAGACGTATTATGTCTGAACTGTCTCAACTATCCCCACAACCTCTATGGGATTTTTTTGCCAAAATCTGTTCTATTCCGCATCCTTCTTATCATGAAGAAGCCTTAGCCACCTATATTGTCGAGTGGGCTAACGAGCAACAATTATGGTGCGAACGAGATGCAACAGGCAACATTCTAATCCGTAAACCCGCGACAACGGGAATGGAGAATCGTAAACCTGTTGCGCTACAAGCTCATTTAGATATGGTTCCGCAAAAAAATAATGCCACTGAACACGACTTTGCACGCGATCCTATACAACCTTGGGTAGACGGCGAGTGGCTTAAGGCTCGTGGCACCACGCTTGGCGCAGATAATGGGATCGGTATGGCCTCCGCATTAGCGGTACTGGCTGATGAGCAGGTTGAGCATGGACCACTCGAAGTGTTACTGACCATGACCGAAGAAGCGGGGATGGAAGGTGCATTCGGCTTACAACCCAACTGGCTACAAGCCGAAATTTTGATTAATACCGACTCGGAAGAGGAAGGCGAAGTCTACATGGGCTGTGCCGGAGGTATCGATTTCCTCTCCGAACTCACTATTCAGCGTGAAGCCATCCCTGCTGATTATCAAATACTTGAAGTGAGCCTTAAGGGCTTACGTGGCGGCCACTCTGGTGCCGATATCCATTTAGGGCTAGGGAATGCAACGAAGCTTTTAGCTCGCTTCTTTGCCGAGTACCGTGACCACCTAGAGTTACGTCTCGTTGATTTCAAGGGCGGCAACTTACGTAATGCCATCCCTCGTGAGGCTAATGCAGTCGTAGCGATTGCTGCCGAACATGCCCCGCGCTTGAAACAAGCCCTAAACGAATACCTTGTCGTTCTACAAAACGAAGTCGCGCCAAAGGATAAAAATGTCACCTTGGAAGTGCAGCCAACCTCGCACACCGGCCAAGCATTAACCGTTGAAAGCCGCGATCGATTTATTAATCTATTAAACGCAACGCCCAATGGTGTCATTCGTAACTCCGACGTCGCGCCAGGTGTGGTTGAAACATCGTTAAATATTGGTATTGTGGCCTTAGAAGAAGACCAAGCAAAGATCTACTGCCTGATCCGCTCACTTATAGATAGTGGAAAAGACTATGTCGTATCAATGCTTCATTCACTGGGCTCTCTAGCCAACGCGAAAACGCAAGCCTCGGGTAGTTATCCAGGATGGCAGCCAGATGCCGATTCCGCCATTATGGCGTTAACGCGTGAAATCTATTTAGATCTTTTCGGCAAAAAACCAAATATCCAGGTTATTCACGCAGGCCTTGAGTGTGGTCTGTTCCGTAAGCCTTATCCGCAGTTAGATATGGTATCTATCGGGCCGACTATCACTGGACCCCATTCACCGGACGAACAAGTCCACATTGGTAGCGTGGCGCTTTATTGGCAGCTGTTGACCACACTATTGAAAGCTGTCCCTACCAAGTAAGTCATTCGCTAGGCGTTTAGGCGCCTAGCGATATATCAATACGTCGCGAGGCCGATGATGTCCACTCGTCTATTGTTACTCCTCTTCTGCCTTCCTCTCTCAGTTCGGGCGATGGAGACCACCATTGCACTCTGGCCTAGCAACAGCGCACAAGTGAGACCTGGTCCAGCCGCAGTTGTCTCGAAAAAAGGGGCAATCATACAGGTTAACGCCCCCTTCTTAAGCTTCTACCCCCCGGATCACTTCAACGGAAAAACCGTACTCATTGCCGCGGGTGGCGGATACCGTAGGATCCAACAAGCGAAAGAAGCACTGCCCGCCGCGCAGTTTTTAGCCCGACACGGGTTTCGCGCCTATGTCTTGACTTATCGTCTTCCCTCTAATGCATGGCCGGAAGGCAAAGATGCGGCTATTGCAGATGTTCGACAAGCCTTAAAAAAACTCAAGCCCACCAACCCTCAGCTTAGCGTACTTGGCTTTTCGGCAGGTGCGCATCTATTAGCATTGGCGATAAACCGCCCAGACTATCGCGTGATACAACATACTGATAAGCCTCGTATTGAGGGAATGGCACTCATTTATCCAATTGTTACTCTAGAGGCGCCGTACACTCACAGTCGAACTCACCAAATACTTGTTGGCCATCACGCAACGCCTAGTGAAGAGAAACAGTGGTCGGTACAAACCGTCATTAATGATGATTCTCCACCGCTGTTTGTCGTCGAGGCGGATGATGATCCCATTGCCCCCCCGATTCATGGCCAGCGACTCAATGCCGCCGCCACGTCCCACCATATTCCAATGCAGTGGTTTCGCTATCCGTCTGGGGGCCATGGTTTTGGCTTAGGAAAAGCCGGTACGCCGGTTTCAGAATGGCCTCAGCGTTACTTAGTATGGCTTAATCGGTTAGCTGATCAGAGTTGAAGCGGTAGCTGGCGTTCGACTTGCGGGTCCAATAAGTTAACATGCAGGCCGACAAGCCTTACCGAGCGACCTTGGCGTCGCTGCTCCCAGAGCTGATGAGCAATATCGATGAAATCTTGCTTAGTTAACTCGGTCCAGATATGTTCCTGGGTCGTCTGCTGAAAGTCAGAGAACTTGAATTTAACCCCTTGTCGCGCAATGCGTAAGTCGGGGCGGACTTGCCTCAAGCGGCGTTCTAATTCTAGATAAAGTGTTTCGATAACCTGCAGGCAGTCTGACCAGTGCTTGATATCCTGCGCTAGCGTCGTTTCGACTCCAACAGATTTACGGAGTCGATGGCTTTCCACATCCCGAAGATCGATGCCCTGACTCTTCTCCCACAAGCTACGGCCAAATTTACCAAACGTTTTAAGAAGTAAACCAAGCTCTACTTTTTGAATATCTGCACAGGTATACAGCCCTAACTCAGCCAACTTCCGCGACGACACCTCACCCACCCCAGGTATCTTGGCGAGCGGTAACGTTTGTAAAAACGGATCCACGTGATGGGGAGGAATGACATATACACCATCTGGCTTATTAATTTCCGAGGCAATTTTCGCGAGAAATTTAATGGGTGCGACACCTGCCGAGGCGGTTAAGCCGGTCTCGACGAAAATTGCGCGACGAATTTCTTCTGCAATCAGCGTCGCCGATCCCTGACAAGCAGTACAGTCGGTTACGTCGAGATAAGCCTCATCCAAGGAAAGGGGTTCGACCTTCGAGGTATAACGTTTGAAAATCTGTTGTATTTGCGCCGACGCCTGTTTGTAAGCATCGAATCGCCCAGGTAGCAGTGTTAAATGCGGACATAGTTTTAGTGCGGTCGCCGTCGGCATTGCACTTTTTACACCATAGCGGCGCGCAGGATAATTAGCAGTGCTAATTACACCACGTCGTTCACGGCTTCCGCCAATCGCAATAGGGATATCTTTTAATGCGGGGTTATCTCGCATTTCGACAGCCGCATAAAAGCAATCCATATCAACATGAATAATTTTACGCATCTATCCCCTCCCTACGGATCATTCCAGTACTGTATAAACAACCAGTCAGTATTGCAAGTTTCCTTGAGGGCGTAATGGGATCTGCGATAGAAATAGGTGAATATGGGTAGGAAGATGAGCTGCGATTCAGCCGCACTTTTTTTAACAAAAAAAGCGTTACGAAAGCTTGATTAAAAGAACAACAGTGATAATGTTGCGCAGATAAACTGATCTACTGCAATAGCTTTAATTCTGATTGCAGGTCGTCCCCACCGATTACCACCAAGGTACACCTAGCATGCGTATTTTCGCACTACTCTTTGCGATATTGTTTTCCTGTAATGTGTTCTCACAAGAAGTCATTCCTTTGTCTAATGCCTTACAAGCACCGGTCAGCGATCAGCTGAAAAAAGAGCTTATCGGCTCCCCCGTGTTTATTCAGATTTTCAAGTCTGAGCGTACGCTTGAACTCTATGCGAAAGTCGGCAACCAATTCCGTCTACTTAATCGCTTTAATATCTGTAAATTCTCCGGTGGCTTAGGACCTAAACGAGTACAAGGGGATTTCAAAAGCCCTGAAGGTTTTTACACCATTGGTGCCTCCCAGCTCCACCCCGATAGTCACTATTATCGGGCTATCAATCTAGGTTTTCCTAATCAATACGACCGGGTAAACGGTTACAATGGTAACTACCTAATGATACACGGCGACTGTGTCTCGATCGGCTGCTACGCCATGACCAATAGCGGCATCGACCAAATTTTTAAATATGTCACCGCCGCATTTAATAACGGGCAGACGCAGATTGAAGTGAATATTTATCCTTTCCGAATGACCGACGATAACATGCGTCGTTATGCAGGATCTCAGTACATTAGCTTTTGGAAACAGCTAAAACCTGGCTATGACTACTTCGAGAAATATAAGCAACCACCGGTGATTGCGGTCATGAATAACCAGTACATCGTCAACGGTCAAAGTAACGGAACGCCAGGGCCACGTGGCAATCCGTTCCAGACACCATCACCCAGCGCGACTAAGACTTTTTTGGCCTTCACCCAGGCAAAATAGCTTCCACTCACCTGGCATAATTTTATGCCAGGTCTCATTACCAGTGAGCGGCTGTGTCGCCACCACCGTTACCACATCATGAGCGGTAGTCTGCTTCATAAAATCCACCTCTACATCTTGATCGATAAGCGTTGCCTTGCCGAAGGGAGCACGGCGGGTGATCCAATGAAGATGTGTTGAGCAGAAGGCCATCAGATAACGACCATCGGAAAGTAGCATATTAAACACCCCCAGTGCTCTCAGCTCATCCGCTAACTCGGCAATATAACGGAAGACAGACGTCCAATTCTTGGGAGTCTGCGGGTAGCGTTGCGCCAGATTATGAAGGATCCAACAAAAAGCACGTTCGCTATCCGTCTCACCGACTGGCCGAAACTGCCCCGTTTCGAGATGGCGATAACCTTTTAGTTGGCCATTGTGCGCATAGGTCCAATGGCGTCCCCACAGTTCTCGTGTGAAAGGGTGGGTATTTTCTAAGGCGACCTTACCCCGATTAGCTTGTCGTATATGAGCGATAACAGAATGCGACTTGATCGGATATTCTTGCACTAGACGTGCAATAGGGGATTCACAGCTAGGCAATGGGTCTTTAAAGGTTCGGCATCCCTTCCCTTCGTAAAAAGTGATGCCCCACCCGTCTTTATGCGGACCTGTGCCGCCGCCACGTTGAACGAGTCCTGAAAAGCTAAAACAGATATCAGTAGGGACATTTGCGCTCATCCCAAGCAGCTCACACATGCAATTGACCTCAATAACAACGTACCAGTCTCTTAACGCCGATACTTGTCAATCAATAGCATGCTCTGCACGATGCTGCAACGGGGTAAAGCGCGGTATCTCAATAACAAAAAGGAAAAACTTATATCGAAACGCGCTGCATCTCTTTCTCGATCAGCAGAATAAGAATATGGATGATTTTGATATGGACCTCTTGGATCCGGTCGGCATAACCAAAATGGGGGACACGGATTTCGACATCCGCTGTCCCTTCCATTTTACCGCCATCCTTGCCAGTGAGCGTAATGACCTTCATCCCTTTACTCCGCGCAGCCGCGATGGCCCGAATGATATTCGCTGAGTTCCCGGACGTCGAAATCCCGAGGAGCACATCACCAGATTGCCCAACGGCTTCAATAAATCTCGAAAAAACCTGCTCGTAACCAAAATCATTACTGACGCAAGATAAGTGGCTAACGTCAGAGATGGCGATAGCTGGATAGCCAGGACGGTCTTCGCGGTAACGACCGGTCAGCTCCTCTGCAAAGTGCATGGCATCGCAATGTGAACCACCATTGCCACAAGATAATACCTTTCCACCCTGTTTGAAGCTTGCAGCCAGTAGCTCTGCAGCCTGTTGAATCGCCTGAAGGTTGGCGTCTTGACTGAGGAATTGCTCAAGCGTTTTAGCCGCCTCATTCAACTCATCTCGGATCAGATCGTGGTACATATAAATTCCTTGTGGAAGGCGCAAAAATTTAGGTGCCAAGTGTAGCCCATTAGTATTTCTGTGCAATATAACGGGGGGCATTTAGGAGGCTTTCTTTGCGCGCCCGCTCCCAAACCTGCAAAAAAATAACCCACACAATCCATTATAGACATCCAAACGTCTATATTGCGAATTCGATGCGCCCTGTTATAGTGGTTAATCTTCGTACTCAAGACGACATAGAGGTAAGCCATGACTCGTGCATCACCCGTTCCAGAGAGTAAGCTCCCCGCATTAGGGACGACTATTTTTACGACCATGAGTGCCCTCGCGCAAAAATCCGGCGCAATTAATCTCTCTCAGGGGTTCCCCGATTTTAGCGGTCCTGAGTACCTGCAACACCGTCTGGCTTACCACGTGCAACAAGGTGCGAACCAGTACGCACCGATGTCGGGCGCCTCAGTGCTACGCGACGCGATAAGCAAAAAAATCGCGCGTTGTTATGGTTGTCAGGTTAACAGCGAGAGTGAAATTACCGTCACCGCAGGGGCCACCGAGGCACTATTTTCGGCCATTACTGCGTTAGTTAAGCCCGGAGATGAAGTCGTCTGTTTCGAACCTAGCTACGATAGCTATGCGCCGGCCGTGCAGCTCGCGGGTGGAACCATGAAGCATGTGCGCTTATCCCCTCCGGATTTTTCGCCGAATTGGGCGCAGTTTGCCGCGTTAGTCACGGATAAAACACGGCTAGTAATTATTAACACGCCGCATAATCCTAGCGCGAGTACTTGGCAACAACAGGATTTCGAGGCGCTATGGGATGCCATTGCCGATAAGCCGATTTTCGTCTTGAGTGATGAAGTGTACGAGCATATCTGTTTCGCTGAAAATGGTCATTACAGCCTGTTGCAGCATGCTGGCTTACGTGAAAGGGGAATTGTTGTCTCATCGTTTGGCAAGACCTATCATATGACGGGTTGGAAAGTCGGATATAGTGTGGCTCCCCCTTCCCTCACCGCAGAGATCCGTAAAATCCATCAGTACCTCACTTTCTCGGTGCACACACCTTCCCAGCTTGCCTTAGCCGATATGCTTGAGCATATGCCCGAGCATGACCAGCAGCTTCCGGCTTTTTATCAGCAGCGCCGCGATTATTTTGTCGATGCTCTACAGGCGAGTCGTTTCACCCTGCTCCCCTGCCAAGGCACCTACTTTTTACTCTTAGACTACTCAGCCATCTCCGATCTCAACGATGTCGATTTTTGCCTCTTCCTTACAGAAAAAGTTGGGGTAGCCGCGATCCCCCTCTCGGTATTTTGCCGCGAAGAGTTTCCTCATCGCTTAATAAGGATCTGTTTCGCAAAAGAAGAGAGTACTCTACGCGCAGCGGCGGAGAAACTATGTCAACTCTAAGCGTCAGCGTTTTACAACAGCCTATCGTCTGGATGGAGGGAGAGGCGAACCTCGAACATTTTGCTCAGCAAATCGCTCAAGCACCCGATAGTCATTTGTTAGTACTTCCTGAAATGTTCACGACTGGCTTTGCCATGCAGGCTGCTACTCATTCCCTCAGTGAAGAGCGGGTTCTCGATTGGCTACGAACCCAAGCTGCTCTAAAACACACTGCAATTTGTGGAAGCGCGGCGATCCAACTCGCTGAGGGAGCTGTCAATCGCTTCTATTTCGTGACGGAGGAGGGAGAGTATCACTACTACGACAAGCGTCATCTGTTTCGGATGGCCGAGGAACATCACCACTATCAGCCGGGGGATCGCCGGGTAATTATCGACTATCGAGGGTGGCGCATCTTACCGCAAATTTGCTACGACCTACGTTTTCCCGTGTTTTCACGTAATACGGGCAATGACTACGACCTGATTATTTACGTGGCAAGCTGGCCTGCTGCACGTGCCATGCATTGGCAAACTTTGTTGCTAGCTAGAGCGATTGAAAACCAGAGCTGGGTAATTGGCTGTAACCGCGTCGGAACCGATAATAATGGTCTATCTTATCAAGGAGATAGCCAGATAATCTCGCCGCAAGGAGAGATTATTGCACAGGCCTCCCCCGGTGAAGCCACCCTGATCATAGCCGCGCTCGACCACCAACGTGTTAGTGACCATCGTCGAGTCTTTCCCGCCTGGCAAGACGCAGATACCTTCCGTTTAACTTCCCCGGTAGGTTGACCACGAGTTGGGCGTGATAAGATAAGGAAGGTGGAAGTGCTCGCCAGTTTGATTGATCACAAAATCGATCTGCGCAGTTAGGTAAAGCGATAACCGGTCAGTGCGCGCAAAATAATCACCGATCTCTGCGGTAAGCCGGTAGTGCCCTGGACCAATAGGTTCAGGGGTCAGGCTTTTCAAACGCCCATCACTATCGGTTCTTCCCTCCGCTAGAAGCAGCCACCCTTCCGGGGTTAACTGCTCTAATGCAATCGCAACCTGGTTCGCGGGCTTACCTAACGCGGTATCAAGAATATGTGTCGTAATAGTACTCATTGAATAGCCTCCTGCAGTCGTAATAGGGTAATTTCACGGAGCTGTTCGAGGCTCACCTCAATATCCTCAGCGTCGCTAAGACACAAGCGTTCCGTTAATGCGTTGAGGATATCTGTTGGCGAGCGGCCTTTGGCTCGGATCAAAAATACACGATGAAATCGTTGTTCATAGCGCTGATTACCCACCCGAATTGCCTCTCTACTCTGATAATCAGACTCTTGAACTGCAGCTTGCTCGCGACGCGAGGCTTGAGCCTCCGACGTCGCTCCCTCGGGCTTCTCACCAATACGTGGATGAGCACTCAACGCCAAGAGGAGTTCGTCTTCCCCCCACCCCAGTGTTAACTCATGCGCAACAGAATAGAGCTGCGCCGAATCACAAAAAGGCCGATGAGCCACCAGCTGTTGTTGCCAATTGGCTAGTGCAACACAATGAGCGATAGCTTGCTGAGCGGCATCGTTATCGCTGTTATTAAACTGTTTGAGTGAGAGCATCAGTTTTATAGTCTCGTAAAGGCGCGGCCGTTAGCTGCACCGCGCGTGTAAAGGCTTGGATCCCTGCCGCGACGTCCTGTACGGTGACCGCCTCAGCGGGGTGATGACTGATCCCTTTTTCGCAACGGACAAAAATCATCGCAACGGGCCACTTCGCCGCAATCGCAATCGCATCATGTCCGGCACCACTTGACAGTTGCGGTGCACAACCCTGTACATCGCTGACAGCCTGCGTACACGCCTCACGTAAGCGATGGTCACAGGCTGTCGCCGGAATATGGTAATACTCTTCAGCGGTAAACACGATGCTTCGATCTGCAGCAATAGCACGTGCTTGAGAAAGCAGTAACTGTAGCAACGCGCTGAGCGGTGCATCCTCCGGCCCACGAATATCTAAGCTAAGAGTGACCTCTCCCGGAATAACATTGACCGCCCCAGGTGAACAATTGATTTGCCCGACGGTCGCCACTAGCCCGCCCCCTGCCGCAGTCGTTTCTTTTTCAATTGCGACCATCCACTGTGCAGCAGCGGCTAGCGCGTCTTGGCGCTGAGTCATCGGTACGGTACCCGCATGCCCTGCTAGCCCTGTAAATTGACAGGTTAAACGATGAGCCCCATTAATCGCGGTAACAACACCTAAAGGGAGATTTTCCGCTTCTAAGCAAGGTCCTTGTTCGATATGTAGCTCTAAATAGGCGCTAATAGCCTCAGGGCTTCGCGCCGCCTGGTGTATCTTAAGCGGATCGAGCTGTTGAGCAATCATCGCTTGGCGTACGCTAATGCCTTGACTATCAGTCTTATCGAGCCAATCACTCGGCCACTGACCGGTGATACCTTTGCTCCCCAGTAAAGTGATCCCGAATCGAGTACCTTCCTCGTCGGCGAATCCAATAATCTCCACTGCATTGGAGAGACGAATTCCCTGCTGATGGAGCCAACTCACCCCCTCGATTGCAGTGAGTACGCCCAATGGACCATCGTAGCGTCCCGCATTACGTACAGAATCAAGATGCGACCCTAACAACACTGCGGGCGCGCCCTCTGTCAGGCCTTCGTAGCGGCCGCAGATATTCCCCACCTCATCCTGCCAAACGGACATTCCCGCCGCTTCCATCCATTGCTGAACTTGACGATTAGCGTGGAAGTGTTGGTCCGAAAGATAAACGCGGGTCAACTCTCCGGCAGTTTCACTGATAGCGGCCAGACTATCACAACGTTGCATGACGCGTTGTGCCGCACTCCCGGCTATCGCCTTTGGTATCAGATTAGACATATGCATCCGCCGCTTGATAGTGATCCCATGCAGCTTGTAACGCCGCCCCTTGAACCGTTTTGAACCCCACGCGATATAAAACAGCCTCAAGCGCGGTCAGGGTTTGCATCACACAACTTTTACGGGCGTTATATCCCATTGTCCCAATACGCCAGACTTTGCCATGCAGAGGTCCGAACGATGTTCCTATTTCAATACCGAAATCGTTAAGCATTAAGTGGCGGACCTCATCGCCCACCACCCCCTCGGGAATATAAACGCCGAGCACATTATTCATCTTATGCTTGATATCGCCAAAGACCTGTAACCCCATCGCTTGGATGCCGTGGAGCATAGCCTCGCCATGCAGCTGGTGGCGGGCGATTCCAGCGTCTAGTCCCTCTTCTAAAATAAGGCGAGCGGCTTCATAAGCGCCAAATAGTGCGCTAGTGGCTTCAGTATGATGGTTCAAACGCTCAGGCCCCCAATAATCGAGGATCATGCCCAGATCGAAATAGTTGGAGTAGATCATCTCCTCATCGCCTTGTTGATGTTCCGCCGTACGGATCCCTTGCTCGACACATTTACGTTTACGGATCTCATCGACGATACGATCACTTAGCGTGATGGGAGAAGTGCCAGAGGGGCCACACAAGCACTTTTGCATTCCTGCGGACACTGCGTCGATCCCCCAAGCATCGGTATCTAGCCGGTTACCGGCTAGCGACGCCGTCGCATCGGTATAGAGCAGTACCCCGTGCCGACGACAAATCTCACCAAGATGTTCGAGGGGCTGCAGCATCGTCGTAGACGTATCACCTTGCACCGTTAGTAATAAACGCGGTTTAACTTTTTTAATCGCCTCTTCAATACGATCCGCACTAAACACCTCCCCCCACGGCACTTCAATCGTGTGGACGTCGGCACGACAGCGGCGCGCTACCTCACACAATAAATGGCCGAAGCGACCAAAGACGGGCACCAATACTCTGTCGCCAGGGCGAATGGTTGAAACCAAGATAGCCTCAATTCCCGCACGCGAGGTGCCATCAATTAATAAGGTCCATGGGTTTTGCGTATTAAAAACCCCGCGGTAGAGCGTCATGACCTGATTCATATAGTCAGTCATCGCCGGATCATATTGCCCAAGAAGTTGACTCGACATGGCACGTAATACCCGTGGATCCGCGTTAATAGGGCCGGGACCCATGAGTAAACGTGGTGGGGGATTTATTTGAGAAAAAGATGAAATATCCATAATCGAGTCCTTGGTGATTGAAACTAAAAATTCTTATCTAGAACTACTGCAACAATTGTGCCAGACAATTTTCTTGTCAGGTCGTTACTGCACCTGAGTGGTTCACAAGAGGTTGAACCAGAAAACGCACTACAATGACGCATTGCACCAAAATTGCGCCCCATCACCGCTGCTCAAGTTCTTCTAGAGCCTGGTAACTTTCAGCGATCTTATGGATCCGTTGTCGGCCAGTTTCTAATGTCGAGTGCAGTAATGCATTTGCGAGTAATGTGACGAAGCTCATCGCTGCGCCATAGCAATCGAATGCCGACACGCTTTCCAGCGGAGTGGCAAATTGCCATGTCGCGAGGCCTTGGATGCTCAATGCTTGAGGCTCAGAAAGTGTTACCACCTTCACCCCTTGGCCTTGGAGGAGGAGGAGGAGTTTTTTGATTACCGCGGGGCGACGCCGAAAAGCAATGACGATGACAACATCTTGCGGACCATAATCCACTAATTCTTCAGAAAGTGTCTGTCCAGGGGTTGGAAATAAGCTAACTTGGGCGCGTGTTTGAATGAGCTGCGCACGAAGATGCAGGGCGACAGGATACGCATTACGATAACCCACAACTCCTACGTGTCGTGCCTGATTGATGGCATTAATTGCCGCGGCAAATTCGTCGGCCTGTAGATGCGTGGTCCAATGCAGGAGATTTGCCATCTCCTGCTTATAGTGTCTAGCCAGCAACGTGTCGCCGTGTACGATATCTTTTGGTTCGGTTAACGGCATCCCACTTTGCCGTAGGACGCGTAACTCCTCATACATATCTTTATATTTTTCATATCCCAGCCGCTTAAACAGCCTGCTTACCGTCGCTTTCGAGACCCCACTTACCCGCGCTAATTCGGCACTGTTATAACTGATTAGATCATCAAAGTGGTCGACAACGAAATCGGCTACCCGCTTCTCTTGCGGCGTTAAGCTATCGTACTGGCTCGCTAGTCGCTGATTTAAGGGGATCATAATTACTCCTGTAACGAATATTTCACTAGAGCAAGCAGGATTTAGACCACTCTGAAATTTTTTTTTCATCTCGGTATACATCTTGCTTAGTTATTGCCTTTATCGTGCGTGGATAGAGAACAATGATTCAAAGCAACGTAGCTCCTAATGGAATGGTAGTCACCCCACACCACCTCGCGAGTAGTAGCGCCTTGGCTATTTTGCGTCAGGGTGGCAATGCCCTGGAGGCCATGGTTGCGGCTGCTGCAACGATTGCCGTCGTTTATCCGCATATGAATGGATTGGGAGGCGATGGTTTTTGGCTAATTATCCCACCCACTGGCGATCCGATTGCGATTGATGCAAGTGGTGCCGCCGGGTCATTAGCCACCGTTGATAAGTATCATCCGCAGGCGACGATTCCGTTTCGTGGGCCTCAGGCCGCGTTAACGGTAGCCGGAACGGTTAGCGGTTGGCAGCTCGCCTTAGACTATGCCCAAGAGCATTTCCCTACCTCACTCCCGTTATCTACCCTACTGGCCGATGCGATTCACTATGCAGAGTTAGGTATTCCAGTCACAGCTTCCCAGGCCGACGCCACATCGAGTAAAGCGGCTGAACTGAGCGATCTACCAGGATTTAGTGACATTTATTACCCCAATAACCGCGCGCCGTTAGCCGGTGAGCGCTTACGCCAGCCAGACTTAGCAGGGAGTTTGAAAATATTGGCCAAAGAAGGGCTAGAAAGCTTCTATCGTGGCACCCTGGGGGAAAAAATTGCTACGGGTATGGAACAGCTTGGTATGCCAATTACCGCGCAAGACCTTTCAGAGCATCGGGCCCGCTATAAAACACCGCTGAAAGTCGAGCACTCTTGCGGGACGGTTTATAACCTCGCACCGCCTACACAAGGGCTGGTCTCTCTGGCTATTCTCGGTATTCTCGACCGCTTTGATCTTGCTAAATGCGATGAAATCCAGACCATTCACCGCATTGTCGAAGCCACGAAGATCGCTTTTTCCCTGCGTGATCAACATATTACCGATCCCAAAGATATTGACGTTGACTTGCAACAGCTCTTAGCTGCAAGTCACCTCGATTCACTCGGTCAGCAACTGGATACCGAGCAGGCGGCTGCATGGGGTGAACCACTGCTTCCCGGGGATACGGTATGGATGGGGGTAACCGATCAATTCGGCTACTCGGTGTCATTTATTCAAAGTATTTATCATGAATTCGGTAGCGGTGTCGTAATCCCTAAAACGGGTATTTTATGGCAAAACCGCGGTGCCGCTTTTAGCTTAGAAACCGGCCATCCACGCTGCCTGGCACCGAGAAAATACCCTTTCCATACTCTTAATCCTGCCGCCGCCAAATTAAAGGATGGTCGAACCTTAGTATATGGATCCATGGGCGGTGATGGGCAGCCGCAAACTCAAGCTACGTTGTTTACACGTTATGTCCAACAGAACCACCCCCTGCAAACCGCAATCAGCGCACCGCGCTGGTTACTCGGCAGAACTTGGGGAAATGCCTCCGATTCCCTGAAACTCGAGGGCCGGTTTAGCGAAGAGACGTATCAGGGACTACGTACTTTAGGCCACCGCACTGAACGATTAGCCCCATGGAGTGAAGCGGTGGGACATGCGGGAGCCATCGTTCGCCACCCCAACGGCCTTGTTGAGGGGGCCAGTGACCCTCGCAGTAATGGCAGCGCTGCCGGCTATTAAGGAGTCATCATGACGACAACTATCGATTGGCCAAGCTATATTGCGCAGATGAGCCTATTGCTCGATCTGCAACTCCCCCCTGATCGCCAGGCGGAACTTGCCATTGAGCTTTCTCGCATCGCAGAGATTGCCGCCCCCCTCATGGCTTACCCCTTGGACGACCGTCAAGAAGTTGGAGGGGTATGGAAGCTATGAATTACGCCTCATTATCCATCAAAGAATTACATCGGCGCTGGGTAACAAAACAGCTTAATGCGATAACGGTGACCGAATCGTGTCTCGATGCTATCCATGCCGTTAATCCGCAACTCAACGCCTGGACGACGATTACCGCCTCAAGAGCCTTACACGCAGCACAGCAATTGGATCGACAGCGCGATAACGGCGGAGATTTTGCTGCGTTAGCCGCAATCCCTTATGCCGTCAAAAATCTTTTTGACGTACACGATGAGGTCACGCTAGCCGGTGCTGAGCTGTTTAGCCAGTCACCTGTAGCAGCTGAAGATGCGTGGGCGATTCAGAAGCTCAACCAGTCAGGAGCGATCCTCACCGGTATGCTTAATATGGATGCCTATGCTTATGGCTTCACTACCGAAAATAGTCATTATGGGGCGTGCCGCAATCCGCTTGAGACTTCCCGCATCGCGGGGGGTTCTTCAGGCGGTTCCGCTGCCGCTGTCGCTGCTGGTCTTGTACATTTTTCGTTAGGCACGGATACCAATGGATCAATACGAGTACCGGCCTCGTTATGTGGTGTCTTTGGATTGAAGCCGACCTTCGGCCGCCTCTCACGCCGTGGTAGCCACCCATTCGTTGCGAGTCTTGATCATATCGGACCATTAGCACGCCGTGTCGACGACCTCGCATTAGTTTACGATCATCTACAAGGCCACGATACCCAAGACCGCTTTCAATCCAATCAGCCGATCAATCTGGTATCGGAACAACTTGGAAAAAGAAAAAAACCGCTACGCGTTGCGGTATTAGGGGGCTATTTTACCCGTTTAGCCGATGGTGAAGCACGCGCTATTACCGCTGCAGTGGCGGGCGCTCTCGGTGCGGATAGAGAAGTGGAACTCGTCGATGCCGAATTAGCCCGTGCAGCGGCTTTCTTGCTCACCGCCAGTGAAGGAGGCAGTCATTATCTTAATGCGTTACGCACGAGTCCCGAACGTTTCGAGGTTAATTCTCGTGAGCGCTTACTCGCAGGCTGTATGCTTCCTGCCAGTTGGCCGATGCAGGCGCAGCGCTTTCGCGAACACTTCACTCGCCAGATACTCGCCCTCTTCGAGCAGTTCGATCTATTAATCGCCCCAGCGACGCCCTGCGCCGCGCCGCTTATCGGTCAGGCATCGATAGAAATTCAAGGGAAGACTCTTCCGGCCAAAGCGAGTATGGGGATGCTCGCCCAACCTATCTCTTATGTCGGATTACCCGTATGCACGGCCCCAGTTCGTACCGCTAATGGACTATCGATTGGCGTGCAATTGATCGCCGCGCCCTATCAAGAAGCTATCGCGCTAGAAGCAGCTTGGCAGCTAGAGCAAGCAGGAATAACGTTGCACCATCACTTTTAGGACATAATTAATGCTAGAAAATACGATTAATCACCCAGATGTTGTGGCCGAGGTTACACGGCAATTTGCACGTTATGAACAGGCATTAACGACTAACGATACCGAGGTACTGGACGAGCTATTTTGGCACAGCTCGCATACGGTTCGTCTCGGCGCTGGGGAGAATCTTTACGGCATTGCAGAGATCCAAGCCTTCCGTGCCACAAGGCCGGCGGTAAACTTAGATCGTAAGTTAAGAAACACCGTCATTACGACCTACGGTGAGGCGATGGCGGTCTGTAGCACAGAGTTTACGCGGGAACATACTGAGAAGGTGGGTCGTCAACAACAGACGTGGGTGAAATTTGCTGAGGGATGGCGTATCGTTGCCGCCCACGTGAGCCTCATGAGTTAGCTGAGAGGGGGCATCCCCCCCTCTCTTATAGTCTACTAAGGAGCGGGATGGTGCGTGACCCAATGTTCAGCAATTTGCTGTCGTGTACAGATCCACACATCTGGGTATTGCTGAATATGATCTAAAAAACGCTGCAGGGCACGAAATTTACCTGGCCGCCCCAAGAGGCGGCAGTGCATCCCAATGGATAACATTTTGGGCGCAGTGGCCCCCTCTTCATAGAGGACGTCAAAACTATCACGCAGATAGGTGAAGAATTGCTCCGCGGTATTAAAGCCTTGCGGTGTCGCAAAACGCATATCATTACATTCAAGGGTGTAAGGAATGACGAGATGAGCATGCTGCTGCCCCGACTGAGTCGTGATCGGCATCCAAAAAGGTAAATCGTCGCCGTAATAGTCGCTATCGTAAAGGTAATCGCCACGTTCCACCAGCAGTCGCCGTGTATTCGGGCTATCGCGGCCGGTATACCAACCAACCGGCGGTTTACCGAATAATTCGGTCAGAACTGCCGTCGCTTTATCCATATGTTCGGCCTCTTGCTCTGCCGACATGGATTGATAATGGATCCAGCGCCAACCATGGCTGACCACGTCGTAATCAGCCTCTTTAATCGCGGAGACTATCTCAGGATGACGGGCGAGAGCCATCGCTACCCCAAATACGGTTAACGGTAATCCTCGGCGTTGGAATTCTTGATGAATACGCCAAAATCCTGCGCGTGAGCCATACTCATAGAGTGAATCCATCGACATATGACGATCAGGGTAGCTAGCGGCGCCGATAATATCTGACAAGAACTGTTCTGAACCCGCGTCGCCGTGCTCAACATGGTTTTCAGCACCTTCTTCATAATTGAGTACAAATTGAACGGCAACCCGCGCATTATTCGGCCACGTGACGGTAGGGGGGTTACCCGCGTAGCCAACGAGGTCGCGCGAATAGGTTGGCGCAAGAAGATCTTTGATTACTTCGTTACCCTTCATCTACACTACTCCATGAATCAAAAAACGATATCGTGAAACGATAGTTGCAAAGCCTATGCCAACTTGTTGTGCAGAGGAGAGACCGACACGGTATTCTTTCGAGCTTCTTTTAATAAGGCTATATGATGACCATCAAACTTCGTCCCCTAGAACGTGAAGACCTTCGTTTCGTCCATCAACTAGACAATAATGCCACTGTGATGCGCTACTGGTTTGAAGAGCCATACGAAGCCTTCGTTGAACTGTCCGATCTTTACGACAAACATATTCATGATCAGAGCGAACGACGGTTCGTCATTGAACACGAGGGAGAGAAAGCAGGATTAGTCGAGCTTGTCGAAATCAACCATATCCACCGCAGAGCGGAATTTCAGATCATTATCGCCCCCGATCATCAGGGAAAAGGATTAGCCAACCAAGCCACTCGGGCGGCAATGGAGTACGGATTCTCCGTTCTTAATCTCTACAAGCTCTATTTAATTGTGGATAAAGAGAATGAAAAAGCCATCCATATTTATTCGAAACTGGGTTTTGAAACAGAAGGGATTTTAAAGCAGGAATTTTTTATCAATGGCACCTATCGTGACACACTGAGGATGTGTATTTTCCAACCCCAGTACTTAGCAAAGTTCCATAGCGGTAATGACCAAGGTTCGTTACTACCGCCGACAGCGCAATAGCGGAACGACCCGCCATTGTGCCTTATACGAGCTTATCCAAACATGCTACACAAATATCGCTCCAGCGCTATGCGTGAACTAAAGCCATGTGGGATGCCGTAGTGTTCTTGATTATCGCTAGCGGGATAATGCGGAAACTCTTTATAGTGATCGCAGGTTTTTAAATCTGAAGTTGGCTCCGCAAAGTTCCGGCTGCGCTCTTTAAGGGTAGGATGGATGACTAAGGCTGTCCTGCCTAAACGCGCCTCACGGTTTACATACACATAGTGGTCAGCGCGACGATAACCGTAGGTCTTAGGGGTAACAACATCCACCTCAAAGCCTGCTTTCTCTAACACCTTAGCCACTTCATCCGGTCGCAAATACATATTAAAACTCCTTAACTTTATTATTGGCGAACTTTACCCTAGCGCGGTAAGCATGTAGTTCAGATCATTCGGAATTTTCTCTAAGATTATACAAATTAGAAAAGCTGTCTATACTTATTAACACGAATTCAAATCCTGGAGAATATAATGGCTAAGAAATTACAACAATATGATTTACCAGAAGATAACGCCGATGTTCAAGAGCTGGCTGACTCGTTAGAGGCACTGTTGAACTCTTATGGCGACGACGCTAAAGAAGGGTTTGAAGAGGCGCGCGGTAACGCAGAACGTCTGCTGAATAAAACGCGCGCGAGTTTTAAAGAGGGTAAAAAATCCCTTCGCGAAAATTTATGTGACTCAGGTTGCCAAGCGACTGAGTGGGTTCAAGACAACCCGGCTTCAGCCTTAGGGATCACAGCAGCGGTAGGCTTCGTTTTCGGGCTCCTGCTATCACGTAAGTAGTATTCTATCCCTCCTTCGGGAAACATAAAACCAGCGCACCGCGCTGGTTTTTTTTTGCTTTTTTGTAAGAAAAGTGTCCTTCCCCCCCCCAAAATTTAGTTAGCTATCAAATTATTAGCCTAGCATTTAATGATTAATTTTTTTTATTAAAAAATCATCCCCTAACTACTTGTAACCCCTAAGAAAATTCCCATATCAATGCATATATATGCAATATTTTTTGCATAAAAAAGGTTGTCAATGCATCTCACTATGATAGTTTTAATTAACTTTCTCACCCATGAAAATAATAAATTGATGATTAAATAGAAAATAACAGGGAATAACCGTAAACATGACAATAAAACTTCAAGTCAAAAATTTGCATAAAATTTTTGGGCATCATCCTGAGCGTGCCTATAAATTACTCGAGCAGGGTGACGACAAAGAAACCATTCTCGATAAAACCGGCTTATCAGTCGGTGTGAATAATGTTGATCTCACTATTCATGAAGGTGAAATTTTCGTCATCATGGGGCTTTCGGGGTCAGGCAAATCGACTCTCGTGAGATTATTAAATCGCTTAATTACCCCGACTCGTGGGCAAGTTCTCATTGATGGACAAGACATCGCGAGTGTCTCAGAGAAAACTCTACGAGAAATCCGCCGGACCAAAATTAGTATGGTCTTCCAATCCTTTGCTCTGATGCCCCATATGACCGTTCTCGACAATACCGCCTTCGGTATGACCTTAGCAGGCGTAGAGAAAAATCAGCGACTGAGTAAAGCATTAGAAGCCCTGAGACAAGTGGGCTTAGAGAAGTATGCGCAAGCCTGGCCCGATCAGCTTTCTGGAGGCATGCGACAACGCGTCGGTCTCGCGAGAGCTTTAGCAAACGACCCCGATATTTTGCTCATGGACGAGGCCTTCTCAGCCCTCGATCCACTGATCCGTACCGAGATGCAAGACGAATTGGTCAAACTCCAAGCCAAGCAACAGCGTACTATCGTCTTCATTTCTCACGATCTCGACGAAGCGATGCGTATTGGTGATCGTATTGCGATTATGCAAAACGGCCAAGTGGTACAGGTCGGCACGCCAGATGAGATTCTAAACCAACCCGCCAATGCCTATGTCGAAACATTCTTCCGAGGTGTCGACATCAGCCAGGTATTTAGTGCGAAAGATATCGTGAAACCTGCCACGGGTTCGATTATCCATCGCGCCACCGGGCTAGGGCCTAAGTCCACCTTAAAATTACTCACCGATCAGGATCGAGATTACGGTTATATCCTCAATAAACAGCGTTTTGAGGGTATTGTCACTGCAGAGAGTTTGCAGCGCGTGATAAAGGAAAATGCCTCCTTGGAGCAGGCTTATTTATCTCATGTTCCCCCTTTACAAGCAGGGACAGCGTTAAGCGACCTCTTCGCGCCCGTTGCACAAGCGCCGTGTGCACTGCCCGTCGTCGATGAGACACAACAATTCTTAGGTATCATTTCGAAAAGTACACTACTCACAGCATTAAACCGGGAGGGCGGCAACGCATGACCACGACAACCAACGATCCTTGGAATACAGATTCCAGCACACCTACCAGTAGCGATCCGTGGAGCGGAAATAACGAGGCTGCGTCCAGCGCTGCCCCCTCCCCCGATCATAATGATTGGTTAACGAGTGCACCGGTCGAACATCATAACTTTTCGTTAAGCGATCCTTTCCACACTACGCTAATCCCTCTCGATCACTGGGTAACCGTCGGGATAAATGGGCTCGTTGATCACTGTCGTCCTTTGTTCCAGGGTATACGACTACCGGTGGACTACATCCTGAGCAGTTTCCAGCAGCTACTCACACATATCCCAGCCCCCGCAGCCATTGTGTTGTTTTCGATGATCGCCTGGCAGCTAACCTCTGCCCGGATGGGAATCGGCACGTTATTGGCGCTTATATTTATCGGCTGTATAGGTGCTTGGAACGATGCGATGATTACCTTATCACTCGTACTGACATCGCTGCTTTTCTGCCTAGTTATCGGTCTACCGCTAGGGATCGCTCTGGCGCGCAGCGATCGCACGGCGAGATTCGTACGGCCATTCTTAGATGCAATGCAAACAACGCCTGCTTTTGTTTATTTAGTCCCTATTGTCATGCTGTTTGGGATCGGTAATGTGCCAGGTGTCGTGGTCACGATTATTTTTGCGGTCCCCCCCATCATCCGTTTGACTATCTTAGGTATAAAGCAAGTTCCTGAGGATCTTATCGAAGCGAGTCAATCCTTCGGTGCTAGCCCACGCCAGATGCTATGGAAAGTACAGCTCCCTATCGCGATGCCATCAATCATGGCGGGAATTAACCAAACCCTAATGCTCGCGCTCTCGATGGTCGTTATCGCATCGATGATTGCAGTAGGAGGATTAGGTCAAATGGTATTACGCGGTATTGGTCGGCTTGATATGGGACAAGCGTCCATCGGTGGCGTCGGGATCGTTATTCTTGCCATTATTTTAGATCGCTTAACGCAATCCTTCGGCGTCGATAAACGTCATCTGCGCTATAACCGTTGGTATCATGTAGGCCCCATTGGTCTACTCACCGCTCCTTTCCGTCAATCCACCCACCGCTGAGAACTGATTATGCGTAAATTTATACTCACCTCTGTCGCTATGACCCTCTTTACCAGTGTTGGCAGCTATGCCGCTCCTCTTCCTGGACAGGGCAAGGTCGTAAAACCTATTCAAAGTACGATTACCGAAGAAACGTTCCAGACTTTACTGGTCAGCCGAGCCTTGGAAAAACTAGGCTACACAGTGACTGCACCGGAGGAAGTCGATTATAATGTGGGATATACCTCTATCGCCAAAGGCGATGCGACCTTTATGGCCGTAAACTGGCAGCCACTCCAGGAGAATATGTTCGATGCGGCGGGCGGGGATAAGACTTTTTATCGCGAAGGGCATTATGTTACGGGTGCCGCTCAAGGATATCTCATCGATAAGAAGACAGCAGAGCACTACCATATTACTAACATCGAACAGCTAAAAGATCCCACTATCGCAAAGCTCTTTGATAGCAATGGAGATGGTCGTGCCGATCTGACCGGATGTACGCCAGGCTGGGGATGCGATACGACGATAGCCTATCAAATAAAAGCGTACCAGCTAGAAAAAACAGTCTCCAATAACCAAGGAAACTATGCCGCGATGATGGCTGATACGATCACGCGCTATCAACAAGGTAAGCCCATTCTCTATTATACCTGGACGCCTTTTTGGGTCAGTGATGTCCTTAAACCTGGTAAAGACGTAGTGTGGCTAGAGGTTCCCTTCTCTGCAGATCCGCAGAAATTGGAGACTAAACTCCCCAATGGGAAGAACTACGGTTTTCCGGTTAATAGTATTAACATCATCGCAAACAAACAGTGGGCAAATAGCAATCCTCAGGCTGCAAAACTCTTCGCTGAGATGAAACTCCCGCTAGCGGATATCAATGCTGAGAATGCGGCAATGCGTGCTGGCCAAAGCTCCGAAGACGATATCAATCGCCATGTCGATGGCTGGATAAAAAGTCATCAGGCATTATTCGATCAGTGGATCACCGCGGCCTTACAGTAAGTTGATCTGTCTTTATAAGAGCCCATTAGGGCTCTTTTCTATTATGCATTTTTTGCCCAAATTCCCTCTCTAATCTCATACATACTATCCTCCGCCGTGACGTGACTAGATAATTAGTGTTGTAGTAATCATCATGGTTATCTTTTCTCTGGTAATCAGTTTCATTCTGTGACAACGTTATCGGTTAAATAATTACCCTTTCGACTGCCTTTCATGGCAACGATAAGTCAGTATTCAGCTGTAAAATGAGGTGTACCTTGGACAGTTCTTTTGAACCAATTGAGAAAATGTTATCCAATTTGTCATCGCGTCATGACAATTACCCGGTACGCGTGGTACTACTGACACGTTTACACATGCATATTCAAACTAAACTCCTTGAAAATCGTAATAAAATGCTGCGAGATCGCGGGCTCAACGATACGATATTTAATGCCTTACTCACTCTAGATGCCTGCGAGAATCAGAGTATTCAACCATCAGAGCTCAGCTCTGCGTTAGGGTCTTCACGTACCAATGCGACTCGCGTTGCTGATGAGCTACAAAAGCGCGGCTGGGTAGAGCGTCGTGAAAGTGACAACGATCGCCGTTGTTTACACCTTCATCTCACCGACGCAGGCTATGAGTTTCTATGCGAAATTCTGCCTCCACAATATGATAGCTTTCAAGAAGTATGGGGTATTCTCTCCACCGAGGAGCAGAATCAGTTAGAAACTATTTATCGAAAATTACTGAACCACCTCGATACGTTACCTCACCCCTCGACCCCTAGTCGTGAACAAGAGTAGCGATCGCGAACCTTCTTTTTATAGTCGTTATTTTTTATTGATACACTTCGCCTAAGGTCGAAGTGTTTTTAATGTACCGTTTATTGCAGGATTTAGTTGATGAGCACTATTGATACCGCAACTCCCCCTAACACACCTCCCGTGAAAAAAAGACGTAAGCCTTTACTATTGCTCTTAGCCGTTGCATGTATTGTTGTCGCGATCGCTTACGGCCTATATTGGTTTTTAGTCTTAAGCCACCAGCAAAATACCGATGATGCTTACGTCGCGGGTAACCAAATTCAAATATCCCCGCAAGTCTCGGGGAGTGTAAGTAAGGTATGGTTCGATAATACCGATTTAGTTCACCGTGGGGACATCTTGGTCTCACTGGACAAAACAGATGCTATTCAAGCACTAAATAAATCTGAAACCGCCTTAGCCAGTAGCGTGCGTCAAGTTCGCCAATTAATGATTAATAATCGCCAGTACCAAGCCAACATCGCGTTGAAACGTACAGCGCTAGCGCAAGCCGAGGCTGATTTAGCGCGCCGCGAACCGCTAGCACAGCGTCAGCTGATCGGTAGAGAGGAGCTGCAGCACGCCAGAGATACCGCTGCTAGTGCGAGAGCCTCTCTCGACGTTGCTATCCAGCAACTGAATGCCAACCAAGCAATGACCTTAGATACCCCCTTAAATCAACAGCCAATGGTACAACAAAGTGCTGCAGCCGTTCGAGATGCTTGGCTGGCGTTGCAACGTACCGATATTCGTAGCCCGATCGATGGATATGTTTCTCGTCGTAGCGTTCAGGTTGGGGCTCAAATTACTCCAAGTAGCGCCTTGATGGTGGTGGTACCTAGCCAGGAATTATGGGTCGATGCTAATTTTAAAGAGACACAACTGTCTGACGTGAGGATCGGCCAGCCCGTCACTCTCACGGCAGATATCTATGGTGATTCCGTCATCTACCACGGTAAGGTCGTTGGCTTAGATATGGGTACCGGGAGCGCATTTTCCCTTCTCCCCGCCCAGAACGCCACAGGGAACTGGATTAAGGTCGTCCAACGACTGCCGGTGCGCGTATCGCTCAATCCGGAGGATCTGCAGCGCCACCCTCTACGTATTGGGCTTTCTACTCAAGTCACCATCGATATCAGTAATACCTCTGGGCAAGCGTTAGCGACGGTGATGCGTAAGCGCCCGGCCTACGAAAGCAATGCTTTAACTCTACAACTGCAACAAGCTGACCAACTGATTCAACGAATCATTACCGCTAATGCGGAGTAACTGTCATGGCTTATAACGAGAGACCGCCTTTAGAACGCGCTCAATTAATCTTGATGACTATCGCGTTATCACTCGCGACCTTTATGCAAGTGCTGGACTCGACTATCGCAAACGTCGCCATTCCAACGATTGCGGGAGACTTGGGGGCATCGAATACGCAAGGTACGTGGGTTATCACCTCATTTGGCGTTGCGAATGCTATTTCGATCCCGCTAACGGGATGGCTTGCCCGTCGCTTTGGGGAAGTTAAACTCTTTATTGCCTCCACCGCGGCGTTTGCCATCGCTTCTTGGGCTTGTGGTATATCGAACAGTTTGACGATGTTGATTATCTTCAGGGTAATCCAGGGGTTAGTCGCAGGCCCATTAATTCCTCTATCGCAAAGCCTACTTCTTAACAATTACCCGCCCGCTAAGCGAAGCATGGCGATGTCTCTATGGGCGATGACGGTGATTGTTGCCCCAATTTGTGGGCCTATTTTAGGCGGTTGGATCAGCGATAATTACCACTGGGGATGGATTTTTTTTATTAACGTTCCAATTGGTATCATCGTGGTTTTACTTGCCGTAAAAACACTCGCCAAGCGAGATACACCGACGCGTAAACAACCCATTGATATCGTCGGCTTAGTGATGCTGACCTTAGGAATCGGCTGTCTACAAGTTATGTTGGATAGGGGGAAAGAGCTAGATTGGTTCAGTTCGACAGAAATCGTCACCCTCACGGTCGTGGCCGTGGTTGCTTTACTGATACTCATCATTTGGGAACTGACCGACGAACACCCGATCATCGATTTATCGTTATTTAAGTCGCGTAACTTCACCATTGGCTGTGGATCGATTAGCTTAGCGTACATGCTCTATTTCGGCACCATCGTGCTGTTACCCCAGCTACTGCAAGAGGTGTTCGGCTATACGGCAACATGGGCTGGCTTAGCCTCAGCCCCAGTAGGGATCCTTCCCGTTATTCTTTCTCCGATTATTGGACGTTTCGCTCCACGTATCGATATGCGCTATCTCGTTACCTTCAGCTTCATTATGTATGCGGTCTGTTTCTATTGGCGGGCCTATACTTTCGAGCCGGGGATGAGTTTTGCCGATGCGGCCTGGCCACAATTTATCCAAGGCTTCGCAGTGGCCTGCTTCTTTATGCCGTTGACGACCATTACCTTAGCGGGGCTTTCATCGGAAAGAATTGCTGCGGCCTCTGGCCTATCTAATTTTATCCGAACGCTAGGGGGCTCGATTGGTACGTCGATTACCACTACGTTGTGGACTAACCGAGAGGCTATGCATCATAGCCAACTGACGGAGTCGATTACTGCTTATAACCCTAACGCACAGCAAAGTTATCAGCAACTTGAGGCGTTGGGAATGAGTCATTCCCAGGCATCTGGCTATATTGCCCAGCAGATCACTAACCAGGGTTTAATCATCTCGGCGAATGAAATATTTTGGGCAGCAGGCGGAATATTTGTCATATTGCTTGTCGTCATCTGGTTCGCGAAACCGCCGTTCCATTCGGGCGGTGGCGGTGGTGGCGCCCATTAAAAAAGCGCCTTTCGGCGCTTTCGGTTAATAATTAAGCCGGGTTAACCGGCCTGATTATTAGGCTTTCTGCTGACGCCACCATTCCCCTAATAGGATCCCGGCAGCCACTGAAACGTTCAAGCTTTCAATTTTACCCGTCCCGCCAATCGAAAGACTCATATCGCCTTGACGTAACGTTTCCTCATGAAGCCCCTCGCCTTCTTGCCCTAGGACTAGAACAGTCTTCGCGGGGAACGACGCCGAGGCTAACGGTTGGCCTTCATGGCTAGAGGTTGTAACAATACTGTATCCCGCGCGACGAAAAGCATCGAGGCCTTGATGGAAAGAAGGAGCAGTAACGGCGCGTACATGTTCAGCGCCGCCCTCTGCAGTCCTGACGGCTGCACCTGACTCCAAAATATTCGCATCGTTCACGAGGATTGCTTTCGCACCAAAGTGCGCACAACTCCGCATGATTGCACCTAGGTTGTGAGGATTCCCCACATTTTCTAGCGCCACAACACAGTCTTTCTCTTCGGCTTGTGCCAACCAAGCTGCAACATCAATACCCGTTTGCTTCTTGATGATAAAGCACACGCCGCCATGGTGTTCTGTACCGGCAGCCTTGGCTAACTCGCTATCGTCAACGACATGATAGGCTTTACGGTTGGCCGCTAACCAGCGCAGAGTCTCACGAAAACGGGGGGTAACGCTCTGTACAAACCAAGCACGAACGATTGCCTCTGGTCGGCTTTGGAAAAGCGCCTGACACGCATTTTCACCATAAACGCGAGTTTCTTCTTGGCGCTGACGACGCAATTGCTCAGGATCGATATAGCTCTTCGCCGTTAACCCTTCTTCAGCATTCGTATCTACTGCTGACTCTGTTTGCTCCGAGGGGCGCTTAGAGACGGTACGCCAAGGTGAATCGTTACGTTGTGAAGATGATTCATTACGACGCGAGAAACTATCCTCACGGCGAGAAGAAGAGTCGCTACGACGCGAAGAAGACTCATCACGACGCGAAGAGGAAGATGAACGACGATCAGTCGGCGCCTTGCGGTCCGGCGTGCGACCACCTTTACCGGTCCGCGGGTTACCGCTACTACGTGAAGAAGTCGCTTCTTCACCGCGAACATACATTACTTTTACTTTACTGCTTTTACTTTTATTTTCGTCGTTCATCACATTCTCCTGTTACTGAGCGCGCAGATTACCTGATGTCCGCCCGCTTAGCTATCTTCTTTGTCGGCGAATTAACGATCACTCTAGCAGAAATCCTTTTATCGCGTAGCATCCCCTGCTTAACTCAATTAAACTGTATTTTTTATTCAGTATCGACTCATTATGACCCACTGTAATGCTGTACTACAACTTCGTGCACAGCGCTTGGCCATGGCTACGCGTCCGTTTCTTGCACGGGGAAATCGCGTTAATCGCTGCCAACGGTGTCTGTTACCGCAGGTTAACTGTCTCTGTTTGACGATACAACCTCAAAACGCCCGCAGTCGTTTCTGTCTAGTGATGTATGATACCGAGCCGATGAAGCCCAGCAATACGGGGCGCTTAATCGCCGATATTTTACCGTCGACCCTCGCTTATCAATGGTCCAGAACCGCCTTTAACGATAAAGATTTTCTAGAGAATATCGTACCGAATTATCAACCGATGGTCGTTTTTCCTGCAAGTTATGCACAGCCGGAACGCGTTGTATTAGACCAGCCACCCCTCACGGGTAAACCTCCGCTGTTTATTATGCTGGATGGTACGTGGACCGAGGCGCGCAAGATGTTTCGTAAAAGCCCGTGGTTAAACGACTTTCCTATGATCTCCGTTAATGTCACGACACCTAGTCAATATACCCTACGCGAAGCACATAGTGATGAGCACCACTGTACCGCAGAGATAGCCGCAGCCTTGCTTGCGCAAGCGGGAGATCAGGCAGCAGCTAACCACTTAATTCAGCACTTTTCGTTATTTCGTGAACGATATTTAGCGGGTAAACCTCATCATCCTGTTC
Source organism: Rosenbergiella collisarenosi (assembly GCF_018494085.1). Lineage (GTDB taxonomy): Bacteria > Pseudomonadota > Gammaproteobacteria > Enterobacterales > Enterobacteriaceae > Rosenbergiella > Rosenbergiella collisarenosi. The sequence goes on along the minus strand of NZ_JABBFP010000013.1, from coordinate 5,503 downwards.
ACGCTCGGGATCCGTCACCTTTATAGAGGCCGCCGCTAACGGAGGAGTCATGAGTCAACTCGGTTTAGAAGCACTACTAAAACCCAAGTCTATCGCCGTGATTGGCGCATCACAAAAGATAGGTCGTGCGGGTAATCTGTTGATGAAAAATCTATTGGCCGGAGGTTTCTCTGGAGCAATATTACCCGTAAACCCTCACTATGCCGCCGTCTGTGGGGTAATGGCTTACGCCACAATATCAGAGCTTCCGTTAGTGCCTGACTTGGCAATACTTTGTACCCATGCCCGGCGTTTAACGCAGCTTATTGATGAACTAGGGCATAAAGGATGCCCTAGTTGCATTATTCTTTCAGCTTCAAAGGAGCATTTCTCCGAACTTTCTGAACAAGCGGCACGCTGGAACATGCGCTTATTAGGCCCTAATAGTCTGGGATTGATTGCCCCCTATCAAGGGCTTAATGCTAGCTTCTCACCCGTGCCTGTTGGTCGTGGCAATGTCGCCTTCATTGCTCAGTCAACCGCTGTTGCCAATACAATCCTCGATTGGGCGCAACAGCGGAAAATTGGGTTTTCTTGGTTTATTGCGCTGGGTGATGGCTTAGATATCGATAGCGATGATCTTCTCGATTTTTTAGCGCGAGATACGAAAACTCACGCTATTTTGATCGCACTTGAACATTTAAATGATGCACGCCGTTTCGTCTCAGCAGCACGTAGTGCATCGCGTAACAAACCTATCGTGATGTTTAAAAGCGGTAGAAGTCGCGCAGCGAGGTTACTCGTCGGCAACGAAGGGACCTTCGATGGAACTTGGGATGCAGCAATTCAACGGGCAGGGATGTTACGGGTTTATGATTCTCACGAACTCTTCTCGGCTGTCGAATCCTTAAGCCATATGCGTCACTTGAAAGGAGAGTCTCTCTTTATCATCAGTAATGGCGTAGCGCCTGCCGCTTTAGCGTTGGATGTCTTAGAGCAGCGTCAAGGAACCTTACTACAGATTACTCCGTCGACACATCAACGCTTACGCGCGTGTTTACCCGAAACGATTCCAATCACCAATCCCCTTGATCTTAAAGATGATGCCACAACCAAGCTATATTTGGCTGTAACGGCTATTTTACTCGATAGCCCAGAGGCTGAGGCTATTATGGTGATCCATGCTCCTAGCGCGGTTTCCCCTGCCAGCGAATGTGCGGAAAAACTATCGAATCTTTACAACCAACATCCAAGAGCCAAATATAAAACGTTGCTGACTAACTGGTGCGGTGAATATTCGTCACAAGCTGCTCGAGCAATATTTTCTCAAGCCAGAATTCCAACTTGGCGGACCCCCGAAGGTACAGTGACCGCATTTATGCACCGTGTCGCCTACCATCGCAACCAGAAGCAACTTAGAGAAACCCCCGCTAGGCTGGCAGTACAACCTTATGGTCGTGACGATATTCGTCAATTACTACAGCATTACATTGCCAAAACACAGTTTTCCCTAGAAGGCTCTGAGTTAATCGCTTTATTACAAAATTATGGTTTCACACAGGCAAAGAAGGTCGACCCGACTGAGAGTGAAAAAGATAGGCAGTCACTACGCATCGTTGTACAACACGATCCGCTATTTGGGCCAATTATGTTAGTGGGCGAACAGAGTGCAATGTGGCAAGAGGATAGACAAGCCGTAACGGCGCTTCTACCGCTGAATATGGCGCTTGCTAACCACCTTATCGCACAGGCTATCCAGCAACATAAACTCTTCCGGCGCTGGGAAATCTCTTCTCCTAGGCTGTCTGAGTTAAGTGAGATGATCGTACAACTTTCGGATCTTATGATCGACTGCCCAGAAATAGATCACTGCCTACTCGACGGGTATATTGATAAAAATAATACGTTAGCGGTGGTGGAGGGGAAAATTACCTTGCGCAGCTTCGCCGGGGACAGTGAAGATCGATTGGCCATTCGCCCGTATCCTCAAAAATTTGAGCAATGGGTTGAACTGAAAGATGGGCGCAATGCGCTGTTTAGGCCGATCCTCCCTGAAGATGAACCCCAGCTACTCGCCTTTATTGGCCGTGTAACGAAAGAAGATCTCTATTATCGTTATTTCAGCGAAATTAATGAATTCACACACGATGATTTAGCGACCATGACTCAAATCGACTATGACCGTGAGATGGCGTTCGTTGCCGTCATTGAAGAAAACGGCGTGGAAACCATCATTGGAGTAACTAGGGCTATTTCAGACAGTGATAACATCGATGCAGAATTCTCAATATTAGTGAGGTCGGACCTAAAACGCTTAGGGTTGGGGAAAAAACTACTTGAGAAGATGGTAAGTTACACGCGAGATCATGGTTTAAAACAGCTAAATGGGATTACTATGCCAAATAATACCGGGATGATAGCCTTAGCTCGACAGCTGGGTTTTAGCTGTAAAAACAATGTTGAAGATGGCATCGTAAGCCTACGCTTAACGCTATTACCGCCAACAGAAAGTCACCCTGGCTAATACTTTTAATGGTATAGTAACGGGTTAGGGTTCCCATGCTTTATCATATTTTTCGACCTCTACTAGAAGAAGCGTAATGCGATGTTGCCAAAAAATAAAATGAATTCACACCAGCGATACCTTGCAGAACTTCCGAAACTGCCACAATCAATCACTGACTTTTCATTTTTGTACTCTGCAGCGGAATTTCATCACACGCTTTTAGAAAAAATCGCCCAGGCTAAATCAAGAATATGCCTAGTCGCCCTCTATCTCGAAAATGATGAGGCTGGGCAATCAGTCATGGCCGCGCTTTATCAGGCTAAGCACGCGAACCCGCAGCTAGATATTAGTATTTGTGTCGATTGGCATCGAGCTCAACGTGGCAGAATCGGTGCTGCTCGCGGAGAAACTAATGCAGATTGGTATTGTCGCTTAGCTGAACAGGCCGGGGAGTTAGCCATTCCGGTATACGGTATTCCAGTCAATACGCGTGAAGCACTGGGCGTGTTGCATTTGAAGGGTTTTATCTTCGATGATACGGTGGTGTATAGTGGCGCAAGCATTAATAATGTCTATCTACAATATGACCAGCGGTATCGCTATGACCGCTACCAAATCATCAAAAACCCTGCATTAGCGAATATCATGTTTGACTGGATTAGTGCTAATCTCAAACAGTCAGATGCAGTACACCGCTTAGATCTCGAAGATCGTCCGACTAGCCTTGAGATTAAAAACGAAACCAAAATTTTTCGACAAGAGCTAAGAACGTTCAATTATGAACTCGACGACCTCGCCCATGAGCCTCAGTTGGCGGTTACCCCATTAGCAGGCTTAGGCAAACGTAGTTTACTTAACCAGACTATTTTTCATTTAATGCCTGCGACTGAAGAAAAATTAGTTATCTGTACACCTTATTTCAATCTGCCGGCTATTCTCGTTAGGCATATCATTCGCCTGCTTCGCCAAGGGAAAGAGGTCGAGATCATCGTTGGAGACAAAACGGCGAACGATTTTTATATTCCACCGGAAGAGCCTTTTAAAGTTATCGGAGCACTCCCCTATCTCTATGAGATTAACCTGCGTCGCTTTGCTAGCCGACTACAATATTACCTTGAGAATGAAAAGTTAACTATTCGCTTGTGGAAAGATGCAGCAAACAGCTATCACTTAAAAGGGATCTGGGTCGATAACGAATGGATGCTACTAACCGGCAATAATCTTAACCCAAGGGCATGGCGGTTAGATCTCGAAAATGCAATTTTGGTGCATGACCCTGAACACTTACTGGCTGAACAGAAGTCGAAAGAACTCGCCCTTATTCGCGAAAATACTACAATATTACGACAGTTCCACGACTTAGAGAGTATTTCGGAATATCCTAATAGGATCCGCAAACTAATACGTCGCCTACGCCGTATTAGAATCGATAAATTGATTAGCCGTATTCTGTAGTCTTCTCTGCCAGCTAGCCTGGCAGAGAGTCTTCTTTTCTACAGTCGCTCGACACTCTTCTTATTAGGGAGTGTCAGGCTTATCAATAACACAACAATTCCCATCGCGGTGACATACCAGAAAAAACTCGATTCAATCCCCTTCTGTTTCAAAGCTAGTGCCACGAATTCAGCCGAACCACCAAATATTGCATTGCCAATAGCATAGGGTAAGCCGACCCCTAGGGCACGCAATTGCGGAGGAAAAAGCTCGGCTTTCAATAGGCCACTGACAGAGGTATAAAAACTGCATATCACCAGGGCTAATAAGAGTAATAGGAATATAAGGAATAAACTATCAACCCTAGTCAAATAGACCATAATCGGAACAGTGAAGAGTATTATGCCTACTGCGAAAATAATTACTGATAATTTACGTCCAATTTTATCTGATAATGCTCCCGCTATCGGCTGCAGAAACATAAAAGCAAGAAGTACTCCGGTCATCAGCATACTGCCCATCTTCGGATCGAGGCCGATGCTATTGATTAGGTATTTCTGCATATAAGTCGTGAATGTATAAAAACTTAACGACCCTCCGGCTGTAATTCCAATCACTTTAATGAAAGGGCGCCAATGGTGTCGTAAGAGATAGGATAAACTCCCGGCATTTTTATTTGCGCGTTGGGTTTCATCACTTGTCTCGTGAAGCGACTTTCTCAACCATAGTGCAACGATCGACAATACAGCGCCAATCATAAATGGGATACGCCAACCCCAAGCCCGAAGGCTATCGTTATCAAGGAGTTGTTGCAGAATGACGACTGTTAGAACAGCTAAGAGTTGCCCGCCAATCAAGGTCACATACTGAAAGGAAGAATAGAATCCTTTTTTACCTTCTGTCGCGATTTCGCTCATATAAGTTGCGCTAGCGCCATATTCTCCACCAACGGAAAGCCCCTGTAGCATTCTAACAAGTAGCAGCATCACTGGGGCAATTAGCCCAATGCGATCATAGCCGGGTAAACAGGCTATCACTAGCGAGCCAAAACACATCATATAGACCGATATCAGCATTGATTTTTTACGTCCAAAACGATCGCCGATGAAGCCAAACAACCAACCGCCTATGGGTCGCATTAAAAATCCCGCAGCAAAAACGCCTGCGGTTTGAAGTAGCTGCGTCGTGGCATCCCCTTTCGGAAAGAAGATATGTGCGAAATATATGGAGAAAAAGGAATAAACGTAAAAGTCGAACCATTCGACTAGGTTTCCTGACGAGGCACCCACAATAGCCTTGATTCTTTGGACATTACTCAGCGACGCAACCGGTGATGGCGCCTGTTGTCTGATCATAGCGGGAACCCCTAATTAGTTGATTTTTTATGTGAAGACCAATCAGAATAAGAGGTTGATAAATAAAGTAAAGTAATGTTTTCATTAGTTGCGGGGATAAACTGCATTTTGTTGCTTATTCACAATTCCCAATGCAAAAAGGCCATCCGTTAGGATGGCCTTTTTGTCTATTTGGATGCCTGGCAGTTCCCTACTCTCGCATGGGGAGACCCCACACTACCATCGGCGC
>NZ_JABBFP010000012.1 GCF_018494085.1 Rosenbergiella collisarenosi | reverse complement strand
TGGTGCATCCGGGAGGATTCGAACCTCCGACCGCTCGGTTCGTAGCCGAGTACTCTATCCAGCTGAGCTACGGATGCGTAAATGGCGGTGAGGGAGGGATTCGAACCCTCGATGCAGCTTTTGACCGCATACTCCCTTAGCAGGGGAGCGCCTTCAGCCTCTCGGCCACCTCACCAATTTACTTCTTATTACTTCTTAACTTAGCGCCGATGGAAACTTACGTAACCGTTCGTTGCTGCGTTGGCGCACATATTACTTTCCCCGACTTATAAGTCAAACACTTTTTCGAGAAGATTGTTTGTTTGCACAAAAGCGCAGCAATTAGCACAATACATCGGCAAATTTCGCTCTTAAACCTAAAAAAAAGGCTGTGAACATAATTATGTTTCACAGCCGTTTCGCTAAACCTGCCCCTGGTAAGTGCAGATAAATTAATACTCAGAGTCCTGAGTTTTCTCAGCTTGGATGCGTTGGTAAATCTCTTCACGGTGCACCGAAACCTCTTTAGGTGCATTAACACCGATTCTTACTTGGTTCCCTTTGACACCGAGTACCGTCACTGTAACCTCATCACCGATCATGAGGGTTTCACCAACTCGACGAGTTAGAATAAGCATTCTTTGCTCCTTGAAAGATTAAAAAGGTCGGGTCTCTGCACAACCCGGCACATCCATCGTTAACACTAAGTAGTTAGGACCGTATTTTATTAGTAAAATTCACTCAATCCGTCATTACTCATGCTTAATAATAGTTTAGCCGAAATACAGAGTTCTTACCTGACTTTATCAAGAGATTAATTAAATGATTTTATAAAACGCCTAATACTGATGTATTAGGCGTTAAGATGAATCAATTTAACTTATTGTAATTTATCAGAAATAATTCCAGGAACGTCTGCCAAGGTTGCCGTTAAAGCCTCAGGTAAATTTCCACCCGCTTGCGCCATATCCGGTCGACCGCCCCCTTTGCCACCCACCTTCGGTGCAATAAGCCCAATTAGTTCACCCGCTTTAATACGGTCAGTCAGGTCTTTAGTGACACCAACAATAAGCGAAACTTTATCTTCGCTGGTGGTCCCTAATACAATCACTGCTGAACCTAATTGGTTTTTCAGGTCATCAACCATGGTACGAAGTAGCTTGGGATCAATTGATGGTAATTCACTGACTAAAACCTTAATGCCATTGATCTCACTCACTTGGTCGGCGAGCGAAGCACTTTTTTGCGCAGCTTGTTGGTCTTTAAGTTGCTGAATTTCTTTTTCCAGTACTCGAGCATGTTCAGCTAGCGCCTTCACCTTGTCATTAAGATTAGTGCTATTCGCTTTGATCAGTTGTGCTATTTGCGTTAATTGGTCTTCGGCAGCAAATACCGTCGCTAAGGCACGCTCGCCGGTGAATGCCTCAATACGGCGCACCCCTGCCGCAGTCCCTGACTCAGAATCTAGGACGAATAAGCCGATATCACCGGTGCGTTGGGCGTGTGTCCCGCCACACAGCTCTACGGAGAAATCCCCCATAGTCAATACACGGACTTGCTGATCATACTTCTCACCAAACAGAGCCATTGCGCCTTTTTGCTTAGCCTCTTCGATATCCATGATATCGGTCGTGACAGGCAGGTTGAGACGGATCTGCTGGTTGACGATTTCCGTTACTTCGCGTAACTGCTGTGCAGTCATCGCTTCTGTATGAGAGAAATCGAAACGTAGGTATTTATCGTTAACGAGAGAGCCTTTCTGCGCCACATGTGGCCCTAAGACTTGGCGTAGCGCTGCATGCAGCAGGTGAGTCGCTGAGTGGTTGAGGCGGATTTTAGCACGTCTAGCTTCGTTCACCCGCGCATTAACCTGTTGCCCAACCGCAAGTTCACCGGTGACTAAGCGGCCTAAATGTCCCGGGCTTTTACCGTATTTTTGTGTATCTTCTACGGTAAATTCACCTTGGTCTGTCACGATAACGCCAGTATCACCGACTTGCCCGCCCGACTCGCCATAGAACGGGGTTTTATCGAGGATGACAACGGCCGATTGCCCCGATTGAAGTTTCTGAACCGATTGGCCTTCGACAAAAATTTCGCTCACCGTAGCAGTAAACGCTAATTCGTCGTAACCTTTGAACTCGGCGTCTTTCTCTACGCGGATCTGCGCATTATAGTCCGCGCTGAAGCCGCTGGCTTGGCGTGCGCGTTGACGTTGCGCTTCCATTGCCGCTTCGAAGCCAGCTTCATCGATTTTCAAATCACGCTCACGACAGACGTCTGCCGTTAAGTCAGCAGGGAAACCGAAGGTGTCGTAGAGACGGAATACAATCTCACCCTGTAGGGTATCGCCTTGAAGTGCAGCAAGCTCTTCATCAAGAAGTGCTAATCCACGCTCTAAGGTTTTCGCAAACTGTTCTTCTTCTGCTCTGAGTATGTTTTCAACATGCTGTTGTTGTTTTTGTAACTCTTCGCCTGCACTGCCCATCACGGCAATCAGTGGCGCGACGAGTTTATAGAAGAAGCTCTGTTGTGCCCCTAGCATGTTGCCGTGGCGTACGGCGCGACGGATGATACGACGCAAGACATAGCCACGGTTCTCGTTAGAAGGGACTACGCCATCCGCAATTAAGAAGGCACAAGAACGAATATGGTCGGCAATAACGCGTAACGATTTATTCGTTAGATCTTGCGTTCCAGTGACCTGTGCAACTGACGCGATCAGTTTTTGGAACAAATCGATATCGTAGTTAGAGTTAACATGTTGCAGTACGGCAGAAATACGCTCTAAGCCCATTCCGGTATCAACAGAAGGCTTAGGCAGAGGCAGCATCGTACCGTCAGCTTGACGGTTGAACTGCATAAATACGATGTTCCAAATTTCGATATAACGATCACCATCTTCCTCTGCAGAGCCTGGAGGACCGCCCCAGATATGGTCGCCGTGATCATAGAAAATTTCGCTGCAGGGGCCGCAAGGTCCCGTATCGCCCATCTGCCAGAAGTTATCTGACGCGTAAGCACTGCCTTTATTGTCGCCAATACGGATGATGCGTTCTGCTGGGATACCAATTTCTTTCTCCCAGATATCCCACGCTTCATCATCGGTCTCGTAGATGGTGACCCACAAACGTTCTTTCGGTAAATTAAACCATTGAGCGCCTGTAAGGAGTTCCCACGCGAATGAAATGGCTTCACGTTTAAAGTAATCACCGAAACTAAAGTTACCGAGCATTTCAAAGAAAGTGTGATGGCGTGCAGTGTACCCGACGTTTTCAAGATCGTTGTGTTTACCCCCTGCGCGGACACAACGTTGCGAGGTCGTTGCACGTGAGTAATCACGCTTATCTTGGCCGAGGAACACATCCTTGAACTGGTTCATCCCTGCGTTAGTAAAGAGTAACGTCGGGTCATTATTTGGTACTAGCGAGCTGCTAGAAACAATTTGGTGGCCTTTGCTTTGGAAAAAATCGAGAAACGTCTGGCGAATCTCTGCAGTACTCTTGCTCATAAATGTCCTGGTATCTTGCTTAACAGACGTTCCGTTTCATCTAAGTCACTGGATTATTCACAGTCGACCTATGATCGTGGAACTAAAAGTCTCAATAAGATAAGTTTTCTTCACGGGGAAGTAAAATCTCAATCTTATTCACGAGGGAAAATTTTCGAAAACAGCACGAATATCTTCGCCTTGAAAGCCTCGGCTGTAAAGATAACGTTGTAGCTTCACCTTTTCGGGATAGGTCGTGGGCCAACGACGTCCGGCCTTCTTCTCGGCGACCTCACGTGCACATTGCTGCCAATCTACCTCGCTATCCCGCATGGCATCCACGATCAGCGACGATGCTATTCCTTTGCGCTGTAGATCTTGGCTAACGCGTTGCGGCCCATAACCGCGACGGCTGCGTTGACTGATGTAGTGCTGACAAAATCGTTGATCGTTTAAATATCCTTGCTCTACGCACCACTCCAACACACTATTTAGTGTTGCGTCAGGCAAATAGAGTTCAGGCGTATTATCCCGTAGGGCCTTCCGTGAGATAGACAGACGTAGTTTTTCGCGTAACTCTTCCGTGCCATGATCGCGCTGACCTAAGATCCAGACAGCACGTTGAAGTAACTGGGTATAAGTGACCTCTTTTGGCGGTGTTATTTTTTCCATGGGCGCCCCTTCTATTCATCGCTACAACGCAAAACGGGAGCCGCTTACGCAGGCTCCCGTTATTTATATTACAACTCGATGTTAAAACTCTTCTTGCTCGTCGCTCTCACCATCAACATCTTGTTTTGGAGAGGCTTCGCCTTCGTGGCTTGGGTTAAGTAAGGTTTCACGCAGCTTCTGCTCAATTTCAGTTGCGATTTGCGGATTCTCACGCAGGTAGTTACCTGCATTCGCCTTACCTTGTCCGATCTTATCGCCTTGATAACTATACCAGGCACCCGCTTTTTCAATGAACTTGTGCTTCACGCCTAGGTCGACTATCTCGCCGTAGAAGTTAATCCCTTCCCCGTACATGATTTGGAACTCTGCTTGGCGGAAAGGTGCGGCAATTTTGTTTTTAACAACCTTGACGCGGGTTTCACTACCCACCACGTTTTCACCCTCTTTAATCGCACCAATACGGCGAATATCAAGGCGAACTGAGGCGTAGAATTTTAACGCATTACCACCCGTGGTGGTTTCAGGGTTACCGAACATTACGCCGATTTTCATCCGGATTTGGTTGATGAAAATAAGTAGCGTATTAGATTGCTTCAAGTTACCCGCTAATTTACGCATCGCTTGGCTCATCATACGCGCCGCGAGGCCCATGTGTGAGTCACCGATTTCGCCTTCGATTTCTGCTTTCGGTGTCAAAGCGGCGACGGAGTCAACGATGATGACGTCAACAGCGCCTGAGCGCGCGAGTGCGTCACAGATTTCTAACGCTTGCTCACCGGTATCAGGCTGAGAACACAGCAGGTTATCGATATCTACGCCTAATTTTTTAGCATAGACCGGGTCTAGCGCATGTTCAGCGTCGATAAAGGCACAGGTTTTTCCTTTACGTTGCGCGGCAGCGATAACTTGTAACGTGAGCGTAGTTTTACCCGATGATTCAGGGCCGTAGATTTCAACAATACGTCCCATTGGTAAGCCACCGGCTCCCAACGCGATATCTAAAGATAATGATCCCGTTGAAATGGTTTCAACATCCATCGTCCGGTCTTCACCAAGACGCATGATGGAGCCTTTACCAAACTGCTTCTCAATCTGTCCTAGCGCAGCTGCAAGTGCTTTTTGTTTATTTTCATCGATAGCCATTTCAACTCCTAATCGTACTGGTTTCGCCAGCAAGGGGATTTTATGCTTATGCATTTACTGGGGTAATTATACTGTATAGTCATACAGTATCAAGCTTAATTTTGAAAAAAGACGCTAGCGCTTTCTCTAACGCAAACTGCACGGATTGTTGGCGAATGACTTCACGGCTGCCGGTGAAATGATGTTGGCAGGTGATCACGGTCCCCGACGATGAGGCAAAGCCGAAACAAACCGTCCCCACTGGTTTCTCAGCGGTTCCTCCTCCTGGGCCTGCGAATCCCGTGACGGCAATGGCATAGTCTGCGGATAGCGCGGCACAGGCGCCTTGGGCCATTTCTGCGGCGACCTCTTCACTGACTACGCCATGCTGCTGAAGGGTGTGTTCCTGCACCCCTAAGAAGCGTTGTTTACTCTGTTCGCTATAGGTCACGAGGCCACCATCGAAATAAGCGGAACAACCACTAATATCGGTCAGCGCTTTAGCGATTGCGCCCCCTGTACAGGATTCAGCGGTGGTGATTGTCGACTGAGATTGCGTGAGGGATTGCCCGAGTCGTCGGCTGAGGAGTTCTATTTGATCTGACATATTAGTCGCTCCATCTTAGTCATCTAGACCACTAGTTTAGCCATGTTTCTTGGTGAGGAGAGTATCAGATCGCAACGTTGTAACCTGATACTCACTTTTCTAAGACGACTTACAGATTATTTTGTCGAGAAGCTCGTACTGATTCGCCGAGCTGCCAGACGGCCATCGCATAGTGAGTACTATGATTGTAACGGGTGATGGCATAAAAATTCGGCAAACCGAACCAATATTGATAACTGCTTCCCATATCGAGACGTAATAGACTCACTTTTTGTGAGCCAGACAGCGCCTGCTGTGGCGTTAACCCGCTGTTTTGTAGCTGGGCAACGGAGTAGCGCGTGGCAAAGCCATTATCTAACCCTGGCGCTTGTCCAGTGCCAACAATGGCTACTGGCTGTCCAGTCTTCCATCCGCTTTTCTGGAAGTAGTTCGCGACACTACCAATCGCATCGACTGGGTCCCAAAGATTAATGTGTCCGTCGCCATTAAAGTCTACGGCAAATTGTTTGTAAGCAGAGGGCATAAACTGGCCGTAGCCCATCGCGCCGGCAAAGGATCCACGTAAATTCAGCGGATTGTCATCTTCGTGTTGCGACATTAATAAGAAGGTTTCAAGCTCGCTACTAAAGTATGTCGCTCGGCGGGGGTAGTCGAAGGCCAGCGTCGCGAGTCCGTCGATAATACGGGTTTTACCCATCACTCGACCCCAACGCGTCTCGACGCCAATTATACCAACGATAATTTCGGCAGGAACGCCGTACTGTACCTCAGCACGTGAGAGAGCATCGCGGTATTGGTTCCAAAATGCCACCCCATTTTGCACATTAGAGTCAGTAATAAATTTAGCGCGGTAGCGTAACCATGCACCGTTAGGGCCTGGCGCAGGCGTGTAATTCGGTGCTTGGCGATCCATAAGACGGAGTACGTAATCGAGACGGCGAGTTTGGCTAAGCCATCCGATTAATTGTTGACGGTTAAAGTTATGTTTCTCAACCATCATATCAATAAACTGTTCTGCGCGCGGATTTCCGGCGAAGTCTCCGGTCAATTCATTTTGACCTAGCGTGGCAGGTTTTAATAAAAAACCGCCCTGTGGCATAGTTTGATTATCTGCACGATGCGAGTGGCTACTGCAGGAACAGAGAAGAGTAATGATAGGTACGATAAGATAATTAAATCGCATGCGGGCTCCACTAGCTAGTACATCGACGTTCCATAGTCAGAAAGCCGGATTATTGATGTCATAGCATAATATAAAAGGCGGAAACTTTCTGCATCAACTGAATATTTCCTATACAGTCCGTTTCCACCTTAGAGCAAACAGTTAGGTCAAATTAGAAATACCACTTTCCACCCAGTGTTAAGCGATTATCGTTATAGCCTTGATTACCCACTTGTACCCCCGTATTTACCCATACGCGGCTTTGTTTACTCAGGGTAGCTTCTAAACCGAGCTTCATTTCGACAACATTTTCAGCTCCGGCCAGTTCAACTTTAGTACTATCCATTTTGACGCCGTGGCGCTTGAGATTATGCAGCCAGTTAACTTCGGCAAACGGCTGAAAATAGCGTTCCGTACCTTGATCGAGCTGATGGCGGCCATGTATCCAGCTCCTGATCCCCAGCTTGCTCTGTATATTATTCTTACCTGTATTACTGATACGCGTATTATTGGCCTCCGTCAGCTGATGATGTTTCACCCCCTGATAGGTCAGCTGAGCTGAGGGCATAAAGTACCAACGGTATTCAGACCCTTTACTGCCATTAAACCGCAAGACTTCTGAGACGTAGCCAGCCTCTATACTCCCGGTTAAGCCTTTCGAACGATAATATTCCGCCGTTAATTGATCGCCCTTAACCGAGTTATTGAACCAGTTATAGAGGATCCAGCTATCGATATAGCCACCTTTACCCGAGTTATCGTTGATCCAGGTCGAATAGATGCCCGTGCTGTAGCCATTGACCGAGCCTTTAGCACGGTAGGCTACCCGATGTGAAGACGTCGAATTATTATGATGGCCATAACCTGCCATTACACCAGTACTCCAGCGCCCACCTGCTGGCGTTTCGATATGCAATAAGGCACCGCCGAGCTGTGCGACATAGCGATTGGATTTCGTCGATAGCTGACCACTGCCGTCGGACCAGCCACTACGGCCTCCCGACTGACGTAGCCAGAGATTCGAGGTATTTTGTCCCAGCAAGGGTGCGTCATGTTCGAACGGATCCGATTCTCTTTCAAAGAGCGAAGTATTGAAAAGAGTGTTCCCCGCGATGTAGTTAGCTAAATAGCTACCGGATTCGACGCGATAGATCGGCTCTGGCCGAGGGTTGGGCGTCGGGTCCGGGACAGGAATCGGATCGGGGACCGGAATCGGATCGGGAGTAGGGTCAGGAATCGGCATTGGATCCGGGTCTGGTGTTGGATCCGGTGTTGGGTCCGGTGTTGGGTCCGGCGTTGGGTCCGGTGTTGGGTCCGGTGTTGGGTCCGGTGTTGGGTCCGGCGTTGGGTCCGGTGTCGGCTGTTGTGAACTCAGAAACCAACTCTGCGCTTTTTTCACCAGATTATACTCGTAAGCGCCCGCTACAATACGTCCCTGCTGAGTAAACTGGCCGTAAGAGGTGCCCCCCACCGAGATAAGCTCGATACCCTGAACGGTTTCCGCCCCGCTCCCACCGAGATTCGCAACGCTTACCCGCGTACTCCCGTCTAAGACATCGCCATTGATAATCACGCGATTTCGTGGTGAATTGTCTCCCGCTAGAACCGCGTTCATGAGTAGTTCACCAGAACCGCTATAGTTACCGTCGATCTTCAAAAAGCTTGTACTATCGTTATCGCCAAAAGCGACGATGCCCTCATTGTGTAAGTTGTTTAGCTGGCTATCCCCCGTAATATTCCAGCGGCTATTCTCTAAAGCGAGGCGCTCAACATTAAACGCTTTGCCGGTCAGTACACTCTTTGTGCCTTTTAGATCCACAAACAGCTTATCATCGGTTCTGGCATAGAGACTACCGATGAGCTGGCTATCCTGAGCATCAAGATACAAGGACGCAGCAACATCTTTTTGAGCATTATTTTTGGTTGTGAGCGCGGCGACCGCAATGTCCACATCACTCCTGACCACACTGTTCGTCAATCGCACCGCGCTAGCCCCCTCGACACCGAGGATGCCGATGCCTTCTTGACTTTCTAGCGAGCTATCTGCAATCACCGCATTGGGGGTAAGCGTACGTATTTGGTCGTACGACCAACTATTCGTTTTACCATCACCGCCAACATAGAGTCCCGCGGCATCCTTTCCTACGGTGGAAACCTGACTCTCTTTGATGTTTAGCGTCCCTTGATCACTAAACAGGCCATGAGAAAGTTTTCCATTGGTGGTGACGCTTAAATCTTTGGCAGTAATAGTTGCCCCACTGACTGCCGCCACGCCGAATGACGAGTCCTGACCGGTATAAACCTGTGCTTGATTTAACGAGATCGTCCCGCCTTTCAAGGCGGCGATACCATGGCCATTCTCGCCCAAAGTATCCACTTGAACACGATAGCCGTTTACCTTACCTTCCGAGTAAATGCCGTAAGCCTTATCCCCGGTGACATTAAAAATTATATCGCTTAATACCGCATCGCTCATCGGTACGTTGGCCTTGGACTGTTGCAGCACTAGGCCATGGGATTTTTTACCCGATGTTTCAAAGCTCGCATTCTGCGCGACCATCTTGCCGCCATCGTGGATCATCCAGACCCCATAACCTCCATCACCTTCGGTATTATAATGGCCACCGAATATGGAGAGGAATTTAGTCCCCGTATTCATATCAATGGCATGGGAGTGGTCGCCGCGAGCGGTGATATTCACCCTATTTAGGGTCACCTCTCCCGCCATCGCCCTAATTCCCGAGCCTTTATATGTCGAGATCTCGCTATCCGAGACCTTCAAGATGGAGGGCGCATCATCATAGCTATTAAACGCGATGCCATCGCCAATGGCTTCATTCGTGATAGTAGAGTTAGTCAGATCCACTTGACTGGAGGGGCCGATATTAACGGCGACCGCTTTATTATTGGGGTTTTCCACTTTGACGATTAACTGATCGGCGGTAAATGACGATTTATAGACTCGAACGCCAACACCGCCAAACAGCGACACATTAATCCTCGCGTTTCTTAACGTAACATTGGCGCCATTATCAATGACCAATGCCCCGTTGGTCGTTTTGTTATTCACAATGACGATATCTTCCCATAACCCCGATGAGTCTAGGGTCAGCGTTTCATAATTTTGCGCATAAGCAGCGCCAGGCGAGAGGCAGAGGGCGATACATAGAAGGTGTTTTCTTGAGAAACAAATATCCTTCTCTTGTGATGAAAATCCTTTATTCATCATAATATCCTTATTTTAAAGACAGAGTGTGTTGATAACGCCTTGATTATTTTTTGATATATATTTTGCAAACCGAAAAAAATCTGCGCGATTATCAAACCCGAGTTTTCGACTGGCGCTTCGATAATGTGTACGAATCGTTTTAGGCGAGCGATTAATTTTTTTAGAAATGAGGTAACAATCTAACCCTTGACCAATAAAGGTCATGATTAAAAACTCAGTCTGGGAGAGTTGCTGATATCCTCTAATTTCTCCATTGGTAATAAAGAGGTTTAAATCGGCCTCATTAATAATTTTGCCTAAGGCTATCTCTAAAATTTTCGCTAGTTTTTTTTCAATCTGAGTTAAGCGATAACGACGACAGTTAAAAGGAATATAAATATCTCCCCACTGATGCGATGAGACGATTAGCGAAGGACAGCGCCGCAGTAATGACGATGCGCTAATAACGACAACTTCTTTATGAAAATCGAAACACAGATCAAAATAAGGTCTATCGTCAGTCGCTATGCATAGTTGATTCGTTCCCCCCTCCCAGTGTTGATGGACTAATGACATGACACCTAGTTTGAAGTAGGCGTCTTCACTAACGACGCTAATGACTAATGCATCCATTATTTACCCGCAAAAACAAGTGAGTAACGCTAGTAGTTTCCCTAATAAATTAAAAAGTACCCCGAGGACAGGATAGGGGAATAAAAAATATATGAGAATAGGATTTATTTATTGTTTATACCTATAAAAACAATAATCCTATATGTATAAAGTCATCCCTTTTAGGGGCTAAACATCGCCTTAGCCGTACCTAGGTCATAGGTCCCGGCTAAGTTCAGTGCCATCGCTTCGGGATAGGCGAGAAGTTTCGCACTGATGCTGATGCTAAGTTGGGATACCGTCTGGCTCCGCGTCATGATTGGCAGGACCTTTACGGTTAAATGATGGGGATCGATACGCGGCTCGAAGCGGATAATTGCCCAACGAATTGCCGATTCAACGTCGGGATAGTCCGCGGACGACATAGACTCGCCGATAGTAATACCCAATCCATAATTCACTACAGATGCCGCAACCAAAGGGTCTGCCTGATCAGCGGCCAATCTCTGCGTAGGTTGGCTATTCAACAATTGGCTAAGATCCTGTGTCACGAGATGCTTAATCGTTAGAGGGTCGGTCGCGAATGTTTCGTCTTGGTGAGGATCGTCATCCAGTAATTTATATAATGTGACCGGTGTCCCGTGAGGGGGAGAATTCATCATCGTTTATCCTTATTGTTCATGGTGTTGAGTATCGACCCACCATTCATCGATCGCGTAAACCTCATCCTCCAATAAGGTCAATATATCGGCGCCAATGCCACGTTGCTCGAAGGCGACGCCCCCCAGTGTTTCCCGTTCAAGCTGGGCGATAATATCAGCGATGGTGAGCGATGGCTGGAGGATATCGGTCACCAATCGCCGTGCTAAATCCTCAATATCTTGTTTAAAAAGCTGTTCGACCGTCTCTTCGTTGGGCGAGGAGAGCTGACCCCGTGGGTTGTAAAGTGTTTGCGGATCGTCTTGGTAATACCAAGACTCTTTCGCTAACGCTTTGAGAAGATCCTGCTCATCTCCCCGCTCCAAAAAGTAGGCGCCTTGATGCGCAGCGCGCGCCGAGGATTTTTTACGTTCAGCGAGCCTTCGTTGCCGCATTAACTCAATTTCTAATAAATACATCGGGCGCCCCACTGATAATCTGCGCGCCACACCCGGTCGTATCGCCTAAACGAGCAACCGGTACTCCGGTGGCAAATACCGCGCTAGAACCGGTCGCAATAGGGCTCGCGCCATGCAAAGCAGAACAACTGGTGAGGCTACTGCCGGCTAAGGCAATCGGCAGGCCATGACAGCGCACCGTCCCGAGCCCCGTGATGATAACGCCACCGTGCGAGGTGGCATCCCCAACTCTTGCGCTTAACATTATTCCCCTCCTTGTGGCTTTCTAATCTCTGGTCCGATACTGGTAGTTACCGTTGGTGTTGGGGTCGGGTTGGGGGTCGGCCCTAGCCTTTTCCCCACAAATAGCCCGGCCGACGGGGTGGCGCCGGGCAGGCCAATAACGCCCCCGCCACCTCCGCCGCCGCGTGGACCCGCATCGCCAGGATTAAAGTCGATTTGTCCTGCTTGTAGGATAATTTGGCTATCGGCAATAATCCGGATACGACGCGCAGAGATCACCAAGTCGCCCCCGGAACTCAGTCCCATCGCGCCGCCTACGGCTAGCCCCATGGCACCTCCCGTGACCATCGACATCGCCCCACCACTGGCGATACCGATCGCGCCTCCGGCGTTGATACCGATGGCTCCCCCCGCATTGACGCCGATCGCCGCCCCAGCGTTCATACCAATTATTCCGCCGACGGTAGTGTTATGCGCGCCGCCAACGGTGACCCCCAGCGATGCCCCGACAACATAATCACTCGTACCGGCTACCGTTGAGCGATAGTTTTGTCCGACATCGACCTGCCTTGATGCCCCAACAACTTGTACCTCGTTCTGCTTAATAAGGCGGTGCATATCCCGTTCAGCTTGCTCCCAGTACTGCTCCTGCCCTAACTTATCTTCGAAGCGAATACCATTAAAGTTGACCTCATTCCCCCCTACGCTGCGGCTCACTAAGCCACTTTGGCTACCATTATTGGGTAACGCCCAAGGCGGTGCCGACTTGTCGTTATATAGGCTGCCGATAATTAGCGGACGATCCGGATCGCCCTGGATAAAATCGACAATCACTTCGTGACCAATACGCGGTATGTACATGCCGCCAAAGCGGTTACCGGCCCAAGCTTGGCTAACCCTTAGCCAGCAGGAGTCGGCCTCGCTATTGTGTCCATATCTATCCCAGTGAAAGCGGACTTTAACGCGACCAAATTGGTCGGTCCAAATCTCCTTACCGGCAGGCCCGGTAACCTTAGCGGTCTGCGGACCAAACGTTCGAGGCTTCGGGGTATTTTGTGGATGACGATAACGCTTAGTGAGCGGTTGCACCGTAAACTGACAGCTTGTCTGACAGAGGGCTTGGGTAGAACTTTGCTGATTATTGATGATCTCAAGCTCGCTGCGCAGGATAAAATAGGCGCGATTAGCCTGTTCGAGAGGGTAAGCCGCTAGCGTAAATTGCGATCCGCAACTAAGTCCGCGCAGCGCCGCGCTGCCAGAACAGCGCTGCCCTTGTGCGCCCAATGCTTCGATACGAACCTTAGCGAGGTGCTCTCCTATCTCGGTCTGCGTAAAGTCGCCCGGCCAATCGTAAATTTCCATACGATTGTAAGGCGTCTTACGCGGCTGCTGTTCGGTTACCGATAGCGTTTTACGCGAGCGCGTAAAATCGTAGTCAGAGGTGACCCAGTGACCCGATGTGAGGCTCTCTTGGTAGTGAAAAGTAGGAATATAAGGCGCCTGAAGCTCGGGAGCCTCGGCTAGATAGGGTAAGGTTTTGTAGCGCTCATGCGCAATCGGCGTGTGCGCAGACGGACTATCGACAAAGACAATGTTATGGTCACGCTCATCGTGTTCGACGTACCAATAAATTCCCCATTTCTCCACTAACCGCTGAATAAAATCAAAATCGGTTTCGCCATACTGTACTTGGTAATCGAGTGCCGGATAGACATCGTTTAATCGGCACTCGTAGGCTCGCCCGTAATCGGCGAGCACATCGTGTAGAATATCGACGACCGACTTTTGCTGATAGATTTTAAAATCGGTCGTCTTCCTCAGAAGAAACAGCCAAGGTCGAATAATCATCTGGTACTGGGCATGCTGCGCGTCATGCCCCAAGTAGCGGGCCTTTTCCACCATACCATTTATCCAACGAACCGGGGGGGGCAACGCAGTATCCTGTTCGGCTTCCAACTCAATACGAATACTCACCGATTGACCGATCAGCGATTTCAATTCAATGTCCGGCAGCGTAGCGCCCCCCTCTTGCCCCACGGTCTGAGCGTTTAACTGGTAGTGACCCAGGGTCGAAAGCGCTTCAACCCCCGAGAGTTGTGTGATCACGAATCGCTGTGTGGTGTCAGCGTTAATAAGTAATGTCAGTATTCTGTTCATCGTCTTCCTTGATTATGTTGATAGCCGACTAATCGCCAATCGGACAGCGAAAGGTTCGAAATAGCCTAATTAGCTCAGGCACAGAGCGCCCCAATTCATTAATCGCGATCGTCGCGTGTTGCCCATCATCTCCCAGCGTGATGAGGGTTTGTTGGCTACGAGGCTCAAATTGTGAGTGACTCCCCTCAAGCCAACGAAATAGTCCCCAGTAGCCTTTCTCTTCGACCTTCCACACTAGACGGCCTTTAGCGGCGATCGCCCGGATCTGTAAGTTTGGCGTCAGGCTCTGTGCAGGCCAGTGCATGGCCTGCTGAATAATCGGTCCATGGACATAACGAAATTGCTGGTTGTCGTTATCGATAATTAGTTGGGTAATACCGCTCGCTAACTCCTTCACCGACAGCCTGAAGTCTAGAGAGGGGTGCGATGACGACTGAGGAAAAAGCAGCTGCTGGATCCGGTCTCCTTGTTCAAAAACAGCCAGCAACTGTGGCGAAAGCGTCGGTTCTGCGCGAGTGAAGCGCCATGGACGATGCCGGGTATCAACGTTATCGGCGAGGTGCTGGGAAAAGTAGCGGCTTAACTTGCCTTGTGGAGCAAACATCTCAACGATAGCTTGTGGCGAGGCATCCCTTCCTCGCTTTGCGAAGGGATAGCGCCCCAGTAGGTGTTGGCGACAGTACGTGATGATCTCTTGTTCGATCTGTTGGGCATTGGTTGCCCACGCTTGTTGAGTGACTTGCCGCTGAGCAACGGAAAATAATTGACCGAGTAGCTGTGGCAGAGGCGCCGGTAACTGGTCGAGGTGCAGCAAGAAAGTCTGCACGCTGTCCGTCTCCGATTGCCCTGCAACCAGCGCCGACAGCTGACGTTCGCTGGTCACTCCCGTGGCTTGCATGCTCAGGTAGAGCTGGATGAATGCACGTTCTAGCTGCTCCAATGAAAACGAAGACGGAGTGCTAGGCGGTTCGACGAAGCGATGAAGGGTTGCGAAGTGTCGATCCACTCGCTGTGCCATCTCATCGTTTAGCATTCCACCCTCTGCCACTGAAAGCATCGGCTTGTCGTCCTTCTGCTGCTGACGCGTGCCGGGTTGTGTCTGGTGTGCGATGTTCACCAGTAGCTGGCGTAATTGCGAGTCTTGGCGGGTGAAGTCTTTTAATAGATACTCCACGCGCTGACGCGTATTTACCCGTTTTGCTTTGCCGTCTTCCACCGGTAAAGCAAACTGGATCCCCTGCAAGAAAGTCTGCCAATAGCTACGATAATCATCCAAATAACGTGTAGTAACCTGCTGCCACACCTCCTGCTTAGTCACCAGCCCTGCGCCGCGTTGCTCCTCGCCATAAAGCATGTATTCAACCCGCGCCAGCGCGTTCGGGAACAGTGTCTTATAAATGGTCTTGCTCCAGAACTGCGCACCGGACAGGGTATACAGCCCTGCCAGCGGATCCCCCTGCCCGGGTTCAGTAAACAGCGATGGCTGTGCCGGGGTAATCAACTGCGATAAACCATTGGCGGGTAGAGATTCAGGCGCGACGTGCTGCAGGATGTCTTGATAGACGTAGGTCGCCAACGGTTGTTCGGCTAATAGCTTGCGTGCAGCCTTAATCTGTTGCCGACCGAGGGGGCCATTAAGCGGCGGCCAGTCTGTATCACGCAGCAGGTGGCGAAGTAGTGTGGCGGCGTTGTCTTGGCTCTTGAGGAGAGGTAATTGCGCCTCGTGATCCGAAAACCAAGTGATAAGAAAGCCGTTATCTCTCGGGACTTCCCCCTGCAGCATGAGATAAACACGCAACGTTGTGAACAATGAATAGGGATCGTTACGGCTAATCTGCGCCGAAATCTCCTCGGCCACTGCGCGTCCTAATTGGGGCAGTAAATAATCGACTAACCACTGGTCATAAACGGCATTAACGCTATCTTTCCAGGACGGCGGAGTATATAGCCCCCAATGCCCGCTGGAAAAGGCCGTATCTCCTGCTACTCGCGCGGCGGACGGTGAGAGGTGGCGCAGTCGACTCAACGCACTGTCTAAGGTAACAGGCGTCGTGCTCAGCTGTTGTCTGAGTTGTTGAAGACCGTCACCAACCTGAGTGAGATAACGGTGATTAGCGTAATAACTCCGCGTCAACGCATAGAGAATTAGTGCACTGCACAGGGTAAGTAGCGCGAAGGCAGCCCCTCGACGATAACGAGCCGAGAAACGCTGCGCTGTACCGCGCAAGCGTGCGCGGCACTCACCGACCAGCAGATGATTGAAGAAGGTATTCAAGAAGTAGTGTTGAGATGGATGCCCTAGTGGCTGACCGTCGCTATTGCGGTCATCCAACGCCTCCGGCTGCTTTTGCCACTGCTGAACCAGTGTGTGAGGATAAGTATAGGGCCGCCCGCGAGGGTTCGCACTGCAACCGAGATAGATCCCTGCTAACACGAGGTCGCTGTTGGGAAGTCGCTCGTAGGGGGGTGGCGCTAAATGTTCAATAAAGGTTGCCAATACTTCAGTCAGGGCGGCAAAGTTGGTAGAGAAACGCTCTATCCCCTTGCGGGTGTCTACACTCTCGCAGTAGTGTTGCTGAGCTAGAACTTGCTGTGCAATCTGTTTAGCCCATGCTGCCAGCTGTTGGCGGATGCCATCGCGATTAAGAGAACGCGTAGACGGCCCCTGTTCGATGGGTTGTCCGAAGAGTTGCTGGCGATCCTCAGGAGTGATGCCATGAAAATAGTCATGAAAGCCCTCGAGCTGATCCCCCTGACTCATAAAAAGATAAAGCGGGATAGCACGATTTGTCTGCTGTTGCAGCGTTCGTAATTGGGTACGACATAACGCCGCATAGTCGGTTAATTGTTGCGGGGTCGCTAATAGTAATCGTGGACAATCTATCACGACCACCACCGCTTCAACTCGAGCCACGCGTTTCATCGCCACCAGCTGTTTTGCCACCTCTGACCACTCGTCAGCCCTCTCCTCCGGCGGCTGTTGCGGATCGAAAAAGCGCCCAGGCGTATCACACCACAGCACGTCGTCCGTAAGCCATAACGCGCAGTGCTCCGTCTTCTCGACGGCCTGTCGTGCGGCTTGCTGTTGGGAGGGCAGCGCAAACATGAGTTCGGCATTCGCTAATGCCGAGGATTTGCCGCTACCGGGTGGCCCGACGACCAGGACACAGCAGTGCGGTTCACTGGCGGCATCGGTCCAAAATAACCGTTTAAATACCGGCACCCGCCCTTTCACGTTGCGGAGCTTTTTTCGCCAGGTCTTAACTAACCGGATTAACTCAGGGTAGCGAGGTGGATGACACCGTGGCGCGAAGGGAAGTGACGCAATTATCTGGGGTAACGCGCCATAGGCTTGTACCGCAAGCGCCGCCAGAAAGTACCCGAGTGTCACTAACGCTAGCAACGAGCAGAGGAGTGAACGGATAAGCAGTGAGGCCAATGGCTTTAGCTCGCCGACCGACAATAACGGCCCCATGACCCATAATACTGCGCCCATTCCTAGTGCTAGGATGATATAGCGAGGCAGGCCATAATAAAATACCAAGGCTGACAGCACGAGGCTCGCAATAACGACGCCACGGCAATGAAGGGGCGATAGCGGGTAAGCGTGTCCGACTCCCCAAAACTCGCCATACTGAGCAATGCTATAACAGAGCAGCGAAATGACGCCAATGACGATGACTCGGCTGGCTATTTTTCTAAAAACTGGCGACAACAATTCCATGTGTTATCTCTCTAAAAGGTGACGATAAACTCAACGCGTCTATTTTGGTTACGCTGTGCGATGCTCGAATCGGGGGCTAGGGGTTGCTGCTCGCCGACGCCCACCCGCTTAAGTTGACGATCAGTAAAACCATAGGGGTAAAAGAGCTGTGCGACGTTATCTGCACGCTGCAAAGAGAGCTGCTGATTAGACAGCTTTTTCTGCGTCCTAATCGGTTGGCTGTCGCTATGCCCAATCAGTGTCACCGAACCGCCTAACTGTTTTACCGCTTGCGCCAGTCGCTGGAGCACCGCTTGATACTCAGTGGAGAGCGTCGCACTGCCCGAGGAAAACATCGGCCCACCGATCACTTTCACCCGATATCCCTGCTCCGAATTTTCGATAACCAGCCGACCTTGGTCGATATCACGCTTCATCAGGACGGGAAGCGTCGGTAGCACGACGGTGGTTGCGGGTACGGCTAAATACTGCGAGAGCTGTACAGCATCCTCGGTCAGTTGAGAAAGACTGAGGTGGAGCTGCAGTCGATAGGCACCGAAAGTCGCCGCAACGACGAGCAGGGCCAATACACTGCAGCCGCGTAGCGACAGCCGCTTTTTCACGTCGACGAGAGGCGGTGAAGAGTAAACCGTTACTATCGCCGCCTCAGAACGGGGGATAAAGGGGACCAATAACGTATAGAGTTGCTGGCGGATCTGTGCCAATTGCTGCGCCCCGTCTTGTTGGATACTGTAGCGCCCGGTAAACCCCAAATTTAAGCTATGCAGCATAATGAGCAATACCTCGGCATACTCTGTGGGATTCATCGCAAGCCGACCGGCGAGTAAGAAAAACTTATTACCGCCATCGTTATCTTCCTCGAAGTAGTTCAACAGGTTTTGTTGCGCCCAGCCGCTATTAATCCCCCATTCCGTGGTATGAATGGCCTCATCCAGTGCTGTGCAGAGGCAATAGCGTGCGATCGTCATCTTTCGCCACGGGATATCCAGCTGTTCGCATAATTGTGCAAAGAGCGAGATCTCATAGATGAGCCAAGAGCGTAAAACGTCGACGCTTTCTGCGTATTCGCGTCGCGCAGGCACCTCGCTCAGTACGGCGAGGAGCGGTTTCGCCAAATGGAGGAGTGGATAATGGCTGCCACGGGCTTGCGCTAATCGTTGGCTGGCACTCTCACCAATAAAATACTGATGCGGTACTGAGGAGGAGCCTGTTCTGGCCGATAAATCGCCAGCACAATGCGCAGCCGGCGGCCCATCGTGCAGAAGTCTTGTGGATAAGGTGTCGAGTTTAGTCATCTGTCACGCAGCCCCCATAGTCGGAGCGTTAACTCGGGAAACTGCCCAGCAATATGCAGGGCGACGGCACGCTCATCCACGATACTTTGCCAATCACGGCCACTCTGTACTAACTCAAAATAGTGCGTCCCCGAGCAATGGGCGAGTTGACGAGGTGGCCCCGCGAGGGGCTGCAACGTTACACCGGGTAAATGCGACCGTACTAAGTCGAGAATTTGCCGTGGCGCACTGATTTTAGTTTGCTGAATAAAATGCTTATGAATTTGCTGATGCGGTACTGCCGCTTTGACGGCCACGATCAGCGTTTGATACGCATCAAGCTGGAGATCCGGATCGGCTGTCACCCATACTCCATTAGTCTGACGCTGGAATTCGTAACACTCACCGGCTTTGGTCAGTAGCAGGTTTAACTGCTGGCTAATGTCGTCGAGTAGCGGGCGAAACGTCTCTGCTAACGCTTTATGCTGGTAGAGATATCCCTCTTGCGGTGGGCGGCGCTGAGCCGAGAGATACGTCGCGAGTTCAGCCTGTAAGGCATTCACCTCACAAAAGAGTACCTCTGGATGGACTGAGGGCCTTTGTAACCAATAGTCGAGCATGCTGTGGTAACGATTGCAGAGCTGCAGTAATAAGTAATCTTCAATTCCCACCGCCTGCGATTCTCCCTTAAAAGAGTCGCTAAGCTGCAAGGCAAAGGTCTCCGCCCGATGCCGCAGTTGGCCGACAACATGCATTATCCAGCTCATCAACAACGTATTGTCGCGGCAGTCGATCAGCGGAGGAATATAGTCATCCTCGACCAATATCGCCCGCCCATCTGCATCGAGATGCTTGAGTCTGGCGCAAGGCAGGCCAATCCACGTATCGTTCATCTCTGACTCGGGTAGCAGACGCAGGTTTAATTGGGCAAGGAGTAGATGACGGGCTTCACGATGTACCGCATTACTATCATGAACCAGATGCTCCTTAGCCGTAAAACGCGCTAGGGATGTGGAGTGAGATGAGGATAAGAGTGTTTCGTCATGGCCGGGTAGCGCTAACGAGATCGCAAGATACAGCTGCTGACCGCAATGGTGTGGCAATAACGTTAATGGGCTCGGTGCGGGACAGGTATCCGGGACGCTAAACGGCGTACCATCCGGAAAAATTCCCGCCGCGGCGTTGATAATCAGCTTTCCATACTCCAACCCTTGGCGGTCGATGGTGAGCGAAGAGAAGCCCCAATAATAAGGCGTTAATAGCGATGTCCGCTGGTGGATATAATGCTCAACGTAGCGCTCTTGTTGTTGGAAGAGTTGTGGTCGCAAGAACAGTCCTTCGCTCCATACCACTTTATTTTTTCTCATAACATTCCTTATTCTGCAAACGTAACACTAGAATCCCGCAGTCTGATTTGCTGCTCGGCTGGGGGGCTAGTAAAAGGCTTTTGCCAGATAAATCGCGGTGAATTATTGATATCACGCAGGAGTAACCATTGGTTCGCCTTCATCTCTCGGTATGCGACAACGTAGGCGAAGGTATTGGTGCCAGGCTGAAGCGGGAGGGATAATGATTTTTTTTCACCTGGCTGGATGATGATGTCTGCAATGCGCTTGTAATCAGTACTGGTTGTGGCCTGAGGCGAGGCGACCAGCAGCAGAGGGTTCTCTGCGCTAAAGTTATCGCGATTACTCACCACATAAATAAATAATTGCACCGGTGACGGGTAGCCCTGTGTATTCTTATTGATATCGGAGGCGGCGGTGATCGTGACTTTTACGTCTTCGCGAGTGGTCGGTTTAATCGTGCATCCCGACATCAGCATGGCGCAAAAAAGGGCATAAAGATAAATTAAAGGCATAACACTCCCTTCACGCTATTGATGAATAAAAGAATCAAGTTGGAGAGAGAGAAATAACAGATTCCAAGATGCTTTTAGAAATCTGTTATTTCCTTCTATTATCTCATTTAGTTCAGCGAATTAGACTTCACGTTATAGCTGACGGTCACTGCTCCTGATTTACTCCCTTCTGCATTTTGCATCACATAGTCCTCGGTAACGGCGGTGAAGGAAAAACTCACCAACTCCTTCGCTCGAACATCTTCTTGTGAAGAACCGCTATTGGTCAGACGAGTAATAATGACGTCGCTAAAGGTTAGCGTCAGGTATTCCAAGGGATCGCCGCCGGCTTTACGTATGATAAACTTGACACTCTTGATGTGTTTCCCCGATAGGCAGTAGCTTAAGAGGTTAGGGCTTGCGCGATCGATATAATGCTCGAAAGAGAAGTCATCAACAGTCGCCTTCCCTGCCCCACCTCCTGAGCCTTGATGCATATTAGAATGTTGCGCACAGCCCCATCCCCAACTTAAGACTTCTATCTCTCCTTTATGTTGGGCATCTTGCGATTCCCCTTCAATACCCTCGAATTTAATAAAAATATCCTGAGACATACACACTCCTTGTTGACGTTAATGAATAGAGAATTAAAGGCTCTCTTTGACCGAAGGCAGTTTGGCAACCATCCGTAGGGAGACGGTCAGCCCTTCCAATTGAAAATGGGGTCGTAAATAGAATTTGGCTTGGTAGTAGCCGGGATTACCTTCGATATCGGTAACCAGCACCTCGGCCGCCGCTAAGGGACGTTTGGCTTTAGTCTGCTGCGATGAGTTTGCCGGATCGCCATCCACATAATTCATCACCCAATCGTTTAGCCACTTCTCCATCGCTTCCCTCGACTTAAAACTTCCCACCTTGTCACGTACGATGCACTTTAAATAGTGCGCAAAGCGCGAACAGGCGAACAGATAAGGGAGTCGCGCCGATAGGCTCGCGTTCGCGGTAGCATCGTCGTCGTAGTATTCGGTTGGCTTTTGTAACGACTGCGCCCCAATGAACGCGGCATAGTCGGTATTTTTTCGGTGAACGAGCGGAATAAAGCCATTTTTCGCCAACTCAGCCTCGCGCCGATCGGAGATCGCAATTTCTGTTGGGCACTTTAAATCAATACCCCCATCGTCGGTGGGAAAGGTATGGCAGGGTAATCCCTCTACGACACCACCACTTTCTACGCCGCGGATCATCGTGCACCAACCGTACTGCTTAAACGAACGATTGATATTGACTGCCATGGCATAGGCCGCATTCGCCCAGACATAGTGGCTGTGGTCGGCACCGGAGGTGTTCTCTTCGAACGCAAAGGCTTCGACCGGGTTAGTGCGCGCCCCATAAGGTAATCTCGCCAAAAATCGCGGCATCGCAAGCCCGATGTAGCGCGCATCTTCCGATTGTCGTAAGCCATTCCACGCCGCATATTCGAGGTTTTGCGTGAAAATTTTCGTCAGGTCACGAGGATTCGCTAACTCCTGCCAGCTCTGCATTTGCATCACCGCAGGCGCCGCCGCAGAGATAAAAGGAACATGCGCGGAGGAGGCGATCTTCGCTAAAGAAGTTAAGAGATCGACGTCTTCAGGAGAGTGGTCGAAGTAATAATCGCCGACTAAACAGCCATAGGGTTCGCCACCTAGCTGCCCATATTCTTCTTCGTAGATCATCCGAAAGATAGGGCTCTGATCCCAGTTGGCCCCCTTATAACGCTTCAAGTTACGTCTTAACTCATCACGAGAAATATCCAGAACGCGCAGCTTAAGTTGCTCATCCGTTTCGGTGTTCGTTACCAGATGATGTAATCCACGCCAGGCGCTTTCTAACTGCTGAAATTCTGGATGATGTAAGATACCGTTAATCTGATCGGATATTTTGCGGTCGATCGTTTCGATCAACGCGGCGATATTTTTATACGCATCTTCGGACAGTAAAATTGCACTCTGTAAGGCTTGTTGCGCCAGCGTTTTGACCGCCGTTTCAACCGCCTGTTTCGCGACATCGGTTTGCGGGCGAAATGCCTTCTGTAAGAGCGCCGGGAGTTCGGCGGAAACCGTCGTAGCCGTCGTCGTTAGCCCCGCTTGCGTCGTTACCTGTTTCATCGCTTACTCCTCACTCGTTGGTGATAAAGCTGGGCGATCGTCTGCCGCAGGTAGCGTGGCAAGCGCGGCTAACAGGTCGGGATCATTCAGCAGTTGCATCACCAGCCCTTCTGCATCGCTCTTCCCGTCCATGTAGGTCTGTAGGTTAGCCAGTTGCGTTCTGGCTTCCAATAGTTGCGCAAGGGGCGCGACTTTTTTGGCGATATTCTCCGGCGAGAAATCGGATAAGCTCTCTAGCGTTAAATCGACCAGTAGCTGTCCTTCCCCACTTAATGTGTTTTCCACATCGAAGAGGACTCGCGGTTGTAATGCTTTCATTCGCTCATCGAAATTATCGATATCAATGGCCAGGAACTTCCTCTCCTTTAGCGGTTGTTGCGCGACATGTGATTTACCTGAAAGGTCGGACATTACGCCCATTACGAAAGGGAGATTAACTTTCTTATCATCGCCGTAGATCTCAACATCGTATTCAATTTGCACGCGTGGTGCGCGGTTTCTCGCAATAAATTTCTGCGAATCGTTATGACTCATTCCTGACACTCCCTGTTAAATAATCCTATCGATTGCTCGGTCTTCACTGATAATTAATGGTGACTATTGCTCTGACTAATAGCTTTCCGGGTGTTGGCTGCTGTGAAGTCTTCGAAAAATAGCTCGCGGTGAATTGATGCGATTCAACATTAGTCCCCGAGGCATATTTATAGATCTGCCCAGAATCCGGCTGATTAACTTTGAGTTGCTCGCCATTTTCCTTTCTAATTCGTAGTTGTATCGCCTCACTCATCCCAGCGCCCTGCGTATTTTTAAAGTTTCCGGTTAGTGCATCATAGAAGGCATTATCAGTCTGGAGGGCTACTAATACCGTCTGTTTATCGGGGCAGTCGGTCAGCTGTAGCGTAAAAGGGGTCGTACCTAGTTCATGTTCCTGGGGGGTAAATTTAGAGGTCGACACTACGGGTAAGGCGATGGTTTCTCGGGACGTCGCCTGATTAATACTCAAGCGACACGTCTGAGCGAGGTATTCGCCTTTAAACAGCACGTCGATATGACAATCCCCCTTACACACATTCGTCGCGGCATGGGCGTGAGGAAAACCCATTACCGACACTAACAGTAGATAACTCACCGCTAATTTTTCGATTCCTTTCATTTACAGCTGACCTCCTGATAAATCATCTCATCCTGAGAATGTTTAACTTTATTAATAAACTGCTCACTGACTTCAATTTGGCAGACCCCATGGGTCACGCTGTCGCGAATAAAGAGCGCTTCTGTATCGGGGTGCCATCCTTGAATAAAGGCTCTACCCGCTTGTGAGACCAACGCCAAGTGAGGGTTGGAATGGGTAAACAGCTGGCTCATCATGCTGAAGGGCCGCTGCTGGCGATCGCGGACTTTGAGTAAGATTGGGACGCCGGTCTGCGTTTTCATCTGAACTTTTACTGCCGCGCCCATACGCGGGACGACCGTCGTTTCATTCTCTTCAATCGAGACGCTAAGGGGTAATCCTTCTGGATTGACCGTAATTCTATTTTCGAGATAGGGAGTGAGCGAAGGTAATACGCCGTACCCCTCGCGATTGAGGGTAGCCCCTTGCCCGTTCATGATCTTCGCTCCCTGCGCACCTTCCGCATAAATAATGGCAAACGGATTATTCCCCAGCTGCCTTCCCGCAATGAGCCCTGCTGAATGCCCGACGAGGCTACCGTTAGCCGATAGCGAAAATTGCTGATAGCGGCGATTGCGACTGAACGAGCTACTGTATTGGCCTTGTGAGCGGTTATAAGAAATATTCCCTTGAACCCCGTTATTACGTTTTTCCTGCTGACTTTTCTCGCTATTGATCCCTAGGCCATAAACTAGCGCATTCTCATCACCATAGTGGCCGTTGAAGCTATTTTGAACGCTGGTAGTCCGATTATTATCGTGGGAGTAGGTACTATAGAAAGAGTCGAAGAGACTGTTCTTCTCTGTGCTGGCGCCTAATGGAATACTCAGGGACAGCATCAGTGAATTTTCATAGAGGCCGCTCTGCGTCTGATTTCTCGATAAATAGCCCCCTAGACCAAAGTAACGAAACTGATTATTCACCGATAGGCTGTACTGTTTAGACGATGATTTATTTTTAAAACGGTAGTGCGAGGCAGAAAGGTTAATACTAAAACTGTCGCCAATAGGCTGACCGATGGAGAGTGACATCCGTTGTTTTGCCGTCGGATACCCCCAATTTCCATAGGAGGCTTGGCCGTTACTGACCGTATTTAAAGATTGATAGTGACCTGACGTCAGGCGTTCGAAGGCGAGGTTAATGCTCGTTTGCGTATCGCGTAGCGACTTATTGTAAGCGAGCGTCATGCGACTTCCCCTTCGTTTAGTTTTACGGGGTTCGCTAGGAAGCTGCGAATAATTCGCGGTCACCGCCATTCCGCCGAGCGGAGTATTAAAGGCATTGCCGACCGCCCCTCCCTGATAGCCATCACCGACTTGCAGTCCCGTGTACATGGTGATGTTTTCCGTCAATCCATAAAAGAGGTTAGCTTGGAGAAAATAGGCGCGGTTAAGTGCCTGAGTCGTCGTGATCTTTCCCGCATCCAACTCATATTTAAGTACCGACTGGTTCAGGATTAGTGGCGGAGCCGAGTTAGGAACGATCATGACTTTTTGCCGACCGTCCGCCTCGTCAATGACCAGAGTATAATCGCCGCCATAGCCGCCAACCGTCGGAGAGTCGATTTCGAAAGGCCCCGCCGGCACACTCGTTTCTTGAATCACCTTGCCTTGCTGCCAAATCGAGACCTTTGCATTGGTTTCGGCAATCCCCGTAAAATAGGGCGTATAAGTCCGGAGTTTTGCCGGAAGCATGCGGTGATCGGAACGGAGTTGGATGCCGCGAAAGGTGACACTATCGAACAGTTCACCGGAAGACCAGGTCTCGCCCAAGCGTAACTGGCTTTTTAGCCCGGTAATATCGTGTTCTGCATAGGCAGACTGACCATGATATTGCCAGCCCCTCTCCTGAAATTTACGACTGATTTGTCGATAACGTAACCGCCACCCTTCAAAGTTAATCCCCAGCAATGAGCTGAAGCTCAACGTGGTTTGCGAGCGGGATGGCGTGGTCGTCGATGATAATGTTCGTTGGCGATAACCATCGAAACTATAATCGATAAAGGCGACGTTACTCCCCTGCTCCCACCTTTCCGGGGGAATATCCCCCGGAGAATGCGGCTGAAAATATTTTTGAGGTACGCTTAGCTGTAGGGTGAAATCACCGCTCTCGTAATGAGCGCGGCTAGTGGGGATCCACTGCTCAAGGGGAAGACAGGCTGGTTCAGATGACGTTTTTTCTAGGGTGATGCCGATCGTTTGTAGCGTCTCAAGGGTAAAGCAAGGCTGTGCATAGCCTTGGGGTTGCCCTCTTTGCTGAACAAAGCTGATAACGAACCGTCCACGCGGCTGATTATTGACTTGAATGGTAACGGGATAATCCCCGGCCGCAACGGGATTACCTCGCTCGAATAGCGACAGATCCACTTTTTCACCATGTAAAAAGTGGTCATCGAACGCTATGCCTGCCGTCTGTTTGTGAGACACGTCGTCGGGACTCAGCGCTCGCTCGCTGGCCCATCCCATCGTCGAAACACCTAACATGCCGACGAGAGGAGAAGTCAGAGCAATGACCCGTAGATAAAAACGCCGTACACCACCGCTTTTTTCGACTGTTACGAATCTTCTCGCGCCAGTATTCTGCTTTAGCTCATCCATGGCTATGCATCATCCTGAATAGTGAATAATAGGGTGACAACTATTTCTTATTAACGATAAATCCTTTACCGTCATTTTTTTTTGCTTGGTAATTAACCCCATTACCGTAATCATTAATTAATTCGAAGTTAATTTCTGTAATCTTCTTATTTCGTAAGGCAGATGGCAGCACGAGTTTTTGCTCAGAGAAAGGTGCCAGCATCGGTGAGGCGAGCTCTTGCGTTACGCCTTCAGCCCTCACGCCGACGGAATAAAAAGAGAGGTAATAGGGTGTTGGATTAGTGGCCGTCAGCTCACCCTTTGCAGCTTGGCGCCATTGCAGTTTATTGCCCTGATCGGCACTCGTTTCGGTCAATGCCACGGGGCGATAAAATAGTTTTATTTTAGTCTTAAAGGCCAAGGTAAGTCGCTCACTGGTCACCTCCTCATCACTCCGCGGGGGGACTTCCAGCAGATTAAACCAGAAAAGGGATTCCCTATCCTTAGGCAAGTCTTGTCCAAGATAGCGCACCCTGACGCTTTGCCCTTTACCTGGTTCCATCCTAAATAGCGGCGGGATCGCCATAAAGGGAACCTCTTGTGCAATGCCCTCGACGGTAGAATTGCTCTCATCCACCCAAACTTGTACCAATGCTGGCTGCTCACCTTTATTAGAGGTACGCACAATTTTTTCGTTCTGACCTTCAATAAAAACAATTCGCGTACCGGTTAATGTGACCCCGGCATAGCAGTTTGTCAGGAAGAAACTCATGGCGATAACGCTCAGAGTCAATCCTTTCACATGACGTTTTATTGCGTGTTGCATAGTCATTTCCGCTAGGAGAGAGCTGCCACGGAGCGATTCCGTGGCAGTAGGATGATTATGGATAGGCGATGGTATAAATAGCTTTGGCTTCAACCGCGCCAGCAGTTGCCGCACCCGTTGAGTAATATCCCCCTGCAAAGGTCATTTTTGCCGCATTACCAACGAGTGGGAATAGCTCCGAGGTCTCACCGACCTTAACTTGCTTTTGACCTTTGTATAGGCGAACTTGAATATTTGCCCCCCCTTGTAAACTATTTTTTAAGTTACCCGTTACCGTATCTTTCTCACTGCCTCCCACAGCCTCGAAATGCGCAGCGATACTTTTCAGTGTGGCTGAGCAATTTTTAACGGAAATAGTAAAGTCTCTAGATCCTGCTTCCGTCCCGGCGACTTTAAAGGTATCCACCGAGAGCTTAGGCAGTTCGACTGTTATATTCTTGATACCATCAATTTCACAGGTTTCCGATGTTAACGCACCCGTAAAGGTGATGAGACCCTGCTGTTCACTGAGGTTGTTGGGATCGGCTGAATAGCTCATTGGGGAAACAGAGAAAAGTAGCGCGCTGCATAATAGTACTTTCACTTTTGACATGTGTGACATTCCTTTGAAAAACTATCTTTTATGCTTCATTGCCGTTGATGGTAGAAGCACTCCTTTAGAGTAAAAATGGCTAATAGCTATTTTAAATCGCGTTTATTAACGGCCTAGCTAGCACCGGTAATAAATGACTGTATTACCAATCTTCTGATATTCATCCGTCAATATCAGCACAGCTTTGGTAATACAGGAATAGGATATTATTCAATTAATTCGTAAGATAAAGTACTTATCATATAAAAATAACAATTTAAGAATATAGCCCGGCTTATATTCTTAAATTTAATCACACTAACAATTAATATATTGATTAATGGATTGCATTTATTTACCTTCCTAGAGTTTATTTATCGATAAATCTTTATTCTGAATAAAAATATTTATTATCCATCGCAGCACTCATTAGGAACTCTCTCTCTATGGACCAACGGTTTCTTAACTATTACCGCCGTGAGCTACTTTTTATGCGTGAAATCGCGGCGGATTTCGCAGCCAAACACCCTAAAATAGCTAAGCGCCTCAATATTAATAGTACAGCGATTGCAGACCCTTGGATTGAACGTCTTATTGATTCATTTTGCTTCCTTAATGCCAGAACGCAATTAAAGATCGATGCTGAATTTGAGCCTTTTACACAACGGTTGCTAAATAGTCTCTCGCCAGAATTTACCTTACCGACACCCGCCAAATCTGTGGCGCAAATCCACCCCTCGGCGCTACAGGGTGATTTAACTAACGGTTACCGACTCGCGGCAGATACTCGGCTGCTTAGCCAGGCCGTAGGCAAAAATAGTACGCGGTGTGAATTTAGAACCTGCCGCCCACTGACGCTTTGGCCAATGACTCTGCTACAGGCCATATTGACAAAGAGTCCCCCTGAGTTAACGACTCTCCTTGAGAAAGAGGGGCGACAGAACGCGGTAAAATCGACGCTAACCTTCACGTTAACGCTGTCTCACGACTTACTTTTTTCACAATTGACAGACTGTGACGAGATCCCAATTTATATTTGTGGGGATGAACAAGTCACTTCCCATCTCTTCGAACTCCTCGCCTGCCATTACTCCGGTATTACCGTGACGGCCGACGCCTATACCACGATATTCTCACGTGAAGAGACCGGCCCGATTATTCCCGCGCACCTCTACGCTAATCATCCCCCGCGATCCTTCTGGCAGAGCCATCATGGCTATCGCTATCTCAAAGAGTTTTTTGATTTCCGTTCGCAGTTTTATTTCTTTTCTCTCGCACATCTGGCCCCTGCTTTGCGTCACTGCCACAGTAACCAGATTGAAATCAGCGTATTGCTCGATAGCTTTCCAATTGAACTCGCGCCACTGGTCACGGTGCAACGCTTTAGTTTACATTGTGTCCCGGTGGTAAATCTCTTTCCCGGAAAGGTGGACAGAATTAGAGTTTCACCAGGTTCAGTCAACCATCATATCGTCGTCGATAGGAGCCGCCCCGCAGACTACGAGGTGGGGATAGTGCGTTCAGTAAGTGGCTTTAGTAGTGAGGGTGAGGCGCTGGCCACCTTTTCCCCGCTCTACCAACGCGCTGTCGCCGACAGGGCTGAAGTGGGTCGCTATTTTTCAGTACAACGTACGCCACACCTTATCGGCGATCTCACTGAGCACCCATCGCAGGAGAGCGATGTCTGGTTAAGTCTGGTCGACCAATCTCAGCCCCCCTATCCCCCTCGTTTAGCCAGCTTGCATCTCGATGCGTTGGTCTCTAATCGTTATCTGCCGCAACATCTCCCGCTGGCGGATGACCAAGGGATGGATCTGCAACTAGAAGAGAGCATCCCTACTAGCGGTGCGACCTTCGTTGCGCCGATAAGCCAGCGTTATGACTCTCTCGCCTATGCCGATCAGGCGTGGAAATTGATTAACCTTTTACAGTGTGCCTATCAACCGCTTGATGGAGACACTCCTACAGAGAGCGCCGAGCACCTGCGTGAAAGATTAAGATTATTTCTACGCCAAGGAGATGATTTCTCTGAAGCCTTGATCCACAGTGTGGTCGCGCTGACATGTCAGCCCATCGTTCGACGCTTATCCGACGACGATTTATTGCTTAACTATCGCGGAGTAAGATGCCGGTTAACCGTTGATGAACGCTGTTACTCTAACCATAGTCCGTTATTATTTGGTCACGCTATCGCCCTTTTTCTCGCTACACATAGCGCGGTCAATAGCTTTGTCGACGTAGAATTACTCTCGCTACAGCGAGGGCTGCTCTACTGCTGGCCTGCATCTCTCGGACGACGAGGCGTGCTATGAAACCTCACTCAGTACCCGCTAGCCTCCCGCAGTCGCTAGAGGGGCTACCGCTCGACGCACCTTGGAAAGGCAATTTCTTTGCCACGTTACGTCGCCTCTCGGCCATGGACCAAGAAAAACCAATTCCGGGTAACGCACTAAGTCCAGCCGAAGAAAATTTTCGCCTAAGCCAAGCCGTGAGCCTGGCCTTTCCGGCGAGTGAAGTCGCCTCGCTATCTTGGCACGATCAGCAGTTAGCCGTTAAGCTTTTTAGCCTTGGAATTTGGGGGCCACAGGGAGCACTGCCCCTCCATTTCTCAGAACTCGCCTTCACTCGGGCGCAGCAGCAAGATACCGCGCTGATCGATTTTATCGATCTCTTTCACCATCGTAGTATGGCGATATTTTTTCGCGCATGGCATGCCGCACAAGACACCGCCTCTTTAGACCGGCCACAGCACGATCGCTTTTCGCATTATCTGCACTGCTTATCGGGGTTATCGTCAACCGTCGCGCAAGACCGCGGGCTCACGCACCATGAGCAACTCAGCGCAGGACTTCATCTTGCGAGGAAAACCTGTTCACCGCAGGACCTGATCGCGACGCTCAATGCCTGGTTCCATCTTCCTTTTCAGATTGAGGAGTTCCAGCCAGAGTGGATTACGGTCGGTGTGGAAGGACAAAGCCAACTGTATAATGCTACGCACGGGCCGCAATTGGCCGCTGGGGGGATCCTCGGTAATACCTGCTATCAGGTCAGTCATAAATTTAAGGTTTGGTGTGGCCCGCTCACCTACGAGCAGTACCTTAGCCTGCATCCAGAAGGGAGTCCGTGGGCACGATTAGGCGAAGCGATACAGCGCCTAACCGGTGGCTATTATCATTATGATCTACAACTTGTTCTGGCCGCAGATGCGGCTCCACTGCCAACGCTTAGCGGGGCGCAGCAGCTAGGCTTTGATACTTGGCTATCCAACGAAGAGAGCCACTCCCCACAATTAGGAATGATTACTGAATCTTATCAGTCCCCAACCTAAGACGACGACGACACGCACTCAAGGAAGAGAATATGTCAGCGCTAACACCGATTTTTATGCACTACCCATGGCTCGGGGAGCCTATCGATAACGATCGGCCCTGTGGCCCCTCTATCGATTATCACCCCGAATTCTTGGCCTTACAGCAACAGGTTAGCTCGCAAAATACCGTCGAATATGGTGAGTTTATTCAAGCACCTTCTCCTGTTCATTGGCCCTCGCTACTTCCTACGCTGTACAGCCTAAGCCAACAGAGCAAAGATATTCGGCTGGTCGTACTGCTGATCCGTGCGCGTTTAGCACAAGAAGGAATTAAGGCGATAGTCGAGGGTATCGAGCTTCTTATTGCATTACTGGAGCGCTGGCCGCAAGCGCTGCATCCACAATGCCATGATGAGGGGGAGTATGTCCCGGAGTTTCGCCATAACGCTTTATCCGAATTGGACGATATTGAAGGCTGCGTGGCTGAACTCCGCCGCTTCTCATTAACGACGTCAGAAGGGCAGGCCTACTCCCTTGCCCAGATAGAACGCTGGATACGTGACGATAAAACGCTATCCTTGGCGGACAAAGAGCGGCTACAGCAATGCTATCATCATCATCTCTACTTTTTCGATCACTGCCTCGTCGCGCAGCAACGTTTGCAGCAGCTGTGTCAGTTACCTGATGATGCCTTAGGCACAGAGAGCTTCTCCTGTCCGCACCTCGCACAACTCTTTACTACACTGTGCCGCTTTCACCAGAAACAGCGACAGCTTTTACCTCCAGAACCGACCGCAAGGGTAGCCGATCCCACGGCACTTCGGCCCGATCCGCCCGCCATTAACGACAGATTGGCCTACCGGAATGAGGCACGCGAAAAACTCCGCGAAATTCGTGAAAATTTTACCTACTACGAACCGAGTAGCCCGTTGAGTCTAGTACTGCATTTCGCGGAACATAGCATCGGCTTGGATTGCCAGCAGATTAGCCAGCGCTATCCGCGCGAGCTTCTCACTCTGCTAACTTTAGAAAAGGATATCTAATATGAGATGGTTATACGGATTACTATTGCTGACTTTAGTGAATGGAACCTCTTATGCGTCATGCTATTTAGTGCGCGGTCAACCGACAACGCTGACCATCCCCTCGCAAACCATTACTATCGATGCGGATGCTCCCGTTAGCCTAGACCAGCCGTTTGCTCGCATCGATAGTCCACCGCTGACCGCACGTGTCGGGTATAACGAATGCCTAAACGGGACCGAATACGGTCGTGCCTTCACCTATCTCGATAGCCGGGGGATTTCCAATCAGGTCTATCAGACCGATATTCCCGGTATTGGCGTTAAGGTGCTCTGGACCAATGGCAAAGCAGGATATGGGCCTTTTCCCCGAACACAGTGGATGTCAGTCCCCGCTTTTGCCGCCTCAGCAACCTTCGATTTCGAGCCGGGGGCCGCGTACCGGTTAGAGTTTTATAAGGTAGCCGAGAAGATTAACGTGACCGCGGGTAATAGCTCACAGCTGCTGCCGATGGGGGTTGTCGCCTATAACTATATATTTTCCCCCACCCCCGGTAATTTCGCTATGCGCCTAAACCTGGGGGCGATCACGGTGAAAAGCCTACCGAGCTGTACGCTCGATTCGAGTAAGACAGTCGATTTCGGAAAGGTCAGTGCCAGCGATCTGGCTCAAGGGATCTATCGTGATCTGCAGTTTAAGATCAACTGCCGCAGTGACTATCAGCGTTTTTCAACAAAGGCTTCCATTACGACGAAAACACCGAGTGATGATCTTCAGTCGATCAAGGTGACCGATTCTGCCGGACAGGATGACCGCCTACGCATCACTCTATATGATAGTAACAGCTCCCCACTTCTCGTCGACGGCACCCGAAGCGAAACGGTGAGCAACACCACTTCACAGGGCGATGCGACCTTTAGCTGGCAAGCCAGATTATCGCCGGGACTCAAGAGTCCGCCTGCTTCGGGGCCATTTGCTGCCTATGCAGAGATACAGTTCGCGATCGAGTAAACCACGATGGATAAGACCCTCTTTATCAACATCGCCAGTTAT
Organism: Rosenbergiella collisarenosi; assembly: GCF_018494085.1. Lineage (GTDB taxonomy): Bacteria > Pseudomonadota > Gammaproteobacteria > Enterobacterales > Enterobacteriaceae > Rosenbergiella > Rosenbergiella collisarenosi. The sequence continues at coordinate 75,089 of NZ_JABBFP010000012.1, read as the reverse complement.
CGTGATCGCGAGCTCTGGGACACACTCGAGAGCCTACTGACGACGGCCATTGCCCCCGATAAACTACATATCGCCATCTGTTGGCAAGATGATAACAATCTCACCGCACTTCGACAAAAAGGCTGGACGCCGGTTACAGTGTCGAGTCTCGCGGGGTTTCCGGTTTATCGACTCGACGGGAGCGCTGCGTTGATCGAGCTGATCGCACTCCCCTACCAGCACGCGCAAGGCGTCGGCTTTGCACGGGCGTTGTGTGACCAGCTCTACCGTGATGAGCAGTGGTTTCTTCAGATAGATGCGCACAGTCTGTTCGCGAGAGAGTGGGATGCTTATCTGATCAACACGCTAACCAGCTTATCTCAACAAAGCGCTAAGCCACTGATCAGTGGCTATCCGCCGAGCTACCATGTGACTGAGGCGGGCGAGGTTCTCTACGGCCAAGACGTGGGGCGAGTCACATTTAACCGGTTTACCCCGGAAGGGCTGCCCACCTTGACCTGCCAGAAGCTCAGCGCTTCGCAGCCCGTTAGAGGCAGCTTTGTTGCCGCCGGATTTATCTTTACGCAAGGCAGCTTTGTGCGGGAGGTCGGTAATGACCCAACCATCTTCTTCGAAGGGGAGGAAATTACTCTCTCTCTGCGCGCCTACAGCTGGGGCTATGATGTGTTCCACTTGCCCGAGCAACCATTGTGGCACCACTATACCCGTCCCACCTCGCCAAAGGTTTGGGAGGATCAAAGCCTCTGCGCGCAGGAACGCGGAGACATTAGTGTCTGCTGGCTCCAGCGAGAGGCCTGGTCACAGCGCCGGGTCAAAGCGCTACTCGGGCTGGTTTCTCTCTCGCCTGCGGATAACGAGGCCAAATCCTTAGGGCCGATACGCTCACGTCGGCAGTTTGAATACCAGTGTGGCCTTAACTTCCAGTTAGCCAGCTGCTATGCCGAGTGCCTAGCGCCAGGCTTCACTAGCCACTTCTTGCCACCGAGGGATGAGGCGGAGTGGGTAAATCGCCACCGTCATTATTACTCGAAACCCCTTAGCCTGATGGCGCTCCTCGGTATGCCACCCACACTCACGTTACCGGATAAACTCATCCTTCACCTCTATGCCCAGAACAACACTCGCTTAGCATATCGCGAATTTACGCGCGCGCAGCTTCGCGCTAAGCATATCGAGGTGAGCGGTTGGTCGACACCTAATTGCCCGCCCGCCTTCCTACGCCTTGCCAGCTGGTGGGAACCGTCAGGCTGGGGCTGCGTTATCCAGCAACCTTGGGGCGATGACGAAGGGCCTTATTGTTTACTTTAAAGGAAAATGATCGATGGACAGTCAATGCAGTAAATACCCTTTTGCCGATGGCTATTTCCTCACACCGGTTCCCTTATACAACCGGAGTATTCATCAGCTACATTTTGTCGACACACAGGACAACGCCTATCAAATTATTATCAACCATGGCCATTTGGCCGATAATCAAGATCTGCAGCAATTTGTCGCGCAAGAGGTGGAGAAGATGCAGCGGCAGGTGCCCGGCTTTAGCCTTGAAGCGACGTTACCTGCCTACCGCGTCGGCCCGGCGCAGTGTGAGGTGATCCAGCAAACGCATAAATTATTGCACGAGGGGTGTTGGTTCACGCAACAGTGTGCCTTTATTCATCTGCCTGTGCATCCACAGCTGAACCCCTATGAAAAAAATTGTGTCGTCATCTCATTGGCGACGCCTAATGAGCAGGCCGAACAGCTCGCGCACTTTCAGCAAATCATCAATAGCTTTGTTCCTTGGGAATAACGCCGTCGCGCTCGGTGTAGCCTATACTCAAGGTTACGACCCACCCCAAGCGTAGCCAAGGAGACCAAGGGTGACTCAAGCAACCTATAGTTATCAACCGACACAGGGTCATGGCCTCGCCCATGATCCACTTAATGCGATTATTGCCCCGCGCCCTATTGGCTGGATCTCTTCAAGCAGCACGTCCGGTCACCGTAATTTAGCGCCCTATAGTTTCTTTAATCTCTTCAATTACCAGCCACCGATCATCGGCTTTGCGAGTAGCGGGTGGAAGGACAGTGTGGCGAATATTGCCGAAACGAAAGAGTTCGTGTGGAACCTCGTGACTCAGCCGCTTGCCCAGGCGATGAACCAAACTTCTTCTCCACTCCCCCATGGTCAAGATGAGTTCGCCCTAGCCGGATTAACGCCAGTGAAGAGCCAACTCATCGCCGTCGACCGTGTGGCCGAAAGCCCCGTGCATTTCGAGTGTCGATTAACTCAGCTGATTCAACTGCGCGATATCCAGGATAAGCCTATCGACAGTTGGTTGGTATTGGGTGAGGTAGTGATGATCCATATCCAGACGGCACTACTCGATGAGCAAGGCGTCTACCAAACGGTCGAGGCCGCGCCGTTGTTACGCGCGGGCGGGCCATCGGCTTACTATGGTATTTCGGACGATCAGCGCATGGACCTTTGGCGACCGAGTTAATCTTATGATGTGCCGATCAGACTGCGATCATCGCGATTAACACGACGATAAGCAGTAACACATAAATTCTGGCATGCCAGAGATCGGCAATCTTGGGAAGGTAACGCTGACTGATCACCATGCCGCACCAGCCCGTGACCACCAAGATCGCTAAGGTCGGTAGATGAATATCGCCAACGAACCCGCCGCCGGGAATCGTCCCCCAGTCGCTGAGTGCGTAGATGAGTGTCGCGCATAGCGCTACGGGAAGGGAGAGAGCGTTAGCCATTGCCACACAGGCCTTCATGCTGTACCCATGTCTACGCAATAAAGGAACCGTCATCACGCTCCCTCCCACCCCCAGCAGAGCCGCCACTACGCCGATCACCACACCCCCGACTTTGCGGGTAAGAGGCGAAAGCTCTCGTTGCGTACTCTCTTTAAGAAAACGACGACTGAATAAACAATCGCTAATGGTGATCAGCATATAGAGAATAAACAGGACCCTTACGGTCTCTTCGTGTAGCCTCCCTGCCAGCAGCGAGCCAATAACAGCACCCCCCCGATAAAGCTACATAGGGGCAGGAGGAGAGACGCTGAGAGGTTACCCGCACGATAATGTTTATAGGTTGCCCACCCCGCGTTAAAGACCATCACCGCCGTCGAGGTCGCGACGGCACAGTGTAACGCATGGTCAGCCAAGGACGGCTGGCGGAGGAACAGCTGGTAAACGAAAGGCACCACCACGAACCCGCCGCCAAACCCAAACAGTACCGTAGTCATTCCGGTAATTAGCCCTGCCAATGCAATGATTAACTCGTTCACTCGCGCCTCGTTTACCCACTAAGGAAAGTGACTTACGGTGGCATAATTACTCGCCAGTTTGAAGGGAAAGCTTTCCTGCGTTAACCGCTAACCGGTTGCAACACCCGCGAGAGGCCTCGTGCGGTAAATATTTTTTCTTAACTTCGCCCCCCACGTTCTCGGTCTATCGTTAACGACTCTCGCTTAGATCAATACGGCAAATAGATTGCAAGATATAGCATAAGTGATTCTATTTACTTGGTTTATTGTTATTACTACTATCGAAACCACACCCTATCCCTCTCTCTTATCTTGTGAACGACACGGCGAGAAAAACGTTTATTTAACGGTGACAGTACTCATGACTCATCCTAACGACAGTACAGAGATATTCGCCAACGTCTTCACGCGTGAGGCGGATGCTCTGGCGGCCGCGCAACAGATAGCCGAATATGCCAAGGACGGCGCCGTCGTGCGCGATCAGCAGCGCATTTATCCCCTCGAATTATTACAACAGTTTTCAGCGTGTGGATTAGGCAGTATCACCATTCCCAAGGCCTTAGGGGGAGCGGGATTCTCTTTTCAGACGCTGGCGGAGGTGTTCCGTCTCATCTCCGCCAGCGATCCGTCGCTGGGACAGATTCCGCAGAATCACTTCGGGATTGTTCAGTTTATTCTTGGTGAGGGTTCCGCCACCCAACAGCAGCAGCTGCTGCAAGCCGTCGTCGCAGGCAAGCGATTTGGCAATGGAGGTCCTGAAAAAAACAGTCGCCATACTCGCGATGTGCAGGCGCAGATTGAGGAGACTAACACTGGCTTAGTCCTTAACGGCGAGAAGTTCTATTCAACCGGCGCGTTATTCGCCGATATCCTCGTGGTGGCGGCGAACTATCAGGAGAGGCCGGTGATGGCCTTTATCCCGCTTCCGGCCTCAGGGGTTGAGATTATCGATGATTGGTCGGGGATCGGCCAGCGTACGACTGCCAGTGGTACGGTGCGGTTACGCAATGTTCAACTTAACCCAGAGTGGATCATTGCCCAACCCGGCCCGGATAAACCGACCCTACGCGGTGCGGTGTCTCAACTGATACAGGCCGCGATCGATGCCGGGATCGCTCAAGGCGCTTTTGATGAGGCGCTCGCATTCATCCACAGCAGCTCGCGGCCATGGATTGAAGCCGCCGTCGCGCGCAATGCCGATGACCCCTATCTACTCGCCGATGTCGGGCGACTCAGTACCGAGTTAACCGCCGCCAACGCTTTATTAGTCCGCGCGGCGAAAATTCTCGATCGTAGCGATCCCCTCGCCCTGACTGCACAGGTCTGTGCAGAGGCTTCGATTGCCGTGGCCGAGGCAAAGATCCTCACTACCGAGGTTGCCCTGCGTACCAGTGAGAAGTTACTGGAATGGGGAGGTAGCCGGGCAACGCTCCTGAAACACGGCCTCGATCGCCACTGGCGAAATGCTCGCACACATACCCTGCATGATCCGCTGCGTTGGAAACAGCATGCGGTCGGTGACTACTACCTGAACCACACACTCCCCGCACGCCATGCTTGGATCTAAAAGGAAGAATGATGACTGTCCAACCGAAATTCCCCGCCTCACGCATCGAGAACGCCGAGCATGCCTTAGTCGTTGCGCGCAGCCTAGCCGACCACTTTCGCACGGGTGCCCTCGCCCGTGATCGTCATCGCGAGTTGCCGCATGAAGAGTTAGCGCTCTACTTCCAATCGGGGCTGGGTGGCGTAACAGTGCCGGAGGCTTATGGTGGGATCGCCCTCTCTACCGCGACCCTAACCGAGCTTTTCGTCATACTCAGCGCGGCCGATGGCTCCATCGGGCAGATCCCGCAGAATCATTTTTACGCCCTAGAGTTGTTACGCATTAACGGTAGTGAAGAACAAAAAACACGCCTCTACGCCGAGGTGCTCGCGGGGGTTCATTTAGGTAATGCCTTGGCGGAATTTAACGCCAGCGCCGCACATCACCGATCAACATCCATCACCGCACGTGGCGCTGCACACTATATTAATGGTGACAAGTTTTATGCTACCGGGGCACTGTTCGCGGATCGCATACCGACTTTAGCGCAGGGAGAGGAAGGTGAAGAATATCTGGTTTTCGTCCCCCGCCAGCAGCCGGGCGTTACCGTTATCGACGACTGGAGTGGGTTTGGGCAACGCTCTACGGGTAGCGGTAGCGTCCAGTTTCGTGACGTAAACGTTGATCCCCTCGACATCGTTCCCTTCCATACCGCTTTTAGTCGCCCCACACCATTAGGCCCCTTTGCGCAAATCATGCATGCCGCAATAGACCAAGGGATTGCTCGCGCCGCCTTTAACGACCTATTACCCTTCGTACGAGAGCGCGCGCGGCCTTGGCCCGATAGCCAGGTCGCGCACGCCTCACAAGACCCGCTGAGCCTAGACCGTATCGGACGGTTAGCGTCTCGCTTAACGGCAGGCGAGGCTCTGCTCACTCTGGCGGGTGAAGCGGTCGATCGCGCACAACGAGAGAGTCATGCTGAGCATGTCGCTCAAGCCTCCATCGCGGTGGCGAAAGCCCGCGCCTGGACAACCGAGATCTCGCTGGAAGCGGCTAATCTGTTGTTCGAACTCGGTGGCGCACGCGCAAGCCTCGCCGAGCACCAATTCGATCGCCACTGGCGTAATGCACGCACGCATACCCTGCATGACCCAGTTCGTTGGAAGTATCCGCTCATCGGTAATTACGTACTAAACGGCGTATTGCCACCTCGTCGAGGCACGATATGAGCCAAAAAGAGATTTTATTAAACGCCTTCACGATGAACTGTGTTGGGCATATTCATCATGGGATGTGGACGCATCCGGCAGATCGTTCCACCGAGTTTACCTCGTTAAACTATTGGCTCGACCTCGCACGCCTACTCGAAAAAGGCCTCTTCGATGGCATGTTTATCGCCGATATTCTGGGCGTCTATGATGTGTACCAGCAAGGCATTGGCATTACTGCACGCGAGTCGATTCAGCTACCGGTTAATGACCCACTGCTCCTCATTTCGGGGATGGCCAGCGTTACCGAACACCTCGGCTTCGGCGTCACCGCTAACCTCAGCTATGAAGCGCCTTACGCCTTCGCACGTCGTTTTTCGACCCTCGACCACCTCACACAAGGCCGTATCGGCTGGAATATCGTAACCGGTTATCTGGATAGTGCGGCACGTGCGATGGGGCAGTCTCAGCTGATGAACCACGACCGTCGTTACGACCAAGCCGATGAGTTTCTGGATGTCGCCTATCAACTCTGGGAAGGGAGCTGGCAGGATGATGCGCTGGTGATCGATAAACTACAGCGACGCTATGCCAATGCCCAGAAGATCCACGAAATCGACCACCACGGCGAGTTTTATCAGGTACGCGGCTATCACCTCAGTAGCCCCTCTCCGCAGCGCACGCCATTGCTATTCCAAGCCGGATCATCACCACGAGGGATCGCCTTTGCGGCGCGCCATGCAGAGTGCTCGTTTGTTAATGCCGCCTCCCCGCAGGCCCTAAAAGTTCAATCGCAACGGCTGCGCCAGGCCGCCGTTGCCGCTGGCCGTCAGCCCGACGATATTCGTATTTTTATGGGGATCAGTGTGATCGTTGCCGCGAGCGAACAGGAGGCGCAGGAGAAGTATCGTAGCTATCTTGAGTACGCGAGTCCTGAAGCGGGTATCGCCCATTTTTCCAGTTCAATCGGCCTCGACCTTGCAGCCTTCGAGCTTGATGAGCCAATCCGTAGCGGAGACACCCGCGCGATTCAATCCGTCAGCCAAGCCTTTGACGGCTGGACGCGCCGCCAGATCTTGGCACAACATGCATTAGGTAGTCGTTACCCGCTTATCATCGGTGATCCCAGCCAAGTGGCCGATGCGCTGATCACCTGGATCGATGAAGGGGATATCGATGGTTTTAATCTCACGCGTATTCTTAATCCACAAAGCTACCAGGATTTTATCGACATGGTAGTCCCCGAATTACAGCAACGCGGGCGCTATAAAACCGCCTATCGAAGCGGTAGCCTGCGCCAAAAACTTTTCCAGCATAGCGACCGACTACCCACTAGCCATCCTGCTGCCCACTGGCGGAGATAGAGTAGACCCCATCGCCCCGCTTACGGGGCGAGCTTTAGGCACTCGTCGTTTTCTCTTCACTTTCTTGGGGTGATGGCTCGGGGATGAAGGGTTCACCAAGCGTCAACATCAGCCGATTTGCCCATGCAAAGAAGGCCGCGGATTGGATAAGATCTGTGATTTCCAACGTGGTTAAAGGGAGCTGCTGTAAGGCGTAGAGGTGTTGTTCGGTGAGACGCGGCGGTGTTAGCGATAACGCGGCTACTGCTTCGATCTCTATCTGCCAACGCTCAGACTGACCTACCGATAGTGCATCGCCCGGTTGAACTTGTAAGAGTAAGGCCACCTCTTCTGGCTTTTTGGCAAGCTGGCTCGCTTTTCTGGCATGTACTGATGCGCAATAGATACAGCCGTTAACCTTACTGACTACCGTCGCCGCGAGTTCACGCTCGGCACGCGTCAATCCACCGGGTGTATAAAAGATCCCTTTGTCGGTGAGGGTTCGTTGCTCGAGCACCGGCTGGTCGTGCCCTAATAAAAGAAAATAATCCGAGTGTTGATGGCCAAAACGGACTAATACTTCCTGCTGTTGTTGCGTAAAGGCGTCGTAGGGCTTAGGCGTTAACCATGGCTCCCACCCCAGTTCTTTACGCGTAAAGGCCTGAGGAGCACGACGATACGTGCTAGTACGCGGCTGCGTATGCCAACGTCCCGCCTTCACTTCTGGGACTTTTTCCCCCTCTTCCCGAGCTGTCTGCGGCAATCGAGCCAGCAGTGAAAAGCCATAAATGAGGCGACTTTGGAAACTCACAAAACCAATTAATTGCGCCAGCGTGATCAGGGCCTCAGTCTGCCAGCCAGACTGCTGCAGTTGATGCACATGCTGTGCGCTCGCCGATACAGGCTCGAAGGTAAGACGATGGGCAAATTCCACCGCCGCGGCCAATAGTGGCGTTTGTTCTACTCCAACCGCGAGCGTCTGGTAATGTCGAGACAACGTTTCGGCCCGATGCCAGTCGGCGACCTGTGCCGCAATCGCCGCTCGGGCGGCCAAGGGGAATGCGTCAGTCCCGGAGCGAAATAATGCTTGGTAGCTACCTTGGGTATGTTCGGTCGCCGCGCGACGAAACTGTCGACTCTCTGCTAGCTCAGAACCAGATGGAATACCCGCTAGGGTTTGGATCAGATCATCATTACTCATAGGGACCTCTCGAGTTCTCGGGTAGCGGTATGGCTGCGTAATACTGGGACGATATAACGGGATAGAAGATCCAAAGAATGAAGGAGATCGCGATGAGAAGGTTCAACCGAATGGACCTGAAAAGAGATATCGGTAACGCGAGGGAGTACGCTATCTTGGCGCAACGACGTTAATACCTGTTGCGGATCGCCGATATGCGCATCGAACTGGCCGATCAGGTCGTCGAGCGTCTCCCCCCGTAAATGATGGCCCGCCCGCCGATAACCTGCAGCCTGCTCGGTCAACCCCGGCAACGCCACCTTACGCGCATAGTGGTGATCATCGGCGACAAAAGCCGTGCGTGAGGCGAGGATACGTGGGGTGACGCCTGCGGGTAATGCTTCGAGGTAAGCATCGATGATTGGATTTTGTAGCGCGTCTAACGGCAGATGCGGTTGCCCCTCCGGTCGCGGCTGAGTACGAGAAAGCATTAAACCATGTCCCGCTTTTCCCGCGAGCTGCGCGCCTCGTGCAGAAAACGTCGCGATCCATATTTTCTTATCTAAACCAAGGGCTGGTGGATATAAGCGATTGTCGGTTTCCGTGAGCGTCTTTCCCTGCCATGCGTCTTGCAGCGTCGCCAGATGCTGGGCAAAGACGTCACCGCGCTGATCGAAGGTTAGCCCGAACGTGTCGAAGGCGCTCGGCGTCCCGCCAGAACCTAATCCTAATTCAAGCCGACCGCCGATTAATAGGTCAGCCACTGCCGCATCTTCCGCTACCCTAACCGCATTCTCCATCGGTAACGTAATGATCCCCGTTCCCAGACGAATACGCTGAGTCTGCGCCCCGACGTGGGCTAAAAATACCAGCGGCGAAGGTAGGCCCCCTTCGTTTTCGTGAAAGTGATGCTGAGCGACCCAAGCACTGTCGAAACCCAGCTGTTCTGCATACTGGATCTGCTCGGTGGCTAAGCGGTAACGCTCGCTGGCAGGAACCTTGTCTAATAATCGAGTAAAAAAACCAATACGTGTTGCCATTATAATTGGGCCTCCTGCTGGGTATGAAAGGGCGGAATGGCCGCGATCAATTGCTGGGTATAAGCATGCTGTGGGCGTGCAAAGAGTTGTGAGGTATTCCCGGTTTCGATTAACTGTCCTCCCCTTAACACTGTCGCCTGATGGGCGATGCGGCGAACCACTTGTAAATCATGGGTGATAAACAGATAGGTTAACGATAACCGCTGTTGCAACGATGCTAATAGGTTGAGTATTTGGGACTGTACGGTCACATCTAACGCCGAGGTGGCCTCATCAAGGACCAGAATTTCTGGCTGTACAATTAAGGCCCGTGCAATCGCAACACGCTGACGTTGCCCACCCGAGAGCTGCTGCGCGCGTCGCGATAATAGCGCCGGATCGAGGGCGACTTGTCGTACCACTTCTAGGACTTTTTCTCGTCGCTGTTCGCGGGTTAACGATCCAAAATTGAGCAGTGGCTCCTCAATGACGGCAAACAGCGTCTGTCGCGGATCGAGTGAAGAAAAGGGATTCTGATAAACGAATTGGATCGTCTGTCTTAAGCGCCGCCACTGTTCTCGAGGATATCCAATTACCGGTTGTCCGCTGATCTCTATCGTGCCGCTATCGGCGCGCTCAAACCCTAATAAGATCCGGGCCAAGGTCGTTTTTCCCGACCCAGACTCGCCCACTAAGGCATGAGTGGTCCCCCGTTGTATCGTCAAAGAGATATTATCTAAGGCCAACAGCTTCTGGTGCCGAGTCAGGGAAAACTGCTTACTCACTCCCTGCAGACGAATAGCAGGCGGCTGATCAGTGTGGGTTATCGGTGCCGTATCCGCGGCTTGATAATGACTCGCGACATCGTTCAATAGAGCCGCCGTGTAGGGGTGCTGGGGTTGGCGAATCATCGCTGCCGTTTTTCCCTGTTCAAGCAGCTTGCCATATTGGAATACGGCGAGTCGATCAGCGTGTTCAGCGGCTAGCGCGAGGGAGTGGGTGACGAACAGCACTGCCGTCCCATACTCATGCCGTAACTCGTCGATTAGCGCCATGATGTGCTGTTGGACGGTGACATCGAGTGCGCTGGTTGGCTCATCGGCAATGATCAGCGCTGGCTGTAGCGCGATAGCGATAGCAATCAGTACTCGCTGCTTCATTCCACCGGATAGCTGATGCGGATACTGAAAAAATCGTTGTTCTGGATGGCTTAGCCCCACTCGCTGTAACAGCGCAATTCCCCGTTGTTGGCGGTCGGCACGAGACAGACGCCGATGCTTAATTTTCAGCACTTCGCCTACCTGATCGCCAATCGTTTTCAATGGGTTTAGCGAGTTTCCCGGGTCCTGTGGGATCAGACTAATGTGGGAGCCGCGCAGACTATCTAGCCGCCGAGAGGACCACTGGCTGATCTCCTCACCTTGGAATATTATTTTGCCCCCGGTACGACGGCCATTTTCCGGCAATAGCCCGAGTACAGATTGCGCGGTTGTCGTCTTTCCCGAACCGGACTCTCCCACCACCGCTAACATCTCTCCCGCGGCCAGCGTGAAGCTTACCCGATGTACCGTCTCTCGCCAGCCTTCGTCGGTATGGTAACTTAGGCTGAGATCTTCTACTTGTAAGACCGGTAGGTCGCTCGTACTCATCGGTTTTCTCCTGCAAAGGCACTGCTGATACGGTGTGTGGCGATGACGACGGTAATGACGAGTAGCCCTGGGAATACCGTTAACCACCAAGACGTTGCTAAATAGTTACGACCCTCGGCAATTAATAGCCCCCACTCTGGGATCGGTGGAGGGCTGCCAAAGCCGAGGAAACTGAGCGTAGAGAGCGCTAGGATCGCCTGCCCAAACTGTAACGCGGCGAAGGCCAGCAATGTCGGTAAGGCATTAGGCAGGACGTGTCTCACGAAGACGGAAAAGAAGCGGCCACCGCTGCCGAAGGCCGCTTCGATATAATCCTGCTGGCGGATACGCAATACCTCGGCCCGGGCGAGCCGCGCAAAATGGGCGATGGATGCACAGCCGACCGCTAAGGCGGCATGGGCACTCCCTACCCCGAGTAAGATAATAATGCTCAACGACAGCAATAATGCGGGGATAGAGAGCAGAACATCCACCACTCTCATCGATACGTTTTCTGTTTTCCCCCCGGCAAACGCCGCAAGCATGCCGAGCAGAGAGCCGAAGACCAGCCCAACCGCGACCGCCGCGCTCGCAGACGCTAGCGACCAGCGCGATCCGTAGACTATGCGCGTATAGAGATCGCGACCTAGTTGATCGGTCCCTAGCCAGTAGAGATGCCCCGGCGCGACAAGCTGTGCACCGTCTACGCTGTTATAAGGGTCGAAATGCGTGAAGAGTTGTGGAAAACATGCGGCGGCGATGACGATAACGATAATCGCCCACGCGACCCACAGCCCAGGACGGAACGGGATCCTGCGCCTTGCTAGGGTGCGCTGTCGAGGGGCTAGCCGCAACGTGCTCGCTAAGCTCATTGAGAACCTCCAGCAACCAGATTAAGGCGTGGATCGAGTAAGGGAGTAACCAGATCGGCGAATAAATTAATCACTACGTACGCGAGGGCTGAAATCATGACGACCGCTTGCAGTACGTTCACATCTTGTGAATCCACGGCTTGCTGGGTCACCTGCCCCAACCCGTTGAGGCCAAATACCGTTTCAGTCACCAGTGCTCCTGCAATCAACTCACCGAGTAACAAGCCCGCCACCGTGAGTAGCGGCAGGCTAGCGTTGCGTAACACATGCTTGAATAACACGCGCTGCTGACTCAGCCCACGCGCGCGCGCAGCGGCGACAAAGGGCTGCGTACGCACCTGATCGATACTTCGCATAAATATCTGGGCAAGGGGAGCCGCAATAGGGAGCGCTAGGGTAATGACCGGCAGGACCATGCCGCCTATTGGCGAGGGATTGATGATCGATACCCAGTGTAAGTGGAACGAGAAAACTTGGATTAAGACTATCCCTAACCAAAACACCGGTAGCGAGACGAGTAACGAAGGAAGGGCCAGTAATAGATTGCGTAATACTTTTAACCCAGGGAGCCAAGCCAAAATGGCTAGCCCTGGTCCTACGATCAGGGCGAGGAAAAAGCCGGGGATAATAAGCTTAAGCGTTTGAGGAAAGTTTGCTGCCAAGACGTCGGTCACCGGCACCCCGAGTTGTACGGAGTAGCCGAGATTTCCATGGAGTAATGTATTAAGCGCAGAAAAATATTGCTGCCAGAGGGGGGTGCCCTCCCCATAGACCTTGCGCATCTGTGCCACTTGATCAGCGCTCAACCCTAGCGAGGGATCAAGAAATTTAATCAGTACTGCATCACCCGGCAGGAGCTGCAAAAGGACGAAGGACAGTGTCCACGCTGCCCACAGTACAATCAAACCTTGCCCCAGACGTTTTAGACTATAGATCGCCATTCCTTTACCCTCTTAGTGCTTAGCAAGCCAAGTATCGTAGAAAGATGGCCGCCCCACCGCTTCGAAACTCGCGCCTTTCAGCCATGGCGCTCCGGCATAGACCTGTGGCTCTTCAAAAATTGGGATCACATAGGCCTGCTGAAGTAGGTAACGTTGAGCCTCACCGGTAAGCTTCAGCCGCGTCGCGGGGTCTGTTTCTGACGAAATTTGTGCTAATAACGCATTGAGTTTGTCGTCGCGGAAAGTTTTCACCTTATCGCTCAGGCCGCCTTTTTGTAGCAACGCATCGCGATTGTCTGGCGAGAACATGCTCTTCACCACATCCGGATCGGCTCTGCCTACCTCTGAAACCATCAATGGGGCTTTAATCGGGTCGAGTTTATTGAGGGCTGCGGTGCCGGAATCAGCCGGGCGGACATTCAAGGTGACACCAATCGCCTTCCACTGACGAACGATTAATTGCAGGACTTCTTTGTTTTGAGGCTGTGGCGGCGAGATATAGACGCTCAGCGATAAGGGAACACCTTGTTTTTCACGTATCCCCTGACTGTTTAGTCGCCAACCCGCCTCATCCAGTAATTTTGCGGCCTGTTGAGGATCGTAGTGCAAAAGATCTTGCAGCGGTACGTAGCCCGCAGCGGTGGCCGCCAAGACGGAGGTAGCGACTGGATAGCGCGGTGAAAATAAGGTATCGACAATCTGCTGGCGATTAGTGGCTAATGAGAGAGCCTTACGTACCCGAATATCACTGACCAGTGGATTATCTGGACGGAAACTCAAGCTATCGTTTACGCCACGGGTCGCCTCTGCATAGATAGCAAAATGTTGCGCTTCGACTCGCTTCTCATCGTAGGCCTGAATTTGACGAACAAAGTCTGCTTGCCCGGCGAGTAATGCGCCGATACGCACACCGTCTTCCGGCGTAACGATGACCTTAATTCCCTGTAAGTAGGCGGGGCCCTGGTGTTGCGCGCCTGCTGGCGCCCAGTTATAGGCTTTGCGTGCCGTGAGATCGACTTCGTGGCCGAGGGTTTCTGCCGACACCACAAAAGGTCCTGAACCAATAATATTGCGCGCATCACCGAGCTGTTCGAAATCTTTATTTAGCGTCGACAAGGCAACGAGGCCAGATCCAATGGTGGAGGTACCCTGTAAGAAACCCGGTGAGGGCTGTTTAAAATAGAACTTAACGGTAAGGGGATCGATGACCTCACTATGGTCGTAGTTATTAATCACCTCGGAAACGGGTAGGTGTTTGGCTTTATTCCCTAAGCCGTAGGTATCGAAGTTTTTGGCCACCGCTGCAGCATCCAACGGCGTTCCATCCGAGAAAGTCACCCCTGGGCGTAGCGTGAATGTCCACTCCGTTTTCTGCGGATTACTATGCCAACTTTGGGCTATCCACGGCTCTATCGCGAGCGTTTTCGGGTTTTGCCAGGTGAGCTTATCGGTGATCTGGTTGAGTATCCCGCCATTGGGATAGAAGCCCCCCGCTGGGGGGTAGAGGGTGGTATGGGCCTGCTGTTCGAGATAGATCAGCGTGCCACCTTGAACCGGCTGCGCAGACCACGCCGACGAAGAGGCCAACACGCCTGCCAGCCATAGATAATGTGTAAAACGATTTATTCCCACCCCTTTCATGCACAGCCTCTTAATGATTATTACTTTCTAATAAGGCCATCATAAGGGGACGATTTTCAGAGTTTAAATAACAAAACTCGCTTAGCTTTATCAAAAAAAAACTTAGCTAAGCGTAGCCATCCTTTTCTAAGGTTTGGTGATATTTTTCTCTAATCCTCAGCATTGATGCGCAGAGGACAGGCTATAGACTGGCTTAGCTTGTTGATTACTCTTACTGCTAAAATTAGCGCCGTTAACAGTTTGATATGGCCACCGAATCCTAGGTAAAGGCAGTGAGTTTCAGTTTGTTTACAGTGCCATGAGAGGAGACAAGGCGGGTAGATAAAGGGAGAATATTCGCCAACAGCCTGATTTAACTCCCCCTCTTTATCTTTGATAACTGAGGGATGACAAAATAGATATAAAATTAATATACCAAGCTTGAGGATTGTTTTTTTCCAAGATAGAAAAAAGTTAAAAAATATATTTTCTATCTATGATTCAAATAATATTCTATTAAAATAGAACGAATAATTTACGTATGATCCCTCATTTAAGATGTGTAAAGGGAAAATTTTGGGCAGTTGAGGGGATTTTGGCGCTAAGCAGTATGGCGGCGGTACGTAAAAACACTATCATGTTAAATTGAGGCCGTTTCAATTAATTATGATATCAATAGTAATCCATAGTTCGATGGATAACGAAACATCACAATAATGCTCCCTCTACTATATAAAAAACGTTAAGGAGCTAAACATGATCGCTGTACTTTTCGAAGCAGATACGCAACCAGAGGCTGAGACTCGATACTTTGAGTTAGCTTCAGAACTTAAACCTCTGCTTAATACAATACCCGGGTTCATTGATATAGAACGATTCCAAAGTCTTCGTACGCAAGGGAAAATACTCTCCCTATCATGGTGGGAAGACGAAAAATCTATCGCCGTATGGAAGCAAAATATGGCCCATGCCTCGGCTCAAAAAGAAGGTAAAGAGGATATTTTTTCTTACTACCGTATTAGAGTTGCAAAAGTTGTACGCGATTATTCATCGAAAAAGGAGAATGAATGATATGTACAACATCCATGTTATTTTGAAAAATCGGCCGGGCTCTCTCGCAGAATTCGGGAAAATTTTAGGTGAAAATGGGATTGGGTTGGAAGGTGGAGGTGTGTTTTCTACCGATAGCATATCAAGTCATGCTAATTTTCTTGTCGAAAATGGAAAGGCTGCACAAGAAATACTCATAAAGAAAGGCTTCAAAGTCTTAAGTATATCTCAGCCAGTAATTAGAAAGCTGAAGCAAGAAAAGCCAGGTGAACTAGGGAGCATAACAAATGCCATTGCCTTAGTAGGCATAAATATATTAGTTCAATACAGTGACCATAATAATAGACTCATTCTAGTAACGGACAATGATAAACTTGCCAGCGAAGTAACTACCGATTGGGCAGTTTGACTGAGGAAAGTCCACACGTGATAGAAGAAGATTCGGTAATTCACATTGAAAATCAGATATCAGCTATTGCTGGAGCAATAGCTGAGCCTGCAAGAGTGAAAATTCTATGCTCGCTAATGAATGGACAAGCATGGACAGCAACAGAGCTGGGTACAATATCTGGAGTATCTCCGTCCACAACAAGTTCACACCTAGATAAACTGGTTAAATCAGGGTTGATAAGCTGTCTTCAACAAGGCCGTCATAGATACTACAGTATTACTCGATGCGAAATTGCTGAACTATTGGAGAAAATGATGACAATATCTATTACTCCAGTACCTATTCTCAAGACGAAAACTCCATCTCATTTGAGGCATGCAAGAACCTGCTATGATCATCTAGCAGGAGAAGTTGCAGTTAAAATTTATCAATCGATGTTTGAACAACAATGGCTGTCTGATGATCAAACATCTTTAAGCGAGCATGGTTTAAAACAGTTTGAAAAATTGGGTATAAAAATCAATTCTAATTCTAAGCGTAAGAGAGCCTGTCCATGTTTGGATTGGAGTGAAAGACATTTTCACTTGGGTGGTGAAGCTGGCGCTAATCTACTGAGCTACTGCTTGGAGCAAAAATTAGTAATAAAAACAGTGGGTCATAGGGAAATATCAATAACAACGAAAGGAAAAAAATTCTTACAAAGATGGTTTAATTTCTGCCCCACATTTTAATGTCTACTACCAACATGAATGAAGGATTTTAATCCTAAGTGTTATCTCCTCATCCCCCTAGGATCGCTTAGTTGAATTCTGACGCTATGAGTCGTTATATACCCAAGTGACTGACGGCTGATTTCTACTCATAAAAAAGCCCAGTATTCTGTCAAGCAGCAAAACTGAGCTTTTTTATTTTACAAATATTTTATCTATTTCAGATCTATTTTGTCTATTTTGTCTATTTTGTCTATTTTGTCTATTTTGTCTATTTTACAACTACGTTATCATCCCACAATAACCACAGCATAAGTTTTTTTTTTAAGAGGTACGCCATACACACTAAGAAGATTAATCGGTTACGAAACCGAGTCACCCCTCATTGTCTTAAAATATTTTACGGTGATTAGCCGCAGCCGTGTTTTCCGGCAAGGTCGACCATAACGGCTGTAGTTGCTGAAAGGCGCGACGCAGGGTTTGCTCATCTGAAGTGAAAGGCATACGAAGATAACGGTCAAAAGCCCCAGACAGGCCGAATCGTGTACCGGTGCCCAATAATATTCCGCTATCACTCGCCCTGGACGAAAACTGGGTTGCCTGCATACCCGGCAACTCGACCCAAAAAGAGAGACCTCCGGCAGGAGTAGAGGTTTTCCATTCGGGAAAATACTCCTGCATTAAACGCTGACAATCATCACGTTGCTGTTTCAACATGTGACGACGCTGCGCTAAAAAGTTATCGCTATTGTCCAATAACCATCCGACCGCCAGCTGGCTCAGCAGTGGCGAGCCTAAATCTAGCGAGTCCCTAATTTGTATCAGCGAGGTGATCAGTGAAGGCGATGCCCGAATCCAACCGATCCGCAACCCACCCCAAAAACTCTTCGACGCCGAACCAAGGCTGATTACCTGAGCACTGTTGGAAAAAGCGGCAACAGGCAGGGGCGGAGGCTCGTGATACCAAAGTTCTGCCAGTGTTTCATCGATCACCAGCGGTGTGCGTGACTGGGCGGCGATTGCGGCAATTTCAGCCCGACTGGCTTCATCCATACAGTAACCGGTGGGATTGTTGTAATCGGCAATAAGGTAGGCCAGTCGAGGAGAAGTTTGGGCAATGGTCGCTTTTAGCCCTGTAATATCCCAGCGTCCTGACAATAAGGGAACGCCAACTGCCTGACAGGATGCGCCGCGAATAGCACTCAGCGCCGAAGGATAAGTCGGATGATCGACGAGAACCCGATCCCCCGGACCTGCGAGTAATCGCAAAATTAGAGCAAGCCCGCTGACCGCACCATTAACCACCATCACCTGATCCGGCGTGGTCGGCAGCCCTCTTAAGCAATAACGCTGCGCGATGGATTCTCGCAAGGGTAACACGCCTTTCTGGTTATAGCCGGAGGTCTGCAGTTGGCTAGGTAATAATTCCATCGCATGCGTGTAAGCTTGATGAATTTCAGCCCCTGCCGTCAACGAGGCGGTTGATAAATCTAGTTGAGTCGTGGACGACATCGCTCGGTGAGCAGACGTACTACTCGCCGGGATGACCACTTGGCTACCACTTCCTTGCCGACTTTGTAAAAAGCCCTGTTCACGTAGTTGCGCCAGCGCACTGCTGACAGTGGTACGGCTTATGTTAAGGCCTGACGCTAATTCTCGCTCACCGGGTAGCCGAGCTCCCTGTACGAGCCGGCCGTCAAGAATCAGCAGACGTAATGCGGCCGCAAGCTGCTGCCATAAAGGGATTCGGGAGGGCGTTTGCTGCCAATGGCCGAGTAACTGAATCAGTGACTGTTGGCCAAATCGTCTTGAGGTCATATCCAATCCACTTTTACTTAACTGGCTATTAATTTGTAATCCATTTCAAATAACAATCAGTCCACTGTCAATATAAAAATAATGAGAACTACGATGCTTAAGAGATTGTCGCAACTTTATGTTGGTTTAGTGCTGTACGGTGTTTCCTGCGGTCTGTACATCCAAACGGGATTAGGGGCTGACCCATGGGATGTTTTTCATCTGGGTATTGCACAGACCTTCTCACTTTCGGTGGGTCACGTGATCATTATCACTGGCGCTCTGGTATTGCTACTGTGGATCCCGCTGCGCCAGCGTCCCGGGCTCGGGACACTGAGCAATGTGCTGGTGCTGGGATTAGCGGCTGACGCAACCCTGGCCCTCATGCCGCCACTCACGTCACTCATAACCTGTTGGCTAGTGTTGATTTTCGCCGTTATTCTCAATGCGATTGCTACCGTAATGTATATTTGTGCCGGATTTGGTCCCGGCCCACGAGACGGCCTGATGACTGGCCTGCACCGCCGCACAGGCTGGTCGTTACGATTGATCCGCACCTCAATTGAAGTCACTGTCTTATTAATTGGTTGGTCTCTCGGTGGGAATTTCGGTATAGGCACTATCGTCTATGCGTTGGCTATCGGTCCTATGATTCAGTTTTTCCTCCCTTGGTTCCAAAAAGACAGCCATCTACTCTCGCCGCAGCCGGCTAAATTGGCTCCAAAAATTATTACTGAGGTAAAGGAGGAGACCTAATCTTGTCTACGCGTTCTTCGCAGGATTGATAGCCTCCAACACGATGACGACGAGGAGTGACTCGCTAAACGACGCGAGTCACTTTTTAGCAGCAAGATATGTCTTGCATGCCAGTGCGGGGATATCGTTAATTAATATCTTTAACGTTTAACTGCCCTTTATCGACCCAAACGGAAAAGGTCACACCATAATTATTGCCATTTACTGCAGTGTGATTGTCTTTAATGCGTATAGTATTAATAGAGAACACATATAATCTACCGGGCTCAAAGGAAAATCCAAAATTAGGTAGGCATTTGTCTGCATATAATTGAGGCGCGTTTTCAATAGTGAATTGTTTTTCTACTTCACTATTACTCTTACCCATCTCATCTATACTTAATAGAGATATATTTTCGTTTTTAGTATCAGGGAGCGTGACGCAGATAGTATTGCCGACTATATTCACCTTGGCTCGATGGATTTCTGGTCGGGGATCATTGATATGACAAGAGGTTAAGAATAAAATAGAGATGATTAGGCTTATAGCTTTCATCCTGTCACTCTCCTATAAAATGAATTCTGGTGATATTTTTCTAAAAAGCGAAATGGAATTACTATCTAAGCCCCCCTGAAAACCGGCCTGGTGGCCAACTTCTCTTTTAAGAGCATTTACGCCATATTTTTTAATATAAAGTAATCAGCAATAATCTGCGCTTGTTGCTCCATACTATATTGACTTAATTTCTTATTAGAGTTGATAGTGTAGCGATATGTTGATGCCCAGCTAAATAAACCTCTAGTTCTCACCCACATCCCATGCTGATGTTGCCAAACATGCGTCATTTCATGCATAAAAAAATGTTGGTTAGATTTTGTGGATGAGGAGAAGTCCTTGAGATAAATCTCTTTTCTAAAATATATTTCACCATTCGGTGACATCCCAAAGAATTTTCCTTGTAAACCAAAAGGAAGATAGCTCTCACAATGAACCCATACCTTACTCCATGCGATTGAACTACCGAAAACTGTTTACCCTAGGTTTATTTCACCCAATGTTAAAAGGCGCAGGGAATTTTCCTTTTCCATAACACATCCTTTTTTACTTACCAACCTACTATTCATGAATCAACAATCATCTCTATAGATAACAAATTAAGAAAGTGTTGTATTTTACAAACACTAATAAACGCACAGTAATTCTTAGTAGTAATTGAAGTTTTTTACTTAAACTAGGTAAAGGTGTCTTTGTGTAAACCTTCTCCACGAGTAATTTTTCTCGATGGAAGCTTATGTAGTACTAATTAATATTCGAGTAGGACTAATAAAAATTATAAGTAATGAGTACACAGTATACTGAGATATATCCATCTTTTCAGAAAATAAGGGGAATTTACGCGATAATTAACTGTGTTGTGGCCATTCAGGTTGGATATAAACCGCTAGATTGTCGATTGACTACAAACCGATGAAATACTGGGTGAGAGAAGCATTAAGAAGGGATTAAACCGCAAGACGCAAATGAGCAAATTTTTTGCGTGTCGCTTCGAGGGAAGCTTCGATCTTTGCGGAAGACTGCCCTGTTTCAACAGCCGTAGAGGTTGCTACTGAGCGAACGATATCAGCACGAGATGGCTTAGCGTAGCGTGCCTGATTTTTTTTGTTGTTGCTCATAATTACTCCTGAAAGCAGTATCTGGGCTGAAAGACATCGTTCAGAGAGTATACCAAAATTTCTAGGCAATTTCATATTAAGCTCAGTCAAAAAACTCACGGCCAGACAAGCTTTTACCGGTATAAATTTGGCAAGCTTTCCTATGCGAGAGTTTGTGTAATAGTAGAAAACAACTTGAATCCCAGTGACAATCTACAACACACACAGCCCCCAGTTTTCGCTTATATCGGGCTTATCGTTTTCACACATCTTCGTCATTTCTCTCATTTTAGAGTAAAGTCGTTTCCCCTTGTGTTTTCCTGCCCAACAGACTCGGTTATCATGCACCTCATGTAGTCACGAATATCGATGTAGGTCACGCAACATGCATCCGCCTCTCATCCGATGAGACGTCGGCAAGTAACACTTAACTTTATCTTCAAATTAATAATTTCATGATTTCGATGCGACAACGTGAAACCTAACGATAACCAGAACATTCACTGACACAATCGAAAACCACGGAAATGGATACCCAAGCTAATGACGACTCACGACAACTTACCCACCCACACGCCCATGATGCAGCAGTATCTTGGCCTGAAAGCCGAGCATCCGGATATCCTGTTGTTCTATCGTATGGGGGATTTTTATGAGCTATTTTTTGATGATGCTCGCCGGGCGTCACAACTGCTGGATATCTCCTTAACCAAGCGCGGCTCCTCCGCCGGACAACCGATTCCTATGGCCGGCGTGCCCTATCATGCCGTAGAGGGCTATTTAGCTAAGCTGGTACAGATGGGCGAATCGGTCGCGATCTGCGAACAGGTCGGCGACCCCGCACTCAGCAAGGGTCCGGTCGAACGTAAAGTATTGCGTATCGTCACGCCGGGGACGATTAGCGATGAGGCGTTGTTAAACGAGCGTCAAGATAACTTGCTGGCCGCCGTCTACGAGAGCAAACAAGGCTTTGGCTATGCCACGCTGGATATCGGTTCGGGTCGTTTTCTGCTTACCGAGGCACAGAGCGAAGAGACGCTCGCGGCAGAGCTACAACGCAGCAATCCGGCAGAACTCCTCTACCCGGAAGGCTTTACGGCTTTTCATTTGATCGAGCAGCGTCGTGGGTTGCGTCGCCGCCCAGTGTGGGAGTTCGATCTGGCGACGGCTCGCCAGCAACTGACGCTACAGTTCGGTACGCGTGATCTACAAGGGTTTGGGGTCGAACAGGCCTTACTCGCGCTGCCAGCCGCCGGATGCCTGCTGCAATATGCGAAAGATACCCAGCGTACCGCCCTGCCCCATCTGCGTAGTATCACGATGGAGCGTCAGCAAGATACCATCATCATGGATGCCGCTACGCGTAGAAATTTAGAGATTACCTATAATCTCGCCGGGGGAACGGATAACACGCTGGCCTCGGTGTTGGATCGTACCGTTACCCCGATGGGCAGCCGGATGCTTAAGCGTTGGTTACATACACCCCTGCGCGACGCCAAGGTTATCGCTGCGCGTCAGGAGGCGATCGCTGAATTGCAGCCGCTGGCCTCCTCGCTGCAGCCATTGCTCCATCAGGTCGGCGATTTAGAGCGTATTCTTGCCCGTCTGGCGCTGCGTACCGCGCGTCCTCGCGATCTCGCACGGATGCGTCATGCGTTCCATCAACTTCCCGAAATCCAAGCTCTACTCGCCGAGACGAGTGGCGCATCGCTGGCAGCACTCGCTGCAGGCTGTGGCGACTTTAGTACACTACGCGAACTCCTCGATCAGGCGGTCGTCGAAGCCCCTCCCGTACTCGTTCGTGATGGCGGTGTGATCGCCGCAGGCTATCACGCAGAGTTGGATGAGTGGCGAGCGCTAGCCGCCGGAGCGACGGACTATCTGGATCGTTTAGAGATCCGTGAACGCGAGCGCTTAGGACTCGATACCTTAAAGGTCGGCTATAACGCGATACACGGCTACTTCATTCAGGTAAGCCGTGGGCAAAGCCATCAAGTCCCCATCCACTACGTGCGCCGCCAAACGCTGAAAAATGCGGAACGCTATATCATCCCAGAGTTGAAAGAGTACGAAGACAAAGTGTTAACCTCTAAAGGGAAAGCACTTGCCTTAGAAAAAATGCTCTACGAGCAGTTATTTGACCAGCTCTTGCCGCACCTGGCCGAGTTACAACGCAGTGCGACAGCTCTGGCAGAGCTGGACGTCTTAGCAAACCTGGCGGAGCGTGCTGAGACCTTACATTATGTCTGCCCGACCTTATCCGACCAACCCGGCATTACAATCGCCAATGGCCGCCATCCAGTCGTGGAGCAGGTATTAAAAGAACCGTTTATTGCCAACCCCGTGTCGTTACAGCCCGAGCGCCGGATGCTGATCATCACAGGGCCTAATATGGGCGGGAAAAGCACCTATATGCGTCAGACCGCGCTAATTGCGCTACTCAGCTGGATGGGGAGTTACGTCCCCGCTGACGCCGTCACCATCGGCCCTATCGATCGCATCTTCACGCGGGTTGGGGCGGCCGATGACTTAGCCTCGGGAAGGTCGACCTTTATGGTGGAGATGACCGAGACGGCGAATATTCTAAACAACGCCACTCGACACAGTTTAGTATTGATGGATGAGATTGGCCGGGGGACCTCGACCTACGATGGGCTGTCTTTGGCTTGGGCTTGTGCAGAAAATCTAGCCAAGCAGTTACAATCGCTCACGTTATTTGCCACCCACTACTTTGAGTTGACTGCCCTGCCCGACCAGATCCAAGGCGTAGAGAACGTGCACCTCGATGCCCGAGAGCATGGCGATAGCATCGCGTTCATGCATACGGTTAGCGAGGGTGCAGCGAGTAAAAGTTATGGCTTGGCGGTCGCTGCCTTAGCTGGTGTACCTAAAGAGGTGATTAAGCGTGCGCGGCAGAAGTTGCGTGAACTCGAAACCCAGCCCAGCCAGCGCCCTAGCCAAGCTGACGATACTCATCAACTTCCCCTTCTGGTGGAAGAGACTTCGCCAGCGCTTGATGCGTTGGAGGCGCTAGATCCCGACAGCCTAAGCCCGCGCCAAGCGCTGGAGTGGGTCTATCGGCTTAAGACGCTGCTCTAAACCTAGGCAAAAAAAAAGCCATCTTACGATGGCTTTTTTTCGATTCAATAACGACTACAGGAACAGTGCATCTAAGCTTAAGCCTTGACCTTCAAGGATTTCGCGTAAGCGACGTAGACCTTCAACTTGAATTTGACGAACACGTTCGCGAGTCAGACCGATTTCTTGGCCTACATCTTCAAGCGTTGCGGGTTCGTAACCTAACAGACCGAAACGACGTGCAAGGACTTCGCGCTGTTTAGCATTCAGCTCGTACAACCATTTAACGATGCTTTGCTTCATATCGTTATCTTGATTGGTATACTCAGGCGAG
Source organism: Rosenbergiella collisarenosi (assembly GCF_018494085.1). Taxonomy (GTDB): domain Bacteria; phylum Pseudomonadota; class Gammaproteobacteria; order Enterobacterales; family Enterobacteriaceae; genus Rosenbergiella; species Rosenbergiella collisarenosi. The sequence goes on along the minus strand of NZ_JABBFP010000012.1, from coordinate 50,715 downwards.
TTCTCGTCATCATCCGAAATCATATCAAGCAGCGACGTATCAGAATCGCCACCGATAGGCGTATCAACTGAGGCGATACGTTCGTTCAGGCGAAGCATTCGACTGACATCCTCGACGGGCTTATCCAATTTATGTGCAATATCTTCCGCCGTTGGCTCATGGTCTAAGACCTGAGTCAATTCACGAGCGGTACGTAAGTACACATTCAGTTCTTTCACGATATGGATAGGCAGACGAATGGTACGCGTCTGATTCATGATTGCCCGCTCGATAGTTTGGCGGATCCACCACGTGGCGTAGGTAGAGAAGCGGAAGCCTTTCTCAGGATCGAATTTCTCTACCGCGCGGATCAAACCTAAGTTACCTTCTTCGATAAGATCGAGAAGCGGTAATCCACGGTTGTTATAGCGACGAGAAATTTTGACCACGAGGCGTAAGTTACTCTCGATCATTCTACGGCGTGATGAAACGTCACCGCGTAATGCACGGCGAGCGAAGTAGATCTCTTCCTCTGCGGTCAGCAGTGGTGAGAAACCAATTTCACCTAAGTAAAGTTGTGTAGCGTCCAGAACCCGTTGGGATGAATTCGGCGAGAAGAGATCCTCTTCCGCGTTCGAAATTCCATAATCATCTTTTGAATCGCTCGTCGCGTTCTGCTCTTCAAAAGCTACATTATCATGATCTTCAAGGTCGATATCATGTAACTCTTCAACTTTCAGCGTATTTTGACTCATTGTGATGCCTCCTGGTCCTGGGCAGAGCCAGAAGGCCCTGCATCTATCGTTGCGGTAAATAACGCAACGGATTGACGGATTTTCCTTTATAACGAATCTCAAAGTGCAATCTTACCGAGCTGGTCCCTGTATTCCCCATGGTGGCAATTTTCTGCCCAGCAGTGACTTCCTGTTGCTCTCTAACCAGCATTGTGTCGTTGTGTGCATAAGCACTGAGATAATCATCATTATGCTTAATGATAATGAGGTTACCGTAACCGCGTAACGCATTACCTGCATAAACAACTCTACCCGCTGCTGTAGAGACCACTGCCTGACCACGTGAGCCCGCAATATCGATACCCTTATTCCCCCCTTCCGACGCAGAAAAACCATCAATAATCTTTCCGCTTGTCGGCCAACGCCAAGTAGTAATTGGTGTTGAACTGGTGGTGCTACTGACCGTTGGAGTCGTAACCGGCGCCACAATTGGCGCTGCAGCACTTCCTGTCACAGCAGCTTTGCCCGGTAATAATTTGCTGCTTGATTGAGCAGAATTATTGCTGCTTTGTTCATCAGTATCTTCAGAATACGTAACTATTGGTCGTTGTGCAACCTCTTTGGGAACGGTTCTCTGAACATTATTTGCACTATTTTCATTAGTTGAGACATTGTCTGCCTTACTAATTTCATTAGGCCCCGTTATGGGTTGTCCGGCACCGTTACCAATTTGCAGTACTTGACCCGCATTCAAGCCATAAGGTGCTGCGACATTATTTTTTTGTGCAAGATCACGAAAGTCGTTACCTGTAATCCATGCAATGTAGAATAATGTATCACCGCGCTTAACAGTGTAGGTGCTGCCGCTATAACTACCCTTAGGAATATTCCCATAATTACGGTTATAGACGATTTTTCCATTCTGTAACTTGACCGGTTGGCCTACAGGGACTTGTCCGGAAGTTGAGCTTGCCGTGGGTACTACGTTCGTCACTGGCTGAGTACGCGGTACACGCTGTGCGATAGGCTGCGAGGCCATGGCTCGTGGAGCATTCGGTACGGCCGATGACGGTGAAGGATAGTTTGGAACTGCAGGTTGTGCTGATCCCGCTGGAGCGCCGCCGCTCGCGCCGATGGCGGTGATTGGAGCTTGCGAATTATCACTATCTGAACTGCTGCATCCTGCCAAGCTGGCTGCAATCAATGAGGCTAGCGCCATCTGGCGATAATTAATACTATTGCTTCCTTTGCTCATTCATTCCCCCATAAGGCTTACGGCTATCGATATTAAGATCCAAACTCAGATTTTAAGATGCTTAAATGAAATTATCGTCCAATAGTAGCAGGCAACGCCGAATCAGGCTATGAGACGATGTCAGGAAAACGTTAAGCCAGGTCGCCTGGAATTAACGGTACGAATCGTACGGGTTCTATTATGTCGTCAGTGAAGGTATCACCCGTTCGCTGGATACGTTGTAAAAACTGCTGTTCTTCGCCCACGGGGAGTACCATGACGCCGCCTTCGGCAAGCTGCGCGAGTAATTCGAAAGGTATTTCAGGCGCAGCCGCGGTCACGATGATCGCATCGAAAGGCCCGCGTGAGACCCAGCCATGCCAGCCGTCGCCATGACGCGTAGAGACATTGTGCAGGTCAAGGTTCTTTAGACGCCGTTTTGCCGCCCACTGTAATCCCTTGATCCGCTCCACCGAATAAACGTGCTCGACTAAGTTTGCGAGGATGGCCGTTTGGTAGCCCGAGCCTGTACCGATCTCTAGTACACGAGAAAAAGGCGTCAACCCTAGCAGTTCCGTCATTCTGGCGACCATATAAGGCTGTGAGATGGTTTGGCCATAGCCTATGGGTAAGGCATTATTATCCCAAGCCTTATGTTCAAAAGCCTCGTCGACAAACTGCTCGCGGGGAACCAGCGAAATCGCACGCAGTATCGCCTCGTCGGCAATCCCATGCAGACGTAAGTAATCAAGTAACATCTCAACACGCCGACTCAGCATGTAACTAGGCCCTCGACATTCTCTAACCATTCGGAAAGTTGGGATACTGCATGGTAAGCCGTGAGATCGATGCCTAATGGAGTGATAGAAACATACCCCTGTTCGATCGCGTCGAAGTCAGTCCCTTCCCCTGCATCATGCGGCTTACCCTGCGGGCCGATCCAATATAAGGTCTCACCACGCGGATCTTGTTGGGTGATCACTCTATCGGCGGGATGGCGGTAACCGCAGCGCGTCACCTTCCATCCTTTGATTTCAGCTAAAGGAAGATCAGGAACGTTGATGTTTAATACAGGGCTGAGGCGTAACGGCTGAGCGGTAAGGACGCGAAGGATCTGACAGGTTACCTCGGCCGCCGTCTCGTAATGCGTACTACCGTTAAGTGACACGGCGAGCGCGGGCAGCCCCAAGTGACGTCCTTCTATGGCAGCAGCCACCGTCCCAGAGTAGATGACATCGTCCCCAAGATTCGGCCCGGCGTTAATGCCAGAAATCACGATATCGGGGGCCGGCGTCATCAGACAATTAACCCCTAGATAGACGCAATCTGTCGGCGTGCCCTGTTGCACCGCGATATCGCCGTTAGCATGCCGATAAGTCCGTAATGGCATATCGAGCGTCAACGCGCTTGAGGCGCCGCTACGATTACGGTCAGGAGCAATAATACGGACGTCTTGCGCCATGCTACGCAGCGCTTGAGCCAACCGTTGAATGCCGGGTGCTAACACACCGTCATCATTACTCAGCAGGATCCTCAATCATTTCTCCCTGTAAAACGAGTTCTCTGACGACACTGGTTGCATAGCTGCCAGCAGGCAGCCAGAAATTAAGCTGAAGATTGTGCTCATCCAGCCATTCCCAGGTCATTTTTTGTGGGCAGACCAGCATCGCTCGGCGTGCCGCATCTACCCTTTCGTTAGATAATAATGTAATAAAAGCGCTGTGCGCCGCCAACTGTTGTTGCTCAAATTCAGCGGCAGCACCACTCACCACCCCCTCGCCCTTACCGACGAGTGGCGCGGTAATCCGTAATTCGCCATGTTGAACACGGGTCTGCGTCTGTGCAAACTCGTCATCGTCGACGACAAACCAGCTTCCCCGTCCCGTAAGCTGTACGCAGTCGCCTACCCATAATTGGGAGAGACTCGCCTGTTTCGCCAGTCGTGCGCTAGTCACTTGGTTGAAGATATCGCTACGTATCGCAGAAAGCAGCAGGCTACGCTTGGCACGATCTTTAATCCGAATCTCTCCAGCCGCCCATTGTTGAGCGAGGGTAATATTGTGGCGATCACGTCCGAAGCGTTGCTCACCAAAATAATTAGGTACACCCTGCTCGGCGATAACGGCTAAACGCTGCTCGACCGCCTGCTTATCGCTGATATCGCGAACCACCAACTGAAACGAGTTTCCTGCAAGACCACCGATACGCACTTTACGTTGGTGCCGGGCGACCTCAAGGATTTCTACCCCTTCGAGCGAAAATGCCGCAAAACTTGGCATCTCTTTACCCGGAAAGCGAGCGCAGAGCGTTTGCTCGGTGACGGCATGGCGATCTTTCATGCCAGCATAGCTGACTTCTCGTGCCGGAATTTTTAAAAATTTCGCCAGTGCATCAGCAACGAAGCGCGTGTTACAGCCGGTTTTACGTAGGCGAATGAGCAAATGCTCACCATGTTGATCAGCAGTATAGCCAAGATCTTCGACAACACGAAAATCGCTCGCAGACTGTTTAATCAATCCCGTCGCACTGGGCTTACCCAGCAACCACGTTAAGGGAGTACTCTCTATCATTTTTCTACCTTGGTTAGCAGGGCGACCGCTTCGCAAGCAATCCCTTCCCCACGCCCGGTGAAGCCTAATTTTTCCGTCGTGGTCGCTTTAACATTTACGTCGTCCATGTGGCAGCCTAAGTCTTCAGCGATATTGATACGCATTTGGGGAATATGTGGCAGCATTTTTGGCACCTGAGCGATAATCGTCACGTCGACGTTACCGATCGTGTAGCCTTTCTCTTGAATACGGCGCCAAGCTTCCCGGAGCAAGCCGCGGCTGTCCGCGCCTTTGAAGGCCGGGTCGGTATCGGGAAAGAGTTTACCGATATCCCCAAGCGCCACCGCGCCAAGGAGGGCATCGGTTAACGCGTGTAGCGCGACATCACCGTCAGAATGGGCAAGAAAACCTTGTGGGAAGGGAATACGCACTCCGCCGATGACCAAGGGGCCTTCCCCTCCGAAAGCATGTACATCGAAACCGTGTCCAATACGCATTATGCGGCTCCTATTGGTGTTATTGAGAAAGATAGAACCCCGCTAATGCCAGATCTTCTGGACGGGTCACTTTTAAATTATCACTGCGGCCTTCAACGAGTTCAGGATGATAGCCACATAGCTCCAACGCCGAGGCTTCGTCAGTCACTTCTTCCCCCCGTTGCAATGCGGTAGATAAACACGTCTTTAACAACGACAATGGAAAGAGCTGAGGCGTTAGCGCATGCCAGAGATCGCGCCGTTCAACACTATGGTCGACCTGTTTTTCTCCACTCATCGCCCGTTTCATCGTGTCTTTAACCGGCGTCGCGAGCAAGCCCCCCACTGAACTCTGTGTAGTCAGGGCTAATAGACGCTCTAAATCAGTTAAGGCCAAGCAAGGACGAGCCGCATCGTGAACGAGTACCCAAGGGGTCGCTGCTGCATTGATACTCTCCAGCGCGGCTAAAACGGATTCAGCACGCGTTTCTCCGCCAATTACCGTCGTTATCCGCCTATCCTCCGCGATGGGCAGATGACGAAAGTGGATATCCTCGGGGTGTAAGGCAACGATAACCTGGGTAATCGCTGGGTGAGCGACGAGTACGGCGATACTGTGTTCGAGGAGAGTTTTAGAGCCGATCGACAGATATTGTTTTGGGCAAGAGGATTGCATGCGGCTGCCAATGCCGGCGGCGGGAACCACAGCAATAATTCCCGTAGGAGAAACGGTTGTCATCATTAATTTTCGTCGTTGTTATTGTCCTGATGCCGAATTATTAACGGCGTTACGGTTCTGTTCAGGCACTAAGCGAAAGAAGGTTTCACCAGGACGAATCATACCAAGCTCGTCTCGCGAGCGCTCTTCAATGGCTTCAGACCCGCCATTAAGATCGTCGATTTCAGCAAAGAGCTGATCATTACGCGCTTTAAGTTTTGCATTAGCATCTTGGTGCTGCGCAACTTCCTCGCTGACACGACTGTAATCATGGATACCATTTTTACCGAGCCACAATGAATATTGTAACCATCCCAGTAAAATAAGTAGCAATAAAGTGAGTTTTCCCATCCTTCCCCCCGACAGATTCGCTAATCTTCCCACAAGTTAGCCTTTGACTCCACTGTAACCTGCCGCAAGTCAGCGTTTTCTGACAAGTTTTAGTGTCCTCTATCCCGGGCGATTCGCCTCACCATCCGATGAAGGCATAAAATAATCCCCAGAAGCTAAGACCGACCACGGCCAAGGTGAGTAAAAAAGTGATAAATATCTTTTGACGTTGCCATACCGATATCGCCATGCCTGAGAAGACAGCAACCGGCAGTAGCGCTAAAAAGAAAGGCCAAGTATAGAGGAAAAAGAAGAGTACGCTGGCGCCAAACGCCATAAAGGGAGAAAGGAGTGCAAGCAGGTAAGCGAATAGGCCAAAACAGCCCCCGGCAACGAGTGCGGAGGGCCATTCTTTATTATAGGGTGGCGCATGACTAACTGGGTCGGGCAAATCAGGCATAACTCGTGGCTTATCCTTGAAAAAAGTTAAGCCGGAATAATAGCGCGCTCGCGCAACAGATCGATGATCTGCTCGCTAAGTTTTGTAACCAATTGTTGACCGTCGACCTTGAGTTCAGGCGTTAGAGGAGGTTCGTAACCCGAGCCAATCCCCGTGAAGTCTTTGATTTCACCCGCCCTCGCCTTACGGTAAAGCCCTTTGGGATCGCGCTGTTCGCAAATTTCCACTGGCGTATCGACAAATATTTCGATAAATCTCTCTTCACCAATCAGTTCACGGGCCACTTGGCGCTCGCTGCGGTGCGGAGAGATAAAGGCCGTCAGTACGATCAGCCCGGCATCCACCATTAAGTTGGCCACCTCACTAATACGACGGATATTTTCCTTGCGATCTTCATCGCTAAATCCAAGGTCACGGCACAACCCCTGGCGCACGTTGTCGCCGTCGAGAAGGAAGGAGCTAATCCCCAATTGGTGCAGCGCTAGCTCTACCGCGCCGGAGAGCGTTGATTTGCCGGACCCTGATAGCCCGGTAAACCATACGACTGCACCGCGATGGCGGTGCAGTGTTTCGCGCATCTCAGCCGTCACGGCATGCTGATGCCAGACAATATTTTCGGCTTGCCGACTCATTTCAGACTATCTCGCAGATCCTTCGCATCCCAGTGCGGGAAATGCTTACGCACTAGCGCGTTCAGCTCAAGTTCAAAGGCACTGAATTGTCCGGTGGACTGATGGCTGTCTACCGCGCGAGTTTGATAGACCATCCCCGCCCCCACCGTGACATTACTCAAGCGGTCGATAAAGATAAGGCCGCCCGTTACAGGGTTTTGCGCATAAGGATCGAGCATCAGCGGCTCGTCAAAGGTGAGTAGCACACGGCCAATTGCGTTGAGCGGTAGCGTCTGAGTCTCACTGGTGGCGAGCGTATTGATATTCACTTGGTGAATAATCTCATCGACCACGGCACGTGCTGTCTTGCCGGCGACTTTTACCTGATAACTCTGGCCAGGTTGTAAGGCATTTTCGCCCATCCACACCACGTCTACTTCCGCGGAGTGCGTGGGGGTTAATTGCGCCTCGACGTCGACGAGCAGGTCACCGCGAGAGATATCGATTTCACTTTCCAGCACCAAGGTGACCGCCTCACCCGCAGAGGCGTGTTCGAGATCCCCATCGAAAGTGGTAATTTTGGCTACGCGGCTGCTAACGCCAGAAGGCAATACTTTAATCTGTTGACCGACCGAGACGGTACCCGAGGCAACGGTCCCTGCATACCCTCTAAAATCGAGGTTAGGACGATTGACATATTGTACCGGGAAGCGCATCGCTTGACCTTCCACGACTTTATTGATGTCGACCGTTTCTAGGATCTCTAATAACGTCGGGCCGGTGTACCAAGGCATATGCTGGCTAGCATTCGCGATATTTTCCCCTTCTAGAGCGGAGACCGGAACGAAGCGAATATCGAGGTCCTTCGGCAGTTGCTCTGCAAAGTCGAGATATTGCTGCACGATGTCGTTAAACGTCGTCTCGCTATACTCAACCAGATCCATTTTGTTCACCGCCACCACCAAGTGCTTGATACCCAGCAAGGTCGAGATAAAGCTATGGCGTCGCGTTTGGTCTAATACCCCTTTGCGAGCATCGATCAGTAGGATAGCCAAGTCACAGGTTGAGGCGCCAGTTGCCATGTTTCGCGTGTATTGCTCGTGGCCTGGCGTGTCAGCAATGATAAATTTACGCTTCTCCGTCGAGAAATAGCGATAGGCAACATCAATGGTAATCCCTTGCTCGCGCTCCGCCTGTAGTCCGTCGACCAGCAGCGCCAAATCGAGCTTCTCGCCTTGCGTACCATGGCGCTTACTGTCGTTGTGCAGTGAGGTGAGCTGGTCTTCATAAATTTGGCGGGTATCATGAAGTAGGCGGCCAATGAGGGTACTTTTCCCATCATCAACGCTTCCGCAGGTCAGGAAGCGGAGTAAGCTCTTGTATTGTTGTGCGGTCAGCCAGGCTTCTACGCCACCTTGTTCGGCAATTTGTTGTGCTAATGCGTTATTCATAATCAGATCCTTAGAAGTAACCCTGGCGTTTTTTCATTTCCATCGAGCCTGCTTGGTCCCGATCGATAACGCGGCCTTGGCGCTCGCTGGTGGTGGAAACCAACATCTCTTCAATAATTTCCGGCAGTGTTTCGGCCGAAGACTCAACCGCACCGGTAAGCGGCCAGCAGCCTAGTGTGCGAAAACGGACTTTACGCTGCTCGATTTTCTCGCCAGGTTGTAGGTCGATGCGATCGTCATCGATCATCATTAGCATGCCGTCGCGCTCAAGAACCGGACGTTCTGCCGATAGATACAGCGGAACGATCTCAATGTTCTCTAAAAAGATATATTGCCAGATATCCAGCTCGGTCCAGTTTGAGAGCGGGAACACACGAATACTCTCGCCTTTATTGATTTGACCGTTGTAGTTGTGCCATAGCTCAGGACGCTGATTTTTCGGATCCCAACGGTGAAACCGATCGCGGAAAGAATAGATACGTTCTTTCGCACGCGATTTTTCTTCGTCGCGACGTGCGCCACCGAACGCCGCATCGAAACCATACTTATTCAGAGCCTGCTTTAAGCCTTCCGTCTTCATGATATCGGTATGCTTGGCGCTGCCGTGTACGAAGGGGTTGATCCCCATTGCAACCCCTTCAGGGTTACGGTGTACGATAAGCTCAGCGCCAATCTCTTTGACCATCCGATCACGAAACTCGTACATTTGCTTAAATTTCCAGCCCGTATCGACGTGTAATAGAGGGAAAGGAAGCTTGCCTGGGTAGAAAGCCTTACGGGCAAGATGCAACATGACCGAAGAGTCTTTACCGATCGAGTACATCATGACCGGGTTGGAGAATTCTGCTGCCACCTCGCGTAGGATGTGAATACTCTCTGCTTCAAGCTGACGCAGATGAGTCAGTCGTTGTTGGTCCATACGATTCCTCAAATAATAGGGGTAAGCGCTGAAGAGGGAGTCATCATCGCGGATGACTTCTGAAACCAGGCTAACTGCTTGTGTAAGTGAACGACCTCGCCAATCACCACTAGAGCGGGCGATGGCGCATGAGTCGCTAAATCTGCGAGCTGATCGAGCCGACCGGTGAGCACGCACTGATCTTGCCGGGTGCCCCGTGCAATAATCGCAACCGGCGTTTCGGCCGCTCGGCCGTGTTCGATTAAGCGGCGACTAATTTCTCCCGCTTTTACCGTCCCCATGTAGATGGCTAGGGTCTGGTCGCTGAGCGCCAGTGCAGCCCAGTCGGGTTCTCGCCCATCGCTGCGACAATGTCCGGTTATAAAGACCGCGCTCTGCGCATAGTCCCGATGAGTCAGTGGAATACCGGCGTAAGCCGTCGCCCCCGCCGCCGCGGTGATCCCCGGGACAACTTGGAAAGGAATATTGGCCGCCACCGCCGCCTCTAGCTCCTCGCCGCCGCGCCCAAAAATGAACGGGTCTCCACCTTTTAGACGAACGACTTTTTTACCTTGTTGGGCTAGGCTGACTAATAATTGGTTTGTTTCGTTTTGCGGCACTGAATGAGCGCCAGCACGTTTACCGACACAGATCCGCTCTGCATCGCGGCGAACCAGATCTAATACCTCGTCGCTTACCAAGTGATCGTAGAGCACGACATCTGCCAGCTGCATTACTTGCAGGCCCCTTAGCGTGAGTAACCCGGGATCCCCAGGACCACCGCCGACTAAATAGATTTCTCCACGCTGCGCCACCGGGTGCTGCAGGCTTTGTGCGAGGATCGCCTCCGCCTGTTGCAGGTTACCCGCCGTTGCTTGATGCATAAACTCACCGCTAAACAGACGCTCCCAGAAACGACGGCGATCAACCATACGCTGAAAACGCTGTTTCACGCGGTCGCGCCAACATCCGGCGAGTTGTGCGGCATCGCCAAGACGAGCCGGAAGCAGTGTCTCGATCTTTTCGCGTAATGAGCGAGCCAATACAGGAGCGGTACCCGCCGAGGAGATCGCGACGATCACCGGCGAGCGGTCGACAATTGAAGGAAAGATAAAACTACAGCGTGCTTGGTCATCGACCACATTAACCAATTTGAATTTACGCTGTGCGTCTTGATAGACCTGTTCGTTGAGTTCCGCGTCGTCTGTCGCGGCAATAACGAAAAAAACCTTATCGATTTGATCAGGATGATATTCCGACGCAATCCATAAGGCCTGCTGCGCCTCGACTAGCTCGTTGACCTCGTGGAAAAGCTCACGCGCGGCAATGTGCACAACCGCCTGTGCACGCAACAACAGATCGATTTTTCTGGAGGCAATTTCGCCCCCACCAATCACCAATACTGGACGATTTTTTAATTCAGCAAACAGCGGTAAGTAGTCCACACGCACTCAACAAAGTTAGTCGTTCAATGACTAAACTATATAAGCTTCTGGGTCTAATGATGAAATGTTGTTTTGGAATGAGCAGTAACATTATGGAATAAGCTTAGCAATTTTTTTGCTTTAGGGTATAACGGCGTAATTCAGATAAATGTCTACCCTTAGAACGTACGACTAATGATATTATCTGCGCTGCGTGACTGTGTGGAACCTATTAATAATGTTAAGTTTGTTAAAGAATAAATTAGCATCTTGTATGCTTTGCTCTAGCCTTTTGTTCTCCCCTCTGCTGGCACAGGCTCAATCTGAGCAAGAGGTGGGAAACTATGCAGACCAGCAAGCACGCTATATCGCCACCTATTTTCCCGGCAGGATGTCCGGGTCACCGGCTGAGTTCCTGACCGCGCAATATCTGGACCAGCAATTCACGCAGCTAGGCTATGCCACACAGATCCATCGTCAGGTGGGAGAGGCCCGTCCGCGCTCAGCGCTATCTGTTGTCGCGGAGCATCGTGGGCAGCTCCCTCAGCAGATCCTGATCGTCACCCATATCGATACCCCGCAGGCACTGACGGCACAGCAGCGCCAACAGAACATCGGTGGATTAACCTTTCAAGGCGTCGATAACAGTGCCGCAAGCTTAGGAGTTATGCTGGAATTAGCTAAGCGCTTAGCGACCACCCACAAAGGCTATGGCTTACGGTTTGTCGCGCTAAGTGGCACCCAGCCGCCGCAGCATGGCGTTCAAGATTATCTGAATAGCTTGTCGACCCACGACCGGGCGAATACGCTACTGGTGATCGATATAGAAAATATCATCGCAGGCAAAAAACTGGCCTTTTTAAACGGTACCAATACCGCAGCAGCGGTGCGTAAACAGACAACGGGTGAAGCCAAGCGACTCGCTCAGCACTACCATGTTTCGCTATCAACTGCGCAATTAGCCAGTAGCCGTTCGCGCACGTTAACCGAGTTCGAGAAGCTGGGGCTCCCCTATATGCGCGTCACCGCCTCGAATACGAACACGCTGATTACGCTTGCCGCAGCGGACGAAGCGCCATTGTTTCATGATGATGCCGCAAAGGATAATTTAGCCTTTATCGACAGCCATTATCCTAAACGGTTACAACAGCGCGGCCACCAGCTAGTACTCGTCTTAACGCCGCTGCTGCGAGGACTACTAGCACCTACCTCTTCTGCGCCAAAGCATTAGCCGTCGTGAAGGCCACATTCGCGTTTCAGCCCAAAGAAGCGCGTTTCTTCCTCACGCATCCCCGGCTCCCATTTACGCGTGGTATGCGTGTCGCCGACCGATAGGTAGCCCTGCTCCCAAAGCGGATGGTAACTGAGGTCGTGTTTTTTCAAATATTGATATACTTGGCGGTTATCCCAATCCACAATCGGTAGGAATTTAAAAATCCCTCGTGCGATGGATAATACGGGTAAATGCGCACGACTTGCAGATTGCTCACGACGTAGGCCGGCAAACCAGGTGCTTACCTGTAACTCCCCCAGCGCCCTCGTCAGTGGCTCTACCTTGTTAAGCTGGTTATAGCGTTCAAGACCCTCGACGCCCTGCTCCCAGAGTTTACCGTAACGTGCCTCTTGCCAGGCTGGGGATAGCTCAGCCCGGTAGACTTGCAGGTTAAGCTGCAAGCGCTCCTGCAAGCTATCGATAAACTGGTAGGTTTCCGGGAATAGGTAACCGGTGTCGGTTAAGATCACCGGTATATTCGGGGATTGTTGGTTAACCAGATGCAGGCTTACCGCAGCTTGAATCCCGAAACTACTCGTTAAAGCAGCTTGGCCGGGTAAGTTTTCCAGTGCCCAAGCGACCCGCTCTTGCGCACTCAATGTATCGAGGCGCTGATTGACGTCTGCGAGTTCGGCCTGCTGCGCCGCTTTCTCAAGCGACGCGAGTTCTGCTAGGTTAAGTGTTGCCATTATGCCTCCACAGCTTCCCAGAAATCCCGTGCCGGATCGATCACTTCGCGCACGATACCGGTACGAATGGTGTAATCGCCAAAGCCTTCGTCCGGTTGACGCTCCTGCGACCAACGTCCGATCAGCTCATCAAGAATCGATAGAATCTCCGCTTCCTGAATATTTTCTCGATACATCGCGGGGATGCGCGTTCCGATTCGATTACCGCCTAGGTGGAGGTTATAACGCCCAGGCGCTTTACCGACTAACCCAACTTCAGCTAACAGCGCACGGCCACAGCCATTAGGGCATCCCGTGACACGCATCACGATAGCCTCATCAGCAACCTGATGGCGCGTCATCAATGTTTCGACTTCGCTGACGAAGCCTGGCAGAAAGCGCTCGGCTTCCGCCATCGCCAGTGGACAGGTTGGGAATGCCACACAGGCCATTGAGTTCTCACGCTGTGGTGAAACCTTTTCCATCAAACCATGTTCTACCGCTAAGGCTTCAATGGCCGCCTTCTGGTCTTCGGGTACTCCTGCAACGATCAGGTTTTGGTTAGCCGTCAGGCGGAAATCGCCTTGGTGGATTTTAGCGATCTGCGCGATCCCTGACTTTAACGGGCGTCCTGGGTAGTCGAGTAACCGGCCGTTCTCGATAAATAGCGTGAGGTGCCACTGGTTATCGATTCCCTTAATCCAGCCGAAGCGATCGCCACGGGTCGTGAATTCGTAAGGACGGATGGGCGCGAAGGTTAGACCCGCGCGCTTTTCTACTTCTGCTTTGAAGACATCGGGGCCGACACGCTCCAAGGTATATTTAGTTTTCGCATTTTTACGATCGGTACGGTTACCCCAATCGCGTTGCGTGGTGACTACCGCCTGCGCGACATCGAGGACTTTCTCCAACGGCAGGAAGCCAAATTCCGTTGCTGTGCGCGCATAGGTCGCTCTATTACCGTGATCGATAGAGAGCCCACCACCTACTAGTAGGTTGAAGCCGACGAGCTTGCCCTCTTCGGCGATAGCGATAAAGTTCAAGTCATTCGCATGCAGGTCGACATCGTTATGCGGGGGAACGACCACCGTCGTCTTGAATTTACGCGGCAGATAGGTTTCACCCAAGATCGGTTCTTCATCGGTGGTGGCGACTTTCTCTTTATCCCACCAGATCTCTGCATAGGCGCGCGTTTGCGGAAGCAGATGCTCTGAAAGTTTCTTCGCCCACTCATACGCTTCTTGGTGTAGCGCAGATTCGACCGGATTCGAGGTACAGAGGACGTTACGGTTAACGTCGTTGGCGGTCGCTAACGCATCAAGCCCCACCTCATGTAACATCTGGTGTACCGGCTTAACGTTCTTTTTCAGAATACCGTGAAACTGAAAGGTTTGACGGTTAGTCAGACGAATACTACCGTAAATCGTTTTATCTTGCGCGAAGCGGTCGATAGCCAGCCACTGTTGTGGGGTGATGATCCCGCCCGGCAGACGGCAGCGTAGCATCATGGCATGGCGCGCCTCGAGCTTCTGTTCGGCACGCTCAGCACGAATATCACGGTCGTCCTGCTGATACATGCCGTGAAAGCGGATCAGCAGATAGTTATCGCCATTAAACCCACCAGTAAGGCCATCGTCGAGATCTTCTTTGATCGTTCCGCGTAGAAAGTTGCTCTCTTTCTTTAGGCGCTCGGCATCGGATAATTTACCCTCTACAACCAGAGGGCCAGGATATTTTATACTCATTAGTAGACATCTCTCTGATAGCGACGAGCAATGCGCAAATCGCTTAAGTATTCGTCTGCAGACTCAGTGTCCATTCCGCCATATTCAGCAATAATTGCCAATAAGGTGTTTTCGACATCTTTTGCCATGCGCGTTGCATCACCACAGACATAGATATGGGCGCCCTGTTCAATCCAGCGCCATACTTCCTCACCGTGTTCGCGAAGTTTATCTTGGACGTAAACTTTCTCTGCTTGGTCACGAGACCAGGCCAGATCGATACGCGTGAGGAGTCCTTGTTTTACATACTTCTGCCACTCCACCTGATATAAGAAATCTTCGGTGAAGTGTGGGTTACCGAAAAATAGCCAGTTCGGCCCTTCTGCCCCGTCGTTATCCCGTTGCTGGATAAATGAACGGAACGGTGCGATCCCCGTACCCGGCCCAATCATAATGACTGGAGTATCGCCAGCGGTCGGCAGACGGAAGTTATCGTTATGCTCGATAAAGACTTCCAGCTCGTCGTCTTCTTGCAGATGGTCGGCCAAGAAGCCCGATGCGCCGCCGGTCCGTGCGCGCCCTTCTATGTCATAACGTACCACCCCGACGGTGATATGGACTTCGTCCTCCACTTCCGCTTGTGACGAGGAGATCGAATAGAGGCGTGGCGTTAATGGCCGGAGAACGTCAACGAATTGTTGAGCCTTAAGCTGCGCGGGAGCATGGCGGATCATATCGGCGATCGGCCAAAGCTGTGCAAACTGCTGCAGCGCTTGCTTATCGCTGACTAGGTCTAGTAGCTTGTCGTTGGCAGAGAGCTGTGCATAGTGCTCGACAATTTTAGCGCTATTAATAGTCAGCTCTAGGCGACGCTGGAGGGCTTCGCTTAACGGCAGCGATTGGCCATCGACCGTTACGATCTCGCTGGCGTCAAGCCAGAGTAGTTCGATAATCTCGCTGACTAGCGCGGGATCGTTTTTAAACCATACCCCTAGCGCATCCCCTGCGTTATAGCGTAGGCCCGACTCACTGATATCGATTTCAATATGACGAATATCACGGTCAGAGTCGCGCCCAGTGATTTTCTGACTGACGGCAAGCGTTGCCGTCAGTGGAGCCTCTTTCGTATAGGGCGTGCTATCGAGTGTATCGCTGTTACCCGCTGCCGCGTGCGCGACAGCCTGCGCAGAACTGGTCGGCATGCGAGCCTTGAGCGCAGCAACGACCTCGGTGCGCCACTGTTCGGCTGCCTGAGCGTAGTCGACATCGGCATCGACGCGCGGCAATAAACGCTGCGCACCGAGGTCACTGAGTCGCTGGTCGAAATCTTTGCCCGCTTTACAGAAAAACTCATAAGAAGAGTCACCCAAACCGAAAACGGCAAAACCGACGTCGGGGAGTGATGGGGCTTTCTTCGAATGAAGGTATTTATAAAAAGCGACCGCTTCTTCTGGTGCCTCGCCTTCCCCTTGGGTGGAGGCGATGACGATGACGATTTTTTCCGCTGCAATCTGCTTAAATTTGTAGTCGGCGGCGTTGATTAAGTTGACTTGCAGCTGCGCAGCCAACAGGTCGTCGCGCAGTTCCTCGGCGAGGCGACGAGCGTTACCGGTCTGCGAGGCAGAGACCAGCGTAATCGTCGGTGCGACGACCTCAGGGGCCGTGATGGCGTTCGTGGTCGTGCTGCTTGACACCGAAGACGTTTCGTTAAGCCGCCCCCAGCAGTACCCGGAAATCCACGCCAATTGGTGCGAAGAGAGTTCTTGGGTCACGTCTTGTAGGCGGGCGAGTTGCTCCGCACTAAGCGGCAGCTGAGGGGCTTGAGTCGTCATTGCTTAATAGGTTCCAGTGCCAATGGCTTAAAATGTAGTAAGTGTAGAGTAACCGTACGATTATTACTGATAAAGACGGCTTAAGCATATTAAATAACTAAATACACTAACTCGTTTTGTTGCTAAGACTTATCGATAAAACTGGTTAGTCATTGGGAATGGGTAAAACGCGCGACTCTGCGTGAAAAGGGTGAGTCAGCCGCTAATTTGCGCTAAACTTCGGGTTTTAGACTTATCTACCGCGGAATTTACACGTTATTATGGCTGTCACCACTCTTTTTAAAGAATTTCAATTCGAAGCTGCCCACTTCCTTCCCCATGTGCCTGAAGGGCATAAATGTGGACGGTTACATGGTCACTCATTTCTCGTTCGTCTCGAAATTACAGGCGAGGTTGATGCCTATACGGGATGGGTCATGGATTTTGCAGAGCTTAAGGCCGTGTTCAAGCCGCTGTATGAACGACTTGATCACCACTATTTAAATGATATTCCCGGTCTAGAGAATCCGACCAGCGAAGTCTTGGCGGTATGGATTTGGCAGCAGATGAAACCGTTGCTGCCATTGCTAAGTGCTGTGATGATCAAAGAAACCTGTACCGCCGGTTGTACCTATCGCGGCGAATAAGCCTAGGCGATATTCAGGTATTTATGAGTTTGCATTGAAAAACGCCAGTTCCTTGCAATACAGGTGGCGATACATAACTCGGTAGCCGCCTTCTTACAGCTGATGGGCTGCAACGCGATAATCCGTTGGCTAGAAGGTGGAACTTGGCTCAATAACAGATCCAACGCATCGATATCGCGCTGACGTCCAACGGGGTGTTTCACCTCATTCGCCCGCAATAGCGCGCTGTTTAGGACATCATAGCCCCCCCGCATGTTGACTTTAGGCGAGACCGTCACCCACGTCGCGGCAGAGCAACGAATGGGATGTGTGCCGCTGGTTTCGATTTGGCACTGAAAACCCTGTTGCTCTAGGTATTCAGTCAGCACCGTCAGATCGTAGAGCGCAGGCTCACCGCCCGTAATGACGATATGCTTTGCGGTCCAACCCTGATCGCGGACAACCGCGAGTAGCTGCTCGACGCTGGCGTCGGCCCACGCCTCGCTTTCTGCGGTTTTCTGTACGATATCGGACAGCGGCTGCTGCTTATCGGCATACTTTTCCCAGGTATGCTTGGTATCGCACCAGCTACAGCCGACAGGACAGCCCTGTAGACGGATAAATATCGCCGGTGCGCCGGTGTAAAACCCTTCGCCTTGTAAGGTTTGGAACATTTCATTAATCGGGTAAAGCATGGAGACTCAATCGTTGCGCGAAAACGTCTATTATCGCAGAAAATCCCCTAATTACCATGTCCCGATGATGCTCACTGGGAGAAGTTGCCGATCTCATCGCTTAAGTATCCTTTGATTAACGACACTATCGCTTGGCGGTTAACGGCTTTCGCTGCATTTCCTTCACCGGTACAAAAGTCTTTCCAGTAATTCACCCGTTTGTCTGAGTTGGTCGTCGAGACATAATAAATATCGACGCGTTCGGTATGGTCTTTCGATCGTTCGAGAATGCCACTACGGATTTTTTCGCAGAGATTATATTTCTTTAGATAACGATCAGTGACTATCCCAGGTGCCTTACTATCCTCTCCATCAGACATAATGACAAATATTTTCCGTGGATTAGTGCCTTTCATCATAACCGGTACCGATCGCACCAGCCCGGAGGTCGTTGCCGTCCATCCCTGTGGCTCCATGTTTTGGAACTGATGCAGTTCATTGGCGTTATTCGTTAATTCGATCAGCCACGAGTACAGGCGTGCGCCGGTAAGGTCGCCAAATTTACCCCACCACCCGACGTTATGGCACATCTGGTTATAGACGCGGTAGCGGTAATTATCGCGGTCGTCCCATAACATGGGGAACGTGATGATCGCCTGTTCGCCAAACATCTGGTTCAGCGTCGCTTCATAATCGATCGCATCATCGTGCTCAATCGTGTACGTGGAACGTTGGCGTTCACGCACTTTGAACGCCATGGCATATTGTTGTTCGATTGTCCGCTGCGCGCGCTTAGTGTAGATATCATCCTTAGCGACCCGGCTGCCATCGAGATCAAGTATTTTAAAGCGAGGATCGAAGCACGAATATTGGGTTTGCCCCACCTTGGTCCCCCATACATCGTTCTTACGACACCACTGCTTATTGAGCGCATCGACTGTTAGCGCCGGTCGGGATTGGCCGACGCGATTGAGATAATATTTCCTGCGGTACTCATCGATGTAATAGCTCTGATCGGTGAGTTTAGTGTATTTTTTATCGACAAATTTATCGCCCCAAAACGCGTAATCGATCGCCCAGTCTTTTTTGGGGACGAATAATACGCTGCAACCGGCTTTGGGGCCGCCGCGTTGATTCGTCTCGGGGTACTTCACTGCCACGCCGCTACTAAAAGGTATCATCCCTATTTTCGACTCGGGGTTACTGGCTAAGATATAGTCGGTGAGTTCTCGAAAGACCTCTTTAAGTATACGCATCCGAGATCCCTGTTGAGAGGTCGAGAAGTCCATCACAAACACGACATCTACCGGTCGCGAGACTTGTTTTTTAACGGTCAACGGCGTGGCGGAGATCGTAAAGTTCTTAGCGCCTTCGCTTAGGGTGGCATGGTAGAAGGGAAAGGGTAATTCGACCTTGATGCTAGGGTGATAGGTCATATACTCGGCATTACTGGTCTTGTCCGTCGCCACTTGCGAGAAATCGACCACCACCTCCGGCATTTTGGATGCCTCTGGAAAGAAATTTTTAACGTAGCGAGTGACTAAATTCTTCAATTCCGGTGGATACTGGCCTTTATTGTTCACCGAGCTATGTGCCGAGACGATTAAGCCCACCTCCGCTACAACATCAGTCAGTTTAGCCTTCGCGATAAACATCTTGACCGAATTAACCCCCAGCGCAATGAGAACCATCAATATGGGTAATAACACGGCGAAGGAGATCATTATGGTGCCGCGCTGATCGCGGCATCTGGTTAGGATCTGCTTTACTGTCCTTGTAAGCATTGTCTCATCTCCCTAGTATCCTTGAGCGCCTGCAGAACAGGCTTGCCTTGGTGCATCGAAAACATCGCAGGTAAACTTTGCGGTTTAAATTTTCGTACCCAGATCCCCGTCGTATCGTTGATGAGGGGAACGGTCGTCGTGTTAGCCAGCGGCTGTAGGCCTATATTGATAAAAGTCATCGAGCCTAGCTGTTGCAATGTCGGACTCGAATAATATTCGCGATTAAAGTGTTTAAATAGCGCGAGCTGCGCGGGTATCGCCGCATCGATAAAAACGAAGCACTCTACCCTTCCCTGCGCCTTTCCGGCAGCTGCCTTGAAGATGCATAAAAAGAGCAGTATCCCAAAGAGCCATGGCCGATTCATGGTTAGCGCGCCAAGAGGATGGTATAGGCCGAGACATACTCAGGAAGGAGATCGACACTCTTAAGCAATCGGTGCAGCGTCCCTTTAGGCGTTGGCAAGATTAGGGTGACCTGATACAGCGGTAACCAGCGCTGGCGGCTACTAAAGGGTGAAAATTCAATACTATTTCTAAGCGGAGGCGTAGTGATGCTATTACAAAGCGTCGAGCCGTAATCCAATTTCTGTTGATAGCTAATCGTCTTTTTTACCGCGGGGGTGAAGCCAATTGATTCGACACGAAGGCATAACTCCTTGTCGTAGCGATGATAGGTAAGGCTTTTTGCTAAATCATAAATTTGTTTAATATCGTTATTAGAAAAGCTCTCTCGATTACCATAGAATTGCGTTCTTTCCCGCACCAGCGAGGCTAACGAGTAATTGACCCGCTCTACCTGGCTTTTTGCCGCGAGCCAGAAGCCATATTCTAAGCTGGCGACCGTGATAATCGACAGAAAAGAGAAGATGAAGGCGGCCTCGACCACGATACTTCCACGGGTATCCTTAACGACTGAATGTATTCTCGCTAGCATCCTTACCTCGACGACTCAATCATATAAGTGACCTTACGTGTCAATAGCCCGTCCAACTGACTAAATAACGATTCGGCCCACGCGACCTGACTGATTATTTTTAAAGGCCGGTATTGATAGCTAACTGAGTACAGCGCAAGCCTCTTTTGACTGTTATACAATGATGAGCAACGGCCTGTAATAACCTCGTTGACGGTGCTGCAAAAACTCGCCTCGACTTTAATATCTTTTGGATTAATAAACATACTCCAAAAGCCATTCTGGCTAAAAAAATACTCGTCAAATACCTGCTGATAATCGACAACCGAAGTACTATTATCTCGATAAGCACTATTACGTGCCGCCTCAGAGAGCGAATAATCCATAGCGGTAATAATGAATATAAATTTATTGATTTCAAATATGATAAATACAAAGGCAACAAATATTATATAGATAAAAGAAAACTCTATAGTAATCACACCATCCTGGGCGGAAAACTTCCTGTACCACCGTTGCATAATTTCAACCCTCTAAAAAGTTTGCACATTAAATAAATCGGTAGCAAGAAGATCAGGATGTTTGGTGAAATTCCTTTTTTTCATAATATCTTTAGCGTACCGTAAGTCCCCACTCTTCGCTAAAGCAAAAATAAGGTTATGTTCAAGCTGTGGATTACTGTATCCGCGTAAATAGATAGGGAGAAGCAGTTGTACTGCCTCAGTATATTTCTTCTGAATAATATAGATCATCGCCATATTATTCACGACCTCCTCTTCTTTTTCGTAGCTTGCTCTCGCCTGTGTAAAGGACGACAACGCAGCGTCCAGCTCACCCATTTGCGCTTGAATGACCCCTTTTAAATTTAACCCTTGGGCATTATTACGCTGTTTACTCAACGCAATGTCGACAAAGCTAAGTGATTTTTTATATTCGCCTAATGCCGCCAGATTTTTTGCTTGTAAGAGGTAAATATCCGAGGATGCTCCAGAGGCTAATAAAGGAGTAAGGTAATACATGGACGACCGGTAATCTTGCGAAAGATAATAATAATTAGCCAGCTCATAACGAACCTTTGGGTTATTACTTTTTTTAAGTTCTTCGCGCTTGATCTTAATCAGTCCAGAATAATTTTTCACCTTAAGGAGCAGACTTTCGCTTGCCAGAGAGTTATTTTTAAATGATGGCCCATTCCCACTGGTACACGCACTGGTCATCACCACGAAAGAAAAGAGAAATAGCGGAAATAATAGCGATTTAACCATTAGAAAAAACCCTCATAATGCCTGGTGCGGCAACGATAATGACAACGGGAAACATAAAAAAGAGTATTAATGGCACGCTCATTTTCGCCGATAACTTTCCAATATTTTCTTCGGTGGTCAGCAACTGAATTTCGCGTATCTCTCGTGAGAGCTCCATGAGCTGGTCATACAGCGAGGAGCCATACTGTAAGCTCTGTTCGAGCATGGCGCAGAATAGGCGCGTCTCCGTCGAGGGAATTTCTCGACTAAAGTGATACAGCGCATTACTTAAGCCGCTCATCTCGGTGCGTCTAACTAAACGCTGTAAAAAGGGAACGAAGTCTGGATTAATCCCCGACATTTTGGTCGATAAGAATTTGAACGCCTGCTCAGGCGTCATTCCACATTGAATACTCACCGCCAAAAGATCGATCATCCAGGGCAGCTCAGCCGTTAATTTTTTGACCCGCTTTTTGACATACATCGCCCTAAGCGTGCTGGGGAGGACGATAGTTATCACTAAGCTTATAATCCCGACCACCACATAATCGTTACGCGCTAACTCCCACCCCATCAACTGGCTGGCGACTATCCCCACCACCGTCAACATGACAGCTAGCCCGATTTTTAGAATGATACTTGCGTCGATACGTCGATAGAGGTTGAGCGTCTGGCTGTTTTGCCCGAGTACTGCTTCGGTTTGATGATGATCTTTATGTTCCTGTATTTTTAATTCCTGGGTTTTGGCATCAACCAAGGTCATACTTTTTTCAATGGTGGATTGTCTGACCTTACGCATGATAAAGGACAGAATAACTATGCAGGGAATGATCATCATAACAAGGAAGATAGACATACTATATTTTCCTCATTAGTAATTTGATAATTAAAGTACCGACACCCACGCTTCCTAATAAATAATAGAGCAGTATATTTCCGCGAGGGTCCTCAAAAATAAAATTGAAATTATCTTCACTAATAAACTTGAGTAGAATCAGAAAAATAAACGGTATCGCTCCTGTGATTTTTGATGCCATACGCATCTCTGACGTAAGTGTCTGCATTTTGCTTTCCATCGCCGTATTGTTCGCTAAGGAGCGCTGTAATTTCCCCAACACTTCACGTAGTCGGCCACCACTATTAATATTGAGTAATATTGCAACAATAAAGAAATAATACTCTTTATAAGGATAAACCTTCCAAGAGTCGAGAAACACCACTTCAGGGCTATCGCCGAAATTTAAGCGACGGGTGATGATACCGAACTCTTTCGCCAACTTGTTACTATTGTTACGACTATAATCATCCATTGCCTGTAGGAACGTACGCCCAGCAGATATAGCACCATTAATCGATGAAATAGACTCGGTGAAATCAACCTCAAACACTTTTTTTCTTTTTTTCAGTAATAGCTTATACCAAAAAATATAGCTCACCGGAGTTAAGACTATCGCAATAGGTACAGTGGGGAAGTGAAGAAACTTTAAATTAATTGCCTCAACAATAATAACAAAGACTAAGGGTATGGCTAACCTTTTCACTAAATCAAATAAATTATCCGCAACAAACACATACTTAATTTTAAATAGGGTCTCATTCACTCTTCGTAAGAGTATGACGTTTAGAGAATCACCGATTTTCTCCGCGGAATTTTGACCCAGTAATGTCATGAGCATATTTTTTCTATCGTCGCTCTTAGTAAAGGCATTGCGTGTCGTTCTATTGCGAATGACGACCATCATAAAAAAAAACAACGCCATAACAATCAACATAAGCGAGATTTGTTTCATATCATTGACCAAATATCTGTTTCAAATACGAGTCTTTTGAGTGCATTTTGGCACGGCTATAAATATTCGACCGAGTAGAGAGTCCTGGGGTGACAAACTTACCATTCACTCTTCCCGTGGAGGACTCGCCTATCTGAAAGGAGAATATTTCTTGCAGGATGATGGTTTCCCCTTCTAGCCCCATAATTTCTGCGATGTGAGTGATCTTACGCGAGCCATCGTGTAATCGGTTAGCTTGCACAATTAAGTTGACCGCAGAACTAATGTTGCGTCGAATAGCCTCTATAGGAAGATTTAGCCCGGCCATCATCACCATATTTTCAAGCCGCGCCACGGCATCACGCGGCGAGTTGGCATGCAGTGTTGTCATCGAACCATCGTGGCCGGTATTCATCGCCTGTAACATCTCAAATGTCTCTCCCCCCCGACACTCACCGACGATAATACGGTCTGGCCTCATCCGTAAGGTATTGATCATCAGGTCACGCATGGTCACTTGGCCACTGCTTTCAATACCCGCCATTTTGGTTTCGAGCCTGACAACATGCTCTTGCTGTAATTTTAGTTCGGCGGCATCTTCAAGTGTGATGACCCTTTCATCGCTATTAATATGGCGAGATAAGGCATTTAGCAGCGTGGTTTTCCCGGAGCCGGTTCCTCCAGAGATAATAATATTCGCCTGACAACTGACCGCAAGGGCGAGAAAATTCGCCATCTGCTCATTCATAGCGCCCCAACTCACTAAGTCCTTCAGTGTCCTGGAGACATTACTGAACTTACGAATCGAGATAGAGGTTCCATCTAGCGCGACCGGATTGATCACCACATTTAAACGGCTGCCATCGCTCATCCGTGCATCGACTAACGGCTGTGATTCGTCGATACGCCGACCGACTCGGTTCACTAAGCGTTTGGCTATTTCGGTCAGCTGCTGGTTATCGATAAATCGCTTATTGGTACGTACTAGCTTACCGCTGCGTTCCACGAAGATTTTTTCAGGGCCATTGACTAAAATATCGCTGACGGTAGTATCCTCCATCAGTTCACGTAGCGGTCCGACGCCGAGAATTTCATCTGCGACAGCAATCGCTAATATTTGCGTATTCTCTGAGGGGAGGTAAAGGTTGCGCTCGATACTGACCCGTTGGATAGTTTTCGAGATCTCGCGAATTAACCCCACCCGATCACTGAGTAAACTTTCGACTAAATCGATATCCAGCTCGGGCAGCACTAGGCCACGTAATTGTTTAGCTATGTCTTCGTACTTATCCGCCACCTTATATTACCCTCTTCCTGTTATTTTTTTTATTGAGTCGAATAAACTTGTTTTTTCCTGATGTTTATTTTTCCTTCCTAGAAGTAAATTACATAAGGACTCTAAGTACTGATGGTTTTTACCATTAAAATTAAGTGTTAACGAAGGATCACCGGGCTTTATAAGAAAAGGAATCGTCACATCGACGGGTTTTCCTAATAGTCCGCTGACTTCCTGACTGCTAATTTCACCGTTAACTTTACTGTGATGTTGGTTATGGCAGACATAGATCCTCCGTACGCCATTATTACTATTCATTAGATGGTTATTGGCTTCGATAATTTTCTTTGCGGTTCTTACCGATGAAAGGTCTCTGTCACACACCAATAACAGACAATCAGTGTGCGTTAATACATTTTCGATATTCTCATCAGCGGCGTTATAGGCAGAAAAATCGAAAATAATACATTCGTAATTGTCGTAGACTGAGTTGTAATATTGCCAAGCACTACTTCGCTCTTCATATAAGGCTGAGAGGTTATTCTCTAACAGAGTGACTTCATTAGAGATAGCGACCTTAGAGATTAAGTCTAAATTCCTGCTTCCAAAGGCACCCTGTACCAGCAAGGTAGAGGATTGCCGTTTATTAGCAATAAATTGCGCGGCATAATAGCTTAGCATCGAATTGCCTACGCCCCCCTTACAGCCTAATAGGGTAATGCGTACTGCACTGTTACCGATTGCGACCGATTGCTGCGTATCGTTAAGGACTAAACTACCAATACGGTTAATTTGAGTTGGATAGTGGCAGTATTGGATCTCTTTTTTTTGAAACTCCTCAGCTAAGAGGAGTGAGTCCTTAGTACTAAAGGCTATTTTAGTTATATTTTTCGATAACTGTAGATCGATAATCTCAATAACGTTATCGGGCGAATCAAGCTCCGAGGCATCGAAAATGATGCAATCAGTATTAGCGGTGTCTTCCAATTGATCTAATTGTCGTATATCGCCATGAAACTGCTTAACCGTTCCCACATCGCGCAAAGATAATTGTTCACATACCTTCTCCATTCTCCCCAGATCGGGGGTGACAACGAGTATGGAATTGCCCAGTGAGTCATCTTGCTTAGTATTTTCGGAGAAAAGTAACATAATTCATCCTTGTGTTACCCGCTGTCAGGTTATTTACGTATTTTCATCGCATCAAGATTGTCATTGATTGCACAACTGTCTTCGCCCAGCGCCTTAAAAGACGAGCGGAGGTTATAGGGAGCACATTGGGTACTCGTTTTAGAGGTTTTAAGTACCAGCATAATAGAATCACGAGTATGGTTTTTGTACGCCATGCTCTGTGAGAAGTTGCGGACAATATCTTGTTTACGCACGCCTTCTTTCTGTAGCAACGAGGCAAGCTTATTTACGGAGCTAAGTAGCTCAGGATTTGCCCATTGAATTTCTATCTCACCATGCAGGTATTGATAAAAAGGCAGTATCTTCGCGACGCTAATTTCCTGCTCTATATCGCTGCGCCCTTGAACATTGAAGACGTAATCACTAGCCGAGCATAGTGTACTGAGTGAAAGGGACAGGGTCGTTCCGACTATTATTTTTTTAAGTAAGCTAAGCATCAGTAAATAAAACCTCCCTGTTCGAGAAAATCGACGACTGCTTTTTTAGAGGTGTGGCTGCCTGAACTGCCGATATTTAAATAGCGCTCTAGCAATGTACTTCTTTGCCAGTTAGGTAATGTGACTTGCGATGATGAGATCGGTCGTACCAGATTCACCGTTGCCACCACCACTAGCTCAGTCCGTTCGCGCTGTGAGGATGTCGAACGAAAAAATGCGCCAAGTACCGGTATATCCCCGATATACGGAATTTTCTTTAAAACTTCTTTTTCCGACTCACTCAGTAACCCGGCCAACACAAAGCTCTCGCCATCCGCGAGTTCAATCGTCGTGCGCGATTTACGGGACTTAATGGCGGGTAAAAGGAGTTCGTTGGTCTTAGTGATATTATTACTATCGATATTACTCACCTCTTGTGAGAGCGTTAGCCGTACTTTCTGGCTACTCTCAACCTTGGCCGCCACTAACATCTTAATTCCCACTTCTTTATATTCGACACTGCTACCATTTGAGGAGCTCGTTAAGACGGGGATCTCTCCGCCGACGAGGAAGTCAGCCGTTTCCCCTGACAAGACAGAAAGGTTAGGTTCAGCCAATACCCTGGCGACGGATTCGTTGCCTAGCGCATTAATCACTGAGGTGAGCTGTGTGGCGTCGAACTTGAGCTTATTTAATACGAAGCTCCCGACATCCATCGCCTGCCCCCACTCTATCCCTAAGGCATCGCTGTAGTTTCTATTTAACTCGACGATAGAAACTTTGACGTTTACCTGATTAGCAAAGGGGAGCGTCATTTTATTTTGTAACTTACGATAGCTGTATTGACTTAAATAAGGGATATTATCCTGTTCAAAGCCGGCCGATTCGCTCGTAAATTTGGTTTTTACCTCAATCCGTTCTAGGCCTAATGCCTCACCAACGATTTGATATATCGCATCACGGCTTTCTTCATCAGCGGCGATCCCCGTGAGAATATAACTATCTCCCACTTTTTTTAAGCCGATGGTGGAGCCTACAAATTGATCTTCAATCTGCTTGGCTAACTTACCGATCAAAGGATCGACAGTGACTTTTATATTACGGGTCGTATCGTTTTGTACGATAAGTATTTCTCCCTCACCATTATCGACCCCATAGATCACGACTTCATTATCGCTAATCATATTATAACTCACGACATTAGCATCCGTGGTAAAGACAGTATCTATAGGCGTATGGCTTTTTATTGTTCTTGCACCGCCTTTCGAGAGGTAGATCGTTTCTGCATTCACTAAACAAGGAAGTGACATTACTAAAATCATCAATATAAATTTTAAGGAAATCCCCGCGTAGAGTGTCTTCATTACTTACTTCCTTTTTTAAGGATATTTTCACTTTTTTTATCGGGAATACTCATATCAGCGGGAAAAATAATCATTTCATATTTATTATCTATTTGATAAATTTTCTTTAAGTCCGCCCGACTGAGTTCAATATCGACTGAATAGTCTGTGCTATTATCAAGTAAATTACTTGTTGAAAAATTACTTTTTTCACCCTCGGCAGTGGTAACCTTTCCCCTCAGCGCGGGAGTCAGTAATTTTTTATGTCTAAATATCTTAACAATCCTCACCACAGAGTCGCCGCGAAATATCGTCGATTTATTGTCTTGCTCTCTCTTCGGTGACTCAAATCGTAAATAGACATCTACCAGCTCGCCGGGCCTGAGACCATTTATATTATTTATATATCGTTTGTTAAGATTTACGGTAAATCGAAAATACTGATTATTTTTAATAGGTGTTGGTTTATCTTTAGTTAATAGTGTAGGAACTAATTTAGTACCCACGTCGACTGATTCAGTCAGATAATACCCAGCAACATCCTCCACTTTTTCCGGCGCAGGGGCGCCATCTTCAAGGTCTTCCGTTTTTACTTCGTAATCATCTTTCGTGACTTTTTCGCCGGCTGCCATGACTCTTTTAGTAACATAGTAGGTAATATGCGGTGTCTGTGGTTCTTGTTCCGCGGAGGTACTATCCCCTGAGTCAGAAAAAAACATTCCTAAAATACCTAAAAGCAACAGTACGATAGAAACTATGATAATCAGCCTTTGATTCACGTTAATCCCTAACTTATATCAATAATTTAAGTAAATACCCACTGCTTATCGCCACGCCGTAAGGAAGGGTTTTAGAGAATTTTCCCTGTGAGGACTTATGTAAGCAAAAGACAATTAAAATTAGTGGCAGCCCTGATACAGTGACTAAGAAGATAAAATCCGGCAGCTCACGTAGTGGGAAGGCGAGTCCTAACGCCGATAGGAGTTTGATATCTCCAGCCCCAATAAAATTAGTTAATATAACAATAATTCCAATACCGAATACGACTACGGCACTGATAAAGTTCACTGGTTGGCTTATCGAACATAAGTAAAAGATGTTAACTAATACTATTACTGCTACGCACTTATTTTCGATAATTCTATAGCGAATATCTGTATAACAGACTCTTAAAAGTAATGCTATTAAAATAATAATCATAGGCACACTATTAGATAAAGGAGCGCAAACTCCTTTATCGGTATAAATTCTGATAACTTTACTTAACGGTACCATTTATATTAGTCGATAGGATTCTAAACTTTTCGGTAATTGCAGTAATGAATGACTCCTTACCATTCCCAAACACTGCCAATAGCATTACACTAATAGCAACCGCAATAACAGCATATTCAATAGCGGTTACGCCATCTTCTTTGCTAAGACGCCCCTTAATTTTTTTGATGTTATCGTGGGCATAGTTTTGTCCATGCACAATTCCATACATGATAGTATCTTTCATTAGCTTTCCTTATCCAAATTCAGAGGTTAATATTGATTATATAGTAAAAGAAATAAGAGGCTACTATCCAAAGGGCCACTTACACGACAGATACTACTTTATTGTATATTTTATTCAAGATACAATTCTCTTTTAAAAAAATGTCAGAACCTGTTAAATATTCCATTCCTAATTAATATTAAATAAAATGTTTAACTTATATCTAATTAGTCCAATCAGTTAAACAAGTAAATAAAAATAGTAATGATGCGACTATAGAAAAATTTCTTATACTTTATACAATTACCGAAATGGACTTATAAAAAACTAGAGGTCAGCGTGAAAAAGGCTAAAGGAATAGTGAAAGTAGAAATAATTAACGATATTATTTCTATGATTATTCAGGGAAACCTGAGCGAAGGCGATTTCTTGCCCTCCATCCGCAGCATGAGTATGCGCTACCATGTCTCGCGCGGGACGGTACTCGTTGTCTATAAGCACTTGGAATCAATAGGCTATATCCAGGGTTTCGAACGTAGCGGATACGTCGTACTAAAAAGTACGCAATCACCACCTCCTTCGCAACAACAGCTTATCGATGCACCCGACATTAAATACTTATCATCTCCCAGCCATGAACCACTCACTACGTTAATAGATAGAAAACCCTGTCGACTGCCCATGCATTTTGTCAGACGCTGGTTAGTGAATTACGAGAAAAGCCATTTTCGGCGCGCGACCCTTGAGCCTTCCTCACCAATTACTCGCTTTCTCAAACTCTCACGCTGCTTAGATATTGGGAACCATTCACTCCTCCTCTTTCCCGGTATCCAAGAGGCATTAAGCCTAATTGCACTGTTTCTTAAGCGCGAACCAGGTCGAAACGTCATCATCCTTGAGGCCCCTTGCTCTTGGGAAGTGAGGGAGTTATTTGTTCAGTATGGGTTTGAGATTATCGATGTCCCTACCGACCATCAGGGATTAATCGTTGAGGCATTACCCGATATCCGCTATGCAACACTACTCTGTATGCCAACGTTACACTATCCGAGTGCCACTCGGCTTAGCGAATCTCGCAGGCAGCGACTTCACGACTGGACCGTTAAAAATCAGGCGATCCTCATTGAGGATGATCGCTATGCGATGCTCAGTTTTGGGAAAAATAGCTCACTGCCATTATTTAGTACTTATACTGATATCCCTATTTTTTATCTCACCCACCTCTTTGAGTTAGTAGGGACCACTTACAATCTCGCTATCCTTATATTACCCGAATCGTTTAGTCAGACGTTGCATATTACGCACCGTGCGATGGTCAGTACTTACCCCCCTGCCAGTTTCGATATAGTAAAAGCTTTTCTCGCCTCTTCCTATTTTATGAAATATCTGACAATACTCGTTGACGAACGCCAACAAAAGGCAGCCTTGGCTCATGAGATTTGTGTTAAGCATTTCCGGTTTCGTACGCTGAATTTTATAGACGAGGCAGGTTTCTGCTCATTTTCTGCAGGTCAAGAGGAGATCCCTCAAGCACTTCTCAATACCGTTTTCTTCCCAATCCTTCCCACTTCGCTTTCATGCGATGCACCGCTTCTTTTCCTATTCCCTTATGCGTTACTCAGTCTCGCAGAGTTAGAGAAAGTCGCTGAGCCGTAATGCTCCTGAACGATGGGTATAGCTAAAAAAAAAGCCCTCATAATGAGGGCTATATCGTATTATGCTAGGCTTACGCTTGGCCTTTAACTTCTTTAAGACCATTAAAGGTCGCTTTACCACCCAGAGCTTCTTCAATACGAATCAGCTGATTGTACTTAGCAACACGATCAGAACGGCTCATAGAACCGGTTTTGATTTGGCCTGCTGCGGTACCCACTGCTAAGTCTGCGATGGTTGCATCTTCGGTCTCACCTGAACGGTGAGAGATGACTGCCGTGTAGCCTGCATCTTTCGCCATTTTGATTGCCGCTAACGTTTCGGTCAGAGAACCAATTTGGTTAAATTTGATTAGGATTGAGTTAGCGATACCTTTTTCAATCCCTTCTTTCAAAATTTTGGTATTGGTCACGAATAAGTCATCGCCCACTAACTGAATTTTGTCGCCCAATACTTTAGTTTGGTAAGCGAAACCATCCCAGTCTGATTCGTCTAAACCATCTTCGATGGAAACGATTGGGTATTGCTTAGTCAGCTCTTCCAAGTAATGGGTGAACTCTTGAGAGGTAAAGGTTTTACCTTCGCCTTTCAGCTCATAATTACCCGTCTCTTTGTTATAAAACTCAGAGGCTGCACAGTCCATGGCTAAAGTGACGTCTTTACCTAACTCATAGCCTGCCGCTTTGACCGCTTCAGCGATTGCAGCGAGTGCATCGGCGTTAGAGCCTAAGTTTGGCGCATAACCGCCTTCGTCGCCTACTGCCGTGTTCATCCCTTTAGCTTTTAGTACTTTAGCTAGGTGATGAAAAATTTCTGAACCGATACGTACGGCTTCTTTAAGGCTTGATGCGCCGACCGGCTGCACCATAAACTCTTGGATGTCGACGTTGTTGTCTGCGTGCTCACCACCGTTGATGATGTTCATCATTGGAAGTGGCATAGAGAATTTGCCTGGAGTGCCGTTAAGCTCAGCGATGTGCTCGTACAGTGGTTGACCCTTTGATGCCGCAGCGGCTTTCGCAGCAGCCAGCGACACAGCCAGGATGGCGTTCGCACCAAATTTAGATTTGTTCTCGGTACCGTCAAGCTCGATCATGATGTTATCGATGTTAGCCTGATCTTTCGCGTCTTTACCCGCTAACGCTTCTGCCAGCGGGCCATTGACTGCGGCGACAGCTTTAGTCACACCTTTGCCCAGAAAACGTGATTTATCACCGTCACGTAATTCTAGTGCTTCACGAGAACCGGTTGACGCGCCTGATGGTGCTGCCGCTAAACCTACGAAACCGCCTTCTAAATGCACTTCTGCTTCAACAGTCGGGTTGCCACGCGAATCAATAATTTCACGACCGATGATTTTTACGATTTTGGACATTCGTTGTTCCTCAGTACTAGTTAAGCTAACGTTCTTAAATCTAAGACACACAGCCAGCAAGAGGTTCACTGGCTGCACCAAAAAGCTTACTTATCCATCCGCTTCTGGAAATCGACAGCGGCGCCGACAAAGCCGGAAAACAGTGGATGTCCATCACGCGGGGTCGAGGTGAATTCTGGATGGAATTGACACGCAACAAACCACGGATGGTTAGGGTTCTCGATGATTTCGACCAATTGGTCATCGCCTGAACGACCGGCAATACGTAGACCCGCTTGTTCAATTGGCTTCAAGAGATAGTTATTGACTTCGTAGCGATGGCGATGACGCTCAACGATGGTGCTAGACCCGTAGAGTTTACGTACGATGCTTTCGTCACTCAGCTGGCAAGGTTGGCTGCCTAGACGCATGGTCCCGCCTAGATCGCTCTTCTCATCACGGACTTCTAAATTACCTTCTTCGTCACGCCATTCGGTGATCAGTGCAACGACAGGCGACTCACAATTCGCGTCGAACTCCGTTGAGTTCGCGCCTTTCATCCCCGCGACGTTACGTGCAAACTCAATGAGTGCGATTTGCATCCCTAAACAGATCCCTAAATATGGAATTTTGTTCTCGCGAGCATATTGCGCAGTCATAATCTTACCTTCAATCCCACGCGAACCGAATCCACCTGGAATTAAGATAGCATCGAGATCTTTCAGGACTTCCGTCCCGCGCGTCTCGACATCTTGCGAATCGATCAGTTTAATATTGACGGTTACACGGTTTTTCAGGCCCGCGTGTTTAAGCGCTTCAATGACCGATTTATAAGCGTCAGGCAGTTCAATGTATTTCCCGACCATCCCGATGGTCACTTCACCACCTGGGTTCGCTTCTTCGTAAATCACCTGCTCCCACTCAGAAAGATCAGCAACCGGTGGATTAAGGTTGAAGCGTTTACAGATATAATCGTCCAATCCTTGTGATTTTAACATCCCAGGGATTTTGTAAATCGAGTCGACATCTTTCAATGAAACGACGGCCTTTTCTGGCACATTACAAAACAGGGCAATTTTCGCACGTTCATTCGCAGGCACTGCACGATCTGAGCGGCAAATCAGCATATCTGGCTGGATACCGATAGAGAGTAGCTCTTTGACTGAGTGCTGGGTTGGCTTGGTTTTGACCTCGCCTGCCGCCGCCATATAAGGCACCAGCGTCAGGTGCATATAGAGCGTATGCTCGCGACCAACGTCTACCGCCATCTGACGGATAGCTTCTAAGAAAGGTAGCGATTCGATATCACCGACAGTTCCACCGATTTCGACCAAGACCACGTCGTGACCTTCGCCACCCGCGATGATACGCTCTTTGATTGCGTTAGTGATGTGCGGAATAACTTGAATGGTTGCACCCAAATAGTCGCCACGACGCTCTTTTCTCAACACCTCTGAGTAAATGCGCCCAGTCGTGAAGTTGTTACGACGGCTCATGCGGGTACGAATAAAACGCTCATAGTGACCAAGATCGAGATCCGTTTCGGCACCATCATCCGTGACAAACACTTCACCATGTTGAGTAGGGCTCATCGTCCCTGGATCGACGTTGATGTAGGGATCAAGCTTCATAATGGTCACTTTAAGACCACGAGCTTCGAGAATGGCTGCCAGAGAGGCTGCGGCAATGCCTTTACCCAGAGAGGAAACGACCCCGCCGGTCACAAAAATATAGTTAGTTGTCATGCAGAACCTGAAGGTTTAGGTTTAAAGACGGTGGATGCACCAGGACGGGAAAGCAGTATACCCGAAACTCTATGGCGTCACAATTGCTCATTCACCCTCCCCTTCTCTGTTCAACTAACAATGATAATACCTAATCTGCCACGCCTCTCTTTTGATTTCAATCAGCAATCGCGTTCGCGTTTTTTTCGTCTTGCTTAACGTGTTGCCAAGCAAGTTCCATCTGTTCGAGAGTCGCTTGGTCGAGGGTCATACCCTGTTCGATAATTTTTTGCTCAACCAGACGAAAACGCCGTTCAAATTTTAAATTAGCTTTGTGCAATGCGGTTTCAGCGCGACTCCCCAGGTGACGGGTAAGATTAACGGTCGCAAATAGAAGATCGCCCAGCTCTTCTTCTAGGCGCTCGGGGTTGCGATCGACCAATAGCGCCTCTTCCATCACCTCATCGAGTTCTTCTTTGACCTTATCAACGACCGGGCCTAACGTATCCCAATCGAACCCCACTGTCTGACAGCGCTGCTGAATTTTATCTGCGCGGATCAGGGCGGGCATAGCATGGGGAATATCGTCGAGTAGCGAGTGTTGGTTTTTTTGTTTGCGTTCTTGCTGTTTTATCTGCTCCCAACCGGGTGCAGTCGCGACGTCAGAAAAGATATCTGGATGGCGACGAATAAGTTTTTGTGTGATCGTTTGGCAAATAGCGTCAAAATCGAACTGGCCTTGTTCCGAGGCCATCTGCGCATAGAAAACGATTTGGTAAAGGAGATCGCCAAGCTCTTGTTTAAGATCCCCGAAATCCTGCCGGGCTATCGCATCTAAGACCTCATAACACTCTTCCAAGGTATAAGGAGCAATAGTTTCGAAGGTTTGCTGCTTATCCCACTCACATCCCTCATCTGGATCGCGCAAGCGCTGCATCACTGATAATAATTGCGACAATGATGAATCACTCATGTAAACCTCTTAAAAAAAACCACTCTGTAAGAGTGGTTAGACTGAAAATTAATGGAGTCGCTTAGCATCGATCACATCGGGGATTTGATTCAACCGCGAAATAATTCTGCCTAAGACCTGCTGATTATAAATTTCGATATCCATATCGATGGTCGCTAATTGTTTACGCGTGTCACTATGGCTAGAGACCCCTAATACATTCACTTTCTCATTCGCGAGAATGGTGGTGATGTCGCGTAATAGGCCGCTACGATCGTTCGCCACGACTCGGACGACTAGCGAGTAGCCACTGGAGTAATTCTCCCCCCAGACCGCATCAACAATCCTTTCCGGCGCATGGTTGATTAACTCAGCAAGCTGCTCACAATCGGCACGGTGAATCGATATTCCGCGCCCCTGCGTTATGAATCCGGTAATATCGTCGCCTGGGATAGGCTGGCAACAGCGAGCAATATGGTGCATCAGGTTGCCGACGCCCTCCACCACGATACGACCACTGTCTTTACGGGCGTTTTGATTATTCGCCGATTTTTGTGTGAGTTGCTCTAGCGCTTTCTGGTCTTCTTCTTCCGCACTCGGTTTGTAAACCTTAGCCTGTAAGAAATTGACCATCTGATTTTGGCGGATATCTCCGCAGCCAATCGCCGCGAGGATCTCTTCCATCGAGGTCATGTTATAACGTGGTAAAAGGAATTTTTCCGCATCTTTCCAGCTAATATCCAGCTGGCTCAACTCGTTATCCAGTATCTGTTTACCCGCTAGAATATTCTTATCGCGATCCTGCTTTTTGAACCACGCGTGGACTTTTGCTCGCCCACGGCTAGTAGTGATATAGCCTAAATGAGGGTTAAGCCAATCGCGGCTCGGGTTCGGTTGCTTCTGAGTAATGACCTCGACTTGGTCACCCATTTGTAGATGATAAGTGAATGGAACAATCCGCCCGCTAATTTTAGCCCCAATACAGCGGTGCCCAATATCACTATGGATATGGTAAGCAAAATCGAGGGGGGTAGACCCAGCAGGCAGGTCGATAACATCCCCTTTAGGCGTGTAGACATAAACGCGATCGTCAAAGACCTGGCTGCGTACCTCTTCCAGCATTTCGCCGCTATCAGCCATCTCTTCTTGCCAGGCGATAAGCTTACGCAGCCACGCGATACGACCTTCGTGACCCGCAGCCCCTCTTCCTACCGGCGTCGTGCTGCCTTCTTTATATTTCCAGTGTGCGGCAACGCCCAGCTCTGCATCTTCGTGCATCTGCTTGGTGCGGATCTGCACCTCAACCGTCTGGCCCTTGGGCCCTAATACGACGGTGTGAATGGATTGATAACCATTAGGTTTAGGGTTTGCGACATAATCATCGAATTCATTCGGAAGGTGGCGAAACAGCGTATGGACGATTCCCAATGCGCCGTAGCAATCTTGCAGCCTCTCGGCAACGATCCGCACCGCTCGTACATCGAATAGCTCGTCGAAAGCGAGAGATTTTTTCTGCATTTTTCGCCAAATGCTGTAGATGTGTTTAGGCCGGCCATAGACCTCGGCTCGCACACCCTCTTGGCTCATCATGTCACGAATCTGTGTGACGAAATTATCGATATATATTTCACGATCGATACGCCGCTCATGCAGCAAACTGGCAATACGCTTGTACTCTTCGGGATGCAGATAGCGGAAGCAATAATCTTCCAACTCCCATTTTAGTTGCCCGATACCGAGACGGTTGGCGAGGGGAGCGTAGATATTCGTACTTTCCTTCGCGGCTAAGACTCTTTCATCTTCAGGCGCATCTTTCATTTCCCGTAAGTAGGCGATTCGCTCAGCGAGCTTGATGACCACGCAACGGAAATCTTCCACCATCGCTAATAGCATACGGCGGATATTATCGACTTGCTCCGACGCCATTGAATCATTCTGAATGGCTTTAAGCTGGCGAATGGCATCCATATCTAATACGCCATTCACCAAAGAGAGAATGCTGTCACCGTAGGTCGTTTTAATCTGTTCAGCGTCGAGCACATTGGCGTTAGCCAGCGGGAAAATGAGGGCAGCACATAGCGTGTCACAATCCATACTCAGCATGGTTAGGATTTCGACCATCTCGATACCACGGCTCAGTAATAGAGCTTGAGAAGGATGATCGGTGGTTTTTTCCTGACAGTAACTCCAGCAAGTACTAAGGGCTTGGCCTGTCGGCGCCGAGATATGATGTAAACTCTCGATCCATTGCTCGACAGCAAACTCTCCGGCTGGATTGAGGTGCGCGCTTCTTACTGCAACCATGATATCTCCCGCATAACTATAGGCTTAATGCTTAACGACGTTCAAATAACACCATTGATTCAAGATGTTCGGTATGTGGAAACATATCCAACATCGCCACTTTTACTACTCTATACCCTAATTGACAGGCGATTTTGCTATCCCGAGCCAATGTCGCGGGATTACAAGAAATATAGACAATACACTCTGGCTGTAAGGCACAGATATAAGGCATGACCTCTGCAGCCCCTGCACGGGCGGGATCTAACAGGACTTTATTGAAGCCCTGTTTTGCCCAAGGTTGCTGTGAGACGTCCTGCTCCAAATTATGTTGGTAAAAGGCAGCATTGCTGATGTTATTTTGCTGAGCATTATACTCTGCCTTCGCCACTAATTCTGCTAAACCCTCGACTCCTGTGACTGAACTCGCGAATCTTGCTAAAGGAAGGGTGAAGTTCCCTACCCCACAAAAGAGGTCTAATACACGATCAGTCGATTGGATATTCAGCCATTTTATCGCGTTATCAATCATTTGCTGATTAATTTCCGCGTTAACCTGAATAAACCCTTGAGGGTTAAAATATAAATTTATCTCACCAATACCATACCACGGCATCTCCCCCCGTAGCAGAGTTTGTTGCTGTCCATCCGCTAAGAAAAGCGAAACAGAATGCTTATGCGAAAACTGTTCCAGTTTTTTTAAATCCTGATCAGAAAGAGGACGCAAATGCCTTAGGACAACCGTGACGCTGTCGTTATCCGCTGCGACCAGCTCAACATGCCCAAGATGAGGGGCACCCTGTAATTGAGCAAGGCAGTGATAGAGAGGTTCTAGTACGGTATTGAGTTTTTCGACCAGGACCGGACAGGTGCGCACGTCGACGATCTCGTTACTTTTTTTACGCCGAAATCCCATAACCAGCTGTCCGCTATCGTCGACACGTAGGCTCATACGTGTGCGGCGGCGGTAGTGCCAGCTCTGGGCACTAATGATGTCATCGACGTTCTCAACGCCAACCGGCTTTAATAAGCGTGCTAATGCCTCAGCCTTAGAGGTGTGTTGTAAAGATTCGCTCATATGCTGCTGCTGGCACCCCCCGCATTGCTGATAAATCGGGCAAAGCGGTTCTCGGCGTTGTGCACTGGACGTGGTGAGAGTAATAAGTTTCGCGCGCATGAAATGGCGCTTATTCTCAGTGACCGCTACTTTTCCCGTTTCTCCGGGCAGCATTCCCTCGATAAAGCAGGTTTTGCCTTGATGATGACCCACGCCCTGTCCAAACTGGTCGATACTCTCGGCACAGAGAGTCATCGTTTGACGAGCAGATGAGGTTTTTTTTGCTTTATAAAATTGCACCATAACGATGACATCTCACAGATAAAAAATAGAGCCGTTCACGTTAACCTTTCCCTGTGAAGGACTTAACGCATCCAACCGAATTGGCGTTGCATCTCACGCCAAGTTTCATCCACCCCTGCTTCTAAGCTTATTAGCTGCTGGGTAAAGGGATGAATAAAGGAGAGCTTAAGGGCATGCAGCATTAAACGCTGACAGCCAAAGTGCTCCGCCGCCCCACGATTCTGCTTAAGATCGCCATGAGCCGTATCGCCAATTATTGGGTGGCGCAGATGGGACATATGACGACGCAGTTGATGCTTACGCCCGGTTTTAGGGTGAAGCTCCACCCAACTGTAACGACAACTTTCGTAGCGCCCGACCGGATAAGGCATCTCGACCTGAGCCAGCGTTTTATACTCAGTGATCGCTGACTGTGAAACCGGTTCACTGGTAGCAAATTTATCGGCAATCTTATCGTGTTCTTCTTGGAGCGGGTAATCGACCACTCCTTCTCCTTGCAGCCACCCGCGCACAATCGCATGGTAGGTTTTACTCATCTTATGGTGTTCGAAAAGTTGCGACAACTCCCGGCCAGCCTCGCTGGATAGGCCAAAGACTAATACCCCTGAAGTTGGGCGGTCTAAGCGATGCACAGTAAAGACGTGCTGACCTATCTGGTCACGTAGGGTTTGCATCACAAACTGAGTTTCATGGCGCGCTAACCAGCTGCGGTGAACCAGCATATTAGCGGGCTTATTCACAGCAACGATCCACTCATCTTGATAAATAATCTCGAGCACTAAAATACCTAATTCTTAACAGAGTACTTACTTTAGCCCTATACACTGTGGCAGTGGCTCCATCGGAGTATGCGCGAGTATAAAAGGCAATCAGCATCGTGAGATAAGACAGATAATCTCGTGTCACGATAAGGCATGCGGCTAAAATAGATACAGGTTGGCTGATTAACAGGTGAAGATAATAACATGGGAAAGAGGATTAACGGAAAAAAAGGGAGTACCGAAAAATCGGTACTCCCTTTTTCATTGCGGCATCCTACCACTGTCTGCATCCTGCTTTCATAGGATTCGACAATCCAGAAGGATGTGTCTCCCTGACTACGTAATCCTATGAACTTAGCCACACTTCCTTGGTCGCTTGTCCTTCTACAGAAGGTTCCCTAATGTTTTGAAAACAGCTCATCATCCTAATCTACTATTCCCACGCTCAACTCACTGTAAAGCGGTTCCATCCTTGGGTCCTATCCTTAGAACTTACAAACATCCTTCTGACCCGTCTATTCTCTCAAAGTCATAAGGATAAACAACCAGATTTTTTCATTGTCTTACCTAAGATTCTTAGATTATTGATTGTTAAAAACTTAAACAATTGATTCAAAATACAATTCGCCAACCACTACCTTTGATTAATCGTGTTATTTTGTGATCCTGATCACTATAATAAGATCATTCTTATTTACATAATAATTAAGATAATAACCGAGATCGTGGTACTAATCGCTGTAGAAAATCGC
Source organism: Rosenbergiella collisarenosi (assembly GCF_018494085.1). Classification (GTDB taxonomy): domain Bacteria; phylum Pseudomonadota; class Gammaproteobacteria; order Enterobacterales; family Enterobacteriaceae; genus Rosenbergiella; species Rosenbergiella collisarenosi. The sequence goes on along the minus strand of NZ_JABBFP010000012.1, from coordinate 10,820 downwards.
TAAGCGAGGGCGCCAACACTTTATGCTGTTGTTTACCGAGGAGCTCAAGCACCACATTTCCCGAAAGGTTTTCTACAGAAATAATCGTGCTGTCATCCTCCGTTGTACCGATAAATAGTGTGGGGCTATGCTTCAATCGCCGTTTCATTACAAGATGAGCAACAAGATTCTGTTGCAGTAACGTGAAATCTTCGTCGTTCCATGCTTGCAGTAACGTGAGGGGAAGCTCTTCAAAGATCGCGGGCATTTCTGCGGCATATTGCGTGCCATAGAAAGCAACGACTGAAGGTTGCAGCAGAAGGTCGACACCGTTGGATACCGCATCCAAATTTTTCGGCCTACTAAAAAGGTGCGGTTGCCAAGTGATGTAGTTGTCGTAAGTTCCGATTAGGCACGGGGAATCAACTCCCAGTAAAAATTCGTTTTGCGGCGCGCTTTGATGCTTTTCTTGCCAATAGTTGCAATAACGCTGTGTAAAATCGCTAAGCTGCGCAGAGGTCTCATCTAACATTCTATTTATTACTCTGGATCAGTTACAATTCCCCCATCATCCATTTACTTAGGTGCAGATGCAATGGCCGACTACGAAAACCATCCTACCTTATCGGAACTGACGTTAGGTAAATCCACCGCTTATATTTCCGATTATCAACCAGACCTTCTACAAGCCGTGCCAAGAAGCTTAAATCGCGACAGTCTGCAGCTTAATGAACAGCAACTCCCCTTCCACGGTGAAGATTATTGGACTCTCTATGAACTTTCATGGCTGAACGACCAGGGTATCCCACAGGTCGCAATAGGCGATGTCGCGCTCCCTGCGAGTAGTAAGAACTTAATTGAATCGAAAAGCTTTAAGCTTTACTTAAACAGCTTCAACCAGACTCGCTTTAGTGACTGGTCTAGCGTTGAGCAGACGCTTATCCGCGACTTAAGCCACTGCGCGCAGGGAGCCGTTCGCGTAACGTTACATCGCCTGCAAGACTTTACCGCACAGCCCATTGACGATTTTACTGGGGAAGTCATTGACGAGCAGCCAATCACTGTCGACGACTACCAATTTAACCGCGATTATCTACGTGAAGCGACGACTGATGAGCAAGTTGAAGAGACATTAGTTAGTCATTTACTCAAGTCGAACTGCTTGATTACACAGCAGCCTGATTGGGGCTCGGTGATGATCCGCTACACGGGTAAAAAGATTAACCGCGAGGCGCTTTTACGCTACCTCCTGTCTTTCCGCCAGCACAATGAGTTTCACGAACAGTGCGTAGAACGAATCTATATGGATATCATGGCGCTCTGCCAACCAGAAGCCTTAACGGTATATGCCCGTTATACGCGGCGTGGAGGGTTGGATATCAATCCGTGGCGAACGAATCAGCACTTTACTCCACACAACCGCCGTCTCGCTCGACAATAATAACTCGACACTAAAAAGAGATTGTCGGTCGCGAGCCTCTCGCCGTAGTCTGGACGTTGTAGCTAAAGATGGATGCGTCGACCGACGCTTTATGAATAATTATTAAGGAGCTCACTTGATTACACATGTCAGTCCGTTAGGCGCAATGGATCTGTTATCGCAGCTCGAAGTCGATATGCTTAAAGATACCGCCAGCAGCGACCTCTACCAACTGTTTCGTAATTGTTCATTAGCCGTACTCAATACAGGTAGTCAAACCGATAGTAGTGATGCGCTCCTCTCTCTTTATAAAGATTTTGAAATTAATGTATTACGCCGTGAACGCGGCGTAAAACTCGAGCTCATCAATCCTCCACAAGCTGCATTTGTCGATGGACAAATTATTCGTTCGCTGCAAGCTAACCTCTTCGCCGTGCTACGCGATATTGTTTTTGTGACTGCGCAACTGAATACCGATAAACGCGTTAAGCAGCATGCACCGACCGATTCGGTGTATATCACCAACATGGTCTTCTCTTTACTGCGTAATGCCCGCGCCTTACACGTCGGTGAACTCCCTAATATGGTGGTGTGCTGGGGCGGACACTCGATCAATCCAACAGAATATCTTTATTGTCGAGACGTCGGTAAACAGCTGGGATTACGTGAGCTTAATGTCTGTACCGGTTGTGGCCCCGGCGCCATGGAAGCACCGATGAAAGGGGCCGCCGTCGGCCATGCTCAACAGCGTTACCACGATAGCCGGTTTATCGGCATGACCGAGCCATCTATTATTGCCGCTGAGCCGCCCAATCCACTGGTCAACGAACTGATTATCATGCCGGATATTGAAAAGCGACTCGAAGCCTTTGTCCGTATTGCACACGGTATTATTATCTTCCCTGGTGGGGTTGGTACTGCGGAAGAGTTACTTTACCTATTGGGTATCATGATGCATCCCAATAATCAGCAGCAAGTTCTGCCTTTGGTCCTTACGGGGCCTAAAGAAAGTGAAGACTACTTCACCATGCTGGACGACTTCATTCGTCATACGCTGGGTGAGGCGGCAACCCAACACTACCGGATTATTATCGGTGATGCTGCTGAAGTCGCGCGCGTGATGAAAGAGGCTATGCCTGCCGTTAAGCAGTACCGCCGTGATACGGGCGATGCCTACAGCTTTAACTGGTCACTGCATATCGATAGTGAATTACAGCATCCCTTCCATCCTTCGCACGAAAACATGGCGAGTCTAAAACTGTTCAAAGACCAGCCAGTAGAAAAACTCGCGGCGGACTTAAGACGTATGTTCTCTGGTATCGTTGCCGGGAATGTTAAAGATGTCGGTATTCGAGAAATCGCGCAACATGGCCCCTATCTCATTCATGGCGAAAGTGACATCATGGCGAGAATGGACGAAATGTTGCAAGGCTTCGTTGCCCAGCAGCGGATGAAATTACCGGGCAGCGCCTACGTTCCTTGTTACCAAATTATTCGTTAACTCAGAAGGCTGTACGTTCGGCGTACAGCCCAAGAGAGAGTAAGAGAGATGACTCACCACCTACTGATTATCGACGCGTTGAATTTAATTCGCCGTATTCATGCCGTACAAGGAAGCAACTGCTTAAGCGGCTGTGTCGCCGCCGCTAAGCAGCTTCTACACCATAGCCAACCCACACATACCGTCGCCGTTTTCGATCATCCGCTCAGAAAGAGCGGCTGGCGGCACCAACGCTACCCCGACTATAAGGCAGGGCGTAGTGCGATGCCCGAGGATTTGGCACAACAACTCCCTAGTATCGAACAAACGTTCGCGACGTTAGGGATCCCTAGCTGGACCTCAGAGCACGATGAAGCCGACGATCTTGCGGCAACCCTCGCCGTCAAAATGCGTAGTGCCGGGCATCAAGTCACACTAGTCTCGACGGACAAAGGTTACTGCCAGCTGCTATCCGCGCAGATTCAGATTCGGGATTACTTCCAAAAACGTTGGCTAGATGTACCGTTTATCGAACGCGAGTACGGCGTTAACGCCGAGCAACTGCCGGATTATTGGGGATTATGTGGGATAGCGAGCAATAAAATCCCCGGTGTAGCGGGGATTGGGCCGAAGAGTGCACAAGCGCTAATCAGTCAATTCGCCACATTAGAAGAAATCTATCATCAGCTTGATGAAGTTCCCGCTAAGTGGCGATGCAAGCTTGAAGCGGGGCGTGACAACGCCTTTATGAGTCGTGAGTTAGCGCAGCTGAAAACCGACTTACACCTCAGCGGTAATCTAAAGCAGCTACGCTATCTTACCCCGACAGCGGTTTAGCGTTCGTCTATCCGTCCCGCCCAAGCACTCCAAATGCGACGGATGTGGACGGTCACTTCCTCACGATCGTGGTACAAATGACGCGCGCGAATTTGAACATTCAGCCCCTGCTCTGCCCATGAGGTCTCCATCATCGCCAGGATCTGCGTCACCTCTTCATAACGTTTTTTCATCGGCAACTTCAGGTTGAAGATCGCTTCGCGACACCAGCCATTAGTAATCCAACGCATCATAAGATGGGCCACTTTGATCGGTTTCTCCACCATATCGCACACTAGCCAGCTAATGTTATTGCGAGGGGGTTGAAAACGAAAGCCATCTTCTTGCAGGTGTGTCACCTGCCCGGTATCCATTAAAGATGGCGCCATCGGGCCGTTATCGACGGCAAAAACCATCATCGACCGCTGTACCAGCTGGTAGGTCCATCCGCCCGGACAAGCACCCAAATCGACGGCGTACATACCGCTCGCTAGGCGTTCATCCCACTCATCGGCAGGTACAAAAACATGAAACGCTTCCTCGAGCTTTAAGGTCGAACGGCTCGGCGCATCGGAAGGGAAGCGCAGACGGGGGATCCCCATAAATAGCGTCGAGTTGTTGTTTGAGTAAGAGTAACCGACATAACAGGTACCCGGTGCGATGAAAAAGACATGTATCACCGGGCGCTTATCGCTTTCGAAGTTGAGTAATAGCTTTTCTTGACGCAAGGCCGAGCGCAATGGCACGGTGAACTTCCGACAGAATTTTAATAATTCCTTCGCTTCGTTAGTATCAGGCACTTCAACGCGCAGATCACCGGCTTTCTCAACGACCCCCATCAACATCCCGACAATCGGTGTGATTCTGTCTTCTGGAGGAAGATTTTTCAGTAATTCACCAACTATGCACATCTGGCGGGCAAAGATAAGACTGTTAAAAGGTAACTCGCGAACTAAACGATCGGCATCTTCATACTGATAACATTCGTATAGCACATAACCGGAGTTATCTTTAACCCGAGCAAAACCAAAGGCATTCAACTCGGTGGCGCGGGCGGTGATTTCTGCCGCACACTCCTTCTCAAACCCTTGTCGGCAGTACAGTAAAACTTTATTCATGGCGACTAGCCCTATTTCTCAGACGCAGCGCGCCAATTAACATCAATAACCAACCAATCAGAAAGAAAAGTCCTCCAATTGGCGTAACAAAAACGAGGAAGCGCAGGTGTGACAACGCTAAGCTGTATAAACTTCCGCTGAACAGCACTACCCCTAAAGCCATGCTGGCCGCACTCCAATAAAACCAAATATTGCGCCGGGTCTGCATTACGCTGCCCAGTCCTAAGATAGCTAACGTGTGCCATGCTTGATATTGCAGGCCTGTGTGGATCCAAGCTAGCTGCTCGCTACCTAATAAATGACTTAATACATGGGCGCCGAATGCGCCGAACGCGACCAGTAAAAAACCGCTGATCGCGACGAAAATATAAATGGTGCGACTACTCATTTTATCCCCCTTTTCTACCAAACGCTTAAGCCCTTAGGCTATCTTGCTCGCGGGCGGCGGTATCGATAATCCATTGCCGAAAGGCGGCTATTTTACCGAGTTCTGCTTGGCTGTCATGGTAAACCAGATAAAAAGCATTTTTAGTGGAGAGCACTTCATTAAATGGGCAAACCAAGCGCCCAGAACTTAGCTCGCTTTGTACCATCACGTTATTAGCCAGCGCGATACCCTGGCCATGGATCGCGGCTTGCAGCACCATCGCACTGTGACTAAAGATCGGCCCCTGTTGCACGTTTACGTGTGCTAATCCCACTTGTCTTACCCAACTCTGCCAATCCCGTCGTGAAGCATCGTGCAGTAGCGTGACATGATGTAAATCTGCGGGGGATTGTAACGGACGCTCGCCGGTTAGCAACACTGGTGAGCATACCGGGAGTAAATATTCTGCATACAGTTTTTCGACGCGCAATCCTGGCCAGTTACCACGACCATAAAAAATGGCAATATCCACATCATCGGCAAGCTTATCTTCTTCGCGATCAACGGCCTGAATACGCACATCGATTCCTGGATGCTGTTGATTAAAACTGGTCAATCGTGGCACCAACCATTGGATAGCAAAGCTCGGTAACAAACTTACCGTCAGCGCACCTTTGGCGCTGCGCGCTTGAAGCTTGCGTGTCGCATCGTTTAACGCAGAGAATATCTCTTTAATATCGAGATAATAACTTTGCCCCTCTTCTGTCAGTAACAGCGAGCGATTTCGGCGGCGAAACAGCTTTAATCCTAGAAAATCCTCTAATCCTTTGATTTGATGACTTACTGCCGCCTGTGTGACGAATAATTCTTCTGCGGCGCGAGTAAAACTGAGGTGCCGCGCTGCCGCGTCAAAAACCTTCAGCGCGTTTAGGGGGGGAAGACGTTTGGACATACCCTATAGGTCTCGATTTATGGACGGCAATCAACCATCGTGCATTAGTTTTTATAATGTGAAGCATTATAATTTGTCCATTGAGTAACTTCCACTAAATACCTATAGTTGCGCCCACTTCCGAAGGTGGTATGGCAATAAGCGCTATCGCTTATTAACAGAAGCTTAGGTGGTGATGTTGTGTTTGCATTTGACTTGGAAGGTTCGAGTCCACTATTTCCTGTGATATACACCCTGTCTGTCCATAGTATATTGTTTATAACACCGCCTAGGCGGTGTTTTTTTTTGCCTATACGCTGGGTAACTTGTACTGGATGTCTGCAACGCAATGCCAATCGTTTGCGTGTATACCGGATAGATTTAATTAATGCAAAAATAGTGCTGGGTGGGATAAGGGAGGTAGGCTGACTGTTGAGAGTCAGCCTTGGGGAAACTACTGACCGACTTCGGTTAAGTCTTTAACTTCTGAGCGGTTGATCTGTTGCTTAACGCCTGCGCCGTCTTTATAAAGAATCAAGCCGGTGTCTTCGTCCACAGCAGGTTTGCCCTGAGTAACGATAGTTTGACCATCGTTAGTATGCATAACATAATTACTCGAACATCCTGCAAGAGTAAAAGCTAAGCCCGATACTGCCAATACAGCTAAAAGATGCTTTTTCATTTATTATCTCCATCTTAAATATTTTCAGTCATTATAGAGCTGATTATTTTTTCAGTTCTTATAACTACCATAGGCGAAGTTTACGAATTTACCATGGTGGATGATCAAAAAAAGGGTTACTACACACAGTATGAGAAAATTCTCTCCTGAATGGTTTCGCCAACAGTTCCCAGCGCTGCATGAACCCTACTGTTATCTTGATAGTGCCGCGACGAGCCTGCGCCCACAAGCAGTCCTTGACGCGACGCAAGCGTATTACCAAACCGGTGGCACCGTCCATCGCAGCCACTATGCTGCAGCGCAGGAAAGTACCGAACGGTATGAGGCTTGTCGGCAACAGGTCGCCCAACTCATTAACGCCGCTTGCGCGCAACAGATTATCTGGACGCGCGGGAGTACCGAGTCCATCAATCTGGTCGCGCAAGCCTGGCTCGACGATCGATTACAGCCCGGCGATGAGATCATTGTCAGCGAGCTGGAGCACCATGCCAACCTGCTCCCATGGCTGATGCTAGCCGAGCGGACGGGCGCAAAAGTCGTACCCTGGCCGCTAAACGAGCAGGGTTTTCTCGTCACCGAGCAGCTACTGCCGCGACTCACTGCGCGTACCCGCCTGCTTGCGGTCACCCAAATGTCTAATGTGACCGGGTATTGCCCTGCCTTAGCCGAAATCATCGCTATCGCTCATCAAGCGGGCGTGCCCGTCTTGGTGGATGGTGCGCAGGGCATTGTGCATCACTCCACAGATGTCCGTCGATTAAACGCAGACTTCTATGTCTTCTCAGCGCACAAACTCTATGGCCCGACAGGCGTTGGCATCCTTTATGCACGCGAGGACCGATTAGCCGAAATGCGTCCGGTACAAGGGGGCGGGAAGATGATCACTCAGGTTAATTTCGAGGGGTATCGTCTGCAACCTGCTCCTTGGTGTTTTGAGCCGGGAACGCCCAATATTGCCGGGATATTTGGGCTGGCGAGCGCCCTCGACTTTCATCAGTCTGTCGATTGGCAGGCAGCCGAAGAGTGGACTTGTCAACTTGCAGACCTCGCGGCAGAACGTCTCTCCGCCCTACCCGGTATCCGGCTATTTCGTGCTACCGACTCGCCGATTATCTCGTTTGTCTTCGACGATCTTCATCATGCTGATCTCTTCGCTATCATTAGCGAACAGCATGTTGCATTACGCGTTGGCCAACATTGCGCTCAGCCGCTCATGCAAGCATTAGGCATAGAGGGGACGCTTAGAGCTTCATTCGCCGCGTATAACACTTATCAAGATGTTGAAAAATTAGTGAACGCAGTCACTTTTGCTTATCAACTCCTCACTGAAGAAGAGTAAGGCCCCAAACTCATGCATCTCCCTGACCACCCTTTCGCAACGGCTATCACGTCACAGGATATCGCCGAGCGCTTACAAAAAAGTCCCCATTGGGAAGATCGTTATCGCGAGCTTATCCGCTTAAGTCGGCAAATGCCGACGTTACCCGAGGAGTGGCGCAGCGTAGAGAACGAGGTATTTGGCTGCGAGAATCGCGTCTGGGTAGCTTATGAACTGACTCCACAAGGAGCTATGCACTTCGTATTAGAGAGCGAGAGCCGTATCGTGAAAGGTTTATTAGCACTCTTATTAAGCCAATGCGAAGGCCAGCCCCCCCACGTGCTCGTCGACAAAGACCTTCTTAGCTCATTGAGTGAACTTGGTCTAGCACAGCATCTGTCTACCACGCGTAATAGTGGATTAACGGCGGTCGTTCAGGCGATAAAAAATGCGGCGAATGCCGCATTGGAGAGGCGTTAACGTTCGGCTTGGCGCAGCTTACGGGCAATAAACTTCTTCAACGCATGAGATACCGCGACGAAGCCAAAGGAGGCGGTGACCATGGTCACCGCGCCAAAGCCCGAGGCACAGTCCATCCGCTTAGGGCCTTCAGCCGTGGCTTTGGCGTGGCAGACTGAGCCATCGTTCTGCGGATAACGCAAGGCTTCCGTTGAGAAGACACAGTCAATACCGAGCTTACCTTTACTGTTTTTAACGATATTAAAATCACTTTTTAGGCGCTCACGTAACTTTGCGGCTAAGGGATCTTGGATTGTTTTCGCCAAATCGACGACCGAGATCTGCGTTGGATCGATTTGTCCGCCCGCCCCACCGACCGTCACCACCGGGATTTTATTACGCCGACAATACGCGAGTAACGCCGCTTTCGGGCGTATTGCATCGATCGCATCGATCACATAATCGAACGTAGGCGTCAGGTGCTCCGCCACGTTATCGGGGGTAATAAAGTCATCAATACAAGTGACTTGGCATTCGGGATTGATCTGGCGAATACGCTCGGCCATTACCTCGATTTTCTGGTCTCCCACCGTCCCTTTTAACGCGTGTAGCTGGCGGTTGGTGTTTGTTACACAGATATCATCCATATCGACCAGCGTAATATGGCCAATCCCTGTACGCGCTAGCGCCTCGGCGGCCCAAGATCCTACACCACCAATACCAATCACGCAGAATTTCGCGTCGGGGAAAAATTGTACCGCTTGTTGCCCGTACAATCGTTCGATCCCGGCAAAGCGCTGCTGCCATGCTTCTGTCATCGTTAATTAACTCTTAATAAAAAATTACTATAGCCTACTGACTAAAAACCGGATTCGCCGAGAACACGCCAGCGCCCGGGGCAGATTTCAAGATCCACACTCGGCCGTAATGGTTATAGAATCCTGCTAGGTGTGCAGCCTCTTGACCAATACCTTGATAGATATCGAAGTGTTGCCCTTTGATTGCACCGCCCACATCCAATGCCACCATTAAGCGCATCTGATATTTACCGTTAAACTTTCCTTTCTCGTTGAGCTGCGGGATCTCAGCGAGGAGTACCGACCCCGGTGGGAGCAACGAGCGGTCTGCCGCGACGGAGGCTTTAGCGACGAGGGGAACCGCGCTCGCACCGCGTACCGGAGTAAAAGGTTCAGGCTTGAAGAATACAAAGGAATCGTTGCTCTCTAAGAGCTGACGCACTTCGGCGTAAGAGTGGCTCTCAGCCCAATCGCGAATCGCTTGCATCGACATGTCTTCGCGTTTCACCTCGCCCCGGTCAATCAGCTCTTTTCCGATACTGTGATAGGCCCAGCCGTTTTTCCCGCCATAGCCAAAGAAGGTTAATGGACGGCCATCGCCGTAATCGACATAACCACTCCCCTGCACATCCATCATAAAGTTATCGATAAGCGAGTTACTCCACGCAACGACATAACGCGAATCGATAGCGCCGTTATAAATATCGGCACGACGCGGCAATTTGTAACGGCCATGTTTGGGTGGCATACGGTAGATAGGATATTGGAATTCGCCTTGGCGGGTATAGCGCGCTTGGATAACCGGCGTGTAGTAGCCCGTAAATTGTACGTTACCGTAATCATCCGCGCCTTCCATTTGCCAGGCTTCGATACCGTAGTTGCGTAGCTGACGGGTATCTCCCCCTGAATTTAACCAGCTCTGAATTGCATTAAAGGTACTTTGTTGGCGCTGGTATAGACGTGACGAAGCCCCTTGGATCTGTTGGACTTGGTCTACGAAGTCGCCACCATTAATTGGCGCGCCGATAGCGTTCGGCTGATTACGTAAGGCAAATTGTGAGGTGATTTTACCATCTTTATATTGCTGGCCTCGATCGGTAGGCTTAGATGAACAGCCCGCAAGTAAGATCGCGACCAGGGAGCCGGTAACGGCTAGTTTTAATAGTGGGAGTTTCATGCGTCTCTCTTATCGCTCAATGTTCTGTTGGCGAAGATAGCAGAGCCCCTATTAGATTAAAACTGTAAAGCCCTCTCGTCGCAAAAAATGACTAAAAAAAGGGCGTTACGACTACTAATCCATCAAAATAAGACTTTTTTTCGTTATGTTTTAAAATTTGGGTTGCAAAGATCGGCATATTCCGTATAGTGCGCTTCCACGGACGCGGGGTGGAGCAGCCTGGTAGCTCGTCGGGCTCATAACCCGAAGGTCGTCGGTTCAAATCCGGCCCCCGCA
>NZ_JABBFP010000011.1 GCF_018494085.1 Rosenbergiella collisarenosi | reverse complement strand
TTGGCTCTCGCAATAGTGAGATCAGGTTCGACAACACTTTCTGCGCCCTCAGAAGGACTATGGCCTTTCTTTCCCAACAGCTTATCTACGAATTTCATCGTTCATGTTCTCTTATTGTTTTACGAATTCCTGATTTGGACCGGTAACGACACTGGCTTTCCTGTTCTTCACTATAAGCCGTTACTTAATCTTGGCGTTCTTAAGGTCAGCCCACTACATACTCTTACACGTGATTACCAGTTTTCGATCTTTACTATACTTACCTCATAATTTTGAACCATGATTCAGACCCTTAGAGGTATATATGGCTTTTCCCTCACCCGCCCAAAACTATGCAGAGAATCGGCTAGATTTAAATGCAATCCTCAAATTATCGGCTCACTCGCATTACTTTATGATTTGCGAGGGTAATTATCCACTAGCCGGTATTATTAAAGGTGCGCTGCTGATCATAGATAGAAGCTTAGATCCGGTGGACGGAAGTACCGTTATCGCTGAAATTGACGGTGGGTTTGAAGTTAGACGCCTATTACTCTCCCCTCCCACTTTACTAAGCTTACAAGAGAATAAAGAGAGTATAAAACTCGCCGTAAATGAGCCATTACCAGTGTGGGGTGTTATTTCATACGTGATTAATGATCTAGCTCTATCGGGCTTCAATACGGTGTGTGACCCACCCTCTTAGTCTAGTCAGTGTTAAGGCTTGCACTCCAAAAAACCACGATCAATACTGTATATATGTACAGTCTATTATGAGGGGGAGCTATGTTTGCACTTGCAGATGCCAACAATTTTTATTGTAGTTGTGAAACTATTTTTCGTCCTGATTTAAGAGGTAAGCCGGTTGTTACTGTTAGCAATAATGACGGTTGTGTTATCGCCCGTTCAGCCGAGGCCAAAAAACTTGGTATTAAAATGGGTGATCCTCTCTTCAAATTTGACCGATTTTTCAAGCAGCATGGCGTACACGTATTTTCAAGTAACTATGCGTTGTACGGCGATATGAGTCAGAGAATGATGTCTATTCTTGGAGAAATGGCCCCAGGACAGGAAGTATATTCAATTGATGAGAGCTTTCTTGATGTGAGTGGAATATCTAACTGCATTAGCTTGGAGGATTTCGGCAGACAAATGCGCACGAGGATCAAGAAGGAAACAGGATTGGTGATTGGCGTGGGCTTTGGCCCGACTAAGACACTAGCTAAGCTTGCTAACCATGCAGCAAAGAAATGGACCAAAACAGAAGGTGTCGTTGACCTTTCCTCTGCTACCAGGCAACAAAAGTTAATGTCTCTTGTTAGTGTCGGTGATGTTTGGGGAGTTGGGGGGAGGATTGAAAAGAGACTCAATACAATGGGGATTAAAACGGCATTGGATCTCTCTCGTACAAACTTGTCATTGATCCGTAAAAACTTCAACGTCATTTTGGAACGCACAGTAAGGGAATTAAACGGTGAGAGTTGTATTGCACTTGAAGATGCGCCCCCGCCTAAACAACAGATAATGTGCTCACGTTCTTTTGGGCAACGAATTGTGTCAATTGATGATATGCGCGAGGCTGTCTGTAGTTACGCGACTAGGGCCGCTGAAAAGCTTAGGGAACAGACATCTAAGTGTCAGCATATCAGTGTTTTTATTGCCACCGGTCGGCATAGTAATGAGCCGCAGTATTACAATACAGCCTCACTCACTTGCGAGTACCCCACCAGCGATTCTAGGGACATCATAGGTCTTGCTATGCGTGGCCTGGATATAATCTGGCGGGACGGCTATAGGTATGCTAAAGCAGGGATTATGCTTAGTGATTTTTATCAGTCTGATATTGCCCAATTTGATATGTTCAGTGAACAACTTCCGAGAGCTAATGCTGATTCACTTATGGCTACACTGGATATGATAAACAAGTCTGGTAAGGGTAAGATCTACTTTGCGAGTCAAGGTACGGAACAAGGATGGCAGATGAAAAGAGAAATGCTTTCACCGCGCTATACGACCTGTTTTTCTGAGCTACTTACTGTGAAATAAAGGCAGCAAAGGTAAATTAATCTCACCGTTTAGAAGGCCTCGCCCCTTCCATGTACTTAATCGACTATTCAGGTTTTCTATCGTTCAGATGTTCCATGTTATAGCCTATATGCTATAATTTAATGGAGTAAAAGGAATGAGGTTTTTTCATGTGGGAAGTGATAACAACTGACGTTTTTGATGAGTGGTTTTTCGCGCAGGAAGAGGGCTTAAGAGAAGATGTATTAGCTGCTATTGGCGTTCTTGAGGAAATGGGACCGCAGTTAGGTAGACCTTATGTGGATACCTTAAAAGGCTCTGACATCCCTAATATGAAAGAGCTACGGGTACAACATGCGGGGAATCCAATACGTGCATTTTTTGCTTTTGACCCGATCCGTAGGGCTATCGTGTTATGTGCCGGTGATAAGACAGGCTTAAACGAAAAGCGGTTTTATCGTGACATGCTCCGCCTTGCAGAAAATGAATACCGTAAACATTTGACCAATTTGGAGAAGTAATATGTCCACTTATAAAGAACTCTTAGCAAAACAAAGTCCTGAAAGTCAGCAACGTATCAAAGAGAAAGTAGAGGCCTTGCGTCAGGAAGTGGTGTTAAGCCAGCTGCGTGAAGAACTGAGTATCTCACAGACTGAGCTTGCTCAAGCGATTGGCGTGTCTCAGCCGACCATTGCCAAAATGGAGCGTCCAGAGAACGATCCGCGCTTATCAACCTTAAAACGGTATGTTGCTGCATTAGGTGGTGAGCTGAGCATCGATATAACGCTTCCAACAGGAAAGCGAGTAGGTTTTCATCTCTAATAGTAACCCACCAGAGTTAACCTAGCGTTTAATGAAAGTGCCTTTACCGAACGCTGGTGAGTCATAAACGTGAGAGGGGGAAACATTATGGTTTTGCTAAAGATAGACTTGCCTACACAAACAGTGTACGTGAAAAACATTACCAATCATGCCGACTATGACAAGCTGATCGCTGGTTTTAGGAGTACGAAACAATGAATACAGATATGCTGTCAACGTTAAACGCCTTGATTAAAACCATTCCCTTATTTGATGGATACCCTAGCGAAAAAGAGTATGAGGAAGCACTCGAACTCTCAGAGTTTCTTTTTGATAATGACCCTCACTCACCCATTTTGACAATGCTGATTGCCAAGATAGAAGAATACGAAAATTCTCTACCAGAAATGGCAGACTTTAATGAACGTATCGCCAATACTCCGGCAGGTGTGGCCATGCTCAGGGTTATCATGGATCAGTATGACTTAAATCAGTCTGACTTTGAAAACTAGTTAGGTAAAAAGTCACTGGTAAGCCGGATTTTAAACGGAGAACGTACTCTAACGGCTGAAGCCATTAAACGGCTTTCCCAACGTTTTGGTCTACCTGTTCATTTATTTATTTAACCCTGCATTGATCTTCGCGTTCCCTTCTATCGTTCACATCGGCTCAGAGTCTATCTGGGGCAATCCTATTTCATCTTGGGGTATTACAGGCTTGTAATACCTCTACGATGGTCGGGCAACGTTACAGGCCTGTAATACCTCGCCGTCTATTAAGTACCTTTGCTGATCTCGACACCGTTACAGGCCTGTAACGGTGTCTACAGGGTAATATTTAGAATTGAAAAAATGGAATGGAGAGCAACTTTGTAGGCAGATTAGGTAGTTCTAAGTTAACTAAACCACATTAAGTTATTTCGTCACACTGGAAGTCGCTTCAGAATGCTGTCATTATGATTTCACATAAAAAATAGAGATTATATATATGAGAAAATTATCAGTCAGAAACATTCCTGAAGAAATATATGCAGCCCTTGAATCTCTTGCTGAAGTCAACATGCGCTCAGTTGAAGCACAGGTACGATACAGTATTCAGCAATGTGTTAACGCTACATCAGAAAAAAAAACAAGCAGTGACATATATAGAGATGCTGTGTCAAAACGCTTAATACAGGTTCTCAATGAAGCAAATAAGATAAATAAAAAATCTTCTAAATTAAAGCCAACTCACATAGCTGAAGAGATGGGTTATGAAAGCATTGGTACCGTCACTGATTGGTTTAATGGGGACATACTACCTACTCTATCCGAAATGAAAGAGCTATCTGAAGTTTTGGGGTGCAGTAGTAATTGGTTAATACACGGTGACTTGCCAGTATACCGGCCAAAAACAAGAATCGACTTAGATAAATACGGTAGGTATGCAGTTGAAGAGCTAACAAAAGCTGACGAAAAAGGTAATAAAGTAAAATCAATTCATTTGATACGAGAGTGTGGTACAGGGTCTTTACTTATAATACGAGAGTTTGAAGGGGTTAGAACCGTAGATGCCTTCTGGCCAGGCATAAATATCATAGATTCTGGCCATATTAGAGGTGAATCAGCATTAGCTAGATTTTTCGTTACATTATGCGGATTATACTACACATACGGAAAAAAAATATTAGTTCATGGATACTTGATGCAAGAAGGCGTACATCAGGAAATATGTGAGGAAAAACACCAGCACCCACTTACTCTACTTCAGGACTATCGTACTATACCGAGCATGTGGTGGGAGGACATTTGGGATAAAATTCAAAACGACCGTAAGAAGGAATATTGGGAAGATGAGAAAAGTACCTCAGCCACAATTCAACGTCATGTTGATTCTAATCCTCGGTTAGTAGATGAAATTGACGCTATAAAAAAACAACTTCCTTTAGAGGACTAATGCTTTTAGGCGTACAAGTAGAAGCTCCGCATATTAGGTATTACAGGCCTGTAATACCCCCGTCTGTTAAGTACCTTGATGATTTTGACTACCGTTACAGGCCTGTAACGGAGTCCACGGGATGGGAGTATAAGTTTATGTTATGAACCAGAGAGTACTGTTAACGAAAGTTTAGTGTTTAGTTCATCTGAAAAAATTTACTAAAATCCAGCTTAATCCTTTTTAGCAAGGGCTTTTAACTTTTCACCAAAAACGCGTCTATAAACCACATCAGTCACAATGTCACTTCCAAGTGAATCATAGAATTTTTGCGCTCGAGGATCAGACTCTACAGATAGCCAATCTAACCTGTCACATTGGTTTTCCACAGCTGATTTAGCAATAAACGCCATGAGTTTCTGGCCAATACCATTACTTCTATACCCAGACTTAACAAACAGCTCCTTTATGAACATTTGACCGCTAAATTTTGGAGCAGGATATAGGATAGACACGCATGCAAAACCAACAGTAGTATCGTTCAACACTGCTTTTAATATTTGAGTACCTGACCCAACCGCTAACACTCGATCCCTCAAATACTCCCCCATCAATTTTTCATCAATCACTACGTTGCCATAGTGGTGATGATTCATTTCTAAAAAAATGTGAATTAACTCCATGTAATCATTAGGGGAGCAATAAGAGATTTTAACCGAATTAAAGTTAGTATCTATGGACATAGGGATAAATCCAATATAGAAGAAAATGTATAAATATCAGGATGTTTTCGTGTTTCTAATGTATTGTGTTATCACAATCACATAAGTGTTTATACCCACTATAGTAAACTTACCTCTTGCAGGGTAGATTATCTTTGAACACATTCTACCGATCTATAACGAATCTGTAGGAAGAAACTCGTACTTAAGTACACAGATACGTCCAACTTTCTCCGCTGTTCTTATAGAGGGTAAATTTTCTGGAAGTATAGTTCCAGCTATTAAGCAGTCTTTCCCAAACAGTTGGTAGAGGTGGTTTTGTAATAAACGTTGTGCGCGAGAAGCCAAAGAAGAACCGCGAAAGGATGGAAGGATAACTTCTTCCAAGATAAAAAGGCCCTCTAAAAAAGCTAACTCCCTTTTCTCACAGACGATTAGCCCAACCTGATTTCCCATATGATTGATAATATAGGTATTACCTTTAATAAGATGGTTCATTAGATCATCGTTATCTATCGGATATAGGCTACCTGCAAGTGTCGGAATAGTAGAGTAAGAATAGTTATAACAGTCCAATACAGCCTGTCTGCACCAATCAAAATCCGCGCTGGTAGCAAGACGTAGGGTAAGAGGATCATCACTATCTTCAAGATTATGTGTCAGTTTTTCTGCATATAAAAGTTGGTCAATAACACCATTCGCGACTTTTCTCCCTGGAATAAGCTGGCGAATATGCTGAGGTTTTAACTCCGACCACTCTGTATTAATAGCTTTGAGTACAAAAGTATCAACGTTCGCACTAGAGGCTACTATATCAATAAAAGGGCGATTAATATCACCGGCTAAATACCTAGGACCTGTCAAAAAGCACTGCCCATTAACCCATACTTTTCGTTGTAAAAAATAGGATTGAGGTAGGCACATTTCTTTCCAAGGAAATCTCGCTGAAAAAGTACTATCCGTTTGCCTATGTTCTTGACTATGAATCCATTGCCTAAGCCAGTGATGGAGCGTGTGCTGTGATACAGGTAGCTCTTCATATTGAGACATCATAAAATTCAGTATCTTATCCATCAGGTGCGCCTACTAAAAAATTACTACCTTAGACTGTGTTATTTTTTCACGTATGCAGCAAGTCATTTCTTATTTTTAAAGACCGACCTTTCTATTGGAGTTGGCTCAACGCCATGGTACTAATCGCATTCGAAAAAACTAATGGATAGGAATAATAATGAATAACAGTGCAACAGAAGCAGTAATTACTGCTCTTTTCTTTGGGGGGTTATGGTTTGTTTTTATGTATTTTTGCTCAAAGCGAGGATGGAATAAGCAACCGCTAAAATTTACATTCATCTGTTTAGTAGCGGGTGTAGCAGGTGCTCTACTCACTTGGGGTTTCAAATACGCCCTCCACTACTATTTAGGATAACCTCCCTTACGTAATAGCTCCTACGGCCTCAGAGCCATGAGGGTGCTACAGACCCGTAACGGTAAGCCTAGAACTACTAACTCGGTAGTTATGTATAAGAAAATCCACAATGAAAGACTGGATAATCAATGATTGTTCTTTGATTATGTTTCCATGTTGTCAATATAAGGCTAAAGCATGAGGGTAGTGAGTCGGGTCCCGTTTCGTGAAGCAGCGGATGAGTTCAAGCAGTTTGCCAAGGCGATAGAAGATGTGTATCAGGTCTTAAAAAAAGGCGAATTTACATCTCCTGATGAGTTAAAGAAAGCCTTTCCAAGTCTCGATAGAATGAAATACAAAGAACGCTGGTGGGTCATAGACGTGAGAGGGGGAAACATTAGGATTTTGCTAAAAATAGACTTACCTACACAAACAGTGTACGTGAAACACATTACCAATCATGCAGACTATGACAAACTGATCGCGGGTTTTAGGAGTACGAAATAATGAATACAGAAATGCTGTCAACGGTAAACAGCTTGATCAAAACCATTCCCTTATTTGATGGATGCCCTAGTGAAAAAGAGTATGAGGAAGCACTCGAACTCTCAGAGTATCTTTTTGATAATGACCCACACTCACCCATTTTGACAATGATGATTGCTAAGATTGAAGAATACGAAAATTCTCTTCCAGAAATGGCAGAGTTTAATGAACGTATCGCCAATACGCCGGCAGGTGTGGCCATGCTCAGGGTTATCATGGATCAGCATGACTTAAATCAGTCTGACTTTGAAAACGAGATAGGTAAAAAGTCTCTGGTAAGCCGGATTTTAAACGGAGAACGTTCTCTAACGGTTGAAGCCATTAAACGGCTTTCCCAACGTTTTGGTCTACCTGTTCATTTATTTATTTAACCCTGCATTGATCTTCGCGCTCCCTCCTACCGTTCATATCGCCTCAGAGTCTCTCTGGGGCAAACCTGCTTAATCTTAAGGTATTACAGGTCTGTAACGGTCAGTCTTACTTTCTATCGTTCTATGCAAAATTCTTAATCTAACCATTTTGCTTTAGTGATCTTTTTATGAAAGATGGCTTCATTAAGTGAATCAGGATAGATGCCATAATTACTTTTAAGGATTTCTTGGGGATTTACATTTACTTGATCGCTCTTTCGCATTTTACTTGATCAGGTATTCGCAGATTATTTGGGCACTTCCAACAGAAATTTGATCAATTTGGAGAAGTAATATGGTCACCTACAAAGAACTGTTAGTAAAACAAAGTCCTGAAAGTCAGCAACGTATCAAAGATAAAGTGGAGGCCTTGCGTCAGGAGGTGGTGTTAAGCCAGCTACGTGAAGAGCTGAGCATGTCACAGACTGAGCTTGCTCAAGCGATTGGTGTGTCTCAGCCGACCATTGCCAAAATGGAACGCCCTGAGAACGACCCTCGCTTATCGACCTTAAAACGGTATGTTGCTGCATTAGGTGGGGAGCTGAGTATCAATATAACGCTTCCAACGGGAAAACGGGTAGGTTTTCGTCTCTAAAAATAGCCCACCAGAGTCCATTAAATTTTAGCGGTCGGAGTTTACATAAGCCTTTTCGATGTAGGGTTACAGGCCTGTAACGGTAAACCTAGGAGTACCAACTATAGGAAACTCTTCAAAGAGAGGCCGGATAATCAATAATTAATCTTTAATTGTGTTTCCATATTGTCAACATTAATGAGTGGTGTATAATGTTTCCATATTGTCAATATAAGGCTAAAGCATGAGGGTAGTTAGCCGGGTCCCGTTTCGTGAAGCAGTGGATGAGTTCAAGCAGTTTGCCAAGGCGATAGAAGATGTGTATCAGGTCTTAAAAAAAGGCGAATTGACATCTCCTGATGAGTTGAAGAAAGCCTTTCCAAGCCTCGATAGAATGAAATACAAAGAACGCTGGTGGGTCATAGACGTGAGAGGGGGAAATATTAGGATTTTGTTAAAAATAGACTTCCCTACACAAACAGTATACGTGAAACACATTACCAATCATGCAGACTATGACAAACTGATCGCTAGTTTTAGGAGTACGAAATAATGAATACAGAAATGCTGTCAACGGTAAACACCTTGATTAAAACCATTCCCCTATTTGATGGATGCCCTAGCGAGAAAGAGTATGAGGAAGCACTCGAACTCTCAGAATATCTTTTTGATAATGATCCACATTCACCCATTTTGACAATGATGATTGCCAAGATTGAAGAATACGAAAATGCTCTTCCAGAAATGGTAGAGTTTAATGAACGTATCGCCAATACACCGGCAGGTGTGGCCATGCTCAGAGTTATCATGGATCAGCATGACTTAAATCAGTCTGACTTTGAAAACGAGATAGGTAAAAAGTCACTGGTGAGTCGGATTTTAAACGGAGAACGTTCTCTAACGGTTGAAGCCATTAAACGGCTTTCCCAACGTTTTGGGCTACCTGTCCATTTATTTATTTAACCCTATATTGGTCTTCGTGCCCCCTCATATCGTTCACACAGTCTCAAAGTTACTCTGGGGCAATTCTACTTAATTTTGGGGTATTACAGGCCTGTAAGGGTGTCCACGGGGTGGAATTGTAAGTTTAATGTTATCAACCAGAGAGTACTGCTAACGAAAGTTTAGTGTTTAGTACATCTAAAAATATTTACTAAAATTTAACTCAATATTTTCCAGCAAGGACTTTCAAGTTTTCACCAAAAACGCGCCTATAAACTACATCAGTCACAATATTACTTCCAAGTGAATAATAGAATTTTTGTGCTCGATAATCAAATTCTACAGATAGCCAATCTAACCTTTCATAATGGTTTCCCACTGCTGATTTAGCAATAAACGCCATGAGTTTCTGGCCAATACCACTACTTCTAAACTCAGACTTAACAAACAGCTCCTTTATGAATATTTGACCACTAAATTTTGGAGCAGGATATAGGATAGATACGCATGCAAAACCAACAGTAGTACCGTTCAATAGTGCTTTTAAAACTTGAGTACCCGACTTAACCGGTAACACTCGATCCCCCAAATACTCCCCCATCAATTTTTGGTGATGCCTCCAACTAGTAGAACATGTATTTCTCAATAAAAGCGCCAATGACTTTTTCATGAAGCTCAACAGAGCGGGAGAAGCAAATGGTTCTGCGAGCCAGACGCTTGAGTCGGGTTCTCAGTGTCAGGTTGTTGCGCTCAATGCGTTGAGTAAAGATTTTACCGGTCAGGTGTTTCTCTTTCGGAAGCTCTCTGGCATAGCTGCCCCATTCATCAGTGGTCAGCATACCGATGTTAAAGGGGGTGAGCAGTGCCAATAATTCGCGACAGGTTGCATCGGTTCGTGGACCAAACGTGTAGGCCAGTACACCCGTTTTTGTATTGTACGCGTACCAGAGCCAGTGCTGTCGGGCCTTACTGCCAACAAAGCTCCACTGCTCATCAAGTTCGGAAATAAGCGCCACATCAGCATGGGCGACGGGTGAAGAAGTTATTCCCTTTGACATGAGTTTTTTAAAGTCCGAATGACGGTATTGATACCGACTTTCAGCGTCCTGGCGGTATCGCGAACGCCGGCACCGTTGAAGGCCATTTCGGTGATCTGCTCTTTAACCCCCGGCTTGCGGGCCTCGTATGAGTAAGTGAGCTGAAACACGCGGTGGCAGTCCCGGCAGCGGAATCTGTCGTGTCCGTTAGGGTTCTGCCCGTGACGATAAACCTGAGCAGACTGACAACGAGGGCAATAACGGTAATGCTGGCCATGATAAAACCTTAAAAGCCTTATTCTACATAACTTCTACTAATTGGATGCACTACCTTAGAATACATGGATAATTGGAATTGACATTACCTTACAAAAAGTTAAATATTGATAATTGAAAGACAGTGAGTTATTACACTCCAATTAACTCTACCCCTCTAGAAAAAGGGTTATTAATATGAAGTTATCAGTTAAAAAAAACTTAGCCACTTTAACTATTTGTATCGTAATATCGTGTATAACTATCTATTTTTTATCAAAAAATGAATTATACAGTAACTACTCAGTATTAATTGTCTCTGTAACTGTTGCTATTGCTTTACCTATATCGAAAATAATCTCATCCAATTTAATGGAATCTAAGGACAAATAAAATGTTAAAAGAATTAACTAGAGAAGAGATTAAAATAGTTTCAGGTGGAAAAGATAATATCGGTGACGGAGGAGCTCACAGTTGTGTCGGTGCAGCCATTAAGAGTGGCCTGGGAGCGGCAGCGGGAACAGCTGTCGCTAATGGGGTCAGAGGTGGTGTAGCAGGTATTGCTGGCGGTCCTGCAGGTATCGGTGCAGGAATAGTAACTGGAGCAGCTGAGGGCGCTGTATATGGTGCTGTGTCTGGCAGTATTGGGGGATATATTGGCTGTAGAAATAGTAACGGTAATTCCGACAATAATACTCATGGAGCATCATCGAACTGTGGAAGTTCTATGGGCGGGCAATGTCATTAATAAATCACCAATTGGAAGGCCTACAACCCCTCATCAACTGTAGTTCTATCACTTTCTGGCTCGATGATGAGGCGATTAAGTCGTAGTATGACTATAACGCCACACCTTCAGCACAGCGGAAGCCTTGCCTGCGTTAGCAAACTCAGCGTAAGCATATCAGCGTACCGATCCCTCACCAGAAGGAGACGGTCACTGACCCGGAGATTACGTTGACCGAAACCGTGCAGTAGCATTCTCAAAGTTGGTGAAGTTGCATGATATTGAAGTCATTACAGATGCTTTGAATAGTAAGCATATAAAAAAGCATCGTGCCCTATGGTTTTTAGCATATTGCACGGTGATACAGTGATAATTTAGGCCATCATGTACCACAGAGGTAGAAGACCTCACCCTCCTGCCAGACCGCCTTTTTCCTTTGACCTTTTGCCAACTGATCACACGTGCCTGGCCACCTTTTATTTTTTCTTTTTTTCTCTTTTCTTTTCTTATTTTTTCTCCGGGGCGTTGGCCAGAGAGACTGTGCAGAATGCTAATGCATTGGAAACTACTTTGGATTATGGGATAACAATGACACTGCATATCGCATCATCACCATAAGGTGATCACTGTGTTTAAATTTCATCAGAGGAATTGACCATGACAGAAGGGCAAATTAAGTTTCGGGTAATGGTAGAAGATTACCCACAAATTGCGTGTTATTGGGATTTCGATGTTATGGAAGCTAAGGTATCGTCCTCAGAAGGTTTACCGCTGAGTCGAGGTGAGCGTCTTATGGTCGATTTTTTCCTTTCAGTATGGTTTAACCGTAACCAGAACTTTGACTTCATTGATGCAGCCGGTGTACTCAGCAGTGACAATAGACACGTCATCATGGAATGGTTCTTGGCTCCCTTCTGGCCATAAATCGCTTTCCGGTCGGGAAGTCACATTACCCGGTGGCGCAGCTGCGTGATCTTGGTCTTTCAGGTAAAAAGAATTGGGGTCCCCTTCCCGGTTTTACCGCGGGGATTTTCATTTCGATAGATTGAGTGTCGTTTATGGCGCCCTATTTCTACCGGGCGCACCGGTAACATCGATAAATTCAATTGCGATGTTCGGTCATGGTTTTGAATACCGATCACCTCATCCGGGGAGTGCGACCGGCACAATGATTTGTTCCAGGGAACGAATGCCAGCTCCCCGGTAGCTTTTCAAATTAACTCTCTCAGTTTCAATTCTCGATGTCTTAAGACAGCTCAGGTACAGGTAAATTCAGTCGGCTACTCTCGATATGATTTTCTTCCCGGTGTATCGATGTCGGCCTAAACCCCTACCCGGTTTTTGGCCAGCTCCAGGCACTCATCCGTCAAGTTGAACCGGAATGTTTCGCGCTCAATTTTGCATACCGATCACCTGTATCCCGCCAGGGTAAACCAAGGCTCATCTCTTCATGAGATTATCAATCTCAATGTGTCGGTTTGGTTTTCGTCACTTCAGCCTCGCGCTCGATGCCGGGCACCGGCAATCAGATCAGGACACCTATTTCTGGCCGGTTCCCGGCCAAAGGCTTAAAGCGTTTTCCGGGGGGGAAAGTGATCACCGGCCAACGGGGAAAGTCGAACAGAACGACTCCCCCCGGAGCGCAGCGTAGGGGTGCCCATACCCCTTGGCACATGATGGCCTAAATTATGAGGATTTAGAGGGTTTTGCTTCACAGCCGGTACGATCAGCCCACAGCGGTGGCCGGTTCTCGGATAAATCAGCTCCGTTTTGATGCTACAGTAGGCAGATAAGAAAGTTATAAAATAAATGTCTCTTTAATAAACAATTTTTTCAGGAGAATTGTCATGCCAGAAAAGCAATCTGTCTTTTTTGTAGAATCATTTTCCGGGGCGCGCCAGCAACGCCGTTACACCCTTGAGCTATTCAGAGAACCCGATGGCCGGTATCGCCTGATCCAATGTAGAATTCATCAGGAATATAAGTCCATTCTTGAGGAGAAGCATACACTCGCAGCCAGTAAGGATGAACTTAAAATGATGAGCCTTGGCAACAACCGGCTGGTCAAACAACTCAGACGATCCGAATGGTGGAACAGTGATGAGCAATAATCCTGAACGAGTGATTAACTACCCTAATACGCTTGCCGGACAAGGATGGATGAAACTTAAGTGGATCTTCATCACCTTAAGTATGCTCGGTGCGATGATTTCAGGGGCGAATACCGTTACAAAATTCCATGCTTGGATATTTATCTCTCAGGACTTTGGCCATGCCCGTTTATTCACCATACTTCAGCTGGCGGGGCTAACTCTCGCGTTCATTTGGCTATTACATCGAAGTCTACTCATGGGTGGAGTGGATAAGAACAGTAGAATGATGAAGCTAAGGGCCTTTTTTGAACCAAATGACCATGATGAAACTACCCAGGTAGCGCGTGGTAGCTACTTTGGGGTGGACTTTAACACAGGCATTATCGGTATCGCTACCGCCTATGCCACGCCCCAAAACAAAAAGAGAATACTGTATTTTGAATCGGATGTTATTGAGAGCTTTGACTATGACTCGGAAACTCATCACTTGATACTGAACCTGCGGAACCGGCGTATGCCATCGCTTTCCATCCCGGTTAAAGATGAAAAGCTGATGTTTCGTAAGATAGAGCAGCTGGCGGTAATCGGTAATAAACGTCCCTTCCTGAGAGGATCGGATAACTACAAACAGCTTAAGGGAAAGATGGTAGAGGCCGGGAAGATGATTGAAGCTGATTACTGATACTCAAGTCAACCACACTATAGCTGGCCTCAATACCGCTCTGAGGCCAGACTAAATCCCTATAAATCTTTCACTGTCTGCTGACCATTACAGGTCAAATGTAATGAGTTGATTTTATGGCCCAAAAGATAGTGGCCGTTAATTTCGATCCCCGAATTATCATAACCAACTGAGTCTATCTGGCAGTCTTTCGCCCACTCTTTAAAGTCAGTTATTTGCAGCTGGTAGGCTTCTTTTAACGGCGTTCCATAGGTCAATGCAGCGAGGCCGGTCAATGCAACAAGGAACACGACACAGCCAAGCCAATAAAAATTCTTCTTCTTACTTTTGATGTGAATAAATAGGCCTACGACCAAAAAAACACTGATGCAGACAATCTCATAAAAATGCAACCTTGAGATGGAGTCAATGAGTTCTTGTCTATTACTAATAAGCGTATCGAACGTTATCATAGGGATTTTCCTACTGCACGGTGGCTTTTAGATAACCGTTAAGTTCGGCATAGCAAACATGGCTGGTGGGTAGGTTTCCTAAGACTTCTCGCGCTACCTCCGTATGTTCAGGAGTCTTATTGACGGTTCTTTCTAAAAGACCCAGGGCAACATCGAGAATACGTTTGTAGCCATCGTAAATATCTGTTTTAAACAGCCGGTCAAAAATACCGACTTCCGCGAGCTTTTCTTTACTCTGCGCAACGGAATCCATGGCTAGGAGGATTTCAGCTTTAACCTTTGGATCGAGGATTGTCATACTGATTCACCTACATTACGGACGAGTACGGGTAAAATATCGTGATAAAGGAGTTGCTGCCCTAAATCTGAGGGGATCTGTCTAATGCTCTCAAGCGATGCCATCACTCCACCATAGTCCCAATGCCCTTCACTCGTTTCTTCTCCCTCTCCCCGGAACTTCGGCATTGCATCCCAAACCGCTTTTTTTACCGCAGCCTCGGTTTCGCCAATGGCCAGAGTTTTATGTACAAACTCCAAATCGCCAACTTCCTCTAAAATCGTGACAACAAAATACAGTTGTGGCTCAGTCATGGGTGTTCCTTTTGGTCGGATCAATATGACCCTCAGTATTTCATAACTTTCATAGTCTCGAAGTGCTAAAGGCCAATACTATGACACCATTCCATGAAGGGTGGTGACAACGTGACGATGGGCTATATACCAGCAAATCGCTAACCGTTATCGTTGGATGATCTCGCTATCGATACCGATTGTCGCAGAACGGCCAATACGTCACTAGGACTCACGCCCCAAGCTTGTGCTTGTCTTCTCAGGACAAAGACCCCCAACTCTATTCTCTGATGATGGCCAAGTAGATGTTGGAGCACTCTTCCGGCTTCAGACAGCTGTATTATTACCCCGGTCGCGCCGTTGTTATAGAGTGTAAATCCTTTATTCTTATGTTGGCCATGGTACTTTGCCTCAACCTTTTTTTTCAGGCCGAACAACAACGAGCATAAGTCGGTAAGTTCATACTTCGACAGCTGCAAGCTAATCTTTGCGTCCCATTCAGGGATATTATTCACACCAATCGTAGCCATCTCAACGTTTAGCGTGAGTACATTCCCTTTAGGTTTCTCAGTGTACTGAATATTCAAAGCAGTACGTTTTGTTTCATCTCTCTGCCAATCGGCAAAGAAGGTTAGAGCTTCTCCATATAAAGACATCCCGGCCCCCCGCTGTTACCGATACTGTGTTGTTCAACTAAATAACCTAATACGGCTTTTCCCACTGCCATACCCTCCCAAATTTTCTAGTGACAGCTGCTTTGGCGAAGCTTGCTTTAGAATAGTACCGAGGAAACCAACCATCATAGCTTTGTGTACCGTTGCGTCTATTCTCAGGTTCTATTGATAATCGCCACCGATCATGAATGAAAACGAGATGTAAGGTTTCGCCCTGTAATTCCTGAGTCTTCAGACGTTGATAGGTCATACTTTGTATTGCCTATGTATAAAGGGAATTTCGGTATTGCTTATTTTATAGGGATTATTTTCTACTCGAAATGAAGATTGTCATTAAAGCTATCCATTTGTTTTCTTCCCTCCACAGCACACGCAACCAAATACCCAAATATCAACGTGTGTTGTAGAGGGAAAACGAACCAAGCACGCGAATATCTACATGTGTTGTAGAGGGAGAATGAGCCAAATACCCTAATATCAACATGTGTTGTACACACCAAGACACCGGCTACTCTTCCCTCCACAGCACACGCACCCGGATACCGGTCGCTCTTCCCTCCACAGCACACGTACCCGGACACCGGCTGTTAACAGAGATTCATCGAGTTTGAGTGATGGTAATTGAAGTACTTTAAACGTTACGTTGCGCTACCCAGATTATAGTAGTGTAAGTAAGCGGGCAACGTCGGTTAATGTCTGTTTCAAAACACCCACTAGGGGTGAAATCGCACACCTAGTGATTGATTCCACTGAGCTGAAGGTCTTTGGTCAAGGCGAATAGAAAGTCAAAAAGCACGGTAAAAAGCGACGTCGTATCTGGCGTAAGTTGCATCTGGCTGTGAATGTAAAAACACATGAAATTATCTGCGCGGACCTGTCGCTGAACAACGTTACGGACTCAGAAGCCTTCCCAGGTCTTATCCGACAAACTTTCAGAAAAATCAGGGTATCAGCTGCAGATGGAGCTTACGATACCCGACTCTGCCACGATGAACGGCGACGTAAAAAAATCCGCACGCTTATCCTTCCTCGGAAGGGTGCGTGTTACTGGCCAGATGAGTATACAGACCGCAATCGTGCTGTTGATAATCAGCATCTAAGCGGGAACAATGCGCGATGGAAGTTGACAAGGTTATAAGCGTCGCTCGATAACGGAAACGGCGATGTATCGGATAAATAGTTCCTCGGAGGTTCACTAACGCTGCGTGATTACGATGGTCAGGTTGCTGAGGCTATGGCCATGGTGCGAGCGCTGAACAAAACGACGAAGGTAGATATGCAGGGAAGCATCCGTACGCCCTGAATAAGCGCTTAGCCACAGGTACGCTCGCCCGAAATCTGATTTATTCAACCATAGCCTATATTTGGATGCATTTGCGCGCGGCGGTGCTGACTGGTCTACCGATGAACTTCAAGCCGTTCACGGAAATACTGGCGAGGATGTTCAGACTGTTCCCGTTCAACAAGTTTAGGCATCACAGGGTTGTTCACCCTTTCCTTCTGGGCAAAAGCGACTAACAATGGAGAGGAGAGTTCGCCGCAGCCTGCCAAGATTTTTCCGCATGATGACAGGTACCATCCGGCTTTTATGACTGCAACCTGCTTACTTCTCTTTTCCAATCTATAGAAATGTCCGCCGATATACACCGTATACTGACAGATCATTTGATAACAGATTTAATTTATCCTTGGGCGGTAGTCTGTTCCCGCTAGTAGATATCACGATTTTGTGACGAAAATTTCATAACTTTTCTCCTTGACCGGCGGGTTTTCCTACCGGAAATTTTTCAGTTGCTGAAGAGATATTCGTCATGGCACACATAACCGCTGCTGAACCGATCTCACGCATAAGCTTCAAAATAAAAGTAGTTACGCAATGACTCCGGCACCTCATTATAGTCAATCGTTTCCTGTGTATAGTCTTACTCATTTTCCGCCTCCCCTCGGTACACATTATCAAAAGCGTCATAGTCACACTCCCCGGTATACTCCGCCCAGATGATAAAAGCGGCATCCCTGCCCTCTTCTGCGGCGCGTTCAAAAGCGGCAAAAAATCCCAGTTAATGAAGCATTCAGAGGTAACTGAGATGAAATATCTTCCCAATCCTGAAGCACAAACTTGGCATCCCATTCATCGGCATGCAGTGCCCAGTGCCTGAAAGGCCTCGTAAAAATCCTCCCTTCCGTCAAACTCCGTCAGATCAAACCATTTGCCGAAAATGCTGCCACCGTTGTATTTTTTGATACGTACCCAGGTAAACATCCGGTGTGATAGTAGTACCCCTAAAAAAATCCTCCATAGTCGATGTCGTCTGAGTTCCGGCTTACGCCTTACCGACACGACAGCCGGGCCAAAAGCGGGAGATTCAAGGGGGATCGTGGTCGCAGCAGCGAAAGCACTGGATACCTGAGTGAATGGCCATCGATATTTAAAAGCGGTTAACATAATCAACGATTTCCACTCTAACAGGAGTTTCACTGCTAATCCTGCTCGATGGTACTCAGCCCCAAAGCTGTAATGAGCTGATGAAAGTCTTGGTCGGTATTAACCATTCATGGCTGGGAAAAGTATAGTTTTAGGGACAGGGGATTGCATCGGAATGGCAAATGAAACAGGAAAAGCTTTCACTGCTCTATACAACTCGCAGGTATGAACGGCCAATAGCGAAATTACGGATTACGAAAATACTAATAAACGCGGTGATTTCAGTATGAAATAATTTTAAATTTGTCTTTATAATCATAGAAATAACCAAGATAAATGTATGGTGAAGATATTTAAAAATATACTCTCAGAGAATGCGTACATTTTATTGGTGAGAAGTCGCTGTATAGTCTGACTGGAGAGAACGTTGGGATAGCTATTGCTGCACAATTACATGATGTACAGACTACCCCTGAAATTTGTAGGGCCTTTCCTTGGTCGACCGCGAAAGTACACGAACTTCCTGCATTGGAATACTTCAGAACTAATGCAGATGAATTTGTGAACTCAGTATTCATAAGCTCACAGGAACAGGGGGAGGCAATCACAGACGTGCTCGCGCTAGTAACACTTAGCGATAAAATGAAGGTTAGGATTATCAGTGAAATGATTTTTAGTTTGGATAGCCTATCGGCGGTATCTTCCTAACCCGTCCTCGCGGAAGAGAATCTGCACCTATCTTTTCATGACTTATTCTATCATCACGATCGTATAAAGGCAGGATAGCCGGAAATACCCTCATATATAGGTGAAGACTACAATATGCAGGTTCTTAGCACATTTATGGCTCGATAGGCAGATACGTTTGCACTATCTGGCCCCGATGTTAGTGATGATAATATTTACTGTTTACTCTATAGGAAAGTTATCTGTAACACGGAATTTAGCGATGAAAATTACAAAAAAATAATGACTCAAGTTGAAATAAAGACTTAATTTTTCGATGATAAGACCAACGATTCTTCAATTATTCATCTGCTAAGTATGAATAAAACACCATTATCAGAAGAGTCTTTTACTCATTTAACTAAAAGTGTATCAGAAACTGACCACGATTTCCGCTGCGCACTTACAGACTGGTTCTGCCACTATCAAAATGAATTCATGGCAGCAACCGATTTATATCTGTATAGAAACGAAAATGAGCATATTTTTTCCAGCCTTTTAAGCCAAATAATGTATTCCCCATTATTTTCTTATAGTATTAAAATTAAGTTATATAAATACTATGAAGAATATTATTTCAATAATCACGAAGGTGAAATTAACCCACCACAGGATATAAAAATATCTGTCTTCTCTGAATCCCACTCTCAGGAAATGAAAATTCGGTTAATGACTTCACTCATTAATGAAAACTTTCACGATAAAAAAATACTGGCAGGGATGGCTGAAAACATGAGTGAAAACGAATTAAAAAAAATATTCACTCAAAGAACCGCAGCGACCCTCACTCTTATCGACCGGGATTTATGCATTCCACTACTGGATACATTACAGAAAGCGGCTCTAATTAGAGACTACGAATTAAGAGACGACAAGAAAGTTTTTGTAACCATCCAACGTTCAGTATCTAAAAACAAAAAATAAGCGCGTAGGGTCGTTTAGATTGCTCCTTATCCTTTAGGGTAGGGAGCAGCCAAATGAAGACTGAAATGAGCATAAGTCGTGGTGATTTCATTATGAAATAATTTGATAAAAACATTTATTTTCAGATAGATACATACAAAAAATCGTGGTGAAAATTAAAAAATCGAGATTACATAAATCTAGATAGTTAGAACTCACACATTCATGAATACAAAATTTAAGTATCGTGATAACAAGGTAAGGAGGTGTTAGAGGAGCGCTGGAGTCGTTAACTATCTTTCGCACCTTTAACTATCACAATTTGAAAAAACGCATTCAACCGATAATTTCGTGCCCTATCTAAGTGAATCCAAACAGCTTCCTGTCTCTACAAAAAAGTAGGCATTGATGTTGGTTTAAAAAATTTATTTGTGACTGATATCGGATTAAAAACTGGTAACCATCGCCATACTACAAAGTATGCGAAACGTTCAGCGCTGCTACAGAGCTGTTTGAGTAAGAAGGAAAAAAGCTCAAATATCCGCGCTATGGCCAAGCCAAAATTCGCAAAACTCCACGCAAAAAAAAGATCACAAACCTAAACTATCGAAAGTGATAGCGAATATAAGTTGGGGTGAGTTCAAGCTCTAACTGGAATATAATACTGATTGGTCTGGCGTTCTGTCTGATCTTCATCGTTGAACCGGACCGAGAGCCTACCTTCGTCAACCGCCTAGTAAAGGTAGGACATAATGGCGTTCTCGGACATCGCCCGCAATGTTCGCCAACTTGCCCTAGGTGCAACTGACAAGAGGTCCCTAGGCAGTTGAGTATCATTGACTAGCTGTGTGCCTATTAACAGAACCATATTATCTGGGCAGGGAATAATCTGGGAGAACACATTGTCCAGAGGACATTTATCAGCGTTATTAATGCGCCATACGTAGTCCAGGCCGTCCAGAGTTAATACGAATGGTTTACTTTTAGTCTTATAGTAGGTTACGCATGCTTCGAGGAGGCCACCCAAGTGACTACCAGGCGCATCAACATCCGGATGTAACCTTTTGACTTGCGCCTTAATCCATTGCTCAACCACGTAGCTGTTCACACGGTATCGACCCCGATCGGTCGTCGAAAGGAAGTAATGGTGCCGTACCGTGGGATCACCTGATTCAGCAAGCACTTCGCACATTGCACTCAAGTATGTAATCTTCCCGCGACCTGGCGGCCCTGTGAGCACGATTGTCTGCCCCGCCTCGGCAACCGTGTCACGTACGAATTCACGGTGGAATGTCTCGTCAGGCACCTCATATCCAAGGGGCACAACAAAATCTTCCGGTAAGGGGGCCGGCGGTATTGCCCGCAGAATAGTACGCACTTGCTCCAAAGAACCCCCCCCTCCGGCGGCGGATAGTTTTTCTGAATCGACCAGTTCAAGGCGACGCTTTTTAAGTTCGCAATTCCCTCTGGTGTGCCGTGCAAGCGCAGTCGGGCATCAATCTCGTGTTCGAGTGATTCGAAACTCTTATCGCTATGAACAATCTGCAACTGCTTGAAAAAGAATTCGCATTTCTTTTCGTCACCGAGCTCGGCAATAGCCTCTAATCGCCGTGGCTCTGGAACTTTTGGTAAATCGATTTTTCCATCAGTCAGGCAAGACTCAATCTCGGCATCTGGTCGGCGATTGGCCCTCAACGATAGCTCTTCAATGTGAGCAGGATCTAATTTAACAAAAGCATCAAACCATTTACGTAACATCGACCTCGATCGCGTAGTCTTTCCAGACCTCTCCAACATCCATGCCCAATTGAGGGTATGCTCAGCAGGATTAGGAGTATATTTAACCTGTTGGAGGTCAACGAGATGGTTAGGGCGCTCGGCAACGATGTAATCCAGCTCGATTGGAGCAACAGTCTCTTCATCTCACTCAAACTTTACTCGGGCATAGCGTGTCGGTGCGTCTAGCCAGTCACATAGCCGTTTAAGCCCCTGCCTGTTCTGATAGAGATAGCCTGCAGCAGTGATTGCAGTATTTTTGATTTCGTTAGACATTAAATGTGCACCTGTGTTCTGGATACTTGACCAACGCTCTCTTAGAGTCCTGCTCCTTGTTTCTCAATGAACAGGACTCCGATTCAGGGATATGCTTTCAGATATTTGAGTAGGCAACTAAAATCACATGACTGTCATGTATAATACTTTACTTTATAATGTATTATGCACTATAAAATAAAACCTATCCGCACCTAAAGAGATTACAAAGTAGCGCTCAAAATACTAGAAACGCTGTTCGAAAATGAGCCGGATGTTGAGACCGAAAAAGGTGATTTTATGGATGTGATGATAACATTCGTTAGTAAGTACGAATATGTTCACTTCAAAATCGACATGTCAGTTTCACCCATCGAAGTTGAAATCAGAACATTTCTATGACCACGCTATCACTGAATACACTCTCGCATATTAGAGATTGCGCGGCAGCACTTATCACCGCCGTAAACTCAACTCCAACTAATGAGCTGT
This sequence comes from Rosenbergiella collisarenosi, assembly GCF_018494085.1. Lineage (GTDB taxonomy): Bacteria > Pseudomonadota > Gammaproteobacteria > Enterobacterales > Enterobacteriaceae > Rosenbergiella > Rosenbergiella collisarenosi. The sequence continues at coordinate 92,780 of NZ_JABBFP010000011.1, read as the reverse complement.
TACACCAAAACCTAGGCAGCAGCTTCCTATCTCACATCTCTTTGGTGATGCGGAAATTTTATATCTATCAACGAATAGATGACAGAGCTATTGCCATCGCTGACCCTAGCTAGCCACATGAGGAGGTAAAGAAATGAGAGAGGAAACCACTTTTCGTATCCGGGCGTTTTGGCAGGCATTGGAGAAGGCTGCCCAGGAACAGCCTGAAGAATACATGAACGAAGCGCGCTGGTGTGAACTGAAAAACTTTCCGGCCGGAAGTTGCGACCTAGCCAGTAATTGTCTCGCGCAATACCTCAAGGACTGTGGGGAAAAAGGCGAGCCAATCATTCTATTTATGTGCGGGAATCAGGATTTTTATAAGGCTGAAAATTCAACTGTTCATGCTCACGTCATCGTCATACATAACGGCGAGTACATCGTTCTGACTCTGGACCAGTTCGATGAATACACGGACTACATAGCATCTGAGCCACTCGAAACCTGTGGTGTTATTGGTAGGCTACTGAGAAAAATCCCGCAGAATGAAGGCGAGATAGAGACCCGCCGAATAAATATCGATCGTCTCCAAAGAATTTACGCGTGGTTACGGAACCGCGCGGATATAATACTGAAAGCAGATCCTCAATGGCAGGCCAGGGAACAGTTGATAGAGCATACAAGGAAAGCCGCCATGGCGTTATTCTCGTTTTCACAAACTACGCCAGAAACTAGAACCGACGCCCCAGCATTAGATAAGTGAATATTTATCAGTGTACCGACCTGAAGAGCATTACAGAATCAGATTCACTTTTCCTCCCTCAGTGACAACAGCTTGTATAACCAAGGCATTAACTTTTTAATATACCAAAGAGGATTCCCAAATTTAGCCCAGAACTCGATCCTAGTTTTCTTCAATGTCCATGAAGTGCTATCTGGCATGTCCATAAATTCTTTCAATAGCATATTAAATACGCTGGTTTAAGTTACCTATAGCCATATCATGGTTAAGTCGATATCGAATATCGATAGTGGTGATTTCACCATGAAATTATTTCAAAAAATATTTAAATATCAATAAAATAGCTATCAAATAAAAATGGTGAAAATAGGAATAATATCAATACGGTCTAAATCAAAATAGTCCATACTCACTGGATTTTTTCGTTTCACCATGGGAATTATATTATCAAACTCAAATGCGTCTACTCAATCTGGCTGAAAAAAATCTGTAACCTGTCAAAGGCTGTACAATCATAGGTATCTCTTTCGATACGTTTCATTGTTATAGATAATTAATAGATAATGTGCGTTAGAAACACTAGTAATTGTAGCCTTCTAAGAACCTATTAACTTACTGAGTCTGCTATTGTTGATCGTTCAGTTTCATTCCCGGCTCGCCATCGGTACAGGACTTGACGAACGACTAGTCCATTATGATAATCACCAACCCCATAAGGGGAAAATAGGTCGCGGCCGTACGTAAGTGGAAATATTAGTTGATATATAGAGCTAAGCTTAACTGAGTAAAATTCAATACAGATGAAATTTGATATTTACCAGTCTGTATCACTGGTAAATGCCAGACCAGGTCTCAGCTAATCCTCCCAGCTGTAGGAATTATGCCAAAAGATATCCTGTTGTTTACTTGTCGATCTCAGTTGAAGATGTCTTTTCAAGAATACGTCTGATAGCTTCATCAATTTCTAACTGTATTTCATTAGATACCCGTGAAAACTCATAAATAACAAGTCGCTTCTTAGAATCAGTTTTTTTCCTGGCAAACTGATTGCGATCAGCAAAATCTTTTAGCTTCTCAGTTTTTATAGTTTTTGTCGGTTTGTTCGTGAGCGCTTTACTCTCTTCTCGTAAGACCGCTAAGATTCTACTTTTATCAATAGTCGGATAGTCAGGAAGTGTCATCAACTTTTGTCGTACTTTTTCCATCAACTCTTTCACTGACGTTTTTTTATTGTTTGCTTCTTCAGAGAGTTTCAGTAGATATTGATAATCGGCTATCGAAATATCATTGATAACAGGGAATACAGAAATCATTTCGTCCGGTACCAACGCAGCCTGGAACGCCCGTGTAACTTTTGCCGAAGAGATATCTTCAGCCCGTGCGATTTCTTCTTTAGTTATGCTAGTTCCATAGGTCAGTTCCAATCTTTTCCCAAGCTCACGCAGACTATGCTCTCTGGCTGTTTGTATATCTTTTGCAAGCTGTCGGGCGTCTACCAGTTCAATATCGTCTTTGGTTACTAAGATTTCGAATTTTGCGTTGTTATAGATACAGGCAGCTCGACGACGTGTGCCATCTAATATCTCAATTCTTCCCTTTACTTCTCTACCAATAGCTGGAAAAAACTGCTGAAGTTTAATTGTACGGGAAATATCATTAACCGACTCTCGGGAAAGCATAGTTTGATCACGTCCGTTTACCGAAGTATCAACAAATGTTTTAGATTCAATCTCTCCGCTTAATATAACTGTTTTAACAAATTTTACCTGCTTTCCTGATTTGAGAGTAAAAGTTTTTATATCTCCGTCACTCTCGAGCATACGAGCAAACTCAGAATTAGCATTCCCGAGAACCCGTCCACGAGCTAAAACCTTCTTCATTTCGATGCTCCCCGGATATATTCAATTCGGTCAAATACAGCTTTAGTAAACCGTTCTGCTTCGCTACGAGATTTCTTTAATGCTTCTAAGCTGCCTGGATAGGAAACGGGATTGGCACTAATGATGGTATCAAAAGACTCACCACATCGTTCAAATCCGTCCAAGCGGGGGAGGGATGAGTCTAAAATATTACTGGCATAAACTTCCCGAGCCAGGCTATGGGATGTTTCATGATCGCGTTTACTGGTCATTTTTGACATAAATCCAATACTTGCACTCAGACGTGGTTCAACCCCTTCTTCTTCAAGACTTTCGAGCATTTCAGGCAAACGGGTCAGATATTTAAGTGTTGAATGAAAATCAACCTGTGCAGGAGGTGTAGGCGTAAGGAGTAAATCACTTGCAGCTAACCCATTCAAAAGAAAAGGATCTAGATGAGGGCCAGTATCAATGAAGATAAAGTCATAATCACCTGCAATCCGATCAATTATTGTTTTTCTAAGCACTTCAGAAGGCTTAAGACCAGGTAAATGTTCTTCAACCAATGTATTCCATTGGCTTGCTACAAAGCCATCATCGATAGAAGCAGGAATAACATCAACTCCTGGAATTATAGTTGGTCGTATAACTGACTCTCGCAATGTTTGGGTATCAAGATCATTTAGCATGGCTTGAGCTGCAGTTTCAAGAACGGTTCCGATACTATGAGTGTGGTCCAAAAACATAGTGCTAGATGCCTGTGGGTCAAGGTCTATGACCAAGATGCGAAGATCATGGCGGAGCAAATCCTGATGTACACGCAACGCATGTGCAAGCGTTACTGTACTGACAGTTTTAGATACACCGCCTTTTAAGTTAACAACAAATATTACGTAGGGGTCTTTATGAAGATCACGATACTTAGGTATTTGTCGGTGGGCGTATATATCAATGACATTCTGGATTGTTAATGCATATTGCTCGGCGTTGCCAATCCGTTTTTTGTTAAATTTGTAGCCATTTTCTTCCATTTCCTTTATGGCTAATTCAACTATACGACGGCTTAGCTTTGGTAATTTCGCTACGGCATTTCGAGTGTATGTTTGATGATATTCCGTCAAATTAAACTCTTTCCGTTGTGCTTCTATATCTCGGCTCATAGCCTTAAGTAAAGCGCTAGCTCTAAGAGCTATAGTACCCACACCACCGTAATCGCGTTTCATAGTTTTCCCCTGAGATAAGTAGTTCCCTGTACATCTATGAACTAGGAATAGCTTTAGTGTACATCAAAATTAATCACGTACAACATATTTAGAAAAAAATATTATTATTGTACGTTATTAGATTAAAGAAAATTACTTTTTATCCACAATATCCACACGATAGATCCAATAATTAAGATCCCTATGAGATCAAATCAAGATCCTAAAGAGATCCCTGATCGCTAAGAGACACGCTATTACTGGCTTTGTAAGGGTATCTCGTATGCTATCAACGGTATTTGGTATTATACCAACGGTTTTTAATATGCTAAGAGCAGTACATTGTATTCTGTCAGCGGTTTTTAAGGTATTCTGTCAGCGGTTTGATGTAAAAGGTATTCACTTGTCCACAATGAATAAAAAAATCATAAAAAACATAGATATAGATATAGAAAAGCCGAAGTCTACAAATACTACTAATAATGTATACACTGGCCAACTAAATCCTAATAGTAATAATACCGTCCAGCCAATTGCTCTCATGAGACTCGGTTTATTTGTACCCACGCTCAAAGGAACAAAAAACAGCAAGCGTGGGAATAGGAATCAAATCGATGCTTCTACTGAACTTGTACAACTTGATGTCGCTAAGTCCGAAGGCTACACTGATATAAAAATAACTGGTCAACGACTTGACATGGACCATGATTTTAAAACATGGGTCGGTATAGTTCGTTCACTAACAGAATTCGGTGACGCAGCAGGTAGGGTGGATATTAGTATCATAAAGTTTGCCAAATACTGTGGTTATCCATCTTCTCAGATTCGTAAGACTTTAAGGGACAGGATCCTCACTAGCTTGCGTAAAATTATGTCTACTACGTTGTCATTCCAACGTACCCATGATGAAAAAAATGTAGATGGATCAAACAAAATTCACTTGTTAATGGTGCACTTGATTAACAGCGTGGATTATAACGAAAAGAACGACAACATCACTTTTTATGCAGAACCGAAATTGAAAGAACTTTACCAGTTCGATCACAAAGTACTATTGCAATTAAAGGTAATAAATAAACTACCACGTAAAGAGACCGCTCAGGCACTGTATACTTTTATAGAAAGCTTGCCCACTCGACCCGCCCCGATCTCGTTAGCTCGATTGAGGACAAGGCTTAATCTTAATAGCGCAAGTATTAGTTCTCAGAATCAAACGATACGAAACGGTTTGAAGTCTCTTAAAGAATTAGGATACTTGGATTACAGTGAAATCAAACGTGGTAGATCAGTCTACATACAAATACATCATAGAAACCCGAAACTCACTGTCAAAGCCAAGAATGATTCGGAAGACACACTGGTAGTAAGTCCTACTGAATCCATATCGTTAGATGCAAAACAAAATATAATCAACAAGATAGCCATATTATCCGAAAACCTAACGCCTGAAAATATCAGATTTATTGAAATTCTTACCAATAGCTTGAAGGCCTTCTAAAGAATGAGCCATAGCATTTAGTATGCTGTGAGCGGTAAGTAAGTATTAGTATGCTACCAGCGGTAAAACTAGGCTAGTATTATATAGTCTGTAGGTAAGTGTATTCTACATTGAGTTTAAAGGTATGCTATTAGCGGTAAATTTAACTCTATTATATGCTATCAGCGGCCAAGATAGCCTAGCAGCGGTAACGAAAACGGTAGCCGTATTGCATGTGATACTCCTATCGAGAAGAAGATTCAAACTATGGCCCCTAAGATCCGCTCACCGCGAGAACCGTACTTATTAGGTTATTGAGGACATTTATGCCGAGGATAAAGATGAAATGGTTTTTAAGGTATCGACTAGTCTGACCTCTAGGAACTAGTTATTTAAGAAAAGGCGCTCTTCAGGTAGCTTGTCTCGTTTCAGCTCCGATCGGTAGGCTCTAGCTTCATTTCCGCACGAATAGAATCAACATTTATGTAAAAGATATCTTCGTCTCGCCAGTAAAATATCTTTCGGTATGCTGTATTGATAATATTCGAGTCGCGACTAGCTATCTCATTGAATAGAGAAAAGGTCAGAGATAGCCCTCGAGGGATGTAGGAAAATTGAGAATTTAATATCTGGCCAGCCCGGAATTGAAGATAGGGCATATTCTTCATCATGATTTTCTGTAAATCATCGACAGAATCGAGTTTCAGAAGGGTTCTATATTTTAGATTGGTAGCTGTAATCATATCGTCCTCATACCAATGTTCAGCGACCTTCACGCCAGACATCTTTTCTAATTCTTTATCCATCAGAGATACAAGTGAGCTGGTGCGGCTATAGTTATTAATCAGATCCTGAAATTCCCGAATAAGGAGCTCTTTGATAAAATCGCTCTTAGATTTTCCGAGCTCATTAGCTTGCGTTGTGATTATGTCATCTACATCACGCGGAACATTTCTCACTGTAATTACAGCTGTGTTGCTTTTTTTGTTTGCTTCATCTGGAGTATTCATTTACACCTATTTACTACATATTGATTAAATTTTGATAAATTGTTTCTTTTGGCGTTAACTCCATCATAATTTAATTAATGATGCAGTTAAGTTATTTTTGGTTGTAATCTTGATTTTTGTTATGTTAAGTGGCTTTTAGTGTCGGTGGCTTATTTTTGAATCATTGGAACTGACTGCATCATATAGATGAAGGTGATTTTTTTGGACGATTTTTCTAACGTAGTGTAGTTTGTGATGGAAACATTAGGGTATGGCTTAATGAACTATTTGCCGCCTTCTATCTATCCCCTAAAGGCGCATTCAGGTTGGAGGGCGAACAGATTGACGGCAGTTTTCTGTTAAATAATGAAACCTATCTTGTGGAACGAAAGTGGCATAGTACTAAAACAGGAAACGCTGATCTCCATGCATTTCATGGCAAGCTGGATCAGAAAATTTCATGGGCTCGCGGCGTATTTATCAGTTGGGCTGGATTTACAAAAAGTGGTCTAAATGCATGGGGGAGGGAAGAGAAGGTCATCTGTGTCAGCGGTTATGATCTTGTTCTCATGTTAAAAAATAATATCAGTTTCAGAATATTGATGGAAGAAAAAATCAGACGAGCAGCCGAAATGGGCAACTTATATATTAAGATTGACGAAATTTATCCTGATATTGTTAAATAAACATGCGCTTTTATGTCACAAGATCAAAAAAGGCCTCCATCAGGAAGCCTTTTTTGAAAAATTTATTTGCGTTCCGACCATCGTTGAGTAGGGGCGGGCGCTTACATATATAGAGTTACCTCTGGGGTAGGGTTATGATTGTCTAGGTGCCGCATGTCAACCTCAATCTGTCACAAACATAGACACGCGCTAACCACAAATTTGGCATTTTTGTCTAAGCTCATGGAAGGTATACTGAATCTATGAAACCTTATGGATCGGAACAATGACAATTCAAGCGATTACAGAGTCCCTTTCTACAGCTAGGTTCTCAACATACCAACTACCTATCTTGGGCGGGGCCTCGCCAGAACTATGCCTTGGTATCTATCTTTGGAATAAGCAACTTGCCAGTGCATTTCTACCAGCGCTTCAAATCATTGAAATTTCACTTCGTAACGCTATCTATCAGTCCTGGATAGTACACGAAGAAGAGCAGGTTGAGCTGCATTTCCAGCCGCATAATTGGGTGACAGAAAAAGCTAAAATTGACAAGCTTTGGTTTGTTAATACATTTACAAAAAAGAATAACTTTATCGCATGGAGTAATATCCAAACAGCGGTAAAACAGCTTAATTATGAAAATAAACCTTTAACCGCAGAAAACTTCATTTCAAAGTTAACTCTGGGCTTTTGGGTATCTCTGGTACAAAAAGATTTCGACGTACAAAAAAACGCCTATCTCACATTATGGCCACATTTAAGGCATCGTGTATTCCCGAACGCTGTCGATTCAACCTCCGGCTCTCCATTGTCAATAAACAGCGTAGGTAATGAACTCAAAGATATCAGTAAGATAAGAAACCGGCTCTCTCATCACGAGCCTTTATGGCGCAATAAGAAAGCATATCAGGTTGAGGATATAATAAACAAAGTAATTGAACATTATGAAAGATGTTTGAAAGTAATATATTGGATAAATCCTTCTAATCTCAAATTACTTGACATAATTGAGAGTAATACAAGAATGTCTGAACTTTGTTCATTACATGCTCTCTGGAAGAATAAACAACTCCCTACAGGAATTCCCACTTTGCAAGTGAGAAAAGACTGGTCAAAAGGAGTTAAAATCAATCCTGAACATACGGGCGAAATAATAAACATTACTGCAGCGAATGTGTTGATCAAAAGTGACAAAAACCAGGCCATTTTTTATGGAGCGGATAGAGCTATGCAGGGCGGAATCAATACATTTTCCCTTAATGATTAGGTTCGATTCACGCCAGAAGCAAGCTCCGCAAAATATCCTAATGCAAAGAATATAATGAAGCTTTAATACCTCAGTAATGTCATGAAAAGGACCGGTCTGACTGAAGACGAACTGGCACAGATCAGCCACTAATCACCTTTTTCTGGCACTCCCTATCCGGCCATAATCGTATACTGTTGGGGCAGGGAGGAACCAGACTCATGCTTTGCCTGCCAGCCACAGTGATGAAACAGCTTCATCACCCCCACTACGTTTCCTGTCAGACGCGCTGTCGGCGACGATTGCCTGTACAGAAAAATCACTCCAAGCTAACTCTATTCGCCCGGTTATCCCTCATGTTGGGAAGGACGTTTGCTCGGTTAAAACATACTGCGACATTGATATGTAGGAAAGCTATCGAATAACCATCAAGTAAAAAGGGCGCTATGTGCGCCCTTTCACTACTCAACTAATTTTGGATCCTACTTTCTATGTTTTTTCTGGTCAGTATAGAAATCCTCGTGAGGACCAAGACTCAAAAGATACAGCTTAAGGGGCTTATAACTAGGCCTAGCTTTAATAAGCCATTCCTCAAGTGGGGGGCGGTAAGTTCCTTCAGTTACCGGATATTCTGTCGCTATTGGAGGCCACCAGCGGCTTATCGAGCCTTTTGCTGGTGGAGGTTCAATATTCCTTAATGCTGGCCTTAAAACGGCTCTCATTAACGATAATTGCTCAGACCTGATTAAATACCTATCAGCAGCTCCAGGAGAATGCCCACGACATTATTGCGAGGGCGTTTCGATTATTCCAAGACTATAACCAACGTAAAATATTTCTACGTATACGCCAAAAATTTAATGAGGGGAGATACACGCCGGCAGAACGCGCGGCTGTATTTATCTACCTCAACTGTCATTGCTTTAAAGGACTCATGCGCTACAACCTAAAAGGAGAGTTTAACGTCGGTTTTGGCGATTACGATAATCCTTATTTCCCCTTAGAAGAAATGGAAAACTTTATTTGCTGCAGTGAAGACCTGACCTTTAGTTGTGAGGATTACTCAAAGATTATCGAGCAAGTCGGTGCCGGGGACGTTGTGTTTTGCGGTCCACCTTATGAGCCTCTACCGGACAAAGAAGGATTCACGCAGTACAGCAACGGTACAACATTCAAAATGGCAGACCAAGCAAGGCTCGTTAAATACGCACTAGAAGCCCACCAGCGTGGCGCAACAATAATTATAACTAATAGCGGCGCTGAGTCGATTAAAGAGCTATACCGTGCCAATGGCTTTGACGTTCGCGACGTATCAGTAAAACGTAGCATGTCTAGCAAAACTGGAAAGATACCCAAGGCGAGAGACATTATCGCCGTGAAGAAAAGCCTCATACTTTTTTGAAAAATTAAGCCCTGACTTGAACTGACCCCGTAATGTTTGACACTGGATCATCGGAGATGTTGTGCCCTCTGGCCAACTTGGCATAGATTGGTCGGAGGGCTTCAACAGGACCTTATTGGCTGTTGTTCTAGCATGTATTAGTCGCAAGTTGAACTAACACACCTACTGCTTAGAGCTATACCTAATCTGACAGGCAGCTCAGTTCCAGAAATCGGCATGCCCGATTAATACAAGTGCAATGCTTTTGAGAAACAGACGGCTTCTGTTCTACCTATGTAGGGGCCGTAATTTTCAATGCGGATATATCCGTTTTTCTCGTAGAAATTTACTGCCCGATGGTTGATGTGCCGGGTTTCCAGTCTGAGTTCGCTATATCCCATATCTTTTGCGGATCTTTCGAGAAAAGAGAGTAACGCTCTCCCAATCCCTGGCACACTTCGGTCTGAGAACATTCTCTTAAGCTCTGCTGTATTTTGCGTTGACGGTCTAATAGCTCCGCATCCTATTGCTTTGCCATGAATATTCTTTGCCAATACCCATAAGGCTTTATCATCATACATTCCTTCAATGGTGAAATTGCTTTTTCCGTTATCACCCGTAATAGCGGCAAGTTCTTCTGACAGCATTTCGATTAAGCGATAGGATTCTGAAGAAAATGGATCTGACTTCTCTACGGTTATCATGGTTATATCCTGCAAAATGAGTGTGACCAGCATAAAGTATGCTGCCAAGGAAAGCATCAGCACAGAACGGGTAAATTGACAGCACTGTTACCAAACTATTCTGGTGATCCTATGTCCGCTTCACGGTTTGAAACATTCGACAAGCTTTTATGGGGGATATCGCGCTCCTTTGTCATGCTGCTTTCAGGTGCAGTAGCCTGAACTCAACAGGGCTGAGGCCGTTCAGCCGCAGGCTGATTCGCTCATGATTGTAGTAGTGAATATAGGCGTTAATGGCCTCTCTCAGCGTAGGAATGCTGTTAAATTCCTCCAGATGGAAGCATTCAGATTTGAGCGTACTGAAAAAACTTTCAGCCATTGCGTTATCAAGGCAGTTGCCCTTTCTCGACATGCTCTGCACTACGCCTGCTGCCCGGAGCCTGTCCTGATAAGCCGTCATCTGGTACTGCCAGCCCTGGTCAGTGTGCAGCACGGGTGCATCCCCCGGCGTCAGCCGCGTAAATGCTTTGTCCAGCATCGTATCAACCAGCGCCATCACGGGCCTTTCTGACAGGCTGTACGCGATAACTTCGCCGTTGAAGGCGTCAATCACCGGGAAGAGGTATAGCTTTTCGCCGTTAACCGCGAACTCCGTCACGTCACTCACCCATTTTTCGTTGGCACTGCTGGCCGTGAAGTCGCGTTGCAGGCGGTTAGGTGCGATTTTCCCAACCTGACCTTTCCATGAGCGGTATTTTCTGACGCGTATAACGGCACGGAGCGACAGCTCGCCCATCAGGCGCTGAACCGTCTTGTGATTAACTGGGACATTACTGCGCCGGAGCGCCAGAGTTATCCGGCGATAACCGTACCGCCCCTTATGGTGGTGATAAATATCAAGGATTAGTTCTTTCAACGCCAGGTGCTTATCTGCTTTCCTGATGGCGCTGAGGTTATGGTAGAACGTGCTACGCGCCATGCCAGCCGCCCTCAGAAGGTCATTCAGGCCGTGCTCGCGGCGCAGTTCCTGAATGATAAGGGCTTTCCGGCGCTGAAACTTACCACCATCCAGCCCTTCGGCTCTTTTAAGCCACGCGATCTCGGCGCGAAGATAGCGCAGTATGGCCTGAACGTCAGGAGAATTATCGCGTGGTGCTGACGGGGAATTGATGCCCTTATACATGTGTTCCGGATTTTTCGGTCTTCCGCTTTTAATAACGAAGAACGCCCCGGCCCCGGACGCCTGAAAGCGCTTAACCAACTGGTAAACGGTGCTCTAACCGGAAAGGTTAAATTTAGCGGTAGCATCACGGATGCGAAAGTTTATCATCGATGACTGCGCGGACAACCTTCAGCCGAAACTCAGGCATGTAGTAAGCAGTTTTCTAAGTCAGTCCGTCAATTCCGTGCTGCTGCCATGCAGCAATCCAGCGGCGAACCGCTGTGCGACCTACGACAAAACGGGCGGAAGTCTCACGATAGCCATCACTGGTGTTCAAATAATGAGTAACAACGGCGAGCCGTAATTCGAGGAAAAACTTTGGATTGCTCACTGAACTGCACCTTAATCAGTCGGGTGTCCAACTTTTGGGGTGCAGTTCATCGATGGCGCTAGTCACAATCGGTTGTGTCACGATTAACCAAAACTAAAGACTATGTACGCGTTTATTTCTTCTCGTAAATGAGTGGCATATTCACACGGTGAGTATAAAGAACTCAAGGATATTATTGCGGATAAGCAACTGAACGGAAGTGATGCCTGGTAGAAGAGGACAATAGAGAACAACCATCGCCCAACAACGGACACGGATATAAATAGTTTTAGCTCGTTCACTAGCGGTGCGTGCGACGAATAAGATGACAAAAGCAGGAATTCCAGAGAGCGTGCGTATTTATGTAAAATCTGATCATCTAAAGAGACGTTCACCTTAAATCTGCTTTATTTTACAAAGCCTATTACAGGGCAAACAGGTTTCTTTCTGCGCACATAGCACTGATTACTGATACTCACTTTTTGAGTTTCGTTCTCTAACTGGACATTAATACGATACTGGCTTGATATAGTTCGTGAAGGCATTATTCACGAGCGGTGTTAATTTTAATTCTGAGATCAGAATCACAATTAACACCGCTCGGGCGAATGTTTCATGGCTGTTTGCTATGTTGTAGGGAAACTCACTCCAACTCTAATTTTTAATACACTGAAATGATATATGGAGAGTATACGTACCTGCGTAACAAAAAGTTCATCTAATGTGTGCATAATGTACTTGACATATAGAGTTATAAATTGGTTGATTATGAAGGGTCTTTTTTGTTAGTAATACTTAGGAGAATCAATATGAAAGTATTGACAGTAACTGAGGTTAAATATGTATCAGGTGCTGGTTCTGTGACAGGTCTCACTAAACCGGTCCAGGATGGAGCACCTCAAGCAGATAGTTATGCTGCAATTGGCGGACAAATTGGCAAAGATATCGGATTAGCTATTGAAGCTGGTTTAGGTGTAGCTGGTGATCTTACAAAAACTATCAGTAATATTTTCAGAGACGTGCTCCCCCCCATCATTGGAACTGCTGGCAGTACCGTCTCTCCAATTATTTCGATAGGTGCCTCTGTTGGAAGCACGGTATTTGGAAAAGTCGTAGGAGGTGTTATTAGAGGCGTAGTAACTATAGTCAATCCAATAAAATGAATGTAATTTCTTTCAATTCTAAGATAGAAAATTTGGTTTCAATAATCCTTTAATTAGAGGAAAACCAAGTAATAATCAACATCAATAATGAGGTATTATTATGGGAATATTTGATAGTAATCAATACGATAGTGTAAAGAATAAAGAAATATTTAAGGATGCCTTAGATTTAGCTACGTTCTCGTACAGAGGCATCGATGATGGATTCATTAACGGTTATGAGAAGTATGGGTTTAAAGCTGGACTTCCCTTAACATTGACTGAGAGTATTTTTGGCTCTACGACGTCTCAAGGCGTACTACAAGGTGTTCCATATAATACTGATGCTAATGCGCAGGCAGTGAAAAATATCGAATCTGCAGGGTGGAAACAAATTACGCCAGAACAACTTAATTACTCTGGAAAAACTGATAGCAATGGTACTTATCTGAGTTCACAATTAGGGTACACCTCTTCTCAGGTAGAAATTATGGGTAAATACGATGACTCAGGTAAACTTACTGAGATAGGAATCGGTTTTAGAGGGACTAGTGGATCACGCGGACCTGGATTTCTAGCAGATACATTAGGTGATGGGATTAATGATGCCATTGCTGCAATTAACCCACATCGCAATGAAGTGTTTACTGAGAAAGCCTATGGCGACCTATTAAATAGTGTTGCGAATTTTGCTCAACAGAATGATTTAAAGGGCAGTGATGTTGTTGTATCGGGTCATAGTCTTGGTGGTCTGATGGTAAATAGTATGGCTTACTCATCAGATAGTCAGTGGGGAGGCTTCTTCTCTGATTCGAATTATATTGGCTTTGCTTCACCAACCCAATTTGAGGGTGGAAAAGTTTTAAATATCGGCTACGAAAATGATCCTGTTTTTAGAGTTCTTAATGGTTTTCATTCCGATATTTCAATTATAGGTGCCCATGATCAACCGCATCAGTCAACTACAGATAATATTGTCAATTTCAATGACTACTATGCTTCAGATGCATGGAATCTTTTACCCAGTTCAATTGGGAATATCAGTAGCTGGATTTCGCATATGCCGAGTTTTTACGAGGATGGTTTACATCGGGTACTAAACTCTGAATTTTACTCGTTAACTAATCGTGATTCTACAGTCATTGTTTCAAATCTTTCTGATCCAGCAAAAGCGAACACCTGGGTTGAAGATCTTAATAGGAAGACGGAGCCGCATACTGGGGATACCTTCATTATTGGTAGTCAAGGTGATGACCTTATTCGAGGTGGTGGAGGCAATGACTATCTGGAAGGATTGGGTGGGAATGATAAATTTTCAGATACCCATGGATATAATCTCATATCAGGTGGTGAGGGGGATGATCTTTTAATTTTAGGTGATAAAGCTAACTATGATATCGCATTAGATGGGAATACCCTCTTTATCCGTAATGAGAACGGTGAGATTACGCAAGCAAAAGATATTGAGGATATTAAATTTAATGGTACTGATAATTACTCAGTACATGATAACTCTAACGGTAACCAAATAGGTTATTCAGCGTCGGTTCATGGGACACAGGGTGATGATGTTTTACATTCAACTCAAACCTCAGGCTGGATTTTTGGTGGCAACGGTAATGACCAAATTTCAGCGGATCATGGTAACCAAAATTTTGTTGCTGGAAATGGTAACGACACTATTGATGCAAAAGAGGGTAATAATACATTTTTGTTTAATGGTGATTTTGGAAAAGACCTTATTAAAGGTTTTTCAGCCACAGATAAGCTTGTATTTACCGGAACCGATACTTCTCACTTAGCTCAGGATCACCATAATTTAACGTCTGTACACGGGAATGACTTACTGATTACACTCGGAAATAATCAAGTAACCCTCATTGGCGCAGCCAACATGAATGTTGATGAACACATTTTAATAGCTTAGTTCTATGGGGAGGTTTCTCCTCCCCACTTTTTAAATTTTACTATTGGCGAGTTAGATGAATAAAAATAATGAAATAATAGTATTTATTCGAACATTGAAGTTTTATTTCCTGTCTATTGGCTGCTTTAGCGCTGTGATAAATATATTGATGCTAGCACCTACTTTTTATATGTTACAGGTCTACGATAGTGTATTGGTTTCGCAAAACTTGATAACATTATTAATGCTTTCTTTAATTATAGTATTCATTTATGCAGTAATGTCTCTGTTAGAATATTGCCGTGGCATGGTAGCCATTGTTATTAGTAAAAGGATTGATAAAAAATTTAATTCTCGTGTTTATAATGCTGTGTATCAATCTGCATTGAAAGGTAATAAAACTGAAGCATCAGTTGCGGTCAATGATTTAACCATTATAAGGCAGTTTGTTACAGGAAATGCTTTATTTGCATTCTTTGATATTCCATGGTTACCTATATACTTGGCTATCATGTTTATTTTTAATAAATGGATTGGTGTTTTTTCAGTTATTGGGGCATTATTACTTATTTCATTGGCGTTTTTTAATGAAATATTAACGACTAGATACCTAAAAAAAGCTAACAATCAATCTATTATATCAGGTGTTATAGCTAGAAATACGCTTACTCATACTGAAACGATTAATGCTATGGGAATGTTTTCCAATATAAGTAAGCGCTGGTTTGAAGCTCATAATAAATATCTGGCATCACAATTAAAAGCAAGTGAAAGAACAATTGCGATTAATGCAATCACCCGATTTACCCGTATTTCATTACAATCCCTTATTTTAGGCGTAGGGGCAATAGTTGTCATCCTAGGAGAAATAAGTCCAGGGATGATGATAGCCGGATCAATATTAATGGGGCGTACTCTTTCACCAATTGAACAGATTATTAGTGTTTGGAGAAGTTTTAATGATACAAGAAGTTCTTATGAGAGAGTTAAAAAACTTATTCGATCTTCACCAGAATCTGGCAATAAAATGCCATTGCCAATTCCTCAGGGAAATATTTCAGTCGAGAAGGTAACCGTTGAAAATAAATATAATTCTGAGCATAAGATATTGGATAATATCAGTTTTTCATTAAACCAAGGTGATGTTGTATTACTTACCGGGCCGAGTGGATCAGGAAAAAGTACGCTAATGAAAGTGCTTGCTGGTCTACCCATAGTCCAAGAAGGAAAAATTAGATTTGATGGGAGTGATTTAAGCCAGTGGCAACGTGACGAGCTAGGGCCTTATATCGGTTATCTGCCACAACAAACTGCATTCTTTAATGGCACTATTGCAGAAAATATTGCTCGTTTCTCTCAAATTGAATCAGATAAAGTGTTGGCCGCAGCGATACAAGTAGGAATACACCCTACTATTTTAAAACTCGAAAATGGCTATGATACATTGATGAACTCAAATGATTTCACTTTATCTGGTGGTCAATTACAACTTATTTCCTTAGCCAGAGCGATCTACGATGATCCAAATGTCATTCTTTTAGATGAACCAGAGACCTTTCTCGATAGTAAAGGTGAGAATTATCTTATTGATACAATAATTAAACTTAAAGAAAAAAAGAAGACAATCATCATAACAAGCCATAAATCTATGTTAATACCATATACTACAAAAATAATTTTTCTAAAATCAGGGATAATCCAAGTCTTTGGACCGACTAAGCAAGTGATTGACTCTTTTGCCAATAATCATCAATCGGATAATTTGGGGAGTTAAATTAATGAGAAACGATAAAACTCACATTATCTTCGGTTGGTTAGTTATTTTTTTAGGGATTCTAATCGTAATTATATGGGCATTCTTCGCCCCCCTTGAGAAAGGTGTCGCCGTTGAAGGTACCGTAAAGGTTATTGGTGATCGCAAAACAGTTCAAGCTGCTATCAGTGGTGTTATTGAGAAAATCAATGTTACAGAAGGGACGAGAGTTAAAAAAAATGATATTCTTATCGCGCTTGATTCCGATGAAGCCAACATTCAATTGAATGCAACTAAAGAGCGTTATTATAATATAATGACAACGTTAATTAGACTTAATGCCGAAAAAAATGATGTTGATAATTTAACTCATCCAAATAATATTCCAGAAGAGGATGTGTTATTTTTTGAAAAATACTTTTCTATTCAAAATAATATGTTTTTAACTAGGAAGTTCTCACTGGATCAAGAGTTATATGGATTAAGACAAGATATTATCGGTCATCAATCACAAATAATAAAACTACGTAGGTCTTTAGAGAATAAAAAGACTCAGTTGAATAGTTTTCAACGTCAAGTATTAAGATTAAAATCATTAGCATTTAATGGTTATATAGCAATGAATCGTTATGAGGAAGTGTTAAGACAAAGTGAAGGCCTTCAATCTGATATAAACGAATCTCAGGCTAATATTTCTCTATTAACAAAGCAAACTGAAGAGAGTGAAAGTAAATTAATTCAAAGGAAGTCTGAATTTTACCGCGATGTTGCAGCTGATATATCTACTAACGAAGTGGATTTTCATGATGCCCAACAAAAAATGGCTGCTGCGACTCAAATGTTGAAAAATACTCAAATCCGTTCACCTGTAGATGGCAGTATCATGGATCTGACCGTGCACACAGTGGGTGGGGTGACTAACGTTGGTGATAAATTAATGGATGTTGTCCCTGATAATTCAAAACTTATCGTAGAAGGTCATATGGATATTGATATGATCGATAAGGTTCATAAAAAATTACCGGTGATGATATCGTTTAGTGGTTTTAATCAAAATAAAACCCCAAGAATTAATGGAGTGTTGAATTATATTTCTTCCGACAAGCTGATAGATAATAAAAGTCAAAAAAGCTATTACTTAATACAAGCTTTAGTCACTCCCGAAGGGTACAAAATGCTTAATGGTAAAGAACTTAAAGCAGGTATGAATGCAAGTGTATTCATTAAAACAGGGACGCGTAGTTTTATCGACTATTTGGTTAAACCGATTTCTGACCGGGCAGCAACAGCCTTTACTGAGGAATAATTATGATTAAATTTATAAATAAAATTCTATTTTACTCCTTAGCTATAGTTATTTTTAATGTGCGTTCTTCTCATGCGATCACATTAGATCAAATTTATTCTGTAGCATTACAAAACGATAGTAATTTTAAATCTGCAATGATGCTGCATGCTGCAGATGTTGAGGAAAAAAATATCTCTAAAGCAGAGTTACTTCCTCATGTAAGACTTGACTATCAGAACTCTCCTCATAACACCCAACATAGAGAGTATCAGCAACAAACCTTAGATAATAAAACTAAAAATGTCAGTCAAAAAGAAAAGTATAACAGTAGTTCGGCGTCGATCACTGTTACTCAAACTCTATTTGATTATGGAGCTTATGAGAACTATAAATCCTCAACATTTAAATCACTTATGGCCGATGAGAAGTATAGAAATGATTTGGAAGTGCTTTTCCTTAGGATCACTGAAGATTATTTAGATATACTCCATAAAGGAGATAAGCTAGATCAGATAAATAAGCAGCTTTCTACCTATTACTCTTTAATAAAGATAAATAAGGCATTATTCTCTGCTGGGGAGGGAAGCTCTGCCGATGTAGCTGAAACTCAATCTATGATTAGCCAGTCTGAAGTTAAGAAAATTTCAGCACAAGTAGAATTGGAAGAGTCCGAAACTAAATTAAGTAGAGAATTAAAAGTGCAGCATATTAATTACTCCTCTTTAGCTAAGTTTGATAAGAAAAAATTCAAGCAGATAATGATTTCACCAAAAGAAATTACGCAATGGGAACAGCTTACTTTATCCGGAAACCATAATATTACCGCAGCAAATCTGAATTCAGAAGCAATGAGATATAAAGTCAGGCAGAGTTACTCTGGTTATTTACCAACAGTTCAACTTTATGCAAGTCATAGTCTTAATGATTCTAATACTGAAACTACAGTTAATCAAAAATATGATACAAATAGTATTGGAATTCAAATTAGTATGCAACTTTATAATGGTGGTGGAACCAGTGCAGAAACACGTCGTTCAGAAGCTCTTTATGAAAAGGCAGTTTATGATAAAGACTCTGAAACTGTTGACGCACTTACCCGGTTACATAAAAACTTTGTCTATGTTGCCAATAGTCATTTAATTTTTAAACAAGCTTCATTAGCAGTAAAGTCAGCAGAAGATCAATTAACAGCGATGAAAGCCAGTTATAAAGAGGGGCAAAAAGACAATAGTGATTTACTTAATGCGGTTCAGCAAGTTTATAATGCTGAGGTAACCGAAAAAGATGCTATTTATCGTTATTTTAATAGTTATTTAGCAATTCTTTATTCGGCTGGAAAGTTAGATGAAAATAGCACCCATTATATTTCATCATCTTTTAGATGATGTTTTTTAAGTTCGGCATAAGGCTAAAAGAAAGTTTACAATCAATTGTAAATCATTATCTTTATGGTTTTTGAACTTTTTTTGTCCTAAGTTATCCATGCACCCTATGGATGTAGTTCGTAATATTAATGAAATAAAAATATCATAAGATATTCACAATTATGTGTTGACATATAGCCTTACAAATTGCTTACATAAGGTTGTAAGTTATTCTTCTAACTAAATGCTCTGGAGATTTATTATGAAAACATTGACAGTGAATGAGATCCAATCTGTGTCAGGTGCTGGTGCCATTGCCGATGCGTTTTCTAATGCGGGTAGTGGTTACGGTGCGGCAGTTGATGGTTTCAGTAATGGTGCTAATAGCTCAACGATTGGTGGTGCTATTGGCAAAGGATTCGGTTCGGTTGTTGAAGGGGGCTTAGGGATTGCAGGCAGTATTTCTAAGGGCATCAATAATTCTATTGGGCAAGTAGCTCCTCCTGTTATTGGAGCAACCGGTGGGGCCGCCGCTGCAGTTGTAGGCGCAGGCATTGGTGCCGCGGGTACTGCTTTTGGTAACGCTGTAGGGGGTATTATCAAAGGAATTGAATCTGGTCTAAATCCAATAAAGATTGGCTAATCCCTGTACGATAAAAAAAGACAACCTTGGGTTGTCTTTTTTATTTTCAAATTATATTCAATATCTTTCGAAATCATCCTACAGTCTATTTTATTGCTACAGGTGAAAGGCTCAACTAAAGCCTTAAAAGGCTACAGAATTATCCTATAAATTCTCTATTTTAACGTTTACATAATATTGATCAAACTGAATGCTTATCGCTATGAAAATTCGATATTTTTTTGTTCTAACGAATGATGTCTGTTAGTCATGTTGTGTTTACCCTATCTTTACACTGAACTAGAGCATTAGACAAATTTCATTGTACCAGCGTAAAAGGAACCTGACTTGTTTAGAGAAGAAGCTGTTGAGCATAAAAGAAATGGGTGGAAGGGCCGGGCAATATTGCTAGAAGGCGTACCTACCTGGCTGGTGTGCGTGCTTATTTCCTTGTTAGTTGCCGTATTTCTGGCCTTTATTTTCCTTGGAAACTATACTCGTCGGATTAATGTTACGGGTGAAGTGACAACCCTACCACGCCCAGCACGTATTTATTCACCGACCCAAGGTGTTATAACTCAGATATTCAAACAAGAAGGTGATGAAGTACGAATTAATGATCCGATTATGCGTATTGATACTAATACCAGTATCAATAAAGGTACGGTAAGTAGCTTTCAGCGTGCCGAGATTGAAAGCCAAATTACTACACTTGAACAAATTATCACTAAAATTCGTCTTGCCCAGCAGAATACCTATAAATCGTTAGAGACGCAGAAAAACAATTATCTCTCAGCGTATAACGAATCAACACAAATACTTGAGACGGCGAGACAAGGGTTGAAAAAGATGAGCGGCAGTTATAGCTCATATTCAAGCTATCTTGCTCGCGGTTTGATCAATAAAGATCAAATGAACAATATGACTTACCTCTACTACCAGCAACAAAACAGTTTACTCAGCCTAGAGACGCAAAATCAGCAAAATAAATTACGGGTTAGTAGTATTGATAATGAAGAAATAATCCAAAACTCGCAGTATGAAAATCGAATTTATGAGATAGAAATGCAGAAGATTGCTCTAAATAAAGAATTGATAGATATAGATGCTAAAAGTAGCTTACTGATTACTGCTCGCAGTAATGGAGTTATTGATCAGCTCAATTTTAGCAGTGGTCAAATGGTTAATAGTAATGATGAGCTTGTTGATATAGTTCAGAAAGCTCCCCAAGGCTACTACCTCACTCTTTGGGTACCGAATGAATCTATACCTTATGTAAAACTTAATGATTCAGTGAATATTCGCTATGACGCCTTCCCATACCAAAAATTTGGGCAATTTAGGGGGCTTATTGTTGCGATTTCAAAAACACCGTCGTCACTCTCAGAAATGGCTCGTTATCAAAGCGCTCCGAGTAATAATGCCAGTAATAAATCATTCTATCGCGTTATGGTGAAGCCGCAGTTAAATGAAATTGCCTTCAAACACAAAAAATTAAAAATTGGTAATGGAATGAAGGCGGGAGTAACACTTTTCCTCGAAGAAAGAAAGGTTTATCAATGGATCTTATCGCCATACTATGACATGAAGAGTAGCGTACAAGGAGTCGCAAGTGAGTAAAATTAGAGCTCTATATGACAAAATTGACTTCTCTTTTAGCGATAAGGTGCCGATTGTTCACCAATCTGAAAGTGCAGAATGTGGGCTGTCCGCTATTGCGATGATCTCGGGGTTTTACGGTAAAGTTATCGATATTTCTGCGCTGAGAAGACGTTTTAACCTCTCTACGCGTGGTGCAAATCTTGAGAGTATTATTGATATCGCTTCTGAGCTTGATTTAGATAGTCGCGCTGTCTCGTTGGAGTTAGAAGAGCTTAATGCACTCAAACTGCCTTGTATCCTCCACTGGGATTTTAACCATTTTGTCGTGCTGACGAAGGTAACACCTAAAGGGTGTACCATTCATGATCCTGCTGTGGGGAAAAGAGTTGTTTCGATGGAGGAAGTTTCTAAGTCATTTACGGGTATTGCGTTAGAACTCTGGCCGAAGCAGGAATTCAAAAAAGAGACCACCAAGGAAAGAATTAAACTTTCCGCGTTATTACGTAATGCAAAGGGTATCAAGGCAGCGCTAACCAAGATTGTGTTGTTTTCAATAGTGATCGAAGCGATAACGTTAGTCTTACCTGTTGGTACGCAATTGGTCATGGATCACGTCATTCCCGCTAACGATCATGGCTTACTCAAGTTGATCTGTATTGGTCTAATCCTATTTATATTTCTAAAAACTACGGTCGGTTTCTTTAGAACCTGGTCGGTACTGGTCATGTCTACAATTATTAGTATTCAGTGGCAAAACAGTCTATTAACTCACTTATTAAAACTCCCATTAAGCTTTTTCGAAAAACGAAAGCTTGGCGATGTTCAATCGCGCTTCGGGTCGTTACATGCGTTGCAAGATATCTTAACCACCAGTTTGGTCGGCGCGATAATGGATAGCATCATGATCATTATAGTGACCGGAATGTTGTTTATCTATGGGGGGAAACTTGGCCTCGTCGTATTACTCTTTACTGCGCTGTATATTGGTATGCGATTTATGACTTACAACTACTATAAGCAGATTAATAAAGAATCCTTGATTAGAGAGGCAAAAGCTAACTCTTATTTTATGGAAACGCTTTACGGTATTGCCAGCATAAAAATGCAATCTATTATGCAAAAACGTCAAGCAAACTGGTTAAACCTCCAGATTGATGTCGTCAATACTGGTGTGAAAGTGCGGAAGATGGATATGCTGTTTGGCGGCGTAAATACCTTCATAAATACTTTTGACCAGGTCATTATTCTTTGGCTAGGAACCCAGTTGGTGCTCGAAAATCAGATGACTATCGGTATGTTTGTCGCTTTTAATGCTTTTCGTGGGCAATTTTCTGAGCGAGCAGCGTCTTTAACCGATTTTGTATTAAAAATAAGGATGGCGAGTCTCCATAATGAACGTATTTCTGAAATTGCGTTGCATCAACAGGAAAATGTTAAAAAATGTATTTCGGTCGCCCATCTTCGAAAACCGCTAAGCCTATCGGTTGAAAATATCAGTTACAGTTATGACCGTCAATCACGACCAATCTTAGACAGATTCAGCCTCGATATTAGTGCCGGTGAATCTGTGGCATTGATAGGTGATTCAGGTGTGGGTAAATCAACGCTCATGAAATTAATGTGCGGATTGATGGACCCGACGTCCGGACGTATTCGTGTCGATGGCATCAATATAGACGACTTAGGTCTCAATAATTACCGTAAGCTTATCGGCTGTATCCTGCAAGAAGATAAGCTATTATCGGGTACTATAGCTGATAATGTCAGTGGTTTTGATAATAATATCGATATGCCATGGATGATCGAATGTTGTCAGCAGGCTTATATTCATCATGTCATTGAGCAGATGCCAATGGGCTATGAAACCTTGATCGGTGAATTAGGTGAGGGTCTGTCTGGCGGGCAGAAACAGCGCTTATTTATTGCTAGAGCCTTGTATAAAAAACCTGGGATCATATTTATGGATGAGGCGACCAGTGCTTTGGACAGTCATAGCGAATCGATGGTTAACCAGTCAATCAAAAATGCACAAATCACACGGGTTATTATTTCCCATCGTGCATCAACTATTGAGTCCGCCGACAGGGTAATTAATATGAGTGCAATAAATTCGTAATAATATATACACATTTAAATGTTGACATAGAGCCTTACAAATTGCTTACATAATAGTGCAAGCTCTCTCTTTAACCAAAATGTTCTGGAGAATCATCATGAAAACATTAACAGTGACTCAGATTCAAGCAGTATCGGGCGCAGGTGCAATTGCCGATGCGTTTTCAAATGCGGGTAGTGGCTATGGTGCGGCATTCGATGGTATCCGCAATGGTGCGACAAGCGCCACAATTGGCGGCGAAGTTGGTAAAGGGTTCGGCTCCATTGTTGAAGGCGGTTTAGGCATAGCCGGCAATGTCTCTCAGGGTGTGAATAACTCCATTACTCAGGTCGCTCCACCGGTAATTGGTGCAACGGGCGGAGCCGCCGCCGCTATCGCGGGTGCAGGTATCGGTGCTGTAGGTACGGCCTTCGGTAACGCGGTTGGCGGTATCATTAAAGGCATCGAGTCTGGACTGAATCCAATTAAGATTGGTTAGTATAGGTTCACTGAAAGCCTCCATTTTAGGGAGGCTTTCACTGTAACAAGAAAAAAGATAACATTGACTGTGTTTGATTGATTAAAAATATTAGTCTCATGGCTAGAACCTCGATATAAAAGACTTACAAAATCAACAAGAAAAGTTCCTTTCAAGTGTAATTGTTAGATTAGCCATCTCCTACCGTTTTTGGTTAATGCATCCAATTAATAGAATATATATTTCTCAATAAAAATACTGGTTACCTTTACACATTGAAGTGGTCAACAAAAGCTGGCCGTAGCTTTATAGTTTTCCCTGTGTCATCGTTGGGTGATAACCAGCCGTTATATTCGTATGACCTGAGCGCGCTGTAATTGTAGGCTGACAAAATAGTTGTAAAACGAACAAAATAGATCTAAAGCATGACAAAATATTTGTAAAATAAAAAAGCTTAGTTTTGCTGATTAGCCTTACCTCTTTACTCTTTATAAAGAGAGATACTGACCTAGTTTTGTAAGTTCGATTAACAATTGATTCTCAAATCATCCATCAGTCACTTGGATGCATAACGATTCATAGGCTCATGATTTATTTAAGCTATTTTGAGCGGTTTTTAGGGGGTAAGACTGTGAGTTTTATGGATTGCGTCCCAGAATGGCTCTGAGGGCGTTTGAGCTGCGCGCGTAAGAGGGGCTTATATTAAATCCAGCCAACCTCCATTCTTTAAATCGGCTATAAACTTATCCGGATGTATGTCTACGAGCGACAATGGCTTCGACGTTGTTTCTGAACGTAAATACCAAGAAACTAATTTGAACCCTAGCGAGTACCCCAACCATCTAGGTAGTTTACCCGTTCCATAAAACCAATCATTGTGGTTGTAGTACTTTTCGTCCCAATTTTTGAGCATATGACTAAAGTGAGAATGTAACGTATCGCAATCCATCATTTCCCATGGTTCAGGCTCTCCGCTGAACATTTCTAAGACAAAATGCCCAGCAAGCCCCCTCAGATAGGGGGCCGCTTGGAAAACGGAAAATATCCTACGCTAAGGATGTTTTTTATACAGAACGAAGTGCGATGCCAGTGAAACATCCCGTTCAGGGACTGCTGACATCGCACCGATATTAAATCCTGGACTGACTAACAGAGAAGTTCCATGTATCAGCGAAGTATCAGTAGTGGCTGTTGGGTTTTTTCCAGCATCTCAGCGGTATGACTTCCGAGGAAAAATTGCTTCAGTCGGGAGTGCCCGTAAGCACCCAACACTATCAGATCGATATCATTTTCTTCCCCATACCGAATAAGCGCATCCCCGACAGACTGATCTGTAAGCTGCACGCAGCTGGTTTCGATACCTGAATTACGTGGAATTTGTTGCGCGATCCGAAGTTCACCTTCGTCACCATTTATCATGACAATATGACAGGGCAGATCTTTCAGTAGTGGGCTCACTGTCAGGCGCTCCAGATTTTTCCTGCTTTCTTCACTGCTATCATAAGCAAACATCACTCTGGATGGTGTCGAGAACTTATCTGGAACAACCAGTAGGGGTTTCTTCTGTAAGTGGATCACGTTTTCCAGATGAGAGCCTACCTGATGTTCAGAGCCTTTGCGGCCCAGTACCATAAGACGTATATCGCTCAGTTCTGCTAGGATTTCATCCGGATCACCATGCTTTTGCAACGACATCACATCCTGGCTCCCCTGCTGTTGAAGTAACCTGGTGCAACCTTCGAGTATTGATTTTCCCTGGGCCATCAGCAGACGGTTTCGTTTGCCTTCGATTTCCACAAGTTCTTCCGTCAGCAATTGTTGGCTGTCGATGCCGAGGGTTCCGCTCAGAGCAGAAATTGCGGGATTATTATCTTTTTCGATAACGTGCAATAAGGTAAGCGGTACACTAAAGGTGCAAGCAGCCCATGCAGCATATTCACAGACAGAACGTGTTGATGGCGAACCATCCACACAGCCCGTAACGGTATTTTTCATGTTCTTGTCTCCTGACTGTTAATGGCCACCCATCAGCTTTTCCACTTCATCGGATTTGTCGTGAACTCCGAAACGATCAATGATAGTACGGGTGGCTTCATTCATCCCTCGGATCTCAACGTCAGTCCCTTCCCGTCGGAACTTTATGACGACCTTATCCAGTGCGCTGACTGAAGTGATATCCCAGAAATGGGCATGTGAAACGTCTATCATCACATTCTCAATCGCTTCATGGAAATCAAAATGGCTGGTAAAGCGGTCTGATGATGCAAAGAATACTTGGCCGGTGACGGTATACGTCCGGATCGTCCCCTCCAGAACGGAGGTTACCCTCATAAACTGGGATACTTTAGTGGCAAAGTTGAGCGAGGCTATCAGTACGCCGGTCAGCACACCAAAGGCCAGGTTATGTGTCACAACAACGACGGCGACAGTAGCGAGCATGACCACACTGGTTGAGAGTGGATGGCTGCGCAGATTGGTAATGGAACGCCAGGAGAATGTCCCGATGGAAACCATGATCATCACCGCAACCAGTGCCGCCATTGGGATCTGCGAAACCCAGTCCCGCAAAAATACAATCAGACAAAGCAGTACCACGCCCGCCGTGAGGGTTGAAAGCCGTCCACGGCCACCGGATTTTACGTTAATAACGGATTGCCCAATCATCGCGCAGCCTGCCATTCCTCCAATAAAGGATGTGCAGATATTTGCAATACCCTGAGCTTTGCATTCCCGGTTTTTATCGCTTGGCGTGTCGGTCATGTCATCCACGATAGTGGCGGTCATCATCGACTCAAGAAGGCCAACAACTGCAAGTCCGGCAGAATACGGTAGGATGATAGTGCGCGGGGTTACTTTACCTAAAGCAGAAGTTATTGCTTTAATGCAATCAGCTATAAAAAATGGCGATGTTAGGATCAGAGGGAATTACTCTTCTAACTATTCTCTAAGAGGCGATGGTACCGTAACGACTGTTGATGATGTGCTATATGAGATTGCTCTCTGGGGGGGCCGGTGAAGATTTTGATTACGATAAGTTTCCCCTTAAAACTGAAGAAATCCTTAAAAGCAATTATGACATCTATCCTGATTCACTTAATGAAGCCATCTTTCATAAAAAGATCACTAAAGCAAAATGGTTAGATTAAGAATTGCGCATAGAACGATGGCAAGTAAGACTGACCGTTACAGGCCTGTAATACCTCAAGATGAAGTAGGATTGCCCCAGATCGAGTCTGAGGCTCAAACACTACTTTTGATTTATATTAAACTGATTTGGCATACCATTTACGCCTCTATGCCCCAAACCTGTAGTTGATGGGTTCACTACATTAGATGGGTCCTGGAATGATCTCATTGATGATTTAGCTACATTATTCGAGCCGAATGAATTACCTTGAAATGTATTTTTTGAGCTTTGGCTCTCGCCTGAATAGGAATAAAACCTTCCTTTTTCATCTAGTTCCATATTGAGGAAAAACATAGAAAACAGCACTACCATCACTACTAATATAACCAGGAATAAAAGACCAACATCTGCCCCAAAATATGCAGAAATGACTATCAAGGATATGATTGATGCATTATGCACAACTCCATGTGTTTTTGATAAAAGCAATATCAATCCAACCAATAGCACCGATACAAAACCGGTCCTTTCTTGTAATCCCCCATAATAGAAAGTCACTAATAAAACAGATACACAAAGAAATAATGTTATTTTTATAAAGATTTTCATAAAAACCTCTTCCGTAGTACTACCTATTGGTAAGGGCACTTTCATTAAACGCTAGGTTAACTCTGGTGGGTTACTATTAGAGATGAAAACCTACTCGCTTTCCTGTTGGAAGCGTTATATCGATGCTCAGCTCACCACCTAATGCAGCAACATACCGTTTTAAGGTCGATAAGCGCGGATCGTTATCTGGACGCTCCATTTTGGCTATAGTCGGCTGAGATACGCCAATCGCCTGAGCAAGCTCAGTCTGTGAGATACTCAGTTCTTCACGCAGCTGGCTTAACACCACTTCCTGACGCAAGGCCTCTACTTTCTCTTTGATACGTTGCTGACTTTCAGGACTTTGTTTTGCTAAGAGTTCTTTATAAGAGGACATATTACTTCTCCAAATTGGTCAAATGTTTTCGGTATTCATTTTCTGCAAGGCGGAGCATGTCACGATAAAACCGCTTTTCGTTTAAGCCTGTCTTATCACCGGCACATAACACGATAGCCCTACGGATCGGGTCAAAAGCAAAAAAGGCACGTATCGGATTCCCCGCATGTTGTACCCGCAGCTCTTTCATATTAGGAATGTCAGAGCCTTTTAAGGTATCCACATAAGGTCTACCTAACTGCGGTCCCATTTCCTCAAGAACGCCAATAGCAGCCAATACATCTTCTCTTAAGCTCTCTTCCTGCGCGAGAAACCACTCATCAAAAACGTCTGTTGTTATCACTTCCCACATGGAAAAACCTCATTCCTTTTACTCAGTAAAATTATAGCATAAAGGCTATAAAGCGGAATATCTAAGTAGTGTTTAATCACCATTTTGGGCACAATAACCTGTGCGAATTCGGATTATTTACATCACGTTCTGTACGAAAAATGAGGGCAAATGATAGCAGATGAAAAGCTTCAGAATCAGACCCCACTAACTAAAGAAGAGTTGAAGTGGGAGGGTAGCGTACCGAGTAAATTGTTTGATCTTTACGTTCCTGACGTTAAAGCACTTAGATTAAAAGCTGGAATGAGCCATGAAGAATTTGCCAAGGCACTAGGCGTATTAACGCCATTGATTGAAAGCTGGGAGTCTAACGTAAGATGCCCTAGTGGGGCTGCCCTGAAGTTACTCGTGGTCATAGAAAAGCATCCAGAAGTGTTGCAGCTATGTATCGACTCATAGGTGCTACCGAGGCAACTCAGGTATTTTTAAAAACAATGAGAGAGTATGAATGGTGAAATTCTTAGATAAGCTTTTGGGAAAGAAAGGCCATAGTCCTTCTGAGGGCGCAGAAAGTGTTGTCGAACCTGATCTCACTATTGCGAGAGCCAATAACGAAATGCAATTGCATACGCAATCTGCGATTGCTATGTGGGGTATCGATACCGCTGTATGGAGTGTTGACCTTGATATAGGGACGATAACCTTCACTAATGACGAAAAAGGGATCATCGTCACTGCACCTGTTCAAGTCATTGGTACCTACGATACCCAACAAGATACCTGGCTGTGGGGGTGGGACCATCCATCAGTAAGCGAGTCGATTGGAGAGTATGCTCAGCGTGTACGTGAGTTCGGTGAACAATATAGCCTGGAAAAACTGACGACACGTGAAATCTCAATATCTATTGATGAGGCATGGGAGTTTACCGCTTTAGCTTGCCATCTGAACGGTGATCGAGGGGATACAGAGGCTTGTATTCATTGTGTATAGGCTTTTAACAGTACAAAAGTTAGCAGAACAGAGATATTTAAGGGTTATCGATATAACGAAGTTGCAGCCAATCAAAGGTGGGTTAGCCAATGGGCAACGATAGCAGGTCAAATAAAATTATTTCTGATAGTCAATATGGATTAACGAACAAAACCGTTTTCTTAATTACCTAACTGAATTTTATTATATTCTGCTCGCAATTATAAACTGACACAACATTTGATAATTTAATATTCATAATATCTCACAGAAAATAAATTTAAAAATAAGAACAAAATTCCACAATAGAATTACGAGAAATACAAATAACAAAAAATTAAATATTTATTTCATATGTTCACTATAAGTTATTTATTGTGAAATTAACGAAAGCACCATCATTGTAATCAGGGTGTTAAAAATTAAAAATTTTACCTACATGCTTATTGAATAAATTAAATACTGCAATATCAATAATATTATATATTTTAGGAAGCGCCTATATTTAAACATGATAAGACTAATAATAAATTTACGAATAATTAGCTTGCTCACTTTATTGCATGATAGATTACAAGATCGAAATATAAATATTAGATATACCTATATTCACGAGGATAAAGACACACATAAATATAAGATTTTTATACTTACGAAATGGCTTTTTTAAGAACATACATCTATGTTTTTTTTGTAATTAGGAATTAGGTGGCTGTGAAAGTAAATCATTCATACTTTTTTACATTATGGGAGAAAAAATATAATAAAAATGAAATCTATTTACGTTATGTTTATCTTACTTCGAAAAAGGAGCATTAAATGTCAAAAAAACTTAGATGTACTGTACTAACTATTGCAATGAGTGTAGGTATGTCATCTGCATTTGCGGTTGGATCAACAACTACGACTGGTGATATAAATACAGGCGAATTGAATAAATATAAAATTCACGAAATAGATGATCAAAATGGTTTCGTATATAACTATATGAGATCAAATTCAGAATCTGTTAGTGAGTCTGATGCTGATTATATTCTCATTGGTCAAGATATTAATGTAAACACTACTAATATTAATAAAATTAAAACTTATCTTTCACAGGGGAAAAAAGTAATATTTGATGGATTGAGTACTGGATCAAGCGCAAGCAAAACAGCCATGTCAGTGATGAAAAATTCTATTCAAGCAGATGCAGTGATGTTTAGTGGTAGTTTAGAAGATAAAAATCTTGCTATGACACCAATTATTTCAAATGCAAATAATTATGATATAAAAAAATTAGACACGGAAGAAAGGCCACAGAATAACAATACAGTTGAAAATATTTTCTCCCAATAGGAATAAAAATGAATAAAAAATTATCGTTATCACTAGGGTTAATGATTATCACTGTTTCAAATGTCTCTTTGGCAGGTCAGTGTACACAAGATAGTGGCCCAGTATTTCTTACAAAAGATTCGAAAGCATTTGAGACTAAATATAATAGAAAAACCTGGGAAGATTGGATATGGCGGGGGCCTGTGTTCAAGTGTCCCACTACAGGTACAAATAACTGTACATATATGTGGGGGCAATCTCAGACAACAGGTTATAGCTGGGGAGTGGGAGTGACTCTGAATCTTGACAAAATCCCTGTCATTGGTGGAGCACTGAGCTTAATTGGAGTTAACGGTAAATACGATCGTCAACAAAGCTATACAACTAATTACAGTTGGAATGTTCAAATGTCCCCAGGGTACTTTGCTCAACCAATCCAAGTAGTTGATAGACGGTGGGTCACAGGAAAATATCGAGGGGCCATAGTGCGGAATTATAGTAAAAAATGCGCGCAACCTTCGCTGACGTTTTATGAGTGGGATGGGAATGCCGTTGCAGGACGTTGGAATGCTAATGTTGAAGTAAGCCGATACGCGACATATAACATCCATAAATAATGTGATTATAGGCTAATTTGTTTATCACGATTAGCCTCCTTAGGTAACAAAATTTTAATGAAGAAGAATATTCTATTCTTATTATTTCTTTATGGATCTTATTCGTTAGCTTCGCCATTAACGAGAGAAGATATAGGATTTAGTAAACAAACAATTCATCCCCCGCATTATAGTGGTGAATGGGTTGTACCTGAAAAACAAACGTTGAAATCTGGAATAATGAATTGGGTATCTTCTCAGCAATGTGATAATCCTAAAATAGATCGATGGTCTCTTAAATGGCTGACCAATGTCGATTACCGCATAGATGAAGCGCTTTCATTCGAAGGTGAGTTACACGATGCATTAGTATCTGTATTGAATCTATATAGGTTTGCACCGAAGCCATTAAAAGCAAAAGTTTATAAAGAACAATGTTTAATTGTTATTTATAGTCCAGGTGATAATTGAATTGGGATACTTCATATTTGTCGTTTTCTTATCGTTTGTTTTTTATGCATGTGAGGTTGACTATCCAACCACGCTCGATTTGGAAAAAATGCGTTCCGCTGAATATGATGCAAGATATATCGTAGATTATGTTGATGAAATAAGTGAGTTGCAATATAAGTATCCAGAGTTACCGATTACAGAAATTCCTAGTCTGATAAAAGAAAAAGAGGCAATTAGAATATTTCATGTTAGCAGTGATGAAAAACTTTACCTCTGGGTAAATAATGAAGATTCCCTTTACTCCTCACTGAATGATGCGCTGGGTGGAAGCTTAGTCCTAGGATATTATAAGCAAGGCGTCATTCTTAATTCATTTGGTAGCATCGTTGATGCTCGACCTCCTCAGGGTATTACCGAGGGGAGTTTAGTTCTAATTTTTAGGAATTAATATGTTAATTAGTAGAAGAAATATAATCTTGGTTGCTACATATCTTTTATGTTCACAGATGACAGCTTGCAACAGTTGGGAAAATATAAGATCTGCTGATGAGCATGTTTATGATATTGAACGCCAAGGTGGTAGAGATATTAAAAATCAAACTAAAGATGATGTCGTTAGTGATATCCCTTCGCAATGGGTTAACTTGACGCCTATATCGAATAATATTGAAGAGGATGAAGAGCACGATATACCAGACTGCAATGTAATTATTAATCACCCTAGTAGCGTCTCAATTAATTATTTAATATCGTTCCTAAGTGAACAATGTAATATCCCTATATCGTTAACGCATGATGCAATGAATGCTATGGCGGCCGATAAGAAAGCACCCTCATCACAAGATTATAACCCATCAGCAGCCGAGGGGGACTTACCGACCCCAAATGATGATAATAAAGATTATCTGCAAGAAAAAAACTCAGACCATCTGGATGGGATAACTTGGAATGGTAATTTGAATGACTTGTTGAATAATATCACTGGACGTCTTGGTTTGGGGTGGAGATATCTACAAAATAGAATTGAAATATATTATATCGATACAAGACATTTCCCGATATTATTTATGGACAGTAAGGCTAGTTTTTACTCAAAAATACTTAGCGGCACGACGTCATCCAATGATAGTAGTGGTTCTAACTCGAATGTAGCATCAAATGATAATAATCAAGACGGTAGTAAAAATGACGGAAACACTAATCAATCAACGACGATGGAAATAAAATCCAGCTTATATGATGACGTAAGTAAGAGTGTCAAAATGATGTTAACCCCAGAAGTAGGGAGAATGAATCTGTCCGCGGGGATGCTCACCGTTATGGATACACCTTCGGTATTAGCGAAAGTGAACCGTTATATTAATGATAGAAATAAAGAATTGAATCGACAGGTTATGCTCAATGTTCAAGTGTACAGTGTGGAGAAACAACAGAAAGATCAGTTGGGCATTGACTGGAATGCAGTGTTTAAAGATAGCTTAGGATTCTCTTTTACTAATGCCTATACCGAGGCTTCTGCAGCCATGATGAGTGGCGGAGTTTCAATACTTGATGGTAAGTCAAAGGGCAGCAGTGCTTTCATTAAGGCATTAGCGCAACAAGTAAATGTTAGTATGTTAACTCAAGCGTCAAGTATGACCACGAACTTATCTGCAGTACCAATCCAAGTCGCGCTTCAGCAAGATTATGCGTCCAACGCTTCCACGGAAAATACAGCGAATGTTGGCTCATCCAGCAGTATTAGTAAATCCACAATCACTACAGGTTTCAATATGACTGTTTTACCCTATTTGATCCCTAATAGCTCTCGCATGCAAATCCAATTTTCGATAAATATGTCTGATGAGCCCACAATTAGAACATTCAAGAGCGAGAATACCTCTGTAGAGTTAATGAAAACTCGCCTAAAAACGTTTAATCAACGAGTGATTATGTCTTCGGGTCAAACTCTCGTCCTAAGTGGTTACCAGTCCCTGAATAATACTGCTGATCATCAAGGTGTTGGATCATCACATTTCTTCGCGCTGGGCGGGGGAGCAGAAGGTGATGAAAATAAATCGATGCTCGTGATATTGATTACCCCGGTTGAGAGTAACTAATATGAATCAAGGATCCTTATTAGGTAAATATAAGATTACTATTAATAATAGGACCTTTGTTGCTGGCTTGGTGTGGCATTATTGGCCAATTAAAAATCATCGATTATTACGTATGCAAGCTAAATCGGAAGGTGCTGACTATTGGATAGCTGCTCATTATGACAATTCAACTCAAGGACGACTTCTTGGAACATTAAGTCTTGATAGTTCATTACCATTGAAGAAAAATGAAAGGGTTTATTCTTTAGCGTTAGCTATGGTGGATTTATTACCTGAAAACAGTTATATAATATACCGATTAGCGAAAAACCTATTCTGGTTTGTTGCAGTGCATAATGGTAACCTTTCCCTTTATAGTGACGTGATAGGCACCCTGGAAGAAGTTATAACGTATAAAAATAATTTCGTAAAATTTGTTCCCATAGAGGGCGAGTGGAATTTTTTTTCTACTGAAAAAAATCATGAAAGTAAAAATAGCCTCCCTGAGTTAGAGGCATTTTTTTCACAACCGGCCATTTCTTATAATCGATATAAACTTAGGTGTGTTAGCCGGAAAAATCTGTGGCGCTTGAGTAGTATGGTTATTGTTGGGAGTGCTGCGCTATTCTCTTATCACTTTTTTCATATGCAGCAACTTGAAAAAGAGAGAATTGAACAGGCGCAATCTATATTGCTTGCGAGAAAGCATGAGAAAAAAAATCCTCCACAACCATGGCGCAAGCTCCCTACAGCACGAGAATTTTTGACTAAATGTGATAGGGTACTTAAAAATACACCACTATTTATTGCTCAGTGGGAGTTCAACAAAGCGAAGTGTTCTGTTGATTCTACAATTGAGATGCAATATTTATTACATCAACAAGGTCGAGTAAATGATTTTACTGAACGGTTATCATTTTATTATGGTCATGACATTACACCTATCTTTAATATTCCAGGTGGTGGTGACGTAGCGCAATTCACGTTAACTTATCCATTGTTATTGGACAGTAATAACGCTGAACAAACTATTCCTATAAATAAACAACAATTGGTCACTTTTGCCCAGTCCTTCGATCTACAGTTGAATATCAATACTAATGATGGTGATAGGAGTAAGGGGGTAGAAAACCCATGGACAATGACAAGGTTTACATTGATTTCCTCAATGCCGCCTATCAAATTCATTGAGTCTCAAGTGTTTAATAATGATCATATGCGACTCACTCAATTGACTATCAATAAGAAAGGCACAACTATGGAATATACTTTGACAGGTGTTATTTATGAACGTTTTTAAAATGTTACCTGTTGGCTTCACAGCCAGATTTCTAGCTGTAATTTTTATAGGTCCTGCATCTATATTCTATCCGTCTACCCTATTAGCTGACGAGCAACCACTGACTTTAGGCCAGTTAGAAAAATTACAAGCTGAAACCTTGCTTTATGAAGCGCAGCTCAATCATGACAAAGCGCTTGCTGCATTGAATACGCAAAAGCCAAGTCAGCCTTTAGTTTCCCCTGCTACAGCCGATACTCATCAATCGGACAGACCGCCTATGGACTCGAATACTGAAATTCAAAGGCATTCTTCGCAGTCAGATAAATCATGGCAGGTGATAGAGGTTACTGGCAATAGGTACAAAATAGTGGCGGCTTTGTTACTGCCATCAGGGGCGGTGCTTTCGGTGACACGAGGTACTGTGCTGCCTGATAGTAATTTCTATATCGAGAACATCGGTCCTACTCGAGTGACGGCCAGAGATACGGCTGGGCACGTTATCATTTTACCCTTTAAGCGGTAGGCATTGGGAGGCGCTATGTTAGGGTATGTATATATCGAGGCTCTACCCGATGAGCAGGTGACGGTGTTCTATTCCCAGGACCATCTACATGAACCTGACACACAAAATACATTATCGCAGGTGTTGAAGAGTACTCCCAATGCTTGCTTCACATCAGTACCGTTAGAAGAATTACGTAATTTACAAAAGAAAGGCGTCGGTAATCTTTCTGAAAAAGCGATGAGTTCGGAGCAGCAAGCGAAAGTCGTCGCTTTTTTTAAGATGGCAAAACAAAAAAAAGCCTCTGATATTCATTTTCTAATAGGAATGAATGATGTCTGCATTGTTCAGCTGCGAATTCACGGAGAATTGCAAACCATTGCACAATTGGAGAAGCAAGAAGGATTGACCTTAGCGTCTACAATCATCATGTCGATGTGTGATGTAACTGAAAAAAGTTTTAACCCAAATCGTCCTCAAGATGGTCGAGTTCGTAAAGAGTTTTTAAATGAATTAGGTCTGTTTGGCGCAAGATATGCACATACGCCTGCTGAGTTTGGTTTATATGTTGTAATGCGAGTCTTACCTGATGATGGAAGTCAACCACCGACCTTGGAAGAATTGGGTTTTTTACCACAACAACGATTACTCATCGAACGTATGCTTGCTCGTCCAGAAGGGATCATTATCATTTCTGGGCCGACTGGATCTGGGAAAAGTACTTCTTTACGTTCTTTTAGTGACTATTATCTAACGTTAACCAATTATCAAAAAAGGCTCTATACCCTTGAAGATCCTCCTGAGGGATTAATTTATGGTGCAGTACAATCCCCTGTGATTGCGGACAAGAGCGATCCAGATGCGGTGTCACTGGCTTGGACAAGGTCTATTTCAGCTTCATTACGGCTCGATCCCGATGCTATGATCATTGGGGAAATAAGAGATTCCCACTCTCTTCGTTCGGCACTCACTGCGGCCAAATCTGGCCACCTCGTACAAACCACACTGCATGCCAATGATGCGTTAGGAATTATTGATCGTCTCACCGATACATTAGATGTTCCATTAAATCATGTAGCGGATGCGGATGTTTTAATAGGTTTGATTGCTCAACGATTGATACAACTACTCTGTCCATTTTGCAAACAAGATTGGACGAAAGTTTGTGGTCAACTTACCCCAGAACAATCACAATTTATTCTTCGACATTGCGATCCCGATAAAGTTTTTTTTCGTAATCGCGAGGGTTGCTCTCATTGTGTAACCGGCATTACCGGAAGAAAAATAATTGCAGAAGTGTTAAGTCCAGATGCCGAGTTCATGACACGCTATCGCCAAGTAGGCAAGGCCGCGGCTAAGCATTACTGGCTAACCTCCTTGCAAGGAATAACTAAGCGTCAACATGCTGAGTATTATTTAAATGCCGGCTTGGTTGACCCTTTCGATCTCGATAACCAAAGCCCATTGGATGAAAAAGGGTGGCAATTCCTCGACGAGGAGGGGAGCTGTAATGCTTAAATCAGCGGGTAAATGGATCCCTATTTTTAATATGGCTAGGGCTCTTGATGGGAAGAAAATCAGCAGATGGCTTGCGATTAAAACGTTTTCGACAAAAGATCGAATCGATCTATACGAAGATATTTCCTTCCTATTAGAAAATAATCTTAAGATGGAAGATGCGCTGGTTTCGATGATTGAAAGTCAGAAAAACAAACAGTCTGCCCAGTGCTGTTGTTTGCAAGATATGTTAACTGCATTGAAAAAAGGGAGTTCACCTGATCGGGGTCTTATAGGCTGGATCCCAGTTCAAGAGATGGTTCTGATACAAGCCGGTAATCAAGATGGTAATTTTGCGCAGTCATTCAAACGTGCCATGACGATTGCTCAAGCAAATGCAGAGATGCGATCAGCCTGTTTTTCCGCACTCTCCTATCCAACTTTATTATGTTTCTCATCGCTAATTATGATGTATATGGTCGACACACGTTTTCTACCTAGATTGGCGACTATGGTACCAGAATCAGAATGGACGGGCGCACTTTGGTGGTTATCATTAATTTCTGATGCGATTATCAAACATATTCTGCTTATTGGTCTTATTTTGTTTTGTACAATCATAGGGATTGTTATTTCCCTAGATAATTTGACTGGTACGATTCGTTCAAGATTTTTAGATTCACTCCTCCCTTGGAGTGTATATCGTGATGTACAAGGCGTTGCTTTTTTGTTGAATTTTACTTCCTTAATGAAAGCGCAAATTAAAACCTATGATGCATTAGTGATGTTATCTCGGCATGCATCACCTTGGTTATTTGAACGTCTGACTGCAACAATAATGCAAATCAAGCAAGGAAAGCAGATAGGACAAGCCTTTAGAGATAGTGGTTATCGATTTCCCTCTCCACGTTCAATCGATAGGCTAGTTTTACTCACTCGTGGAGATAGGAACGAAAATATTATAGAGAACTTTGCGTATCATTGGTTAAAACAGACCATCTCTAAAATCAAAAAGATAGCTTCGTTATTATCATATATAGCGTTATCGATGAATGCGTTGTATATGGTTTTGATTTTATTATCAACACAAGATCTAAATAATTTAATTAGCGTAAGATAAGGGTAATGTAAAATGTTGAATAAAAAGAAAAATATCGATTCAGGTGCAATTTCTCTTTTTGAAGCGGGGATTTGGATCACAATATCGCTCGTTGTCTTAATTATTGGCATTAGTTTAGGGGGAGGGTTATTCAGTAAGAACGATACTAATACAGAGCTTAGTAATATCAGCGAATTAATGAATAATACCCGTACTATGTTGAAAACCAATGGGGTATATAATTTTGATAAGCAAGAATCAATGATAGGTTCATTGATCCAATTCGGGGGTGCCCCAGGCAATATGTCTGTTATCGGTGATAAGACTAAAGGAAATGCTCGGCTTCATAATGTATGGGGTGGGGATGTGTCATTGGCAACGAAAACGGATGATAATGGAGACGCAACAAAATTCGTCCTCAGCTACGCCGGAGTCCCACAAGAAGCCTGCATTACATTGGTTGAGAAATTAAGTACGATGAGTTTTATTCAAGAGGTGGACATTAATGGAAACATTAATCAAGGACAAATTAGTGCCGGAAGTGTCGGCGCGCAATGCGTGACGAAAAATAGCGGGCACCAAGATAATAATATTTCATTCATTAGTAATAATTGAAATTAGACGATATGAAAATATTCGTTTTTCTAGGCTGTATGATGATAATTATTTGTCATGCGAAAGCGAGCGATGAATGTTTTCAAACGGCCGGGCAACGCTATCATATTTCACCCTATCTGTTGAAATCTATAGCCCTGGTAGAAAGCGGTAATTCAACTAAGAGTATAAATATTAATAGGGATAGAAAGGGTAAAGTCATTAGTTTAGATTATGGAGTGATGCAAATTAATGATATGCATTTTACTGAACTTCGCCGATTAGGGATCCCTACAAGCAGTAAGGATCTTTTAGAAAAAAAGTGCCTTAATATTCAGATTGGTGCATGGATACTCGCTCAGCACTTACGTCATTGCGGGCAGACGTGGGAGTGCTTAGGTTCTTATAATGCTGGCTTTAGTAAAAAAAATAAACTTTTGAGAAATATCTATGCAAGAAAAGTCTATGCTACTTGGTTAAAGATCAGAGAGAGATAAATTGGAGGAAGTAATTGTATAGCTTTTTTCTGTTTGGGTTTTTGTTAAGTCTGATTTTACTCGTTACAGCCGAGATTCTTGCCTTATTGTTCATTGAATTGAATAAAGGGAAATATCTCTCTAAAAAAGAGCTATTCATATCGAGGGCGATATTTTTTTTGTATTATTATTTTGCTGGTAGAAATATAGCAAATGGAAATAATCATGATATATTTGTTTTTTTTGCTTTATTTTTCTGGGGATACCTCTTTACTTATTTAGACATTAGTAACCATTGGCTTCCAAGGAGGTATACCATGTTATTTTTAATTACGGGAATGATCGGTAATGTCGTGTCCCACAATTTTAATTATAACATCCAATTGATAATCTCTGGTAGCTTATGCTTCTTAATATTACTATCAATCAGACAGTCAATTATTCAACTTTCTAAGAAAGAAGCTATAGGAATGGGTGATGTATTCATTATTAGCGGCTGTTTTTTTTGGTTCAGTTGGCAGGTGGCTGCCTTTTTTTCAGGGCTTGCTTTTTTCTTTCTATCTTTAATTTCTGTGTTATTAAATAAAAATAGGTTGCCCTATGCTCCATTTTTATTTTTCAGTATAGCACTTGTTTATCTGGTAAAAGATCGGTGGTTGGTTTAATTTATCGGGAGGATAAATGAGTATAGATCGTGGTGATACATTATTTTCATTAAGCTTAGTGTTGGCGGTAATTTTGATCGCAGCACCGATAGGTTATCAACGTTATAGCAATTATTTAGAAACCCAAGAATGGGAGTTAACTGCCTCTCAGATGGAGATTATTTCATTAAGTGCTAAAAGATATATCAAAGACCATTATAACGATTTATACCTAAAGTTTGAGAGTGAGCAGATTTTTACGCTCGATGCGGAGGTTTTACAGCAAAGCGGGTATTTACCTATAGGCTATACACTTAAAAATAATCAAGGGCAGAATTATAAAATTCTCATTTCCAAAAATAAAAATAATAACATGATGAATACATTTATCGTGACGACAGGAGGGCGGAGCCTTCCATTTAAAGGATTAAAGTATATCTCCAAAAGGATAAAAGGGGCAGGAGGTTATATCTACGTGGAGGGTATTGCCGATGGGGCAGAGGGTGAGTGGAGTGTCGATTTAAAAAGTTTAGGATTCGATGTAAGCCCTGGTCATTTGGTGAATTATCTTTCCGCTGTTTCACAAAATACGATAAGAGAGGATAGCGATAGGCTTTACCGCTATCACGTTGCCGGTCGCGACGATCTTAATCAAATGCATACCGATATCGATATGGACAAACATGATGTAAAAAATGTTAAAAACATTGACGCTTATAATGGTCTATTTAAAGGAAATATCGGAGGCCAGCGTATTATTGCGCACCAAGCGTTATGGTCTGATGGCAATATAATGGCTCAAGGAGATATTCACAGCTCTGGTGGATGGTTAGTAACTGATCAATCAAAGGGTTGGATAAATATTGATCATCAAGGCGGCTTCTATATGGATGATGATGATTGGGTTAAGTCCTATAAAGGGAAGGGGATTTCGACTACGGGTGAAATTAGAGCAAATAAAATTACTTCTGAAGGACGTCTCACTGCATCCGAATTTATTAAAATTAAAGGTCAAGTTTTTGGCAATCAAGTTTGTGATGAGGACGGATTATTAGGAAGTAGCGATGATGCAACATTGATGATATGCCGAAGAAATCATTGGCAAAAAGCGGGAGGTAATTTAGGTGTTTATAATAATAACGGCCACTTTGTTGGTCAATATTATGGGCTAAATAGTTCTAATGAAACACTATGGATTATTGCAAGCGGAGGGAATTCTATATCCAATAAAGTAGTAAATAAAGGTAAGTGCTCAAATTCATCTTCGCTGGTCGGTTTGGTGGAGGGTAATAAAGTTGGGGAAAACACCAATGATGGTATTGACGCCTTCAGTAGAAGTACTCTTACTTTTCCTGTTCCAGCAAACAGTAAGTTTCAAATTATTTCATCTCCAGGTCGTCAGTATGGATGTAGTCAGGGGGATTTTGTAATAAAGACGTATCAATAAATTGTAATACGCTGGATTAAAATTAAATTATCAATATATTATTTTCTGAGGTAAAAATATGAAAGTATTAAGCTTTATTATAGTTAGTTTATTGATGTTAATGAATTCCTGCTTTGCTAGGAATTTTGTACATCCGGGTATGCTAAGTACAAATGCCGATTTTGACAAAACTAAGGAATTAATATCTCAAAACTTCACTCCCGTTATGCAGAGTTGGAATTTGTTATTAACAAGTAGATTTTCTAATGAAAATTATACTCCTAATGCTAAAAGTTATGTCATACGAGGTAATCCTAGTTGGGGTAAAGACAACTATACTTCACTATATCAAGATGCAGCGGCAGCATACCAGCTGGCATTGCGTTGGAAGATATCCGGCGATGCTAAGTATGCGGATGCTTCAGCACGCATCCTTGATCAATGGAGTACGACCCTTACCGGTATAGGTGGAACGAGTGATAAATTCCTTGTTTCGGGCATTTATGGGTATCAATTAGCTAATGCAGGTGAGATTTTAAGAACTTATAGTGGTTGGACTGGATTAGAGAATCTTAAGTCGATGCTGCTTAAAGTCTTTTACCCTATGAATAGCGATTTCATTAAAAATCATATTAATTATGGGCCTGAAGGAAAGCATTATTGGGCTAATTGGGATTTAGCTAATCTAGCCTCTATGATGAGTATAGGTATACTTACCGACCGTGATGATATTTATCAGCAATCACTTAACTACATCTATGAAGGCGGTGGTAATGGTGCCTTTAAAAATGCCATGTGGAAAGTCTATCCTGAGGGCTTTGCACAAGTCCAAGAAAGTGGAAGAGATCAAGGCCATACAATGTTGGACATTGAATTAATAGGCGTTATTTGCCAGATGGCTTGGAATCAAGGGGATGATCTATTCTCTTATCAAGATAATCTCTTTTTGAAAGCTTCTGAGTATGTCGCTTCTTACAATTTAGGGAATGACGTTCCTTGGACTCTATACACTTCTTCAGATGGTTGGATACAAACGGAGATATCTTCCGTTGCACGGGGAAATGTTAGGCCAATATGGAGTTTGGTTTATAATCACTATCATAATATTTCAAAGCTAGATGCTCCCTATACTTTGCAAATAATGAATAAGGTCGGCCCAGAGTCAGGTGGAGGTAGCTATGGAGGAAATAGTGGTGGTTTCGATCAGCTTGGGTTCGGGACATTGATTTTTAATAATTAATTTCAGTCATTTGGAAATTACTCTGTAAGTTTTGCATGCCGATAATTCTATTTTTAGATTTACAATCAGGAGTGATTTTCATGGAAAAATCCTATTCTGGTAGCCAAATTGTTAATACCCCATAAAAGCTTAAAAGAGCTAGAGGTAATGCCCGTGCTCTTCATCTATATGAGGGAAGAGGTTTTGGAATGACGGGTCTTAATATGAGTAAGGCAATTTTTCGTTATTAATAATTGAAAGTTTCGTATGATTTTCGCCTAAAGCAGAGTGGCAGATTTACCTAAATCTCTACTTTTCAAAACCTGCCAGGTCAAGTCTGAGCTAACACTCCCTACGTCTGCCTTATTTGGTTTAAAGCATTGGGGAAAAATGGTTATATGACATATGTTCTTTGGTCATGCTGCTTTCAAATGCAGTGACCTGAATTCAACAGGGCTGAGGCCGTTCAGCCGCAGCCTTATTCGCTCATGGTTGTAATAGTAGATATAGGCGTCTATGGCCTATCTCAGCCCAAGAATGCTGTTGAATTCCTCCACATAGAGGCATTCGGGTTTGAGCGTGCTGAAAAACTTTCAGTCATTGAGTTATCAATGGCAGTTTCCCTTTTTCGACATGCTCTGTGCCACGCCTACTGCCCGGTTCATGCCCTGATAAGCCGTCATCTGGTACTGCCAGCCTTGGTCAGTGTGCAGCACGGGTGCATCCTCAGGCGTGAGCCGATTCAATGCCTTAACCAGCATCGTATCAACAAGCGCCATCATGGGCCTTTTAGACAGGCTGCGTGCGATAAACTCGCTGTTGAAGGAGTCAATCACTGGGTAGAGGTATAACTTTTCGCCGTTAACAGCGAACTCCGTCACGTCACTCACCCATTTTCCGTTGGCGCTGCTGGACGTGAAGTCGCGTTTCAGACGGTTAGGGGCGATTTTCCTCATCTGACCTTTCCACGAGCGATATTTTCTGACTCGGATAACGACGCGGAGCGACAACTCCCCCATCAGACGCTGAGCAGTTTTGTGATTAACAGGGCCATTACTGCGCCGGAGCGCCAGCGTTATCCGGCGATAACCGTAGCGCCCCTTATGGAGGTGATAAATATCAAAGATTAGTTCTTTCAACGCCAAGAGCTTATCAGCTTTCCTGATAGCGCTGAAGTCATGGTAGAACGTACTACGCGCCATGCCAGCTGCCTTCAGAAGACCATTCAGCCCGTGCCCGCGGCGTAGTTTTTTAATGATAAGGGCT
This sequence comes from Rosenbergiella collisarenosi, assembly GCF_018494085.1. Classification (GTDB taxonomy): domain Bacteria; phylum Pseudomonadota; class Gammaproteobacteria; order Enterobacterales; family Enterobacteriaceae; genus Rosenbergiella; species Rosenbergiella collisarenosi. Next base: position 48,910 of record NZ_JABBFP010000011.1, on the reverse strand, counting down.
TTCCGGCGCTGAAACTTAGCACTATCCAGCCCTGCGGCTCTTTTAAGCCAGGCGACTTCGGCTCGAAGGTAGCGCAGTTCGGCCTGAGCATCAGGGGAATTATCGTGGGGTGATGGCGGGGAAATGATGTCCTTATGCATGGGTTCTGGCTTTTTAGGTCTTCCGCGTTTTATGCCGGAGAGCGCCCCGGCTCCGGACGCCTGAAAGTGTTTAACCCACTGGTAAACGGTACTTTCACCGGAAAGGTTAAATCTGGCGGTGGCATCGCGAAGCGATAGTTTATCATCGATCACTGCGCGGACAACCTTCAGCCGGAATTCAGGAGTGTAGTCGCCCGCTTTCCAAGTGAGCCCGTCAATGCCATGCGGAAACCCAGCGTCGAACCGCCGTGCGGCCCACAGCAAAACGTGTGGCTGTCTCGCGATAGCCATCGCTGCTGTTAAGATAATGCGTGACGACGGCGAGCCGTAATTCGAGGGAAAACTTTGGATTGCTCACTGAGCTGCACCTTAATCAGTCGAGTGTCCAACTTTTGGGGTGCAGTTCAACTATCAGGGCTTTTTCATGTATGGGAAGTAGCACAAGTTTGAGTGTGGGAAATGGCACAAGTTAACCTGTTATCTTGGCTTTTCCGCTCTCTTTTTCCGCGAAGGTAAAGACGAAATCGCTGTTAGTGTTCTCCGAGTACACAACGGTTAAAACAGTATTTTTATTAATACTAACTATCGAGGGCTCAATAAAAGTACGTTTCATTTCAGCGCGATTGATGCGCTGTGATTCGGGCAAATGAAAACGTTCGGCCAGCCACTCAGGCGAAACGATGAATTGACCGGTACTGCGATACTGGCATAAGCACTCATACAGGCGTATTACGCGCACTGATTTTAGCTTTCCGCAGTCATAGAGGTTGTAAGTTGTGAATTTCGATGAAAGCCCGGTTATATAAGGCATTATCTTCGAATTAAATTCGATAGACCACGCCCCTCGTCCTCGTTTTAACCCCACCTCAGCAAGCCAAGGACGCCGTATTTCCTCACATTCACCATTTGCTGGATAGAACACGACAGAGCTGTTACTTATCGTCTCAATCGCGCTTTTCAAGTCCTTGGAAGCTGTGGATAGACTGACTTGAAAAATTGCCGCATAGTCCGAAACTTTGACGATGTAGGTCGGCTCAAGCGGGTCGGTTTCTGATTTTTGGAATATCTGTCGCAGGCACAACCAAAGCATACGTTTTGCTTGTAAAGGTAGATGATACGCGGCTTCTGTGAGTTCGTTAGACTGGATGATACGAGGACTTTTAGATCTCATGATGCGCCTGTGGGGTTGAATAATTATGCCCATAATAGACTGTTAGCTATCTGAGTCAACTATCGCAAGTGTAAATCATAAACTTGGGGTATTTCCCATAGTAACTTGGGGTGCTTCCCATATTCTCTTGTGCTATTTCCCATGGTTAGTTAGGGCGATTCCCATAATTAGTTGGGGTCATTCCCATATCAAGACTCTACAGGGCTTGGTATCAAAGGGCTGGTGGGCTGCTAAAAGGGGGTAAAGGTAGAAAGGAAAGAAAATGTTATTAAAAGGGTACTGTGGATAAACACAATTTAAATTGTGGTGTTTCCCATAAATCCTGATGCCCAGGGCTTATGGAGTGTATTATCGTGAGATTTTTTTCTTGCTAACTCAGCGAGAAACGCCGAACGGTTTTTATATCGCCCGGACGCTTCAATGTGGCGGTCGATAACACTGAGAGGATTGCGAGGCATTGTTAGATTAAGCTTCTCTGCTTTCGACTCGAATTTTGTTGGATCCCTTAGATAAAAAGTTGTACTGGCAACCCAAAACGCTCAGATAGCCGCTTAATAGCCTCAATAGTTAATGACCGTTCACCATTAAGAATTCGGCTTACCAGTGATTTTTTACTTATTTCGTTTTCAAAATCAGATTGATTTAAACCATACTGATCCATGAGAACGCGAAGCATAGCCACCCCTGTAGGAGTTTTGGCAATGCGCTCATTAAACTCAGCCAGTTCGGGCAGGTTATCTTCATATTCCTCAATTTTTGCAATGAGCATGGTCAGGATGGGTGATTGAGGATCGTTGTCTAGCAGGTACTCAGATAGTTCGAGTGCTTGCTCGTACTCTTTTTCGCTAGAACATCCCCCAAATAGGGGGATGGTTTTAATTAAGTTGTTTACCGTAGACAGGGTTTCAGTGGTAATCATTTTTCGCTCCTAAAGCCAGCAATCAGTTTGTCGTAATCAGTGTGGTTAGTAATGTGTTTTACGTAAACGGTCTGTGTTGGGAAGTCTATCTTTAACATTATCCTGATGTTCCCTCCTCTTACGTCTATTACCCACCATCGCTCTTTGTATTTCATCCTATCGAGGCTTGGGAAGGCTTTCTTTAACTCGTCTGGTGACTTGAAATCACCTCTTTTTAGTATCCTCTATCGCATTCGCAAACTGCCTAAATTGAATTTCAGCTTTACGAAACGGGATGCGACTGATCACCCTCATTCTCTTGCCTTAAGTTGACAACATGGAAACATTATACATAATTCCCAATGGTTGACAACATGGAAACATTAATTAATTCAGCATTAAGGTTTTGATAACGATCCCGAAGAAATGCGGCCAATTGTCAACGAATAACGCATCCACCTTCACGCGACGTTACGCGATTCAGGAGGGGGATCCCCACTATAGGGTAGCTAACTGATTACTCAGGCGCTTGGTTCCTTATGATGACGGCAATGGAGAATCGATTAATTAACTATACTTAACCCGCTGACTTTTAATCGTTTATAGAACGCTAGAGGTAAACATGGCTTTTCCGTCGCCAGCCCAAAATTACACTGAAAATCGGCTAGATTTGAATGATTTCCTTAAGCTTTCAGCGTATTCGCATTACTTCATGATATCCGAAGGCCATTATCCTGCGGTCGGTATTTTGAAAGGTGCCTTACTAATCATCGATAGGGCCTTAAATCCAAAAGATGGGAGTGTCGTTATCGCAGAGATCAACAATGGATTAGAGCTTAGACGTCTAACGTTATCGCACGCTCCAGCCTTAATTAGTCTTCAAAATCCGGACGACATTATAGGGTTAGCTATTAACGATTCGCTTCCCATATGGGGCGTCATCTCGTATGTGCTCAACGACATGGCCGAGTTAGGTTTCAACCCAGTGGGTGATCGATTTCTATCGCGGAATTAAAACTTTCGACTTGCGCTCATAAAATCCATGAATAATACTGTATATGAATACAGTGTTTATAGTTAGGAGGGAGACATGTTTGCGCTTGCTGATGCCAACAATTTCTATTGCAGTTGTGAGACTGTTTTTCGCCCGGATTTAAGGGGTAAGCCCGTTGTCGTGGTAAGCAATAACGATGGTTGCGTCATCGCCCGTTCTGCAGAGTCGAAGAAACTCGGTATAAAAATGGGGGATCCTCTCTTCAAGTTTGACCGCTTTTTCAAACAACACGGTGTACACGTCTTTTCGAGTAATTACGCCTTGTACGGTGATATGAGTCAGCGGATGATGTCGATATTAGGTGAGATGGCATCCGGCCAAGAGATCTACTCGATAGACGAAAGTTTTCTTGATGTTAGCGGAGTTTCTAACTGCATTCCTATAGAAGAATTCGGAAAGCAAATTCGCGCTAGGATAAAAAAAGAGGCTGGTTTAGTCGTTGGGGTGGGCTTTGGTCCAACTAAGACACTTGCGAAGCTTGCTAATCATGCGGCCAAAAAATGGACCAAAACCGAAGGTATTGTAGACATATCCTCCTATACAAGGCAGCAAAAATTAATGGCACTGGTTGAGGTTGATGATGTGTGGGGGGTGGGAGGAAGGATCGAGAAAAGGCTCAATACGATGGGTATCAATACAGCCCTGGACCTTTCTCGCGCGAATCTTTCGATGATCCGAAAAAACTTTAACGTCGTTCTTGAACGTACGGTTAGAGAGTTAAACGGCGAAAGCTGTATAACTCTTGAATATGCGCCACCCCCTAAGCAACAGATAATGTGTTCCCGCTTATTTGGCCAGCGCGTTACCTCTATCGATGAGATGCGTGAGGCGGTCTGTAGTTACGCGACTAGGGCCGCTGAAAAGCTTAGGGAACAGACATCTAAGTGTCAGCATATCAGTGTTTTTATCGCCACCGGTCGGCATAGTAATGAGCCGCAGTATTACAACACAGCCTCACTCACTTGCGAGTATCCCACCAGCGATTCTAGGGACATCATAGGTCTTGCTATGCGCGGCCTAGATATAATCTGGCGAGATGGCTACCGATATGCCAAAGCCGGGATTATGCTCAGTGATTTCTATCAAACGGGGATGGCTCAACTTGATATGTTTAGCGAGCTTCAACCCCGGGCAAACGCCGATTCTCTTATGGCTACACTTGATACGATCAATAAATCAGGGAAGGGGAAAATTTACTTCGCAAGTCAATGAACCGACCAAAATTGGCAAATGAAAAGGGAAATGCTCTCTCCTCGTTACACCGCTTCTTACGCCGATCTACTCACAGTCAAATAACTGCGCGGCGCACCGCCGCCGCCAGCGCCACATCGTCATTTTTTACATACCTCAAATTGGCGGAACCCTTGGCGCACTAAGTGCGCGCCAACGTATGAATTTCGGATTTTTTTAGAAATTTTACAGTTTTTTTAGGAATTCTTAATGCAACAGACTCCGTCTACGTATAGAATTATGTGAAATGCGGAGGAGAAACCATGGCGAATTCTTATATTAAGCCGCTTTCTGCAAGTGAAATAAGCGACGTTGTACGTAAATCGCTGTCTGACACTTCAGTGAGTTTACGCACAAGAAAAAATAATACTGCGTCTGGATACGAAGTGAAGTCATCGAACGGCATCGCGCGTGGCCGGTCCATATTTGCGAAGGCGTTTAATTCAGCTCGTAAAGGATAGTGTTATTTTCTAGTAAAGGCCCCACAAGTTGGGGCTTTTTTATTGTGATGGTGAAAAATGGCAGGACCAGATCAAAAATGGGTCTTTACGGAATTAGTTAAGGACATAAATAAACCTGAACAGCTTATTGCATACGCGCTGTATAAGGCTGATAAAGACGATCAAGCCAGAGATTGCCGCAGACGTGGTTTGACTGAGGTAGAGATTAACCAAGAGCTCTCCAGGTTTCATAATCAATTAGTCGCGTCACAACGCCGCTTACAAACTTATAGGGATCAGGCCAATAAAGCTATCGATACCTTCGTAACAGCGGTAAGTGAAAATATTGAGGCAAAATTTAAAAAACAACAGGCTGACCTTGAAAAAGGTCATAAGCAAGAATTAAAGAGCCATGGTGTTGAATGGCTAAAAAAGGTCAATGATTTTGCCGAAACCCAAAATAAACAACCTTGGTGGAAGACATTAATTAAATGGCTGTTAAGCGGTATACCTGGGCTTTTATCTACGGTAATCGTTGCGGCTATTATCGTCGGTGCTGTTGGACTCTTTAATGGTGCTTCGCGAGGCGTAACCAAGCAAGCCATTATGGATGCGATCAATACGTTGATACCTGATACTCCAGTAGTCGGTGTTACGGACCAAACTGGCTATAAAGACGCCACGAAACCTCATTGACCGACCGTTTGCCACCAGCACTCACGCTGGTGGCGTGACACTGTAACGGCTCCCTATACCTTAAAGCTCCCCCTATCAGTGCTTTGCTTAAAAATTAAACTCTGTTTTTGCCTACTTGCTCAACTACATTTACAGGCCCGTAATTAAAAAAAATTAAGGTATGATGGTTTGTTCAATCACAGGAGAGGTGGCTATGTTGGAATATTTATTACTCATTGATATGCAAGATACGCTTGAGAAAAAAGGGTTTTTGCTCAATGAATTTGACTTCATTATCGATGAAAATTCTTTTAATGAGTTCAATACAAGACAGAGTACTAATTACACTCTCGAAGAATTCCAAAAAGCTGTAAATATTTGCCTGACTAACCGATGGATTAGCCAATCTTATATCGCCGATGATGACCGTTTCAAATTAACGACAACAGGATCAGGGGTCGCAAAATCTAAACGTAGCTCTAACCAACTTGAAGCAAAAAAAACGCCACTTAAAAGAGCGGCGGAGAAACTTGAAGATTCGGTGATACCTTATTGGGTTAACTTAATCTGGGGTGTAGGCGGGGCAATTGTTGGTTTTATTGCTGGGCGTATTTCTTAACTTAAATCTTCTTAATATTAATGGTGACGATAATGAGTGATACCCGAACTTTTAATGTGAAATGTCTTTTCTGTCATCAGCCTTTAGAGCGTGAAAAAGGCAAAGATATTGAGCATGGCGAATTAGTAAAATGCAGTGACTGCGGAGAGCTCAACGACCTAGACAGTGCGGTTGAGGTTACCAAAGAAGAAGCTGTAACAGCTGTTAAGAATGAGTTTAGAAGGATGGTTGCTGATAGTTTAAAAGGCTTAAAGGGTTTTAAGCTCAAATAAGTTTGAGAAGAAGGGCCCTGAGGCCCTTCTTTTACCTGATTTCCAGATCCGGAATAATCACTTTGGGATTGAAGACAACCCGATAATGATAGGGACTCGCCTCAATAGGTGTTGTTTGCTCCATGAACCAAGTAACGTTGTCAGATAGACCTAGCATGTGCTTTTTATACTGATTAGGTCCAACCTTGCACACTACCCCCAGAGTTTTATCAGTGCTGGTATTATCCTTTGAGCATAATCTCTCAATAGTCAGCAAATAGCCACCGGTGATCCCGTTGTAGAAAACGAAACGGCGTTCTACCTCAAAATTATCTGAAGCCGTAGATAAATTACGGCTGGCCGTATCGCTGGCGCTATCACAACCGGCTAACGCCAGAACGCCAAGTAGTAATATTTTACGCAGAATCATGCTCAGCCTCGCTACATTCTAAGCTGGTGGCCATAACGGGTAATGGTTGGAAATCAGCAACGCGGTCCTGCAGTGCTAATTGATAAGAAACCATAGCCAGTAGCTTTATCGGCTACTTATCGCGCTAAATCAGTATGCGGTATTTGCTTAATTCTTTTACGGTTTGCGCCATACCTTGCCTTAGCAGCGCTTCTAAATATTCATCAACCGACACGGGCGGTTTTCGTAAACTACTGCGCTGTGTAGTTGCGGCCGAAAGCACAAGTGCTCTATTTAAATCGAATAAATCCATAACAAAATCGTCAGGATGTAATGCTTCGATACCAAAGGCATTAAGAGCAGGTGCCGGAAAATCTCTAAGATTCAGCGTCACAATGATTTCAGCATTACTACGGACAGCAGCTGCGGCAACATGCCGATCATCTACATCAGGTAAGTCAATGCTATCAATCAGAGGCTCAAATCCGGTAACTAACGCATCGGGTAAATCGCCGGTTTTAACCCAATTGGTCAATGACACATTCACCGGGGTATTAAGTTGTACAGGAACACAAGGGAAGGAACCGATGGTACCCCTAAGTAGGGCTGTAACGTTCTCAGCAGCCCGTGGACTAGAGCTATTAACCATTACAAGCTTTGCCTTAACATCTAACCAGATAAACGTCCTGGTGGCCTTTGGCAGCGTTTTTGGCAGCAACTCATGCTTTATATTGTCCTTAATGGTCGCAATCTCAGTCTTCTTCAGCTTCCTATTTAACTTTTGCTCCTGGTCGTGCATCTTTTCATCAACATATTCTTTCAACGTAGAGGCTGGGATATTTTTCTTTTCTGTCTTATAACTCAGCAAGACTAGTCCATTGGCATGGTGCGTGAACGCTTCGAACTCATCGCCCATTGGCGGTACCCAGCCCGTTTTAGATACATCATGAGGTCCACAAGGCGTAAACACACGCTTCTTGGCCAGCTCTTCCAAATTCGTTAGATCGATGTCATTAGTAAGGCGATAAAGCACAATGTTACTTACGTTAAAGGGTGTCAGCATGATGAGTCCTAATACGAGTCATTTATCAATTTAGGGAGTCACTGGGATGTGGTACGCAATTAGCTCCGGTGCATGTTTTGCTTTTCCAACATCCACACCGACTCTTCTACGTACAGACAAATAACTCTGGCTAAAATCTGAATAGAGCAAGCGCATATCTTCATTGTCATGTGAAGATGCAACAACACAGATATTCTGAGCGGATAGTTCTTTTAGCTTAGCCACCAGCTCTTGTTGCTCTTTCATTGTAAAACCATTGGTATGGTATGACGTAAATTTCTTTTCATTCACATACGGTGGATCACAATAGACCACATCACCTTCCCTGGCTAAAGAAAGCGTATCTTGAAACCTACCACAAAGGATAGTGGTAGACTTTAGTTTCTCATGGAGTGCGTAAATTTCCTTTTCTGGAAAATAGGGGGACTTATAGTTACCGTATGGCGTATTAAAGAAACCCTTGGACTTGTTATAACGACATAATCCCCGATAACCATGGCGGTTTAAATATAAAAAAATTGCTGATTTTGTCAGTAAATCACCACTGCTCAGATTGAAAACATCTCTTAAGCTATAATAATCTATCTCATTATTATTATCATGAAATAGACATTGGCTTATGGAAATGAATCGTTCTGGTTCGATCTTAATACTCTGATAGAGAGCAATTAGGTCCGGGTTAATATCGGCAATAATATAGTGTTCAAAGTCAGTGTTCATCATCACTGAGCAGGAACCTGCGAATGGCTCAATCAAACGTTTCCCTTCAGGGATAACTTTCTTTATCTCATCAATAATGGTTGCTTTCCCCCCCAACCATTTTAAAACTGTGCTCATATACCCCCCACGGATACTCAAAGGTTACGATTTCATCTGTAATGCAGGTTTTTGTTTTCTCCACACCGAGATAACCATTGAATGTTACCACTGGTTTTATTATGTCAAATGCTGTCTAACGAAAGACTCTCTTAAAAGAAGGTAGGGTATCAATCATTCCTGTCCCATAGTATTTACTCAACAATCGTGTATCCAGAATGGTTACGGCACCTTTATCCGTTTCTGTTCGGATCAATCTTCCTACTGATTGAATCAACTTAATACAAGCATTAGGTACCGATATTTCAGTGAACGTATTACGATTAACCGATTTCATCCATTCGGTTAAAGTTGCACTCACCGGATCTGTTGGGACCATGAAAGGCAGCTTAGAAATGATAACGTTATTGCAGTAATCTCCAGGTAAGTCTACGCCTTCGGAAAAGCTAGATAAGCCAAAAATTACACTTTGCTGTCCACTATCAATCCTATTTTTATGTCGATTGATAATTTCATTTTTCGGGTACATAGACTGAACAAGAACATTTTCTTTTAAGTCTTCAGGCATCATATCGAACACTTCATGCATCTGCTTTTTTGATGTGAAAAGTACTAAGCAGCCTTTTAAACGAAACGCTAACTTGGGGATCATGGCCCCTATCTCTTGAGTGTGGCCTTCTACATTTGTAGGGTCATACTTCATTTTAGGTATGAATAACACGCCATTTTCGTGATAGTTGAAGGGGCTACGGGCATGAAGTGTTTTAGCAATACCAGTTAAGCCGGATAATGCAAGGTAAGAATCAAAATTACCCATCGTTCTGAGCGTTGCGGAAGTGATAACCGAAGCAAATGCCTGTTTCCATATGTGTGTATGGAGAGTCTCAGCTGCATGAATGGGACTTGCGTTAATGATCACCTCATTCTTTGAATCCTGTAAGACATCAATCCAACGAGCTATAGGCATTTCTTTTTGCTCTTTATCGCTTACCTCACTAAACAAGGTCCAGGCTCTCAAATAGTCGCTATAACGATTCTCTAACTCGCTAGTAATGAGTTTGTGCTCAGCTTTCTCACTATTTTCGGCCTTGTCGATTAACTCATTTAGTTCAGCGATGATTTTCAATATGGCTTTTAAACTGAGTTTGACAGGTAGGATATTATTCACCAACTCAGCTGGTGGTTTACCTTTAGGGAAAACAGTCGTCCCTTTATTTTCATGTCGTGTAGTAAAGCCTATATTTTTGAGCATGAAGTCTTTTAAAAATTCACTCTCTTTCTTCAGATCTGCAACTGAATTATTCAGTCGGTTAACCTTCACCAAAACGTTATCATCATAGGCTTCAACTAGTGGAATGCACATATCGATAACTTCAGTCGATAACTTAAGCATTGAATCAACGGAACATGAACGAGAGAAGTGTGATAAGGCTTTTTCTGTTAGGTGGTGGCCTTCATCAAAAACATAAATAGACTCAGAGGGAGAAGGTAGAATGACACCGCCTCCCAATGATAAATCGGAAAACAACATGTCATGGTTCGTAATAATCACATCAACGTTATCAAGCTCACTCCGCGCCTTGAAAAATGGGCAATTATCGTAATAAGGACAGTCCTGATTTAGACACTGGCCAGACTTAGCGTTTACTCTTTGCCATACGTCCTCATCAATATGGCTAGGATAATAATCTTTATCACCATTCCATGATTTATTATCAAAATGCTGCAGCAGTATATCAACCGAAGCATCTTGAAAACCAAATAAAGACATACTTCTTTCACTGTCCTTGTCTGCTCGTAATTTGCAGAAATACCGGCCTTTTCCTTTAGCAATATCATAGGTGAAATCCAGACCTGAGTTTTTCCTTATATCAGGAAAATCTTTAATAATGATTTGCTCTTGCAGCGCAACAGTCGCGGTCGCAATGATCAAAGACTTCTTCTTTTCTTTGGCTAAAGATATAAGGGGGAGGGAATATGCCACAGTCTTCCCTGTGCCGGTACCAGCTTCAATAACGGCTACAGCAGGGGGGCTACTTCTCAAATTATTCTTATCGACCGTAATATCGTTAATTAACTGATAGCATGCATTCATCATCGATACCTGGCCATCTCTCTTTTTTAGTCCTTTTGAACTGAGAAAGGTCGTATAGGAACGCTCAATGATCGCGCTAACAGAATCCGATTTACTGCTCATAACAAATGCCCCCTTAGAAAGTTATGGCCAATTTATCATGTTTACTGAGATACCGAATAATGGGGGTCTAAAACGGGAACGTGGCATCGAATAAAACTTGTTTTGTGAAGATGCCAGGTTGAGCAAGCCAAAGGCGCGCAAGTGGTCTTAGCTATTCGACCCCATGAAGAATTGAGTACAATAGGGATAACCAAGGGGGAAAAATGAAATTCAATGTCATCGGTTTGTTATTCGCGCTTTCATTTCAGGTTTATGCGCAAAATCCACAGTATTGTGGTGGTTCTGAGATAACATCTTCTGTACAAGCTACTGAACAGAGTAAAATAGCTCAACGCAGCCCTAGTTCTCTTCAAGAGCGTATGAACTCTCTTTCTAACCATCCTGAATCATCACAGCCGGTGGCTTGTAATTCAGATATTCAACCGGCTCAGGGAAAGAATGCAGTCACTTTTGATACGGAACATGTTAAACGGACACCTTATTGTGTTTATGCGAGTCTGATTTATGGTAATGGTGCGGTCGTTAGTGACAAGAAAGGCACGGAACTACGATGCAATGTTACGGTAGATAAAGAGGGGTGGCACAGTGCTACTTGGGTACCTCTTAAATAGATATAGCTTAACGGGGGAGGCTAAAAGTCTTCCCCAGCATCCACATCAAAACCAAGTCTAGTTTTAAACATCCAAGTATCGCCGTGAATATTATCTCTTACGTAGGTTAATAGGGCGAGAAGGGTATCAAAGTATTCTGCCTTTCTTGTACCGTATTGGATATGTACAAGAGTAATAAAGCCCATGTCTATGTGTTGCCTTATCTGTAAGCAAAAGCTCTCTGGGGAAGCGTGATTAAGGAAAATAGTTCTTTCATAGTTATCTAAAGGGACTATATGAGGCAGGATATAATTTAAGGATTCTGATAGAAAGGTAAGGTGATTGTTTGTATCGGTGTGATATACGGCGACTCCAACAATACGCTGATTAGTAATTTCGCTATGGCCACAAGTATAAAGGCCTATCTTTTCTAGTTCGTCATGACAACGTTTATCAATGATATGGCTATTACTTAAAGGGTTCATCAATAAGTATGACCATTCCGGCTCACCGTCACCCCACCGTTCAATCATTAACTGGTCCCGCTGCATACGGTACTCATACAACTCATTATCAAGTTTATCTTCGATGGCTTTTTCATGGGCGACCTTTTCCTGCTGTCTACGCAGAGAGGCAGCTTTAGTCGCTATTGCACTATTAGCTATAAGAAGCTTGGTTTCACGTATGCCAGCTAGATTAGCTTCTAATTCAGAGTCCACTCATAAACCTATAAAATCAAAAGGCCACCGGCGTGGCCTTGAGTTAAGGATTAACCCGCATTAAATTGACCGTTCATTACCCTCTGTGAGCGATCAATCCAGTTTTGAGAGTCCTGACAGTCTACGTTAGCTTCGAGGACCTGGCGAGCTGTTGAGTAGACCGGACTCGCGTACCCACCACGGGATTGAAGCACCATACGAATACCATTTAGGTAGCCATAAATAGGGTCCCCGGCAATCACCGTATTAACTGTATTTTTAGTTCTACAAAACTGAGTGCGCATTTGAGCTACATCCGAAGCAACTTTTACGCAATCAGGACATCCGCGCTTATAGGCTTCTAACGTTTCTGGTGTTTCTCCGGCAATTCGGTCTGGTTTAATCAGCGAATAGTTATCAGTTTGAGGCTGACGAGAGAACATCGTCATATTAGCAAACGTTAAGGAGCTGCTTAACAGCATTGTCATTGCCCCACCAGCAATGAACATTTTTTGCAATCGTACTTTCATGAACCCACCTTTCATGTTTAAAGCGATGTTATATTTTATCTGAGTTTCTAACTAATCAAAATTCACAGTTAGTTTACATGACATTATCAACTTGAAGTAGTACATTATTCATAATGCATATGATTAGTGATGGATATGAACTCTACACAGCAGAAATCAAGAATCTCATCAGTACAAAAGAGCGTTCTTATTACGTTATACGCACTATCGTTGAAACGAAACTCTCCAGTACTAGTTAAGAATATCAGGCGAATTATTAACGTAGATCGCAATAATAATGGCTTTGCTGCTCTTGCGGAAAGTAACTTCTCAGTATCGTGCAAATCTCTCTTTAAAAAAGGTCTTTTACATAAATTCCGTGATGAAAGATTACAGGTCGCATATCTTCTTACGGATGAAGGCGTGTTCAAGGCCGAGGAATTCTATGAAGAGTTACAGGATCAAGGTAGGGGTAATTAAGAGGGCAATGCCAAACTGGATTAACCAGCTTGGCATAAGGAATTATTGAATTAAGAAATCGTCTAAGCTTGCTCCAGCTTCGATTTTTTCAGCAATAGCTTTTGGGGTACGGCCTTGGCCGGTCCAATACTTAGTGCGTCCTTTATCATCAGTGTACTGGTACTTTTGTTCTCTTGATGCTTTTGCTTTCAATACGCCATTGCCAGATGCAACACCGTAAAGCTCTTCAGCACTAACACCCATAGAGTTCATAATCTCAAGAACTTCTTTAATACTTTCGGCCTTTTCTGCTCTTGCCTGTTCTTCGAGTTTGATCTCTTCTTTTTTCTCATTAATGACAGTCGTTAGTTTTCCTAATGCATCTTCTAACCAGGATAATTCACTTTCACGTGCTAAAACACGGAGGGAGCGAATATTAGATAAAGTTGCTTTGGTATTTTCAATAGACATGGCTTACCTCAATTTTTATTTTACGTATTTCCAAACTTCAGCTGGCACTTTATCGTACAGCTTACCCATCGTGATCTCTGCTCTGCGGTGATCGGCAGCGGTCATGAGTTTAAACTGTTCGGGACCATCGAGTTTTGGTAATGCATTTTCATAGACTTTTTCAAGCGTATCGATAGAGCTGCAACGTCTAAGCCTTAAAAGCCAATCCGTTTGGTTTTGATTTAACATATCGATAACTGCTCCAGATTTTTAAATATTTAAGTAGATATTTAATATAGCTTTGCAAATCGAATCTACTCCATTTTTATCAGTATGTATTGTCTTTTGGTAACAGATTTTTCATATCTTTACCATTTCATTTCAAACTGGTTTGAAACTAATCACTATTGACTAGTAATGGTGCAAAATTGCCAAAAAAAAAACCCCTTAAAAGGAGGTTACATATGTTTAATGTATGTGAAATCGTTTAGAACTAGAAGGGGATGGAATCGTTCCACCCATTGTATTGATTATTATCCTGTGGTTGTTGCTGAGCTTGATACTCTTGTGGTTGAGGATTAACAGGAGGGGTGTTGCTAGGTTCGTTCTGAGAATTTTTTTGATCAGTATCGTGATTTTTTTCAAGAGGACGGCTGATTAACTTGATTAAACCAAACCCTGATTTAACTTGTACTTCTGTGATGTACTGCTCAACATTCTGGTCATTAACCCATTTACGGGTTTTTAATTGACCTTCGATTAATACTGAGTACCCTGATTTGATATTGTTAGCAACATATTCAGCTGCTCGACCAAACACAACAACGCGATGCCAATCTGTCACTTCTTTAAACTGTTGGGTTTCTTTATCCTTCCAACGGTCCGATGTAGCGATATTGAGGGTAGCAATAGGGGACTTATCTTGTGTGTAACGTATCACAGGGTCTTGGCCTAAACGACCAATCAATGTAACGCTATTATGAGTGCTTAATGACATGTGAGTTTCCTTTAGTCTGCTAATACCTAATGCATATTTTACAGCTCAATGCAGTTAGCCGAATGCCTTAAGATAAATTTATCACATTCATTTAGTTTCGTTTAAGTAATGTTTCTAATGCTTCGAGTATGTGTGGTGGGCAGGGCTTAAATCCAGTAAAAGTATCTTTTATGTATGTTAGTTCTGATAGGGTCCCCATGCTATCAATATAATACAATTGCCTTATGCGTAATCCTCCCTTTAATGTTCTATTTAGATATGGAATGATGTTATCTGCATCATTTGTTACTGACATATGATGATCTTCACCTTCATCTTTAATCAAAACGAAAGTGTCGTAATCAAAAACAATTGAGAACTTGGATTTTACTGTCATATTGCCCCCATTAACTAATCAGAATTCCGCTTTAAGCTTTTAAAATCGTCACTACCATATTTATTAAAATACTCGGTAAAGCTTTTATCGCTTTCACTCGTTGCTTTTTCCGCAGCTTTATTTGCCTTTGCCATATCCCTATCTGCAAGCTTTTTACTGAGTTCCATATACTTAGAGACATTATCAGCGTTTGGGTCCTGAATAACTGCTTGATAGGCTTTCTGATACCGTTCATCGAGGCTCATTCCAAACGTACAACCGGACAGTAGATAGCAGGGCAAGATAATCAATAGAAGTCTTTTCATTTGTGCTGGTTCCATAGGTCCACCACCTCCATTATCGATGGTCTTGGTACCGGAGCTATCCATTCACAGCAGGTTAGCCAAAATCGATTGAATTTATACGGATGGTTAGTAGCAAACACATCACCGTTATCCGGGTCAATTTTATTCCCGGCTAATGTAGGCTTCCCACTGCAAAAAGGGCATTCTTTTACAAGGTGATCAATTTTTTGCACGACCGGGAAGCTATCATTACCCAATTCCTTTGGGTCGTAGTGCTCAGCTTCCCGCCATCGAGTTCCTTCAGGGATCACCAGAAATTCATCATCAAGAAAATATTCAAATGTCGGAAAGATAACAGTATGAACGCCGTGCCTACGCATCCGCACTTTGGCTAAAAATTCGATAGTCTCAGATGGCGCACATTCTAGGGGAACCCGGAAACGGTAAACACCTTCTTCCTGTGGAAGGCCAATACCTTGGGGCGATGTCTTACGCCAAAAACGAGTTATATTTTTAGTGATTGGTTGAGGTTTTTGGACATGTTGATTCATTTTGATTTCTTCCATTTCCAATTTGCATGCCCGATCAGTTGAATAGTCGCTTCCGGCTGGGAACCATTTTCAGTCTTCATTAGGATGATAAATGCATAAACTAAATTCCATACCAAAAGAACAGGAAGGAAAAGGGCTGGGACAATACTAACTGGCGTACTGAGTAAGAGCAAAATAGATAATGACGGGAATACGCACATCTGTAATACCTGGCCAGCAAAGTTGAGTACTATTCGTTGTATTACGCCCTGTTTCATTATTTTTTCATTACGAAACCGGTCCAGTACCATCAAGGCGACTACGTATACATAATGGCCCAGCACGATACTGAGAAGTATGTTGGTAGTCAGTAGTGATGAAAGTGCGTTGAATGCCATGCTATGTGGTACTGGATTATGATTAAGTAAACCCTCTAATACCCATAGCAAACCATGGCCGTGATAATTCCAGAACAGGATGCTCACGGCGTATACCCCATAACTGGTATACATCAGACCTTTATTCAATTCTTTATCAGCAAAGCAGCTGCACACGGTCGCTACGATAAAGAGATACATACCCAGGAAAAGTGTTGCTCTGGCCATCGCATCAGAATACCCCACCCCTGTTAAGGTTAGCCAAGACACTAAAAAGGCTACAAAACATAGGAGTGTTTTACATGTTGTATAACGACTTAGATAAAAAAACTTGAAGCTTTCCTTAAGGCATCGCTGAGCTTCAGGAAAGCTCATGATCATGTTCAATCGCATAAATACGCTCTCATTTAGTACGTATAAAATTTACTTGCCGGTTAGAGTACTGAATTCGCTTCAGCTTTATAAACGTGCTCTAGCCAACAAAAACTATTGATATTATTTAGTGCTGATTTTAACGAAATCTCGGAGGATGTCTTGGTAATCAGTACCGTATCCGAAGATAGATAACGGTATACACTGCAGTAGCCGGTACCCTGTAGAAAAACGTCTTGAAGTCGCTGCAGCAGCTCGATAATAGATAGGCTGAGTCCTGCTTGTAGGGTCACTATCACTGCCGGTGCTTTTTGAACGTTTAACCACTCTTGGAATATAAATTCGTTTACGTACATACCATTTAAAAATAGCGTATTACCATTGTACCTTGCGCGAATAGTTGCGCTTGGAGGGCTTTTTTCTACGCTATTATGAGGGTCTATACCAACTTCCCGCATTCTCTTTACCAGGCCTTTTTTACCGCAGGTTGAGTCCGGGCTACGTATAGTATCGAAACCATGGCTAGAAATATTCCAAATACTGCCATTGTTTTGCGCATAGACCCAAAATGGGGTGCAATAGCGTTTCGCTAAACGATCAGCACTAGATTTCGCCTCATCATAACTATCGTAATCAAGCTTTTCTTTCCTGCAGGTCCCATGTAGAAAACCAATATGTTCTTTTTTTAGTTGCTGTCCATCCGTGTTTAAGAACCGGACTTTATCGTTGCTGACGTGGCCATCAGACTCAAAACTCATCGAGTCGAGATTATGACTGCAACGGTACCATTCTGCTTTGGCTGAGTGATAGAAACTTGCCCGGCTAGTGATTTCATTTCTGAGCACTCTTCTCGCTTTACGTATCCGAGATTTGAAGCTATTCCTCTTCTGTATTGTCCCGTAGTCTAAAGATTGCATAGGTCCTCCAAGGGTCATAGAAAGGGCTATGCAGCCCATTTAGCTTTGTAGTTAAGATATGAGGCATTAGAATACCGTTCCTCAAAGTCCATGGCCTCAATTTCATTACGAATCGATGAAAAGAAACTGTCTAAGTGGACTTCATCATTATCACTACACAGCCTAATATGGTGATCACCTTCATGAACGGTAAATCCTCGTTTTTCATTTGAGAAGTTTGAATAATGAGATACCTCAATTCTCATATCACTTCCTTTTTGAATTCCTTTTTTCTTCAGATTTAAAGTACAGACAATAGTGAAAATAAAGCGGTCGTGATTATCTTTATGATCAAGGAAGAATTGGTATTTGTGTTGTTGACGGCATGAGGTCCCACGAATACCCCAAGAGGTATAATCGACCAGAACGCTTGCAATAATTGGGTTGCGGTTAGAGATATTGAATTTCTTTTTAAGATCATTGATGCTTTTCATTAAAGGACTCCTTAGTTGTGTTAGGACCATATTTCCACAGGAAAGGAGGGGGTCGAATAGGCTGTTCATTAATAATTAGTGGGATAAATCCTAATGTCAAAGGGCCATCACTAGCGATGGCCCTTGTTTTAATTAACTCTTAAAAATGGTTTACTATCGATAACCACAGAGAGGGTTGCTACATAAACTGAGAGCCTTTACGCTTACTGATAGCTTATAGAATCAAGAGCTGAAATTAAGGATAAAAGGTTAATAGAACGTACTATAGGTGATACCCAAAGCGTTTTCCCCGCTAGGCTCTTAAGTATAATTCGACTTGAACCCATACTGAGTGTTTCGATAGTTTGTTTACTAGTCGGCTCATTTAATTTTCTGATTTGGAATGTTTTTAGCTGTGCTTCAAGCTCAGAACGTTCAACGTCATTAACTAATGCAGCAGTAAATGCTCCAACAGCTGCTTCAAAGGCTATGTTGAGAGTTGTGATATTCATTATTATAAAAAACCCATATGGTGTGGATTATCTAAGCGATTAAAATCAAGTGTGCTCCATATAGGGGAACCTGAATTATGTGTATAGCCAACAGCTATGAGGCAATCGTGATAAAGGCTACGTTTATCTATTTCATCGACATTAAGAATATCGTGGATAGATTTTACGTCAAAGCTTAAGCTTTCATTACTAATAGTCACCATCATTTTAGAAAAAACATAGTCATTTAGTTTTTTATATTCGGTCGCAATATGTAAAACACCTAATGCGCTGACTGTATTTTCAATTATTTCCATTTTACATGTATTTCTCTTAAAACTCATAATGACCCCCTAGTGAGAAAGTAAACAATAACGACAAACTTCAAGCTCTTCCCTTTCCTCATTAGTGAGGAATTCACGAGCAGATTTGTGGGCAGTATTCCCACCAGACTCAATACAATTCTTAGCCCATAATCGCTGAGATTCGTTCATAAGATGTTTATAGCGATAGTAAATCTGAGTATCCGTAAACTTACTTTTATACTCTTCTATTTTATGTTGAAGTTCATTATTTCTTGTACTCATAGCATCTCCTTACCAAATATATGTAAACCTTAGCATAGGTTTTTATACGTCGAAGTTAACGAATGACATTAAGATAAATCCCTATAAATAAGTCCTAATTATTTAGGTTTTTACTATTCGACTTTCTGTAATCTATATTAATATAGATTCATACATTAGACAGGAGGCCATATGACAAGCTTAATAAGTAAAATTAATAATCAATTCACAAATTCAAACCATCCGACCATCCCATTACCACGCATTAATGTTGTGAAATCATATGGTAAATACCGGATTAGCTTTAATCCTAGTGTCGCTGATTTTGGTGTTCAAACAACGGCAATTGTTTTGGCAGGGGCAGTATTTTTCATTCTAAAAGGTGATCATGCTCTTGAGTTGGATGCTGTTGCAAAAGAGAATGGTTTAGAAGGTTGTATCGATTATTTTATCGCTCACAAAGAAGAAATCCACGAGAATAGTGAGCATGCTATGGCATGTCGATTGAAAGAGGATCTCTTTGAGCTTAACCCAATTGCTCTATCCGTAATGGGTGATGAATTGATGTGGAAGTTATTTCAAACATTTGCGTAATATAGAGGCCTCATTAGAGGCCTTTTTTAATTGAATAGTTACTCACTATAAGCCACCTCAATTGTCTCACCTTTAAAAACACCTATCACCTCATTCCTTGGTTTATCTTGGCGTTCTTTACGCAACTTACGGGCTTCATGATCATAGATACCTAGGGGTGTAATCTCTGGAACCCGTGCTTGGATAACGATAAAGGGCATTGCTGCTGCCACGGATTCGCGTATAGGTACTAAAGGATTTTCGTTATTGAAAAACATCATATTAGCTACAGGTTGAACCTTAACCTTTCGTCTAATACGCAACTGGTGTGCAGGGGTACGCATAATCTTATTTAGCATATCATGTAGAGATGGGATATTTTTAGTCTCGATAGGCTTACCACTGCTATCAGTCGTCATTCTTGTTAATAGTTCTGACTTATCCGGTGTATAAAGAGCTGTCTTATTTCGCCATGAAAAGCTCACGACAGAGAGATCGGCATCATTCCAATACCTGATATGCCTGTAAAGGTGTAACGTGTGAGCATCAGGGCATTGCGTGTGTAAGGCCTCATAACGCTCATTACGGGTAGTAAATTGCGTAACGATGTACCTCTCAATATCTGTTTTAAGCGTATTGATACGTTCAATGCATGCGACAAGACTATCGATCTCATCAGTTTCGTCAGGTGAGATATGGATAATCCCACTCGAACGCCTTGAGGCCTTCAGTGAATACTTGTCAATTATTCTTATGTCTTTCCACGCCTCTACAGCAGAATTTACGGCATTTTCACCCTTGAGTAATTCAGGTGTGATCAACATTTCTTCTAAGTTCTCTTCACCCCTGAGTGTTGGTGGGATTTTTGAAACAATACTGAGGCTACTGGCACTACTTTGAATAATTTCATCAACAACATTAAGTTCTGCTTCTATGGTAACGAATGCTTTTTTGATGTCCATAGTAGTACCTTGTTCTTTTTTTGCTCATAATGACAAACATCATATAATGGTTTTACGTTTTGAGAAAGACAGTATTGAAATCATTATTTTTGGCTTGTGTTCGTATGGTTAAAAAGTAGGTAGTATCAATAATAGTTGTTCATATCCAGTGCGGATTCAATCTGATAAATATAGAAAATAATTTTTAGACAATTGAGAATTGATAGCTTGATAAAGTCTTTAAAGGGAAGGTAAGCATAGGATCTGAAACCTATGCTGAATTATGAATTATGGGTTTTTGCTTTGTGCTAAAGATTTATGAAATTCAGATAAATTTACATTATGTTTATACAAACCAATACCCGATATTATCACCCCTAATAACATAACAACTACCGGATGTCCTTTACCTCTGATACCCAATGTTCTAGGAGCGAAAATAAAAAGTAATACCCCTACCACAAACATTATACCACCTGCATAAACCATCATTAAGTCCTCAATTAATTGTATGTCTGAATCTTTAGATAATAAGTTATCGGTTATATCATTATAAACTCTTGCTGACAATCGCCACACATCAGAACAATAGCTCCATGCTCTAGCTCAAACTCACCTCTATGATTATTATACGCACCACGCTCTACGAAAGCATCAGGATGTTCAGGCGCATTATCAATGTTTCTATTACCACCACAATTAGGACAATACATAAGAACCTCACTTAACTAGTACCATATTACCATGAGTATTAATACGGTCATGCATTACAGAATTAGCGACTAATACCCGTTTGTTTACTGAGAAAGCTTAAGCTATAGATATGGTCTGTCGAAGACTCATTTATCACTTTCTATTGCAGAACTGTCTCATAAAATGCGAGGTTCTTTCCCAATCTTTATTATGGATTGAGTTTCGCTGCTCAGTGAGTTTCAATAATGAAATCGATATGTTTAATTTCAAAAACGATATGAAATTGACTGACCTGATGTGTGACTCTTTTCTACATCGACCATGGAAGACGCTTTGAGTGTCTACGATGCCGACCATGGCAACTCGATCAGCCGATTTGGAACCCTAAACCCATTCTGATGTAAAAATAGTGAAAAAAATTTCAAATACTATAACTTTACATAATAAGGATTATATAAAGTTATGATATAGTTACTGGATAAATACACACTTGCGCCTTAGTGGGAACTATGGCAGGAATTTTTGGCGCGTCTACGCGAAAAGTTGGGGATAAAACCCCTGATAGCTCGAAATTTTTCACGTAGCGTTACCAATCGAAAATAGGACAAAAATTGAACCAACTGCCCGAAACTCACGAAGTAAACATGCCAGCACATCTTGCCCATATTACTGCTGAGGATGTGGCCCATAACTTACGTAACTTTTTACGGGATAACGAAGGTTATGCACCCAATACACTCGCAAGCCTAATGTCCGGTACCAAACTCTATGCCAACTGGTGTATCAGTAAAGGTTACACGTGGTTGCCCGTTAATCCTGATAACTGTCGTGAGTACCTAATATGGATGAAGAACGTTAAAGGGAACTCCATTAATACGGTTCGTTCGCGCCTATCCATGCTTAATATGCTGATGAAGGTATCCGGTTTGCCAGGTGTCAGTATGGAAAGCGTAGTCAGTCTAGGGATGAAGAAGCTTAACCGCATAGCTGCGACTAACGGTGAGCGTGTTGGGCAAGCGGTTCCATTTTATTTAGCCGACCTGCAGGTTGCCGATTACTTATACAAGCAATTGGGAACCTTAACCGCGATGCGCAATCGAGCTTTTTTATACGTTGCGTACAATACGATGCTCCGTATATCCGAAATCGCACGGCTACGTGTACGTGATGTTCAAATAAAAGGTGACAGTGTAACGTTATTTATTGCTTACACTAAGACGAATACCCTGACAGAAACCATAAAACAGCTCTCAAAGAAAACCGTTAATGCACTTTTCGAATGGTTAAAAATTTCTGGATTAGAACATCACCCGGACGCAATGATTTTCTCCCAGGTTTTCAAGAACGGAAAAGTGAGAGTCGCTGAAAAATCATTGAGTAATGTTGCGATTGAAAAAATATATAAAGACACCTGGGAACTGATGGGCCGGGAGGATGAACCTAAAAATAAAGGCAGATATAGCCAGTGGTCTGGCCATAGCTGTCGTGTGGGAGCTACTCTCGACCTTAGTATGAGCGGGGCAACTCTGCCTCAAATAATGGCTGAGGGTGGGTGGAAGAATACCGAAACAGCTATGCGCTATATGAGAAACACCGGTTCGGTGATCAGTGCTGTCACCAAGATGATGGACTAAGTACACCTTCTGCCTAAACTTCCTAGAAAGGTGACAGTCCTAACGAATAGAGTATTCAAAGAACTTGCTTATGATAAAGTACGTTTTCTTCTCAACACGGAAAAGTAGTAGAAGAAACCCACAACTAAAGTTGGTGTGTAGTAGTGTAATACGCTCAGCGCAGTAGTTTTACTTCTATCTAGGAAAAAATTGTACGTTCCTAATAATGAGTTACAAACGCACAGAACCAATACTAATGTGAATAAAATGGTAGCTATTCTCGTGGGCATTTTTCCCTCTATATTCTAGTCTGTAGAGTTATTTAAAGACTTCAGTAGTATCATACAAGAAGATCCACAATACTTTAATGTACTAGCGGCACATTAAGCTGAGAAATAGAAGCATTAAATAATGGAAAATAAAAGATTATCCGATGTTTTTTCTGGTGATGATTTAGATATGGTGAATCAAGATTTAGCTCAATCTGCTGATCTTATTGATTCATGGTTGGAGGGCGGCGAGATATACCCTAACTTATTAGGGTACATGGCTTACTTCTTTGAGTCATTGACTAGCAAGTTCCCTCAGTCTTAACTGATTTGGATTTATTTTCCGAAACTCAGCATATTTAACATAATAATGATTTAAGTACTTTTGTTGAGAGTCCAATTTGATAAGGAGATGCGGACGTTTTCCTGTGCTATTGACCGCGATAACCTGTGTGTCACCAAAGTGTATATTTAGCTCAGGTTGAATTAATCACCTGCCCACCCATGATACTGTAAAGTTGCATTAAGCTTCCTTTAGCAATTGGTTTGCCGCCTCAAGCAGTGCCTGACAACCAGGCAGAAAATCATAGCCCCGCATAATTAAGCATTCGGTAAAATTGTCGGCCATGACTTCTCTTATCTTATTCGGATCAGTCGAGTGAAGAACATTCTTGCCTTCATGTGAAACAGAGAAAGCCTGGCTTTGCTGGTGCCAGGTCAGTTGAATGGAAGGAAGGGAAAGTAACATCACATCGCCTGTATCATCGGCGTATATCATATCAACAATACTGATCTGCTCTTTCAGCCATGCTCCGGCTACGTTTACTCCAATCTCAGCCACACGGCGCGCCTCATTATCAATGCGTGTACGATAAAAATAAGCTCCGAAGAGTAAGCGCCTACCCACACTTAGGAACCTAGAAATTTTAAAACATCTGAATGATGAATTTGCTTCGTTCTCGCTTTGCATTTGTCGAGCATTCCATTCTGAATACAGAAGCTCATGAAACATTTCTGCCAGTGGATACTCTGACAGACCATGGAACCCTAGTAGCAAATTCCAGAGAGCGTCATTTTTTGGGTCTGCATATTCTTTTATACCAGCGATATTTGTATCTGGTTCGGCCCAGCCGGAGCATATCTTTTTTTCTTTCGTAAGTATCTGCTCTGTCGCCTTAGCAATAGCTTTTAGCGCAGGAAATAAGGCTGCCTGGCCCGACCGCATTACAGAAGTAAACCCATACAGACGCGCACATGCTACCAGTTTTTGCATATCCCATTGGGATTCATAGAAGGTGCTGAACTGACCACTATCAATTCGACTAGTATTGATTTTGTTGTACAGGTAAATCATCTCCATCACGATTTCCAAAGGCATCAAATGCTCAGCCTGAAACGAAGGTGAATCTGGTGCAGGTTTATAATTTTTACCGGTTGGAAGGATTGAAGTACTCATTAAATCCAGCCATCGCCCATCTAGCGTGAGGTTTGAGGGGGAAAGTGTGCCATGTATAAAGCGGTTAAATCGGGCAGTTGCAAACTGAGCCGCACAACGCGCAAGGAAGTTGAACATCATCTGTTCAAACCCCATATGACCACGAGAAAGGCCGGCCAGTTCACGATAAAGCTGGCGTATACGCTGAGTATCATCCATCAGCTCAGGATGCGCGCGCCATGGAACAAAAAACTCTGCCCGCAAGAAATGTGCGGGGCGTAAACATGGCTGCCGTAATAGCAATGCCGCATCAGCGCACTCACGCCAACTGCGCATTGCCGGATCATTGAAGGTAATACGTACTCCAGTGGCTATAATGCCGTAGACCTGGGCACAACCATATGGTAAAATACGTTGGGACAGGTGGGTGTATAATGCTTCTGTCATTGCCTGCTCAAGCAACAAAGCACCATAGGAATGCTGAATATTAGTTTGCTTTCCGATCATTGGTGTTTTACCTATACCTTTAATCTGCACACCACCATAGATACCTACGCGGCCACCTCCACCATTGCCTCCTATCAGTTTCCCGCCGTAGGCTTCAGCCCAGGCTGTTACACTATGCTCCGGCTGAAGATGAACAGGTTTAAATATAGCCGCATCCGGTGCTGCGATCCCCCAGCATTCAGCCATACGCGCCAAATCGTCCTGTTCATGTTCTGACTGCCCCTCAGGCCAGGGGGGAGTAAACTCCGTATTCACCCAGACGCCCTGAGCATCCCTCAGGCGCAATGCGCCAAATGGAACATAGGCTGCTGTGAACTTCAGTCTGTCAAGGTTGTAAAGATCTGACATTTTATTACGTAACATCGGATGCTCCAGCTGGAACAAGTGATACTGAAGTGTGACGACGTAACGGCTGTTCATCGCGCTGCCAGATCATTACCTGGTGATCACGACGTAATTTCAGTAGTTGCGGAATCAGTGAGCCACGCCATTCAGGAAGAATTAAAACATCCAAAATCAGGCTCAGCGTCCCTTCATCCCATTCATGACGATACACGGGCCACACTCCAGTGCTTTTTAGCTGTCGCCATGTATCGCGATTTACGGAAGCCCAGATAAAATAACCAGCCATGACACCACTTGGTGTGTAGATGAAAGTAACCTTCTGGGTTGAGGCACTAAAATAAACCCATTTTTGCTGTAACGGAGAACTTCCTAACCCGGCAGCCATACGCAGAACATGAATTTTTCCCAGCAGGGTGAAAAGTGCGTTTTCATCCATCATGAGCGCATATCACCTGATAGCTCGTCAGCAGGTTCACGGGTGAGACCACGCATCAATATTCTTGTCTGACCATCAGAAGAGTAAGGTTCTCGCTCATGTAACATCAGTCGATTGTCACAAATAAGCAGCTGATTTTGCGTCCAATAATGACGATAGTAATAACGTGGTTGTCGATAAAATGCCTGTAGATCACGGTAATATTGTCGGCATTCTGCCGTAGTTAATCCTTCAACAGCACATTCCCAGCTGGCTGGCTGCCCTTCATCAAATGGGAAATAGATCATCATTCTGAATGCCCTACCCATGCCACTGAACACCGGTATTTCTTTCCACGTCTGTTCGACATCGCCATTAATGATGCGCATATAATGCTTACGACCAAATAAGATCCGGCGCAACGATTCAGGTAGTTCCAGATTTGCCAGACGGTAGTTAACCAGACAGGTTGCTCCCCCGTTATCAGAGGTGCTGACCTCTAGCGCGAACAGAAAGAGGTGATCAACGATGAAGTCTGTAGTACCACCATCCGCATGCAATGGCAGTTGCCCGCGTCCTGCGACAATATCATCTGGTCGCCCCTGCAGCACTGTCACATCGCTGGACTTATAGTCGGGCGCAAGTGGGTCGGTGACAAACCTCACCACGTCACCAAATCCTGAAAAGAACATTGCGAACTCTTCACGAGTGAAGGAAATATCATTAACAATGATAAAACCTTTACGGAGCAGCAGTGATTTTATGTCGGTCACCTGCACGCGCAGAATCTCATTGGCATCGATCACTTCTCCAAATAGCGTGAATTCAGGCATCCTGTTCATTATTCTCTCCAGCAATGACCGCCAGTGATGCCTCACGCTCAGTGGCTTCCAGAGGCTGAACACGCCCACCAAGATATCGTGCTAGAAAACGCTCTGCCTGTGCAAAAAACAATAGGCGGTTGGGTTGTTTGTATAGTTCATGTCCCTCATCCGGGAACAACAGGTACTCAACATCCCTGTTTGCATCCTGCAAAGCATGAAAGATCTGCTCGCTCTCCCCCTGACTTACGCGTGGATCGACGGCACCTTGAACGATCATCAATGGTTTGATCAGCTCGTCAGCGCGATAGAGCGGAGAACGCTCCTTCAGCAACGCCTGGCCTTCAGCCGTATCCGGATCACCTATCGCCCTGACAAATCTCGCCCGCACGGTACTCCACCAGACGGGCAGAGTATTCATCAGTGTCAGCAGACTGGAGGGGCCACAAATATCAATTCCACAAGCGTACTGCTCCGGGAACCTCGTCATTCCTGACAGTACCGCAAACCCCCCGTAGCTTGCTCCGATAATCGCGACCTGCTCAGGTGAAGTCATACCAGAGTCAATAGCCCAGTTGACAGCATCCGTCAGGTCATCATCCATTCTTCGGCCCCACTCACCGTCAGCAGCATTTATAAATGCCTTACCAAACCCGGTAGAACCCCGAAAGTTAACGCTCAGACAGTGGTAACCGCGGTTAGCAAGCCACTGATGGAGAGGATGGAAACCAAAACTGTCTCTGGCCCATGGCCCTCCGTGAACCAGCAATACCAGTGGTGCACATTGCTCATGATTGCTGGTTAAGTAGCTGGTAAGTGAGTAACCATCTCTTGATGGAATCGCGACCGGCTGCATCGCAGCTAACGGAAGGCCGGTTAAGTGTGGATAGAGATCGAACAGTTTTTTGCAGCGCTGATGCGTGCGATCCCAGATGAATAACTGGCCTGGCGTTATATCGTTTGCATGCAATATTAACCACAGATCATCCTTTTCAGTACGGCTAATCAGGCTCCAGTCACCATCAAAATAGTGAGTTAGTGATGCGATATCAGCCGCACCGGAAGCTCCATGTACGTGATATTCCCGGCGGTAGGTTTCAGTTATCCATGCGATTATTTCATTGCCGCTGACATCGGTGATAATACCGGTGATATCAACTCCAGCTTCTGCAACAACCTCACGTACTGCATTCTCAGAGTCTATCAATACCAGCGCTGTGGTATCACGCTCCCGGCTGTCCAGCGCGATTAGTTTTTGAGTGGATGGAACGATTCCTGACAGGTAAAACCATGTAGCGTCTGTGGCGGAGATTATATCGAAAGGCTGCCAGTCACCGGATGCATGCTTTTTAAGCACCGTCAGTGCAGCATCTGCTTCATAGCGCAGGGCATAACGAGCGTCCAGATTATCATCTGCAATATAGCCGATTGCCCCCAGATGATTTTCCTCAACCATTCTTGCCTCTCCACTCAGCAGATTGATGGAGTAAAGATCGAAACAATAAGCAACCCGGAAATTCATCATTACCAGTATTTCTTCTGGGCATAACCGACTCTGACGCACCAACTGAGCGCGCACCTGTATCTCTGAGGTTAACGCCTTAGTACTGCCATTTTTTGTGTCAATTCGGTAAAGCACATAATTTTCATCACCCTTGTTATCAATGGCGCATAACATAATACCGGGCAAAAAAGTCCAGTTGCAGAATCGAATCGCGCCATTGACACCGGGAACGGGCTCAGCGTGGTCCAAATCTTCGAGTGGCGCTGTCCAGATCGCCATACCGTCTTCACCAGGAGATAACCACGCCAGATGCGTTCCCTGTGGATTCAGGCTCACAGCAGAATAAGCCGGGTCACTGAACAGCACATCCCGTGGAATTAGCGGTAAATCGTTCGTGGGGGACATTTCTACACTCCTTGTTAATATGCTGGATCGCCGGGATCAGTGCTTTGATGCAATAATTTTCATGACACGACGGTAATTAATCAGACAGGCAAACAATGCGATAAACATGCAATAAGCCAGTGCAAAGAGGATAATCGACAGATTCAGACTGGCATGAAAAACCATCTCGGAAGGCCCCGCCATTGTTGAGAACGTGAGTCTCATGGCGACCAGTCCATACAATCCCATACCAGCCAGGCCCCCTATCAGACTGCAAAGCAGAATTGGAGCGGTGAAAGCAAAAAACAGCACCTGCCCATAGCCAATCAATCTCAGTGCCCGGAGTTCTGCGGTAACATTCACCAGAAGCGATTCCACCAGCACCGCAACACCACTCAGAACAATGACCCCACCAATAATGGCAAACGTGCTTCCGAAAATAGCCAACAGACTGGCTAAATCCTGTCCGTGCGAGGCATAGTGAGTCTGACTATCGGAAATCGACAGTGGACCCTTTTCAATCTGGCCCAGTTCATCATTAAGCTGATTAAGCGTGATACCTGGCACACTAAAGAAAGCCACAACATTGGCCGTACTCCCGACGCCAAATTCAGTACGCAACATTTCCCGGTCAGCCCAGATTTCTGACTCGCGAACAGAACCACCTGAGGTGAATGTGCCGATTATTTGCCACTGTGTGCCATGAATTTTAAGGGAGTACCCAGGTCGCAGCTGTGGATAACGATGGATCAGCTCAGCCCCAATAAGCAACTCCCGCTTCCCAGGACTGAAGTCTTTACCCTGACGGATTACAGCGTAAGGTAATCCGCTACGAGGATCTTTCATCGAAAAGGCCGACGGAGTCACTCCGCGCACGATAAAGTCAGACTGGGTTTTATCAAAGGTCTGCCGCGACAGTAACACCAGTTCAGGTGAAAACTGCGCCCTGCCCTGTTGTTGCGCCACCCCGCTCATATTTGATGGATAGCGCTGCTGCCCGGAGTTCAGTAGACTGGTCAATTCCGTATTGCCTTTACCGTTCATCAAAAAATAAAGACCCGGCTGCTGATTAGCGTCAATGACGTTCTGCAGACCACCTCTTACAGCAAATGTCAAAACAGATACGCCCGCAACAACCACAAAAGTAAGGATGATAGCTGCAAGATAAAGAGGTTTACGCAGGTAATGACTTAATGAGACTCTCAGCAGCAAAAAACACTGACGTATAACGGTTGAAGACGGCAACCCTTGAGATGAGTTTATAGTGCGTGAATTCATTTCACCCTTCCTTTACTGATCATCACTTGCCATATAGCAGCCGGAGAAACCAGTACAAGCAAAAAGGCGGCGACCATCAATGTCACGCTTACATCAGTTACGCTGAGCTGCAACCCAGTCAGTGCCAGCGGCCCCCAAATGGCAGAAGTGACGACCAGTCCCGCCCCGGCAAGGCTCCCTACTACCACACCAGGCATTACAAATGCAAATTGTTGAAGAACCGCCGTGACGGCTATCCATTTTTTCTGATATCCACACAAATAGAGCAGCCCATACTCCTCAGCATTTTTTTGTGAAATAACAAATAAATTTGTTACTAGCAGAATCACCAGCAGAATGAAGACACTGAAATTGATAAATGAGATCGCCCGTCCGATATCAAACGATCGTTTAATGAGTTGCTGCATATGAATGTTTTTTGTCGCAGTCTGTGTAATACCCTGGTAAAGATTTCCCTCGAATAATCCATCAATCTTTTTTGCCAGTGAGGCAGGTGAGATACTCTCGCGAGGCATCACCATGAAATAGCTGACCAATCCTTTCGCACCTGCAAGCCGGTCCTGAAAATAGTCATAGTGCAAATACAATCCCGGAAAGGAGTTTCTGTCATTGTTACTAACCATCCCACTGATGATCAGGTCAAGAAGGCCACTTCCGCCGATAGGCCAGATGGAAGATTGCAACGGCAAACGTCCCCCAACATGGAGCCCATAGCGTCTGGCAAAGCGTTCATCCACCAGTACTCCATTCTTCTGCTGAACCCATTGAGAAAACGCCTGAGGCTCCACAGTAAGTTCCGGGTTCATAGTAAAAAAAGAGCGTTCTTCGACCGCAAGAGCTGGAACCAGCCATCCCGGATGACGAAAATAGGCTCCTGTCCAGGTGGCAAAACTCACCTCACTCACATCATGCATCGCATTCAGTTTGGACGCATAGTTGGCAGGTAAAGGCATTTGCGCATTGATGCCGTTTAGTACCAGTAGTTGTCTATCCGCCTGATCGGAGCTGTCGGGTGTCAGAGCATGGGACAGACTGAGCGAAATTTGCAAGGTGGCAAACCCCGCCGCAATGAATAGAGAGATCAGCAGAAAGCGAAGCCGGTAGTAACTGACGCTTTTAAGGATATAAATCCATCTCACGGTCATACTCGAGCCTTCACTTCAGCAGCATTTTCCTCAAGAAGCCTGCCATTTTCGAGCCGGTAGTGTCGATCAGCATACAGCGCTACATCATGATCATGTGTTACCACCACCACGGTTTTGCCATACTCGACGCAAAGCTGACGTAGCAGTGTCATGATGGTTTTACCCATTTCACGATTAAGATCGCCTGTTGGTTCATCACACAGAACAATGTCAGGGTTGCTGACAACAGCCCGCGCAATAGCGATGCGCTGTTGTTCCCCACCAGAAAGTTCACTGGGCAGATGCTGCTGGCGGTGTTTCATCGCCACCATATCCAGCGCGGCATTGACGCGTATCTGGCGATCCGCTTTAGACATCTTCCACAGACCCAATGGCAACTCGATATTCTGCCAGGCATTTAGCACTGGGATGAGGCAGTAGAACTGGAAAATAAAGCCAATATGCCGGCCGCGCACCTGGGTTCGCTGTGCTTCGGACAGCAGAGCAAAGTCATGTCCTGCCAGTAATACTTGGCCACCGTCGGCAGTAGTAACGCCCGAAATGACATCTAGCAGCGTCGATTTACCGGCACCCGAAGGCCCCATGATACTGATCATTTCGCCTTTATTGACCTGCAGGTCCAGATTATCTAAAACCTGAATGTGCTCCCGATTGCGGCGATAGGCTTTACTTACCTGCTGTAAACAGATGGCGGCTTGTGCCACCGCATCCTCCGTGACTACGACAGCCGTTTCTCCCTGCATCATACTGATTTCCCCTCTTTTCCTAGCAACTCTGTGCGCTGAAAGTCGACATGTACAGACATATTGTGTTTGAGTTCCCGCGGACCTTTCTTTAACTCAATCTGAATCAGAACTGCCGCACGGCTTTCATCCACTACTGGAGAAATAAAGCTGACAGTGCCGGGCACTGTTACGTTGTTCAGCCCATCAGGAGATACCGTTACGGCTTGTCCGGTCATCACTCTGGAGAGAAATGATTCCGGCACCCAAACGTCGGCATGAAAAGGAGAAGTTGAAACGATGGTGGCGATACCGGTACGCGCATAGCTGTCTGCAGAGGACACCGGGGAAACAATCTCACCTAGCGCGGCATCCAGTGACACCACCATGCCATCAAATGGCGCGCGGATAATAGCTTTGCTCAGGTTGATCTGATTACGTGCGAGTACATTTTTCGCATCCTGAACCTGAAGGTCCATACTGTGCACCTCAGAAGCCGTATTGATCCAGTCAATTCTGGCGTTATCCACTTCCTGTACTGAAGTCATATGCGTTAACGAAAGCTTCATCTGTCGCTCATAGCGTGCTTTCATCAGTGGAAGCAAATTCTGCTGGCGTAAAAGATCGTTTTGCGCTGAATACAACTTTGTCGTCGCTTCATCCACCGCGTTCTGCTGATAAGCTGTGTCTAGCTCAGCGACAGGCTCTCCCTGTTTGATGAACTGGCCGCGTTTCACATAAATTTTGGCTACAGTGCCAGTGATTTCAGCTGACACTGTCGAAATTTGCTGAGCTTTGATCAGGCCAGCCGCGGAAAGATTTTGCTCTGCAATCGGCTGAACTTTATCCACCACTGGTTCTACGGCCACAACGTTGCTCTCGTTCCTGGGTGAGGGAACATTTATCTGTTGCGGGTGCCTCTGCCCCCAGTGTATCCCCGCTGCACAGACCAAAATCAATAGCACACCAGTGGCGGCCCAACGCAGATAGCGCCTGACGGCCTTGCCATGCTTTTGCTCAGCTATTCCTGCGGCTGCTGTTGGCCGGCCCAGAGTCCCGGTAATTATTTTCAGGGCCGCATCTCCCTGTACATCCTGTTCATCGCGGTTCCCCTCATCACGACTCTTCAAGTGCTACTCTCCTTACCACTCTTCAACGTCACGTTCATCTCAAGCATGAATTCACTGACATAAGGCTTTCCATCCCTAAAGCACCATGCGGCAGAGGGTGAAGGTAATGCTTCGCGCAACACCAGCCACTCCGCATCCCTCGCTAAATCAAATAGATAATCAGCAGACATCGAGTTACCTGCCCTACACCACATCGGTTTGCGCATACTGGTAGCGGCTAATGCCTCCCAGCTGAAGAAATCACTATGCTGACCATGCACAAAAACTTCGTCAGGGATATTCCATGCGGCAAAAATATCAAGCAGGGACGCCACCCGCTCTTCTGGCGTGGTAGAGGGATAGTGCTGTTTAAACCAGGAGGAACGCACCCACCAGGTTTCCCTGATAAGCACACAATTCTCAATCTCCAACCTCGGCTGATGGCGAACGTGCTTTTCAGCACTTTGCGGATTGTCGGTGGCTATAATCATGTCAGTACCAGGTCGCCCCACCTGAACAGGCTCGGACAGTGCAATCAGCAGGTACTTCGGCCCCCATGCTGGCATGGGAGTACTTCCTCCCAGGTACTGCAACTGCAAAGGCGTCCCTAAGGCATCAGTCAGTTCCAGTAACCCGGTTTCACTATTGTGGTAAAGGCGCAAATCGCTTAAACGCAAGTCATCAGCATGTTGGGATTCCTCGTCAACACACAGCACGGCATCGCTAAGCCGGGCATGCGCCTGAAGATTGCTCGATTCACCGCTCACAGAAAGCGTGGCCAGCCGTCTTTTTCTGCCAGCAACGCTAAGCCAGTCGCTAATTTGCTGTGTGAGTGGTGAGGCTGCGTCAGGAGAAGTTTGACGTGCGGATTGCCACCCTAGCCGGTTGTAAGCCAGATTGATTATCACCCGCGGAGTGCCCTGCATGACCTGCTCGCTATTTTCCGCATCGATCTGAAAATAAACCGTCAGTGGTAACGCTGTTTTATCTACCGGGATATCGTGCGACATCGTATGCAATGCTGACCAGGTCATAGGGTGATAGCCTATGCTGAACTGAATAAAGGCCTGCCAGGAAGTAGTAATAAATTCGGCAACATTGACGCATTCCCCCCCTTCACCAAAAATCTCAATGAACCGTCGATGCAGCCACAGATAATCCATAGAAAAATGCGCGCATGATGCCAGTACCCGCGCAATACGTTCAGCCGTTTTTTCAACAAATCCGGCAGGTAACGTCATAACAGATTCCGTAGTTTTGACGTCTTCAAAAACCAGCGAACGCACGTCGGGTTTCGGACGATTATCGAGCAGGGAATGCAAATGGTGCCATTGCTGCTGGATTGCATGTAGCACCGCAGGACGTTGATCGGCGGTAATAGCACTGAAATGGATTGCCCGCTCTTCAATAGAGCTCAGCTCCTGGATCACCTCCAGCCAGGGCAATACATCAGGAAGAAAGGGAATTAGCTTTTCCAGCTCTCTGGAGAGACGGTTAGCAGGTGATGGCTCATGCGCATTCCACTGGATTGCGGGGCGAACTATATCCTGCCTGAGTAACTGTCGGATTAGACGTTTTGCATCTGTGTTGCTGTACCCTAGCCCTTCCATCTTCGCAAGCAATTCACTTGGCGTGAACCTCGCTGGCATGTCACCCAGTAAAGTTAAAACTGGGACAAGCTGTGTCCGGTTGATGCTATGCTCTTCTGCCCACAGCATTCCCTGGCGAGACTGATACTGCCGCACTGGAACATGGACACTTTTCAGTTCCTGACCGTTATCATCATGGCGTAAACAAAGACGCACAGACGGATTTCGTATTAAGGGTAAATTTCGTTCGAATAATGAGACGGGTTGATAAAGTGCCTCGCGGAGGCTTACCGCGATACTACGATTTAGCTGAGTGTGCTGATGAAGCTCCATCTGAGCCGTGCGGTTTTCACCAATTTTCTGCGATCTGTTAACCACAACCGCGGCTGTGCAGCCAAAATGACTAAAAGGACTTGTCTTCATCGTGGCACGGATAAAAAAGCTGAACAGACTTCTTTCTAGCGCACGCCTTTTTTTACGCGGAATATTGTGAGATGCGCTACCGATGAGGCCAGTCATCAGGGAGGGTGCTGCCAGTGCCAAAGCTTGCCGAAACTCAGGAATGGCTGCTACGCGCCAGAGAAGATCCCGCGAGGAATCAATATCCTGCTGAACGGCAAGACAAAAGTGATGAAAACGGCTTTCAATCCGCTCCAACTCACCCTGATACTGCTCAAGGAGCCTTAAAGTCTCAGGAGCATCTTGCGTGAGGCGGGCGGATGACGCTGTTGATAATTTTATTTTGCGATCATTGTAGATAGCACGCCGCAGATTGAGCAGATTCTGACGAACATTATTATCATTGATCACCGATATCGCCTGATAGAGGCTATCTGTGCAGGCCTGCGCCAGCCGAATTTTTTCCTGTTTCGATTGACGCAACGCTTCATATGTTCGCTTACTTTCTTCACGATTTAACGCCGCAGCATTATCAACCGACAAACCAGCCAGACGCAGAAAACCGAAGCTGGCTATCTCAATAACGATTCGCTCACTATCATAGAAAACAGCGTTGTTATTCATCATGGCAGCATTCCTGTCATGCGAGCCAGTAAAACCATCACCAGCATTACATACAGCACTACCCACAACGCAAAGACCAGTCTGCCAATAGACACACGACACAGTGTTCCTCGGGCCGGGGTCAAATGAGATGCTGATGAAAACAGGGCATAATACATGCTGCTTCCATCAGATGCCCTGAAGGGTGTCAGATTGAAAAACAACCCCATTACCATGCCCAACGAAGCGTACTCACCGACCAGAAAGAGTGGGTGGAGTGGATCATAAATCAGCATCCATGCTGCGCATCCACCTGCAAATATCAAATCTGACAGTGGACCCGCCAGTGCGACCTGAAAATGGAGGCTGCGTCGGGATGAAAGCTGGACTGAACTGGTATTGACATAAATGGAGGGAACAAAAAAGCCACGAAACATGAATCCGGCACCTGCAACCGGGAAACCATAAAAACGGCACACAGTAGCATGTGCAAGCTCATGTGAAGCTATCCATGTCATCCATAAGCAAATCACCATAAGGACAGTACCTGGCGTCACTGCAACGAGGTGATCAAGAGGCGCATAGTGCCCTATAGCTTGCCAGAGGAAGAAAAGAGCTGCGGCAACCAGCAGGTCAAGAAGCAGATGGCGATACAACGATGGTAGCTTCTTCACCCAACGAGCCAGCCTTACGGCCAACAGGTCAGGATTAGGTAATGCCCATCGCTCTAATGACCTACGCTGAGATCGTGCAGGATCTGAAAGGTTCAGGCTGTCAAGTGATGCACGATCAGCCTGGATGAAACCCGCTTCATGAAATTTACGTAGCATGCTCCGTAACGCCACAGATAGTTCATTTTCAGAATGATGAGGATAATGCTGGATAAGCTGATGCAGTAGTTCGGTGTACTTTACCGGCCGTGAAAGCTCCGCAGCTATCAGACGTCCTGGCCCGGACAATTTGAGTGCACGCTCGAACTGGCCACCAGCGATCACGGTGGTTAGCAGGTCAATCTCGCTGCCTACCACGTCCTTACGCATAGACCAGTAGCTGGAGTTAATTTGCTGATTTCTGGCTTCAGAGAACTGCATCTGTGCTCCCTGTGGTTTGCGGTAGCAAAGCTGGCTGTCCCAGCACCAGGGAAAACATCACACTTTGATGAAATCCGTCTATTCCCTGATTCCGTAGTCCATGCTCTAAAAAGCCACCACAGGGGGCGCCCACCAGACCTGCATCTGTCGCCCCCATCCAAGCTAATGCAATAGCGGCACCTGCCTGACGTTGAGCGTCACAGTACCCCTGCTTGCCCCGGGAAGACAGTAAGGCTCCCATTCGTGTCACTACCAGTAAAATCAGCCCTGCACGGGCAAAACTGGCCTGATTAACACAGGCATTGAGTTGTTCCGGCGTTAAATAGCCTAAACACGTCCAGCTTGCGCGTTCGCTGGCGTCGCAGGCATAAACTCCGGCACCACCAGCCCCATCCGTTTTCGGCAAAATAACCCAGGGTTGCCACAGTGGCTGACCGGCCTCCTTAAAAGCGTGTCTCGTTTGCTCGATTAACATCAGTGCGACCAACCTCTCCACGATGGGGGCTGGCACCTCTCTCGCAGCGAAGTCATATCGGGCGCGTCGTTTTAATAATGTTTCACCGATTGAAGTGTCTGATTGATGTAAAGTTGCCAACAGCTTTTCCTGCCAGCCGCGTAGTGTGTCACGAGCTGCTTCTGACTGGCTGATTCCACAATATCCCTGATAACTCAGCAACAGTTCGCTGCTACTCACTTTTCTTACCAGGAGCGGGTTTACTGCATCGGCGTTGGTGGGGGTCTCTGACACGAACAGATGGAACACTGACGTGACCAAATGTTCATGTCCTCCTTCTGACTGGAACAACAATTCCGTAAGCTGAGTATAATCAGTGATATATGGTTCACTCAGATGACAACCCAGTGCTGCGGCACAGACATTTAGGTAACTACTGGCTACACCAGTGTCCAGATAGGCAAGATTCAGTCCAAAGTCATCATATTTGTCCCGCAACCGCGCAAGATAGCTGGTGAGCAACAATGTCACTGCTGGCCTGTCAGGTTCCTGCTCGCCTAGGGGGCCATACAGTAATCGCATCAGTGTGCTTTGCTGGGTATGAGTTATATGCTGTAACTGGTGTGACTCGCCATTGTAGTAATAGATACCCGGCGCAATACCCTCTGCATCATTGACTACTAGATAGAACGAGACCGATTGCAGACTGCCCGCTGATGGCGCAATGCGACGCGAGACACCGCTTTCTGACGTCTGGCGACCAGCGCTATATCTCAGCAAAGTGCTCAAAATGGTTGGAGTAATCGTCTGTTGCGCTCCAGACACCATGATTAGCGGCAAAGGAGGTACATCAGCGGTTGCTGACCATGTCAGCTTTGATGTCGAATCCGTTGCGGGTAATAAGGCTAGCCCCGACTCAGCATAAAGCTTGATATTTTTCAGTGAAAAGTGGGTCTGGAACAATGTTGGCGCAAGATATTCATGCGGCGGCGGCCGGGTACTGACGTGATGCAGCCAGCTGATATATCCCCCTTCAGTACTGGCCTGAATATCACCATTCTCCCAGGGGGTGCCCCAGAGACGTGCAATACGGACCCGCTGAATATAACGGCCCTGACCGCTCAGATCATGCAATCGCAACGTATTAATATAGAGTTCACGGGTCAGCCCCGACAACACCTGAGTGAATTCATGTACAGCCAGAACGGCCCACCAGGCAGCAATCAGCGGGTCGGATTGATCATTCGGAACAGAAAGTTGTTTTGCTGCACAGCGATGGGTTGCGCTGAATCCAGGAATCACATAGGGGCCCTGTTGCATCTCTTCCTGACCAATTCTGGCGCAAAAATAAGGATGCCCCATTGCAAGCCAGGCATCCATGATGGCTTCCAGTGCAGTGGCATGTACCTCTGTATAGCCAATAAATATTGCATGTGTGGCATTGGCTGGAAATGCTGACAGATCTTCAATGGCGATGACATGTGCATCGGCGAATGGAATGCCCTCAATGGTCCGTAACATCGAGTCGTAAAGCTCTGCTGGTGCTACAACAAGTGGTACAATCCGTTTTACCGCATCAACCACAGCAGCCCGGTTAGCATGCTTACGCGTGTTCCCAATAAAACGTCCATACCAAGCGGTAATGTTTTCATCTTCACAGCATTCGGCCAAACGCTGATCATCACCCTCCTCCAATAGACCATAACGGAATAGCAGCGAGATAAACCCCTTAGCCCCACCCTCTATCTGATTGTCAAACAGCAGACTTAGCTCATCAAGCGTTTTACTACCGTCCAGCAGGGATAGGAGTTTGCGCAGTATTGTTACTCCTTGAGCACAATGAAGTGTGCGGGGTATCTGTGAACCATATAATGTCAGGCTGGTGAGTGAAACGGGGACCCATACCAACTCGGGGATTAAAACAGGTCTTACGGGTAAACCTATCTGTAAATCCTCATTCTGCTCAAACTGGCTGGCGGACATGCCGGAGCTGACGAGGTTTTCAGGCAACACATCGCTGGGATTTATATTATTCATTGCAGCAACGCCTCCAGCCCGCTTCGCAAATGCTGTGTCCAGCGCTCCTCAGAGGATGTGAATGACAGATTGCGGCAATCGCAACCATGTAATGCCAAAATGCGGCTTTCGATGGCGTGACCATCTGTAAGACTAAAAACTGTCATTATCCCAGCATCAACAGGCTGACAGCGTTGATGCTGGGATATTTTAAGCAACGCCATTTCAATTAGTCCCGGCATGTAACCACGTAATTCACAGGCAGCTGACTTCTCAACAAATGCGTGAAAATCACGGTCCTGCTTTGGTGTTCGGGGTTTTTCAACCATGCTGGCGCTGCGTTTCAAAGCACATTGATAACAAACCGATTTTCCCGGCAGCACCAGCGGACCAAAAGTAAGCGCATCATCGGAAAGTATGACCGCGGTATGAGGTATCGCAGCCACATGTAACTGATGTGTGAGTATGGGCAACGATGCAGGATGCCTGCCGGTCAGAATGATCACCACAAAGGTTGTTGGCTCAGACTCCCAGGCACGCTTTTTGGCGTCCTCTAAGGGAATCAGAGAACTATGCGCACAACGTTGTTGCAACGCATGAGCAACTGCAGCATCGAACTCTCGCTCGTAGACGATAATCATCACGTTTCTCAGGCAAAAGGTTGGGGATAGGGGTTAATCGTCCGGAGGTTTCCAGTGCGGGCTTCAAGTTCGCGTTTCACATTGTGCAAGCGGGTGTGCCCGAGATAGCGGGCTGTGTGGCAAGCCGACATAGGCATCAACCCGGGAATAACGGCACGAACCACATGTAGCCCAGCATCCCGTAATTCGTCAGTAGTCATATCCACCATGACAATATCCATACCCAGTTTGGTGAAGTGGTTGGTGAGGTAGCGCAGTTGTAATGCGGGGTCGGAAGGCATTCCTCGGGCAAGAGCAGTCAGTGTCTGTGTCTCTCCGACACCACGTTTCTCCGGAGATAACAGGAAATCAAAGGCTGAGCGGTGTTCCCTCCGGCCCATAAAGATTGCACCGTGTTCCAGTTCGATAAAGTCCTGAATGTCGTCAGGGATCGGCAAATTATGTTCAAGGATGGTTCGCCCAACCGCACTTTCCCGAATGAGCTTCCCGTAGGAAACCCATGGATCAAAATGTGTGGAACAGTTCACAAAC
Organism: Rosenbergiella collisarenosi; assembly: GCF_018494085.1. Taxonomy (GTDB): domain Bacteria; phylum Pseudomonadota; class Gammaproteobacteria; order Enterobacterales; family Enterobacteriaceae; genus Rosenbergiella; species Rosenbergiella collisarenosi. The sequence goes on along the minus strand of NZ_JABBFP010000011.1, from coordinate 8,801 downwards.
TGCGCTGCTCGCTCACTTCCGGCTCGCAACTGCACGCTGTACAAAGTAGGTACTCCGGTATCCAGCGTTGCATTGAACACCCGATTTTCCAGACAACTGTTGCGCAATCTTCTGACTTTTTCCGCATGTTCCTGCGGGATTGCATCGTCAGTCACAACGGCAGGATGTTCCATTTGCAGCAACCAGGTCAGTGCGATCGCATCTCGCTCAATAACTTCGCAAATAGCAGAAACAGCCGCCTGAGCGAGATCAACATGAGCAGCGACACCTGTCGAAATCGGTAACCAAAAATGTTCTGATGGCCATGGACGCGCAAAAAGATGGGTCATCATCAGAGGAACCCAGCATGTTTCGCGTCTTGTCAAAGAATATCCCGCCACCCAACGCAGAGGTGCCTGCTCGTCTATGGGGCGAATAAAGCAGCGAGGATTGGCATATTCTTCATCAGAACAGCGCGGAATATCTTCTGCTCGAATTCCCTGGATCGCCATGTCATTAAAAGTTGCAATTCTGACATCACGTTTATCGTAGACACAGGTAGCGTAGCGCTCGGCAGCCTCTGCCACTGACCGGAGCAACGCCATATCCAGAGATTCATCTGCGCCGCATCCGGTCAATTCAGCGTGGCCTTTGGTGTTACCGGCGAGGTCGGCAATATGCGAATAGGCAAGCGACAGAAAACCCGTCCCCGCAATGACGGAATGGAAACGCGGAATATGCAATTCACGACTTCGCAAGGTAGTCGCACTTTTGACTACTCCACCAAGCGGAGAAACCAGTGACAGAAATGGGTAACGCTGCAATCGCTCCGGTGACAGCATCAGATTATGCAAATTCATAGTGATACCCGGATTCCTCTGCGGTATTAAGCAGAGTCGCAAGATACGCCTCTTCCAGCGCGTTAAAGCCCAGTCGGTTGTTCATCAGGTGAATGAAATGGAAGCCCAGTTTTTCCACAATATCCTTTGCCAGCTGAGCAGACTTTTTGGCATATGCATCGCGTGCCAGTTTCAACGCTACGTGCCACTCCTGCAGGATTTTCTGCTGTTTTTCGGAGTATTCAGACATTGGTGAAACAAGGACATCACCTGCATCAAGCAGATTATAAGCCTGCTCAGCAAACGCCATTTTTAGTGAACCTATAGCAGGATTTCCTGACAACCAGAAGGTGGCGTATCGACTAAGAAATGTCTGCCAGTTACCCGGATGAATAAAGACCCCAAGTCCGATAATAAACAAAGGCAGTACTAAATCTTTACGATTGAGCTCTCCCTGACGTTCCAGGCTGATAATATGCCTTGCAAGGATACTTGAACGATGGAAAACATCTTCTGCGATTACAACGCCGTCTTTGCCACCAAAATTCTCAAACTCCGGCTCATATTCAGCTTTTTCACAGAAAGCGGAATAACGCTGGGCACTGACGGGCAGTTCTGCCTCACCGGAAATGGAAATCAGTGGGGTATAACTATTGTAGGGTGCGACATCCAACTCCGTCATACCATCATGCAATGAAGAAAAGATATCGGTTTCACGGGAAAGTTGCTCCGCAGGTAACTTAATGCGGAGCCGAAGATGAATGCCTTTTTCATCGAAGTAACGTAAGTAAAACCATTGATATTCTGAAAGTAGCGTTTGCAGGCTTTCCAATATATCGACGACGACATAATCTAGTGCATCATAACGCTGACCAACATAAAGCTTATAATACAACCAATCCCCTGATCCCGACATCAGCTATTCTCCCTAAGTAGTTATGCTTTTCCTGGCTCGAAACTAAAAAACCTAATACCTATAAAACATGAGACCAGTAGATAAATCAGCATGCCAGTCATAGACTGAAATATCGTGAACATCGAAGCATAGCCGGTAGTAGCATAATGTAATGCTTCACTTATAAATCCTACCGGTGTCGTATAAACAAGCAGCTGCCAAGATGAACCGTTAATATCACTGAACATCTGACCGAAGAAGATACAGTAGAAGTTTAATACAATTAAAAATGCAGAGGCCATCGACATGCGATTAAAAAAACCAGCGATAGCGTAGCCATAATTCACCAGAGTCAGCGCCGCACAGCTAATCACCATAATAAAAGTTACGGGGTATTTTACTGGTACATTAAAAACAAATACAGCAATTGCTGTAAGCACTAGCAACTGAAGCATAGAGACAAAAAAACGCACTGCAACCTGCGCTCCCAGTAGCCCCATACGTGGAACGGGGATGATTTTAAATAGTCTGTAAAGTCCCTTCTCTTTGGCAGTTACCACTGGGGCCGCTGTTCCAAATAATGCAACCTGCAACAATGAAAGACTTAAAATAGCAGCAAAAGAGTAATCCAGACCAGCGATACGGTTATCAGATACCACGCGTGTCGGAATATCCGTGCTACTCGCATGTGTCATCACTTCACCCTGCAGTGTCTTTTTGATGAGTGTAGCGACATTTAGGTACTGACTTGTTGAAGCCACCTGTGGAGTACTATTTTCCAATACACTGACGACTGCCTGATACTTGCCACTGGCTATTAAGGTATCAGCCGACTCTATACTATTAATCACCTGGATTTTGAAAAGCGTAAAATCCTTCAGCTTTTCTTCTATTTTTGCCGTATCGTTTGCTGAGCCAATAATTGCAACATTAGCGCTGAAAGCTTGTTCTGTTTGCGTTCCATTTTTTGACACACCATAAGCAACAATAAAAAAAACTGGCATTATGAATGAAAACAAAAAAGGCAAAATGTCGCGTGTATACTCTTTCAGATTCGCCCGAAACATGGAAAAGAATACTGACCAATTATAATTCACCACTATTCCCTCAATACTTTTCCCGTGAGTTTAATGAAAACATCTTCCAGGCTACTTTGAGAAACCTGTAAATTTTTCATTTCAAATTGGTGATCTTTCTCCAGCATTTGAAGTTGCTGAATTGTGGTGCTGAGTGTATTAACTACCAGACTAATATTCGCCTCCTGATTTCCTTTTTGGATGGAACGGAAATGGAGTGCGGGAAAAGAAGACTTCATAACATCGAGGTATTTCTCATTAATATTGAATCTGATTAGATGCTCAGGACAATGGCGTTGTATTAACGCCTGGGGCGTATCGCTATCGAGAATACGTCCCTCATCCATAATCACAACTCGCGAACACAACGCTTCAACTTCATCCATCTGATGGGTACTGATTATCACCGCCCGCTGTGCCTTTTCCGTTTCATTGAGCAGTAAGGACCAAATATAGCGACGGCTCTGGGGATCTAGGTCTCCTGTTGGCTCATCAAGGAACAACAATTCAGGACGGCCAACCAAAGCGACAGCAAGTGCCAGCCGACGTTGCTGCCCACCTGAAAGTCTGCCAAAACGGACACCAGCCTGCTTTTCTAGTCCGACTCGGGCGATAACTTCATCTACTGCCATCGCTCTGAGATACAACGACTGATAAAGCGTTGCTATCTCACTTACGGTCAAAAGCGGCGGTAGTGAAAAGAACTGGGGTGCGATACCGATACGCTGACGAGATTGGAACGTGAGACCGCGATAAACATCCTCGCCGAACAAAGCTACTGAACCGGCGTCAAAAGGGATCAGTCCCTGTATACATTCAAGAGATGTGGTCTTTCCTGCGCCGTTGGGACCAACAAGACCAACAATTTCCCCTTTGCACGCAGTGAGTGAGAAATCATCCAGCGCCAGTACATCTTTAAAAGATTTCCTGACATTTCCAGCCTTAACAATACATTCACTCACTTACTAACTCCCTTTAGATTTCTTTTTTTCTGATCAGGAATTTGCCCCTGTGCTCGCGACACTACCCATTGATCCCGCTGTTGCAGCAGAAGAGGTACAGCCGCCCATACAGCCTCCTGAGGTACTCAGGCTCAATGCGGAAGAGGCACAGTCACTTAGATAATGTAAAGTTTCCGTTATCTCTTCAATACCTAAATCCAGAGTTTGATGACCAGAAAAATCCTTCTGAAGGATCAGATCCAGAGGGTGTGACGCAGTTCCAGCTGAAGCAATCGAAAACATAACTATCTCCTTTAGTGTGCAGATCGCAGAAATTCTGACATTTCAAAAGCGGATGAGAATAATTACACATTCTTTACGTAAAAACAACGCAACATTATCACTGAAATATCGAGAATTTTTTACATTAAGAAAAAACTTTCAATAGGAATAAACAAGATGAATAAAAAATAAATCTAACAAAAACTCTTAAACAGATATTAATATCTGCATGATATGTTTTTTTTTGGTGAAAAAGGTGGGTATTAATAATTCTATACAACAATGACTTACCGCATTTTGATTTGAGCTGCTCCCCGTTGATTAACACATCGCGATGTTAGTAATGTCTTCATAAGCCACATGAGGACATCCCCATGAAGAAGCGTTTTTCCGACGAACAGATCATCAGTATTCTCCGCGAGGCTGAAGCCGGCGTTTCTGCCCGGGAACTCTGCCGTAAGCTCGCCATTTTCGACGTCACGTTTTAAACCTGGCGTAAGAAGTATGGCGGCATGGAGGTGCCTGAGGTTAAGCGCCTAAAGTCACTTGAGGAAGAGAACGCCAGACTCAAGAAGCTGCTCGCCGAGGCCATGCTGGATAAGGAGGCGCTTCAGGTGGCTCTTGGGCTAAAGTACTGACGACAGACCAGAAGCGCGAAGTCGTGGTGTTGATGTGTGATGCGACCGGTCTATCACAACGTCGTGCCTGCAGACTCACAGGTTTGTCCCTGTCGACCTGCCGCTATGATGCTCAGCGTCCGGTGGCGCCCAACATGATCTTGTCGATGGATTTCGTCATGGATGCGCTGGCTACTGGTCGCAGAATCAATTGCCTTACCTACGTCGATGACTTCACAAAGGAATGCCTGACGGTCACTGTTGCCTTCGGGATTTCAGGGGTGCAGGTCACGCGTATTCTGGACAGCATTGCGCTGTTTCGCGGCTATCCGGCTACGATAAGAACCGATCAGGGCCCGGAGTTTACCTGCCGCGCACTCGATCAGTGGGCCTTTGAGCATGGAGTGGAGCTGCGACTTATTCAGCCCGGCAAGCCGACACAGAACGGATTTATTGAGAGTTTTAACGGACGCTTTCGCGATGAATGCCTGAATGAACACTGGTTCAGAGACGTCAGTCATGCCAGGAAAACCATCAGCGAATGGCGTCAGGATTATAACGAATGTCGTCCGCACTCCACGCTGAATTATCAGACGCCGTCTGAATTTGCAGCGGGCTGGAGAAAGGGTAATTCTGAGAGTGAAGAATCCGACATTACTAACTGAGTTTTGTATTTAATCCTGGGGGCAGGTCAAACAGCATCGTTACCCGCTCACCTGCCAAAATCGTTTCCAGTTTCTTTTCCTGAGACCTCGGCCGTCATTTTCTGAAGCATCTGCAGCAGTAGGTCTTTGCTGAGCTGATCTGATTTCAGCGCTGGCATAACGTTGATAAGCGACAGCGTAACAGTGACCATTGTCACCGATCGCTTTACACGTTCTGCGTTCTCGTAGTCTTTGTACGTGCGAAGGCTCACCCCGAGCTCTTCGGCAGCCCTGTTGCCCATATGTATCGCTTTATTATCTATAAAAAAGTGCAGAAATTGCACTTTTTTTAGAAGTTATTAATTATTCGCGTTTCTCTATTCTCCCATATGCGTGACGCCAGAGCACTTCAAAGGCCGGCGCCCGTTCCTAAAAATGCCGTGCAAGTTTCCTCTGTGCCATCGGGCCTGCACCGTGCCTTCACCTTAGCCGGGCCGCTGCGCCGGCAAGGGGGCTGTCGTCACCCGTTTTCTGCCGTATGCGGGACATTCAGTCCGCTCCGGCAGCGCGTGCGGCTTCCTCCCTCGCCCGTTGCCTGCTCCGCTTTGCGCCCGGCTTCCGTGGCAGCACGGTGCAGATGGTGCCGTGCAACCCTTAACGGAGGAGTCAACATGCCAAACAGGTGTACCAACTGGCTGCGGGTTTCAGGCCCGGAATATCACGTACAAAATGCGCGTGCGCTGATTGAAGGCGGGGAGGGCGTTCCGCTTTACGCACGGGCGGCTGCAGAAAGGATCCAGCTCTTTCTGGCGGGCTGTGCCGGGCTGCTGTACACGGTGGAATCGACGGACTATGCCCCGTATCCCGCTCTGGTGAATGAGACGGGAAGCGATACTCTGCAGAACCACGTTTTTAAGCAGTGGGTGGCGCAGAGCTGACGCCGGAAATCTACAACACGCTGCACGAACTGTGGCTGGCCAGCGGCCTGCAGCGCATGACGTGGTCATCGCTTTCTGCTGAGCAGCAGACGGTGATCGCCGGGCTGTGGCAGATAAAGCAGGGTGAATGGCACTGGATGCGGGGTAATAACGGCCTCAAAGAGTCGTGGGACTGCCAGTGCCGCGAAGACGCGCTGCCGCTGCAGGAACTTCCATTCGACATGCTGCAGCTGATCCCGCCGCGTCTTGATGCGGAGATAAACGGATATAACGGACGCCTGCTCCACGGTGTGCCGGACGGGTTTACCGACGTAGTGGATCGCTGCGGCATAAAGTGGCCACACGCGCACAATCTTGACGTGTCGCACTCCGCACTCATGTAAGCGTCTCATTTAGACCGTCTGTGCTGTTGGCTCCGATTCCTGCTGCATAGTAACCATATTATTTTAATGGTCATTGTCGGCACTGACTGGCATAAGATTTTTACCAGACTCATCATACGTTATTAATAATCATCGTTTTCCAGATCGTATCTAACCCTAGCGGCGTCAAGTTCAGGGAAATTTATCTTTGTCCAGCGATCATGAGCTGTAAGTGTGCTGACTAGTGAGTCAGCTACTGCTGTCAGACTGTATTCTACGCAGGCAGGTTTTTCTTCGTGGTCAAATCTGGACACCAGACCATGTAGTTCGAGTTGCCGCAAAGTCTGGGTAAAAACCTTTTGTGAAATACCCTCGATTTTTCTCATCAGTTCGCCATTGCGCATAGGGCCTTCAGCAAGAGCAGGAAGAATAAGCATTACCCATTTTCCTGATATAAACTCCAGGGCATCACGTGCTGAGCATTTAGCAGAGTATATGTTTCCTGGGTATGGCATGAGTAGTTACCTCAAAGTGCGTAATTGATTGCATAACTAAAAGAAAACACTATGGCAGTTAAAAGTCACCAGAGAGGTCCAATATGAATGTACTGATTATCACTGCTCATCCTGAAGGGGATTCGTTTAACTCATATCTGGCTGCCAGAGCCGCACGAGCATTTGAAAATCAAGGTTCAGTGGTTAACTCAGTGAATTTATACAGTGAAAACTTCGAACCTGTTGAGGGTAAGATCTTTTACCCGGACAGACAGGATTCAGTGAGATTTGATGCCCTGCGGAAACAGCTCCACCACTGGGAAAAGCTAATTCTGCCCGATGATGTTACGAGGCACATTCAGTTATTGATCAACTCTGACCTGTTGCTTCTGCATTTTCCTTTCTGGTGATTTGGCATGCCCGCCATCCTGAAAGGATGGATGGATCGGGTGTTTGTTTATGGTGGAATCTATAACAGCAGACACCGACATGAGTATGGCGTGATGAAAGGCAAGCTCAACCTGCTCCTGGCCTCTTTATGTAACTTAACCTCACAAACTGAGAGTCTAGTATTTAAGTCAGACCGGAGGATCTCAGAGGGCATCAAGTGAATAACTTTTACAATTCGTTATGCTCAACTTGGGCTGCTATACCCTGCTTGATGAGATGAAGGCTGAACCATAGAGGTAACGGTCATACCATAATGGTTCAGCTCTCTTTAATCCATTATGACTGAATCGAACCCTTATCGAGATGGATTAAACAACCTCCAACTTCTGAGAATCCACTGATTTGCCCTTTCATCGTTAGGCGTTGACCTGTTTTAATTTTCATTACTTTATTCTCTTCTGTCGGTTTCAGAGAAAATGCAGCATCAACATTTTTAGTTACTTTTAAGAAAACGGTTTGGTTAGTGAGGCCAAATTGACTATCAGAAATAATCTTTGTTTGACCTGTCATTGTTACCCACTGGCCAACCCACTTTTTATTGGCTGCAATTTCGTTATCTCGATAGTCCTTACATATTTCTGTTCCACTAACAGTCGTTGCGCTTGGCTCTAAGGCAGAATTTAGCTGATCTAAGGTACTATTTACCGATCCCATTACGCCATTCATTTGCTGGCAGCCCGATAGCAGAGCAAGGAGTGATACGGCTAATACTTTTTTGTACATTTCTATTCCTTAATAATTTAGGTAACGGTTCCAATAGTACCCTAATAATATCGCTCCCAAAATCATAAGCTTAACTAACTAATCTATTTTTTCGACCGTTACTGGCCCATACACCATGAATACCCACGTAGAGCCTGACACGCCTCTGTACCCCCCTTGGCCACCGTTCAGATGGCAAGCTAAAGCGGTAAACTCCCATGCCTCATCAATAGATACTGAGAGTTCTCGTGTCGTGAGCTTTTCCAGGCCATATTGTTCACCAAACTCACGTACACGCTGAGCAGACTCTCCAATCGACTCGCTTACTGATGGATGGTCCCACCCCCACAGCCAAGTATCTTGTTGGGTATCGTAGGTACCAATGACTTGAACAGGTGCAGTAACGATGATCCCTTTTTCGTCATTAGTGAAGGTTATCGTCCCTGTATTGAGGTCAACACTCCATACAGCTGTATCGATACCCCACATATCAATCGCAGATTGTGTATGCAATTGCATTTCGTTATTGGCTCTCGCAATAGTGAGATCAGGTTCGACAACACTTTCTGCGCCCTCAGAAGG
>NZ_JABBFP010000010.1 GCF_018494085.1 Rosenbergiella collisarenosi | reverse complement strand
TAAACACGATCCGATAGCGATTTTTATTCATCCTTGAATCCTCAATAGAACCAATTAAGCGTAAAGCCCAGCGTTACGCGGTCTTGCATAAAGCCTTGAAGACCTACAACAGCCACCTCGAAATCGAAGATAAGCTAAACGATAGACAGCGTGATTCCCTTACGTGTCTGAACCTATAACCAGTAACCGGATATGGAGAGTGATACAGCCATCACCCTAGCAACAGCTGATAACATAAATACAGCGCTAGTTAGCGAACTTATGAGCTTTTACACGATTTTTTGCGTTAGATCACAACAATAGATGGGGGAGTTAATGGTAGATATAACAGTTTATAGATACGTTACCCGCTTAAAATATAGGCTTAATGGCGTGGGAATTAGATGATCAGTCAGTAGAAGCAATGGATATCATTAATCAGCCTACTTTTATGATAAAATCCCAGTGTTCAACTTAATCGCCACGTGGTATTGGAAGTTCGTAAATATCAAACCTCTTATTTCCCAGAGGCGACACTCCTGAAATAATCGCCCTATACCACACTCGCCTACATCGAAACATAGAAGAATAAAAAGGTTAACGAATGCGATGTCTACGACGCAATACAACCCTCGCAGCATGGTGTCTTCCCTTACTGTTTTCTGTAGCACAGAGCGAGGCTCATTCACGCTACATCTTAGATAAGGTCGTTGTGGTGGCCCGCCATGGCGTACGCTCCCCCACGGATGATCGTCAGTATGCCTCACTTACTGGTCAACAGTGGCCTCGTTGGAACGTCCCGGCGGGGAATCTGACTGGACACGGCTATGCCGGGATGGTCCAACAGGGCCATTATTGGCGGCAGCAATGGCAGCGTCTCGGGCTAGTCCTCCCACTCACTAATAGCTGTCCAACCTCAAGCGTGATTAGCCTATGGGCTGCACCGGATCAACGTACGCAAGCGACTGGCGATGCGTTACTCGATGGGTTATTTCCCGGTTGTGGGCTAACCGCGGAACATAGCTCCGCGAACGAAGATCCGCTTTTCGATACCGTGAAAATGGGGATCGCACACCCCAATCGTGAACGGGTACTAGCTCAAATCCACAGGCGTATCGACGATAATTCGCCGCTTTCGCTGCACTATCGCGCGGCGATCGGCGATTTTCGGAAGGCCTTATGCGCCCCATCTTCTTCAAGTTGTGCTTTTTTAGACGCGCCATGGCAGCTTTCGATTACCGATAACGGTCAGGTTAAACTTTCCGGCCCGCTTTCCCATGCAGCCTCAATGGCAGAGAGTGTCCGTCTCGCCTATAGCGATAATCGCCCGCTCTCAGAGGTCGCCTTTGGTAACGCCCCCGATGCTCAGGCTGTCGCCGCGCTGATGGTTCTGCACGCGGCGAAGTATGATTTGGTCAGTGACACGCCGGAATACGCGAAACATGGCGGCTCGTTACTCATGACTCAGATCGTTAACGCTCTGAGCGATGCGCCGGATCGCTATGCCCCTCGACTGAAAAAATCTCTTGTGATCTTCGTCGGCCACGATACGAATATCGCCCAGCTGCAGACGATGCTAGGCTTTGACTGGCAATTGGCGGAGTATCCACGTAACGATATCCCGCCGGGCGGCAGCTTGGAATTTTTACGTTTTCGCGATAGTCAAACCGGGGAGGCGTTTATCCAACTACGTTTTGTGGCGAGGAGTTTAGATCAGTGGCGAGCGCTAACGCCCTTATCCACCAAGCATCCCATGTTTGCCGCACAGTATGGAAAAGCAGGATGTTTTAGTGATGAGGGAAAATCCCTGTGTCCGCTTCCCCGATTTATTGCGCGAGCGAAACAAGAGATGGTCAGTGATGGGGCAACGATGCCGCTCTATCGGTAATAAAAAAGGCCCTAACGGGCCTTTTTTTACTTGGCTTGCTGACGCTTAGAGCTTGGTCTTGGCTTACCCTGAGTACTAGGACGCTGCTTACCTTGCGTACCTGGTCGCGACTTACCTTGGGTGCTTGGCCGTGACTTACTTCGCGTGCCTGGCCGCGTCTTGCCCTGAGTTGAAGGGGCACCACTATTGCTCGTTTCTTCGCCACGAGTTTCTTGACGGCGAGTATTGCCTGAGACTTGGTTGTGGCGTTTAACTGCGCGTCGAATTTGGTTCGCTTTCGCCCGACGACGGTCTTTCTCGACCGGTAACTTGGATACTGTCTCTTCCTTCATGCCCACCAGCTCTCGCAGGTAGTTGACAGCGGTAAGATCCATTTCGGTATAGCCACCCCGTGGAAGGCCTTTAGGAAGATGGATATCGCCGTAGCGAACGCGCATTAAGCGGCTAACTTGTACCCCAACGGCTTCCCATAACCGACGAACTTCACGGTTACGGCCTTCAGTTAAAGTCACGTTATACCACTGGTTGATCCCTTCGCCGCCGCCAAACTTCAGGGTCTTGAACGCAGCGGGACCATCCTCAAGTTGGACGCCAAGGCTTAGCTGACGAATTTTATCATCATCGACTTGTCCGAATACGCGTACGGCATATTCACGTTCCACTTCGCGACTTGGATGCATCAGTCGGTTCGCGAGTTCACCATCAGTGGTAAACAACAATAAACCACAGGTATTCACATCGAGGCGGCCCACGGCTATCCAGCGCGCACCGTGCAATTTAGGTAATCGGTCGAAGACGGTAGGACGTCCTTCGGGGTCGTTACGCGTACAGAGCTCGCCCTCTGGCTTATAATAGGCTAATACTCGGCACACTTCGCTTTCCGTCGCCAGCACTGCCACCTGGCGGCCATCGATACGGATTTTTAATGCATTTGAGGGTTCAACTCTATCCCCGAGGGTAGCAATTTTCCCATCGACACTGACACGCCCTGCCGCAATCATCGTCTCGATTTCACGACGCGACCCATGACCTGCCCGCGCTAAAACTTTTTGTAGCTTCTCACTCATACACTGCCTCGCTGTCGCCTTCCCAGGCATCAGTTTATAAAATCGTTTAAAATCAATAACTTAAGTTATTTGTTACTGCCATTATACAGGATGCCAAATCGGATGTAACCCCTTTTATCGTGTCACCCTGTGGTTTTTTGTATGGTGCTCGTTGCTTCGCTATACTGCTCCCATCTACAAATTTTATTACTATTTTTGCGTCAAATCTGTCGCACTTTCGCCAGTGTGGCCGACGCGACTCTATACTAAAACTTTATAAAGGATCTCATATCATGCGCATGACGCTTCGCTCCCTGCCGCTAATCTTGATTAGCTCCCTATTGCTCACGGATATCAGTTATGCGAGTTCCCCACAGTCCGTGGATCAGCGGATCGACTTCTTAATGGGGGCAAATAGCCACACTCGTTACCACCAATTCTTCGGCCGTTTTCAACGCGCCGTCACTAATCGTGATGCACAACAAGTCGCCACAATGTTGGACTACCCATTGACGGCTCAGGTGGCAGGTAGAGATAAGATCCTACTCAATTCGCAACAGTTTCTCGCCGTCTATGACAAAATATTCACGCCGAGCCTACGAGAAGTGGTACGCAAGCAGCGTTATAGCGATCTTTTCGCTAACAGTGATGGCGTAATGATTGGCGAGCACGGTGAGATCTGGTTCAGTGGGATTTGTCACCAGACATCATGTACGAGATACACCATTAAAATCATCCGCATCAACGGTAACTCGCGTTAGTGAAAAGTGGGCAATAGCCATTGCCCGACTTTTTTACTCAAACGGACGGGTATCACCAGCGCCATGACGGACGATAACTGGCGTTCCCTCAGACAGGTCAACAACCGTAGTCGGGTGCTGGCCGATAGTGCCGCCATTTAAGATTAAATCGACATGATGATCGAGACGATCTTGGATCTCTTCAGGATCGGATTCCGCAAAGTCGTTACCTGGAAGGATCAGCGTCGTGGACATCAACGGTTCGCCTAGGGCTTCCAATAATGCTTGAGCAACCGGATGAGAAGTCACGCGCAGACCTATGGTTTTACGTTTCTCATTCATCAAGCGACGCGGCACTTCTTTCGTTGCTTTCAATAAAAACGTGTAACTGCCTGGCGTATTATTTTTAAGCAAGCGAAAAGCGATATTATCGACCTGTGCATAAGTGGATAGCTCAGATAAGTCGCGACACATTAGGGTAAAATGATGGCGACCATCTAATTGTCTTAAACGGATGATTCGTTCCACCGCCGCTTTATCTTCCAGTTTACAACCAATCGCATATCCTGAGTCGGTTGGGAAAACGATCACAGAACCTTTATTGATAAGATCGACGGCTTGTTTGACTAAGCGTGGCTGCGGATTTTCTGGGTGGATATAGAATAATTGGCTCATCGTTATCTCCTACCCCCTATCTGGGGCAGCTAAGGCTGGAAATTTTTCCCATACGGGAACTACATCTTTGGGTAACCACAGTTTACGCCCTAACTCGATCCATGCACAGGGCTGATGAAAATCAGAGCCTTGCGATGCCGATAATCCGTAGTCGAGGGCGTAGCGGGCGAGCTGTTGTCGCTCATTAGGCGCCTGTTGACACTGAGCTACCTCCATGGCATCGCCGCCGACTTCCGCGAAATAGGCTAACAGGCGTTTCAACCATTTGGTTGAGAGCTGATAGCGTGCCGGGTGGGCCACCACCGCAGCCCCCCCCGCGAGATGGATCGCCTCGATAGCCGCAGGAATGCTACACCACTGCGCCGGAACATAACCCGTTTTACCGCGCGCAAGATAATTTTTAAATACCTGTGCCATCGTATCGGCTTTACCTAGACGAATAAGATAACGGGCAAAATGAGCCCGGGTGATCTGTCCATCTCCGGCTTCCTCGCGTGCCCCCGCGAGCGTATCGGCGATACCCGCTTTAGCGAGGCGTTCGGCGATCATCACTGCTCGGTCTTCACGTCGCTGAAATTGTTGGTGTAACAGTTCCTTCATCGCAGGATGATGCGGGTCAAAGCCTAATCCGACGATATGGATTTCATGGTTTTCCCACAGCGTTGAAATCTCAACCCCGCTCACCAGGGTGAGGTCGAGATTATGCGTATCGATAGCGGCTTGTGCGGTCGCAAGTGCGGCAGTCGTATCATGATCGGTGATCGCTAATACCGTTACCCCGCGCTCGCAGGCACGGAGCACCAAGTCTTGCGCACTGAGCACGCCATCTGAGGCTTGGCTATGGCTGTGTAAATCGTAGATTATCGGGCGTAGTGGTTCGGTCAACATTCACTCTCTTGTGTTTATTCAACATTTCACCCTAGATAAATAACTTTTAGTTAACCTAGAGTGTTGACAATCTCGCCATGAACTAGTTAACTAGTACACAAGCTCTCAGACAGGACAAATCTCATGTTGGTTAATACTCTAAAGCATTCACAGTGGTGGCGCGTCACTCTCCCATAATCGGGCGACGTTGTCATGCATCTAGCTAAAATAACCGCTATGCAGATTTCTAAGCCCGCCCACTCGGCGGGTTTTTTATTGGAAGAATAATAGAGATAATTCAATGACACTCAGCAAACTGAAACTCATCACCGTTGAAACGCCCTACTCGGCTGACCCGACTGCCCTATTCAACCAATTATGTGGCGCTCGCCCTTCTACACTATTACTCGAATCTGCAGATGTCAGCAGTAAAGACGATCTACAGAGCCTAATGATTGTCGACAGCGCCCTGCGTATTAGTGCGCTAGGAAATGTTGTTACCGTTCAGGCCATGAGCGCCAACGGCAAAAGTGTCCTTCCATTGCTGTGTGACAAGCTACCTTCTGCGGCGCAGACGACTATCGCTCCTGATCAGCTAATCATTACCTTTAGCAGCGCTTCGTCGCTGCAAGATGAAGATAGTCGGTTGAAGTCGGCCTCCGTGTTCGATGTTCTACGTCTTATCCCGACGCTTCTCGCACAGAGCGACCAGCAACGTCATGCACTGTTCTTAGGTGGGTTATTTGCCTACGACTTAGTGGCAGGATTTGAATCCCTTCCCCCGCTACAGCAGGATCAAGCCTGCCCAGATTATTGTTTCTATCTGGCTGAAACCCTGTTAGTGCTCGACCATCAAACGCAGCAAGCTCGACTGCAAGCAAGCCTATTCACCGATGATAGTGAAGAATTTCAGCGGCTACAGGCACGTCTACATCAGCTGCATCAGCAGATGCTTACCGCGCCAACTAAGGTATCCGCCCCGGCGCTGCCGACGATGCAGCTAACCTGTAGCCAAGATGATGAGACCTACTGTAATGTGGTTAAGGCGTTACAAGTCGCCATTCGCCAAGGGGATATTTTCCAAGTCGTCCCCTCACGTCGCTTCTCGTTACCGTGCCCGTCGCCGCTCGCCGCCTACGAAGTCTTGAAGAAGAGTAACCCCAGCCCCTATATGTTCTTCTTACAGGACCAAGAGTTCAGCCTGTTTGGTGCCTCACCAGAAAGCTCGCTGAAATACGATGCCCATAATCGCCAAATCGAGATCTATCCAATCGCCGGTACGCGCCCACGGGGCAGACACGCAGACGGATCGTTAAACCTCGATCTCGACAGCCGTATCGAATTGGATATGCGTAGTGATGAAAAAGAGATGTCTGAACATCTCATGTTAGTCGACTTAGCGCGTAACGACTTGGCGCGTATTTGTACGCCAGGCAGCCGCTATGTCGCAGACTTAACGAAAGTCGACCGCTACACCTTCGTAATGCACCTCGTTTCACGGGTGGTGGGACGCTTACGTGACGATTTAGACGTGTTACATGCTTATCGTGCCTGCATGAATATGGGCACCCTAAGCGGCGCACCGAAAGTCCGTGCGATGCAACTTATTGCCGAACATGAGAAGACGCGCCGAGGAAGCTACGGCGGAGCGGTGGGTTACTTTACGGGAACAGGTGATTTCGATACCTGTATCGTTATTCGCTCTGCGTATGTTGAAAAAGGTATCGCAACGGTTCAGGCCGGTGCGGGCGTCGTACTCGATTCTGACCCACAATCTGAAGCCGATGAGAGCCGTAACAAGGCACGTGCGGTTTTGAGAGCGATTGCAACGGCTCACCATTGCCAGGAGGCTTTCTAATGGCTGATATCCTGTTAGTCGATAATTTCGATTCCTTTACCTATAACTTAGTCGATCAGCTACGCACATTCGGACATAACGTCGTTATCTTCAGAAATAACGTTCCTGTCGAACAGCTCGTCTCGCAGGTCAATACTCTGCAACAGCCGATTGTCATGTTATCGCCCGGCCCAGGCGCCCCTAGTGAGGCGGGCTGTATGCCTGAATTGCTGAGACAGCTACGCGGTAAGGTTCCCATTATCGGGATCTGTCTTGGCCACCAAGCCATCGTCGAGAGTTACGGTGGGACTGTCGGCCAAGCCGGAGAGATATTACACGGTAAGGCGTCGGACATCGTTCATGATCAACAAGGGATGTTCGCGCACTTACCAAATCCCTTGTCTGTCGCGCGCTATCACTCCCTCGTCGGCAGTAATATTCCGTCGACGCTAACAGTGAATGCCCATTTCAATGGCATGGTAATGGCCGTCAGACATGATGCCGATCGCGTCTGTGGGTTTCAGTTCCATCCCGAATCGATTCTGACCACTCATGGTGCAAAATTACTGGAAGAAACGCTCGCTTGGGCGTTACAACACTAAGGGACTCTCATGAAAGCATTACTTGAACGCCTCTACCAGGGGCAAAGCATTAGCCAGACTGAGAGTGAACAGCTCTTCTCGGCAGTGGTGAAAGGTGAGGTCGACGCGGTCAGTCTGGCTGGACTACTCATTGCGATGAAGGTCCGGGGCGAATCGCCACCCGAAATAGCGGGAGCGGCTACAGCCTTCCTCAATCATGCCTTACCCTTCCCTCGGCCCGAGACGCCTTTTGCAGATATCGTCGGAACGGGCGGCGATGGCTCGAACAGCATTAATATCTCGACCGCTAGTGCCTTTGTCGCAGCCGCTTGTGGCTATAAGGTTGCCAAGCACGGTAATCGTAGCGTATCGAGCAAATCTGGGTCATCCGACCTGCTCGCGGCCTTCGGCATCAATCTGGATATGCCGCCCGCCGCTGCTCGCCAAGCGCTGGATGACCTTAACCTCTGCTTTCTCTTCGCGCCGCATTATCACAACGGTTTTCGCCACGCGATGCCGGTACGTAAGCAACTAGGGACTCGAACTCTGTTCAACGTATTGGGCCCTTTAATTAATCCCGCTCGACCGCCCCTGGCATTGATCGGGGTTTAT
This sequence comes from Rosenbergiella collisarenosi, assembly GCF_018494085.1. Taxonomy (GTDB): domain Bacteria; phylum Pseudomonadota; class Gammaproteobacteria; order Enterobacterales; family Enterobacteriaceae; genus Rosenbergiella; species Rosenbergiella collisarenosi. Next base: position 109,188 of record NZ_JABBFP010000010.1, on the reverse strand, counting down.
AGCCCCGAATTAGTGCAGCCGATAGCCGAAACGTTACGCGTGCTCGGCTATCAACGCGCAGCCGTCGTTCACGGTGGAGGGATGGACGAAATCGCCATCCATACCACTACCGAGGTAGCTGAGCTGAGGGATAACGAAATCACTCGCTATCAAATAAGCCCTGAAGATTTCGGTTTTACCCCACATCCTATCGAAAGCCTACGTGGAGGTACCCCGGAAGAAAATCGTGACATTTTAACGCAATTACTTCAGGGTAATGGCGAAGAAGCGCACGAGCAGGCAATCGCGATGAACGTTGCAATGCTAATGAAACTCTTTGGACAAGAAAACCTACGCGAGAATGCGCTGAAGGCGCTTGACGTTCTTCGCAGTGGTGCTGCCTATCAATGTGTTACCGCTTTAGCCGCAAGAGGATAATATGCAGGGTACTGTACTTCAGAAAATCGTTGATGATAAAAAAGTCTGGGTTGATGCTCGCAAACAAAGCCAACCTCTAGCGACATTCCAAGCGGACGTTGCGCCTAGCGACCGCTCTTTTTATGAAGCGCTACGCCAACATAACCCCGCTTTTATCTTAGAGTGTAAAAAGGCTTCTCCCTCGAAAGGGTTGATCCGTGACGTTTTCGATCCATCGGCGATTGCGGCGGTGTATCGTGACTACGCCTCCGCGATCTCGGTGCTAACCGATGAAAAATATTTTCAAGGCGATTTCGCCTTTTTGCCTATTGTTCGCCAAGCGGTCCACCAGCCGGTGCTCTGTAAAGACTTTATGATCGACGCCTACCAGATTTGGCTCGCGCGTTACTACCAAGCGGACGCTATTCTGCTGATGCTCTCTGTCCTTGATGATGAACAGTATCGCCATCTCGCCGCAGTTGCCGAAGATCTCAACATGGGGATTTTGACTGAAGTGAGTAATCAAGAAGAACTCACGCGCGCGATTGCTCTGCACGCCTCAGTGATAGGCATCAATAACCGTGACCTGCGCGATCTATCCGTCGATACCGATAAAACGCGTCAGCTTGCCAGCCAAGTTCCTGAAGGAACCCTGGTCATTAGCGAGTCAGGTATTCAGCGTTATGAGCAAATTAATAACTTGAGCCAATATGCACACGGATTTTTGGTCGGCTCATCGCTAATGTCCGAGGACGATCTACGTTTTGCGGTAAAGCGGTTACTGTCTGGTGAGAATAAAGTCTGTGGGTTAACTCGCTCAGAAGACGCGCAACAGGCCTACAAAGCTGGCGCGATATATGGCGGATTGATCTTCGTTGAAGAGTCTCCTCGCTATGTTTCAGACCAACAGGCTCGAGCGATTATTGAGAGCGCACCATTGCACTATGTAGGCGTGTTCCGCGATATCGAAGTGGGCGAGATCATGCTAAAAGTAGAGGCCTTGGGATTATCTGCGGTACAGCTACATGGAAGCGAAGACCCTTCATATGTACGTCGCCTACGCGACCTGTTACCCGAAAGCTGCCAAATATGGAAAGCATTTAAGATCGAGGGTCACCTCCCTGACCGAGGCTGGATCGGTGTCGACCGTTATGTTTTCGATAATGGTCACGGTGGAAGCGGTCAGACGTTCGACTGGTCGATCCTCGCAGATCAACCACTTGATGATGTGATCCTAGCAGGTGGCCTGTCTGCTGAGAATATCGCGCAGGCAATCACGCTGGGCTGTGCCGGGGTTGATATTAATTCAGGCGTTGAGACCTCCCCGGGTGTTAAAGATGCCGAAAAGCTCCAGCGTGTTTTTACCACGATTAATCGCTATGCAACCCACGCTTAATAATTAGACATGGATACTGATAATGACCCTATTAAATCCTTATTTCGGTGAGTACGGTGGACAATACGTTCCACAAATTTTGATGCCTGCCCTAGCTCAGTTAGAAGAGGCTTTCGTCAGTGCGCAGCGCGACCCTGAATTCCAACAACAATTCACACAATTGCTTAAAGATTATGCTGGTCGTCCAACGGCATTGACGCTCTGCCAGAACTTGACCGCTGGTACAAAAACTCGCCTTTATCTTAAGCGTGAAGATCTGCTACACGGTGGCGCGCATAAAACCAATCAGGTTCTGGGTCAGGCTCTCTTGGCAAAGCGCATGGGTAAAAATGAGATCATCGCGGAAACGGGCGCCGGGCAACACGGCGTCGCCTCTGCCCTCGCCTGTGCGTTACTGGGAATGAAATGCCGTATTTATATGGGCGCGAAAGATGTTGAGCGACAATCTCCCAACGTCTTTCGTATGCGCTTAATGGGTGCAGAAGTTATTCCCGTACACAGCGGTTCGGCAACCTTGAAAGATGCCTGTAATGAAGCGCTACGCGACTGGTCTGGTAGCTACGAGACGGCTCACTATATGCTCGGCACAGCGGCGGGTCCTCATCCATTTCCAACCATTGTTCGCGAGTTTCAGCGCATGATCGGTGAAGAAACCCGTGAGCAGATCCTCGAAAAAGAAGGCCGCCTACCGGACGCACTTATCGCCTGTGTCGGCGGAGGCTCAAATGCCATCGGTATGTTTGCCGATTTCATCGATACCCCCGATGTTCAGTTAATCGGCGTTGAGCCTGCGGGCCACGGTATTGAGAGTGGCGAGCATGGCGCGCCACTCAAACATGGTCGCACCGGCATCTATTTCGGTATGAAAGCCCCGATGATGCAGACAGACGAAGGGCAAATTGAAGAGTCGTATTCTATCTCTGCGGGACTCGACTTTCCCTCCGTCGGCCCGCAGCATGCCTATCTTAATAGCATCGGACGCGCCGATTACGTGTCGATTACCGACGACGAGGCACTGGATGCCTTCAAAGCCCTGTGTAAGGCCGAAGGGATTATTCCCGCTTTGGAATCCTCTCACGCCCTCGCCCACGCAATTAAACTTGCCAAGTCCGCACCAGACAAAGAACAGCTATTAGTCGTAAATCTATCGGGCCGGGGGGATAAAGATATTTTTACCGTCCACGACATCCTTCAACAGCGGGGAGAAATTTAATGGATCGCTATGCACACCTTTTCACCCGTTTAGCTGAGCAGCAACAAGGAGCCTTCGTTCCCTTCGTCACGCTCGGCGATCCGACGCCAGAACTCTCTCTCGCCATTATCGATGCCTTAGTCGCAGGTGGTGCCGATGCATTGGAGCTTGGGATCCCGTTCTCCGATCCTCTGGCGGATGGCCCTACTATACAGGCGGCAACGCTACGCGCCTTTGCTGGAGGGATCACGACACAGAAATGCTTCGAGATCCTCGCTCAGGTTCGTCAGAAGTATCCCGAATTACCCATCGGACTTCTGATGTACGCCAACCTTGTCTTTAGTCAGGGAGTGGATGAGTTCTATCAGCGTTGTGCACAAGCTGGGGTCGATTCAGTCCTCATTGCAGACGTTCCGATCGAGGAGTCGTTACCCTTCCGTCAAGCCGCATCTCGACACGGTATTGCACCGATATTTATCTGTCCACCGAATGCCGACGATGCGTTGATTGAGGCGATTGGCCAATGGGGACAAGGCTATACTTACTTGTTATCACGCGCTGGCGTGACGGGGGCAGAGAATCGAGCCACGACATCGCTCGCTCACCTTGTGACTAAATTACAAGCACACGGTGCACCGCCGGCGATCCAAGGGTTCGGTATCTCTCAACCCGAGCAGGTTCAGGCCGCCATTGCCTCTGGCGCTGCGGGTGCCATTGCCGGTTCCGCTACCGTCAAAATAATCGAGCAATATGCTAATCAGCCCCAACAACTGATGGAAGCGTTAAAGACCTTTGTCGCTAACCTCAAAGAAGCCACGAAAACGCGGGTTGAGTGACGAAGGATAAGATTTCGCAGAGTAAAATTAGTAGTTTTCCAGTTATTAGGCTAAATTTGAGCTGATCGACTGATCACTATCCAATCTAGATTCAACAGGGAGGCATCGAATGAAGTTTGCAAAAATAGTGACAACAGGCTTATTAACGGCAGTTCTTGGTTTAACGCTGGCGGGCTGTGCGCCAACGCCGAAACATGAAGGAACCGGCGGTTATATTGATGACACCGTCGTGACGACCAAAGTGAAAGCGAAGCTACTCGGTGAGAAAAACTTACGCTCTGCAGAAATTAATGTCGAAACCTTCAAAGGACGCGTTCAGTTGAGTGGATTTGTCAGCTCAGCACAAGCGGCTCAACAAGCCGTCAACGTTACACGCACCGTACCTGGTGTACGTTCCGTTGTGAATGGTATGCAGATTAAATAAGCCAAACTAAAAAAGGCCGTTAAGACGGCCTTTTTTATACAACGTTAGAAACGATAGCCAGCACCTAAGAAAAACACCACCGGATTAATTTTAGTATCAATGGATTGTGATTCCCCCGCCGCCTTGAAGCGAACTTTAGATTTGATATCCATGTACCAGACTGAGGCATTCAGCATCCAGTTATCGGTTAACTGATAATCCATCCCCGCTTGTGCCGCATAACCCCATGAATCTTTGGCGTGTAAATCTGAAAGGCCCGCTTGGCGGCCGGTATCGTTAAATTTACTATCAAAGAAGGTCGTGTAGTTAATCCCTGCCCCGACATAGGGTTGAAATTTCGAAGAGTTATCGAGGAAATAATATTGCGCCATCAACGTCGGGGGTAATTGATGCACCGTAGCGATATTACCCGTTGAGCGCAAACCTACTTTATGACGAAAAGGGGTAGCTGCGAGCAGTTCGACACCAATATGATCAGTCGCCATGTAAGTAAAGGTGAGTCCCAATTGGGTATTATTACTCACATGAAACGATCCTAGGCCCAATACGTTATCAGAGTTACCGGTTGGACGAACGAGAGCCGCACCGCCACGAATGAAGAAGTCTCCGGCTTGGTGGGCAGATACCACTGCTGGCAAAAGCAGTGCCATCGCTAATAAACTCTTACGCACTATCATAAAAACTCCTGAACTTATCAATAAAAAATGACGAAAAGTAAACACCTATAATTATTGTGCCTATTCTTGCGCGTTTATCGACAGAATTCATGCGAATAATGAGTCATTTAATCTATATAAAACAAAGTCTTGATCGAGATCAATTTTTGCTATATTGGTTAAATTTATTTGGAAAGAAGCTTTCTAGCTATTACCGAAATGACTGAATAATGCAGTCTAGTAGAAAGTTATGTAAGTCCTATGCCAGTTCCGTCTGTAAACATGTACAATCAGCGCAAGTTTTCCCTATACATCAAGGAGTTTTCATGTCCCTCACGGCCAATCCTTTATACCGTGACGCTGCTCAGCAATTTAAGCAGCATATTAAGCCGTTACTATTAATCGCACTGCTATCTGCTTTTGTTACGGTGTTGCTACTTAAGACATTCCTCCCTTCCACCGATCCTTTAAGCGAGTTTCTGCAAAACGGCGAAAGCACCAATTCGCTGTTTGCGATGCTGAGGGACATGAGTGATGACCAGCGTGACGTGTTGATGCATATCTCGGCCGTGATGACGTTCTCCGCCCTGATTGGTAACACCTTATTGGTAGGAGGCGTTCTAAAGTACCTGTCAGCAACCTCGCAAAACCTCCCTACCAGCGCTGTCCGGGCAATTGGCGCAAGCGCTCCGGTATGGCCGCGGTTACTCATTCAAACCTTCCTGCTTACCACCATCGTACAATTAGGGTTCTATGTTTTAGTTGTACCAGGAATTATTTTGATGGTGCTGTTTTCACTTTCGCCTGTCTTACTTCTTGAAAAAGACCGCGGATTGCTCAAAACCATGAAGCAGAGTGTTCCTCTAGTCTGGAAGAATATTCGCCTCATCGCTCCTGCCGTTATTGCTTGGTTTGTCGTCAGAATAGCGTTGACGTTTATATTTGGTACCTTCGGGCTTATGCCAAGTAGTATTATTCTCTTAGTCAGCAACGTACTCGCGCACCTTACCTCAGCACTATTACTGGTTTACCTTTATCGCGCCGCGGCACAGATCCGTTAATTACCGTGCAGCCTACTCGCTAGGCTGCCCTAGGATAGAAAGATGAAACAATTGCTCGATTTTTTACCCTTAGTCGCCTTTTATATTTGCTATAAACTTTACGATATCTTCGTCGCATCGGGAGCCTTAATTGTTGCCTCCGCACTGGCGTTGATTGCGACTTGGTTTATCTATCGTAAAATTGAAAAGATGACCTGGATAACCTTCATTCTGGTGACGCTATTCGGTTCGTTAACGCTGATTTTTCATAATAACGAATTCATAAAATGGAAGGTCTCTGCCATCTATGGCATTTTCGCGCTAGCGCTCCTTTACAGCCAGTTTTTTATGAATAAGCCAATCATTCAGTCGATGTTAGGTAAAGAGCTTCAACTCCCCGACTCCCTATGGCGTAAACTCACCTACGCATGGGTAGTCTTTTTCCTGTTCTGTGGCCTGCTAAATATCTATGTAGCCTTCTGGCTACCTGAGTCCGTTTGGGTTAACTTTAAGATGTTCGGCCTGACCATTATGACTGTTGTCTTCACCTTGGTGAATGGCCTGTTTATCTGGCGCTATATGCCGCAGACCCCTAAATAAATATCTAAAATAAAAATTAAATATTGTGGAGCAATGTCATGACAGAGATTACCAGAAGCCCGCAGGGCGAAATGGTCCTGCGTACACTCGCAATGCCTGCCGATACCAATGCAAACGGTGATATCTTCGGTGGCTGGGTGATGTCACAAATGGACATGGGCGGTGCAATACTCGCGAAAGAGATCGCTGAAGGGCGAGTGGTGACCGTTCGCGTCGATGGGATGACTTTCTTGAAGCCTGTTGCCGTCGGCGATGTAGTGAGTTGCTACGCGAGTTGCATCAAGACAGGAAATAGTTCGATCACTATCAATGTGGAAGTTTGGATAAAAAAAGTTTCCTCCGAACCTATCGGTCAACGTTACTGTACCACTGAGGCGGTCTTTATTTACGTTGCGGTAGACGAGTCTGGCAAGCCGCGTTCGCTACCCGAGCAGACGCAAGGGTTAGCCAATTAAGACTTGCCGTAATAAGCGTGAAGTTTCCTTCACGTTTATTTTCTACTCTATCGTTGAACTTCCATCTATTCTGAAGATAATATTGAACGTCTGTCCTTGAGCAGGATGGCCTGGTGCATAGCGCCAGCGTTTAATGGCTTGTCTTACCTCACGGTCAAACATCCCGCGTGGGTCGGCAGAGACAATCTCAATATTCCCTACCGCGCCGCTCCCATCGACATCAAACTTAACACGCACTCGGCCTTCAACATGTAAGGCTAAGGCTCGTGCTGGATAAGCCGGATTGACGGTCGCAAGACGCTGTGGTTTCCCTTCAGAGACACTCTTTTGCTGATCAGTCGACTTCTGCGGCGCAGTTTGGGCACGCGTCTGCGGCTGCGTATTTTGCTGGTTAAAAGGATTGTCTTCCGTTGTGGGGGTCTTACGCTCCACGGGCTTTTCTACCGGCTTATGTACGACAGGTTTCGGTTTTTCGTGATGCACCGGTTTATGAACCACTTTTTTCACCGGTTTCGGCTTAGGTTTTTCGACCGGGATGGCGACCTTCTGCTCGACGGGCGGCTGCTCTACCTGCGGCTCTGGTGTATCAATTGGCGTCGATACCGGTTGGGATGGCGCTGGCGCGCTCTTCGCCGCAAGCTCAGGCTGAACCTCAGGCGCGACTAACGAGACATTAATAGCCTGCTGAGGAGGCGGCAACTGGATATCGTGACTCATAGATGCGTAGAGTAATCCAGCAACCACTGCGCCATGTAATGCGATAGAAACGATCGTCGCAATCGACCCACGTTTAGGTAACTCTTCGGTTAGACTGCTCATAATATTCTTCGCTCGACAGATTAGCTTTATTCTAAATGCAAATAGCAATCAGTTTCAATCCCGTTTTCATTACAGAGCCTAATTTTAATATCATTAGCTTTTAATTGCACGCTAGGTCATATTGCAGTAACTTTCACCTTTTATTCTTACCTACGAAGGTACGCCTGTGCTTTATGCCATTTACGCCGAAGATAATAAAGACTCATTAGAAAAGCGTCTAACCGTACGAGCCGCCCATCTCGCTCGTTTACAGATATTGAAAGATGAGAACCGTCTCGTCGTTGCGGGGCCTATGCCGATTGCCGATAGTGAAGAGGCGGGACACGCAGGGTTTTCCGGTTCTGTCATTATCGCTGAATTTCCATCACTGGATGACGCACAGACATGGGCAAATGACGATCCTTATGTCGCGGCAGGTATCTACCAAACGGTTACCGTTCGACCATTTAAACGCGTTTTCTAAGTCAGTCAGCGGAGAATAGACTCGTCCACCTCTCCGCTCGGCTTAAAACGCCCGGCTTTTAGGAACATTGTTTGATCTAATGTTCGCGCCCTCTCTCTGCTATCCCGCTCATTGATTGATTACCTCTCTTACTTAATCAATACCTCGAAGCTGTTTACATTCCTTATACACCACGTACACTACTCTCAACTTAAATTGAGGAATTTTTCTCACCTATGACCTCTGCGACTTTCTATGGCGTACTAAATGGTGTCATTCTCTTTAGCTACTGGCTATTGATCGCGAGTATCACGGTAAGGGTTCTCATTAAACGCCGAACCGTCTCGTCATCTATGGTTTGGTTACTCATTATCTTTTTTCTCCCCTTACTCGGGGTTATCGCCTACATCGCCTTCGGCGAACTCTATCTGGGTCGACGTCGGGCTGAACGTGCACGCAGTATGTGGCCGGCGACAGCTCAGTGGCTACAAGATTTAAAAAGTTGCCAACATATTTTTGCTAACCAGACCAGTGACGTTGCCAGCAGTCTATTTAGGCTCTGCGAGAACCGTCAGGGAATTCCTGGCGTCAAAGGTAACCAGTTACAGCTCCTGACCAGCGCGTCGGACGTAATGACTGCGCTAATTCGCGACATACATCTTGCTCACCATACCATCGAAATGGTTTTCTATATCTGGCAGCCGGGCGGAAAGAGCGACCACGTCGCGAATGCTTTGATCTCAGCGGCTCGTCGTGGGGTGACTTGTCGAGTCCTGTTAGATTGTGCAGGGAGCCGCCAGTTCTTTAAGAGCGTTTGGCCGGAGCGGATGCGCCATGCTGGAATTGAGGTCGTACAAGCCCTCCCAGTTAATGTCTTCCGCTTCTTTCTACGGCGTTTAGATCTCCGTCAACATCGAAAAATCGTCCTTATCGATAATGCTATCGCCTATACCGGCAGCATGAACATGGTCGATCCTCGCTTCTTTAAACAAGACGCAGGCGTGGGACAATGGGTCGACCTGATGGCGCGGATGGAAGGCCCGGTCGCGACAACGTTGGGCATTGTCTATTCTTGTGACTGGGAGATTGAAACTGGCGAGCGCGTACTTCCTCCACTGCCTGAACGTGTAAGTATGCCCTTTGAACAATCTTCTGGACATACCATTCACGTCATTGCCTCAGGCCCAGGTTTCCCGGAAGACCTTATTCATCAGGCACTGCTTACCGCTATCTATGCTGCTCGCGAAAGTCTTATCATGACCACGCCCTATTTCGTGCCGAGTGATGACCTGCTTCATGCCATCTGTACGGCAGCGTTACGCGGCGTTGAGGTAAGCTTGATCGTACCGAAGAATAATGATTCTTTACTGGTCGGCTGGGCGAGCCGCGCGTTTTTCACTGAGCTACTCGACGCTGGCGTTAATATCTATCTGTTCCAAGACGACCTTCTACATACAAAGAGTGTCCTAATCGATGGGCAGCTGAGCCTAGTCGGTACCGTAAACTTGGATATGCGTAGCCTGTGGTTAAACTTCGAAATCACTTTGGTCATCGACGATGCCGATTTCGGCCACGACCTCGACTGTGTTCAACGTGATTATATTGCGCGCTCTACTCTCCTCTCACGGGAAACCTGGTTACACCGTGCGTATTGGAAGCGAATTGTTGAACGATTGTTTTACTTCTTAAGTCCGTTATTGTAAAACAGCCTTAATGTCACTTTTCACTGAGAATAATTCGAATACTTATGGATTTAAACAATCGCCTTACTGAAGATGAAACACTCGAACAAGCCTACGATATTTTTTTAGAGTTAGCGGCTGATAATCTGGACCCGGCAGATACAATTCTGTTTAATCTACAATTCGAATCCCGTGGAGGAGCTGAGCTTCACGACCCGTCTGCCGATTGGGAAGAACACGTTGATTTTGATTTAAATCCGGACTTCTTTGCAGAAGTCGTAATCGGCTTAGGCGAGGATGAAGATGCCCCGGTTACCGACATCTTTGCGCGTGTTCTACTCTGTAGGGAAAAAGACCATAAACTCTGTCACATTCTCTGGCGTGAATAAACGCTTGCGATAAGCGCCCTAGCCTAGGCTAGGGCGTTTTTTTTAAAGCGGATCAACCTTCAGACAGGAGACCGCATGCCGAAAGCTTCCTTCTAAAACTGGACGCGTTGTGGCACATTCAGCAACCGCCTGCGGGCAACGGGTTCTAAATACACATCCCGAAGGCGGATTGATAGGCGAAGGTAGCTCGCCCTCCAATAATTGCACCTGTTTTGTGAGTTCCTTATCCGGATCGGGGATCGGCACCGCTGACATCAATGCTTGGGTGTAGGGGTGTAGTGGCCGATGATAAACCTGATCATAGGTGCCTAGCTCCACCGCATGGCCTAGGTACATCACTAACACACGATCCGAGATATGCTTAACGACCGCGAGATCATGCGCGATAAAGATTAACGAAAGCCCCATTTCTCGCTGTAATTTCTGCAGTAAATTAACCACCTGCGCTTGAATGGAAACATCCAAGGCCGAAACAGGCTCATCGCAGATAACGAGTTTTGGCTCTAAGATAAGTGCGCGCGCTATACCAATACGTTGGCATTGACCGCCGGAAAACTCGTGAGGATAGCGGTTGACTAAGTTGGGAAGCAACCCTACCTTCATCATCATCGCACGTACTTTCTCGTTGATCTCACGCTTAGCCATGTTCGGATAATACGTACGTAGGGGTTCAGCGATGATATCACCCACTGTCATTCGCGGGTTTAATGATGCGAGAGGATCTTGGAAAATCATTTGAATATCCGTGCGGGCCTCGCGCCAAGCCTTTTCATCTTGCCCCAAGAGATCACGGCCCAACCAAGTGACTCGACCGCCTTTGGCTTTAACTAGGCCAATGATGGCCCGTGCGAGCGTCGACTTTCCGCATCCAGACTCCCCGACCACACCCAGCGTTTCGCCTTCGTATAAACGCAGGCTAACGCCATCTACCGCTTTCAAGCTTTTCTTCGGCTGCCAGAACCACTGTTTACCATCCTTGATATCGAAATGAACACGGAGGTCAGAAATTTCTAGCAGTACTTTTCTTTCTTGCAGTGCACTATCGTTCATGGCGTGACCTCCAGTGGGTGATGGCAGGCGCGTAAACGCTCCGCTGCAAACGCTTCCAATTTCGGCGGTTGCTGGCATATCTCGGTTGCGTAGGCACATCGTGGCTGAAAAGGACAGCCACTTGGAAGGCGTAATAGGTTCGGCGGGTTACCGGGAATGGTAATCAGCATATCGTCGTCACTGTCGAGCCGTGGCACCGCACTCAACAATCCTTGAGAATAAGGATGGACCGGCCGATAGAAAATATCACGAGCGCTGCCGTACTCCATCGTCCTTCCCGCGTACATCACCAATACTTTGTCACAGATCCCCGCCACTACCCCAAGATCATGAGTAATCATGATAATAGCGGTATTAAATTCATGCTTGAGCTCGTTAAGCAACGTCATAATCTGCGCTTGGACGGTAACGTCGAGTGCGGTGGTCGGTTCATCCGCAATCAGTAGTTTGGGCTGACAGAGTAAGGCCATCGCTATCATCACCCGTTGGCGCATTCCCCCTGAGAACTCATGCGGGTACATCGCCATTCTTTTTGTCGCTTCAGGCATTTTTACTGCATCTAACATGCGTAACGAGTGCTGATAAGCCTCTTTTTTACTTAATCCCTTATGTAGCCGTAACACTTCGGTAAGCTGATCGCCAACTTTCATATAAGGATTAAGCGAGGTCATCGGGTCTTGGAAAATCATGGCAACTTCTTCGGCACGCAGCCGATTAAGTTTTGCTTCCGGGAGGTTGAGGATCTCTTGCCCATTAAACAGCGCGGATCCACCGATACGGCCATTTTTGGCTAACAACCCCATCAAGGCGAAGGCAGTTTGCGATTTACCGGAACCAGATTCGCCGACGATCCCTAAGGTTTCCCCCGGTTTCAACGAGAAATTAAGATCATTCACCGCTGTGACATCGCCATCGTGTGTCGTAAAGGTAACGCGTAAGTCTTTTACATCAAGCAATAGCGGATGCTGAGTTGATAAAGTCATTGTCCCTCCTAGCGATCTTTTGGATCGAGCGCATCGCGTAAGCCGTCGCCGATAAAATTAAAACAAAATAAGGTGACTACCAAAAACCCTGCAGGAAATAGCAGTAACCACGGCGAGACTTCCATCGAGTTTGCGCCGTCACTTAACAATGCGCCCCAGCTACTTAGTGGCTCTTGAGTACCAAGGCCTAAAAAGCTTAAAAACGATTCGAATAAAATCATACTAGGGACCAAGAGTGACGCATAGACCACCACGACGCCAAGGACGTTGGGGACGATATGACGTAGCACGATCTTCACCGTCGACACCCCCCCGACTTGTGCCGCCTCGATAAACTCCTTACGCTTAAGCCCTAGGGTTTGTCCACGTACAATTCGCGCCATATCTAGCCAAGACACCATGCCAATCGCGACGAAAATAAGCAGGATATTTCGTCCGAAGAAGGTCACTAAAAGGATCACGAAAAACATGAAGGGAAAAGAGTTAAGAATTTCCAATATCCGCATCATGACGGCGTCTGTTTTTCCACCTAAATAGCCCGCCAAGGAGCCGTAGAACGTTCCCACAATGACGGCGATAATTGCCGAGGCGATACCGACCATTAACGATATCCGTCCCCCGATCGCGACGCGAACGAGCAGGTCGCGACCCGACGAGTCGGTGCCGAAATAATGTTTAGAGGCTAGGTCAGGTGCGGCTGACATCATCGACCAGTCGGTATCGTCATAGGCAAACGACGAGAGCATCGGCGCGACAATCACAAACAGTACAATCAGCATCAAAACAATCAGGCTGAACAGTGCCGCACGGTTATGAATAAAACGACGGCGGGCATCCTGCCACAGGCTACGCCCTTCGATATCGAGTTGCTCGGTGAACGCTTCGACCGCTTGGCTATTTTTTTTACTTGCTAACATGCAGGTCTCCAGCTTAGTAACGGATTTTGGGGTCGATAACGGCATATAGCACATCGACAATGGCATTAAAGACAATGGTCAAGACACCGACCAAAATGGTCAAACTCATCACCAGCGAATAATCGCGGTTAAGCGCACCATTGACAAACAGCTGCCCAATGCCTGGGAGACCAAATATCGATTCAATAACCATCGAGCCGGTGATAATGCCAACGAAGGCTGGCCCCATATAGGAGATAACCGGTAACAATGCTGGACGCAATGCGTGGCGCAGTACGATACGAAAAACGGGAAGCCCTTTCGCACGTGCGGTACGAATATAGTTAGAATGCATCACTTCAATCATCGACCCACGCATAATCCGCGCAATACTCGCGATATAGGCGAGCGACAGCGCCAACATTGGCAGTAATACGTATTGCCATTGCCCACCATTCCAACCACCACCCGGTAGCCACTTCAACGAAATAGCAAACAGCATGACCAATAGAGGAGCCACGACAAAACTGGGAATGACCACACCAGTCATCGCTATTCCCATCACGGTATAATCTATCCAACTATTCTGTTTAAGCGCTGCAATTATCCCTGCAGTGACACCGACGATAAGGGCAAAGAAAAAGGCAATAAGACCGAGTTTAGCCGAGACAGGAAAGGCCTGCCCTACCAGATAGTTGACGGAGTAGTCTTTATATTTGAACGAGGGACCGAAATCGCCGTGCGCTAATTGCACGAGATAATTGAAATACTGTTGCCCTATCGGTTCATTCAGATGGTATTTAGCCTCGATATTCGCCATCACTTCTGGCGATAAACTACGCTCGCTGGTAAACGGGCTTCCCGGCGCAAGACGCATCATAAAGAACGAGATAGTAATTAAGATAAACAGGGTCGGAATGGCTTCGAGACACCGACGTAGAATAAATTTAAACATTGCTTCACCTATCAGGCTTAAAAGAACGATTTATACCGGCGCTTACACGCCGGTATCGCCTGTAAAATTAGTGCTTAATAATATAAAGGTTTTTATCGTAAACGTTATCCAGTGGATCCCTACCGGTATATCCACCCACATAAGGTTTCACAAGACGGGTATTCGCATAATAGAAAACCGGGATATCCGCAGATTGCTCATCTAGAATCTTCTCTGCTTGACGGTAATCGGCGATACGACTGTTTTCATCTGCCGCTTTTACGCTATCCGCAATAGCTTTATCAAAGTCCGCGTTCTTGAAGAAGGAGGTATTGTTCGAGCTATTGGATAGCATGTAGTTCAAGAACGAACTCGGTTCATTATAGTCAGCACACCAGCCTGCACGGGCAACGTCAAAGCTGCCTTGATGTCGTGAATCAATATAGGTTTTCCACTCTTGATTGACTAATGTTACGTTAACGCCGATGTTTTTCTTCCAGATAGCGGCCGCGGCGATAGCCAGTTTTTTATGCAGATCAGAAGTGTTATAAAGCAGCGAGAATTGTAAAGGGTGATCTGGGCCATATCCGGCTTCTTGAAGCAGTTTTTTTGCCTCAGCATTACGCTTATCTTGGCTCCAAGAGAACCACTCTGGTTTAGCGATATCCACACCATCCGTTGCCGGGTTGGTGAAGCTATAGGCGGGAGTCTGGCCTTGGGCGAGAACTTTATTAACAATAATATCTCTATCCAAACCGAGTTTAAGCGCGGTTCTGACTCTGACGTCGGTGAATGGCGCCTTCTTATTATTAATCTCGTAAAAATAGGTGCAGAGGTAAGGATCAACGTGTAATTCTTTCGGGTTATTTTTCTGTAGCTTCTTAAATAACTCAATCGGAAGGTTGTTATAGGTTATATCGCTACCGTTGTCAGAAAAATAACGGTTTACGTCAGTAACTTCCGAAGCGATCGGTAGGAAGGTTACCTTGTTGATAATCGTATGTGCGTTATCCCAATAGTTTTTATTGCGCACCACCACAATACTCTCGTTGACAGTATGGCTCGCAAGCGTATAAGCGCCATTACTGACCCAGTGAGCAGGAGATGTCCACTGATCGCCATATGCCTTGATGGCCGGGGCATAAACCGGGGACATTGCCGCGTGTATAGTCAACTTATAAAAATACGGAATGGGGTCAGAAAGCGTGACTTGAAATGTATTAGCATCGAGCGCCTTAACGCCCAATTTAGTCGCAGGAAGTTTACCCGCTATGATTGCATCGATATTTTCAATATGCCCATATTGTAAGTAACTGGCATAAGGCGAGGCCGTTTTCGGGTCGGCTAGGCGCTGCCAGCTATATACGAAGTCTTGCGCAGTAACAGGCTGGCCGTTCGACCACTTCGCGTCCTTACGCAGGTGGAAGGTCCAGACTTTATTATCCTTTTGTTCCCAACTTTCGGCAACGCCAGGGATCACTTTACCTGTAGGATCGGTAATCGCTAAGCCTTCGAACAGGTCGTGGCTAACATTACTCTCGGGTACACCCTCAATTTTATGGGGATCTAAGGATTGAACCTCCCCACCATTACCTTTAACTAAGTTCTGAGTGTCTGCCAATTGAACACCTGCAGGGACCTGCGCAGCAAAAGCCATTTCGCCCGATCCTAGTGCCAGCAATACGGAAGCGACGAGTACTTTCTTAGTAAAATTCATGTTACGACTCCACTTGCTATTCATTATTGTTATAGGGGCATCCCCGGTAAACGTCCTGCCTGTCTTAATAACTTCTGTGCTTATATTTACTAACAGCTAACAATTTTTTTACTCTTTAATCAATAAACTTTAAAGTCTAAGCTATATCCATTGTGAGATAACTCACTGTAAATCGCCTAATTGTTCACTATTAATACTTTTGTCTATAAAATCATCGTCTAAAACTACTGCACTTTTCCCTACAAATATCTACAAGCAATAATTATGCCAATTAAACTAGCATTGCCTGAAAGCCTCGCAAGGTCAGTAAGTTTGAGGATATTTTTTATGTGAAAGAAGCGCAGAGTACGCAGAAATGTATCAGATTCTTGAATATGAGAGGAAGTGATATAAGTATTACTTTTCAAGCACAATTTTGGTGCGTCAGAATGGCGCAACGCACTGATTTGGTGCCTAATTATCTCACTGCACCGATTTAAGGCGATTCATCCTAGCCCTAACCTGTGTGCAGTGAATTCTTTATAGGGCGGTTTTCAGCTATTAAGACGGTTTCTTTGACGACCCAAAGATAGCAACTTTACAGCCCTGTTCGATTGCCTGCCAATAATGCTTACGACATACAGAGATGTATTGGTCATTGCCGCCTATAACGACTTGGGCGCCATCGTGAAAAGGCTGCCCTTCGGCATCAAGGCGCAAGACCATATTGGCTTTACGCCCACAATGACAAACCGTCTTTAATTCCACGAGTTTATCTGCCCATGCCAGTAAGTAGCGACTCCCTTCAAACAGCTCTCCCCTGAAATCCGTGCGTAAGCCATAACAGAGTACAGGGATATTTAAATTATCGGTCACATAAGTGAGTTGCTTAACTTGTTCTCGCGTCAGGAATTGCGATTCGTCGAGGAGAATACAATGAAGGGGGCTTAATGTGTTAGCGTGCTGAATTTCGCTATACAGGTCTGTCATTTTATTAAATAAGGCTGCACTACTCGATAACCCGATCCGCGATGCCACCTTTCCTTTGCCATAACGATCGTCAATTTCCGCCGTAAAAATTAACGTCTGCATCCCACGCTCTTGATAATTGTAGGAGGACTGCAACAAAGAGGTCGATTTTCCTGCGTTCATTGCAGAGTAATAAAAATAGAGCTGTGCCACTGGAAGTACTCATTGGAAGATGAAACGGCGATCATACCATAGCTCACCTTGAGCCATCTCAGCTAAATTCTCTCGGATAATAAATGCGGTCGGCAGTGGAATACGTTGCAAAAGCTTAACTGTAAATCATATTATCAACGTTACTAATACTAAAAATTAATTGAGAATCTCTTATGAGTAATGAGCTACTCGCCCTAAAAAATTTACGCCTCTTACGTACGCAAGCTCGTGAGTATTCCCTAGAAACCTTAACTGATATCCTAGATAAATTATCAGCCATCGTCGAAGAGCACCGAGAGGAACAGGCGAATAGTGGTGTTCAGGCAGCCGAGCATGCGAAAAAACTTGATAAGATCCGTGAGATGATGCTGTCTGAGGGTATTGATATCAGTGAACTAGTCGGAACTCATCCTGTCGAGCAACCGGAAAGTCCTTCACGTCAAAAGCGCCCGGCTAAATATCACTATACCGATACGGCAGGCCGAGTTCATACCTGGACGGGTCAAGGACGTACTCCATCAGTCATCCAAAAAGCACTTAATCAGGGTGATACGTTAGAAATGTTTTTAATTAAAGAGTAAAAAAAACCGCCAGTAGATGGCGGTTTCTCAAATTACTTAACGTTTTCTGACAGCCAAGCTTTAAAATCTTCACCGTGCACTGGGTGACGCACGCCATACTCGACAAACGCTTGCATGTACCCGAGTTTGTTTCCACAGTCATGGCTCACACCTTTAAGGTGGTAAGCTTCAACAGTTTCTTTTTCCATCATCATTGCGATGGAATCAGTTAGCTGGATCTCGCCGCCTGCGCCCGCTGGGGTTTTAGCTAAAAGCGGCCAAATGTCTGCTGAAAGCACATAGCGTCCCACGACTGCAAGGTTAGACGGTGACTCAGAAGCTTTAGGTTTTTCAACAACACCCACCATTGGCGCGCTGTCGCCAGGTTGTAAGGTTGCACCTTGGCAATCTACAACACCATAAGCGGTAACGTCTTCCACTGGCTCGACCATAATTTGGCTACGGCCGGTCGATTCATAACGAGATAGCATTTCTGCTAGGTTATCTTTCTTAGGGTTAGACTCGTACTCATCGATGATCACATCGGGAAGAATAACCGCGAAAGGCTCGTTACCCACAACCGGGTGCGCGCACATAACCGCATGGCCTAGACCTTTGGCCTCGCCTTGACGAACTTGCATGATGGTTACGTGTGGAGGGCAGATACCTTGAATTTCATCCAACAACTGGCGTTTAACGCGCTTTTCAAGCATTGCTTCGAGTTCAAAGCTTGTATCGAAGTGGTTTTCAATCGAATTTTTTGAGGAGTGCGTAACAAGCACAATTTCGTTAATGCCCGCTGCAATACATTCATTGACCACATATTGAATGAGTGGCTTATCAACTAAAGGAAGCATCTCTTTCGGGATAGCTTTCGTTGCAGGAAGCATTCTTGTACCTAAACCGGCAACAGGAATTACAGCTTTTCTAATTTTAGAAACTGGAGCAGACATCGAACAAACCTCATTAATTTGGCGAAATGCCAAGATATCCTTTGAAGAGATTAAATTCTAGCATAACTTAACTTAAGAATTATCCAGAAAAATTAAAATATTTAAACTATCAACTTAGGCCGCTCATCAGGGATTAATGAAAACGTAACCATAATTTTCGTGGACCATTCCATATTTCGCACTCACCACTCTTCAAAGTCAAACGTTGCTCCTGAACAGAGTCGTGGAAATATCGGCCAAGCGCAGTATCTTTAATTAATGAGGTATGCATATTTTCATGATGAATAATACATGAAAGCCCACTATTAACGACGAGAAGGTGCTCACGAGCGCGGTTGTAGTAGCCGATGACTATGGGGTACTCACCTCGTAATCCCGATTTATTCAGCAACCCTTGAATATCATGAAGCACCGTCGTTAACGCCGGTAGTTTATCTGGATGGGCGATAATCTGTTGTTTTAGGAGGTCATTAAAGAATGCCCTAAGTAATAACGCGGCAACAGCACCGTACTCACCTACCCATTCCGCATCAAAAATATAAAACCCAAACTCATGGTCAGATAATTCGGCGATATCAATAATTAAACCATGGTTATTACTCGTATTAAGCTGACGATACCCAACTTGGCAGCCCGCAACAGAGAGATGAGCTGGGGGCTGTAGATCCCTTAACAATGCCAGCGACTCTTCGGGATAGGTGACCAAATGGTTCCACTCTTCTTGTAGTTTATCGCTTTCATCGATAGTCGAACTAAACATATCGGGATAAACAGCTTCTAGAATCAGTGACTGCAACGCTTTAACATCCGTCAAAGGTTTGAGGATAATATCGTAGACCCCTGCCCTCATGACGGCCGCGATTAACGTAACATCTTGGGTATCAGTAAGTGCGATAATAGGGGTGTGAAGCGTTGAAGCGTGGAGTTGCTTTATAAGCGGCACAGCGGGGACATCCAACAAATTAAGCCCACAGATAATAAGTGTGGCCTCATGTTGTTCAATCAATTCTAGACCTTCCTCACCGCTTGCGGTTTGTAAAACCTTAGCACCCGCGTAGCTTAAGAATTCTGATAGCACCGCATCGCAGAGGGGATCGTCATCAATAATCACTACGATCTTATTGGCTAGAAAATTTTCCACACTTATATACCTATACTTGCATTTATACTGCTGACCGGTTTAACCAGCTTTAAATATTGTATTGAGTATAGCTGAAGTTCTTTGACGCGTTATAGAATGTTAATAATTTAAGAATATTAGTCATATATACTGACTATTTTGAGGAAATATTGTGCACCCTACCCTCTGTACCTGTGGAAGTCGTCTTCCTTTTAGTGACTGTTGCCAACCCCTGTTGAGGGGAGAGTGCGAGGCATCGTCTGCAGAACGTCTAATGCGCTCGCGTTATACTGCTTATTCCCTCGGCGACTTTGCCTATGTTTTACGGACGTGGCACGCATCGACTTGCCCGCCAAACCTCGTTGACGCATTGAACCAAGAGAACGTAAAGACGCAATGGCTAGGCCTAAATATTCTAGATAGTCAGGCAGGTAAGTCGACGGAGGAAGCTTATGTAACATTCTTCGCTCGTTATAGAGATGAGCAATCCCCGAGCTGGATTTATGAAACCTCTCGTTTTGTACGGGAAAATAATCGCTGGTATTATATTGATGGGATTCATAGAATACCCGGTCGCAATGAGACATGTCCTTGCGGCTCACAAAAAAAATTCAAAAAATGTTGCGCCCACTGATCGACAGTGTCGAGCGCTACGCTATGATGCAACACAGGATCTGCTTTAATGTCAGCGACAATAATTGAACGTAAAATTCTTCGTACGATCTGCCCCGATGCCAAGGGACTCATCGCTAAAATCACGAATATTTGTTACAAGCACGAGTTAAATATCGTACAAAATAATGAGTTCGTCGATCATCGCACAGGCCGCTTTTTTATGCGTACTGAGTTGGAGGGGATCTTCAACGATGCCACATTGTTAGCCGACCTCGATAGTGCATTACCCAGTGGTTCGTTGCGTGAGTTACATGCCGCTGGCCGTAGACGTATCGTAATCATGGTCACACGTGAAGCACATTGTCTGGGTGACCTGCTGATGAAGAGCGCGTTTGGCGGTTTAGATGTCGAAATTGCCGCGGTCATCGGTAATCATGAAACCTTAAGATCGTTGGTCGAGCGCTTCGATATTCCCTTCGTCTATTGCAGCCATGACGGCCTCACTCGCGAGGCTCACGATCTACAGATGGCAGACCATATTGATCACTATCAACCCGATTACGTTGTGTTAGCGAAATACATGAGAGTGCTTACTCCCGAATTCGTTAAACGTTTTCCGAATCAGATTATTAATATCCATCACTCTTTCCTGCCTGCCTTTATCGGTGCTCGCCCTTACCACCAGGCCTACGAGCGTGGCGTTAAGCTCATCGGGGCAACGGCACACTATGTAAACGATAATTTGGACGAAGGCCCAATTATTATGCAGGATGTGATTAATATCGACCATAGTTACACTGCCGAAGAGATGATTCGCGCAGGACGTGACGTGGAAAAAAATGTACTGAGTCGCGCCGTCGATAAAGTGTTAGCACAACGTGTGTTTGTCTATGGCAACCGCACGATTATTCTCTAACATTAGCGCGCTGTTGATTTATGCAACAGCTTTAGTGTAAAAACACAGCGAACGAACTGATTAACGTGATTAAAGCTTTACGGATATCCTAAGTTTGCTATTATGCCGCCACGCCAGACACAGGGCGTGGCTTAATTGTTAGGTGGGGTTCCCGAGCGGCCAAAGGGAGCAGACTGTAAATCTGCCGTCACAGACTTCGAAGGTTCGAATCCTTCTCCCACCACCATCCTTTCGTTATTCTTCTCTTCATCGTCCGATGACATTCCTTTCAGAACTCGTTACCATAATGAAAACTGAATCAACTAGGATATCGTCGTGAAATTTGTCTCTTTTAATATCAATGGCCTTCGTGCTCGCCCTCATCAGCTCGCTGCATTAGTTGAACAGCATCAACCTGATGTAATTGGACTGCAAGAAACCAAAGTCCACGATGATATGTTTCCAAAAGAAGTTGTCGAAGCTTTAGGTTACCACGTCTTTTATCATGGGCAGAAAGGCCATTACGGCGTAGCCCTGATGACCAAAGTAGAACCCACTAAGGTCCAACGCGGTTTTATCACCGATAGCGATGACGCGCAGCGCCGTATTATTATGGCTGAGATCCCAACGCCGTCTGGCGAGACTGTGACCGTTATCAATGGCTACTTTCCACAAGGGGAAAGCCGTGACCACCCCACTAAATTCCCAGCCAAACAGAAATTCTACGCCGATCTACAGCAACACCTCCTCACTCAGCTCACCCCAGACCAACTCGTCTTGGTGATGGGTGATGTTAATATCAGTGTGACTGATGATGACATTGGAATTGGCGAGGTTAACCGTAAGCGTTGGCTTAAAACCGGCAAATGTTCGTTTTTACCCGAAGAGCGTGAATGGATGCAAACACTTATGGGCTGGGGATTAACAGATACGTGGCGCAGAGTCAATCCGGGGGTTAACGACCAATTCTCTTGGTTTGACTATCGCTCGAAAGGCTTTGACGATAATCGAGGGTTACGCATCGACCTGCTATTAGCTAGTGCCCCTCTTGATGCTCGCTTAGTGGCCAGTGGCATCGACTACCCATTGCGTTCAATGGAGAAACCCTCTGACCATGCTCCCGTGTGGTCAGAGTTCGACCTTTAAGCTTTTTTCGCCGCCCGCTTTTTATAGGCGGGCTTCGGCGGCGAATGTTTGGCCAAATCGCGTAATACTCGAGTCGGTGGAAGTTGCCTTGCCTCACCGATCAGTTGTTGTAA
The DNA here is from genome assembly GCF_018494085.1 of Rosenbergiella collisarenosi. GTDB lineage: Bacteria > Pseudomonadota > Gammaproteobacteria > Enterobacterales > Enterobacteriaceae > Rosenbergiella > Rosenbergiella collisarenosi. The sequence continues at coordinate 86,718 of NZ_JABBFP010000010.1, read as the reverse complement.
GGTATCGACCAAAGGCTGCATGAAGTCTTGATAGCGATATTGTTTTTCGCTGATCCGCGTCAGGATCGATTCCCACTGAGCGGTCATATCCGGCGCTGCCGACGGTTGTGGTAGAGCATGGATCAGGCCCCTACCGACTAACGTTGAATGAATATAGCGCCCCTTCTTTTCTAAAAAACGCCGCTTAAATAGAAGCTCAATTATGCCCGCTCGTGTCGCCTCAGTGCCTAGCCCATCCGTTTCTCTTAATACTTTCTTCAACGCCTTGTCTTGCACAAATCTCGCAATACCGGTCATTGCAGATAATAGCGTCGCATCGGTGAAGTGACGCGGCGGTTGTGTTTTTTTCGCTATCACCTCGCCTCCTTCACACAGCAAAGTATCTCCCTTCGCTACGACGGGTAATACTGCCCCGTCATTTTCCTCATCACGCTCTTTCGCCCCTAATAATACCCGCCATCCCGCACTTGATAAGAAACGGGCCTTGGCGACGAATTTACCGCCCGCAATCTCTAGCTCGATCACACATTTTCGATACTGGGCGTCCTCACCAAACTGCATTAAATATTGCCGCGCGATCAGGGCATACACATTCCGCTCCTGCTCGGAGAGCTTGACTGCCGTCCGTTTAGCGGTAGGAATGATTGCGTGGTGGGCATCGACTTTTTTATCGTCCCAGCAACGGTTACGCCGCTGTGTATCGAGCTCATCCGGCAAGGCTTGGTACTCAGAAAGATGCGTTTGTAGGGCGGTGATCACCGAATGTCGACCGGCAAAGTGCTCTTCGGGTAAATAGCGACAATCAGAACGAGGGTAAGTGATTAATTTATGCGTCTCATATAACTTTTGACAGATATCTAACACTTGCTGAGCGCCAAGATTAAAGCGTCTTGCAGCCTCAATCTGCAGGCTTGAGAGTGAAAAAGGTAAAGGCGCAATTTCGCTTTCAGTCTTATTTTGATAGTGGGTGACGACGGCTGGCTGCTGGGCAATACGTGCCACGACATGTTCAGCGAGACTCTGATTTAATAACCGCCCTTCCTCATCCTGCCAGTCTTCGCAGGCACTACTCGGCACCCACGTTGCAGTAAAACGTTGTTTATCCGTAAGCACCGTTGCTTTAACTTCAAAAAAATCCTTGGCAACAAAATTGGCAATTTCTTCATCACGCCGTACCACTAAGCCCAATACAGGTGTTTGAACCCGGCCGACCGATAAAACGCCATCAAAGCCAGCTTGACGGCCAAATAGCGTATAAGCGCGAGTCATATTAATGCCATAGAGCCAATCAGCGCGTGCCCGCGCTAGAGCAGAGATACAGAGGGGAGCGAACTCGCTATTACTTCGTAGATGGGTAATTGCACGTTCAACCGCTTGCGGATTGAGATCATTGATTAGGCAGCGCTGCACGTGCTGGCGCTTTTCTGGCGCAAGCCCGAGATAATCTATTACCTCATCGACGAGGAGTTGGCCTTCTCTATCTGGGTCGCCAGCATGCACGACAGATGTGGCATCAGAGAGTAGTTTTCCGATGACCATTAGCTGTTTTTTAACATCGCTGCGCGGCATTAGTAGCCATTTTTCAGGAATAATGGGTAAGTCAGCTAGGGTCCAACGCGCATAGCGAGGATCATAGTGGTCAGGCTGAGCTTGTTCCAAAAGGTGCCCCACACACCAGGTCACAATATCCTGCGGCCCACATTGTATATAGCCATCACCACGACGATGGGGCTTTGGTAGGACATCGGCGATGGCACGGGCAAGACTGGGTTTTTCCGCAATAAACACTCGCATAAAGAATACGTGTCCCTAACCTTAAACAAATAATGGTATCCCGTAACGCCGGGGCGCTATTATCACCGATTTTTCCGCTAATTTCTGTCAGAATTGACTGACATAGGCGCTAAGATCGACGGGCTGTACGGGGGATACGGCCTTGAATTGTGGCGTTCCTAAGTAAAGAAACCCAACGATTTTATCATGCTCTTGGCAGTTGAAGGCTTCACGCACACGCGGGTGATCGGTCCACGCACCAGAACGCCAGATACCATTAAAGCCTTGAGCTTGGGCGGCCATCTGCATCGCCATAACACAACATCCCGCACTGACGACTTGTTCCCACTCTGGCACCTTATGATGCGGTTGGCAGCGCGCGATGACGGTGATAATTAGGGGCGCGCGATACGGTGCCTGTGTCGCCTTCTCGATAGCTTTATCGTCAAGCTGGTCATCAATCGAAAGTTTACGCAACAACTCGCTAAGCCTATCTAATCCTGCCCCCTGGACGAGTGAAAAGTGCCACGGCTTGAGCCCACCATGGTCAGGCGCGCGGGCGCCCGCTTGCAGTATATTATCCAACACTTCGCCTTCAGGCGCAGGTGCGGTAAGCCGAGATACCGAACGGCGTTGTAAGAGTAATTCTAATGAATCCATACTATTCCCCTTGGGGTGATCAATGGCTGGAGTCTGACATAACATCAGGCTTTGTAACAGTATTTGATGATTAACTGCTGACTTTTCACCCGCGTCTAATTAGGATAGGTAACAACTTTCCCTCTATACCGTCTAAGTATTAGATTTCATTAATAAATGGAGAATTTATGCGCACTGCGTGGCGAATAATAGTCAGAGTTATCAGTAATCTCTGGCGTGTAATTAATTTTATTAGAGAGTGTGTTCTTAACCTTTTCTTACTCGTACTTATTTTACTTGGCCTGGGTATTTGGGGGCTTATCTCCCATGAATCGGCTACGCCTCATAAAGTTAACACCGCGCAAGCGCTCGTGCTCAATCTTGACGGGGTTATCGTGGAACAACCGTCACAAGATAAAAAAATCGGTAAGCTCTTAGGGCAAGAGATTTTGGGAGCTAATAGTAAACTTCGCCAAGAAAATGCATTGTTCGAGCTGGTAGATGCTATTCGAGACGCTAAAAACGATAAATCTATCACAGGAATAGTATTAGATCTCCACAACTTCGCCGGCGGCGATCAGCCCTCTTTAAATTATGTGGGTAAAGCTTTAAAAGAGTTCTCCTCTGCAGGCAAACCCATTTATGCTTATGGGGATAACTACACGCAAGCCCAATATTATCTCGCCAGCTACGCTAACCATGTCTACCTTTCTCCTCTTGGCGCGGTCGACCTCCATGGCATGGCAACCAATAATCTCTATTTTAAGAGTTTGTTAGACAAGCTTAAGGTCTCTTCGCACGTATTTCGGGTAGGCACTTATAAATCTGCGGTTGAACCCTTCCTGCGCGACGATATGTCTCCCGCAGCTCGCGATGCCGATACTCGTTGGATCACCCAACTATGGCAAGGTTACCTGACAACCGTTGCCGCCAATCGCTCAATCTCACCGCAACAACTATTTCCTGGTGCAGAGGCAATTATCACCGCCTTAAAAGCTAACGGTGGTAATACCGCGCAATACGCAGTCGATTCGCACTTAGTTGATGGCTTAAAAACCCAAGCACAAGTCGAACAGATACTCACTAAGAAGTTTGGCTGGGATGCCCAGCAGAAAAGCTTTAAGCAAGTCAGTATTTATGATTATTCTGCACCCGCTAAACCTACAGAGCCGAAAGCTAATATCGCCGTCATCGTTGCGAATGGTGCGATAATGGATGGCCCGGCGAGCGATGGAAATGTGGGGAGTGAAACGACGGCTCAGCAGATTAGAGAAGCGCGTCTAGACCCTGCTATCAAGGCGATTATCCTACGGGTAAATAGTCCTGGTGGGAGTGTGACCGCTTCTGAGCAAATCCGTGAAGAGCTAATGGCAGCCAAACAGGCCGGTAAGCCTATCGTAGTCTCTATGGGCGGTCTTGCAGCATCTGGCGGCTATTGGATCTCGACACCTGCCGATTATATTATTGCCAGCCCAACAACGTTGACGGGTTCGATTGGTATCTTCGGTGTCATTAATACCGTCGAGAACTCACTCAGTTCGGTTGGCGTACATACCGATGGCGTCTCCACTTCGCCGCTCGCAGATATTTCAATGACTAAAGCGCTGCCTGACCCAGTCACACAGATGATGCAATTAACTATTGAAAATGGCTACCATAACTTTGTTAACTTAGTCGCCGAATCGCGTCATAAAACGCCTGAACAAATCAATGAAATTGGTCAGGGACATGTGTGGACCGGCACAGATGCGCAACAAAATGGATTAGTTGACGCACTCGGCGATTTCGATGATGCGGTGAATAAAGCGCAAGCGTTAGCTCATCTAAAAAGCGCCTCATTAAAATGGATACAACAAGATCCGTCTTGGGTTGATACCTTACTGGCTCAGATGCAGGCTAGTGTAACCGTGCATCTCTCTGATCAAGTTAAGGCATTGCTGCCAGCGCCTCTGATAGAAGTGATGGGAAAAGCGCAACAACAGCCTGGCCTTTTTAATCAACAGAATACGCCACAAAACCGCTATGCGTGGTGTGTTAACTGTGGTGTGATGAATTAACGCTTTAGCCCGGCATCTGCCGGGCTATATTTATTGCGGCGAAGTTTCTATACTCGCCACTAAATTATTTATCTGGGCAATTCGGTACTCCCTCTATGCAGAAAAAAAATATTTATGTTGCCTATACCGGTGGAACCATTGGTATGCAGCGTTCCGCGCACGGTTATGTTCCGGTCTCTGGGCATTTACAGCAACAGCTGGAATTAATGCCTGAATTCCATCGTCACGAGATGCCAGCCTTCAATATTCACGAATATGCGCCCCTCATGGACTCTTCGGATATGACCCCCGAAGACTGGCAAGTTATTGCGAACGATATCCGCGATCATTATGATGATTATGATGGCTTCGTGATCTTACACGGTACTGACACGATGGCGTTTACTGCGTCAGCGCTCTCTTTTATGTTGGAAAACTTGGGCAAACCGGTTATTGTGACAGGGTCACAAATACCCCTTGCGGAACTGCGTTCTGATGGCCAACAAAACCTGCTTAATGCCCTCTACGTCGCGGCTAATTATCCGATAAACGAAGTGGGTCTTTTTTTCAATAACACGCTCTTTCGGGGTAACCGTACGACTAAAGCGCATGCGGACGGCTTCAACGCCTTTGCCTCGCCAAATCTGCCTCCTCTCCTTGAGGCCGGTATTCATATCAAAAAACTCAACACTGTCCCCGCCCCTCAGCAATCAGGGGAACTGATCGTACACCCCATCACACCCCAACCGATTGGCGTGGTAACGATCTATCCCGGCATCTCTCCAGATGTCGTCAGTAACTTTCTACGACAGCCTGTTAAAGCCCTAATTTTACGCTCTTACGGAGTGGGTAACGCCCCACAGTCCGCCGCGTTTATTAGCGTATTGGCACAAGCCTACGAGAGAGGGATCGTTGTTATCAATCTGACACAATGTATGTCTGGAAAGGTCAATATGGGCGGCTATGCGACGGGGAATGCGTTGGAACAAGCGGGGGTAATTAGTGGCGCCGACTTAACGGTAGAGGCTGCACTGACCAAATTGCATTATCTTCTCTCACAACAACTTTCTGTCGCGGATATCCGTTTATTAATGCAGCGTAACTTACGTGGCGAACTCAGTGATTAACTGACAAGGGGGCTGTGGTCAATGCCCCCAATTTTTAATCAAGCTGAATGCGCGTGACGTCATCACTAATGCCGAAATCTTCTTTGAGCTGTCGTTTACTCTTCATCACCATCTCACCACCTTTAGCAATCGACATATGCTGAGGCTTATCGTTGTGACGCGCCTGCCAGAGTAGCACTAATTGTAACGTATGCTCTTTTTGAGTAGGCGTTAGCGCTACGCCGTCTGGCCATTTACCCGTTTCCGTTGCTTGAACCAGACGTTGATAAACGTCTGGGGTCATCTGTGCCAATACACGCTGCAAATCTTGATTCATCGTAATATTATCCTTTCGTCTGGCTACCTGAGGGATCGGTGAAGTTCAAAGAGGCTGAATTGACACAGTACCGTTCACCGCTTGGTTGCGGCCCATCAGGAAACACATGGCCAAGATGCGCATCACACTTACCACAGCGGATTTCGATACGTTGCATGTGGTGGGAGTTATCTTCCAGGTAACGAATTGCATCATCCGAGACCGGCTGGTAGAAGCTCGGCCACCCGCATCCAGAGTCATATTTAGCTTCAGAATAAAATAGTGGCGCATGGCAGACGATACAATGGTAGTGACCCTCTTGCTGGTTGTGCAGTAAAGCGCCACTAAACGGCGGTTCAGTGCCTCTCTCTTGCGTAACATACCGCTGAATTTCATTCAGAGAAGACAAAGACGTTGGCTCATTGCTCATAATAGTTCCCACTTAACAGTTCAAGCCCATATTATAACAAATGCATAACAAAAATTGGTGTTTTATTTTGTCTCATCCCGTCGTCGTTGACATGTCGAGTTGTGCTGTGTAAAGCATCAATAATTGATTTCATACAGTAATTGACACGATTAAGCTTGACGTATGAAGCCGTTTTTGTAATTTTACTGCCAACCTTTTATTCACTATCAAATAGCTGGTGGAATATATGACTATCAAAGTAGGTATCAACGGTTTTGGCCGCATCGGTCGTATCGTATTTCGTGCTGCACAACAACGTTCAGACATCGAAATCGTCGCGATCAACGATCTGTTAGACGCAGAATACATGGCTTACATGCTGAAGTATGACTCAACCCACGGTCGTTTTGACGGTACGGTTGAAGTACAAGACGGCGCACTGATTGTAAACGATAAAAAAATCCGTGTTACCAGCGAAAAAGATCCAGCTAATCTGAAGTGGAACGAAGTAGGTGTTGACGTTGTTGCAGAAGCAACAGGTATCTTCCTTACCGACGAGACCGCACGTAAGCACATTGCTGCTGGGGCGAAAAAAGTCGTTCTGACCGGTCCATCGAAAGATGACACTCCTATGTTTGTTCGTGGTGCGAACTTCGATAAATATGCAGGTCAAGACATCGTTTCTAACGCATCTTGTACGACTAACTGCTTAGCGCCATTAGCGAAAGTGATCAACGATAACTTCGGTATCATCGAAGGCTTAATGACTACGGTTCACGCAACAACGGCGACCCAAAAAACCGTTGATGGCCCTTCACACAAAGACTGGCGTGGTGGTCGTGGTGCAAGCCAAAACATCATCCCTTCTTCAACGGGTGCAGCAAAAGCGGTCGGTAAGGTATTGCCAGAATTAAACGGCAAACTGACGGGTATGGCTTTCCGTGTTCCTACCCCTAACGTTTCAGTTGTTGATTTAACCGTTCGTTTAGAGAAAAAAGCCTCTTACGCTGAAATCTGTAACGCAATCAAAGCAGCTTCAGAAGGCGCGATGAAAGGCGTTTTAGGATTCACTGAAGACGACGTCGTATCGACCGATTTCAATGGTGAAACGCTGACATCAGTCTTTGATGCGAAAGCGGGTATCGCCCTGAACGATAACTTCGTTAAACTGGTTTCGTGGTATGACAATGAAACGGGTTACTCACATAAAGTCCTCGACTTAGTTGCACTGGTTGCCTCTAAGTAAGCGATTTATAATGTGAACAAGGGCGACTTCGGTCGCCCTTTTTTATTCTTTGGAGAAACTATGTCATCCTCTCTTTTCGAACTACCCACTGTTGAGACGCTATCTTCATCAATTTCCTTGCGCCAGCAAGATGAACTAAAACTGGTCGTCATCGACCATCCTACTTTTCGAGCGGCATTTTCCCTACAAGGTGGCCAACTCATCGCTTGGCAACCGCTCGAACAAGCACCGGTCATTTGGTTAAGTGACAACAGTGCATTTACTCAGGGTAAGGCTATCCGCGGCGGCGTACCCATTTGTTGGCCTTGGTTTGGCCCTGCAGGTAAACCATCACATGGATTTGCAAGAACAGCTGAGTGGGCTTTAGCCACCTACGAAGAGTCTGCGCAACAGGTTACCCTATCCATGGTTCTGCAGCAGTCTGCAGAGACATTAGCCCTATGGCCTCATGATTTTACACTCACAATGCTTGCTACATTGAGTGCCGATTCCTGCGAACTCCAGCTTAAGATTATCGGTGATTTTAGTTCTACGGCCGCCTTGCATAGCTATTTCCATGTTGCACAGAGTGAGAAAGTAAGCGTGAGTGGTCTAGGGGAGACCTTTATCGATAAGGTCAAAGATAATGCATTGTGCTCGCAATCCGAACAACAAACTTATCATGGCGAAGTCGACCGCATATTTACTGACCCCGCTGTAGAATCGGTGATCGATGATCCTATTTTAGGGCGTAAGCTACTAATAGCACATAAGGGAAATAGTGACGTTGTCACTTGGAACCCTGGCGCTGATCTTTCGACATCCATGGTTGATATGTGCAACGACGGGTACAAAACGATGGTCTGTGTGGAGACAGCTCGTATACATCAGCCCTTTATCACGACTAAGGCTGAGCCGGCGGAGATTAGCGTTAGGATAACACCGCTGACACGCTAGCAGAGACCCTCCCAAATAGGGAGGGTTTATTCTTAGAATTGGTAATTAACGCCGGTCCAGACCGTTGTCTGCCCCGACTTATCAACCATAGAACTGTGTTTAATTTCATTGTCGAAATGAGTATAACGAGCACCCGCCACTACGGTCCAATCGCGAGTTAACTGGTAAGTGGCGCTAACGTCGACATACGGTGACCAACTATCGTCGGCATCGTAACGACTAATCCCCGTACGACGCGATTCTTTACCCGATACACCGTAATAGTAATCGGTTTGGTTAGCACTCTGCCAAGTCACACCAGCCCCAGGAATGACGGAGAGCGCGCCAAATTGTAACGGATAATGGTAATTAGTGTCCCAAACCAGTCCATTACTCTCATCAAGCACATCACCCGTTAAGGCGGTTTTAACGACACCCCATGTGGCGACATGCGTCCATTCGCCGCCCATCATCATGGTTAGATGGCGTTTATCTAAGCCGCGCATTGCACTATGATGAGCGCGATGTGGGTTAAAGTATTGCCCTGTAGTATTAGCAATAATTGAGAATTGATCCGCCTCGCCATGGTAAAGATAGTATCCGGCTTCGAGACCATGAAAGAACACATTCTCGTCTTGATAATTGATCAGAGGAAACGGGACAGTACGATCTTTCGTGTTATGGTACGGCGATTCAGACCAGAGCGCAGCAACGCCCAGCGAAAGGGGTTGAGCTAATAGATTTTGCGAGAAAAAAAGGCTCGCGCTGGCTAAACTGGCCATTAATACATATTGTTTTTTTAACATAATCACATCCTGAGTTAACTGACATCCTAAAAATAGACGTAAATCTTGGTAATGGTAACTAATTATTTTATCGAGTTATTGATAATAAAATGCTTATTACCGTTATAACTAGTTTTTTGTTCTGTAATCGCCTTAAGCCCCTATCAAATAGGGTTAATCTTATTCTTTTATCACCCAATTACCGCCACACCCTTTACCCAAAATATGTAATAATTCACTACTACAGCAGCTGGCAGGAATGAGCTAACATGGATTCAAGCACGATTAATAGTTTATTTATCATTGGTTCGGTTTTAGTCACCGCCAGTATTTTACTCAGCTCATTTTCCTCAAAGCTCGGCATCCCTATCCTGGTGATTTTTTTGGTGCTCGGTATGCTTGCGGGCGAGCAAGGGATCGGCGGAATAGTCTTCGATAATTACCCTGTGGCTTATTTGGTATCGAATCTTGCTTTAGCGGTGATCTTGCTCGATGGGGGGATGCGTACCAGCGTCAGTTCTATCCGTATTGCTATTTGGCCCTCACTCTCACTGGCGACAGTCGGTGTTCTAATTACTGCGGGCCTGACTGGCTTAGTCGCCGTCAAGCTCTTTCACCTCGATCTAATGCAGGGCTTCCTGATCGGTGCCATCATCGGTTCAACAGATGCGGCGGCAGTATTTTCATTGATCGGCGATAAGGGGCTCAATAAGCGTGTTTCTTCCACGCTTGAAATCGAGTCTGGCAGTAACGACCCCATGGCGGTATTTCTCACTGTCACATTGATTGAAATGATCCAGCAACACCAGCATTCTGTCGATATCAGCTTTGTGGTGCATCTGTTACGTGAGTTTGGGCTAGGCATCATCGTAGGCCTTCTTGGCGGATTTACACTGCAGCGGCTCATCAACCATATTGTACTTCCGGCTGGACTCTACCCCCTTCTCGCGGTGAGCGGGGGAATATTAGTTTTCGCTCTCACGACGCTAATGGGTGGCAGCGGGATCCTTGCGGTCTACTTAACCGGATGCTGGCTGGGTAACAGCGGGATCCGTAACCGTACCGGTATCACACAGATTTTTGACGGCTTAGCTTGGCTCAGCCAAATAGGTATGTTTATTGTATTAGGTCTGCTGGTTGTCCCTAGCGACTTATGGAAGATCGCCTTACCAGCACTATTACTCTCGCTATGGCTAATCTGTGTCGCACGACCGCTTTCAGTCTTCGCGGGCTTGCTACCCTTTAAAAACTACACACTCCGTGAACGTTTTTTTGTCAGCTGGGTAGGGCTACGCGGCGCCGTGCCGATTATTCTTGCTGTCTTTCCCATGATGGCAGGCTTAGAAAATGCATCGTTATACTTTAATATCGCTTTTTTTGTTGTGATGGTCTCCTTGCTACTGCAAGGAAGTTCCCTTTCTTACGCGGCAAAACTGGCTAAAGTCATCGTGCCACGTACTGTATATCCCTTCCAACGTAATAGCCTCGATATTCATCCGGATAGCCCGTGGGAGCAATATGTTTATCAACTCGGCTCCGAGAACTGGTGTATTAACGCCCCGTTACGCGAATTAAAAATGCCCGAGCATACGCGGATTACGGCGCTGTTTCGCGATAATGTGTTGATGCATCCTCGCGGTTCTACTCGCCTGCGTGAAAAAGATATTCTCTGCGTTATTGGTCGTGAGCGCGATCTCTCTGCGCTAGGGAATATGTTTAGCCAGACGCCTACCATTGATTTAGACCAACGATTCTTTGGTGATTTTATCTTGGATGGACAGGCTTCTTTAGAACAAATCGCCTCGGTGTACGGACTGACTTTACAGGATGATGACGTTCAGAGTATGAGCTTAGCCCAATTAATGGTAGAAAAATTAGGACGTAACCCCGTAGTGGGTGATGGACTGCAATGGTCTGAACTATTGCTGACGGTCGCAGAGAAAGAGGATGATATCATCTCTCGTGTTGGTCTACGTATTTTAGAAGAAGATGAATCATGATCCCTACACGCTATTTTACAACCCTACTCCTGAGCCTAGTGCTCCTCTCACCCTTAGGGATCGATCTTTTTCTCCCAACGCTCCCGCAGATTGCTGAGGGCTTGCAAACACCGGTAAATAATATTCAACTTACTATCCCTCTGTTTCTATTAGTCATGGGTATAGGGCAATTGATTTCAGGACCGCTTGTCGATAACTATGGTCGTAAACCTATTGCGCTGTTAGGTCTGGTACTTTATCTGCTAGGTAGCGCGAGTGCCGCATTGGCCATCAATTGGCCACTCTTCCTCATGGCGAGAATAATACAGGGCATGGCGGTCTGCTGCACGGCGGTGGTTGCATTCAGTGGCGTTCGGGACCGCCTAGAAGGTGACGACGCCGCGCGCGCCTATAGCTTTCTTAATGGCTCATTAAATATCGTACCGGCTTTGGCGCCACTATTGGGTGGTATGCTCGCGCACTCTTGGGGATGGCGCGCGCCCTTCTGGTTCCTATTCATCTATGCACTGGTATTGATGATTGTTATCTATAGATGGCTTCCCGAGACACGGCCTGCCACGACACAGCGTAGCGCTATTTTCCCGGTTAGGACCTACGTGACGATAATCAAACAGCCCGCTTTTCTCGCGTTTACGTTGGCGATTGCCAGCGCGTTAGGGATGGTGCTGACTTATGTGTCCCTTGCACCGATCGTCCTGATGGAGCAGGCGCGGCTTACCCCATTCATTTTCTCTATCATCTTCGGCGTTAATGGCCTGTGGATTATGGTCGCTAGCGCCGTCGCAAACCGGATTATTCAGAAGTGTGGTCGGCCATTTTGTCTGATGCTCGGGGCATTATCGATGCTGGGCGCGGGGGGTATTATCTTAATCGAACCTTATCTACTCGCTCCTGCGATCCTCGCTCACTGGTTAAGCTATATGTTCCCTGTTGCAGTAGCCGTAGCGGGATTAGCGTTTATCATGGGCCCGGCCACGAGTTATGCTCTAGCACCATTCCAACAGAATGCCGGGGTTGCCTCGGCGTTATTAGGTTTTATTCAGATGGCTGGGGGCGCAGGAGCCAGTCTCATTATTTTACTTCTTCCCCTCGCTCCCTTCACGGCGCTAGGTGGCATGATGTTATTAGGTGGGATGCTGGCCGGCCTTGCTTGGCTGACCAGTTTGAAAATCAAAGGTGTATTAACGTCGCTGCGCTCTACACGATCAGAGTAAAAGGCACGCGTTGGGTGACTGCAGTAAGCAGCTCATAGCCTACAGTACCCGCCGCCTCGGCAACCGTATCGACGGGGAGTTGTGTTCCCCATAATTCAACCGTAGTGCCTATTTGCGTATCGGGGCAGTCTGTAAGATCAACCATCAACATGTCCATTGAGACCGTTCCAACAGTGCGACAGAGCTTCCCGCCCACACTAACAGGTGTGCCGGTGGGAGCATGTCGAGGATAGCCATCTGCATACCCGCATGCCACAATACCTATACGCTGTGGAGTCGTTGTCCTATAACGATGCCCATAACCCACCCCCTCCTGTGCCGCAACATTTTGAATCGCGATAATCTCGCTGGTTAAACTCATTACCGGTTGTAGATCGAATGCGGCAATATCGGCCGTACGGCCTGTCGGCGATGCGCCGTATAACACGACTCCTGGCCTTACCCACTGATGATGCGTTTGTGGATGCCACAGGGTCGCAGCAGAATTGGCATAACAACGTGGGCCGGAAAGTGTAGCCGTAGACTGTTCGAGACGCCTTAGAGGCTCTTGAATATAGTCAACGCCCTCATCTGCCCGGGCAAAGTGCGACATTAACGTTACCGTGCCAACACTCGGCAATGCGTTCAATTGTTGCCACACTCTGGGAATCGCCTCGGGAGGAAAACCTAGACGATTCATACCATTATTTATTTTTAGATAGACAGAAATTGCGTGCTTAGCGGGAAAATCTGCCAGCGCTTGTAGTTGCCAATCACTATGCACTGCCGTGGTCAATTGATAGGCATCTATCAGCTCAAGATCTTGCGGCTTAAAAAAGCCCTCTAATAACAAAATCGGCTGAGTCACTCCCTTCTCGCGAAGCAAAATGGCTTCTTCATAATTCAACAGTGCATAGCCATCTGTCGCCGCTAGCGCCGCATAACAGCGCGCGAGCCCATGTCCATAGGCATTAGCTTTTACTACGCTCCATACTTTCGATGTCGGTGCTAGCGTTCGAACTTGCTGTAAATTATGGGTTAATGCCGTGGTATTCACCGTTGCCTTTATCGGCCTTGACATCGTTAAGCTACTCCTCGCTTCAGCCGTTAATCGGCTGTAAATGTATTTTTGGTGATTCAAACCCAGGGAGATAACGATAAACTGATAAATCGTCGGCAGCAATATCGGTGTTGCGTCCAGAGATGATATCGGCGACTAATCGTCCAGAACCGCAAGCCATTGTCCACCCTAGCGTGCCGTGGCCCGTATTAAGGAACAGATTACTTATCGGTGTTTTACCCACAATAGGCGTCCCATCGGGCGTCATTGGCCGCAGACCCGTCCAATAATTTGCCTCGGCCATTGCGGCTGAATGAGGGAAAAGATCGTTGACAACTTTCTCTAACGTTTCACGCCGGGTAGGCGGTAGTCTACGGTCAAAACCCACGATCTCAGCCATCCCGCCTACGCGAATACGTTGATCGAAACGGGTCACCGCGACCTTGTAGGTTTCATCAAGTACCGTCGAGAGTGGCGCACGGTTTTCATCAATAATCGGTAAGGTGATAGAGTAACCTTTAAGAGGGTAAACGGGAATGGCGATCAAGTCTTTTAATAGAGATGTCGACCAACTGCCCGCAGTCAATAAAATACTATCAGCCTGTAACTCACTGCCGTTAACCGTCACTGAGGCAATTCGATTATGCTCGACATTGAGGCGTTCAACCTGCTGGTTAAAGAGGAATTTTACTCCCGCCACTTCAGCTAACTCGGCGAGACGTTGCGTAAATAGTTTACAGTCTCCGGTTTCATCGTTAGGGAGCTGTAATCCGCCCGTGAGTTTATCAAGGCTGTTCACAAGCCCCGGCTCAACAGAGGTTAGCTGCTGCCTTTCCAATAAATTAAAGGGGACGCCTGCCTCTTGCAGGACGGAGATATCTTTTGCAGCATTCTCGAATTGTTGTTCGGTACGAAAAAGTTGGAGTGTCCCGCCTTGCCGCCCCTCGTAGAGAATGCCGGTTTCTTGGCGTAACGCCTTGAGGCTGTCTCGGCTATATTCAGCGATTCTTACCATTCGAGCCTTATTCTCTTGGTAGTGCTCCAATGTGCATTGCTGCAACATCGACCACATCCAAGCCAGCTGAAAACGAGTTCCATCTGGGCGAACTGCGAGAGGGGCATGTTTTTGGAACATCCATTTGATGGCCTTCAACGGGATACCCGGTGCGGCCCAAGGTGCGGCGTAGCCAGGTGATATTTGCCCCGCGTTCCCGGAGCTCGTCTCCATCGCAACCCCTGCACACTTCTCTAACACTGTCACTTCGTGCCCGGCCGCCGCCAGATACCAAGCGCTAGTAACGCCTACGACCCCACCACCTATAATGAGTACCCGCACACATCCCCCTTGCAGAACTTTACTCTCTCAAAAACCGCTTTATGTAGAGTAAGTATCTCTGTATCGCCGTTAAAATTATAAGAATCATTTGACGATATTTTTAGCTAAAAAAACAATAATTAATACGCATAACTCAAAACATAGGTTTTTATTCTGTATATAACGGAGGAAATTAAATTAAACTTTCAAGGTGGTGATGATTTAATCACTTATGTATATTTAATCTGGTGAAAATCGCAAAACGCAGAACAGAGGATAGTACTATTTTTCTTAATTAAATTAGTTTTTTAAACTAGGTTACCTCTCCCTTTCTAGTGTGATGCACACCGCATAAGGTAGTTTCCCATTCACCTACCCAGTACAGGAACACTGTTAGGATCCGCACCGGTAATTTGCTACTATCAGCGCGACTATTTCCCTTATCGACTACAGGATTGTTATGTTACGGAAATTAAAACACTACTCCCATCACAGAGGCTCATGGCTGCTACTGGCTGCTGGCGGATTAGGTTTAGAATTAGCAGCACTCTGCTTTCAATTATTTCTAGGTCAAAAGCCCTGCGTGCTTTGCGTCTATCAACGGGCAGCGTTGGCAGGCTTAGTGCTATCAGCCTTAGTCGGCGTAATTGCTCCGAAGACGCCACTGCGTATCATTGCGATAGTAGGTTGGTTGCTTGCGACCGCGAAGACCTTTAGTTTGGCGTGGGAACAAACGCAATTACAGCTACATCCGCCACTGTTTGCCACCTGCGATTTTTTCCCGAAATTTCCGCACTGGTTACCCTTAAATCATTGGTTTCCGGTGTTCTTTACCCCTACGGGTAACTGCACAGATAGAAGCTGGGAGTGGCTATCCTTGACGATGCCTCAATGGCTGCTCGGAATTAGCGGTATGCTTTTCATCATCGGACTCGTCGTACTCGCCGTACAACTTCCCTGCCCCAAGAAAAAACATCATTGATGTGTGAAAGCCACTACTTAAGTGGCTTTTGTGTTATTCCGGATTTGGGATGATGTGATCTTCCCAATTTCGCACCTCGCTCTCTCTTACCGCGATATGTCTGACTGAAATACGTTGCGTATGCATCGCTTTTGCCGAACCCACCTTTAACGGATGCCATGCAGGAAGATCTTGACCCTCTGCGAGCAGACGATAGCTACAGGTTCTGGGTAGCCACGAGAAAGTGGGTAAGTTATCGCGGGTCAGTTTTATGCAATCGGGCTCGTAAGCAAAACGATTATCATAATGGCGACACTGACAAGTTTTAATGTTTAAAAGATTACAGGCGACGTTCGTAAAGTAGATTTCGTCTGTATCTGCATCTTGTAACTTATTCAAGCAACATTGCCCGCAACCGTCACAGACTGACTCCCACTCACTATCACTCATTTGCTCTAAACTTTTTGTTTGCCAAAAAGGAAGCATAGTCATAAATAAATCCAAAATTACTTGTTCACATTACTCGTTCATTTTCCATCCAAGAATGATGGGAAAGAAAATTACGGATGAATCTTAATTCGCTTGCGTTTCTTGCGCTCGGTGTACGGCGAGTAGATTCTCAACGGGTGGCGGGATCTGCAAATAATAGCCTTGCTCTGCCAGTTGCTGTTTTACTTTGGAGATATCTGCTGAGGCGAGACGTTCTCTGCCATCGAGCGAAATCACCATCGATAACTGCGGCTTGCCAAACCCTTTTAATAGCGCTTCGGGAACACAGCTAAAATCGTCTTTCTTACCTAAGTATAAATAAGTTTGGTCGCGAACGGGACTACGATAAATTGCACAAATCATAAATTTCTCCGAATAAATTATCTCGGTTGCTTGCCTGATGAATACGAGGATTATACCATGCTTACGCCTAACAAAATATTAGCCTTATCGAGTACTTTACTCTTTCTTAAAGTCAGGTAAGGTGTATAAAAAATCACAGGACTGAATAAGTATAGATGTCACAGACGCCCATTGAACTTAAAGGCAGCAACTTCACACTTTCTGTTGTCCATATAAATCATTCACAGCCTGATGTTGTGTTGGCTGCGCTTCAGGAAAAAATAGCCCAAGCTCCAGCATTTTTGTCGAATGCGCCTGTGGTCGTTAACGTCTCATCGTTAAACAATACTGTAGATTGGAAAAGTATGTATCACGCTGTGTCCAGCTCCGGCTTAAAAATTGTCGGGGTCAGTGGATGCAAAGATGAACAACTTAAAGTGCAGATCCTTTCGCTGGGTACGCCTTTACTTAATGAAGGTAAAGCGCCAGTTCAGAAATCGACACCCACTCCGCAAATTGTTGACGAGCCTACAAGTACCAAAGACCCAGAAAAGGTCTTGCGTACACGAATTATCGATACGCCCGTCCGTTCAGGCCAACAAATTTATGCCCGTAATACCGACCTCATCGTCACCAGTAGTGTCAGCGCGGGTGCTGAATTAGTGGCGGATGGTAACATCCATATTTACGGTAACATGCGTGGCCGGGCGTTAGCCGGGGCCAGCGGTGACCAAAATGCTCAAATTTTCTGTTCGCACTTAGCGGCCGAGCTGGTCTCGATCGCGGGTGAATATTGGATTATGGATCAGATCCCTGGTGACTATTTTTCTAAACCAGCTCGATTAGCCTTACGTGAAGGCTCACTCGCTATTGAACCATTGAATTAGACCCCTTTTCTTAAGTTAAGGAAATCAAGAAATATGGCACGCATAATTGTAGTTACATCGGGTAAAGGGGGCGTTGGTAAAACCACGTCGAGCGCAGCCATCGCCACGGGACTCGCGCGTAAAGGGAAAAAGACAGTCGTAATCGATTTTGATATCGGTCTGCGTAACCTTGATTTAATCATGGGTTGCGAACGTCGGGTGGTCTATGACTTCGTTAACGTTATTCAAGGCGATGCGACTCTTAACCAAGCGCTCATTAAAGATAAACGTACAGAGACTCTCTACATTCTTCCTGCTTCGCAAACGCGCGATAAAGATGCGCTAAACTATGACGGCGTTGAAAAAGTCCTCAATGAGTTGAAGAAGATGAACTTCGACTTTATTGTCTGCGACTCGCCTGCTGGCATCGAAACAGGCGCATTAATGGCCTTGTATTTCGCCGACGAAGCGATCATTACCACCAACCCTGAAGTCTCTTCCGTGCGCGACTCGGATCGAATTTTAGGGATCATCGCTTCGAAGTCTCGCCGCGCTGAAAAAGGCGAAGCCCCGGTCAAAGAACATCTCTTATTAACCCGCTATAACGCCGGGCGCGTTAACCGTGGTGACATGTTAAGCATGGAAGATGTGTTAGAAATTTTGCACATTCCTTTAATCGGTGTCATCCCTGAAGATCAATCAGTGTTGCGCGCCTCTAACCAAGGCGAGCCAGTGATTCTCGACGAAGAGTCTGATGCCGGTCGTGCATACAGTGACACGGTCGAACGCTTGCTCGGCGAAGAACGTCCCTTCCGCTTTATAGAAGAAGAGAAGAAGGGTTTCCTAAAACGCCTGTTTGGGGGATAAACCATGGCGCTGTTAGATTTCTTTTTATCCCGAAAAAAAAATACTGCGAATATCGCAAAAGAACGTCTACAAATCATCGTTGCTGAACGTCGTCGCGGAGACAGTGAACCTCACTATCTGCCACAATTGAAGCGCGATATCTTAGAGGTAATCTGTAGATACGTTAAAATCGATCCGGATATGGTAACGGTTCAGCTCGATCACAAAGGTGAGGATATCTCTATCCTTGAGCTAAATGTGACCTTACCTGAAGCAGAAGAAGCGGCAAAGTGATAAGAAAGAGAGCGGTCTATCACCGCTCTCTTCCACTAATAGTCGGCTAATATTATGTTAAGTGGTGCGGCAAGCAGCTCGCCTCGCCACCCATATAGCAACTCCGGAGGCATTTCCTGAGTTTTTAATTGCCAATGTGCACTAATCAATTGGTTAATTTGACGTCGTGACGCTAGCATCTCTTGGCTATAGCCACTGGCTTCGCTGACTTTTTTAACCGCCTCTTTCAGTTGTGAAAAGAGTTGTCGGTAGCCTGGAAGCTCAATCAGATTTTTTACTGGTTGAGGAAGTGTGTCCTCCGTAGCCATATTCCCTTCTCTCACAAGTGCCAGCAGTGTTTCACCGTGGAAACGAATCTCTGGACCAATCGCGCCCAATTCTCTTAATTCTGCAAGAGATGTAGGACAATAGCGTGCAGTTTTCCACAACGTCTCTTCTTTAACGACGAAATTTACCGCCATATTATTCTGACGCGCATAGGTCAATCGCCATTTAGTCAAGCGCTGTAACACTGCGAGCTGACGACGGGTTAGTTGCCAGGCTTGTGAGATGTCTCTGTACGCAAGTTCTGGATCAGCAACCCACTGACGGCGACGAATTTGTAAGGCACATTCACTTTCAATAAATGTGATCTGCCCTTCTTGTAGCGCCTGTTGGTGTAGTTGAATCGCGATAGGGAGCAAATACTCCACATCCGCCGCTGCATATTGACACTGTTTTTCGGTAAGGGGGCGCGCCAACCAATCCGTGCGCGATTCGCTCTTATCCAGTTGTATCCCCGTGAACTCTGCAACCATCGCTGCAAATCCCCATGATGAGGGTTTTCCTAGGAAGGCTGCCATAATTTGGGTGTCGATCAACGGAGTAGGGACGACACTAAAGCGATTCAGGAAGACTTCAAGATCCTCACCACCAGCATGCAGATATTTGATCACTTTTTCGTTCGTCAATAACTCAATAAACGGCTGCCAATTAGTGATCTTTAAGGGATCGATAAGGCTAACTTGCTTACCGTCATTCAATTGGATCAGTCCGAGTAGAGGAAAATAGGTACGAGTACGGACAAATTCAGTATCTAAAGCGATCGCTGTCGCTTCACAAGCCTCGTTACAGCACAGCGCTAACTGTTGATCGGTTTCTACAAAACGGTAACTTAACATAGTCTCTCTCTGTATCGGGTTGCTACAGCCTCAATCATTATCGATTTAGTGCGGGGCTGCAGTAAGTGTACTACGTAAGATTTTACCCAATGGGTTCTTGGGTAAAATATCACGAAATTCAATAACTTTAGGAATTTTGTAGCCGGTTAACCGTTCGCGGCAATGACTAATGACCTGCTCTTGGGTCAAACTTTTATCTTTAGGCACGATGACCACTTTTACCGTTTCACCGCAAATTTCGTGGCTGATCCCTACCGCCACCGCTTCGACAATAAGCGGATGCTCTGCCAGTACCGCTTCGATTTCGCTTGGATAAACATTAAATCCCGATACGATGATGATATCTTTCTTACGATCGACAAGTTTTAGTAGGCCTTGTTCCGTCAACTGGGCGATATCACCAGTATGCAGCCATCCGTCCTCATCCAGAGCAGCGGTCGTTTCCTCGGTTTGCCGCCAATACCCCTTCATTACCTGCGGCCCGCGCACGCAAAGTTCCCCTGGTTCTCCACGTAATACCGGCTGAGCATCGTCGGAAAGTAATTGAATCTCAGTAGAAGCTATCGGTATGCCGATCGTTCCAGTGTGGCGCGTAATCGACAACGGATTTACGGAAACAAGGGGGGAACATTCCGTCAACCCATAACCTTCAACGATAGGAGTACCCGTCAACCGTTGCCATTGCGCTGCGACATCACTTTGAACTGCCATACCGCCCGCAACACTAATTTTCAGCGCAGAGAAATTGAGTTGTTGAAACGAAGGGTGGTTAACTAATTTGGCATAAAGCGTATTTACGCCGGAAATCACCGAGAAATTAAAGTTTTTCAGCCCTTTAAGCCACTTATCCATGTCTAGCGGATTAGTAATTAAGCGGTTGTGGCCACCTAATTCAATAAATAGTAAGCAATTAATCATCAGGGCAAAAATATGGTAGAGCGGTAAGGCGCTAACGACTCGTTCCTCACCTGGGATCAGAAGTTCGCCGTACACCGCTTTAATCTGTTCGATATTAGCCAGCAGATTGCCATGCGTCAGCATCGCACCTTTCGCCATCCCGGTTGTGCCGCCAGTATATTGTAATAGCGCGATATCGTCGCGAGTAAGCTGCGCACGCTGATAACGCAAAAGGCGACCCTGTTTGAGACAATCTCGATATTTGTGATGGATCAGTTGCCACTTGGGAACCTTTTTTTTCACATAATGTAGGCTAAAGTGGATAAGCTTACGCTGTATTACCGGATGCTCATCGCCTAGCTCGCTGACAATAATATGCTTTATAGGGCTTTGCGCCATTACAGCCTGTACGGTATGGGCAAAATTACTTAATACAATCAATGCCTCTACACCACTATCGCTGACTTGATGATGTAATTCTCGTGCCGTGTAGAGCGGGTTGATATTAACGACGATAGCACCACAGCGGATGATGGCAAAAAAGGCAACCGGGTATTGCAAGCAATTGGGCAGCATCAGCCCTACCCGCTGTCCAGCTGAAATTCCAAGCTTTTGTTGTAGGTAAGCCGCTAGCGCTTCGCTGCGCTTATCGAGCTGGTGATAAGTGAGCGAAGCACCCAGATTTTCGAACGCTGGCTGCTGAGAAAACCGAGTGGTAGCCTGTTCGAACATCTCTAATAATGAGGAATAGCGCTGATTGATAGTATTATCAGCATTAACTCGAGAAACGTCTTGTTGAGAAGGTGTCCCTCGACTTAATACTGCCGACTGCTGATGTTTCATGTCAATTATGCTCCTTGACGACGATTTAAGTGGCTATGCTTGCCTTACTCTTTATCCATAAAAAAACCGGTCACGGGCAAGTGACCGGTCATATTCTCATCGCTTACTCAGTTAGAAATGTCTGCACAGGCATTGGGCCTTGCATTGAGTAGCCCCACCATGGGTCGATAAAACCTCGACGATCATAACGCGGGCCATACCATAACCAAGGATCCATCGGCATAGGCGGCGACATGACTTGTTGAGTGAGATGCCACCGTTGATAGCCGGTGACGGCAATCACTAGGAAGTTATAGTTTTGCTGGCCAATCTTACCCGGCTCGACACGTTGGATATTACCGAGTACGGTCAGGTACTGGTTAGTCAGTTCAGCGGGGTCGATAAAGCTCGGTACGTCAGCATAGAGTCGCCCTAATGAGGCTGCACCGAGGATAGGCCGTGCGCCCTCATCAAGTGGCTGCACCATCAGCTCAATACGTGTCGTATTATCGCGATTAGTCACCCGTACCACTTTGCCACCGAAGCGGGACTCTTGCCCTACGTATAATTGCGGCGCACTCATCACTCGCGTTAAATCTTGCTGTGGTAGCGGTGCGTTCCCTTGGATAGACTTGGGAATCGAGACACAGCCCGTCAGAAGTACGACGGGTAAAACACAAGCCATTATTGCACGCTGATAAAATTTCATAACCCACTCCCAATCAGATTGAGACTATAGACAGATTGACCGCTAAATAGTTTCCACCACGCTTCATCGCCCCGGTAATTTTTTCCAAGTCACCTCATTGCGTAGATAAACGGGCTCAATTAACGCGGGATCCGTAATCTGTCCGGCCATCCATTGTGGATAAGCTAAGGGTAGCATATCCTCGGCCTGCGGAAGCTGACTCTCTCCCGAACGCAGCTGGAGACTATGCCCAGTCAACAGCTGTGGGTAAGCCTGCCAACCGGTACCCGCGGTCATCCACTCTCCAGTGAGGGTCGACATCTTCTCAATGGCCCGTTCTGGTGAGATGACCTGCTCAGTTTCTTTTCCTGACCACTCTCCTTGCGGCCCGCGCTGGTAAACAGCCCAGTAGACCTCACCCATTCGTGCATCCACGGCGACCAAGACCTTTTGTGATTGATGTAGACGCCAAGCGCCTTGCGCAAGCGCTTCAAGGCTAGAGACGCCAATCAACGGTATCTTTGCACCATAGGCTAATCCTTGGGCTATCCCAATACCGATACGTACTCCCGTGAAACTTCCAGGGCCGAGACAACAGACCAATGCATCCAGTTGTTGCAAGGTCAGGTTTTGAGCATGAAGCGCCTGTTCAACCATAGGGAGAATACGTTGTGTATGCTCGCGTGGCGTTAGAGCAAAATCAGCGGTAAGCGCTGCATTATTTAATATGGCGACAGAACAGGCTTCGGTAGACGTATCGAGGGCCAGAAGACGGGTCGTTGAGTTGTAATTAGTCATGGAATATATTCTTCATTTTATGCAGCGTAGCTTGGCGCCAAGTTTACACACAGATATCACGGAGTGGAAGCCAGCCTAAAGGTCTTTGATGAAATCAAGCACGACGTCTAGATCACGAGTACGCGGACAATCCGGAAGACTTTTCACAAAAATCTCGCCGTATGGACGCGTGACGAGTCGGCTATCACAGATGATCAAAACACCTCTATCCTGTTCATCGCGAATTAATCGCCCCACTCCCTGTTTTAATGCAATCACCGCATCAGGCAACTGTACTTGATAAAAAGGGTCTTTTCCTTTCAGTTGGGCATCTTCCATGCGAGCTTTTAATAGCGGATCCTCGGGGGAGGCAAACGGAAGTTTATCGATAATGACCATCGATAATGCCTCACCCCGCACATCAACGCCTTCCCAAAAACTACTGGTCGCGATTAGCAGCGCATTACCCGCCGCTAAAAATTGGGTCAGTAACTGTCCTTTACTGGTCTCACCCTGCAGTAGGACTGGTCGCTGCAGCTGCTCACGAAAGAGTGCGGCGAGTTCGCGCATCATCTGATAAGAGGTACAGAGGAAAAAACAGCGCCCATCATTGGCTTCAATCAGTGGGCTCAGCCGGGTAACGAGCTGTTGAGCACTCCGCGATTGACGCGTCTCTGCTAAATAACGGGGCACACAGAGTAAGGTTTGCTGCGCATAATCGAAGGGGCTTTCCAGCATCAATTGGTTCGCCTGCTGGACCCCCAAACGCTCTGCAAAATAATCCATCTCTCCATTAACGGCCAGCGTGGCCGAGGTAAATATCCAGCTGGTTTTCCTCGCCTTCATCACCTCTTGAAACCTCTGTGCAACACTGAGCGGCGTCAGGGCGAGGGTAAAATGATAACGGCTACATTCGTACCAATAACTGTAACCGGGCTCTTGCGTATTATTGAGTCTTTTCAATCTGTTGCGATACTGTCCCGCGCGGTCAAAAGCGGCATCAAGCAACGCACTGCGCCCAAGGTTGAGCTTAATCACGTCGTAGCAGAGCTCTAGCGCATCATCGAGTAATCGTTGCATCCGCTGTAAATTTGGATCGGCCAGCAATGTCCGTAAATTCCCACGAAAACCGGGTTCGCCGAGGACAAGCCTGAAATCTTGCGTGGCTTGCGCGAGACGATCCGCCGCTTTTTGGAGCTGTGTCACATCGCGAACCTCGGTACGATAAGCGATCGTAATATCCCGCGCTAAATCCTGTAGCTGCCTACTGGTCAGCTGCTGCCCGAAATACTGGCTCGCGATATCAGGAAGCTGATGCGCCTCATCAAAAATCATCACGTCGGCTTCAGGAATGAGCTCACCAAACCCGCCTTCTTTTACCACCAAGTCAGCTAAGAACAGATGATGGTTCACCACGACGATATCCGCATCCAATGCACGTTTACGAGCTTTCACAACATAGCAATGTTCGTATTGCGGACAGTCACTCCCTAGGCAGTTATCGTTAGTGCTAGTGACTAAAGGCCATAGCGGGCTATCCTCAGGAACTGCAGCGCATTGGCTGGTGTCGCCTTCTTGGGTGATACTCGCCCACGCCCTAACGTTGACCAGCTCGGAGAGCTGCTGTACGGGTAAATCACCCCCTGCACTATTTTGCGCTGCCAACCGCTCTAAACATAGGTAGTTGCTGCGCCCTTTAAGGATCGCGGTACGACCTGCAAATTCCAACGCTTTCACAACTGTTGGTAGATCACGATTATACAACTGGTCCTGCAGGGCACGAGACCCCGTGGAAATAATCGCTTTTTTACCGGATCGTAGCGCGGGAACTAAGTAGGCGTAGGTTTTTCCCGTACCGGTACCGGCTTCAACGAGAAGCGTGGTTGAGCCCTCAACGGTCTGAGTAATGGCTTTTGCCATAGTTTGCTGTGCTTCCCGAGCACGAAAACCAGGAATAGCCTGAACTAATGTGCCTTCTGGTGAAAAATCGTCGGTCAAACTTACTCCTTCGACGCAATTAGCCCTATAGGGTTAGGATTAGTGATGACATTTTTTATCGCTTATGTCAGGCTGGCTAAAAAAATAGGGAGTCACTTATGACCATTCAACGCCTTGATCCTGAACATCGTATGTCTGAAGCGGTGATCTACAACCAAACTATTTATTATACCAGTGTCCCTGAAAACCTTGAGGCCGATGCCTTCGCGCAGACTGAGAACGCCTTAGCAGTGATCGATAGGGTCCTCGCGCGCGTCGGCAGCGATAAATCGAAGGTTCTCGATGCGACGATCTTTCTTACAGACCACGCTTACTTTGCCGCGATGAACGAGGCCTGGGATGCTTGGGTGTCTCCCGGCAATGCCCCTGTCCGCTGTACGGTGATCGCCGCACTGGTCGATCCTAACTACAAGGTCGAAATAAAAATTATCGCGGCCATGTAGTTGTACTCGTTATTCTTCATCGTCTTCAAAGCGAGCCAATTGCGGTTCGCCTTGATAGTTCTCGCGTATTTCTTGCGCGACCAGAGAGATAGCCTGGCCACTAGACAAACCTTCTGACATTAACTGCTGAATACGCTCAACCGCTTGCTGCTGTTGCTGATGAGATAATGCCGGTAATCCATTGAACATTAAGAACCCCTTGAGTCATGACGCGTAAATCACCTGAAAGTATTGCCCTATCTTATCATCAAGCCGCCGTTAACACATGGTTTTCACGTCTTGAACACTTACCATGGGCGATGCTGTTGAGTTCATCTGGGGCATCACATCCTGACGCACGCTACGATATTCTAACGGCAGATCCCCTGTTAACCCTCACGACAACCGGTGATAAGACCATTATTGAAGAAGGTGGGCAACGTGAACGCTCATCAGAAGACCCGCTAGCATTGGTAGAGCAGGCACTCTCGCGCTTACCTGCTGTGTCGGCCCAACCCCATCCGTTTTGTGGTGGGGCTGTCGGGTTATGGGGCTATGATCTGGGGCGACGTTTCGAAACGCTTCCCTCATTAGCTAATGCTGATATCGACTCTCCCGACATGGCGGTCGGGATTTATGATTGGGCACTGATTGCCGACCATCACTTACAAACACTCACCTTGGTCAGCCTTTCAAGCGTGGAGCGGCGCCTCGCTTGGCTCAACGACCAGCATCCTATACCGCTCACTGCGTTTTCCCTGACCAGTGAATGGCAAAGTAACCTTAGTGAAGATGCGTACCGTCAGAAATTTGCTGAGGTTCAGGCCTATATTTTGGCGGGGGACTGCTATCAAGTAAATCTTGCGCAGCGGTTTTGTGCCGACTACCAGGGATCAGAGTGGCTAGCCTATTTGGCTCTTAGCCAAAACAACCGTGCACCATTTAGTGCCTTCTTGCGCTTCGCACACAGTACAATCTTAAGTCTTTCCCCTGAACGCTTCATCAAGGTCGATCAGGGTATGATTGAAACTAAGCCAATTAAAGGTACGGTGCCGCGTCATTCTGATCCTCAGGATGATCTGCGCCAGCGAGAATGGCTAGCTAACTCCCCGAAAAATCGGGCCGAAAATTTAATGATCGTCGATCTTATGCGTAATGATATTGGGCGTATTGCTGCCCCAGGAACGGTCAAGGTTCCAGCACTCTTTGCTATCGAATCGTTCCCCGCTGTGCATCATTTAGTAAGTACCATCACAGGCATTCTGCCTAACGATACCCCCCCCTCACAACTATTACGCGCGTGCTTCCCAGGTGGATCGATTACCGGCGCACCGAAAATTCGTGCCATGGAAATCATTGATGAGTTAGAACCCCATCGCCGTAATGCCTGGTGTGGCAGTATTGGTTATATCAGCCGTTGTGGAAAAATGGACACGAGTATTACCATCCGTACCCTCCTCGCCGAAAACCAGAAACTCTATTGTTCAGCGGGTGGAGGGATCGTGGCGGATAGTTACTGGCACGAGGAATATCAAGAGACTTTCCATAAAATCAGTAAGATTTTACCCCTGTTAAGTACCTTGGGCGCTACCCATGAGTGATCAGCTAACACAGTTCCTCAATCGTTATCTGCTTAGCCCGCCACTTGAGGATTCACCGGAGATAAAGCCGCACTCTGCTGCAGTATTAGTGCCGATTATCCGGCATCCACACGCCCCTACTTTACTTTTGACACAGCGCAGTGATCAGCTACGTCAGCATCCCGGTCAAGTCGCCTTCCCTGGTGGTAAACGTGATATCACCGATCAGACTCTTTACGACACTGCCCTTCGTGAGACCTATGAAGAGGTCGGCATCACCGCAGCATCTATTCAACTACTTGGTGAGCTACCCACTGTGCATAGTCGTACCGGCCACAGCGTGAAGCCTTTTCTCGCCCTAGTGCAGCCTACTTTTACTCTCAATCCCAATCCGGATGAGGTCGCACAAGTCTTCGAAATTCCGTTACGATTTTTGATCAACACCCAGCATTACGCTCAACTGAAAGTCGGTGATCCCCGCAATCCTAAGACGGTTCATTTTCTTCACCACACCCCGCAACTCGTCTGGGGGATGACCGCGACAATCCTTTATGGCCTCGCACAGCAGATCAGCAATAGTGTGAGAGGATCAATTAGGGATATTTAATAGAGTGTGGGTGGATTCACTCTCTTTTCCTGATAGCAGTGGTATAATTATCGACGTTCAGCCCTAACGGTAGGGTATTTAGCTTTTGTCGACACAAGGTAACGCCACGTGATTAGTGTTTTTGAGATGTTTAAAATCGGAATTGGGCCTTCCAGCTCCCATACTGTTGGACCCATGAAGGCAGGAAAACTTTTTGTCGACACATTAACCACGCAGCAGCAGTTAGCGCCAGTCACCAGAGTAACCGTCGATATTTATGGCTCCCTGTCGCTGACGGGTCGTGGCCACCATACCGATATCGCTATTATTATGGGCTTAGCGGGAGAGGCTCCAGATTCGGTTAATATCGATACTATTCCTACTTTCATCGCAGATGTACGCGAACGGCAGCGCTTACTACTCGCCTTGGGTCAACACGAGGTCGATTTTAGCGAGCAGCGCGATCTCATTTTTCATTCCTCCGCCTTATCTTTGCACGAAAATGGGCTGACTTTCACGGCTTGGCAGGACGACAAGCGTGTATTGTCTCAGACTTATTATTCGATTGGTGGCGGTTTCATTGTAGAGGAAGGACAATTCGGCCAACCCGTCCTCGATTCCGTTGTCGTGCCTTACCCATTTGACTCTGCTCTAGAGATGTTAGCGGCTTGTCATCAGACCGGCCTTTCATTATCGGGGTTGGTCTTGAAGAACGAACTGGCTGTGCATACTCAACACCAAATCGATGACTACTTTTCCTCAATTTGGGCGGCAATGCAGGCTTGTATTGACCGAGGGTTAAATACCGAAGGGGTTTTACCCGGACCACTCCGGGTGCCACGACGTGCCGCTCCTCTCCGCCGGCTGCTCGTCGCCAATCATCGGCATAATAGTGACCCGATGAATGTCATCGACTGGGTCAATATGTTTGCCTTAGCGGTTAATGAGGAGAACGCAGCAGGAGGACGAGTCGTGACGGCTCCAACCAATGGCGCCTGTGGCATTGTGCCTGCCGTGCTGGCCTATTATGATCAATTCGTCGAACCCGTCACACCCCATATTGCGCGTAACTATTTCTTAGCCTCAGGCGCTATAGGGATTCTATATAAGATGAATGCCTCAATCTCAGGGGCTGAAGTCGGTTGCCAGGGAGAGGTCGGTGTCGCCTGTTCCATGGCCGCGGCGGGACTTGCTGAACTACTCGGCGCAAGCCCGGAACAAGTCTGCGTGGCTGCCGAAATCGGTATGGAGCATAACCTTGGACTCACCTGTGATCCGGTAGCCGGACAAGTGCAGGTCCCTTGTATCGAACGTAATGCCATTGCCGCTGTAAAAGCCATTAATGCTGCCCGTATGGCCTTACGTCGTACCAGTCAAGCACGGGTCTCTCTTGATAAAGTGATTGAAACTATGTACGAGACGGGTAAAGATATGAATGCTAAATATCGTGAAACGTCACGCGGTGGGTTAGCCATCAAGGTACAATGCGATTAAAAAAAGAGGCCGAGTTGCCGGCCTCTCAAAGTTATCTCTGTTAGACAGTCCCTTCACCCTCAGGGATATCTTGACGTCTAGACACTCTCACCAAATCAAGCCGATAGTCGTTGACTTTCAACACAGTAAAGTCGAGCTGACCTAGGCTGATAACTTCGCCCTCCACGGGAAGTTGGCCTGCCTGGGCAATCAACAATCCTGCGATTGAGGCGTGTGAATGCGTCTCATCAACCAGATCATAAACATTTAAACGCTGTTCAAGCGAATGGAGATCCGTACCGCCTTTCACGATCCAATCTTCCCCTTCGGCAACGATATCCGGAGTTTCATCTTCGTCAGGAAATTCACCGGCTATCGCTTCAAGTACGTCTAAAGGTGTGACTAAGCCTTGTACGACCCCGAATTCGTTCGTGACCATGACGATACTCCCTTTCGCCTTACGCAATACAGCCAAAAGGTTAATAGGGTCAAGCGTCTCTGGCACGATCATGGCAGGCGTACGTGCCGCAAAGCTGGCGACATCGACATCATGATCGAGAGCAGTAAGTAATTCCTTCGCCCTTACTACCCCTACAATTTCATCCAGTTCTCCCCGCGCGACGGGAAAGAGGCTATGGGGAGTATCCAATAACTGCACCCGAATATCATCTACCGACGACTCGGCATCGACCCAAGAAATTTGGTTACGGGGTGTCATTAGGCTTCGAATTGAACGCGAGGCGAGAGTTAATACGCCGTTGATCATAAAGCGTTCTTCGTCTTTGAAAGCACGTGAACCCTGCGTATTATCTTGCGTATTTTCGCCCGAGGTCTCTTGAGAAGGCGTACGATAACGGCTACCCATTAGACGCAAGATAGCGTCTGCCGTCCGTTCACGCATTGGTCTGCGTGCTTCGGATTTAAGAAAATTACGACGCGCAATCTGATTGAAGAACTCAATAACAATTGAAAAGCCAATTGCCGCATAGAGATAACCCTTCGGAATATGGAAACCGAATCCTTCCGCAACTAAGCTTAGGCCAATCATCAGCAAGAAGCTCAGGCAGAGCACCACGACGGTCGGGTGCGCATTGACGAAGCGGGTCAGCGGCTTAGACGCGATGAGCATTAAAATCATCGCAATGACTACCGCTGTCATCATCACCCAGAGATGGCTCACCATGCCGACTGCCGTTACCACCGCATCCAACGAGAATACCGCATCGAGAATGACAATCTGAATAACTACCGCCCAAAATCCGGCATAGCCTTTACTTCCCTGCTCAACCTCTCCCGAACTTTCTAAACGCTCATGCAGTTCTGTCGTGGCTTTGAATAATAAAAATAGGCCACCCACTAACATAATAAGGTCCCGCGCAGAAAACGAAAATTGCGCAATATGGAAGAGAGGGTTTGTGAGTGTGACCAACCACGACATGACGGAGAGTAATAATAACCGCATAATCAGCGCTAGGCTAAGTCCGATGATTCGAGCTTTATCGCGTTGAGCAGGCGGAAGCTTGTCGGATAAGATCGCGACAAACACTAAGTTATCGATTCCTAATACAATTTCTAGAACGATTAAGGCCAATAGGCCGACTAGTATCGATGGATCTAGCAGAAACTCCATTAAGCTTTCCTCTCGCTTTTAGTAATACGAACAGTATTAGAACCCCGATGAGACGGTAAG
Source organism: Rosenbergiella collisarenosi (assembly GCF_018494085.1). Taxonomy (GTDB): domain Bacteria; phylum Pseudomonadota; class Gammaproteobacteria; order Enterobacterales; family Enterobacteriaceae; genus Rosenbergiella; species Rosenbergiella collisarenosi. The sequence goes on along the minus strand of NZ_JABBFP010000010.1, from coordinate 56,034 downwards.
TGAGCGCAGATGAAGGACTGCAGGATAAGAAATGGAAAAAGACCTCGGTGACGATCCATAGTGTGGGATTAACCCTATACTCCTAGCTATTATATGAAACCTTACTTTATCAGGTGCTGAGTATTCGTCAAAATGTTTGCTTACATTTACACTTTGACGATTTCAGCGCGAGCTAACGCTTACGCCATACGATGATCCTAAAATCGGCTTCGCAGGTAAAGCTCTCACACTCCGCAAGCGTCTGCCAAACGCTCTCACTCGCGCGCCAGGCAAAAGGAGTCATCTGGAGTAACTGCGTTGCGCTCTGCGCGGAGAGTGTTAAGGGATAATGTAATGTGCTTTCCGATAAGCGCTCAAAACCTTCAAGCTGCTCTTCTCGCTCGTCATGTAATTGTACATCTTGATAGATTAAGGATTTAAATTGGTAAAGATGACGGGCGGCAGGGGTCACGGTGATCAGCAGTCCACCACTGGATAATGTTCTCGCCAACTCCTCGCCTTTACTGGGTGCATAAATTCGCACGATAGCAGATAACGATTCTGAAGCGAAAGGTAGTCGATACCCTGAGGCAACACTAAAATAAATTCCGGAATAACGCTTGGCAGCGGATTTTATCGCATATTTCGAGACATCCACGCCATAGACTTCTCGGTGGTCATTCACCCAAGCCGCCGTGTAATAGCCTTCACCACATCCTAGGTCAACGATGGTCGATGGCGAGCTGATAGGTAGATGCTCGTCAAGAAGTGCGGCAACCTTGTCGCGTAGTGGCTGATAGTGGCCCTCATCTAGGAATTGTCGGCGCGCATGCAACATCGCAGGGCTATCCCCTGGATCTTTTGAGCCTTTATGCTGTACGGGGAGTAAATTGACATACCCTTCTTTAGCTCGATCGTAGCGATGGCGCTGTAAACATATATAGCCTTGCTGATCAGGAGTCAGGGCGGATTGGCATAATGGACAAATATACAAAATAGGCTCCAAGATTTTACTGAGCCGAGAAGTTTAGCCGTTTCAAGGTATAAACCAAAGAAAAATCCCCGCATAAGCGGGGATTCAGTATCTATCGGTAAACCGACAATTAGATAGCAGTAACGTTTACTGCAGCTGGACCTTTTTGTCCATCTTGAATTTCAAACTCAACGTTTTGGCCTTCAGCCAGAGTTTTGAAACCATTACCTTGGATTGCAGAGAAGTGTACGAATACGTCTTTGCTGCCATCAGCAGGAGTGATGAAACCGAAACCTTTAGATTCGTTAAACCACTTAACCTGACCTTTAATCTTTGCCATTTTACCAATTCCTTTAAAATAATAGTTGCCCAGAGGCAGTTAATTCAGAAAATCGAGAAATACTGGATGAAGTGTTTTTTCTTAAATGGCAACAGACAAGATTAAGATCAAGCAACCTTAACTGACTCGAACTTGTTTACCAAAAAACTAGACAACAACGGGGCGTTCTCGTTTATCCTACTAATTGTTATCACATATTATTTTATCGATGGCAAGGGCTTTTTAATGAAACTTTAATGATAAGCATATTTGAAATTATTCACTAATTAGGCGGCTGAAAAATAGTCTTCACTACAGGTTTACTTCTATAGCAACATGCAACAATACTTCTCGCTTACAGATTATCGCTCGGCCCTAAACGTCAGATGAGTCGGCTCTTCAATGACTTCTTGCTGATCAACGGTTTCTTCTTCGATAGGTTCAGGTTCACAACTTAATTCGATTAATTGACTTAGCATTTTCGTCTGCTTACGCTGTTCGCGCAGCAACGCTTCAAGTAAGGCAATATGATCATTAGCGCGCACTGCTCTTCGCATCGAAACGAACACTACTACGCAGAAAAAAACAACAGCAATCCCGAACAATGCTGGTAACATATAACTTCCACCGCCCGCAATCAATTCACTCATTCACTTAGCCTAATACCGTTATTTGTAAAAGTAATCGCTCATTCTACTCTCTCTACACGATGCGGTCATTAGGATTATTCATGCAGGAATTTCAGTTATCTCTTATCGATCTGTTTACTAGAGGTTGGCATCCTAAACTTTCATCTGAAAGCAACGCATGGGAAATAATCAAAACATGTTAACGCGTCTGTTACTCGTTTTATTGACGGGCTGGGGAATAATGTTTGTTTCAGATTATGGGATTCTCACCAACCGAGAGGCAAGCGAGACAGGGTTTAACCTACGCTGTGAGTATTTGACGGGAAAAGGACTGATTAACGCAGACTACCTCTACTCTTCGGAGACAGCGCATGAGCGCTGTCCCCTATTGAAGAAGACCAGTGATAGGATAGAAATGTGAATATATCCTTATTTGATGTATTCACCCTGGCGCAACGCTTCAATACGCTTGTCGAGGGGGGGGTGCGACATAAACAGTTCACTAAGACTCTTTTGCTTACCGTTGATGCAAAAAGCCATCATTGTACCCGGCTCTTGCGGCTCGTAGCTCGTTTTCAAACGTTCTAATGCAGCGATCATTTTTTCACGCCCAACGAGCTTTGCTGAGCCTGCATCAGCATGAAATTCACGATGACGTGAGAACCACATCGTAATTATGCTAGCCAAAATACCGAATACGAGCTCCAACACTGTTGCAACAGCAAAGTAGACCAGTGGATTACCATTGCTACCCTCTTCTTCACGATCCGAACTGAGGAAGCCCGACGCGACCTGCGCGATAATGCGTGAAATAAAGATCACGAAAGTATTCACCACCCCTTGAATAAGCGTCATGGTGACCATGTCACCGTTAGCAATATGGCTTATTTCGTGAGCGATAACGGCCTCTGCTTCATCGCGGTTCATATTTTGCAGAAGCCCTGTAGACACTGCTACAAGAGAAGCATTTTTTCTTGCCCCCGTAGCGAACGCATTAATATCAGGGGCATGATAGATAGCAACCTGAGGCGTAGTAATCCCCGCTTGCTGAGACTGTTGCGTCACAATCTGCATCAGCCATCTTTCAGTTTCGTTACGCGGTTGTTCAATGACCTCTCCGCCCACAGAGCGTAAAGCCATCCATTTCGACATCAGTAAGGAAACAAAGGAACCACCGAACCCAAATAGGCCGGCCATAATCATAAGACCTGGGATACTGGCAGAACGGATACCCGTCAGACTCAGAATAATACCAAATACCGCCATTACCGCGAGGTTGGTACAGAGAAACAAGACGATACGCATCATAGATATTTATATTTCCTTAAAACAGAATCCAAGCTTAATGAGCCCTATCCTAGGCTGTTACAAGCAGTTTTCAAGAGGCTGTAGCCTATATCTAACTGAAAAGACATAACTTTACATTTTGTCATACACTTCTTTCGGTTTATCTGTAGTTACTGACATCGACGTTTAGGCCACAAAAAAACCCGCCGAAGCGGGTTTGAAAAAAATTAATTATTTCTTACTATCAATCGGGGTTGGAGGATTCTTAGCCTCTGCACTCGCTAAATCATTCGCAATCGCGACGCTCTCGTCGAGATAAGGATCGGGCTCTTTATAATCTTTAGGTAACGCATCAAGCGTAGCAATAGGTTTTTTCCCTTCCGCTTGATAACGAGCATTGATACGCTCTAACCGAAGATTGTCCTCTTCTTTATTCTCTTTTTGGCGCTCTGCAAGATTAAGTGAAACAATATCTATTTTATCTTTCATTGCATCGAAACGCTGAATATCCTTGATGATATATTGGAATTCACGATCTTTTGCGATACGCGCATCATGCTCTTGACGTAATAACGGAACATAGGAGTTTAGATCCGCCATTGGAGAGTAAGTTGCTGCTTTAATACTATCCCAAGGTAATGCGTTGTCTTCGTACTTCTCACCGGTTTTAATCGCCTCAACACCTGTTGGCATCAAGATATCTGGCGTAACACCCTTACGTTGAGTGCTGCCACCATTGATACGGTAGAATTTTTGAATCGTATATTGTACCGACCCTAATGCAGGCCAATCAGGACGTAACATCTGGTCATAGATACGATTCAGCGAACGATACTGTTGAACGGTACCTTTACCAAAGGTCGGTTCCCCAACAATCAATGCCCTACCATAATCTTGCATCGCCGCTGAGAATATTTCCGACGCGGAGGCGCTAAAACGATCCACCAGCACAACTAATGGGCCGTTATAATAAACTACGCCATCATCGTCACTATCTTGATGGATGTTGCCGGTATTATCACGTACCTGTACAACTGGGCCCGATGGAATGAACAAACCGGATAATGAAACGGCTTCGGTTAATGCCCCGCCACCGTTGGTGCGTAGGTCGATAACGATACTGTCCACGTGCTGTTTCTGCAGTTTTTGTAGCTGGACTTTAACATCGTCAGTTAGCCCGACATAGAAACCAGGGATGTCCAATACGCCCACTTTATGGGAACCGACTTGATGTACCGAACCTTGCACCGCACGATCTTCTAACCGAATACGCGCGCGCGTTAGGGTGATAATCCGTGTTTTACTGCCCTTAGATGCTGGCTGGATCTCAAGGCGAACTTTACTCCCTTTCGGCCCTTTGATCTTCTCTACGATGTCATCAAGACGCCAGCCCACTACGTCTTCGATTGGCTGGCCAACCTGCCCTACACCAATAATTTTATCACCGATCGTCAATGCTTTACTGCGCGCAGCAGGACCGCCCGCTACCATGGAATTGATCATGGCGTAATCGTCGTCCATCTGTAGTACTGCACCTATCCCTTCTAAGGATAAGCTCATCTCGGTATTAAACTGTTCCGTGTTACGAGGTGAAAGATAGTTCGTATGAGGATCGATTTCATGGGCAAAGGCATTCATTGCCGTCTGGAAAACATCTTCACTCGTCGTCTGCGATACGCGGCGTAGCGCGGCATTGTAACGCCGAGTGAGCGTATCGCGGATTTCTTGATCGTTTTTACCAGTGAGCTTTAAGGTAAGCTCGTCATAGGTAACTTTTGCATCCCACAACTTATTGAGTTCCTCTGTCGACGTCGGCCACGGCGCTTTGCTGCGGTCTAAGTCAATAGAGTCATGAGAGGCGAAATTCATCGGCTTATTCAGCGCGTTTAACGCATATTGTAATCGTTCAAAACGACGGCGCTGAGAGAGGTTAAACAATTGATAAAACGTGTCGAGATTCCCAGACTCCAGTTCTTGGCCAACTTGCGATTTCTTATCCGCAAATTGTGCAATATCACTACTCAGTAAAATATTATGGCTATAGTCAATCATATTGAGATAACGGTCGAATATTTTAGTCGAAAACGCGCTATCCAAGGTGATTTGACGGTAATGTGACTGAGTAAAGCGTGCCGTAACACGCTGACTTACCGTGACTTGTTGCGGTTGCTCTTGCAACTGAGGAATTTGATCCTCACGAGTGATAGCATCAGCGCCAAACGCTTGCCCCACAAACAAGGATGCAACAAGTAAACTTACTTTAAAACTGGTGTTCATGCCTGGGTCACTCTCCGTTTCAGAACTGCAAATGTTCTGGGCGTACAATCATTGCCAGTCCTGACGCTAGTTGAACTCGAACTCCCTCTTTAGAGACTTCAAGCACAGTCGCGTCGACGGCACTTAGACCTGCTTTAACGCGAATGGGTTGGCCGACTTTAAGTACTGAAATATCAGTCACCGGCTTACCTTCATCGACGGGGCGAGCCTGACGAGGTTCGCTTTTAGGCTTGCGAGGTTTAGCCTCTGGAGAGGTTGTTCCTTGAGCAGCAGGCTTGCGTGGTGCCGGTTTACGTGGACGACGTTCAGCTTTATTCGCGTCATCGGCTTTCGCTTCGCTGCGTTGCTTAGCGCGGTGTGCAGCAACTCGAGCCTTTGCTTCTTCAAGCTGTTGACGAGCATGTTCCACATGCTGTTCTTCAAGAGTCCCGCACGCGTTACCATCAAGATCTACACGAGTCGCCCCAGCTTTAATCCCATAAAGGTAACGCCAGCTTGACGTATAGACACGCAGTGCTGAACGAAGCTGAGTCTTACTGAGATTCATTTCCGCGGGAATACGCTCGACTAAATCCTGAAAAATACCGATTTTTAACGGTTTTGCTTCGCCTTCAGCAATAAAACAGCTTGGAAATTGCTGCGAAAGGTATGCAATGACTTCTTTACTACTACTCAACTTAGGTTGATTTTCCATGAAATTTCCTGATTACAACGGTTTTGCCGACCAACGCAGGCATGAACACGCGACATTATAATGACTACAGCGCTAATTGCTATGCCTCAGCGAAATTACCTTTTAATTGTTGTAAAAAAAGAGAAATTTCAGTGGCTGAGAGTAAGGCCTCAAGTGTCTTAACGACACTCTCAAGACCGACTTCGTCTTCATGATCAAAGTGCGAAAAATGGGGGCTATCGATATCGAGCACCCCTACGATAGCACCGTCAACACACAGTGGTAAGACAATTTCACTGTTACTGGCAGAATCACAAGCAATGTGGCCGCTAAACTGATGAACATCTGCAACACGCTGTATTTGGCCGGTCGCGACAGCGGTTCCACATACCCCCTTGCCAACAGGAATACGGACACAGGCTAATTTGCCTTGGAATGGGCCCAACACTAAAGTCTCTTCTTCGCTAAGCAGATAGAACCCCGCCCAATTTAGCCCAGTCATCCGTTCAAACAACAAAGCACTACAATTTGCCAATATAGGTAAAAAAGCCCGTTCACCGCTATTTAACGCACTGAGATCACGCGACAGATCTTGATAAAACTCTGACTTACTCATTTTTCAACCATCAAGTATAAGTGAATATCCGCAAGCGTATCCAAAGTGAGTGAAAGACATAGACATCGCATTACGCTCTACTATGCTTATGTTCTTATTCAGGGAACTTCTGATACATTACGTTTTCAACGACTATAGCAGACTCATTTACCGAACAATGAAAATTTTATGCTTTATAACAATAAATACCCATAACCTATGAAAATCACGGCTATCAGAACGCCTGAGACCTATACCGATTTACAACGCTGCGTCGAATGCGACCACGTCTTCCATCGCCCACTGTTGCGTCCGGGTGAAACCGGCTATTGCCCTTACTGTCGAGCTAAGATTGCTAAAGGTCGAGATTGGTCTTTTGCGAAGATTTGCTGTCTTGCTTGCCTAATGCTTTGCCTAATGCCACTGGCTTGGACGCTGCCTCTTATCCAAATCCGTCTGCTAGGTATGACGATTAGCGCAAGTATGCTTGCTGGCGTCATGCAAATGGTGCAACAAGGCGACATTATCACCGCGGCTATGGTTTGCTTTTGTATCATTGGCACGCCGTTAGCGCTGGTGATAAGCATTCTCTATCTATTTGTCGGTCAGCGGTTCGGTATGAATTTACGACCCGTGTTACTGGCGCTCGATAAACTCAAAGAATGGATAATGTTCGATATTTATATCATTGGGGTAATCGTTGCGGCCATCAAGGTGAAGGACTATGCCGATCTCTTTGCAGGGTATGGACTGGTCGCCTTCGTTAGCCTGACCCTACTCTATATTTTACTCATCATTCATCTTGATATTGAGCGCCTGTGGCATAAATTCTATCCACAACCTCGCCAAGCATTGGCTCCTGAAGAGGTACAATGCTGTGCCTACTGTCATCATAGTGGGTTGAGCGATCAACGTGGGCGTTGCCCGCGTTGCCATATCAAAATGAGCCCGCGTATCCCGCATAGCCTACAGAAATCTTGGGCGGCACTGATAAGCTCGATAATTTTACTGTTCCCGGCGAATTTGCTGCCCATTTCAATTATCTATCTTAATGGTGCACGCCAAGAGGATACGATATTTTCAGGTATCGTTTCCCTCGCAAGCGGCAATATTCCTATTGCTGTGGTGGTGTTCACGGCAAGTATATTGGTCCCTGTCAGTAAAGTTATCGTGCTCCTTGCCTTACTGATCAGCATTCATACCAAGTGCGAACAAGGCCTCAAAACCCGCATTCGCTTATTCAGAGCAGTGAAGTGGATCGGGCGTTGGTCAATGCTCGATTTATTTGTGATTTCGCTCATGATGTCGTTAGTTGATCGCGACCAGTTACTTGCTTTTACGATGGGACCTGCCGCGCTTTATTTTGGTTCCGCTGTTTTTCTTACCATTCTCTCCGTAGAATGGCTCGATAGCCGCTTACTCTGGGATGCACATGCAACAGGAAACGCCGAATACACCGATTAGCGCCACGGTAAAAAACAAGCGCCGTCTCTCACCATTTTGGTTTTTACCCATTGTGGCTATCCTGATTACAGGATGGTTGTTGTGGAAAAACTACCAAGAAAGCGGCACGACCATTACCATTAATTTTCACACTGCCGATGGGATTGTGCCAGGTCGCACGCCTATTCGTTATCAAGGTGTGGAGATCGGTACCGTGCAAGATATTGTGTTAACCGATAATTATCGTGTCATTAAAATCAAAGCCAGCATCAAGAGCAGTATGAAAGATGCTTTACGTGCCAACACCAAATTTTGGCTGGTCACGCCCCAAGCCTCTCTAGCGGGGGTTTCAGGGCTCGATGCGCTGGTGGGTGGCAACTACATTGGCATGATGCCAGGGAACGGCGAGAGTACCGATAATTTTACTGCCTCAGATAGTCAACCTAAAAACATCGTCAATAACGGTGGGCTCATTCTTCAGCTTCACGCCTCAGACTTAGGATCGCTTAACACCGGGTCGCAAGTTTATTATCAGAAAGTCCCGGTGGGCCGCGTCTATGATTACAGTTTCGCCCCTCAAGGCAAAGGCGTCCTCATTGATGTCTTGATCGAACGTCGTTATACACAGCTGGTCAAAAAAAATAGCCGGTTCTGGAATGTCTCTGGTTTACAAGCAAAATTAGGGGCATCTGGCGTTAATGTTAACCTGACCAGTGTCCCTGCCTTAATTAACGGTGCGGTCGCGTTCGACTCGCCAGCAGATTCCGAGCCTGCTCAAAACCAAGGACGCTACGAACTCTATCCCAACCTCGCAGAGAGCCAACGCGGTGTTAACTTTACCTTAAAACTCCCAAGTGCAGAAAATTTGACCGCAGGTTCAACTGCGTTGATGTATCAAGGATTACAAGTCGGCACACTTACTCATCTTAACCTCACCGATAAACAACACGTCACTGGAGAATTAACGGTGGACCCTAGTGTGGTGGGTTTGATGCGTACTGGTACGCGTATTGAGATGCGCCAACCCAGCTTACAGGGAGGAAATCTTTCCGTCGGTTCACTTTTGTCAGGAACCACCTTGCAACTGATTCCAGGCGAAGGCGATGCCGCAACAGAATTTACGGTATTAGCGGCTAGTGAGTCACTGCTACAAGTTCCAAATAGCTTAACGGTCGAACTTACCGCGCCTGAAAGCTATGGGATCGATGTCGGGCAACCGCTGATCCTCAGCGGTGTTCCGATTGGTAAAGTTGCACAGCGCACTCTCACGGAACGGGGTGTCGTATTTAACGTCTCGGTAGAGCCACAGTATCGACACTTTATCCACGCAGACACTCAATTTATCGCGGACAGCCAAATCCGTATTCGGATGGGACTGGATGGAATAAAATTGGTAGGTGCGCCACCACAGCAGTGGATTCAAGGTGGGATACGTATCAACACGGGCGGAAAAGGTGAGCCTAGCGCTCGTTATCCTCTTTACGCTGACGATGATGCAGCCCGCGACAACACTCAGGGTGATAAGCCCTCCGTCACCTTAAAGCTCAAGGCCTCAAGCTTACCGGATATTCAGGCAGGTAGTGTCGTCCTATACCGTCGCTACCAAGTCGGTGAAATTGTCGATATCACGCCGAATGCCGACAACTTTATTGTATCGGTACATATCGCTCCAGAGTACCGAAAGCTTATTACCTCATCGACTGTGTTTTGGGCGGAAGGCGGCGCACGCGTTCAGTTCAATACTGGCGGGATAACCGTTCAGGCGACGCCTTTGAATAGAGCATTGAAAGGAGCCATCAGTTTTGACAACCTCACTGGGGTTAACAAAGAACATGGCAACTATCGCGAGTTATTTGCAAGCCGAAATGCGGCCAATGCGGTAGGCAGTCAAATTGTCTTTCACACCTTTGATGGCAGTAAGTTAGCCGAAGGGATGCCGATTAAATATCTCGGCATCAATGTCGGTCAAATTGAAAGCCTTGCTTTAAGCAAGGATCTTCATCAGGTCGAAGCTAAGGCGGTACTCTACCCCGAGTACGATCAACACTTTGCACGCAGCGGCAGTCAATTCTCCGTGGTGTCGCCAGAAATATCCTCAACAGGCGTCAATCATCTAGAATCATTACTGCAGCCCTACGTGAACGTTGACCCGGGTACAGGCTCTATTCGTCGTAGTTTCGAGCTGCAAGAAGATACCATTACCGATTCGCGTTATCTGGATGGACTAAATGTCTATGTAGATGCCCCCGATGCAGGAACGTTAACCGTCGGCACCCCAGTACTCTATCGAGGTGTAGAAGTCGGCACCGTCACAGGAACTACTCTGGGTAATTTAGCCGACCGTGTACAGATTGCGCTGCGGATCAGTACTCGTTATCAACACCTAATCCGTAATAATTCCGTGTTTTGGCTAGCCTCTGGCTACTCTTTAGATTTCGGCCTTACCGGCGGCGTTGTGAAGACAGGTACTCTCCAACAATTTATTCGTGGAGGCATACAATTCGCTACACCACCAACAGTCCCTTTAGCGCCGCAAGCCGAGTCAAATAAACATTTCTTGTTACGTAATGAAGCGCCTGACGGTTGGCAAAAATGGGGGACCGCCCTTCCACGCCAAGAATAATCGCTATCTCACGGGCAGAATCTCTGCCCGTGATCATGTTACACTATGCTTTTCATCCCCTATGGATCCCATTGTGAGCGCAGACGTTATCGATTTCCCTCCGCAATTTCTTGAGCTAATACAGCAAGCACTTCCTGATAACGATGACTTCGCAGCGTTTATCTCTATCAGCCAACGCCCGCTGCGACGCGCTATTCGTGTGAATACGTTAAAAATAAGCGTTGCCGACTTTCTAACGCTAACGGCTAATCACCCGTGGCAACTCACCCCGGTCCCTTGGTGCGCTGAAGGCTTTTGGATTGAGCTTGACGATCAACAACTCCCCTTAGGGAGTTATGCGGAGCACCTTAGCGGGCTATTTTATATTCAAGAACCCAGTTCGATGCTTCCTGTTCAAGCACTTTTCGCAGGCCAAGAGTCTCCACTTGACGTGATGGATATGGCGTCGGCGCCAGGGTCGAAAACAACGCAGATTGCGGCGAAAATGGCGAACAATGGATTGATCCTGGCGAACGAGTATGCGGCGAGTCGAGTGAAAGTCCTCCATGCCAACATTAGCCGTTGTGGGGTGACTAATACTGCTTTAACCCATTTTGATGCGCGCGTCTTCGGTGCAGCACTCCCTGAACAATTTGATGCTATTTTATTAGACGCTCCCTGTTCAGGTGAAGGCGTTATCCGTAAGGATCCCAATGCCTTTGCCCATTGGAGCCTTGAGAGCACGCTATCGATCGCACAGACACAGCAAGAGCTGTTGGTGAGTGCCTTCCATGCTCTAAAACCTGGCGGCCGTCTGATTTATTCGACCTGCACACTTAATCAGATTGAGAACCAACAGGTTATCGCTTCTTTACTTGCGCAGTACCCTCAGGCAGTACAGATCGAATCTTTGCACGACCTATTCCCCGGCGCAGAATCTGTGGTAACCCCTGAAGGGTATTTACATGTATTCCCGCAGCGTTTTGATAGCGAAGGATTCTTTGTCGCCAGTTTACGTAAAACAGCCGGAGTCGATCGCCTCCCGCACCCAGGTTATAAGGTCGGCAAACTGCCGTTCCAACCTGCATCACGTTCGCTAACACAACTTGTTGCACAGCACGCCAAGGACGTGGGCATCGAATGGCCTGAGACCCTCTACCTATGGCAACGTGATAAAGAGCTATGGCTGTTTCCTAAGCGCGTAGAACCCCTGATAGGAAAAGTTAAATTTTCACGTCTGGGATTTCGTTTAGCAGAGACTCATAACAAAGGTTATCGGTGGCATCACGAGGCAGTAACCGCCTTGGCCAAGGCAGCTTCTTCGAGTTTAGCGCTTACGGCTGAACAGGCCGCTGAATGGTACAAAGGAAGAGATATTTACCCCGACACCGCCTTAGGCAAAGGTGAATGCTTGCTGAGCTACCAGGGACAGGTTATAGGGCTGGCTAAAATCATTAATCAACGGGTTAAAAATAGCCTGCCGAGAGAGCTGGTTCGCAACGGCCCACTTTTCTAATTCCCACCTCGCCTCAGCCTGAATTTTCTGGATGGGGCAGTAAACTGTCAATTTAACTGAAGTTATGTCAATTTTATGCCGATGTTTCTAAGTTACTTGTGTATCTTTACACTCGCGCTACCGACTATCGTTTAGGGTCTTGATATAATTTCGCCGCCTCACCCTAACGTGTTCATTTAATGCCACTTTCTTTTCTCTTCTGGGAACTATAATGAAAAAAATTACCCGTTCTTTACTGATCCTCCTTCCCGTAGTATTAATGACTGTTTCGAGTTTGAGTGAAGCAAGGTCCTTTTCGTCTCGTGGTTTAGGTTCGTCGAAAATGTTTAAGCGTCCCATGGCTAATAAGACCTCTACGCCAACTCAACCTACGCAGACCCCATCGTCAACGGCACCTACTTCGTCAACCGCTGCGGGTCAAAAGGCGATTCCCGGCGCAGACCAATATCGTGCACTCAGTCAGCAGGCGCCTTCGCAGCGGCTCAAGAATGCGATAAATACTCGCGGCAGTGGTGGTGCAAGGCTGACACAGTTAGCGATGCTCTATTGGCTGTTGAGCAGCAGCAATAGCCACGCTTCCGAGCTAACGGACTCTGATCGCGCGTGGGTACAAAAAGAGATCAAAGAGAAAGAGAAAAATGGGGAAAAACTTGAAAACCCGGCAGTAGCTCCTGCGACAAAACCTTAACCGAAGTCGCTGACACCGAATGTATTGAGAATTCGGTGTCAACACAAGGCTAACGACGCCACGTCCCCTTTATCGGCTGTGCAAACCACGCTAATACCGCGATTAGGCAGACTTCAATACTCACCGACCAATAAATATGGCCCAAGATCTCACTCCACAGCTCGTAGCCATTGAGATTCCATAACCATCCGGTTTGCCCTTGGTCATAAATGGGATTGCGAAAGCCCAATGCGGGTATAAGAAAGCCATGCATCACTACGGTTATCACCACACCGTAGGCCACACCCAACCCCCAGCGTATTTTTGGCCAAAAATAGGCGCCGGCAACATAGACAAACGCGAAGATAAAGCTGAACAGCCAGTGGTAGAGCGTTACAGCCCCTAATACCGAATTACCTTGGTAGAGATAATCCAGCGAGTGTTGATTGATCCCTGCCCACCCAAGCCATGCATCAATATGCGCACCCGGCGGAGATATTTCCCCCGCCACACGCGGTGGCATATTCACTTCAGACCCCCACTTTACTAATGAACTCATAAAACCGGCTAATAGTGTCGCCCAGAGAATAATTTTGCCATCAAGTTTGGAAAGCATAAGCACCTCGCAGTGTAGAAAACATTACATTAAATAGGTATAGGGGCAATGCGTGGATTCTACTGGCTTAGTGGGAAGTCTGGAGAGTAATAACTGAGCATCACTTGCGCTGGGTCAAGATTACGACAAAGATAGCCGTGCTGTTTCTCAACCCTAATTCTACCGTCAGGATTAGGGTTGGGTGATCACTGTTTACATAACGCTTGCGCGCGCGTAATTAACGGGGTGAGATCCATTTTTTGACCAGGATGCTGCTTATCATCAGCCTGTATCAGGGTAATAGGTTGGCCCTGACTTAATTTTTTGTCCACATCCTGCTGTGCAATAGCGTTCAGGGGGTATTGCATCAACGTACTATCATTAATCGCGAATAACCCTCCATTTTTTTCACAACTAAGCATGATCTCTCCTCGGGTTAGGGGCCATAAGTCCTTACCCATTTCGCGTCGGCTTACGGTGATGACTTCCGATGCGAAGGATTGCCCACTCACGATGGCCAATAGCAGAACAGCAAAAAGTTTTTTCATTGGAATACAGCCTTAAATTCGTAATAATAAATGCGTCCTATGACTCGTCGCATAGTGTAGCAAATCACGTAATCAAGTGGCAGTGAATAGCGGACACGACCTACCGTTACTGCCAAGAAGGAGGTACCCGTACCATGACCTATAATCTCGCTGAACTCAGCCCTGAAGACAAAGATCGCCTTAATACCGAACTCGCCGCAGCGGGAGTCGCTTTTAAAGAGCGCTACAATATGCCCGTAGTGCCCGTCCACATAGAGAATGAGCAGCCCGCTGCACTAAAGACACACTTTCAAGAGAAACTGACGGCTTATCGTCAAATTTCTGTGACGTTGTCACGCTTGCCTTACGAACCTAAGCTGAAGACTTAGGCCACTCACCCTGCGCTAATCCGATTAAAAAACTGCATTCTCGGGCGATATCGACATAAGCTTGATAGCGCCCAGACTTACCGCCGTGCCCCGCATCGAGGTCGGTATACAGTAACAGCTGATGATCGTCTGTTTTCAACTCCCTAAGCTTAGCCACCCACTTAGCGGGCTCCCAATATTGTACTTGTGAATCATGTAAGCCAGTGGTCACGAATAAGTGTGGGTAAGCCTGCGTGTGGACGTTATCGTACGGACTATAGGCGCGAATGACCGCATAATCCGCTTCGTTATTAGGATTCCCCCACTCATCGTATTCCCCAGTCGTTAAGGGGATAGACTCATCTAACATCGTGGTGACTACATCGACAAAAGGTACCTGAGCAAGAATGCCGTGAAAGAGTTGCGGCGCCATATTGCTGACTGCTGCGACCAATAAGCCCCCTGCACTTCCCCCCATCGCATAGCAGCGCGCGGGATCGCCCATGCCTTGCTGAAGCAATTGTTCAGTCGCATCGATAAAGTCATGAAAACTATTGAGCTTATTCTGCAATCTCCCCGCATCATACCAAGCGCGACCTAACTCTCCACCGCCTCTAACGTGTACCATGGCATAGATGAACCCTCGATCGAGGAGGCTTTGCCGCGTCAATCCAAAATCAGCATCTAAGCATGCCCCGTAAGCGCCATAGCCATACACTAATAACGGATTTTTTCCCGGCTTAAGCTTATCCTTACGCCATACTAGAGAGACTGGTACCTGAGTCCCATCCCGCATCGCTAACCAGCGCCAATCACTTTCGTAAGCCGCTTCTTCGTAATGAGGGATCTGTACTTGCTTGAGGAGTAGCCGTTGATGAGTCGCTAAGTCCCACTCGTAAAGTGTCGTCGGTGTGGTGAAGCTACTGTAACCAAAGCGCAGGCGAGAAGTGTCGGCCTCTGGGTTATGGTCGATCCATACCACGCCATTCTCTGCCTGCTTAGGCAGTGTAAAACGCTGTGTGCCATCGAGCGAGTATTGACATAATACTCGCTTGCCTTGTTCTCTCTCTTCGGTGACTAACCACTCTCTAAAAAGCTGAAAATCTTCGATCACGCGTTCTGCGCAAGGAGCTATGACCCGTTGCCAATGCTCTTCCGCGGTCTGGGCGTCGGTACAGCGATAGACCCCGAAATTAATCCCCTCACGATTAGAGCGAATGTAATAGTTATCTTGGAAATGATCGACGCTGTACTCATGGTCATCGCGGCGGGGTAACAGGCATTGTGGCCGTGCACAAGGGTTGTCCGCATCCAGTACCCAGACCTCGCTGGTGGTCGAGCTATCTAAAAGAATAAAAAGACGCTGTTCGGAACTACTACTGGTTAGACTGACATAGAAGCTATCATCTTGCTCTTCGTAAACCAGGCAATCTTCGCTCGGATCACCCCCCAATTGATGCCGCCAAACTTGCCATGGTAGTAGGGTTTGAGGGTCTTGCTTAATGTAAAAAAGAGTTTGACCATCGTTTGCCCAAACGATGGACGGAGAGACCCCTTCTATTCCTGTCGGTAACCACGTATTTTGCGCTAAGTCCTGAATACGTATGACATATTCGCGCCTTGAGAGATAATCTTCAGTCACTGCCATGTAACGATGGTCGGGAGTAATTTCTAAGGCGCCTAACTCATAGTACTCAGCCCCCACAGCACGTTCGCTACAATTTAGTAGCGTTTGCCATTCGCTATGCGCGTTATCTTCTCTCCATACCCAGCTCGGATAGTCTTCGCCTTGCTGGTAGCGCTGCTGATACCAATGGCCAGCCTTTAGAAACGGGACGGAATGGTCGTTACCGGGGATCCTGGCGGTCATCTCTTGATATAGCGCGTCTTCAAGCTCAGCCAAAGGTGCTAGCTGCTGTTCACACCATGTATTTTCCGCAACGAGATAATCAATGACCTCAGGATTGCTACGCTCGTCGTCTCTAAGCCATGCATAGTGGTCGAGGCGGTCTTCGCCATGCATCTGATGAATAAAGGGAACACGACGCGCTTGAGGAGGATTAATCATGGCGATAACTACCGAGTAAAGTGTGGGGGTATCAGTATCGCATGATTCTGACTACAGACCTAGCGTCGACCTAAGCGTTGTTCGTGCCAACGCAATCGTTTTCGTTTACACTTCTCGGCAGTGGGTTAACTCAGTTTAGGAAACTATTATGCGCAAGTTCGGTACCGCATTGTGTACAAATGCCACCAAAGTCATGTTATTGGGATGCGGAGAATTAGGTAAAGAAGTTGCCATTGAATGCCAACGTCTTGGTATTGAAGTCATCGGCGTTGACCGCTATGAGAATGCCCCAGCGATGCACGTTGCACACCGTGCCTATGTCATCGATATGCTGGATGGGGAAGCGCTAGAAGCCCTCATTAAGCAAGAGCGTCCTGATTTTATTGTGCCAGAAATCGAAGCTATTGCTACGGCGAAGCTCGTCGAATTAGAGGCGGCAGGTTTAACCGTTGTCCCCTGCGCGCGCGCGACACAGATCACCATGAATCGTGAGGGGATCCGTCAGTTAGCCGCGGAACAATTGGGTCTACCGACTTCCTCCTATCGTTTTGCCAGTCAACAAGAGGATTTCTTCGCGGCCGTTGCCGAGATCGGCCTGCCTTGCTTTATTAAACCCGTTATGAGCTCCTCAGGTAAGGGCCAGAGCCTTATTCGCCAACGTGAGGACTGCGAAACAGCATGGGACTACGCGCAGCAAGGTGGGCGCGCAGGGGCAGGTCGAGTGATCATTGAAGGCTTAGTCGATTTTGATTTCGAAATCACCCTACTCACGATCAGTGCAATAGATGGAATTCATTTCTGCGCGCCAATCGGCCATCGGCAAGAAGATGGTGATTATCGAGAGTCTTGGCAGCCGCAGCAGATGAGTGAGCTGGCCCTACAGCGGGCGCAAGACATCGCACGTAAAGTGGTGACAGCACTATCTGGATTTGGCCTATTCGGGGTCGAGCTTTTCGTTCGCGGCGATGAGGTTATTTTCAGCGAAGTTTCTCCACGCCCTCACGATACCGGAATGGTGACCCTCATTTCTCAGGATCTGTCAGAATTTGCGCTGCACGTTAGGGCATTCCTCGGATTGCCTGTCGGCAAAATACGTCAGTATGGCCCGGCAGCCTCTGCGGTTATTCTCCCTGAACTACAGAGTAATACGATCGCCTTTTCAGGGCTAGAAACAGCCTTAAATGCCGGTCAGCAACTACGGCTTTTCGCAAAACCTGAAATCACAGGGCGTAGACGCTTAGGCGTGGCATTGGCGATGGAAGAGACTATCGAGGACGCTATAGCGGCCGCATTAGCAAGTGCCGCGGCCATTAACGTAACTGATGGAAAATAACAATTACTCCGCCAGCTAAAGCTGGCGGGATAAGCTTACTCTAGAGGCGTTTCTGACTCATTCCATGAACGCCCATCACGCGTGATCATCGCGACAGACGCAACAGGGCCCCAAGTCCCCGCTTGGTAAGGCTTCGCTGATTCGCCATCCTTTTCCCATGCTTCGATGATTGAATCGACCCAAGTCCAAGCCGCTTCGACCTCATCACGGTGAACGAATAGCGCCTGGATACCGCGCATTGATTCAAGTAATAAGCGCTCATAAGCATCTGCAAGATGACTTTCGTTAAACGTCTCCGAAAAACTCAGGTCAAGCTTAGTAGTTTGCAGTTTATGTTTGTGATCGAGTCCCGGTACTTTGTTCAGAATTTCGATATCTACCCCTTCGTCTGGTTGTAGACGAATGGTCAGTTTGTTCTGTGGCAGTTGCGTGTAAGACTCTTTAAACAGATTCATCTCAGGGTTTTTAAAGTAGACCACGACCTCAGAGCATTTCGCCGGTAAGCGTTTACCAGTACGTAGATAGAAAGGTACACCCGCCCAACGCCAGTTATCGATATCGACGCGAATCGACACAAACGTTTCTGTCGAGCTGGTTTTATTAGCGCCTTCTTCATCTAAATAGCCTGGTACTTTCTTGCCCTGAACAAACCCTGCCGTATATTGGCCCCGTACCGTTTTTTCACGCACGTTAGTGTGATCTATCTTGCGCAAAGAGCGTAATACTTTGATTTTTTCATCACGAATACTTGCTGCTGTCAGGTCAGAAGGAGGTGACATCGCAATCATCGTTAACACTTGCAGCAGGTGGTTCTGCACCATATCGCGCATCTGCCCCGCTTGGTCGAAATAGCCCCAGCGGCCTTCGATACCCACTTCCTCTGCC
The DNA here is from genome assembly GCF_018494085.1 of Rosenbergiella collisarenosi. Classification (GTDB taxonomy): domain Bacteria; phylum Pseudomonadota; class Gammaproteobacteria; order Enterobacterales; family Enterobacteriaceae; genus Rosenbergiella; species Rosenbergiella collisarenosi. The sequence continues at coordinate 37,298 of NZ_JABBFP010000010.1, read as the reverse complement.
ACGGTAATCTGCACGTGGTCGATAGTTTTGTTATCCCAATTATTGACGAAAATAGAGTTAGCAAAACGTAGCGCCAGCAGGTTGAGAACCGTTTCTTTTCCTAAGTAGTGGTCAATACGGAATACTTGGCTCTCGTCAAAGTATTCGCCAACACTATCATTGATCTCTTGAGAAGTTTCGAGGGAGGTTCCTAACGGCTTCTCCATCACTACACGCGCTGGCTTGGCGTTAAGCTTAGCTTGGCCCAAGCCCTTACAGATGGCTCCAAACGTACTAGGTGGCATCGCGAAATAGTTGACGGTAACACGATTTTTTTGATCGAGGAGCTTACCCAGCTTAGTAAAGTGAGAAGACTCATTGACATCAAGGTTACAGAAATCGAGACGCGCGCTCAGTTTGGCCCATATTTCTTGATCAACCTCTTCTTTCATGAAGGTTTTCAGCGCTTTATCAACTTCTTGGGTATAAGTGGCTTTATCCCATTCAGCACGGCCTACACCAATGATCTTAGTGTCGTCATTGATTTGCCCTGCCTTTTCCAGCTGGTATAACGAAGGCAATAACTTACGGCGTGCCAGATCACCCTTGGCTCCAAAAATTACCAGATCGCAAGCCTGGACTGTGTGCGTTGACGCCATTTTACTCTCCTCGTTCTGACTTCAATTAGCGAAAACCCGCTAAGGAGTTCATTAAGTTCATATTATTGCTCACTTTACTGTGCTTTGCGTAGTGAGGTAAACACTTTGCTGTGCTAAATCCTTGGGGATTCGTATCGAGACGTTAATCGGTTGTTAAACTAGTGCCTAAAGTTGTACCCTAAAATCATTGCGAGCATTTATCGTTTTCTGCGATATTGCAAGTGGACCCCGTTCATAATGGACGGGCCGCGTTAATAACTGATGATCTCACTGGAGTTGTCCATGTCACCACGCCTTAGACGTACAAAAATTGTTACAACGTTAGGCCCTGCCACTGATCGTGATAATAATCTTGAGAAAGTGATTGCGGCGGGCGCCAATGTTGTAAGGCTTAACTTCTCTCATGGGACGGCTGAGGACCATCTGGTCCGCGCCAATAATGTTAGAGCAATTGCTAAAAAACTAGGCCGACATGTGGCAATTCTCGGTGACCTACAAGGCCCTAAAATTCGTATTTCAACCTTTCGCGAGGGGAAAATATTTCTTAATATCGGTGACCCCTTCACTCTCAACGCATCGCTTCCCAAAGGCGAAGGGGATCATCAGCAAGTGGGGATCGACTATAAGGCTCTGCCCCAAGATGTCGTCGCGGGCGATACCCTACTACTCGATGATGGTCGTGTACAATTACGCGTAACCGCCGTGCAAGGCGATAATATTTTGACTGAGGTTACTGTCGGCGGCCCGCTCTCTAACAATAAAGGGATCAACAAACAGGGCGGTGGACTCTCCGCAGATGCGCTGACTGAAAAAGATAAAGCCGATATCCATACCGCAGCAAAAATCGGCGTCGACTACCTCGCGGTATCTTTTCCACGCTGTGGCGAAGATCTTCGCTATGCCCGTCAACTTGCTGAGGCAGCAGGTTGTCACGCCAAGATTGTCGCGAAAGTCGAACGTGCAGAAGCCGTCGCGTCGCAAGCCGCAATGGACGATATCATTTTGGCAAGTGACGTGGTGATGGTCGCGCGCGGTGATTTAGGGGTCGAAATTGGCGACCCTGAGTTAGTCGGGATCCAAAAGAATTTGATTAGCCGAGCTCGGCAACTAAACCGCGCCAGTATCACGGCGACGCAGATGATGGAATCGATGATCACGAATCCCATGCCGACTCGAGCAGAAGTCATGGATGTGGCCAACGCGGTGTTGGATGGCACGGATGCGGTCATGCTCTCTGCTGAAACCGCTGCTGGGCAATATCCCGCGGAGACCGTACAAGCGATGGCGAACGTCTGTATCGGTGCGGAAAAGATCCCTAAGGTAAATGTCTCGCGTCATCGTCTCGATATTCAATTTGATAATATTGAAGAAGCTATCGCGATGTCTGCAATGTATGCCGCCAATCACCTGAAAGGGGTGACGGCGATCATCACTATGACAGAGTCAGGCCGCACGGCATTAATGACCTCTCGAATTACCTCCGGTTTACCTATCTTTGCGCTATCCCGTCACGAAGATACGCTAAACAGCACTGCGCTCTATCGTGGTGTAACCCCTGTCGCAATCTCTGGCTATACCGATGGTTTATTAGCGGTACACGATGCAGTTAAGCTCCTTAAAGACAAAGGCTACCTACACTCTGGCGATTTGGTGATCGTGACACAAGGTGATGTGATGGGAGCGACTGGCACCACTAATACTCAACGTGTACTTACCGTTGAGTAATACTGACAGCCGCTATAGCGGCTGTTATTTTTTGTAAGGAAATAGCTCTTTACGGCGATAAGGTCTTTCCTCACCCGGCTGGCGAGTCTTCAGAAGTTCAAGGATCCAGGTGTATTGTTCTGGGTTAGGTCCGACAAAAAATTCTACCTCTTCATTCATCCGCCGAGCAATCGTGCGATCATCGGCGGTAAGCAGATCGTCCATTGGCGGGCGCACAAAGATCTCCAACTGATGTCGAGTACTGTTGTAGACAGGAAAAAGCGGCACGACCTTGGCTCGGCAGACTTTCATTAACCGCCCTATCGCCGGCAGGGTTGCCTTGTAAGTCGCAAAAAAATCGACAAACTCGCTATGCTCTGCACCGTGGTCTTGATCAGGTAAATAATAGCCCCAATAGCCTTGCCTTACCGATGCAATAAAGGGTTTTATTCCATCGTTACGGGCATGCATACGCCCACCGAAGCGTCGACGCAGTCGGTTCCAAATATAATCCATTAAGGGATCTTTTTGGTTATGGAACATCGCCGCCATTTTCTGCCCCTCAGCCGCGAGTAGCATTGCCGGGATATCCACCGCCCAACCGTGTGGGACGAGAAAGATAACCTTCTCTCCCGACTGTTGTAGCTGTTCGATAATACCTTTACCGTGCCACATAACCTTCTGCTGAATACGTGCCGGATCGCGTAGCGCTAGCTCGGCCATCAACACCATAGCTTGCGGAGCGGTAGCAAACATTTCGTCAATAATGTCTTCTCGTGCCTCAACGGACAGTTCAGGAAAACAGTAGTGAAGATTAATTTGCGCGCGCCGACGCGCGCCTTTAGCGCGTTGCCCGACCCATTTTCCAAGCTTACCGAGTAGTGGATCTCGTAGCGTAGAGGGAAGATAGGCGAGCCCTCCTGCCAGACCAATCGCTATCCATTTCCCCCAAAACCGTGGTTGTAAAAAGGATCGTTTGAATACAGGGATAAACTCAGAATGATGCTGCGTTTCTTTAGTCATGCACTCGCCTCTTGAAATAAGTGGCTAATGATAGTGATGGGCAAGAGATTTGCAATAGCCTTTTACCCCACTTATCGGCATCTTTAGAGATAAAAAAGGGCAGGCTCTATGCCTGCCCCTGTCAATTTACGCGTTTACTTAAAGGTGAGTTGACTCTGCCAAGCCTTAACTTGGGCAAGGTACGCCTTACGATCTTTACCCGTTAGCCCTTCCATTCGCGGTAATTTCGCTGTAAGGGGATTGACCGCCTGGTTATTGATCCAAATCTCGAAATGTAGATGGGGGCCGGTCGAACGCCCAGTATTACCCGATAGGGCGATACGGTCTCCCCTTTTAACCTTCTGTCCCGGTTTAACTAATACCCGACTGAGGTGCATATAGCGTGTCATGTATTGTCTACCATGGCGAACCGCAACATATTTGCCCGCTGCTCCACCTTGAGCGTTGGCCACGACAACCTCTCCATCGCCAGTCGCCAATACCGGCGTGCCAATCGGCACTGCAAAATCGACGCCACGGTGGGGCGTGATTCGTCCAGTGACAGGGTTGAGACGACGTGGATTAAAATTCGATGAGACTCGATACGTTTTAGCCGTGGGGAAACGTAAAAAACCTTTGGCTAATCCCGAGGCATTCTGGTCGTAAAACTTTCCATCTTCTGCACGGAATGCATAGTAATCCTTACCGCCGGAGCGAACACGCACAGCTTGTAGCTGGCTTTGCATGCGCTTACCCTGTAGCACTTCACGCGAGAAGATCGTGCTAAATTGATCACCACTGCGCAGCTTGCGAAAATCCATCTGCCATTGTAATGCTTTTATGACCGCGGCAACCTCGCTCGCCGACAACCCCGCTTGCTGAGCGCTATTTCCGAAGCTCCCTTTCACTGTGCCCGCAAGGGTTTGGTCTTGCCATTCGCCTTGCTGCAACTGTCGTGTCATGCTGTAAGTGCCGTTTTGGCGACGCGCATAATGGCGCGTTTCACGGCGAGACATCTCCCAATCGAAGGTCTCTAGGTCACCGTCAGCATTTACTTGCCAATTAAGGCTCTGTCCAACGTTAAGGTTGCGCAGCCCGCCATCACTTCCCACTAATGCATTGATGTTTGAGAGGTCGATACCGTATTGATTTAATACGCTACTAAGCGTGTCTCCCGCCGCGACCGTATATTCCTTGGCATCTTGCGCGCCATCGTTTTCTTTCTGATCAGGAGGAAGGTCGTCGTCAGGCAGTGGCGTCGTCTGATCATCGGGTTCAGAGGCGTCAGTACCCGTTAAGTGCTGAGTGGCTTCAATTTCGATTTTACGGACTAAGGTTTCTTTACTATCATCATGTTGGTGGATCAGCGGCTGCCAAACGGCAACCGCGAGCGTCATAGCGGTCAATGACCCCAACATAAAACGATGGGGACGGGGTAATGTGTTAAGCGCGAGAGCGACAGAACGAGCAATCTGTTGCACTGTAAAATTTCCTCATTAGTTCATTGGCTTCAGGCAGCTCACATACTGGCTCGACAGCTGTGAGAGGAATTTCACATAACTGTCTGGTGATAAGCTGATGTTGCTTCCTAAAGGATCAAGAGTACCCTTTCGTACGCCTGTTCCGCGGGAAACCGCATCGATGACGGCTGGTCTGAATTGCGGCTCAGCAAAAACGCATTGCGCTTTATGCTCAGTCAGCTGTGTTCGTATTTCATGAAGCTTCTGTGCCCCAGGTTGAATTTCAGGATTAACTGTAAAATAACCTAGCGGCGACAAGCCATAATGTTGCTCAAAATAGGTATAGGCATCGTGGAAAACATAATACCTTTTATCTTTCACCGTATTAAGCTGCTGGCGTATACCTTCATCGGCATGTTGCAAGTTTGCTATAAATTGCGACAGATTACTGTCTAATGTTGCTTTCTGTGCGGGCATTAACTGAACTAAGCGATCGTGAATAGCCGTAGCACTCAGTAATGCCATCTCTGGTGACAACCAGATGTGCATATTATGAGTTCCCTGATGTGAATGGCTATCAGACAGTTCCCTTTCAGAAGATTTAACAGATTTTAGCGCAACAGCGTGCGTCGAAGCATGATCGTGATCATCACCCGTCTCAGCAACTAAGTGTGATTGAATCACGGGTAAAGCCGTCAGTTCAAGGTTTTTATTGTCTGGAAGCTGCGATGCACTTCGCGTTATAAAGGATTCCATCTCCGGCCCGACCCACACTAAAAGATCAGCGCTTTTAATCCGCCGAACATCGGAAGGCCGCAGAGCATAATCATGTTCAGAAGCCCCATCAGGCATTACAACAGTCACCGGCGTCACACCCTGCGCGATAGCGGCGGCAATAAATCCCAAAGGTTTAATCGACGCGACAACATCGGCGTGGGACGCACCGCTTACTCCCCACATCATGGAAAGACCCAGCATTAATTTTGAAAATTGATTTTTTGTTTTAAACATTATAGGCATCTCAGCTATTAACCTGTGATTAATATGTGATAATATAACATCTCTTTTTGAAATGAAAACTGAATAACCATGTCATCGAACTTAGTCACTTTAAACAATATCGACGTCTCGTTCGGTCAAAAACATGTCCTACAAAATATTTCACTTTCTCTACATTCCGGTAGGATTTTAACCTTGCTAGGCCCCAACGGTGCGGGAAAATCAACGCTAGTACGGTTAATTCTGGGCTTAATTAGCCCGACAAACGGGACGATTGAAAAAAAATCGGCATTACGTATTGGATACGTTCCACAAAAACTGCACCTAGATATTACATTACCTCTAACGGTCGATCGCTTCCTACGATTAGCGCGCCAAGCGAAACATGCTGATATTCATGCGGCGTTACAGCGTGTCAAGGCCGCTCATCTGCGTGATGCGACCATGCAAAAACTCTCCGGTGGCGAATTGCAGCGCGTCCTGCTCGCACGGGCGTTGTTGGGCAAGCCGGAGTTATTAGTGCTTGATGAGCCTACGCAAGGTGTTGATGTGAACGGACAGGTTGCTCTATACGATTTAATCAACCAGTTACGTCAAGAATTAGGATGTGCGGTACTCATGGTGTCACATGATCTGCATCTGGTAATGGCGAAAACCGATGATGTACTCTGTCTTAATCATCACGTTTGCTGTTCAGGGCCTCCTGAAGTCGTTTCACAACATCCAGAATTCACCGCTATGTTTGGACCCCGCGCTTCTCAACAGCTGGCAATCTATCGACATCATCACAATCATCGTCACGACCTCACAGGACGGATTGTCTTACGTAAGGAAAATGACCGCTCATGATTGAACTACTACTACCGGGTTGGTTAGGGGGCATGTTATTGAGCCTGACCGCCGGTCCGCTGGGCGCTTTCGTCGTATGGCGTAAAATGTCTTATTTTGGAGACACCCTCGCGCACGCCTCATTATTAGGAGTCGCTTTCGGGCTACTTTTGCATGTTAACCCTCGGTATGCGGTGATTGCTGTCACCTTAATTCTCGCTATTTTATTGGTCGTCCTCGAACATCGCCCTCACCTTGCCATTGATACTCTTCTCGGTATCATGGCACATAGTGCCCTCTCATTAGGGCTGGTTGTCGTCAGTCTGATGTCCAATGTTCGTGTAGATTTGATGGCCTATTTATTTGGTGATCTGTTATCGGTTATGCCTGCGGACTTATGGATGATGGCAGGTGGCGTTGTGATCGTGTTGGCTGTGCTGTTTTCTCAGTGGCGTTCGCTACTTTCTATGACGGTTAGCCCTGAGCTCGCTCAGGTAGACGGCGTTAATCTGCCTAGAACCAGAATGCTGTTAATGCTCGTCACCGCGCTGACCATCGGTGTATCGATGAAGTTTGTCGGCGCACTCATCATCACCTCGCTCCTTATCATCCCCGCGGCAACTGCGCGACGCTTCGCCCGCTCACCGGAGCAGATGGCATTTTTCGCTACGCTGATTGGTATGCTGGCGGTCACAGGAGGTCTCACCTTCTCCGCGTACTACGATACTCCCGCAGGCCCCTCTGTCGTCCTCACCGCCAGTGCGCTCTTTATCCTTAGCGGCTTAAAAAAATTGGCACAATAAAACTATTGCCTCGGATAACCCGAGGCAATAAATCATGCCCCTCTACGCCTCGACGACTATGAACGACGATAAATGCCCTCTACTCTTGGCCTCGCACCGTTAATGCTAAAGCCTTACAAATAAGTCGCGACTTATTTTCTGGCGGTAAGCTGAACAACGACGACACTGCCCAGCACAATAACTAAGCCGGTGAGTTGGAGCAGTGTTAGGCTTTGCGACAGGAATATCCACCCTAATAGCACCGCGACAATAGGGCTTAATAGACCCAACGATGCTACCGCGACACTGGGTAGCCGCTTAATACCGCGAAACCAGAGTCCGTAAGCGATCAAGGCCCCCGCTAGGCTTAACCACGCATAAGCCAAATAGTGAAGCGTCGTCAGCGTCGGAAGAGGTTCATCGATAAATAATGCTGCAGGTACGAGTGCCAGCCCACCCAAAACCAACTGCCAACCAGTCAGCGAAGTTATGGGCAGTGTAATTTTCCAGCGTCCTGCCAACCAGACTCCCGCTGCCATACTACAAGCCCCAACCAGCGCCGCTATGACTCCCAACGTATCGAAGATTGTTCTCGAGGACAGCAGAAGTAGGGACATGCCTGCTACGCCAGTGAAAGCGGCTAACAAAGTCAGCACTTTAGGCGTCCTCTTATCCACCCCCCACATCAGTACCATAACAAATAAGGGCTGAATGGCACCTAATACCGCTGCCAGCCCTCCAGGTAAACGGTATGCCGCAAGAAATAGTAGGGTTTGGAAAATACCGATATTCAACGCACTCAAGATCAGCAACCGCCCGCAATCCCGCCAAGCTGGTAGGTGGGGAGAGAAAAGCAAGAGTAACAGGCCTGCGGGTAATACCCTGATCAGTGCTGCCGTAAACGGTCTATCGGGGGGAAGAAGTTGAGACGTTACAATGTAGGTCGATCCCCAAATAGCGGGGGCCAGTGCAGTGAGTAGACAATCAAAAAAATACATTGGAGAACGCTGAGATGGCATCATTTTGTAATTACCTTCAATTCAAGATAAAATGATGCTATTCGATAATTATCTTGAGATCAAGATACATGCCCAATATTAACGCGGAACAAAGTGATGCTGTCGATCGCATTCTAAAGCAATGGCAAGATGAACGGCCTGACCTCGATTGTCGTCCAATGGGACCGATAGGCCGGATTAAGCGCTGTTCTGCATTACTCGAACAACGTCTAGAGATGGTCTTCGAGACATTCTCGCTCTCCTCATGGGAGTTCGATATGCTAGCGGCTCTGCGTCGAGCAGGAGCCCCCTACTGCCTAAGCCCTACCGATCTGTTTTCAACCCTAATGGTGACCTCAGGGACGATGACTCATCGATTAAAAAGGCTCGAGTCGCGGGAGTTCATCATCCGTCTCCCAAACGCGCTCGATGCACGCAGTATGCTCGTACAATTGAGTAATGAAGGTAAAAAGCTTATTGATGAGGCCGTCGAAAAGCATGTGGAGAATGAGAGGTTAATTCTGGCAGCGCTCTCCGCTGACGACCTAGAGCAGCTCGATCGTCGTCTAGCGAGCTTATTGCGCACACTGGAATGATAATTTGGGATTAATGAAAAGAGGCGCCCTACTAGGACGCCTCTTCTGCACACGCAATGATGCAATCTTTAGTCTTTACGAAACTGATCGATCATATTGAAATGTTGATAAGCGTGTTGGGTTGCCAGCCTCCCGCGCGGCGTGCGCTGGATAAAACCCTGTTGGATAAGATAAGGTTCAATAACATCTTCGATCGTTTCCCGCTCTTCGCCGATCGCCGCTGCAAGGTTATCTAAACCGACGGGACCGCCACTGAACTTATCGATAATCGCAAGCAATAGCTTACGATCCATATAATCAAAGCCTTCGCTGTCTACGTTTAACAAATCTAGAGCGCTCGCGGTCACTTGACCGCTCATATCTCCCGCTGCTTTGACTTCGGCAAAGTCTCGGACTCTACGCAGTAGACGATTGGCAATCCGTGGAGTACCACGCGCGCGGCGCGCGATCTCTAGCGCGCCCTCTTCACTAAGCGCTAACCCTAGACATTCTGCCGCACGTTTCACGATAGACTGAAGATCGGGCACTTGGTAAAACTCTAGACGTTGCACGATACCGAAACGATCCCGCAGCGGTGAGGTCAACGACCCTGCACGCGTGGTAGCACCAATAAGCGTAAAGGGAGGTAAGTCGATTTTTATCGAGCGAGCCGCAGGCCCTTCGCCAATCATAATGTCGAGCTGATAATCTTCCATCGCTGGGTAGAGAACTTCTTCCACCACGGGTGATAAGCGGTGGATTTCATCGATGAATAGTACATCATGAGGTTCGAGGTTGGTGAGCATGGCGGCGAGATCCCCCGCCTTCTCCAATACTGGACCCGATGTGGTGCGCAGGTTTACCCCCATCTCATTCGCTACGATGTTCGCTAGGGTGGTTTTTCCTAAGCCTGGAGGGCCGAAAATCAACAGATGATCGAGGGCATCGCCACGCATTTTAGCCGCTCGGATAAAAATCTCCATCTGTTCGCGCACATGGGGTTGGCCCACATACTCATCCAGTAGACGCGGGCGTAAAGCACGGTCAAAACGTTCTTCTTCATGAGTCACTTCTGCAGAGACTAGGCGATCCGCTTCAATCATAATGGTCCTTATAGCGACGCGCGTAAGGCGTCACGGATTAAGGTTTCACTGTCAGCACCCGTTTTTGCGATTTTACTCACCATTCTTGAGGCTTCTTGTGGCTTATAACCGAGCGCAACGAGAGCCGCAACAGCTTCTGCCTCGGCGTCGTTACTCGATACCTGATCAGACTCAGGCGCGGTTAGGGTAAACTCGCTTTCGGTATTGAATAACTCGCCGTGCATTCCTTTGAAGCGATCCTTCATTTCCACCACCAAACGTTCGGCAGTTTTCTTACCCACCCCCGGTAGCTTCACTAGCGCAGCAATCTCTTGGTGCTCTACCGCATTCACGAACTGTTGGGCTGACATACCAGAAAGAATGGCTAACGCTAATTTAGGGCCGACACCGTTAACTTTAATCAATTCGCGAAACAGTGTGCGCTCTTGTTTATGATTAAAACCAAAGAGGAGCTGGGCGTCTTCCCTAACCACGAAGTGGGTAAAAATAATGGCGGAGTGGTCTTTTTCGGGGAGCTCGTAGAAGCACGTCATCGGCATATGCACTTCATAACCGACACCGCCAACTTCCAGTAGCACCAGCGGTGGCTGTTTCTCTATGATGACTCCATTAAGACGTCCGATCATACTAATACCCTTTTCAATGCGTTAGCGACAGTCAATGCAGCGTTTATACCATAAAAAAGGCTGGATGGATATCCAGCCTCGCGCTTGTTTTAGCGTAATCGTCCACGAGTCAGCACAAGTGCCTTATCGGAAATGCTCAACGCGTTTTGGCTAATATGGCAATGGGTTATTGCGATGGCTAAAGCATCCGCGGCATCGGCCTGCGGGTTGGCTGGAAGCTTGAGGAGGGTGCGAACCATATGCTGAACCTGCGCTTTATCGGCTGCGCCGGTTCCCGTTACGGTTTGTTTAACTTGACGAGCCGCATACTCGAACACCGGCAACGTTTGATTTACCGCCGCAACAATCGCCGCCCCTCTCGCCTGACCTAACTTCAGTGCCGAATCAGCATTCTTCGCCATGAACACCTGTTCTATGGCGAAATAATCGGGCGAAAACTGTGTGATAATCTCACTTACCCCGGCATAGATTAGTCGTAGACGCTCAGGCAAGGCGGGCGTATTCGTTCGAATACAGCCACTGCCCAAGTAAGTGAGCTGACGACCGACTTGCCGTATCACACCATATCCCGTAATACGTGACCCTGGGTCGATGCCAAGAATTATCGCCATGCTCGACCGCTTAGGCTAATAAGCCGCACCTATAAGCTCTCAGCAACTTCGTCGGAAATTTCGCCGTTATGATAAACTTCTTGTACATCATCGCAATCTTCTAGCATATCGATCAGACGCAACAGCTTAGGAGCCGTTTCGCTATCCATCTCTGCTTTCGTCGACGGGATCATTGTGACTTCTGCTTCGTCTGGCGTCAGCCCCGCCGCAATCAAGGCATCTTTTACCGCCCCTAGCTCTTCCCAGGCAGTGAAGACATCGATCGCGCCATCGTCATAGGTCATGACATCTTCCGCGCCCGCTTCGAGTGCAGCTTCCATCAACGCATCTTCGTCTTGACCTGGAGCGTAAGCGATAACGCCTTTACGGCTAAAGAGATAAGCGACAGAGCCATCCGTACCAAGGTTACCCCCGGTCTTAGTGAAAGCATGACGGACTTCCGATACCGTACGATTACGGTTGTCGCTCAAACACTCGATCATGATAGCGCTACCGCCGGGACCGTATCCTTCATAGATGATAGTTTCCATATTGGAGTTATCATCGCCGCCGACGCCACGCGCAATAGCGCGATCCATGGTGTCACGGGTCATATTGTTAGAAAGGGCTTTATCCATCGCGGCACGTAAGCGCGGGTTAGAGCTGGGATCACCCCCGCCTAATTTCGCTGCCGTCACCAGTTCACGGATGATTTTGGTGAAAATTTTCCCGCGTTTTGCATCTTGTGCCGCTTTACGGTGCTTGGTATTTGCCCATTTACTATGTCCAGCCATAATCTTCTTCTCTCAAACAAATAACGGTAAACAGAATACGCGCGTTGCGTATTCCAATAGAATTTTCACTCGGCGAACAACTGTTCGATGGCCTGGCGATTGCTCCACGATTTGGTTAATGCCGCAGCCTGTTGCCAAGGAAGCCACTGTGCCGCCGTATGTTCGGTGAGTCGCGGCGTTCTTTCGGTCTCGACCCCCCAACTAAACCAATGTTCTTGGTTATGTGTCACACCCGGTGCATAACGGTGGCGATACTGTTCAAATATTTCAAAGGTAATCTGCGTCTGACAATCGATAAAGCGGTCATGGGCTGGATCAAAGATAAATCCGGTCTCCTCATGCACTTCGCGAAGCGCAGCTTGTGAAGGCTGCTCTCCCTGCTCTAGGCTACCCGTGACCGATTGCCAAAACTGCGCATCATCTTGACGCTGTAGCAATAGCACCCGCTTAGTGTTTCTCGCGTAGATCACCACTAATACTGAAACCGGGTGCTTGTAAGCCATTACGCCGACTCGGTCTTAACTTTCTTTACGACCTGTAGTGCCAATTCTTGCAGGGCACTCGGGTTAGCCTCGCTTGGTGCATCGGTCATTAAACAGGCGGCGGCTGTCGTTTTCGGGAAGGCAATCACATCACGGATGTTATCTGTTCCGGTCAATAGCATGGTCAAACGGTCCAAGCCAAACGCTAGGCCTGCATGCGGCGGCGCGCCGTATTTCAATGCATCAAGTAAGAAGCCAAACTTCTCTTGTTGCTCGTCGTCACCAATTCCTAAGAGGCTAAATACCGCTTGCTGCATATCACCCGTGTGGATCCGCACAGAACCGCCACCAACTTCATAGCCGTTGATGACCATGTCATAGGCATTCGCAATGGCATCACTTGGCGCAGCACTCAACTCGCTAGGCGTCAGATCGCGAGGCGCGGTAAAAGGATGGTGCATCGCTGCTAGGCGGCCTTCTTCGTCTTGCTCGAACATAGGGAAATCAACCACCCACAGCGGTGCCCAGCGGCTTTCGTCGGTTAACGCTAACTCACGGCCGATTTTAAGACGTAATGCACCCATCGCATCCGCCACGACATTCGCTTGGTCTGCGCCGAAGAGTAAAATATCGCCCGACTGTGCGTGGGTTCTGTCCAACAATTGCTCAATAAGATCAGCGGTGAGGAATTTCGCAACCGGGCTCTGCACGCCGTCAAGGCCAGCGTCGCGCTGGTTGACTTTCATCCATGCCATACCCTTCGCGCCATATAAGCCGACGAATTTAGTATAATCATCGAGTTGCTTGCGCGTCAGTTGCGCACCACCGGGAACGCGCAATACCGCGACACGGCCTTTGGCATCGTTAGCTGGACCTGAAAATACTTGAAACTCTACGTTCTTCAGTAAATCGGCAACGTCCACCAATTCCATTGGGTTACGCAGATCGGGTTTATCGGAACCGAAGCGACGCATCGCTTCCGCCCACGTCATCTGTGGGAACTCACCGAGATCAATCCCTTTGATATTTAACCATAGTTCACGGATCAGGCGTTCCATGATGTCACGAACTTGTGGGGCGGTCATAAACGAGGTTTCAACATCGATTTGCGTGAATTCTGGCTGACGGTCTGCGCGTAAATCTTCGTCGCGGAAACACTTAACGATTTGATAATAACGATCGAATCCCGATACCATCAGCAGCTGTTTAAATAGCTGTGGCGACTGAGGGAGTGCATAAAATTCGCCCTTATGCACACGGCTTGGGACTAAGTAATCTCGTGCCCCTTCTGGCGTTGCTTTAGTGAGCATCGGTGTTTCGATATCGAGGAATTCATTCTCTTCCATAAAACGACGAACAAAAGCCGTAACTTTTGCGCGCGTCTTAAAGCGTGCCGCGACTTCAGGGCGACGTAAATCTAAGTAGCGGTATTTAAGGCGTGCTTCTTCGCTATTGACATGATTACTATCGAGCGGCAAGGGTTCCGAACGGTTGATAATGGTCAATTCCGTTGCAAATACTTCCACCTCTCCGGTCGCCATCTCGGCATTCTTGTTGCGCTCATCGCGGGCACGCACTTTTCCGGTGACCTGAATGCAAAACTCGTTACGAAGCTCGGAAGCCCGTTGAAACGCCTGTTGCTCATCCGGATCAAAAAAGACCTGAACAATCCCTTCGCGGTCACGCATATCGATGAAAATTAAGCTCCCGAGGTCACGACGACGATTCACCCAACCGCTGAGAGTCACTTGTTGACCGATGTGGGACACATTAAGTTGTCCGCAATATAGTGTACGCATTGATTATCCTTTTGGGCCCGGAAGGCATTTAACGTTAGGTACCTGCTACCTGGCGATGTTGCTGCAAAATGGCTCGCATTATACTGAAAAATAATGTCGAGGATAAGTCTATGAGTGTAATAGCGCTCGATATCTGTGCAATTGACACTTTTGCTTGTCGAAAATCGCTAAAAAATTGTCTTATTGATGCGCCGCTGCGGAGTTTCTGCGACAATACCGCTTTTACAGCAAGGTTATCGAACTCCGTTATGTCTCACCGCGATAGTTTATTTTCCGCGCCAATTGAAAAATTAGGCGACTGGACTTTTGATGAACGAGTAGCTGAAGTTTTCCCTGATATGATCCAGCGCTCCGTCCCGGGTTACTCCAATATCATCTCCATGATCGGGATGCTGGCGGGTCGTTATGTCACGGAAAATAGCCGCGTATATGATCTCGGCTGCTCGCTTGGCGCAGCAACGCTTTCGGTGCGACGGAATATTGCGGTCGATGGCTGTGAAATTATTGCGGTCGATAACTCCCCCGCCATGGTTGAACGTTGCCGCCGTCATCTCGACGCGTTTCGTGCGCAGACCCCGGTTAACGTCGTCGAAGCCGATATTCAGGGTATCGAGATCGAAAATGCCTCACTGGTTATTCTCAATTTTACGCTACAGTTTATCCCGCCGGAACAGCGCGAGGCGCTGCTCGCCAAAATCTGGCGTGGGCTACGTCCTGGAGGCGCGCTGGTTCTCTCGGAAAAGTTCAGTTTTGCCGATCAGCAGATGGGTGAATTACTGTTTGATATGCATTTAGATTTTAAGCGGGCGAATGGCTACAGTGAGTTGGAGATCAGTCAGAAACGGAGCATGCTCGAAAATGTTATGCTAACCGACAGCGTCGAGACCCACCAGCAGCGTCTTCGGGACGTTGGCTTCGCCCATGCTGAACTCTGGTTTCAGTGTTTTAATTTTGGATCGTTAGTGGCTATAAAATGATTGATTTTGGCAATTTTTACCAACAAATCGCGACCGGACCCTTAGCATCTTGGTTAGAAACAATCCCTGCACAGCTGGGACAGTGGCAGCGTGAAAATTTACATGGCCATTTTCGCCAGTGGCATAAAGCGATTCAGTATCTACCGGCCTTAACGCCGACCTCCCTAGACCTTGCCGAGCAGGTCTATGCGGAGCATACCGACTTAACACCTCGTCAACGGCAAGGCATCGAGTCGCTACTTCGCCAGTTAATGCCGTGGCGTAAAGGCCCATACCAGCTTTATGGCACACATATCGATACCGAGTGGCGCTCTGATTGGAAGTGGGATCGCGTCTTACCTCATATCAGTCCCCTCAAGGATCGACTGATCCTCGATGTCGGTTGTGGCAGCGGCTACCATATGTGGCGAATGCTGGGTCAAGGGGCAAAAATGGTGGTCGGGATCGACCCCATGCAACTGTTTCTCTGTCAATTTGAAGCAGTAAGAAAGCTACTTGGTAACTCACAGCAAGCGCATCTATTACCCTTAGGTATTGAACAGTTACCGACTTCTGAAGCCTTTGATACCGTTTTTTCGATGGGCGTATTGTATCACCGCCGCTCACCGCTCGATCACTTACATCAGTTAAAAAACCAACTAGTTGGTGGCGGCGAACTGGTCCTAGAAACGCTAGTTACTGAAGGGGATGAACATCAAGTGCTAGTCCCCGGCGAACGTTACGCACAGATGCGTAATGTCTACTTTCTACCCTCTGCGTTGGCGCTGAAAAGTTGGTTAGAGAAGACGGGATTCGTCGATGTCCGTATTGTTGACCAGGCTGTAACGCCTTTTACTGAGCAACGACGTACCTCTTGGATGACTAGCGAGTCCTTGGCCGAGTTCCTCGATCCGGAGGATCCGCAAAGAACGGTTGAAGGCTATCATGCCCCATTGCGTGCGGTGCTAATTGCCCGTAAGCCCGGAGAGGTAGTCTAGGCGACCTGGGTGATAGTCGGCGAGCGGTGCTGGTAGACTGTCACCCTGCAAGCGGATCAGGGTCTGCATCGCCTCGACCACATCGGGGTCAACCTCTGTGCGGAGATACTCATCGGCGAGTTTGTCTGAACACATCGACACGCCAGCCTTACAGTAACGCATTGCAGAAGGGACTTGTCGACTCGCTGAGCTATGAACTTCTTGAATCCCGGCGTCGAGAAATTTTGGTAGGTTGGATAAGCGTACCCCAGCCCCCGCCATAATAATCGGCCCGTGACCTAGTGCATTTAGCGCCTGCAATAGACTGATACCCGCCTCTGCGGATTGCTGCTGTCCAGACGTCAATACCCGTGCAACGCCAAGTTCTTCCAGCTCCTGATAGGTACGATAGGGATTGCTACACAGATCAAATGCACGGTGAAAAGTCACTGCCATGCCTTTGGCTACCGTCATGACTTTTTGCATTCTGGCTTTATCGAGGAGTCCTTCAGGGCAGAGAATACCCGTTACTACCCCAGGGAAGCCCATATCCCGAATTTGAGCGATATCTGATAACATTACCTTAAACTCTTGCTCACTATAACAAAAATCACCGCTACGCGGCCGGACGATGGGGTGGACGGGGATGTGAACCTGCGAACGGACTTCACGCAAGGTTCCAAGAGAAGGCGTTATTCCCCCTTCTTGTGGCGCAGCACAGAGTTCGAGACGATCGGCACCGGCTTGCGCTGCGGCAAGCGCGCAATCTACCCCGTAACAGCATATTTCTAAAATCGCCATAGTCGATTCCTTTGTCAGGCCTGATGGATATGCTACTGTGCATAGCGCCTCTATCTACATACCTGCCTGGAGTTCGGATGTCATTCAATTTTGATGAAAGAGTCGAGCGATATCACACAGATAGTGAAAAATGGCTCAAATACCGAGATCGTGACATCCTTCCGCTCTGGATAGCGGACACAGATTTTCGCGTTGCTCCAGCGATCCAAGAGGCATTGCAACAGCGTGTCGCTCATGGTGTATTTGGTTACGCCGATGATCAAGGCGCCCTCGCTCGAGCCACCGCGCAGTGGGCTGCTAGTCAATATGAATGGTCTATCGATCCAGACTGGGTTGTTCCGCTCTCTGGTATTAAACCGATATTTTCTCTGCTTCAAGAGAGTCTGCTCAGTACCGATCAAGCCTCTGTCTGTACCACACCGATTTACCCTCCTTTCACTCATAGTGCACGGGCGGCAGGACGGGAGCAGCGTCTGCTCCCCATTCCTCTTTTCAAAAACGATAATCCCTTAGCGATGCCGCTTCCCGCCTTAATGACTCAGGAGCGATTACTTTTTATCTGTAATCCCCATAATCCTGGAGGGAAGCGTTATGACCGTGAGACGTTACAGCGTCTTGCTGACTATGCCGACACTTATGATTTATGGGTATGTAGCGATGAGGTGCACGCCGACCTACAGCTCGACCCACACTCTAGGCATATCCCTTTTGCCTCACTCTCCACGCGCTGCGAACAGCGATCGATCACGCTACTCTCTGCGGCGAAAGCCTTTAACCTCGCAGGTCTTGGCTGTGCCGTGGCCATCATCCCCAATGATGATTTACGCGCACGACTTCGCCGCGCGATTGCTCAGCGTCTTCCAGTCCCAAATAGCCTCGGTGTGGTTGCAACATTGGCCGCTTGGCAAGAGGGCGAAGCATGGTTAGCCGCACAGCGCGACTACTTACGTCTAAACCGAGATCGGCTGGTCGCTCATATTGCCACGCTTCCCGACCTGCAAGTCGCTACCCCTGATGCCGGTTTTCTGGCTTGGATAGATGCTTCACGCTTGAAACTTACTGATCCGCAGCGTTGGTTCGAACACCATGGCCTAGGGCTCACTGGGGGGGCGCCATTCGGTGATCCGCAAGCGGTGCGCCTCAATTTCGGCTGCCCACGCTCGCGACTTGACCTTGCACTGACGCGTTTGACGTCTGCCATCGATAGTCTCTAACTCGCAGCGATGCTACTGCTCGCTGGCGACAATCTTATCGATAGACCATGTATGGAATTTCAGGGTCACTTCACCGTTAGTGATTGCGAGTGTCGTATTGTCTAATGCGCCGTCCTTGACCTTTGGACGTCGCGTCTTCACGCTCACACCCGGAATCAATAAGCCACTATCATCAATCAACGCCATCGCGCGTTGGCCTAGCTCCTCTGGGGTGCCAGGGAGAACGATTTCGATATGTTCCCACCCTTCATGGCGATAGCGCTTCTCGCCGGGCCAAGGTAATTCAACAATCTGTATAGAATGACTGAATACGTCTAGGGGCTGGTGCAGTTGATAGAGATGGATTGGACGTCCAGCGATCACCGCATCAGAAAAACAGCGTCCGTGCTGCGCGAGTTGACTCGCCCAACGCTCAGCGGTTTGATTTTGGTGACAACGTAACGAGATATGATCGATCTCTACGCCAGCGAGGTTAAGCCCTAGTTGTTGGGCAAAGGTTGTGACGTCGTGCTCGAATCGAGAAAGGTCGTCAGCTAATTCAGGAAGCGCTGAAAAAAGAGGATGCATAGAGCCTACTATCATTATCTACTGTAGCGCTATTTTCACCGCCAGGACCTAGCCTGTAAAGTCGTAAAGGTACGAATCCCCTCCCCCCTTACTCATACACGCAGATGGTGGCTGACGTACAAGCCTTTTTTACGTATACTGCTCGGCCATTAACTTATTACGTATTGATGTTTCGGCATCGCGTGTTGTGTGGTTTTTCACACGCTCTATAGATAAAGGTACCTCGGTGAATATTCAGGCTCTTCTCTGCGACAAAGTTAGTCAGGCAATGTTGGCTGCCGGCGCTCCCGCCGATAGCGAACCCCTTATCCGTCAATCCGCTAAGCCTCAATTTGGTGATTACCAAGCAAATGGCATCATGGCGGCAGCAAAACGACTCGGTATGCCTCCTCGACAACTTGCAGAAAAAGTGGTCGAGCACCTCTCACTGACCGGTATTGCCAGCAAGACTGAAATTGCCGGACCAGGTTTTATCAACATATTCCTCGATCCGCAGTGGTTGGCGAATGAAGTTGAACAAGCATTAAATTCGACGCATCTGAACCTTGCACCTATTACGCCACAGACCATCGTCGTCGATTATTCGGCTCCGAACGTTGCGAAAGAAATGCACGTCGGCCACTTACGCTCAACCATCATCGGTGATGCCACCGTGCGTACGCTAGAGAAGCTCGGTCATCATGTCATCCGTGCCAACCACCTAGGGGATTGGGGAACGCAGTTCGGGATGCTGATTGCTTATCTTGAGCAACAACAAGCGGACCACTCGGCTGACATTGCGCTACAAGATTTCGAAGCGTTTTATCGCGCAGCGAAAATCGCCTACGACGAAGACGAGGCTTTTGCTCTGCGGGCGCGTAGCTATGTCGTTAAGCTGCAAGGGGGCGATGAGTATTGCTTAAAGATGTGGCGTAAATTAGTCGACATCACTATGGAGCAAAATCAGCACAACTATAATCGTTTAAATGTCAGCTTAACCGCCGAAAACGTGATGGGTGAAAGTCTCTATAACAGCATGTTGCCGGGTATTGTCGCCGATCTGAAACAAAAAGGATTAGCCGTAGAGAGCGAAGGCGCCACCGTCGTCTTCCTCGACGAGTTCACCAATAAAGAAGGTGAACCGATGGGCGTGATCATACAGAAAAAAGATGGCGGCTACCTTTATACCACCACCGATATTGCCTGTGCCAAATACCGCTACGAAACCCTAAAGGCTGAACGCGTTATCTATTATATCGACTCACGCCAGCATCAACACCTGATGCAAGCGTGGACGATCGTTCGTAAAGCGGGCTACGTCCCAGAATCAGTCCCGCTAGAACACCATATGTTTGGCATGATGCTCGGCAAAGATGGGCGTCCGTTCAAGACCCGTGCTGGGGGAACCATCCGCTTAGCCGATCTACTCGATGAGGCGCATGAGCGCGCGTTGACCCTGGTCACAGAGAAAAATCCCGAGATGGATGCGCAGACCCTAAACCGTCTCGCCGAGGTAATTGGCATTGGCGCAGTAAAATATGCCGACCTGTCTAAGAACCGTACGACTGACTACGTATTCGACTGGGACAATATGCTCTCTTTCGAAGGTAACACCGCGCCTTATTTGCAATATGCCTATACGCGTGTACTTTCGGTCTTCCGCAAAGCCGGTATCGATGAGCAAACGCTGCAAGGCCCTCTGGCGTTGACAGAATCCCGCGAAGCGGGGCTTGCAACACGCCTACTGCAGTTCGAAGAGACACTGCATCAGGTCGCGCGCGAGGGAACACCGCATGTACTCTGCGCTTACCTGTACGATGTCGCAGTACTGTTCTCAAGCTTCTATGAGCATTGTCCAATACTTACGGCACAAGACGAGAATACTCGCCAGTCCCGTTTAAAATTGGCAGCGCTCACCGCAAGAACAATTAAGAGTGGCTTAGATTTACTCGGTATCGAGACCGTCGAGCGGATGTAAAACTTCTCTACTTGGTGAGTGTGGATTGTTGCACGCGCTTATCCTCGACTCTACCCGCAATATACACTTTTGCGGGTAGAGTCTTGTTTTATGTAACGACGACGCTAGCAGACCAAGTCCTTAAACGCCTGCACCACATGGCCCGCGACTTGCTGGTCTTGTTCAGCCGTCCCCCCAGACACCCCAACGGCTCCGACTAACAGGCCATCATGAAGAAGTGGCTCTCCCCCCGCGAAGACAATCACGCGTTGATTTAAGGTAATATTTAGCCCGTAGAGCGAGCCGCCTGGCTCAGCGTCTTTACTCAGCGAGGCGGTCGCCGCACCAAACAAGGCACTGGTATAGCCTTTATTTATAGCATGTTCAATACTAGGGAGTTGTGCGCCGTCCATCCGTAAGAAAGTAATTAGAAAGCCTTGAGTATCGACAATCGCGATATTCGATGCGATACCCATTTCATGAAGCTTTTCTTCCCCGGCCTCAATTAATTTTCTTGCCAGATTCGCATTGATCGATGAAGTCGTCGTAAAAAGTGACATAAGTGCCTCACTGTGCCGTAAATACTCAATGATAGTCGTTATCGGTAGAGAGGATAATTTTAAGGGCAGTAATCCCCCAGCCAACGCCCACTTAGGGTGCGCCGAGTTCATCCTGAATATAATTACCGATAGACTCGTCGTAAAAGACGACTCAAGCTTTAGCGTTTGACCAGTAACTGATTGAGCACGCGGCAGATCGTGTCGTTGTCTTGCGACTGATGCTGTTGCTTCTCGCTCCAGTTTCGCATAGGCCGATGATAGTGCTGAGTAAGACGTAGACTTTGCTGGCTCAACGCAGTGAGCAATGAGTTGGCCATCGCCCCACCACTAAATAAGGTCTTTTTAAATACGGGTTGCCGATTTGAATAGGTTATTTTCCCCGTTGTCACGGGTATATTTGGATAATGCTGAGCAAGACCCTGCCACAGAATCGCGGCATTATAGCTCTGAGAATACCACGCACTACAGTTGACGGGGGCGGTCATGGCCATACTAACCGGCTCATCGGGTTTGAAAACTGTCTCCATCCACTTTGCCATCCCCTCCAGATACCAACGCTGTTTAAATAGCGCATAACCGTATTGATAAAGATGAAATAGCTCATGCGCCGGAGTTGGATTATTTTTAGGATCGAGCCGATTAGAAAGCATAATTTTAAGGCCACAAGGTGTCTGTTCGCCATTAGCAAAAGTTTCATGGGCGACTTTATCGAACGCACGCCCATTCCCTTTCAAGTTCAAAATAAACACACTGATCTGTTGAGCCCGCTGAAAAATAGGTTGGCTCAAAGGCGTTCGCAATTGTAAATCCTTAACATAAAACTGTTGAGCGGCTTGTAATTGTCGCGCAATATCTAAAATTCTTAAGGGCGGTGCATGTGAACTTCGCCGTGAGGGATCGGACAACGCATCATCACCCACCGTCGTATAATAAAGCGTAAAAATACCTTGTTGATATTTATCAGGTAAAGTATGTGCGGCAAGCTGCGTCCCCGTCACACAAGGAGAAGGCGCAAGAAAATCGCTACTCTCCTGCGACCAAGCTACATTAGAGACCACTAGGGGTAGCAATGCGATTAATCTACGCATGTAGAATCCTCCAAACTCGGTCCAATGATAAGAGTATCAATCTTCTCTATCAGCGTACTTAAACTCGCTAAACTGAAATCCTGATCTTCACAAAAAAGCGATGTTGTTAATTGCGGAAATAACCATTGATCGTGCCGATAAAGTTCTTGTTTACCTTCTGAGCCAAAAATAGACTGTTTAAGTCGCTGTCTAGCCTTTTTATTACGCGGTATCATAAACACTTTATGATCTGCTTGAATATCGATAGCGTATCGTCCCCACTCACTCTCTAGCTCTACCACCAAGATATAACTGCGATAAAACCAATACCGAGAAAATGTCGGGAATTTCTGCGCGGGGAAATCTATGATCATTCGCGAAAAATTTAATAAGGGCTGTCTATCGAAGGCTTGTGAAAGTAAGGTGAGAAAACGCTGATCGAAATACTGATCCAAAATGTCTTCGGGTAAGTTCAGGTAACAAGTATAGAGTCGATCGCGTAGCGAAGAAAACTGCTGTTGCTTGACTCGTGTGGCTATCTTTTGCCAGCATCGCGTCGTATCACAAATGGGGTGCAGTACCTTCCCTTGAGTATGCTCCGCCGCCAGCTCGGCCAAGAGAACGGGACGAGTTAAGGTGAAATAAGGCTGGAAGAGTTCCGGTAAAACCTTTTTTAAGTCTGCGCAACTTACCCCAAGATGCATCAATAACGTCCCCGTAAATGCTTCGTCATTGGGATAGTCGAGACGTCCCGCACCTTGTGGCAGCATCTTACGACGATGAGCCTTCATCTGGTCAATGGCAGAGCCCGATAACCTCACTAGACAGTACAACATGCCATAGACCTCCTGGGAAAGGAGATTTGCCACAGATGAGAACCACATCCACGATTCATCGCGAGGTGAAAACTCACACGCTAAGCACTCTTGCGTTAATTCCGCAGTACGACGAATAAATACATCCAACGGCATGTTAATCGCGATATCGTCGTCCATGATCCAGTAATAATCATACTCGG
This sequence comes from Rosenbergiella collisarenosi, assembly GCF_018494085.1. GTDB lineage: Bacteria > Pseudomonadota > Gammaproteobacteria > Enterobacterales > Enterobacteriaceae > Rosenbergiella > Rosenbergiella collisarenosi. The sequence goes on along the minus strand of NZ_JABBFP010000010.1, from coordinate 13,822 downwards.
GCAATAAATCACGCGCGGCATAGGCTATATAATCGCCGCACTGCCAACCGGTATGCTTCACTGCATACAATTGATGATCAGATAAGTAATCTCGACCTACCTGCCAATGTTCGGGCGAGATTCGCTGTGTTACCGATTGAGGATCGGTGAACCGCTCCTCAAACACGTAGTAATCCGCCGTCGTGAGTTGTCGAAATTGTGGTAATAATAATGCTAATCGTTCAGATTGGCCTGCATGTCGGATAATAAAACAGTGTCGCGTCATAGTACTTAAGCCTGTTCTGCATTCAACGCAGGTAGACAATCGCTAGCATGTAGCCAGTGTTGCCAAGAGGCCGCTATACAAGAGCTCGAATAACGCTGTGCACAGGCTTTCGCTCCGCTCTGTAAACGTGTTTGCAATTCTGAATCTTGCAGTACACGAATCAGTGCGGTAGCCAATGCCTCTTTGTCTCCAGCGTCTACCAGTAATCCTGCGTTTTGTTCACGCAAAATATCACGTGGGCCATATTTAATGGCAAAACTGACCAAAGGAGTACCAAAGGCCATTGCCTCAATCGCAGATAAAGGATGTCCTTCTTGATTTGAACACAATACGGCACAACATGCTCGTTGATGTACCGCAGCAATATCGGCCGTAAAGCCGTTAATTTTTACCGAGCCATCTAGCCCTTTCTTTCTAACAAGATCGGCAAGCTCGTCTTGTAAGCCGCCGACCCCGTAGGTGTAGAGTTCTGCATCAGGCACGGTTTTAAGGACTTGTTCGAACACGTCGAGCAACAATGCATGCTGTTTTTCCGGAGAGTAGCGCGCCAAGTAAATCACCCGTTTTGAAGGTATCTTCTTAATATTGGCTTCTAAAATCGTCTTATCCAGATGGTTGGGGATGACCTGCATGGTTTCAGCTGGGATGCCCAGCACACATAAGTCTTGGTACTGTTCCTGCGTTAAGATAATCAGTGTATTGACACAGTCTGGTGACTCAAGAAGATGCCGATAGGTCGTCTTTATCTGCCCATTACCCAATAAGTGCGAAGAGTGGATCACCGCGGATAGGTGGCAATCCATTCTGTTCCGGGGTGTAGACAGGACAAAATCTCGCCATGCCCGATTTTTATCGATAATAAAATGCCAGCATCCCGCGTGCGGGAGTTGCTTCTCGAGTGCCCACGTAGCGAATTGCTCTTCAGTATTGAATAATCGTTGCTGGGAGTCATGCACTTCAATATGAGTCAGCTGCCACATCTCTCGATGAATATGCCAGTGTCTGCGCAATAAGACATTTCCCGCTCGATCAACAAAGTCGTCGACTTTAATTGTCCCTTGAACAAGACAATAGCTTCTCTTACCCAATGGACAGGTTTCAGTCGCCTCCACCTGCTGCTTATAGTCACCGAAGAAGCCGGATAGCGCCTTAACTTCACCGCTCTCGAAGCAATCAATCATCCCCAGATAGAGGTTTTTAACCGGAACCTCTACGGGCAGTCGACCTCGCTCACGTAGCTGGTCGAGTGTCTTCAACAACGATGGATTGTATTGAAGCGTTACGATCCAGGGTGTGCGCTGTAATTGCTCACAAAATAATGAGGCACGCCGTAGCGCTGCCACTTCAATACCATTTCCCACTTCACGTAAGTTTTCTAATAAGAAAACCGGTATCCGAGAGTGGGAATCAGGCTTTTTTACATTCACCAACTGTTGCTGCTGCTGCTGAGCATAATAGTTCGCATAAGCAACATAACCCGACAGATAATGTTCGACATCGTCAATACGCACACGATAACTGTGATGACGAATAAAGAAACTATTAACGATTCTCGCCGGATTTTTAAAAAACATCGCCAGTTCTGGCCAGAAAAAGCCATTGAGTAAATAGCGCGCCCGATACTCTAACGCTTCGCTAAATTCCTGCAGTGGAAAGTCCTGCAATAAATGCTGATGCGTAGTGGAGGAGTGTATGCGGTCGATCATCGCGTTCGCCGCCATCATTAGCTCGAGTAGCGTTGGATAAGTCGTCACGCGGTGGCGAATAAAATCCAAATGATCCCGTACATTATCTAAGCCAAATTTAAAATATTTATCCAAAGGACGATAGAGAGTCAGCTCGTTGACACAGTAGCTGAGCCAATGATCATGAAACTGCCAGTGTTTATTCTCAATAAAATACTCAAACGCTCGCTCAACACTCTCAATCCATCGTGCCTGTGGCGACAATTTATAGAGGCGCATCAATGCGAAGGCTGCTTCTCCATCATAATAAATGATACGGAAAGGCTCCTTCACTGACAGATCATGGTTTTCCAAGACGTGGACGAACTTACCTTGATCATCCTGCATCAGTAGTATCCCTTCCGCCAGGGCTTCCATCAACGGTAGGTAGGTTTTATCCCCGGTAACTTCAGTGTATTTTGCGTAGGCTAAAATACTGACGGCATTGCCGCCTAGCTTAATCTCATCCCCAACATCCACTAAAAATGCGGCCTGACGACCATCTGCCAAGGTCTTTTTTTGGATAAGTTCGTGGGTTAAATAAGCCAATGCACGATCTATTGCTAGCCGCTGTTGCGGTTGTTGGGTGACCTCCCAACCTTCAATGAGAGCATAAGTCGAACTGGCATGGCGCAGCGCGTTATACGATTTTATCTTCCGGTCAAAGCAAGGAAACCATCCATAGTGATACTCACCGCTAGCTTTAATTTGCGTCGCAAGATACTGAGCAGAGTGATGGATAAGATTTGGGACATGGGCTTGCCAAGGCTCCGCGATTTTTCTAAACCCAGACTCTTTTCCTTCACGCTCAATCGTTTTAGCCCCGGAAGCATCACAGAACACCGCTTGAGTTTTAAACCGCCAGATCGTCTGTTGTGGATCGGTTGGCCAGGATAGTGAACACGAGAACCGGCGCTGAGCATAGCTTTCAAGGTTGGTCGCATTGGGTGTAGCTACCCCCACCTTGCCGTCATACAGTATGGCATTCGCTGCCAACTCATGTTCGAGGATGGCGTGCGTGAAGTTCGGATCGAAGCTCAATCCGAACCGGAAATAATTGCGCTTTGTTTTACCCAGTTTTTCTTGTAACCCTGCCCAGCTCATCTCTTCAATATGATCGACTCGTTCGACTCGTAACCAACAGACTTGGAGATCGTGCTTCTGCCGATAACGCTGAATAAATTGCGAGCCAGATGTCCAAGCTTGATTAAAGGTATTGCCTGTCGAAATATGAGTGTAGGCGCGCTGTTTCCCATCGCAAAGACTGAAGAAAAGTATACAAGTAGGATGAGGAGCAACGTGCTCGGGCGCGTTAGCACTCATCATCTCGAAGTGCGCCTGTTGTAATAAATCACTTAATGCCATATTGAGTTCATCCTTTATTAAGTGGCAAATCGATTAACGTTCGCGCAATGCTTCTCTGGCTCGATTGAAAGGCTTAATTAAATAATCCATCACCGTCCGCTCGCCAGTTTTAATATCTACGGTGGCGATCATTCCGGGGCTTATAGCAAAATGCTTCCCACGTTTATTAACCAATGAGTCATGATCGGTACGGATATAAACGCGGTAGTAGTATATCTCCGGCTTCTGTTCGTCTTGGATGGTATCCGGTGAAATAGTTTCTACTACACCAGGAAGGCCGCCGTAAATCGCGTAATCATAGGCCGTTATTTTTACCATCGCTTTTTGACCTGGATGAATAAAGGCGATATCCCGCGGCGAAATTCTGGCCTCAATTAATAGACGATCATCAACCGGGACAATTTCCATTAACTCACCGTTCGGTGCAATAACGCCCCCGATCGTAGTAACTTTAATATTTTTTACTATTCCCTGTACCGGTGAACGCAGCGTTAATCGACTCACACTGTCGCTACGGCCGCGGATAACTTCCGCTAACGATGCAACATCTGCATTCGCTTTTGAAAGCTGCTCGCGCGCATCGACATAATAATGAGTCTTAAGGTCAGTGATACGCAACGCGATATCAGACTGCTGCTGTTGTAGTCTTAGTACCTCTACACTACTCGCAGCTCCGGTTTTCGCCAAGCGCTGTGTAATGGTTAATTCACGATTAATCAATGACATCGAATCTTGTAGCTGACGCATCGATTGGGTGAACTGCTCACGGCGACTCTGGTAAAGATGTGTCTCTGCCACTAAAAGATCAGGATAAGGCTGCAAGCTTGCAGGGAAGACTAATGGCCGGTTATTGACCTCTGCGTCCAAACGAATACTCGCAGCTAATGAGGCACGATATTTCGCCTCACTCTCCCCCACGTTAGATTCGCTACGCGTCGGATCTAAACGCGCGACGACTTGTCCTAATTTCACACGCTGACCCTCTTGGACCGGTAATTCCGTCAGTACCCCACCATCTAACGATTGCAGCACTTGTTCTCGGGAGCTAGGGATCACCTTGCCGGTTCCTGTTGAAACTTCATCGACTTGACCAAACCAGGCCCAAATACTAAAAATAATCACTAGGATGGCGAGGATCGCAATGAGATATGCTGACTTTACAATATGCGCTTCGTCCATATCACCACCACTTAATATTTCAGTGGGATCATAGGGCAAATAGCCTTTATTCGGGGTGGATGATTGGCTCATAGCGCAGCTCCTTGCGGGCTAGTCTCTTTCCCTTTCGTTTTGAATAACTCTTCACGCGAGGTATCCATAGCGATACGCCCTTCCTTTAAAACAATGACTCGTTCAGTGAGCGATAAGATGGCAGCTCGATGTGTCGCGATAATTAACGTGCGATGGCCGATCCATTGTTCCAATCGTTCGATAAAGTGTTTTTCGGAAGGCTCATCGAACGATGCAGTAGGTTCGTCTAGTAGCACAATATTAGGATCACGCAGCAAGGTACGCGATAGCAATAAGGATTGACGCTGACCACCAGAAAGCCCAGTTCCGCCTTCCATAATCGGGTGCTCTAGGCCGAGGGGGAGTTGTCGAATAAAGTCGATGGCACCGGTGATGGCTAATACTTCAAAGATTTCTTCGTCATCACTATTAGGTCGGCCTAGGATCAAATTATCGCGGATAGTCCCATGAAATAGGCGTGCTTCTTGCGTCAGCAAACCAATATTTCTGCGTATATCGGCCATATCAATATGCTCTAGGCTTAAATCGTCGAGACGTACTTGTCCAGAAACCTTTTCTAAGTTACCACTCAGCGCTTGTAATAACGTCGATTTCCCTGCACCCATGCGACCCAATAAGGCAATCTTTTCACCGGCTGCGATAGTGAGTTTATTTACCTGTAAAGGGATAACATCATGTTCCTGACCATAACTGAAAGAGGCTTGATGCAGTTCGTAGTTACCATGAAGCAATGCACGGTGAACCTTCATTTCATCCGGGTGATCTTCGACAGGCAGTGCCATTAGCTGGTCGAGACTGCGCTTTGCCACCTTGACTTGCTGCCAACGCGCGAGTACACCACAAAGGGCGGTCATCGGAGCGATCATACGTGTGGATAACATGGACGCCGCGACCATCGCACCGGTAGTAATATCACCGCTAATCACCAGTGGGGCCCCAACGACGACGACAGCCGCGTACACCAGACTTTGGATGGTCGTTCCCCACGCGACAAGACTGTGAGTCAATTGACGCGTTTTAACGCCGGACTCTGCCGTAATGCTGATATAGCTGTTCCATTGCTGCAGAAAGCGGCTCTCTGCCTGCATCAGTTTTATATCTTGTATCCCTTGTAAACTCTCAACCAAAATAGCATTACGCAGGGTAACTTCTTGGAGGTTCTGCTGGGCTAAACGCGCCAGTTTCTTTTGATAGAGCAGGCCTGGGACTAACATTATGATAACCGCAATCGGCGCAATCCAGCTTAACCACGGCGAAACAATGACTAGCACAAGTTGAAATAATAGAAAGAACGGTAAATCGACTAAAATCGAGACAGTACGGGAGGTCACCATCTCCCGTATTTGCTCGATTTCACGAACTTGCGCGATAAAGCTGCCGGTCGAGCGTGGAATAGCCGAATTTTTTAAGCGTAAGGCATGGCCAAATACCCGATCGGAGACACGGATATCCGCGCGTTTAGCTAATAAATCCGTAATATGCCCACGTGCCAACTTCAAGATAAACATGAAGATAACTGAAATCATCACCCCACCAAAGAGAACATAGAGTGTCGGATATGATTGCGCGGGAATTACGCGGTCGTAGACCTGCATCGAAAATAATATGCCAGAGAGGGCAAGTAAGTTGATAACGAACGAGGCGAGCATCACATGTAAATAGGGTTTCAAATCTTTAATGATCAGCTTTTTCAACCAATCTGGCGTATAGGTCGAAAAATATTGGACGGTGCGGCTATCTTTAACCGGCGCAATGGGGCGGAAAGCGACCACCGATTCAGTTTGCGTCAATAACTCGGTGATACTGATCTGGCTGACTAAACCGCCCTCTTCCATAAAACGCACACCAACACAATCTTCCCCATCAAAGCTTTCGATGACGACCACCGAGCCATTGTTAAGCGTAGCTACCAACGGTAAGCGCAGTCCGGAGATTAGCTTTTCTGACTGGTCTAACAGAGTAAACTTCAAGCCTGCCAGGCGGGAAAGATGCTGTAGTTTTATGGGTAAGCTTTGTTCGGACAGCCAAGGGATGGCGGCATCTAGTGCACCCGGCGAAAAGGATTGCCGGTAATGTCTTGCGATTAACGTGATGGCTTCGACCCATTCGTCGCGTTGGGGTTGTGTATGTTCTTTAATCATGGGCGAATATCCACTCCCTGAATTCGACGGTTATCAAGACGGAACACAGAACGCATCATACCCGTGCTAAATAGGCAATCGAGTTGAAGGCTGTTCAGTTGTGCCCGAGTTTGTGCTTGGCTAAATTGAGCTTGATAGATCTCCTGATCGACATTGAGTAGATCGAGTAGCGGCCTTGTCCCCAATTGCAGATATTGGTCCTGATAAAGCCCCAATGTTTTCTCACCCAACGCTTGTTGCCGCTGTTGGATCACCAAGGTTTGGCCTAAGTTAGTTGCCTCATCTTGGGAGGTGGCTAATTTTTGGTAGGCCTCTAACTGGGCTGCTTTAATCGCTGCATTCGCCGCCGAAAGCGCTTGTTCAGCCGCGTCGCGAGAAGCATTTAATCCCCCACCTTGGTAGAGCGGCATTTGCATGCGAATCGAAGCGGTATACTGAGTTTTATCCAGATCCGCACTCCCTGAATAGTGATCATTGAGATAATGCGTCACTTCAGGTTCTAGGGAGATGGTGGGCATCATCTGAGCATTGGCGTTATCGACATTGGCTTGTGCTTGGTTCGCCCCGGCCCATGCCGCCAATACTGCTGGGACTAGCTGATAATTGGGATGTTGCACCGCGCAGGCCCGCGTCAGTGATTCGGGAACATCCTGCGTCACCCGCTTAACCCCTTCCACGCCAATGTAAGTCGCGAGGGTCGCTTGCCAGCGTTGTAAAGAGGCTTGGTATTGCATCAGTGTTGCTTGTGCGCCCTCGATACGGGTATCGGTTTGCACCACATCTGATAGCGGGCTGGCTCCCTCGGTATTACGTTGCCTGATCAAGTCCCCGATCTGTTTTAAGGAGTCGAGCTGTTGAGTGGCCATAGTAACCAACTGCTGATAACCCTGGACTTGAACCACCGCAGAAGCGGTATCGTGGGCGACTTGATCGATGGTTAACATCACTTCGGCTTGTTGCTGAGCAACCGCAGCATTGGCGGCCCGAACAGAACTGGAGACCTTACCGAAATCGTATAACATTTGAGAGAGAGAAATATCGATTGAGGGAGAATATCCCTTGTTAGTATAAGTATTGCTGTAGCCATTATTTACTCCAGCATTCACTTGCGGATAGTACTTCGCTTTAGCAACATCCACATTCGCAGACTGTTCAAACAGCTTCCCCACTGCCTGCGTAATGGTCGGATGCCAATTGACGGCCATCGCGACTGCGGCGGACATGTCCAGCGGCTGACCGTTAGAAACGGTTCCATTCGGCGTAACACTATATAGATCAGGGAGTTTCTCATCACCGACCATCTGTTGTGCACTGATTACCGATTCATCCGCCATCGCCGGAAGGCCAGTGATAATGCTGATCCCCATCGCTCCCCTGACTACCATACACCTCAAGGTGACCAAGCAAAATTTCTTCATAAAACGACTCTCTTGCGCTTAGATTTAAACTTTTGGGCTATTGCAGACGCAAAAAAGCGGGGGTTGCCCCCCGCTTAATCATTACGACGACGTATTGTGATCGATTAACTCATCGAGTGTGGCATTAACGTTTTCTAGCGTAACCAGTGTGGTTGAACTGTAATGGCTGCCTGTGCCATCACGGTCGATCGACACGACGGTGTTGTTGCCGGTGTGGCTGACAGACACATAGTTTCCTAATGAACTCGACTTACCATCCCAGCCTACAAGTAGCGCCGACACATCGATATGGTCGCCGTTGGTCGCTGAGAAATCGGTCCAGGTATCACTGCCATTTCCTCCGGCATTATCATCGGTGAGTAGTTTGTAAACTACGGTATCTGCACCACTCCCTGTCGTGAAGGTATCGTCATAAGCCGTACTAGAGATAGTGTCGGCATTGGCGCTACCGGTAATAACAGGGTGTAAATCGATGGTTAAATTAGCCGTCGAGGAAGTGCCATCGCTATCATTCAGTGAGTAGCTGAATGTCTCCTTAGACGTGATAGTCGAAGTATCAACGCCCGCTTTAAGGGTATAGGTATAAGAACCATCGTTCGATAACGCTAAGGTGCCATATTTTCCGTATAAGGTAACCGAATCGCCACTCACCGCCCCGCCGCTCGTGTCGGTAATCGATTTATCTCCGCCACTTACGGTATAGGACACGGCAGTGCCTGAAGCGTTATTTCCGGTAATCGTTAAGGACTTATACTCACTCCCGAAGGTATCGCCGACATTATCCGAGTCGGTACCGTCGAGGATATTGCCCGATGTAGTCGCTTCGGTGGTTAATTGATGACTGGTATCGACAGTGGTGCCACTAACCCCCGCTGCGAGCGTCACCGTCGAACTCCCTGTAAATAGGGCACCTGCCACGGTTGAGGTATAGCTCAACGAAACGCTGTAAGTTCCTTCGCTTAGTTCCAGCGAAGATAACGAGACTGATGTCGATCCACTCGCAAGCGCTAATATTGCCGAACCTGCAGACCACGATCCCGTATATACCAATGTGGAGGTCGTTGTACCATCATCATTAGTAACTAAATGATTGATAGTTATTGTCCCCGCAACTGACGTTGTATTAAGTATATTCGATTTAGTGAAGCCGATACTTACTACCGCATTCTCAAGTAATGTGTCGTTAGAGACAGTAAAGCTAGTGGTTGCAGTCTTAGTGGCTGAACTCCCTAACGATACGGTTGCGGTATTATTCGTTAGTGAAGAAACTGTATAGGTCTGTCCGGCCGTACCTGCTGCATAAGCTGTCGTATCGTTCAGTGAAACGCTATCGTTGACCGCTACAGAATGGGTTCCCTCGATAGTCAGCGTTAAGGTTGCTGTTGCAGTCTGTCCTGACGCATTGGTGATGGTGTAAGTAAAGATATCGTTCTTACCGATATCACTCGTCGCGCTAGTCGGTTGATAGCTATAGCTACCATCCGCGGCGATAGTGAGAACACCGTACTCTCCAGTGATAGTCGTTGACCCACTACTTGCCACCGTTACCGCACTTGATCCATCGACACTGTTGGCGACAACACTCGTTACATGGATATTGGTTCCTGTATCCGCAACGTCTCCAGCCGTATCTGTAGTTAATACATTTCCGCTGGTTTCGCTGAACACATACTGTACTGAGTCAGTAATATTGACGCTGAGTACCGTGCCAACATTCGCACTCACCAACAGCGATAGTAATCGACCAACGAAGGACGTTGCGTTCGCGGACGATACTGCGACGGTATAGGTCCCTGATGTCAAACCTTGTACGTAGACTGAACCGCTATAAGTCAGATTTACTAATCCAGAGTTAATCGAAATGGCATTCGATAAGGTTTGGACTACTTCGCCCGTGCTTGTATTAATCACTGAAAGGTCTGCATTAAAGCTATTTAACCCTAACAGCGATAGTAGCGAAGTTAATCCCGCAACCGCGCTTAAGGCCACACTACCGCTCACATCCAGAGTGACATCTTCAGACGTATTATCGTTAACCTTAAAATTAAAGCTGTTAGACGAGAACAGTGAAACATTGATGACACTTAGCGCGGTTAACCCTACCAACTGAACAACGTTTCCTGAGGTCCCTGTGAGATTATCTTGAACAGCTGTAACGGTTGCTGAGTGCGTATCAGCATTGGCGGTAAGTTGATCCCCTGTTCCAGAGCCACTGTTGTCTGAGTAGTTAACTGTCCCCTTATCTGATTCATTATTTGAAGAGTCAGTTAGCGTCACAGATAAGTCCTGATTCACTGATAGCCCTTCGGGTAATTTGACCTCAAAAGTTCCATCGTCATTGACTGTCCCACTGGCTACTACATTGCCGTTACTGTCATAAACCTTAACGGTTGTCCCTTCTTCTCCTTTCCCTGACAGCGTTAAAGTACTGTCATCTATTACAAGATCAGTAGGTTCGCTTGGGGCCGTAGTATCTTTAGCCGTTACCGAAACCGCTTCGGAAGTATTCCCGGCTGTATCAGAAGCTGCAACGCTGAGCATCTGCCCATTCGTTTGTGCGGCGTCTAATGTGACAGAGAAGGTTCCATCGCTGTCCACTTTACCAGTTCCCAGGGCTTTACCATTTATACTGGTAACCGTGATAATCGAACCGACCTCTCCTTTACCTGTAACGGTTACACCATCATCGCTTAATACAACTCCAGTTGGCGCCGCTGGAGCCGTTGTATCTTGCGCAGTAACAGAGGTTGCAATGGAGGTATTGCCCGCCGTGTCGGAGGCAGCAACGCTCAACACCTGCCCATTAGTTTGGGGGGTAACTAAAGTAACAGAGAAAGTGCCATCGTTACCGACCGCTGCGTTGCCAAGAATGTTACCCCCAGCATCTTTTACAGTAACAATCGATCCAACATCTCCTTTACCAGTCACGGTGATGCCATCATCACTGAGTTGAACCTCACTAGGAACCGCTGGCGCTGTCGTATCTGGCGCTGTTGTCGCCGTTGCCGAAGACGTATTATTCGCAGCATCGGTAGCCGTAGCATTTAAGGTCTGGCCGTTAGTTTGTGCCGGGCTTAAGGTCGCAGTAAACGTTCCGTCAGCAGCGACTGTTGCACTGCCTAACGTGGTGCCAGCGGCATCCTTGATAGCAACCGTGGAGCCCGCTTCCGCCTTACCAGTGACCGTCACACCATCATCACTGACAACAACATCAGTTGGTGCGGCTGGCGCTGTGGTATCTGGTGCTGTTGTCGTTGTTGCCGAAGACATGTTGTTCGCAGCATCGGTAGCCGTAGCATTTAAGGTCTGGCCGTTAGTTTGTGCCGGGCTTAAGGTCGCAGTGAATGAACCATCTGCGCCTACCGTTGCACTACCGAGAGTTGTGCCGTTGGCATCCTTGATAGCAACTGTTGAGCCTGCTTCCGCCTTACCGGTTACTGTTTCACCATCACCACTCACTTGAACATTAGTTGGTGCGGCAGGTGCAGTGGTATCTGGTGCTGTAGTCGTGGCGACTGAAGACGTGTTGTTCGCGGCATCCGTTGCCGTAGCACTTAAGGTCTGGCCGTTGGTTTGTGCAGGTTCTAATGTCGCAGTGAACGTCCCGTCAGCGGCTACCGTTGCACCGCCTAACGTGTTGCCAGCGGCATCTTTAATAGCAACCGTTGAGCCTGCTTCAGCTTTACCAATTACCGTCACACCGTCATCACTGACTTGAACATCAGTCGGTGCGGCTGGCGCTGTCGTATCTGGTGCCGTGGCTGATGCCGCTGAGGATGTATTACCTGCAGCATCTGTTGCCGTAGCGCTTACGGTCTGACCATTAGTTTGAGCCGGGCTTAAGGTAGCAGTAAACGTTCCGTCAGCAGCTACCGTTGCACTACCGAGAGTTGTGCCATTGGCATCTTTGATAGCGACTGTTGAGCCCGCTTCCGCCTTACCAGTTACTGTTTCACCATCACCACTCACTTGTACATCAGTTGGTGCGGCTGGCGCTGTCGTATCTGGTGCCGTGGCTGATGCCGCTGAGGATGTATTACCTGCAGCATCGGTTGTCGTAGCATTTAAGGTCTGGCCGTTAGTTTGTGCCGGGCTTAAGGTCGCAGTGAATGAACCATCTGCGTCTACCGTTGCACTACCGAGAGTTGTGCCGTTGACATCCTTGATAGCAACCGTGGAGCCTGCTTCGGCTTTACCGGTTACTGTTACACCATCATCACTGACAACAACATCAGTTGGTGTGGCTGGCACGGTGGTATCTGGTGCCGTAGTCGTTGTTGCCGAAGACGTGTTGTTCGCAGCATCCGTTGCCGTAGCACTTAAGGTTTGGCCGTTGGTTTGTGCCGGATCTAACGTTGCCTTGAAGGAACCATCCGCCGCTACTGTTGTACTGCCGAGAGTTGTGCCGTTGGCATCCTTGATAGTAACCGTGGAGCCTACTTCGGCCTTACCAGTTACCGTCTCACCATCGCCACTCACTTGAACATCAGTTGGTGCGGCAGGCGCTGTGGTATCTGGAGCCGTTGTCGTTGTTGCCGAAGACGTGTTGTTCGCAGCATCGGTTGCCGTAGCACTTAAGGTTTGGCCGTTAGTTTGTACAGGAGTAAGAGTAACGCTGAAAGCGCCATCACTGCCAACCGTTGTACTGCCAAGAGTTGTGCCGTTGGCATCCTTGATAGCAACAGTTGAACCAGCTTCGGCTTTACCGGTTACTGTTTCACCATCATCACTGACAACAACATCAGTTGGTGTGGCTGGCACGGTGGTATCTGGTGCCGTAGTCGTTGTTGCCGAAGACGTGTTGTTCGCAGCATCCGTTGCCGTAGCACTTAAGGTTTGGCCGTTGGTTTGTGCCGGATCTAACGTTGCCTTGAAGGAACCATCCGCCGCTACTGTTGTACTGCCGAGAGTTGTGCCGTTGGCATCCTTGATAGTAACCGTGGAGCCTACTTCGGCCTTACCAGTTACCGTCTCACCATCACCACTCACTTGAACATCAGTTGGTGCGGCTGGCGCTGTGGTATCTGGTGCTGTTGTCGTTGTTGCCGAAGACGTGTTGTTCGCAGCATCTGTTGCCGTAGCACTTAAGGTCTGGCCGTTGGTTTGTGCAGGTTCTAATGTCGCAGTGAACGTCCCGTCAGCGGCTACCGTTGCACCACCTAACGTGTTGCCAGCGGCATCTTTAATAGCAACCGTGGATCCCGCTTCCGCCTTACCGGTTACCGTTACACCGTCATCGCTGACAACAACATCAGTCGGCGCGGTAGGTGCTGTCGTATCTGGTGCCGTGGCTGATGCCGCTGAGGATGTATTACCTGCAGCATCTGTTGCCGTAGCACTTAAGGTTTGGCCGTTAGTTTGTACAGGAGTAAGAGTAACGCTGAAAGCGCCATCACTGCCAACCGTTGTACTGCCGAGCGTAGTGCCGTTGGCATCCTTGATAGCAACTGTTGAGCCTGCTTCAGCTTTACCAGTTACTGTTTCACCATCACCACTCACTTGAACATTAGTTGGTGCGGCAGGTGCAGTGGTATCTGGTGCTGTAGTCGTGGCGACTGAAGACGTGTTGTTCGCCGCATCGGTTGTCGTAGCACTTACGGTGTGGCCGTTGGTTTGTGCAGGTTCTAATGTCGCAGTGAACGTCCCGTCAGCGGCTAC